>NZ_CP023777.1:2055000-4455000 GCF_002557795.1 Chitinophaga caeni | reverse complement strand
GTACAGCTTTCTCATCACCTGGTAAATTGCTCAGCAGGCCAAGACCCGCCTTTCTCAACGTCCAGATCTTCTTGGTATCGTCCCCGAATAAAATGGGAAAATGATACCCGTACCCTGCTTCCTGTATGGCTTTCTGCATCCTGGAAGCTACTTCAATGATATCTTCGCGGTTGTCCCTGCAAAATTCAATAACGAGAATAGCGCCGGGGTCGCCTTGTACGAAAAACCTGTTTTTACTTTGTTCGATGTTATCCTTGGTGCATTCGAGTATGTAATGATCGATTAATTCGCTAGCGCTAGGTTTGTATTGCATGGCAATTACATTAGCCTTCAAGGCTTCGTCGATCGTGTTGAAGTGGATGCACATTAATCCGGCTTCTTTCGGTGGAGCAGGGTTAACATGCAGCTTAATTTCCGTGATAAACAGGAGGGTTCCTTCCGATCCGGCAATTAGTTCACAAAAGTTGAAATCCTTGCAACCGGCGGTAAACGGCGCGGTATCCAGTAATAAATCGATCGCATAACCTGTATTTCTACGCTTGATACTTTTCTTGGGAAATTCTTTCCGGATATTTTCCTGGTTATGCGTATTACTAAGTATATGACGGATTTGCCGGTATATCTTTGTTTCCAAAAGCTCTTCATCCCCTTCGCACTTAGCATGGAAACTTTCGATATCCAATGTCTTAAACTCGATATCGCTACCATCGCTGAGTATACCTTTTACAGAAATGAGATGATCCCTGGTGCTGCCGTATACCACGGAGTTAGAACCGCAGGAATTGTTGCCCACCATCCCGCCTATCATCGCCCGGTTGGCCGTAGAAGTTTCGGGACCGAAGAATAGTCCATGCGGTTTGAGGAACATGTTGAGTTCATCGCGGATCACGCCGGGTTGCACCCTTACCCAAGATTCTTCTTTATTCAGCTCTAATATTTTCGTGAAAGTCCGTGAAACATCTACCACGATACCTTTCCCAACAACCTGCCCGGCAAGGGAGGTGCCGGCAGTTCTAGGTATAAGGGCCGTTTTATGCTCCCTTGCAAAGAGGACCAGTTTCCGGATGTCTTCTTCATTGGCTGGAATAGCCACTGCCAAAGGCATTTCGCGGTACGCAGAGGCATCCGTGGCATACAATATACGCATGGTTTCATCCGTATATAATGTGCCTGTTAACTGGCTGCTTAATTGTTCTAATGATTCGCGCTTCAACATATCTTGCATGGATTATTAGGAGGCGAAATTAATATTTTAAGGCGAGGGTTTCCAGCTTAAAATGAATGGCGGCCATGATTTTGAAATTTTTCAAAAGCTCGCCTGGATTCGCTACCTATTTCCCCATCATGATAAATAATATAACAATTTTATGGATATCATTCAATGTAGTGTCCTAAGGATGATTTATAACAAACTTAATTGCCTCGGCTCATCTTTTATAGTTGGTTTTATAACGGGGATGCCGCATTGTCTTTCTAAGGCCATTCCGATATGCCGGGCAATTTGCGGGATCTGCTGGTTATCGTGCATATGCATAAACAGGTGGACGGATTCAAGACCTTTCGAAATCCAATACCTGATGCGGTTAGTCCAATCTTCCGTACGCTCGTAATCAGTTGGGTGACCATTATTTCCGACGAACCGGACAAATGTCCGGGGTGTCGTGAGATGCATATGGGCACAATCCCGTCTCCCGGCGGTATCCGTGATGACCAAGCCGACTTCCATTTTCTTTAATTCGGAAATGAGCTGTTCCCATGTTTGTAATTGCTCGAACCATCCCGGGTGCCTTAATTCCAGGTAAAACGGGACAATTTTCGGGAAATTTTCGAGGTACTGTAATAATTCATCCATCCTACCGGGAGAAAACCGTTCGCTGAGCTGCATGAAGACGGGGCCAAGATGCTCTTCGAAGGCCGCTATGCTATCTATAAAAGCATTGGTTAAATCGCGCGTTTGGCGCAGCTGGCTAAAGTGGCTGATAGTTTGGGGTAGCTTCGGGCAGAATTGAAAAGAAGTGCCCGCGGCCCTGGCCGCCCATTTGCGGATGGTAGCATGATCGTAGATCTTGTAATGCGTCGCGTTTAACTCGAAACAGCCGAATTGCTTAGTAAATTGTTCCATATAATCGGCTTCCTTCGTTCCCCTTGGGTATACGGGACCTACCCATTCCTTGCTACCCCAGTTTGAAGCGCCGATCCAAATTTTGGGTTGCGCTACCGGGTGACCTTTTAAGGCGCCGGCATTAAAAATGGGTTCCGAAGGTAATTTAAAGTCAATTTCAGCTAATTGTTCCGGCTTGACTCTTCCAAAATCCATATTTCTATATTGTATTGATGATCAATGTTAATAAAAATATATCGATTCTGTCCCGTTTATAAAAACTTGTTTTTGATATATAATTTTTCTCCTGTAACTTATAATAGAAATTAGAGCAGCATTAAATAGCATGGAAATATTACATATTAGCGCAGAATGCTACCCGGTAGCCAAGGTTGGCGGCTTGGCAGATGTAGTGGGTGCATTACCCAAATACCAAGTGGCAGCTGGAGAGATCGCGAAAGTTGTCATCCCGGCATACCGTTTACCTTTTTTCTTCGACCATCATTTTGAAACGGTGCACCAGGGAGGGATTTGGATAGGTAACCAATGGTTTCATTTCAATGTGCTTAAAGAATCTACGAATGTCTTGGGGTTTGATCTTTACCTGGTAGATATTCCCGGCCTGCTGGATCATGGGCAAGTTTACGGTTTGTATAATGATATGGAACGTTTTCTCGGGTTCCAGGTGGCGGTACTAGACTGGGTCAACGAATGGAAGCACCTGCCCGATGTATTGCATTGCCATGACCACCATACGGGTTTGATACCTTTCTTGGCTCAATATGCTTATAAATATAGCCATCTTAAGAACATCCCTTCTGTATTAACCATACACAATGCACAATACCAAGGGCAATTCGGTTGGGATAGGATCTACATGCTGCCATCATTCGATTTATGGAAATCCGGCCTACTCGATTGGGGCGGGGCCATCAATCCCCTCGCAGCAGGCATTAAGTGCGCCTGGAAGGTGAATACCGTTTCCCCCGGGTATATGCAGGAACTGTTAGAACAAGCGAACGGGTTGGAAGAACTATTACGTATGGAATCACGTAAATGCAGCGGTATTTTGAACGGGATCGATACAGAAGTATGGAATCCTGCAACAGATACGTATTTGTATTCCCATTTTTCCATGAAAAAAGACCTGGTGACCGGCAAGGCAGCCAATAAAGCCGAGCTTTGCGAAGCCTATAATTTAGATCAGGAATTGCCTTTATTCGTATTCATAGGCAGGCTGGTAAACGATAAGGGGGCGGATCTGTTGCCAGGCATAATTTATAAGGCCCTGCAAGATCATGAAGGAGAATTAAATTTCATGGTGCTCGGTAGCGGCGATGACAGCATAGCTTACCATTTAGACCAGTTGAAACATATTTACCCCCGGGGTTATTGCTTTTATAAAGGATATAATGAAGCCTTGTCGCATCAACTTTACGCCGGGGCGGACTTTCTATTGATGCCATCCAGGGTAGAACCGTGCGGCTTAAACCAAATGTATGCTTTGCGGTATGGAACGATGCCCTTGGTCAGGAAAACTGGTGGTTTGAAAGACACGGTAATCGATATCGGGGATAAGGGTGCCGGGATCACTTTTTTACACCCTTCCGTTTGGGATGTTAGCTATGCTATCAAGCGCGCGTTGGAAGTATATAAAGATGATAAACTATTTCAAAATTACCGGGTAAAAATGATGTCTATTGATCATTCCTGGAACCAAGCAGCAAAAGAATATATCAATTTATACAGTAGCCTAAAATATTAATTTAAACGTTATGATAAAATCGATCGTTTCCCTCGTACTTGGAGGTGGCGCCGGAACGCGCCTTTTCCCGTTAACACGAAGCAGGAGTAAACCTGCCGTTCCGGTGGCCGGGAAATACAGATTGGTGGATATCCCCATTTCAAACTGCTTGAATGCCGAAATTGAAAAGATCTTCGTATTGACCCAATTTAATTCTGCATCACTTAACAAGCATATCAAGAATACTTATAATTTCGGCTCCTTTAGCAAGGCTTTCGTTGATATACTCGCCGCCGAGCAAACACCGGAAAACCCTACTTGGTACCAAGGCACCGCGGACGCGGTTCGACAATGTTTGAAACATGTCGAGAATTTTGAAATCAAATACGTGTTGATCTTATCCGGTGACCAGCTTTACCAGATGGATTTCCGGGAGATGCTGCAAAGGCATATCGATTCCGGCGCTGAAATATCCATTGCCACTATCCCGGTTACAGCCAAAGATGCTACCGAATTCGGTATCCTCAAAACAGATGCGGAAGGTTTCATCAGCTCGTTTATCGAGAAGCCCGCCAAGGAACTACTGCCCGAATGGTCTTCCCCGGTAAGTGAAGAGATGCAAACAGGGGGTAGGGATTACCTTGCTTCCATGGGCATTTATATTTTTAACAAGGACCTGCTATTTGACCTACTTCTTGGTGAACAGGATAATGCCACCGATTTTGGTAAGGAAATTATTCCCTACGCAATTACGAAATACAAGGTGCTGAGCTTCCAGTACGAAGGCTACTGGACAGACATCGGGAATATTTCTTCATTTTTCGAAGCGAACCTGGGACTCACGGATGAAATTCCGAAGTTTAACCTATTCGATGAATCTAAAACGATCTTTTCCCGCGCCCGGATGCTGCCACCGGCAAAGATCAGCGGCACAACATTGGAACGTACCGTGATAGCCGACGGGTGTATCATTATGGCAAAAAAATTGGAACATTGCGTGGTCGGTATCCGTACCCGCATCGGTAAGGATACCGAGATTACCAACGCCTATATCATGGGGAATGATTTTTACCAAACCCTGGACGAAATATCGGCAGCCAAGGAAGAGAACCAGCCACCGATGGGGATCGGTGAACGTTGTGTCATCAAGAATGTAATCATAGACAAGAATTGCCGGATTGGAAATGATGTAATTATTAACGGGGGAAAACATTTACATGATGGCGACCACGCACTTTATACGGTAAAAGATGGCATAGTTGTGGTGAAGAAAGGGGCAAGGCTGCCCGATGGATTTGTTATCGGTAAATAACAATTCCACCGGTGCTACTGTTAATAATGTATAGTAACCGGGTTATTCCGGGAGGACGATCAAAGGAATGACCCGGTTAGAATGTTCAAATCCTTTACGACATGAGAATTACAGTAGAAAGACATGCTGTCCGATTTTCTCCCGACCTAAAAAGAGTTGTAGCCAGGTTCTTTTTTAATGGAGATGGCCGCGCTACAGCTATTATCCAGCACGTAATGGCGATGACCGACCAGCGGGTACATCTTTCAATTACCCCTATCCTCAGGGAATTCTCGAAACGACACCGGAACATTACCAGGATTTTTGAAAGGCATTGCGATAAGTTAGCCAACTTATTTCAACAATTGAATATCGACTACCAAGGCATCGATTATAAACGAAAGCTTTTGATCGGTTCTTATTTCACGAATGAATACTCGATAGAATCAGCCGCATTTTTTAATCCTTCAATCGTGGAAGATTACGACCAGGGCGGTTTAGAAGAAGGGGAGAAGCGCGTTATTATCAGTTTTAGGGCCGTGGGGGAAGGACATATTTCTTCGATCGTGTTCCGCAGGGGATTAATTGACAGGAATAATGATATCGTTTTAGTTCCCGCCGGAAATTACGTGGATGAACCCGACATTGTCCGTAACGCGATCTATCAAAAAAGTGTGTTTTTCCAGAACGCGGTGAGCATTAAATTGCCGGATCAAGTATTGAGCGAGATCAGGGATCGGCTTCCGGAAGAATTTGAGTATATCGCGTTAAAGCATATCATCAGGGAGTTACAGCAACGGTACCAGGTGGATCATCTTTTAAGAAAGTCCTTGGAACGCCTGCTTTGGTTGGCTAACTCGTATTATGAAATCAACTTTTCACTTGATACCGATATATCGGATAGGGTGATTTTCCCTTATTCCGATGCCGAAAGCCGGGGCATAGAAGATGCCCGTTTCGTTAAATTCACCACTGTAGGCGGGGAACAAAAATATTATGCGACCTATACTGCTTTTGATGGAGTAACGATTCAACCCAAGTTACTGGAAACGGTAGACTTTTACCATTTTAATATAATGCCGCTATACGGGGAAGGTGCCCAGAATAAGAACCTGGCCCTATTCCCACGAAAAATTAACAACCGGTACGCGATGCTTTCAAGGATCGATGGAATCAATAATTACTTGATGTATTCGAACAAGATCAACATTTGGGAAAATCCGAAGATATTGCAACAACCCAAGCATCCTTGGGAGTTTGTGCAAATCGGTAATTGCGGTTCTCCCATAGAAACTGAAAAAGGTTGGTTATTGATAACGCATGGCGTCGGGCCGATGAGAACGTATTCTATCGGTGCAAGCTTGTTGGATTTAGAAAATCCTATGAAGGAATTAGGCCGGCTCAAAGAACCATTGTTGATCCCTAACAAGGATGAAAGGGAAGGCTATGTACCCAATGTATTGTATTCATGCGGATCTTTAATACATAATGATGAACTGATTATTCCTTACGGGTTATCAGATTACGCTTCATCTTTCGCTTCTGTACATCTGCCCAGTTTATTGCAAAAGATCGTTAATGATGACCAAACCTGTTAGCGGTTCGATACGTGGATAAGGCCGTTGTAGGTCACGGAATGGGTCATCATCATGGTATTCCTATGGGATGTTGCCGTTGACTCCATCGCCTTTAAAACGCATAGTTGCGAGATGATAAAGGCCAAGGTGCTTTCAGCGCCCTGGTTCCTGTTGAGCCCGGCTTCTTGCAAACCATCGCAACAGCCATGCGTTTGTGAATCGTAAAGCGGAACAAACAAGCTATTTTTACCAAGGAACCATTCAAAGCAACTGTACATTTTTTGCGTGAAACTATCTTCCGCCGTCACCTCCTGCGCTTGTTGATAAAGTAATACCATGGCCATCGTCTCTACAGCTTGTTGATCATACCGGGGAACGATACCGTTCTTCTCGAACCAACCGTCATTGCCAACAGGTTGGAAATATTCGTTTTTAAAAGTAACCAGTTCCAGGAATGAAAGGGCCTGCATCGCTACATCTTTTAATACCGGCGATGGCATTACCTGGTAAGCATGCAGCAAAGCAAGTGGTAGAATACCATTGTCATAAGTCATCCGGGGCTCAAACCATTGCCAACCAGGTTCATTATTTTCGAAAAAAGCGTTTACCAGCTTGTCGACCATCGGTTGTAGAACATGGTACATCCCTTCATCGGAAGGGTAATAATGCAAATATTGGCAGATACCTATTATGGTATTAGCATGGCCCCTGAGGTGTTCCAATTGTTTGAAATGGGGAACACTCCTGTGGAATAGTTCCAAAGCAAATTCACGGTAAGAATGGTTCGGTGCATAGCGAATTAGGTAACCAAGGGCCCAAACCGTTCTACCGAAGGAATCTTCCGACCCGATATCATCGAGGTACCGGCGATTGAAGCCCAGGAAATTCCTGAAGTTACCGTCCGGTCTTTGCATATAATGTATAAAGCTCAAATAAACCGGTAATAGTTCTTGAACATCCTTGATCTTGCGGAATTGGCCTGCCATCAATAGCATCATCAAGGCCCTGGAATTATCATCTAAACAGTAACCTTCCTTCAAATTCGGGATGCCGTACTTGGCATGTTGAACGATCCCGGTAGAATCACTTAACCTGCGAACATGCGCGAGATTCAGCGCCGGCACCTGGGTAAATAAAGAGGTTGGGCCATCTTGCTTATGATAATTTTGGATGGTAAGCCTTGCCAGTTGAAGGTAGCGTTGCCCCATGGAGCGCCACTGTAGATGCTGGCCATAGGTGATAGCACGCTGCTTTGTTTCCAACTGGGCGCCTGGATTATTAAATAGTTGTAATACACAAGCTGCAAGGGTTTGGGAGTCTTTGAAAGGAAAGAGGTAGCCTCGTTCGCCCGCGAGCAACTCTTTCGCATACCAGTACGGGGTAGATAATACTACGGCTCCGGCTCCCAATGCATAGGTCAGGGTGCCGCTGGTAATTTGCGCCTCGCTTAAATAAGGCGTTATATAGAGGTCGCATCGCTTCAGGTAAATGCATAATTCTTTTTCCGTTAAAAACTTGTTTAGGAATATAACATGTTCCCGTAATTCCAAATCCTGTACAAGTTGATGCAAGCTTTCACGGTATTCTTCTCCTGAATGGCGGATAACGCCAGGATGGGTACTACCGGCAATAACATACACGGTATCGGGGTATTGTTGTATGATCTTTGGTAGGGCTTTGATAACCGTTTCAATGCCCTTGTTACGGCTCAATAACCCGAAAGTGAATAGCATCTTCTTCCCCTCGAAGCCCGGTAGCATTTTCCCGAAATCATACTCGATTTGGGTAAAATCCGGTACGCCGTGTTCTATGAAGTTAATTTTCCCGGCAGGCACCCCGTATATTTCTTGTAGGAATTGTATCGCTAGCTGGCTCATAACCACTATGGCATCTGCTTTCAAACCAACCTGGTGGATGATGGTTCTTTGCATGAAGTTAGGATCTTTCAAAATCGTATGAAAGGTGACGATTACAGGTACTTTTAACCTGGCAATGAAAGGTAGGATGTATATCCCGTTTTCTCCTCCAAAGATGCCGAATTCATGTTCGATGATACACAAATCAATACCTTCGTTATTGATAAAATCAGCCGCCGCCAAGTAATCATCCAGGTTTTGTTGCTCCACCTGCTTCATAACTTCCGCAGGATAGTCATATAAATCTTTTCCATCATTTAATGCAATGACCACCGGGCTAATATTTCCCTGCATACCGATGGCTTCTACTAAGTGTTCGGTAAAAGTGGCTATGCCACAAGCTCTTGGTGGGTACGAAGCAACATAGGCTACCTTCATATACAGAAAATTTTAATTGGGTTAAAATTGAATTTTCAAGTCGGTTTAGGGTAGGCTGGATAATTATAACATCCAAAAAGTTAGCCAGTTCGATGGCTTAAGCATATTTTAATTTTTAATGCCTTGTAATACGAAAGTCAAAAAAATCGATCCTGGCAGGGGTGATACGGATCGGTAAATGTTGTGCTGTATTGTTTTTAGATATGATTTTGAAGTAAATTTGAAGCCGTTATAGGCATTTGATGGTATCAAAAATTGAACTTGGACCGTCAAATTGTCTAACTTCGTGCATCCAAAATATATCGGGCGAACGTATGAAGCAATTGAACCAGTATTTACCTTATTCCGAGACAGGATATTTCAGTACTCTCATTAAAGATTTCCTGGTTGCTGATCCCAAGATGCAGCCTTTCTTGCAATATCACCCGGTGGAACCGGGTTTTGAATTGGCCATGAAAGCTAAGGAGTCACAACCTTTGCATAGGGATGTACTCGTAAAAGTATTGCATCAGCAATATGCCGGGCTTGAGATTGATAGCGCGGTGCGCCTGAATATAGATTTGTTGCTATCGCCCAATACATTTACCATCTGCACGGCGCATCAGCCTAATATTTTCACCGGTTACCTATATTTTGCATATAAAATTCTTCAAACCGTAAAGCTCGCCGCGGAACTAAAAGAAAAATTTCCCGGTAAAAATTTTGTTCCCGTTTATTACATGGGGAGCGAGGATGCCGACCTCGACGAATTGGGGAAAATTTTCCTCAATAACAAAACGCTTGCCTGGGAAACTACCCAAACTGGGGCGGTTGGCCGCATGAAAACAGAAGGCTTCGAAGAAATGCTCGATACGATTCAACATGAATTGGGTTATACTCCCCATTCTGATGAGTTGATGGCCATCATCAGGACCGCTTACTTACAACATGACGATATACAAAGCGCCACGCTTTACTTGGTCAATGCCCTGTTCGGAAGGTATGGATTGGTAGTGTTGATCCCTGATACGCCGGATTTGAAGCGCTTATACATCCCGGTAATGGAAGATGAGCTATTACATCAAACTTCTTACAAGATCGTTAATCAAACTATAGCGGCTTTAGGGGAGCATTACAAGGTGCAAGCCAGCCCGAGGGAAATCAATTTATTTTATCTTAAGGGCGACTTGAGGGAACGGATCGTGTATGAAGACGGGGCTTGGGTTGTTTTGAACAGCGGTATGAAGTTTAACAGGGAATCACTCTTGCAAGAATTGAACCTGCATCCCGAAAGGTTTAGCCCGAATGTAATTTTAAGGGGTATGTTCCAGGAGACGATCTTGCCTAATATCGCCTTCCTCGGTGGTGGGGGTGAAGTGGCGTACTGGATGGAATTAAAAGCGCTTTTTCAACATTACAGGGTGCCTTACCCGGTAGTATTGTTAAGAAACTCTTTCCTGTTTATTGATAAATTTCATCACGGGAGGATACAAAAATTAGGTTTGAGCTTAGCGGACCTATTCACGGAGGTGGAAACATTGATCAATAATTACGTGGGCCGCCACACGAACGCTAACCTGGTATTGAAAGATGAATACCTTGAAATCGACGCGCTTTTTGAAAAGTTACAGCAGAAAGCCGCGGAGATTGATCCTACCTTAGTGATCACTACCCAAGCGGAACATCACCGCGTCAGTAAAGTAATCGGGAAGCTGGAACATAAGTTCCTGAAAGCAGAAAAGAAAAAGTTTGCTTGGCAGGCGGAGCAAATTCGCCAAATCAAAGGTCGCTTTTTCCCCGGTAATTCATTACAAGAAAGAAAAGAGAACTTCATGCCTTTTTACGCGCAATACGGGCAGGCATTCTTTGATATGATCTTGGAAGCCATGATACCGGTAACCGATCAGTTTTGCGTGATTGCCGAAGCGTGAACGGCGGCCTTAAACATATCTTGCAAAACAACATCGATCGCTGTCAACTGATCCCGGATTTGTTTGATTTCTAATAACTCATCCCTCGTATCGGTATGTCCCAGGCCCTCGTTTATTTGCGATTGCCTTAGCCGGAGTAGGTCGTCGAGGTGATTTTCCAGGCTTTGTAATGCAGTATTGGCAGGGATTGCATCCGGTTTTATGCCTGTTTTCATGTATTGTTCCAAACTATCTATCAATGCAAGAATGTATTGTTGTACCCCAGTATATTCCTGCCGTGGGAATTTTAACTTTTGCTCCAATGCATAAGAGGCTAATTGCGCGATATGGGAAGATAGCGAGTTAACCAATACCACGAAATAGTAAATGTCCGAACCTCCTTTCTGCTTACTCTTGGGTTCCGATAGCATCCTCTGAAAAGCGGCCATCAGGTTGGCTGTATTAACATGTACTTCTTTCCTAGCTAATTTGTATGCTTCCAGATCAAAACTGTTGCCGGTATATAATGCCATGACCTGGTTAAAATACTTGCGGTTGGCATCCAATATTTTGAACATATAATTTGGCAAGAATTTATATTCCCAGCTGGGCCAGAAGAAATAATTAAACGAAAAGGCCATGGTAGCGCCAATCAAAGTATCTATCACCCTTTGCGTGGCATTATGGAAATCTGCCGGTTGCAAGAAGTGCAATAGGAATATGATGAACGGCGTCGTGAAAAATACGCTCACCACGTAATTGTATGTCATCGAACTATAAGCCGCCAGGACGCACACCAGCATGATGATGAATATGGCCGTAGGGTTTTGTGTTAGCATGAGTACCAGTACTGCGAACAATGCGCCTATCACGGTGCCCAATAGCCGTTGAACACTCCTCGTTTTGGTCATGCTGAAACCCGGTTTCATGATCACGATTATGGTCAGGATGATCCAATAGGTTTTACTGATATCCAATGATTGCCCCAAGACGTACCCGGCCGCTATTGCCAAGCCGAGGCGGATAGCATGCCTGAATATATGGGAATCGAAGGTTAAGTTATTTTTAAAGGTTTCCAGGTCATAATGTTGCCGCGTGGTGAACTTGTCGAGCTTTAACCCCATATCAAAGTTTACCTCCTTAACCCTTTCCAGCCGGGTTAAGCGGTGCAGGTTATAAATCCTTTGAGAGATTTGCTTGAGGTTAGTTAACAGGCTTTCCAAGGGGATCAGCTCATTAAAATCTTGCTGTCCCAAGTGTTGATCCCTGTAGGCAAGCATCTCTTTCTTCACCTTCTCGATTTCTATTTTTAGGTTTACTTTCGGGAATGACCGCTGCGTAGCAGATACGGCCAGCCCGATACTATCCAGTTCATCTGCGAAGGCCACGATCGTATCGTGAACCTGTGCCAATAAATGGGTACCCTTGTATTTATTCCGCAAGGTATCGTAATTGACCTGGGAGGCCATAATTTGCTCGTAAAGATCTATCAGGTCCAGGAAAATGAGCACCATGCTTTTACTGATGCTTGTTGTACCCTGTTGAGCGGACCGTTGCTTGAGAAGTTGTTCCCGGACGGATTCCTGTTTTTCATTGACTTTTACCTGTTGTTGTAAAACGGCCTTGTGAGTGGAAGCTAGGTCTACGGAGCTACTGTAAAAATTGGCCCTTAGTTTTAGGTAGTCTGCCGTTTCCTGTATGCATTCTCCCAAGGTTTGTTGCACGGTGAGGTAAGGACGGATTTGCCAAAATACAATGGCCAATAGCGCATACCATAAACAACCGCCGAGGGTTGCTAATGCAACATGGAAGGCTTCCCGCCAACCGAGGTGTTCGCTGAGAATGGAAACAAGCACGAGTAAACCGCCGATCCCGATGTTGGTGCCACGGTTCCCGTAAATATTGAGCATGCCGAAAAAGAAACCGCATAGGGCTAACCAGGTCGTTAGTAATACCGGGGAAAATTGTAATAAGCCTGAAATCAAGGCATTCGAAGTAATTAGCACGGTACTGATTATCAAGCCGTTCCTTTTATGAACGATCGTGCCCGGCACATCTGCCAGGGCCGTACACAAGGCACCCATCGATGCGGATATGCCGATATCTAAACGGCCGAATAAAGCGCAGACTATCGAGGGAACCACCGCGCCTAGGGTGGTGCGCACCCCGTTGCTAAAATGATAGCTATAGAAAAATGATTTGATTTCTTTGGACAATTGTTCTTTCTGCATGCCACCTCAAAATTAATCTGAATTGCCGAATTTTTTGGGATAAATTATTGTAATTCAATTACTCAGCAAAAGTGTATTGCATTTCCACGTGAAAAGCTTTTGCCGGTATTCTAAAAATAATTATTTCTATGTTGATCTTCCCTTTTAAAATTTCATGCCATTTCGTTTTCCTGCCTTTTTCCGGGCTAAATGTTAGGTAATAACCCTTCGCAGCGGTGATGTAATCCTCCCGGGATGATAATTAAATAAAATGTTAGAAAAAGAGTATATTTATTTATTAATCAGTATTTTGTATTGTTTGTATCGTGGTGTTTTAGGGGAATTTATGCACAACTGTGTATAAATAAAATATGTAGAAATCAATTTCCCCATTAACTTACCATATAGTCCGGGTAAACAGGAAAAAGCACCTAACCTGTTCGTATTAAAATTATATCTTTGACGGCTTATTAAAATCGAGGAGCAGTGCGTTTAAAAACATTAGAAATTAAAGGCTTCAAAAGTTTTGCAGACAAAACCGTGCTGCATTTCGATGAGGGTGTTACTGGGGTAATCGGTCCTAACGGTTGCGGTAAAAGTAATATTATCGACTCTATCCGTTGGGTTATCGGTGAGCATAAAATCAGTAACCTCCGTTCGGAAAACCAGGCAGGATTAGTGTTTAACGGCTCCCGTACCCGCTCTGCAAGCGGTATGGCCGAAGTAAGCCTCACCTTTGAAAATACCAAGAACGTGCTGCCTACCGAGTTTACCACGGTAACGGTAACGCGTAAATTTTATAAAAACGGTGATAGCGAATACCGTCTTAACGACGTGGTATGCCGCTTGAAAGATATCCACAACCTCTTCCTTGACACGGGTGTCAGTACCGACTCTTACGCTATTATCGAGCTGGGAATGGTAGATGATATTATCAAGGATAAAGATAATAGCCGCCGTAAAATGCTCGAACAAGCCGCCGGTATCTCGATTTATAAAACCCGGAAGAAAGAGGCTAAGTCTAAACTGGATGCAACCGAGGGGGACTTAAACCGTATCGAGGACTTATTATTCGAAATCAATAATAACCTCAAAACGTTGGAAAGCCAAGCCAGGAAGGCTGAAAAGTATTATGAAATAAAGAAGGAATATAAGGATATCAGCATAGAATTGGCCAAGGCTGCATTGGAAGGTTTTAACCTCGATTTTAAGGACCTTTCCGATCAACAGCAGGCCGAAACAGATAAGAAATTGCAATTGGAAGCCGAAATCGCCAAGGATGAAGCTGCCGTAGAAGAGGACAAATTGCATTTCGTAGCCAAGGAAAGGGAATTGCAAACAATGCAAAGATCGTTTAACGAATTGGTAGCCACTATCCGTACCAAGGAGAATGATAAGAACCTAGCTACACAACAGTTGACCTACCTGAAGGAAAGGGAAAAGAACCTTTCGGATTTTTTAAATAACGCGGAAGGACAATTGACCGGTCTGACCGAATCTATTGGTTTTACCGAATCCCAAGTCGTTGAAGAGCAGGATGTTTTCGAATCGCTGAACGATGAGTTGGAAACACTGCGGGATTTGGTTGATGATAAGAAGGAAAAGTTTGAACAACGCAAATTAGCCCTTGAAGACCTTCGTAAGGATCAGCAACAGTGGCAACGACAACAGTTTGAAGCTGAGAAAAAAGTAGCGGTAGCTGATACTTCCGTGCAGAATTTGCAAAGAAGCATCCAGCAAATCCAAGAGGAGAAAACGAACCGCCTGCAACAGATCGAACAGTTGGATGCGGAAAAAGAAGGGCTTCAAGATACCATTGAAACTAGGAAGGATGAACTCGAAGGAATGGTGCAGTTCCAGGATGAAACCAAAAATAAAATCTTGGCCACCCAGTCTGATATAGAGCTGCTCCGTGACCAGTTGGTGGATCAAAATAGAACCCTGGATGCCAAAAAGAACGAACATGACCTGCTGAAATCACTCGTTGATTCGCTAGAAGGATATCCTGACAGTATTAAATTCCTTAAGAAAAACCCGGATTGGAATAATCAAGCCCCCATATTGAGTGATATTTTCTTCTGTAAAGAAGAATTTCGCACCTGTATCGAGAACTTGCTTGAACCTTATCTTAATTATTACGTCGTGAATAACGTGGATGAGGCGATGCAAGCGATCCACTTACTGGATCTTAATAAAAAGGGTAAGGCCAATTTCTTTATACTGGATCAATTTAACCAGCAGGGTGGTAACCTATTCACACCTCCGGGCGCTATCCCGGCGCTGGATGTTGTTGAAATCGATGAAAAATATAGTGGCTTAGGTAGTTACCTGCTGGGTAAGGTTTTTATTGCTGATGATATTACGCAAGTCGATTATTCCCAATTTCCAGGTGAAGATGTTTTAGTGTTGGAGAAATCGGGTAAGATGCACCGCGGGAAATACAGCATCAGCGGTGGTTCGGTTGGATTGTTTGAAGGGAAGAAGCTCGGTAGGGCCAAAAATCTGGAGAAGCTGGATGCTGAAATTAAACAGTTGGAAGCCGTTGTTGAAGAGCTTCGCGGGAAAATCCAGGAGAAACATAACGAGGTGCTTGGTTACAATAGCCAGTTGAACGAGAATAATATCAACCAAGCCAAGGAGCGGTTGAACCAGCTGAATAACCAGATGTTCGGCCTTCAGAACCGTATTGAAAACTTCCATCATCTCGTGGAATCCGCGGATAAGCGCCTGGCGGAAATGCAAGAGTCACTGGAACAAAACCATGCTTCTATTTCGGGGGTACGGGAGGAGCTAGATAGCTTGAATGATAAGGTGCATGCCTTGAACACGAATATCCAGGAAGCGGAACGCTTAGCGCAAGAGGCGGAACAACAGTTTAATCAATCGAATATCCAATTCAATAACCAAAACTTGCAACATACACGCCAACAAAGTAAAGTAGGCGCTTTGAAACAAGAATTGGAATTTAAACGTAAACAGTTATCTGATTTGCATGCGCAAATCGAAAGCAATAAACAACAATTAGAAGATACAGTGGCCAATATTGCTGCTGCTGAAGATAAATTGGGTAATGCCGAAGATGGCTTGGTAGAGCTATTCCGCCGCAAGGAAGAGGAAGAGAAAGCCTTGAACGAGAAAGATCAAGAGTATTATAATTTCAGGAACCATTTACAAGAATTAGAGACCAACCTTAGAAATAAAATCCGCAGCCGCGAGCAAATCGAGCAACAGCTTAACTCGGCTAAGGATAAGCTCAATGATCTCAAATTGAGGTTGGCTTCCATGAAAGAAAGGCTCAGCGTAGAATTTAAGGTTAACCTCGACGAGATCCTGGATGAAGAAAGGACCAGCACATTATCCGTGGATGAATTACAAGGTAGCGCGGAAAGAATGAAAAAACGCCTGGAAAATATGGGGGAAATCAACCCTACGGCGATCGAAGCATTTACCGAAATGAAAAAGCGTTACGAATTTATCCTGGAACAAAAAAATGACCTGGTAAGTGCGAAGGAATCGTTACTAGCCACCATCCAAGAAGTAGAAACTACCGCGAACCAGAAGTTCCTGGATACTTTTAACATGGTAAAGGAAAACTTTATACGGGTGTTCAAGGCGCTGTTTACAGAGGAAGATCAGTGCGATATGATCTTATCCGATCCCGCCAACTTGGCCGATACGGGTATCGAGATTATCGCGAAACCTAAAGGTAAACGCCCGGCAGCGATTACGCAGTTATCCGGTGGGGAGAAAACCCTCACTGCCACGGCACTTTTATTTGCCATTTACCTGATTAAGCCGGCGCCTTTCTGTATTTTGGATGAGGTAGATGCACCGCTGGATGATGCCAACGTGGGTAAATTCACCAACATGATCCGCAAGTTTTCAGATAATTCACAGTTTATAATCGTTACGCACAATAAGCAAACCATGGCTGCCGTAGATGTAATTTACGGGGTAACGATGCAGGAGCCGGGTGTAAGTAAATTGGTGCCGGTTGATTTCCGTAGCTTGAATTAATATTCCAATCATCATATTCTGACAGGGATTAGTAGAAGTTCGCTTCCTAATCCCTGTCTTTTTTTATAGCTTACCGGCCTTATTCGCAGCATTACACTTATGATGAAATTAAAGATCGCCCCCGTTTGGATATTTTCAGCTTTTGCTATTGCGGCTTGCCAACCGGGACAGAAAAATCCGGAACAAGATTCATTGGAAGCCAGGAAGGAATTTGCGCAATCTCCTGTTTACAAGACAGGGGAGGCATTGAAAACATTACAGTTAGATCCGTCCCTGTCTGAAAAGCTGGAAATATCGCTCGCTGCTTCGGAGCCTACGGTATTTGTTCCTGTAGCTGCCACGGAGGATGAGAAGGGCCGCTTGTGGCTCGTGGAGATGACGGGTTATATGCCTGACATAAACGGTGATGGTGAAGAAATGAAAAATGGTAAACTGGTGATCTTGGAAGATACGGATCATAACGGCAGCTATGATTCACGCAAGGTATTTATGGACTCGCTGGTTTTACCGAGAGCGGTATGCTTGGTAAATGGAGGGGTACTTATAGCGGAGCCACCGAATTTATGGTTCGTTGAAAATTTAAATGACCATCCCGGTAAGAAAACGTTAGTTGATCCCAACTTTGCGGATGGTGGTAACGTTGAGCATCAACCTAATGGCTTGCTACGTGGATTGGACAATTGGATTTATAATGCCAAGTCTGATAAGCGTTACCGCTATAAAGATGGAAAGTGGCTGATCGAAACAACGCGCTTCCGCGGGCAATGGGGAATTACGGAAGATGCTTTCGGGCGCCTGTTCTATAATACGAATTCAGATAATGTGCTGGGTGATTATTTCCCGGCTTCATTAGGCAATCACCCTGTTTACCAGTCGAATGTAGCAGGGTATAATGAACGTATCGTGGCTGATAATAGCGTGTATCCCTCCAGGGCAACACCGGGCGTAAACAGGGGATATCAAGATGGTATCTTGGATGATAAGCTTAGGTTAGTCAACCTTACGGCGGCTTGCGGGCCATATTTATACCGGGATAATCGTCTTGGCGATAGTTTATTTGGAAATGTTTTCGTAGCTGAGCCCGCTGCCAACGTGGTTAAAAGAAACCTGGTTCAGTATGATGGTTTTGTAGTGAATGGTCAGCAAGCGCATAAAGGTGTAGAATTTATTGCCAGTACCGATGAGCGCTTCCGCCCTGTGAATATCATGAGTACTTACGATGGTAGCTTGCTGATATTAGACATGTACCGCGGCGTCATCCAGCACAAAACCTACTTAACGGATTACTTAAAAAAAGAAATTAAATCCCGCGACCTGGAAACGCCGTTGAATTGCGGTAGGATTTACCGGGTTACCGGCAAAAAATGGCGTTTTGAACCGCCTTCTTTTCCATACGATAATATCCAATTACTCTGTAAATGGCTTTCGTCGGGAAATAATTGGGAACAAGTACATGCGCAGCAGTGGATCGTAGATCACCAGTTAAAAAAGGCCGCGCCTGTTATAGTGGAGTACCTAAAGAACGCGGAATTGCAGGAAAATACTAAGTTACGCCTTTTGTATACATTGGAAGGTTTAGGGGTGTTGACCTGGGAGAATGTTACCAGCGCACACCTTCAAACATTATTAGGAAAAATGCAAATTATTGCGATGTCTACTAATTTATATAGCACGCATTCTAAACTAGCTATCCGTGATTCTATAAATAGGTGGATCACATACCCGGACCTGGCGCCGGCGGTGGCATTGAGCATTTACGAGTTTAAGAAAAAGGATCCTGGCTTTGCCAATGGGCTTGTACAGTATGCATTGCAACACTATCCCCGGGATAAATTCGTTGTAGATGGGCTAATCGCTTCCATGTATCAAGATGAAATTGCCTTCCAACAAGTAGTGAACAGGGAAGTGAAAGATACATCTTTGCTTATCCACCGCCGTTTACAACAGGTGATCGATGAAAAAATTGTCCAAGAAGATGAGTCGAAGCTCGCGGCATTAAGAAAACAATTCCCCGCTGGTTACAAAATTTATGATACTTATTGCAAAACATGCCACGGGAATAACGGCGAAGGTGTAAAATCCCTTGCCCCGCCATTAAACGGATCAGAATGGGTGAACGGCAATAAAGAACACCTGATCCGCATCGTATTATTCGGACTAACGGGCCCGGTTCACGTAGCCGGGAAAACCTACGAATCTCCTGAAATTAACGGCGACATGCCCGGTATTGGCAATAGCGATGAGTTTTCAGATAAGGATATTGCATCCTTGTTAAGTTTTATCCGTCAATCGTGGAAAAATAATGCGCCGGAAATCCAATTAGTAGATATCAAAGCGGTGCGAGCTGCTGAAGCAGGAAGAGATAAGGCTTTTACAAGCGCCGAATTAAAATAGAATTTAATCCATCTTAGAAATCAGCGCTTTTGTTCCAAAGCCCAATTTGTGCACCGGAACCTGGAAACCCTCAAAATATCTTGAAAAATGAAGTGGCCATATGCAATCGCCACTTCATTTTTTATTTAAAATTCCGGTTAGTGGAATCAAGTTAGCCCCATTCAACAAAAATCATTCAATCTTACAATCTTACATTATCATCCGTGAAATCATGTAATCATTAATAAATCCGTGATTCAGGTAGTTGTTTGCCGGCTTTAAAGGCTACCCGGTCACCGTAGGTAATATGATACTTATCACAAAATCCGCCAACAACTTCTACTACGTACATGGCAGGTTTATAAGACGGAAGCCCATCCTCGGAAAGCGGTGTCGCGTACTTTTGAATGGAAACTATTTCCTTATCCTTGTTGATATACAATATATCCAATGAAATATAAGTATTCTTCATCCAGAAGGACTGTTCTTGTTCTTCGTTGAATATAAACAGCATGCCTTGTTGTTCCGGCATCGATTTACGGTACATCAGTCCTTTAGCACGTTCCTGGTCGGTAATAGCAAGTTCGATATCAATGTGGCGCAAAGTATCATTGGATTCTTTTTGAATAAACCAAAGATCGCCGTCTTTCCTGAACTGCGGCCCATTGTCTTCTGTTACCGTTGGATTGCCTTGGTGATTGTTTTTTTCAGCCGGTCGGTTATTATTGCATGCCATCAAATATGATATAACACTAAGTGTTACTAATATTTTCGGGATGATTGTCATCGCAAAATCGTTTTTATGAATATGAAGGTAGCAAAAAATGCTATATCACAAATATTTATAATTATTTAAAATGTAACGTTAATGAATATACGAATTTAAGTAGGAGTGCTACAAATAAGATAGCCGGGTAAGATTCCCGGCTAACCATAAAAATTATATCTAGTATTTTATTACTTCTCGGAACCCAGTAATTCTTCGTCGGTAAATTCTACGTTGGAATAATCTTTTATTTCATTGTAAACGGTATCCCTTTCCACGGGTTTCCTTCCTGCTTGGCGGATCAGCATGGCCAATTGTGCCGTGCTGAGCGAGGGCCTTTGTTCTTCGGCTCCGGCCATGGAATAGATCTTGGTAGTATCATCGATGGTGCCATCCAGATCATTTACACCGAAAGATAAAGTTAGCTGGGCGGTACTTCTGCCGAGCATCGGCCAATATGCTTTCAAGTGGGGGAAATTATCCATGTACAACCTCGCGATGGAATATAAGCGCAAGTCTTCAATCATAGATGACTCCGCTACATTTTCCATATCGTTGTCTTTATTACGGAATTTTAAGGGAATGAAGGTATTGAATCCTTTCGTCTCGTCTTGGAGTTGACGTAAACGCTCCATATGGTCTACCCTGTGTTCGTAATTTTCAATATGGCCGTACAGCATGGTGGCATTGGTGGTCATACCCTTTAAATGGGCCGTTTTATGAATATTCAACCAACCTTCTGCATCTACTTTGTCATGGCATATTTGTGCACGGATCGCGGCATCAAATATCTCTGCACCGCCGCCCGGCATGGATTGCAAACCGGCATCTTTCAATTTTTGCATACCTTCATCCACTGTCAATTTCGCTTTGCGGAACATGTAATCCAGTTCCACGGCAGTAAATCCCTTGATATGTAAGTCCGGACGGTGCGCCTTAATTTTTTCGATCAATTCACAGAAGAAATCAAGGTTCATCTTGGGGTGAACGCCACCCACGATATGCACTTCCGTCACCGGTTGATTATCGTATTTTTTCACGATATCCAGCATCTCGTCAATGCTTAATTCCCAACCTTCTTCACGGTTTTTATAAAGCCTGGAGTACGAACAGAATTTGCAGGTAAATATGCAAACGTTTGTTGGCTCGATATGAAAATTCCTGTTGAAATAAGTTTTATCGCCATGCATTCGCTCTCGTACATGATTGGCTAAAGCGCCAACATAGCCGAGCGGACCTTTTTCAAATAAAGTAATTCCATCTGCTGGTGTGAGCCGTTCTTGACGGAGTACTTTGTCGGCTATAACTTTCAATTCCGGGTCCAGGTCTGGTTCCTGTAAAATTACTTCCAGGGAGCGTTGCGAGTCGATCGTTGTTATCATTGTACTTTCACTAATTTATATGTCGTCACCTTATTCGTGTAAAACAACTTTACAAAGTAAAGGCCATTTGGAGCATTTACCAAATCAAAAGTTATTTTATTATTCACTAAATCACCCGCTGATTTCAACATAATTTGCCTCCCGGCCACATCGTAAACTGCCACGTTTTCTAAGTTTTCCGGAATTTCATAGAAGACAATGTCAAACATTTGCCGGAAAGGATTAGGAATCAATAAGATACCTTTTTCCTTCAAGTAGGGGTTGACCTCCTTCGTGAAGATATTGATATTATCCAGGTAAATATTATTCTCGTAGTTCGTTGTATTCCTAAATACCAGGCGGAATTGCGTATTCCTAGTATAAGGTGTTAGATCAACGGTATCGGTACGCCAATCTGAGGCTGTAGGTACAAAATTACTTCCCGAAGCTGTTTTGCGGGTAACCAGGTTGGGTCCCCATTTCTTATACCCGGTCGGGATAAAGGTTTGCCCGCAATCTGTAGTGATCCATAAACTTAAAGTATCCCAAGGATTATTGCTAACATTCAGGGAAGTGGTGACAGCGGCAGCAATATCAAACACGACGAAAATACTATCCGTGTTGTTTCCATCGAATACTGGGCTTAATAAATCGTCCGGTTCATCATTCTTATTATATAAATAGTTTTGAATCATGACGGATTGATTGCTGTTGTTCCCAACATTGGCCAGTTGCCAAGTGTAACTTTTATCGGGATTTACGATTGTCCAGTCTGTCGGGGGAAAATTGCCTTCGAAACCTTCATTTAATGGGAATGTCGTAATGCCGTGGTACACGAAGCTCAGATTGCTGGTATCGTTGGCATGGTTTTCATCATTTCCACCGTTAACCGAAGCAGGGTATGCCGTTATAAGATGTGTTCCCGGTTGCACGTTGAAAGATGCTAAGGTGATATCGGTCGATTGGAAACTGGAAAGGTTGCCTGTCCATTCTTGAGATATTTCCGTTCCTCCATTAATCCTGTAGCGAATTATTGCAGATGTAAGGTTGAGGGTTCCCTTGTTGGTTAATGTTACAAGCGGGCTACTTGTGGGGCCGCAAATGCTTACGGGAGGCTGTTTTATTGCCGTGATAGCAGCATCGTTAGCTTGTAAATTAACGGGAATACAACCGTTAGATGTTTTCAACGAGGCCCTTTCCCCATCTAATGCAATCCTCATCCTGTCGCTTTGACCCGCGGTAAAAAGGTACATGCAGGCATCATTAACATAGTCCATGTAATTCATAAACATGACACCGGGCGCGGTTGGGCTACAATTATCTGTTAAAGGAAAAGTGGGGCAGCCGTAATTTTCGGCCCCTTGCAACGGGGTGTCATTAACGCCGTCATCGGTAGTGCAGGCGCCGTTATCGTCTCCCCAGGTATGCCTCAGCGAGAAGAAATGCCCGATTTCGTGGGTCGTGGTTCTGCCCAAGTTATAAGGCGCCGCTGCCGAGCCGGTATTTCCGAAACCGCTATAGGTAATTACCACCCCTTGCTCATCATCGGGATAGAAGCCGCCGGGTGGTGTGGCTACACCGAGGTAATCATCCCGCAATTGACAAACCCAAATATTGAGATAATTTTCTGTATTCCATGCTTCGGTTCCGCCGGTGGCACCGTGTTTCACGGCAGAGGCTGCATCGTTGATCGAGAAGCCTGTTGCGCTTGTCACGGTACGGGTAATGCCCGTGGTGGGGGCGTCTTCCGGTGTTCTTTGAGCGAGGCAGAATTGCAGGCCGATATCGCCAATAATAGGTTGCCAAACCGTGGGTACTTTTGAAATATCCGCATTGGTGGCGCTATAATCTTTATTTAATTGTTCTATTTGAGAGTAAACTTGAGCATCGGTTACCAGTGCCGGGTTGGGCAATACGATATGTACTACAACGGGGATAGTAACCACGGGAGATTTGCCATTTGCTTTTAGCAACTTAATTTGTGCTAGTTGTTTTTGAATGGCTAGTTCTTGCTTGTCAAACGCGATTTTAAGGCTCGGGCGTGCTTGGAATTGTCGTTCCAAGTCTTCGGCGGTACCACATTTCCGCTGTGCTGATAAGGACAGGGAGCATGCGGTGCAGCAAATAAATAGGATGTTGATGAAACGCAAGTAATTAGATTTTTTATATATAACACTTTTTATAATCAATAGATCATTTCCCTACTCACATTTCTCAAAATTTTACGGTTGCCCAGCTTAATGATCGAATAAAGCCCCCGCGATACAAGCGCACATTAAACAGGCAATAGTGCCGCCAATCAAGGCTTTGATGCCTAGCTCCGTCAAGTTTTTACGTTGGTTGGGGGCTAGTTGACTGATACCGCCAATCTGGATGCCGATGGATGCAAAGTTGGCAAATCCCGATAGCGCATAAGTGGCTATCAAGATTGATTTGGGTTCCTGGATGACATTATTTGCCTTCATTTGTCCCAACGAAATATACGCCACAAATTCATTTAAAATCGTTTTTTCACCTAATAATTGACCAATGGCCAACATATCCTGTTGAGCGACCCCAATTAGCCAGGCGACCGGGGCAAAGACATAGCCCAAAATCATTTGTAAGGATAATTTTTCATACCTACCGCCGGTTAAACTTGCTATTTCTCCATTGATATGGGCGATATTGCCAACCCAACCAAGCAGGGCATTCGCTAACCACATTAAGGCGGTAAATACGATCAGCATGGCGCCTACGTTTACAGCCAGTTTTAATCCATCCGTAGTACCGATCGATAAGGCATCGAGGAAGTTGTCTCCTAGTTTCTCCTTCGGAATCATCAAGTCTTTTGAAATAAGTTGCCCGTTCGTTTGCGGGAAAAGAAGCTTCGAACAAACGATCGCTGCCGGGGCGCTCATGATAGATTGGCTTAACATGTGCAAAGCGAAGAATTTTTGCTGCACCGGGTCGTTACCACCGAGCATATTTACATATGCGGCCAATACGCTCCCGGCAGTATTAGCCATGCCGCCTACCATGATGCAGAGTATTTCCGAACGGGTCATCTTTTCCAGGTAGGGACGGATCATTAGCGGCGCTTCTGTTTGTCCTAAAAATATATTTGCCGCGGTGGAAACACTTTCTGCCCCGGAAATATTTAGCTTATTAAGTACATATGCAAAAACGAAGACAATTTTTTGCAGGATGCCTAAGTAGTATAAAACTGAAGATAATGCGGCGAAGAAGATGATATTCGGTAATACTTGTACCCCGAATATATAGGCCCAACTGCCTTCTGCATTGGCCAGCTCACCAAAGATAAATTCAGTTCCCTTGTGACTTATTGAGATTAGATCTACGAATACATCTGAGCAGGATGATAAAACATTCCTAAATACGGCATGGTCGCACCAGTTAGCATATACGGAGATCGTGAGTAATGAACAGGCTGCAATTATAGCCCATTTCGTCATCTCCAGGTTTCTCTTGCCCAGTTGGGTTAATAATACTAACGGGATGATAAGCCCCCCGGTTAATGCCAAGCTATTGTAAGAATATTCCTGGCTGCGGATGCCGAGGAAGAAGAAGGTGACCAAAGCCCCGATTGCCAGCAGTGAATCTAATGGCCGCAGCACCATTTTCAGCCCGCTTTTTCGGTTCTTGATAACCCTGTTCACTATAATATACGCTAGGGCTAGACCAAAAATCAGCCAGAAAACCGGTTGCCCGTTAAACTGCGTATTTAATACGCCGAGGGCAAACATCACCTGGGCAAAAAGTCCCATGATTACTAGCTTCCAGTCAATTGCCTTGCGATTGTTACTAAGAATATAACATACAGCTACTAAAAATAACATTCCCAGTGAACCCCGGGCGATGTTCATCCCAATAGAAGACATACAGATTTGTTGATTTCTAAAATAAAAAGCAAAAAAAAGTAAAATACACGATAAGACAATAAATTTTATGATGCCCTTCACAGCCTGTCTTACTATGAGCTGTTATAAATATAAGTTATAATTGGTAAAATGATATGTTATATAAAGTTAATTTATATAAATATAGAAGGATGGATGCATAAAAAAAGCCCACCAGCAATTGGTGGGCTATCAATAAATACGTTGTATTATTATAAGTTCGCTTGGATTTTCTTGTCCAATACAGATTTAGGAACGGCGCCTACTTGTTTGTCAACTACTTGACCGTTTTTAATGAACAGGATCGCGGGGATGCTGGTGATACCGTAGTTCATTGAAACTGTAGGGTTGTTATCCACGTTCACTTTACCGATATTCACTTTACCATCATAGTCTTTCGACAATTCTTCGATCACGGGACCGATAGCACGACAAGGGCCGCACCATTCTGCCCAAAAGTCTACAACTGTAAGTTTATCGCTATCTAATACTGCAGACTGAAAGTTTGCGTCAGTGAATTCTAAAGCCATTTTTTATCTTTTTTAATGAATGTTTTGATGTCTATTATCAATAATAATTATTATTTCAATTGACTATTATAAATATGCAATTATCAAACCGACACAAATTTACCTGTTTTTTTGGCATATTACCTATTGATTGTTTCTATATACACATCGATATCCGGCTGATTGGACAGGTATTGTGCCAACTCGTCATTCATTTCGATATGACGGTTAAAAGTATGCATCTTGACCAACAGGTTATCTTCTTTATCAACCAATTGGAAGTGCAATTTACTATTGCCTGGGAATTTCTCTGCATTGGTACCGAAGAAATCGATCATATCTTCCGTGAGTTTCTGCGGTTTAGTAAATAAGCCGATCTGTTTTGTATGTGTTTTCTTCACTTCCTGCAATAACTGCATGGAACTCACTTTGAACTCATATTCATTGTCATTGAAGCGCCTGGATTTGAAGCCGCCGTTAATAAACAGGCAGATGCCCGGTTTCAAGTAAGGGAGAAACTTGATAAAATCTTCGCTCCAGAGGGCAAACTCGAATTTCCCGGTATAATCCTCGATGCCCATCACCCCAAATTGCTTGTTATTCCTGGAAATACGTTCCAGGGCTGTTGTCACGAAAACGGCCAAGCGGAAGTTTTTCTCCCTGGCTTTCCCAGCCCCATTCGGTGTAGCCAGTTCTAATTGATACGCTACCAAGTCTTGAACGGTATTCATATGGTAATGCTTCAACTCGAACTTGTAATCGTCCAGCGGGTG
This sequence comes from Chitinophaga caeni, assembly GCF_002557795.1. Taxonomy (NCBI): domain Bacteria; kingdom Pseudomonadati; phylum Bacteroidota; class Chitinophagia; order Chitinophagales; family Chitinophagaceae; genus Chitinophaga; species Chitinophaga caeni. Next base: position 4,428,196 of record NZ_CP023777.1, on the reverse strand, counting down.
ACCGGAAATATAAATCCCGGTGATTTCCCGTTCATTGTTGAGCTTGATGGTAAGCGGCCATTCTTCGCATGCTGGTATTTTAGGCGGTGTTACCTCGGGCATGCCTTCATCTCCAAATAAGCTACCCATCGTGGATGCCCCGGCGGATACCTGGTTGCCGAACTTGATGATTTTTTCCAAGCCGGTAGTCAAGTCACCTTCCGGTTTATGGAAATATTGCGCCCGGTGCAATTCCTTGAAGCAATCAAAAGCCCCGGACATCGCCAATGCTTCTAATGATTTTTTATTGACAGCGCGTTGGTTTACACGCTTAATCATATCAAAAATATCTTTATATTGACCGCCTTTCTCGCGTTCTTCGATCAGGCTTTCAATGGCAGCTTCACCCACACCTTTCAAGCCGGAAAAACCGAAACGAACCTGTCCTTGCTTGTTAACGGCGAAACCGTAAAAGGATTCGTTCACATCCGGAGGCAGTACATCGATTCCCATGCGTTTACATTCCTCCATGAAGAAAGTGATTTTCTCGATATTGGAAGCGTTATTCAGCACGGAAGCCATGTACTCGGAAGGGTAGTGTGCTTTCAGGTAAGCAGTTTGATAAGCTACGAATGCGTAACAGGTAGAGTGCGACTTATTGAATGCATAGGAAGCGAATGCTTCCCAGTCAGTCCAAACCTTGTCACAAACCTTTAGATCATGGCCGTTTTTCGCACAACCGTCCATAAACTGCGACTTCATCTTGTCCAGTACCGCTTTCTGCTTTTTACCCATCGCTTTACGCAGGATATCGGCATCTCCCTTGGAGAAGTTGGCCAGTTTCTGACTCAATAGCATTACCTGCTCTTGGTAAACGGTAATCCCGTAAGTGTCTGCCAGGAATTCTTCCATTTCGGGGAGATCGTAAACGGTAGGTTCCAGCCCATGTTTACGGCGGATGAAAGTCGGGATGTACTCCAGTGGCCCGGGGCGGTACAAGGCGTTCATCGCGATGAGGTCATCGAACCTATCCGGTTTGAGCTCGCGCAAGTATTTTTGCATACCGGGGGATTCAAACTGGAAAGTAGCGTTGGTTTCCCCTTTTTGATATAATTCGTAGGTTGGGGCATCATCGAGCGGTATATCGTCGATGCTGATTTCCAGCCCGTGGTTTTTCTTAATTAATGCTAAGGCGCCCTTGATGATGGAAAGGGTTTTTAAACCCAGGAAGTCCATTTTGATTACGCCTGCGGATTCGATAATACTTCCTTCAAACTGTGTTACGAGCAGGTCGGAATCCTTCGCGGTAGAAACGGGGATGAGCTCGGAAAGGTCTTTAGGGGCGATGATGATACCCGCGGCGTGGATTCCCGTATTTCTCACGGAACCTTCCAAGACGCAAGCCTCTCTCAATACTTCACCCTGCATATCGTTTCCCTTGATCAGTTCGCGCAATTTCTTGACATTTTCAAGATCTTCACCCATCAAGCCTTCTTTCTCAGTCAAGCTTTTTTCTCCATCGATCGGTGCGTTGAATATCCTGTCTAGCTGGATTCCCGGTTTTTCAGGCACCATTTTCGCCAAGGCATTGGCTTCGGGCAAAGGCAGGTCGAGTACCCTGGAAACATCCTTGATACTCATCTTGGCGGCCATCGTACCGTAGGTAATGATTTGCGCCACCTGGTTTTTGCCGTATTTATCTACAACGTAATCAATCACTTTCTGCCGGCCTTCATCATCGAAGTCCGTATCAATATCCGGCATGCTCTTACGTTCCGGGTTAAGGAAACGCTCGAACAGCAGGTTATATTTAATCGGGTCAATATTCGTTATGCCAATACAATAAGCCACGGCCGAGCCAGCCGCGGAACCACGTCCCGGGCCGATGAACACACCGAGATCCCTACCGGCTTTAATAAAGTCGGATACGATCAGGAAGTACCCCGCAAATCCCATGTTTTCGATGGTTTGCAGTTCGAAGTTCAGCCTTTCTTCGATTTCGGGCGTCATCTCGCTGTAACGCTGGTGCGCACCTTCCATCGTTAAGTGACGCAGGTATTGGTCTTGTGTAATGAATTGTGGAGGAATAGGGAAATTGGGTAATAATATATCCCGTTTTAAGTCCAGCAGTTCAACTTTGTCTACGATTTCATTCGTGTTATCGATAGCTTGCGGAAGATCGTGGAATAAAGCCGACATTTCTTCCGTGGTTTTAAAATAAAACTGGTCGTTATAGAAAGCGAAACGTTTATTTTTTACCATGACATCATCATCCGCGAAATCTTTCATCGTCGGGGTGCTTTTCTTTTCACCCGTGTTGATACATAATAAAATATCATGCGCGTTCGCATCTTGTTGATCCACGTAGTGGGAGTCATTAGAGGCGATGATCTTCACGTTATATTTCTTGGCGAAACGGACGAGGACCTCGTTCACTTTTTCCTGTTCGGGTATGCCGTGGCGTTGCATTTCCACGTAAAAGTCATCCCCGAAAATATCCAGCCACCATTTAAACTCCTTCTCACCTTCATCTTCACCTTTTCTTAGTATCGTCCTGGGTACGGAAGCACCGAGGCAGCAGGTGGTTGCTATGAGGCCTTTATGATATTGTAAAATCAGTTCCTTGTCTATCCTGGGGTATTTACCGTATAAGCCCTCGATAAATCCCAGGGAGCATAATTTGATCAGGTTCCTGTAGCCTTCATCATTCTTAGCTAACAGTACCTGGTGGTAACGGGCATCTTTTTCTTCCCGGGTAAATGATCTTTTATGGCGATTTTCAACCACGTAAAATTCACAACCTACGATGGGTTTAACCTTTAGCCTTTTGTCCTTGGGATCTTCCGGGTTAAGGCGATTATTGTATGCTTCAGCTACAAACTGGAACACGCCGAACATGTTCCCGTGATCGGTGATTGCCAGGGCAGGCTGGTTGTTAGCCATTGCTTTTTTATACAATTGCTTGATATCTGCCGCTCCATCGAGCAAGGAATACTGTGTATGAACGTGTAAATGAGAGAATACCATAATCGTGCGACGCTAATCTTTTTCAAAATGCAAATTTACGAAATAAGCTTTCAAACCTGGAAGGGGATGATTCTTCTTGACAAAAGAACGATTCATCCGGCAGAAAAAAAATTTGATACAGCATAATTTATCCACAAGTTTGTCGTTCTTGTAATGACTTATGTAACAATGGATTATAATTGAAAAACCGCGCAAAGCCAAATGGGTAAACACTTTTCCTATGCAAAGAGCCCGGGGATCTCCTAGGCTTGAAGGTTTTAAGTAAGGGCATATTTTCCAATTTTATTTTGTAACAAAGGGTGTAATATTTATTTTGCAAACGCATAACTAACCCAAGTATGACATTCAAGACCGGATTACATGTTTTTATAGGAGCTTTGTGTGCTTTGTTGTTTAGTGCTTGTGGTACTTTTAACAAAACGGCAAAGTCAAGGCAACAGGAGCAGCCGCAAATAGCAAAAAAAATACCGATACATCATGTTTCTTCAACAACTAAGAATAATGATCCTGATATAAATAGTAGTATAAAAAGTATTCCTGCTGGCGTGAGCGATATTGAAGAGGCTAAATCCTGGCAATTTAAATATGCGCAATTATTAGATTTACCGGTGGAGGAAGTCGTTAATGAAAAGCTGTTCGGGTTTATCGATGATTGGTATGGTACGCCGTACCGTTTCGGGGGAAATTCCAAACAGGGGATAGATTGCTCAAATTTCGTAAATACTATGATGGCCTCGGTTTTCAATTTGTCACTTATCGGAAACTCTGTCCAATTATATGCTAAATCGGCCCGGGTGCAGAAGAAAAATCTAAAACCGGGAGACTTGGTGTTCTTTAAAATTCACCATAGAAGAATCTCCCACGTAGGCGTATATTTACGGAACGATCGCTTCGTTCATGCTTCATCAAGCTCGGGAGTAATGATCAGCGATTTAAATGAAACGTATTGGAAACGGTATTATGCAGGTGCAGGAAGGATTAAAAAAAGTTAAAAGCCCGGCTCATGCACACTCCCCCAGGAATCTCGATTTGTATCCCTGCCTATAAAGCCCCGGAATTAACTAAGCAATGCTTGGATTCCGTGTTACAGCAGCATTTTAAAGATATTGAGATCATCATTACGGATGATTCGCCCGGTGATGAGATCTACGAATTGGTAAAGTCGTACCAGGTAGATTTTCCCCTGGTTTATATACATAACGATAAGCCCCTGGGGCCGCCGGCCAACTGGAATGCAGCTATTGCTTTGGCCAAGGGCAAGTACGTTTACCTGCTGCACCGCGATGACCGGATCGCGGATCCCGACCTGCTGTCAAAGTTTTACCGGTTAATGGAAGCGAATCCCGATGCAGAAATGGGTTTTACCCGCTGTATTAATGTATTTCCGGATGGAAAGGAAGAGAAAAGGGTGCTCAAGCCGGAACAAATACAATTTCTAAGACACCATCGGCCCGAGCGGTTAATATTAGGAAACTTTATCGGGGTACCGAGTGCCACTATATTCAAGAATCACATGGGGTATTTTTATGATGCGAAATTCAAGTGGTTGGTGGATGTAGAGTTTTATATGCGGATATTGACGAATAGTACCAATTTTGTTTTCGTGGATGGATACGGTGTGAAGGTAGGATTACATGAAGGCCAGGTCACGCATATGGTAGAAGGCGATGCAACCGTCGTGATAAAGGAGTATATTTTACTGCTTAATAAGTTCGATGATGCTGTATTGAAACAATTGCCCTTTTATAGCTATTACTGGAGGATGTTGCGCAACTATAAAGTACGTGGTAAGGCCGATCTGCACAAGATAGCGCCCGGTGAATCTATCGATAAGCGGCTAGTGCAGATGGCGCAATTCCAGTATAAACTCCCATTAAAATTATTGAAAATAGGCTGGTTTTCGCGGCCCTTGATGTTTTTGGGATACCTGTTCAGTAAATAAACTTATTTTCTTTTCAATATCTTTTGAAGGATATTAATGCCTTTCTTGTAGGATTCTTCTACATCTTCAGATAATTTAAACAACAGGTTACAACCGATGAAAATTCCGGCAAAAGTGATTGATTTGATTACGATAGCCGCGAAAGCATTTTCCAGCGGGATGAAATATGCAATATAATAAGCGCCCAGTCCGACCAGTATGGTATAAACTGTTTTCATGCTGAATGGCTGCAACTTGTAGCGTTTATATAAAAATGTGAAGCGGATCGCGTTGAATACGGTTAAGGAAAATAATTGGGCAATACCCGAACCGAGCATACCGAAATGATAGATCATGAAGTAATTGAGCGGTATTGCCAACGATACCAAGATGAGGTTGGTGCCGAACTCGAATTTCCAATGGTTGGATGTACCGATGATCTGGGAACTTACCCCGGTGCCAAGATCCATGATCCGCATGAGGCCTAACATGAGTACCAGTGATTTCCCTTCCAGGTAGGCATCCGGGATTTTAAGTACCTGGAACACATTCTCCAAATTAAGCCAAATGACCCCGAAAATTAATATAGCGTAAGTTAATAATACAAGCGATGACCGGGAATAAATCCGGTGAATTTTTGCGAGGTCTTTATCTTTCCAAGCTTGGGCCAATACGGGTATAGAAATCGCCACGATACTTTTTTGAGGAATCATGATGATATTGCTGATATAAGTATTGAACTCGAAAATCCCGGTGGTTTTCAAATCTCTCAGGTAGGAAATAACAATGGTGTCAACATTTTGAGACACGACTGTAAATACATTGCCTCCGTAAATTAAAGAAGTGAATCCTATCAGCTTGTCAGACAGGCGCTTTGTAAGATTGGAAATTTTAAAACTAAACTTGAATAAACCGAGCCTGATCAGGTACCATATTAAAACGAAAGATGCAGCCGCATAAACCAGGGAATAACTTACTATAAAGCCGGTTGTATTTAAGAAATATAAAAAGAACAGGATAATAAGCAAAGTGGTCAATAGCCTTACGAAGACCTCTTTTAAGAAGATTGGTAAGACGCTCTTGTACTGGTTGTAACTAAATACTTCTAAAATTGAGAATATTATGAAAAAGAATGAATAAGGGTAAATTATATAGTAATAATCGCTGAAAAGCGCACCTCCGTTCGTTGATCTGTAATATTCAGTAATAGGGCTTTTTAGTCCTAGTGTGATACCCGAAACGATTATGAAGCCCGTTATGCAAAGGAGGATAACAATCCCGAATAAATCACGTTTGTCGGGTGCGAGATGGTCCCTGTAATAAGGATAAAATTTGTTAATAAGCGTAATCGAGCCTAATGAAGAGAAAGCTAAGTAAAGCAAGCCGATAGAAATCAGGAGCCGCGTTAACCCGAAAAGAGCCGGGTCCATCAGGCGGGCAAATAATACCATATTGATCGCACCTATGGCAAATCCAATATATGTAATGATGGTCGTTTGTATGCCTTGTTTCCTGATTGTTCCCATACTGTTGCTTGCCGGCCTGCATTGGCAGCTACAAAAATGAATAAAATTTCCGTAAATGAGAAAATGAATATTTTTGTAGCCATTGAATATTATTATATGAATGCCAATTTACTTAGATTGGCTCCTGATTAATTAAAAAATGATGTTTACAGGTACCGAACCACTTGTTTCCGTGGTCATTGCAGTCTATAATGCGGCTATTTACCTTGAAGAAACATTGGAAAGCCTTATAGGACAAACAATGAAAAACTTTGAGGTGATCTTGGTAAACGATAACTCCAAAGACGCCACGCCGGAAATAATTGACCGGTACGTTGCCAAGGATGAACGTTTCATCCGGGTAGATAATATACCGGCAAATAAAGGTTTTGTAAATAGTTTGAATCTCGGTCTTTCGAAAGTCCGAGGGAAATTCATTGCCAGGTTAGACGGCGATGACGTTTGCCTTCCCAAGCGTTTTGAAATGCAGGTAGCATATTTGGAACAGCATCCCGAAATTGATGTTTTAGCAACATGGTCTGAATTTTTTAACGAACATGGAGCCGATTGCGGCTATTGGGAGTTAGATAGGAAGATAATTACCCCGTCACAGATAAGGAGGCGTATGATTTACCAAAATTGTATTTCGCATCCTACCTTGATGGGTAAATCAGAAGTGTTTATTAAATTACAATATACCTTCAGTAAATATGATCATGAGGATCATATCATGTGGTTAAGGGTGCTATCCGCCGGTTATGTATTGGGAAAATTACCTGCCGTATGCTTAAAATATAGAATCCATCAATCATCAGTAACGAAGGTGAATTTAAAAAAGTGGAATTATTTTACCGCCCGGTTCTTATCAAAATGGAACTTTTTAAACTTGCAATGGAAAGCCCGCAAATTCGGTTGGTTCGAGTTTCAGGTAATGCTTTGTTCATTACCTGATGCGGTAATGGCTTTAGCTAAAAATTTAAAACAACGTTGGAAACATGCTCTACATCCTGCTACTAATTAAAAGATTCATCGAGGATATCGGCATGTTTCCCTTCATTTGGTGGGGGCGTAGGATGGCCGCGCGAAAACCCTTGGAAGATGAGTATGATTTGTTCTTCTTTTTCCCTTTCTATCATGTTGGCGGGGCTGAAAAGGTCAATGCGGAGATCGTTCAGCAATTTCCCGGGAAGAGGATTATTATCTTTTTTACGAAGCATTCGCAAGACGAGGCTTTGTTGCACCTGTTCCAAGCTCCCAATATTACGATTAGAAATATCGCTCCGTTTGCCGATAATAAGAAGAAATATTACTTAAGTTTTATTTACAGGGGACTCATCAGCGCTTACATCAATAAGCAATCAATTCCTCCTACTGTTTTTAACGGGCAATCCAATTTCGGTTACAAGATCTCCCGTTGGATCAATAAAGGTATTCCCCAGGTGGAGTTGCTCCACAATTTCTGCAATTTCTCCTATATCCGTTTGCCATTCTTGCAGTTTTATAAGAGGTCTATTACAGTCAGCCAACGGGAAAGGGATATGAATCTGGCTGTTTATAGGAAATTCGGGTTGCCTAAATCCTTGGAAGAAAGGTTTATCGTGATCGGGTTGGCTATTCATTTACCCGCGATGCGGGAACTGCAAAATATTCATAGTCCCATAAAAATATTATATGTCGGGCGCGGTACCGCCGAAAAGCGGCCTACTATCGTTGCCCAGGTAGCGGAAAGGGTACATCGTTCAGAACCTGGTATTGAATTTTTATTCATGGGAGATGTAAAAGATGCAATCCCCTTATCTTTGCATAAGCATGTGAAATTGTTGGGAAGCATCGGTGACCCCAAGCAAGTAGAAGAAATATACAGGAGCTGTAATGTGCTGATCATCCCTTCTTCGAGGGAAAGCGGCCCGCTTGTATTTATGGAAGGCATGGCTTACGCGATGGCTATTATCGCTAGCCCGGTGGGTATAATGCCTTATCATTATCAAAAAATGAGTTACGGTTTGCAGTTAGATACCGTTCATGATATCGAAAGGATTATTGCTGAAACTGCGCGACAGGTATTGGAATGGAACGCTGATCCGCAACAATTAAAATTAATCGCTTCTAAAAACAGGGAGTATGCCTACCAGCATTTCGGTATGGACACTTTCCACCAAGCATATAAAGATTTAATCAATCATATAAGAGAACTACCTTGAAACCGATTAGCATCCTAATAATCACCTACAACCGCCCGAACGATGTGTTGCTGTTATTAAAAAACATAGCGGCACAAGAAGATGCAGCAGAACTTATTCACGAGGTAATCATTATCAATAATGCTTCTAATGCTGATTACGACCAGGTCGTCGCGTATGTAAATGAAAGGAACCTGAATTACCGTTATGTCGATTCCCCGGAAAACCTGGGCGTGGCACGGGGCCGTAACCTGGCCATCAGTATCGCGCAGGCGCCTATTTTGATTTCGATCGACGATGATGCTTATTTCAGGGATAAGGATGCGTTGAAGAAGGCGGTCGGCGTATTTAAAGAGCACCAAGATCCGCAGCGCGCTTTAGGGGCTGTATGTTTTAAAGTTTTGTATGCCAGTACCTTGGAAGTTCAAAAGAATTTATTCCCGCATAAGGATTATAAAAAACATAAGGACGATACTTTTTTTGAAACGTCTTACTTTACCGGTTGCGGTCACGCTATATTGAAAGAGGTATATGAAAAGGCCGGCGATTATCCGGATGATTTCTTCTACGGCATGGAAGAATACGATCTTAGTTACCGGATTTTAGATGCCGGGTATAAAATTGCATTTACCTCGGAAGTCGTGGTGATGCATAACGAATCCCCCTTGGGAAGAGCGCCCCATGCAGAAAAAATGTTTATGTTTTGGGTGAATAAATCGAAGGTAGCTTTCCGCTATTTACCGGTTCGGTATTTTATCAGTACTACTGTTATGTGGTCATTAGAATTTATCAGGAAAACGAACTGGCATTTCCCATTGTGGATTAAGGGTTGGAGGGTAATATTCCAATTACCGTTTAAAGAAAAACGCCAACGTTTATCGAAGGAAACGCTGGCGTATCTCAAAAAAATCGGTGCGAGGCTATCGTATTGAAATTTTAATAACCTCGCAACTAAATATTTTATGAACGGGCTGGATCATTTTCCGGCCCGTTTTCTTTTTTCTTACTTATAAATATCTCGTAAATCAATCCACCGAGTAATCCTAACAAGATAATGATCGAAGAGAATTTCGATAATTTATTACCTACATAATAAGACTTCGGTTCAAATTTCATCACGATATCATGTTTGCCTGTCGGGATCTTCGCGCCGCGTAGCGCATAGTTTACCCTCACAATTTCTGAAGCTTTACCATCTATGTAAAGTTCCCAACCAGCAGGGTAATAGATTTCGGAGAATACCGCGAAGCCGGGTTGACTATTATTACTTTGATATTGTAACTCGTTCAGTCCATATTTCGTTAAGCGGATTTGGCTGCTACTATCTTTCCCGAAATTATATCCCTGTAAAGCGGTGTTGAATCTTTTATCGATCACGACGGTATCCCTAGGATTGAAAGTCGTTAATGCCTGCATTTCGGCATTGGCATTATCTGCCCATTCCACGCCGTTTACGAACCAGGCATTACCCAAGGCATCCGGGTTTCTTTGGTAGGTAAGACCCCCTTGCTGGCCCGGTATGATAAAATACTTGGTATTCAGCATATTGTATGCCTGTATATTATTCTTGCTGAGCTGGTTCTCGATCAAATCTTGATAAATCGACAGTTTTACCGCATGGTATCCACCGATAAATTTATGATAATAAGACGGTACCGCGTTCTGGAAGGCATCTACCGAGAAGTCCATGACCCTGTAATAAGGATCGGGATCTTTCAAGATCGCTTCATCTACGGGTCGCATCGTGAAGATATTATTGTATTCCGATGCCGTTACGAAGTTGTCGCTGTTTAAATATCTTTTATCCACGAGGAACAAGTCGGCACCAATTAGAATACCTAAAAGCAGCACCAGTATGTTGGATGATTTGAGCTTACCACTATTCCAATACATGATTACGCCCCAGGCAATCAGGACGATGATTAACGAACGTAATGCATCCGTTCTTAAAGCAGATGCCCTGTCGGCTTCCATGGCGCTGATAGCCTGTTGGTAAACGCCCGGGTTGCTGCCAAATGCTTGTTGGTATTGCATTTTCAGGCTGTCGTGATCGTTGGTAAAGCTAAAGATTCCCATATAGCTGGACAAGATGAACAGCAGGCATAAGCCACCGACGATGTAAAGGCTCAACTTCAATTGCTTGATGAATTGCGCTTTTTCTACCTTGCCGCTAACGATATTATTTAATGCCCAACAAGCCATCACCGGGATCAATATTTGCGGTATCATCAAGGCTTGTGTGGGCGCCCTGAATTTATTATAATAGGGAAGGTAATCGAATAAGAAGTTATTTAATATAGCGAAATTTTTACCTAATGCCAGCAAAACACCCACCACGATCATTATCACCATCCACCATTTCTTCGGACTCTTGATCACGAATAGGGATAAGACAAATAAAAACATTATTGCTGCACCAATATAAATGGGACCCTCGGTAAAGGGTAATGGTCCCCAATATAAGGGGAAGTTGGCGCTAATTTGTTCAGCTTGCGCTCTTGGTACGCCAACCCCCGTAAGGGTTTTATAAGTTTCAGAATTATCACCAATATTTTCGTTGGAACTTCCGCCGTATAAATTCGGTACTAAGAAAGTAAAGGTTTCAACAGCATCCTGGCTCCATTGAAATGCATAATCTTTATCCAGCCCGTTTTTAGTTTTGTTGTTTTGCGCTACTTGCCCGGCTTCCTCTTTCAAGGTAAGCTCACTTTGTCCTCCACGGATGCTGTATTTGGCGTACTCGGAAGTCGTCCAAAGATTTACGGTTGATGGTAGAATTGCTAAAACGGTGGCCACGATACTTAACAAGGTTGCCTTCACAAAATTCGGCACCGTTTTTTGCTTGATGGCAAGTACCAGTTCGGAAACACCGAAAGCGCCGGCTATCAACAGCGAATAATAGAGTACCTGGTAGTGATTGTTGGTTATCAATAATGCTAGGAAAAGGCAACTGACCATGGTACCGATAAAATATTTACCACGGTAAGTGAGTAATAAGCCCGCCAAGAACGGCGCCATATAAACCATGCACAATACTTTACTATCGTGCCCGGTAGCAATCAAGATAATGCTCGAAGTCGATAAGCCGAAAGCGATGGCCCCCGCGATATTGATCCATCGCCTAAATCGCATGACGCTCAGCAGGATATAAAAACCCAGCATTGCTAGGAAGAGGATATTAACAGGTTTGGGTAACCCGAGAGAGATGGCAAGGTGAACCCAGTACATATAGTTCGTTCCTTCCATAAAAATTTGATAAGTTGGCATACCGCCAAACATGCTATTGGTCCAAAGCGGTTGAATCCCGGTACTGTCTTTGTAAGCCCTGGCTTCATGTGATCCGGCTTTCCACTGGATATTATCGCTCTGTCTTAACTCCATTCCTTCGATGACAGGGCTACAAAATAGGAACGCAACTGCTACGAAAATTAGGATGGCATACACATGTGGTAATATGTTCTTTTGCCAATTCATCATCATCGGGTATTTTTGATTTAGTTTTAAAGAAACAAAAATAACTGTAATTTATCCGAAATTTCAATATGGGAGGCATTAGATTTATTATTAAAGTGTGTTTTATCTGTAATTTATGTTACCTGGTGAGCTGGATGTTGAGGATGCATGAACAGTCGGGGGACATGTCTTACCTGTCAAAACATGCCGTTATAATGGGTTTAATCATTGCCGCCCCCTTAAATATCCTGGCTATCTTGTGGTTCCTAGCGCTATTGCTCCGTAAACGGCTGATCTGGAAGGAGGCACACCCGATTTTATTTATTTTTAATTGTATAATATTGATCCTTCAACTGGGAATTGTCTAATGATACATAAGATTGTTAATGATAAAGCAACCAAGCTCTTTATCTTCTTCGCTTGTTTTTTTGTTGCCAATGCTTTAATTGCTGAAGCTATCGGGGGCAAAATTTTCTCGCTGGAAAAAATGCTGGGCCTAAAAGTTCATACTTTCACCATCTTCGGGGAATCTAACCTTTCTTTCAATCTCACTTGTGGCGTATTATTATGGCCCCTGGAATTTGTAATGACAGATATTGTGAATGAATTTTATGGGCCCAAGGCTGTAAGAAGAATTTCTTATATCGCTGTAGCATTAATCAGCTATGCCTTCTTGATGTTTTACCTCGCTATATCAACGCCACCGGCCGATTGGTGGATCACCAGTAGCGAAGATCCTTCCGTACCGAATTTACAAAGTTCATTCTCATTTATTTTCGGGCAAGGGATGTGGATTATATTCGGTAGCCTGGTAGCTTTCCTGGTGAGCCAGATCGTGGATGTTACCGTGTTCCATAAAATCAAGAAAGTGACGGGCGAGAAATATGTTTGGTTAAGGGCTACGGGTTCTACGGTAATATCACAATTGGTTGATAGTTTTATCGTGTTGTTCATCGCTTTTAAGATCGGTAGGGGATGGTCATGGCAAACGGTATTAGCCATTTGCGTGGTGAATTATACGTATAAATTTTTCATGGCTTTAATCATGACGCCGGTAATTTATTTCGTGGAACATAGGATAGTGAAATACCTGGGACCTGAAAAAGCAATGGCCATGAAGCGGGCCGCTATGGGGAAACCCGGGGAGTAGATGTTCAGTTTGGTACTGAACTGCTATGCAGATACATGTTTCTGCATATTGATATTTTTGCTGGTTCGGACTTCCAAGCCCGGATCTACGCACTGCACTTAAAATTGTATTGAGAACGAAATGACACGTACTCTTTATATCCTAAACAGTCAATTGTTGGATTTCTAATGCTGGCGAACGCGATTTTCTATCTATTGAATGTTGTTCTACAGTGGAGTCCGAGCTTGGAAGCTCGAACTAGCGAAGGTTTCAGCATATTTCCAAGATAAATTTTGAAAACCCATTGCCCCAAAAAAAACTGCTGGTTCGAGCTTCCAAGCTCGGACCCAGGCCCAGTTCAGGACATTTAAAATTGTATCGAAAACGAAAAAATACGTACGCTTTGCAGCATACACGACCATTTGATGGCTTTCTAATGCTGTCGAACACGATGCGCTACCAGTTGAACGCTTTTCCAAAAGGCAGTCCGAGCATGGAAGCTCGAACTAGCGAGGTTTCCGGTTGGATTATTCTAGATAAAATTTGAAGGGCTAAACATGAAAAACCGGGTTTGGAACACCAATGGCTTGGAGGCTCGAACCAGCAAATTTACCTTTCGAATATTATGCTAATACCTTTCCTTTACCAAATCGGCAACCACTTTATCAATAGGTAAAGTAACCGCTTCCGATGAAAAATCATTCCATTCGATCCATCTTACACCTTCTACTTCCTCGATGCCTTCGGGTATTTCAAAGTCAAACGGGTTGGCAATAATAGGAGCGGTAAATGCAGAAGTGGGTTTTACTAAATAATAGATGGACAAAATCTGGGAGGTATTGTCAAATGCGGATATTTGGAAGAAATCTGTTGTGTAAATATGTTCAACTACCTTTATTTCTTGTGCTAATTCCTCTTGCCATTCACGGACGATGCATTCCAAGGTGCCTTCGCCAAATTCTAACCCGCCGCCGGGAAACTTGGTATAATAACCGCCGCGGATAAATTCATCACTCACCAGCACTTGTTTTTGCTCGTTAATCATGATGCCGTAAACCCTTACGTTGAAACAAGCCATTTTCTGTTAATTGATAAATGAATGGATAGGGGAATGAATTTAAAACCATTTTTTCTTCATGAAATACCAACTCATCAAAACCGATATCACGATCGATAAAATGACCGGCACATAGAAGGCATGCGGCACTTCCGCGTAAGGAATATGTACGTTCATACCGTAAATACTAGCTACCAACATCGGGAACGAAAGTACGATCGTGATGGATGTCAACCTTTTCATCACCTGGTTCAAGTTGTTGGAGATGATGCTGGCGAATGCATCCATGGTACTACTGAGGATATTGGTGTACACGTTGGCCATTTCCAAGGCTTGGGATGTATCTACGATCAAGTCGTTCAGGAACTCTTTCTCATCTTCATTTAAACCCAGGAAGTTCGTCCTTTCCAACTTCATCAATAGCAATTCATTACTACGTAAGGCGGTAACGAAATATACCAGGCTTTTCTGTATCTGCATCAGGTATAAAAGTTCCTCGTTCCTGTTGCTATCATATAATTTTTGTTCCAGGGCATTGCGCCTTTGGTTGATTTCCTTGAGGTAATCGAGGAAATTCACCGTGACTTTCTCGAATATCTTCAAGACCATCATGTTCCTTTTCTCGGGATGACGGTTATGGAAAGTGTTCAAAAATTTCTTGATAGCCGCATTGTCAAAGGAGTTGACCGTCACGATCTGGTTGTGGGTAAGGATGATCACGATCGGGATGGTGATGTAATAAGCATCACTTTCGTTGATCGAATTATTTTCTGTAGGAGTTTTTATGACAATGAGTTTTACATTGTCTTCCAATTCGAAACGCGAGCGTTCATCAATATCGAGGGAGTCCGTCAAGAAGTCGAGCGGTATATCCAGCTCTTCCGAGAGTTGCTCAAACTCTGATTGTTTGAGCGGCGGCGCCACGTTCACCCAGGCGTCATGCTCGGGGCTATTGATTTCTACCGTGGCAGCATCGATATTTTTGAAAAATTGAATCATCCGGGCGCAAAGGTAGTTAAATCAATGCAGGATTGATATTAGGCCAAATAATTAATTATATTTTAATATCACCTTCGAAAACCCATTCTGCTGGGCCACAAAGCCAGATATTATTGTAAGTTCGATCATCCACCTTCGTAAAACGCACTTCAAGCGGGCCGCCGAGGGTTTGTACCGGGACGGTATATGCTCCCGGGGCGCCCTTCGCGAAGGTGAGCGATGCGGCAGTAACACCGGTACCGCAAGAATAGGTTTCATCTTCAACACCTCTTTCGTAAGTTCTCACGAAAATGCCGTTATCTGTTTCCTGTACGAAATTCACATTGGTTCCCTCTTCTGCGAAACGCTCGTTGTAGCGGATATTGCTGCCTTCTGTATAAACATCCATCTCTTCTATCCCGGTTACATAACGTACGAAATGCGGTGAACCGGTATCCAGGAAGAAATAACCCGGCCCAATTTCCACGTAGTCGACATCCTGCATCTTTAATTGCACCCAGCCATTCTCGGCATATACAACTTCATGGGGCCCATCGCTGGCAATAAATTTAGCTGCATTTTGTTGGATGCCCAATTTTTTTGCGAAGGCGGATAAGCACCTGCCGCCATTTCCACACATACTACCCGGCCGGCCATCGGCATTGTAATAGATCATCTCGAAATCGTAATCCTTGCTCCCGTTCAATAGCATCAAACCATCGCCACCGATGCCGAACCTGCGGTCGCAGAGCTTTTCAACGGTAGGCTGGGAGAGTTCGTTATAAATTCCTTGCCTGTTATCAATGATTACAAAATCGTTGCCCGTACCTTGATATTTATGGAAATGTAATTGCATGTATCAATGTTTAACGCTGCAAAATTAGTCAACAAATTGTATAGACTGCAACTTTAATTTATTTTTTCGATGACAGTCAACGCTTTTTGAATCAATTGTTCTACGGCTGCTGCCCCGTCTTTACTGAATTGTTTACTGACCCTGTTAGCCACGATAGCGCTGATGGACAAGCACTGGTGTCCCAGTACTTTACCCAGGCCATAAATCCCGGCTGTTTCCATCTCGAAATTGGTGATGCGGTGTTCCCCGGATTGGAAACCCGTCAGTTGGTCGATCAGCTCAGGATGGGAGAGCGCCCCGCGTAAAATCCTGCCTTGCGGGCCATAAAATCCCGGGCAAGTCACGGTAATACCTTGGTGAAACCCATTTTTAAAATGGTTTTGCAAACCGGTATTGGCACCGGCAATATAAGGATTGGCAGTGCCGTCTTTCAACGGTACCTGGAGCTTAAAATCAGCCAATACCTGTTGTTCCGTTGCGGAGTTTTCCAAGCTGTAAAACGGTAACAAGTTATCTAAACCCAGGCCGAAAGCGGAAACGACGCATTCATCCACCGGGATATCAGCCTGCAAAGCGCCTGCTGTACCCAACCTGATAATTTTTAAAGACTGTAATGCTTGCTTGATGGTGCGACTATCAAAATCGATATTCACCAAGGCATCCAGCTCGTTCAGCACGATATCAATATTATCAGTTCCTATACCGGTAGACACAACCGAGATTCTTTTGTCGCCCACGTAACCGGTATGGGTAACGAACTCGCGGTGTTGGAATTTACCTTCCAGTTTATCGAAATGTTTGCTGACATTCGCGACGCGATCGGGGTCGCCCACGGTGATAACCGTATCCGCTAATTCGCCCGGTTTGAGGTCGAGATGATAAATAGCGCCACGGCTGTTGAGAATGAGTTCAGATTCAGCTATTCTATCCATAATCAATAGGTTATCGATTTATAATTATTTTTATTTTTTAAATATAAAATGAAAATAGATTTGGCAAATATCCAAAATTTACTACTTTTGCAATCCCAACGAACAAAAATGGTTCCGTGGCCGAGTGGCTAGGCAGAGGTCTGCAAAACCTCCTACAGCGGTTCGAATCCGCTCGGGACCTCCAAGAGAAAGCTGCGATCATGTCGCGGCTTTTTTGTTCATGGAAGTTTCGAAGCTACTACATAATTTTCATATTGATTCTTTTCCCATCCATTTGTAAAATCCTCACCACAATTATATTGATATCATACTTTCATCGTAATTTCCATACATGAAAAATAGTCGCCCAAAGCCTTCGTATTACATCGGTTTGATCGTTTTCTTTTTCGCGGGAGCGGGTTTCCTGATCGCGGGTTTTAATACTTCGCCTGAGAAAATGACCGATGGTGGCGCCATGCGTAGTAGTAACGTGTATTACTTGTTGGGCTCGGCTTTCGTTTTGCTGGCTTTTATCGGGCTGATCGCGGGTATTAAGATGAAGGAACGTAATAAATCCTAACTACGTTCACGGATTTTTAGAAGGATTTATGGATTTCACGGTTGGTTGCGGAGGGTAGTGTGTTGTTGGGGTATTGATACTCTTTTTTAATTTACATTTTAATGTCTTTTTATCGTTCTTGCCCGGCTAAAATTGCATTAAATTTACTCGGATCCCTTACCTGGTCAAGGACATGAACGAAGGATGATCTATTCAGCCCCGCCAAGAAAACGGTGGCGCTTCGCACCTTTGATAGCGAAGCCATACAGTAGCACAAAAGCTGGATCGAGCGATCAAATTGGCGGCCGTGATGGCCAATTTATGTCCTTTTTGGGTACATTTTTTGGGCAAGCTAATAAGTACAAAGAAATGTGCAGGTGGACATTGAATCGAACTATTGTGGCGATGATAATTTTTTCATTGAAAATTTAGTCGGACAATAATGTCTTTTTATCATCATCTTTTATAAAGATAAAAGGGGCCGCCCATAACAGCGAACCCCTTTCTCGTTTTTAAAATGCACATTGACTTAAAGTCTTCTTACCCATATGTTCCGGTAGCTTACCGGGTTGCCATGATCTTGCAAGATGAAGGGCATGGCGCCATGGGCTTTATAGGATGGTTTACCGATGTAAAGGGTTTCGCCATCCAATGATACGTTGTTTTGTACTAGTACGCCGTTTTGTAATACGGTGGCTCTCGCCGGAGATTTCAGGCTGCCGTCTTCATTGAAACGCGGAGCAGTCCAAATCACGTCATAAGTTTGCCATTCTCCCGGTTTTTTACAGGCGTTTACCAAGGGGATTCTTTGTTTATAGAAACTACCGGCTTGGCCGTTTGAATAGGTTACATTATTGTAGTTGTCTAATACTTGTAGCTCGTAATAACTTTGCATGAAGATGCCGGAATTACCACGGCCTTGCCCTTCACCTACCACTTTTTCAGGGGTGCGGAATTCTATATGCAATTGAAAATCTTCAAACTTCTCTTTCGATTTGATAACGCCGGTTCCTTTTTTAACGGTCATGGCGCCGCCGGAAATTGTCCATTGGGCAGGGCCGCCTTTTTCAGATTCCCAATGATTTAAGTTTTTACCATCAAATAAAATGATCGCATCAGATGGAGCCGTGTTCGTTGAAGTGCCCGGTTGGATAACTTTCGGAACAGGCTTCCAAACTTCGGTATCTTCCGGTTTGTCCTGGGCTTGCACCATGAATGTTACCAGGGCAAGCGCTGCTGTAAAAGTGATTTTACGCATGTTTGTATCGAATATTTGTATGTTAAAATTTGATATTATTAACTTATCCTTTGTTATGAAATTCTGGGAATGCTATAACCATTATGATACTTAGCTGCAAGGTATTCATTGGCTGCCTGTTCCTGGAAACGATCATTCGCGGCATCCCAATGAATTTTCTGGTTCGTTTTAAAGGCGATGTTTCCCATTTGAGCATTTACAGCAACATGTGCCCCAACTTGTATAGGTGCATGCAGTTGCCCCAGGTTTTTAGATTTTATTACATCCAGGAAGTTTTTAGTATGTAAAAATACGCCGTCATCCATTTTCTTTTGGCGCGGTACGGCTTCCATCTTGTTGCCTTCGGGTATCACTTCCCAACCGCCTCTATCCAGCACCAGGGTGCCCTTATTCCCGATAAATGCAATTCCGTGATCCCGTCCGTATGGTCCACCGTCAATTCCGGTTGCATGTTCCCATTGCAAATTGAAGCCATCGAATTCGTAAACGGTTGTTAGCGTATCCGGTGTTTCGGCGGCATCATCGGGATAAGCGAATTTTCCACCTGCGGCCATGATCGACTTAGGGAATTGTGCTTTCATGCCATAAAGGGCATAATCGAGTAAATGTACACCCCAATCCGTCATGAGCCCACCTGCGTAATCCCAATACCAGCGGAAGTTAAAATGGAAACGGTTGGCATTGAATGGTCGCTTGGTGGCCGGGCCCAGCCATGTTGTATAATCTACCCCCGCCGGTGCGGCAGCGTCAGCTACTACCGGTATCGATTTCATCCAGCCCATGTAAGCCCAAGCTTTGACCAGCCTGATCTGGCCGAGTTTACCGGAATGTACAAAGTCGATGGCATCCGCAAAATGTTGCTGGCTGCGTTGCCATTGCCCAACCTGCACTACGGAGTTGTATTTCTGTTGTGCAGCTTCCATCGTGCGACATTCAACGATCGAGTTACCGATAGGTTTTTCAACGTACACGGACTTCCCGGCGGCACAAGCATCCGTCATTTGCAAACAATGCCAATGATCCGGTGTGCCGATGATAACTGCATCGATATCCTTGTTGGATAATAAGTCGCGGTAATCGTGGTAAGCTTTAACCTTGATTCCTTTTGTTGCTAATTCCGCGACCCGCTTGTCCAATACATTTTTGTCAACGTCACATAAAGCTACGCATTGTGCTTCGGGATGTTTCAGCATGGCGCTTAGATCCGTCCAGCCCATACCGTTGATGCCGATAGCTGCAACATTGATTTTGTCATTGGCGCTGATCCTGGGTATTGCATGTAATGCTCCGGGAAGTGCTGTGCCGGCAAGAATCGTCGATGCCGATCGAATGAAGTTTCTTCGAGAAAAGCCTGTCATAATGAAAAGATTTATTACGTGGAAAAAAAGACAGTGGCTAACAAGATAAACAAAATTATGTTCCAATATAAAAAAATACCCACCATTTTTTATGAATGGTGGGCCAGGGTATATAAACAATTTGGCAAGTTTTAAATGTTATACGGATCATCTTCATCTTCTTCAATATCGCTGCCGAAGTTCATGATCGTGCCCAGCAGATCGGAGAAGGTAGTGCTATTATCCATAGATTTCTTGCTGATCAAGGAATAAGCGGCCAAGCCATGCAATACAAATTCCATCATCAATAATTTCTCATTGTTATTGGCGGCGGAAAACCGCGCATCGATCAACTCTTTCAAACCGTTTACTTTCTTCAGGTTGGTTTCCCATTGTTTGTCGCTACAATGTTGTAATACCTGTAAACTATTACCTTGGTCAAACCATTGAATAATCGGGCGGTAAGGGTTGGAAGCAGGATCGATTGGTTGTTTGCGCTTCTTGAACGAATCCGGGTTGGGGAAGTACTGGGCGAATAAATTGCGGATGGCTTTTTCCAAGAGGTTGTAGGCTACTTGTGCCGCACCTTCTTGTTCACCTTCGTACAATAATTCTATTTTCCCGGTAATTGCCGGGATGATGCCGTGTAAGTCCGATATCCGCGTCATCGTCGTTTTTTCCTTGTTGATCAAGCTTCTTCTTTCCGCGGCGCTTACCAGGTTTTCGTATGCGGCGATCGTTAAACGGGCGGATACGCCGCTTTTTTTATCCACCAGTTCACTGTTCCTTGCTTCGAAGGCAACTTGTTCGATCAAGCGCTTGAGAATGTCGGGAACATGCACCACTTTTTCCTGTGCCGGTAAAAGGTTCGCCTCTTGCTCCGTAATGAGTAGCGAGCTTTCCACGTCCTTGGGATAGTGGGTAATTATCTGGCTTTCGATACGATCTTTTAAAGGCGTAACGATCGAGCCACGGTTGGTATAATCTTCCGGGTTCGCTGTAAATACGAATAAAATATCCAGCGGCATTCTCAATTTGAAGCCACGGATCTGGATATCGCCTTCCTGTAAAATATTAAACAAAGCCACTTGGATCCTGGCTTGTAAGTCGGGTAATTCATTGATGACGAAAATGCCGCGGTTCGATCTCGGTATGATCCCGAAGTGGATCGCCCTTTCATCTGCATAGCTCAACTTCTGGTGAGCCGCTTTAATAGGATCGATATCACCGATGAGATCAGCAACGGAAACATCCGGCGTAGCCAGTTTCTCGCCGTACCTTTCTTCCCTGGAAAGCCATTCGATGGGCGTTTTGTCGCCCATTTCGGCAATGAGATCTTTCGCATATCTCGATAATGGTGCAAAAGGATCATCATTCACCTCGCTACCGGCCACTACCGGGATAAATTCATCGAGGAAGTCGATCATTTGGCGGGCCATGCGGGTTTTAGCTTGCCCGCGCAAACCGAGGAATAATATATTGTGCCTCGATAATAAAGCGGTTTCAGTTTCCGGTATCACGGTATCTTCATAGCCGATAATACCCGGGAAGGTAGGTGTTTTGCTTTTTAAATGGGTGATAAGATTTTCCCTGATTTCCTCTTTTACGGAGCGGCTTTTGTAACCGCTTTTCTTCAATTCTCCTAACGTTTTTATATGTTGCATCCGGTTCTGTTTCCGATTTTAAAATGAATCAATAAAATTTCCTTTTCCCGCTTTGGAAATCGCGGAAGAGGAACTTGCCCAGGTTGTCGGTGCCGCTGTAAAAGGCTTTCCCGCTGTTAGTTTCGGTAAATTCATTAACGAACTCCTGCAAGTAAGGATCGGTAGCCACCATGAAAGTGGTGATCGGTATTTTGAGCTTCTTGCATTGCGCGGCGAGGTTCAAAGTACGGTTGAGTATCTTCCTGTCCAACCCGAAACTGTTTTTATAATATTGCGAACCGATTTTCAGGCAGGTAGGTTTCCCATCGGTGATCATGAAGATCTGCTTGTTAGGGTTTCTTCTCCTCCTGAGAATGTCCATTGCCAATTCCAATCCGGCCACGGTATTCGTATGGAAAGGCCCGACCTGCAAATAAGGCAGATCCTTGATCTGGATTTGCCAGGCATCATTCCCGAAAACGATGATATCGAGCGTATCCTTGGGATACCTCGTGGTAATGAGTTCCCCTAAAGCCATTGCTACTTTCTTGGCCGGTGTGATGCGGTCTTCGCCGTAAAGGATCATACTGTGCGAGATGTCGATCATCAGCACGGTGGATGTTTGCGTTTTGAAGTCGGTCTCCCTCACTTCGAGATCATCCTGCTGCATATCGAAGATATTCACGCCGTGATTGATTTGCGCGTTGCGGATCGAAGCCGTCATATCGATATTTTCCAGCGGGTCACCGAAGTTGTAAGGGCGCGTTTCGGCATTAATTTCATCGCCTAAACCCGGTTTGCGGGTGGTATGGTTGCCTTGTGTCGATTTTTTCAGTTTACCGAAAATTTCCTCTAAAGCACCTTGGCGGATGGTTTGTTCTGTTTTTGGGGTGATGGTTATTTCCCCCGAAAGTTCATTTTCCTGTATGTACCCCTTTTCTTTTAAATCGTTTAAAAAATCACCGATTCCATAATTTTTATCGGTTAATTGATACTGTTTGTCAAGCTCCATGAGCCATTGCAAGGCTTCATTAAAATCACCGCTCGTATAAGTGAGTAATTGAGTGAAGAAACTGAGCAACCTGTCAAATGGGGAGCGGGCATTTTCGTTCGGATCGAACCGTGAAAAAACTATTCCTCTCATAACCCTTAATCTAAATTATCTACACCTAAATTAAGGAAAACAATTCAGCCATAGGCCAGGTTTCGGTTAAATGTTTGAACATATTTTAACCTCGAATCTTGCTTTATTAGGATAATACCATTAATTTTCTGCCAATTACCATACAAAATTCTCATGTTATGACTAAAAAACTAGCAAATAGCTTGTTTCTCATCTGCTTCCTTTTGATGGGCAGCATGGCGATGGCGCAAGATAAGGCGGAACAACTGGGCTGGAAACTCGGCGCCCAGGCATATACCTTCAACAGGTTTACCTTGGCGGAAGCATTGGACAAGATCGATTCCTGCGGCTTGAAGTACGTGGAATGTTATCCCGGTCAAAAAATTGGCGGCGGTATTGAAGGGACGATGGATTTTAAGATGGACGCTGCAACCCGCGCCAAGGTGCTCGGTTTGATTAAAAGTAAAGGTCTTACTTTGGTAGCCTATGGCGTGGTTGTTCCCAGCAGCCCGGCCGATTGGCGCAAATTGTTTGAATTTGCCAAGGCGATGGGTATCGAAGTAATTAACTCTGAACCGAAGGATAGCGATTTAGATCTCGTTTCTTCGCTTTGCGATGAATTTAAAATCCACCTGGCCATGCACGATCATCCCAAACCCAGCCATTATTGGCATCCCGATAGCGTTTTGGTAGCGATAAAAGGGCGCAGCCAATACATGGGATCTTGTGCAGATATCGGTCACTGGGTACGTTCCGGTTTAGATCCGATCGAGTGTTTGAAAAAATTGAAAGGCCATGTGTTCAGTATGCACTTCAAGGATTTGAACGAAAAATCCCGCAGGGCGCATGATGTTATCTGGAATACAGGGACCAGCAATATCCCTGCCATCATGGCCACGATGAAAGAAATAGGTTTCAAGGGGCCAATCTCAGCGGAATATGAATACCATTGGGACAATAGCGTGCCGGAAGTAAAACAAAGTGTAGCAAATTTCAGGTCGTTATTGTAGTTGATTCTATTATAAATTATTGATTTTATAGAGGCGGCAATTTACATTGTCGCCTTTTTTAATTCTGCATCTTGACATGACCAATACAAGGGTTTAATAAGGATGATACATCATCGAGCTCCTTTTAATTTAATATATTGTTAACCTGGATTTCCCGGTAATTTTCATTCAAGTGTTTAATATTGCTCAATAAAATTTTAATATTTGTAAATAAATTACAATTGGTGAATAAATTTGATTTAATAGTTGTTGGTGGTGGGATCATGGGAACATTCCATGCTTACCATGCTTTGATGATGGGAAAGAAGGTGTTGTTATTTGAAAGGGATAATTATCCGGTTGGAGCTACGGTACGCAATTTTGGGCAGGTGGTACCTTCGGGAATGGCCAATGAATGGTTTGAATACGGCAGGCAGGGTTTGGAAGTATATAAATCGATCCAGGAAGAGATGGATATTTCGATCCGTAACAACGGAAGCGTTTATATTGCTTCTGATGATGATGAACAACTATTATTGCATGAATTGAAAGCTCATTTCGATGCTAAGAATTATACCTCGCAATTATTAACCAAGGATCAAATCTTACAAAAATATCCTGCTATTAAATCTTCTTATGCAAAAGAAGCGCTATTCTTCCCGCAAGAGGTTTCCGTGGAGCCCGATGTTTTGATTTATAAGATCCAATCATGGATGAAGGAACGCTTTGAAAATTTTGAAATTCATTACAATGTACCTGTTGTAGATTGCGAAGATAAAGGTAGTGATGTGAAAGTACTGACCGCGGGCAGGGGAATGTACACGGCAGGACAGGTGGTGATTTGCAGCGGCAATGAATTTAAATTGTTATTCCCGGGCGTATTCCGGGAAAGTGGTATAGTAGTAAGCAAATTGCAGATGATGCGTACCGTCCCGATGCCGGAAGTTGCATTGGAAGGGAATATCCTGACCGGCTTAACGATCCGCCGGTACGAGAGCTTTGAAACACATTGCCCGTCTTTTCATAAAATTTCTATCCCCGATCATTACCATGAATTGAAACGTTGGGGTATTCATATTTTGTTTAAGAAAGCGGCAGATGGTAGCATTATCATCGGGGATTCGCATGAATATGCCGCAGCCTTCGAAGCGGATGACCTGGGTTTTAAATTGAATCAATACATCAATGAACTGATGCTAATGGAGGCTGCAAGGATCGTGGATTTTGATGTTAAACAAATAGCGCAAACCTGGGCCGGATATTATCCGCAACACAAGGACAATATTTTCCACGCCGATTTGGGCCAACGTATTCATATCCGTACTGCCATCGGCGGGAAGGGGATGACGGCAAGCATCGGCTTTACCGCGAAAAGTACCGCGGAAATTTTCCAGTAGATATTTCATTGAACAGTTGAAATATGTGTTCGGCAATGCCTTGTAATAGGGCATTGCCATTTTTCTGATTATTTTGAATTACCTGGAATGATAACTGGTTCGAGCTTCCAAGCTCGGACTCCCGGCCGGGAGAACGTTCTACTGGTAAAAGATCTTGATCTACAGTATTAGGAATCCAACAATTGGCGGTTCGCAGTGCGATGAGTACGTACCATTTGGTTTCCGGTACAATTGTAAATGTCGACAATTGTGCGTGGGTCCGAGCTTGGAAGCTCGAACCAGCCAGGAGGCTCGTCGTGCAATGAGTACGTACTGTTTGGTTTCCGGTACAATTGTAAATGTTGACAATTGTGCGTGGGTCCGAGCTTTGAAGCTCGAACCAGCAAAGATTCTCGGGATCGGAGTGACCATTCAAAAACCGACAAAAGCAAATCCCGCTTAAGTAAAAATCTCAAGCGGGATTTGCTTTTATTATTTAGACGATTCTATTTCGAAGAATCCATCGTATTGATCTGTTGATGACCATCAACTGAAGTTGGCGATGTTGTTGGTGTTTTAGCAAATTCTTGCTTCATCTGTTCGAGCATCTGCTTGAATCTTTCCGCGCGCATTGCATCATCGCGCAGGTCGCCCGTCATCTTGCTGTTCGGCAGATTTTGGTAATAATTCAGTTGCTGTGATAAATCACGGATGATCTTATCGCTGATCTCGTTGCCTTTTTTGAAATCACCTGCTAAGTAGTAAGCATAAACTACCTCCATTGAATAAAGGTTGTGCATGTTCCCCGGTGATGTCATCGCGTAAGGGAAGTTCTGATCCAGGATGTTAGTATCCATGCGGTTCAGGAGCTTCAATGCACGTTCTTTCTCATCAACTTTAGATAAAGCAACACCTGCCTTGGTGTAAGCGTTGCGGATAACTTGCAACATGCGGCGGTTAGGCTCATCGAAGTAAGTACCCGGCGTTTGTGCACCACCGAAGTCGAACTTAGTCATCAAGTTTTTCTCCATTACCGGGATGTTGATGTTGTCTTGCAAGCCCGGTAAGATCTCGTCGCTTTGCGGGCGGCGGATCGGTACCAGCCTGTAAGTCAAGCCATCCACGCGCAGATAATCTTCTAAACCTAACCCGGTAGGACCGGTAAAGTAGATCGGGCGTTTCCAGTCATTGGCAGCAATGATATCCAATAATGCCAAATCATTTTTATACAAGAAGTTCTTCGTCAATTGGAAAGTTACTTGCGGCGTAATATTAGCGCTGTCCTCGATACTAACGGTACCGTTCTTAATCACTTCTTCCACGTTCACGGGGATGAACAGCTTTTGAGTTGGCAAGTAGTTCATCTTATCGCCCCTGCTGGTGCTAAGCTTGGCCCTATTATCGTCGGAAGCGATGAATTGCATTACTTCCTTGAGGTTGTAGAAGCGATCCTGCGGGAATACCCCTGCATCGACATACTGCACATAGTTCCTGTTATCGCCCCGGTAAGTTGCGGCTGACCAGGTCATCGGTATGGCAGGACTTTGGTTTACCATCCTGCGTTGTTGATCGATGTACCAATCTACACCCAGCAAGCTGAGGTTGATGACACGCACATCAGGACGGATGCCTTCCACTTCTTGAGCATACCAGAGCGGGTACGTATCATTGTCACCAACGGTAAATAATATCGCGTTCGGGGCACAGGATTCGAGGTAATCTTTTGCCACGTCGCGGGCTAATAATTTTTGCGAACGATCATGATCATCCCAGTTTTGGAAGCCCATCAGCAAGGGCACAGCCACGAAACACAGCACGGTAGCTAATACTGCCGACATCTTAAATTTCGATTTCTTCTCTATAAATTCGGAAATCGACAATACACCTAAGCCGATCCAAATCGCGAAGGCATAGAAAGAGCCTACGTAGGCATAATCCCGTTCACGCGGTTGGTTACCGGCTTGGTTAAGGTATAATACGATCGCCAGGCCCGTAAAGAAGAATAAGAGTGATACGATTAAAGAATCTTTCTTATGACGTTTGTATTGGTAGAAAAATCCTACCAGTCCCAATATCAATGGAAGGAAATAGTATTTGTTGTGCGCCTTGTTGTTCTTTAAGCTATCAGGCATTTCGGATTGATCACCGTAAAGAACATTATCAATCGGGGCAATACCGGAGATCCAGTTACCATCCCTCACGTTGCCACTCCATTGCGTATCGTTCTGTTTACCCGCGAAGTTCCAGAGGAAATAACGGATGTACATGAAGTTCACCTGGTAACCCAGGAAGAACTTGATATTATCAACGAAATTAGGCTTCTCATCCTTGCCGAGGTTCAGGAAGGAGCGGTAATAATCCGCGTGGCCTTGCTCGTTGCTGGCATCCCAAACACGCGGGAACAGCATCATATCCTTGGAATCATAAACAGGTTTCATCTTTTTACCGGCAATTTCATAGCGATCTTTACCCCTCATATACACGTTGCCGGTTTCTTTGTAATCTGTTGGACTGGCAGTAAACACTTGACCGTAGATCAAAGGGAAATCACCGTATTGCTCACGGCCGAGGTAACCCACCAGGGAAACGGGGTTGTCCACGTTATACATATCTACGCTTGGATTCGCAGAAGAGCGGATCAAGGTAGTTACGTAAGTAGAATAACCCAAGAGCAAGAAGATGATACAAGCAGTTGTCAATTGAACGAAATGCTTGATTTTATGGATAGATAAATCGATATCAAATTTCTTCAAGATCGTTGGCAAAGTCAGGGTCAATGCACCTAAGATAACTTTTAACATCTTGGCACCACCGCTGCCACCCGGATCCAATACCGGGATAAAGAATACCGAAGCCACCAGGATTAACGGCGCATACAAACCGAACTTCGGTTTGAAATACCCGGTGATCATCACGGCGAAAATCGCTAAGAAGTAGAAGGTGAAACCGCTGAAGAAAGGCAATCCCAACGTATTCACGAAAAATACGTCCATGATGCCGGAAACGGTAATAGTATCTTGAATGATGAATTTTTGAACTAAGCCGGTCAACAAGCAACCTACCATGAAAGCCCAGAAGATGCCCCAGTTCTTGGTAGCGCCCTTGTTCTTCTTGAAGTAGTAAAT
Organism: Chitinophaga caeni; assembly: GCF_002557795.1. Classification (NCBI taxonomy): domain Bacteria; kingdom Pseudomonadati; phylum Bacteroidota; class Chitinophagia; order Chitinophagales; family Chitinophagaceae; genus Chitinophaga; species Chitinophaga caeni. The sequence continues at coordinate 4,399,790 of NZ_CP023777.1, read as the reverse complement.
CATGACCATGGCCGGGATCGTTAACAGGTTCAATAAATGCACACCGATGGAAAGCCCCATCAGGTAAGCGATCAGGATGATCCAGCGATCCGCGTATTTTTGATCGGCCTCATGCTCCCATTTGAGCATGGCCCAGAAAACAACGGCAGTGAACAGGGAAGACATCGCGTACACCTCGCCCTCAACAGCAGAAAACCAGAACGAATCACTGAAGGTATAAGCCGCTGCCCCCACGATTCCCGCACCCATGATAGCCGTAACCTGGTTACCGGTAAGCGTTTGTCCCGCTTTTTGTACGATGCGGCGGGCAAAGTGGGTAATCGTCCAAAACAAGAATAAGATCGTGAAACCACTCGATAAAGCCGACATGATATTGATCCCCAGGGATGCTTCAGTTGGCTTAAAAGGCAGTGTGAACATCCTACCGATCAATACGAACAGGGGAGCGCCGGGCGGGTGTGGCACCTGCACTTTATAAGCAGCCGAAATAAATTCCCCACAATCCCATAAGCTGCCGGTAGCCTCCATGGTCATTAAATAAACAACGCAAGCGAAGATGCAAACCAACCAGCCCACGATGTTATTGATCCTGTTAAAATTCATAAGGTCGTTTTAAGATTCGGACAAAAATAGAAAATCTAACTAATTAAGCTAGTATCTACAATAGTTTTAACGTTTTATAAATATCTAATTTATTTCAAATTCCTTATAGTTCAAGGATTTATCTTAAAGGGGAGTTGTAGCTCCTGCCACCGGCCCGGCCACGCGGTTGAGCGACCATGCCTCCGGTTTGCCCGCGAAGAGGATCTTGGTGGCAGCCCAAGTTTCCCTGAAAAGTTCGGAGTGGCGGTAAGATTCCAAGTCGGCAGGACTGTTCCAGTGGCTGTAGGTAAAGTAAATATTACCGCCGGGCGACTCCCGCCATAATTCCAGGTGGGTACAGCCGGGAAAATTGCGGATCGCCTCTTTTTGCCTGGCAAATAAAGCTTCAAATTCGCCCGTTTTACCGGGGTCGAAGATCATTTTAACGATGCGTAAAATCATTCGAAAATAATTCTTACCGTTTGATAAAAAGATAGTTGGGTGTATGGCGTGGGTTGAATCAATTGCCCGCGATCAAAGCCTTGCAGCCCGAACAGCCCGGCAGCATTCCCCTTGTTGACGGCGATCTCCAGGTAGCCCGCCGCGTTGAAAAGCGCCAGTTTGTGCCCTTCCGGCACATCCGGGTAGGATTCGCTGATATTGTTGATCACCTCATCCCTCCTGAAATAAATCGCGAACTTACGACCTTGCCTGTGCTGTTCGAACTGTTCGCGCGTGATGTTGACCACCACGTTTTCAAAATTGTCGATGTGGATGATTTGTCCTTCTATATAGTCTTCACCTGTAAGCGGTTGCAGATTTTTTTTTTCGATGATGTTGTCATCCTTGCTGCCGACGGCTTCCAATGATTTGCCATCTATAAGCTGTTGCAGGGTGGCGGCCAGTATGCGGATGATCTGGATCGTGTTCCTGGGGCTGTTGTCCGCCAAGGGGATCTTGTAAACTTCCTTCGGCTTCTCACCCATCAACATCGTGATGAGACCATTGTCGGCACAAACGAGGAACTGATCATCGTAAGGCACGATCAACATATGTTCCGGTTTTTTATCGAACAAGTTGATCAATACCAAGTGGAAAGTACCGGCAGGGAAGTGGCGGAAAGCGCTTTTACAGATATAGGCCGCTTGCGGCAAATTGAAAGGGGAGACCTGGTGCGAGATATCCATTACATGATGCCCCGGGCAGTACTGCAAGAGTTGCCCCTTGATAGCACCCACCAGGTAATCTTGTAACCCGATATCAGATGTAAGCGTAATTATTGCCATTTGTCAGTCCCGTTCCAATCTCTAGTTTCAAATGTGGTTCTCTTCCGGGTAGCCTATCGCATCACTTTTGGGGATGGGTTAGGTTTTTCGGATAGAAATATAAGTGCAAATAAAGTCAAAATATACATACATAACAGGTTATGCAGCATAATTTTTGGCAAGAATCTTAATAAAAATTTATTGTAAAGGAGAACCGGGTTCTTTTTTAAAGTGGTTAAACACCAACTTATCGGCCAGGGAAGCGAACATGCGGCTCATGAAAACGGTCAATTTACCTTGTCCCGTCAGCACGAGCGTGCGTTTGCGTTTGGCGATGGCCTTCAGCGTATGTTGCGCCACTTCTTCCGAGCTCATCAACTTACCTTCATCGAGCGGCGTATCACCTTGTGCCGCGCCGTGTTGGTTCAAAGCGGTGTTGCGGATATTCGAAGCTGTGAAGCCCGGGCAAACCCACATCACGTTCACGCCGGTATGGAGGTTCTCCGTTCTCAAGGCTTCCAGGAAACCCTGCATCGCGAACTTGGAAGCGGAGTAACCCGTCCTGCCGGGCAAGCCGCGGTAACCCGCTATGGAAGAGACGCCTACGATGGTGCCTTTTTGCTTGATGATCTCGGGCAAGGCGAACTTGGAACAATACACCGTTCCCCAGAAGTTGATATCCATCAATTGCTGCAACACCTTCACTTCGGCATCCTTGAACAAGGCCCTCATCGAGATGCCCGCATTGTTGACGAGTATATCCAGCCGGCCGAAACGCTGTAAAGTTTGCTCGATAAAACGTTTACAATCTTCCTCCTTGCTCACATCAGCAACGCAGGTAAGTAATCGATTGGATTGTAAACTTGCCTGCAACTGATCTAAAGCCTCTTGCTTACGTCCGCAAACCGCGACGGCAGCGCCGAGCTTCAACGCTTCTTCAGCAATTGCTTTACCGATGCCGGAAGTACCCCCGGTAACGACGACAACTTTATGTTGAAAAAATTGATTCATTGCTATATGATAAATGTGATGCAAAAATAGTAGAGGCGTACCGTTATCTAAAGAAGAATTTATCAACAAGGTTGTAATGCTGTGTAGTAGGGTGTTTCAGAAGATGTGGATTACTTCGATTCAAAAAAATATTCAAAAAATTTGGAAGGAATTATTTTTTTCCTACTTTTGCACTCCCATCGAAACAGAGATGTAACGGTGAGAAAATTAAGAGGTTGATTCCGTAGCTCAGTTGGTAGAGCAATACACTTTTAATGTATGGGCCCTGGGTTCGAGTCCCAGCGGGATCACGAAAGGCATTCTAAGGAATGCCTTTTTTCGTTTATATATGCCGCTGTAGCGGCTTTGCGAAAAATTGCATATCAAAGAAAATCAGTTTATAGCTACCTGTTCGGTTACCTGTTCGGTTACCACGCAAAAACCTCAACTTTAGGTAACCGAATGTGTGATGGCAGTTTGAAACACTTGAAAAAACACAAAGAATTTCAAATGATTTCATTCTTAACCATCATAAAAACAAGTAGCTATGAGCAAGCAAGATATCTCCATCCTGTTTTGGCTTAAACGAAGCGTTGCCAGAAGATCCGAAGACGGCAAAGCCCCGATCTATATTCGTGTAACCATTGACGGTAGAAAGGCAGAAATATCGTTAAGCCGCAAAGTGCATCCCGATAATTGGGATGAAAAAAACAAACAGGTATTAGGAAAAGACCCGGAGGTAAAGATCATTAACAGGAAGATCAGCCAGGCAGAAGTCGATCTTGACCGGCATTTCACCGCTTTACAAGCCCAATATCAATACGTCACCCCGGAAATGGTGAAGAACCTTTACGAAGGGCGGCCTGCCATCCCAGTTGACCCCATAGAGGAAGTTTCCTTCCTGGAAGCCTTCGACTATTTTATCACCCGTTTTGAGAAACTTGTAAAGATAAAGAAACGTTCTGGCGAAACTTTGCGTAAGTGGAACAGCAACAGAAATAAGATCAAGGTGTTTATAAAACATCAGTTCAAAAAAGAGAATGTCCTGCTGCGGCAACTTCCTGTTTCGGTTGCTGACGACCTGTTGGATTTTTTAATGATCGAACAGGATTTAGCCAACAATACCGCCATGAAACTAGTAAAAGACACGAAGCAGGTACTGAAGATGGCCAAGCGTAAAGGCTGGCTTCTTAATAATCCTATGGAAGAATTTGTTTGCACCTACGAGGACCCGGGCATAGAAGAGCTAGAAATGGATGAAGTGCTGGCTATCTACAATAAAGAGCTGACGATTGACAGGCTGGTAGAGGTAAGGGACGCTTCCATATTCCAATGCTTTACCGGCTTTGCCTACCAGGACATTTATGCCCTGGGGCCGGAGCATTATATCACTGTAAACGGAGAAAAATGGCTGAAGAAGCCCAGGGGCAAGACCGGTGAGAAAGAGTTGCTGCCTGTGCTGCCCATTGCCGCCGCCCTGATCGAAAAATATACCGATCACCCCTACTGCCGGCAACGAGGCACATTACTGCCGATCAACAGCAACTCCCGGTATAATGGCTACCTGAAAGAAATAGCCGATTTGTGCGGTATCAAAAAGAAATTGACGACCCATGTTTTCCGTCACACTTTCGCTACTACTATAGCTTTGGAACAAGGTATTTCCCTGGAGGTGGTACAGACCATGCTCGGCCACAGGTCCATCAGGACTACTCAGCGCTACGCCAGAATCAAAAAGAAGAGAATGGCCAGGGAAATGAATGGACTTAAGGATGAGCTTTTCGATGAAGGAGGAAAGCTTAGAATACCAGCGGTGTAAGAATGGTTGGGAGCCATTTCCCGTTTACTTGAAGAACTTAAATTGGCTTTACTCGTATTTATATCCAATATTCACTTCTTTGGGTTAACTCAATAAGGCATAGTTGTTTGGGTTGTAAATCACCTTCATTACTGATTATTATTTCTCGAAATAATAAGGTCCAGAAATTAAACTTTAACCTGAATTTGCCCATTGGCTTCATTCTAGTTCTTCTAAATTAGAATACACTTTTCCAACCCCCAATACTTCTACCATTACTTTAACCCGTTTCAAACAATTCGAATAGCACTTTTGAGAGAACTGTTAAGCTTTCCAATGGTATGCCGAAAGAATTTCTTGTAAAATAATGAGACATACCAACATATCTATAACCCAAATTTATGCTGATATAGTAGCTGCCAAGTTTAGCGGGGATATAGGGAACCTCAAAAGAGAATAGTTCAGCAATCAACAAACTGGTGGTAACTGTCAACCAACCGCTTATCCAGAATTCAAAAATATTGAAAGTGTAATTGCCATTCCTTGGGTAGATTTATAGGGAGTTTGTTCTATTTTGTACTGTTAATTAAGCCTCAACAATCATTATTTGAAGTTTCTTCCCCCTGGAAATATCTCTCCTTGCACCACCGCTGGTTTCTTCACATGCTTATCACTACCTTCATAATCAGTATCCTTGCCTTCATCAGCGCGGGATAAGGTTTGAACATCCGGTATAGCAAGGGTCGGAATATTGAGTTCGCTGAGCAACCCTGATAGGTCATGGCAACTCTTGACGATTACATGTGTCACTTCCCCTGCCCGTTGCAGCTTACCTTCAACCATCAGCAAAGTAGAACGGACAATCTCCTTGCGGTATTTATCGAATAGTTTTTGAAAGATCACAAGATTACTGGTACCGGTTTCATCTTCTATAGTGATAAAACATACGCCCGTAGCGGTCGCCGGGCGTTGCCGGACCAATACCAATCCCGCAACTTTTACCATGGTACCGTCCGGCCAGAGATTCAGTTCATTTGTTGGTAATATACCCTGGTGATAAAGCTGCCTACGTACGAAGCTGACGGGATGGGCTTTCAGTGATAAGGATAAAGCACTATAATCCTGTAGGACATGCTCCGGCGCCGACATTGCAGGCAGCAGGGTTGCTTTTTCGTGAGAACTGCCGGAAGGCTGCCCTTCAAATAAGCCTGTAGGATGATCGCAGAGTGCTGTAACATCCCATAAGGCCTGCCGGCGGTCCAGCCCCAGGGATCGGAAAGCATCTGCATCAGCCAGTTTCTCCAGGGCGGCCATCCCGACTCCGGCATCGCAAAGCTCATTGATGCTGTGGTAAGGGCTTTGTCTTTTGGAGACCAGCAACTGCATTTCTTCTTCCTTTAGGCCTTTGACCTGGCGCAGGCCGAGGCGCAGCGGGTAATACTTTCCCTTACGCTCATCCAATCTATGATCCCATGTGGACAGGTTCACGTCCACCGGCAGCACGCTAACGCCGTGCTTCTGCGCATCTATGACGATCTGGGCCGGCTGGTAAAAACCCATCGGCATGCTGTTAAGCAGCGCCGCCGCGAAAACATCAGGGTAATAGCACTTCAGCCAGGAAGAGACATAGACCAGCAAGGCGAAGCTAGCCGCATGGCTTTCCGGGAAGCCGTAGCTGCCGAAGCCTTCCAGTTGCCGGAACACACGTCGGGCAAAATCTTCTTTGTATCCTTTGGCAATCATACCCTCTACTAGCTTCTTCTCCCAATCGCTCACCTTTCCTTTAGCCTTAAAAGTGGCCATGCTCCGGCGCAGCCCGTCTGCCTCCGCCGGGGTAAAGCCTGCGGCTACAATAGCGATCTCCATGGCCTGTTCCTGGAAGAGCGGGACACCGAGTGTTCGGCCCAGGATGTCCTCCAGTTCCTTTGAAGGATATTCCACCGGTTCCTCACCATTACGGCGGCGCAGGTAAGGATGTACCATATCACCCTGGATGGGGCCGGGCCTTACGATAGCAACTTCTATTACCAGGTCGTAAAAGCATTTTGGGCGCAACCGGGGCAGCATCGACATCTGGGCCCGGCTCTCAATCTGAAAAACACCCAGGGTATCGGCATGGCTGATCATGGTATACACTGCCGGATCATCCTGCGGGATACTGGCCAGCGTCAATTCCAGCCCGTAATGCTGCTGGGCCAGGTCAAAGGCCTTGCGGATGCAGGTCAGCATTCCTAGGGCCAGCACATCTACCTTCAGGAAACCGAGGGCTTCTATATCATCTTTGTTCCATTCGATATTGCTCCGGTTTTCCATACGGGCATTGAGCACCGGGCAGAGGTCGGAGAGCTTGCCCTGGGTGATCACAAAGCCACCAGTATGTTGACCTAGCTGCCGGGGAAATCCGATGTACTGCTGTGTTAGTTCCAATACTTTAAGCAGGTGCGGGTCGCCCGGGTCAAAGCCTTCCGAGGAGGAGGCTTTCCCTTCCAGCCATTCGGTGGTAAGTTCGTAGCCGGACTTTGAAAGTCTGTCTACCGCATCAACGGAAAGACCCATAGCCTTACCCACATCCCGAATTGCTCCCTTCCAATGTACCCGAGTTACGGTGGCCACTATACCAGCTCGGTCACGGCCGTACTTGCCGTAGATATATTGCATGACTTCTTCGCGCCGCTCATGCTCGAAGTCCACGTCGATGTCTGGCGGCTCATCCCGGGCATCACTCATGAAACGGGCAAAAAGTAGCTTGAATTTTACCGGATCTACGGATGTAATCCCCAAACAGTAACAGACCGCAGAGTTCGCCGCCGAGCCACGTCCCTGGCAAAGAATTTGCCGGGAGCGGGCGAAACACACGAGGTCATGAACCGTCAGGAAATAAGCTGCATAATTCTTCTTGCTTATAAAAGCGAGCTCTTCATCGATCGCCTTGCATACCGCTTCCGGCACCTGCCCGCCATAGCGCTCCCGCGCACCTTGCCAGGTCAGCAAAGCCAGCTCCTCCTGGGGCGTCCTGTCGCCGCCGGTGATCTCTTCGGGATAAACATATTCCAGGCTATCCAGGGAGAAGCGGCAGGCCGCTGCAATTTCCCCGGTACGGGCAATGGCATCCGGGTTTTGGCGGAACAGGCGCAGCATTTCAGGCTCCGGTTTCATATAGCGTTCTGCATTCTGAAACAATCGGAAGCCGGCATTGTATATCGTGCATTTCTCGCGGATGCAGGTTAAAATATCCTGCAACTCCCGGCGCTCCCGTTCATGATAGTGAATATCGTTGGTCGCTATCAGGGGGACATCCAGGTCCTTTGCCAGTTGGGAGAGGCGGAACAAGCGTTTCGTGTCATCGGCCTGGTAAGAGCGCATCATCCCCAGGTAAAGGCACTGACCCAGCACCTGCCGGTACTCACGCAAAGCCGCCTTAAATGTTTCTTCAAAATCAAAGTACAGGTTCAAGCTGTCCGGGGGAATAACGATGAAAAGCAGGCCTTCGCGGTACCGATACACATCGGATTTGTAAAGCAGACAGTTGCCCTTTTCAGTGCGGAAGTTGCCTACTGTGAGCAGGCCTGAAAGGCGGGCGTAGGCGGCTTTGTCGGTCGGGTATGCCAGCAGGGAAGGGCCGTCCTGCAGATCAAGCCTACAGCCGGGAATAATCCTGATATTCTTCTCCCTGGCGGCGGCATGCGCCCGCACGATGCCGGCAAGGGTATTATGGTCCGTTATGGCTAGGGCATCATATCCTAATTCCGCGGCTTGAGCCACCAGTTCCTCCGGGTGTGAGCCGCCACGCAGAAAGCTGAAATTCGTCGTTACTTGTAATTCCGTATAGTGCATCAGTATTGTCTTTATTCATGCAAAAAATCCGTGCAGGAACCATTCCGGAGTGTCTTTCCCGTAAAGTCCCAACCGGAAGATCCAGTAGCGCCGCCCTGGTTCATCTTCCACGCAGTAATAGTCCCGGTGGTCGCCTTGTTGCATCCACCATTCCTGTTCAATCCGTTCAGGCCCATCCGCCTTCTTTACCTTGTGCCAGGTTCCCCGGTAGCGGAACTGTATGGGTGGGTAGTCCGGCAGCGGCACCATGACCTCTATTGCCAGGGGCACCGCCAGGAGACATACCGGCCTGGGCACATGGCTCCGCCAACCGGTAGTACAGGGCTCGGAAAGGGAAGCTGCCGGCCGGGTTGCCCGTTCTGGCCAGTAGTGTTCCTGGGGCAGGTAGCGCCGGATTGCCGACGCGCCCAACCGCCCCGCCATGCGGTCGAGCAAGTCGGCTACCGCCTCTTCATCCGCCGGGTCATGGCATTTCCAGAGGGTTTCGGTGGTCTGGGTGAGTTCTTCCACTACCGGCGCTTCCAGCACGAACAACTCGATGCCCAGGCCGGGGGCGATGGCCTGGGTCTTTAGCTTGAAAAGCTTCAGGAGGTGCGCTGTATGGCGAGACGGCCTGTTGGTACCGATCTCTAACTGTTGCTTTTTTCCATCGATCCTGTAAACGGTCAGCACGGCTTTGCGCAGGCCTACCCCCTCGCGGAACAGTCGTCGGCACAGGGTTTCCAGAAGACGTTGCAGAGCAATTTCAATACCAGCGGCGCTTTGGATCGGCTCCAGGCTCGGCAGGTGCTCCTGGTATGGTGCCACTGGTATTACAGGGGTCAAGGCTTCGCGGGCTTCCCCCAGGGCTTGTGCCAGGCGATCCAGTAGCTGTTGGCCGAAACGGCGCCGAAGTGTGCCCCTGGGGATGGATATAAAATTGCCCACCTGGTAAAAGCCCAGCTTCCGCATCCGGTTCAGGAGTCCCGGCTCCAGGCGCAATGCTGCCGGTGGCAGGGCTAAAAGCGCTTCCCGCTGCCTGCCCGGAGGGATGATGAACGGGCTGTTTCCGTACCGGGCCTGTGCCCAGGCAGCCCCTATGGTATCGGCTATAGCTCCCTGGACGCTGTAACCGGTGGTTTTGAACTTGCCCGTGATCTTTTCCAGGTAAGGTATTTCCCCGCCCCAGAGATGGGTGCAACCACTTATATCCAGTACCAGGCCATCTGGGCTGTCAACCCCAACTACAGGGCTATAATGGATACACCATTCGGCAATGTTGCCTAGCAGGATTAAGGATTGGTCGGGATCGTAGTCATAAACCAACAGGGAGGGATAGGCTGCCCGGGCATCTGCGACGACAGTGCCGTAACGGATGCCATATGGTTGTGCTGCTGCGCTGACTGCCCGGATGACCTTGCGACCGCGTTCCAGTTCGGCCAAAACGAAAGCCTTCCCCTTCAGGTTCGGCTCGTGCCTCTCCTTCCAGTCTGTCAAAAGTCGGGGAAACCATATAGATAGGTAGCGTTCCATCTTATCCCGCGTTTTCAAGGTATGTTGCTGCTGTTACCGATTGTCGGTCCAGGTGTCGTAGTTGCCCGGCGGCATATTGGATATCCCAGGTACCAGGTTTGCCACTTCGGACCTTGAGTAGTTCCACCCGCCAGCAAGGATGTCCAATACCGGGCATACCATCCGGCAGCCAGCTAGGCAGGGGAGCTATCCGCCAACGGGCGACACTGGTGGTCTGCTGCAGGTAGGCCGGGCGGCAGCAATGGATAAAGCCCGTCACGCGGCTTTCCTCCACGGCCAGTTGTAGCCGGCGGGAGGCATTGAAGTCGAGGTTGCCGACCTCTCCGACGACAGCGGATAAACCGGGACATTTAAGCGCCTCCTCTATGGTCCAGAGGAGGTCTTTGTCACGGTCGAGATCGATAAAAATGACCCGCTCAGGCGGGATACCGAAGGCCGCCAATCCCCCTGGTGCGGCCCGGCGATTGCGGCTTACCCAAAGGCAGGGGCCGCCTTGCGCCATCAGCTTGCCCAGCAGTGCGGCGATAAAGCCGTGGGTGGCCACGTAACCCCCGTATTCATTGCTGGTAAATTCGTGGATGACCCCGGTGGGAAAAGTACCGTTTGGGAACGCTTTTTCCACTTCGCCCAGGCCCTTAACTTTAGAAGTCCCGGTATCGCGTATGCCTTGCAGCTCCAGTATCTGCCGCTGCAGCTTTTCTATAATTGATTTTTTTGTCTCCGCTATTTCCATCGCCACTTCAATTTATTGGTTTATATTTGTCATTAATAATGACAAAGTATTGTTATCAATAATAGCAACGAAAAATGAAGACACAAAAAATATTTTTCTGCGGGAACCTGAAATTCCTCCGGGAGCGCAAGCATAAAAGCCAGGAAGAGCTGGCTAATATATTGGGCATCAAACGCTCCAAGCTGGCCGCCCTGGAAAGCGGCCAGACTAAATCACCCTTGCCGGAAGATTTTTTGAATATCTCGGAATATTTCAAGATCAGCGTGGACTCGCTGTTTAAAATTGACCTTTCCAGCCTCTCAGAGCTGAGCCTGCGGCAACTGGAGGCAGGCAATGATGTGTATATCACGGGCAGCAATATGCGGGTGCTGGCGATGACAGTGGATAAGACGAGCAAGGAAAACCTGGAATATGTGCCGGTAAAGGCCAAGGCCGGCTATATAGCCGGTCACCGCGACCCGGAGTTTATCGCCGGTTTACCGCGCTTCAGTTTTCCTTCACTGCCGAAAGGGAAAACGTACCGGATGTTCACGATAACAGGAGATTCCATGTTGCCTTTCCCGGATGGCTGTGATGTGATCGGCCAGTACCTGGAAGACTGGCGGGATATCAAACCTCAAACCCTCTGCGTGGCTATCCTGAAGGGTGAGCAGGATTTTGTATTCAAGCAGGTAACGCTAAAAGGAGATGGTTTACTAATGGAATCCATGAATAAAAGCTACCAGCCCTACACCGTTCCTTTCTCCGAGGTACTGGAACTGTGGCGCTTCCATAGCTATCATACCGTGGAAGTGCCGGAGGCGCAGGATATGCAAAGTATTGCAACACTTATCCGGGAGGTGCAGGCGGAAATCAAGGTGATCAAAGGGAGGAGGTAAACTTATGTGTCAACGATAGGGTTGATATTAATCCGTCGTCGAATTAAAGTAACCATAGTTAACTTCATTCTAGTTCTTACGAATTAGAATACTTGCTTTTTCGACCCCATTACGTCCACCTACCCTTTAACCCGTTTCAAACATTTCAAATTGCACTCTTAACAAATCGAGTGTTATATGAAAGCGCCACCAGCGGGTTCCAATCTCACCCAAAGAGATCATATCTATACAAACCAGATAGTAACCTTAGCCGATCTGCAAGACCTTAAATTAGAACTCCTGGAAGAGATCAGGAAGTTGCTCCGGGAGCAGCAAGGGCAGCCGGGAAAAAAATGGTTGAAGACCAGCGAGGTCCGTAAGTTACTGGACGCCTCACCAGGCACCTTGCAGCGGCTGCGAAATGATGGTACCCTCCCTCATAAAAAGATCGGGGGCATCGTGTACTACGACTACGAACAGATCAGCAAAATGCTCGCCCCGGATCAGTTTTCCCAACACAAAAGCTATAAAAAATGAAGAAGCCCATCAAATCGGATGACGGCTGCGGCGGCACCGTGCCACCATCCTTGCAGCATGTAAAGATCTACTTCGACCAAAAAGGCCTTCCGGAGAAAGCAGCCGAAGGGTTCTTTCGCTACTACCAGGCCCGCAAATGGAAAACGGAAAAGGGATGTCCTGTACGTAACTGGAAAGTAGCCGCCACTAACTGGATTTGGCTCCACCAGCAACAACGCCCGATGTCCATCGACATCAAGGTACGGTTGCAATTTCCCAATCATCAATAATAGTAATGGCAGGTACAACGTACAAATTATCCGACCAGGTTTCATTTTACTCCCGTTCCAGCCTGAAGAGCATGCGCAAGTTGGCCCTTGAAGGCGCCGACCTGCAAGAGCTACGGCAGCTTTTCGGCCATTACATCCCGGAAGGCAGCCTCATCCATTTCCCTTCGCCCAGGGGTGTGGGAAAATCCTGGTTCTGTATGCAACTCTGTATTGCCATCGCCGGGGAGTGGCCCGATTTCCTGGGGGAATCTATTAATATGCATGGAAATACTTTGTATATCAATAGTGAGTTGAGCGAAAAGATCATCCGGCGCCGTTCCAAGCGGTTGATGGACAGTGTTCCCTTCCCGGTAGGAGAACAATATAAAGCGATGGTATATTCCACGCGCCGCAACCTGCTTGAAGAGCTACACAACATTGTTGCCATCGTGGAGAAACTGAAACCGGTGCTTATCATCATCGACAACTTACGTATGGCATTCACGGATGTGGATACCAATAACAACAAGGACATTACCCGGCTCATGTTCACGCTACTGGCGCTTTGTGAAGGCACCCAAACCTCTGTGTTGATCACCGATCATTTCAGGAAACACAGCGGCTCCCTACTCAGCGACAGCGACCTACAGGCCGGTTCCGGCATCAAGACCGACCTGGCGGACGGTGATTTCTTCCTGCGAAAGAGTGGGCAGGATAAGCAGTTCCGCATTCTCAAACGCGGTAAGTCCCGGCACTTCGAGGAAGCTGAAGGTGCGAAGCTGCTGCGTATGCATCCTGGAAGTTGCTGGTTTGAATTGGTGGAGGAACAGGTCAACGAAGCGGAACATGTCGGCATCCGGGCGCTCCGGGATAAGGACGAGCAAAAGGATTTTGCACGGGCGCTGCGGCTCCAGGGTAAGCCCCTGGACGAGATTGCCCATATCATGGGTAAAGGCAAGAGCACGATCCACCGTTGGCTGAAGTTGGCTGAAGGTAGATGAGGTAGATGCCAGGGATAAGTCTCCCCCGAGGTAAAAAAATACTGTTCCGTTCCATTTTCATTCCTGCCGAAAGTGGAACAAAAAAGTAAGCTATCTCCCTGGAAGCCAATCAATCAATCCGGGAAAGCGGAACAAAAAATCTGAAAATGGAACAAAAACGGAACGCACAAAAATGCGGCGGAACATAAAAAGGCACTAAAGGGCTAATAATCAACAATGTATGATCAAAAAGTGGAACAATGATTGGAACAAACGGAACAATACGGTAAAATAAACCCGATATATCAAGTTATAAAACAATTAATTTAATGAGACATATCTCTTTACTATTGACTATCTACTGTTTCATGTGATAATTGAATTGGAACCTTCTTAGATGTATATATCACTTTCTAGCAATAGCCAACTTAATGGGGTAAAATAAATTTCGTCGTTAACTCTATTTAATTACCTCTATCAGTATATTATGGGATGTACTTTCAAAAAACGTAGATTAAACAAGCTTGTTTTCAGGGAAATATCTTAATATTGCATTATCGTCTGAATTTGAATTATTCTTTCTCGCCAAGCACTATACCAAAGCGCTTACACATTACATGGCTAACCTAGTTAACGGTACGAACAACTTTCGTATAGAGTTCCTTTTGCGTTCAGTCCAAAAGCATAATACTCTTCTGGAACTGATTCTCGTATGGGTTTCCTTGGAAATTTGAAGGTACTGTACTAATCGATTTTGAATATGTTATATGCTCCATTCTAAATGGATGTTGAGCCATTTTCTTAATGTAGAATAAGCGTATATGTGTAAGCCCCAGATCAACGAATCCCAGGAATCATCATTTAATACAACGATGAGTGCCATTACAATAGCGTTGTGTTTGTCTAATGGAACATTCCTCTATTTAGCAACCGGATCTCACAAGTTTGTATTCCTATACTTTTTAGTGCTAGCTCTTGTTGGAGTTATAGTTTTGAATGAAAATGGGAAACACCTTATAAGCGCTTATCTTTCACAATCACTTCATTCACTTTCATTCGCATATCTAGGTATCGTTATGGAAAAAGTTATCGACTTCAGTGGAATGTTCTTGTTTCTACTAACATTATCATTATTAGTAAGTTCGAGTCGCCGGTTTAGGATCTATAGTTTTGTTTTAGCAGGAATAGCCTTCTTTTTCATAGAATTTAATAGGAATAACCATGTAATTATTGAACCTGTAATTATCGAAAGTGAAATTGGTATTATCATTGTCCGCTGGGTTACCTTAGCAACAATTATACTTTTAAATTTACCTATTTTCGCTTATTTCCATAAAATTATGCTGAATCAACGAAAGAGTATTGAATTAGCTCAAAGGGAGCGAGATTTTCTTGTATCGCAATTTGTTCATGATCTCCGAGCGCCTATGCATTCGATCAGGGGGTATTCAAAAATTTTGAAGGACCAAATTGCAGGATTCGATCAAGAATTTGATAACATTGAAAATTTAACAAGGCGAGTTGAGAGGGACATTGACAATTTATTAGTAAACAATATTCCCGGTGATAGGATCCCTGAAGCAGATGAAAAAACGTGGGTTGAAAGCACTGCATATTTTAATACAATTCATCAAATTAGTCATTCAACTTGCCAAGCAAAGGGAATTGAATTTAATTTCCAAATTACTGGATCAAATGATGTTCAAATACAAATCGATACTTACAGGGTTACATCAATCCTTGAGAATTTAATATTTAATGCTATAAAATTTACCGAGCCTTATAAAGCTATTAAATTAATCATTAATATAACAGGTGTTGAGCTGATTATTAAGGTTAGTGATCAGGGCATCGGGATTCCATTTCGGAAAATTAACGAGCTCTTTGAACCCTACAATAAATCTATTGGCTCGCAAGTTTCTGGTACTGGATTGGGCCTAACAATAGCAAAGAAATTCGTAGAGCAATTGGGTGGCTCGATTAAAGTTAACTCTGTTGAGGGCTTCGGAACAACTTTTTTAATCAATCTGCCAATTAAAACTTCGACCAACGAACCTCCTCAGTTTGATCTAGGAAATACACTTGAGATGTCTATGAGTAATGATTTGAAAGCAATGGTAATAGATGACGATTTTATGAATGCCGCCCTACTAAAGAGATTTTTAACAGATATAGGTTTTAATGTTAAAGTATGCCACCTTAGCCGAGAAGCATTGGAAAGTCTTAAATACTTTGCACCTGATGTAATTTTTTCGGATTTTCATTTGCCAGATGAAGTGCCAGACATGCATTTTTCAATCCTTCATAGTAAGTGCCCTAACATTCCAATTGTAATAACAACGGGTTCAAATCTGCAACTAAAAAACTATAAGAAATATGGTATAGTTGAAATATTAACGAAGGGGTTCCTAAAATCAGACGTTGAAAATTTGATTTTATTATATTGCAATAATGAGTTACGTGGGAAAAGAGCGTCCGCCTAGTATTTTTGTAAAAAATGTATAATATTATTTTAAATTAATTTTTCCAAATTATAACCTACTTCGTCTTTTAAAGCGACCTTTTACAATTATATCAGCTGTACGGGGCCTTACGGCCTTCTTTGGCGTCTGTTTCTCTTGACTTAGCTCATCTGCCTTTAAACCAGCATTTGATTTGCCAACAAAATTTAAATACCACTTTAGCCATGTTCCATTCTTGGTTGAATCTATAAAAGTTGTACGGGAGATGATTGCAAGTATGTTATAGTGTTTAACTTTGTCAGGAAATAAACAATACAAATTATCTCGAAATTTATCATTACCAGTTAATTCATTCAACACCTTAAAATCAAATATAACCGGCACAGCGCAATCCTTCCAATTAATTGGGAAATTCTTATCTAATAGATCAACAAAATATAATCCCTGTTTTCCGCTACTTTTGAATTTTTTACTACCAAGTAAAAAACGTGGAAAATCTGAATTCAATCTAGTCCCATCGACAATCCAAACCAAGTTTTTGTAAAACTGTTCCCTGGCCTTTCGTTCTTCTGAATTAATATTCGAATGTTGAAATTCAATTGTTAGTCCATGGTCGGTTTGTACGTCCGCAATATGCTTTTCTCCGGATGTAGAATCGCGAAAAACTATTTCTTGCCATTTTTCCGGATAATTACCTTTCCATAACCGATGCCAATCGGTTTCCCTTTCCCACCAAGGATCACAATTTCCTTTTGATGTATGTGCCCAATGGTGTATTTTATATTCTCCACATTTCGCAATTAATTCAGCCCTACAATATGGGCATATACCTCTAGAGCCTTTAGTTGCTTCTAATTTTGCATTGTTAACTAGTGCGTATTTCATGGGTTAATACAATGAGATGATTTTAAAATAAAATGAACTTAATGAAATTACATATATTTTGGTAGATTTATCTAGCAAAAAAAATAGCACCCTGCCTTGTGCAAGGTGCCAAAATTTATGCTCCGCTGAAAGAACATAATTACCAATCTTCACTACTAGTTAACATAGATAGATTTAATGGATTTTGTATAATCACCGTTTTTAGAATAGCCTTCAACTATTATTTTATATTCTCCTTTTAGATCGCTTGTATAAAATTCTACATCCTGTCCATCCTTTACAATTGCGTTCCAATAAAGAAGTTCGCGATTGTCGGGGATTCTTATATTATTTTGCATACTATAATCGGGTGAATAAAATTTCTTCGGGTATTGTATGCCGTTATAGTCCATGATTGTAACATAATTGTCCAAAGGGAATCCTGCCAGGTCTCCCTTGTATGTTTGCAGGTAAACCACGCCCATCGATACGGAAGTATTGTAGAAATAGGGTCTTGCCATCACCGTTCCTTTCCTTAATTTTAGCGGATCGAAGGCGAAGAATTTCTTGTTGTTTTTAATCGGTACACCATCAATCAATACCAAGGGATCTGAATTAAAAAAACCGGGTGAGGCCTTAGCATTGTTGAGTGCTAATAGGTGAAGCGTATCCTTCCAATTTCGTACCATAACGGTTCTTACATATTCCCTAAACACTTCTTCCATGGTAGTAAACCTCGTGTAGTCATCCAAGTTAAATTGTTCGTCATAAGTGCCAAAAAATGGGAGACTATCAAGTGCCTCCTTCGGAATATTCACTTTTTCCGGGCCCATAGGGGAATAGGCTTTTGAAATCTGTAGATTTCTATGCCTGGCTTTTAATGTATTTATTAAACGTGCATTTGTAGGTGTCCATGGTGCTCTATCAAACTCTTGGTGCCTAGAATAAAAGGGTGAATTGATATTGATGACGACATCTGGATTGCCAGTAGCTGGTTGAATAATAATCTCACCATCCCCGTAGTATTTTGTCATTTCAGCGAAAATTTGGCCATTCCGATTGCTTCTCGTTACATAAAATCTTGGGATTCGACCCGGCACAGAAATATATATATCTTGATTTGCCAATGGTATTCCCGTTGATTTGCTTACGACTTTGCCCATAAGAATAGGGGCATAAATTTCCGGAGGATATAATATAGATTTATTATTTACTGTGTACTGGCTACTTTTACCGGCTACATCCAAATATAGACTCCCTGTTGTATCTAAGGCATCTACTCGGTATACCTTCAATGAATATGTGGCGGGTGAATTCAATGTATCTCCATTATTATTTTTGATTTTGACTACCACGCCATCTCGTTGGTTGTATCTGCTTTTGTCGCAAATTATTTCAGTGCTATTTGCATAGTTAACAGTATGGTTATTGGATACGGTTGGCAAACTATCAATTTTGTTAAAAGAGTTAATTACTGCTATTTTTTTATTGCAAAAGCTATTATGACCAAAATTCTTCATCCATGAGGTATATACTGATATAGTATATTGACCCGTTTGAACATCTAGTGGAAGATAAATTGCACCGTAGCCGATATCATCTTCAATTTTGACTTTTAATTGTTTTATTGGGGTTAAGTTTGAATCTAGTATTTCTAAATAGGCGATTTTGCTCTTTACTGCGTTGTCTGAGTTCGTGTATATAAGGTAAACTTTAAACCAAAGTGTTTCCCCGGAAAGATATACCTCCCGATCTGTAGTCAGTTTTATTTCCTCGGTGCATTTTATTTTTTCGTTTCCGCCGCTTATTTGTCCTAGGGCTTGTAACGTAGAAAATTGAATCAATGTAAGTATGATTATAATTAATTTATTCATAGCATTAAATTATTATGGCCAAAACTCCGGCATTACGTTCGTGCCGCCCTGGCTCCGGCAGTCGATACAATTGAAATTCCTGATCTTGCCGAGCTCTTTCTTCTGTTCATCGTTATTGATATAAACGGGGAACACGTTACTGGTTGAGAAGTGCTGGTAGCGCCCCAATTTTGTAGTAGTTGTTACGGTGTCCGCCGTCTCGCAAACTTCCCGGTAGGTCCAGTTGCCCGGCCGCCCAAAAAATTGTCTTTTCTTGCTAAGCGTGGCGGCCGACATGAAACCGATCACCGTTTCCGAGGGATCTTCATCGCAGCTGATATTTCCCCGCAGCTCGCTGGGCAATTGCCCGAAGATGTCCCCGAGCTGCTCGGTTACGGCGCGCAAGTTCTTGTAATAGTCATATGCTTGCGGCGTGAGGGCATACTGTTTTAACAGCATGCTATAGCCCCAAGCCAAACGCGGATCGTTGTGGGTGAAAAGTTTCAGCGGGGTATGGTAGATTTCGTCCTGGCCGAGTTGTTCGGAGGTGGCCACGAAAAGCTGCGTGCTGGGATCTTCCTGCCAGCAGCGGTACAGCTCGATGTAATAATCGTAGCCGTTCTGCTTGATGAGGCTGTCGGTCCGGTCGAAATAAATATAGGCGATGTACTGGGAACGGTACTCGTAAGTGCCTTCGTAGCTCCAGCGGTAATACCTGGTTTCGCCCGAGGGATCGCTCGCATCCACGTAGGTTTGCATACC
This sequence comes from Chitinophaga caeni, assembly GCF_002557795.1. Lineage (NCBI taxonomy): Bacteria > Pseudomonadati > Bacteroidota > Chitinophagia > Chitinophagales > Chitinophagaceae > Chitinophaga > Chitinophaga caeni. The sequence continues at coordinate 4,380,513 of NZ_CP023777.1, read as the reverse complement.
ATCGTGGTAGCGGTAGATGCCGATGCTGTCGATCGGCGGGGTACGCCGTACCGGCACGGATGCCGACTTGTAATGCTTACCATTTGCCGTGGCGATGACCAGGCGGCAATTTTGACCGGCGGCCAGTTTCGTGGCAATACCTTTATACTCGCCCGGCGCCGTCTCCGCCAAGCCGTAAGTTTCGGCGCCCTCGATCTCGATGCTCACCGCGGCGCCCTTCTCGGGCACCGTTTTTACCTCCTCGGAAAGCGGCACGCTGCGCGATAGCTTGATGACCGTGGTGTCTTCCCCCGTTGTAATGATGCCATCCACCACCAGGTAATCGAGGTCTTGCCCCTTGATACCGGGGTCGTAAGGATCGCGGCAGTATGCCAGTAACCAAACCGTTGCCGCTACCGCGGCTATATACATTTTCCAGTTCTTATGTAGGTGCTTCCTATCCATGGTGCTTAAAATTTGAAGTTATACGTTGCGAAGGGGATCGCGCTACCGAAGATCGAGAGCTTGTACCCGTTAACTTTACCTTCCTCCGAGATATAGTAAACGGAGTACGGGTTCCTGCGCCCCGTGAGGTTGTATACGCCGAGGGTAAAGCTGCTGTGTGCCAATTTCTTCCGCTTGTGGCTACCCTCTATGTTCACGCTGAAGTCCGTCCTGAAATACCCCGGCACCCGGTGCGCGTTACGGTTGCTGTAAAGCACCCTGTAGGAGCCGCCGTAGTAATACCTTGCCACCGGCAGCGTGATGGGCCTGCCGGTGCTGTAATTGCCGAGCAGCGACATGCTGAAACGGTGCGATACCTTGTAATTGGCCACCAGGTTCACCACGTGCGGTTTATCGTAGTCGGCGGGGAAATACGCGCCGCCGTTAATCGGCTCCGGCACGAGCGGGTCGTCCATCTGCAACTCCGTGCGGGAATAGGTGTAGGCAAACCAGCCGTTGAGTTTACCGGAGGTCTTCTTCACCAGGAACTCGATGCCGTAGGCCCTGCCGTTAGCGTTGGCGATGTCCGTCTCGATATGGTCGTTGAGGAATAGCTCCGCGTTGTTCTTGTAGGTAACGGCGTGGCGTATGCGCTTGTAATATACTTCCACGCTCGTCTCGATGCTGTTGTCCCTGAAATTTTTGTACAGCCCCAGCGCCAGTTGATCCCCGGTGCCCGGCTTGATAAATTCATCGCTGAGCTTCCAGGTGTCCAGCGGGCTGATCGCCGTGGTATTGCTCAACATGTGGATGTTCTGGCGGGTACGGTTATAAGCCAGCTTGATGCTGGTATTGCCGTTAAGGCTATAGCGCAATGCTACCCTCGGCTCCAGCCCCATGTAACCCTTGATGTTGCCGGAACGTGTAACCGTATCCGTGATATTATTTACTTCGCGCGGGGCGCCCGGGATGTAGCTGTAGACATCGTGTGGCCCCAGGTAGGAGTAATAGTTGAACCGTAGCCCCAGGTCGATGGAGAGGTCGGCGCTCACCTTGACCAGGTCCCCGATGTAAGCGGCGGCATCCAGTCCCCGTTCGCCCTGCACGCCGCGGGGTAATGCCTGGCCCTTGCCCACCGCGCGGTACTCGCCGGGTTGCAGCTCGTAGCGCGTGGCCGATAGCCCGGCGGTGAGCTTGTGCGTATTATCCAGCGTGTACACGAGGTCGTAGTTAGCATGCAGTTGGGATATATTGAAACGGAAGCGGAAATCGTTCACGGTGGAGCGGTCGCTTTCCATATCGAAGTCATAGTAATCGTAACCGGCGCTGAACAGCCCGAAGGCACGGTCATTGAAGAAATGTTTCCATTTCAGCACGGCGTTGCGGTTGCCGTAGCGGTAGAGCGTATCGCCGTCCAGCTTGAAGCGGTCCTTGCTCCAGTAACCGGACAGGTACAGCGTGTTGCGGTCGTTGAAGCGGTGCGTGATCTTGGCATTGAGGTCGTAAAAGGCAGCGCTGCTGTTCTTGTACCTATCGTCATCGAGGAGGTTGAGTGCCCAGTCGGAATAGGTGGACCGGCCCCCCGCGATGAAGGTCGTTTTTTTGCCGATAGGTCCCTCCAGGGTAAGGTTGCCGCTGAGTGGCCCGATGCCGCCGCTCCCGGAGAATTTCTCGCGGTTGCCCTCGCGGGTCACTACCTCCAGCACGGAGGAAAGCCTGCCGCCGTAACGCGCGGGTATGCTGCTCTTGTAAAGCTCGGCATCCTTGACCACCCCCGCGTTGAATCCCGAGAAGAAACCGAAGAAATGCGAGGGGCTAAAGATGGTCGCACCGTCGAACATGACGAGGTTCTGGTCCACGGCGCCGCCGCGCACGTTCATGCCCGTGCTGCCTTCGCCCACGCTGGTTACGCCGGGCAGGGTTTGCAGCACGCGCACCACGTCGGCCTCGCCCATCAGCCGCGGCAATTCCTTGACGGTCTTGATATCGACCTTCTGCATACCGACCACGGTGGAACGCACGTTGGAAGATTTCTCGCCGGAGATCCGCACTTCCTTGAGCGCGGTGACGTAATTATCCATGCGGACATTGAGTTTGCCATCCCCGAACACGCGCAGCTTGCGGCGGGTATCGGCCATGCCGAGGTAGCTGACGTGCAGTACCCTCGCCCCCCTGGGCAGGGTAACCACGTAATAACCGTACTGGTCACTGATCACGCGCAGCGGTGTGCCTTCCACGGCGATGGAAGCGCCGCTGATACCCTCCCCGGTTTCATTATGGCGTATATAGCCGGAGAGCGTGGCCTTGCCTTCGCCGTAATGGTCGGAAGCGGTGCCTATGGTGTAGAGTTTATTGTCTTCCGAAGAGAGCCTCGCCGGGGGTACGAAAGTACCGGCGGTAGGCGGGCTTGCCGTTTGCAGGGCACGTCCCGGTAAGGTCGCTGCCGCCCCGCCCGGCTTCAGGGTGGTGGTGCCGGGGTTCATGCTGATAGCTTGGCCCACCGTGATAAAAATATGCCCGTCGTCATCGGCGGAAAAGAAGAGCCCCGGGGTATCGAAAGCGATCGAAAGCGCTTCGTCCAGGGGTTTATCCTTCACGTGAACGCTGAGGTTGATACCGGATAACCCGGCGCTATCGTAATAAAAAAATACGGGTTGTTGCCGCTCGATGGCATTCACCAAGGCGGAGATCTTCACGCTGTCGAGCTCCAGGCTGACCTTGCCATCCAGCGATTTTTTCGATTGGGCAGTAACGGCAATGCTACCGCCCACGATAAGTAATACCGTGTATAAACACTTCATGGAAAAAGTTCAATTAGATTTTGGATAATAAGTCATACAAACAATGTTTATTGCCCGTTTACATTTTCAGCATCCCCGAAAAAACCGTCGAGGTATTTCCCGATCAAGATAAAGGAATAGATAGGGTCAAGGTTGATAGAAATAGCCCTGTCATCTATAAACTTGCGGAGATCCTTTTTCCGTTCTTTCAAGGCGCGGAACAAGGTGATTTCATCTTCGAAAGAGCGGTACGTGCCACCGTAATAGAGGAAGTAGGTTACCGGTACATCATCGATAAAGCTCCACACCCTGTTACCGTATGGTACCCTGCTGCGGTAGTTCTTCTGGTACCGTGCCAGGATGCGGGAATTGCCGCTGTAAATCTCCTGGTAGTAACCTGCTTTTAACCCGGGAGCTGCGGGTACGTTTACGAAGCGTTTCCCATCGATGTTGAACTCGCTCACCAAGTTTTTACGCAGCGTGATTTTCGCCCGCTCATCCCTGTAAGCCACGATACATTCGTCCTGCACCATGTCGTACTGCATGAGTACATCCTCGTAAGATCTGCCGTCGTACACGACACAACCGTAGACGAATTCCCCCGTTCCCATGAAGGGGTGCTTGTTGTCGTAAATTTGGGGATCGTAGTAAGAATTATACGCCGGCCCATTGTACAGAGCACCCCGGGAATCGAACATTCTCGAATAGATTTCTTGGAAGTAATTCCCCGATTTCTGTGCTGATAAATAGAATGGAAATAAAACTGCCAGACACAGTATAAAAAACGATTTCTGCATTTTAATAATAAAAGGTCACGAACATTAGTTTCTTTACTTTATTATAGATGTGTTTTTTGCATAAAAAGGGTGAGAATATTTTCGAGGTATTTTTATATTTTTATTTTTTTAATTTATTAAATATTTATTTTTAATGATATACATGACTTGTTGTAACTATCAAATATTCTTTTGTTTAATAACCCAAATGAAGAAATAGGAGCGGAAATGAATAGAGGGCTGAAAAAACAGCCCTCAACCATTTAGGATTCATGATTTTATCAACAGTAATTACACATTACCATTGTTAGACTCAAGATAAAATTAACCAAAAACGATGCTGAGGAATATCAGTCTGAACATGAAAAAGTCTTTTCCTTGGAAAATCTCAAAATTTGACACGTTATTATTACCGATGAATAGCTAATAAAAAAAGGGAAACTGAAAAGTCAGTCTCCCATTGCTTCTTCATGAAAATTTTTAAGAAACAGTTCAGCCTTGAACTGTTACTACCTCAAATTTAAATCATTTAAGTGCGGTCTTACTTCAGTAAAGAAATCACTCGCAAGAATACGAGCGATAATGTTTATGATCTTCTTAATTATACATATATATATGTTATTAGGTTGGAAAAAGGGTGATAAATAGTTCGGATATATTAAGAAATATAAATTTTCCTACAATAAACTGGCAAGTACACCACAAAATTGAATATACTTATAATCACTTTAGTTGTTAATTCCATTGCAAATAAACGATATTTCAATTTGATTGATAAATCAATAAAGATACAAAACCTTATATCGATTAAGGAAAAAACAATTAGCGGTTTTAAATTCTTATGGAAACAAAACAACGATAACTCCTAGCAATTTCTATCAAACTGGACATTTAAAAAGGATCTCAATTAAATCATTGTAGTAGACTAAACGTTCCAAATTTCAGAAAGAAGAATACTATTAAAGAAAATGGATGTGAATGATTTTAATATTCTAATTCAAATTTTGAAAGAAAATTGAGTGACTGCGGTTTTTCTTCAAGTGTTAGTTAATAGCTTTGTTATTGTTGTCATCGATGAGCATTCGAGGTTTTATTAAGCCTTGGTTCTCAAAAGTGTACTTTGGTTAACTATTAAAGTGAGTAAAATGTCCCTGAAAAATTCAAGAATTGTAGACGGAATAAGTTTGGCATTTATAATACTTTGGACATACGCTGCTTTATCGAAACTTTTTCATTTTGAATCTTTCGTATACCAGCTTAATCAATCTCCTTTGTTGGGTGGTTATGGGAAATATATGGCCATTTTAATACCAGGGATAGAATTAATAATATCATTACTATTCGTCTTTGAGCGATCAAGAAGAATAGCTCTTAAAGCCTCATTTTTACTAATTACAATTTTTACTGTGTACCTGATTGGCATGATCACATTCGCAGATAAAGTGCCATGTAGTTGTGGCGGGATAATATCAAGATTTACATGGGATCAACACATTGTATTCAATCTGTTTTTTATAGCAATTGGACTTATAGCATTGTTAGCTAACAAGAGTAAAAAGGTAACTCAGAATTAATATTTAGAAAAATAGTAATATGAATGGATGGTTAATCAGAATTGCAGAGTATTTCTAAAACTATTCGCTATGATTAAGTCAATTATATATTCCATAACATTAATAGCTACGACATTCCTGACATGGAATTCTTTTTCAAAAACTCATAATTACTCAGTGGTATTATTTGTATTGGCTCCATATAGTGATCCTTATGTGCCAACTAACTACACAATATCATATGACGAGCCAGAATGTTATGGCGCTGGATATATTTGTGCTATTTATGTTGAAGACACAGATATTTACACACCTTGGGATGCACCATATATTGATTACGTTGGGAAACCCAAAGTAGATATTTACTCTTCATCACCATCCAGTCTCTCGTATGGAATTACGCGAGCTCTTAATGAGCCGGGATCAGATTCAAATCCCTATTATGGAAGGATCTATTATGAATTGGAATAGTATAGTAGAATTAGGAATTAATTAATAAAGCATTTTTAGTGCCTACAAACGGAAATAATTTGAATAAGGGTAGATCGTTGAGGTGTCTTAAATATTGGGAAGGAGACTAACATGTGACACTCAACTAAAAAAAATATTATTGCTGACTACTATTATCAATAATTGATGAGTTTCCTATATCAACAAAAATCTTTCTGAAATATCAATTGATACTCATTTTAAAATTTATAATTTCAATGCTATTATTTTAATAGTTATCGTTTCAAAATGTCAAATTAGTTTAAAATATAGTTCATGATTTTTGGTAACAGATACTTTAGTCGAAAATAATTTTTTTGAGCGCAATACAATTAAATTGAACATTGCCTTACAAATAGAGAATTAAGTGTTCATATCGAAAAAACAAGGAAGATTATATAATCCCGAAAATTGTTGAGTATGACAAATCATTAAGTTGGTAGAATATTCAAAAATAAGATTATATATCTATGAATTGGAGCATCCATAAGACTAAAGAGTAATTATTTAACCTAAATGAAAATATTATTCCTGATAGAAATGATAGGATATAACGAAGAACGGATTAATAAAATTCAAAATTTAAACTTTAAACTTTAAACTTTTTTTAATGATAGAATTTTACCTTGTTACGTAACATTCATTTTTTACCCTTTAAAATTTAATTTTATGAAATTTAATGTTTTGGCCATTTGCGCTATCCTAGTCGCTACTGCCACAGTTTGTGTTTCTCAAGTTGATGCTGCGAAAAACAGAGCTAGTCATAGTTTTGTATATTCTACTTCTGGTACAGATATCACTGATCCTGCATTCTATACAGAAGTTTCATTTGATGATTCCGATTGTCCTAATGATGGTGCACTTTGCGCTCTTATCATTGAAGATAATGATGTTTACACTTTAGCCGAAGTGATTGCTCAAAGTAAACCTATGAGCTGGGTTGGTAAACCTAAAGTAGATGACGTTTCTACAGGTGCTTTAGGCGCCAAAATTCAAAATGAATTGAGTACTCCTGGTGAAAACTTAACACCAGACGGTAACGGTAGAGTTGTCTATGAAAGGGATTAATTTGAATTGAGTATATAAAGAGGTGGAAATTCCCACCTCTTTATCAAGCATCTTGAATGGTTATTTGATTTACAAAATCATTGCTCTTAATAATTTTTAGGCCAAATTGAGCTAGAATCGCATTTAGCTGAGTTAAATCTTCAAACAGCCTCTGAAGTGGGAGTTTTAAATCATACTTTTCTGAATCATTAAACCCCATTATTACTACATCAGATTCATTTTTGAATATCTTCCTACAACCAAGAAAATATTCATGCAATATTTCTCGTAATGTCATTCCGGAAAATTCTATCATATTTTCCTTAATTTCAATCTTACTTGTTGTTCTATCAGATTTATGAATTAAGACGGAGTTTGACTTAACTACTTTATAACATGGTATTAATTGTGGTACAATAGAACCTACAATTTTAAAGTTCAATCTAAAATAATTATTCAAATCACTATACATAAGTTTCCTTCTTAATTGACTACTATATTTTATTGAGGATATCTGCTCATAAGAAAAAAGTGATTTTCGATATAATCTATCTGTAATTTCCTCGGCATTCAGATATTTTTTTCTAATAGTTACCTGAGATGTATCATTTACAAGTAGAACTATGTTCGGTAGAAAGGATGCAGTGAAAAGTATTGACGTGTCTGAATTTAATTCGTCCTGCAAAGCAAAAGTGTACAGATCAGAAATTGATCTGTTGAGATATGTACTCCTTATGGTTGCATTTCGATTATTTTTTATATTTTCAATTACCTCACCATAGGGGTTCGCATCTTTTTCTTGAAATCCTCCGATGGTTGAGCAGTAATCGAAATTCGTATTATCTTTTGCAAAGAAGGAACTATTCGATTTTATTTCTCTTGTTTTTTGATCTTCAATAAAGAAGATATCTTTTCCATCAAGATAATCTAATACTTTTCTTTCATTTGTATTTACTGGAATACCTCTTAAGATAACTTTCTGATCCTTTCCAATCCAAACATGATATCCAATTGATGTTCTTAGTGGGAAATAATTAGCCAGATCCTTATCTACAATTATTTTCAAGTTTTTTGGAATTATATTCTTTTCTGGGTTTCTTTGTATATTTGACTTTATCCAGTTCTTAATTTCCTGTTCATCTTGTAAAGTATTTACTAGTAAAATAATAATGTCCTTTTCAAATTTTGATTGTAATGCGGATAATTCTGGAAAATGTTCAATACAAGATGTGCAATTGGTTGTCCAGAAATCGAATATGATCAATTTGCCCTTAAATTCGGACAATTTTGTATTCCCTTCAATTGTATTTTCATTATTACCTCGAAAGTCAATTATTGTTTCGAATTTGAAATCAGGAACAAATTGACCAGGCTGTATCTCTCCTTTTATTAATTTTTTCCTATTTTGAGCAGTTGATTGTATTGAAACTAGAAGGAGTATTGTTAAAATGTGTAAATTCCAATTATTTCGACGCATCTTTAGATTTTTTATTATCTTTTATTTTGTTCCCAAGTGGGATTAAGTGCCATTATTTCATTAGGTATAATCCAAGTATACCTTAGGTCGTTGGGAAGAAGTTGGTATATTCTATCGTCGACCGACCTTGTCATAATAATATTTTTCCCCTCTAGATTTAATCTTCGAATATCTGACCAACGCACACTTCTGAATATCAATTCCTTTCTTCGTTCTTGCAATATTCTATCTACTAACCCACTTGTTGTTGGTAGTATAATTGGCTCAAATTTTCCAGAAATGAAACGCTTTATCAGTAGTTTATTTAATTCATCAAGCGCAAGTATAGAATCACCTTTTCTTGCAAGACACTCGGCCTTAATCAGCATCATTTCGCTAACAGTTATTCCAGCGAAAGCGTTGTAATTGCCACTAGAACCGTAATTTCCTCTGAAAGCATAAACGCCGTTATTTTTTCTTTCAAAAAAAATTTTTTTTCGCAAGTCCATTGAATCATAGGAACCTATCAAAATACTGTCAATGTTTGCCCCACGTAAAGTCCATAGGGGACCGTCTGTAATTAAATTGTAGCATATTTCTTCGTTATAAGGTGGAATAGGTGAAGTCAAGTTTGGGTCCAAATTATTAAAATCCATTAATTTTTCATTCTTTTCTAGATATTGATTTGAGTATGTTAGGGCATTCTTATAATCACCGATTGCGAGAAATATTCTTGCAAGTAAAGCAGATGTATTCGCTTTATCCGGTCTGTTCATCGCTTCACCATTCTTTGGCAGAAGTTGGATTGCCATCGTAAGGTCATTAATTATTTGTTCGTATGTCTCTTCAACCGTACTTCTTGGATAAGTCTTTTCGATATCCGGTAACAGCCTTAAAGGAATTGAAGGAAGCCCTTTTGTGCTATCTGTCAATGGAGGTGCAAATATTTGAGATAGGAGAAAGAAGCTAAATGCTCTTTTCATCAGCGCTTGTCCCTTAATATTATTATAATCTTCTTGATTGCTTATATTTAATTTTTTCAATTCGCTTAGAACCACATTACAAACCCTGATGGTTTGATAATTATACTTCCAGTTTAAAATTCCATCTGCAGTTGGACTCCAGATATATGCATCTCTTGCATCCGAATTAAGGGTATGAAAGGTCTCAGTAGCTAAATAATAGTCATCTGCGATAATATCTTGCAGGTTTGTCGTCTTTGTTAAGGAAGCATTGTCAAGCAGGGATTGTAAGTCCTCCAAATTATTGATTGTGGTAAGACTTTTATCTGGCTTTAGATCCAAAAATTTTTTGCAGCCATGAAATATAACGGATACTAGAATCAGGTTTAATGTTATTGATAATATCTTAGAACTCATTTTGAATCTTTTTAGTTAAAGGTTAATTTTTAACCCTATTGAATATGATCTAGGGTTTGGAATCTGCCTTGTTGGAAAATCTGGATCATAGCCTGTACTTGTTGATTTGTAAATAAATAGATTTAAATTATTTACATATGCAAATATTTGAAGCGACTCAATCGGTATTTTGCTTTTTCTAGTGTTTATCCAATTATAGGATAATCTTATATCATTAAGTCGAATATTATCACCCTTTTCGTAATTTATTGACGCGAATTCATAAAAGTTGTCCCTGTTACTATCAAACGGATAGGGCATTGAAGGTACCGTTGTTCTTAATTCATCGCCTTTCTGTTTCCATCTGTCTCGAAACTCCAAATTTGTTACCCAGCTTGAGTAAAGTTGATCATACTGTAGAACAGGTTTCCGGAAATAGTATTTGAATTTGTATGTAATATTAAAAGAAAGCCGAATATTATTGAATGAAATTGTATTTAATAAGTTCCCGAACAACAAAGGGATTGAAGAGCCAATATATTGCTGATTTGAAGCAGAGTCATTAAATATTGTTCGATAATCCTTGGAAATTTCCCCATCAAATATACCCCTTGGGTCTCCTGTTTCTGGATCTAGTCCCGCCCATTTATACGCGTATAATACGCCATAGATTTTCCCTTCTCGTATGGTTGGTCCTGTTGGTGTTTTAAAATCTGATCCGAAAAACTCGGTAACGATTGTCTTAGCATAACTTGAGTTTAAGGACGTTTTCCATTTGAATTTGCCGTCGATGTTTGTTGAATTTAGTGCCAACTCAAATCCATTTCCTTTCAAGTTCGCGGCATTTTTCACCACCGTTGATATACCAGTAGTTGGATCGACAGTGATATCAGAAATGAGGTCAGAAGAACGTTTTCTATAATAATCAAACGAAGCAGAAATTCTGTCACTTAAGAATCCAATATCAACACCAAGATTGAAAGTCCTCGATTCCTCCCACCTTAGATCTGGATTCGGTGTATTTTTAATAGCACTTGCACGTTGTCCCCAATGATTTGGATTTAACGTAAGTATTGTTGTTAATGCACTGATTGAATTGTTTACATTTCCAGAATATCCTATGGTAGACCTAAGATTTAAGTGAGAGAACAGGTTTTTTTTCATGAATACTTCATTTAAAACATCCCATTTTAATCCTATAGACCATAGTGGTTTCCATTTATTGTTTGTATTTACACCTAAAAGGTTTGATCCGTCCTTTCTAGCACTTAAGTAAATACTATATTTTGAGTTGTAGGTATAGGATGCATTCGCTAAAAATGAAACAAATCGATCAGACCTATTTGTAAGTTGTTGCATGGTTGGAATTCTCATCCTTGTTCCAAAAAAGGTTGTGAATGTCGTTGCATAATCTATATTAGATGCTGATGATAGGTTCTTGTCGTCATAACCGTAAATTCTATTAAAATTGGATATATTGTTTGCTGTAGTGATTTCGCCAACCACCATTGTTCTTATGTCATGTATTTCATTTATTAATTTGCTAAAATTTATTTGACCGCGTAGGTTATGAGATGAAATGGACTGAATCCCATTATCATAAACTCCTCCTACAGGGATCGCTCGATCTGAAGTCGTACTGTTTGTGAACTGATTAATTAAGTCCCTTGCATAGAAGGATTCTAAGCTATAGTTTCTATCATCGGTGGTAGATTGTTTCGTATATTGATACTTAATCTGTCCATCTAACCACGGCGTAAAGTTCAAATGGACCCCTAAGTTGAGTAACAGGGTTTGAGTATTCAATTTTGAATCAGCAATTCCATTTTCTACAAGTGGTTTATACGTCCAATCAAGAAGATCTTCATTTCCGAGAGATTCGATGTAGGGTAATGAATAATTTTTTGGAATTGATAATGGCTTTCCATTTTCATCTGCAAGTTTTGCATATGGATAAAGTTCTGTTTTTCCTCCTCCAGGAGAAATTTGGTAGCCTGGACCATCTGCATCAATAGTTTGATTTGTGTAATTTATTGTTGTTGCAAGCTTTATTTTCGGTCTGACCTTGATTGATATATTTGAATTTAATGTGTATCGGTCTAGTCCACCCGGCCCTTTAATATTAGATTTCCCGTTATCAGATCCAAATGAAATATTATACCCAATTTGACTACTACCGCCATTTAGGCTTATAAAATTTTGAAAGTTTGATCTATTTCGTATTACATATTTCTCGTAATCATCATTCAATGAATGGCCTTTTAATGCCTTTACAATTTGTTCAGTTTCAGAATGAGATAGTTCCCCGTTCCGCTCTTTGTTCAATGTTTCGATAATTGGGGTAATTGGACTAACGAAAGGATATGCTAGGTAAACATCGTAATAGCCTTTGTCAAAAAGGAATTTTTCAACTTCTACAAATTCATCAATCGACATCTTTGGAAAATAGTTTAAGTCTGGTTTCGAAGAAATATTAAAATTTGAGCTTATGTTTATCGATGTTTTAGAATTTAACATACCCTTTTTTGATGTAAGAACAATTACTCCATTTGCTGCCCTAGCGCCCCAGATTGAAGTCGCTACAGCATCTTTTAAAATCGACACGCTCTCAATATCATTGGGGTTAATTGTATTTACGTCACCGTAAAAAGGAAAATCGTCAAGGATAATTAATGGATTCTTCGTTGCGGTTCCAGTAGTTATGTCGCTCGCGCCACGAATGGAACTTACCCCTCGAATTGAAATTCGTTCTGCTGGAGACGATGAGGCGTTATTTACTAATAGTCCGTTTGTAACTCCGTCAATTCGACTTATAATGTCCGTGCTAGTGCTTCTTTCAATTAAGTTTTTGTCAACTGTACTTGCAGCACCGACAAAACGTTCTGGTGAGATATTCTGATACCCCGTCGAAATAATTACTTCTTTTAGCTGTTCATTTGATTTTTCCAAAATTATTTTGGAAACGGATTCATTGTTGACGATTGATGTTCTTTGGCGATAGCCTATAAAGGTAATTCTAATTTTAAGCTCTTTAATTGTTCCAGCATCTAATGAGAACGCCCCCTTTTCATCTGTAATCGTCCCCTTTCTTATTTCTTCCGCCCATATATTTGCTCCCATAATCGGATTACCATCCTCGTCTACAACTTTTCCTATAATTGGCTTCTGTTGTTGGTTGATAGTCTCCATAATTCTATTAGCTTTGGGGTAAACAACTATCAACTTTTCTTTTATGACATATGCTAATGGTATACCTTTTACACATGCATCCATTGCTTGTTCAATCGATCCGTCCTTTATTGATAATGTAACCTTATACTTATCCACCTCATCATTCTTATAGGAGAATAAGTAGCCTGTTTGCTCCCTTATTGAAGCAAATGCCTGTGTTAACTTTGCATTTTTTAGTTCTAAATTAACCTGTTGTGCACTGGCTGTTGAATTCCCAAAAGAGGGAAAATTCACGAAAACAAAAATAAAGATTGCAATTTTAGTCATTGATTTGGGAATGTTTAAAAAAGACGCATAACTTCCCCTGTGCGTTATCCTTGGATAACGGGCATAAAATAGGTTATTCATACATTCGACTTTATGAATTAATAATAGGGGGATGTTTCTCTAGATATTTTATAATAAAAATATCTTAGATACATTCACATCTACTCAATTTAATTAGGATCAAACCATTTGCATTCACGAGGATATAACCATGGTTGACTGTTATCCTTGGTTGATCTGGTAATCTAATTTTAGATTTTTTTGTTTATTAAATGAAATTTCGACGGGGCAAATTCAGAATATGGACGAAACGATTATTAATTATATATATAATTAGATAGGCAGATTGCGGTTTATTTACTTTTTACAAAGAGGCGATTTGCATCTTGATCTTTTTCGAGACTACACTCAAAACCTAAACTTTCAATTATACTGGTAAAGGTTTTTAGACCTTTGTTTCTTTCTAATGTTATAGTGTATTTTTGGCTTAAATCCACATCATTTCCAAATTCAATATCCACATTGTACCATCTCGATGCTTCCGCCATAATTGTCTCCAATGTTTGATCTTGGAATTCAAATAGATTTTTTGTCCAAGCGATTTCTTGTGAATCCATTTGACCTGTTGATAACAATCCATTAACTAAAATCGTTTTTTCTCCCGGTAAGATCGTTTTGGTGTCCTTCTGGGTAGTAACTTGAACTTTTCCCTCGACTAATGAAGTAATAATTGGAGAATTTGGCTGAGCATGCACATTGAAATGTGTACCCAGGACCTTAATAATCTGAATTTGATTTGGGGCAACTTGTGCCTTAACAATGAAAGGCTTAGCCAAGGAGTTATTACTAAGCAATTGCGGTTTAACTTTGAAGAATGCTTCGCCTTTAATGGTCACTTCCCGTTTGTCCTTTGCAAATGGCACAGGAAAAGAGATTGAAGACGCTGCATTAAGCATTACTTCAGTACCATCACTCAATATAACATTATAAGTACCTCCCCGCGGTGTCGACACGGTATTTATGCTTGGTATTTGATCTCCTACAAGGTTTTCATAGGATTGGTAAACAATAGTATTAGGGGATGGTGCCTTTACTAAGGCACCGTTTATCAAAACAATGGAATCTTCAATATTCCCAGTTAGCTTATATGATGAAGGTGAACTGTTAATGCTTAATTTCGCTTTAAATGTCGCCGGTTCTATATCCGCAATTTCATTTAGATGACTTTCTGGTATTGCTTTTCTACTTTCAAACTTTGAAATAATGCCAATTGCTACAATAACACTGGCTGCCGTTCCTATGGCAATTCCGCTAAGAATTCTGATGCCCCGGTTCCTGGATAGTCTTCTCGTTTCAGATGAATATTGCTGTTCTTCACTTTCGATCTTTGCCATCAATTTTTTTTTAACCCGTTCCTGTGATTCTTGAAAATTGATATTCTGAAGCGTTTGTTCGTCCATTATTTCTAAATTCAGGAGCGCCTTTTTCAATGCCAGAAGTTCATCAGCGGACAAGGTTCCTTGTTCGTAAGCTTCTAATATTTTTAAAATCTGATCTTTATCCATATATAAAATTCGGTATTAATACCCGATATTTTTAAATGTAAGTTAATTTAGGCCTACAAGAGTATAGGCCCGTACATTACGTCTAACCTAATTTAAACCGTTGAAAGGATCACATACTTTCACTAATTGAGATGGACCATTACTCTTTCCTAATATGTATACAAGTAAAACAACTGAGAGTCTATTTAGGGTTATCGTGGGTAGGAATTTCTTAAAAAAAATATAACATAAAGAATATCCGGAGATGTTTACGCATTGTTTTCAACCCTTTTTTTATTTGGCCTCTCACGGTTTCAATGCTTACTCCCTGGGTGATAGCAATCTCCTTGTATGACATCTCGGCATTATACCTGAGCTTAAAGACTTCCCTGGTTTTGGGGGGAATTAAATTAATTGCCTCGTCAAACTTTGCTTTCAGTTCATCTTCTAATATCTGATGATCAATCGGGTTTTCCTCTTTCGGGTATGAAAGAGCTAATTTTGTGTAAAAGGCGTCTCTAGTTTTCAGCTTTTTAACTCTATTCAACAGTGTATTTATCGTGCATTGGTATAGAAAGGACGAAATATTTTCATTTTCAATTTTGAATCGACATTCCCATAACTTTAAAAATACATCGTGTACAATATCTTCCGCCTCTGTTAGATTATTTGCCGTTCGTTTGATTGTGAAATAGTATAAGCGCTTAAAGAAACGATCATAGAGCGTATTAAAGGCGTCTTTATTACTCACCTTAATAAGCTCCATGAGTTCAAAATCTGTTTTGTGCTGTAATATTCCCATCGTTTATAAATAGTTCACATGCGTCTGTGGATTTAAATGGCACTAGTCATTTAAAGAAAGGTAGAAGTCAGCAACTCTAGCTGAGAGTTTGATCTTGGCTGTGAAAAATGGTTAGACTTGTAAGGTGTATGTACGGTAAAAGAAAGAAAATAGTTTGTCATTGCAAAAAAAAGTCATTTCGCTAACATTTGATTAACAAACTGCGTGTTTTGATTTTGAAATATGAAATATGTAATTTCATTAATGTGAAGCATTCTAAATTCTCACTTATATTTATTTTGACTCAATAGATTTACTTTTAAATTATTATATTGCTATTCCAAATCTAAATTTGCGAATCGGTTAGCCTTAAATCATAAAATGCAAGAATTACAAAATCAACAGTTTTTAAGAAAGTTGAGTGAGGGTAATCCCGTTGCCTTTGACGAGTTATATGTACGCTATAGGGCATGGCTAGTTGTTGTGTCTATAACTATCTTAAAAGATGAAATGGTTGCAGAGGAGATTGTTCAAGATTTTTTCTTGAAAGCATGGAAAGAACAAATCTTCTGCCAAAGCGAATTCCCTTCGCTTGAACAATTGAAAGGATATCTATATAAGTATGTCAAGAATTTATCCTTTAATAAGTTGCGAAGTGAAATCTACCGTCGTAAACGGTTGGAGGAGATAATGATTCCAGCAAATCATATTATTATGACGAATGATTTCGATCTAAAATTATCGCAAATTGAAGGTGCTTTGCACTATTTATCGCCGAAAGAGCGAATTACCTTCGAGTTAGCTTTTTTTCATCAGTTGACCCGAAAGGAGATTGCTGCGAGATTGAACGTAAGCATAAATACAGTTAAGACTCAATTATTATTTTCCGTTCGGAAGCTTCGTGAGAAATTAAATAATTCAGTTAATTCAAATACAGACGATTACTAATATTATGATTGAGAAAGAACATATCCATCAGCTTATGACCGAGAAAGCTGCTGGGATTATAAGTGCGATCGATGAGCAATTCCTTGATGATCTCATTGAAAACGATGCTGTAGTCAGGGAGAAGTGGGAAAAAATAACCAAGCTATTCAATGGGGAAGATATATCCAACCATTTTGAAAGGTTCGAAGCCATGCATCACCCGGCCAACTTCTCTGGCATCCTTCAAGAAAGAATGCCTAAAAAGAGGAACACGCTAAAGCCTATTTTGGTAACCGCTGCTGCAATTGCGGCTTGTATCGCCGTTGCATTTTTTATTTGGCCGGATAACTCCGGTCGATCTATAGCTTTCAACAGTTCTGAATCTTGGAACGACAGCGCCGCATTCACGCAATTAAAATTATCCAACGGCGATATCATTAACCTCGGTATGGATACCGGCCTCGTAGCTGTGGGAAGTAGCAAGATGAATAATTTAAACCGTACTTTAAGCTACCATGTAAATGAAGATCTACCCGCGGGTATCAGTACCCTGATGGTACCTATAGGCTTAAACTACAAGATCACCCTCAGCGATGGAACCGAAGTTTGGCTCAATTCGCAGACACGCATGCAGTTTCCCTTTAAATTTAACAGCAAACAACGGG
Source organism: Chitinophaga caeni (assembly GCF_002557795.1). Classification (NCBI taxonomy): domain Bacteria; kingdom Pseudomonadati; phylum Bacteroidota; class Chitinophagia; order Chitinophagales; family Chitinophagaceae; genus Chitinophaga; species Chitinophaga caeni. The sequence continues at coordinate 4,363,216 of NZ_CP023777.1, read as the reverse complement.
AGGTAGCCATTCACGGCGAAGCCTACCTAAAAGTAACGCGGGATGCGAAACACCCATTCATAGTACATCTCGATGATAAGCGCGTGGAAGTATTAGGTACAGAGTTTAACGTCAATGATTATAACAAGGATAAAGTTGCCGTCTCATTGGTAAACGGTTCCGTAAAAATGCATACCGCCGATGCATCTATAGTGTTGCAGCCGGGCAAACAAGTAACCGTTATGCCCGGGGAAAAGGCCGCTTTAAAACAAGAACCCTTCGATGCAAAGAAAGTATTGGGATGGCGTGATGGCATATATTATTTTGACAATGCCAGGCTGGAAGAAATTTGCAAGGTACTGCCCAGGTGGTACGGCATAAAGGTGGAGATGGATAACAATTCCATCGGGAATATGATCTTCAGCGGAACTATCGACCGAAACCAAGATGTTAAAGTTTTCCTTGAGAATATTAATATGACTATGGGGGTTAAGTATTATTACAAAGAAGGAGCGCTACATCTTCAATAGTGGGGGTTGTAAATAAAATTTTGTTGACGGTAAATTATAGCCGTCCATGTGAGTATGAATGGCTTTACGTTAGGGGGATAGGATAAGAAAGCTAGGTCCTATAATATTTAAAACAACTAGTATTATTTTAGTTTTTTATATTTCAGATTTGTTGAATATGAAAATAGAGTTGACAATTTGAGGATGCCCTGGAAGTTTTTTGAAGCTTTTTGGATGAAATAAGGCACTTGAATTCAATAGAAAGTGACCCAGAAAATATCTATTTTCTATGTGTCCTCATAATTTTTCAATGTTCTCCAGATTAAAAATGAATTTCCGATAAAGTAATTTATTATTTAATTTTATTTTATCACCTAACTGCTGTAAGAACAAATCGGAATCCATGAAAATACCCATTTATGAAACATTCTTCACTCGCATTATCGTTGTATTTGGCCTCGCCTGTATCTTAACTTTCTTTAGAAGTCTGGGGCCTCTGGCATCTCATTCTCCAGAAAATGTTTATTTGCAGTTGGGGCTTATATTCTTTATTTTATTTTTCATAATTCAAACGATTTATGTAGCCACGATCCAACTTGATCAGCGATCCGGCTGGAATTCAAGTATATTCCGACGGACATTCCTTCAAATTTTTTTCGGTGTTGTTGTACCATTTATTTTGGGAATAATTATGCTTGCTTCCTCTCTGTATATGCTCGAAGTCGATTCAAGTGAAACTAGCGCCAAAGCAGATTTATTGCTTTCTATTTTTGTAGTAACAATTTTAGCCAATTTATATTATGGCATTCGATATTTTTTCGTTACACGGAGGATAGATAAGAACGTGAATTTAAGAGAGGGAATAGAAAAATCGGAGAGATCGGGTGCAGGCGAAGCTGTGGAGAAGGGACGGTTGGATATCTTGGAGGGGCGCATTTTCACGGCCTTAACACCTACACGAACAATGCATATACCCGAAGATGAAATTGCATATTTTTATCGTGTAGGTGTGAGAGTATACGTAAGATTGTTTTCCGGTCAAGATTATCTATTAGCACAAAGTCTAGACGCTATTTCAAGCCAACTTGATCAAAAATATTTTTTTCGTGTTGCAAGGCATCTTATTGCCCATAGAGATTCAATTAGGAACTTTCAACCGTTGATGCATGGAAAATTGCGTTTGTCACTTTATCCGAACTTTCGTGAGGATATCACGGTAAGTAAATTACTTGCCCGTCAATTTAAGATTTGGATAGGTGAAATTGTCTAAGATTATTGTACCCATTTTATCAGAATTTAATCAAGTTTTCCTTCAATTGTAAGTTGGCAAGAAAAAATATATAGTGTACGACTTGTGTTTTGTTCAGGAAAATGATCCATTTCACATGGCATTTCATGATGCATTTTACCATTCCATATTCCTAAATCGCTGTTTATCTGTCATTTGAGCTACTATAAGTTTTGAAACCTATGCTGTAGAGTTTAGTTTTGAGGCCTGAACTTTGCGACCTTGCCCGTTCGTGTCGCAACAAAACCTAGACTCATTATGGAAACCTTATTCAATGAACTACACCAACAAGTCGAAGGTGCGCTGAATGATTTATGCGGAAGTGCCACCGACGTTGATTTAACACAAATTGAAGAAGCAATTACTATAATAAATCAATCGTTATACGCATTGCGCAGACCCCTTGTTGATTTTGAGTTTGACAATCCTGAAGATGAAATTGTTTTTTTTAAAAAAGATTTACCGAGGCTCCAGTCTAAACTTATTTACTATGTGTCTCTTGCTGGTATAGAATTTAGAAAGCCTGAAGGGGCAAAAGAGACGCTTGTGCAGTATTATAGAGAGGAACTTGACAAAATCACTATTTGGTTCGAGGAACATAGAGAATATTATGAGTATTATCGGGCTGATTCGAGCCATCTTGATAAGTACTATTTTATTCGGGGAGCAAGAAATATTAGATCAACTTTCTCATGTGTCTTTGATCCTCATTTTTGTCCGGCGGTGTGCTATGTCTATGCCAAAATTATTGCCCATAACCAATTACAAAAACATTTAAATAAGCAGCTTGATGTTCTACTGGGCGTTGCGCAAGGCGTTACATTTCCCGGGGAATTCGGTATTCGGTGGACAGATAGTCGTGCCGCTTTGGAAGAGCTAACTTATGCTTGGTATTTTAAGGGTAGTTTTAACAACGGACAAGTTGAGATTAAGAAGCTATATGAAGCACTTTGTACTTTTTTTGGAATTTCTCCTGGGAATATTTATAAATCGAAACAAGACTTTTATGGCCGCACGAATATTAGTGCCTATTTAGACGTCCTTTCAAAAAGGTACAAAGAAGGAATGGTGGATTCCGAGTAGTAGTAATTTGTTTCTGATTTTAATTCATTATAAACCGAATATGATCTCTAGAAAGTTTCAGATTGATTTTCCATTTAATGTGAGAATATAATGAAGATGTTTTTTCTAGCGGTAGTGTCTTGGTTTATAAAAAGAAAGTTTATTTGCGCAATAGAAATATCATTCCCCAAACGAAATTAACTGAAACAATTTGATAGCAAAATTGAATGTAGGCCTTTGTTAACACCCATATATAGTAGAAAATAGTATGTATACCCTATGTCGACGAACTACCGGTATTGTCTCCATTTCTTTACCATTTTTGTGTCTCCATTATATAATCTAATTGCTAGTGTATGAACATCGATCGGGTTGAATTTCTTGCTTGGATGGAGCGGATTAATACTAGGTTCGACTTAGTCTGCGAGAAAATTAATGAATTCCACTATAAGCGAAGTACTATAGACGGGGATGAACTCCTAGATAACCAGGATATTCTTCTAATGCTTAAAATTAGCTATCGTTCATTACAGCGGTACCGCTCTTCCGGCAAGCTACCATACTACTCCATCAGCGGGAAGCTTTACTACAAGTTATCGGATGTACATCAATTTATTAGGGAAAATTTTAAAGGAAGAATCGTTAAGCCCCCCCTTGAAAGAAAGTAGCTGCAACGCGTACAACTCATTATAACAAAAAAACTTGTATTAATAACCCTGTAAAATTATGATCATGAATGAACAAGAAATCGGGAAGTCAACACTCCCGGATCAATTATCTGATATTCTGCTTGTGCTAGACAAAGCAAAGAAGCAAATTCAAGCGGTGACAGGTGTTGATGAGCATGGGCAACTTAAAACCGTGGATCCTACGACAGAAAACGAAGGTCAATTCATGCGGGTCGATAAAAATGGAGATATATTTTCCAATTTCTTTTTAAACTTTTTTCGCCAGATAAGGAATCCGACTGGTTTTTCCTTTTTTAAAGTGCCGGCAGGGCAAGCCGTAGATACCGCCCAAAAGATGCAACAGAATCTGGATAAGCGCACTCCAGAAGGGGAGGAGCTGGAAAAGCAGCATGAGGTGCCAACGCCTGCCGATAGCAAGCAAGAACAGCAAAGCAGCCAAAGCCAGGGCGCCGGGCAGGCGGAGGGGTACCGCTACAAGCCAGAGCAGATTGATTGGGAGACAATGGGCAATCTGGGGTTGAGCCGGGACTACCTGGAAAAGAGGAACCTGCTTGATCCTTTGCTCAAAGGCTATAAGACCAATGATCTGGTGCCTATCAGCCTGAACCTGGGTTCGGTGATCACCCGGACCGACGCCCGCCTGTCCCTGCAGCCGGGTGAGGACGGCAATGCTATAGTGGCCGTTCACGGTATCCGCAAAGAGCCTAACCTGCAGTATCCCTTCTTCGGGCATGAGTTCAGCAAAGAGGATAAGGAGAATCTGCTGCAGACTGGTAATATGGGAAGGGTGGTTGATTTAAAAAGTCCCAAAACCGGAGAGATCATTCCTTCTATTGTCAGCGTGGACCGGCTGACCAATGAATTGGTGGCCCTGCGAACGGATAAGATCAAGATCCCCGATGAAATAAAAGGGGTAAAGCTGGACGAGCAGCAACGGCAGGATCTCCGGGAAGGAAAGCCCCTTCCGCTCAGCGGTATGATCTCCAATAAGGGAAAACCCTTCGATGCTACGCTACAATTCAATGCCGACAAACGATACGTGGAATTTCTATTTGACCGCAACGCTCCCCAGCAGGTACAGACTAATGGTCAGCAGCAATTTACGGAAGCCCCTAAAACCTTCCGGGGCAAAGAGCTGGACCAGGAACAATACCAGAAATTCAAGGACGGTCAAACGGTATATATCAGCGGGTTGGTCGATAAGAAAGGGAGGTCTTACCAGGGCTATATCACTTATAACGCTGATTCCGGAAAGGTGGACTTCTCCTTTGATAATCCCGCTAAGCTGAGGGAACAAGCTAAACCTGCGGAAGCCCATAAGACGCAGACCGCCGTAAACTCCGAAGGCAAAACCAACGAGGCCACCAAAAACATCAAAGAGCCGCTGAAGTCCGGCCAAAAGGAACCCGACAGCAAAAAACAGCAGCAGGAGCAGAAGCCGAAAACGCCCAGGGCAAAGAAACCGAAACTGTAAACACAGCAACAAATGAAAGCAGTAATCGCAGAAAAGCCCAGTGTGGCGCGGGAGATCGCCACCTTGCTGGGCGCTACCGAAAAAAAAGAAGGATACCTGGCCGGCAACGGATACCTGGTCACCTGGGCGCTGGGTCACCTGGCGGGGCCGGCTATGCCGGAAGCCTACGGGCTGAACGGATTTCAGCGTGCGGCGCTGCCCATCCTGCCCAGACCCTTTTTACTGACCGTACGGCAAGTAAAAAAAGAAAAAGGTCACCAGGCCGATCCCGGCGCACTGAAGCAATTAAAGATCATAGGTCAAGTATTGCAACGCTGCAACAGCATCATTGTAGCCACCGATGCCGGGCGCGAGGGAGAGCTGATCTTCCGCTATGTCTATGAGTACCTGGAATGCTCCCTGCCGTTTGAACGGCTATGGATCAGCTCCCTGACGGAAAAGGCGATCCGGCAGGGATTTGAGCGCCTCCGTCCCGGCAGCGACTTCGAGGGGCTTTACCAGGCAGCCCGCGCCAGGAGCCGCGCCGACTGGCTGGTCGGCATCAACGCCACCCAGGCGCTCAGCATCGCGGCAGGTAGTGGCATCTATTCGCTGGGCAGGGTACAAACGCCGACACTGGCCCTGATCTGCAAGCGTTACCGGGAGCACAAAGATTTCGTGGTACGACCCTATTGGCAGATCAGCCTGGAGCACCGTAAAGAATTTACGGATTTTAAAAGCCTTTCCATTACCAAATGGACAGAGCGAAAAAGCGCAGATGAGGCTTTGAGCACTATCATGCGCCAGGGTATCGCCGTCGTGGGCGCCGTGGAGCGTAAGACCGTTACTGAACAACCGCCGCTGCTCTTCGACCTTACGGGCCTGCAAAAAGAGGCCAACAAAAAGCTGAACCTTTCGGCAGAAGAAACGCTCGGTATCGCTCAACGATTATACGAGCAGCAGTTCATCACCTATCCCCGTACCGGGAGCCGGTATATCCCGGAAGATATGTGGGCGGAGGTACCTGCCCTGATCCGGGCACTGGAGGACCGGCCCTCCTGCAAGGATGCTGTATCCAGGGTAAAATGGGGGCACTTCCAAAAGCGCATCGTAAATGATCTGAAAGTAACCGATCACCACGGCCTGCTCATCACCGGCAAGATACCTTCTGCGCTGCCCGCCAGGGAAAGTGCGGTATATGATATGATCGCCCTCCGGCTGCCGGAAGCCGTGGCGCAGGCCTGCACTAAAGAACTGACCCATGTTTCAGCAGAGGCCGCCCATCATCCCTTTTCCCTGACCGGTAACAAACTCCTGGAGCCGGGCTGGCGGGCGATCAAAGGCATCTTTTCCGATGAGGGAGAAGATGCCGCCCAGGAGCTGCCGGAACTGAAGACCGGTGACGAGCTGAAGATCAAAGCGGCAAAGGTCCTGGAAAAGAAAACCAAAGCGCCGGCACTTTATTCGGAGGCAACGCTGCTTTCGGCAATGGAGACAGCGGGTAAGGATATTGAGACAGCGGAACAGCGCAAGGCGCTACAGGGGATCGGGATCGGTACGCCTGCTACACGAGCGGCCATTATTGAGACGCTGTTTAAAAGAGATTATATCTGCCGGGACAAAAAATCCCTGGTACCCACCGAAAAGGGCTTGCAGGTCTATGCACTTATCGCGGATAGGAAAATTGCCGATGTGGCTATGACCGCTGAATGGGAGGTGGCGCTGCAACAGATCGAGTACGGACAGTCTGATGCCACGGCCTTTCACCAGGATATGGAAAACTATGTCATGGCCATCACTCGGGAACTCCTGGATAGTTCGCTTGCCGGGGAAAGCCAACCGGAGCTGCTTTGCCCCAAATGTAAGACCCTTCGGCTCCTGATCCGGGATAAGGTCGTCAAATGTCCCGACGAGGGTTGCGGCTGGCTGCAGTTCCGTACGGTTTGCGGGGTGCAGCTTGCCGTACCAGATATTGAAAGCCTGATCCGCAAAGGGAGGTCTCCACTGATCAAAGGCATGAAAAGCCGCTCCGGTAAAAAATTCAATGCCTTTATTGTTTTGGACGATCACGGAAATACTTCTTTTCAATTTGATAATAGTACCCGCCACGGGAAAAAGAAATAACGGTCCTGGTGCAAAGTATCCTGACCGGGTACTCCCTACCCAATAACTACAAAACGTAAACACGACTATTTATGAGCAAGCCACAAAAAGACCTTTCCTATTTCAAAATAAGATTGCAGGAACTGCTGGATACCAGCTTTCCCGATCTGGCCGGGGACAGGGCGTTTATTGAACAGCGCTCTCAGTGGGCGGCCAACGCTTACGAAGGCGCCTTCCTGGCGGGCAACCCGGTGGAAGAATGCGAGCATATTGCCAATTATATCCTTTTTGAAAAGCTTCATTTCTCCCGCTTCGATACCGTATTCCAGGTTGTGTGTAACGAGTTCGATACACTGATGGCCGACGAAGAACTGCGGCTCTTTGCCCTGAAAATGCTGCCGGTATGCGCCCCGGTATTCGACGGCTACAGGCTGACAGATGATTTTGCCGATGGCCCGGAGTATGAGCTGCTTTATACCGAGCTGACCGGCGCCATCCAAATCTGGATCGAAGATAATGGCCTACAATAAGCGCCGGCAGCTCCAGGCCAATACCAACGCCCTGCGCCTGACCTTTCAACTGGAAAAGGAGAACCGGGGTGCTACAGCCGGGGAAAAAGCGATCCTGTCGCAGTACAGCGGGTTCGGGGGGCTCAAATTCGTACTGAACCCCGTGGATAGTCCCGATGCTATCAAGCAGTGGGCCAAGTCCGAACAGGAATTCTTTTCCCAGACGCACGAACTCCACCAGCTTCTACGCGATCATAGTGTCGATGAAAAACAGTACCGCCGTTACGTGGACAGCCTGCGCAGTTCCGTGCTCACGGCCTTCTATACGCCACCGGCGATAACGGACACCCTGTTCGGTGCCTTGCAGGAGCATGGTATCGGTATTAAAAACTTCCTGGAGCCTTCTGCCGGTATCGGTGCTTTTATACAATCGCTTAACAACACGGGCCACCTTACTGCCCGGACTACGGCCTACGAAAAAGAATTGCTGACCGGCAAGATACTCCGGCAGTTGTACCCGGATCAGCATATCCGGGTAAAGGGCTTTGAAGAAATACCGGAAGCGGAAAAAGGCAGTTATGATGTGGCTGCCAGCAATATCCCTTTCGGGGATCTATCCGTTTTCGACCTTTCTTTTTCCAGGAGCCGCGATGCGGCACGGGTACAGGCGGCCAGGAGCATACACAATTATTTCTTCCTCAAAGGGGCCGATATGCTGCGCGATGGCGGCATCCTGGCTTTTATTACATCACAGGGACTACTCAACAGCCCGAAGAATGAACCCATACGCAGGGCGCTGATGCAGGACAATAATCTTGTTTCTGCTGTCCGCCTGCCCAACGATCTTTTTGTGGACTATGCCGGAACGGAGGTGGGTACCGACTTAATTGTTCTTCAAAAGAACAGCAGCAAGCAAGGGCTGTCGGAGAAGGAGGAACACTTTTGCCGGACGTTTAATTTATCGGAAAATATACCCTGTAACGGCCTTTTTGAGCACCTGGACCGGATCGTGCATACCTCCCTGCACCGGGACACAGATATGTACGGTAAACCTGCCTGGATATATGAGCACGAAGGTGGCGTTGCAGGCATTGCCCGTGATCTTCGGCAAATGCTGCAGTCCGATTTTACTGCCAGGCTGGATACCGCGTTATATCTTAGTCCGCACAATGAGGTATCGGATATACCCGTCATTTCTTCGCCGGTGCTGCCAGCACCGCCACCCGTACAGCAGCCGGCAGGCACCGCGCAGGAGCCTTTAAAAAAATCACTCCTTCCCGAAAATGTAGATACTCCTGCGGAACAAACTCAGCTCAGCCTCTTTGACCTGTTTGAGCGGCAGACACAGGTTGTAACGCCCCCGGTGAGCAAAGCCAGGGCAGCAAAACCATACAGCTCCGGCAGAAAACGCAGGGTCACCAGGCAACCGGACTTGTTCAGCAGCGCCGGGCAACAAACCGAAATGCATTCGGCCGCATCCCGTCCGGCTCAGGACAGGAAGGCCGCGCTGACCGGTAGGCCCGCCGCCGACCTGTTCTCCACCCTTAATGAACAGCCAGCACCGGCTCCGGCTGCCCCTGTACGCCCCGAACCGGCTAAGTTCGCCGGCAACCTTCAATCCTTCCACCGGGAGGATTGCCTGGTAACAGACAAAGGGTTGGTCGGCTATCTCAAACAGGTAGATACCGAAGAGCAGCAGGCCATGTTCCACCCGCTGGACCTTCCTGCGGGGCAAAAAACGAGGGCGGAGGCTTATATCGCTATCCGGGATGCCTATGAGCAATTGTACCGTGGGGAAGCAGAGCTGCAAAGGGAGCACCATGCAGAAAGAGAGCAACTGAACCGGCTATATGACGCCTTTACCAAACGCTATGGCCACCTGAACAGCGCCGAGAATATCAAGCTCATTAAAACCGATACCGCAGGTAAAGAAATTCCTTACCTGGAGCGCGTAGTGGGCGGCGTAGTACACAAAGCCGATATTTTTCAGAAGCCGGTCAGTTTCTCTACCGTTACGCTGATCACCGATGATCCTGAAGAAGCATTGGCGGCTTCGCTTAACCGGTACGGTAACGTGGATCTGGAATATATGTCCGGTATCAGCAGCCTTTCCCCCGAGGAACTGAAAACAGCTTTACAAGGCCGTATCTATTATAATCCTCTGGACCGGCAATATGAGATTGCCGAAGTGTGGGTTTCGGGTAACGTGGTGGAAAAGGCCCGTAAAGTGGATGCCTATGTTTCCGTCTATCCTGATGACAGGGAAGCGGCGGAAAGTCTTGCCGCCCTACAGAACGCGAGGCCCAGGCGCATTACATTTGAAGAGCTGGACTTCAATTTCGGGGAGCGCTGGATACCCACAGGTATCTACAAGCGCTTTGCCTCCCACCTGTTCGACCAGGATGTCCGTATCCACTACAGTGAACATACCGATGACTTTTCGATCTACAGTGACAGCAAGAACATCCGCATCACCGAAAAATTTGCCATCCAATCCGAGCACCGCAGCTATGACGGCCTTGCTCTGCTCAAGCATGCTTTGCTCAATACCACACCTGACATTACCAAAACCGTTACTGTCGGTGATAAGGAAATAAAGGTGCGGGATGTGGAGGCCATACAGATGGCCAATACGAAGATCGACGAGATCCGTAACGCCTTTACGGATTGGTTGCACGGACAAAGCGACGAATTTAAAAAACGGCTAACCGACCAATATAACGATACGTTCAACTGTTTTGTCCGGCCGCAGTATGACGGCAGCCACCAGGATTTCCCGGGGCTGGACCGGAAGGCGCTGGGCATTGAAGACCTATACCCCAGCCAGAAGGATGCCGTCTGGATGATCAAGCTGGACGGAGGGGCTATCTGTGACCACGAAGTAGGCGCCGGAAAGACACTGATCATGTGTACCGCCGCCCAGGAAATGAAACGTCTGGGGCTGGCCCATAAACCCATGATCATTGGCCTGAAATCCAATGTGCATGAGATCGCGGAGACGTACCGAACGGCCTACCCGCATGCCCGGATACTCTATCCCGGCAAGGAAGATTTTACCCCTAAGAAACGCCAGCGCATTTTCGGTAACATCAAGAACAATGATTGGGATTGCATCATCCTGACGCATGACCAGTTCGGGATGATCCCTCAATCCCCCGAAATGCAGCGGGACATACTGCAAACAGAGATGGACAGCGTGGAGGAAAACCTGGAAGTGCTTAAAAGCCAGGGGAAGGAAGTCTCCCGGGCCATGCTCAAAGGGGTTATCAAGCGCAAACAGAACCTGGACGCCAAGCTGAAAACCATCCAGTATGATATAGACAACCGAAAGGATGATGTAGTCGATTTCAAGATGATGGGCATCGACCACCTGCTGGTAGATGAAAGCCACCAGTTCAAGAACCTGATGTTCAACACCAGGCACGAGCGGGTGGCCGGGCTGGGTAATACGGCCGGCAGCCAGAAGGCGCTTAACCTGCTCTTTGCCATCCGTACCATCCAGGAGCGTAGCGGTAAGGACATGGGAGCTACTTTTCTTTCCGGAACGACGATCAGTAACTCGCTGACGGAGCTGTACCTACTCTTCAAATACCTGCGGCCAAAGGCGCTGGAAAAGCAGGGTATCCGCTGCTTTGATGCCTGGGCGGCGATCTATACCCGCAAAACTACCGAATATGAATTTTCGGTAGCCAATAATATCGTGCAGAAAGAACGTTTCCGGTATTTTATCAAAGTACCGGAGCTGGCGCAGTTCTACGCGGAGATCACCGATTACCGGACAGCGAAGGGTATAGGCATTGACCGGCCGGACAAGAACGAGATATTTCATCATATTCCCCCCTTCCCGCAGCAGGCCGACTTTTTCCAAAAGCTGATGGAGTTTGCCAAGACGGGCGATGCAACACTAATTGGCATGCCGCCATTGTCGGAACGTGAGAAGGACTGGAAAATGCTTATTGCGACAGACTACGCTCGTAAGGCGGCCCTGGACATGCGGATGGTCAGCGCGAAGTACGAAGACCACCCGGACAACAAGGCTTCTCATTGCGCCGCTAACATTGCCAAATACTATAAACAATTCCAGGCGCAAAAAGGAACACAGTTTGTTTTCTCCGACCTGGGTACCTACAAACCCGGGAAGTGGAACGTTTATTCCGAGATCAAGCGCAAGCTGGTGGAGGACCACGGCATTCCAGCCCATGAGGTACGCTTCATCCAGGAAGCCAAAAATGATAAGCAGCGCAAAGACTTGATTGATGGCATGAACGAAGGGCGCATACGGGTGCTGTTCGGTTCTACCAGTATGCTGGGAACGGGAGTGAATGCACAGAAACGGGCTGTTGCCATTCATCATCTGGATACCCCCTGGCGTCCGAGCGACCTGGCCCAGCGCGATGGAAGGGCTATCCGCAAAGGCAATGAGATCGCCAAATTCTTTGCGGACAATAAAGTGGATGTGATTATTTATGCTGTCGAAAGGTCGCTGGACAGCTACAAGTTTAACCTGCTCTATAGTAAGCAGCTCTTTATTGACCAGCTAAAATCCAATACCCTGGGCAGACGTACTATAGACGAGGGCAGCATGGATGAAAAATCCGGTATGGGCTTCCAGGAATATGTAGCCATCCTCTCCGGTAATACCGCCCTGTTGGAAATAGCCAAGCTCGAAAAGCAGGTTGCCGCGCTGGAAAGTGAACGGCAGGCATTTAACCGGGCCAAATACAGCGCCCGCAACAAGCTGGAGGATGCGACGGCCACGGTGGAAGCGGCTTCTTCACGCCTGGAGCGTATGGAACTGGACTATAGTAACCTTCAAAAGCGCTTGCAGAAAGCAAACGATGGTACCGTGTTGAACCCGGTAGAACTTGCCAGTTTGCCGCCGGGCGCGGATGTGAAGCAGATCGGCGCTAAATTGAATGAGCTGTCCAAAAAGGCGCGTACCGGTGGTAAATATGAGGAGATCGGCAGCTTATATGGGTTTACCCTACTGGTAAAAACGGAAATCTCCCTGAAGGAAGGTGCGGACGTTAAAGAGAATCGCTTCTTTGTTCAGGGTGAGGGCGGGATCAAATACAGCTTCAATAACGGGCAGATGGCTGCCAATCCGAAACTGGCGAGTGAGAATTTTCTCAATGCGTTGGAAAAGCTCCCGAAGCTGATTGAGTATGAGCAAAACCGAATTGCCACTACGAAAAAGGACATCCCTGTCCTGCTGGAAGTTTTGAACGGTGTATGGCCGAAGGAAAAAGTACTCACCGATTTGAGGACCGAACTGGCGGCTCTGGACCGGAAAATGCAGTTGTCGCTCGCATCGGAAGAGCAACCAAAGCCGACGGAGCAGGAAACCATTGTCGATGATGTCGAGAAAAAAACTTCGACGGGCCTGAAAGCTATGTGATTAGTTGCCGATCAAAGTTATCGTTAATACCTTCTCCGTGTGAGAAATGTAAGTCATTATGATCATGGCGATGCGTATTTTATATTATAGAATACTATCTGCCAAAATTGAGTAGCCGAAGTGGTAATTGCTATGCTTAGGTAACGATCTGTTGATTAATATCTTATATGCACGATTATTTTTTTGTGTAAAAAATAGGACTTACGTATATTTACGGGTTAGTGTCAGGGCAATGAGAACACCGTAACAAAATGACAAATCAAGAATTGCAGACATATATTGACGATTACACAATGGCCGACTTTAACCGTATTAAACTCATGTGGAACGGCAAGTACGGACAAGAATTTATGGACGACAATTATGACTTTCGTATGCAAGTTTGTGAGTTTGTAGTTCCTCAGATTGACACGGTAAGTCTAGACCTCATTCGTGACCTTTACTGTGAGACTGGTAAAACTTCTCCATTGACATTTGGTGTTTACAACAGTTTTCACTTATTCGCAGACGAACTTTTAAAGCGTGGTGGGTCAAAATATTTGCTTGACTATATTCGAGGTGCTTCACACTCAATGGACACGGGAATTAGTTCGGGCAGACTGACAATTTCAAAACAAAAAGCAAAGGAACTGTTGAACTATTTTGACGAACTAAAATCAAAGTCGACTGACCCTGAAGAACAGAAGTTATTAAACGACTTCATTAGACAGAGACTTGAATATAACGCGAACCGAGAAGAAAGCCCAGCCACTAACAGCACCTTGTCAAAAGCGGGGTGTTCGTGGTGGCAGAAACTTTTCGGCTCCGAATAAACATTGATCGTAGCTTGACAGATGGTACTCCGAAGACACCGCCTTCGGAAAGCTGCAAAACGTTGTTCCCAGCCCTAACGCAAGCACTCAAGTAATTCGAGCCTTGACAAATTCACGCTTACAATTAATTACAAATTATGCCAATTGAGTACTCTGTTAATATTGCTTATGACGACATTTATTCTGACTATGCAACAGTTGATGTAAAAGACCTTCTTAAAGACATTCCGACTAAAATGGCTTTAACCTTGGTTTGTCATTATACAGGACAAATTCATACTCAAGAAAAAAATCCGAAATTTCAATTAACAGCAATTAGTGATTGGTGTAGAAGATTTGATAAACAAACAATCCAAAAAATTAAAAGTGTAATCGATAAATTCAATGCAAAACAACAATCAAATTTTAATTTCATCAATAATGTAACTTCTCTCTACTTAATTGAAAGTCTTTTAGAAAACAAAAATGAATTGCCAGAAATAGAAGATTTAAGCCCTGAGCAAGAAGAAAATTTATTTAAAGCATACCTATACTATTCGGCAAAGTGGACTAAGGAGCAAGAAGCTGGAGCGATTAAGTACAGAGATATTTCGGTAGCATATATGGGATTAGTAATGCTACTTCCCTATTCTGAAATCTTTGAGTTTAAGGACTTTCGTATGCAATTTTTGAAAGCTGTTTATTTTTTTAAGTTTTGTGAAAGCAATGAATTATTTAAAGGTTATCTCAAAGCTTTTCTTGCTGCACGAGGATTGAAAAATTGGAACGACTATCTGTTTAACTTAGTGAGCGCCTATGTAACTCTTTTGCAAAAGGATAGCTTGAAAACAGTGCTTGAATTTAGCAAAGAAAACAAAGATGTTTTCGCTTCATTGGAAACATTTTGTGTGAACACCGATAATTTTAATCCTGTTCTGGATTTTCTTACTTTAAGAGAAACGCCACTCTACAAAAATTCAGATACAGAGTTGCTATTTTTAAGTATCAACTTTCTAATTGATAAAATTTATCAGAGCATTATTTTTGATTTTGCCGACATTTTAATTAAGTCTGGTTTGACATACAATGAAAAAGCCATTACAACCAAGCCTCAATTTTTCGGAATATTTGGAGATGAATTTATCGAGCCGGGTTTATTCTTTAAGGTAATGCAATATGTATTTCGCCAAAAGGATTACAAACATTTTACAGGAGATGAACTCAAAAATAAATTTGGCGTTGGCACACCTGACTATCTAATTGTTGATAATTCAAAAATTTATGTTTTTGAGTTTAAAAATGCAATTTTTAGTGGACCAGTTAAATACACTTTTGACATTGATAAAATTATAGCTGAACTTGATAAAAAACTTGTAAAGAATGAAGGTGGGCGACCAAAAGGAGTAACACAACTCGTGAATTTTGTTGAGGATATTACTAAAGGTAGATATGAAACCATTTTAGGGAAAGACATCCCCAAATACATAATTTATCCAATTTTAGTAACAACAGATTTCACTTTTAATCTACCAGTTATCTATTCAATAGTAGCACCAAAGTTTGGCTCTATCTTAAAGGGTAAGAACCTCGAAGATTTTAAATTAAACATTCGAAAATTAACAATGATTGATTTAGATTCTTTGATCAAATTTCAAGACCTTTTTATTGAAAGAAAATTGACGATAAATCACGTCCTAAACGACTATCAAGCATTTTTGTCTAAAGGAACAAATCCTATTGACAAATCGCTTTCTTTTCATAAGTACATTCATGTGAAAACATCAAAAATGAAGTATGACACACCAAAACTTTTTTGGACAGAAATCAAGGCAACTCTCTTCAATAACGAGACGACAAATTAGACAAAAAAGGGGGTGCTTACAATAAAACGTCTGTCGCAAGGCTGGCTGACGGAATAACAATGACCTTTTATATCTATAATTAGCTGCGGCGCCGGGCAGTCGGAACACAGAATACTACCACATATCCAATGCTTCACGTTACCTACCATTACAGCGATACCATAAACTATGAACGCAATACTTAAAGATAAAAGTTTTCAACTCTCCATAATACTGACAATAATTTTTGTCGGAACAGGAATTGCCTTTTTATTTTTTGGACTGGTAGATTACAGTTGGGTTTTATTTGGGCTTCTACCTGTAGTTTTGGGTGTTGCAATAGGGACGATGAAAGTTAGAAAATACGCCCTATTGGGAGCAATTATTACGACAATTCTATTACTCATTGCGATTTACATTCCAGGACTTTCAGGGGTGATCTGTATTGTGATGGCAATTGGTTTAGTTGTTCCATTTATCTTTTTGGGGTATGTTATTGCAAGGCTTGTAAAACGGTATAGACTTATCAAAGAAACTAATAGACTTTCTGCTTTGTTGTTACCTTTAATTCCCTTTTTAGTTGCTGCACCAACGGAGCACTTTATTAAAAAGGAAAAGGAGACAATAATTGATGTTCGTACAGAAAAGATATTCAACTATACACCGGACGAAGTTTATGATGCAATAAAATCCGTTGACACACTTGACGCAGAAATGCCATTTTTACTAAAACTTGACTTGCCTATTCCGACCAAATGTATTTTGGAAAAAGAAGAAGTTGGGGCATTGAGAACTTGCTATTTTAAAGGCGGACGACTAAGTAATGCTGACTTTGGTGGTGGGACAATCACCGAAAGAGTTACACAATTAGAACGAGGCAAAGTTTTAAAAATGGATGTTATCGACTACAACTTAATCGGAAGAAAATGGTTAGGGTTTAAGGAAGCAATCTACTATTTTGAACCAACCGGAAATAATAGTTGTAAACTTACAAGAGTAACGACCTATACTTCAGTGTTGACACCGAGGTTTTATTGGGAACCAATGGAAAGATTAGGGATTAAACAGGAGCACGACTACGTTTTTAATAATTTGGAGAAAGACCTGACTAAAAAGTACAGCAGGTAACAAAGTATTTGCAGTAATGCGGAGCAAGGCCCAATTTCAATTCACTTTTAGTTTATCAAATGCTGCAGATCAGGATCATTTTTGATCCTCTCCATTTCCCCTAGGATAATGGCTACCACGTCCTGTTTTACCTGCCGATAATTTGCCTCTATCTCTTCTTTCATGTTGTCGGCTCCCCGCTCGTCACTAAATGATAAAATAGGAGGTATTTTCTGGTAGGCTTTGGTCTCGGCGGCTACCTTGTCATTGTCCACCACGATCTCCGCATGGAAGATCTTTTGCTCGATGCGTTCGTCGAAATTATCAGAGACCGCGCCAACAAACATGCCCTGGGTGAGCGTAGAAATTTTCGATGCCGGGATTAACGTGTCCATCTGCGTGGATATGGAGGTGGACTTATCGTTACGGTTAATGGTCAGGCTTTGTCGCTTCTGTAATACCTTCCCGAAACGTTTGGACAGGTTTTCGGCAGTTTCTCCGACTACCTGGCCGCTGAAGATGTTGCCGACAGTGTTTTGTATTACCCTGCTTTCTTTGTCCCCGTAATCGCGGGTAAGCTGTGAAAAGTCCTGGAAACCCAAACAAACTGCTACCTTGTTACTCCTGGCGGTGGCGATTAGGTTATCCAACCCCCGGAAATAAATCGTAGGCAGCTCGTCAATGATCACCGAACTTTTTAACTGCCCTTTTTTGTTGATCAGCTTTACGATCCGGGAATTATACAAGCCTAAAGCGGCGGAATAGATATTCTGCCGGTCGGGGTTATTACCCACACATAAAATCTTTGGCTCTTTTGGATTGTTTATGTCAAGCGAAAAATCATCGCCGGTCATTACCCAATAAAGCTGCGGGGAGATCATACGGGACAAGGGTATCTTGGCCGAAGCGATCTGTCCCTGCAACTGGTCCTGGGCGCCGCCCTGCCAGGCATCCATAAAAGGAGACAGATAATTTTCCAGCTCCGGGTAAGAGGTCAGGATGGTAAATACGTCCGCATACTTTTTATTGAGCAGTTCGATGGCATGAGGAAACGTGCAATACCGGCCGCCCTGAAAGATCTTCAGGAACCAGATGATAGCGGCCAGCAGGATAATTGGTGATTCCACGAAGAAATCCCCTTGCTTGGTTATCCAGCTTCTGTTAAGATTGAGCATGATCGTATAGGCGGATTCATAGGCATCCGATATATCGGTCATGAAGGCGGGGTTGATCGGGTTGCAGCGGTGGCTCCGGCGCGGATCATCGAAATTGATCACATAGAATTTCGGCTTTACCTTGTACCTATCCGCATGTTTGAGCAGGTGGTTGTAGGCAATTGTAGAAAGGTCGTCGAATTTGAAATCGTAGATATAAAGTGCGAAACCCTTTTCGATATGCTGCCGGATATAGTTATTGATAATGGCATAGCTCTTACCGGAACCTGGCGTACCCAAAACAATGGCAGCCCGAAAGGGGTTGACCACATTAATCCAGCCGTTGTTCCATTTTCCTTTATAGTAAAACCTGGAAGGCAGGTTAACGGAATATTCGTTCTGCATCAGCCGGGTCTCCTGTTGGAAACTCTCGTTCTCGCTGTTGAACACATCGTCCATCAGGTTGGTGCGCAACAGGCGGCGTATCCAGACACCAGCCATCAGCAGGGCGATATATCCCAAACCCATTGTCACCATATAAGTAAAGGCCCCGATCTCCGGGGACAGCTTCAGTAGCGGCGTGTTACCAAAGAACAGGACAAGGCCGATAGCCAGGGCGGTACAGATCTTCGGCCAGGTGATCTTTTCGCTTTTTACTCCCTTGGTGCCCAGGCAGCTCAGCGCCAGGAGCACCACCGCAAACATTTTCGTATAGATGCTATGGGAAAACAGCCCTGCAGTCCGGTTGAAGTTGCCCAATATTTTTTCCACTACATCCAGGGTCCAGCCCTGGGCGACGAAAAAACCGTAACAGAACCAGTACAGGTGCATCAGTACCAAAAGGATGCTTACTGCCCGCATAAAGGCCATGATCTTAGCCAGTGCTCTTAAATCGTCTTCTCCCTGCATGACTACCGAAATTTGGTGAACGGCCAATCTACAGGCGGTATCGTCGTGTAACAGGGAGTAGGTATTCTTTGGCGGTGGGTGGCTTTAGTTGGCCCTATGAGTAAGGAGATGCATGCAGATGCACTGCTTGCGGCAGGCAGAAGATAATAGCAGCGTTAGCGGAACGTGAAAATAAAAGCAGCATGCCTTAGCTTCGCGGCGCTATCGGTAATTTTATGATAAGCCAATCCGAAAAACGATGCCACTACATAACTACCCCGGATTCGATTATGCCGCCGCTGATGTGGCAAAATTCCTCCGCTCTTCCGATTTGTTTACGATCCTGTTACATGATGAAGAGGTGATCCATTTCAGGCCGGGCAGCCCCGACAACTTTCATTCCTGGTTGAAGCGCAGCAATATACCGGACATGCGTATAGAGCTGGCGGCCGATACAGCGCAGGAATGACGCCGGTTCTACCAGCCGCATTTACCGGCTGCGCCCTCGCTTGAATTTCTTCTTTTTTTTGATCTCCTGCTCGAACGCCAGCTCTTCGTAGTCGTCTCCCTGCACCTGGGGCAAGATGCCGCCCAGGCCTTCTAGGATGCCGGAAGGATCACCGTAAAAAGCAGGTTCATGGCTTTCCAGGAAATCAAAGAGGCCCGGTGGCCGTGCCGGCTGCGAACCTTGTTCCCACACAGGCTTTACATGCGGCTTCTGTGCGGCCTCATCAGAAACTCCGGTCTTGTCTCCACGCTGCCACCAATTATTAAAAACCCCGGCGGCATACTCCTTTCCCAAATGCGAACCGTTCCAGACCGTTTTGGAATTGTAATCTATAAACGTGATCCCATATACCCGCCCTTCACCAGTACGCCTTATAACAGTGCCGATCCCTTGTTGTAATAACTGCTCTTTAAATGCGGCTTCGCCGGTAGTCCTGTGCATCGCTGCCGCTACGGCATTTTTAAGCAGCGACCGTGCCGGGTCGGCTTCCAGGCTTTCCTTAGATTTTCGGTAATGTTGCGCTAGCGCCTCGTAGCCGGCGCCCTTGCCGAACAGGGAGGCTTTGAAGGGATTGCCGGCCTTCCTGCCTTGTTCATCCAGGGCAAAATACATCAGCCCGGCTTTGGGCTGTCCCTGCAGCTCACCCTTTACTTCTTCTGCGGTAATATTGTATTGCGACAGCAAGGCGTTATAGCCGCCGAAATTGCGGAAGCGGTAATGCGCCGGCAGATGTCGGACCACGGAAGCGATCTGGCTTTTAATATCACCGGCCTTGTAATCTACAGGCTGAAATAGCCGCTCGTCCCGGCTGCGGCTTTGCCCCGTGGCCGGCGTCAGGTGATAGCGCTTTTCCAGCTCCCGGCAAACGGCCATCGAGCGGCGCTTCTCGAACTTGTCCGGAATTTTTCGGCCCTGCTCATCCACGCATACGGAAACGATATGGATATGGGTCCGCTCTATATCGGTATGCTTAAAGACAACAAAGGGCTGATCGCCGTAGCCCATCGTTTTCATGTACTGTTGCGCAATAGCGATGAACTGCTCGTCGCTGACCTTATCTTTCGGATCGGGGTTCAGGGAGATATGCAGCACCGGCTTTTCCGTCTTTCGGTTGGCGACCAGGTAAGGCTCAAAAGAGCGGTTAAGCTGTGCTACGGAATACTGCCCATCCGGCGTTTCGATCATCTTATGGGTAAACAATACCTGTCCGTTCTCCTTATCTACCTTGAGTTGGTTATAAGATAAGGCGCCGTAAAGGTTTTCCCCGTGCCCGATCTTAGCTACCATTAGAATCGCTTTTTTGCAGGTGCCGGGCTTCAAATTCTTCAGTCAACTGGATGATCTTGCGGCATAAAGCTGCCAGTTCCGCCGTCTGTTTTTCCAGTTTGAATAGGAAAGCCGCCGCCTTTTTCTCCGAGAAATGCCGGTACAGGATTTTTACGACCTGGTTATAATTAACGCCAACGGAACGGAACTGGCCGTAGAAAGCAGTCAGCCGCATGTAATAATCCATTGCCGCCTTGTCGATCTTTACCGTCTTTACTGTTCTGTGGAAGATGCAGGCGGTAACAAAGTGTGCCTTTACCGGGATGCCTGACTGTTCAAAAAGGGAAAGAAAACGAGCGTTTTCTTCCGCAGTCAGTGATATAGAATAGCGGAAAACGGCGGGATCATCTTTGGGATGCCGGCCTCCGCTCTTTTTTTTCGGTTTGTGGTTACTGTCCATCATAAAATCCATTTAACATGATCTGAAAAATCCCTGACTTCGGAAGGGATTTCCGGCCCCCTGCAAGGGCAAGTTGTTTTGAGCAGCGGAGAATATTTCGAGCAGCTCAAAACACAACTTGCCGTGTTCCGGTGAACACAAAAATCCGCCCTGCGGGACGGATTGAATGTAACAGGGAAAAACGGCTTGATGCCGTTCCCGTTACCCTCTGATATGTCAAAAGTCTTTTGCATAAATCCGTTAATAAAAATCACAATACAAAGTAAAGACCTGTATGTAAGAGTATTGCAATGCAATACCCGGACAAACACGGCCTTTGAACGCCAAACACTGCCACATAACTTACAGCAGGTAAATTATCTGCTTTATTTGCCTTACAGTTTCAATGCAGGCAGTAAAAAATGTATGGAAACAAGAAAAGAAACCGGGTTTGCAAACAGGCAGTTTGCCATAAAAGCATAAGGTTTTAAAAGTATAATACTATAAAAGCGTAAAAGCATAAAAGCGGTAAAG
Source organism: Chitinophaga caeni (assembly GCF_002557795.1). Taxonomy (NCBI): domain Bacteria; kingdom Pseudomonadati; phylum Bacteroidota; class Chitinophagia; order Chitinophagales; family Chitinophagaceae; genus Chitinophaga; species Chitinophaga caeni. The sequence goes on along the minus strand of NZ_CP023777.1, from coordinate 4,341,698 downwards.
CTTTTTGTTTTCTGCAAGGTTTACAACCTGTCAAAACATACACCTTACAAGGCTGTAAGGAAAGCATAAAACGGTAAAGGAATATTCCAGTAAACCAATGCAGGAATACAGGAACAAGGGAATATTCCAGTAAACAAATATTCAAGCCTGCAAAACAGGTAAAGCGTGTAACAATAAATTTTTAAATAATGGAAACAAAGAAGAAAACCTTAAAAATCAGCTTCTCCACACAAAAAGGCGGCGTGGGAAAATCAACAATGACCACCTTGCTTGCAAGTGTGCTTCATTACCGTTTAGGATATAACGTGTTGGTAATGGACTGCGACTTTCCACAGCATAGCCTGACCAATATGCGGGAAAGGGATAAGAAAACCCTGATGCAGAATGACTACCACAAAAAAGCGGCGATGAAGCAATTCCAGACCATCAATAAAAAGGCATACCCGATTTTCAAAAGCAAGGCTGAAAATGCTTTGGAAAGGGCGGTGGAATATGTTAACCAATCGGCAGTTGCGCCGGATCTTATCTTTTTCGATTTGCCGGGAACCGCCAATACCAAAGGTGTACTGACGACATTAAAAATGATGGATTTTATCTTTTCGCCCATTACAGCCGACCGTTTGGTAGTGGAAAGTACATTGGGCTTTACCAAAGCCTTTCTTGAACTTCCCAAAACTATAGAGGGCAATGAGCAACAAGAGTTGTGGCTATTCTGGAACCAGGTGGACGGCAGGGAAAAAACAGGTTTGTACGAGGCATATCAAAGTGTCATCAAAACACTCAACCTGCCCATTATGGAAACAAGGATAATGGACAGCAAGCGTTTCCGAAAGGAAACGGACGATACCGAAAGCTATGTGTTCCGGTCAAGCCTGCTGCCAGCCGAACCACAATTGATGAAGGCAACCAAAATGGATTTGTTCGTAGAAGAATTTTTGAAAATCACACATCTATAAAATCAGTAAGCTATGAGTTCAGATAACAAAAAAGAAGATTTTAAAAAGCCCAATGTTGATGAAGATTATTTAATGAACATCATAAGCGGCGATGAGCCAGTTGCCCCGCCGCAGAATAATCAACAACAGGAAGAGCCAAAGGAAATCAAACCCAAAGCCAGGGAAAAAGCCCGAAGCAATTCGTCAAAAAAGGCTGATTATGAAGAAACATTTTTGGTCAACCGTTTTCCCTCTGGCAGAAGCGGCAAGGTGGTTTACATACGTCCCGAATATCACGAAAGGCTGTTGCGTATTGTGCAATTAACGAGGGATGAAAAAACAACCCTCTACTCGTACATCGACAATATTCTCGAACATCATTTCAGGGAGTTTGGCGACGATATTACAGAATATTTCAACGAACGCTTTAAACCTATCATATAATGAAGAAAAATAACAAAAACAGGAACGTTGTTGCAGCCAATAATAGTCCTGAAGTAATGAGCAATGAAGCTAAAAACAGCTATGAGCAGACATTTTTACAAATGGATATTGAGCAGAAAAGAGGCAGTAAAAGCATATACCTAAGCCCTGAACATCACGAACGGCTTACCCGTATTGTACAGGTAATAGGCGATGACAAAATACCCTTGTTCGCCTATCTGAATAACATTCTTGAACATCATTTTAAAGTGTATGAAAATACAATTACAAAAGAGTTCAAAGAAAAGTACAAATCGTTGTTTTAAAATTTAAGTATATGGAAATAGTAATTGTGATTTGCCTGCTTATTGTCATTATCCTGCTTTTGCAGGATAAGATTGTCATTCAAAAAAGGTCGCAACAAAAGCCAACGCAGGGAAAAGTTAACCCGAACCTGCCCGATATTATGGGTCAGCCAAAGCCGGTAAGAAGCCTTTCCCTGCCAAACACTGCCAATGAAAGCCAATTAGCGGAACCGGAGATAAACCCTGATAATTTAGACATCGAATACGACGAAAACGTCAGCATTCAAATTCCGCAGGAAGAACTGGACGAAGTTTTCAGCAATATGCCTGATTTGGAAGAAGAGGAAGAAGAATGGAACAGGTACGGAATATCTGGTGGCGATAACGGTTTTGCCCAAGGGGTTACCTACGACGAACTAAGCTCCGTAGGGGCATTGCTCCAAAAAGAGAATTTGGAACAGGCTCAAAAGGAAACAGCGGTAGCCATAGTTCAGAAATTACAGGGAACCGAATTATTTAGCCTGCTGGAAAATTCCATAGAAGGTGCTTCCCGAAAAATTGCCGAGCTTTTGGATAGCACACTTTCATCTGGGAGCGACGACAGTTCTTCCACCTTGCGGAAAAGTGATTTGAGTGATTTTGACATTGGGGAGTTTGTGTAAGCTCCCATAATTATAATCAAACGTGTTTAATAAAGATGATCAAAAATTTAAGATTTCGCAAGTTCCAAATCAAATGGTATATCCACTCTTTTAACTTCTTCGGGCTTAGCATTCATACTCAAACGTAATCTGTCTTTTGGCACACATAATTGTTTACATAGTTTTTCTTCAAACTGCTCAAAGCTCACCATTGTAGTATTCCAATCATCATCAGTATATGGTTGAAGCAACTCTATTTCCGTATGCTTTACTGATATAAGTTTGTGTGCTATTTTAGGATTATCCCAAGACGGCAGTTTATATTCATACGGTTCAAACTTTACTTCTATTGGTAAAGCCATTGGAGGAACAGTCGGCAAATAGAATAAATATTTGGAAAATGGTGCAAGCTGTTTAACAATAAATTCAAATGCCGGCGTATAAAGTTTGTTGGCTTGTAACTTAAACACTTCCTCAATCAAGTCATTCTTGAAGTTTTTTTGTCTGAATTGCCCTTTTGAATTGAAGTATATTTCAAATAGTATTCCGTTTAAAACATGGTTGTTATTATCCTTATCAGAATACTTCTGTAACCAAGTGTCGAGATTTTTTATAATGGACATTGCCGAGAATTCACCACCTATCGCAGTTTGTAGAATATTTCTGCCAAGTAGAAATAATGAACTTTCGTCCATAAATGAAGGTTTAATTGACCTTAATTTATCCAATGCTGGTTTTTGTGTGTAATAATTATGAGATTTTAAATCTTCTATTACTAGATCAATATCGCTACCATTTGATTGAAAGTTTTCATCAGCGATGTATTCCGGCTTATAAGGTAAATCAACTGAATGTACAAGCTGCCCAGAATTAAAATAGAAATTACCAATTAAAGAAGTATGTTCCCAACTTGTTTGTTTTCCATTTGACAGTGTGAAAACAGAAGTTCTTACTCGTTTAAAGAAATCTTCAATGGGAATATTGGGGTCATTGATATGATTAAGTAGAGAACCAGTGTAAATACTATTTCGACCAGCACCATAATCCATAGCTTTTTCCCCTGGTGACGTTGAAAATGCGATAATGGTTCCTTTAGGAGCATGAATTGGGGCAAGTCCTTGTACTTGCCCACTTCTATATTGACTGGGTAAAGGATTATCTCTGCAAGCATCAAGAATAAGTATCTTAATGATAGGTTTTGCTTTTTGCATATAATCTATTACCAAATCCAACGGTATGGAAGTGTGTTTTGCAGACACATCATCAAAAAATCCAGTATCAATAGCTGTCAAGTAATTTTTCCCATCAATTTGTAATCCATGTCCTGAAAAATAAAAAAGCCCTACATCAAACTTTTCTAATTCAGTTCCAAATGTTCGAATTTCACGGTCAAACGTTTCAGCGGTGCAATCGGTAACCGTTTTTACGATGAACCCCAAATTCATCAATTTGCTGCCAAAATCTTCTGCATCATTTACAGCATTAACGAGTTTGTCCTTATCTAAAGTATAATTGGCATTTCCTATCACAAGAGCGAGTGCATTCATCTAATTATTAATTTTCTTTAAGTATTTTATATATCCGTAAAAAAGTTCATCAGATAAAAAGCCTGTAATCATAAGTTTTCCCCTCAAAGCGAGAAAGCAATTTTCCTATTCGGGCAATCTGATTTGAAGAATCAATAGTGGACGGCAACTTGGAATACAAATCAAGTGAGTTCCAATTCATCTTAGTTAAGCCTAATATTTCTGTCGCAATAGTATTAATGTTTGATTCTCCATAATGCTTTATTATTTTGATTGGAGCAGGAATACTTCTACCACCCAAATAAAACTTGTAGTTAGGTTGTCTGACAGAAGGGACTATACCATGTGTCCATAGAAGTGCTGTATCTTTATTTGTTACTATGCAAGTGCCTCTTGAAATAGGGAATTTATCAACTTGTAAATTGTTTTGATAGACATTCATTGCTACAAAACGGGCATCAACTTCGTAATTGATTTCTATCAAATCAATTTTCTTAATCCCGGCTTTATTGAGACTGGCTTTGATACCATTGATTTCATCCTCTGTAAAGCGTGTTCTTTTATGAATTACAACCCTTTCCGGTAGTTTATCAAGCGATTGATAAAATAGTTCACGAATGGACACTCCGAATTGAAAAGCATCTTTAAAAGAGAGATAAGGGTTATTCTGCTTGTCTAAAAAATAATTATCAATTTTTGATAATCTATATTTTAAACCCTGACCATTGGAATCGTAAATGTGACTGCACCCGATGACTATTTCTGATTTATTTTGAATTTTAGAAACGCTATAACCGATACCCGCATAAGCTGTATTCTTTTCTTGGCTATTTAGAATCCACGGTGTTCTCAATGACTTAACATAAAACGATAATGACAACCACCAATAAATTTGGCATTTCAATTTATCCTCCAATGTGTCCTCTCTAATAAGCTGTGTTGAAATACCCCTTGAAGCAGAGAATGCTTTAATATAATCGTGCAAATCAAAACTTTCACCCTCATAAATATAGTTCTCAAAAGGCTGCCATTCAGTAGGAATAAAAACAACTACCGTAGTTTGATTTTGCGTATTAGCTATCTGGTCAATTTTGGAAGTAATCTGCCTTGCTAGCCTTAGTGCATTTTCATGACTGTCGGCTTCATTGTTAGCTTTAAAATCAATGTCAATCCATTTGTCATTATTGTCAAAATTGGGTATGTTGATGGGCAAATTGAAAACAGAAGAAAATCCTGGATAATCAATAAGATAATCTGGATTGATATTTTCTGTGGAATGTTTGGTTTGAAGTTTTGAAAGGAAACCATAGAATTTCGCTGAATAATTCTTACCGCAGATTATTGAGAGGTTAATCTCGTTAGAATAAATAACTCCATTGAGGTTAACATCAAAAGGTCTGTTATTGACAAGACCTCTCATCGGATGATAGTCCTTAAACTCAATATCTGTCGCTACATTTCTGAAAATTAATTGAGGCTCTAAGAATTGAACGCCCTTAAATTGGGTCTGCTTTTTGTTATAGTTGTTAGGGGTATAAGTTCTAAAATTAGGGTCTAAGACATTTATCTCGCCAAATGCTGTATGTGATGAAATTTGAAACTCAAATCCTGTTCCAGAATTTTCGGGATATTCAAACTTCAATCTATTATTTTGGAATAAAATTCCGTTCCAAAAATTTAGCAAGTCATCATATTTATTGTTGTATAGCTTTTCTAAAACCCCTTTACTTAGTAACAGTTTTTGTTGTTTTGATATTTCTTCGGTAGAAGTAAGATGTATTGTTGGTGTAAAAGTCAAGTACGCAAAACTCCTATTATCATCGAAGTACAATGATACATATATTGCCTTATGTATATCAACGTTCCCATTCTTGCTGTCAGTAGTTTTAAGCCATATTTTATCTTTTAAATTTGATTCAACTTGCCCTTTATTCGAGAAATATTTGAGAACCACTTGCAACATCAAAGATTTGAATGCAGAAACTTTTTCAATATCATATTTTGATATTGGTTCTCTCTTTATTTCAGATTTTAGACTTCCTTTAAATACCCTGTCAATATCGGTTAATGTGCCAATAGCATAAACCTTTCTTTTAAATGGAACAGCACAAATATTGGTATCTCTGGTTATCTCTTTCAGAAAGCTCCAGGGTTTCGCATCTTTATAGTCTATTTCAAATTGAAAAATTTCTTTGGGGAATGTAATTGGATGCAGATTACTTTTTATATACTTATCTGTCTTTGAAAAATTCAAACTAAACTCTGTCTTAAGGTATTCTTCATCTTTTGATGTTTCTAATGCTTCTTGGATTTGTTTTTCAACGGTTGCATTTCCTTCAAATGCTGATTTCGATAAATGAATAAGTGTTTTATCAAAGCCATCAGTCGCTATATAATAGGCTTCCCTTCCTGATAGTCTTATTTTTAAAATCAAATCGGAAACTTCTTCGTTGATTTTATCTCCGAAACCACACCAATATAAACGCCCAGAGCCTTTTTTTTGAAAAGCAACCAAAATTGCATCCATCAGTGATTTATCCCTGCCACTATATCCAATTACGATAAGGTTTTTATCAACATGATAATTTGAAAGTTGGTCTTTAAATGTATCATTCTGATTATCTAACTCTTTCTCTGTATTCTTTAAGGTTGTAAATTTATAATCCCCGTGTAACGCAATCGTCAGTAACTCTTTGCTACTTTGATTTCGGAAAATCCTATCAGAGTTATCTAATGTAATCTCAATTGGAGTTAATCTATTTTGATGTGCACAACGGACAATTAAACCATCGAAATTTGTCGTCCATACGGATTTTACAATATTGTGTTCCGCTAAAAGGCAAAGTAATTTATATCCAATATATGGTTCTTGATTTTCAATCAAACTAAAGAAATACTTGCGCCTATCATCTGGTATTGGATAAGCCTTTTCAGCATAAAAGGAATATTCTTCTGCGGCATCGAGAACGGGGTATTCTCCCTGATTGTCTAACCAGTTTTGAATACTTTTCCGAACGGATGCATTTTTATAATTTTTGTAGAACTCCGCAGAATTGATGTTTTTAGATAAGTAAATGTCTTTTTTCCATTCCCAAATACAATCATAAGCGGTTTGTATTCCCGAACTAATGGATGCACCAGCACCTAATAAAAATGAGTGAGGGACATCTATATTTCTTTTAAAAGACCGTAAAAATGCGTCATATTCAAGTTGTATATTTTCTGTCATATTTAATTTAGTTGCGACTCTTCTCGCAGTAAGCAAAACGATTTGTCTAAGGTTTAAATAACTCCTTCTTTTTCATCAAATACCATCACTCTCAACTATTAGAAAATCTAAAGAAAAGGTTTACGGTTATAACGTGCTAATATACCATTTTTTGAGCGTATAGCCGCCACTCACCGCCAAACAATTCCTTTGACTGCCACTTTGTTAGACCGCCTCTTATTCCGAAACACTTTTGTACCGAAAGCCCGCAAGGTGTGGGATAACAGTAACAAATTAATGTGTTTCAATTATGGAAAAACAAAGAAAAAAAGTGCTTCTGGCAGCGGTGGCAATGCTGTCAGGAATTGGTGTCTTCGCACAGGGAAACGGTTCGGCAGGGATCAACGAAGCTACCCAAATGGTAACCTCTTATTTCGATCCCGCCACTCAGCTCATCTACGCCATCGGTGCCGTAGTGGGGCTAATCGGAGGGGTTAAGGTGTACAACAAATTCAGTTCCGGCGACCCTGATACGAGTAAGACCGCAGCTTCGTGGTTCGGTGCGTGTATCTTCTTGATTGTTGCCGCTACCATCCTGCGTTCATTCTTCCTTTAATCCTTTGCCTTATGAGTAATTACAATATCAACAAAGGCATTGGGAGGACAGTGGAGTTTAAAGGGCTGAAAGCACAATACCTGTTCATCTTCGCTGGCGGATTGCTCGGTACGCTTATCCTGGTCATGATCCTTTACATGGCCGGGGTTAACTCCTACATCTGCCTGTTCCTCGGAGCCGGTGGCGCTTCACTTATTGTGTGGCAAACCTTCTCCCTGAACAAAAAGTATGGAGAACACGGGTTAATGAAGATAGCAGCCAATAAGAGGCATCCCCGCTACATCATCTGCCGCAAGCCGGTACACCGCTACATAAAGTTCACCCGTAAATCGAATGCCGTATGAGAAATGTAGCAAAGACCACAACACTGGAGAGCAAGTTCCCGCTACTGGCAGTAGAAAACAATTGTATCCTTTCCAAAGATGCGGACATCACCGCCTGTTTTGAAGTGCGTTTACCGGAGCTGTTTACCGTAGCCTCAGCAGAATACGAAGCAATTCATTCTGCTTGGCACAAGGCCATTAAGACTTTGCCGGATTTTACGGTTATCCACAAACAGGATTGGTACATCAAAGAAAGCTATGCACCTGATATGGCGAAGGAAGACCAGAGCTTTCTCGCAAAGTCTTATCAACGCCATTTCAATGAGCGACCGTTCCTTAACCACTATTGCTACCTGTTCCTGACTAAAACAACGAAAGAGCGTATGCGTATGCAGAGTAATTTCTCATCGCTGTGCAAAGGTGTATTGATACCAAAGGAAATCAGGGATAAGGAAGCCATTCACCGTTTTATGGAAGCCGTTGCACAGTTTGAGCGTATCGTCAACGATAGCGGTTTTATCAAGCTACAACGCCTTACGGAAGAGGAAATAATCGGTGCGGATGGGAAACAGGGATTGCTGGAACAGTACCTAACACTGTCAAGAGATACCGGAACACCAATGCAGGACATCGCATTGGGAGGTGAAGAAGTGCGTATCGGCAACAAAAGGTTGTGCCTGCACACGCTTTCCGATACGGACGACCTGCCCGGAACAGTATCGGCAGATACCCGTTATGAGAAATTATCTACCGACCGAAGCGACTGCCGTTTATCATTCGCAGCACCTGTAGGATTGCTGTTAAGCTGTAACCATATCTACAACCAATATTTGTTTTTAGATAACAGTGAAGATAACCTGCAAAAGTTTGAGAAGTCTGCAAGGAACATGCACTCGCTGGCTCGTTACAGCAGGGCAAACCAAATCAACAAAGAGTGGATTGAGCGTTACCTGAACGAAGCTCATTCTTTCGGGCTATCATCTATCCGGGCACATTTCAACATTATGGCGTGGTCGGAAGATCCAAGCGAACTCAAACAGCTAAAGAACGATAGTGGTAGTGCATTGGCACTGATGGAGTGTAAGCCCCGACACAACACTACGGATGTTGCTACGCTCTATTGGGCAGGAATGCCCGGTAATGCAGGTGATTTTCCAAGTGAGGAAAGCTTTTACACGTTCATCGAACCTGCATTGTGCTTCTTTACCGAAGAAACGAATTATCACAATTCGCCATCACCGTTCGGCATCAAGATGGCCGACCGGCTAACGGGAAAGCCAATCCATTTGGATATTTCCGATTTGCCTATGAAGCGTGGGATCATCACGAACCGGAACAAGTTTATACTTGGCCCGTCCGGTTCTGGTAAATCATTCTTCACAAACCACATGGTGAGGCAATACTATGAGCAAGGCGCACACGTCCTGCTCGTAGATACAGGTAATTCCTATCAGGGATTGTGCAAACTCATTAAAGGCAAGACTAAAGGTGAAGACGGTGTGTATTTCACTTACACCGAAGACAATCCGATTGCCTTTAACCCATTCTATACCGATGATGGCATATTCGACATCGAAAAGAGGGAGAGCATCAAAACCCTGATAATTACACTGTGGAAGCGTGACGATGAACTACCAACCCGTTCAGAAGAGGTAGCATTATCCAATGCGGTATCGGGATATATCGAGCGCATCAAACAGGAAGATGTTTATCCGTCGTTCAATGGCTTTTATGAGTATGTACAGGGCGATTACCGTCAGGTGCTTGAAGAAAAACAGGTCAGGGAAAAAGACTTTGACATTGCCAACTTCCTCAACGTGCTCGAACCCTATTACAAAGGCGGAGAGTATGATTATCTGTTGAACTCTGATAAGCAATTAGACCTGCTTTCCAAACACTTCATTGTGTTTGAAATTGATGCGATAAAGGACCACAAAATCCTCTTTCCCATAGTCACGATCATCATTATGGAGGTCTTCATCAACAAGATGCGGAGGCTGAAAGGTATCCGAAAACTCATACTAATTGAAGAAGCATGGAAGGCAATCGCCAAAGAAGGAATGGCAGAATACATAAAGTATTTGTGTGCGCCCGTACAGGCGGCTTAGTAAATATCTCTTTGGCAAGAGATTAGGTTAGTGTTCTTTAAAAAAACCTATCATCAACCGACTTATCTGAAAGGGAAACTGGACAGGGAGTGAAGCATGTCGGTAAAGTCATAAGTCAGTTAGCTATCAGACTGCTACTGAATGGCAAGATGAAAAGATGGATATGAGGATAAAATCCGAATTGATTAAACGATAGTCCAAGCGATTCCACTTGAAATTATGGCGTAAGATAGCTATCAATCGTCATACTGTAATACTCCACCAGTGAATTGGTATGGTTGGAGCAGGAACTTATTACAGCGCAGTCGCAGTAAGCGTGCAAAGGACGGAAGTCGTATCCGACAATCCATCGTGCCAATAGTTATTAAGTCGCAAACGGGGATTACCTAAATCGGAATGCCGAAAGGCTATGAGAGTAAAGCTCTCTGAATATCCGACATGGTAACGGAGCTTTCGTAGTAGTCCGAGCAAGGGAAAGCCTTGTACATGGCGAAGGGAAGCAGCTAATTTTTATTAATACAATTAAAGGAAAATGTGAGAGACATTATGAGAAATCCAGAAAGAGTATTAAACAGTCTAATGGAACACAGTAAAACTTCAAGCTACAGGTTTGAAAGGCTTTACAGGATTCTGTTCAATGAAGAGATGTTCTATGTTGCCTATCAGCGCATTTATGCAAAAGAAGGTAATATGACGGAAGGTTCAGACGGTCAAAGTATTGACAATATGAGTTTATCTCGGATTGAAAAGCTGATAGCCTCATTAAAAGATGAAAGCTATCAGCCCCAGCCATCGAGGAGAATTTATATACCGAAAAAAAACGGTAAGATGCGCCCCCTTGGCATACCTGCTTTTGATGACAAATTAGTGCAGGAAGTGATAAGAATGATTTTGGAAGCTATTTATGAGGGACATTTTGAATATACCTCACACGGTTTCCGTCCAAATCGTAGTTGTCACACTGCACTGGCTCAGATTCAGAAGTCATTCAGTGGGGCCAAATGGTTCATTGAAGGAGATATAAAAGGATTCTTTGATAACATCAGTCATGATGTGCTGATAGGCATACTTAAAGAACATATCTCCGACGATAGATTTATAAGGCTAATCAGAAAGTTTCTGAATGCAGGTTACATCGAAGATTGGAAATTTCATAAAACGTATAGCGGAACGCCGCAGGGAGGTATTGTTAGTCCATTACTGGCAAATATTTACCTCGACAGATTAGACAAATACATAAAAGAGTACATCACAAAATTCGATAAGGGAGAAAAACGCAGACCAAGTAGAGTCCGTATGGATTTTGAAAATGCTAGAAGAAGAACTCTAAGAAAACTAAGGTATGTAGAAGACGAAAATGAAAGAGCGGTTTTGATCCAACAGATCAAGGCAGAAGATAAGGAACGTGCAATATACCCAAGCTCTGAAGAGATGGACACAGATTACAAGAGATTGAAATATGTCAGATATGCAGATGATTTCCTAATTGGGATAATAGGCAGTAAACAAGATGCTAAAGAAGTTAAGGAAGATATTAAAAATTTCCTTAATGAAAAGCTCAAATTGGAACTGTCAGACGAGAAAACTCTCATTACCCACACGGAAGATTCAGCACATTTTCTTGGTTATGAAATCTTTGTGAGAAAATCCAACGCACAACGAAGGGATATTGCAGGTCGTTTGAGAAGAACCTATGGAAAAAGGGTATATCTCAAATTGAGTACAGAAACAATGAGGAATAAATTACTTGACTATGGCGTATTGGAATTCCGATACCCAAACGGAAAGGAAATTTGGAAACCAAAATGCAGGTCTGGACTTATATTCAATGACGACCTTGAAATTCTTGACCGATATAATCGGGAAATTCGAGGGTTCTACAATTACTTCTCTATTGCTAACAACTGTTCTGAACTGCACAACTTCAGGTTTATAATGGAGTACAGTATGTACAAAACCTTTGCTGGGAAATACAAAAGTTCAACGAGAAAGATAAACGCCAAGTATCGTAGAAATGGAAAATTTACAGTAAGGTTTACCACTAAATCTGGTGTTGTAAAAGAGAGATACTTCTACGACTTGGGGTTCAAAAGAAAGAACCCGATGACAGACGCTGGCTTTGATATTTTACCCTATTCCATCTTTGATGCAGGTAGGACAAGCCTTATAGACAGGCTAAAAGCTGAGAAATGCGAAATATGTGGAGCTACGGAAAAGCTTGTGATGCACCATGTGCGAAAACTCAAAAACCTTGAAGGTAAAAAGAGTTGGGAAAGACACATGATTGCGAGAAGAAGAAAGACTGTTGCTGTATGCCACAGCTGTCATCAGAAAATCCATAACGGTACATTAGACTGACAAGATTAGTGGAGAGCCGGATACGCGGAGACGTGTAAGTCCGGTTCGGGGGCGAGTGTTTGGAAACCTACCGTAGCAATACGAAAAGGCGCTGGATGCTTAGCCTACTTAAGACAGTCCGAAAATTTTTTGGTGAGGCCATCGTGGTGACGCAGGAAGTCGATGACATCATCCAGTCTCCCATTGTCAAAGAAAGCATCATCAACAACTCCGACTGTAAAGTCCTGCTGGACCAGCGTAAGTACATGAATAAGTTCGACGATATCCAGAACATGTTAGGACTTACCGAAAAGGAAAAAGCGCAAATTCTCTCAATCAACATGAATAACGATCCCCGCAGGCTGTACAAGGAAGTTTGGATCGGCCTGGGAGGTACACATTCCGCCGTGTACGCCACGGAGGTAAGCCTGGAAGAGTACCTGGCATATACCACAGAAGAAACTGAAAAAATGGAGGTCATGAAGCTGGCCCGCGAGCTCGGTGGCAACGTAGAACTGGCAATAAAGCGCATAGCCGCGGAACGGAGAGAACAACACAAATACTATTAATCATTTTAAAATCAGCCGCAGATGGAAAGGGAGAAAATAAAGCTTCCAATGGGAGAGAGCATAGCGCTCATATTTGAGGCGGATCCCGCGAGCAAAGAAGAAGTGCAGGATTTCGCAAAGCTGGGCAAAGAAGTCGCAGCCACCCTAAGCGATCCAAATGAAATGAATGAAAATTTAATGCGTACCGGTCACAGGTGGCTGTGCGCCGGTACGCATTAAAGCAACATCATTATTAACCATTCTACAAACTATCAGCAATGAAAAGACTACTTTTTTTAATGTTTACGGCAGGGCTGTTGGTCCTTGCTCCGCGCACTCACGCGCAGTGGATCGTAACTGACCCGGCCAACCTGGCCTCGGGTATCCTCAACAGCGCCAACGAGATTGTTCAGACTTCTTCCACGGTATCCAACGTAGTTAAGAACTTCAAGGAAGTTAAAAAGGTCTTCGAGCAGGGAAAAGAATATTACGATAAGCTCAAATCCGTCAGCAACCTGGTGAAGGATGCTCGGAAAGTACAACAGACAGTACTCCTGGTTGGCGAAGTCTCAGAGATTTATGTCAATAATTTTGGCAGGATGATGAACGATCCGAATTTTTCGCCTCGGGAGCTATCCGCAATAGCCTGGGGCTATTCGAAACTACTTAACGAAAGTACAGAACTGCTCAAGGAGCTGAAGCAGATCGTCACCTCCACGGGGCTCTCGTTCAGCGACAAGGAGCGTATGGAGATCATCGACCGGGTTTATAACGAGGTTAAAGACTACCGCAATTTGGTGCGCTACTATACCAACAAAAATATATCCGTCTCCGTAGTCCGGGCAAAGAAAAAAAATAATTCACAAAGAGTGCTAGAACTATATGGCACCGATGAACAGAAATACTGGTAAGCCATGGAGTTCAATAACCTTCACGAGCTGCTCCGGTCGCTCTACGATGAGATGATTCCACTTTCTGCGGACATGGCCGTGGTGGCCAAAGGTGTTGCAGGCCTAGGGGCACTCTTCTACGTGGCGCTCCGCGTATGGCAGGCACTCAGCCGTGCAGAACCTATTGACGTGTTCCCCTTGCTGCGTCCTTTCGCAATAGGAATCTGCATCGCTTTCTTTCCGACAATAGTACTGGGTACGATCAATACGGTGCTCAGCCCTGTGGTCAAGGGGACGCATGCAATTCTCGATGACCAGGTGTTAGACCTCAATAAGCTGAGGGAAAGCAGAGATTTGTTGGAACGGGAGGCCAAACTTCGTAATTCTGAAACAGCTTACCTCGTTTCAGACGAAGAGTTCGATAAAAAGCTGGACGAACTGGGTTGGTCCCCTTCTGATCTGGCCGCCATGTCAGGGATGTATATAGAGCGAGGCATCTATGATTTTCAACAGGCCATTCGTCGCTGGTTGCGCGAGCTTTTGGAATTATTATTTCAAGCTGCCTCTTTGGTAATTGATACGATCCGTACTTTTTTCCTTATAGTCCTTTCTATACTTGGGCCAATCGCTTTCGCGCTTTCGGTTTGGGACGGCTTCCAGTCCACGCTCACGCAATGGCTGACCCGCTACGTAAGCGTTTATCTATGGCTGCCTGTTGCAGACCTGTTCAGTTCCATGCTCGCCAAAATCCAAATGCTTGTTACTAAAAAAGAAATAGAAGATTTATCCGATCCCAACTTTATTCCTGATCCCACCGATGCTGTATTTATTACGTTCATGATAATTGGGATCATTGGATATTTCACTGTCCCTACGGTAACTGGCTGGATTATCCAAGCTGGAGGGGCTGGTAATTTTATGCGTAATGTGAGCCAAACTGCCCAAAGAGCGGGCAATATCGCCGGAGCGGGTAGCGGTGCTAGCGCAGGGAACGTACTAGGGAAATTACTTAATTAAAAACTGCAATTAATCATGGAATTTAAAACACTTAGAAATATTGAGAATAGTTTCCGGCAGATCAGGTTGTACGCTGCTTTATTCGCCCTGCTCTGCGGCGTGCTGGCAAGCTTTGCCATGTGGCGCTCTTATCGCTTTGCCGAGGAGCAGCGCCAGAAGATCTACGTACTAGACGAAGGCAAATCTCTGATGCTGGCTCTTTCCCAGGATGCGGCCATCAACCGGCCTGTTGAAGCAAGGGAACATGTCCGCAGGTTCCATGAACTCTTCTTCACGCTGGCCCCGGACAAGAATGCCATTGAAAGCAATATGAAGCGGGCCTTTTACCTGGCCGACAGGTCTGCCTTTGACTACTATAAAGACCTATCGGAAAAGGGATATTTCAACCGCATCATCGGCGGCAACGTACAGCAGCGCATTGAAGTAGATAGCGTGGTCTGCAGCTTCGACCAGTACCCTTACTCGGTGCGGACCTATGCCCGGCAGTTCATTATCCGCACCAGCAACGTAACCCGGCGCAGCCTGGTCACTTCCTGTAACCTGCTAAATTCCGTCCGCTCGGATAGCAATCCGCAGGGATTCAGTATCGAAAAATTCAGGGTGTTGGAAAACAAGGACGTCGAGATCATAGAACGGTAAAAAACGACGCTATGGAAAAGATACGATCCTTAATAGACCATTGGTTAGGCAAGCTAGATCAGCGCTGGCGCGGACTTCCTTTAAGGCGACAACACCGCTACACGTTGTTGCTGTTCACAGGCTACCTGGCACTTATGGTCTTAGCGATAGCTAATGCATGGTACGATACCGACCAAATTTCATCGGTAAACCATATCGAAAACCCAGTAATCGGGAAAAGGCCGTCAGGCGCATCGGCGCAGGACAGTCTATTACTCCAACTTAAAAATCAGATCTATGAAAGAAAGTGACAATACTAAGGTAAGTTTCCTGGTAAATGAGAACCGGGACAAAGGAAGTAAACTGCCACAGGGAGAGAGGGGCAAAATGGAACGGCTGAAAAAGCCGCTGATCTTCGTGCTGATGACGGTGGTATGCGCCGGTTGCCTGTACTTGATCTTCCAGCCGGGAGATCAGGAGAAAAACAACTATGCCGGGCTTAACGACGCCGTTCCCCAAGCAACTGATGCCGGCCTCCAAACAGATAAGCAAAAGGCCTATGAAACGCAGTTGATGGAACAAAAGAAACAAGAAGAGCGAAGCGCCCTTGCTTCCCTGTCTGATTATTGGAAGCAGGACAAGGCAGGTAAGGATGACCAGGGATTTCCCGAGCAGGAACCGGGGCCAGGTGCTTATAACGGCCGTCCCCATCACCGGGAGGACGATGCCCTGATTAGCTATAAGAATGCGCAAAATGCGCTCGGTTCCTTTTACCGGGACAATGGTTCAGAAGCGGAGGATTTGCGCCGCCAAGTCGAAGAATTGCGGGAGGAACTGGCGCAACGGGATGCGGCCCCGCCGGAAAATAACATCGACAACCAATTGGCGCTGATGGAAAAGTCCTATCAGATGGCGGCCAAGTACCTACCTGCCGGTAGCGGGGCCACGGCTACACCAAAGGCGGATAGTGCTGCTGCAGCCAGCAGTATCAACTCGGCTACGCCGACTGTAGCTTTCACTCCCGTTCGCAGCGGTGTGGTATCTGCCCTGTACCGGGAGCTGACGGACAGTGCCTTCCTGGATCGCTTGTCCGGAGACCGGCACTACGACTTTAATACTGCCGGTATAGGTGGCATTCCGCGGGCTTCCCAGGCAAAAAACAGCGTCCTTGCCTGCGTGGAGCAAACTCAGGTAGTGATGGCTGGCAGCGATGTGCCGCTGCGGCTTTTGGAACCGGCCGCTATTGCCGGCATGCTGCTTCCTACCGGTACGGCTCTTACGGCCCATGCCAAACTGGAATCCGGGCGTCTACAGCTCCGGGTCAACTCTGTAGAATTGGAAGGTCATATTGCCGCCGTCGATATTACTATCTACGGCCTTGACGGCCAGCAGGGGCTGGTCCTGCCGTATTCCCCGGAACAGAACGCCCTGACGGAGATCGCTTCCAATATGGCCCAGACCTCCGGCACCAGTATCATGATGACCCGCTCTGCGGGGCAACAGATCGCCGGCGACCTGGGCCGGGGCCTGGTTCAAGGCGTTTCGGGCTATTTCTCTAAAAAGATCAGGACGGTGAAGGTAACACTGAAAGCAGGCCTGCAGGTGCTGCTGGTCGCCAAAAAATAATTTTTCTTCAAACACGAACAAATAGACAGCAATGAAAGCAATCTTAAAAAGTACGATAATGCTGGTCCTGCTGACCGGCCTATGTATCCATAGCCATGCGCAGCCGGTTTCCAACACAACGGCACTGCGTTTAGGCCAGGTGGCCCCTTACCGGATGGAAGTCACCTATAACAAGACCACCCACCTGATCTTTCCCGCCGCGATCCGCTATGTCGATCTGGGCAGCGATGAGTTGGTGGCCGGCAAGGCCGATGATGCCGAAAATGTCCTGCGCGTCAAAGCGGCCGTGCGGGATTTTTCCGAAGAGACCAATTTCTCCGTGATCACCGACGATGGCCGGTTCTACAACTTCGATGTGCTGTACAGCCCATACCCCTCCATACTTAATTATGACCTGATGAAAATGCAGCGATCCGCTGACAGGGAAAGAGGCAATGAAGTGTTGTTTACCGACCTGGGAAAAAGTGCGCCTTCCCTGGCGCAGCTCCTGATGGAGACGATCTGCAAGCAGAATAAAAGGGATATTAAGCACATCGGTTCCCGTAGCTACGGTATCGGCTACACGCTTAAAGGCATCTATATTCATGAAGGTAAATTCTATTTTTTTACCGAGTTGCGTAATAAGACGAATGTTCCCTTCCGGGTGGATTTCGTGCGCTTTAAGGTAGTCGATAAGAAAGTGCTCAAACGTTCGGTGATCCAGGAGCGTACCCAGACGCCTTTGCGGCAGTACCGGCCCAACACTCCTGTAGCGGGGAAGGCCTCGGGGCGGAACGTGTTCCTGCTGGACCTGTTCAGCATTACCGGCGACCAGGTGCTGCTTATCGAAATATGCGAGCAGAACGGCGGCAGGCACCAGGTATTGCGGGTGGAACAGGCCGACCTGGAAAAAGCGAAACTAGTCAGTTACATGCACCTGAAGATCCGTTAACCTCAAAAATCAACCGAAAGATGAAAAGATATATTTATACCCTGTTGCTGGGCGTGCTTTGTTGCACAGCCGTACAGGCACAACGCATGCTGCCGGGACAAAAAGGGTTGGAACTCAGCGCCGGTACATTATCCGGCCGGCAGCCCGGCAGCAACTATTTCCTGGGCGCGGCCCTTACTGTCTATGGAAAGAGCGGCCATTACCAGCTTTACGGCCTGGAGTATGACCGGGAACAGGCGGCCTACAAAGGGCGCTACCTGCCCCTGGAGACCTATATGGCCGAAGCAGGCTATAGCCTGCGGCTCCTGTCCCTGGCCCGAAAGCACATTAACCTGAATGCCGCTTTGAGCGCGGTGGGCGGCTATGAGGCCATTAACCGGGGAACGGCACTGCTGCCGGACGGCGCGCTTATCCGCAGTGAAGAAGGCTTTATCTATGGGGCGGGTGGGCGGCTGTCCCTGGAAGCCTGGCTCGGTGACCGGCTGGTGGTGGTGCTGCAAGGCCGCTCCCGGTTGTTGTGGAATACGTCAACAGACCAGTTCCGGCCCTCGGCCGGGCTGGGTCTGAGGTTTAACTTTTAAATTATTTATACGATGAAAATAGCAATCAGTAACCTTAACCTGGGCCAGCAGCTCCTGTACTGCTTTGTCCTGGTGGCCCTGCTCTCGGTGATCCTGGCTTCCTGCCGCAAAAAGGAACTGGACATACAGCAGAATTTTCCTTTTGAAGTGGAAGTGATGCCCGTACCTTCCGAAATCGCCCTCGGAGAAACAGCGGAGCTGCGCTGTACGATCCTTCCTTCCGGGGACTATAACGGTACCCGGTACACGATCCGTTATTTCCAGTATGAGGGCAAGGGCATGCTCCGGTATTTTAATGATGATCCGTACTTGCCCAATGACCGTTATCCGTTGCCGGAAAGGGAATTTCGCCTATACTACACTTCTGCATCGAAAGAAACGCACTCCTTTACGGTATGGATTTCCGATAACTTCGGCAATGAAGAGGAGATCAGCTTCCAGTTCAACAGCAGCGATTAAACGGGTGGGTAAATGTGGGCAAAACGGCGTATCTTTGGATAGGCCGTTTTTTATTTCGGTCAATCCCAAATACAGGGTATTCCCAACCTATCATCAGTAACCAAACCCGACAAAAAAACGCAGAAAGGTCATGGATGCATCTTTGATTTTAGGCATCATCGCTTTGGCAATAGGACTTCCCCTCCGATACTGGATTAACAGACGCAAATTCTACCGGCGCAGCCCATTCGGTTCTGAAGGCTTTTCCAGCTATGAGCAATCCTGGATGACCCGGTTCGTGGAAAGGGTCGGTAAGTGGCTGGCCTACGCCCTGATCCTGTTCGGCATCCTGGGTGTGCTGGCCCATTACTCGCTGAAAAAGAAAAAAGAAAAGGCCGCTCAGCAAGCGGCCACGGAGCAGCATCATGCTGCAGCGGCAATAACAGGCAATTCCCCAAGCCGGTTAAGTTAAAACAGCCTTCTGCGCCTCGTTGACTTCAGTGCGGCAGCGGTATCCTGCCCTTGCTTCTTATCGGCATCCCGGACCTGGTGGGCCTCCAGCCATTGCCGAAATTTTTTGGGGTCATCGGGCGTAAAGCGCACGAGTTCCCCGGATTTGAGGGAAAGGATAAATACATCTATGGCTACGGCAAAAGCGGATAAAGTCGCGCCTTTGTGTTCCAGGCCGGGATAACGATCTTCTGGTTTCATCAACTTCTATTTAGCAATAAGCACCCCTCTCGGGGCAGGAAGAGAAGGTAGGTGCTGCCGGCACTGTGCCGGAGATCGTGGCAGTATTTGGCTTGTCGTGGCTACTGTTTGGCCGGCGTGAAGGGAAAGCTGAGGTTGACCGATCTGCAGCAATACAAAACGGCCACCTGTCCGGGGTGGCCCCGTCCATCCGAAAAAGCGGGGTTCTTTTTGCTTCTTTTTCTTTGGCCGCTGCCGGAAAGAAAAAGAAGCCGGCCCACCAGTAAGCGGGGATAGTCAGTATCCCGACATAAAAAGCCGCGACCTGTTGGTAGAAGGAAAGCAGGGATGGCTTCAGCGGGGCGCTTGTCTTTCGGGCAAGTGGTCGCACCGATTGGACGCCAAAAGGCAGCCCGACCAACGGAAGGGCTGTCTTTTGGCCGCCGGAACCGGCCTTTACCCGACCTTTATGGGATAGGTACGAAAATCCTCCAGGTTATGAAAAAAGCCCCGGTAACGGGTCAATCCGTTTCGGAACAGGCCCCACAGCAGGGAGCATCCCATCTGCGCCAAAGAACCATTGATATATAAATCCTGCTCCTGCAAGGCTTCGGCCAGTGAACAGCTTGGGGTATCGTCCTTTTCTCCGGATTGTTTCAACAGGTCGGCAAATTCGTCAGTAATGAAAGGCAGGGCGGCAACGGTATCGTATTTTTCGGACTGCGGCTGCCTGATCTCCCCGATGGTGGACAGGACAACCTGTCCCGAATAGCGGCTGTTGCCAAAATCCATCCAATATTTGGGTTTGTTGTGGTAGCTTCGGCTGTGGCTCCATTTCAGGATGTCGGCAATGCCGAACCTTGCGGATACGCTATCGACACAGGATATATAGATACTGGCGTCCGTGTGTTCAGGCATGTTTCCCAAATTATCCTTCTGAAATTTCCTGGTTTCTGCTTTCCAATTACTGCCTGACCAGCGGTTAGCCCGGTTAATTAAGGCCACCGACTTGTGTAGGCCGGTCTCGCTTTCGGCAAAACGCTGCCTGCCGAGGTTGGCCGGTGTAATTATATCATCATCCCACAGGCGCACCTGTAAACCGGGATGCCCGAAATCCAAAAGGCTGTGGTTCATTTCCACAAGCGCGGTCAGTACTTTAGAGCCGGTACCACCTGCCCCGACCAGGTTTACCTCGATGGGGTTGGTCGGGTTGAGCAGGTAGTTATCCGTAATATGGACTTTAGTTTTTTCTGTATTCATTGCAGTAAATTTTTGAGGGTTTTGCTATTTTTTTTCAATACGGCTTTAGGGAAGGCCTCGCCGGTCTCTAACAATCCTTTCCAAAGGCTGACACAATTACCTTTCACCGGGTTATGTCGGTGCATCAGGTGGCTGAAATAACTGTTGAAAAAGTAGTCCTCCCACCCGGCAATAAAGGCTTCCAATGATACCGACCGGGCAAACTGTAAGTCCACCGATCCCATGCAGACGCTGCCGCTCTCATACACATTAAAAAATGGAGCATGGTATAGGGCTGTCTTTTCGGTGGGCCTCCGGTTACCGGCCAGCGCATAAAGGAACAGGTTGTCCCGGCTGGCCTTCCAAACAAGGGCAGGTATGTGGGCGACACCATCAGGGAGACCGAGGAATTTATGGAAGTAAAGCTGCCGCCGCTGTGCCTTGCTGTACCAGAGTACGCTACCGCCATCGCCGGGATTGACCTCCAGCACGTTGCCGGGCAGCAGCCCCTTGGGTTTGAGGAACTCCCTTTGCGTGTTCAGACTGCGAGCCAGTGCCTGTGCTTCCCGGACAGTCAGGGGATGGGCATTAACGGGCCTGCCGCTTTCGTCCATGTCAAAATGTTCTACGTAGCTATCGCGCCCTTTGGCTTCATAAAAAACCAAAGCGGCTTTGGGGTGATAAAGCGTACTGAAGCTACTGGTTATGTCTGTTGCCGTTTTCATAGTCTGTTGTCGTTATCGTTACTAAGTAAAAAGATCAGATCGCCTATCAGTTCAAAAAGGCGGCTGTCAAAGTCGAGGCTTCCCTTTATGGGCTTGCCATCAAACACTTTCCTGATTGTCGGTTCCTGTATGGCCGGACCTTCATTAAAATCCGTATTGACCATTTCGTAAAGGCTGTCATATAACAGGCCTTTCCTATCTGCGAAAAAGGAAACGTATTTTTCTATGCCTATTATTTCCGGTTCGTCGTCGTATTCGTCACTTACAGTAGCTTTCGGATAGGCGTTGTTATAGATATGCGCATCGGGATACGCCGTGTACAGGGCAAGGGCTTCCGAGGCCACCCGTAGGCACTCCCGGTCGTAATCGTCACCGGCTTTGAAGGTTTCCACGCGCTGCCGGAAGTATTTCAGGTTGTCGCGGTGGCGTATTTTCTGTTCCATCCTGTCGCCTGTCCATTCGGCAACGTGTATTTCCCCTCCGTAGATGTCGCCGCTGTCGGTTTCCTGTTCTTCTTCCGCCCAATCTTTCAGCATGTGATACGTCCAATATAAATAACTGTCCTCCTGCCGGTAATAGGGTACCTGCGCTACATGGTACAGGTAAGTGCAAACCGATAATAGCAGTTGTGCCGCCGTCCTGCGTTTGCGGTTCCTGAGCATCCTGTAGAGCGGCACTACCGGGATGTAATACAGGCTATAGCCAGTGTTACACCGTTCCTCGCTGACGAGGACGGTCTTTTTTCCCTGACGCAGCACACGCAGGTTATCAAAATACCTGCAAGTGTCCTTCAGCCTGCGCTCCGTATCCCAGAGGGATAAAGCGATATTGTAGGGGTAGCCATATTCACGGGTCGGCAGGGGTTCGATGCCATAATGGGCAGCCAGCCCGGAAAGGGACTGGTAAAAATCCCTTTCCGTTTTAATGGCTTCCTTGCCGGTTGCTGTGCAAATCTCCTTTTCCTGTACCGGGAGAAAGGTGGTTTTCAGAAAAGCATCGGTAAGGCTTCCGGGGGTACGGACTGTTGCTTGTCCTTCTTTACTGCTGCTGCGTCTTTTGGCCTTTGCATCCAGTCCGCGAACTGGCTCAATTGCCGGTGTAGCTGCTGTTGCCGGGTGGAAGTGGGCATGCTGATCGTTCCGGCTATAGTCTGTTGTTGCATGTTTCATGGCTTTAATGATTCAGTTTGTTATCCTTTCGTTCCCATTACGCTGTCAAAGCGATATTGCACCGTCTGTTCCCTGATAACGGGAGCAGATACTTTGGCGGTGGTCAGTATGGGATAGGTATTGGCGTAGTAGTTCAGCACGGCGTCCGTGCTCCATGCGGGTTCGGGGTCGGCCAGCCTGATCTCCCTGCCGCTATCGTTGAGAATAAATACCCGTTCTAGTTGTGTGGCTATTAACATGATCGTTGTTTTAAGATTGTTGGTGAATTATTCGGTTTCGCTTTCTGCTTCAGGCACTTCCGGCGCTGTTGCCGTATCATCGTCCACGCTGAACAGGTTTGCCTCCGGAGTGGTTGCTTCTGCTTCCGGTTCAGCACCGCCGAACAGATCAGGGGGGAATTGGGCAGACAGCGCCGCCCGGCGTTTGCGGATGGTGTCGGCATACTCCGGGAAGGTGTTAGGGTCGGGAACCTTTGTCCAGGCTTCGCGGTACTTGCCTTCCTTTTCCAGTTCATCCACCTTTTTCATGGCTTCTTTGTATTTCCGGTCGCGTTCCTCTTTGGCTTTCTTCTCCTTGTCGGTCTTTTCTTTTTCCATCGCGGATTGCTTTTTGGCTTCTTCCTGCTGCTTCAAATAGGTTTCCATGTTATCCATGAGGCCGGAGGTGGCTTGTATGGGTGCGGTTATCCGTTCAAAAAATCCGCTGTCCAGTTCTTCGGCAGTTCCCCGGAGGGTAAGCGGGGGGATTAGCTCCTTTGCCTTATCCCCGCATTGTTCGTTGTGCAGTATAACAGATACGACAAGGCCGCCTCCTGCGCCTTTGGTTATGGTGATCTGCAATGCCCCGGTGATGTTCAGTTGGGCTATCTGTTGGAAAAAACTTGTGTTCATTTTCTTAGGCTTTTAAAAGTGGCTTCTTACTATTTCTATTGTAATTGATTTTGTACCCGATTGATTGAACAATGCCCTCTAACAGATTTCTTGCTTGGCAAGCATCCCAATCATCGCTTTTGGTCATATCTAAATAATGCAGCTTTTCAAATTCCTTTACCATTCGGGCTATTATGCTTATAGCCTTGTATCCTGTTTTATCCGATAGATTGCTCATTCTTTGATTTTTGGGATTTCAGTGTTACTAATTTTTCGTACATGTCCGTCCAATAGGCTTTTTGCCGTTTGTCAAACTCCGAAAAACTGCTATCCTCGTGGCGGTACTCTTTGTATCGCTTTGCCATTGCAAGAGCTTCTTTAAGGTGGGTTACCTCGATGCGGCAACCGTTCAGATCGGTTATGTGCATAGCTTTACGAAAGGGATTTATCGGGTATATTATAGTTTTTGATAGGCTACCACCGGCTAAGGCGGTAGCCTATAGGTGTCTAGTTAAAGTTTAAGATTTCCGCTCCGTCTGTCGCATAAGCGGCGCAGAGATCGAAGGCCTTTTGTGTCCTCGTCTGTGCAGTGCCGCCCATGACAATAGATTGCAGCTTGGCTTCGTCCGTTTTATAGCCCCTCACGTTCTGATAGTAGCCCGTTACCGCATTGTAAGCGCCGTAAACGGTTCCATTGGTCGTTTCCATTTGTTGGGTATCGCTCATCATAGCATAGGCAAAGGCATCATCCACGGTATTTTGAAATACGGCGGACACTTCATCGTCTGCGCCCTTTTTCAGTAAATCCAGTGTTTCCTTATTGGGGCAAAGGGCCAACTGTATGAGTTTGCGCACTTCGCGGTCGGTTATCCTGACCTTAGCCCACTCATTGAAAGCGCCCTCTAACTGGCCGCTTAGGGTGTTGGCAAGCCCCATTACCTTGTGGGCATCCTCCAGTCTTTGCTTCGCCCCGGCGGTATGTTTGATGCGAACGATATTGCTCATGTTGCGAAGCGAAGCATTCA
This sequence comes from Chitinophaga caeni, assembly GCF_002557795.1. NCBI lineage: Bacteria > Pseudomonadati > Bacteroidota > Chitinophagia > Chitinophagales > Chitinophagaceae > Chitinophaga > Chitinophaga caeni. Next base: position 4,316,910 of record NZ_CP023777.1, on the reverse strand, counting down.
GGGTATTCTGACATACGATCCGGATAGGGGTAAAAGCTGCGGTAATGCTTCCGCTGCCATCGTGGGAGGTGGTCAGGAATATGTATTTTTCTGTTACATCATCACCGTTGCCGACACGGATATAACCGGGGAGTTTTGCGGTAATAAAAATGCGTTCCCCATTACCCAATGCCCCTGCTGTCTCGTACAGGATACCATCGTCACCGCCAACAATGGCATCGAAGAAAGCAAAGGCCTCGCGGTTTTGCACGATATGGTAATCCCTGCCGACTACACCGAGGACGGTATTGTTATCGCTGCGGATATTGGCGAAATAGCCCGGAACTGCTATTTCTCTGTCCTGTATCTCTATACTGTCCCCTGTATGGATAATACCGGAGCCTTTTGTATATAGCGGGGATTTAACTACTTCGTAATCCAGCCCGGCGCACTTTATAGCTTCCTCGCTCGTGGGGTACTGTTCTACGATCTGCCCCAGGTTGTGCCATGCTTTTTGCTGCACGCTGAAAAAGGAATAACGTCCGGTTCTCTTGTTGAAATTCAGGTTGTGTCCCATGATATTTGATTTTAATAGTTTGAGAAATGATGATTGAATGATTGATTGAAGAAGGAGGTTAAAAGGGAAGATCGTCAGCTTGCTGTTGCTCATTACCGGCAGCCTGCTGTGCTACGCTGCTGTTGCTGCGTTCTCCCGTGCCTGTACCGGGGAATGAGTGCAGTTTGATCTGCGCGGTGTGGAAATTCAGGCCTGAACGGGCATTCCCGTTACCATCCACCCATGCCCTCGCGCTTACCCTCCCGGTAAGCTCTACCAATGTTCCCTTTGTCAGTAAGGCGGCTACTTTCGCACTGATCCAGTAGGCGCAATCGAAATAGGTAGTTTGCTGTACCCGTTCGCCCTGCTTATTCTTGTAGCTGTCGTTGATGGCTACGGAGAAGTTTACTACTTGTTTTTCGTTGGACAGGGTGCGTACTTCGGCATCCCTTGTTACTCTTCCGATGATGTTCATGATCTTTTTGTTTTACTTGATTGAATTTTGATTTGATTTTCGAGATTTATTCGGCAATGAGAGGAGGTGCTGTTTCGTTTCACCCTATTACCATTTCCAATGCTGTTGATCTTCATAACTGACATTTTTTTTATTCGTGTAAAGAGCCGGAGTATGCTATGTTTCGTTTCATGAGCTTAAAAGGTCCGTGTTTAGCAGCCACAAGGTTTTGGGAAATAAATACTACCCAACGGGTGGAGATTTTTTTCCAAACTTGCACTGACCTTGGGGCTGCGTGAAGAACACGGAAATACCTTTGCTCTTGAAATGGAACCAATAGCATACAGGTTCTTTGAATAAAAAAATGTGGAATCCATGAAGATGGCATTGCGCAAATGGTACCCAGTGGATCGCAATCATACTTCTAAGCTGTACCTGCTGTATGATTGCAGCCTTTTTACTGGCTGATCTGAAAAAATGATCACGTAACTTATATATGCAGAAAACCTCCGCAATGTATGCAGAGGAAAGGAGGGGTGTGAAAGGCGAAAGGGAAAAATAACAGCCCCGGTGAGTGCTTCATCGGGGCTGCTAGAAAGTAAACCGGATTTCAGGAGTGAAGAATAGAAAAGCATTCGGCTGCAATTATGGCAACCAGGGCTTTAGTATTTATTAGTAGAGCTATTACTGTACGTTATAAATTTATGCATGAATCATCATAAATCCCTTAGTAACCCGCACAGAACATTTTCACTTATTTCTTCGTGCATTTTTTTGTAGTAGATCTCAGATAAAACATGAAAAGGTATCTCTTTTACTAAAATTGACGTGTTTAAATTCTGCTCGATAGGCTTTACTTCTTCTCCACGGGTTATAATACATATATGTTTCTTAATACCTTTCAACGGCTATTGTTGCCTTCCTATAGTAACGGTTCGCTTGCCACGGACCTTTAAAACGTACTTGGCTATTTGTTCCTTTTTGTCTTCTCTAAAGTTATTATTTACTGTTGCATCATACAACACGTATAGATCACCGAGAAAAAATTCACCATCGGCTTTTCCCTTGTTACGGACGGTTGGAAATGGATGAAGGCTATTTACGCCAATAAGTTTAAGCAGGTAGTGGCAATAAAGCTCAAATAATCTCCAATCTTCGGTTTCGCCCATCTCTGCTAAAAAGCAAGGAATCAAATGATCATTAAAGTCAGGATACATTTTATTCAAATGCCATCCAATCTTAAGGTTCTTGTATTCATTTAAAATTGGAAAGGGTTGTAGGTCGGTTACAAAGAAATGAATGAGCGTAAAGTTGCTCCCATTTTTGCCCCAGGTAAACTTGCTGCTGTAGCCAATCGAGCATCCGATAACCTTTTGCTTCTCCCTTTTGATAAAAAGTGTGCGTACTGCCGCTTTTGATAATGGCTGCCTGAGTATAAGTGGATGTGTAAATGATTTCGGAAAACTGGAACGTTTTATCTCCTCCCAATGATTTTTAAAATCAGTTACCATAACGTACTTCACAGTACGTAGTACTTCTTGAATTTCGTTTTGCATAATGAGTTAACAATTTTTCTCTGAATAAAAACTGAAACTCTGTAGTAGATAGTGGTATTGCTAAAATATGTTACATTTCGTAACAAATGAACGGATATTTGTTGCAATTTTTATGAACAACATATCGGATCAAATACTGTATTGAACAAAATTGTCTAACGCTAACGGAGAAGGCTACATATTCTGCAATCTAGGCCAAAGGCTCTTCATGCCTCAGACTAAGTTGCATATCAAATACCGAATTTTACTTGGTATTCAGAATCGAGTAAAGGAAAATTTCGGAGCGGGCTGTAAATGAGATTGAGGAAGGAGTTGCAATGATCGGTCTGACCAGGGAGGCTTTGTTTCCGATTCTTCCTATGTGAACCTTAAATAGAACTTGCGCCATCAATTTTTTTGAATAATTTTGCAATAGTTTGATATGGCAGCAGAAAGCCGTATTAATAGGGAAGTTCTTTCAAGTTGTTTCAACGAGCAGCAAAATAAATCGGTTACCTTTTCGGTTACCACATAAATAGCATTTTCGGGAATTCGCTGTAGTGGCGGGTTTTGGATGCCTGGTTCGAGTCCCAGCGGGATCACTGACAACTTATAAACCTCGCGCTAGTCGCGGGGTTTTGTTTTTTAGTTGAGCGTTTAGTTGAGTTCCTTTTGTATAACCCCGATTTTTTTCCCGTACTTTATACAGGTTAATCAGCTCTTACTAAGATATGAAATATTCGTATTGAAATTTACTCCTTTTCTCGATGCAGCATCGCTCGTATATAGGAATCATTTTAAAATGAAAGCCAGTCCTGCCTTGCAGGAGGAGGAACTAAATTATTTTTTTGTAGTTTATATTTAATGGCCCCAGTTATTTAGCGGAGAGTTATTATCGACGATCTTCAGCGATATTTCTTTGTGAAATAAAAATGGGGCTGTATCATAAATAAATGATGCAGCCTATTAATTTTTCAAATTAGCCCCCATTTATCCACCTTCCAGGTGGAGAAGTATTTTGATTTTCTTGTATCCGCACCCAGAATGATTGCCTATTTTTAATGTATGGCAAGAGGAAAATCATTAATAGTGTCCTTTAAAAGTAATCACCAGCACCAGGGAATGCTTCTTCCTCCCGATCTAAGCGAGTTGGTTGGTCAAAACCACCCCGTACGAGTGGTCAACGATGTTCTGGATAAAGTAGACATAGGGCAGTTAATTTAGCAGTATAAACCAGGCGGTGCAAGTAATTATCATCCCCGAATGTTGCTGAAGGTGCTGGTTTTTGCATATATAAATAATAGATATAGTAGCCGAAAGATAGAGGAAGCTCTCCATCAGAATATAAACTTTATGTGGTTAAGCGGGATGAGTAAGCCCGATCACAATACAATTAACCGTTTCCGGGGCAAACGTCTTCAAAAATCTCTGCAACCCATCTTTACACAGGTAGTATTACTATTATGCGAAGAAGGTGTTTTGAGTTTGAAAGAGCTTTACACCGACGGCACTAAAATCGAAGCGAATGCAAACAGGTACACTTTTGTATGGGGCAACTCCATAAAAACCAATAAAGCAAAGATGCAGCAGCAGCTGAATGAATTATGGAAATACGCTCAAACTATTGCCGCCGCCGAATTAAACGATGACCATGATCCTTCCGGGTTTGATAAAATTGATAGCGAAAAAATTGAGCAAACAATAGCCACAATAAATGCGGCACTGAAGGATAAACCAATCGACAAAAAAATACGTCAGAAACTGAGCTATGCTAAGAGAAACTGGCCAACTGCATTGGAACGTTATGCTGAACAGGAAAGGATAATTGGCGATAATAGAAGCAGTTATAGCAAAACAGATGAAGCCGCCACCTTCATGCGGATGAAGGAAGATCATATCTGGGATAAATATGCCATGAAATTGACCAGAAACAGAATATGTACGACTGATACTACGTATAATCTTCCTGGCAAGGAAATACTTATGAGTATCTTAACCTGGATAATGTGGATCAGACTCCAACAGAGGAGTGTAAGGAATAATTTTTTTATGTTATTTTAAGAAATATATTAAATTTAGAGGGAAACCATTTATCAGCCCTTTCACGTTTGGCCAATATCCGTTTGTTTAAGTGTACCGTGTTATCCTGATGAAATCCGGCAGTTATTAACCGATGACTAATTCTCACCACGTTATTGCAGATGAGGTCATTTGAAAATCCTTAAAAATATGTTTGGAAACTATTTCAAAGTAGCTTGGCGGCACGTACTCAAGTACACTTTTTATTCAATGTTGAACGTGTTCGGGCTTTCATTAGGGATAGCTTTTGCCTTATTGATTGGCGGATTTGTGTGGAGTGAGTTACAGGTTAACAGAACCCTGAAAGACGCTGATAAACAGTATCTGCTTCAGAGTAAATGGACCGATCCCAATATGGGAATAGATATTACAACCTTGGGGCCGCTGTCTAAAATGCTGAAAGAACAATACCCTACTCTGGTTGATAACTATTACCGGTTCGATGGTGTTACTTCAACCGTATCCAATGGCGAGAAATACTTCAGGGAAGGATTGCAGGTGGGAGATACTACCTTCTTTTCTATGTTTGGTTTCCCGGTTGTTTGGGGGGATGTAAGAACCGCATTCGATCAGCCTAATTCAGTTGTAATTACGGCCAATAATGCTATAAAGTACTTCGGAAAAACGGATGTGGTTGGTGAAATATTAACGATCGAAAACTTTGCTGGAAGTAAACGCGATTTTACTGTGACAGCGGTATTAAAGGATCTTCCAAATAATTCGGTGACAAAATTGACACAGGGAATGGATAACGGTATATTTTTACCCGTTACCTCCCTGAGCTTTTTTGATCGTGATATGGAAAGTTGGGACAACCAGTACATTGTAAGTTACATCAAGCTCAAAAAGAATGCACGACCCCAGGATGTGGAACGTGCCATTGCGAATATTCTGCAGCAACATGCGCCAGAACAGACCAGGACTCACCTGGGTGGCTACATTACCCCACTGACAACTTATTATCTTGATAATACAAATGGATTGATCAGGAAGCTCCTGTATACGTTATCCTTTGTCGCTTTATTCATATTGTTAATGGCGATTATTAATTTCATTAATGTATCTATCAGTAAAGCTTCTGTCAGGATAAAAGAGATAGGGATAAGAAAAGCATTAGGTAGTTTAAAGGGACAGTTAAGAATCCAGTTCCTGGTAGAATCTATCATCCTGATAGCCCTGGCAACAGTATTGGCTTTAGTGTTATATACTTTAGGACGCCCGTTCTTCAGTGATGTGCTGGGCAGAAGAATTCCGAATTTGTGGCAATTCCCTATTTATCTTCAGTTGGTACCACTGGCGTTGATCGTGATAATTGGTTTTATAGCCGGAATATATCCGGCATTTGTTTTGTCCTCCCTGAATATGCTTAATTCCATTAAAGGAAAAGCAACTGTCAAGGAAAATAATACCGTCCGCAAAGCTTTGATCGGTGTACAGTTCGGTACTGCCATCGTGGTGCTGGTATGTGCCATTGTGATTTCTCAGCAGATAATGTTCTTTTTTGGTAACGACATAGGTTATAACAGGGAGCTTATCCTTTCAGCACCGTTACCCAGAGATTGGTCAGAACGAGGCGTGCAGCGCATCGAAATGATACGAAATGAATTTGCGAAAATGCCCGAAGTTAAAGAGGTTTCCCTGTCATATGAAATACCAGATGGAAACAACAGATCCAGCTTTCAGGTGTACAGAATGGGAGAGGATGCCTCAAGAGCAATTTCCGTGCAGACGCTTAATACAGACGAAAAATATGCATCTACTTACCAGATCCCAATGCAATCAGGTGTGTTTTTTCAAAAGCCTAATGAAAACTATGATTCATCGAGGATAGTTTTAAATGCAACCGCTGTAAGAGCTTTAGGCTGGAAGAATGCGGACGAGGCCATCGGCCAGCAGCTGCAAATAAAAGGATATAACAATGTATTTACGGTATACGGCGTAACGACCGACTTTCATTTCGGCTCTATGCAGGATGTTATACCACCCTTTGTATTTATACATGTTAAATATCAAAAGGAATACAGATATTTGTCTTTCAAACTTAAACCAGGAGATATGAGCGGTACCATTAATAAGCTTCAGCGTAAGTGGTCATCGCTGCTGCCCGGATCTGCCTTTGAGTATAATTTCATGGATGATATTTTGCAAAAAATGTATCAAACAGAGATACAGCTAAAGCGAGCTGCTTTCGCTGCAACCATACTTGCACTTGTGATCGTATTGCTGGGTGTATTTGGCCTTGTATCATTAAGCGTCTATAAGAGAATGAAAGAAATCGGTATCCGGCAGGCAATGGGAGCTTCTATAGTAGATATTGTGCTGCTGTTTTTAAAGGAGTATGTAATTATCATACTCTTTGCAATAATAGTAGCGTCTCCATTTGGTTATTATATAATGAAACAATGGCTACAAGCCTACGCCTACAGAATAGATATTACACTACAGCCATTTATACTGTCCGCTGCTTTAATTACACTTATCACTGTGATTTTAATAAGTTATCAGACCTTTAAAATGACGATAACTACACCTATGAAAGCCTTGCGCGCAGATTAATAAGTAAACCATTAATCTGCTAAAGATTATTAATAGAACATGAAGGGAATCTATTTTTATTTATTTAGCGTAAGTAAAACCTTTAAAACTCATCCCATGAATCCCAAATTACGGATCATCCTGTTATCCATTACGGTCTTGTCGGCCAATAGTTGCAAAAAAGCGAAACCCCAAGTCGTAAGCATTATTGTATTCGAGCAAGCATCCAATAAAGTTGAGCCGCAGGACCTGAGCATGAAAACGATGCGTACTTATAAAAGAGCCGTGACAACAGATACCGGTATTGTAAACATGGTACGAAGAGCCGAGCATCCCGATGGTATCGTTATATGGAAGGGTGAATTTTACGGCGCTTTCGTCCTTGATAATGGCGATACTTCGATGGTTTATTTCCAGGAAATGGGTGGAGGCGTGTTCGTTTATAATGGAAAGATGTACCATTTTAGAGATAAAGCGGCAAGGGACAAATGGAAGGGTGCGGTATATAGCCTTTTAGAGGAAGCTACTACTAGCTACAAGCGGTAGTGCCGTATGAATATATCCTCAAAATTTTGTTATCTTTATTATTATTCAACATCCTATACCTTATCTCATGACCCCGGAGGAATTAAAAAAGACTTATTCGAGTTTATCAACTAGCCACTTATTAGAAGTAGTTGATAGCAAATTTGAATACACGGAATTAGCAGTAAGCATCGCTTTGGCTGAGCTTGCTACCCGAAACGTTTCAGAAGAGGAAATTAGGGATTACAAGCATGAGCAAATAGAAAAAGTGGATTCTTTTATAAAAAAGAATATTTATGAGGACTTAAATATATTCCAAAAGATTTGGTTCTATTTTATGTGGATTCCCGTTATAAATTTTATCACCAAGATGAATTTCAGGGATGCGGGCGCTGTGCTTAAAATTAAGCAAGCTAATTATTATTCTTGGTGCGGCTTTATTTTCTGTGCCGCATCCGCAATCATTGCTATTTCTTTTGACCCTTTGAATGAATGGCTCATTTATTTGTTTTGGATATTAGGATTTGTCATTACTACTGCTTTCGATGAAACTGTGAATAGGAAAAGACAAATTGAAAAGTTAGAGGCGATGTTTGAAAAATCCAAAGTGATAGAAGAAATTTAAATGCGATCTTTTACCTATTACTATTTAAGCCTTAATAGGATAGTGTCATGAAATTATAATTATCATCTTATTCATGATAATAATACCTGTTTCCTCCAAGTTCTTATCCTGTTTCCCTTACATTCCCCGGGCAATATTTCCATCCAACCATCGCTCCAACTCATATGAATCTCTTGAAGCGTCCCTTCAGACTCATTTATAAATCGTACTAAATAATCGGCTTTAATCTTTTAAAGTGATCAACTGGTATATTCCCCCGATTTGTCTTGACAGATCAAGAAATTTTTAATCAGGTGATTTATCGGGGTGAAAATAATTTTCTCGAATAGCGGTATCGTTGCTTTGAATGAATTTTAATTAACAACTTAGTTTATTGTCTTTTTCTTGAGCTGGTAGGATTTGTCCGGAGAGTAGTATATACCTGGAAATAGCCCCTTTATACTACATTATCCATCCTTTTGGCTACAATGGTTGTTACAAAGGATCGGAACTTTGAATATCTAAAAGGTTAAAAAATGAATTTACGAAATAATACCATCCTCATTACAGGCGGAACCAGCGGCTTCGGCTTTGATTTCGCTTCAAAATTAATTACTTTAGGGAATACCGTTATCATTACGGGCAGGAACCTGGAGAAATTGCGAAAAGCAAAGCTACAGTTACCTCCTGTTCATATTTATCAAAGTGATGTGAGTAAGCCGGAGGATATTACCCGGTTATTCAATGATGTTACCGCGCGGTTTCCCGGTTTAAACATCTTGATTAACAACGCCGGTGAAATGCGTAAAATCAGCTTGCACCATCAACATGATTTAGAGGATATCACCCGCGAGGTTGAAATCAACCTGATGGGACCTGTCAGGATGGTGCAGCAATTTTTGCCGCACTTGGAAAAACAGCCGGAAGCTGCCATTGTTAACGTAACTTCGGGTATAGCTTTAGGGGCTTTCCCGCTTTCGCCCATTTACAGTGCGAGTAAATCCGGCTTAAGGGCTTATACCCAGTCCCTGAGGGTGCAGTTGAAAAATACCGGCATCAAAGTGTTCGAGTTGTTGGCGCCGGGTTCTACAACTTCGTTGAACGATAAATTCATGGGCGAAGATGGTTTTAGCACCAGGTTCATGATGGCGCCGGAAAAAGTGGTGGATGCCGCCTTGAAAGGTATTGAGCGTGACAAGGATGAGATATTGCCGGGGGCATCCAAGCTGTTAAAGGTTTTGTCAAGGCTTGCTCCTAAATTGGCTTTGGCGCAGGCAAGCAAAATCGGCGCTTCTTACATGTATGGAAAGTAAATATTATTATCCAATGAATCAATCCGATGAGAATTGTTGCTATAATACTACTCTTGGTTTCCGCATTCCTAAGCGTGAAGCATGGTTGGGATGCTTTCCGTCCCGCGAACGTGGAACAATCTAAAATGATCGCTGATTTGGGAATCAGCAGCAGTGTTTTGCCTTATTTCGGGGTATTCTCGATTATTATAGGCTTGATGTTGTTTTTCCCGCAAACCTTTTTCACCGGGAATTTGCTACAAGCGATTACGATCGTATTGATCATGGCTTTGGCGCTTCGCGGGGGGCATTATAAGATCGCTTTGATAGAAATCCCTTTCCTGCTCATGCCTTTGCTGCTGATCTGGTTAAAATACCCATTTAAATTTTAGATAAAAATTTCTACTCGATGCCTGCTAGCACTCCGTATAGAATTAAAAGTATCAAGGAAGCCTACCTGTTATCCGGCAGCCAAGATAAACCGCATCACCCTTTAATTGGTATGATCGATTTAAAAGGGATGAGGAATGATTCTGGAATCGATGCCGTTATCGTGGACTTTTACGCCGTTTCCCTAAAAAGGGGCTGTGATAAGCTCTTATACGGTCAGCAGAAATATGATTTCGATGAAGGCGTGATGGGATTCCTGGCGCCCGGCCAAATATTGAGGGGCGAAGATGGTAAAGTTCCTGGAAACCTGGAAGGTTGGATGCTGCTCATCCATCCCGACTTTTTATGGAATACCGCTTTGGCAAAGAAAATTAAGCAATACGATTATTTTGGCTATCATGCCAATGAAGCTTTGTTTCTTTCTGACAAGGAGGAGGGTATGATCAATACGATAATTGATAACATAAAGAATGAATATCAAGCGAATATTGACAAGTTTAGCCAAGATGTGATCATCGCCCAATTGGATTTATTATTTACCTATGGGCAACGTTTCTACGAAAGGCAGTTTATTACCCGGAAAATTAGTAACAACAGGGTTTTAGAGCGACTGGAAGCATGGCTGGAAAATTATTATAATGATGATGCTATGACCTCCAAAGGCTTGCCTAGCGTGCAGAGCCTGGCTGATGCATTACATTTATCTAAGAAATACCTCGGTAGTTTATTAAAGCAGCTTACCGGGATGACGACCCAGCAGCATATCCATGAAAAGCTAATCGAGAAGGCTAAAGAAAAGTTGTCCGGCTCCGGGGCTACTGTTAGCGAGATCGCCTATGAGCTCGGTTTTGAACATTCACAATCATTCAATAAATTTTTTAAGGCTAAAACGAAGCAAACGCCATTGGAGTTCCGGGAAAAGTTTAATTGATATTTAGAAATGTAATGGTCTTTCTATAAAATGATTTGTTAGTATGAAACTTACCGCAATACGTCCCATGCTTTATACGCGAGAACTGGACACTACAATTCTGTTCTACGTAGAAACGTTAGGATTCACCTTGGCTGAAAGGAACGATGATTGGGGATGGGCTTCCTTGTACAAGGATGAAGTAGCAATGATGCTGGCGGTGCCAAATGAACATACGGTCTTTGAAAAAGCCATGTTTACAGGCAGTTTTTATTTTAATACGGATGATGTAGAGGCGCTTTGGAACCAGTTAAAAGATAAAGTGAAGATTTGCTATCCGATCGAAACCTTCGAGTGGGAAATGCGTGAGTTTGCTATTTATGATAATAACGGTTATATCCTGCAATTTGGTCAGAATATGGAATCTAGGTAAATATTATACTAAATTCGCAATTCGATGGGGGCTTTCCCCGGCCATATAAGAAATCAATATGAGGAAAACAGTAGGTTTACTTACAATCATAGCCAGCTTCATTTCGAATGGAATGGTTTTCGGGCAACAAAAACTGGATGCTTACTTTGAACATTTATTCAAGAACAGGAAGTTCATGGGAAGCGTGGCCGTTTCTTATCATGACAGTATTATTTATAGCAAGTCGGTTGGTTACGCAGATGTTGATGCCGAAAGAAAAATTGACGGCAATACGAAATTTCGGATCGCTTCTATTACGAAAACATTTACAGCGGTATTGGTATTGAAAGCCGTTGAAGAGCAGAAATTGCACCTGGACGATAAACTCAGCCTTTATTATCCCGAGGTGAAGAATGCAGCGAAAATTAGTATTGAACAAATGCTGAATCACCGCTCCGGCATATTTAATTTTACGGAAAAGCCCGGAGAAGACCAGTGGCAGCAACATCCGCATACGGAGCAGGAGTTTGTCGATTTTTTTGTAAACGAGCCTGCCAGTTTTGAACCGGGCACCAGTTATGCGTATAGCAATACAAACTACGCTTTACTAGGCTTTATCCTGGAAAAGATCTACCATAAGAGTTATGCGGAGTTACTGGATGAGAAAATATGCCAACCGCTTCACCTCGTCAATACTTATTACAGTTTTGAAGTCGATTCGGCTAAAGATGAGGCGCTTTCTTATAATATCCAGGATCGCTATATAAGAAATTCGCGTGTCAATTTCTCAAACCATCCCGGCAGTGGCGGCATTGCTTCCAATGCGGTAGATCTGAACAAGTTTTTATTTGCCCTTTTTAACGGGAAACTTATTAGCCCGGGGAGCCTGGCCAAAATGCTTCCCATGGATAAAGGTGAATATGGACTGGGCATCGAGAAGCTCTCTTTTAATAGTCCCGAAGGCTTCGGCCATAGCGGTAGGCTCGAAAATTATATTTCAGACTACTGGTATTTTCCGAAGGAAAACCTCGGTATCGTAACATTGGCAAATGCAACAAATATTGATACGGATGATATCGGTGTGGTATTGGTTAAATATGCCTATGGATCTATGCCGGAATTACCGGATTTTAATAATGTTCCCGGGCTTTCGCATGAAGTGTTTGATAGTATCAGGGGTACTTACTACCTGGAGCAGCCCAAATCGACCATTACTATTTCCTCGGATGGACGTAACCTGGTATTTCAGGATTCCAGGTCGGGGCAGGATTTCGTTCCCTTCGAATATGACGGGAATAATGCTTTCCATTTCGGGGACATCAAGTTACAGTTCTTCCCGGCCAAGAGGGAAGTAGAATTGGAGCAGGACGGCATAAAAGTCACTTACAAATCCGGAACCAGGTAGCGGTTTGAAGATGCTCAATTAACCCGGCTCAATGGTCCTTCATCTATATTGAATGCCCGTTCCTGTTGTGATTCGAGTTGGGCAATCAAGGATGACTTCACTTGTGTCATCGCGGTATCCTTGGCTTCTGCATACGAGATATCGTAGGAACGATCGATGTCTTGCAGCGCTGGGGGGAACCTGCTCAACAGCTCGTCATAATATGCGTCTAACTGCTCCCGTGCCGGCATTTGATACCCGATTCTTAATTGGAACCGCCTCAACAAAGCATGATCGATCACTTCTATATGATTCGTAGCAGCTATCAACAGCGAATTACCCGGAAAATAATCAATGAGCTGTAACAAGGTATTGACCAGGCGTTTCATTTCCCCGACATCGGTATCGTCCATGGCGCGTGATTTCCCAATATGATCAAATTCATCGAGGAATAATACCGCTTTCTCCCTGGCGGCTTTGTCAAATACGAGTTTGAGGTTTTGCGCGGTTTCCCCGATCTTCGAGCAAACGATGTTGCTAAGGTTCAACACGAGCAAAGGTTTCTTGAGCGCCTGTGCAATCGCCTTGGCAGTCATTGTCTTGCCGCAACCGGAGCTACCGTGTAAAAACAGTTTATTGTTAACGGGAAGCCCGTATTTAGATAATTCTTCGATATATTGATGCTCTTTCAGCAATGCTGAAATATCCTTGCGGTTATGATCGCTCAACCGCAGATCTTCCAATAAAGTTGGTTCCTTCTCATTTATTACGAGATCCAAGATGTTCATGATCCTAACTTATTTTTCGTGGTAACCGGTCACGGTGAAACATAATTCTGCTGCAAGCTAATAAACTTAAAACAGATCCTGAAAATATTGACGGTTTTGAATGGTTTTATATGGATAAAGTTTTGATAATAATTAATTTACATATTTTCCTGTTTGCTTAAAATATTTACGCGCACATCTTTGTTTAAAGTAATATAGAACCGGAATGCGTTAAAAATGAGTATCTTGTATAGGAGGATTCTTTAAAAATTTGCCGGTGGAACATTGGGAAATCGTATTTTTCTTTTTAACAGTAGCTTTTGTTTATTCTTCGGTGGGCTTTGGCGGGGGAAGTAGTTATCTCGCGATATTAGCCATGTATAGTTTCCCTTACCAGGAAATCCGTTTAACCGCGCTGGTTTGTAACGTGGTGGTCGTGGCTGGAAGTGTTACGATGTATGTTAGGAAGAACCAGGTAAATTGGAGAAAGATTTTACCGGTAACGGTATTAAGTGTTCCCATGGCCTACCTGGGCGCAACGGTGAAGATTAGCCAAACTACTTTTTTCCAGGTTTTGGGGGTTACCTTGGTGCTGGCGTCGATCCTGTTGTGGCTGAAAACAAGCAATCAGGATACCGTGGCATCTTCCGTGGATGATAAAAATGCCGGGCTTGTAAAAAATAGCTTGCTCGGTGGTGGTATCGGCTTTTTATCGGGTATGGTTGGCATTGGCGGGGGAATTTTCTTGTCGCCGTTACTGAACTTGATGAAATGGGATACGCCCAGGAAGATTGCTGCTACCTCGAGTGTTTTTATCCTGGTTAATTCTATTTCGGGCATTATGGGACAGTTGACAAAATTGTCGGGCAAAATGGATTATTCAAAAATAATCTACCTGGGACTGGCGGTATTCATAGGCGGCCAACTCGGTTCCAGGATGTCATTGAAATGGAATCCCTTAGTTATTAAGAGAATTACTGCCGTATTGGTATTTGCTGCGGGTGTGAACGTGCTGATCAAGCATTGGTAAATTAATTGAACTTTTGAAGGGGATGATTTTTTTCATTGAAAATATAGTCGGACTATAATGATAACATATGAAAATTAAGATACTAGCATTCGGTATTGTCAAAGATATTTTTCAATCTCCCCGGAAGGAATTGGAAATTATGGATCATGCGGATGTTGCTACATTAAAAAAAGTCTTGGAGCAAAACTACCCGGAATTGAAGCGGCTGAAGACTTATTTCATCGCGGTAGACCAGGAATATGCTACGGGGCCTGAGATTCTAAATGCTCAACAGGAAATAGCCATCATCCCACCAGTAAGCGGAGGTTAAAATATGAATATCGATATAAGAATTACAGGGGAACCGTTAGGATTGGCAGATTGTCTTGATATTGTCTCCGACACTGCTTGCGGGGGAATCAATACATTTATCGGTACCGTTCGCGATCATACGAAAGGCCGTAAAGTTACCAGGCTGGAATATGAATGCTACGAATCGATGGCATTGAAGGAAATACGGAAAATTTGCGGGGAAGCCTTGTCTCGATACGGGGTTAAGAATATCCTTGTTCATCATAGGGTAGGAGTTTTAATCCCGGGAGATGTAGCGGTCATCGTCATCGTAAGTGACGGGCACCGCGAACAGTTATTTGATTCCTGTAGATATATCATAGATAATCTCAAACAAAAAGTTCCTATCTGGAAAAAGGAAATCTATGAAGATGGCGAAGCCTGGGTTTCCGCGCATCCTTGAACTTAGATTAGGATATAATTGTTACATTTATTGTAGATAGCTTTTTCTAATTATGAGCGCTCAAATTTTGTCACAACATGCTATCCGGCAAATTGATATCATCAAGGTTCAAAATGGTAATAATCATCTTGTAACGGATGATGTTGCTGTTGAAGAACCCCTGGAAATACAGCTTGTATTTCATGATGGTACTTCAAAACAGCGGAAAAGTATTTCCGTTACCATGCGTACCCCGGGGAACGATTTAGAATTGGCTGCCGGTTTCCTTTTTACCGAGGGTATCATTGCCAATAGTGAATCTCTTTCGACTGGCCATGGTGAGCATAATAGTAATCTTTCCAATATTGTTACTATAGAATTGGCTAAAGGAATTACTCCGAAACTAATGAACTCCGAAAGAAATTTTTATACTACTTCCAGTTGCGGTGTTTGCGGTAAAAGTTCTATCGATTCGATTAAGACTGCCAGTCCCTTTAATGATATAATGCGGGAAATGATCCATGTCCAAAGGGAATTGATCTGTAGTTTACCTGCGGTTCTGAGGGCTCACCAGCATCATTTCAGTTCAACTGGCGGCATCCATGCTTCTGGACTTTTTAATAGCAAGGGCCGGTTCATCGCACTGAGGGAAGATGTGGGCAGGCATAATGCATTAGATAAATTGATCGGCCTGGCTTTATTCAAAAATTGGCTACCCTTGAATGATCATATCCTGCTGTTAAGTGGCAGGGCCAGTTTCGAACTGGTTCAAAAAGCATCGATGGCCGGGATACGCATCATTGCCGCTATCGGCGCTCCTTCGAGCTTGGCAGTTGACATGGCCAAGGATGCAGATATTACCTTGCTGGGTTTTCTGCGTGATGACCGGTTTAATATTTATCACCTCGGGGCACAAACTATTATTGAATAATTATGAAAATCAGGATAAAAGATAATTCCGTACGTTTCCGCCTTACAAGATCAGAAGTTGCGGAACTGGGTACTAGCGGAATATTGACACAGGTGACCGAGTTTGCCAGCAATATTTTTAAATACTCCGTAATGGTAAAGGATGTTGAAGAATTATTGGCCGACTTTGTCGAGAATAATATTATCCTCTATATGCCGAAAAGCATGGTTGATGCGTTGGTTAATACCGGCAAAGTAGGATTTAGCGGGCAGGCTGGAGCTGTTAAATTATTGATAGAAAAAGATTTTGTTTGTATCGATAACACCGATGAAGATCAAAGTGATCAATATCCTAATCCCAAGATGACTTGTTAAACGTCTTAAAATAAATATTATGAGCGAAGATCGTAAACAGGAAAAAATAGAAGCCTATATCAAAAAACAGGCCTCTGCTGAACCTCCTTATAAACTGTTGGATCTAAAGGTAACGGAGCCTAAAAAATGGGCTGCCGGCATCCCGGCAGTGATGGCTTCGCTTAGGAATTTATTAGAAGAAAAAACCTTGCTCAGGGGTGGGAAGGCGCTCTTCAAGA
This sequence comes from Chitinophaga caeni, assembly GCF_002557795.1. Lineage (NCBI taxonomy): Bacteria > Pseudomonadati > Bacteroidota > Chitinophagia > Chitinophagales > Chitinophagaceae > Chitinophaga > Chitinophaga caeni. The sequence continues at coordinate 4,300,244 of NZ_CP023777.1, read as the reverse complement.
TGAATCAATTCGATGGATTCGATTGCCCAAGCTGTGCTTGGCCTGATCCGGATGATGATCGCTCGCCCATAGCGGAGTATTGTGAAAATGGCGCCAAGGCCCTCGCTGAAGAGGCTACTAATAAAAAAATTACTGCCGATTTTTTCCGGGATCACTCCGTATATGATTTATCCCGGATGTCGGATTACGAAATCGGCCACCTGGGCAGGATTGCACAGCCGCTGTATCTTCCGAAAGGTGGTACGCATTACCAGGCGATTTCCTGGGATGATGCTTTTAAGAAGATTGCCGAACATCTGAATGGATTAAATTCTCCGGATGAGGCTGCTTTTTATACTTCCGGTCGCACCAGTAACGAGGCGTCATTTGTTTATCAACTTTTTGTCCGCGAGTTCGGTACGAATAATTTCCCCGATTGTTCTAACATGTGCCACGAAACTTCGGGCTACGGTCTCAGCCGGGTTTTAGGTGTCGGGAAAGGTTCCGTGAAGCTGGATGAATTTTATGATACGGATATTATTATCGTCATGGGACAAAATCCGGGAACTAACTCCCCAAGGATGCTCACCGCCTTGGAAAAAGCCAAGAAGAACGGCGCCCGGATTATAGCTATAAATCCCTTGCCGGAAGCAGGATTGATGGGTTTTCATGATCCTCAAAGAATCAAGGGTATCATGGGTAGCGGGGTGGAATTGGCCGATCTTTACCTGCCGGTAAAAATCAACGGGGACATGGCTTTGTTAAAAGCCCTGGAAATCCTGTTGTTAAAATTAGAAGGGAAGCATCCCGGTGAAGTGCTCGATCAACAATTTATCGAACAAAAAACAGGGGGCTTCCAAGAACTGGTCCATGACCTGGAACAATACGACTTGCAACAGTTATCGGTTGAGAGCGGTGTTTCTATAGACTTGTTGCAGCAAGCAGCGGAAATGTTGGCATTTAAAAATAGGATCATCGTTTGCTGGGGCATGGGTATCACCCAGCAACATAACGGTGTTGACTTGGTATACGAGATCGTAAACATCCTGTTGATGAAAGGTAGCGTGGGTAAACCCGGCGGTGGCCCCAGCCCGGTACGTGGGCACAGTAATGTGCAGGGCAACAGGACGATGCTCATCAACCATCATCCTACAGATGCGCAGCTCGATAAATTGCAGGAAGTGTTCGGCTTCAACCCGCCAAGGGTCGGTGGTTTTGATGTGGTACGCACCATTCACGCGATCCATGAAGGGAAAGTTAAATTTATGTTCAGCATGGGCGGCAATTTTTTATCAGCCACACCAGATACAACTTATACTGCTAATGCATTGCGCAAGCTGGATATGAGCGTTTGCGTTTCCATCAAGCTCAACAGGAGCCACCTTATCCATGGAAAAGAAGCGCTGATCTTACCGGTAATTTCGAGGAGTGAAGTCGATATGATCAATGGCGAAATACAGTTTGTAAGTACCGAAAATTCGATGGGCGTCGTAGAGAAGTCCAAGGGCGTATTAAAACCGATCTCCGGGGACTTGATCAACGAAACGCATGTAGTTTGCAGGATGGCTAAAGCCGTGCTGGGAGATCGTTCCGTGGTTGACTGGGACCGTTATATGAATAGTTATGATGCCGTGAGAGATGATATTGAAAAGTGTATTCCGGGCTTCGAGCATTACAATGAAAAAGTGAGGCAGAAAGGGGGCTTTTATTTGCCCAATGCTGTTCGTGATGGTCATTTTAAAAGTGAGAAATACGGCAGCTTGGCCGCTTTTTCAATCACCCCGCTGCCTGTTAATACTTTAGCCGAAGGGGAATTCCTGATGGGCACTACCCGTACGCACGATCAATTCAATACGACGATTTACGGACTGGATGACCGTTACCGGGGCATTCACAACGAAAGAAGGGTCATCATGATGAATGAAGCAGATATTGCTAATGCCGGTTTTAACGCGGGAGAAAAGGTTGATTTGTTTAACTACGATGATGGGATAGAAAGGATCGCGCCGCTATTTGTCATTGTACCATACCCGATTCCCATGGGTAATACAATGACTTATTTCCCGGAAACGAACGTGCTGGTTTCAGTAAATAACGTAGTGAAAGGTGCCAATATGCCGGCCTCGAAATACGTCAAGATCAAGGTGAAAAAGCATGATCCTGCCATTTTTCAGCGGATCGATGAAAATCTGTACAGGAGCCATCTTCAAAAAGATAAAATTCAAGGTGATTGATAAAAATTTAAGTTCTTCCCGGCAGCCTGTAAAAAATCTACCGGATCAATATATTATCCTAACCGGATTATTCGCCGGAATTATTTAAAATGAAGCCATATACATCATGACATTATATTGAGTAATTTTGATGTGAATAATGATACAACGATCGTTCATCTCTTCAACGACTCAAAAACATGATTGTCAGAAAGAAAGAGCATTGGTTCAGAATGCTGTTTGTTTGGAATGGCTCCGTTTTACCAACACTGCTGCCAAGGCTAACATTGTTGTTATTACTTTCCATCATTGTAACTTATTATCACGGTGTCGTATTCTCCTTTAAAGTGCCGCTCAATCCCGTACCATTAACTATGTTTGGCTTCGTGTTGGCCCTGTTTCTCGGCTTCCGTAATAATGCCAGCTACGAACGGTTTTGGGAAGGGCGGAAATTATGGGGCGCCTTGCTGAACATAAACAGATCATTAACCAGGCAAATATTGACCTTGGTCAAAAAGAGCGATTATCTCGATAAGAATCACTTCATCAGCCTCCAAATTGCATCACTATACGCGCTGAAACATCAACTCCGGGGCACTGATCCCAGCGATGATTTAACCGGGAGATTGGATAAACAAACACTGGACGCGGTGCTGCCGGCAAAGTACAAATTTGCCGTTTTAACCAAGTTAATGGCGGAATGGGTTGAGAAAGCTAAATCTCAAGCATTGTTGGATACTATTCAACAAGGCAGGATCGATGAAAATTTGGACCGCTTATATGATGTGGAAGGTGGTTGCGAGCGCATTGCTTCCACCCCGATTCCCTATAGTTACAGCGTTTTATTGCACCGCACGGTATACGTGTATTGCCTGATGTTGCCTTTTGGCTTGGTTGATAATTTGGGTTGGTTTACACCCTTGGTCGTAGTATTTATCGCTTACACATTCGTCGCTTTCGAGGCAATTGCAGATGAGATTGAAGAGCCGTTTGGTACGGAGTCTAACGATCTGGCTTTAAATAATATTTGCAAAGTTATAGAAGAAAGCGTGTTGGAGTTGAAAGGGGAGAAGCTCCCCGGAACGGCTCAAGAAACGAAATATATTATCGATTAATTAGCAATAAATGGGTTTATTTCAATGTTGATGATCCTTTGCTGCCTGTAAAATCGATGTTGCCCGTTCTGCATCTTCGGGCGAATTTACATTCATCAAACTCTCTTCCCGTGCAGGATTTAGGATGTTGACATCGCCGTTGATCAGCACTTTCCTGGGACAAGTGATATCCATGCCAAGATACTGTAGTAAAACAGGGTAACTCCTAGGTTCCCAAATGGTAATTAACGGTTCTGGAAAGCTGTCAAATGGACTTTTGAAAGTTGTAGCAATTTTCTCGATATCCCTGTTTAGAACCAATTGTTGCAACGTGGAATCGTTCACTAGGGGCAAGTCGCAGGCAACGACCAACCAAGCCGCTTTTCTTTGAAAACGGAGTGCTGATAAGATGCCGCCAAGCGGACCCATATTTAAGAAAGTGTCGGGAAGGGGCGTATAGCCTGCCGCTACAATCTCTGTTGCTTGATCTGCCCTACAAGAAATATATACCTCGTTACAATAGCTCTTTAAAAGATCCGCCATGAAATACCGCTGTTCTTTACCATGCCAATTTATTTTATCCTTGGCATGCCCCATCCGCAGGCTTTTACCACCTGCCAAAACCAGCCCGCTTAATAGGGGAACTTTAGCTTCTTGTGAAATCACTTTTTCCACCGGATTTTGATATTAACTGTATTTCTTTGATGGTAATGTCGTGGCTTAAACTTTTACACATATCGTAAATGGTTAATGCCGCTATAGAAGCCCCAGTTAAGGCTTCCATTTCAACGCCTGTTTTGGCGGTTACTTCGGCTTTGCAGTAAATAACTACTTCGTCGGAGCTGTCTACCTCGATATCGATTGCACAGTTATCCAAGCCGATCGGGTGGCATAGAGGGATTAATTCCCCTGTTTTCTTGGCAGCCATGATTCCGGCAATGATCGCCGTTTGAAATACCGCGCCTTTCTTGGTTTGGAAATTTTCTCCCTGTAATTTATGCAAGACCTCCAATGGCAAGCTGATCACTGCTTTGGCAACAGCTTGGCGTTGCGTGACGGCTTTACCGCCGACGTTAACAATGCGGGGTTTTGCATTTTCATCGAGATGTGTAAAATCTTTCATGGCAAATTCATAAAATCAGTCAAAATTAAGCATATTTCCAAACGCAATAAATCTCACCTTTCCTGAAGCATTCTTTTTCTAAAGGTAACTCTATAAATGCATTTGTATCGGCAAGCTGTGAAAAGTCGCCTGACCCGTTCGTGTCTACAGCCCTGGCTAAATGCTCTGCATTAGCGTTTGTTTGAAGTTTTACCTGCGCGAAATATTGCAAAGGAGGTTTAAAATTTATATCGTTTTGCAAGATTGCGTATTGGGGATCCGTGGCCTTCATTCCAAGGGATTGCTCTAACCATGGAATAAAATAGCGGTACAAGCATAAAAATACGGAAACCGGGTTGCCGGGGAATGCAAATACCAGTTTATCATCCATGTTTTTGCCAAACCAGAATGGCTTGCCGGGTCTTTGTTTTATTTTATGAAAAAGTTTTTGAACACCCAGCGCTTCTAATGCTTTCGGGACATAATCAAACTTTCCCATTGAAACACCTCCTGAGATAATTAAAACATCATTACCCGGTAAGCAGCGGCTCAATTCGTTATTGATCACGTTGAAATCATCCTTTAGATGTAAAACGCTCGCGTTGATCTTGTATTTTTCCAAGGCAGACTTGATCGTAATGCTGTTGGATCGCCTTAATTGGAACGGGTTAGGTAGCGTTGACGGTTCCACCATCTCATCACCGGTGGAAATGATCGTAAGCCTTGGAAGCTTTTTAACCCCGGGGTTTATTTGGCCAACGGAAGCAGCTATACCCAATATAGCAGGTGTTATCACTTGGCCGGCATGTACAAGTACATCGCCCCGTTGTTTATCTTTACCCTTTACATGTATATTTTGCCCTTTTTTGATTTTGTCCAGGTCGATTTGAATATATGCATATCCATCTTTCAGCAGGATATCTTCATAGCGGATCACGGTATCCATTGCGTTATCAACCGCTGCGCCGGTCATAATCTCTATGCATTCGTATATACCCGGAATCGTGACGGGTTTTTCTCCCGCGGCCTGTGTTCCTGCTAGCCTGAACTTGAGTTTACCTTCGGTAAGCGCTTCATATTGCAAAGCGATACCGTCAACGGTGGCCCTGTTGAATGGAGGAAGATCCCTATCTGCAGTAATATTTTCCGCCAATACTCTCCCTAGGGCATTTTCATAATGAACCACTTCCGTTCCGTAGCTTTGCCGGTTCGAAAGGATTATTTTTTCTGCTTCTTGTACGGTGATGATGTTCATATTATTTACCCGCCAATATTGGCCATCGATTCATGGAATGACTTGTTCCCGGCGCTGCCCCGTTCGGCATCCCAACCGTTTTCTGCTTTTTGTTGAACGGCCTCAACAATCAATTTCTTGATTTCGGTTACAGGCATGTTGCCTCTAATAGCTTCTTTTAAGTTGGTTCCCCTGTTATCGTAAAGACAAGTTCTCAAATCCCCGGTAGGAGTAATCCTCAACCTGTTGCAGCTTCCGCAAAACGAGCGCGTGTATGCGGCTATGATGCCTACCTTTCCTACAAAACCGGGAATTTGATAGCTGTACGCCGTTGCATGCAAAGGATCAGCTATTTTTGAAATACTTGGAAATTCGGTTTTTATATGATTCAAAATCTGTAAGTAGTCCCATTTTAGGGAATGATGAGGTTCGTTGGTCCCATTGAAGGGCATTTCCTCGATGAATCTAACGTCAATATCTTTTTGTTCCGTCAACCGGACCAAGGGAAATATATCGTCAATATTAATACCATCCATTACAACGGCATTGATCTTGACCTTGATTTGATGTTCTTGTAAAGACTGTAACGTTTCTAATACTTGGTTGAGTCCTTTGCGCCTGGTAATTTGATGAAAGCGGTATTCATCCAAGGTATCAAGACTTAAATTGACGGACTTTATACCGATTTCCTTTAACTTCGGAATGAAAGGTGCCGTAAGGATGCCGTTGGTTGTTAAGGCGAGCTCATCTAGGCCCGGAATGCCGGATAGTTCTTTCAACAGGTGCAGGATATCTTTTCTAACAAAGGGTTCTCCTCCCGTTATCCTGATTTTCCGGATGCCAAGTTCTACGAGTATCCCGGCTAAACGGATGATTTCTTCATCATTAAGGAGTTCTTTTTTATTTAGCCATGTTAAGCCTTCTCCCGGCATGCAGTATGTGCAACGTAGATTGCAACGGTCGATTACTGCCAACCGTAGATAATTGATTTTCCGTCCATACCGATCTGTTAGCACATCAAGTTTTTTAAGGTAATCAGACTCATGATAAAGATACTGATTGTTTTATAATGAAGAAAATGGGCTGCTAAGTCATTTAGAATATTCGTGACAATTAATGATTTTAAGCCATTATTGTCTGACTAAAATTTCGATGAAAAAATTATAAGCATCCTCAAAAGTTCGATTCAATGTCAACCTGCCCGTTTCTTGTACTTTTTTGCTTGTCCAAAAAAGGTACCAAAAAAGGGCACAAATTGGCATTACGGCCACCAATTTGATCGCTCGATCTGGCCTTTCTACTACTGTATGGCCAAGCTCCCCTTCGCTACCAACGGTGCGAAGTTCCACGGTTCTCTTGGCGGGGGTGAATATATCATTCCTCGCTTATATCCTTGACCAGGTAAGGAATTCAAGTAAATTTTAAGCAATTTTAGTAGGCCAACAATGATTTTAGTCTAACTTTATTCCAGGGAAACATTCATATTAGAAAAGAATTATGGCATACAATATATTACTAGCAGATAAACTCAGGGTGTACTTATCAAACATACCCGGAATAAAAATAGAAGAGAAACGCATGTTCGGCGGATTAGCCTTTATGGTTAACGGCAAGATGTGCATCAATGTCAGTGGCGAAAGATTAATGTGCCGCTTTGACCCCAAGCATGCCGACGAAATATCTTCAAAAGCAGGGTTTCAGCCCATGTACATGAAAGGTAAGTTGTATGATGGCTATTGCTACGTAGATCCCGAAGGCTTTAAGAAGAAGTCGGATTTTGAGTACTGGGTTCAACTTTGCCTAGATTTTAATGACAAAGCAAAGTCCTCAAAAAATTAAATGATTCAATAGTTAAATAACCAAAAATAATCACTCAGAATCCCAACTCCAATCCCAATCCCAATCCTCTAATCCGTGAAATCCTTCAATCCATAACTAATCCGTGATTAAATAATCCTCCCTCCGTGGAGTAAAAACGTCCAACAAGCTCCCTGCCTCCAGGCATTTACAACCGTGCATTACATTGCTCGGCATAATCAGCGCATCTCCCTTTTTTACAAGCTTCGTCTCATTCCCGACAGTGAACTCGAAAACCCCATCCAAAACGTAAGTACTCTGTGTATGCACATGTTGGTGCATTGCGCCCACAGCGCCTTTTTCGAAGTTGACCTTCACCATCATCATGGAGGCATCATGACCGAGTATTTGCCTGGTGATACCATCGCCAAGATCTTGTATAGGCGCCGTGGCAGTAGAAAGGAAATTTTCAAAATTCATATTGATATTATTTAAAACGTATTCCTGTGTTCTGCCAGCGTTTACCCCGTTAGGAAGCTGGCAATGAATTTTTTGATGATTGATTGTAATGTTGATGGATTCTAGTTGTTGTGTCGGATCAGCAAGAGATAGCAATGTTTTGCCATTAACATTTTTTCGGATCATTAATAAACAAGCCTGGTCTACTGCGAGCTTATAATTTCCTAAACGGAATTGCTGCGCTTTGTAACAAATAGCTTGATAAATATGCTCTTTCTTTTGTGAAATTGCCTGTAAGGTATCATTGTTAGCCAATATTTGAATATCATTTACCGCAACAGGATCAAGCATATCTAAACCGATACCAGGTTTAATAATATAAGCATAATTACCATCCATGGGTTTGATACCATGTTCCAACCATAATTTAAATACTTCGCCACTAGCTTTATTTTTATCCGTGTACATTACGTTGAGGCGACCCCAATTTCCGTATTCACGTTGTTGTGAACCTTTAACCTGTCCACCCCGGGGAAAAATATAAGCGATACTATCTTGCCAAATCCAGTTAGACCGACTGCCATTAAAATTATAATCAAACTTTTTACCGTTAATTTTTTTACCATTTACATATACAGGACTATTTAGCCAACATTGGTTCAAAGTTGTAGTGATAGGCTCGTAACTATTCGAAGAAATACCCGTACCGAGACAAACAACGGCATCTTTCACGAAAAAATATGCCTTTTGAGCCCTTACATCATCGAAGTTCTGAGTATAAACAGAGTGACCGTAGAGGCTATCTGAAAGTCCGCCAACGAATGCTGTTGTACCCAGCCCACCGATCCTCGCCTTCGAAATAGTGTCCGCAACATAATCCCTACAAGTAACTCCGGGTATTTTGTCCCATTCCCAAAGCGGGAAAATATTATAATATTCATCGCCGCGCCGCTGGATATTGGTAGCGCCGTCACTATTTGTTCTGCCAAGTAGATTCTCGCTATTGATGATCTCCGTTCTGCCGGTTCTAACAGAATTGGTTCTAACGGAGAATAAGTAAGCAGGACAATGGTACAGGGTATAGTCGCCAATCCAGAAATGCCGGTGCATGGTCGGTGTTTTGAAAGATGGCGCTTTGCTGCCCTGTAATTTCTGTTTTACCAGTTCGTAAAAGCTACTATCCTCCAGCGAAACGAGCGCGGCATCGCGGATAATATAACCGATGGTTGATAAGCCTTTTTTTAGACTTCCTATGCGGGAAAATTCCCTGCCGGTAGTATTGAAATCATTATAAGGCCCCCTGGTAGTGTTTAAATAAACCTGCTTGAAATACCGGGATAACATTTCTTTCTTTTCAGCGGGAATTGCCCAGCGGGTATTGTTTAAGAAAGCGGCAGCCCTGTATTCACCACGGATGAAGGTCATGCCGTAGGCCGCAATTTGCAATTGCGGACCATGTTGAAAAAAGGTATAATCGTATTGTAGTCCTTCTTCCCTGGTAAATTCGATCGGCTCATAACATTGTTGTGCAGCCTTATTCATCAGTTCTTCGTTCCGCGTAATGACGGCCTCGTAAATATAGTGCAAGGCAACATCCAATTTATTGGCACCGGTTTGTTTGTACATATCCCCGCGTTGCATTTTTTCTATCAGCCCGGATTGTATATCTGCCGGTACCTTGATATCATGAAGTTTTAATATCAACAAAATTTGACCCATCAATTGCGGGCCCCTGATTTCATTGGGAAACCAATTTGGACAGATGGGATTCTTGTCGTTCCAGTCTTTTAAACTGGCAATTATTTTCGCTTCTAAGCCGGTTTGACGGTAGTATTTGCTCGCAGGTAATGTATAAGCCAGCGATAATGCTTGCAAGTATTTAAGATGATCCGTCACGGGCCAGTTGGCCCGGCGTTTATTATTATAATCGATATTTTTAAAAGCCCCGCCGGGAGTCATTTGCGAAAGCGCATAGCTAGCAGTACGGTCAATATTTTGAATGCCGCCTTCTTCTATTGGGAGTTGATCAACGATTTGTTGATGGATGATTGAAAATTCCGCCGCAGTCGACCGTTTTTTTATTATTGGTTGAGCAGTAGCAATAAGGGGAATTATCATGATAAGAGCGGTAAAAGTAATAACGTATTTCATAACCTGCGTTCGATTTTCGAATGCTAAAATTAAGGGAAGTATTAAAAATATGCAAACGATTGCATAAATTGTGCTTTCCCGGGAAGTTAGAAAAAGATTTTATTTAATAATTAACGCGTTGTGCTATTAAAAAGCCAGAGCATGTTTGATCTTTGAAATTTTAAGTCCATTTTTGAAATTGATGTACTGGAGTAAGGAAGTAGCCGATAACTTGGAAGCCAGGCGAGTAGCCAAACCGTCAAATGATCGCGCATAGTTTCTTCTGAGGTTGAGGTGGTCGCACAATTGAGAGAATACCGTTTCCACCATCTGCCGCTTCGACCTGTTTTTCCTCGGATATTTTCTGTAGTCATGCTGGTTATGCCGGAGAGGAACTTTCAGCCTGACCTGATAATTGTCAAACAAATCCATCTGAACGGTTTGGGAGATATATGCCCGGTCACCTAATAGTGACTTCTTTGCCGGCAGACGATCAAGCTGCTTGAGGAAATTGATGTCGTGCACATTGGCTTTAGTTATGCCGGCTTGCTGGATGGCACCATTGTCATATATAATGACGTGGAGTTTATAGCCAATAAACCAGCTTCTGTTCACAGCACTATAACCTTTCGCCGGTGCGGTGTCAAAATCATGCTTGAATGATTTGAAGGTCCGTTCCCTTACCATTTTAATAACCGGGACTGGTACGCTGTCCACAATCATTGTGCTGCTTAAGTGGTCTAAACGCCTCCCTATATGGTGTTGTACGCGTTCGACCTTCTCTGCCAGCCTTTTGCGGCGGCGATTAAAACGGCTTCGATCAATCAGGTTGGTAAACTGATCTGCATAATCGGTTTTCAACTTACTCCAAAGTAAATTTTCGGAATCAATCCCCAAGGCTTCCATGCAACAGGATAGTGAAACAATTTGTAAATCGTTCATCTTGGGTGCAACCGGGTAGCATTGAAAATTATGCCGGCTATTTACTTCTTTTTCAAAGAGCTCTTTGCAAATGCTATAGAATTTCCTGAAATTTGTTCTAATGTTGTGCATGGATCGTTTAGGTATTTGTGGTTATTTACCAATACGGTCGCACAACATTTTTTATTTCAAATAACTACAAATATTTATTATCGAAATGCAAATTGTGTTTTAATAGCACAACGCGTTAATAATTAATTGAATACCAGGTTATTGTAATCTATTAAAACGTAGATTTTACGCTTAAAAACCATGTATTAGGGTGATCGATTTAGAATTATGATTCGTTAAAAATGGATTAAAATCTAATCGGTTGTAGGTTTTAATTTTAACGCTATTTAATAACCCGGTAAACACGGCATAAAAATTCCACACAATATGAAAAGATCTATTTTGCTGCTGATGGCAGTTCTGTTTTCAATCCGGGTATTTTCCCAAGAACAGCAGATTAAAGTAAGCGCCTGGGTAACCTCTGCCGATAGAACAAAGTTATTGCAACAACAAGATGGAGACTTGTTCTTATCCAATACGCTTAGAGCGCGTGAAATGCCTATCGTTATTGATGACGGCCAAGCATTTCAGCAGATGGACGGATTCGGTTATGCACTTACCGGGGGATCTGCCGAGCATTTAATCCGCATGAGTGCGCCTGCACGTAAAAAGCTATTGAAAGAAATTTTTGACACTAATAATGTCAGTTATTTAAGGTTGACGATCGGGGCATCGGATCTTAACAGTTTCGTGTTCTCATACGATGATTTGAAGGACGGGGAAACGGATGTTGAATTAAAGCATTTCAGTTTATCTCAAGACTTGAAAGATGTCATCCCTATCATGAAGGAGATCTTGTCTATTCAGCCGGGTATTAAAATCATGGCTTCACCTTGGTCGGCGCCGGCCTGGATGAAGACGAACGGAAATGTTAGGGGAGGCGCATTAAAAAAGGAATATTACGGCGTGTACGCGCAGTATTTCGTGAAGTATATTCAAGCCATGCAACAGCATGGAATTGATATTGGCGCTGTTACCGTGCAAAACGAACCTTTAAATTCTCGGAATACGCCCAGTATGCAATGGAAATACAAGGAGCAATTAGAGTTTATTAGGGATCACTTGGGGCCCGCGTTTGCTCAAGCGAATATCAAGTCGAAGATCATATTGTTCGATCATAACCTGGACAGGATCGATTACCCGCTTGCTTTGCTCAACGATCCTAAGTTGGCTCAATATGTTGATGGATCGGGGTTTCATAATTACGGTGGCGATATGGGCGCGATGAGTATTATGCATATGGCACGTCCTGATAAGAACATTTATTTTACGGAACAAATGGTGATTGAAAGGGGAGGGGCTGATGCTCCGCTAGACATCGTATCTCCAGTAAAAAGATTGGTCATCGGTGCGGGGAGAAATTGGAGCAAGAATTTGATACTATGGAACTTAGCGGCCGATTTTAACAATGATCCGCATACGGATAACGGCGGTTGCGGAATTTGCCAAGGTGCATTGTCGATAGAGGGTGACAAGGTGCAAAAGAACGTGGCTTACTATACGATTGCGCATGTTTCTACCTTTGTTCCTAGCGGTTCTTGGAGGATTGCTTCCACTAATACCGGGGATCCTACCCTCACTTTAACGGAAGACGAGGAACAAGCAGGGATCCGTCGCGCCACGATTATTCATAATACGGATGTATTGCCGAATGTAGCTTTCAGGAGGCCGGATGGAAAAGTAGTATTAGTTGTGGCGAATGATACTTGGAATAAACATGCTTTCAGTATTCAATACCATGGCATGTATGCTAATTTGCGGTTGGCGCCGGGATCGGTAGGTACTTTCTTGATAGAACAAGAATAGGCTGAATAGTGTTGAGGGCGATGCAGGGAGTGACACAACGGCGGCTGAATGAAGATTTGAAGCCGGTTAAAAAATAGTTGATATTGTAATGATTGTTGTGTACCGTAACATGAATCTGGTTAGGGGTGGTAGTGTATTGCTGTTCGGAACCTGGGTTTTCGTGATAGGGGCTTTCCATTTTATTTAGAATAGTTAGAAAACTCTAGCATGTTGGAGCTTCCGGGTAACACTTGATCGCAACCCAGGTTCATTTTACGTACGCCTTGCAGCATAAACGGCCATTTGATGGATTATTAATGCTGCCGTACACTATGTGCTACCAGTTGAACGCTTTTCCAAAAGGCAGTCCCAGCTTGGAAGCTCGAACTAGCGCGGGATCCAGCATATTTCCAAGATAAATTTTAAAAGCCCAATGCCCCAAAAAAAACTGCTGGTTCGAGCTTCCAAGCTCGGACCCACGCACAGTTCAGGACAGATACGAAAGTGCCGGAAACGAAATGGCACTTTCTACTTACCCCATATCCAAAAAATTGTGGAATCCTTTGTGCTGCCGTACAAGATACCCTGCCAGTTGAACGTTATTTCACATGGCAGTCCGAGCTTGGAAGTTCGAACTAGCGCGGGATCCAGCATATTTCCAAGATAAATTTTAAAAGCCCAATACCCCAAAAAAAACTGCTGGTTCGAGCTTCCAAGCTCGGACCCACGCACAGTTCAGGACAGATACGAAAGTGCCTGAAACGAAATGGTACTTACTACTTAGCCCATATCCAAAAAATTGTGGAATCCTTTGTGCTGCCGTACAAGATACCCTGCCAGTTGAACGTTATTTCACATGGAAGTCCGAGCCTGGAAGCTCGAACTAGCGCGGGATTCAGCATATTTCCAGGATAAATTTTAAAAGCCCAATGCCCAAAAAAAACTGCTGGTTCGAGCTTCCAAGCTCGGACCCACGCACAGTTCAGGACAGATACGAAAGTGCCTGAAACGAAATGGTACTTACTACTTAGCCCATATCCAAAAAATTGTGGAATCCTTTGTGCTGCCGTACAAGATACCCTGACAGTAGAACGTTATTCCACATGGGAGTCCGAGCTTGGAAGCTCGAACTAGCGAGGGTTTCCGGTCATTTCAATATAAATTTTAAAAGCCTGGATTTGCAACAAAAAAATGGACAACTTATTAAGCTGCTTTTTTTAGAATAGATTTACTAAATTCTTCGGGTGGCAAATACCCTAATATTGAATGCCTTCGCTGCCTGTTATACCATATTTCGATGAACTCAAACAGCTCTTTTTTTGCGACTTCTACTGAATCATATACAGTATGGTGGCCGGTTTCTGATTTAAGTATCTTGAAGAAGTTCTCCATTACAGCATTATCCCAGCAGTTGCCCTTTCTACTCATACTCTGTTGTACAGAGTTGCCTTTTAGCAGATCTCTGAACTCCTCACTGGCATACTGTACACCTCTGTCTGAGTGAAAAACCATATTGGGTGCCACGGATCTATTTCTAATCGCCATATTCCAGGCAGCAACAGTAGTCTCCCTGGTTGTCATACCTGTACTCATGGACCATCCAACAATCCTTCTGTCAAACAGGTCCATGATGGCTGTTAAGTAAAGCCATCCGTTTTTTGTCCGGATGTAAGTCAGATCAGAAACCCATTTCTCTGATGGTGCCCTGGCAGTAAATTCTCTATTGAGGATATTGGCCGACACTTCCAGTTTATGGTTAGAATCTGTCGTGCATACTTTGAACTTGCCTGTAATAATACTGCGAAACCCTTTGTCCTTCATGATCCTGGCCACCCTGGGCCTGGAGGCATGCAGTCCCATAGACCTAAGTTCGGCAACTATTTTAGGGCTGCCGTATCTGCCTTTGCTTTTGTGGTAGATATCTTCAACTCCCTTGCAAAGCACTTGCCTGTACAGGGAAAGTTTTGATGGTTTTCTTATTGACCAGGCATAATAGCCACTACGGCTTACTTTGAACACCTTGCACATCTTCTCGACATCAAATTCTGCCTGATGGTCCTTTATGAACCTGAATATTTGTTGTCTTCCCTGGAGAAAATGCTCACTGCCTTTTTTAGTATCCGATTTTCCAATTCTGCTTCCTGGAGTGCTTTCTTCAGGGCCTGGATTTCCTTTTGCTCCGGTGTCAGATCCTGTTTTCCATTGCCAGGAAAACTACGGGTGTCATGTACACTGAACTCCCTGGTCCAGCGACGAAGCATTTCCGCAGCTATACCCAATTCTTTTGCAACAGTTACGGCTGGCTTGCCACTTCTGCGCAATTCTACTGCCATCAGTTTGAAGGATTTATCATAACTCCTTCTTTCTTTTTTACTCATTGTATTCAAAGTTAAGGAAAGAGCTTAACTATATGTCCACTCAAAGGTAGCAGTTCCAGCCCAATGCCCCAAAAAAAACTGCTGGTTCGAGCTTCCAAGCTCGGACCCACGCACAGTTCAGGACAGATACGAAAGTGCCTGAAACGAAATGGTACTTACTACTTAGCCCATATCCAAAAAATTGTGGAATCCTTTGTGCTGCCGTACAAGATACCCTGCCAGTAGAACGTTATTCCACATGGCAGTCCGAGCTTGGATAGCGAGGGGTTTTGAGTAGTAACAGAAGGTCGCAACCCCGGTATTTCATTTAATTACCTGTGAACTTCTAACATTGGTGGCGGTAAAGGTTTATGTAAATGTTGTTAGAGTTTATAACATTAGCCTTGCTTTGCGATCCGGATCATCTGCAACTTTGCAGGTATCATTTAAAATCATTAGCGAGCCTTTGTCCGCCGTGTATTCGGGCCAGTCCGGCAGGGATTTGCAAGCGGGATTCCCCGTTTTCATGAATTGCAATAATGCTTCGGCCATTTTGTTGGATAGCGCCCTGGGTTTTGCGCCGCCACCGGAATGGGTGATCATCAGGTCCGTGTTTAAAAGCCAGAAACTGATGTCGAGGCAATGAAAGGCGCGCATACGGCCATCGAATAAGGGCGGGCACCAACCGAACCACGCCATGTATACGGGGCTGCCTTGTTTCTTTTTCAGGTTGGCTGCTTCGACAACCGCTTTCCTGTTGGAAACGATCATGGCCCAAAGTTCGATGGGTTTCAAACCGGGGAATGCCGCATCGTATCCCTCGTAAATTTTAGTGGATGCATCGCCGTAGTTCGGATGCAGTTTTTCGATGACGCCTTCTTTCGTGATATTCTCCAGGGAAGGTTCGGTGCGGCTGGGCGACCATTCATGGAAGGTGCTGCAAAATAAAACCGGGATATCGGGTTGGGGACTGCTAAAATAACCTTCCGCGGGCAGGTTGTGCCCATCAGCAACGGGGCCGAAGCTCCCGCGGCGGAAACCGAATTCGGGTTTGTCGCGCTGCAATTTTTCCGCTGCACGTTTCGATAGTGCGAGGTATTCATCCCATGGCATCTCTTGCAGTGTAGACATGCCGGATGCTTGCAGCCCTGCCTCTTTAAGAATGTATAGACCTAATTGCCGGGCGTACTCCTTCGGTATGGCATGGGTTGCGGAACCGCTGAGCGCCACTCCCTTGTGAATCAGTCCCTTGGCAGCGGGCATGGAGGCAAGCGTACATACTTTGGCGCCGCCGCCGGATTGCCCCATAATGGTAACATTATTAGGATCGCCGCCGAAGTTGGCGATATTCTTTTGAATCCATTGTAAAGCAGCCAGGATGTCGAGCATGCCTACATTTCCGGAATCTTTAAACTTCTCATCGACGGCAGAAAAATCTGAAAAACCGATGGCACCGAGCCTGTGGTTGAGGGAGCAGAACACGACATCGCCGTAGCGGGTAAAATTTTCACCGTGGTAACCGTCTTGCTCGATGCCGTTTCCTTGCGAATACCCGCCGCCATGCAGCCAAAGTAAAACGGGTTTATTCCTGCCGCTTTTTGCCGCTTTCGTCCAGATATTTAGGCTGAGGCAATCTTCGCTGATTTCATCGTAATTCCAATGATCGATAAAAGCGCCGTAAGAAGTAGCTGCCCTGCTATAGATATTTTGCGGAGCGGAATTACCATAGAACACAGAGGGGCGGATGCCCTCCCATGCCTCGTGTTCTTGCGGCGGTAAGAACCTGTTTTTGCCGGAAGCATCGGCCGCGTACGGAATCCCGAGATAGGTTTCAATGCCGCGCATGATAAAGCCTTTTACCTTGCCTTTATCCGTTTGAACTACGGCGATATCTTCCCCGATTTGAAGAACCGGTTCGTCCGGCAGCGTATTTTGAACCTCATCCTTATTTTCTTGTTTAACTAAGCTACAGCCCGGAATTACAGTGCCGGCGCCTAATAAGACAGAGCTTTGGCCTATTCGTTTTATAAAATTTCTCCTGGAAGAATGCATCTTGTTTGAAGTTTTGTAATGAAAGAAAGGGTTTGTTTGATCGTGGAACAGCTTGGAATTTTACTGTATATATTTCCTATAGCATTCAAATATAAAAAGTCTGAAATTTTTATGTTAATACTATTCTCTCAAAAGATTGTTTTTTCCGGCAACCGGGGGGTATTTCCTGGTGATGGTAAGGAAAAATATCATAAATTAGTATCGTAACTAGATTTCATGAGCAAGGTAATTACCCGAAGTATATTAGTTAATCCCAAAGGCTAATCTGCATGTAGTTTGATACATGATACTTCCAGGTACGATAGATTCATCGCACAATAATCTTTTAATAAGCTATTACTATGGAATATGCTGAAAGAAAGGGAGCGCCTATACGTATAGATATAAGGCTCTCGCCCCAGGAAGCGGATTTGGCAATTGTTTCCATTGATCCCGGGGGAAAGCTCGGTAACCTGAACAGGATGGTCATGGAAACTTATGGTTTTTCCACGAGGGATGTGCCAAGTGTAGACGCTTTAAGTGGTGGAACGGCGCTTCTTAGTTCTAAAGGGGGGAAGAAGGAAATTCTATTCATTGTTATTTACAGGACCGGGAGTATCGCTGAAGATTTGAGGATGAATTTCAGGCAAGCTATCAAACGCTATTATAATAGTTTCATCGACCGGAAAATATGGATTCCCCTGGTGGGTACGGGACCGGGTGAACTGAGCTTAAGGGAGAGTTACGATCTCATACTTGAGATGATTAATGAAATATCGGCTTATGGCGGTAACAGTATGGAATTTTTGATTTCGCTACCATCTACCGAGGATGGTCTTAGTTTTTACCATGAGCTGTCGAAGGAAGGGCAAGATCAAGTCACCGGCCATGAAAATAATGCCCCCGGAAATTCATCTTCAGCATTCGAATCATCATCGCAGCCCGATCCGATTCCGGAATCGGCTATGAAAACTACCGGGGATCAAAAGGAGCCGGAAGAGGTGATCGTGCAAAGTCATCAAATTGCCGGGCTACTCAGCGATACCGATAAAGGCGCTGATTATTTAAACATTACGCAAGATGTGGCTGCCTTTGCAAGGGTCCTGGCTGCCAAGAGCTTTAAACCGCCATTAGCGGTGGCCTTGTTGGGGAAGTGGGGTTCCGGGAAAAGTTTTTTCATGCGTAAGTTACAGGAATTTATCTCCGAACTATCTACGAATAGTAATGACGAGGCCTATTGTAAAGGAATCGCACATGTGAGCTTTAATGCATGGTCGTATATGGATGCCAACCTTTGGGCAAGTATCGTATCTAAAATCTTCGAGGGGTTAAATGAGTATATCTCGGATAATACCGCCCCGGGCGTTGAGAAAAGTGCGGTAGAGCAACAGCTATCGAAAGAGCTGAACATGACCAAGGAAGAGATGAATTCCCTGGAAAAATCAAAGAAAGTTATCAATGAGCAGATCAACAAGTTAAAGGGAAAGCGCAAGGAAGCAAACCGTCAACTCATCAACAGTATTCATAAGATCAGGGTACATTCGATGAGCAGTACAATAAAGCAATTGAATGAAAAGTACAACGTGGGGAATAAAATGAGGGAGGCAAGTGATAGGAATCCTTCCTTGAAGGGGATGTTTGATGAATTTGAAAAAATAGTACCGGCAGAATATTGGTCGGATCCGGAAAAATCATACGAAGTTTTTAAATCGCGGTACACGTTTTTAAAGGAGTTTTTCAATGGAAAGAAGGTCGTATGGAACATTGTTGCCCTGCTGATCATCTTGGGATTGATTGCCTGGGTTCCTTTTTTATTGAAGTTTGCGAGCTTTCAAATTGAGCGGACGCAATTTGTTATACCCCAGGCGGTGTTATCAATTATTGCTACGATCGGTGTGCTATGGAAAAGGGCTGAGAAAGCTTACCATGATGTGAAAGGTATCCTGGCCGAGTTATGGTCTATAAAGAATAAATATGATACCGAATTACAGGCAGCCATCGAGAAATTTGAACAGGAAGAGAAAGCATTGACCTTGGAGGCAGAGAAATTCCGTACCGAGATGATGAATATCGATACCCAAATCATGAAAGCGGAACAGGTGAGGAATGACCTGGAGTTTAAGATCAAGCATGCCTTAGCTACTGAATCCTTGTATACTTTTATCGATAAAAGATCACACAGCGATGATTATAAAAAGCACCTGGGCATTATCTCTATTATCAGGAAGGATTTCGAGATATTGAATGGTCTGTTTATCGGCCATGCAGAAGAGTTAAATGCATTAAAAGGGAAAGAAGTTGAAGTATTTAGGAGTAAGTTTAAGAAGCGTTTGGAGCGGATCATACTTTATATAGATGACTTGGATCGTTGTTCGGAAGAGAACGTTGTACAGGTATTGGAGGCAGTTAACTTGCTGATGGCGTTCCCCTTGTTCATAGTTGTGGTGGGTGTAGATTCCCGTTGGGTAAAAAATGCGTTGATTAAAAAACATGCCTTGCAATTTACAAGGGATGGCGAAGTGGAAAGTGGTTTTGAGCGAATAGATCCGGCCAATTACCTGGAGAAAATCTTCCAGGTTCCTTTCCATCTCAAGCAAGCGGATAGCGATGATGTTAAGGAGATGATCAAGAGCTTGGCTAATTTGGAAACCGGGGACGAATCTGCCGGGGATAATATTCAACAGGGCCTTGGGCCAAATGGAGATAAAGATACCTTGAATAGCCCCGGTGGTGAAATTACACTTAACTATATCCCTGATCAAGGAACACCTGGCCAAGAAGTGGAATTTATTGTAGAAGAAAGAACGGAGTTATTGGTATTGTCTCCTGGTGAGATTGAGTTGATGGAGGAAATGTCGGTCATCATCGGGAATAACCCGCGTGCAATAAAAAGATTTGTCAATATATTCAGGATTGTAAAGGCCCATGGTGAGCAGTTAAATAGCGGGGAGAATGCCAGGGAAGAGCTGTTAGTCGTTTTATTCCTGCTGGCATTGCCGCTGGGTCAATACCGGAAGTTGCAACGCTCGATAGATGAGTTTTTAACAAGTAACGAGATGAATTTATCAAGCCTGCCATTTTCTGGATATTTCAACCAACTGAACAACCAAAATTACCCGGTTCGGGATCAATCTTTCGATGATCTCCAGCAAGATCTTTTGAACGTTTTGTTAGCGTCGAAAACCTTGCAAGAAATTCAAAACATACCGCTCTCGGAATTCCTGAAATACCGGGAATTTGTAAAGCGGTTTACGTTTGATGTTTTGTAATGGAGGTTCCCCGCGATGGTCGTGGTCTACCGCGGGGAATTGCTCCCGGTTGATACCCAGTTACTGGGATAGGTTTTGAGGGTTGATCGAGAATGTGCTTACCTGTCCATATGCATTCATCCAAGGTTGGTACATGCACTCAAGTTGTGTTGGTCCACAGGAAAATGTTCCGTTTTGAGCAACTTTCATTTCATAATCAATATGATGTTGTCCCCTTTCAATTTGATCCACAAAGATATCGACACCGTTATCTTTGTTAGATTGATAATAACCGAAAGATTGGCCATATCTATATCCGCTCAAAACATTCCCGGGCTCAAAAGCTGCTAACCTAGGATCGAAAATATGTACAAATTTTAGTGTTTTCTCCGTGGTAATTTCTAGGCTCACCTTAATCTTATCGCCTGTTTTCAACAGGGTATTATCTTGAATAGGTATCCATGTTTGCCCATCCGATTTATAGTAGGATTTATGAATTTGAATGCCGGTATTGCCAGGGGAGATGTCTTTAGCCGGCAGGAAGTAGTACCATGTAACGATACCTGTAGTTGCCTTAGTCCCTGAACTCATTGAAAAATTATCGGGAAGCTTTTCCAATGGAATGAAATCCTGGTTATGGCCATATAATGGGTGATCTGATAAATGGAATTGCCTTTGTTCCAGTTGAACATTTAAAGATTGTTCTTCACCCATGCTTTTGCCTTGTCCCTCATTAAGAATCCGGATTGCCGCAGCGGTTGCCTTGGTCGTTTGCCAATGTTCTTGCTGACGGTTTTGTAATAACCATTTAGAAACACCTTCCGTCAATTCCTTGTAGTTGTCTTTCCAACGGATGGCCTCGAATATCGAAGCAAGGTTTTCCTCGCTCGTATTTTGCATTTCGACGTTGTCTGAGAATGCTTTCCACCGGGTGCCATTTTCATCCGAGATGGCTAAGTTTTGAATGATATCCAGTTGTTTAAAAGCTTTCGAACGGAGTTCTCCCTGCGTATTAGAAATCTGCATGGTGGCCGTAACGAGTTGGGCTTGTACGTCAATGGCTTTACCAGCAATATGTTTCCAGCAAGAATCTAAAGCTGTATTGACCCTTTCACTGGTTCCCGGCATGGTTGTCCAATATTCTTTCCAATAAGACAAAGTATACAAAAGATAAATATCCTGATCGCGCGGGTGTTGTTCGAATTCGTTGAGACAGTATCGAATTAATGAATTCAATAATTGCATATGAGCCTTGTTTTTCAAAATATCCTCCAGTTTGCCGGTATTTTTCATTTGTCCGAATCCAGCGAGTATATAATTTGAAATATACCGGTTGCTTACACCTCCTTTAAACCATGACAGGCCACCATCCGCATTTTGCAAATCTTTTAACTGGCCAAGCAGTTGTTCCATTTCGTTACGGTTATCCAGTGTGTCAAGTATTTTGATTAAATCCTGTGCCTGCTTGTTAGATTGGTTAGTTAAGGACAGCCAGGGAGCCGTAAAGGATGAACGGGGCGCTGCTGTCACGGAAGAATCGAAGCGCATCTCGGAGCTGGCTTTTTCGTAAGTATTTTGTAATAAAGTATCTGCTCGCATTAGCTGGTAAGCGGTATACCTTGCCCGGAACTTATTGAAAGTTTGTTCTGCACAATTGTAGCTGTAATGGGCTAACCATGGTAATGCATTTAATAGCGCGATAGGGGGTTGAGGTTGAATCGCAATATTAGCGCCATACAAGGAAGCATTAGCAGGGAGGCTGATGGGCTTGAAGATACTGGCTGTGCCTGCCGATAAGCTTATTGTCTGTCCCTGTTTTACCAATATGTTTGTATTCAACACCGGGATAATATGTTCTTCCGCATCGCCAATGGATCCACTACGGGCAGATAATATGATTTTTAAAGGGTTAGTTTGCTCATTAGGTATTTTTAAGTTGAAGGAAACGTAGGTATTCCCCCGTTTCTCAACCCTGAAATCTTGTTTGAAATTTTTTAAGAGAGTGCCTGTTAAATCTTTTCCCGTAACGGCATCTTCGATTGTACAAGATGCATAGCCTTCCATGTCGAGACTATCTAAGTTGCTGATACGGCTTTGTAACCATATTTGATCTCCTTGGTAAAGCAGTCTCGGCATATTGGGTTGGATCATCAGGTTAAGCCGCGATTGTAGCTTTCTTTCGAGGTATGCGAAGGCGGATTTTTTTGTATGTGCCAGCATCTTCCAGTTCCATTCGGTGGCCGATTCCGGCATGGAAAATTGTAAAGTATAATACCCGTCTTTATCCGCATACACATTGGGAAAGAAGAAGGCGGTTTCATTAAAATTCTTGCGTATCTTAACGGGTTGTTCCTCCGGCTTAGGAAGTTTAACCTTTCCTTTCGTGCTTAACAATATTACCCCGTTTGAAGCCCTGGAGCCATATAGAGCGGTAGCTTCGGCTCCTTTTAATATTATAACGTCGGAAATATACCCCGGTTCAAATTTATCAAATCGTCCTTTGTACACATCCCCGTCAAGTATCACCAGTCCATTTCCCGGCGGGGCACCCGGCATTGCTCCCCCGCGAATTTGAACTATTCCGGCTGCGGTGGCATTCATGCGGGATACGCTGTAGTTTTTTTGCAAACCTGGAATCATGCCATTTAATAAGGAGCTGATATCAACTATTCCATCTTTGTCGAAGTCCATATCTCCCCCGATAAACTGGCTATATTTAATAGGATAAGTCCAATGATTATAAGCGTTATAAGAATGTCGATAGTTTGTATTAGGAACTTCCCACTTGTGGGTGCTTAATTTATCCAGGCTGGCATCATATAAAGTCGTTAATAATTCACTGGCAACGTTTTTTCCATCAGATTTAACGCTGAGTTGAAATACTTCCTTGGCTCCGGGCACCATAACTTGCCTGTATTTCTCTATAATAATCTCCGGTATTTCCCTGGGATTATTTAAATATATAGTCTCGAATTGATTTTGGTAAATTTGGTCTTGAATCAAATGCCTGCTTACATTCATTTGCCCGCCGGAAACATCTGTAGGAATCTTGAATTGCCATGCATATAAACCCTCTTTTTCGTGAATGTATTGATAAAGAGTTTGCAATCTTTTCTTCTTGTTACTATAATAATCAATTTGATATACCGCGTAACGATCCTTTTTACCGGAATGATACCAGGTGATCGTATCTCCGTTTTTCAGAAGATTAATTTTTAGATAATGAACCTCTTCTATTGCCGGGGCTAGATTTTTCTCAAGATCAAATAATGTAAAGCTGAAATTTTCTTGCCCGATAGTTCTACCATTTTCTCGCACGCTGGCCTTTAATTTGAATCGTCCTACGCTGAATAATTGTGGCGGGATATCTAAGTGGCTGGCGTTCGACAAATCCACTGTTGTTTCATAAATAAGTTCATCCGGTATGTTGCAGCTATCCTTAGCAAATTCCGGGAACCATTTGTACCATTCTTCCGGGCTGAAATACCATTGATCAACTTCGGGCATCCTATCATTAACCGCATCAAGGGTACAATGAATCTTATAAAGTTGAACATGGACTTTTTTGTAAAGTTTACCTTCAAACGCAGCGTGTGTCTCCAATTTTGGCAGGCTGAATTTTCTAATATCGTTATAGGAATTTACAGGGAATTTAATACTGATAGGCAGGGAGGATATACTGAAGTTATCAATAGCATCGGCACTTTCACCGTTTTTGTCGATGGCTGTAGCGGAAATTTGATAATTATAATTCCAAAATACAGAATCGGGAAGAGCTGTCCGCGATAAAAAACTATCCAACATTTTTACGCTTACCGTTCCTGCTGCATTTGTAAATAAAGTATCATTTCTTATGAGATCTGAAGAATACTTTGTTTCAGAAATAGTGCCGACTTTTGAAATTTTGGGAACATTCCCGCTCCTTGACACTTGGATATGGATAGGTGTGTTATCAATTTTTGCACCACTTAGCGATCTCACATTAATTTTAAATTCGAAAGCCTCACCCGGAAGGGTATATTTAGTGGGTTGTTTAATTGATATGTCCAAGCTTGGACGCTTGTATGCTTCAACCTGGAAATTTCCGTTTCCATAAATGTACGAGTAGTCACAGTCAATGTGCCATTCCCCCGTTGCTGCATTTTTGGGTATTTTAAAACTACCGTGGAAACTGCCGAAATCATTGATAGTATAAACGATTGAATCAACCTGGTTATTGAATGGATCCATTAACTGTAATAAATTCCCATCATAACTTTTTACTTCATTCAAGAATTTTCTGAATTGAGCTTTGCCAAGGTTTTCCGGCGTGGCAATCATTGTTTGCCCGGTGGTTGGGTTTTTAACTAAGAATATAGCTTTAAATTGTACTTCCTGCCCAGGCCTGTAGATACCGCGATCTGTAAATATTTTTATTTCGAGTTGATCATCATAGTATTCTGAAAGATTGTCATAGTCATCTTTGTTGTAAGTATCCCCATTTCTATAGGCATGAGGTGAATAGGAAGTCATATCATAGCTTAAGGTATCGGACTGGTAGCAGATAACATATTTGGCTTGTTTAATATCCCGATCGATTTCTACCGCCCCGGATTGTTTCACCTCTTTGAACTTTTTCGAAATAGATCCATTTTTGACAAGATGTATCCTGGCGCCGGTTAACGGTTGACCCGTACCCTGATCTAGTACAAATATCTTTTCATGGTTATTCATTACAGCGATGTTGCTGATAACAAATGGAACACTGTAAATATAGTCATTGGTATCATCTAACGGGGAAGCGCTAAAAAACAGCCGGTAATGTCCGGCCTTCAAGGCAGGAATTTTCAAATAGACAGCATGTTGATTATAGTCAGTTGATGGTGGTAGTTTGAATGCGCCTTTGTTTTGAATATTTAAATCTTTATATTTTTTATATACTTGCTGATCTTCTTCCCAAATTGACGTGGCTGCTACCTGGTAGTATATCGTGTCGGTATTTTTATATAACACCTTTATAGGAATATCTTTACCGGGTAATAATTGATGTTTTAGGTATACTGATGCTTTGGAGGATTTAATCGCCCGCGATAATTGTTGTAATATTTTTTCTAAAGTCGGAAATGTATGAACCAGGTCTTTATTTTCCCCGTATAAATGGAGGGCGTCACTTAAAAAGGATTTACATTCATCCTGTATATTTATTTTTTCGGAGTAATTTACATAGAGATATTGATTGCCCAGTTCATAAAGAATTTTGCAAGATTGAGCAATATCATATGCCTTTCGCATATTATAAGGTGAGCTAATTTCTTGATTGAGGAAGTTTAAATACCTCTTGGCTTTGTTTTTATCATTACTAATATCCGAATTGTATAATTGTGCCCTGGTTAAAGCAATTAAGTAGGCTGTTTCTTCTGCATTGTCAGCATGTAATTGTATCCAATCGATGTAGCGTCTGAATATATCAATTTCCTTATCATCTTTGTATGCATGGCAAAATTGTGAAAGCTGATCGAAGAAATTTTGGGAAGGGAGCAGTAGCAAACTATCTCTTTCCTCTTGGTATTTATACAGGTTGCTACTTTGAAAATTCAGATATTCAATCCAGTTTGCCATTACGATGTCCTTAAGTTCCGGCTTAAATAGCAGTACTTCCGGATTTCGGAGCAACCAAAGTAAAGAGCTAGCTTTAGTTACTTTAGTGCTTATTTTCAAGGCAGCAACATAATTTTGTTTTATGATACTATCTCGTTGTATATTGCTAAAACTTGCATAATCGGTGGGTATTTTGTTGGACCTGTAAGTTAATATGTTGAATTTTCTATGTTGGGCAAATGTTTGAAGCCTCTTGGCTAATAATATATGTAAGATGGCTTTTAGCTTGGGTGAAGTATTGTGCTTGGTAATTAAAGTGTCCAAGATAGCGCTATTCTGGAAATAGAGCGAATCTTCTGTACGTATATCTTTTAGCTGAATGGATGCTTGGATTGTCCTGGCATATAATCCGTCATCGTCATGCTGAATGGCCCATTGCCGATTAATATTCAACTCGTTCCAAATATCACTATCGATTGATTTTCTTGTTATAGCTGCCTCGATGCTATCCATGGAAAAAGGAGTGGGCTCTTTTTGTCCGAAAATTGGATTTACAAGTAATAATATAATGATTGATATTACTAAGCTTCTAATAATCATAGGTTTATTGCTGATTTAATCAAATTCGTAGGAAATATTGTAATGATGATGCAAGAATTGGCTGAATTCAATAAAGTTGGATGAAATTTTTTTTCAGAAATATTTCACCTATCTACCCTGGTATTATTCATTATCTCGCCAACCTCACCTTATACACCGTATAAGGATATTCCGTTTTATCCAGCCCTGCATTCCATTGGGGTAAACGCTGCAATTGAGCACAGGTGAAGTATAGGTATCCATCATTGCCGATTCCGAACGAGTCGGGCCATAAAATGCGGCTATCTTTCACAAGGCGGTGTACTTTGCCATCGGGAGAGAGATACGAGATAGAGAAATCTGTAGAAGTGCTGAGGTAAATATTTCCGGAGCGGTCCGCAATTAAGCCGTGTGTAATGCCTACGGTACCCATATCTTCCACTTTGTCTTCCAGCGCTTTGGCAGCTATCGACGGATCCGCGAGGTAGCGCGTTTCGATCCTGAAAAGGTGCTCCTGGTTAATAGGTTTGAAATAAAAATATTTATGATCATGTGTTAAGGCTATTCCATTTACATGCGATCTGAATGGATGACCGCCGCGATCCCGCATTTCTTTACCGTTATATGCTAGAACAACATCGGGATCTGCCAGCGTGTAAGGACTTTCCCGGAGTACCGTCCTAGAATTACCCGAATTTAGATCCACCACTACGATCGCGGCGCGGCCCGGATCTGAAAGGTAAGCAAGGTTTTTCTGCACATCTACCCGTACGTCATTCAACCCGGCTTTGCTTTTATCTAGGTCCTCGAAAAAGTATACTTTCTCGACCTTATTATTCCCGGTATTGATCTTTACTAATTTGAATTGCCCCCTGGCTTTATTTTTGCCTTCGCCCAAGATGGAAGAACCCGGCGCCGGTTTGGAATCCAGTACCCAAAGATTATCTTCCGCATCCACGTACATATCCTGCACACGCAGAAAGCTGGTAGCATAGTTCCCGTTTGGATGATTCCAGTCTTCGTTTGGGTAAGCCTTAATTGTTCCGTTAGTTTCTTCTGTAACAGCCCATTTCCCGCCCCCGTCATAATTAGGGAAAGCCACGAAAACACGGTTTTCGGAATTTACGCTCAAGCCTATGGCCATGCTATGGTCAAAGCTTGCTACCGGAACCAGGTCGTCGCTATGAAAATTCTTTTGGGCATGCATATTCAGGCTAATGAGGATTAGGATTAGAATGACTGGAATCTGTTTCATCATCGGTTGTTTTATTGGATGCTCGGGGATATTAATCCGCTTATTATTCAACCAGGATCAACTGTGTACGATAATTATTGGGCCGAGAGAACGAATTTCCGGTGTTTCCTTCCCCAGTTGATCATCTCCGTAATAATCTTACCAAAGGTACGGCAATATTCTGTAGGCTCATATTCAACAAGAACGGGCATTTCATCGTAAACATTTCTTTTGACCAATTTGTTGAGTTCCATTTCCTTTAGCTCGCGGGATAGCATCCTTGTGGTAATGCCGGGTATGCTCCGCTCGATTTCCCGGAAACGGCGGTTGCCGTTGCAGAGCGAATTAATAACCGGGATGCGCCATTTCCCGCCGATAAAGTATAAGGTATCCTGCAAGGCGCGCAATTCTTCTGCTTGATTTCTTTCCATGATGAAATATGTTACCTGGTATCATAGGTGATACTGGTTACAAAAGTATATCATTCGCTGTATACTTTTGTAAAAATATTTGATATGAATTCGTTTAAAGACAAAGTTATTTTAATTACTGGTGGAAACAGTGGCATCGGTTATGCCACGGCCAAAGAATTTGCTAGCGCCGGGGCAAAGGTGCTCATTACGGGAAGGAGGAAAGAAGCGGTTGAACGGGCTGCCAAGGAACTAGGCGCTACCGCATTCGTGTCCGATCAGGCCAAGTTGCCCGATACGGATGCCTTATACCGGGAAATACTAAAGCAGTATGGTAAAATTGATGTGTTATTTATCAACGCTGGGATTACCGGTTTCGGTGGATTGATCGAGCAAGCGGATGAGACAAATTTCGATAGCGTAATGAATACCAACTTCAAAGGTGCTTATTTCATGTTGAGTAAATTCATTCCATTGCTAAATGAAGGCGCTGCTGTCGTGATACTATCATCGATCGTGGCGTCAACATACCAGGCCAATAGCTCGATTTACCAAGCCAGTAAAGCGGCGCTCAATTCTATTGCCAAAACGGCTGCTGCTGAATTGGCGGATCGAAAAATCAGGGTAAATATTGTTAGTCCCGGTCCCACGAGGACTTCAGTATTAACGAAGGCAGGTATGGATGATGCGGCTTCAGAACAACTATTTGATCAACTGGCATTGAATATCCCGCTTAAAAGAACCGGCACCCCGGATGATATAGCAAAGATGGTGACTTTCCTGGCTAGCGATGCCACCAGTTTCGTAACGGGAGCCGAGTTTGTCATTGATGGGGGCATGACGATTTAATGTTTACCTTTGAAGGATGAATGAGTTATCATTTAGGATTAGGAGGGAAGAGCCGGGAGATATTGATCGGATAGATTACGTTACACGCGCCGCTTTTGCCGGGGCGGCGCACTCCAGTAAAACTGAACATTTTATTTTGAAAGCTTTAAGGGAGCGGGGAGAATTGCACTTGTCAATCGTGATGGAGAACGAAGGCGGCCATATTGTCGGGCATGTAGCGGTATCTCCTGTATGTATTCCGGGGTTTGAAGGGCATTCATGGTACGGTTTGGGACCGGTATCTGTACTACCCGGTGTGCAAGGGATCGGGATAGGCGCTGCATTAATAAAAGCCGCTTTGAAGGAATTGAAAGGACAAGGCGCCGAGGGTTGCGTGGTTTTAGGGGATCCCGGTTATTATGCCAGGTTTGGATTTGTCAGGGATCCGGGTTTGTCTTATCCCGGTGTTCCCCCGGAGTATTTCCAAGTATTAAGTTTTGGCAAAAGGATACCCGTAGGAACGGTTTTATACTCGGAAGCCTTTAATGCCCGGGGCTAATGTTGATTTTTATCCAACTAATCAAAGACTTTCCATTCTTGACAAAGATCATCAATAATTTTAAGAAGAATTTCCTATAATTATAAGGTGCTACCCGGAAGCTGTTTATTATAGATTTCTAGCTAGTTCCCACTAGGAAGCCACCGTTGTTCGACCCCCTTTTTTCGTGTTATGGTCTTTAAATATTATCTAGCAATTACCTGGAATTCTCGCTAGTTCAAGCTCTTCCAAGCTCGGACTTTTCCTTGGGGCAATCTTCAACTGATAGAACATCTTGTTCGGCAGTATTTGGAATCTAACAATTGGCTGTTCTTGGTGCAAGTAGTAAGTACCATTTCGTTTCCGGTACAATTGTAAATGTCTTCGAATGTGGGTGGATCCGAGCTTGGAAGTTCGAACCAGCAAAGATTTTGTGCACCAGGTCAAAGCATTCAAAAACCAAATGCAGGTTTCGAATACCTGTTGGTTGGAAGCTCAAACCAGCAGGGGGGGTAGAATAAAGCAACTTGTAACTGCATGAGAAGTTAAATACCAGGTTGAACAAATGTCCTGGTTTCATGAACATGTTGTCTCAACCCGGTACCGTACATTATTTTAATACTTCATGCAAAAACATCAGCGTATGAGCCCAGGCTCTCTTGGCCATGATTTCGTTATAATCAGGTGATTCTGGATTCGTGAATGTATGTTTACAATTTGCATAGGTAATCATTTGCCAGTCGGCGTTGCCATCGTTCATTTCTTTAGTTAGGTTCGCAACTACTTCGGGTGTCACGCCACCATCTTCTGCACCGTTTTCTATCAACATTTTTGTTTTGATAGGGCCATTTTCCCGGTCGGCAGCTTTCCCTAAACCGCCGTGAATAGAAACGATTCCCACTACAGGAAGTGCGCCGCGAGCTGCTTCTAAAGCTCCCGTTCCACCGAAGCAATAGCCTATTACAGCTATTTTACCCGGTATAGCGCCCGCTTTTTTCAATTGTTCCAATGCTAAGGAAATCCTGTGTTGGTAAGCTTTAAAATTGCTTTTATAATGACCCGCTATCTTGGAAGCAGCGCCATTGTCGGCAGGGGTATTTCCTTCGCCGTAAATATCTGCCACGAAGGCAATGTATCCTTCTTTTTCTAATGCTATGGCGGCATTTCTGGCTTCGTCGTCGATGCCTTTCCAGGCTGGGAGGATCAAAACGCCGGGTAAATTTTTGCCCGCATTGGAGGTAACCAGGCCATTTAATTGTTGATTACCGTCTTTGTAGCTCACTGTTTTTAGCTGTTGGGCTTGAGCTGAAAGCCCAGTAAATAGTGCTGCCACGATTAAAAGTATTTTATTCATTATAATAGGATTTATTGGATGTAGATATATGCACAAATTATATGCCCCAATCCATTTGGCAGATGGAGCTTTTACATGTTGTAAGCCTGTACAGTTAAATATATTGCTTAATTACCAATATTCCATGCCTTGGGGCGCTGCTACCCGGATCAATGGATGTGCCGGGTTTCGATAGCATCAAAAAAGGATTTTATGGCCTTATAAAACAGCTCAGGCTGATCTAAATGCAGCGCGTGGCGGGCACCAGGAATTTGCTCCACTGCCAGGTGAGGGTTCAATATTCGTAATTCTGTTGCTAAAATTGTGTTAACAACACCTTTATCTCCATATATCAGCAAGCCCGGGATTTTCATATGACGCACCAATTCCTTATAGTCTGGATTAGGTGGCCTTAATATATCCAGTGCATCCATACAGGTTTGCAAACGCGCCCTGGCAAATGTTTCAATTATATGCAGGGGCCGTTGCGGGTGCCGCCTTCTCCCATCGGCCACTATTTCTTCAAAGCTCATGGTAAGCATCTGCCGGTGTTGATCAAAAACATTGCTGCTGTAAACTTCTTGTTGCATCCGGGGACTTAAAAACGTGGGATCTGCCAAGATCAGCCCGCCGAGCATTGCAGGTTCCATGCCGGCCAGTACAGCAGCGGTCATTCCACCCATCGAATGACCGAGCAATGATGGTTTAGTAAGCTGCAAAGCATTTATTAAACCGTTAATATCTTCGGCAAGATCCCCGTAGCGGTACTTGCCGTTTGGTTGACTCGACAAGCCATGCCCGCGCGCATCCGGCATAATGACATCATAATCTTGTTCGAGTTTGCCTGCCAAATCGCTCCAACAAAGGCCGTTGGTCATTAAGCCATGTAATAAAATTAAGGGTGGTTTATTGCCGCCCGTCCTGGTATAATGTATCCTTATATTATTTGCTTCGCAGGTCGCAGAAATCCAATTCGTCATCATTTATTACAATGAAATTTTACGGGAATATAAACTTTAATAAGAATCCCAAAAATGGAAAATTATTTATAGTATCTTATTTTAATAAATCATTATTGTCCGACTAAATTTTAACCGGGGAGAACTTTTGATCCCTCAAAAGTTCGATTCAATGTTTCTCGGCTCGTTTCTTGTACTTTTTTGCTTGCCCAAAAAAGGTACCAAAAAAGGGCTCAAATTGGCTATTACGGCCTCCAATTTGATCGCTCGATCTGGCCTTTCTACTACTGTATGCCCAAGCTAACCTTCGCTATCAACGGTGCGAAGTTCCACGGTTCTCTTGGCGGGGGGTGAATGTATCATCCTTCACTTATATCCTTGACTAGGTAAGGAATTCAAGGACCTTTAAAGCATTTTTAGTCGGACAACAATGTTAATAAATAATGAAAATTACTATCACTTAAAGTGTGAATAGTTAATTTTTACTTTTTAAAGTTTAGTATTTCTAATTACGGCACAAGAAAAAGAATATATCCTAAACCTTTACTGGTTAAGAGTTTTGATTGGGTGTGAAATTTTCTTCATCAATAATTTAATGAATTTTTAAGCCCATCTTAATTGTAGTTTTTCTCAACTTGATCTAATTTGGCGGCCGATGAAGAAGCTGCTTGTCACGATTTTCCTTTCTGTAGGAATTATTCTATTGGGTGGAGATAGCCAACTGTATGCCCATATCTCTTGGGAGCATACCTGTTATTCTATCTTACATAAGATGGATGCGCCCATCCGTGACTTGATCAGGCATGATGCCGAAAACCTTCAATCTAATACAACAAACCGCCGGTTTTGGGATAGGTTAGATATTTCGGATAATGAGGATGATGAATACAAACAATATATCAATAGAAAAACTGCTACAAACCATCATAATTTAAACGCCCTTTTCGATGCTATGTTTGAAAAAGGGAATCCTGCCTTTATAAAAGATCCACTCAGTTTTTTCGGGGAGCATCCCGGTTCCAATTCCTGTCAATACCTGTATATCGTGATACAGGTGTTTAGGATTTGATTTAATGAAATCCTTCGGTGGGTAAGCGTTGAGCTTGCCTGTATTGGAATTTTTTTACCGTGTTTTTGCTTTCCACCGGCATTTTGCTCCCGGTGGTTACGGATACCTTTTGTTTTTAATCTACCTATCATATAACAAATAAATTTTAGAAAAATCCTCCTGCTTTAAAAGCAACATTATTATGAAGAGAATTGTCATGCTCATGGGCTTATGTGCCTTGTTGTACAATACAGGCTGCAAATCGGAAAAGGAAGAAGTGAAAGAAGGGGAAACCAATTACCTGGTAACCACTCCCCTTAAAATTGATACTTCCGTAGCAAAGGAGTATATCGCGCAAATCCGTTCGGTTAGGAATATCGAACTGAGGGCAATGGAAAAAGGTTACTTGCAAAACATTTACGTCGATGAAGGGCAACATGTAAAAGCCGGGCAAACGCTGTTTAAAATTATGCCTAAAGTTTACGAGGCGGAGATGGAAAAGGCTGAAGCGGAAGCTAATGCCGCTGAAATTGAATTGCAAAATACCAAGTCACTCGCGGATAAGAACATCGTTTCCAAAAATGAACTGGCCATGGCGGAAGCCAAGCTGAAAAAGGCAAATGCGGAATTAGCTCTTTCGAAGGTGCACCTGGCTTTTACCGATATCAAGGCGCCGTTCGATGGTATCATCGACCGTTTGCCGCTCAAGCTGGGCAGCCTTGTAGACGAAGGGGAATTGTTGACCAGCCTTTCTGATAACAGCCAGATGTTCGCTTATTTCAACGTTTCCGAACCGGAGTATCTCAATTATCAAGCTGCTTTGACCGGTAGCAATGCTAAAACGCCCGTGAACTTAATCATGTCCAACAGCCAGTTGTTCAAGCACCCAGGTGTTGTACAAACAATAGAGGGAGAATTTAATAATGAAACGGGCAATATCGCTTTCCGCGCCATTTTCCCGAACCCCGAAAGGTTGCTCAGGCATGGAGAAACCGGTAAAGTGCAAATGGTCGTATCATTAAAAGATGCCCTCGTGATCCCGCAAAAAGCTACTTACGAAATCCAGGATAAAAAGTATGTATTCTTGGTCGATAAAAACAATGTTGTAAAGTCCAAGGAAATTCATGTAATCGCGGAAATGCCGGATCTGTTTGTCTTGGGCGATGAATTGAAAGAGGGCGATAAGATACTGCTCGAAGGTGTACAGAAGGTGAGGGATGAGGATAAGATTACTTATAAATTCCAGGATCCCAAGCAGGTCATCTCACATTTAAGATTGAAAGCGGAATAGAGTCTATGAATGCCAAAAGAAATGTAAATGTTTAAGAATTTTATCAAAAGGCCAGTCCTTTCTATCATCATATCCCTGGTGATCGTATTCCTGGGAGTGCTGTGCATTACCCAGCTTCCCGTAACACAGTTCCCGGCTATTTCCCCGCCAACGGTTAAAGTTTCGGCGGAATATCCCGGGGCCAACGGCGAACTGTTGGTAAAAACGGTAATCATCCCCTTGGAAAGAGCCATTAACGGCGTTGCCGGGATGAAATACATGACTTCCGATGCCACCAATACGGGTGAAGCGAATATCCAGATCATTTTCGATCTCGGTACGGATCCCAACCAGGCGGCATTGAACGTACAGAACCGCATCGCCAAAGTATTGAATAAACTACCGCCCCTGGTAATCCGGGAAGGTTTGTTGACGAGCTTGGAACAACCGGCCATGTTGATGTATGTCAACCTTTACAGCAAGGATAAAAATACCGATGAACGTTTCCTGTATAACTATGCTGATATCAATATTCTACCCGAACTCAAAAGGTTGAAAGGTATCGGTAACGCGCGCATACTGGGTACACGGGAATATTCGATGCGTATCTGGTTGAAACCCGACCGGATGACTGCATACAAGATTTCTGCCGAAGAGATCATGAAGTCTTTAGGTGAACAGAGCTTGGAAGCATCTCCCGGTAAAACGGGTGAGAGCTCCGGTAAACGCTCGCAGGCTTTCGAATATGTAATGAAATATTCCGGGCGCTACAGCACCAAGGAAGAATATGAAAATATTATCCTGCGCTCCAACCCTGATGGGGAGCTGCTCCGGTTGAAGGATGTTGCTGATATCGAGTTCGGTAGCTTGTTCTACGATATTTATTCTAACCTGAATGGTAAACCTTC
Organism: Chitinophaga caeni; assembly: GCF_002557795.1. NCBI lineage: Bacteria > Pseudomonadati > Bacteroidota > Chitinophagia > Chitinophagales > Chitinophagaceae > Chitinophaga > Chitinophaga caeni. The sequence goes on along the minus strand of NZ_CP023777.1, from coordinate 4,265,099 downwards.
CGCGGCCCTGGTGTTAAAACAACTGTACGGAAGTAATGCCAGCCAGGTGATTAGCGAAGTAAAGGAAACCTTGGCGAAGTTGAAGAAAACTTCTTTCCCGCCCGGTATGAATTACGAGATCAGTTACGATGTGTCCAAGTTCTTAGATGCATCGATAGAAAAGGTAATCCATACCTTGGTGGAAGCCTTTATCTTGGTAGGTATCGTAGTATTCCTGTTCCTCGGTGATTGGCGCTCAACCCTGATCCCGACGCTGGCCGTACCGGTGTCCCTGGTCGGAACTTTCATGTTCATGAAGTTCTTCGGGTTAACGCTGAACCTGATCACGTTGTTTGCGCTGGTTTTGGCCATCGGTATCGTGGTGGATAACGCGATCGTAGTAATCGAGGCCGTCCATGCGAAGATGGAAGAGGATCACTTATCGCCGTATAAAGCAACGAAGCGGGTCGTACATGAAATCAGCGGCGCCGTTATCGCGATCACGTTCTTAATGGCGGCGGTATTTATTCCCGTGGCGTTCATGTCGGGCCCTGTAGGTATATTTTACCGCCAGTTCTCGATCACGATGGCAACTTCTATCGTGTTGTCGGGTTTGGTGGCGCTCACGTTAACGCCTGCACTGTGCGCGATGATCCTGAAAAATAATCATGGCAAGCCGAGGAAACGTACGCCGATTAACAGGTTGCTGGATGCTTTCAACAGGTGGTTCGAGCGGGTAACGGGTCGTTATACCAATCTATTGAACCGTATCGTGAAACGTCGCACCGTTACATTCGGTTTGCTGATTGCTTTCTGTGCTGCTACTTATTTCCTGGGTAGTACCGTGCCGTCCGGTTTCATCCCGACAGAAGACCAAGGTATGATCTACGGGATCATCCAGGCGCCACCGGGATCTTCGCTTGAAAGGACGAACGAGATCTCTGAAAGGTTGCAGAAGATCGCTGAGAAGATAGAAGGGGTGCAATCTGTTTCTTCCCTGGCCGGTTACGAGGTATTAACGGAAGGTACCGGCTCCAATTCCGGTACTTGCTTGATTAACCTGGAAGACTGGTCCGAAAGAAAGCAATCCGCGGAAGAAATCATCCGCGAGTTGGAAGAAAAATCCAAGGACATTCCCGGTGCAACGATCGAATTTTTCCAACCGCCGGCAGTGCCCGGCTACGGTGCAGCAGGTGGTTTCGATTTACGTTTGCTCGATAAAACGGGTACCAGCGATTATAAGAAATTCGAAAAAGTGAACAAAGATTTCGTAGATGCCCTGAATAAACGTAAGGAGCTGACCGCGATTTTCTCGTTCTACAGCGCCAGTTACCCGCAGTACATGCTGAAAATCGATAACGAGGCCGCGCAACAGAAAGGCGTCACCATCGCCAACGCGATGCAAACCCTTTCTACATTGGTCGGCAGTAACTACGAAACCAGTTTTATCCGCTACGGTCGGCTGTACAAAGTAATGGTACAAGCTGCTCCGCAGTACCGTGCCCTGCCGGAAGATATCCTGAAGTTATACGTGAAGAATGATAAAGAAGAAATGGTGCCTTTATCGGCATTCATGAAGATGGAGAAGATTTACGGGTTGAATGAAATCACCCGTTATAATATGTACACCTCATCGGCTATTAAAGGTTCTCCGGCACAGGGTTACAGCAGTGGCGAAGCCATCGAGGCGATTAAAGAAGTTGCCAAAGAAACTTTGCCCCGTGGTTACGATATCGATTGGGGTGGTATCACCAAGGATGAAATTGGCCGCGGTAATGAAGCGATTTACATCTTCTTGATTTGCTTGGCTTTCGTGTACATGGTTTTGGCGGCGCAATACGAGAGCTTCATCTTACCCTTCTCCGTCATCTTATCTTTACCGACCGGGGTTTTCGGTTCATTCTTCCTGCTGAAGTTGATGGGGCTCGAAAATAACATCTACGCGCAGGTAGGTTTGGTGATGCTGATCGGTTTACTCGGTAAAAACGCGGTCTTGATCGTGGAGTTCGCGGTGCAAAAGCACAGGGCCGGGGCCACGGTATTCCGTGCTGCCGTAGACGGCGCCAAGGTGCGTTTCCGCCCGATCCTGATGACTTCCTTCGCCTTTATCGCCGGTTTGATACCATTGGTTTTTGCTTCCGGTCCCGGTGCGGTAGGTAATAGTACCATCGGTGCCGCGGCGGCTGGCGGTATGTTGTTCGGTACCATTTTCGGCGTCATCATCGTACCCGGCTTGTATTATGTATTCGGATCGATCGCTGAAAAACGTAAACTGATCAAAGATGAAGAAGAGAATCCATTAACTGAATTAATTGACCATAATGTTGAGAAAATACATTTATCATAGCCTGGGTATTGCTTGCCTGGTGTTGTGTTTCACATCTTGTAAGATCCCCGGCATTACAGGGAAAACAGAGAACAAAACGGTACCTGCGAGCTATAACGGCTCGCGGGATTCTGCCAATATCGCGGCAACGAATTGGCGCGAATATTTTACGGATCCATACCTGGTAGCATTAATCGATACCGCCCTGCATAACAACCAGGAATTAAATATCACCTTGCAGGAAATAGCAATCGCCAGGAATGAAGTGAGGGCCAGTAAAGGGGAATATTTACCATCCGTAGGGCTTCGTGCCGGTGCAGGCGTTGACAAGGTTGCCCGTTATACTAGCCGCGGCGCCAGCGAAGCCACAACCGATATCAAACCGGGAAAGGAAATGCCCGATCCGCTGGGTGATCTTTTGATCGGCCTATATGCTAACTGGGAGGTGGATGTTTGGAAAAAATTGCATAATGCTAAGAAGGCGGCCCTGGGCCGGTACCTCGCTTCCGTGGAAGGGAAAAACTTCATGGTGACTAACTTGATCGCGGAAATAGCCAATGCTTATTACGAATTGTTGGCGCTCGATAATCAACTGGATATCGTTAAAAGAAACGTCGGCATTCAATCCAGTGCTTTAGAAATCGTGAGGGCGCAAAAGGAAGCTACGGAAGTGACCGAATTGGCCGTTCGTAAATTCGAAGCGGAAGTGCTGAAAACAAAAAGTTTACAATTCGATATACAACAGCAAATCACCGAAACGGAGAACGAGATCAATTTTTTGCTGGGTCGTTACCCGCAAACCATTGCTCGTGATAAAGATGCATTTAACACGGCCTCTATCGAGCAATTGAAAGCCGGGTTGCCATCGCAATTATTGGCGAACCGGCCGGATGTAAAGCAGGCGGAACTGGAGCTGGTCGCTGCAAAGTTAGACGTGAAAGTTGCCCGCGCAAGGTTCTATCCTTCCGTAGGAATTTCCGCCGGGATCGGTTACCAGGCTTTCAATCCTTCCTACCTGTTTAAAACACCGGAATCCTTGCTATACTCATTGGCCGGCGATTTGGCGGCGCCGTTGATTAACAGGAACGCCATTAAAGCCGCGTATTCCTCCGCGAATGCCAAGCAAATTCAAGCGGTATATCATTATGAACAAACTTTGTTAAATGCTTATATCGAAGTGGCGAACCAGTTGGCTAAAATCGGCAACCTCTCCCAAAGCTACAACCTGAAATCCAAGCAGGTCGACGCTTTAACCCAGTCCATCGATATCTCCAACGAGCTGTTTAAATCGGCGCGTGCAGATTATATGGAAGTATTAATGACGCAAAGAGATGCTTTAGAGTCGAAGTTTGAATTGATTGAAACCCGCAAAGCGCAGATGAATGCCAAGGTAAATATTTACCGCGCATTAGGTGGCGGATGGAAATAAGCGGATAGGATTTACATATATTCAACGAGTTGGTTCCCGGTGATTGCCGGGAACCAACTCGTTTTTTGTACCTATCGCAATTGGCCCGGTGAATGCTGTCAAACAACTTAGCTGAAATTATTTTATGGAATTATTTACACCCTGCATCTCTAAAACAAAATTGCTTTATCATTTCTATTGTTATCATGCAAAGTTATGCATGGCGCTGATTTAGTCGTGATGCAGTTTATATCAGGCCAGGATAAATAACTACCGGGGTCTTCAATAAAGGGTTAATTGATGTATCGATTTACTACTACACTACAGCACTGCTTGTTTTTACTTGCGGTGCTTTTTTTAGCCATCCTTGGACTCATTATTCAGCCGCCGTTGTGTCACTCACTGCATCGCCGGTAATCCTACCTGGCAGGAGCATCATAGAAAAAACGTTCCATGGTAATTTTACCGTCTGCCACCTTGTACATCATGATCTGATCCAACTGGAAACGCCCGATCCCTGCTACGGTAATGTCCTTGAACCTGCTGACGCAGAATATATTTCCGGCTACTATGGGCGCGCTGGTGCGGGCGCTATGTACGGTTGTAACCTTTTTAACCCAGTCCATACCTTTCTGTTTTACAGTTGCTTTCCCCTCGGCATTTTTAAAATACGGGGAGTTTTCCGGTTCTATACTTTCTACATCTTCAGAAAAAAGCTCGTCCTGGATATCGAACCATTGCTCTTTTTGAGCCAGCTCGTGAAACCTGTCCGCAATTTGTTGGGTCGATAGTTTTACTGTTGTTACCGTATTCATTTTGATAAATTTTTGAAATGATCGTAATTATTCCGTTTACGCCTGGTATAAGCATAAATCAAAATTACTGTATTGATAATGAAGGGAAGCGGTGAGATCTGGTAATTTATAGGTGTTTATTTGGACAATGGAAGGCTGTCTGCGTACCAGCTTTATAAGATAATTTTAACATCAGCGCTTTACAAAATAACAGTATATTTAAATGTAAAATGCTTATCAAACGATTACATGATAATTTCGTTTGTAAGAAAAAAGTTATCCTGATCGTGAAAATTAAAAACTATCTCTATGCAACCCAATAGAAGACAATGGCTTCAACAAATAGGACTGGGAACGTTGGCTTTAGGTCTTTCCAGTTTAGAATCTTTTGCTGCACCGGCAAATAACGAGGGGAAAAGCCGCAGTTTAGCCCCTTCGGATGTCATCCGCTTAAGTTCAAACGAAAATCCATACGGTCCATCCCCGATGGCCAGGAGCGCCATGATCGAGAATATGATGAAAAGTAATCGCTATAATTGGGACATTACCTCCGAATTAATGAAAGCGATTGCCGATAAAAATAACTTACCCGGGGAAAATATTCTTGTCACGGCAGGATCTACAGAGATTTTAAACTTGTTAGCCGTTTATTATTCCATGCAAAAAGGGAATTTTGTCATTGCGGATCCTTCCTTTACTAATTGGACGAACATTGCTGTACAGCAAGGATTGACAAAAATTGCCGTGCCGCTAGATGAAAATAAACGCAATGACCTGGATGCGATGCAGTCGAAGATCACGGGAGAAACAAGATTTGTTTATATCTGTAATCCGAATAATCCCACCGCAACGATCGTAGATGCCACGAAATTGAGAGATTTTATCCGGGAGGCAGCAAAGAAAACAATGGTTGTTGTAGATGAAGCCTACCTGGAGTTTACCGAAGAACCATCTGTTTGTGATATGGTAAAGGACATAAAAAATTTAATCGTCATCAGGACCTTCTCTAAAATATACGGCATGGCTGGCGCAAGGGTTGGTTACGCGATGGCGCATCCCGATACAATCGATGCCCTCCTCAAGCTTAAAGTATGGCCTAACGGCGATATCAGCGTGATGTCGAGAGTAGGTGCGATGGCAGCGTTAAAGGACAAGGATTTTTTTAATGACTGTAATATAAAAAATAACGCGGCACGTGCTTATACGGTATCACAGTTGCAATCCAAGGGTTTACATTGCATACCTTCTTACACGAACTTCATTTATTTTTCATTGAAAGAATATGAACATGACTTTTTTGACGTATTGAAGATTAATAAAATACAAGGAACTGGAATCTATGAGCAAGAAGGGAAATGGACTCGCATTACAGTAGGCACCATGGAAGAGATGCAACGTTTTATATCGGTGATTTAGAAAAGATTAGGACCCGGTAATAGTAAACATGTATAGAAGTCATAGTTGTTCGAAATCAGGATTCGTATTATGAATGCTTAGTCGAAATACCCAAAAAATTTGCTGGTTCGAGCTTCCAAGCTCGGACCCACACAGAGTTGAGGACATTTACAAATGTACCGGGAATGAAATTGTACTTACTCCTTGCACCACGAACTGCCAATTGTTAGATTCCAGTTGCTGCCGAACAAGATGTTCTATCAGTAGAACGTTGTTCCATATGGGAGTCCGAGCTTGGAAGCTCGAACTAGCAATGTTCGGGATCTCGAACTAGCAATGCTCGGGATCTCGAACCAGCAATGCCTGAGGATCTCGAACCAGCAATGCTTGGGATCTCGAACCAGCGATGCTTGGGGATCTCGAACCAGCAATGCTCGGGATCTCGAACTAGCAATTATCATACTATACTAATAATGAATGCTTTAGTAGATAGAATATACATGCTGATTATTTGCTATCCCATTGTGATCCATAAATTTATCCAGATATATGAAATATCAAAATGTTTACCCTGCAATTGGAAACTTAATATTTTTTGTAAGTTTGATGTTGAAACTTATAGTTTACACATGGGAAAAAGGGAAGGTATTATACGGGATTCGGATCAAATGTTGTTGGAGCAATTCACGGCATATTTCCGCCTGTATGAGAACCCGCTTTATAATTTTGCCCTGAAAACCGTTCAATCTGAGATCCTTGCCAGGGATATTATCCAGGAAGTGTTTATTAAACTATGGTCGATCCGTGAGCGTTTCAGCCAGATCGATAACATGGAAGATTACCTATACCGTATGGTGCGTAATAAGGTGATGGATGTACTGCGCCAATTGGCCAATGACCGCAAACTGAGAACTGAATATTTTAACGGTCACCAATGGGAGGATACGAATGTATATGATACCATCGTCCTGAAAGAATACGAAGTGGCCCTTTCTGAGGCTGTTAGCCAACTGCCTCCGCAAAGGAGGATTATATACCAGTTGAGCCATGTAGAAGGTAAATCTAGGAAGGAAATTGCCAGCAAATTAAATATATCCCCATCTACCGTAAAGAACCAGTTAACCGCCGCCATGGCCTATCTCCGTAGCGTGATCAAGGATCATGTGAAATTATTTTAAATTTTTTTTTCACTGCAATAGGACATCGCCCTGTTCTAAACGTCATATAGTTGTTGTTCCCTTGGCGGGAAACAACTTTAATCAATTTTACTTTGGACCAGGAACAATTTAGAAGATTATTTAAACTGTACGTCTCCGGGAAGTGCAGCCCGGAAGAACGGGATGCTTTTTTTGATTGGTATCAACAACACCAAGACGAAGAAGGGATGAAAACGCTGTTAGATGAGCTATACGATGAAGTAAAATTGAATACCAATTCTCCTGCCTTTATATCCGCGGATGGTAAATTGGATATCCCGGGCGAAGGTTTTAATAAAACCAAAGTTGTACCAATCGCCCGCAAACAATTGCGGAGATGGTATTATGCTGCCGCGGTGGTATTGGTTGCCGGCATCGCATCTTGGTTGATTGCCGGTTCCGGATCGCAAGTCAACGAACTTGCCTTCCACTACCGGGATACTAACAAGGTGGAAGTGATCGCGGCTTATACGACCGTCAGAACAGGAAATAACGAAAGGAAAGTGATCGTATTATCGGATAGTACGAGGATCGTGCTAAACGGGGGGACGGAATTACGGTATCCCGATCATTTCGAAGATAATTTAAGGGAAGTGTACCTGGAAGGGGAAGCTTATTTCGAGGTGAGCAAAGCGGCACAATGGCCCTTTGTTATCGAAAGTCCCGGAAAGGTAAAAACAACGGTATTGGGAACTTCCTTTAACATAAAAGCTTACCCGGGTAGGCAGCAAGCGACCGTTTCCGTAGTTACAGGTAAAGTGAAAGTCAGCCAGGATAACAAGGTGCTTTCTACATTGGTAAAAGGACAGGAGTTGCAATTAGAAGTAATTACGGGCATTGCTAAAAAACGCATCGCGATACCTGCCAATATTTTGGCATGGCAATCCGGGAATATCAGCTTCACAGATGAGTCGCTAAAGGATATATTGATGGATCTACAGATCTATTATGGAACGAAGATAGAACTACAGAACGATACTTTGTCCAATGTTGTCATGACCATTGGATTCTTCAAGAACACATCTATTGAGAGTGCCCTCGACAATTTATGCGAACTGGCAAACGCTAAATATGCCAGGAATAACGGAGGTTATATAGTTTACTAACCAGGATTTCGATCAACCAATTTTAAAGTACAAGATGACAAGAAAATTTGTATCGGTGCTACTGGCATTGTTATGCCTACACTATGCCGCTGTATTTGGCCAGCAGAAAGAAGCCAAGATTACGTTGCATTTGTCGCAAGTGCCCATGAAGGAAGCTTTGAGGCAGGTGCAGTTGCAATCCGGTAAGTTTATCGGTTACCAGTCCAAGGATTTGGATGGGCTGAAACCGGTGACCTACCAATGTAAAGATGAATCTTTGAATACAGTGATGGATCAATTATTGAATGGGACTCATTTGACCTATACGATAAAAGGCCAGAATGTATTAATCAAAAAATTGCCCAAGGAAGCGCAGGAAGAGAAGGATCAAAATACTTCTACTCCTGCCTCAGCAGGCAAAAGAAAGCTGGAAGGAAAGGTAGTGAATAGCGATCAGCAAGGTATTCCCGGTGTTTCTATCGTCGGGCTTCAATCTCAAAAGATGGCATTTACTAATGATAACGGCGAGTTTTTTATAGAACTACCGGGTAATGAAACCATGTTGATATTTTCGAGTATCGGGTATGAACGTAGGAATGTGATGCTGGGAACCAGCAAGGTTTTGAAGGTGGAACTTAATGATCGCGTAGGCTCATTGAAACAAGTTGAAGTAGTGTCTACCGGTTACGTGAACTTACCGAAGGAAAGGGCCACCGGTTCTTTCGGCGTTGTAACTGCCAAGCAATTAGAGAAAATTCCCGTGCCGAATGTTTTAAATCGCTTGGAAGGACAAGTTGCCGGGGTGCAATTAAACCTTACCGAATCTGATAACAGTTTTGTTTACGGAAATTTAAATGGTGATGGCGCCGGCGTTACCAGTTATAATATTACGATCAGGGGAGCGACGACCTTAAATGGCGATGTTAATAAAAAGCCATTACTGGTTATCGACGGGTTTCCTACGGAGCTCGATATACGCACGATAAATCCGGCTGATGTGGAGCAGATCACCTTTCTGAAAGATGCTGCGGCGGCCTCTATTTGGGGTGCAAGGGCATCCGCGGGCGTAATCGTCATTACTACCAAGAAAGGTAAAACTAATGATGCTACCCCGAGGATTTCTTTTACTGCCGGATTCGGTTCCAATGGTAAGCCTAGGCTCAATTCACTCCCCTTGATGAATGCTTCGCAGATGATCGATTATGAGCAGGAATTGGTTGATAAGGGCATGATATACGATCCTACAACGCTCTCCCCCGCACAGCAACTACCTGTAAGCCAAGCGGTGGATTGGATGTTTAAGTTTAAAAGGAATGAAATTTCACAAACACAACTCGATAGCGCCCTGGACGTGTTAAGGGGCCGCGACTCCCGCCAGCAGGTTAAGGATTACCTGTTACAAGAAGCTACAACACAACACTATGATATTAATGTAAGTGGCGGTACAGATAGGCATACTTATTTTATTTCAGGCGCCTATGACAGGGAAAATACAGCTGTTAAAGGGAACTTCGGTGAAAGGATGACGCTTTCCATTAATCAAGATTTTAAATTCTTTAAGAACATTACCTTATCTGCTAATTTAAGGGGCAACTGGTTCCGTGTCAAGAACGGTAATTACGGTTACGGTGTGTATGCGGCTTCAGGATCGCCTTTTATGCCTTACGACCAGATCGTTGATGAGAACGGTAACCGTGTTTATTATTCAAAAGCTTACTACGGTGGTCGCCTGGACGGCTTAGAGGCGCAAGGATATCTTCCCTGGAAGCTGAATTACCTGGATGAACTTGAATTAAACAATACAGGTGTCAACGAAAGTAATTATGCTGCCAATTTCGCTTTAAACATTCCTATTTATAAAGGACTTTCCTTGAATACGCGGTACATGATTGAAAGGGGGACTTCCACTTCCGAAGCTTTATACGATGAGAAAAGTTATTACGCTAGGAACCTGGTTAATTCCGCGACTTCTATCGATGCAAATGGAGAGCTGGTTTACGGCATACCCAAAGGGGCGATCGTGAACTACATGGAATACAATAAAAATAATTACAGCTTCCGCGAACAATTGAACTTCGACCGTAATTTTAAAGGTGTACACCAGGTGAATGCTATTGCCGGTATGGAGGTGCGCCAAACCATCGAGATGGGTAAAGGAAATTCTCTCTACGGTTATAATAAGGAGCGGCAACTGAGTCAACCGGTCGATTATTCTACGCCTTTCATTTCGGTGGATGGATATTATAGGAACTTAAATTATAATGCTAGTTATACGGATGTCCGCAAGCGTTATTTATCTTATTTCGGTAATTTCTCTTATACCTACCAAGGTAAATATACATTGTCCGGTAGCGCCCGTTACGATGATTATAACAACTTTGGCCTGGATAAAAAATTCCGTGCTAAGCCTTTCTGGTCCACCGGCTTTGCTTGGGCTGCAAACAAGGAACATTTCCTTGAGAATGTTGATTGGTTGAGCAGCTTAACAGCCAGGGTAACTTACGGTATTAATGGTAATATCAGTTTATCGGCATTGCCATATGACCAGATTTATCTTGTTAACGATGCTTACAGCCCGCCGTATGATCCCTATGCCGGCATATTATTCCCGGCGAATCCTTCCTTGCGTTGGGAGCAAACCGGTATTTATAATTTCGGTATAGATTTCGGTTTATTCAATCACCGGTTAAATGGTTCTGCGGAATTGTATTATAAGAAAGGAAAGGATCTATTCGCTTCCTTCCCGGTAGACAATACTTTAGGTTTTAACCAGATCACGAGGAATACCGCGACCCTTTCAGGACAAGGGGTGGATTTATCGCTCGATTATCAAATTATCCGTTCCAAGGATTTTAGTTGGAATACGCGCATGGTATTCTCTTATAATAAGAACGAGGTTACAGATTCAAGGTTTAATATTACAAGTACCTTGTTACAATCAGCCGGTTTTGCCGGACCTATCAAGGGTTATTCTTCCGATTACGTAATGGCATTCCGTTACCTGGGTCTCGATGCTAATGGCAGCCCGTTGATCCGCGGAGCGAAAGGGGATACATTGAATATTTACCAGTCGCCAACTTCCATTGATGACTTGAAGTACGTAGGCAACAGGTCCCCGAGGTACTTCGGTAGCCTTAGCCAAACATTCCGTTATAAGGGCTTGTCCTTATATTTCTTAGCCACATATAAATTCGGTTACGTGTTTAGGAAAGATGTGCCTTCGCATTATCCTGGCAGGTATGGATTTACAACATACGATTACAATAACCTACTCGCGGATCGTTGGCGCAAACCAGGCGATGAGGCTTTTACAGATGTGCCGGGTTTGGTGGGCAACGGTACAACGGGATTGATTCGGTATGTGAATGCTGATATGAATTACTTGAGCGGTGATCACATCCGCTTACGAGAAATTTCATTGACTTACGATTTGCCTGGAAATCTGTTCACAAGGATACCGGTTAAAGGAATATCATTATCAGCCGCGGGAAGAAACCTGGGAATGATTTGGACGAAGAATGAATTGCATTGGGATCCCGATTTTCCGCCATCCAGTTCGAATTTGAAACTGCGACCATCGGCTTCGTATAATTTCTCCCTGAACGTTACTTTTTGATCTCACGAGTAATTTATAGCATATGAAACTATCAAAAATATTTATAGCCATCATTTCTACTGCAAGCCTGTTCCAGTCTTGTAGTAATTATACCGATATTAAAACCGGGGGAGCATTAACCCCCGGCGAATATGAGAATTACCGTTACCTGATGAATAACATGGGCGTCCTGGAGCGTTCAATAGACATGCCGGATATGACTTCGGATGATATAGAATACCTCGATACTACCATGCAAACTTCGTTGGCGCTCAGCTTCAGGAACGCTTATACCTGGTCTGAAAATTTTTATGATGCAACCTCCGAAGATCCGGATTGGGGGCTTTTGTACGCATCCAACTACTACTGTAACCTGGTAATTAAGGATGTTATGTCAAGTACAGACGGTACCCTGGAGGAGAAGGAAGGTTTGATTGCTGAAGCCCGCGTACATCGTGCGTATAATTATTTTACGTTGGTCAATGAATACGGTCGGCAGTATAATGAAGCCACGGCAGCAACGGACTTAGGCGTGCCATTGATCTTGGAACCGAATGTGTCTATCACTCCCGTAAGGGCAACGGTAAAAGCTGCGTATGACTTGGTGTTGGCGGATTTAAAATCTGCCATCGCAGATTTGCCTGCCAAGCCTAGATATAATATCTACCCTTCTAAAGCTGCTGCTTATGCGTTGCTTGCACGGGTATATCTGCAAATGGGGAATTATACACCCGCCGGGTTATATGCCGACAGCGCCTTGTCCATACAAAATACCTTGTTGGATCTGCCAACGGTAGCAACGATGCCTCTGAGGTTAGATAATCCTGAAATTATATTATCCAAGAAAGCGGGGCAGAGTCATGCCTACAGCGCCTACCAGGTTTTAAGTAGCGATTTGTTGTCGCTTTTCGATACGAATGACTTCCGTTATAGCAAGCTTACCAGGGATTTAACGACGAACGGGAAAACCTTCAGGGTGAATAACATGGAATCATTGAACTATGAAAATAGAAACATTGGACCATCTGTGCCTGAAATGATGCTGGTTGCCGCGGAGTGTAAAGCAAGGAATAACGAGGTGGCCGCTGCTATGGAGATACTGAATACCCTTAGGGCTAAACGCTTTAATCCCGGTGATTTAATCTTGTTGAATGCAAGCAATGCGGATGAAGCGCTGGAAATTGTTATCGAGGAGCGTAGAAGGGAATTAATGTTTAAATGTGCCCGCTGGTTCGATCAAAAACGTTTGTTCAATGACAGCAGGTTTGCGAAAAATATTTCCAGGACGAACCTCGTAACCGGCCAAACCGCGGTGCTGGAACCCGGCAGCAACCGTTACTTGTTCCCGGTGCCTTTATATAATATACAGTTGAACCCGTCTTTGGAACAGAACCCGAGATAATATTATCGAATGAAATAGGAAATCATGAAACTTATTTGGAAAGCTTTAGGGCTGATACCGCTGCTTTGTAGCTTGCAAAGTATAGCCCAGCAAAATTTAAAATTCTATCCCGAAGTGCCGGTGAACGGCAAGGAATGTATGCTCCTTTACAAAGCTGAAGGTACCGTGCTCGAAGGGAAAGCCCCGGTTAGTGGTATCATGTGGTATTATAAAGATAAGGCCTGGGATGCCATCGATATTAATATGAGCTTATCCGATTCCGGTTGGGTTGGTAAGGTTGATATACCTAAAAATGCAGTTTTTGCCGCTTTTAATTTCAATTCGGGTAAGGTAATCGATAATTGCGGGAAACAGCCTTACGCGATCTTTATCCGGTCGGATGAGGGGCGGGAAGCGCCCGGTTCATACGCCGCTTGGGGAATGCTAAAAAGCAAGGTTACTGCCGGGATGGTTCCGCAGGTAATCAACGATTCCGCTTATATAACCGATGAAGTTGCGCTGTTTTGGATGAATAATGAGCTGAAATATTTTCCCGCCAGCCGTAGGGATATATTTTATCCTGCCATGATGATTCTGAAGCATTCAGGTGCGCAGAGAGCGGATACAATTATTAGGAGGGAAATCGCATTTATGAGCAACCTCAAGGATTTAACAGAAATGGAATGGAGGAAGATTAGTAAAGCCTACCGTGAATTACTACATGAAAGCGGACGGGCGGATTCGGTTGATCGGGCTATTGTAAATAAATTTCCGGGTGGTATTACCGCGAGGGATCAAGCCATTTACAGCTTATTCAGGGCAGATGTTTCAAAGAAAATATCGTTATGGAAAACGTTTCAGCAACAGTTCCCTTTGAAAAAATTCCAAAATGTAAATACGGATATCAGCAATTCGTATTATGAAAAAGTATTCCGAGGTATTGTTTACCAAGAATTAAAGGAACATAATTGGAATCTATCGGTGCTTGATGAATATATTGATGTAGCTCCTTTTACTAGCCTAACGGAATTTCATCGCCTGCTGATCATAAATGCTATCGAACATGACCAAGCTAATTTTGATTCTGCCTTCGACTACTCCGTAAAATTGGTAAAAGCTATCGAAGCTTATAAGTATAAGAGGATTGGCCAGCATAGCAATTTTTATTCCCCCGAACAATGGGAGAATGAAATTCTCAAATTTGCGGCGCCTGCCTTCCTGGGGCATGCATCGTTATTACACCGTAAAGGTATGGATAAGGATGCCCTGGCCTGGATCTTGAAAGTAAAAGATCAACCGCTGGCAGAACAGTCGAAATTCATGGATTTATACGCACAATTGTTAGAAGCTAACGGCAAACATGATGATGCGATGCAAGTTGCCTTGATGGCTGCCAAGATGAATAAAGCCGCCCCCGCTATGATCGATCTTCTAAAACAAGATTATATCAAAAAGCATAATAACAGTGATGGCTTTGATGCATATTTCAATTCTTTAAAAGATAGTAAGGAGCTTAATGCAGAGCTTGAGGCTTTAAGGCAAGAATTGATACATACACCTGCGCCGGACTTTCAACTGGAAAAATTGACCGGGGGAAAAGTGAAGCTCTCTAAGTTGAAAGGAAAGGTCGTGGTGATTGATTTCTGGGCTACCTGGTGCGGTCCCTGCAAAGAGGCCTTACCCGGTATGCAAATGGCTGTAAACCGCTTCAAAGATGATAAAGATGTGGTTTTCTTATTTATCGCGACCCAAGAAACGAAGGCCGATTATAAAGAACAGATCAAAAAATTCTTAGCCGCGAAAAATTATAATATCGATGTCTTGCTGGATGGGAAAAATCCTGCAACCGGAAAGTTAGATGCCGCCTTTAGTAAATACCAAAGTATATTAAAATTCTCGGGTATACCTGCAAAACTGATCATCGACCAGGATGGCGTTGTACGCTGGAAAGGTATCGGCTATCACGGTAGTCCCAGCGCTTTGGCTGATGAAATGGCATACTTGATTAAAACGGTGAAAGAAAACAAATGATGAAAATATGGATCATTGCGGCCCTTAGTTTGATGATTTTGCCTGTATACGCACAGCAATCCCGGAAGGTTTATTTTAATAATAATGATACGATCCGCTTCGGTGCAACGTATACTATACCGGCTGGAAAATCGAGCTACCCGGCTATCATCCTGGTGTCTGGCACCGGGAAGCAGGATAGGGATGGTACGATGGCCGGGCACAAGATGTTTAAATACTTAGCCGATTCTTTATCCGCGGCTGGTTTTGCAGTGCTAAGAATGGATGACAGGGGCGTAGGTGAAACGAATGGTATTTACGAGCTGGCTACCACCGAAGATTTCGCGAACGATGCTTTGGCTGCATTAGGTTATCTGCAAAGACAGCCCGGGGTTTCGAAAGTTGGCTTGCTGGGCCATAGTGAAGGTGGAGCTGCGGTAATGATCGCGGCGGCTAAAGATGATAGGGTGGCCTTTGTAATAACTTTGGCGGGATTAGCTACGCCGGGTTTAGAAGCATTACGTTTGCAAAATAAAGCGATTATCGATGCCGCGCCGATATCTGATTATGATAAGAACCGACATTGGACGATCAACAGCATGATGTTCGATACCGTTTATCATTACGCGGGGAAACCGGGGTTGGAGCAGAAATTAAGGGATACATATGCACAATGGAAACATAAAGATGACAGCGCTTTTGCTAAAGATCGTCCCGGTGAACATGATCATATGCGTTTCTTTATTGAGTCTTACGCCAGGCAGGCCACGGGCGCTTGGTACCAGTTTCATATTAAGTTCGATCCTGCCCGCTATTTACACGAGATCAAAGTACCCTTTTTCGCAATGAATGGCGATAAGGATATTATGGTTCCTGCGCATCCTAACCTCGATAATATACGGGAAATGCTAAACGAGGGGGGTAACTACCAAGTAAAAACAGTCCTGGTACCCAGTATGAATCATTTGATGTTACACTGTGATACTTGCACAAATGCCGAGCTTACAAAATTGCACGGCGATTTTGATCTTGCTGCCTGGCGTTCGTTAAAAGAATGGCTTGTAACCCATATCTTATAAACCTACCATTATTATATGTTATAAGAAAGCTGCCATGAATGTGGCGGCTTTCTTTTTTGAAACTGTTCGTTTATAATAAAATAATCCTGTAAATTTAAATGGATGAAATTTAAATGACATGTTGACCAAACAACTTGCAAAACATTTTCGTGATGTTCATTTCGGCGGGAATTGGACCAGTGTGAACTTAAAAGATAGCCTCGCGGGTATCGATGTGGCAATGGCTACCCGTAAAGTAAATGATCTCAATGCAATTGCTGTATTGGTGTTTCATATTCATTATTACATCGTTGCCATTAAAGGCGTTTTGGAAGGAAAACCACTGGATGCACATGACCGGTATAGTTTTGATTTAAAACCTTTGGAATCGGAAGGGGAATGGCAGTCGTTGATTCAAAAATCCTTGGATGATGCCGGGCAGCTTGCCCATTTAATCGAAAATCTGGATGAAGAAATGCTGCACAAGGATTTTGTAGATCCTAAATATGGAAATTACTTGAGGAATATTCTGGGTTTAACAGAACATTGCCATTACCACCTCGGTCAAATAGTAATCATAAAGAAATTGCTCAACAAGGCGTAAAAAACCGGGTATGAGCAAACTCGTACCCGGTAAAGTTTGGCATTATGCTATAACGCAACCTTAAAGTATTTTTGATAATACAGCTTCCAATGCCTTGCCGCGTAAATTTTTGGCAATGATTTTACCGCTTGGATCAACCAGGAAGTTCTGCGGTATTGCCTGTACGCTATAAATCGTTCCCGCCGCTTTTTCTTTGTCCCTACTATCGATTACTTGGGGCCATAGTAGGCCGTCTTCATGTATCGCTTTCAGCCAGTTTTTTTCATTGATATCATATGTTATTCCAAGAATATTAAAATTCTTAGCACGGTATTTTTTATAGGCCTCAAGCAGGTTGGGGTTTTCGTCGCGGCAAGGATGGCACCAGCTTGCCCAAAAATCAACCAGGATATATTGTCCCCTGAAATCGGTTAACGAAACCATGTTTCCCGCGGTATCTTTTAGAGCGAAATTGGGCGCCATTTTACCAACGGAAGTCGCAACGATTTGACGGATCAATTTACCAACTTCTTTACCTTCTTCTGAATTTTTCAGCTTAGGGGACAAGGATTGATACATTTCATCGAGTAGTTCACTTTCTACCGGGATCGGGAACAGGTACGTCTGAATCGTTTGCAAAGAAAGGTAGCTATCCGGGTGTTGTTTGATGAACTTGGTAACAAATTGTTCTTCCGTAGTTCCCTTGATGGAAGCATAACTATCTCTCTCAATTTTATGCTTCCGGAAGCCTGCCGTGAATGACTCGTATAATTGCTGCGATTTAGAACCTTTCACTTTTACGTGTTTGATGGAATCATCTACTGCCAACTCTATGTTGCCGGGTTCAATATAAATATTAGTCATATCCCTATGGGTACTCCCGGAGCTGCTTGCTCCGTGATTCAGTACAATGGTGGCTCTCACGGGGTGATGCAAGGTGCCGCTGAACCTGAATGTTCCATTTACAATTTCCGCAGAATCGACTATGTATTTTTTTTGATCTGAATAACTTAAATGGACTTTCGTTGCATTTCCCGGCTCTTTCAATTTCCCGGTAATGCTAAATTTCCCTTGCGCATCCGAGCTGATATTGGTAAGGCAGAGTAATCCCGTAGCGATACCTGCGAGGAGTAATTTTCTCATGACGATAATTTTTTGCATGGCTCTAGCTGGCGGGGATAATTTTCATATCCCCGCGGCTAGCAGAATCCATAAATTGAGTGTTTAATTAGAAAGGACGTTCATCCAGCGGGATACCCCAACCTGGATTTAGTTTCAAGACATTATTTGATTTAGGGATGATAAAATCTTCGGAATTTACATGTCCTTGGTATATTTCTGTACCTACCCGGTGTTCTATGATGGTTTTAGACCAGGGTTTCCCGGTTTCCAGGCCATATCTCTTCAGGTCCAGGAAACGTTTTATATGGCCGATAGGAAGTTCCCTTCTCCTTTCTTCCAACACGAGTTGGATGGTTGCTTCTTGGGAAGGTGGAATGGCTAAATCTGGGCTCCCGGTTTTTAGCCTGTACTTACGGAGCAGGTTGATGTCGGCCATGGCTTCACCCGGCTTATTCAACCGCGCGTTTGCTTCTGCCCGCATCAGGAGTACTTCGGGGTAGCTGAAGCCGCAGGTCATCTCGAACTTGGGATAAGAAGTTCCCGTTGCATAGGCGCCCCTGTAATATTGGATTCTTTGCCCGTCATCATAAGTTATGCCGCTAAAGGTCGTTTTATAACCGGTTGCGGTCAGCAAGTAATATGAATAACGGAGATCATGATCCGCGTCGAAAAGTTGAATAAATTCTTCCGACGGATAAGAGGCGCTGACCCTGCCTGCTTTTAGGTCGGATGACCTGTAAAACAGTATCTCGCGGCTATTCGGTAAATGGATTTTATTATCCGGACTTACGATCGCGCTACTCAGTATATTGACGGGATTGGAATATGATAACTGGTTGTAATCATACAATACCTTGTCTACACCGTTTTTTGTTGCCAGTTTCCATGCTGCATCTGCATAATAAAATACACTATCATATTTCTGTGTGAAAAGGTGATAGTAGGCGAGCATAGATAATACTGCCGCTTTATTGGGGCGGGATGGGTAATTGGTTACCCCGGGAGCGTTCGGCAATGCCGCATGTAAGTCTGATAAAACATAGTCAAAAATCTCCTGCTGCGTAGATAATCCCGGAACCGGTTTGCTTACATCACTGCTGGTCAAGTAAGGGATTGTTTTCGTGCTATTATCTCCGCCGGGATGATACATAGGGCCATAGACGAGGGTTGTATTCAGATAACTCCATGCCCTGCCTGCATACGCTTGGGAGAGTACTGCTTTCGCTTCGGGCGTATTGGCATCCGGAAGAGATTTTATACCATCGATGACGTTATTGAAATATTTCATAGAGCGGTAGGTGCCCGATTCCCAGAAATAATCTGGCAAATTCGGGTTCTTGTACGGCGCCCTGAAGATGTAAGCATAGTAGTTCCCGATGTTCGGTGAATTGTTCGCTTTATAATAAACTTTTCCCATTCCTTCCGAGATTTCCAAGTTATCCGTCAGGTAGGCGAGGAAAGATTCCGAATTGTTATTTAAAAAGGGAAAGCGTACGATATCTGGATTGTCGAGCAAGTGATTATAATCCGCGATTTCTCCTGGAATCAGTTTCCCTTTGGGTTTGATGTCGAGGAATTTCTCGCAAGAGGAAAACATCACTATGCCGCCGATGAAGCTATATATTAATTTTCGCATGTTTATTCTGATTTACAATTAAAACTGGAAGCGTAATCCTAGGTAATATTCAGGCATGGGCCGGAAAGGTGTAAAACCTAGCTCCGCCTGCGCGGAACCCGGATCTATTAGCTCTATTGCTTCCGGGTCTATATGATCGCTATTCGCAGTCCACATCCAGAGATTCCTTGCTTCGAAGTTGATACTTGCATTCTTGAAAAAGCTTTTTCCTATTACTTTCTTAGGTAAGTTGTATGCTAATGTTACATCTCTTAGTTTCAAGAAATCGCCGCTTTCGACAAAAGTGTCGGAGAAAGGAAAATAAAATGCATCCAGGGAGAAGGCGGAAAGCTTCGGGTAAATAGTCGTTTTCTCATCCCCGGGTTGCCGCCAGCGTTTAGCAACATCTTTATGTTGGATATTCGTTCCATCGAAAGCTGTTCTTCTCAAAACATTGCCAGTTTTTGCTACGAACATTACGGATAGTTGTAGGCTCTTATAACTCAAGTTATTGGTCAAGCCAAAGGTGTTTTTCGGCCTTAAGGTGCCGCTATATACCAGGTCATCTACACCGATGGCGCCGCCATTTACTTTATCTCCTTTCTGATTGTAATAAATAGGGCTCCCGTTTTCATCCAACCCTGCATTGCGGTAGCTGAATACGGCATTTGCAGGATAATTTTCGCGGTTCACGGATGTCAAGAAACTCGTGGCATACAGGTAATTTACATTATATGAAATAACTTCGTTCTTATTGGATGCATAGGTTGCTAACACATTCCATCCCACTTCCTTGTCGCGCAATATGTCGGCATTGATACTGAGTTCAATACCCTTATTATTAATTTGGCCGACATTTTTTGTCAAAGAGGTGTAGCCGATCGTTGGATCAACCATATCCGGGGCCAACAAGTCCACGCTTTTACGGAAGTAATAATCTGCTGTTACATTCAACCTGTTATTGAAGAAACTCGCATCGATGCCGTAGTTATTAGTCGATGTTTTCTCCCAACGCAAGGAATTGTTTGGCGGAGAGGATATGTTGTAGGCAATATCTCCCGTGTAATTAGAGAAAGAACCCGGGCTGATAATAAGAAATGGGCCGGAGTTCAATGAAATATTCCCGTTGATGCCATAAGAGGATCTCAAGTACAATTTAGTAATCCAGGGTACATTGAAGAATGCTTCGTTGGATAATTTGTAGGTGCCGCCGACAGACCAAAGCGGTTTATAACGGTAATCCGGATTTGTTCCAAAAAAGTTGGTCTGGTCCAGGCGGATACTACCGCTAACGAGGAAACGGTAATCGAACTCGTAAGAGCCATTGGCGTACCAGGATACAAAGCGGTTGTCGCGGTAATTGTATTGGCCGATATTGACCGGGTTTTGGGGTTTGCTGGTGCCAAGCATGTCGGAGTTGTAAATCCCGGCATTGTAATCAGCATAATTGAAGGTAGCGAAAGTCCCGGATTGGTCATCGTAACCGAAACGGGTAGGGTAGGTGTTATTGTCCCAAACATCACGGGTCACTTCCGTTCCCGCGATGGCCATCACCTGGTGTTTACCAAAACTGCGGTTGAAATTCAATTGCCCGCGGATCGTATATGTTTGGTTTAATGTTCTTCCTTCTTGCACCATATCGCCGTCAGGGATGTAATGTTTTGAAGGGTTCGAGATCGAGGTGCCATCATTGTAGGCTAAACGCATCCGGTAAGAATCTTTCCCGGAGATGGATTTTGTCACTGAATTTCCCCTGATCCAAACACCGCCACCTTCAATATTCAAACCTTCCATCAATTTAACATTGATGCTACCGCCAAGACGCATCTGGAAATTTTGCGTACGGGTGATTTCATTACCTAGATCTTCCAAGGGATTATAATCCATTGGTTTCAGCCCGTCCATATTTGCATAGCGATTGATCTTGGCTGGGTTTGTTGCGAAAATATCTTGGTACTGGCCTGTTTCCGGGTTCACTACTAAATCGTATGGATGAAACATCGTAGCAGAATAGTATTCCAGGAAGCTGGGTATCGTACGCAGGGGCGCCTTAGAGGTGCTATAATTAATGTTGGAGAATAGTTTAACCGTTACATTTTTATGCGGTTTCCAATCATTTCTCAAATCAAAGATAGCCCTGTCGTTTTCTGTATATAGAGTATTACCCCTGTTGGTAACGTATTTGATTGTTGCGGCGGTCGTGTTTTTATCACTACCGCCGGAAAGTGAAATATTATGTTGTTGTGATAATTGATTACGGAACAAGTATTTTTGCAGTTGTCCTAAACCATCATTTTGCTTCATCGATTCAATTTCTGCGTCCACCTCGGTGGCAGGCATCAAACCCAAGTCCTTGGCTACCAAAAGGTAGTTAACCTTGGAAAGGTAGGAATAGCCCGCGTATTGCGCCTGGTACAAAAAGGAGCTTTGGCTGTACAGTTCCGCCTCCGCATCGATATAATCGGCAGTTGAAGAGCGGTTCAGGTAAGAGAGGTCAGGTTTTTGAATTAACCCGAAAGAACCGCGGTAGCCCACGCTCATGGTACCGGATTTTCCCTTTTTAGTGGTGATGACTATAACGCCGTTAGATGATCGTGAACCGTATATAGAGGCGGCCACCGCATCTTTTAAAACGGTAACATTCTCAACGTTATCAATATTGATCGATTCTAACCCCCCTGTAATAGGGTAACCATCAACGATGATTAACGGAGAGGTTTCAGCGTTGAAGGTTGACACGCCGCGAATTTCAATCCTGCCGTCCTTGGTAAGCGCCAAACCTGGGGCTTGCGCTTCTAGGGCCGCTTGCAGGTCGGGCCGGAGTTTATTGTTTAACTGATCTGCGCCGATGATAGCATAAGAGCCGGTTGCCCTTTCCCGCGGGATGGATTGATACCCGGTATTAACGGTGATGGCAACGGCAGCCATGTTTACACTTTGTGGCACCAGGAATATGGCCATTGGTGCAAGGCTGTTGATTTTCACTTCTTTCTTAAAGAACCCGACAAAGGAAACCTGCAATACATCACCCGGAACGGCATCAATCGTGAAATTTCCTTCACTATCAGATATCGTAGAAGTGTTTTTTCCTTTTACGCGGATAGTAGCGCCGGGTAATGCATTCCCCAAGGTATCTGCGATTCTCCCTTTCAATGCAGCCTGCGTGGGGGGGATATAAGGTTTCCTGGAAATGATGATGTCTTTCCCGACGAGGTGATAGTTTAATGGTTGGTTTTTGAATACGAGTGATAAAAAGTTTTCAATTGGCATTGATTGTACCGAGATGGTAACGGGATTGGATACCCTTAAAAGTTCCATGTTGCCGGAAACCATGTACCCGGTTTGGTTTTCGATGACGGAGAAAATTTGCTTCAGCGGTATATTTTGCCCGGAATATGTTACGGACTGGGCAATAGATTTGGCTGATAATTGCAAGCAGAAAGCCAGTAATAAGATACCGGTAAGTTTCATAATCAACAGCGATTTTTTCCAAGGAATGCGGAAGGTTCTCGTCTTCCGTTTTTCATCTACACCCCTTACTGGTAGCAGCAACCTTGAAGGAATAAATCCCTGGTTGCAAAAAGGTGATTTTTGCATAAATTGCAGCAGTTTGGTTAATAAAATGTTTCGTTTCAGCGATAATGAATTGACCAATTAGCACCGTTGTGGCTCCTAACCCACAACGGTTTTTTGATCCATCCAAGATTTTGGCATTAGTGTTCTAAAATGGTCAGTTGTCTGCCTTCCCTTTTAAAGTGAACTTCGTAATATGTTAATGCTTTTAGTAAATTGTCTAAACTCTTATCCCTGCCCAGTTTCCCAAATAATCGTATGTTCGGTACCTGGCCTGCATATACGACCTTGATGTCATACCATCTTTCAATTTGCCGCATCAGCTCATCAAATGGTACGCCTTCCAGGTTAAAGAAGCCTTCTTTCCACGCAATAATATTATCAAGGTTTACATTTTTCCTTAGCTCGAAATGACTACCGGGTTCGGAATGCTGCCAGTTGGCTTGTTCGCCGGGCTTCAGTACCAGGGACTTTTGCTGGTGCTCTTTGGGCAATACCCTGACTGCGCCGTTTAATAACGTTGTGCCGATGACCGGTTCTGACTCGTAAGCATTCACGTTAAAAGCAGTACCCAGTACCTCGATTTTTAGTTTATTGTTGACCTCTACAATAAAGGCTTGCTGTGCATTTTGGGCAATTTCAAAATAGGCTTCCCCCTGGATGCTTACGATCCTGGAATTTCCTTCGAAACTGGTGGGAAAGGTAATGGCACTTTCAGCATTTAGCCATACCCTGGAACCATCCGGTAGGTTGAGTTGAAATTGCCTGCCCCGGGGAGTCGACAGCGTGTTATAAACCGGTGTGCCTGCTTGATCCGAATAGCTGAGTAGACCTTGTTGTACCCTTGCTTTGGTTCCTTCTTGATTTAGGATGCTGCCGTTTTGTAAGCTATCCAAGGTAATTTGACTGCCGTCTGCCAAGGTCAATACTGCTCCTTGTGTGCCAGCCGGTATGTCTGATGAATTAGGTTGTTGAATGGCCTGGTCAGCGCGATTCTTGGAAACTTTCCATAAACTGATGCCAACTACCGCCAAAATCAAGATGGCCGCAGCCCATGACCAGCGCAGCACTAGTTTTCGAACATTCGATGAATTTTTATTTTTTAATGGTCCGGATGCTAAGACATTGTTAAGTATTCTTTCTGATGACGCCCTGGGAAGCTGTATCATAGCTTGGTCCATATCCGTATGAACATAAGTTTCGAAAAGCGCCCGCAGTTCTTCCCGGTTTTCCTCCAGGGAGGATAATATATGTAGTTCCTGTAACTCTTTATGAGAACATTCGTTACGTATGTATTTTATAAATAAACTTTCTAGTTGTGAAGCCATATGTTACATCTTAGATACATAGTTGATACGCTTTATTATGCACCTTACATATTAATTGACAATTGACAAGAAAAAAAGGGGGATATAGATAGAAAAAAAATTACGAGATCCAATGTTTGGCTACGAAAACAAGGAAGCTAAGGCTATATCCATGGACGCGCATATGTTCCCGGATGGTATTTAAAGCGGCCGACATATGATCTTTAACCGTTTCCTTGGAAATATTCAAAGCTGTGGCGATCTCATCATATTTCATACCGTCCTGTTTTCCCAGGATATAAACCCTACGTTGCTGCGGGCTGAGCTTTTGCATGGCTTCACCAAGCAGGCGTTTCAGTTCCGCATATATAGCAGGATCGGCAAACAGGGCATCCGTATTTCCTTCAAAATCCGCTTTTAATAGGAGTGCGTACGTTGATTCTAATGCCTGTTTCTTATAAATGTTGTATAAATGGTTCCTGGTTACCGTATTTAAATAAGCCCCGAAATTATCAACCGAGGAAAGATTCGATCTCTGCAACCACAACTTGAGGAAAATATCTTGCACCGCATCTTCTGCCAATTCTGAAGATTTGAGGATTTGTAGTGATAAAGTGTAAATACGATCTTTTTGTGCCTCGAATAGTGCTTCGAACGCCGATTTATCACCGGCAGCCACTTTCAGTAATATATCCCTTTCGTTATATGGTTGATGTAATTCCAAGGATGCTAAATTAATCAATAACACGGATTGATCCCAGGATTTCATTCATTATGCGGAGAAATCTGTAAGATTTCTGGAATATCCGGCAGTCTAACCAGGACAATATAACCAATTGAATATAACCTGTAGATATATTATATCACCGGTAGAAAATAAATATACACCACGATAAACTTTGACTCCACCCATAATAAATTCACATTTCCCCGAAGCTATCCAATCCCTAATCCTAAAATCCGTGAAATCCTAAAAATCCAAATAAATCCGTGAAAAATATTGAATTCCGTGGTTGAATTGATTATATTTGCAACTGAATGGTTGCGGAATAAAATTTAGCACATAATTTAAAAATTGTAGTTATGAAGAACCCAATGCAATTCGAAAAAGACATCGCAAACCTTAAGTTAACTGTTGTCCGGGAGTTTGATGCTCCTGTAGACCTGGTTTGGAAAGCATGGACCGTTAGCGAGATCCTCGACAAATGGTGGGCGCCGAAGCCTTACCGTAACGAAACGGTTTCCATGGATTTTAGGGAAGGGGGAAGGTGGTTGTACAGCATGATTAGCCCTAAAGGTGAGAGGCATTATTGCCGTGCCGACTATATTGAAATAAAGCCTGAAACTTTCTTCAGTTACATCGATTGTTTCTGTGATGAAAAGGGGAATGCCACGTCGGAGTTACCAAATATGAATTGGAACAATCATTTTGAACAAAGTGGCGATGTAACAAGAGTACGTATTTATATCAAGTTCAAGTCCAAGGAAAATCTTGAAGAAATAATAAAAATGGGCTTCCAAGAAGGGTTCACAATGGGCATGGATAACTTGGATGAATACCTCGCATCCGTACAATCAAAGTAATATATATCTAATCTATCTGCCAAAAATTGATTAAATAACATTACAGCCGGGTTAAAAAATATTATTAAGCCCGGTTGTTTCTAATCATTAGTATACCTACCGGTCTCATCTCTACCGGCACCCTTATAATCTGTGCTGAATAAATTGTATCTTGTGCAGGTTCAGAAAAATCGCCAACAATCTTAGGTACCTGCAACAGTGAGCAATAATAATTTTCCTGTCTTTTTAGATAGGTATGGCATGCGCAGGCGTAAATAAGGGAAATGAGCATATGAATGTCAACATTGAGAATGAACTGCTGATCAAGGTGGCTGAAGGGGACGAGAAAGCTTTCAGTAAATTATTAAAGGAGGTCGTTCCTGTATTGCAATCCATTATTTTCAAGGTAGTAAAAAATGAAGATGCTGTCTTGGAAATATTGCAGGAATCTTTTGTCCGGATTTGGCTCAACAGGCACAAACTTCCGGGTCTGGAGAAACCTGTACCCTGGTTGAAAAGATTGGTGCTCAATGAAACATTTACCTGGCTTAATAAAAATGCCCGCCAAGCGAACATCTTCACGGAAATATCACAAGTCGAGGATCCCTCCCATAACAACATCATTGACCAATTAGCTTATTCCGAAACAGACCAGGTTTTAAAACGCGCCATTGAAGATTTGCCGCCACAAAGGAAATTGATCTTTAAAATGAGCCGCGAAGAAGGCTTGAAATCCAACGAAATAGCTGAAAAACTTAATCTCTCGAACGGTTACGTCAAAAATGCACTTACCGCTGCTTTGAAACAGTTGGAGGATCAATTAAAGAAAGCCCGGAATTGGATGTTGAATATAATTCCTTAAAATTATTCCTCTCATGAATATTTAATCCTGGCAATGATGCGGGCCAATTGCATCTGTAAAGATTTCCCTTTATAGCTGTAGACGGTATACTGAAATGTTTTACTGGCAATATATTTCGCGCTAAAACTTCCTATGGCTATCGGAATAAATATGATGCTGCCGCCCGGCATTAAGCTGCAAGCCAAAAATATTGCCGTAAAAGGTGCATGGATCGCTGCGCTTAACATGGCTGCGGCTCCTACCAAGGCGAAGTTTACAACAATTAAATGGGCATTTAACAATTGGTTGCATAAGCTGGCAAATAATATTCCAAGCAAAGCGCCACATACGATGCTCGGTGCAAATACGCCGCCATCGCCACCGGCTCCTAACGTCAGGGATGCAACCAGGGGCTTGATCAGCACCAAGGCCAACAAAAGGAAATAAAAGGAATAGGAAGTACCCATTTGCCCGGATTGTTCCAAGATGCTATTCAAGCCGTGATAACTATCCCCGTACAAATAAGGAAGACATAATATTGCTATTCCAACCAATACGGCGCCGAGGTTTACCCTGATAAAATTATTGGAGATCTTGGAAAAAAGTGCTTTGGTTATGATGACTGTCTTTGTAAAATATACGGCTACCAAGGCGCATAAAATTCCTAGTAACAGGAAATACGGCAAAGCATGCCAATGCCAAGGTTGAATGGCAAAATTGAATAAATATGCACTGCCCACCCAATATAAATAAAGCCAGGCAACCCCTGCTGATAGGATCGTGCTCGCCAAAATAGTCCGGCTTACCTTTTTCGCGATCACTTCCAGCGAAAATAAAATTCCTGCAACCGGGCTGGCAAATAAAACGGTAATGCCTGCTGCTACACCTGCACAGATCAATTCAGTTTTATACATGATCGCTGCATTCCCCTTTTTATGAACCGAAGCGCCCACTGCCGCCGTTGCAACAACGGTAGAAACTTCGATCCCGGTAGAACCGCCGAAAATCACCGTGAAAAAACCGTTGATATAATGGGAAGGGATCTTGTAGGCCGGGAGCATTTGCTTCCTGCCTGCAATCGTTTCATATATTTCTTTGATTCCCTTGTTTTGCTTTTTCTTAAAGAGGTACTTGCGTGTAAAATAGATGATCGTAATACCAACGGATGGCAATATAATTAATAACCAGGGAAGGTTGCGCTCGGTATGCTCAAACAACAGGTCTTGCACCAACGAAGTGATTCTTTTTAATGAATCTGCCAGCAATGTACAAGAAGCTGCTACTAACAATGCAAGCAGGTACAGCTTTACTTTGTTATACAAAATGACGATTCCCCTGGATCCGGATAAATTTGACAATCTTTTCCCCCTTTTAATTATTAAAATATATGTTGATACAGTAAGAAAGCTCAAAATTAATTAATCTTCGGCTCGTTTGGACTAGAATTGATATATATCATGTATTACTCTTTTTGTTTGAAAACCAATTATTAATAAGTGAATTAATTCGTAATTTGAATTTCAGGGGGAACTTCTGAGTGTTTTTTGCAATTTTTTTTTCAACGGATGGTGACTAAATCCCCTTTTCGCATTTATTATATATATAGACTAATGGAAAAAGAAACTTTACATAAACTGGTTGGCAAATTACTCGCGGGCAACTTGAATGATGCCGAGCGGGCTGATTTACAATCTTACGTCCTGGAAGCATCCAATAGGGAGCAATTTGTTACGGTTCTTGATGAACTGACGGAGAGTGAAACCGGGACCCTGCCGTTTGATGAAAAATATTGGCAACCGATCATCCGTGAAATTACCAAGCCTACTGAAATTCACCCTATCTCAAGAAAGAGGGGTGTCATTTCTTTGTGGAAAGTCGCTGCCGCCCTAATCGTAATTATCGTTACGGCCGCATTTATTTTCTCGAATATGAACAAGGAGGCAGCAGAAGGGCTACGGCTTGCGCAGGATAAGGCGCCCGAACAGATCGCACCCGGTACAAATGGCGCTATTCTCACCTTGGCAGACGGAACGGTTGTTCCCTTGGATAGTGCAGGAAATGAAGTTATCACGAAGCAAGGAGGGGCGAAAATCAGGCAGCAAAATGGCCAGCTAATTTATGTCGCTACCGGCGAAGTGAATGGAGCTGTGCAATATAACAAGATGGCAACACCGAAAGGCAGGCAGTACCAATTGTTATTACCGGACGGTTCCCATGTTTGGTTAAATGCAGCCAGTTCTATCCGCTATCCCACGGTTTTTAACGGCAAGGAAAGAATGGTTGAAATCTCCGGTGAAGCGTATGTAAAGGTGGCGCCCAATGCGGATCAACCTTTCAGGGTTAAGTTAAAAAATGGAGCCGCTGTAGATGTATTGGGAACGGCTTTTAATATTAAAGCATACGATGATCAACCCGGGATTGCCGCAACCTTGGTTGAAGGTGCGATCGCATTTAATGTTAACAACGATAGGAAAATATTAAAGCCCGGACAGCAAGCGCTTTGGAATGATAACCTGTCCGTGGTGAACGCCGATTTGGATAGGGTCCTGGCTTGGAAAAACGGCTTCTTTAACTTTGACGGGATGGATATGCAGGAAGCCATGCAACAGATTGAACGTTGGTATGATATAGATGTGAAATATGAAAGCGGCATACCTGGTATAAGGTTCGGCGGGAAAATGCCGCGAAATTTGAACCTGGATGAATTGTTGAGAATACTTAAAAGGGCAGAACTGAAATATAGAATGGAAGGAAGGACACTTATCGTAATGAAATAGGCAATACATACATAAATAATATAGCTGGTAAAATCATGATTTGAAAATGCCTGGAAGCAACATGTTTCCTTGGAGGCACATCATTGCCTTAAAAACTTTAGATGATAATTTTTTAATGACCTGTTTATAATAAGAAAACCGCTCCAGGTTGAGAGCTGGAACGGCCAATGTTTAGGTCACAATGTCTGGAATACATTTTATTAACCAAAACTGAAACAAAACTATGAAATTTCGGCTAAGGAAAAACACGCTTGTTAAGCCGTGTCTTAGGTCTAGTGAAAAAAAGCCGGTAAAGCGGCGTTTATGGGCTTTTATATTAGCTCCTTGCCTTTTATGGCAAGTAAACCTCGTAGCCCAAACCGTTTCTTTATCTTGTAAGGCTACACCCCTCAAAAAAGTTTTTGAAAAAGTAGAGAAACAAACCGGTTTGGTCGTTTTTTACAACGAAAATTTATTGGATATCGATCGGCCCGTAACAATACAGGCAGAGAAATTGCCGGTATCTGATTTTCTAGGTCAATTGTTCCGCAAAGATCCTATCAACTACGAAATTATCGGTAATACTATTTCCCTTTCTAGGAAAAAGTTAGGTGCATCTACGAAGCCGGGAATGGCCGACTCCCTTATAAAAGTTCAAGGTTTTATCGTTGACGAATCCGGAAGTCCCATAGTGGCTGCTACCGTTCGACAAAAGGGTACTAAAATTGCCACACTCAGCGATGATCAAGGTCGATTTATCATTGAAACAAAAGACCTCCGCGCTACGCTGGTCATTACTTCCATCGGTTTTATGCCTAGGGAAGTCAAGGCCCAGGGCGGGCATGATATGAAAGTGGTCATGAAGCTCAATGTAAATCAACTCGGCTCGGTTAGTGTGGTTACCACGGGTTATCAAACGATTGAAAAGGAACGCGCGGCAGGCTCTTTTTCCGTGGTAACTGAAAAAGATATGCAAGGAAAGCTGCAAACCAATATCCTCGATAGGTTGGAGGGGATGGTGGCAGGACTCACTTCTTATAAAGGAGATGTACAGGTGCGTGGCGTATCCACCGTTAACGGCAATAGCAGCCCGCTATTCGTCGTGGACGGGATTCCATACGAAGGATCATTACAGGCTATAAATCCCGCTGATATTGTTTCTGTAAACGTACTGAAAGATGCCAGCGCGGCATCCATTTACGGTGCGAGGGCCGCTAACGGCGTGATCGTTATTTCAACCAGGAATGGCGTTGCAGGCCCTGCCAGGTTGAATTATACAGGGACGATGAAGCTGACTCCCTTGCCGGATCGGGATTATATGAACCTCATGTCAAGTGCGGAGCTGGTAGATTTCCAACAGGAAATGTTCGGCTATGCTTCCGGTGATCCCAACGGGCTGGATCCGCGCAGGGCAATGAATGATGTGTTCGCTTTATTATATAAAAACAAGGAAGGTAGTTTAAGTGACGCGGAACTCCAGGTTGCCTTGGAAAAGTTCAAAAGCCAAGATCGTTACACCCAGGTCCTGGATGAATTGGTAAGAAGAACGGAGCTATTACAGCAACATAATCTGTCCATCTCGGGCGGATCGGACTTCTACAAGTATAACCTCTCTGCCAATTACATGGGAAACCGCCCTTTTGAAAAGGCACAAGGCACCTCTCACCGTTATGGTTACAACCTGAAAAACACCTTCAATATCACGAAATGGTTCCGCTTGGATGTAGGCTTATTGGGCAGTAATACTAAGGACGATTATGATAATGGATTCAATGGTTTTAATAATCTGAATGGCGGCAAAGCATCTTATTATATGCTGCGTGATGAAGATGGTAACCCGGCGCAATGGTGGAACGCTAAATCTCAATATGAAATAGACCGCCTGAACAGCCTCGGCTTACTCGATGAAACATATCGACCGCTGGATGAAATGAGCAGGGCGCACCGCGCGGCTACATCTAAATACACCAATTTGAACATCGGTATGAATTTCAAGTTGTATAAAGGGCTGAGCATGGATTTGAAATACCAGTCTGAAAGAACGGAAGGTTATGCTAAGCAATTCTACGACAAAAATTCTTACACCGTGAAAACCATGGTGAATGATGCTACCGTTATTGATCCCGCTACCGACCTGGTTACAAATTACATCCCTACAGGTGGGCAGATCAACGAAACACGCAACGATCAAAATTCCTATACCTTGCGGGCGCAATTAAATTACCAGGGGAAATTCAACAGGAAACATGAAGTGAATGTGATCGCGGGTGCTGAACAGCGTAAAATATTGCGTTCCGGTACGAATGTTTACAAGTATGGTTATGATGATTATAACCTCAATTACAAACCGGTTGATGAATTGTTATTGAGTAAATATATTTATAATACCGAAGCCTTGTTCAACCAATTTATGTTGAGCCGCAAGGAAACGGGCTTCTCTTACTTCGATGACCGTTTTGTTTCTTTTTACGGTAATGCATCCTATACTTTCAACCACCGCTTAACGGGAACGGCTAGTATCCGTATGGATCAATCCAACCTTTTCGGTACCGATCCTAAGTATCAATACAAACCTTTATGGTCTGCCGGCTTGTTATACGTCGTTACCCAGGACCAGTTAGATTGGTTGGATCGGTTGGCTGTAAGAACGACTTACGGTATTAATGGTAATATTGCCAAACAAGGGGGGCCTTACCTGATAGCGCGAGATGAACAAAATACCAACTATTGGACGAACGAATTCCAGTCCAGCGTGGTTAGCCCTCCCAATTCCGGTTTGCGTTGGGAGAAGACTAAAGTGACTAACCTGGGTATTGACTTCTCGCTCTTCAATAGGAGGTTAACCGGTTCATTGGAATATTATAACAAGAATACCAACGACCTCTTAGGGAATTTAAATTCCGATCCCACGATCGGTTGGAACTCCATTACGCTGAATTACGGGAGCATGTTTAACCGCGGGGTGGATCTGACATTGACCAGCCGCAACCTCGAGATCAACGATTTCTCTTGGCAAAGCACGCTCAACTTCAACTACAATAAAAACGAACTGACCCGCCTGGAAAACTCCAGCAACGAGTTGTACAGTTATATTTATAGGCCGCAAAACAGGGTAGGCAAGCCGATGGGCGCCCTGTACAGTATCCGTTATGCCGGCTTGGACGAAGAAGGTAAACCAATGGCCTATACCAAGGATGGTAAGACGGTATACTCAACACAAGATTTAACGATCGAGGATCTTGTCTACAACGGAACTTCCGTTCCACCATATAGCGCATCCCTGTTAAACACCTTGCGTTACAAAGGCTTGGAATTGTTTTTCATGTTTACATATTACGGCGGTAGTGTTATGAGAGATGTGCATTCGCCATTCCTGAGCTTATACCCCGAACTGAATTATACGTACAACAGGGAAAGGAGTGCATTGAAACATTGGCAAAAACCCGGAGACGAAAATATCCCCGGTATGGCGCCCGCTTATGCTCAAGGTGTTTCGTCCATCATTTCCAGTATTTGGGAGGCCGCGGATACCCATATTCAAAAGGCTGATTATATCAAGCTGAGGGATGTAACAGTGAGTTACCAGTTGCCTGCTAGCCTGATCCGTAAAGCTTCTTTGAAAAATTTCAGGCTCAGTTTGCAGATGCAAAACGTATGGCGCTGGTCTTCCAATAAGCAAAACTTGGATCCGGAAGTGTGGAGCGGTACAACTTTAAGCTCTACAAGGGGATTATTACCTCCAACAACATTCACTTTCGGTATTTCTGCTAACCTTTAATCTGTTAGGAACATGAGAAAAATATTCATTCCCATTTATATCATTATCATAAGTTGTGGCATCGTTTCTTGTGATAAATTTTTAGATGTCAAACCAAAGGGATACACGATCCCGCAATTTTACGAGGATTATGCCAAGTTGATGAACAACATGGACCTGGTCCGGGTATCGGCGGCGTATCCAAATTATATTACGGACGATGTTAGGGCCGGCGATATCGGAGATCCTTCTAAATCAGCTAACTGGAACCTGTTAGCTGATTATAAAAAGTACCTGTACAAGTTCGAAAACGGCGCAGTATTCTTGCCCGGTGTTTCTGACCCGTTGTGGGAACCCGCCTACAGTCATATTTATACATATAATATCATTATCAATAATATCATGGATGTTCCTGATGCCACGGATGATGAAAAGAAGGCTTTACGTGCGGAAGCCTTGGTAGGTAGAGCTTTAGAGTATTTATTGCTGGTGAATGCGTACGCCAACCATTACGATCCGCAAACTGCGGATAAGGATTTGGGAGTGCCATTGGTCTTAAGTGAAGATATTAATGCCAAATACAAACGGAATACAGTTGCTGAAGTATACGCGTTAATAAAAAACGATTTGGAAGAAGGGTTGGCCGATTTACCTACACAGCCAAAGAATATTTTCCGTCCTTCTAAAAGTGTAGGCTATGCTTTCCTGGGAAGAATGTACCTGTACATGGGGAATTATGCAGAAGCGCTGAAAAATGCGAAGTCTGCCTTGGAATTAAATAGTTCCCTGTTAGATTATAAATTATATACAAACAAGGAAGGGGTAACTTTTGGCCGCGTTTGCCTGGCCGCTGATAATACCGTTCGGTTTCCAAATCCGGAACTAAGCGATGAAAGTATCTGGGTGAAATTCGGTAGCTCCAGATCCAGCTCTGTAAATGCAGAGGTGTACGTCTCCGATGATTTACTAAATATTTTTAGTACGGATTTACCAAGCGGGGCGATCGATAAACGCAGGCAATTATTTTATTGCGATGGCTATAGCAAATTTTCTTCAAGAACCGTGTTGTTCCCCGGTAAAGTGCTGTATGCGCCCTATGTTGATTTCAACCTGGCTTTGAGTACGCCGGAACTTTACCTGGTTGCAGCGGAATGTGAAGCCCGCGTGGGAGATAAAGATAAGGCTATCAATTATGTTAACTCCTTGAGGGATTATAGGATTGAGAATAATCAGCCTTTAATGGCTGCTAATAAAGAACAAGCATTGGATATCGTACTTAGGGAGCGCCGCAGGGAATTCTGTTTCGTGGGTTGCACGCGTTTGATCGATTTGAAACGGCTGAACCGCGAGAGCCGCTATGCCAAGGATATTACGCATACCACGGATGGTGAAAATTATACATTGCCAGCCAACGACCAAAGGTATATCCTCCCGGTACCACCTAAAGTATTGGAATTTAATCCAAATATTCCTCAATACGAAAGATAAAAGGATGATTTCTAAACCCCCGGTAACGGGAATTACTATAACGTTACCGGGGTTAAAAAAAATAATTACATCATGCGAAAAATATTCAGTATTCTTCTGTTGACAATTTTTATCGGCAATAAAATACAGGCACAATCGGAAATAGCGTTCCTGCCATTAAGCTTCCAGGAATTGAAAGATAAGGCTGCAAAGGAGAATAAGTTAATCTTTATCGATTGCTACACTTCCTGGTGCGCGCCATGTAAATGGATGGATAAAAATGTATTCAACGTGCCGGAAGTAGCAAATTATTATAATAGTACTTTCATCAACGCCCATTTCGATATGGAGAAGGGAGAAGGTGTTATGTTAAGGAAAGAGTACGAAGTACAGTCTTTCCCGACTTATTTATTTATCGACCACAATGGAAAATTAATCTACCGTTCTAATTCAAAGATGCCGGTAGCAGAATTCTTAAGTGTTGGTAAAAAAGCCACGGATCCTGCTCAAAGCCTTTCAGCCTTGAAAGAAGCCTATAACAAGGGTAACCGTGATATGAAGTTCTTATTGGATTATTATGACCTGATGGAACATAGCGACCGGACTTTCGCAGCAAAGTTGAACCGGGAGATCATGGAAGGTTTCCCCGCAGATAAATTAAACACTTCCCTAGGATGGCGTGCCATCAATACCTTGGGGCACAGTAAAGAAGATCGTTTCGGCGCTTATTTCATGAGCCATCAAGACGAGTTTAATGCCTTTGCCAGCCAAGGTGCGATTGATTCGTTGAGCGACCGGATGGTATCTTATGAATTATACGGGTTGATGCGCAACGGCAATGAACAAAGCTTCCGTGAAAAATTAAGGTATTTCAAAGATTCCAAAATGGCATTCCGCCAAAAGCAAGGTGTAATGTTGGAAGCAGATTTTTACCTGCAAAACAAGAGGTATGATGATTACATGAAACTAGTGGAAAAAGCCTATAAAGGGATTCTGAAAGATGATGCGGAGAGGCTAAGCTTTTTGGCCCGGAGAGCTAACATGAGGGGAATGGGGGATGATGCGCTATTGCCCATCGCCTATAAATTAGCGAAAAAAGCGGCCCGATTGGAACCGGGAGAATATAGTACACAAAGTACGCTAGCTCAAATTTGCCTGGAAACCGGCCGAAAGAAAGAAGGCTTGGTTGCTGCCAATAAAGCGATGAACCTGGCTGGTACCACCAAGATTGAAGGGATCGTTCAGAAATTAATTGATCGCTTAAACGCATTGCCATAGCTGTTTGTTAAAGTAATATTTTAAATCAAGAACCAAGTAGAGCCCCGGTACATATTGTGCCGGGGCTTTTGATTAAATGCCATGCGCGATGGCGCAAATAATCCCCGGAAATTTCGCAAATGGCCCCATTATATCATTTCCTTAAGAACTACCTTTGGTAAAAAGCCGCTAAGTTTTTTGAAAGCCTATAATTATAAAAATCTATTGTTTATGAAATCAAAAAAAATCTGGGCGAATCTCGGGGTAAGCGATCTGGATCGAACTACCAAATTCTATCAGCAGCTGGGGTTTAAGCAAAATGGCGCCTCAGAACAATTAACGAGCTTCTTTTTCGGTGAGAAAGATTTTATTATACATTTCTTCCTGGAAGATGTGTTAACATCCGGAATGAAAGGCATGGTATCGGATACGAAAGCAGGCAACGAAATTATTTTTACACTTTCAGCCGATACCAAGGAAGAAGTGGATAACTGGGCAAAGGAAGTACGGCAAGCGGGGGGAACTATCGTTTCGGAACCTGAAGCCTTTGGTGCGGGATATTATGGTTTCGTATTTGCAGATCCTGATGGCCATCGGTTTAACGTTTTCCAAATGTAGATCGCTTTCTGCACCGGCTTGTAATAATATTGTGCCAGCCGGTGCAAGGCGATTATAAAACTTAATTTTTAGAATAAAAAGGTGTTCTTTTCAACAGGAATTCTAAAGGGTTGCTATAAGAACCATTGGTGTTGCCCATAAATTCTTGGTGACTTTTATTATAAATATTTTCGTTTTTGTCATTATAAGCATTAATCGTGACTACCGTTTCTATTGTTTGCTTGACAGTGGTACTCGTATATCCGGAAGACTTTTTATTCTTATCCTTATCATCGCTTTTTGAATTGTAATTGCCACTCGAATAGCTGGAAGTATTGCCTTTTCTTTGTGAGATAGTCCCGTCAATGACATATTCTGCACCCAGGAGCTCACATAAATCTTGCATACTGGTACTCATTAGCTTTTCCCTCGTGAGCCCGGCTTTCGACAATGCTACATTCACAGTTCTCGGGTCGATTACCTGGTACATTTTCGCATGCTTTGCTAAGTAATTATAGGTATCTTGTTGCGCTTGATAACTTAGTTCTTCTGCTACGGGTTGGTTTTCCATCATGTATACAAACGGTAACACCGCTATTTTGTTACGCCGTTCTCCAGGGCTGGATTTAACTATAGTTAAACCGTTGTTCTCCCGGGAATTATTGGAAGTCCCCGGCTGATTAATCACTTCCGAACGGCCACTTGCGAAATTTATCTTGAAAATATCGGACTTTTTAACAACGTACACCGCAGTTTCATCTTTATAGACAAATTTGACTTCCGTATCATTGATTTCCTTGATATTGCCCGTCATTTCATCGCCGTTGAGCTTAATGATGACATCATATTTTTGCTGGGCATTTGTAAGGATGGGCAATGCAAGTAGCAACGAGACCATACAAGGAAAAAGGATTCTCATAAAGTAAAATTGAAGTTAGATAAGTGAATGCTTCGATTGACTAATAGGATATTTATATAATTATGTTTATGTCAATTCATATAGAATCTAATACTAACATTTCGTGATGACAAAATGTTCAATAGGGGTTTTTATTGTATTTTATTGATAACCAGTTTTATATATGCCGTGATTATTTGTTTGTTCCCGGTAAGGGCTGAGCCCTGCCGATGAATCTTTCTTTGCCAAGCAGGAAATTGATGGCCCTATGGATGTTCTTTTCTAAACTTTCGGCCGTTTTTAGGCGGGATAGGTAGCGGTTAATTTCTAATTGCAAGGAAGCGGAACATTGTTCATACACTCTTTTGGCTCGCGGTTCTTTGTTTAAAGCCGATATAAAAGCTTTGGGAGCCTCGATATTTCTTGGAGTTGGATCAAAATGAATTTCGAAAGTAGCCATGTCGCCAAGATCTTTACCGGCAGCATTTCTCATGGGGCCGTTGAGGTACAAACGCCAGTGCCCGCTATATTTAATGATGGTTTGTTGAAATTCATGACCATCGATTTTCATACGGATTGGGATTTTACCTTTGTCCTTACCCGCTTGTAGGAATAATTTTTGCAATGTTTTCCCTGGAAGAAAAACAAAAGGGTTGATGCCGATCAGCTCGATCTTGGCTTTGAACTTCAGAAAGGGAAGCGCTTCTTTTTTCAAATGATTATTTTTACCTAGAACTAATTTAGTAACAATTCTTTACTTATGCGAAAGCTCTGCTTGTTAATATTTATTTTAATTTCTCATGCTGCTTATTCCCAAATCTATATAGTAAAAGACCCCGATGGATATAGCAATTTGAGGAAGGGTAAAAGTACCGCTTCGGAGATTATAGCCAAAATCCCTGTTGGTGAAGTTGTGTTCGAGGATATGTTATATGTTGATGAAGAGCAAGACCCGGATTGGGCATACGTGGAATACCGCAGCACGGAAAGGATGCACGGTTACCTACACAGGTCCAGGCTGCTCGACATTGCTAAATTACCGGAGTTCAAACCGGTCTTGTATAGCGATAGTATAGTATTTAAAAATAATATTGTTGATATCAAGCTGACCAAGGGGGAATTTAATGCGAAACAATATCATATCGAGTATGATTCAACAGGAAGTTACGTGCTTAAAATCAATGGAAAAACTTTTTTCGGAACGGATGGCGACCTGCCAAAAATTCGTTATGAATCGATAGGAGGTATATTTAAGGGCAAAGAGATAGCCATTCCTGCATTGTCTTATGCCGATACATTCGAACCTAATTTCGATAACACGCATTTATATTATGATGCAGATGGAAACAGGTTATTTTTGCAGGCTTGGAATAGTGATGGTGCGGGCGGATATATTATCACCTGGTGTTTTAAAGATGGGAATTACAAATGGCGCCAACTGGAGTACGGTTTTTGATGCAGGGGAAGCCTACAGAAATAATGTAATTATAAAAGCCCTCCTGCCGGGGAGGGCTGATCCAAATATTCTAAAGTTGGAGCAATTAATTGATAATCGTTGCCGAAACCCTGGGACCTTCTGTTAACTGTAGTTGTAAACTATAGCTCCAGCAAGGAAATTGGGGCTCGATTGTAATCACGCGGGTAATTTTACAATTCCTGATAATGAAAAACACCGCGCGGCAATTCTTATTAGCTTGAGCTTGTGCAGCGTCCGCTTGTGAAGAATTCATAAACACCTGTGTTCTTTGTTCAATATCCATCCTCAATTCAGACATTGTCATGCCATCGCAAATAATCGTAGTATCCGGCGGTTGAGGCAGTGGCAAATAAGGAATCGGGTGAAAGATGCCGAGTCCCGGTTGCATTTCTTCGATAGGACTGAAACCGTTTCTTACAATCTGATCGATACCAAGTTGATCAAACTCCACGATAGCTTGACCGCGGGTTAATTCGGCATTTTGTACAGGGTTTTTAGGATCTCCTGGGGCCGTAAAGCTTAACAATGCGAAACACAGGATGGTTAACGATGCAAAGATGGATTTTTTGATCATTGGGTTGTATGTTTTAGGATGATAAAAGCATATAATAGTTAGCGTAGTGCCCAAGTTAAGAATAGGTGCTGCAATTTGATTGCAGTGATGAATTTTTAGCATGGAACAATTGAAATTATAGGGCAATCAAATCATTTCATACAGTTACCAACGGGAAAAGATCGATTGTATTTAATTTAAGCGAAATGCTATAAGCGAAGATAAAATAGAATGCTGCGATCAAAATTTAATTGTTGATAGCATAGAATGGGGTCATGCACTTGGGAAATCACAAGGATTAATGTATTTTACTCTAATGCAACAACGCTTTACCGATCAGAAAAAAACATTGCGTGATTTTTACCGGGAGGTTTGGGTCGTTTGTCCATCATGTTCAGGAAAGGCATTTGCCAGGCACTTGGATAATTCCGGCAAAGTACAATTGTCCTGCGCTTCTTGCGCGTATGCGAAGGCCTACGATATTAAACAGCCAAGCGGTCACCGCGTTTATATGGCAGCGCATCATTATTTTGATGCAAGGTTGTGGTTGCAAGCCCCGTTCCGGCAACATATGATTTTTGCATACAACCTGGAGCATTTGAACTACCTGGAAGCGTATATCCAGGCCGGTTTGCGGGAGAAGAAGGACCGCGCGCATTTTACATTACTGGAAAAGCTTCCCCGTTTTTATCATCAACAGAAAAACAGGGAAGATTTGCTGAAAGTGATCCGGAAGCTAAAACATAGATCATAGTTCAAGGAGCTGCTAGCTCGTAATGATCATTGACCCATTTCAGTTCGATACCTGCTTTCTCAAAAATGTTTTTGATATCCATAATCTTAGATCTCGATTCACCGGTAGATTTTACTCCTGCCGGGCTATGATCCGGATCGCCGCCTTGCTGTACCCAGTAATTTAACCGGTCCAGTAGATTGTCGGCATCGAAATCCCTGTTATTTGAATTATTCATATGAAAATGTTTAGAAACTTGCTTGTGACAGGCTGCAATAGCTTGTTGTTTCGAAATTTCCCCTACCGGGGAGATGATTAATAACCAAATGAATATAATGAAATAAATGCTCATTAGTGACTGAATGTGCCTGCTGCTGATACCCGCACCCTGTATGACCAGTACCTCGAAACGATCGCCCTCGCCCTGCCTAAATTGCCAGTAGTAGCAGCGGGTACATCCGCCAAACGGTATACGCCCATCCTGAAATGTAAATCGTAATCTGCACCGTGTTCTGTATTTAGTGCCGGGCCCGGGCTGTCGGTCGCATGAAACTGCCGGGCATTATCGATATTGAAATTTTGCCTGCTGGCTGCCGTACTCCAATAGATCGGGTCAGCGTCTACCGAATCGACTTGAAAATTCGGGAAATTAGCATCCACCAAGTTGCCATACATGCGTACTTGGAAGAATGTAGCAGGGCCGGAGCGCATATGGCCGCGCACCCAATTCACTAATACGTAATCATCGCGCCTTAAACCCCTTGGTACAAATACGGTGAAACGGATATCCTTGGTAGATTGTACGGCTGTATCGGTATATACGTTGTTACTAACTCTTAATTCGATTCCTTTTTCCAACAAGGCAATCGCTTCCGGTCGTAATGTTGGAACTAAATTGGATTCTTGCAGCACTTCAAAACCTAAGGTCGCTGAAGTCTTAGGCCCGATTTTACCATCAACCACCAAATTGTATTTAGCTTGCCAATCTGCCACCGCCCGTATTAATTCCTCGTCGATACTAGGTGCGTCATGCGACAATCCCAATACATCGCGGATCAACATGACCTGGTCCGGGTCGGTGATCCTGCCGGTATTATAATTGATCGCGTCTGCAATTTCAGCATCCGTAAGTTCCCTGGGTGCGGCAGTTGGGTTAGGGTAGGGTACCGCAAGTTCATGTTGCTTCAGGCTACGGTCATCCTTATCCGGTGGTGTTGCTAAATTGTGAGCGATCTTTGAAGATGCATTGAAGAATGGTGTGCCGGCTTCTTTCGAAGACCCGAAAAAATGCGATTTCTTTTGCGTAGTTGGAGAAGAACCTGCATGAGGTTTAGGAGCAACTACGGGAGATTGCTGTCTCATTGGGGAATTTTTTGGTAGTTAACAGTTTGGGGTTGCAATGCTGCAACCATTCAAATTTAACTAAAAAATACATCCCCCCACATCTCTGATTATTATTTATATAAAAAAGATGGAATATGTTCGTTACCAGGATAGCTGCCCGTTCTCAAGTTGCCTTTGCTTGCGGTTCCACTTATATTGGTGCGTCCAATAGGCCACTTTCATACTAAGTATCCCGATTCCGGCACCCAGCAATACATCGCTGATATAATGCCTGTTATTGGCCATCCGCATTAACCCTACGGAAGATGCCATGCCGTATGCTGCATAAGGCATCCAGGGAAGGCGATCTTTATATTCTTGGCTCAGGAAAGTAGCCGCAGCAAATGCTTGGGCGGTATGACCTGAAGGAAAGGAATAGTAATTGCTGCCATCAGGGCGTAATTGGTGCGTATATCTTTTAAGGATGCTTACTGT
This sequence comes from Chitinophaga caeni, assembly GCF_002557795.1. Classification (NCBI taxonomy): domain Bacteria; kingdom Pseudomonadati; phylum Bacteroidota; class Chitinophagia; order Chitinophagales; family Chitinophagaceae; genus Chitinophaga; species Chitinophaga caeni. The sequence goes on along the minus strand of NZ_CP023777.1, from coordinate 4,222,955 downwards.
TCCCATCATCAGCAGTTCCCCTTTTACCAGGATAACCGTCCGGTTAACGATGTCCGTTTTAGACTTCAGACCGAAAGCATCTAGGCCGTAAGCAATAGCTATCGGGGCATACTGCAAATAGTTGTCGACATGAGTTTTGAAGCCCCCGATATGTTCATTTCTTTCTTCAACGATTTCATTCTTTATGGATTCCTTGTAATTGCTGTTGGTCAGCACACCTGCTAACCCCAGGCTGATAGGGGCATATAACTTACTGAAGTAAAAACCTTCGCGTTGGGGAAGCGCGGGCAAGCTGTCGTGCATCACTTGTGCAGTACAAGGCAGGGAAAATATTGAAACCAAAAGGCAGGGGAATATCCATCTCATGTATGTCAATTTACCATGAAATTCCTGCCAGAATCTGAATAAATTTTGAATTTATCGTCCCTGGATGGCTTAATTAGCTTAAAGTTAACTTAAAATCACGCCGGGTTCCGTATAAACGGTATAAGAACTGTCGCAAAATTACCTTTAAATTGTCGGGATTGCCAATAAGGAATCTATGGAGATGAAAATACCTTTGTATCGTACAATACAGGTCAATATCTTAAATTTTAAATAAATGAAAGCCTTATTTATTGTAATTGGAATCATTGTTTCCCTATTGGTGATTTTCTTGGTCATTGCCATCTTCACTAAAAATGATTATTCTGTAAAGAGAAGTATTACGGTTAACCGTCCCGTTAACGAGGTATACAGTTATCTTTCGAATCTCAAGAATCAAAAGGACTATAATACCTGGGTAATGAAAGATCCGAACTTAAAGGAAACATTTACCGGTACCGATGGAACCGTAGGTTTCGTTTATGCTTGGGACGGCAATAAAGAAGTAGGTGCAGGGGAACAGGAGATTACGAAGTTGATCCCGGACCAAGAAATAGATATGGAGATCCGGTTTAAAAGACCATTTGAAGGGTTAGGAAAAGTTAGCTACCAGACGGGGCCTGCCGGTAATAACCAAACAGAAATCAGTTGGACTATGAGCAGCAGGATGCCATTTCCTATGAACGCGATGCTGGCATTGTTTAATATTGAAAAGAAGCTGGGGAAAGATCTTGATAGCAGCCTGGAGAATGTGAAAAGGCATTTAGAACAATAATAAGTGATTAATAAAAACGATTTTTGTTAACTTCAGTTAGCCGGGTTCGCTGCATGCGGGCCCGGTTTTTTTATAACCAGGTATTTTTACCTGGTTGCAAAAACGGGTATTCAGTACCTTTCATTAATCGGCAGCTTACTGTTACTTTGCACTAACAACGGAAACAACCAGTAACAGGGAAAGTTCTTCTAATAAATAATAGCATAAAATAGTTTGATTACCAATTTTGCTCTACTATTTTTTACTGTTGTATGCTATCTCGAAAGGGGTAGTATACTACGGTAAAAAAACAAAGATATTCGCTTTAGGGCGTTCTAGGTGTATTATATGTATAATTATGTTCTCGATCTTATGAACGTCTAAACCGCTCCCGGTTTGGGATATGGGTGTTTTTCCATCACTCAATTAATATCATGACAGTATATTGTTGATGTGAGCCCCAGCGGCTTGCTTTATTAGAACTAGCTGCACGCAACCGCTTGCCATTGGTGGGCGGTTGTATTTTTAAACGGGATGTAAAATGGTGATGGTTATGCCCCGATATCGAAGATGCCATATTTAATTGCGAAAACAACTAAACCGGCAGTATTGCGGCAACCTATTTTTAACAATAGGTTGTTCCGGTGCCCTTCCACGGTGCGTACGCTGATAAATAATTGGTTGGCCATTTCCTGGTTGCTGAATTCACGGCATATCAATATTAAAATTTCCTGCTCTCTTTTACTAAGGTCTACCGGGATAGCCAAAGCATTCTTAAGGTTATCATTGCGTAACTTTTTCGCATTTTTCAGTATATCGAGGATATATTTGTTGATATAGAAGCCGTGATCAAATACTTGTTGAATCGTTTGGAAGAGTTCTTCCTTATCGCAATTTTTGGCTAGGAAAGCAACGACCCCATTCCGCATCAAGCTAGCGATGATCCTTTCCTGGTAATGCATTGTTAGTATGATTACCTTGATGCCGGGATACAAGTTTTGTAAATGTTCGTTCAGGTCGATACCGGTCATGACCGGCATCTCGATGTCTACTATCGCAATATCGGGAATGCCGTTGTTTTTCGCCAGGACATCCAAGAATTCCTGCCCGTTTTCCGCTTCGGCAACGATTTTGAGACCTTCATTCTGCTCCAATAAAAATCTTAAACTCTGCCGGAATAAACTATGGTCGTCAACGATGGCAATCTTAATCATGGTGTGGTTCTTTTTGATCTATTGTATTGGTATACTGCATGTTATATTGAATCTAAATTCGTTCGGAGCGGAGAAAGTATAAGTGGCATTGATCACATCCAGCCGGTTCTTGATATTTGCCATTCCCATTCCTTTGCTGTTATTTAAATCTTTTAACCCTTTGCCGTTATCAGAGTAAGAGAGTTGCAATCGGTTACCTTCTTCCCATATGCGGATGGCGATTTGGCTGCCCCCCGAATGCTTGATCGTATTATTAAAAAGCTCTTCGAGTATCCTGTAAATAGATAATTCGGTACTCCTGGATAGTTTCGCTAGGCTTTCATCTGCCTGGTTTTCTATGTTAACTTGAAACTGTCCGCCGTTGTTGATCACATCGGCAAGATCTTCTATTGCTTCGGGCAAGCCGTATAAGTTCAGGGTAACGGGGGAAAGGTTATGGGAAATGTTCCTCGTATCAACGATGATCCGGTCAATGATTTCTTTGCATTGGGATCTAAGGCCGGTTCCTGCTGATTCGGGCATGCTTTCGATTACCATCCTCAGTGAGGATAAAGCAGCTCCTACGCTATCATGCAGGTCGCTGCCGATGCGTTTCCGCTCTTCTTCCTGGGAAGCGTAAATAGCGCCCATGATTTCTTTTTGATGTTGTAATTCGCTTTGTTGGATAACCTGTTGTTGTTTCAGGATCTTGTTCTGGTTATTGGCGTGGATCAACAGGAAAGAGACGGCTAACAGGAAGGTGCCTCCCATGACGAGGGTAACAAGTACGTAGATATTCTCAGTTATTTCTTGCATTTATAGAAACTTATACTGATCAAAATATACATTAAAATAACAAAAGTTCCATGCAGGTTCCAGATCAATAATACCACTTCGTGCGGGGCTTTCGCTTCTACCAGGTTTGAAAAGGCAAATTGGGATAATGCGGCGGAGAAATAGATGAGTATCCCGGCATTCGCCCAGTTGGCGGGGATTTCAGACCAGCGTAATTGATGTTCTAACGGGGATGATGCAATTAAATAAAGTAAGCTGTATACGATTAACAGTAAGGCAGCAACGGGCCGCGTGTTAGAATTAAATACGTAAATGCTTTGTAAATAAAGCGCATTTACAAATCCGAAGATGATAAACAATCCGGCTAGTATCAAGATTACCCGCTTAAGCGTTTTGCTTGGTAAAACAAGGGCATAAAACCAACTTAATAAAACAAACTCAACAACCGTGTAAACATGCAGGATCGGCAAGTTATTGGAGTTGGAGAAAATGCTCGCTAAGCAGTTGGTAACCCCGGCTACTATTACATAACACCAAATTACTTTCATAGCTTTCGGTAGTTCTTTGAACTTCCATAGCCCAACAGTAATCGGTATTAAAGTAGCAGCCGGGGCAATTATGCCTAAATAAATACTGGTAAATGAAGGCATCTAAAGAAATTAGGATTTGCCATACAATGGGCTGTCAACATCGCACACGCTCGGACATGGCTTCGTGAAATCTTCCACGCCGGATTCGGTGCCCTTCAAACCTTCCTTACCAATGGTAGGAATCTCCAGGATATCTTTATTGTCTTTGTCGACCGGAACGAAAATCAATGAAATTTCCATGCATTTCTCCATGTTATCTGTTCCATCGGGTAAAGCGCAAGTAAAATATGCCCTTACACCTTCCATCTCGATTCCGCGGTGGCGGTAATCATGTACCAAGTCAAGGATATCTTGTACGGGGATATAACTGCCGCGTGGTAAATCGGCTTCCGTTTTCCATGGGCCTTTGTCCTTGATGAAAGCTCTCCAGGCGGTTGTTCTTTTAATAGCAGTTTCCAAAGGGATGACATTACGATTAGAATCGCTCATAAGGATTGATTTAAAAGGGTTTTGTTAGAAATAGTAATAGTACCTGGTAAAAATATTGAATATTTCCGCTTCAACAAACTTTCAACGATTGTTAACTAGTAATAGATAGCTAGCGAAGCGCTAATTAAATGTTTATATCCAATATTTATAGAACAAAACATCTTTCCTGCCTAAGAGGGATATTGAATAATTAATTTGCCAAGAATCTCTAAATAAGTATATTTGATATATCAGTTTGAACCCCAAGTATTAGATTGTTTTAGTTGCACAGAAGACTCTATAGATCAAGATTATCCCCAAATGACATCCGTTCAAACTAGCTTTTATTGGATTAACTGGCCGTGAACAACGGTACATTACCTACTTCAAAAGTTAAACTATGATTTCCCGTTGGTCTGTCGTAGAACAGGTTGCCCTCCGGTATGGTCATGTTGAAGGCGCTTTCGACCAGGCTGCCAAGCGTATGGCTTTGGCCAAGGAAGGCTTGATTCCGAAATACAGTATGGAGGATAACCAGCAACGTATCCAGCTAAGGGCGGCCAGGGAAGGATTACCCTTGCCTTTAGCGCTCGAAAGAATTAACGGTATATCCAATTTCCAGGATAAAAATATCCTAGAAAAATTAGAGTTGAAGGCCCGTGCCGTATGTAGGCTAACAAGGAACCATGAACCGATCGGTACAGGTTTCCTCGTCGCGGAAAACATCATACTCACGAATCATCATGTTATAGAGTCCATTGATGATGCCAATGGTATGGTCGCTGAATTCGATTATGAACTTGATGTTCATGATAAGCTGGAGAAGTATACTAGCTTCGAACTGCTTCCCGCTACCTTCTTTTTAACATCGAGCCTGGTCAAAGATAAACAAGTGCCTTTCTCTGGACTGGATTTCACTTTCATCGCCATCAAACCGGTATCGCGGGAAGGTAAATCGATCCAGGAATATCCCCCGATATACCTGGATGGGAATATCGGTAAAATCATCAAGGGAGAGTCCTGCATCATTATTCAACATCCAAATGGTTTTCCCAAAAAAATAGTACTGAAAGACACTACTTTCTTCTCCGAAACAGGTACCAGGTTAGTATACGAATCCGACACGCTACCGGGTTCTTCCGGGGCTGTCGTAGTGGCCCTTGGAACTTGTGAAGTTGTAGCATTGCATCATTCGGGTTTGCCTCGAACGGATGACCTGAACCGCCCCTTAACTAAAATCGGTACGGTAGCTAACGCGAGTACACCCGATAGCGAAATAGATTGGATCGGCAATGAAGGTATCAAGATCAGCAAGATTATCGAAGCATTGACGGCAGCCAACTTACCGGTAGAAATGGAGGTGGGAAGAAAAGCATTATTAAATATGACGGCAGATATGGCCGGTAAACTATCCCGGAATGCCGATATTGTTAACCAGCCCATGGCCACGCCCCCCCAAAATGAAAATCTTGACAAAATGAATACGGTTCCGATTGAAAACCCCGGTGTTGGTATTACGGCAACCACCCCGGAAACAGGTGAAGCGCTACAATATTTTGAAGTATTGTTGAACGAAAGCCAAACGCTGCGCCAACATTGGGAACAAGCTGCCCCGCAGTTGATTCCAGGCTTGGTGCGTAGGCAAGCGCTGCTATCCTTGAGTACCGATCCCCTGGCGGAACGCTTGGAATATTTAACGGTACGATCTTCTCAAGATCCTTGGCTATTGGCGGCGGATATAGAAAAAATTCCGGTGATAGATATGTGTACGCCAGACTTGGAATCACGAACTGATGTTGGCGTGGCGGAAGACTACGATATCAGCGCCCGTGCAACGGAATCGATTATCGCTCCGGATGGTACGGCAGAACCTAATGAAAATATTTTTACTGGCCGCTGGGAAAATGCAAAATGGTACAAGGAAGCTCATAATGTTGCTGCGGACAAGATCCGGTGGTGGCATTGGTATGCGGTGAACTGTCCCCTTCAACCCGATGCAGGGAAAGATCCTTGGAAGGGGATTGCACAAAATTTATCCAAGCTCCGCTTCGTTCAGCTCGATACAGGTTATACTACTCATTCGAAGGCCTTCCCGGCTTTCGACCTGGACCGGGATTATGATTTCCTGGAACAGGATAATACGGCTGAAGACCGCGCAAAAAATATTTTACAAAGGCTAGGTTTCAAACATCCCAGCCATGGAACCCGGACGGCTAGCCTTACTTTGGGAGGAAAAATGGTTGCCGACCCGATGAAGCTCGATGGTAACAACGGGATGTTAAATTTATTTGATCAGCGTTTTACAAAATTAATTCCTTACAGGATCGCGCGTTCGGTTGTACTGATCGGTAGGGGAAAGGAGATGGTGGATGCCGCAAATACTGCCATCCGTAATCAAACAGATGTGATGTTTATGTGCATGGGAAGTTACCCGCGGCCCATGTTTGAAGTGGTAGCAAGGGAAGCATATATGAACGGCGTTATTTGGGTTTGCGCTGCCGGTAACGAGGTAGAAGTAGTGGTGGCCCCGGCCATGTACCCTGGAACAATCTGCGTCGGTGGTACGAACCCGGGTGATGAGCCTTGGAGTGGTTCTTCTTACGGTAACGTGGTTGATATCTCCGCCCCAGGTGAGGATGTGTACGTTCCATTCCTTGATAAGCATGGAAACGAAATCATGGTTTACGGTTCCGGTACCAGTTATGCAACGCCGCAAGTTGCTTCCGCTGCCATGATGTGGAAAGCTTTTCATTATGCCGAACTTTCAAAGTTCCAGAAACCATGGCAGGTCGTGGAAGCATTTCGCCATTGCTTGCAGCACAGCGCCCGCAAACCCGGGAATTGGCCGGATCAATATTTTAGAAATTATGGTAAAGGTATCCTTGATATTCAAGCATTATTAGCTTACCCCTTACCCGGGCCGGATGATTTGAAATGTGCTTATGATGGGGTAAAGGATATCGCTAAAAAGGATCTTGGTGTTAAAGAAGCTGCACATGCCATATGGAATACGATCAAACGTAAGCTAAGCAAAGGTACGCAGTTGGAAGAAAGTTTATTGTCGGTGCCCTTATCCCAAAGGGCTAGGGCTGCCTTGGCTGCTTTTTCAAAAACGGGCTACGGCTCTGTTACCGAATCAATATTGAGTCCGGATGTACAATCTGATCTACTGATCCGTGAATTCTTCGAACAATAAAATTTTCGATATGTCCCATTTCGATTTTCATATGCACCCGGTATTCAAAAGGTATATCTGTCAATTTGAATCCTTGTATCCCACCCAACGTAAAGCGGAAGAGCTGTTACTGCCAATAGATATGAAGAATCCCTTGATAGATCTCTTGGAAGAAAATTTCCTACACATACTGGAAAGCCAGGTTTGCCTTTCCCAAATGAAAAAGGGGGATTTGCAAATGGGGGTGGCTGCGATAGCGCCGGTGGAAGAAATATTCGTTCAGAAGAATGGTCTTTTCGGGAAAATATTAAACTCGCAGTTTTTTACCGCGCCGGTGGATCAAACCATCTTCAAGTTAATAAGGGATCACAAGATTTCTTATTATCAATTGCTGTTAAGGGAGCTGAATTTATATAAGTTGTTATATGAAAAAGGACAGATACATATCCTGAACCGCGCCGAAGGGAAGGTTCCTGCTACTAACGGGCAGCCAGTTTTGGCTATTGGTATTGAAGGCGGACATAGTTTAAGTAGGTCCCTGGTCCGCCGACCGGGGGAGCCGGATACAATCTTAGTGAATAGCCAACAACCGCTAGATGCTCTGGTGAAGGACTTCTTAGACAATCCATTGCTCTCCGCTGCGGATAGCCTGCGGCATTTACAGCAAGCTATGTGGAAGGAGAAAATGGATATTTGTTACCTTGTTTTAACACATCTTTCTTATATACCGGAACAGTTTTTAGCGACCCATGCTTTCGGCATGAAAATGATAGAGAGCGAAGCTGTGTATCCTTATGGTAACGGCATTAGTCAGCAAGGCAAGGAAGTTATTGATGCGGCTTATACTATGAAAGTGGGGAACAAATCCGCCCAGATTTTAATTGATATCAAGCACATGGCTTTAAAGTCGAGGTTGGACTTTTACGCTTACCGGCAGGAGAAAAATTATGCGCTACCGATCATCGCGAGTCATATGGGCGTTACAGGTTGCTCCATTGAAGAATGGAAATTTTCCTTGGAGTCTTCCCGCTTGTTAAACACATACGGTGTACCATTTGTCGGGATTACAATGGACCGTTCATTAGCAGGTTATTGGGGCGCCATCAACAAGGAGTTCACGTTTAACAGCTGGTCCATCAACCTGATGGATGAAGATATCGAGGAAGTAATGAAGAGTAAAGGGATGATAGGCTTGAGCCTTGACGTTAGGATATTGGGATGGCAAGCGGGATTAGCTAAAAAGGATAAAGAAGAATATTTGTCCTGGGAAGACTTCCGTTTCTTCTTCCCGGATGAAGCGAAGAAATTGTCGCCGGGGGATATGCCTTACGAGGAATCATACCTCCTGCCTACCAAGCAGGAACGACATCCCTTGGCGCTGTGTTTTAATATATTGCATATCGTTGCCGTAGGCAATGAAATTCCCGGCTGCGATCCATGGCAGCATATCTGCATTGGGAGTGATTACGACGGGTTGATTAATCCCGTGGCTAACTGCCGTGATGCTGCTCAATTGCCGGCGCTAGGAAAAGCATTGGCGCGTTGGTTGCCTATAGCGGAAAAAACATATGTCGAGGAACGGCAGCTCGATTGGCTGTTGCCCAGGAAAAAGGATGGAATCGATAAGCTTGCCTTGGAAAAAATCGTGCAGGGGATTTTATTCGAGAATGGGCGAAGCTTCCTCGAAAACTGGGTGGGTCAAAAGTTATAGCAGCATTAACCTGCTTTCCTGACCATGCAAATTATATCATCGGGATTAATGTACCACTCGCAACAATAACTATTAGCGTCTAACCCGGGTTGTTCCAATAGCGTTTCGAAAGCAGCCGCGATTGATTCTATATGATCATTGTAATTTTTAATAGTAATCGCGATAAAATCTCCTTTTGGGATTTGAATGCAGGGTAGTCCCAGTTGTTTTGCTTCGGATGCATCTTTTGCGACAGCGCCTGCCTTGTATTGAATAATCCCGTTTTCCGGTCTTGAAATGCTGATGAATTTCCTCCCGGCCTCAATAGGAACCTGTTTATGAAGCGCTTCATGGGCATTGCATATATCAGCCGGAAATTCTTTTGCAGCCACGTACATGATCAAAAAATCTTCATCGATATGAATAGTTTCCATAATTATTCTTTTACATAAAATTACAACGATTTACATACTAGGTAGGGGCGTTTTACGACAAATTAAAGGTGTATTAGGGCGGGTTTACAGCAGTTTTGGGGAAGCGGGCTGGAATTTATATATTTACCATATCAACCACTTTATCTCGGCTTATGAAAATTAGTAACACCACCTGGGTTATCTCCGTGTTTTGTGCCGTCAAGCTGGGATTACATTTATTGGCCGATTATCATTCGGGATTCCAGGGCGATGAATTATTGCATATACAAACGGGGGATCACCTCGCCTCCGGATATATGGAATTTCCCCCCTTGATTGGTTTGTTGGCATGGATACAGGATCTATCGCATTCGGATTCGGTTTTTGTACATCATATTTTCGCGCACTTGGCATGTATCGGAATTATAATGCTTGTTGCCAGGACCATCCTTTTATTAGGTGGGGATGCCCGCGCTGTATTTACCGGTTTGATGTGCATCTTGATTGCACCGGGCTTTGAACGTTCACAGCAACTGTTTCAGCCGGTCGTGTTTAGCCAATTCTGGTGGGTGCTGAATTTTTATTACCTTTTAAAATATATACTCCGTTTAGAAAAAAAATATTTGTGGTATTTGACCTTTACGTTGATAGCAGCTTTTTTAACAAAGTATGATGCCGTATTTTTCGCGGCGGGATTGCCGGTATTATTATTCTCAAGGAGAACGAGGACGGCTTTAATACAGCATCAATTTTGGAAATGTTTGCTCGTATTTTTACTGGCAATCAGCCCCAATTTAATTTGGCAGTACGCCAATGATTTTCCTGTTTTCCAGATGTTTAGCCGTTTGTACAGCACGCAGTTGGATCATTTGAGTTTTATTGAAGAGCTGCGGTCATTGATATTATCCACGAACCCCTTAGCTTGGTTAGTTATAATAGCAGGTTTCATTTACCTAGGTATTAAAAGTCCCAGGAATATTTATTTCTTGGTACTGTGTTGCATTACTGTTTCTATTGTTTATATGATTTATAGTAAGGGGAAGCAATACTATTTCTACCCCATCATCCTGACTATTATCCCTTTCGGTGCGATATTTTACCAGGAAATTATTTTTGCTTGGCGTAAATGGTCTTTTTATCCGCTGGCAATCATCCTGTGCCTTGGATTGGTGATGATCCCCTTCGGGATGCCCGTTTATTCATTGGATCGGTATATCGATCGTATCCACAAAAAATATGCAGACAATACAGTTCCCGGTGGAAAATATGCCATCAGTTTCGAGGAATATTATAGCCAATTTATGTGGCCACAAGTGTTGACCTTGCTGGGTAAAACATACGAAACATTATCCCCTGCGCAGAAGCAACATTGCTTAGTATGGGGACGGCATTACCGGCAAGCAGGCGCGGTGGCATTGTGGGGAAAGCAATATGGATTGCCCGCGGTATTCTCGTACCATGGAAGCTTCTACTCCTGGGCGCCGCTTGGCAATATGCCGGCAACAATTTTGGTTTTGGACTATAACGGTAGTTGGGAAGAGGATTATAAAGAATTATTTACAAAAATTACAAAAGTAGGCCGGGTATATAATCCTTATGCTGATGAAGAAGAGACATTATTCCAGTATGTATATATTTGTGAAGGCCCTCTTCAATCATTCGATGATATGAAAAGGATTTACAAGGATAGAATCTACGAATAGAACCTTGCATCAACGATATTTATTCTATTGGCACGATACTATTTTAATTCATTATTGTCCGACCAAATTTTAACCTGTGAGCAATTTGATCCCTCAATTGTTCGATTCAATGTTCATCTGCTCGTTTCTTGTACTTTTTTGCTTGCCCAAAAAAGGCCAAAAAAGGGCAAAAATTGGCCATTACGGCCCGCTCGATCTAGCCTTTCTACTGTATGGCCAAGCTACCCTTCGCTATCAACGGCGCGAAGTCTTCTTGGCGGGGGGGAATGTATCATCCTTCGCTTATATCCTTTACCAGGTAAGGAATTCAAGCACCTTTAAAGCATTTTTAGTTGGACAACAATGATTCTAAATCATTCAATGACCATAGGATTGCATTCCTCAATAATTTCCTGTAATTGTTGTTGCTAAATAGGTCCGGGGAATGACCCATGAAGATATACAAGTTTTTAGCAGGCTTGGAGGGATTTGTCCAAATTACGGGATGATCTCCCATCTTGATACCTGTTGGCGGTTGATAAGAATTTTCATCAACATGCGCTAATACGTTAACATTATTCCTCGGGCTTTTATCATATGTATACCATTCCTCTTGTTCAATTTTAAATGTACTGTCAACCCCTGAAAAAATTGGATGCCCCGGTTTTTCTGTATGCACTGTTCCGCTGGCAAAAGTCGCGATATAATTCTTGAAACGGATTTGCCCCATAAAATTGTAAAACCAATCCCAAATCGGGTACCCGTCAAATTCCCCTAGTAAAGTCGCATGGTGTAAACCGATCCAGCTTCCTTTCCCGGAGTCGATATATGCTTCGAAAGCCTTTACCGCATCTTTATTCCAAGCATAAGGAGGATAATCGAGTTGTAAGATCAGTTGGTATTTAGATAAAAAATCAGCATTGATCTTATCCGTATGAACGAGGTAGGTTATATTGTAATGTTGCTGTTGTGCTAAGCTATCCAGCCAAGGGGCGGCTCTCTTGCTAAAAGCCAAATGGTGGCCGCCATTTTCGTATAATACCAAGATATTCTTTTGAGCCTTGAGCTGTGCGTTCAAGCTTGAGACTGATAAGGATAAAATAACTGTTAAAGTGAATGCCCAACTTTTTTTCATAGCGTGGAAATTAGCATGAAGCCATACAGTTTAATGATGTGCTTTATACTCTTTATTTAATCTGTAAATTTCGTGCAACATTAATGGAAAAGCCGGCACCGGCATATTTCCATGTTGGTATCCATCAAATTCGAATAAATGGGTATGCTTGTGGCCAATTAATTTCATCATCCTCGCCAAGTAAGCATTTTCCTCGTAACGGCCGTACAATTCCAATTCGCGGTCGCCCGTGTAAAGATACAAGGGGGGCGCATCGGCTCTCACGTGATATAGCGGCGCTAGTGAATCGACAAGGGGTTGTAATGCTTTCATGCCGCGTTCCTTCCTCGCGGTAAAGTGCGTAATGGCCTGTCCGCTGAATGGAAATAAACCGGCAATCCTGTTCGCATCTATATGGTATTTAGCCAGGTAATGTTTATCCAAACCCACCATTTCCGTAAGGTAGCCACCCGCAGAATGGCCGGATACATATATTTGGCTACTATCACCTCCGTATTCTGAAGCATGGTTGAAAGCCCATGCTACGACGGCCGCCGCATCTTCTATGATCTGTACCACTTTTACCTTGGGGCTGAAACGGTAATTAGCCGTAATTACCACCGCCGGTTGGTTTTTCAATTGCGCCGGCATTGCCTTATCGCCCACTTCTAACCCGCCGCCATGAAACCAGATAATCACCGGTAGCTTGTTGCCTGCGCTCTTGGGATACTGTATATCCAGGACGCAGCGTTCTTTCATATAATCATCTTGCATTCCTTCCCGGTAGTGAATGTTACTTTTCAGGTCAAATCTATCTTGAGCTATTAATTGTACGGGTAATAAAAAACATAATAATACCAGGAAACGCATAGTTATATCGGTTTGAGGGAGTTAAGTTACATATTTCAATAAGCTAATCAAAACATTATTGTCCGACTAAATTTTAACCGGTGAGCAATTTGCTCCCTCAATAGTTCGATTCAATGTTCATCTGCTCGTTTCTTGTACTTTTTTGCTTGCCCAAAAAAGGTACCAAAAAAGGGCACAAATTGGCCATTACGGCCGCCAATTTGATCGCTCGATCCAGCTTTTGTACTACTGTATGGCCCAGCTGTCGTTCGCTATCAACGGTGCGAAGTTCTACGGTTCTCTTGGCGGGGGGTGAATGTATCATCATTCGCTGATGTCCTTGACCAGGTAAGGAATTCAAGTAAATTTAATGCAATTTTAGTCGGACAACAATGAATCAAAATGTAGGTAAAGATTACACTTACATTCTTGCTTGCAGCCGTAACTTTTGTCACGGTAAAAAGGCCGGTAAGCCGCTATTTTTGAGCTATAAAAGTATAACAAATGGAATGCAATATTAAGAATTGGACATTGATGAAATGGATTCGCCTAGTTTTAGGCGCGGCGCTCTTAATCGAAGGATTGCGTGCACATGATGTATGGATCGGGGTAATGGGCGGATTTTTACTGGTGATGACCTTGGCGAATGTCGGCTGTTGTTCGATGGGCGCCTGTAGCACCCCGAGGCGGAATACTTCTGGAAAGCGGAATGAAAATATCGACTACGAAGAGTTGAAGTAGTAATATGGCAATAGTAGGATAATGATTTTATACCTTTGTACAAAATCAATCCATGGAATTTTTTCAGGAAATCATCCGTTTCAGGCCGGTAAAAAGAGGCTTTCATCTTATCACCAATGAAGTCATGCAGGCGCTTCCGCAGATATCGGGAATGGGAGTAGGGATGTGCCAAGTTTTCATTCAGCATACATCTGCCTCTTTAACGATCAATGAAAATGCCGACCCTACCGTTAGAACCGATTTTGAAACATTCTTCAATAAGGCAGTCCCTGAAAATGATCCCGATTATGTTCATGATTACGAGGGGCCCGATGATATGCCGGCCCATTTAAAAAACGCTTTACTGGGATCTTCGGTTCTTATACCGATCAGGAAAGGAAGCTTGGCCCTGGGAACTTGGCAGGGAATTTATCTTTGTGAGCACCGGGATGAAGCAACGGCGCGACAAATCGTGATCACGGCCTGGGGCAAATAAATTGTATGACCTTTTCTGCCGGCGGAAATAAAACACCCGTTACAATACAGCTTGCATCCAGCCGGAAGCTGAAGTTGCGAGCTGATCTTGCTTAACCCCAATGTCAACTTGTTGATTTACAGCCAAGGTACGAACACCTCAATGCGGGTAGCTTTTTAAATTCTTTTAATAATCGATAAATGTACTCCCTACACATTTTTTTATTATTTTTAGCTGTAGCAAATTGATATCAACCAATAAACAGCCGGAATAATTGTATGCCGATGCTGAAAATTCCACATAATGAAAAGAAATTGCTCTTTCGCCTATCAGCAGGCGATCCGGGGGCATTTCGTACCGTTTTCGAAACCTATTGGGATCATGTGTACGGCGCGGCTTTGGCCTTGGTAAAATCGCCGGCAGTGGCAGAGGATATCGCGCAGGATATTTTCACACAATTGTGGGAACGGAGAGCTAACCTCCCGGGCATACAAAACTTCAAAGCATATTTATATACCCTGGCTAAAAACAGGATATTGGATCGTTTCCGCCACCTATCTACACAACAACAATACCGCAAGCATATTTATAATTATATGAACGAATGCGATACGGAGCGGGTAGATGAACTAGCTGAAGCGCGGGATATACAGCGGATATTGGAAAATGCAATTCAATCTTTACCCCCGCAGCAGCAGCGGGCCTTTAAACTGAGCCGTTTCAATGGCCTCAATCATGATGAAATAGCCCAGGCGATGGGTGTTTCCAAGGTCACGATAAAAAGCTATATCGTCCAGGCGATCTCCACGTTAAGAAAGGTATTAGCCAAGCAGCCTGTTCCATTTTGGTTGCCATTATTCCTCTTGCAAAAATTTTTATAATTTTTTTTATCCCCGCCACCTCCCCCCGGTAACTTGATCCGTCATACTTAATACAGGGCGCTGTACTTGCACCCTGAAATGTATTATAAATGGATGCTGTTACTTTTAAGAATTTATTAGAAAGGTATTTGAGAGATGATCTCGATGAGCAAGAATTACAACAGTTGTTGGATTCTTTGCAAGATCCCGCATTCCAAGAAGAATGGGAATTGGCCGTTTCGCAACAATTGGAATATCCGTTTCCAGCAGGAACGGCAGGTTTGCCGGTAGGTGATGCTTTCGAGAAATTCAGGAAACTGAACGGGCTTAAAAGGACTAAGCGCCCGCTAATACGCAGGTTGCCTTGGAAAGCCGTGGGGATTGCCGCGGCAATTATCGGTATGGCTATATTATTAAACAAGGTATTTATTCAAAGCCCGGAGGGGAAGAATTTCCGCATATCCGCTAAGGAGCAAGTACTCCCGGGAGGTAATAAGGCTGTGTTAACCTTGGCAAATGGCGATCAAGTAATATTAGATACGGCGGGAAACGGTACCATCGCCCAACAGGGAAATGTACAGGTTTTGCAAGTTCAGCAAGGACAACTATCATTTAACGGCTCTGGCGACGAAGGTTTGCCTGGTGGGATGAACACGATCAGCACGCCGAAAGGGGGGCAATACCAGGTTATATTGACCGATGGTACCAAGGTATGGTTGAATGCCGCCTCCAGCTTAAAATTTCCAACAGTATTCAGCGGGGCAAAGCGGGAAGTACAATTAGAGGGTGAAGCCTATTTTGAAGTGGCAGGAAATGCCCATAAACCATTCAAGGTGAATGTTAAGGATGATATGGCGATCCAGGTGCTGGGGACGCATTTTAATGTGATGGCTTACAAGGATGAACAGAATATTGAAACAACATTATTGGAAGGTTCGGTGCGGGTAGAACACGGACTAGATAAATTATTACTAAAACCAGGGCAGCAAGCCCAATTGCCGGGTGATGGTAAGCTCCGGTTGTCGCCCCTTGTTGATGTAGAAAACGTGGTGGCATGGAAGAATGGCTACTTCCAGTTTGAACGGTCAGATATCCCATCTATATTAAGGCAGATAAGCCGTTGGTATAACGTAGAGATACAATATGAAGGAAACATCGATTTCAAGAAGGAGTTCGGTGGGAAACTTTCGCGCAATAGTAGTATAGAAGAAGTGTTGAAAGCGCTGGAATTAAGCGGTGTCCATTTCAAGTTAGAAGGTGCAAAAATTGTAGTATTTCCATAAATCACAAAAAACAACGTTATGAAAATTCACTTATTTAATTCCACCACAAGTTAACGGTTACGATATGGCTTCCCTAAAAAGAAAGCCGGTAGTGTTCGCACCACTACCGACCAGTTCATAGGGCGCCATAGAAATGTGACCTTCCATGGCTGATACACCCGGATTTCATCCGGGTAGGATTTCTATTACCCTATCAATTTCAAATTTATGCTTTTTAGTACTATTTGTACGCAGTTTTTTGAACGGCGAGCAATTGCCAAAATTTGGCTATTTATGAGGCTTTTAGCTGTAATACTCCTCGGAGCGTGTTTGCAGGTAAGCGCGAAAAGCTATGCTCAAGCAATCACTTTATCGGAGAAGAATGCGCCCTTGGAAACTATATTCAAGAATATCGAGAAACAAACGGAGTATGTCTTTTTCTTCGACCAAGCCATGCTGGATCGATCCAAAAGGGTTACCATCAAGGTGAAAAATGAAGATCTGAAAGATGTATTGAAAGAATGTCTCGATCACCAGTTCCTTACCTATTCGATAATTGGCAAAAATATCGTGGTATTCCCGGTAGGCTTACCCGGTATCCCGATGGGTTTGCCTACTGATCCTACCAGCAACTTCCAGGAGATAAAAGGTAAGGTTACCGATGCTAGCGGTATGGCGCTACCGGGCGCTTCTATTAAGATAAAAAATACTTCCCGCGGTACCGTGACGGATGCGAACGGTAATTTTTCGCTAAATGCGAATATTGGCGATACGCTGGAAGTTTCTTACCTGGGGTATAAAACCAGGGAAATTATGATACAAAACGCGCAGCCGCTTGATATCATCCTACAGTCTTCAGTGAATACAACGGATGAAATAGTGGTCGTTGGTTACGGTACCGTGAAGAAAAGCGATCTAACGGGTTCCTTATCCCAGGTTAAATCGAAAGACTTAACGGCTTTCCCTACCACGAACGTAATGCAAGCCTTAACCGGCAGGGCTTCCGGGGTACGCGTGATACAGAACAACGGTGCGCCGGGCGGTAGCATCAGTGTGCGTATTAGGGGAGTGAACTCTATCCTTGGTGGCAATGAGCCGCTGTACGTAATCGATGGTTTCCCTTATAACGGTAACCCCACTTTCCTGCAAAACTCGGATATCGAATCGATCGAGATTTTGAAGGATGCATCGTCTATTGCGATTTACGGCTCGAGGGGCGCTAATGGCGTGGTATTGATTACAACGAAGAGTGGGAAAAAAGGTGGCCGTACCACGGTAGATTTCGACGCGGGTTACACGGTTCAATCCGTTACCAAGAAGATGAAGTTGATGAATGCATCTCAATATGCATTGTTATATAACGAACAAGCTAAGAATGATAACCTTTCGCCTTATTTTACCGATGAACAATTAGCGGAAATCGCCAATGGTCCCAGTACGGATTGGCAGGACCTGGTTTTGAGAACCGCGCCGATGTTCGTATCGAATGTAACGGTAAACGGTGGCTCGGAAAAAACACGTTTTTCCCTTTCCGGCGGCACCTTCTTACAGCAGGGTATTATCAAGAATAGCAATTACAAAAGATACTCGGTCAGAGGTAATATCGACCATGATATCAGTAAATATGTTAGCGTTTCCTTTAATGCCATACTGACACGCTTGAACAGCCGCTACCAAAATTCCGGTTTAGGTAATAGGGGTAGCGACCTGATCTCTGCCATGTTGATGGCGCCCCCGACCCTCGGCCCATACCTGGAAGATGGTTCTTACCGCCGCATGACTACCGCTTATCCTTTTATATCGAACGCCTTGATCAACCCGATGATCCCGATTAATGAAATAAACGACGGGATCCAGGCAGACAGGGTGTTTTCAAATGCCGCGGTTACCGTGAAACCGGTGAAAGATTTGGTTATCAAGATATCCGGCGGAATAGAGAATTCTAATGATCGTACGGATTATTATGCAAATATCGAGCCCTCTACCAATAGTGTTGGTACGGCCAGGATCGGCACCAAGCAACTGACCAGTTTGTTGAATGAAAACGTAGCTACTTATTCCAAGCAATTCGGTAAGCATGGGTTTACGCTTTTGGGTGGCTTTACTTACCAGGACTATGTTGCCACGACGGTGGGCGGATCCGGGGTAGGATTTTTGAGCGATGTTCCGGGAACGGGTAACCTGGGTAGTGCCGCCACGCCGGGCATACCGAACTCCAGTTATACGAAATGGACCTTACTTTCTTATATAGGTAGGTTGAATTATAACTACAACGATAAATACTTGGCCACCGTGAGCTTCCGCCGTGATGGATCCTCCCGTTATTCGGAAAATAACAAATGGGGTAATTTCCCATCGGCAGCTTTGGCTTGGCGTATTTCGCAGGAAGATTTTATGAAGAGTATAGGTTGGTTATCGGATCTTAAGATCAGGACTAGTTACGGGGCAACAGGTAGTACTGCCATTAATCCTTACCAAACATTGAACCAATTGTCTTCTTCCAATACCATTTTCGGGGATGCGCTCTATACCGCATTTGCACCGGGGGGAAGCCTGCCGGGAAATTTAAAATGGGAAACAACGCACCAGTTCGATGCCGGGATCGATGCATCTGTCCTAGACAACAGGGTGCATTTTACCGCCGACTATTACGTGAAAAAGACAAGTAATTTGCTGAACAGGGTAGAGTTGCCTGCATCGATGGGGTATGATTACACCGTTCAGAATATCGGGGAAATAGAAAACCGCGGGATGGAATTTGGTGTTGAAGCCAACCTGGTAGATCGTGAAGTGAAATGGAATGTAAATGCAAATATTTCCTTTAACCGCAACAAGGTATTAAAATTATACGATGGCCAGGATATCAACGGTTCTTCCTTCTACACGGGTTCGCTGAATGATTTTGTAAACATCTTAAGGGAAGGTAAACCCCTCGGTGTTTTCTACGGTTACCAAGAAGATGGTTATACCGATAACGGTAACCTGCAATACGTGGATAGAAATAAAGATGGAAATATCAGCGCCGATGATAAAACATTTATCGGTGATCCCAATCCCGACTTTATCTACGGCTTAAATTCAACAACATCTTTCAAGAATTTTGAATTAACATTCTTTATCCAAGGATCTCAAGGCAACGATATTTACAACTTGAACCAAGCTGCTACCTTGGACCTGGGTATGGGTTTGAATCTTCCTGTTGATGTATACAACAATCATTGGACACCGGAAAATACGAATACCAAGTATCCCAAAATCAGCCGTAGCTTATCGGCAAATATGTCTGATCGTTTCGTGGAAGATGGTTCTTACCTCCGCTTCCGGACCATTCAACTCGCATACAACCTTCCCGTTAGTAAATGGAGCTGGAAGGGTTTCCGCTCCGCACAGATTTATGTTAGCGGGCAAAACTTAATCACCTTCACTAAATATTCATGGTATGATCCAGATGTAAATGCTTACGGATCGTCCAATTCCATCAACCAAGGAATTGATTATGCCACGTATCCAACTAATAAGTCGGTTACTTTCGGTATCAAGTGTGGATTTTAATGAATGATTAAAACTGTTATAAGATGAAAAAATATTTGTTCTATATATTGGCTTGTGGTTTGTTTTCTTCCTGTAGTAAGGAGTTAGAAGAACATCCCAAATCGATCGCCGCGGAAGTCTTTTATAATACCCCGGCGGAAGTAGAGGCTGGACTTAACGCGATTTATATCCCTATCCGTGGTACGGGCGCTTTCGGTGCCTTGTATCAATGCCAGCTCGAAATTTATACAGAATATATGTATGGCCGTGGAAGCCATGCTCCCTTGAATGATTACAAGGGGTTAGATAATACGAATATCACGCGTGTCGGCGGGATGTGGACCTTGTTCTATCAATCTATCCGGAATGCGAATATCGTGATCTCGCGTACTCCCGATGGTACCCAGCTAACAGGGGAGCAAAAGGCCAAATACATCGCGGAAGCAAGGTGCTTGAGAGCCCTTTGGTATTTTCACCTGGTGAGGAACTGGGGCGGTGTACCGTTAAGAACCGAAACGAATATCGACTCTATAAACCTGCGCCGTGCAGGCCAGCAAGAAGTGTACGACTTCATCGTTTCGGATCTCAAATATGCGGAAGAGAACTTGGAAGATGTACCCCGTTTGCAGGGAACACCATCCAAGTGGGTTGCCAAAACTATCTTGACCGATGTATATATGAACTTACATCAATATGGCTTGGCTAAAACCAAGGCCGCCGAAGTAATAAGCTCCGGTAAATTCTCCCTCGTGGAAGTGGCTGCCGCGGATGATTTCGATAAAATCTACGGTCCTGAAGTTGTGGAAACTCCCGAAGAGATACTTTACCTTAAATACTCGCGCACGCCATCCGGGCAAGGGTTTGAACTCCCTAGATATGCACATTATCCGGGCGCAGGCTATTTTCCTCCCGGTGGTTATTATACATTTTATAGTGATTCGGAAGAAAATTTATTCGTGAAGCAATGGGATAAGAATGATCTACGTTATCAATTTAACTGGTATTCTCAAACCTTCGGTTTAGGACCCACTACTATACTGAATAAAAAATTCAGCGACCGTACTACAACTACCGGCGCGGGGAATGATTTCCCGTTATACCGCTATGCAGATGTATTGTTGTTTTATGCCGAATGCGTAGCACAAGACGCTGCTCCTGATGCGGATGCGATGGAAAAATTGAACATGGTACACCGCCGCGCATACGGGAAACCTTCAACAGTCGCGGATCCCGCGATAGATTTTAAATTATCTGACTATAGCACAAAACAGGCTTTTATTGACTTGGTAGTTAGGGAAAGGGCTTATGAAGATTGCTTAGAAGGGAAGCATTGGTTTGATCTGAAACGTCTTGGAATCGCGCAGGAAGTTATCCAAGATATGCTGGGCATCACGATGCAAGAAAAACAATTATTATGGCCTATTCCCACGGATGAATATAACTACAATAAGGCCATCGATCCAAATACTGACCAAAACCCAGGATATTAATTATGAATGTATTGAAGATGAAATTTATCGCGAATTTTTGCTGGATCATCGCTTGCACGAGCCTGATGTTTTCCTGCAAACAATCCACGGATAACATCAAGGAAGTAGATGTTTGCATTTACGGCGGAACTTCTGCCGGTGTTATCGCGGCTTACACGGCCAAGATGCAAAACAAATCGGTATTGTTGATTGAGCCCGGCAAAAGGTTGGGTGGCTTAACTTCCGGTGGATTGGGCTATACTGATATCGGGAACAAATTTGCCATATCAGGATTATCGCTAGATTTTTACCGCCGTGTAGGTAAACATTACGGCAAACTGGAACAATGGATTTTCGAGCCGAGTGTAGCGCTAGCCGTATATCAACAATATGTTGATGAAGCCGGTATAGACGTGTTATACGAACATCGCTTGGCAGGGGTAGAGAAAGATGGCGCCAAGATATCCGTAATTCAACTGGAACAATCGGCCGGCAATGAAGCTACGGTAGGTAAAGTGAAAGCCAAGATGTTTATCGATTGCTCTTACGAAGGCGACCTGATGGCTAAGGCAGGTGTGTCATACACGGTAGGCCGTGAAGCGAATGCTCAATACGATGAAACCTACAACGGCGTACAGATGCGTGAAAAGCACCAGTTTCCGGATAGCATCGATCCATATAAAACGCCGGGTGATCCTTCAAGCGGTCTAGTTTGGGGAATTAGCGATGAACCTTTAGCTGAACAAGGTTCAGGTGATAAAAAGGTGCAGTCTTATAACTTCAGACTTTGCTTGTCTGATGATCCCGCTAATATGATTCCCATTACCAGGCCGGAACATTACGATTCAACGAAATACGAGTTGTTATTACGCGTATTGGCAAAACGACCTGTAGGGAATCTTTGGGGATTCCTGAAGTTTGACCTGATGCCGAATCACAAGACGGACATCAACAACAACGGACCTTTCTCTACCGATATGATCGGGATGAATTATGATTATCCTGAAGCCAGCTACGCCAAACGTGCCGAGATTCAAAAAGCGCATGAAGATTATACCAAGGGACTATTATATTTCATCGGCCACGATCCCAGGATGCCGGAACATTTGAGAGAAGAAATGCTTAAATGGGGGTATCCGAAAGATGAGTATACTGGTAATGGAAACTGGAGCCCCCAAATGTATGTTAGAGAATGCCGCCGCATGGTGGGCGCTTACGTGATGACCCAAGCCAACTGCGAAAGCAAGGAAGTTGTAAAAGATGGAATTGGAATGGCAGCGTACACGATGGATTCTCACAATTGCCAACGGGTAGTTGTAAACGGGATGGTGAAAAATGAAGGTGATGTGCAAATCGGCGGATTCGGACCTTACCCGATTTCTTACAGGTCAATTATACCAAAGAAAACGGAGTGCGAAAATCTTTTTGTGCCGGTATGTTTGTCAGCTACGCATATTGCGTACGGCTCTATCAGGATGGAACCCGTATTTATGGTACTGGGACAGTCTGCGGCTACCGCCGCCGTAATGGCCATCGACAAGAACGTTGCCGTACAAGATGTAGATGTAACATCACTGCAACAACAATTAAAGTCCAATCCATTGGCAAGTGGCAAAACTTCCGATGTATTGGTTGATAATGACAACAAAGATGCGGTAACGGTAAAGGGCGATTGGCAGCTTGTTAACCGGGGCGCTTACGGTCCTTCGATGTTGGTATTAGAAAAGAACGATGCTACTGCCTCGGTAAAATTTACCCCCCAGGTTCAAACCGCGGGCAAGTATGAACTGTATACATATTTACCTAAAGTGAAAGACATCTCCACCAAGAATCATATCCAGGTTTTTGATGGTCAAAAGACCACGGAAGTGCCATTGATACCTGCCGATGTAAAGGTAGAAGGGCAAACTTCAGGGGAATGGGTTTCCTTGGGTACATATGAATTTTCAAAAGGAAGCGAAGCTTACATTGAAGTGATGGGCAAAGATGCAGATGGAAAGGTGGTGGCCGATGCCATTTTGTTGGTGCCACGATCTTGATATCATCCCCGTATGTATGTGCAACCGTAGAGTCAAGGCATGCCTTGACTCTACCTCCGCATACATCTCCGCATATATCTCCTCCCCATGAACCATCTCCCCCGAATTATTGTTATTAAAAAAGACGATCCCGCATAAGATCGCAGCATCTCACCAAATACCAACATTGCCACACCTTCTTATCCGGTTCGTCGTCAATACGAATGTGAAACCTTTGACTTGACAAAAACAGGACCCGATGAACCGTTCAAAAAGTATTATCACCCAATTATTAGATTCAGCAGGAGTTGTAATTAATGGAGAACACCCTTGGGATATCAAAGTACGTAATGAAAATTTCTTTCCCTTGGTAATTCAACAAGGCTCCTTGGCTATCGGTGAAAGTTATATGCAAAATTGGTGGAGCAGTCCGCAGCCCGATGCTTTCATCGCAAAAGTATTGTCTGCCAGGTTAGACGAGAAGATCCACAAAAGCCTATCGTTAAAAAAGCATATTTTCCTGGCGAAGCTGTTCAATCACCAGGGGCATATACAGGCCTTCAAAAATGGTAGCCGGCATTACGATATCGGGAACGACTTATTCGAGCGGATGCTGGATAAGCGGATGACGTATACCTGTGCATTTTGGGATGGCGTCAAGACCTTGGATGCAGCACAAGAGCAGAAGTTGGACATATCATGTCAAAAAGTTCATTTAAAACCGGGGATGCATGTATTGGATATCGGTTGTGGTTGGGGAAGTTTCGCACAGTTTGCGGCAGAACGCTATGACGTGAAAGTTACAGGTATCACGATCTCCAAGGAACAGGCAGCACTTGCTAAAGATCGATGTAAAGGCCTGCCGGTAGTCATAAAATTGATGGATTACCGCGACCTGTCTGGCCAATACGATGCGATAGTTTCCTTGGGTATGTTCGAACATGTCGGGTATAAAAATTACCGCGCTTACATGGAAATTGCCCGGAAATGTTTACATGATGGTGGTTTGTTTTTATTACACACGATAGGGTCAAACCGGTCTTCCGTGTTTACAGATCCATGGATACATAAATATATTTTCCCGAACTCAATGTTGCCATCAATCGGCCAAATCGGGAAAGCCATCGAAGGATTGTTCGTAATGGAACACTGGGAAAATTACAGTGCCGATTATGACAAGACGTTGATGACCTGGTATCACAATTTTAAAGAACATTGGAACGAACTGGCTTCAAAATACGATGAAACTTTTTTCCGCATGTGGGAATATTACCTGTTATCATGTGCGGCAACCTTCCGTGCCAGGAACAGCCAGCTTTGGCAAGTGGTCCTTTCAAAAAATGGTGTCCCGGGAGGTTACCGGTTTGAAAGGCATACTACTAAAAAGGACAGTACCATGTATTAAGTTTGGGAACTTCAAAACACATTCTGTAGTTTTACGGCGTAATTGATCAAAATATGGATGGTAAAACGAGAAGCGATATTTATCCCGGCTTGGAGGTCGGAATTATTCTAAAAAAAGACCAGCGAACCGGGATTGTAACATACGGTTTTGTAAAGAACATCCTTACAAAATCACCTTACCATAGCCGGGGTATCAAAGTGCGACTGGATGATGGGCAAATCGGTAGGGTAGTGGAAATTATACCCGAAGAAGATTAAAATTATTTGAATACGGGCATGGAATATTATGTAGATAAGGTATTTAGCGAGGTAGATTTTGCCGACCGGGGTTTTGAAATCGCTGAATACGAACAATGCCAATTTAAATCCTGTAACTTCAGCGGGCAAACGCTTAACGGGGCAGTATTTACCGATTGCGGTTTTGAAAATTGCGATTTTAGCATGGTTAGCATACAGGGAACCGCCTTCCGGGAGGCTTCATTCAAAGACTGCAAGTTGCTAGGTATGCGCTTCGACCGTTGCAATCCTTTCTTATTAAGTTTTCGTTTTGATCAATGCCTGCTGGATTTGGCAAGTTTTTTTGAATGTAAGATAAAAGCTACCTCATTTATCAGCTGCCAACTGAAGGAGGCTGATTTCACGGGAGCCGACTTGACCCAAGCGCTGTTTAAAAATACGGACTTGACACATGCTATATTCGATCAAACGAACCTCGGCAAGGCAGATTTAAGTACCGCCTTCCATTTTTCCATCGATCCTCAAAAAAATAAGCTATCCAAGACCCGGTTTTCTAATAACAACATCTCCGGCCTAGTAGATCATCTTGATATCATCATTGATTAATTTTTATCTCCTTAATGACCGGCTTATCCTGCCTGGTAACCTTCCTTGCAAATTTATACACTTCGTACCACCCAACACTCACCAAGGCAACCCAGAAACATTGGAATAATTGGGGTATTGTAAGTAATTGCATCCCGAAAAAGGAACGGATCGGAGCTACAAATCCTACCAGAATAATAAATAGTATGGATGCCAATAAAACGATACCCGATAAACTGTTTTTATAACGGATGGTTGTAAAAAATGTTGCTGTAAATGATCTACAAACGAAGGTTAGGAATATGTTTGTAAAGAGAAACGTCATAAATACCATACTCCGCGGTAAAATAATACTGCTGTCGAGGTGTTGCAAGTATAAAATAGCTAGGCCGATGGTTATGGCAATACCCTGAACCAGCGCAACGGTTAATTCTTCCGCACTGAATAAATTCTTTTTAATTTTTCGTGGTGGACGTTTCATGATATCCCCTTCGACCGGTTCTTTTTGAAAGAAGAGCGAGCAAGTAGGTCCCATGATAAGCTCCAGGAATATAATATGAATAGGGCTGAAAATATTGGGGTACTTCCAGCCTAATACTAAAGGTAATGTTGCCATCAAGATAATCGGTATGTGGATCGCGATAATATACCTGATCGCTTTCTTGATATTCTGGTAAATCTGTCTGCCATGGGAAACCGCGGCAGGTATCATCGACAGTTGATCGTTGGTAATGACGAGGTTGGCAGCTAGTTTGGCGATCTCCGTACCTTTTTTACCCATCGCGATGCCGATATGTGCAGCCTTCAATGCGGGCCCATCATTGACGCCGTCCCCGGTCATCGCGACAATTTCACCATTTGCTTTCAATGCATTGATCACCTTGAGTTTCGCTTCGGGGAACATCCTTACGAATAAGTTTGATTCCCGCACCATCGACCTTAGTTCCGTTTCATCGGCATCCAGTACTTTATCGCCGCTAATAATTGAATCACCCGTTTCCAACCCGATGCTTTGGGCAATGAATTTAGCCGTTGCTTCGAAATCGCCGGTAATTAATTTTACATTGATACCGGCATCGTTCATGGCCTCGATAGTAATGGGAGCATCCTTCCTTGGAGGGTCGAACAAGCAAATTAGCCCGGTGAACTCCCATGCAAAGTCATCTTGGCTTTCGGGGTAAACGCCTTGGGAAAGCATTGCCTTGGCAACTCCTAAAACGCGGTACCCTTTAGCGCCTTCCCGGTTGGCGATCTCCTGTATTTTATGTTGTTGTGCCGTGGGAAGTTTACATATCCGTAAAATACGCTCTACGGCGCCTTTTCCCGCAGCTAAAATTTCATTTTGCCAGCGGTAAACATGCGTCATCATCGGGGGCTTTCCGCCCAGCGGGTATTCATGAATCATGGCCGGGATCGTGTTGCGGGATGCTTCATCATCACCGTAAGCTTTCCATATGGCCTGTTCCATCGTATCGAAAGGGAATCGCTCGCTGGCAAGTGTGGCTATTTTTATTACACTGTCCGCCGGGTATTTTTGCCCGGCATGGATATCAATTAATTGATCCTGATCAAAGTGGTACACGCTGGCAACCTGCATTTTATTTTCTGTAATCGTCCCCGTTTTATCGAGGCAAAGAACGCTGGTGGCCCCGATATGTTCCACGATTTGCGGTTGTTTGGGCACGATTCCCATTTGGCTCATGGTATATGCACCCAGGGCCATGAAGGAAGAGAAGGCCACCGGTATCTCTTCAGGAATTGCAGCCATGGCCAAGGTAAGGCCAAGTAGTAAGCTATTGACCAGGTCGCCATTCCTGCTAAAGTTGATAAAAAATATAACGAGGAACCCCACCACGCCGAAACTGGCTAATACGGTAACAACTCTTTGCGTTTGTTTCTGTAGTAAAGTGGGGCTCGATTTGGTTTCATTAACGAGTTTCCCCAACTTACCCAGGCTGGTGGAATTACCGATGGCAGTAACTTTTACTGCACATGACCCGGAATTAATAGTGCTGCCTTGAAATAATTGACCGTTTGCGCCCCGTGATTTCTCCACCGGCATAGACTCCCCCGTGATGACCGACTCATTTACACTTAAATCATTCGCAATGATAATATTACCATCCGCCGGAACTTGATCCCCTTCGCTCAGCAGCAACAGGTCACCCGGTACGATATCCTCGCTGGCCACTTGAAGCTGTTTTCTGTCGCGGACCAGGGTTGATAACGGGGCCGTGTATTTCTCCAAGGCCGCCAAGGCCCTGGTGCTTTTTACCTCTTGGTAGATCGAGATGGCCGTAACGATTATAATCGCCGTAAACATCATGAAACCTTCAGTCAATTCACCGAGGATAAAGTACAAGCAACAGGCAACCATCAGTATTATGAACATCGGTTCTTTGACGAGACCAAGCAGTATGTTTCCCAAACGCCCGGGGCCAGCTTCCTTAAAGCGGTTTTTGCCGAATTGTTCTTGCAATCGTTTCGCATCCTCGCTGTTCAAACCTTGATCTAGTAATTGTTGAATATCTAAATGTTCCGGCATATTAATTTAATTAGACCTTAATAATAGCGCTTTGATTTAAGAAGTTGATTTATATTTATTTATATATTTATAATTATCATTTAAATAATTAGATATAACAATACTAATCTACAAATTGTTTTATATAATAAGTTGATTTAACTCATGTAGCCAACAAACTTGGATCAATATTTAAACGGGGTGGGGCGACTATTTTTGTTATAAAATCAATTGTTATGGCAAACGACAACCTTAACTTAACAGCCAGCGAACGGATGCTGTTGGAGAAAATAGCGCAATTAGAACATAAAGTAGATCAATTGTTAGCAGGGGAAGAGCGGTTAATAGCCATGATCACACAATTGGATGGGAGGTTACAACAACAGGTAAACCGCAACAATATGGATCGTGGCATCATGCTTCGGCAGCTTCATGTTTCAAAGCGCTGTTATTAAGTTGTAAGTAATTGAAAAGCCTGTCATTAAAGGAGTAAATTTAAGTCCTTGAAAAATCTTTAAAATGTTTATCTTGAATACGGATTTTCCATTAAATGCTTTATTCACAGCACCAGGGAAAGGAAAATCGTTAAGAAGTGCATTTTAATATCGTTTGCATGCGAAAGACCTATTTATTGTTAGTCATTTTTGTAATATCTGTCATCTTTTGGGGTACATGGGATCAATTTAAGCATGCAGCTATTTCTTCAGACAAGTTTGTAAGCTTTGTAAGGAAAGTAGAGCCCAATATGATTTTTTTAATTGATAACCTAGAAAAGAGCCAGTTAAAAAATGTAACCTTCAAAGCCATTTATGATCCGGGTAAAGATCAGTTCGTGTTCGATTATCCTTCATTAGACAGCACAGGAAAATCGCCCGGGGCAATCAATACGGAGTTGACCAAGGCACATAAAACCTATGGTTTAATGGCTATCTGGAAAATGGGAGGGCAGCATTATTACCGTTTACAAGTAGATCAAACGATTGCCGGGCACGAAAATGAGAAAACCTACCTGTACATTACCGGTGAGTCTACAGATATTCCTGCCATAAAAAAAATCCGGGAAAGCGATATTTTCGACAAGGCATCCACCATGGAAAAAGATTCCCTGTTATCGATCAACGGTTTGAAACAGATTTCTGAAAGATGCTGGTACCGGACCCGGTAAGACCTAGTACTTATCAATAATTAATTTATAAAAACTTGTAAGACCCAGTGAATCGTCCTGGGTGCTATAATATAACACATCCCTGCTGATCCAGAAGTAATCGGTCATACTGCAAAGATTTAAAAAATTGAGCGCGGTAAATGGAAGATATTTTTTGCCATCCCTGAACTGTAAAGTGTACCAAACGCAACCCTCCCCATCGTAAGCGCCGATAATGCGCCATGAGCCATCGGGGTTATTCCTGGTATATTCCGGGTTGCCAATCAAATCGGTCGTGTTGCCGCTGCTTAGATCGATGGTATAGTCGGTAGAAAGGCTGTCAACCAAACTCAGGACATTCGATTTAGGAAAGTATGCATAGAAATATAAGGGTAAGCCGCGTTTGGAGAACTCAACCGGAAGATCTTCCATATCAATGTGCCGCAATAGATACTGATCCGCACCATGTAAACTGATTTTTTTAAAACGTACCCGTTTCCCGATCATGTTTTTAGCCGATTCATAATTTCCGATCGAAGGTTCTATCATTTTTGCACCGTATAACTTGGATTGTTTTTCGAAATCGGTAGCGCCAACAGGGTAAACAGACAAGTTATAATCTCCCACCATTTGAGTAACTGTTGGCCGGGAAGCAGGCAGATAAGCGCAGCTATCAGGATTGGAAGATGTCGAATTGGGTTGAGGGTTACAAGAACAGGTGCAGGTGAACCCCAGGCATAAAAAAGCGAGCCATTTCATGATAATGTGAAGATAAAAATAATATTCCGTATGATAAGAAGGGGGGGATATTCCTAAAATGATCTCACTATTTTGTCAAAACGTATTTTTGTTCGACCAGGGCCTTACCTAAATGTTCGCTCGGCGCTTCTTCCACCAATTGAAAACCAAATTTTTTATACAGGGCGATAGCCGCTAATTGCTCGCGGGTAGTCCATAAATAGGCCTCCTTGTAAGGACGGCTTCTGAAATTGGATACCCACAATTCCATTAAATATTTTCCCAGCCCGCTACCCCGGCTTTTTTCGTTAACGAAGAAAAATCGTAACTGGGCGGTATCGTCGGAGCGATGTATTGAGGAGATAAATCCCGTTAAGTCTTGCCCGCGGAATGCCAGCCATACCGCGTCTTTACCCGGATTAAAGTGCATCAGCAAGTCCTGTAAACCGCCGGCGACATAAGATTCGAATTTGAAATCGTACTTAAATTCACGGCTATACAGTAATCCATGTTGGTATAAGATCAGCCCAGCATCGCCGGGTAACAAATTTGTGCGGATGGAAATATCAGGTAAGTTCATGGTTTACAAAAATACTATTAGATTTTATGATGATCTTCAAAAACTAGACAGGAGATATTAATTGATATTACAATGTTTAAGAACAAGACAAATTGCCCCGTTTTACCCGTAGTATTTGCCATTAGGCAGAATTTCAGGGTGGTTTAGTAGTAAAATTGATATATTGAGAAATTAATACAAATTAAGATGAATTTTATAGGAAATATCATTTGGTTGATTTTCGGAGGGTTTTATTCATTTATCGGCTACATGGTAGGAGGGTTGATCTTGTGTTTAACGATTATCGGTATACCGTTCGGGGTACAATGTTTTAAGATAGGGATAATGATGCTTTGGCCATTCGGGAGCAAGATAGAATATTCGCCGGGAGCATCCGGTTGCTTGGCCACCATATTTAATATACTTTGGATTATATTCGGAGGGTTGTGGGTAGCGATCGGCCACTTGTTTTTCGGCATATTGTTATCCATCACGATAATCGGTATTCCTTTTGCCCGCCAGCACTTTAAGCTGATGTCGTTAACCTTGGCGCCGTTTGATAAGCGCGTTAGTTATTGAGCTTGTCGTAAAATACCCTTTAAAAGACGCTTTTAGGTACTAAGGGAAAAGAATAATCCGGCTACATTTGCTATGAACTTTAAAACACGATCATATGTCAAGGCAAATTTTTGTAAACCTACCCGTAAAGAATTTAGATGCGACGGTAGCATTTTTCACTAAGCTGGGATTCACTTTTAACCCGCAGTTCACCGATGAAAACGCGACCTGCATGATCATCGATGAAAATATTTTCGCGATGTTATTAGTAGAGCCATTCTTTAAAACATTCACGCGCCGTGAAATTGCTGATACATCGAAATATGTTGAAGTGTTGAATGCTATTTCGGTGGAGAGCCGTGAAGCTGTTGATAAAATGCTCTCGGATGCGATAGCAGCCGGTGGCACGGAACCGCTTCCTGCCCAGGATCACGGCTGGATGTACAGCAGGGCTTTTTCAGATATTGATGGTCATACCTGGGAGATCTTTTATGCAGATATGAGTCAATTACCATAGGAATAATTCGATCATATTGTAATAGGCGCCGGGTATTGTAATATACCCGGCTTTTTATTGCCAATTTCTATGCAATAGATTAAATCTATATGCGTAATGCTTTGAGATATTGACTGTTCTTCCGAAATGCTTGATAGTAGCGTGTTTTGCTATTTATGTGTAGTTCAAGTTATTGATAATCATGTATTAAGTTCATCTTTTTTTGGAAGATAAATTTGGATGGGATTATTTTTTTTCTACTTTTGCACTCCCATCGCAGGGTAATGGTGCGGTGGATGGTAAGATTCCGTAGCTCAGTTGGTAGAGCAATACACTTTTAATGTATGGGCCCTGGGTTCGAGTCCCAGCGGGATCACTTCTTGGGACAAGTCTAAAAAAGAAAGACTTGTCCCATTTTTTTTACCCTGTAACTTACTGTTATTCTGATAAATAAGAGCAATCGCAGAATTTAGTCTCGGAGTTCGATGTCTTGTTCCGTCAAATTCCAAAAAATCGGGGAACATCGAACTCACTATAAGCCTTTTTTCCTCAATATCGCCGTTTTCAAAGCGTCTGTCAATGTTTGCTACCTTTTTTAAGGTAGATGCTACCAAGTCTTTAATCTCCGTTCCGACTACTGCCAAGTCGTTTAATCTTCTTTCCAAAACCTCAATCTTTCCTTTGGTCAATTTCTTTACTTCTTGGAAATCGTCATCTGCCATTTCTCCATCGGCGTTTTTTAAAAGCGCATTTTGATAGCGTTTGTTCAACGCATCAATCTCACCTATGATATTTGCCCGTTCTGTGTTTTGGGCTTTGGTTTTGTTATTGAAGTCTTTTATAAAGGCTTCGATAAAAACATCGACCATACCCTCTTTTGGTGACATATACCGTAATTGCTTTAGGAAAGCCTCATTGGCAGGTTCAGCTTTGAAACGTGTTCCGCAGGCGGAACTACAATGATAGTAATAATAGTAATTGCCCATCTTTCCCTTTGAGGCACTTCCTGTCAGCATACGGTCGCATTTAGGACATTTGAGAAACCCTCTAAGCGGTAGATTGTCCATAGCCACGATTTTAGGCTTTACAACCCTCTTTCTCCCATCGAGAATTTCCTGTACATCCGCAAACGTCTTTTCGCTGATTAATGGCTCATGCTGTCCTTTGACAAAATATCCCTTTTCCTCTTTGTAGGGAGGAATAAATATTTTGCCACAGTACAAGGGGTTTCGGACGGCTACCCAAAAGTTATTTTTGCTGAACCGACCTTTTCCATCGGCTTTCTCCCGAACCATTTTCCATATCTGTTCGGTATTGAAGTTATTGGAAACGATTTGTTCAAACGCCCATTTTAAAAGCGGTGCTTCAAAATCATGGGGTGCAATGAATTTTTTTTTGCCCTCTGTTATCTTATTGATATATCCCAATGGAGCAGTACCCATATACCGCCCTTCTTTTTTTGCCCTGCGCATTCCGTGAAAAACGTTCAATGCACGCCTGTCGTTCTCAACTTCCGGTGAAGCAAGATAGAACGCAAGCATGATTTTATTTTCGGGAATGGTAAGGTCTAAGGGCTGTTCTATCGCAACAGGTTCAACGCCATGTGTCCGTAACTGGTTAATCATCTGATAGGCATCCCCTGCGTTTCGACTGAACCTATCCCATTTGGTAAATAATATTATTGACCCCGCTTTGTTGTTCTTTGTTTTGCGTAGGTTGGATAAATATTTCTGCCACTCTGGACGTTTGAAAGATTTTGCCGAATGGTCTTCTATATAAACATCCCTTACCGGAATACCTTTTATCTCACAATATTTTCTTAATCGGTCTTCTTGGTCACGTTGCGAATATCCCTTGTCTGCTTGCTCGTCTGTCGATACACGTATGTATAAATCTGCCTTTCTCATCACAACAGTTTTCCTTGTTCATTGGGTTAAAGTTTTCCTCTCAGATACTGGTTAACTGCAATGTGAGCTATCTTCTTGACGAACTCCAAGATGGTTTTTGCTTCCTCTATATCGACCTCTGTTCCTTTCTTTTTCAAAATTTGCACAACTCTTTCGGGTGTTAAATCGTTCGCTTTTTCTTTCTCCATCTTCAATTGATTTTTGCCTGTTAACCGAGCGGATTAATCCGCACAGACAAACTTATCGTACCGATGGAGTGGATATTGGATTGTGTCTTTGGGTTGAATTACTTGGCATAGTCTGCCTGTTTAGAACCATTTCGGCAATGCTATCCTCATTACTTCCACGTTTGGTTATGCCTAAAAAGCGGATATGCCTATTGTTCACGTTTCATGGAGCAAAGGTATGTCCGTGTTCTTAACGTAGGCAAAAGGTCATGCAAGTTTGGAAAAAAATCTCCAGCCCGTTGGGTGTATTTTTTCCCAAAACCTTGTGCCTACTAAACACTAACCTTTGATGCTCCCGAAACGAAACATAGCATACTCCGGCTCTTTACACGAATAAAAAAAATGTCAGGCATGGGGAATATAAGCATTAGAAATGGTATTGAAACAAAACAACAGCACCACCTCTCATTGCCGAATAAATCAAAAAAATTAATTCAAAACAGTAAAGAAATGACACATCAAATAAACACATCGGAAGCAAGGGTATATGTCGGCACATACGCAAAATATAATGACGGTTCAATCTTCGGGGAATGGCTAACGCTATCCGACTATGCGGACAAAGACGAATTTTACGATGCTTGCAGGGAGTTGCACGATGACGAGGAAGAACCCGAATTTATGTTTCAAGATTACGAGTACATTCCAAACGGCTTAATCGGCGAATGTTGGATAAGCAATAGCATATTTGAGGTTTTGGAGGCTTTGGAAGATATGGACGAAACCCGAAAAGAGGCATTCCTAATATGGTGCGACAACGGACACCGTAAGCTATCCGAGGGGGATATAAGCGACCTAATAAGCGACTTTGACAATGACTATATAGGTGAATACAAGGACGAGGAAGATTTTGCCTATGAACAGGTAGAGCAAATGGACTTGCCCGAATTTGCAAAAACGTACTTCGATTATGAGGCTTATGCCCGTGACCTGTTTAGCGGTGATTATTGGAGCAATAGCGGTCATGTATTTTATAATTCATAGATTTTCGGGAACGGTGCGCCGTTCCCATTTTTATTAAATCTGGTCGGGCAAAAAAGACAGATCCTCCCCAGGTCGGAACAGTCTTTTTTGCGGAAAGCGGAACAACCCTTTTGTTAAATGCTTCCGCTCCGCCATTCCTTTCCTGCATTTTCCAAATAGGTTGCATTCGGGATAGACTACTTTCTTTCGTGAGTTGAGACGAAAAAGAAAGTAGCAAAGAAACCTAAGATTGTAGTGGATTTACTTTTATCTTATTTGCTTATAATGAAAGGTTTATTGTTTAACTTTGTTAATATAGACGAATAAACACGACTACACACAGTTATTAAAGAGTGAACAAATAATGAAAAAATACATTTACTATCCAAATTTTGAACCCCCTGAAAATGAATGGTTAAAATTCTCAATTTTATATTTAGATAAGTTCGAAAGTATTATACCCTATAACCGACAACATTTGATTAGTAATGACTATCGTAAGCTTCAAAATGAGACGGATTTGGTGGACTTTTTCTCTCCAGAATATTATCAAGGTGAACAAGCTTCATTAAAAGCCATTTCCGAAGCCGAAAGAATTATAAAGAAAACCTACGAATCAAGCTTCCTTTTTAACAGAGTTAATATTTTCAGAGATTGGAAAAATCCAAACACTTGGGACTATCAAATTTATGGAGAAAAATTTTCAAATTCTTGGGTCGAATTTTGCGAAAGCGAGAAGATTGGACGAAGAAATGCCGATGGCATTAGGTTACCAAGAAGTCTTGCTTTCTTATATATGACACATCTCGCAAAAGCAATTGCATTTGAAAGAAATGGTAGTATTATTACAGACAATTTAGAGTACGATAAATACACAAGTTATGCCCAAATAAAGTCAACGAATACTAATATCCGTGATAAGTTTATTCGTGGAATAATTAAACTGCAAATTCCTAAAAATATTGGCGACATACCATTTGACAAGTTGATAGAATTTAGAAATAGAAACAGAGATTTAATTGGGAGTTTTAACTCCCAGATAGACATACTTGAAAATTCAATTGGAAACGGAATTTCGGAACAGCAATTTATAGACAACTACAATTATACATTCAATGAAATCTCAAGAGAAATCATAAGACTCGGCGTTGATATCGCTACCATACCTCTTGCATTTTATACTTTAGCTCATAGTTCAGAAGCTTTAAATCAGGAATACATAAAAGAAGTTTTTGGCAGTTTAAGTATTATTGGTGGAGGGTATTATGGTATCCGCAAATCACTTTATGATAAACGTGATGAAAGAATGTGCAAAAAATATTTAGCAAGACTCCATCATTTAAAATAAGATAAATATCAAGTGTTAAGCATTCATCCAACCACTATTGACCACCCCGTCAATGGCTTTTTTTATATCCTCGCCTATCAGCACATATTTTGAGAAGCCAAGCTCCGCAAGTTCTCTAATAATTTTTTCATCATCCATATCACTATGTGCAATTAGCTTCAATGTAGGGTATTGACTTCTTAATTCCCGAAATTGCTTCATTATGTCTTTATCCGAAAAATCGAGGTCGATGATGCAAATATTGGGTAGCGTTGTTAACGAAGATAGCTGATTGTTCCCGTCCGCAACGTTATCAGAGCGAAAGACAACATCTACCCCCGAAGTAATGAGGTCATCATGTATTAAATCCATCACTGGACTTTTATCATTGATAAATCCAGTGGTAATTCGGTTTATGTTCTTAGTCTCCATATTGACGTAGTTTTTTCTATTTTTATGGAGTTCCTGCAATAAAAAAGCGCAGGCAACTACACTTACCGACACTAAGGCACTGGTACGCCTTTCCCCGAATAAGCGAGCGCCCACGCCATAACGTGAGCGTTCTTACTTATGTCTCGGGGATTAAAAATTACCAGTTTTTAGTATCGAGACTTAAAGCAAAAACACTTTAAGATTTTTATATTTTCAGATACAAATATAGTGAAGCCAAAAAGGTTCAACAAACGTAATATGCATAATTTGCAGTGTGACTCTCATTAGAAAGTTTTGATTTTACCATTTTCCAACCAATTCGGAATTTCAAAGCTCTTCGCTTTGGGATGTTGATGGAATATATTTCTTAGATTTCTAAACACTGAATAAGCATCACTTATAATTTGTTTTTGTTTATCAGTAAATTTCAAATCATATTGGTTTTCACTAATTCTATGAGCCGGATTTTGTCTTTCTCTTCGTATTTTCTTTAACGGTTTAAAAAGTTCACTGATTGTACCGTCTCCCTCTACGTTAAAAACTGAAGTTAGCCATTCTTCGAAAATTTGTAGTGTACCTTTAGACTGCTTTTCTACCAAACCATTTCCTAATTCTTTGTATTCAAATAGTTCAGCCTTTCCCTCGAAAAAATCTTTATTGATGTTTTCTGAAATCATTTTATCAAGTAGCAATATGAAATCATTATAGTTTTTCAAAGTTGGTGTAAAGAAAAAAGTGAATTCCTTTGGTCTATTCTCTTCTTCAAATGTTTTTCTAAATAGAGCCTTGGAAAAAATCAATTCAGTTAAGTCGTTTATACATTTTTGTTCTCCAATGAAGCCAGAAAAAATAGAATAAGAAGATGACCAATTGCCTTGAATTGTATTCTGATGATATTCTTCAAGCATTTTACAGTTACCTGATTTCTCTCTGCTTTTCCAATAGATTTGATGCTCGGCGGTTAAATCCTTTAGGTATCTTAAGTAAACTACTGCCAACCTGTTTCCATTTTCATCGAAACCTAATCCAAATGTTTTTAGAAAGATGTCGTCCTCATCCCTTACAATTGGCTTTTCATTTTCATCATATTTGCAAGAAATACGTCCAGAATAATCTTCAAACTTGAAATCAAACCGAGGGTCATTAGAATACCTATCCAACACTTCTATTTCAAAAAAAATTGGTTTTAAATGAGGTTCACCGAGTGCAAGCTGTTGCGTATAACAGGCATTGCCAAATTCAGCTAAAGTTCTATTCTTGCTAAGGAAGATTTTACTTGGATAGAGGCAAATTGGGAATTCCGTATCTTCTGATGAAATTTTGAAATCACCAAATGAATGAATAACTTCTTTAGTTTTTTTTGCTTCTTCTAAAATACGTATTTGACTGTCGATTGGATAATGCTGAAAACCTATAATATGAGGATTGGTGCTTGACTGAATGGAAATTATATCTTCAATAACGAGCTCTTTTATTAAGTCTATTGAAGCTTCATATTCTATATTAAGATTTTGAGAAATATTCCGTAGGGGAATTCCGTTGAAGTCCGAAGAATTCACGAAGAAATCGTAGACAATAGTTTGAATTTTATTTTTCAATTTATAAGTATTTATTATTAAGCTTACCCACTTATTAGGAATTTATAAGAATGTTGATGCTTCACGGTTTAGGCATTTCCATACCTTGGGATGCTTTTTCTTTTGCCTTTTTCTGTCTCGAATAACTCCATAAGAACAGTACACCGAATATAATCAAAGCATAGGCTATCCATTTGCCCAAACGTTCAGAAGTTTTGATAATAACGGATTTCTCATAAGATGAAAAACCCTCTGCTCCGGTGGGGCTACGTCTGTAAAACTTCCTGCGGTTAATCCAGTAACGGAGACCGAATCCCGAAACCAATGCTATTATGCCTAAAACCAGTGATGCACCCATAACGATAGCTATTAAAATTCGACACTTTGAATTTACGAAAAAGCACCGAATAGCAGGCTTAAAAATGAAAAAAACCTGCCCAACGTGGCAGGTTTTTTCTGTCTTTAATCACGGCTGTTAAACTGGAAACTTATTTGCTTTTCGTTCCCGAAGTTGTCTGAAATCCAAATATCAAACGCCTGTGATACGGTGGATTGCGAGGTGTAATACAGCCTAAATTGTGTCTGTGGCAAGAGATACACGTCATTGGGCATATACGGCGGTTCGCTATAATAGCGCAATGCTCCCTGTCCGTCAAACTGGAAATAGCGGATGTAGTAACTTGCATCACTGAAATTTCCGCTTCGCTGTATCGTTACCCTTATTTCTACGGTTTGACCATTTGACACATCCTTTGGAACAGGCATTACCTGTACCTCAAACGGGTAATTCTGCCTGATGTCGAGGTCGTCTTTTTCACACGAGGTCAGCACCACGGCGCAGACCAACATCGCCAAGAGCATGAACATTGCCTGCAAATGTAGCCCGTACTTTCTGATTAATATTTTCATCGTAAATCAATTTTAAAAGTTAAACCTTAGTCCAATCCCTGCCGATGGACGGAACTGTTTCAAATCCGTACCCCATAATACTTTTGTCCGCCCTTGCAGGAGCAGGACAAAACGGTCGGACAGGTACGTTTCGAGCGTGAGCCGTCCGCCCGTACCATAGACGAAATTGTCCTTGTCGAGGATGGTCGAGCCATCCGATAGCATGGCTTCGCTCCGGTTGATGGTTTCGTAACCTGCCACGGCTGTTAGCCCTGCATTCAGCGTAACGGTCTTTCTTGCATCCCCCAATAGCTGAAGACTGTAACCCACCTCGCCTGTATAGGTTTCGAGCGGTATCTGTACATCCCTGTAACCGGAAAATTGATGGGTGTACTCCGCACCCCATATCCAGTAATTGCCGTTCTTTCCGTTCACGGTCAGTGTCAAATTCAGATAGTAATTGTCGCTTATTTCTTTGGACAACATACCGATGTTTATTTCCAATCCCTTTTGTTTGGGGAGCATACGCTGTGCCTGTACTGCCGTCATGCTTAGCATGGCAAGCACCACGGCAAAAATGTATCTTATCATTGTTCGGTCCTTTTTGGTTAATTAATCTTTAGGTGCATATCGCTTATCAGCTTGGCGTGTACGAGGTCGGAATTTTCCACCTGCAATACCTGTTGTCTGCCACCGTTCTTTTCAAAGACTTCTATCACAAGTACCTTGTCATCCGTGATGGTAAACTGGTCAAGCAGGAACACGTTTTGGTCGGTGGTGTTGCCCGTAATTTCACCGAGCGTTTTGTACATCCGCAACGGGTTCATTGCCTTTTCCTGCACCACGGTACGCTTGGCGACTTTCTTGTCCACCACCTTGAAATTCACAAAGTCAATGTTGAACGGAACATTGCTTTTGTTGCGCAGTTCCGTATGGAAATAGAATTTTCCGTTATGGACGTAGATACCTTTTAGCAGGAATTGTATGCCGTAGCTTTTTGCCCCGATATGCTTTACAATCCTTTTGTTCTTTTTGTAAATCGTTTCCATGAG
Organism: Chitinophaga caeni; assembly: GCF_002557795.1. Taxonomy (NCBI): domain Bacteria; kingdom Pseudomonadati; phylum Bacteroidota; class Chitinophagia; order Chitinophagales; family Chitinophagaceae; genus Chitinophaga; species Chitinophaga caeni. The sequence goes on along the minus strand of NZ_CP023777.1, from coordinate 4,182,916 downwards.
CAAGCCTGCCAGTGACGGCGAATTGCCTCCCAATTCCTCAAACAGAACATCGTTGCCGTTTTCCCTGTCCGATGTCTTTTGCATGGTCAGCAAATCATAATTCAGCGTTGCAGGATAAGGGCTGTAAAAGACGTTGAAATTGTAAAACCGACCATCGTCCGTGATGACCGAAAAATTGGTTTCCTCGTCAAAATCCCTTACGCTTGCCTTAATGCGCAGTACGTTTTCCGCATCCTCGGCTTTGCCTGCGATAAGGTACTCACTGCCCAAATCCACGTAGCGGATTGCGGACGGGAATATGAGGTGCGAGGTCTTGCTGTACGTCACCTGCATTTCGTAAGGCTCAACCTTGCCCATGCTCAATTTTGTTGTACTGGATGCAACTTGCTGTGCATTCGCTCCTGTGGTAAAGAGGGTCAAACAGACCATTGCCATGAGGCTTTTAAATATTGCTTTCATTTTCTTTTTGATTTTAGTTAAACATTAATTTTTTGAAACGAGGAATAGCTGATGACCGGCTTTGACCGTTACTTTCGGTGTCCTCACTTTCTTGGAGAAGTACCCCGATACCCCTTGCACCACGCCACGGGAAAGGTCGCCTGCCATCTGTTGCCCTGCCGAGCGTGTCATCATGATACTTGTTCCCCCCGTTTGGCTCATGTTGGAGGCAATCTCTGACAGGGCATTCATTTCGGGGGAATACGGCACAAATAGCCCTTGCTGTCCGTCCACATCATACACGGTTATATCGACCGGAATAATGTTGCCCTCAAATTCGATGGATGTTACCTTTAACTGCAACCTGCCACTTTGAAATTTGGCGTTAGCCGTCAGTACCGTTCCTGCCGGAATGGAGCGGACGGGAGTTTGCGCCGTTTCCAACAAACGCAACCGTACACCGCTTTCGCCTGTCACGACCTGTGTTTCCTGTACTACCGCCTTGATGCTGTTTTTCGGCTGTATGACCTGCTGGGAAACGCCTGCCGTGTAAAAGCCACGGTTTCGGGTTTCGTTCCAGTTTGCCAAAAAAGCACTGTCGGTCGGTTCACGGTACAATGCGGAAACCATATTTTTCCTTACAGGAGTGAATGCCACAAAATGTTCCTTTTGCGAGGTACTCTTTGCCGAAGCTGTTGTGTCCGCATTACCTGTCTGTGTTGGAATTGAGGGCAGGTAACGGGAAGCCATTTCGTATGACTTTTCCATCAAAGCCAACTGGTCATCCACGGTCGTTACAGGGGGTACGTCCTTTTCTGCCAGTTGTTCTTTCAGTTCCTCAACCTGCCTGCGGAGTTCCTGCGTTTCGTAATCGCTATTGTCGTAGAACGAGGTCAGCGTACTTTGTGCATTGCGGTAACTGTTCAAAGCAGGGTTGCTGTTCCTGCGTGTACCACCGCCGTAAGCGTAGCCGTCTTCGTAGCCCTCATCCGGTAGCTCCGCTTCCGGATCGGCGGTACTGTCCTCGCTCCAATAGTCGGACAGTGACAGGAGCGCATTGCGCTTTTCCTGCATTTTCTGTTCGAGCATTTCCTGTTCATAAGCCTTTTGCTTATCGGATTGAAGCCCTGCATCGGTCGCCTGTGGTACGGCATCGTTCAGACCAATATCCTCAACCGCTTTCTTATCGGAGGACGGTTTGAAGATTAGGTACATACAGCCGAGGAACACCACGCCCATGAGGGCAAAAATGATAGGCTTCTTTAACTTGTCGGCTTTGTTCTGCGCCCCGTCTTGGGTCGCATCCATTCCGTTTTTCGGGTCGTCATCTTCGACCAAAAAACTTACCTTTTTGTTTTTACTGTCTTTCATGATTTTTATCTTTTAAGATTGTTTTAATACTGTCCTGCGGTGAAACCGAGGAATTGTTTTGCCTAATGGGGTTTTCGATATGCTCAATGGTCATGGTATTATCGGAATGCGCTACATCGTAGCACACTTTCAACAGTACGATGACGGACAGCAGTGCATAGCCTGCAAAGAGCAGTAGCGTATAGCGATGCTGTTTTTTAACAGGCAACGCTCGCCACTGTCCATCGAGCTTGTCAAACCAATTACTGATTGCTGTTCTTAGATTTTTCATGCTTTAATTGTTATTCCGTTCCACTGCATCACTGACCATAGCGATTCCCTCTTTTGCTTTGGGAGCGGCGACGACCGACAGGTCAGTCAGTTCCGATTGTTTCAGCACCTGCCCGTAACGGTCTTTTTTTGCAATCTCCATTCTGCCCAAGAAGAATTTACCGTTTAGGTACTTCACCCACATAAGGCATTCTATCCTGGGCAGGGCTTCGCCTGCCCATTGCAGAAAGCAGGATAGCAACAACTCCTTTTTAGCTACACCTTTGGGGCAGTTGGCGAGATATTCTCTGATGCTTGCTTTCAGTTTTCCGGCATACGCACCCTGCGTATGGAAATAGCCGTCATACCCCTTTGCGGTAAGGATTTTGGCGAACGTGTTCAAATCTGATATTGCTTCCATAATCTTGGCTTTAACGGTCGATGACTTCTATATCCCTGTTTTCCAACACGGCAAACTTTTCGATATTGAAGCCCTGTGGGTTGTTGTCCGAGCGGACGGAGTTCACGAGATAACAGGAGGTCACAAGGTTTCGCCTTGTAACGTTGCTTGACCGGATGATAAACTGTTTGGCATACGTCCTAACGGCATAGGGATAGGTATCGAAGTTGCACACCACGCTGTCCACTTCGACACGCTGTTGCACGTTGCCCGAAATGATGCGATTATAATAGCCCTTTTCCGAAAGGTCTTTGTAGTAATCGAAAGCCGATTTGTCGGCAAGATTAAAAGCCCTTTTCATGTTGCTTTCAATAGCGTTCTTATCCGGTGCGAGCGTAAAGAACAGTTCATGGAAACGCCTTACGTGTTCCCTTGCCTCAACAGGTCTGTTGATGCTTGCATCCTGTGACAATGCCAACATCAAGGACTTGCCGTTGTCCAGTACATAGACCTTTTGTCGTTGCAACTCTGCAAAGTTGTAGGATTGCCAAACGGCATATCCTACAACAGCGATGCAGAGTACGGCAAATACAATGGCGTACAGCCGTATTTGCCTAAAGCTGTTTTCTATATTTCTTAGTGTCTTAAATTCCATTGCTTTCTGATTTTTATTTGTTCATTAACCTGCCACCGATATTTCCTGCAACAGCCCCCGTTCCTGCTCCGGCGATGTTTCCGGTCTTAGATGCCGTAGAGTTTACGTTGCGCATGAAGTTTCCTGCACCACCTGCCTGTATTACCCAACCTGCCACCGTTGGAACGGTGAAGTAACCCACTATGCCAATCAGCATGAAGATGATATACACGGTGTTGGATGTGTCGGGGATGTAGGTCGGGTCGGCAAGCATATCAATATCCCGTTCGATGATAAGGGATTGTATCTTGGCGAGCATGGAGCTGAACATATCGGCAATGGGCAACCACAGGTACACGCTGATATATCGGGTCAGCCATTGCGTAAGTGTGGACTGAAAACCATCCCATACACTTATCGCAAAGGCTATCGGCCCGAGAATGGACAGCACGATAAGAAAGAATGTCCGTATGGTGTCTATGACCAAAGCGGATGCTTGGAAAAGGACTTCCAGTAGCTCCCGAAACCAGTCACGGATGCTTTTCTTTAAATCATACATTCCACGTTCCATGTACATACCGGATATGGCAACCAAATCGGACGGTGACCATCCCAATTCTTCCAGTTTCTTATCAAATTCCTCATCGCTTACGAGGTAAGCGGTTTCGGGATTGCGGAGCATCGCCTCTCTTTCCAACAGGTCTTTTTGTTCCTGCAACTTGTTGAGGTCAAGCACTTGGTTTTCGAGCATGGCATTTGTGCCTTTTACTACCGGACTTAGCACCGCATTGATAGTTCCCAATACGATGGTCGGGAAGAACATAATGCAAAGCCCGATGGCGAAAGGTCGCAGGAGCGGAAACACGTCTATCGGTTCTGCACGGCTCAATGCCTGCCACACTTTCAGTGCTATGTAGAACAGTGCGCCCAATCCGGCGATGCCCTTAGCCACTGTCGCCATATCGGCGGACAGTGGGAGCATCTCATCGTAAAGCGAGCGCAGGAGTTCGTGAAGATTGTTCCATTCCATAGCTTACCAGTATTTTTGTTCAGCAGTTCCGTACAGTTCAAGCACCCTTTTGGTATTGTTCTGTTTCTTAGCCCTCAAAATGCTTACGGAGATATTCTTGTTGGTGAAATAGCGGACAAGGCTATGGTAGTCCTTGACCTCTTTGTAAACCCTGTCGATGATGTCCATACGCTCTTTGTCGTTCAGCGAAAGCGAGGAAGAAGTGACAATCTGTTTCAGTTCTTTCAGCAACTCGGTGCTTTCGTTGAGCAGAGCAGAATAACCGTTGGCGATTGCCGTGAGTTCCTGCGGACTGAAATTCGGGTCGTTCAACATCTTGCCGAAATTGTTCACGTACATTTCGGACACATCGCCCACGAGCAACACCGTTTGCTGAACTTTACGGGCATCTTTGACAAGGTTGTTTACGGCTTGCAGTTTGTCGTAATATTCCTTGCCCTGTTCATACACTTTTTTGACCTCGTTGAAATTCTTAACCACGTTGGACACGGTGGATGAGGTCTGCACGATTTCATTGGCGGAGTTGATAATACCCGATGCCAAATTTGAGGGGTCTACAACGACCCATTGTGCTTTTGCGGACGGTGCAACGGCAAGCATAAATGCCGTACACACCAGTAACATTGTTTTTTTCATTGTTCTGATTTTTTTAAATGATTAATAATTATTTGCGTTCTCACGTCTCCGTTGGGCAATGCGCTTTATCGCCAGTTCCACATTGCCGTCCAGTTCGGATGCCATTTGCATGACTTCCATTTTTTCGGTTTCCTCTGTGGTGTATGCGAGGTATTCTTCGAGCGAAACCTCTGTGGCATACACGGCGGAGTGCGTACCGCCAAGCCCAATCCACACCTCTTTGTAAAGCCTTGACGGGTCATTGTTCTGATTGATGGAAAGGATTTGGGATTTTTCCTTTTCTGTAAGCCCCAACATTTCCTGTATCGCATCGAATTTGTTCATGTACTTGCGTTGGTCAAGCAGGATTTTACAGTCGGAATTGTTGATGATACTTTCCTTGACCACGGGTGACTGGATGATGTCGTCCACTTCCTGCGTGACCACGATAGCCTCACCAAAAAATTTGCGGACGGTCTTAAACAGGTACTTGATATACTCCGCCATTCCCTCTTTGGCGATGGCTTTCCACGCTTCCTCAATCAGTATCATTTTGCGCACACCTTTGAGCCTGCGCATCTTATTGATGAATACTTCCATAATGATGATGGTCACTATGGGAAAGAGGATTTTGTGGTCTTTAATCGCATCAATTTCAAACACGATAAAGCGTTTGGAAAGCAGGTCAAGTTGCTTGTCGGAGTTCAACAGATAGTCGTACTCTCCGCCCTTGTAATAGGGTTCAAGCACGTTCAGAAAATTTGCGAGGTCAAAGTCTTTTTCCCTTACCTGTTTGTCTTCCAGTACCTTTTTATAGTCACCCTTTACGTACTCGTAAAATCCGTTGAAAGAGGGATATTCATCGCTTTGCTTGATACGGTCGATATAACCGCTCACGGCATTGGACAATGCAACTTCCTCTGAACGGGTCGGCGGTTCATCGTCACGCTTCCATAAAGTCAGTATCAAAGTCTTGATACTTTCCCTTTTCTCGATGTCGATTACGCCGTCATCCGTATAAAATGGATTGAATGCTATCGGGTTGTCTTCGGTGTAGGTAAAATACACACCGTCTTTGCCTTTTGTCTTTCCCTTAATCAGTTCGCACAACCCTTGATAGGAGTTGCCCGTATCGACCAATAGTACATGAGAGCCTTGCTCATAATACTGCCTCACCATGTGATTGGTGAAGAATGATTTTCCACTTCCAGTTTGGAGGGTTGGCGGGCTACTCAATTAAGAATAGCCCGCCAACCCCCAGATGGGCCTAACACGAAGCGGTTTCGATTTGTGATAATGCCACGCTTCATAGGCAAATCTGATATATCCAAATGGATAGGCTTTCCTGTCAATCGGTCTGCCATCTTGATACCGAAAGGTGATGGCGAATTTTGGTAGTTGGTTTCCTCGGTGAAGAAACACAGCGCAGGTTCGATAAACGTATAAAAACTTTCCTCTGCCGGAAAGTCACCTGCATTTCCTGCCATGCCTGCCCAATACAGTGTCGCAACATCCACTGTATTATGCCTCGGCTTGCATTCCATCAAAGCGAGCGCACTGCCCGTGTCGTTTTTTAGCTGTTTGAGTTCGTTCGGGTCGTCCGACCACGCCATCACGTTGAAATGCGCACGGATGGAGGAAAGCCCGAAGCTGTGCGCTTCGTTCAGATACCTTTCAATCCATTCTTTGTTAATCTGATTGGCTCGGCTGTACCTTGCCAATGAGTGCATGTTACGGGCTGACTTTTCAAACTTGCGCAGGTTCTCATCGCTGTTATCCAAAAACAGGTACTGGTTATAGATATGGTTACAGCTAAGGAGCAAGCCGACCGGAGAGGCAAAGGACAACAGGCAATCGCTCCTGTCTGTGGACAGCTTTTCATACCGTGTATTGGACGATACCGTGTTGGGCAAATCGTCCGTGTCGGACAGGGTGTGCAGGCACAGCCTTTTGTTTCCGATACGCACATCCTCACTGCCCAAAGCTATATCTTGCATAGGCGTTCCGGTTTCCCTTGACAGGGTAAGGTACTGTTCGAGTAATCCCTGTCTGTCGCCTGTTCCGATGATGTCATCCTCGGTCAAGCGTTCCAGTTTCACAAAACCGCTGTCATTGATAATGCGCTCAAACTGTGCGACCGCTTCCATAAACCTGCGGACGGTTTCTTTATCCCTAATTTCTTTCGGGATAAGGACACCTTTGCAAAGCGAACTAAAGTTGCTCTGCATCCGCATCCTTTCCTTTGTCGTCTTGGTTAGGAACAGGTAACAGTAATGGTTTAAAAAAGGACGTTCGTTGAAATGCTGTTGATAGGATTTGGCAAGGAAACTCAACCCGTCCTGTGCCATATCCGGCTCATAACTTTCCTTGATGTACCAGTCCTGTTTGTGGACAATGGTGTAATCCGGCAATGTCTTGATAGCCTTATGCCAAGCCGAATGGATGGCATCGTACTCTGCCGATGCCACCGTGAATAGTTCCGGCAGGTGTACCCGATAGCAAGCCGTGATGTCCGCATCCTTTGATATGATGCAGTTGTGTTCCACCGCCAGTAATGGAAACTTGCTCTCCAACGTTGTGGCTTTTCCTGTATTTCTCATAAATGACTGGATTTAGAAGTGAATTTTAAATAGCGGTGTACGGCTCTGCGACAGATGATGTATTTCGGATGCCTTTTCTTTGCCCCGACTTTCATCAATCCGTATTCGCCGTATTTACCGTTCAATGCGAATGTTTGCCAAACGATAATCGATGCTCCGCCTGCCCCGATAAACAGGCACACGTAGGAGTTTACGCCTGCCATGTACATGACCATGACGAGAATAAGCACGCCGAGCAGACCACCTGCGAAAATGAACAGGTATTGCGCTTTTAGTCCTTTGAACTCGACCGTCCTGCCGATACCTTTATTGATATTGTAATTGCTCATAATACGCCATCTTAAAGGAAGAATGAGCGGAGAATGGTCGCCGCTACGATTAAGAAGATACAAGCCCCAAACCACGACGCCGCCGTCTTGCTTGTATCGGGGTCTCCGCTACTAAATTTGTTGTACACCTTTACGCCACCGATTAACCCGACCACAGCCCCAATCGCATAAATCAACTGCGTTGCAGGGTCGAAGTAACTCGTTACCATCTGCGTAGCTTCTTGGATGCCTGCCGAGCCGTTGCCCTGTGCGAACACACCAAATGCAGACAGGAACGCAACGCCTGTCAGCAACACCTTTTTGCTTTGTTTTTCCATGATTTAACTGAATTAAATTGTTACTACTTGCCCACCTCGTGTGGGCTTTCGCAACAAAAGTCTTATGGAAATCGAAGCGTTATGGGAAACTGGAAATGAGCGGAATGAATTGGCAGTAGATGGCGATTACAGGTGATGTAAAGACAGCATTAACTGAAAATATACTGACAGAATGACAGCAATAATGTATTGGATATCTTTTTGATATACAATTGTATAGTACTAATACCTTTTAAGTTGGAGATTTTTTCAAGAGGTATAGTAGAGATATTATAAGTTTAAAAACCTAAAACTAATTGCATGGCAAACAACTACAAAATTTTCATCAGTCATTCATGGGCGCATTCCAGTGATTTGGAAGACCTACGAAAACTTCTGAATTCAAGGGGGTACTTCAATGTTGAATTTACAGAAGCATCGAAAGATGTACCAATAAACTCTACTAATGCTCCATATATCAAAGCCAGATTGAGAGCCAAAATTCAGTCATCAAATATTGTATTGGCTTTGGCTGGTATATATGCCTCACATAGCGATTGGATGCCTTGGGAATTAGATACTGCAAAATCGCTTGGTATTTCAATCATAGGCGTTATACCAAGAGGACAAGAGAGAATATCGCAAGTGGTTTATTCAAGGTCGGTGATTGATGTCAGGTGGAATACTGAAAGCATAGTTGAAGCCATTAGAACACACGCTAAATAATTTACTTATGGCTCATAAATGCTTTATTTCTTTTAAAACAGAGGACATTGCTTACAAAAGATATATTCATGATTATCTTGATGTAGATATGATTGATAAATCACTTCATGAACCTATAGAATCTGATAATGAAGATTATATAATGAGAAAGATTCGTGAAGACTATCTTTCCGACTCAACGGTAACGATATTTTTGATAGGTGAGAAATCTGCCGAGAATTTATTTTACGAAAATCAAAATTTCCTCAAAAGGGAATTGCAAGCATCTTTATACAATGGGATTGGTAATACAAAGAATGGAATTTTAGGCGTTGTCTTGCCAAGCATGTACGATAGCGTGTACGGCGGTAGAACCTTTTGTACAAAATGTGGAAATAACCATAACATTGTGAATATTAATCTCGATACAGTAATTTCTGAATTTTCTTATAACTATTACATTCCAAATTATAAATGTGCGTGGACTGAAGACGATAGATATTGTGTTCTTGTTAAATGGGATGATTTCTGTTCGAATCCAGAATTTTATATTGGTAAAGCATTTGACAAGAGAAGTCATCCAATTTCAAATTATACAAAAGTAAGACCATGATAAATAACTCAGATTTCCCCAATTATTTCATTGCAGGTGACAATGCTTCTTTATTAGCGCAAAAAAATTATGTCCGGTATGTCCGGTGGGATTTGATATTAATGTGTATAAGCTCTGTACTCGCAATTTACAATTATAATAGCGAGGATACTAAACGGGTTATTTACATTGTTTCTGGTCTAATTTTATCTGTTGCATTCGTTCTTTCTTTGGTAATCAAATCAAAAAAATATGAAGACGTTTGGTATAGAGGGCGAGCATTGGCAGAGTCTGCAAAAACTTTGACATGGAGATTTATGATGAAGTCAGAGTATTTCGAGAACAGCTTAAGTAAGGAAGACGTTGAGAAAAGATTTATTGACAGAATTAAGGAAATACGTGAAGAATTTAAAGACATTCATGCATTTTTGAAAGCTTCTGATATTAGAAAGGAAACTATCACGCCTAAAATGAATGAAGTACGTGACTTAGACCTTCAAGGACGAAAGGATTTTTATTTAAGAAACCGCATTGATAATCAAATCGACTGGTACACATCTAAAGCAGACAAGAATAAAACTAAATACGAAAGATGGTTTTGGGGTGTTATCATCATGCAATTTTTAGCCATAGTTTCTATAGTATATCTCATTTTGCATCCAAATTCAGATTTCAATTTAGTAGGTGTTTTTACGACCCTTTCTGCAAGCTTTTTCAGTTGGTTACAGCTAAAAAAATATCAGGAGAATAAGGAGGCTTATAATACAGCGATGTCAGAATTAAATCTGATAAAAAATGAAGCGAAATTTATCACTGAAGAAGATGTCTTTTCAAAGTTTGTATTGGATTCAGAAAATGCAATGTCACGGGAACATACAATGTGGTTAGCACAAAAGCGATTATAATAATGGTAAAAAAAGGATTTAATAAAGCGAATACATACGAAAATCTTACTTGGGCACTCGAATCTGTCAAGGATAATCAGCTTTTCAAAAGACCTTGCGTATTTTTAAGTCATAAAAGAGAAGACAAAAACGCTTGTAAAGAAATCGCAAAATATTTCAAAAATGCTGGGATTGACTATTATTTGGATGAAGAAGATGATAAATTGCAACATGCTTCGTCAATTGGAGACCCAATAAAAATTACAGAGAGTATCAAAGATGGTATAAAAAAGAGTACCCATATGATGGTGGTCGTTTCTGACCAAACATATAAATCTTTGTGGGTTCCGTTTGAAGTTGGATATGGTCATGCTTCAATTTTAGACCAAGAAAAATTGAAAAATCTAAATGATAGAATTAAACTGTCTGTTCTGACGTTGAAAGACATAGCAGAAAAGACTCTTCCAGACTACTTACAGGTTGGTTATTTAATACGAGGCACTAAAAGTTTAAATGAGTATATTTCAAAAATCACCGATAGAATTGAGAAATCATTAATTGATGAAAGTCGAATCTTTTCAAATAGCCAACAACAGCATCCTTTGGACAGCGTTTTAAACTGGAAATTATAAAAAAAATATGACATCGGGGAGTTTGCTTACACAAACTCCCCGATGTCGAAATCCTCTAAATCACTTTTCCGCAAATCGGGAGAACTGAAATCCGTTCCGGCGGAGAGGCTCTTATCCAACAACTCTGCAATCTTCCGTGAAGCCCCATCCATTGAGTTTTCGAGCAGACTTAACAATTCCGTTCCCTGTAATCGCTGAACTATATCCACCGCTTTCTGTTGCTGGGCAGGTTCAAGTGTATCTTGCTCCAACCATGCCCCCACGGTTGTCAATTCATCAAAGGTAACCCCTGTGGCAAACTCATTGTCGCTGTCCTCAAACCCGTATTCATCCCATTCGTCTTCCTCATTTTCAAAATCGGACATACTCCCGAAAACTTCATCCGGCTCTCCCTCAATCTGCGGATTTTCCAATCCGAAACCTATCCCGTAGGTTTCTGTTCCAAAATTATCAGCTATCCCGTCACGTTCGCCCGATTGTCTCTTTGTGGCATTCGGTGGCAAGGTGTGGCGTTCCACAGGCTTGGGAAGCCCCATAATATCCGGCAGGTCTGAACTTTTCTTTTCCGGCTTTATTTCCCTGCGGACGTTCTTATGGATGACCACCTTATCTTTCAGCAAAAGGATGATGACGATGATAAGGCATATTACAATCAATGTTTCCATAGCTATAAGATTGGCTTTTGCTTGTCGGCATAGATAATCTTTATTTCGTCTCCGAACTCCTCAAAGTGGTGTTTCAGTACGTTGTGCAGGTAATCGGTAAGCGTAATTTCTCCCTCTCCGAGCAGAAAGACGATACGGGATAATTTCTTATGGAAATCGGGGCTTATATAGACCGATTTTCCGCACCTTGCCACGACCCCTGTCGGTCTTAAAAATGCCGATTTGTAATGCGCTTTGCGCAATACCTTTTCCGGTTGTTTTTGCTGTGTCTTGTTCATAATCGAATACTTTAAAAAATGGGTTTAAACTTATTGTTGAAATCATCGGTGATGGCTTTCTCGAACTGTTCAAAATGATGTTCGAGAATATTGTCCAAATAGGCGTACAGAGGTATTTTATCCTCGCCGATAACCTGCACGATACGGGAAAGCCGTTCGTGATATTCCTGCCGGATGTAGATGCTCTTATCGCCTCGGCGTGTCATGGTATGGCTGTTGAGAAACCGCTCGCCATAGCCCGCATCGAAAGCCCTTTTTTGTCGGGTACGTTCTTTGGCTACGGGCTTTTCCGTTGGCGTTTCCTTTGTCGGCTCTTGCGGTGCTACCGCCTGTTGGGGCTTCTTTGTTTCGCCCGCCATGATGGACATGAGATATGCCTCGTCAATCGGAGCATTCGGCTTTTTCTTGTTTTCATTCTCCATAGCGGTTACAGTTTGACGGTTCTTAGAAATTCACTGATGAACAAGTCCAAGCCGGAGGCTTTCATCAATCTTTTGTCGGGGGGCAATAGTGTGGAGCGGAAGACGGTCTTTGCCATTGCCTCGCCTTCCTTGCGGAAGCGTTTGCTATCCGCAATACGTGTTTCCATTGCTTGCAGTGCCACTTCCTTAATGACGTTGCCGTAGATTTCGTACAGTTGGGATTTTTCCCTGCCATCGACCATGTTCCAAAACAGCCGTATGGTTTCGATGGAGGTCTGCCCATGTTTCATAAGGACATTGGTCAGCACATCGGTAAAGCTCAATGTGCTTTCCATGACCACACGGTCTGCCGTGATGGGCGAAAAGATGTGGTGCATTCCTGCCAGTGTGTTGAGCAAGCCCGTAGTGTTCACCGTTCCGGTCAAATCAAAGAAAACCACATCCACGGGAACAGTCGAAGCCTGTATGAATGCTTCCGCATCCGTTATGGCATTGTCCGCTTTACTTTGCAGTACCGGATAAGCTTTCTTATTGATGGTGGAGAATTGGCGATGCGCCAGTTTTTTCAGCACCTCGTTTTGCATGACCGCTTTCAAATCCCGTTCCCTCATTTGGCAGATGCTGTGCTGTGGATAGTCACAGTCAAAGACGGCTACATTATAACCCATTTGGTAATGGAGTATGCTTGCCGTAACCGTTGTAAACGTACTTTTTCCAACGCCCCCTTTTTGGCTTGAAAAAGCAATGAATTTTGTCCTGTTTGTTGCTTCCATTTCTATTCTATTTTTAAGTTTCTATTTTCCGTGTACTGCCTGCCGTCCTGCATGGAACAGGGCTGTCATCCCTGCACACCGTACGGCAGTCTTGATACAATTCTGCCTGTCAGGCTTGCTTTCATTCGTTCAATCAGCCGTGCCGTCATTCCGGCTATCGCACAGGCAAGACCGATAGCTTTCCTGTCGTCCTGCCTGTTGGAATGGCTACCGGATAGTTTTCATGCCGTCCGGCATTCGTGTCTGCCGAGCGGAACGCCGTCAAGTGTTCCGGCATTCCTGCGCTCCGTCTTTCACAACTGCCATCGGGAGCGGATGCCTGCAAACAGGCTTGCGTGACTGATAGCGCAAAGAAGCAGGTTATTCCGATGCACTCTTTTAATGCGGTAGTTTGGGGCATTTGTTGGCAATGTTTGGTCGGGAGCGATAGGGCAATGCTTCCGAAAAGCTACCCTTACTTTGTAAGGACTTAAATGCAAAAGGTGGATGGATAAATCATTGGAGTATGGAAGTTGTGGGCGGAACGGCGAAAAAGCCGTTTTTTTCCGCTTTATCCAATCCGACCCGTAGGGCGGATTTTCTGTTAACCCGAACAGAGCAAGTTATGTTTTGAGGCACTCGAAACCCGTTTCGTGCCTCAAAACCACTTGCCCTTGCAGGGAGCTTTGAAACACCCTCCGAAGTCGGGGTTTTGTTGGATATTAAAATGGATTTTATAATGAATGGAAAAGAGAAAAAGGAACAGAACAAAGGTGGGCGCAAGCCTAAAGCAGACCCAAGCATCCACCGTTATGTATTTCGTCTTACGGACGAAGAAAATGCCAAATTCCTTACATTGTTTGAGCAATCGGGAATGAAAGTAATGGCACATTTTATTACAGCCTGCATCTTTCAGAAGCCAGTCAAGACCGTAAAAATTGACATGGATGCAGTCGATTTTCATACGAGGTTGACCAATTTTTACAGCCAGTTCAGAGCGGTTGGCGTGAATTACAACCAAATCGTGAAGATACTTTACCGCAATTTCTCGGAGAAAAAGGCATCGGCTTACCTCTTTAAACTGGAAAAGCAGACAGCAGAAATGGCGGACTTATGCCGGAAAGTGATTGAGCTAACACAGGAATTTGAAAAAGAACACCTACAAAAGCACAAGTAATATGATAGCAAAGATTGGCAAGGGTGAGAATTTGTACGGTGCAATTTCCTATAACCAAAAGAAGATTGATAGTGAAAACGGGCAGGTTCTGTTATTGAACAGAATACCCGAAACGTTGGATAATACCTATTCGACCAGTTACCTGCACCAGTGTTTTGAGCCGTATCTATCCGCAAATATCAAAACTGAAAAGCCAGTGCGCCACATATCGCTGAACCCTGATCCTGCGGATAGGGTCAGCGATGGGCAGTTCGTAAAAATGGCGCAGGAATATATGGAGCGCATGGGGTATGGCAACCAACCTTATATCGTTTTTAAGCATACCGATATTGAACGCACCCATATCCACATCGTAACGGTCTGTGTGGGTTTGGACGGAAAGAAGCTACCGGACAGTTACGACCATCCACGTTCGATGGCAATCTGTCGGGATTTGGAACAAACGTACAATCTTATACCTGCAACGGAAAAACAGCGCACCGGAAATGAGCAGGTATTCCGTCCGGTGGATTACAGAGCCGGAGACGTTAAGAGCCAAATCGCATCGGTGGTGCGACACCTGCCGAAGTATTACGGTTACGCAAGCCTTGGAGCGTACAACGCCTTGCTTTCGCTTTTCAATATTACCGCCGAGGAAGTCAAAGGGGAATTGCACGGACAGCCTAAAAACGGGCTTGTCTATTTTGCACTGAACGAACAGGGAGAAAAAGCGAGCAATCCTTTTAAAGCATCCCTTTTCGGCAAACAGGCAGGACTGGACGAACTGCAAAACCAATTCGCACAGGCTAAGGAGAAAATGAAAGCCGACCCCACAAGAGCCGTACTGAAAAGCACCATTGAAGTAGCGATGCACACCGCCACTAATGAAGTCGATTTTAAAAAGCAACTGTTGGAGCAGGGCATCAATGCCGTGGTACGGCGCAACGATGAGGGGCGTATATATGGTATGACCTTTATCGACCACGAAAGCCGTACCGTTTGGAACGGTTCAGCTTTGGGCAAAAACCTATCGGCTAATGTCTTTAATGACTGGTGGAACGGGCAGGCGGTCGGGCAATGCCAAGAAGCTGAAAAAGCAACCGCACAAAACCAGTCGCCAACCGCAGGCAACAGCACCGCCGTAGAGAGAGAAGAAGCCCATTCATTTTTTAACTTCCTTAATAAAGAACAGCCGACCGATGATTTATGGATAGACGGATTTGGTGGGCTACTGCCGGAGACACAGGGCGAAGACTACGAGGAACAGGCGTTTGCCAACCGCATGAAGAAAAAGAAGAAACACCGAAAACGGGGAAGACAACAATAACTTTTTTGACCATCAAAGACCAGGATTAACATCTTGGTCTTTGTGGTTTTAAAATACTGTCAAACTAAGCCACCAAAAGCCATCCAACCCCCCTTTGTATAAGTGCTTTTAAATAGCCTCTAAATTCCCTGCATCACTAAATTTTTTTGTTATGCAAGGAGAAGACGATTTGAGAGGATTAGCCAAAACCATGGCTTTTATGCGTGCCGTAAGTATTCTTTTGGTACTGATGCACTTTTATTGGTTCTGTTACGGGTTCTTTGCCGAACGTGGGTGGACACTGGAAATTATCGGTAAGATACTGACCAATTTCAACCGTACCGCAGGACTTTTTTCGCACACGCTTTACACCAAGATTTTTGCATTGCTGTTGTTGGCGTTAAGCTGTCTCGGCACTAAGGGTGTAAAGAATGAAAAGATAACATGGGCTAAGATTTACACCGCCTTAGTTATCGGCTTTGTGCTGTTCTTTCTGAACACGCCATTGCTAAAGCTGTCGGCAGGGGTTGCCACATCGCTTTACATTCTTACAACAAGTTTGGGGTATATAGCCTTGCTCATGGCAGGGGTATGGATGAGCAGACTACTCCGCAATAATCTGATGGACGATGTTTTCAATAATGAAAACGAGAGTTTCCAACAGGAAACCCGACTGATAGAAAATGAATACTCGGTCAATCTTCCCACAAGGTTTTACTACAAAGGCAAGTGGAACAATGGATGGGTTAATATCGTAAACCCTTTTCGGGCTTCGATTGTACTTGGTACTCCCGGCTCCGGAAAATCCTACGCCATCGTAAACAACTACATCAAGCAACACATCGAAAAGGGCTTTGCGATGTATATCTACGATTTCAAGTTTGACGACCTTTCCACGATTGCCTACAACCATTTGCTGAAACACTCCGATAAGTATAAGGTAAAGCCCAAGTTTTATGTTATCAATTTTGATGACCCACGCCGTAGCCACCGATGCAATCCGCTAAGTCCTGCCTTTATGACGGATATATCCGATGCTTACGAAGCCTCTTACACCATCATGCTGAACCTCAACAGGTCGTGGATTTTGAAGCAAGGGGATTTTTTCGTGGAAAGCCCAATTATATTGCTTGCTTCAATCATTTGGTTTCTGAAAATCTATGAAGACGGAAAGTATTGCACGTTTCCCCATGCTATTGAATTGCTGAATAAAAAATACGCAGACCTATTTACGATACTGACCTCATATCCCGAACTTGAAAACTATCTTTCAGCTTTCATGGATGCGTGGCAGGGCGGAGCGCAAGACCAGTTGCAGGGGCAGATAGCATCGGCAAAAATTCCATTGTCACGGATGATTTCGCCACAGCTTTATTGGGTAATGACGGGTGATGATTTTTCACTGGACATCAACAACCCCCGAGAGCCGAAAATCTTGTGCGTGGGCAATAATCCCGACCGTCAAAATATCTATTCGTCCGCTTTGGGATTGTACAATTCGAGGATTGTAAAACTCATCAATAAAAAAGAACGATTAAAAAGTTCCGTTATCATAGACGAGTTGCCAACGATATATTTTCGAGGTTTGGACAACCTTATCGCAACGGCACGTAGCAATAAGGTGGCCGTGTGCTTAGGATTTCAAGACTATTCACAATTGATAAGGGATTACGGCGATAAGGAAAGCA
This sequence comes from Chitinophaga caeni, assembly GCF_002557795.1. Lineage (NCBI taxonomy): Bacteria > Pseudomonadati > Bacteroidota > Chitinophagia > Chitinophagales > Chitinophagaceae > Chitinophaga > Chitinophaga caeni. The sequence continues at coordinate 4,165,874 of NZ_CP023777.1, read as the reverse complement.
AGGTCATCCAAAATACCGTGGGTAATATTTTTTCCGGTCAGGTAGTGGGCGAAACAGCTAAGAATCTAAGTGAACGCTTTGGAAAAGTGTTGCAGAAAAGGCAAAGCATGACTATCAACCGTAATGACAAATCTACTTCTATATCCACCCAATTGGACAGCCTTATTCCGGCTTCCAAAATATCTACGTTGACACAGGGAATGTTCGTGGGGTCTGTTTCAGATAATTTTGATGAGCGTATCGAGCAGAAAATATTTCATGCTGAAATCGTGGTGGATAACGAAAAGGTTTCTGCCGAAACCAAAGCCTATAAGAAGATACCGCAGATATTATCCTTTGCCGATGAAAACGGCAACGACAATATGAAACAGGTCATTGAAGCCAATTACAGGCAGGTCAAAGCGGACGTTGTTCATATTGTGGAAAGCGAAATGGAGCGGATTAAGAACGACCCGGATTTACAGCATTTGATACAGTAGGGGTAAATTACAGTTTGATAAATCGGACATTATATAATTATGTCCGGTTTATTATTTGTCTTTAACCTATAAAATATCTAACAAATCATTTTTAGAAAGACTATTAAAAAAGGAATTGTCCGTTGTGATTAAATCTTGTGCCAGTTTACTTTTTTTCTTTTGCATATTCATAATCTTTTCTTCGACTGTATTCTTGCATATTAAGCGTACTGCAACTACATTTTTGGTTTGGCCAATTCTATAACTTCTATCAATAGCTTGGTTTTCTGATGCTGGATTCCACCATGGGTCAACGAGATAGACATAATCTGCCTCGGTTAAGTTGAGACCCACGCCTCCTGCTTTCAGGCTGATAAGGAAGACACGTACATTTTCATTAGTTTGGAAGTTTTGAACCTTAGCCCCTCTGTCCTTTGTCTGACCTGTCAAATATTCAAAAGGAATATTTCGTGCAATAAGTTCAGCTTTAATTAGGTCAAGCATCCCGACAAATTGAGAGAATACCAGTATTTTATGTTCCTTGGATTTATTTTCAATCTGTTCTGTCAATACTTCAATTTTTACCGCATTATCTCCCGAATGTCCCTCCTTTAGTAATACAGGCGAATTACATATCTGTCTCAATTTAGTAAGACCCGTCAGAACGTGCATACTGTTCTTATGGATCTCTTCATCGTTCGTTGCTGATATAAATTCACGTAATTCACGCTCATAGGTATCATATACCTTGCGTTGTTCAATATTCATATCGCAGTAAATAACCATTTCTGTTTTTTCGGGAAGTTCTTTGGCTACTTGCTTTTTTGTTCTTCGGAGTATAAAAGGTTTAATTTTCCGTTGCAGTTCCAAAGCCCTCTTGCTGTATTCAAATTTGTCAATCGGCACGGCATAAATATCTTTAAAATGTTGCTTGCTTCCCAATAACCCAGGGCAGGCAAATGAAAGTTGTCCGTATAAATCAAAGGTGTTATTTTCTATCGGAGTACCCGTCAGTACAATTTTATTTCGGGACTGTAATAATCTTGCCGATTTGTAGCGCTCCGAATTGGGATTTTTGATAGCTTGCGATTCGTCTAAAAAAACATAATTAAATCTCATGGTTTTCAGAAAGCGAATGTCAGAAAGCAACATTCCATAACTTGTCAATATGACCTCATATTCGTGCATATTTTCTATACTTTTTTCCCTTTCAGCTCCATAATGGAGCAAGACTCTTATAGATGGAGCAAACTTTGCTATTTCTTCCTGCCAGTTAAACAATAGAGAGGTTGGAACAACAACAAGATTAGATGTATGACCGTATTTTTGTCTTTGCGAAAGGATAAATGCAATGATTTGAAGCGTTTTTCCAAGTCCCATGTCATCCGCAAGACACCCGCCAAAATTGAAACCGTCAAGAAAGTTAAGCCAATTAAGTCCCTCTCTTTGATAATCTCTTAATACTGCTTTTAAATCGGGAGATACGGCAATGTCTGGCATTTTACTAACTTTAATAAATTTCTCATTATAGCTATCAATCTCATGCCGTACCTCTGCACTCAAGACTTCTTTTTCAAACAAATCTGATATTTCGGAAAAATTGATTTTAGGAATGGCGAGTATATCTTCATCAATTTCACCAACCTGAAAATATCGTGAGATTTTTTCTATCCACTCATCGGGTAAAATACCCTGTGTTCCATCATCCAATCTGACAAACTTACTTTTATTGCGGATAGCACGATGTACCTGCTTCAATGTTGCCTTTTTTCGTCCGAACCGAACTTTTAATTTAGCATTGAACCAGTCAATACCACTGTTTACTTCGATACTTATTTTTGCTCTGTGCGGATTGAGTTTGTTATCTTTTATTTCATTAAACCCAAGAATGGTTATACCATCACTACGCCATATTTCAAAGGCATTTAGAAACCATTTGTCATCTAAGAACTTGTCTTTGTGCAAATAGAAATATTCGTGTCCTTCAATCTGTTCTTTAAATTCGTCGTGTTGTTCCAATACCATTGAGGTAAGCCGTATTTCAGCTTCGTTATCACGTTCAATTTTAAATTGGTTTCCATTTTGGTCTGTATCAAAAACCTGCTTTCGGGAATAAACGGGAATTTCAATGTCTCCATACTTCATTATCGGCGTAATAGATATAAAATTTCCTTCCTGATGCAGATAAATAATGCGTTCTGTCTTGTATTCTTTCTCCGCCAATTGTGCAGGAGTTGCTGGACGTATATAACTGTAATTTATATGAACAAGCTGTTCTAATGGTGCAAGTATGGATTGTAGAAATTCATTATATTTTGTGCCATGTATCAATAGAACTTCATTTTTTTCCTTAAAGAATTTAATGATCCGTAACATGTCGGGATTGTCTATCAAGTGGAATGCTTGATGATGATAAACAAAATATTCATTTCTGATAACAACATTCTTAAACGAAAGCCTAATATCATTAAAAACCAGTTCTCCAGTTATTTCAAAGAAAGGTTCCTTTTTAAAAACGGTAAGCTGTACCTCCGCTTTCAAAATTTCTAAACCAACAGGAAGCAACGATTTAGCAGAAATTGTTTCTGAAACATTTCTATCATGGTAATACACCTCCAACTCTAACGGATTTTTTACAATCAGCTTTAATGCTTCGAGGTCTGTGTCTATGCTATCTTCGTTGTATTTATTCTGAAAGCTAACAATAGCTGTATAGAATTTGATTTCTAATGGATTCTCAGCTTTCCAGATAAGTTGCATTGGTTCAATATTGTTGACTGGATTTTTTATTTTACCTGATTGCGTAATATCTGCCTCCATCAACAGAAAGCTTAGCTGATTGTAGTAACGATGTCTACCAATGACCAATATTTGCCTTTTATCCGTGTCTTTTACGGCAAGTTTTTTAACAACCGATTTCCGCTGGGGAACGAGACTGTTTTTTAGTACCTGCTCATCAAATTGAAGTAGCTCTTTTACTTTTGGTTCAATATGTAACCTACTATCCGAATAACTCAAATGAAAGTAAGCATCTAAATTCGGTTCGCTTTCCAATCCATACCCCTTAGCAGATTGTAATAGAACTTTATGCCTAAAGGGATTATCAAAGAAAATACGAAAATTTCTTTGTTCAATCACACAATGTATAACTTCTGCCTGATGCTCACATAATTTTGGTGTATTATTGCCACAAGAACACGATGATATAAGTGAGTTTCCCAATTGGCTCACGGCGACTTTTGGAAACCCAACTACAGAAGCTGTTTTGGTAAACACTCCAGCATTGAGTTCGAGAGAGATTGGAAAGATACTTCCAAAATCTTTCTTGTCCATAAAATTTGCGTTTTGGGTATGCTTTAACAGATCGTACACCGAAAGTATACTGATATTTGTATCGGATAATATATACTCTTTTGGTAACGCCATAAGTAATTTACAAATATTGATATAGAATAATTGAACAAAGTTCCTAAAAAAAATAGAGAGAGAAGTAAAGAAATAGGGGGATTAATAGGACAAATCACGGAATGCTTCTTTACCATAGCCCTTACAGGGCTATGGTAAAGAAGCTACACTGACCAGATATTCGGTGATAAGAAATTGTGATTCCTCTGCGAATTGCTGAAATTCTTCTATAAAAGCTTTTATTTTGCCATCCTTTTCTACTGTTTGGTACATAGATTCGAGGCTGACAATATCTATAATTTCGATATAATCATAAGGAGATTCTAAGGTTTCATTTCCCAAGACACCAATAGTGCGTAACACTTTAAAACTTTTGTGAGAAGATAGCGTAATGTTATATTTCGCCACTTTTTCTTCAAACGCTTCAAACGCTGAACGATCTATATCTTTTTTAAGTTTGACAAAAACCAAAATAACTTTTTCCATAATTAATTAGACTTTAAAAAATGCTCCACCATCAATAATAATTTCAGTACCAGTTTGAGATTCCGAACCAGAAGACGCAAGGTATAATACTGCATTTGCAATTTCTTCCGGCTTTATAAGCCTTCCCATCGGTATCTGTGCAATCAAATTATTTTTCATTTCTTGAAATTTTTCACCTTCCAATCCTAATTTCTGTAATAATGTGGTGTCTGTTGTCCCAGGACTAACTACGTTTACACGAATACCACGATTTACCCATTCATTGCTAAGTGATATAGCGAGACTTCTAAGTGCAGCTTTTGATGCAGAATAAATACTGGAGCCCCAATGAGCTTTGTGCATTCCTGCAGATGCTGTTAAAACGACTGAAGCATTCTCCGAAAATAGTTTTGAAAGGTTTTGTAATGTAAAAAATGCACCCTTAAAATTGATATTCATTACTTCATTAAAAAAACTTTCTGAAATTGTCTCCAATGGTGCGAATCTGGCAACTCCGGCATTGAGAAAAGCAATGTCAAGTTTAGAGAAAGTATCTTTTACAAATATTCCCAATTGCTCAATATCCTTCATTTTTGCTGTGTCGTAAATGAAGAAATGTTTGTTTTTATCATCATAGTCAGCGAGTTCCTTTCGGGCTTTCGCAGTTTCCTGCCCCGCAATGATAACATTTGCTCCGTTTTGTAAAAAAAGCTTTGCTGTTGCTAACCCTATACCGCTTGTTCCTCCGGTAATTAGGGCTGTTTTGTTTTCTAAATGCATAATCATTAAGTTTTAATTTCATTCCAAAACTATAATAGATTGATATTTTCATCACTATGGGTTCCTTGTATGAAACCGGTTTCCGATAGGATACCTTTTCTATTTTTAATATTTTTGCAGTGACATTTCGATTTATATATTAAATTAATGCAATGGAAAAAGATACTACGATAGCTGAGGAAGTTTTATGCAAATCAAGGATATTAGCTATAAAAGATACTTCTGACATTTTATGTGGCAAATGGAAGATATTTATTCTTGGAACATTGTTGGTGACAGGGAAAATGAGATTTATGGAACTTTTACATACTATTGATGGTATTGGAAAAAAAATGTTATCAAAAGAATTACATGACTTAGAGCTAAATGGACTAATACATAGGACTGAAATAAAAACAAAACCTATTACAGTAGAATATCAGCTTTCCAAGCAGGGTAAGACTTTAAGTAAACTGATTGAAGAAATGATAACATGGGGAAGCCAATATAGAAAGGACTTATTAAACCTACACGAAAAGAAAATGAATACTGAAATATGAAGCAGGCAATTCATACCATCGAGAGAAACACAAATGCTTATGCAGGCATTGAAATTTCCAAATTGGACACATCAAAGGAAGAAGCATTTTCTGTTCATAGAGAAGATTATTTTTCGCTTATATATTTGCTAAAGGGTTCGGGAACAGTTGTTATTGAATCAGAAAAAATTGCTATAACTTCTCCCTCAATAATAATCGTAAGCCCCTTGCAGACACATTATGTGGAGGAAATAAGTTATTGTAAAGGTTATAACATTGATATTGAAAATTTTCTTATACCAAATGTTATCATATGTAAGTTGCAATCATTAAATCCTACCCAGCAAGTTATTACATTAGATTATAAACAAATAGATAAGCTCTTTCGTATAGCTGATTTGCTTTTTGAGCAATTTGAAAACAAGGGAAAAGCTTACACTAACGAGATTATTGTCCACTTGAGTACAGCTTTGCTATTCCAGTCCATTGCTAATCTACCTGTACAAAATATTGGAAAGAATGATAATGTTAAAACACAGGGGAAAATCATATCCGATTCTTTTAAAGTACTTTTAAGCAAAACACTTAAAGTCCAGTCTCCTGCGTTCTATGCCAAGAAACTTCATATATCTGTATCACATCTCAATGACATGGTTAAAAGCTATACAGGGAAGACGTCTTCATTTTGGATTCATTATTTTATTATAATTGAAGCAAAACGTTTATTATATCACACAAATTTGACTATCAAGGAAATATCTTTTGAGCTTGGATTCAACGAAGCATCTTATTTTACTCGCTTATTTAAAAACACCACTGGAGTTTCACCCATGAATTTTCGCAATCAATTCTGCGATATGTCCTAATCTTCCCTTCCTTTGTATTCTGTTTATCTAAGCCTTTAAATTGAAATTTGCAGTATCAATTTAAAATATTAGAAGAAATGGAACAATTACAGATGCAAGCAACAGAAATAATAAAAAATGTTGCACGGGAATTACAAGAGAAGTATGTCCCTAAAGAGCAAGGTGTTTCAAAGGAACGGATGTTCGAATTGTTTGAAATAGCCAATTCATTCGCCGAGCATGCAATTAGGACTGCCTTAAATAAAATTGTTCCCGATATTGCATGGGCTGATGCGGAATTTAACATTGTGGCCCAACAAAAAGGAATGGATAAGGATTATTGGGTATGTGATGCATTGGACGGTGCTGTACATTTCCTACAGGGATGCTTCCCATGGGTAATTTCTTTAGTATTAATGAGAAATAATCAGCCTGAATTTTCCATACTCTACTATCCCGAAAAAGACGAGCTGTTTACCGCTAAAAGAGGGGGTGGAGCGTTCCTCAATGGAATTAAGATTGAAGTAAATAGCCGTAAGACTTTGGATTCAGCGTTTGTAAGCACTTTTCATAGATATGGAGATGACGGAGAAAAAGAACTATTGGAAAAAACACTTTTAAGTATGAAAAGAGTAATACCCAAAACTTTTGCATTAAGAATTTTAGGGCCTGCCTCATTGCAAATGGCATATATAGCATGTGGAAGATTGGAAGCGTTTTGGGAATTTGGAAATGATATATATGATTGGTTGGCAGGAAGCCTGCTCGTAGAGGAAGCGGGTGGCGTAGTGACAGATACCGTAGGTAATGCTTTTGGTATTAAATCTAATTTAGGTATTCTATCAACGAACAACACAATTATTCGTGATGAACTTATTCGTATTTTTTAACATCCGGAGTAATGCAGATTAAAACAGTTGAAATATTTAAAACTAACGTTCGGAATGAAAACGACACTAATAAAGCGATAGCTTTTCTTTTATCCTTATATCAAAACTATAAAATCAACTTTGATCTTGAAGATGAAGAAAAAATTTTGAGAGTCGAAGCCAATCAACCTGAAATAGAAACGAATAAAATTATCCATTGTATGGTTGGCTTGGGCTACAGTTGTGAGAGAATAGAATAATTCATAAACATACTTATATGGATAAAATTATGCATATGGATTTCTTAACCCAATATGCGCTTTAGTTCCAAAATTATGGTAATCATGAAAGAGAATGTCGGGAAGTACTTTTTTATTAGAAAGGTATTTTTCCGATTCTTCTCTTTTTAAAAGACACTTGAAAATTGACGTTATCTGCAAGAAACCGGATAATACAATTTTATTATCAGTAATACGGAACTCCCAATTAACAATAAAGTATGAATAATTTTTACAATGAAATACTATTAAAATTGGAGACAGCAATCAAAGACTTAGAGATTGAAACCGATTGCTCCATACAACGGATAGAAGCAGTTATACATCATATTCTTGAATGCCTGTCCGAACTGAAAGGGTATGTGCTGAAAAGAGGGTTTAAGAATACTGATGAAGAAATCCGTTTTTTCAAGTATCAGAAACCTGCCATTGTAGCGAAACTCATTTACTACAATGCCATTTACAAAATCGAGACAAAGAAACCCTATGGTGCAAAACCCATAAGGAAATACCTCAACAAAGAACTGAAAAAACTAAAAAGGTTCTTTGATAACAACCTCGATTTTTATAAGTACTACCGTAGCAATAACTCGTTTCTTGACGAGAAAATGTTTTTACGGGGCAACCATGATATAAAGCTATGGTTGGACACTTATTATTTCCAGTCTGACCAGTCCTTTTCCACTTCACATGATTACAAGGTCGCCAAGATAATAGCCAATGATTTGATACAGGTTTACATCGAAGACCAGTTATTTCACAAATTCCAAAAGGACAAATCGAAAACCCCTAAAAAGCTGAAGTGGACAGGTAGCAAAGTGGCATTGATTGAACTGATTTATGCCTTGCATTATCAAAATGTATTTGACAACGGGAACAATGACATAAGGGAAGTCGCCCAATATTTTGAAAGTGCCTTTGGCATTGACTTGGGCAATTTTTATCAGACCTATTTGGAGTTGAGAAACCGAAAGATGAACCGCACAAAATTCCTTGATGCGCTTAGGGAGGAACTTATCAAGAAAATGGACGAACAGGACGAAAAATAGTATTTATAATATTCATATATATATTGTAAGTTTAGGAATAAAGACGAGTAAATATGAGTGATAATAAATATGCAGTTCTTTTTGACACAAATTCTTACCGAACGTTTGTTAGAGGCAAATCGACAGAAGAAACCATTATAGCTATTGAGGAATTAAAAGAAGCTGAAAACCAGAAAAATATCAAGTCCTTTGGAGTTGTTATTGCAGGAATGGAAATGTTGGGTAATCTTGTTGAAGATGAAGCCGGAATAAATTATAAAGATTGTCTAAATGGAATTATTGCATTAATTAACCATTGTTATGATGAAGCGGAACAAGCACCAAGGCTTATTCCACAACCTTTTATGCACTTATGTCGTTCTTTTTTTGATGTCATTCCATCAGATATGGAAGAAAAAGTTAAAAACTTGGGGGGTACATTTAATGATTTTAAGGTAGACTTAGACCGAGCATTACTACACCATAAATCGGTTAATACATTTGAGAATACAAAAAATTTCATCAATACGGAAGAAGAGGGTTTTGCTAACCAAATAACCAACTTTATTGACGGAATTAAAGGGGAGATATTGATAAAACATCCAAATATTGCGAAGAAAGAACTAAGACTAAAAATCCTTGATTTTATTGAGAATGGTTCATTTGAATATATACATTCTATGGCAATAATTTGTGCGATTGCTATAAAACTTAATATATCTTTAACAGAACATGAGATTAATAAAAGAGCGCAGTCTATGTACCAAAGTTTTCCACTTTCAGTAGGTTTTTATAAATGGGTGTGTTCAAAAATTGTCACCGAAAGCATTGATATGAACTCTAAAGCATCAAAGGAAAAAAGATGGAATTGGCTATGGGATTATCAAATATCTTTTGCTATATCAAATTCCACCATTGATAATAGGGAGGCAATTCTTGTTACGGCAGATAAGGATATTACTGAAATACTAAGAAGCTATGGTTATCAAAATAGGGTTCTTACAATAACAGAATACCTTGATTACTTAAAATAGATTTATCACTTTAATAAGTTTATATGGGCGTGCCACCGTCTGCATTTTGACACCATGCCCAGGCTATCGAAAAAATGCAGACGGTTCGGGCTATCCGCTGTATCTTTTGCGGATCTTGCAGGACCGCAAAAGGATGTCGCTTCTATCCCTCACGCTGTATGCCGTCCAAAAAAAAAACATTTATTTCCTTTTTGGTTTCCTGTTGTCAAACTCAAAGGAGGTTTCGGCTTTATCGTTCATGACGATATAGGCATTGAATTTATTGCCCGAATTGCTTTTCATGCCTTTGATAAGGCTGGTCTTTCCTTTGGTCACAAGGCTTTCTATGTCGGCAACGCTCAACGGCACTCCGCACACCGTACGGAATTGAAGCCAGTTGCAAGCCTCATCGGGGCATTTTACAACCTTGTTCCAAACCAATAGCTGACGGCTCTTGCATTTAGGGCAGTTCAGTTCGGGTTGCTTTTCATCGGCAATGCCCGTGTCCAAAAGTTCCCGTGTAATGGAAGTGGCGTAGGCTTCCATTTCACGGTGAAAAGTACCTGCATCCGCCTCGTTGTTTTCGATTTTCTGCAATGCCATTTCCCATTCGGCTGTCATGGTCACATCGGCAATCTTTTTGTCCTTTACAGCCCCGTAGACCTGCAATCCCTTATGGGTAGGGATAAGGGATTTCTTTTCACGCCGGATGTAATCCCTTTTAAAGAGCGTTTCTATAATGGAGGCTCTTGTGGCAGGTGTACCGATGCCGATGTCCTTTAGGGCTTTACGTTCGTCCTCGTTATGGGTTTCCTTTCCGGCATTTTCCATTGCGGACAGCAGACCTGCCTCGGTGTAAAGCACAGGCGGTTTGGTTTTCTTTTCCTGTACGGATGCCTGTTTGATTTTCAGCTCATCGTTGACCTTTAATTCCGGCAGTTCCTGCACAGGCTCGCTGTCCTCGTCTGTAAATTTTTCCTTGATGCCACGCCAGCCGGCTTCGAGGATTTTACACCCTTTCAATGTAAAATCATAGTGAAAAGCCTGCAACCCGATGTCGGTTATTTCTTTGGTACAGGCAGGCGAAAGGGCTTCCAACAGGCGGTGCGCAATCATATCATAGATAACATTTTCGTGCGCAGTTAATTCGGACGGGATTTTCTCGGTAATCAGCAGACCGTGGTGGTCTGTGACCTTTACGTCATTCACGATGCGCTTATTGAAACGACCCCATTTCACTTTTCCGACCGCTTTTTTGCAGGAAGCCCGTGCTTCCAAATTCCTTACCAGTGCAGGGATTTCCGACCATATATCTTCGGGGATGTATTTGCTCCCTGTACGGGGGTAGGTAATGAATTTCTTTTCATACAGGCTTTGGGCAATGTTCAATGTTTCCTCGGCAGTATAGGAAGCCCTTTTGTTTGCTTCTTTCTGCAATCCCGTAAGGTCGAACAGCAAAGGCGGTTGCTCCGAAACCGATTTGGTTTCCACCGCCGTAACGGTCGCTGTTCCGTTACGCTGAATGGCTTTCAGCGTATCGTCAGCAAGTTTCCTGTCATCCCATTTGGTCTTTGAAAGGCTCTTAAAGTCTGTAAATTCTTTACGGTGTTCCAACTGGATTTGAAAGTATTTTTTGACGGCAAAATCCCTGTTTTCCAAATACCGCTTGCAGATAAGGGCAAGCGTTGGCGTTTGTACTCTACCAAGCGAGTAAACGCCACGCCCTGCCGAAATGCTCAACGCCTGCGAGGCATTGATACCGACAAGCCAGTCGGCTTTGCTCCGCCCTTGTCCGGCACGGTACAGCCCGTCAAATTCGTTTCCGGCTTTTAGGTTGTCAAAACCCTGTTTAATTGCCTTTTCCGTGAGTGAGCTTATCCATAGACGTTCAAAGGGTTTCCGGCACTTTAGGTATTCATAGATGTACCTAAAGATGAGTTCCCCCTCACGTCCGGCATCGGTGGCCACGATAATGCTATCGCATCTACCGATGACCTGTTCGATAATCTTCAACTGTTTTAACGCTCCACTATCGGGAACATAGCTTTTGTCCTTTTTTATCTTGCGTACCGTAAGTATAAAAGGGTCGGGCAATATGGGCAGGGCTTCACGTTGGAAGCCCGACACCCCGTAATCTTCGGGCATCGCCAGTCCGACCAAATGACCTAATGCCCACGTAACTTCATAGCCGTTCCCTGCGAGGTAGCCATCCCGTTTTTCGGTCGCTCCCAACAGGGTAGCTATTTCCCTCGCCACACTTGGCTTTTCTGCAATGATTGCTTTCATGATGCTATCTATATTTATGGATTATTTATTGGACATTTCTCTTTGAGAAACCCCTCGTATTCTGTGAAAGGGGATTTCCAAAGAAAAATGTTTTTTGATGGTGTTATCTTCTTACCCCTCTGGATTTAGCCGGACGGTTGGGGTCATTCTGCCGTTGCTGTTGTGCGTTATTTTTCGGCTTTTGTTGCTCCGGTTTCAGAGGCTCGTTGATGTGCTTGGTTGCTTCGTTGGTTTTCCCCTTGGAGTTCACGGCAACCTGTGTTTTGTGCGTTTCGGCAGGCTGTGCCTTATTTTTCAGCGCATTGGGATTTTTAAAGCTGAAATCATACCCCCCTGTTTCTTTGTTCAGCGTAACGTAGCCTTTATAGGCGTTTCCCTGCCCATCTTTGAAATCCGAAATATAAAGGGTCTTGCCCTCGGTGAGTTGTTTGTACTGTTCATCGGAGAACGTTTTGCCACGATAGTATTTCGGGTCGTTTTCCTGTGCCTGTTTGGGGGCTTTATCACCAAAGAGAAACTCCGTATATTTTTTGTCGGCGTTGAACTGCACATGGGCATTTTTGTTCGTACTGTTCTTAAAATCCAACCCCTCTAAATAAATGGCTTTCCCATCTTTCAAATCCAGTTTTTGGTCTTCGGTCAACTTTACGCCCTTAATCTCATCGGGTACTTTTATCCTGTCCTGCCGGAATGCGATAACCTCGTTCGTTAGGTGGTCGATACTGATAATGGACGGTATCTTTTCGCCTGTTTTGCGGTTGGTCAGTTCCACCACACGCCCCATGTTTCCGGTTTTGAGCAGGTTTTCCCTGTCCTCTTTGGTAAATTCGTGACCAAAGAAAGGGGCTTTGAGGTTGGGTTCATGGCGTACACCGTACATCATAAGTACAGGCTTTCCGTCTTCACCGTCTTGGAAACCGAGCCTTGCATCCGAGCGCATGATAACCGCACCGAAATTGACACTTGTGGGATATACCTTATTGGTCTTATAGCCCTTTAACAGCAAATCCAACTGTCCGTCTTTTTCGAGCCTCTCTTTGTTTATTCCGAATTGTGCTAAATAATTCCAGTCCACATCTTCCGCCTTATAGCGGTATTCGCTTTTTTCTTGTGCTTGTGTTTCCTGTGTCGCTTTTGGTGCTTCCACATCCTTTTTGGTTTCCTGTTGTTGCTCTTTTGGCTCTTTGACCTCATGCTTTGCCATAACAGCCTCGCCCTCTTTGGTTGGGGCATCGACCTGTTTCTGCATTTCTTTGGCGGTTTCGACCGCTTCCTTTGCAGGTACTTTAAAGAATGAAAAGTGGGTCGGGTCTTTTAGCTGTCGCCAAAAGTTGGAGAAGAAATTTGTAAACAAATCTCCTGCTCTGTCAACACGCATAAATTGGCTTTGGTTTTTCTTGTTGGCATCAACGGTTTTCAGATTGCCGTTTTCGTCAACACCCGTGACGGCTTGGATTTTCTTTTTTTCCTTGTCCATCACCAACAGCACATCCGAAAGCTGTTCGGGATATTGCTGTGGATTTTCATTTGTCTGTTCGCTCATGATATTGATTTTTTAAAGTTTACAATTTCCGAAAGTAGGCGAAGCAGGTACGGCTATGCCGTACCCGTCTTTTCGTGGTAGGGTTTGTCATCGGTTTTCTTTTGTACGCCGTATGGGGGCTTTGAAACTTTCCCTAATGAATTGGTGTACGTCCGATAGTTTGTAATACAGCTTTCCGCTGATGGTATAATATGGTAGCTTGCCCGTGGAGCGGTATCGTTGCAGGGAGCGGTGGCTGATTTTCAGCATAAGGAGCAGGTCTTGGTTGTCCAGTAATTCCTCACCGTCTATACTGTGGCGTTCTTTCTTGATGTTTAGGACGTACTCTTTCAAAATATCGAAACGCTCCATTATACGTTCCATCCATGCGATAAATTCCATTCTGTCGATGTTCATAACAAATACTTTTAATGATTTCTAACACCACAAAATTGGAGCGATTGGCGCAGGCTGTCTTCCGATACGTGTCTATCAAAAAGGCACTTTTTTATTTTTTTTACAATTCATGTAAAGTGCCGTTTTTAGGGTCTTTCCGAACTTTTGGTCATTCGGTCGGCATCCAAATCAATGGATTTGCCGATAGACACATATAGGCAAACGGGCAAAAAAAGACAGCAACGATTGATGCTGTCCTTTTTGAAGGAAATAGAAGACGAAAATTATAGGTTGTCTTCCCTGTCCATATATTCCTCTAAGCTGTATTTGAGTTGGTCTAAAAACAACGTCCGTGAGCCTGCACGGGTCTTCATCCGGTGGAAGCTGTTATGTATGTCGTTCAGCGAGATACGAAAAAGGATTTGGAATACCATGCTAATTTTTCGGATGCCTATTTTCCCGTGCGAAATGGCATCGCAGGCATAGAGCGCATAAATCAATTCGATAAGGGCATTTTTGGTCTGTGTCCAAAAGAAGTCTTTTGTTTCCTCGTGTTGTAGCAGTACATCGGGATTTTGTTCGGGGTTTAGCTTTGTCGTCAGATAGTTATAGATTAATTCGTTGGCGATGATTTTCGCCACCTTATAATCAAAGTAGGTCGAAAATTTAGGGTCGATTTCAAATACATAACTGTTCAGCCCGTCATAATAATTAATGTTTCCCAACGTGAAGTAATGCCCGTCACGGTCGGTTCTACCGGAGCGATGATACCTGTAAAATTCAGAATTGCAGATATGCTCTTGGTATTCCTGTTTTAAGTCACGCAGTTGCAAAGCAAAATAGTTTTGGTACAGGTTTCCGCTATCGACAGGGCAAGCCGTCTCAATCCGGTACACCTTATTGTAATAGATAAGTTTTCCGAGGATGTTCGGCTTTATCCGTTTAAAGAAATGGATTTCCTCATCCTTACTGGAAAAGCCCTCTTTTATCACATCGTCTTTGACGCTACATAATAATTCTTGGAGGTAAACCGTCATTTTGTATGCCTCGTCAATGAAACTGGATGTTTCGGCTGACAGCTTTCTTTCTTGCTTCTGTATTTCAGCCACGATGTTGTTCAAAGGATGTCTCATAGCTAAGGTTTTTAAAACTGAACACTATCACTATCTATGCACAAATATTGTCCTTAGCAATGGGTTTCTTACATGATACAGGTCGAAGTCGGGAAAGATTTTTTTGCAGTAAGCATAAAAATTTTCGGAGGAAACGCATTGTCATCTTTTCAATTTGTTTACCTTTGTCGAAATTTGAAGCTGTTTAGGTTTAGGTTGATTAACCTTTTCCAAGAATATATCAGATTGGTACGGACTATCTTTTAATTGATTTAATCGTCTTAAATCTTCCAAAAAAGAGTTCGAGTTCTGTACCAGCGGGTTCACGAAGCCACTTTTCAAAAGTGGCTTTTTTGTTGCAAACCCGCATAAAATAAGGGGTTTCTGCAAAAAAAGCATAACAAAGAGGCACAAGTAATTACAAGTAGAAAGGGTACCTATTCGGGTACCTTTTCCTTTTGCGACATTTGGTACCCGAACAAACCTCAACGCTTGTGTGAGTAGGGTTTTAGGTATTTGTTCACCTAAATGTTATTGTGCAATGAAACTTAATGAAAAGCTCTCCATTTTATTGATACTGGAGAAATTGAATACATCCCAAGACGGCAAAGCTGCCTAAGCCTGGCAGATCAACACTGCCATTGATCATGTTAAGGTAGCCCTTAAAAATCATTACGACATTCTATCGGTGCAGCATGATTACGTTTCCGCTGCAATGGTAAAGACTGCTTTTCAGGGTAAAAAGCCCGTAGAAAGCAAAAACTTGCTCGAAACACTGGATTCTATGATCGACAAGCTAACCCGGAAAGTAGATAAGGGAAAGCGGGCAAAAGGAACCCTATCCCGTAGGAACACTACCAAGTCAAAAGTTCAGGATTTCCTATCTTCTGAATACAAACGCAAAGACGTTCCCTTAGACCAGATCGTTTACGCCTTTGCCGAAGATTTTGCCGATTTTCTTATGCTGGAACAAGGTTTGGAGAACAATACAGCCATTAAATACCTGAAAAACGTAAAGCAGACCCTGAAAGCAGCAACAGAAAGAAACTGGCTACTTAAAAAACCACTGGCAGGTTATAAATGGTCTTATTTCAATCCTGATAGGGATATACAGGACGAATTTGAGATCATGCAGCTTTATAATAAGAAGCTGCCTATTGCCCGGCTGGCAGAGGTAAGGGACGCTTATGTTTTCATGTGCTTTACCGGCTATGCCTATAAAGATGCTTCCCTATTACAGCTCGGCCATGTTACTAAGCACTTCGATGGCGAAGACTGGATTATTAAATACAGGGAGAATACATGGTGCAGGGAAAACGTGCCTTTGTTGCCTATTGCAAAGGAAATATAGGAACGGTATAAAAACTATCCTTACTGTATCGCAAATAATGTTCTGCTGCCCATAAAGAGCAATCAGAAGATGAACAGCTACCAGAAAGAGCTTGTGGAATTATGCGGCATAGAAAAGAACCTTACTACCCATACCGCCCGTCATACCTTTGCTACATCGGTAACGCTCGCCAATGGTGTACCCGTTGAAACTGTCAGTGCATTGTAAGGTCATAAGAACATACGCACTACGCAGATTTATGCGAAGATTGTAGCCAAGATAATCAGCCAGGATATGCAGGCTCTGAACGAGAAGCTGCATTTAAAAATGCCAGTTTCCATGCTGGAAAAGAAGGCGGCGTAGTTGACACTACCAATATTTTCTGTTCATCAAAGCTTTCATTTCTTGGTCGTTGGGCCAAAATGAAAGCTTTGTTATTAGTGGTGGTTATTTCATCTCACTTTGTATCTTCTCAAACAATTCAATGAGCTTTTTGTATTCTTCATTTAGTCGTTCCTCTTCCTTGTTAAGTTCCATAGGTAATTCTAGTTTTGTATTACATTCCGAGAAATTAGAAGATTTTGGATGAACATAATTGAAAATATCAACAAAGTATTGCTTGAAATGGTCATGTTTTTTTGCCACTATCGAGTATTCGGTTACCAATTGAAAATACTCTGCAATGTTATCATCAAGTCTAACTTTAGTTTCTCGTTGTTGCTGTCCCTTTTCATAATGCTTTTTAAAACTATCAGATCCGTCTTGTTCAATCTGAGAAGCTCTCCAATAGTACTGTTTATGGACTTTATACATAGCCAAGTCTTTTAAAACTTGAGCAATTAAATATGTTCTCGCCCGGCCTTTGGAAATAATCTCTCTTTTTTTGCTTTCGTTTTCTTTGTTTGTCTTCCAATACTCAATAGCAAATTGGGCAATCAAAGTCAAACCTGCACCAATTAAAAGCGGAATAAGAGTGTTCCAAATGGAATTCGTCTCCTTTTTATCTTCTGTAAGTTTTGACACCAGTTTGTCAAAGGAACTATTTAGGAGTTCTACCTTAGTAGTACTAACAGTGTCTATATCTGGTTTCGCGTCAACAGCTTTGTTGTTTGCAATTACTTTACCGTTGGTCTGTGCGAAAGTCAGTGATAATAAAAGTGTCAAGATTATTGTGAGTAGTGTCTTCATATAATTGCCGCTAACGTTCAGGGCTTGCTAATATGTTTGAATTTATGGGCAAGCCCTTGCTATCTATTCATGTTATAGGTCGTCAAGGAAGGATGAAAGTTCATCCTTGATATTTGCAGCCGAAGCTGCTGCTACTGCGAAAAGCCGTTCCATGGTCGAATATTCATCTTCTAAATGGTTAACACGAAATCCTGCTTTATTTTTAGTTTTAATATTGAAAAACTTAAAATAATAATAACCAACTTCTGCATCATGATCTATATATTGTCCAACCTCAATAGTAGCAGCACTTGTCCGTAAAACATATGCTTCATTACGAGTAGATTCCCATTTGACCTCACCATCATTTGTTTTTTCAATGATTTTTTGGATAAACGATTTATACACTTCAGGTATCATAATATTGAGTTTTTAAAAGTCATTTTCAATGACGTCAATGTTTCATTGAATGATGTTAAAAATGTTACGAATTCTTGTAAGTCTGTTGTTGGAAGATTACCAAAACTATTTTCAGCCATTGTCAGTGTAGAAATAATTGAATTGAGTTTGTCAAAGTTTATTCTATGAACTGAAGTAGTATTTTCTAATTCACTTGCTGGTAGGCTTTCTTGATAGACGTCTCTTACTTTTTCTAATCTTAAAATTGCTTTACCATATTTCCTGCCGATTAAGTCATCCTTTGTCTGTGAAAGAAAAATTGATACATTTGAAATGTCTGAATATGATTGTAAATTTTCAATACTTCTTTTTATTCTGTCTGTAACCCTTGATAAAATAAAAATTTCTGTCAAGGCAATTGCTAGCCCCAATAATTCTGATGTATTAGCAATTAAAGACGCAGTATTTTGAGGTGTGTCAGAAAGTTTATACTTATTGTTAAGCCATAAAGCTGTCAAAATGACAACAATTAAATACCCAATGTAGATATATCTGTAGTCAGATTTTGTCATATGCAATTAGTTAATAAGGTGCCTCTGCGCACGACGCACACCTCGTAAATATACAAGATTTTTGCTTTTCATATAAACAATTGACTTAAAGACGATTGCATAAAAAATGGTTAAACTTAATCAACTGTGTATCTGCGATAACTTATGGGATTTCATTTTGTAAGAAGTTTAGAGCTGAAACTACACTAAAGGATAATTACTAAAGTCGTAATGGCTAATAATGAGAGATAGAAAATGGCTATCGTTGAGGAGATAAATGCATTCGCAATATGATTTTTACCCTCATTCAAGCCATTTGTCTGCATATCAAAGTCTATCGATTCCTCTGACATCAATCTTACTTTATTATAAAGAGCTCTATATTGTCTTTCCTGTGACAAAAAATACGCGTCTAAGATACCGAACACTAGTATGGGAAAATAAGTGATTAATATAAAGTGTTGATTAGAGTCTTTTGCAGCTAATGCAAATAAGCCAGCCATTATTGTAACAGACCATCCCTTAAGCAAAAAGGAATTTGTATTCATTCTTGAGATTATCTGCTGGATGAATTCGAGGTGTTTTATTTTGTTTTCCATATACCTAAATATAAAACATGAATTGACGTGTATCAACTTTCCAGTCGGGGGTTGCGGTTAAGATGCTACCAATTTTGTGCGAAAATTTTAAGGTCACAGGTATTCCATCTCCATAGATACAAGAGTTGTAGTTCAGCTTAGTTAATGCCAAAATATCTTCTAGAACAGTTTCAATTCTTGCATCGCCGCGAATTATTTTTACTCGCAAATTTCTGGGCATTTCCAGTGAATTACTCGTGTTAAGTCTTGGAATAAACCCTTTTGTACATAGGTACGCTTCACTGTCATCCACAATTAAAGCTGTTCCCCTTAAAGTACCATAATTACCAATTTGGCTTGAAGGATGACGGAACAGTTTTAACTCATTCATATCTTTGATTAAAATTCCAACAAGATTAGTATTGGCATTGCGTTGTGAAACAGCTTTTGAGAAGCCTTCCCACTCTTCGTCATTGAACATTGTCTTAGAGTGAATAAACAGTTCTAACGGATATTTCTTCCATTTCTCATTATAGTCGTCTAATGCCATACCAATTAATTGTTCGGCAGATTCAGAGCTTAAGTGAAACTCATAAGGCTTTGAACTTTCCCACAGACCAATGTTCCCACGAAACACAGAGCCATCACCATCCCTTAAAAACATCTGAGCAGCGCTACACACATTTTTGTTATCATTCAATTTTTTAAAAACTAGTCCTAAATAGCAGACTCCCTCTCGTATATCACCTAACTTCCACGGAAGCTTTCCAAGCTTATAATACAATGTTGTACTTTGTGTCCATGCGAAATGGGCCTTCAAATATTCGTCAAATTTCTTATTATATACCTTGTCTCGGAATTTTAAAGTACGATCGATAATTAATTGAACAGGCACTTTTACACCTTCTTGAATAAGCCTTGCTTTTAGTAGGTGATGGAAATCAGCGGCAGTATCGGTAAGAGATGAAATTGAATTATAAAAGTCCTCTTCCCCAGGAAAATCTAGGCTGGTTTGACCAAGTTTAGCTTGTGCTATATATTTTTGGGTTGAAGCTGCAATGTCTTTGCCCCAGGATTGAGGCCTACATGATTCATATATGCTATAAGGGACAACTATAAACCACAAGTCGAGCTTATTATCTTCCTTTTTCTGAAATTCAATAATGCGTTCTAGGAATAAGTCTACTAGGGAGCTAGTGCGAATCGTTCTATTTTTATTTGCAAGAAGAATTTTAATTTGCTTTTGATCAACTTCTATATTTGTCTCTGGATTATTAGGCCATTTTATATCAAATATGGCTTCAAATCCTGGAAAGCTCGGTCGCTGCCTCTCAAGCGATTTGGTAATGTTATACTTTGTTTGTGTTGATACAATTGGTTTGTTAATCTGTTGAACAAAACTTTTGTAGTCCTCTATACAATTATTTGATCCAATTAACCCAACTCTTAAGGTGTATGGATTTAGCTTTTCGTAGGGACCGAATAATGCCAAGCCATCTCTTGGATCAATAGTTTTTTGGTCAAAACCAAAAATTAGATTTGGTTCTTTAATCAACTGTAGCCTCATTATCAGTTTCTTGTTTTTGCGGTTCTAAATAGCCAAAATCGCTCATAATATATTTTGGGATACTATTAACCGTGAGAAATGCACTTCCAGCAATTGGGATATTAATTAGGTGCTCAGAATTTGTATCAGATATTTTGTACATCATACCCAAAAGCTTTTCTAGCCAATCTTTATTATACCACCCAGACCCAAGTTTACGCCTAAGTTTATGTTGTTCATCCATCTCCAATATTTCATGCCGGTTATTTGTAAAGATGATATGGCTATCAATCTTGAAATATGGAAACGGGTATATTAGCGCATAGCTGCTAATACCAAAACTCCAAAATTTATCAATATGTTTACCTGTTACCGAAACATTATTCTTGTCGAAATCCTTTAAACTAATTCTTTTTCTATGTGATTCCGTACTTGGATAGAAGAATACGGGAGATTTAGACTGCTCATATTTTTTTAATCCTTTTTGATATAGAAAAGCCTCTATAGTATGATTCAACAATTTCACAATTTTCCTCTTAGGATCATTTAAAATAAAAAAATCGTCTACGCTCACTGCCTTTTCTTTTAGAATATCATCAACTAAAAAACTGTATGTTGAAGTACAACTTATAGATTGGGGATAATCGTCCGCAGGAAAGAAAGAAATATGTCGATTCCCCTCTACAATAAAAGGGAACATAAAGTCTAGTAAATCCATTTTCCTACTTAATACTGGTTGATGAACATATAGCTTTTCAGGAAGGTTAAAGTCAAACCAATTGGTATAAATCTTTTCGGGTTTATCATTAACTACACTGCCAATTTTGAATGAGTCGAGCCAAAATCCTATTGAGTCTGATTCTGGTTCACCAATAGGAATCTGTTGCCTTTTTAGATTTTTGACAAGTGTATCTAACCCTTCTTGCCAATTATCATAAAAATCAATTGAGTGTAATCCCAAAATTTGAACGGGAAAATCATCGGGGTTTGTCGCGTCAATGCAAACAGGAGAAATGAAGTTTGATATATTTTTCACCCTATCAGCACAGGATATTTCTTTAAAAACTCCGGTCCTTTGATTTTTAACCTTCGCACAATATGATTTGGAGATAATCGGAATAAACTTCGCCGAATCCTCTCTTATCGTTGATTCAATTTGAGGCCAAAAAGCATCTCCAATACTTAGTTCCTCTAACTCAATCCAGACATCATAGCCTAGCAGTTTTAGCTTCGACGCAAGCCAAATAGCAAAATAATTGTCCTCTGGGGTTGTATGGCTCAAGAAAATTTTGGTTTTCATGGCTAGTTAACTTCTAAATTGGTTTATTCTATTAATTTATCGCAATATTTACAAGTATATGAATTTCTTTGAATAATAAGGGGGCGAATTCCACAGAATCTAAAAAAAGTGGTGATCCTAGTACATACGCAATAATTGCAACAAGGAAATTCATTAGCCGCATGAGAGAATGGGAGTAAGAACCCAGGCAAAAGTCTGTAAAACCACCGACTTTGGAGGGAGCTTCTAGCCCCTATCCAAAAGCAATTAGTTTTGAGCCGCGGAGAAGGATTCCAGCAGCTCAAAACACAACTTGTTATGTTCCGGTGAACATAAAATCCGCTCTTCGATTGGATTAGTTGTAGAAGTGTTTCCTTTCAAAATCCGGCCAAAATGCTGCCAGTTTATGAGAAGTCGAGATACAGCTATGTTTCTTTGTACAGGCATTGGGCATTGAATAGAGAGATGAGCGGTTGCCGAGGTATTCATGTCCCTATGTAACCATATAGTCATATAACCTCAGGTAAAAAAAACATATCTGGATAAGCAGTTATGTATGTCATGCGTTGTTCAGGTATAGATGAAGATGGTTTAGCCGACACTGTTGGCTATACATCAGCAGACAGCTATGCCAGCTACTACCTCCATTCATTAGGACAGATATAGATATGCCGTTAACGGGGTAATCGAATGTAGGTGTTCTACTACCCCTGTCTGGATTGTTGCTATAAAAGTAAGCCGGGATACGTAGGAATTAATGCAGTGCCTTGAACCGAAGGTGAAAGTATCCTGATACTATAAATAACTAACATTTGCAAGTTCCAACAAGCAAATAGCATGACCTCATGAAGCCTTTTTACCGCTACTAGCAGGATACGCCATATCAGAATACTACGGGCTTCCTCGGTACCTGCTGCACTTTTTCTTTCAGGTATGGCCATAGTGATACTCACCGAAACGGGTCATTTCGATCCATCATTAACTACAATTTCGGTTACCTTCCAGAACAGCAAAATCAGGCACGCCGCGATATTGACGCCCTGAAAATCAGCTTCAAATTATTACGTGATTCTTCCCTTTCGGGCCGTATCACGTTTTTCATTTTTTACGCACCAATATGCAACGGTCTTTCAGTGATGACCGCAATTATAGGTGATCGTTGTAGCCGAAACCTGGACCGTAGCGAAGATTCCCCCACCATGGATGCCAAAATCGACGTCCACCGGCAATCCATACCTGTTGTAGGACGAAACCTTCATGGAATTGTTGACACTGAAATCCCGGTCCAGGAACTGCCAAACCGGGTTTGTCCGGCGCAGGCCGATCTTGTCGTCGTAGGTAAACGTCTCGGTGCTGCTGCTGCCACCCGATTGCCGTATGATCTTTTCAATATTGCCCTGCCGGTTATAAACGAAGTCAGATGTAATGAGCGTAGAGAGGCCATAAAAATCCGTTGCCTGGATGATCCTGTTCTCACTGTCGTATTTATAGGTGGAAACGTTGCCGACAACCAGGTGTCCAAAGTCCGGCGACGGCAAAGGCACTCCCGGTCCAACATAGCCGAAGGAGTAAGATGTATCGGTGACGATCCGGTTCCTGTCATCGTATTGATACCGGTGCCAGTTTTCGAAATATGGATTGGGTGGTTCGTAAACGCTGTAGAAGTCGCTCAGCCGCCCCTTTTTATCGTAAAGGAAAACGTAATTCGGAGAGCCGGTGCCCACCGATGCACGGGTCATGCGGATTGGCCGGTCTTTGTTGTCGTACGTGATCACTAGGGAATCGCCAATGAAAAGGCCTCCTTTCAATTTCACGATTTGGCAACTAGCTGCGCGGGGGATCACATCTTGATATTTATTGCAACCAGAAAGATACGGGATTGCACATACCAAAATACAGCCCGATATCAGTAGTAATAACTTTTTCATAAAATTTAGATTGAATTATTTACATGAATATTCGAATTCCGCGAAAGTAAACGGTGTTGTAGCGAAATACCCGGTCCTGTAGCCGGAAAGAATGATGGACGTTGGGAGCCCATACGTATTGTATGCCGCAACGGGGAGCGGATTATTCATACTATAGTCCCTGTCTAAAAATTGCCAGATGGGATGCAGGCGGTGATAATTGACCTTGTTATCGTAAGTGTAACTGATCGTCGTCGAACCGCCATCCGACCGTTCTTCGACCGACGTAAGGTTGCCGGCGCCGTTATACGTGTACAGCCGGGTCATGAAGACAGTATCGTGGCCGTAGGTGTCGGTTGATCTGACGATCCGGTCCAGGTGATCGTATGAGTAGGTAGCAATATTACGGACGCCGAGATAGGGCCTTCCCGGGCTTGGGATCGGCACATTTCCAGGTCCCACTTCCCCGAACTCGTACGTGGAATCGAGGATGATCCGGTTTTTGGCGTCGTAGGAATAACGGTGCCAGATGTCGAACGCGGTAGGATTCAAATAAACGCCGTAAAAGTCGGTCAATCTTCCTTTTTGGTCATAGAGGAACAAGTAATTGGGCGAGCTCGTTCCCACAATGCCACGAACGATGCTCTCCGGGTTACCTTTTTTGTCGTAAGTGATCCTGTAAGAATCGACGTCCTTCTGGAAGTGAAGGTCGCCTTTCACTTTTGTAATTTTGCAGAAGGGGTTGCCAGGGGGAGGCAGATGGGGGTCTTTCAGACAGCCGGATAGCAGGGCCCCGGCCAGCATCACGCATGCGGATGCGAACAATGAAACTCTCATGCTTTAAATTTGAAGGTTAAGAAATCACAGATCAGTGGTGTAATGGAAAACAGGAATATTGGTTGAATTTCAGCAGAAATTACCTGCGCGGCCGGGGTAGTTCCATTCAGTGTATTGTCCTTTTACCGCAGAGTCGTTACATTCGTCTATTGGAAGAATTATTCAACTGCCAATCTACCAATGATTCCAGGTAAAAGGAATGATTACGATCATATGTTCAGTTGATATTTATCCGCGTTGTCTATAATTTCAAATCATCCAGAAAATCGAAAATTTACTTTTTCCATTGATGTGTATCAATTTGCCATACATTATAAAAGAGTTCATAGTTTAATTCGTTTAAATACGTCTAGGCCTGAAGGGTAACCCCCCGGGTACCTATAGGGTGGCAAAATACAACATTCGACTCCTGGTGGGCGTTTCGCTGGAATTGTAAAGATGCCAGCGGGATCATAAACAACTTTCAAAACCTGCGACCATCGCAAGTTTTGTTTTTTTGAGCGTTTCGAAGCGTTCCTTCCGTATATACTAAACTCTATGATAATAAACGCTGCACGGGAAGGAATTATTTACTCCTAGTTTTATTAAATTGTATTACATTAAGTTGTAATTCTGTTCGTAATTCAAGTGATAAGATTGTAGCTGATAGCGAAGTTGATTTGAGTAATGTTGTTTTGATAGATAGACCAAATATTGATTCCAACAGGCAAGCTTAAATTGATTTTTAGGGTAATGAAGCGGGCTTAGATAATGCATTATTAGATATGTCGATTAATGGAGTTTTTATGGGTGAGCCGAGTACAGAAAAAAAGTATTGGGGGCTTTAGATACTCTAGTGGATTGGGATATTAGTAAATGCGTTTTCTTGGTGACGAAGGATCAGTCGCGATTATTTAAGTTGCACCACTCAAATGGAGGGGGAATTGATGACTATGATGTTTTTACAATTTGTAATAATATTGATTCAGCGATCGGTCAAAAATATTTGATTACGGATATGACTGATTTTATATCAGGAAGTGCTATACGTCTTGGAATGCATGAAGGTGATTTTCTTCATAAATTTGATAGTGTTGATTGGAAAATTTATTACTAGGATAATAAGAAAATATTTTCTTTCCATAATCGATATATGACCTATCTGGCAGAGTATGTTTTTATTGATGGATTGTTAATTGAGTTTAGATTTGGTTATGATGAATCATAAATATTAGCTCTTTGTGAGCTCTCGTAAGCTAAAAACCTTGAATTTCCTATAGTATCGAATTACTTTATCACCGGTATTTTATTTTTATCAAAATCTCAAAAACCTTGGGCTTAGTTGTTTGGAAATATAGCTATGGCATCTCCCTTCAATTTACCTATTTTAAATTTCGTTCTTTTAATAGCGCCTCCAATTCCTTGCTATCATATTTAGCTTTGTTAGCCAATTTATATATCAAGAATAAAGGTATCAGCGTTAATAATCCCCAGGTGTTTTTCATAACGCTGTAAAGCACGATGCCGATTAGAAATCCGATTAATACCGTGGTAATGAGAGTCTTTGTCTTGATTTTTTTTGATTCTTCTAACAGTTCTTGATCTGTTAATTCTGATAATTTTTTTTGTTCCATTTTGAAATGTTGCGTTAATTCCCGATCCAATAAACTATCAGTAAACGAATAATATGTACTTTATTGGATAATGCCTTGTAAAGGTAGTTACTACCGTTAAGGGAGGAAATTAGTATTTCTATTCAATATTTACAAATTGGAGCTTATCATTATTTAGCAATAAAAAATCATTGTTGTCCGACTAAATTTTAACCTGGGAGTACTTTTGACCCCTCAATAGTTCGATTCAATGTTCATCTGCTCGTTTCTTGTACTTTTTTGCTTGCCCAAAAAAGTACCAAAATAGGGCACAAATTGGCCATTACGGCCACCAATTTGATCGCTCGATCTGGCCTTTCTACTACTGTATGGCCAAGCTACCCTTCGCTATCAACGGTGCGAAGTTCCACGGTTCTCTTGGCAGGGGGTGAATGTATCATCCTTCGCTTATATCCTTGAACAGGTAAGGGATTCAAGTGCCTTTAAAGCATTTTTAGTCGGACAACAATGATAAAATATGAATAATACTACTCCCCGGATATTCCCTTCAAGACCTTTGCCGCATTATCATTCTCTGGGTTTAACGCCAAGGATTTTTTATATGCCTTAATAGCCGCTTCTTTTTTGCCCAATTTTAGCAATATTTCACCATAGCTGTCATAGGTATTGAACGCGTCGGGGTATAACCTTGTATTGAGTTCAAATATTTTTAGCGCATCAGTATCCGCTCCTTGACTTAATAACATATATCCTAAGCCGTTGATACTTTGTTCGCTTACGTTGTACGAAGATTCTTTTCCTTTCCCTATCTCTCTTTTGATCAGATCGATCGTTTTTTCTATCGACTTCGATTTTATATAATACTGGGCAATGGGTTCCAGGTTCATCAAGCGTTCTTTTTCCTGCTGTTCAGCCAGCGTTTCTACACTGTAATATTTTCGTTCTTCATCGGTAACTTTAGTGGGATCCAAATTGTAACGCTTCCATTTACCTTGGGTCGAGCTGTTTTTAATGATTTGTGTTCCGTATACCTGCGGCAGTCCTTTACGCATCAAATCCCTGTCAACCGCGGCTGCATACCACCACCTGTTCAAGCTGGAATCCATTTCTAATGCTGTTTTGAAACTTTTTACAGCGATACCGCTTGCAATAGTGTCGTTTCCATGTTGAAAAATGATCCCTACATTATAATAATCTTTTGCTGTTTTTATTTTTCCTGCTTTCATAAACGAAAGCGTTTTTACCCTTCTTATGCTATCCTGTTTGTTTAATTCTTTCCAATCGATATTTTGTCCCATCCGCTGTTTCTGGTCATTGTCTGCCATTCGTTGCAATTCTGGGTTGTCTTGCGCAAATACTGGGATAGATGCAAGTATGCCAATTGTTAACGTAAATAAGAGTTTCATATTTTGGATGTTCTTAAGTGTTGGAATCATCTTTATATTCTCCTGATGTCATTTATGATCTTGCCAAGCACGTAATCTTGTCCCTCGATTTTATTGTAACGTTGATATATAAAAGCTAGGTTAAATGGTTCTTGTTCGTACCGGTTCCAAATATTTTTATCTATGTCAAATGGACTCGCTCCGGGCTTTGTTCTGATTGAGCCTGTTAATCCTTGAGTAATATGATTCTTGAATAACTTCCGCATAGACAGGTGGTACTGGACAATATTCGCTAATTATTATGGATGGATGAACTTGAGATTAATATCCGCTCGGCATTAGTTTATATCCGTTTTCTTAAAAATCTATTTCTACAGGGATGAGCAACTCCACTTTCGTGCCTGTCAAGCTATGGTCTACCTGGTGCAGATCCAGTATATTCACCATTACTTCGATGCCCGTTTGCTTGGCCAGAATTTCTAATCGCTCCCGGCTAATAGTGGTTGATAAGGATTTTTTCTTCCCGTCGGGGTTTTCTTTCAAGGATTTAATGCCGGGACCATTGTCAATAATATATACCAATAACGAATCTCCCTGCAAGGTTAGTTCCACGTCAATTTTGCCCCTTTCTTTTGCATTAGCGACACCGTGGAGGATGGCGTTTTCTACGAAGGGTTGTATCAGCATCGGTGGGATGCGGACCTGGTCGATTCTTTCGGGGTAAAATTTCTTTATTTCATAATCAAAATTATCTTCATACCGCATTTTTTGCAATCCCAGGTAATACTCTAGGGTTTCTATTTCTGCTTCCAGCGGAACCCAGTTTTCCCTGGAAAGTTCAAGGCTATTGCGTAATAAGCGGCTAAATTGGTTCAGGTATCGCAGGGCCTTATCTTTTTCATCTATGCGGATATAGCTTTGCAAGGCGGCGAGCGTGTTGAATACGAAGTGCGGTTCCATTTGGGTGCGGAGCAGTTGTTGTTTCAGCTCCATGGCTTTCTTTTGCAGTTGGACTTTTTCTTTTTCTTCCTGGAGCCGCATTTGTTTGCGGCCAATGTATAGTATTACGATGATCGCAATGGCCAGTAGGGAGGCCAACGCGGCTATAATCAGCCATAAGCGGTTTTGTGCCAGTTTATTTTCCGTCATCAGAACTTGTTGATTCAAGTTCATTATATGTTTTTCATTGGATTGTAACTTGTATATCGTGCCCATTTCAGCGATAGACTGTGCATATTTATTTTCATATACCACCTTGTACTTTTCTAGAAGTAAATTGTATTCCTCGAAGGCTTTATCAAATTGGTGGGTATGAAAAAAATAATCGACCAATGCTTCTTGATAGAGCAGGTAATCGGCATCACCCAGGTAATTTTTATCATTTTTGATGATCTCTTGTGCTTGCTCAATATAATTTCGGGCTTGAGGGAATTTCTTTAACTGTAGATAGTTTTGCGAGAGGTTAATATAATCTTTAAATAGGTTGCTATGGCTTGCCGGGTATTGCGGCGACTCCTGCAACACGATTTTGTCTAATGACAGTATTTTATTATGATACATTATGGCCGAATCATATTGCCCCAGCTCTTGGAAATAATGGGCCTTTTCATCGTATAAGAATCTCGGGTTGACAAGATTTTGGTTCTGTTGCCAAATTGTATCGATAACCTGTATATAATGGTACACGGAATCGAGGTTCCCGCCGGAGGATAAACGGAAATTATTGGCCAGTTGCCTGTAAGCGCGGTATTTCAGTCGCACCGGCGTACCGGTAGCATGTAGTGCTTGGATGGCTTTCCGGTTCCAGGCCATCGCTTGTGTATATTGGTTGAGCCTTGCATCGGACTGTGCCGTGGCCATAAAAATACTGGCCTTCTGCACGGTGGTCAGGTCCAGCGAAGAATCAGCGTCGATTTGTTGGGATGCTAAGTTAAAATAGTAATTCTCCTGGTGAATATTTCCTTCTATCGTCGCGATGTTACCTTCGCCGTAGTTTAATAAAACCTGCATTTCTCCCGGTTCATCGGCTGTTTGCAATGCATCCCAGGCTTTCCGCATGAAGAATTTTAAAGAGTCCAAATCTCCCCGGTTGTAGAAAGCGCCGGCAATCCTGTAATATATACGTGCTTTGGCTTGGGCATCATGGGAAAACGTTTTGTTATGTAGTGTCTTTCTCCAAAACGGGAGCTGTTTTTCTTTGGCTAGCTGCTGCGCTTGTTGCTCCAGGATTGTCAGCTGTTCTTTATTTTCAGTTCTGTTAACTTTCCCGTGTTCATTTGGCTTATCAATACAACCAAGTATACACAGCATGCCCGTACATAACAGGAGTGAAAGCGTGTATGAAAGCAGTTTATTTTGCAGCATATTCAAGTTATTGCCCCTGGGTGAGTTGTTGTACAACGGCTTCTTTTTTACGTACCGATACCGGTATTTGCGTTTTGTCTTTCAGTATGATATACCCGGTTTTAATATAGCGATCGATCAGGGTTGTATTGACCAGGTAAGATTGGTGGGGCCGCAAAAACCATCTTTCGGGCAATAGGTCCTGGTAATATTTTAATGGTTTAGACACCATTATTTTTCTATTACCGGTTAATATGAAATTGGTATAGCTGCCCTCGCTTTTCAAATAAATGATTTCCTTCAACTGTAATACCTGTAAGTATTCTAGCGTATGAAGCACCATGGGATCTTCCAAGCTCAGCATTTCATTTTTTAAGCGGCTTTCGGCTACTGATATTTGCTGTTGTTGTGTTGATGGATCGAAATTTTTTGCCCTTACTTTTCCGAGCGCTTCTTGTAATTCTTTTTCATCTAAGGGCTTCAGTAAATAGTCCAATGCGCCCAGTTTAATGGCCTTGATCGCGTAATGGTTATAAGCCGTAATGAAAATTACCTGGAAGGGGATGTCATCTAGCTGTTGTAAGACATCAAAGATGGTTCCGTCCGTAAGCTGGATATCCATCAGTGCCAAATCGGGTTGTTGGGTGCGTATCAGCTCGGTAGCGCTAAAGACAGTCCCGGCAGTACCAACCAGTTCTAAATCTTCCTCCTGGTTTACCAACCATTCGATTTCTTTCTGGATGGCCGGTTCATCTTCGATAATAATTGTCTTAATCATGCGCTCAGATTTATTCAAATTTATTAAATAATAGTTTGACAACAATGCCATGCGGTTGTTAATCACTATTGATATTATATTTTATTCATTGTTGTCCGGCTAAATTTTCAACGAAAAAACTATCATCACCTCAAAAGTTCGATTCAATGTTCATCTGCTCGTTTCTTGTACTTTTTTGCTTGCCCAAAAAACCAAAAAAAAGGCACAAATTGGCCATTACGGCATCAATTTGATCGCTCGATCTGGCCTTTCTACTACTGTATTGCGAAGCTACCCTTCGCTATCAACGGTGCGAAGTTCCACGGTTCTCTTGGCGGGGGGGAATGTATCATCCTTCGCTTATATCCTTGACCAGGTAAGGAATCCAAGTACCTTTAAAGCATTTTTAGTCGGACAATAATGATTTTATTTATAATATTCTATCTCTTTTCGCTCCTTGATTTTATAACCATTTACTTCCTGTGTTCTTTCAATCCAATTACCTAAACTATCCAGGCGGTAGGTGAATTTTTTAATTTTAATTTTCTTATCCTGGTCTACATACCTTGTACTGGATAGCTTTCCATAGGGATCGTATCTGAAATAGGTATACAGCGTATCATTAATGTCGTTCGATTTTAGCTTGGATAGGATTTTGCGACCTTGTTCATCCCTTTCCCACCATGTCTCTTCCAAGGCATTATAACCGGGGATGAAGAATTTTGAGTAGATGATATGATCCTGCTTGTCATAAGACGAAATTCCGGTTGAATACAAAGATCCGTCCGTATTGTACGATTTTAGTATTATTTTCCGGTGCCGGGGTTTGTACTTATACGTTGTTAATAGCGCTAAACTGTCGGGATGCCGGTAAAAGTATTTTTTCTTGACGCGACCGTGACGGTTATTTACATAACCCGTTTTTTGGTTATTCAATAACTCGGAAGTCAAAAAATTATTTTGATCAAATATCCAGTAGGAAGTATCGTAGCGAACGGGTTTCCCGGGGTTATGTATTTCTAGCTGCTTTTGAGTTCGGTATCCATCTGCATTGAAGGAATCAGTAGATTTTATAAACAATCGCCCATCCTGTTGATACCTGTACGTGATCACCTTTCGGGGATGTCCTGCCAGACCTAGTTCTTCGGCATTTTGGTGTTTGCTCGAAACATATTTCCAAGTACTACATGCGTTCAAGGCAATTAAGCATAATATAGTAATGAGTCCTCTCATCGAGCAGCTTTTTCATCAAATGAAGTAAATTGTACGGAATGCCGGGGCCTTAAATTTCTATCCGTAGGTTTTTAATTAGTATTTGGTGCCTGCCGGATTCACATGGTAGCGGGTTTTGCTCTATTTCTGTTCGTTAGTATTTTGATGGGCTTACCGGGAGCTATACCTGCTGAATTTCCTATCGCCATCCGGTATCCTGTTGACCGTAAAACCTTTCATTTATGAGACTTGTTTCTTTGTGGGCGCTTCTTACATTCATTTATTTACCTTCCTGTTTTAATATAAATGCAGATCTATCGCAGACTACTTGGATGAACTGTGGTGCAAAAGCCGGTCTATCCGATATTTTGATGTTTGATGATAGTCATAACTGGCTTAGAAATGATACGATTTTTACCGGGAAGGATTCTGCGGTTGCAACGATTGTAAAATTAGATTTACACTACGTTGAAAGAAGGTTATTGGTGAAAGATTTTAATAATAAAATTTACTGGTTTTGCGAACAATAAAATTCCTTTTGGTAAAGGAAAAGTTGCTACAGGTGCCGGTTCATGATCTTTTGCTCCAGCGATTTACCGTTAATAATGATATTATTTAAATACCTAGAGAGAAAGCGCCAACAACCACGGAATAACTACCAGGAACGTGATGATAATAACGCCAATATTAAACCAAATAGGAATTTTAACATCGTTTTCGAATGCCTGGTACTCCTTTCGTAACGGTGGGGTAAATTGTATTTTGGAAAGTTGCTGTTTACAATAAGTACAATGTGCCAGGCCGGTTTTCCCGATTGAGAACAAAGGGATACCGAATATATGCACATACCTACCAATGAAATTTATTTGAATGTTGGACGTATGACAATTTTGACACTGCACTTTCTTTATCTGTAGCGGGATTATTTTGAGAACTTTATTCTTTACACCGTATAAAAATAACATACAATTGATGATTTCTGATGCAAAATTAAAGGGCTTACATCCTCGATAGAAGCAGTAATTTATATCTGTATCGACTGCCTTAGTATTTGAGATAGCTATTAATAATCCCGGATTTAAACCCAATCTAAACG
Organism: Chitinophaga caeni; assembly: GCF_002557795.1. Classification (NCBI taxonomy): domain Bacteria; kingdom Pseudomonadati; phylum Bacteroidota; class Chitinophagia; order Chitinophagales; family Chitinophagaceae; genus Chitinophaga; species Chitinophaga caeni. The sequence continues at coordinate 4,132,920 of NZ_CP023777.1, read as the reverse complement.
GATATGAATAGGGGGTATCAACTGCACTAAATTCCTTTTACCTTTCATTTTTAATGAATTACTATTGGGACTCCAATTTTTAAGCCTGATGGTATGGCTATCGCGAATATTGTTTTTTTCATTATTGTCATATTCATACTTTTTGCTTACCTGGTGGTAAAATCGATGCACTACGTTAAGCCGAATCCGCCGGGTACGATGTTTTATATTACGGTCGTTGGCCTTATCCTACTGCTGCTCCTCTCGTATGCATTCAGTTGGTTCCTGCTATTTAAGATAGAAAGGACTTGGATCAGGGTGTTTAACATTATTTTTCTATTCGTGACATCGATTACCCTTATTATTTACACTACATTATTCATTGCCAGCATTATAGAGTATTTCAATAGCAAATAATTCCAGGCGCATTACCTGTCATTTTTCCTGCAATAATCAACCAGGAAACCGGATCGACCGCTTTGTTTTTGCATGGCTTTGGCCACCGGGGCAGTTGTAATAAAAAGATAACAAGTGTTTTCTGCCTGTTCATTCAATAACTGTTCCACTGACTTTTCTATATCATCCGTGAGCAATAGAGCTTTGTCAGATGCTTCATCCTTATCATCGTCTCCGCTCCAGTAGGACTTCTCCGGCCATTTTATAAAATTTGTATTAGGAAGATTTACACCGAATTGGACTTCCTTACCCGCTTCGTTGAAAATGAAGTATAATGTCTTGTTACTTGAAAATCCGCCTTTGTATAATTCGGGAGTCTTGTTATATTCTTTTTTCAACTGTTGAAGAATTTTCATGATTTCTTGCGATGATTTATATCTTGATGAGCCGCAAGCCATCCATATTTTTTCATCATTCCAATCGGTAACTAAGCCCAGGTCTTCGAAGGGAACCCCGGCGTATTGCGCCAATGGCCTTGATACGGACCTGGTACGGGAGGAATATTGGATAAAGCCCCGTAGCGCAGAATCGTTCTCAAATCGCACTTCTTCACTAGACAGGGTGAATCCCTCATCGTTGGTGCCTACAAAAATACTTTCATCTTTGAAAAAGTGGTCTAAGTCAAGATCAAACTGGAAATGATCCAATTTTAGCGCATCTTTTCCGTATTGCGGTTTTTCTTGCAGGCAAGATGGTAGCATAAAACTTATTATAGTGATGAACAGAATAGATTTTTTATATCGCATAATACTTTAATTTTCCCTGGTCAATTCTTTGTTTAATGGCTCGCCTTGATCATTATAATACCGTTCATTAATTTCATAATAAACAAGGCCGTCTTCTGTTTCCTTTTTATACCCGTAATTCCGCTTTTTAAAATGTTCTTCATTTTGAACGATGCCGGGGAAGGACTTTACAACTTTTCCTGTAGGTGTGATTAAATATACCTGCTCATCAGCCGCCAGGACGCAGGCCAGTTCCTTGTAAAAATTGTTAGCATATAGAAATTGGGGTGGAATAACTGTTTCGCCCATTTCGTTGATGAATCCCATTTTGTCACCTTGGTTTTTTGAAAATATAGCCGCTGCTAATCCTTCCGAAAATGGATAGATATGGTAAAAGCCTTTTTCTTCGGGAACTACGATCTTGCCGGTTTCCGTGTTTACCAATCCTTTTAAGGCAGATTCATTTTTTGAAGAGGTATAACTGGCTAGATGTTTCGCAACCGCATCATTATGGCCATCAATATAATAGTTGAAAGGCAGGATTAGTTTTCCCTGTTTATTCAGGATGGCCGATTTTCCCTCCCTATTCTTTAATATTAAGTAGGAATCCGCGCAGCTGCTATTCTTAATAATCCCTGGTATTTCGATTTCTTTACCTGGTCGAGTAAAGATTTTCTGATAAATTCGACCACGGTGGTTGTAGCTCATCACGAGTAAACCCGCACAATACGTTGCATTTTCATATTGGAAGGGAAGTACTACTTCAAAATTTTTGTCAAGAACGCCTAATTTTCGATTTTCATCATGAAAACTATACAAACCATTTCCTAGGTCCTGGTAAAAGGTAACTTTCCCCGGTACTTGTTTCAGTGTTTTCTGCTCGACATCCAGGTGGTGGGTATAAAAATCACCTTTTTGCCTTTCTATAAAGAAATGATCTGCAACGCTATGCAGATCTTTGTACTTGGCCGGTATGGTAATACTTCCGGACTTGTCCACGATACCGTAAAGGTCATTTGCATCATCTTTAAATACTTCAAATTCCGGGCGTTCCGGTAATGCATTTTGAACGGTAAGGGTTCTTTGGAGGGAATCAAACGCCGAAGCGATGTATAGATGTACTGCTTTCACCCCGTAAGGAAAAGTAATCTCGTAACGCTGTTTCCCGGTTTCCAAAACTGCTGCATAATCCTTTATCAATTGCTTCAATGTTTCTACTTCCGTTTCCAGGTTTTCTTCGCTTTCCTCATATGTCATAACTTCTTTTTCCAGTGATTCTAAGAGGGAGAGCCCTGGCAGCAGGTTGTTCTTACTTTCTTCCATAACCTGTTGGATCCGGGCTTTGTCTGCTGCCTGGAAGGCTTCCTGCAAAGTCATTAATTCCTTCACTAAAGCCGGTTTTATGATTGTTAAGGGGAAGCTTGAATGACCGTTACTGGCTATAATGGTTCCATCCGCAGTAATTCCATGGTACGCTAAAATATTACTGGATATATCGATGGGAAGATCGATAACCAGCTTTTGATCATCAAATCGATGCACCTTCAGACCCGTATTTTTATATAAAACTTCGGGTTGACTACGCGTAATTGTGACCGTATCAAAAGCGGTAGGGTAGCTATACCGTACTGTTACTTCCAAGCTGTCAACAGACCGTAACCGGATATCCTTAGCCGCTACTGCCTGGTTTTTTAGATAAATCTTTTGAATATTATATTTGAAGTCCTTGATGGATAGCGATTGGAACCCTTCATCTTTATAACCCATATTAAACTCGAATGCGGGTTCTGGCAATCTTTTATGTTCTGTGAAATATAGCCGCCTTCCGGGATCATAAAAGTCTGCCCTGGTAGCATCTGCGGAAGGTAATGTAAAGGCCTCAGCCGCCTCGGGCTGGGAACCGGAACTACCGTCGCTTAGGCCAAAGCTGAAAGAGAAGTATAATTCAAATTCATCCAGTGAATTTAATGTTTCCTTGATTTTCCGGGCTTGCTGTTGCGCTTCTTCGTTGAATTCACCGTCTTTTACCTGTTGTATATGGGCGATATACTCCTTGTTGGACAAGCTTTTGTCCTGTTTATGGGTACAGGCTATCATGGAAATCGATATAAATAGTGAAACAATAAGAATCTGTCGGGTCATTACCATATGTTTTGAAATACAAAGATGTAAAAAACTGTTTAAATGGATGGATTAGCAATTTGTATTCGTGTTCTTCGTCTTTAAATCCGTAAATCTAGCTGTCCCGTTCAGGTAATGAACATTTAGGTACAGATACTAATAAGCATTTCAATACCTGGTCAATTCGCTTAACTTTACCCTTCCGTATGATATGAATAGTTGTAGATATATTTAACTTGGTTATAAATTTAATTCCGATGAAAAAACTATGCTTTTTGAGTATCCTTAATTATCAGAACGATATCCGTACGGTTATCCTGGTATAAATCACCCTTTATCGAGTCAATTAGCAGGAAACCATGCGGGATAAATTGCCCGAATCCGCTGTTTTTTTGTGAAATACACAGAAGAGGTGCCAGTGTTAAAAGCAATAATAAATAAAGCGTCTTATTCATCGAAAAGCTTTTATTCACTATCAATTTTATGATTGCTATTCCTGTCACCTATAACAGGATAGCGATTGTTTTTTCTAAAGAAAATGTACCAGGTACAGTAAAGAACTATAATTGACGCTACTAAAATTACGCTTGTTAACACGGATCCTGAAATGCTTTCTTGATGTAAGTTTACCCAGTTCCAAAGCTGATTTAGCCCTAAAAAGGTCAATAATAAAATGCCCAATGTAAATAGTATTCCAATAAAATATTTCATATCTACTTTTTTTAGCTTTACATTTTGTCCAACACCTGTTTTTTCTTCTCTTCGTATTCTGCCGGGGTGATCAGGTTTTCATCCAGGAGCAATTTCAAGCGCTTGAGCACCTGTATTTCATCTTCATTTTTCTTGGGTTGTACTTCATCTTGTATCGAATCTGTAAACATTTTGCCCATGCTTAGCCCTGCGCCCATCGCGACACCTGCCCCCGCCATACCTCCTTCATTGGTGGCCGCATCTCTCAAGGCTCTTAATTTTTCAAGCTGGCTGTAATTGAGGCCGGCTTCGTGGGCAGCCTTTGCATCGGCAGTAACATCGGCTATTTTACCGATGCGGGTTACGGTTTCATCATCAAAACTGTTGCCTTCGATTCTAAAATCGGTCAACTTTACGCCAAGTGTTGTGAAGATTGTATTTAATTGTGCTCTCACGGCATCGGCAATCGCATGGATTTGCGAATCAATGGTATTGTAAGGCACTCTTTGTTCAGCGAGATGCGAAGTCAGGAACTGTATAATACGCCCCTGGATCAACTCTTGAAAATCCTTTAGGGTGTATTGTATGCCTGAACCAGCATATTCTGTATAGAATTTTTCAGCATCTGTCAGTTGATAGGAGAAATTACCATAAGCTGAAAGCTGTATCGGGATATTGTACTCATGATCTATATATTTGATCGGGGAGGCCGTTCCCCATCCTTGATTAACCACCTCGGATTTCCGGTAAAAGTAAAGTAATACTTTATGTTCGCTTTCAAAAAACTGGGCTGCTTTTAGTAAACTGGTGATGAAAGGCACATTACTTGTTTCCAGGTAATAAGTACCTGGCGCATTTAGCACATCGATGATCTTACCTTCATACACGGAAATGCAACCTTGCCCGGGGGAAACGATAATTTTACTTGCATTTTTCAACTCGTCTGTAAGCGCCGGGTATTTCCATAAAAGTAAATCCGGGTCCTGGGGCTGCCAAGCAATAACGCTCGCGAATTGTCTTTTCAAAAAATTAAGGAATGCCATGATTGATTTTTTTTAATTAAAGAGCTTGCGTAAATCAATTTCTTTCATCACTTTACCATCATTATGTAACAGGACCAGTTTATCATAAGATGCGCCATTTTCCTTGCCTCTTATGTTGAATGCAATACCGCTCGTGAACTTGAAGAAGTCAAATACAAAGTCGCAATCCGTCCCGGCGGGTTTGTAGGTCCAAATTACCTTTCCTGATTGGGTATCTATTTTCTGTAAGAATTTGTTGCCATTCGGGTTTGCATTGGGGAGCCCGGTAATAAAAAGTTCATCATTGTTTTGATAAACTATTTCCGGCTCAAAGTATAACCGGCCGGGAGTTAAGTCTTTAAAGTCAGTTATCCGCCGTGATGAGAACAATACTTTAGTATACTTGAAATTGCCTTTATATATACCTGCTTTCTTGGGCATATACATTTTCTTGCGCCATGATGGACTAGTTGGAATACTTTTTAGTTCACCAGGACGCTCCCGGTACCAAAATTTGATTAACTGGATTTTTTCCTTTTTATAATCAAAGCTTTTATCAGTGAACGTATAGTACACTTTTGTCGGCATTGTAAGATCGTTTTCATACTTTTTCGCTGCTTCATCCAGTTCATCCCGGCCTTTATATATTTTTTGGGCTAAGGGATAGTAATAATAATTAGTCCCGTCGTTAGTCATGATTTCTAACCCATCCCCGTAGGAGGCACTTCTAAATTCTAATGAAGCGATCCCGGAGCCAAATGCCGGAATCGAATTAAAGAAGTCGCCGTTAACTTTCGCATATGCTTGCCTTTTACCGTCCATTTTATAAATCGCGGGTTCGTCGGAAGGGATGAGGTAGCAATTGCCATCGCTAAAGATTCGATGGTGATACAGCCTGGTATTTTGATTCCAATCTTTCATAGGTATATCTTTCAATACCTTGTCTTGAATGGGGTTGTAGAATCTCAATATATAATCATCCGGTTTGCGCACTTTGCGATTGTAATACATCCGCTTTATTTTAAAAGCGATGACGGGCTTGCCGTCATTACCCTCCAGTACAAAAAACTCCTGTATGTTTTGCTTGGTTTCCTCCTTTACAGGAGATATGGATGTTCCGCTGTTGTTATTGCCAGAAAAGATGCCGATTAAAAGCGGGAGCAACATGAATAAAAAGGCCGCGGCAAGAGCGATGACAACCATCCGGTTCCTCTGGGCAGGTTGTAGCTGGTTTGCGGGGTTACGGTGTTGAATATTGATGTTGATATCATCGTTGTCCAGGAAATACTCTGCACCGCAATTTTTACAGCGGAAATGATCCTCCTTTAATTGCTCTTTTTTTATGCTGCCACATTGTGGACATTTTACTGCCTTGATCTGCTTTGCCATTAGTTATAATAGAAATATAGTAAGGCTAAAGTTAAGCGCTGGTAGCACAGGAGGGATGGCCGGATTTATATTCGTCCGGGAATTTTTAGGATACGTTGTTGTGAATATATGACAGCTTTATTCCTATTGTTTACCCACTTTTTCCTTATAAAAACGGGCCAGGTAAATGAAAACGGCGGTGACCGCGAGGGAAATTATACCTACAATCCAATGCCTGCTGCTAAACATGAAAAAGCTTGCCACGGCGCTTGCTGAGGCTAAAATAATTATGAAATAATATACAGGGTGGTATTTCCTTGGTGATTCTTGAGTCATATAAATAGTCGGTGATTGATTCGGGCTAAATCTTATAGTCAGTAAAACTGCTAAAATATTTGAAATTATCCAGTACAGCCATAAGGAATTTATATGATAATGCCATCAATACATAAGCGTCAATGATAATTTATTATTTGTATTCATTATTGTCCGACTAAATTTTAACCGGGGAGCAATTTGATCCCTCAATAGTTCGATTCAATGTTCATCTGCTCGTTTTTTGTACTTTTTTGCTTGCCCAAAGAAGTACCAAAAAAGGGCACAAATTGGCCATTACGGCCACCAATTTGATCGCTCGATCCGGCCTTTCTACTACTGTATGGCCAAGCTACCCTTCGCTATCAACGGTGCGAAGTTTCACGGTTCTCTTGGCGGGGGTGAATGTATCATCCTTCGCTTATATCCTTGAACAGGTAAGGAATTCAAGTACCTTTAAAGCATTTTTAGTCGGACAACAATGATTTGTATTCAGTAAACACAGGTTGTATTGAATGATTATTTAATACAATTACTGGATAGATATTGGCGCTTTAAATTCGGATCCGCGCACGGTAATTTCATGTAGATAATAATTTTGGTCATCGATCCTCTCCGTTCAGATAATTTTTCATTTTTGGACAGGGCAGTTAGGGCAGGTGTGGAAACCGGCAGATATAACTGGCATGGGGAATGCAGCTTTGCGTGGCTTGAAGAAATATCTTTCCGCTGGTGCCACATGATTGATTGATCCGGTTCCAACCTGTTGGCAAGAATTAAATTTATTAATTCATTTTGCTGAAATAATTATTTTATTTGTGTTATCGATATTTGCCATTAGGATTAAAAAAATGTATTTGGATGCACCAGCAATTGCTTAATAATATTTCTTATTTTATATATCTTTCGGATGAGGAGAAGGAGTGGGTATGTAATAAATTCACAGCCAGGGAGTATAAGAAAAACGATTATTTCTTGAGGGAAGGCCAGGTTTGCAGGGAAGTTGGTTTTATAAAGAAAGGATTAGTGCGGTATGTTGTTAGCAATGATAACGGGGAAGAGCAAACGGTGGATTTTAATAAAGAATTGGAGTACACGTGTAACTATGCAAGTTTTCTGGACAAATCTCCATCGAGGACAGCTATACAATTCATCGAAGATGCAACCGTCCTCGTAATTTCTTACGATGATTTGCAGGATTTTTATACCCATTTGGCCGAGGGGCAGAAATTTGGCAGGCTGATCTGCGAGTTTTTATATGTAGAAGCCATTAAAAAGGTGACTTCCCTGTATACCAGCCAACCAGAGCAGCGATATTTACAATTCCTGGATGCCTATTCCGATCTATTACCTAGGTTGCCACAATATTATATTTCATCTTATGTAGGGGTACAGCCACCTTCATTAAGCCGTATAAGGAAAAGATTGGCAAAATAAATTTATTAACCTGGGTTAACGGATCTGCGAGCCGTGATAAATAGTTTTGTGCGGTCATTAAAACACTGCACTATGAAACTTATTTCTTGGAAAATTGCTTATTTCACTTCGTTGGCAACAGGCTTGTTGCTGATCTTCATCGGCTTTAGATTTTTTACCGTGCCCATCCAGGCCGAAACCGACTTTGGAATTCATACCGGTATAACCCATCACTTCGAGTTTCATTATATTAAAGCGATTAGGGACTTAGCAACGGGATTGCTGACCATAGCTTTACTATTGAACAAGGAATATAGGAGTCTTGGTTGGTTAATGCTATGTATGAGTCTTGTTCCCGTAACTGATTTTCTGCTGGTAATCAATAACGCTTCACATCCCGCCGGCGCTATATATCCTCACCTGGCAGCTATTCTTATATGTTTGACCCTTGGTCTATACTATCTCTCAACCCATAAAAAAACGATCGGCCATGCTGTTTAGTATATTGTTATTGATACATTTTTTGGCATTTGTTACTTACCTAATCCATTTGGCGCTACTGTGGCCGACCAAGGGAGCTGCTCCACGCGGTAAAGCGGGATTGATCTTGGGTGTAATATTACTACTTACCGGGGCGCTATTGGTTTGGATAAGTTACCCGCATATTAACTATTACAAAGTTGTTCCTAAAACGCTGGCTTTTCTCGTGGTAACATTGATCAATATTAGATTCGGGGAAAGGGATCTTTCGAAAGCCGCGTATTTTGGACTCTTCGGTTTAACAATATCGGCAGGTTGTATCGCTATTTTTCATTAATGTCGCTATACGCTTAGAATCATCATATCGAGATAATGTCAATACCCTTCCGAAATAGCTTAAAAATCGCCAACGTTCCGTATATTGAGCCCGGGTTGCACCTGTTATTACCAACCGAAAACCATCCGAGGTATGTATTTATTGATGATGAACGGAATTTACCCTATCCTGGGCTGGGTGGGTACATTGGCTTATTTGCTGGCTTATTTCCTCCTAAGTATAAACAAGATCAGCGCCAGGCAATTGATCTATCACGCGTTGAACCTGGTGGGCGCCGTGGGGCTTACAGCCAATGCCCTGTATTATGCAGATCTACCTAACGTGGTCGTCAACGTAGTTTGGGGCTTGATAGCTATTAGTGCTTACTTGGTTATTTCCCGGAAGAGGAAGAAACAAAATTGAGCTGCTGTAATGCCAGCGATTTATATTGTTCCAACTTCTTTTTGTACTCCCTTTTATTGCTTACGAGGCTCAGGTAATAATATGCTCCGTCAACCATCACGAAGATGGTATCAGCAACCGCGGCGGGATCTTTCACCTTGAGAACGCCCTGTTGGTTGCATTCCTCGATCAGGTCCCGCAGGTTCCCCCGCAGGGTGTCTAACAATACCTTGTAACTTTCTTTCACCTTTTGATCCCTGAAAGCCAATGAGTAACAGCTGTAGGAAACGCTGTCATCAAATAGTAAGTTCCACTTGTGCGAGAATATGTTATCCATCACTTTCAGCAGTATCTTCCTAGGATCGCCCTTGTAAGAGGCGGGCGTTTTGTAGATCAGCAAATACTGGTCAAGAATGTATTCAATAAGCCCGTAAACCAGGTATTCCTTGGTTTTAAAATAATGGATAACCAGGCTGGGGTTAATGTTAATAAGTGCAGCCGTTTTGGCAATGGATGCGTTTTCCAGCCCTTCCTTTTTTGCAAGCGTGTAGAATGCTTCAATAATTTCTTTTTGCCTGGATGCCTTGATGCTTCGTCTTCCCATAGATAGATAGTGTGGTATGCAAATTCCCGGCAAATATAGCATTCCCAACGGAATGTTGCATACCCGTTTAATAATGCGGGCCCTATTTACTCCATTTTTCCCATGCTTAATGCAAACGTTTGAATTTATCCTAAACTAATCTAGCTCCTCCCTTCCTAGGGAATTTTATCATCATTCTATATTAACTAATTGTAAAGATTTTATTATGAAAATAAAAATTAATTGAATGAATGTTCAATTAATTTTTATACTTTGATCTAAAAGAGCATTTTTGTTCCGGCAAAAAAATCATACCGATTTCTAACACGCAATCCTATTTTTTCAACAACTAGGCTATTTATGAAAACAAAGTTTTTACTCCTCATTTCATTGCTGTTACAAATGACTGCATTCGCGCAGGATGTAACGGTAACAGGAACCGTTCGGTCTGCCAGCGATAATGTAGCGCTGATAGGCGTATCCATAGCGGTGAGCGGCACGCATCACGGTACCACGACCAACCAGGATGGTAAATTCTCCCTGCAAGTTGCCAGGGATGCCGTGCTCGTATTCTCATACCTGGGTTTCGAGACCCAGCAAGTGGCGGTAAACGGCAGAACAAACATTGATGTTCAGTTGAAGCCGGGTGGTAGCGAATTGAGCGAAGTAGTTGTAACTACCGCGCTCGGTATCAAGAAACAACAGAAGGCATTGGGTTATGCCGTGCAGGAAGTAAGTGGCGAAACCATGGCCAAAACCAAGACGGCCACTGCATTAAGCGCCCTAACCGGTAAAGTGGCAGGCTTGAATGTCAATAACACGACGGATCTCTTCCGAAATCCCGGTATCTCGCTACGGGGTAGAAACCCGCTGATCGTGATAGATGGAATTCCCGATCCGGATGCAGATCCTTATAAGCTGAACCCCGATGATATCGAGAGTATCAGCGTATTGAAAGGTACCGCGGCTGGAGCCCTATATGGGGCCATGGGTGTGAATGGTGCTATCCTGTATACCACTAAAAAGGGACGCAAGGGCAAATTGAACGTGGAGTTCAATTCATCTACAATGTTCCAGCCCGGTTATACCGTAATTCCGGAGGTGCAAACCGTGTATGGCGGTGGCGACCAAGGTAAATATGCATATGTTAATGGTTCCGGCGGCGGCACGGAAGGCGGTGGCTGGATTTGGGGGCCGAAGCTGGATCAACGCGACCCGTCTACCCCGAGCGGATTTTTTGAAACTACGCAATATGATAGTCCCATAGATCCAACTACTAACCAGCGCATCAAGACGCCATGGGTATCCAGGGGGCGTAATAACATCAGGAATTTCTTCAGGACCGGCTTGCTTTCTACCAATAGTGTTTCTGCATCGATAGGTTCCGAAAAAGGGTCATTCAGGGTAGCAGCTAACCATATTTACCAGAAAGGTGTTGTACCAAATACTGATTTGAACAACTCTTCTTTCTCTATCGGCGGGAATTACCAGTTGTCATCCAAGCTGACCATGGATGCTAAGCTTACTTACAATAAGGAATACTCTGACAACTATCCAACGGTAGGTTATGGTCCGCCGAACTACTTGTATAACCTGATCCTCTGGATAGGACCGGATATTGACATCCGTGACCTGAAAAATTACTGGATACCGGGGAAAGAAGGTTTACAGCAACGCAATTACAACCTATCTTGGTATAATAATCCTTTTTTCGTGGCGAATGAGCTGCTAAACGGTTACAAAAGAAATAACAGTTTTGGCCAAGTAACTTTCGATTACAAAATCACGGATAACTTCAGCGTAAAGCTTAGGAATGGTTTTAACCAGTATTCAAGTAATTCTGATCTGCGCGAACCATATAGTTACGTAGCGTATAGTTATATTTCAAGGGGAAATTATTCGACCGATGTATCTAACTATTTCGATATTAATTCAGACTTGATCCTTAATTATAATCATGAGTTCAGCAAGAAATTTAAAATAAACGTAACCGCTGGTGGCGCTAATAATTATAGGAGGTACGAATCATCTTATACTACGACCGATGGATTAACAATCCCCGGGTTCTATTCATTAAGTAATTCCATCAATCCACTCAAAGCATCTAATACGCTCCGTGAACGAAGAACCATGGCTGCTTATGGTATGTTGGATGTAGAAGCGCTGGGTTTTTTATACCTCTCGTTGACCGGCCGGTATGACAAAACATCTACTTTGCCCGTGAGCAATAATGGGTATTTTTATCCTTCGGCGGGTGTTTCTGCCGTGCTATCGGACATTATCAGGTTGCCAAGAGTTATTTCTTTCCTAAAAGTGCGCGGCTCCTGGGCTAAAGTAAATACAGGATTTATTAATGCGAATAATCCTTATGCACACATTACCACTTACGGCCTCGGGCCTAAATGGAATAATGTCCCTTCCCTCACATGGCCCACCACCTTTATTTCACCCGGTCTTGTACCTGAAACGGTACAGTCTGGAGAATACGGGATCGCGCTAGGTCTTTTCGGGAACAGGCTTAATATTGATGCAACTTATTTCAGGAATAAGGATTATAATAATTTCGCGAATGTTGCCCTTTCACAAGGTAGCGGCTATACCAGTATCCTGAAGAATGCAAATGTTTATTTAAGGAAGGGCTGGGAGTTTATGCTGAGTGGAATCCCGATCAGGAACGGCGATTTCACATGGGATGCGGCTATCAACCTCAGTAGTGTTCACCGTTGGTTGAAGGATGCAACGGATAACCCCGACGGTTACCTGGGTTTAGTGAAGGAAGGCCAACGTACGGATAGAATTTATATTACCGAAAGCCGTGCCCCGGATGGCCAAGCAATTTACAACTCTAATGGTATGCAGGCGTATACACCGGTAGGTCAATATTTTGGCCTGGGAGATGCTGATTGGATCTACGGTATACAGAATACTTTCAAATATAAGAACCTATCGCTCAGCTTCTCCTTTGATGGTAGACTGGGTGGGCTAATTTACTCTACTACAAACCAGAAAATGTGGTGGGGCGGTACTGCCAAAGGAACGGTTAATTCTTACCGGGATGATGCGAACGAGGGTAAAAGTACCTACGTGGGCCCGGGTGTTGTTGTTACAGAAGGTAGTGTGAGTTATGATGCTTACGGTAATATCATTTCCGATGACCGCAAGTTTGCACCAAATACAACCGCGGTAAACTATATCAGTTTCATGCAAACTACCAGCGGCGGAATGTTGAATAATTACCATTACTACAACGGCACTTACCTTAAAATGAGGGAATTGGTATTAACGTATGATTTTCCTAGTAAATGGATAAAGGGGGCATTTAACAGCGCTACTGTATCCCTTATCGGCAATAACTTGTTTATCCTGTCAAAGATCCCCAACGTGGATCCTGATGCCGAAAGCGATAACCTGCAAACGCCTTCCATGCGTTCCATCGGGTTTAACGTCAACCTGAAGTTCTAACTGTTATAGTCTCATTTAAAAACGATCATAAGATGACACGATATAGATTATTATTCCTGTTATTACTTTCGGCTTTTGCTTCGTGCAAAAAGCTGGATGATTTCCAGATCAATCCTAATAACCCGACAATAGCCGATCCTTCATTGTTATTACCGGCTATTGAAAGGACTGCTTTTTCAACCATATCGGCTGATGCTGCCCTAGCTTCCCGGTACCTGGTGTACACGCAAAGCGTCAGCAATTCCCAGTATTATGGATGGCAGCGTAGCGGTATGGGCTACGGCAACATTAGCCAGGTTGTAAAAATGGAGCAAGAAGCGGCACGTACGGGCAAGCAAAATTACAAGTACATCGGTAAGTTCTTTACTTCTTATTTCATTGTTGGCATGACGCAAACTTTTGGTGATATCCCGTATTCCCAAATGATGCAATCCATTCGATATGGTAACGTAGTCGATACCGCGGCTATAAGACCGGCTTACGATAAACAAGAGGATATTTACCTCGGCGTACTCGAACAACTTAAAATCGCTAGCGATTCTCTTTCTGCTGCGGAAGTTGCTATTAATGGAGATTTGGTATATGATGGTAATATCGAGAACTGGAAGAAACTCATCAACTCTTTCACTTTGAGAGTATTGATGAGCCTTTCGAAGAAGGAAGGTGTGGCTTCTTTAAATATCAAGCAACGGTTTAATGATATCGTTTCAAATCCTGCGAAATACCCTTTAATGGAATCTAATGCCGATAATGGTCGTTTGCCTTATTATGATATCACGGGCAACCAATATCCCTATTTCAATAATAACTCTATGAAAACAGATTACTACCTGGATAGTACTTTCGTAGATATCTTGCAAGAGCTGAAAGACCCGCGTTTATTTGTTTTCGGTAAACCCAAGCCGGCATCCGGTCTTCCTGCAAATGATTTCGATGCTTATGATGGCCTGAGAGGTAGCGCTGCTTTAGCTGAGAATACTGCCAAAAGGGGAGCAGGCGAAGCTTCGCAGATCAATGACCGCTATTCTTACCAAGCAACTAATGAGCCTAGCTTGCTGATGAGCTATGCCGAATTGCAGTTTATCCTGGCGGAAGCAGTAGTTCGCGGATGGATTACCGGGGATGCAGATACTTACTATCAAAATGGTACCAGGGCTTCTTTAGAATTTTCAAATTTTAATAATACTTATTCAGCTTCTGATATAGATGATTATTTAGCGCAACCCGGGTTGGCCTTACAAGCCGGTAGCGAGATTAAGCAGATCATTACACAGAAGTATGTCAGCATGTTTATGAATACGGGATGGCAACCTTTTTACGAACAAAGACGTACAGGTTTTCCTACCTTCGATGTCGGTGGATCCGGTATTCTTAATGATGGTATGATTCCAAAGCGTTGGATGTATCCTAATGATGAGTTTACCAATAATCGTCTGAATGTGGAAAGTGCCGTAAAAAGTCAATACCCGGGTGGTGATGATATCAATGGCGTGATGTGGATTTTACAATAAAAAACTTATAGATAAAAATGAAGAAAGGATTTTTAATGGCTGTTTGCTTTTTGAGTATAACAGCAGCGCAGGCGCAAAAAACAAAAAAGGCGGTATTCGTAATTGTTGACGGTATTGCGGCTGATGTAATCGAACATCAACCGACGCCTAACCTCGATAAGATTGCGAAAGTCGGCGGTTATACCCGTGCGCATGTTGGTGGCGAGAAAGGTGGCTACTCACAAACTCCTACTATTTCCGCGGTAGGTTATAATAGTTTACTGACGGGTACCTGGGTAAATAAGCATAATGTTTGGGATAATGATATCGCTGATCCCAATTATAGTTATTGGACGATTTTCCGATTTTTCAAATCGCAATACCCTCAAAAGAAGGCAGCGATTTTTTCAAGCTGGTTGGATAACCGTACGAAGTTGGTAGGGGAAGGCTTAGCCGCCACCGGTAACCTGCAACTCGATTACCATTTTGATGGTTTGGAGCTGGATACCGTGAAGTTTCCGCATGACAAAAAACGGGCTTTCATGCACCAGATTGATGAAGCGGTGGTTAATGAAGCGGCCCGCTATATCCATGATGAAGCGCCGGACTTGTCCTGGGTATATCTCGAATATACCGATGATATGGGACACATGCACGGAGATAGTCCCGACTACTTCAAGGCCATCAGCTATATGGACAATCAGATGGGGCGTTTATGGAAAGCCATCCAGTACAGGGAGAAGCGGTTCAATGAAGAGTGGGTAATCTATATCACAACGGATCATGGTCGTGATGCTAGTACCGGGAAACATCACGGTGGACAATCGGATCGTGAGCGGAGCACCTGGATCGTTACCAGTGCAAAGAACTTAAACAATTACTTCAAAACTGGTCTGCCGGGCATCGTAGATATCATGCCTTCTATCGCTAATTTTTTAGACGTTCAAATTCCTCGTGAACATTTAATGGAAGTGGATGGTATTCCACTAACCGGAACCATTGACGCTACTAATGCCGATGCCAAACTGGAAGATGGTAAGATAAAAGTAACCTGGAAGTCTACCGGGCAAAAAGGAGATGCTAAAATCTGGTTGGCTACTACCAATAAGTTCAAGGCTGGCGGGCAAGATGAGTATGTATTGAAAGCTACGGTTCCTGTCAGTAAAGGTGAGGCTGTTGTTGACTTGAATGGTGAAACATCCAATTTTTATAAGATCGTGATTGAAACACCTGGTAATTTCCTGAATCGTTGGATCGTAGTGAAGTAGGTATTTTAATGATTTGCTAAGGGGCTGCCGGCCTTGATCCGGTGGCCCTTTTTCAAGTTGTAATAATAAGATGGGCAGATCGTATCGTACTATGCCATCCGGTATATGATGCACTGCAAATCCATTTGCTTTTCAAGTTCTTGAATAACAATCTTGGTCATCTCCTTGGAACTGAAAGGGTTTTGTCCGGTAACGACTTGGCCTTCAACGATAACTTTCGAAGTCATAGGGATCCAGGATTTTTTAAATTTCGCTCGGAAAATCATACATTGTTGCGTGTCTACCCGCCAGATATATACGCCCAGAGATAAATTTAGCGGGGAATTTACAAGTCCTGCTTCATGTATATATTATCGTGATCCCTTTCCATTAATCCGCTATGAGCTCGGTTTTTGACCTAAGCAAATCGACAGCTCGCAGATTCCTTCTTCCAGTTGCTCCCCGGATAAATAAGCATACCCTAACCGGAGGCCATTTACAACTTTATGGTAACTGTATGTTTCTGGAAGTAGGATCTTGATACCTTTGTTTTCTAGCTGGCTACTGACCTGTTTCCAGTTTACAGGTTCCCGTGGGACGATCCAAAATGCCAGTCCTCCGTCCGGTATGGTATAGTTGGCGATGCCATCGAGATATTTTTCAAGGAGATGGGCAACCAGATCCCTTTTTGATTTATAATACAGGGTCGCTTTTTTCAAGTGGCGTTTTATCGTTCCATCCTTGATGAGTTGCAAAACGGCTTGCTCCATAATCGAATCGCCCTGGATATCGATGATTTTTCGTAATGACTTAATTCCTTTTAGCAGTTCATAATCATTGCTGGCAAGGTAGCCGATGCGCAGGGCAGGGGCCACTACTTTACTCATCGTCCCGATATAGATGTAGTTTTTTAATTCCGGGTAACTACACAAGGGCAGTACCGGTCGGTAGCCGAAATGAAATTCATTATCATAATCATCTTCGATAATCGTAAAGCCGTATTCGTTCGATAACCGGATCAATTCCATCCGTCTTTGTAAACTGAGTGTAACGGTTGTAGGGTATTGGTGATGCGGCGTAGTGTAAATAGCTTTGATATTGGCATGTTTTTTCAAATGCTTTTTTACATCATCGATCACTAAACCTTCGGTATCAATATTTACAGGTAATAGCCGGGCTCCTGAATTTTCAAATGCTTTCCATGCCGGTTTGTAGCCAGGGTTTTCCACCATTACATGATCTCCATTTTTAAATAGGCAATGGGCTGCCAGGAACATGGCCATCTGGCTACCGCGGGTAATGCAAAGTTGCTCTTCATTGATCTGCATCCCCCTTTGATGGTTCAGCATTTGCGAAATAGCTTTCCGGAACTCGATATTACCGAATTCATTAGCATAGCCCATCATTTGCCATTTGGCTTTCCGGTTAAAAATTTGACGGTACGCCCTGGCAAGTTCGCTGACAGGTGCGATTTTACTATCCGGAGAACCGTCATCGAACTTGATACGCAACCGGGGTGTACTATTTTCTCCCCGCCCTTGAAAAACCTGGGGCTTATCGTTTTTATTTATTACCGGCAGGATGTCGGCAACAAAAGTTCCCCTCCGCTCTTTTGAGATGATCCATTCTTCACTCAATAATACATTGAACGCTTCTACGATAGTATTCCTATTCAGGTTCAGTTCACGGGCCAGGATCCTGCTGCCCGGTAAAGCGGTTCCCTTTTTTAATCGCCCGGATTGTATATCGGCAATGATAGCATCGGCAATTTGTAAATAAATCGCCTTTTCACTCCCGTAATTAATTTGAATTTCTAGTTTCCACGGTCTTAACATCTGGACTACTTATTTATTAAAAAACTGTATCAGTAAGATAGTCCAAAGTTACCATACTTTTGTTTCGCGATGATGCAATAAACAATAAAAAATTTCAACGATGTCGAAACTCGAAAAAACACCAACAGGCATTGAGAAGTCCATCCATGCAGAGCAGAAACCATTCAGCTCAAAAGATTTTCATCAAACTTTTGCAAGACCGGTGTATGTAAAACCTTCACATGTCATTCATAAAAATGTCGAGAAAGCCGGGGTGCACGATCATTTCTCCACCGAAAGGAAACACCCCGTTTTTTTCGTGGATTTGCCGAGTAAAAACGTGAGCATGACCATCGGTGGATTACTTCCCGGGCAGCTAACGAACCGGCACCGCCATACGTATGAAACGGTGTTGTACGTAGTGGAAGGTAGCGGGTGGACAGAGATAGAAGGGGAGCGTGTAGCATGGGAAGCGGGCGATGCCGTTTATATTCCATCTTGGGCCTGGCACAGGCACCAAAACATGAGTGATAGCAAACCTGCCAAATACATTGCTTGCGAAAATGCACCGCAACTCCAAAATTTGGGCGTCGCGCTAAGGGAAGAAGAAGGCCGCGATTTATAATGCAAGGTACCCTATTGTAATGCTTTTAAATTTAATTGATCTGAAAATGAAAAATGTTCCGTTTGAGGGTATTATCGCTTACCCGATTACACCGTTCGATAAAAATGAGCGTGTAGATATTCCATTATTTAAGAGGTTGTTGGAGCGCCTCCTGGTGTCCGGTGCCCATGGTGTTGCACCATTGGGCAGTACCGGCGTTTTGCCTTACCTGTCGGATGAAGAGAAGGAAGCCGTAACCGAGGCTACTGTTAGGCAGGTTGCGGGGAGGGTACCGGTATTGGTAGGCGTTTCAAATCTTACCACCGAAAGAACGCTTTACCATGCGCAGTTCGCTGAAAGGGCAGGGGCGCAGGCTGTTATGATTCTCCCGATGAGCTACTGGAAACTGAGCGAAGACGAAATATTTAGGCATTATGATGCAGTTGCAGCTAAGATTTCTATCCCGATTATGGCTTATAATAACCCGGCTACAAGCGGGGTGGACATGTCGCCGGGCCTGTTAAAAAGATTATTGCAAATACCGAATGTCACCATGATAAAGGAAAGCACCGGGGATATACAACGTATGCACACTTTGAGGAATGAACTGGGAGATGATGTTGCTTTTTACAATGGTTCTAATCCCTTGGCCTTGGCTGCATTTGCGGCCGGTGCCAACGGTTGGTGTACCGCTGCTCCGAATCTTATTCCCGGGTTAAATATTGCTTTATATAATGCTGTATGTAAAAATGATCTGAACCAATCCCGGGAATTATTTTACAAGCAACTCGATTTATTGAAGTTCATCGTAGCCAAGGGGTTGCCAAGGACGGTGAAAGCCGGTCTTCAGATTTTGGGTGAGGATGCCGGTTGTTTGCGAAGCCCCTTAAAACCGCTGCCGGATGCTGAAACCCGTGAATTGGAGCAAATGCTCTCGAAATTAGACGTTAAGTCCCAACAGGATTGCCAGTTTGCATAAGTACTCAAGCCGGGATCAGCTTTTGATCCGGCCTTTCTACTACTGTATGGCCAAGCTACCCTTCGCTATCAACGGTGCGAAGTTCCACGGTTCTCTTGGCGGGGGTGAAAGTATCATCCTTCGCTTATATCCTTGACCAGGTAAGGAATTCAAGTACCTTTAAAGCATTTTTAGTCGGACAACAATGATAGTTAAATATTTTATTCAAATTTCTAACGTATCGTGTATGAATTACAAGATTAAAAAAGCCGGCCTTGAAGATCTCGACGAGCTTGCTGAACTGTTTGACCTTTACCGTGTTTTTTATCGCCAGGAACCGGATGTTCAAAAAGCGAAAGCTTTTTTAAAAGAACGATTGCTCAATAGTGAATCTGATGTTTTCTTGGCAATGATCGGTGGCAAAGCAGTGGGATTCGTCCAGTTATACAAGTTATTTCATTATACCAAACTGGAAAAACAATGGTTGCTTAGTGACTTATTCGTACATCCGGATTTTAGAGGCAAGGGATTGTCTGTGGCATTAATCGAACGTTGCAAACACTGGTGCAATGAAACAGGCGCTTGCGGACTGATGTTGGAAACCGGGAAAACGAACGAGATCGGTAATACGCTTTATCCGCGCTGCGGATTCGTGTACGATGATTTACACAATTATTACCATTGGTGGAAATAATCTTACGAGGTGTTTTGCACTACTGTTTTATATACTGGACTATGAATAATGACATCGCAAGTAACCTGCAAAAAATTTCCAGCAGGATAGAAAAAACTTGTACCCGTTGCAAGAGGGATCCTGCCGAGGTAAAGCTTTTACTGGCTACAAAAACAGTATCTGCCCGGCGAATTAAAGAAGCCTTACTGGCAGGACAAACGCTGATTGCTGAAAATAAAGTACAGGAACTCAAGGAGAAATTCGGGTCATTGCAGGATATACCGCATACGGATCATTTTATTGGACATTTACAGAGCAATAAAATCAAGGATATACTGAAATACGGTGTTAGCTGTATTCAATCACTTGACCGATTAAGCCTGGCGGAGAAATTACAACAACGTTTAGACCTGGAAGATCGATCGATGGAAGTGTTTATCCAGGTAAATACTTCTAATGAGGACAGTAAGTACGGGGTACACCCGGCCCTTGCGATCGAGCTGGTGAAAGAAATAGCAAAGCTCCCCAGGGTACAGGTTAAGGGGTTAATGACCATCGGGTTATTTAGCGGCGAGGCCGTGAAAGTTCGTCGATGTTTCCGTTTGCTCAAGTCCATACAGCAAGAAATCCTTGCTCTTAATATACCCGGTGTTGAAATGAATGAATTATCGATGGGGATGAGTAATGATTTTGAAATCGCCATTGAAGAAGGGGCAACGATGGTCAGGGTAGGAACGGCCGTTTTTGGTCGGCGGAAATATCCGGATAGTTATTATTGGAGCGGGTAAAAGAAATAGTGTTCATAATTTGCTGACGGGAATCACCTTTAACGGCGGGTTCCCGTTAGCATTGGTTATTCTTGAACCTTTGTGGAAGCAGGTAGGCTTACCTTTTGTAATACCCGGATAGCATCTATTTGTTTTCCATCGCCGCGATGATTTTCCAACCATCTTCAGTAATACCCATGATCTCCGTTACGGTTCCAAGAGTTTTATCGGTATCGAAGAATACCATTTTGGCGATCGGGTGATTTACTTCACTTATAATTTTATAGCCTAATGTTAGAATATCCTCAACAACCCGGTCGAGGCCATCTACAGGCAGCCGGAAGGCGAGATGTTGAACACCACCGTTCGGGTGGTTCTGTAAATAATCATGAAACATGCTTTGCCCGGTTAGGGGTTGAATAAGTTCTATAAATGTGCCGCCGTTGTATGTTTGGGTAGTCAGCCAGTCGCCGGGAACTAACTTGCCGTGATAATCCATCTGCAAATCTTGCGCCTGGAAATGTTCCGGTTGGGGAAAGCCTTCAATGCCCAAGGTTTTTGACAGGAATTGCATGCTGGCGTTAATATCCGGAACGACCCACCCAATTTGTGCGAGTTCTAACTTGCTCAAGGTATCGTTTAATGTATTCATAACAGTTAATTGTAAATGATTTGGTAAAGGTATCGTGGAATTTTTAGCTAATATGGGGGGATTTGCGCCAATACCAGGGGGATTCGCGAATGTTGAAGCGTATTCGCTTGAGCCACCCAAGCAAGTAATTTGAGCTTTGTGAGAAAGCCGTAATGCCGTTTAATGATTCACCTTTGTACCATTAATCACTAAACAATGAATCAATGAAAACAGTAAAATTAGGAGAAAGCGGTCCAGTAGTATCTAAATTGGGTTTAGGTTGCATGCGTATGTCACCTGTTTGGGGCGGTGAAGCGAAAGATGAAAATGAAAGCATCGCCACCATTCAAATGGCGCTTGATAATGGTATTAATTTTTTAAATACGGGCGACTTTTACGGTAGCGGTCATAATGAACTGCTGGTAGGTAAAGCAATAAAGGGCAGGAGAGACGATGCTTTTATCAGTGTTAAGTTCGGCGGAATATTTTATGGAAACCAAATGCTTGGCTTGGATCTTAGGCCCGTTGCTATCAAGAACTTTATCAATTATTCCCTGGTAAGATTGGGGGTAGATACCATCGATCTTTACCAACCTTGCCGTATTGATAACAGCGTTCCTGTCGAGGACATAATTGGTACTATCGCCGATTTGATTCAAGAAGGGAAAGTCCGTCACCTCGGTGTTTCAGAAATCACGGCAGAGCAATTACGCAAAGTACATGCTATACACCCTGTTGCCGCACTTGAAATAGGCTATTCCCTCGCTGATCGTGGAATTGAGAACGAGTTATTGCCTGCCGCGAAAGAATTGGGGATCGGTGTAGTGGCTTTTGCCAACACGGCAGAAGGTCTACTTAGTGGAAATATGAAAGCGCCGCTGAATGCCGGGGATTACCAAAATCATTTTCCACGTTTTCAAGGAGAGAACCTCGTTAAAAACCTGGGGAAGGTTGAGTTATTAAAACAAATGGCAAAAGACAGGGGAGTTACTCCTACCCAGCTTGCCATAGCTTGGGTAAATACGCAGGGGGATTATATTATGCCCTTGGTGAGTATGAGCCGCAGATCCCGGATTAATGAAAATATCAAGGCAATGGATATCAAGTACAGCCAAGAAGAAATGGATTTATTAAATACGCATTTTGCTGAAGGCGCTATATTGGGCGGCACATATCTGCAACGCTGATAAGCAAGCCGGATATAGTATATTTACGTCATGACAGCACATCCATCTGAAATAATCCCGGGAGTCCTTTTTCACACTTTCCTTACGAATATGAGGCGGGAGAAGGGAGGATTCCTGGAAAAAACTGCCTTGGTATTACAGGTTTCCGGTCACTTTACATTGGAAACAGCGGGGCAAAAAATTTCTATGCGGCGAGGTGAGATGCTATTAATGCGGAAGAACCAATTGGGAGAGATTACGAAACAGCCTTTGGAAGGGGAGGATTATCAAACGATTCTCATTCATTTAAATGAAGAATTGCTCCGCACGATTGCGCTGGAAGAAAATATCGAAGTTAACCGTAAATACGGTGGCCCACCGAATGTCCTGATCCCGGTAAATGAATTTTTACGTTCATTTTTCGATTCTATCATTCCTTACGTGCATCATCCCAAGGAAAAAATTACCACCGCTATGGGGATGCTGAAAGTCAGGGAAGCTGTATACTTGCTTATTAATACCCTGCCCGAACTGAAAGATTTTTTATTTGATTTTTCAGAACCACACAAGATAGACCTTGAAAAATTTATGTTAAGTAATTTTCATTACAATATTCCTATCGAAAAGTTTGCCAGGCTAACCGGGAGGAGTTTAGCAGGTTTCAAGCGTGACTTTCAAAAAATATTCGGTGCCGCGCCACGCCAGTGGTTACAAGAAAGAAGGTTGACCGAAGCCCGCCATCTTATTGAGAAAAGGCGCAAGCCATCAGAAATTTACCTGGATCTAGGATTTGAATCCCTGTCGCATTTTTCTTATTCGTTTAAGAAGAAGTACGGGAAAGCGCCTTCAGAGTGGGTTTAGTGTCAAGTAACTTTGATATATTACCTTGCTTATGGTCCAGGGTGATGAATATTGCAAACTTTAGGAGCATTACCAGTTAATGATATAGCTCCTAAAGTTTGTAATCGTTTTTAATCATGTCGGTTTTCTAGCTTCTGTTCCAGGCGCTTAATTTCTTTATCCATCTCTATCATATGTAATGTTAATTCCTCGATTTTTTGCAAAAGCTTCGTGTTAATTTCACCTAGGTCCACGCCGTTTTGCTGGACTTCTTCAGCGGTTGGAATCCCCGGTAAGTGTTTGTGTAACTTGATATAGGAGCCGATATCTTCCAAGGAAGGATTCGGATAATTCTTGTCGAATACATAATCAGGCCAATTAGCTACTGCTTTGACTTTCACTTTTGTGAATACAGCATCGCCATTAACAGCTAGTTTATATCCTTTAGAGTCTGTTGTTCCAATACAAACATTTCCTTGGTTTGAGATCGTGAATAAAGCACCGTTAGCGTTATTAAATTTAAATCCCCGGTATGAGGAGTTGTTACTTATATTGACACCATCATCATTGGCACCGATACTCAGGGTATAGGGTGATGTGTTTGTTCCCGTTGCGAGCAGTACACTTTGAGTCCCATTCGAAACATGCAATCGAGCACTGGGATTAAGTGTCCCGATGCCTACGTAGCCTTCTTTCTTTATCAAGATCCGGCCACCTGAACCGCCCCCGATGCCTGTATTGTTTTCATATAAAACTATCCCGTCTGGAGAATTAGGGTCTATATTAGATAATTTTACCCATGCCCAGCGGTTGATCTCGCTACTTCCCAGGCTTATAAAACTTTGGCTGGAAGGATCGTTAAAAACATGGATCGTTCCCCTTACGTCTAATCGCGCGGTAGGATTAGTTGTCCCTATTCCAACGTAACCGGTTGACCTGTTAATCGAAAACGGTGTAAGTAGGTAATTGCCGGCATCATTGAAAGATGAAATTGTAAAATTAGAACCAGCTGTTCCCCCTGTTTCCAGTCCTTCTAGGTTGAAATTCCACCTGCGACCAGATGTTTCGTTCGAGCTACTTGTAAAACCAATATGCGCAGTACTGCCTGGTGCCGGGGCGGAGCTGGTGGTAAAACGCGAAGCAGTCCCGGTACCATTGATTTTGAAATTTGCAGATTGAATGGAGTCTTTTTGATTAACAATGTATTGAGCTACTGAAGTTTGACAAAATACAATTGTCAATAGGCTAAATGACAAATAAAAACATTTCATAAGTATAAATTATCGGGTTAAAAATCGAAATATAAGAAACGGTTCTTATTATTTGTATGCTCAACCCATTCTTTGGGTATACAAGTTAAATTGATCACTATTCTAACCGGGGAAATTAAAGTTGCCGGATCCCTGCCGTTATAACTACTTGTTCATTTATAATCGAGATATTGATTTATAAATATTTAGATTTTTTTTCATTGTTGTCCAACTAAATTTTCAATGTGGAAGAACAACGCTCTCCGTTAAAGGTTCGACTCAATGCCCATCTGCCCATTTCTTGTTCTCCAAAGAAACCAATTATTTTTCAAACATACGAGTACCAAAAAAGGGCACAAATTGGCATTACGGCCGCCAATTTGATCGCCCGATGGAGCTTTTGTATTACTGTGACACCAGGCTTTCGTTCGCTATCAACAGTGCGGAGCATTCTTGTTTTCTTGGGGGGAGCTACCCCGTATGTAGAACATATCATCCTTAGCTGGTATTCCATAACTGGCAAGGAATATAGCAAAGCTTGAATCAATTTTAATCGGACAACAATGATTTTTTTTTGAAAAAATGCTTAAAAAATTTGCGTAGCTAAATAACTACATATATATTTGTAGTCAAATGACTACCAAATGAACCTGAGGAGAGATGTTTTTCAAGCAATTGCGGATCCTACACGTAGGATGATACTTTTATTAGTAGCATCGCAAGCTATGACGGCCGGCGCCATTGCCGCCAATTTTAATTCGGCAAGGCCCACCGTTTCCAAGCATTTACAGATACTCACCGAATGCGAACTGTTGGAACAGCAACAGCGCGGGCGTGAAATTTACTATCATCTAAATCCGGAAAAAATGAAAGAGATCGCAGATTTTGTTGAACCCTTCCGCAAACTATGGGAAGAGAGGTTCGATAAGCTAGAATCCATCATGAAAAATTATAAATCAAAAAAATAACTACCCATGGAACCAAAAACCAAAGTAAATGCCGAAGACGGTAAACAGGATTTAAGGATTACCCGCGAGTTTGAATTGCCTGTTGAACTGTTGTTTAAAGCCTATGTTGAACCGCAAATCGTGGAACAATGGATGGGTACCAAGGTGATCAAATTGGAAAGTAAAAAGCACGGTGGATGGAAGTTCCAAACTTCCGACCAGGAAGGGAATGTGCTCTTCCAGGCAAATGGCGTCATCCACGAATTTATCCCGGATGAAAAAATTACCAGGACTTTCGAAATGGAAGGCGCTCCCTTCGAAGTGCAACTGGAATACCTGGAATTTACAAAGATATCTGATGATCGCAGTAAGCTGGATATGCAAATTATTTACCGATCAAATGATATCAGGGACCAGATGCTGAAAGTTGGTGTTGGTATGGCTAAAGGAATTAACATGGCACATAACAGGTTGGAAGAAATTGTAAGTAAACTAAAATAGAAAATAAAATGTCAAAAAGAAATAAGATAATATATTGGATCGCAACCCTATGGTTGGCACTGGGTATGGTTTCTACAGGTTTTATACAGGTGTTTCACTTGGACGGTAGCGACCAGTTTACCAAGAATATGGGTTTCCCATTATTTTTCATAAGTTTGATCGGTGTTTGGAAGTTATTGGGTGCAATCGCGGTTCTGATTCCCAGGTTCCCGCTGGTAAAAGAATGGGCATATGCAGGTTTTTTCTTCGTGATGACCGGTGCCATTTACTCGCACATCGCGGTGGGAGACCCGGCAAGTGAATTATTTCCACCTGTATTGTTATTGGTATTAACGATCCTTTCCTGGTATTTCAGGCCCGCTACCCGGAAATTAGGGAATGCTTAAATTTTTATTATGGACCCAAATGTTGATGAATATCTTGAAAATGCTGTTCAATGGCAAAAGGAAATGAAGCAATTACGGCAAATCTTGCTGGATTGTGGCTTGGAGGAAACGATTAAATGGAGCAAGCCTTGTTATGCTTATAATAATAAGAATGTTGCTGTTATACAAGGTTTCAAAGATTATTGTGCCTTGCTTTTCTTCGATGGTTACTTGTTGAGTGATACGGAAGGTATCTTGGTGAAAACAGGGGAGCATACCAGGGTGGGGAGGCAAGCCCGCTTCACGGACGTTAAGGAGATTAAAAAAGTGGCGCATGCATTAAAGGCTTACGTTTTTGAGGCTATAGAGCTGGAAACCTCCGGGATAAAGGCAGATATTGCCAAGCCAAAGGAAAATTTAGTGATTACTGATGAGCTAAAGACCCGGTTCAAGGAGAACCCTTTGTTGGAATCTGCTTTTTTAAGCCTTAGCCCCGGCAAGCAAAAAGCATACATCTTACATTTTAAGCAACCCAAGCAAGTTGCTACCAAGTACGCCAGGATCGATAAATGGACATCCCATATTCTAAATGGAAAGGGAATGCATGATGATTACCTGGCCAGGAAAAAGAAATGAACTGGTGAGCATTATTAGAATGCTGCTAGTTACCTTAACCATTCAATTCCATGAAATGAAAAATGCTAAAAATACACTTAGTCCCGAACAACAATCGGAATTACTGAAAAGGATAAAAGTCCGCTTCGAGAAGCATATGAACCGCCATGAAGGTTTGTCTTGGGAAACAGTAAAGGAGCGCTTGGAGGCTCATCCTGCTAAATTATGGTCGCTTTTTGAAATGGAAAATACCGAAGGCGAACCCGATGTTGTTGATTTTGATAAGAAATCAGGTGTCATCACTTTCTTCGATTGTGCTGCGGAAAGCCCAAAAGGCAGGAGAAGCACTTGTTACGATCATGATGCTTGGTTGGCCAGGAAGGAGCATCGGCCAGAGCATAACGCTATCGGTATGGCCGAAGAGATGGGCATTGAAATGTTGACGGAAACGCAATACCGTTTTTTACAAGGGCTCGGGGAATTTGATACCAAAACTTCTAGCTGGTTGGTTACACCTGCGGCCATCAGGAAGTTGGGAGGCGCCATCTTCGGTGATCGCAGGTACGATCATGTATTTACTTACCATAACGGCGCGCAATCTTATTATGCAGCGCGCGGTTTCAGGGGCTGTTTGAAGATTTAAAGGTTAAACGGTATTCAAGGAGAAATAAAAGGTGCTACCTGCGCCATAATCACTCTCAACGCGAATTTGTCCACCCTGGGCTTCGATAAATTCTTTGCTGATCGCCAAGCCTAATCCCGTTCCTTCTTTTTTGGAATCCGGTACCCGGAAATACCGGTCAAAGATTTTTTCCACGTATTCTGGTGAAATTCCTTGGCCGGTATCTTTTACTGAAAACTGTACTACATCGCCCATAAGCTTTATGGCTATATTTACTATCGAATGTTCGTAAGAGTAACGGATTGCATTTGATATGAGGTTGGTTAATACCCAGGAGGTCTTCTCCCTGTCTGCCATTACGTTCGGTACGTCCCCGGCTTGCTCCACCGCCAATTGTATGTTTTTTTGCTCTGCCGCAACCTTGTTGGTATTGACGGCGTAGGCCACGATTTCGGCAGGATCGGCGGCAACGATATTCATCTGGATGCTACCACTTTCTACCTGGGTCATGTTGAGCAATTCGCCCGTAATTTTTAGTAACCTGCCCGCATCGTCACGGATACTTTCAACGAGGTTATGCTGTTCGTGGTTTAATGTGCCTATCTTTTCATTTTCCAGCAGCTGTAAGCTCATCTTTATAGATGAGATAGGTGTTTTTAACTCGTGTGAAACCGTCGCGATAAAATTGGTTTTCGCGAAATCGAGCTCTTTGTAAGGTGTAATGTTTTGCAAGAGGATTACGTTCCCGATAAGTACTTCTTCTTTCTCGCCGGTAGGGATGATATTAATCGGTATCATTTCCTTTTCGAAATAACTTTCCTTGCCGTCAGCGAAAATTTTTATCGGTGATGACGGGCTTTTCTTGGAATGATGATGTTCGCTGGTAATAAACAAATCTTGTGCTAATAGCCTCAGCAGGTCATTTTGCATCGCAAGGTCTTGAATGGCCATACCGGTAACAGGTTTATCTTGTAGTCCCAATATTTTCAATGCCGTATGGTTCATGAATAGCACTTTTTTGTTTTCATCGAGACCGATTACAGGGTCGTGCATATTATTGATCAAGGTCTCGATACGTTTTTTCTCGATCAATAATTGCGCGATATTCCCGGCTCTAAATTCTGCCAGTTTTAATGCCATCGTGTTGAATGCGGAAGCAAGGTCGCCAAATTCATCATCCCGATGAAATTGTAGCCGTTCATCGTAATTTTGCGCAGCGATTTCCTGTATACTACCGGTAAGTTCCTTGATCGGGTTGGCGATATTGCCCGGTAAATTCATTAACATGGTAAATGCCAGCAGGAAGCACACGGCGCCGGTAATACTGATCCAGAGAATCGAGTTGGTGGAGCTTTCTTTCACGATGAGGCTTTTCTGTTGAATGGCTTGCATGTTCAACTGCATAATCGCCGTGATGTCGTTTTGTATGATTTTTATCAACGAATCTTTGCTAACTTCTGCCTGTAATAGTTGGTAGTCCAGCTCAAGTTTTCCCGTTAAGGCCGCCTCGCCGCTCTCGGTAATGTTGGCCTTTTGCAACTTAAGATTATGGGCAAACAAGTTTTGTTGGCTAGGGGAGTCAAGATCGTTGTTCAATGCATTGAGCATTTCCCTGCAATACTCAAGCGTATTGTAATTATCGGTAAGGATGTTCTTTGCATCCTTGGAGAGCGCGTTGATATAAAAGGTGCTTAAAGCGGCAAGCAATACGATTAAGCAAAATAGCAAACCGATGCCTAGGGTAAGTTTTGTTTTAATTTTCATCGCTATTTTTTTAGCTCAAAATCACGAGATCGATATCATTTTCGGACAGTTTCCTCAGCAATTCGTTAAAGACCCCTGTCGACAAAATTACGTGTAATAAGTTTAAATGCGGCTTCCCGATACAAACCGTTGTTATTTGTCTTTCTTCACATTGCTCCAGGATAGCCTTATGGATGCTGTTGTTTTGAATCTTGATGATTTCTGCTCCCAGTTCCGTGGCCAGTTTGAAATGGTTTATCAGGAAACGTTGTTTATCAAGGGCAATTTTATCGGGCATTTCTTGCGGTGTTTGAACATATAAAACGAACCATTTACTATGGTAATAATTTGCCAGCCGGGCAGTTTTACGAATGACCGTTTTAGCTGTTTTCTCATTCGAGCTGATACAAGCGAGAAAGCGCTCCTGTCTTTGGCTGGCATAGCGGTTGGTCGTATTTTCAACCTTGCGTTCTACATGCGAAGCCACTTCTTTTAGCGCCAGTTCTCTCAACTGGAGCAAATGTTCTGTTTTAAAGAAATTATTTAAGGCTGTTTCTATCTTGGCCGGTTGATATATTTTGCCGGCTTTCAACCTTTCTAATAGATCGTCGGCAGTAAGGTCAATATTAACGACTTCATCTGCCTGGGAAATGACACTGTCGGGTATCCGTTCCTGCACTTCTATCCCGGTAATTTCCTTGATGTCCTCGTTTAAACTTTCTATATGTTGTATGTTCACCGCGCTGATTACATTAATGCCGGCATCAAGAATTTCATTTACATCCTGCCATCTTTTTTTATGCTTACTGCCTTCTATATTGCTATGTGCCAATTCGTCGATAATAACAACTTCAGGCCGTAAGTTAATTACGGCCTGGACATCTAATTCCTCTAAAGCTTTCCCTTTATAATACAATTTACGCCGGGGAATGATTGGCAACCCTTCCAGTAGAACATGTGTTTCGGAACGGTTATGTGTTTCGATAAAACCGATCTTTACATCTATCCCGTTTTTTAGCAATGCATGTGCTTCTTGCAGCATCCTGTAGGTTTTTCCAACACCTGCACTCATGCCGATGTAAACTTTAAATTTTCCCCTTCTCGATTTTTTAATCAAGTCAAGAAATGCTTTATTACTATTTTCATTAGTAGGCATTAAAACGAAATTGCTAAAGAGGTGATCAATTGATTATTATTGCTGGATGGGCTCCCTTCTTTCTGAAAAAAATCCCCTTTACTTGAAAATGTTCGCCCTTCTATCCGCCAGAGGATATTTTTCGTGATTAGATAGTCGTAATTCAACGAAAATGACCACACCTGGCAACCGTTTATATCACTGGAACTAACGATCACGCTATTGGGATCGTGATAGTATTCAGCCCTAGCTGCAAGGTGCATCTTTTCTACCGGTTTATATTGGCAGATCAATACAGGAGCATACCAATTGTTGTAACGCTTACTGCCCTTCGTTTGTTGCTGTAAACCGATATCGAACCCGGTAATGATTCCCCAGTTTTCATCGAGCTGAAATACCGCGTAAAAATTGTGGAAATAGCGCATCAACTTACTGCTATCTGCTTGGTCATTGCCGATAAAGGAACTGCTGTTCAGGGTGATTTTATCGTTGGGCATAAAGCTAACCTGGTGACCGAATGCAGGCGTATTGTTGCCATCGATCCTGTAAATTCTTTGCCAGCCGTTGAGCAATAAGCCGCTGATAAACCATTTACCATTGTTGCTATTATAAGAAACTTTTACACCGCTTTCATAGTAGGGGGAGTTTTCGGCCAATATACTCCTGGTCAAAGTCCAGCAATCTTTACCGATGGCGCTTTCAAAACCGATATGGGAAGAAAAAATCCCGGCATCTACCCAAAGGTTTTTGTTCTTGGAAATTTTAACCCCTGCATTGGCTTCGTAAATATTTTTTAAAACGCCCGGTTCGGCAGCAAGATTCGCGTTCATGTACGTTCCTGCGCCGATCGCGATATTAGCCCGGCTACGTTCATCGGCATAAGAGGCTTTCAATAAGCCAAGGTTTAGATTGACTTCATTATGCCGGTTGAATGAATAAAGGAAACTTGGCTTCTCGTGATTAGAAGGTTTGCCAAAGTCATATGCATAATAGGTTTCTAAGTATGCAGTCCAATGAATTTTAGGTTCTTTGCCAGGCGATTGTGCCGCTAGTTTGTTTGAAAATACTACCAGTAATAATATAGTTAAATACTTTTTCATCTATGAATGATTTCCGTGTTATTTGATTTGATCCAGCGCTATGTTTGCTTTTAATACGTTTAGGTGTCCTTTACCGAACCAAGGTCTTTCGAGAACGTTATCCACTACTTTGCGTACATCGTCTTCCGCGATGCCACGCGCATGTGCGATTCTCTTTATTTGTACTTTAGCTGCCTGCTCTGATATATGCGGATCCAAACCGCTCCCGCTTGCAGTGACCAGGTCTGCCGGAATTTCTGACCTTTCTATGCCCGGGTTGTATTTTAAGAATGTATCTATCCTGGCAGCAACGGTTTCGAGGTATCCGGGGTTTGAAGGCCCTTTATTGCTGCCGCCGGAGCCGGCTGCATTATAGTCTACCGCGGATGGCCTGGACCAGAAATATTGTTCCGAGGTAAAATGTTGCCCTACGTTTGTATAATATTTCTTGTTTTGATATGTAATTGTTCGTCCTTCACCTTGGCCGGGAGCTAATGTGGCAGCTCCATATACTATCAAAGTATAGAGACCTGAAAAAAAGACCAGGCAAAGCAAGGTGAGTTTTATTGATGAAAAAATATTTGCTTTCATGTTGAGTCAGTTTAAAAGAATAAAGAAACCAGTATGTCAATTAACTTGATCCCGATAAATGGAACCAGTACACCACCAAGACCGTAAATGAAAAGGTTTCTCCTTAATAAAGCGCTAGCGCCGATCGGTTTATAGGTGACGCCTTTTAATGCAAGGGGGATCAGTAATGGAATGATGATCGCATTGAAAATTACGGCAGAAAGAATAGCGGTTTCAGGTGAATGTAGCTGCATGATATTTAACCTGTTCAACGCGGGAATAGACGCAATAAATAGTGCCGGTACTATGGCGAAATACTTGGCAACATCATTGGCAATACTAAATGTTGTTAATGTACCCCGGGTCATCAATAACTGTTTCCCGATTTCTACAACCTCGATTAATTTCGTTGGATCATTGTCGAGATCTACCATGTTACCTGCTTCTTTTGCAGCTTGGGTACCGCTATTCATGGCTACGCCGACATCTGCTTGTGCCAATGCGGGAGCATCGTTGGTGCCATCGCCCATCATGGCCACCAGGCGCCCTTCGGCCTGTTCGTTTTTAATGTAGAGCATTTTATCTTCGGGCCTAGCTTCCGCGATGAAATCATCTACGCCGGCTTTCGTAGCAATGTATTGCGCGGTTAGCGGGTTATCGCCCGTTACCATCACGGTCCTGATGCCCATTTTATGTAATCTTTGAAACCGTTCCTGTATACCAGGTTTGATAATATCCTGAAGCTCCACTACGCCAAGAACGATTTCATTTTCTGCCAATACAAGGGGAGTGCCGCCGTTACTAGAAATTGCTTTAACGCGGTTATCTACATCGGCAGGAAATTCTTGCCCGGCTTTCTCTACCAGTTTCCTGATGGCGTCAGTAGCTCCTTTCCGTATACGGATTTTACCGAAATTGATACCGGATGTCCTGGTCTCCGCCGTAAATGGTATGGCTGTTGCATGCTCTACTCCCAATGAATGTGGGGCTATCCCGGCTAGTTCCACGATCGATTTTCCTTCGGGTGTCTCATCAAACATAGAAGCCAATACCACGGCATTAACAAAATATTTCTCATCAATACCGTCCGCCGGGTGAAAATGTGTTGCTTTACGGTTACCGATCGTAATAGTTCCTGTTTTATCGAGCAAGAGCACGTCTACATCTCCCGCCGTTTCTACCGCTTTGCCGCTCTTGGTAATTACATTGGCCCTTAAGGCCCTGTCCATTCCCGCGATACCGATAGCGGAAAGTAACCCGCCGATCGTCGTCGGTATCAAGCAAACGAATAATGCGATGAATGCAGCAATCGGGATGTTCGTGTTTGCATACCTTGCGAATGGATGGAGCGTGACCGTCACGATGATGAAAACGAGCGTAAAACCTGCTAGTAATATTGTCAACGCAATTTCATTAGGGCTTTTTTGCCTGCTGGCTCCTTCAACCAAAGCAATCATTTTATCGAGGAAACTTTCTCCCGGCGCCGCGCTTACCCTGACCTTAATCGTATCGGAAAGTACTTTCGTGCCGCCGGTTACGCTGCTTTTGTCGCCGCCGGCTTCCCTAATCACGGGGGCGCTTTCGCCCGTAATAGCGCTTTCGTCGATTGTTGCTAATCCTTCTATTATTTCCCCGTCTGCTGGAACCATATCCCCGGCTTCGCAAATAAATAGGTCACCTTTTTTCAGTTCGGAAGAAGGTACCATGTGTATCTCGTTTAGGAATACATCACCGAGTAATTGAATTTTCTTTGCAGGCGTATCTTCCCTGGTTTTCCTCAGGCTGTCTGCCTGTGCTTTTCCGCGGGCTTCTGCTATAGCTTCTGCGAAATTGGCGAATAGTATCGTTAGGAATAGGGTAAAGGTAACCGTTAGGTTATATGGAAGGCTTCCCTGGTGGACTTCTCCGCCTGCTATCCAAATACAAACGCCGATCATGATCAAGGTACCCACCCATACGGTAAACATCACGGGGTTTCTAGCCATCTTTACCGGGTTCAGTTTTAGGATGGATTGAATGAATGCTTCTTTCAATAGCTTGGCGTCTAATAATTTATTTTTTGTCGTATGTTTCATGAAGGTCTAATTAATAAAGTGTAAAGTATTCGGATAACGGCCCAAGCGTTAATGCCGGGAAAAAGGATAAGGCCGCAACGATCATAATAACTGCAAAAACGATCATGCCGAAGGTGGCTGTATCCGTTCTAAGTGTGCCGGAGCTGGCCGGGATGTACTTTTTGCTTGCCAGGCTTCCCGCTATTGCTACCGGTCCAATAATCGGTAAGTAGCGTGCCAGGAGCATCACGATGCCGCAGCTGATATTCCAGAATGGAGTATTATCTCCCAAACCTTCAAACCCGCTACCATTGTTGGCACTGGATGAAGTAAATTCATATAGCATTTCCGAAAATCCATGGTGTCCAGGATTATTTAACCAGGAGGCGTAAGTTTCGGGATGCTGTAGATATAAGTAACTGGAGAGTGCCGTGCCCGATAAGATCAGGAATGGATGTAATAGGGCGATGATCATGGCGATCTTCATTTCCTTGGCCTCGATTTTTTTACCCAGAAATTCCGGTGTCCGCCCAACCATCAAGCCGCTGATAAATACCGCGAGTATGATAAATACATAAAAATTGAGGAAACCAACGCCCACACCGCCATAAAAACAGTTAATCATCATTCCCAGCATCGCGTTCATTCCCGATAAGGGCGTGAGGCTATCATGCATAGCATTTACGGAACCATTGCTGGTACAGGTGGTATTAATGGCCCAATATGCTGATGCCGCTGATCCGAACCGGATCTCTTTACCTTCCATACTTCCCAGTTGCTGGTTGATTCCCAGGTGACTGATAGCCGGGTTGCCGTTCATTTCGTTGACAACTGTCGGGATCAATAAGCATAGAAATCCTATACTCATTACTCCGAATATTGTCCATGCCAATTTCTTTCTCTTCAATATATACCCCATCGCGAACAGCATTGCTATCGGTAGCAGGAAGAGGGAAACCGTTTCAAGGATATTGGTAAAGTAATTTGGATTTTCTAGCGGGTGCGCTGAATTAACACCGAAAAATCCGCCGCCGTTCGTTCCCAATTGCTTGATCGCTACGAATGCCGCCACGGGCCCGCGACTAACATGGATGCTCTCTCCTTGCAAGGAAGTAATATGATCCTGCCCGGAAAAGGTCATCGGGGTGCCGTTGAATACTAATAGCAATGCTACAACTAGGGCTACCGGGAATAATATCCTCGTACAGGTTCTCACGAACAGGAAATGGAAGTTTCCCATCTTCGCGGCCGATTTTTCGCGCATGGCAAAGAACACCGCGGCAGCAATAGCGATCCCGCTGGCTGCGCTAATAAATTGCCATAGCATTAATGTCAATTGACCGAAATATGAAAGCCCGCTTTCGCCCGAGTAGTGTTGCAAGTTTGTATTCGTAACAAAACTAACCGTGGTATTAAAAGCTAGATCGGGGCTCATAGAAGGATTGCCGTCGGGGTTCAATGGTAACCAACCCATATTTGTTAGCACAAACATCGAGATGAGGAACCACACGAGATTGATTGCCAATAAGGCATATAGGTGTTGCTTCCAATTCATCTCGCGGAACGGGTCAATACCAGAAAGCTTGTAAAAACATTTGTCTATGGGATTGAAAATTTTATCCAACCATGTTTTTTCATGGTTGAATACTTTGCCGATGTATTTGCCTAAAGGAATTGCTAAAGCAATTACCAGGGCATACATAAGCATTATTCCAAGAATTTCAGAATTCATTTTTCGAATGCTTTAATATGTTTATTGATTTAGTCTAAAATTTTTCCGGTTTAATGAGCACATATGCCATGTATAGAAATATGGATATGGCTATTATGAAAAGAAGGATCATAATTTTTCAAACTTTTTAATTGTCCAGGTAAAGAATACAAAGAATAATATGCCTATAGTTACCAGTAAGATTGTCATGTTGTTAATGATTTAAACACCTGTAAATAAGTCCGGCGATGATTATCCCCGTGTAAACTGTCATGAGTAAAGTCCATGGACTTAATATGCCCTTGGCTTTTCGAATTCTTTTTTGCATCGATAAATAGTTTTGATCTACACAGGTAAGGCAATTGGCATTCCATTAGGAGTAATGTGGTTTGAAATGCTTTGTGGGGTTACGTTTTGGCTTTTTAATGGACCTGTTGGAAATAAAAAACCCTTTCAAAATGAAAGGGTTTGCACTAGCGTTTTGAAAGGGTTTATTTCAATTTGTATTCATCTATTTTACGGTACAGGGTAGTTAATGCAATATTGAGTAAGCGTGCCGACTCCGTTTTATTACCCCCGGTATAATTGAGTACTTTCTGGATATGTAATTTTTCAGCGTTCGCTAATTCAAAGCTTGACGGTGATTTGCCATCTGCATCTTCCGGGTTCGTGCTCCTAAGTTCTGTAGGTAGGCTCCCGGTGTCAAGTTCTGTACCGTCCGTAAGGATGACGCTGCGTTCCAATACATTTTTAAGTTCCCTTATATTTCCTTTCCAATGGTGCTTTTTTAGCGCTTCTATATATGCTTTTGATATACTGGTAATACGTTTGTTCGTTTTATTGGCAAATATTTTCAGGAAATACGTGGCGAGTGTTTCTATGTCCTGGATGCGCTCGCGCAGGGAGGGTAATTTGATTTGGAAAACGGCAATCCTGTAATAAAGATCTTCCCTGAAATTGCCGGAAATTATTTCGTTTTGCAGATCCCTGTTGGTTGCCGCCACGATACGGACATCGACCTTGGTAGCCTTATTGTCACCAACCTTGAGAAACTCGCCGCTTTCTAAAACCCTTAGCAATTTGGCTTGCAGGTCAAGTGGCATTTCACCGATCTCATCGAGGAAAACGGTGCCTTGGTGCGCTTCTTCAAAAATCCCTTTACTATCTTTCGTAGCCCCGGTGAATGCCCCGGCTTTATGCCCGAATAATTCATTCTCCAGGAGCTCTTTGCTAAAAGCGGCGCAGTTGATGGCTACGAAATTATTTTTATGCCTGGCGCTGGCGTTATGAATCGATTCGGCAAATACTTCTTTACCGGTACCGGTTTCGCCTGTTAATAATACGGTCGCATCCGTTTGTGCTACTTTCCTCGCATTATCGATAGCTTCCTGGATAGCTTTTGATGTGCCGATAATATTATCGAATGAATATTTTTTATTTAAGCGTTGCTCCAGTTGTAATACCCGCTTGGTTAATTTACTTTTCTCTAAAGCTTTATGGAGTAGCGGGATGATCTTGTTATTATCATCACCCTTCGTAATATAATCGAACGCGCCGTTCTTGATGGCTTGCACACCATCCGCGATATTACCATAGGCTGTTAGCAAGATAACTTCTATTACCGGGTACTGCTGTTTGATCGCTTTAGTAAGTTCTACACCATTGAAGTCGGGGAGTTTTACATCGCAAATAACTACATCAATTTCCGAGTTTTCTAACTTTCTCATGCCGGACTTACCATCGGCAGCTTCGATGACTTCGAAGCCTTCCAGCGCGATAATCCTGGCTAATAATGTCCTGATCTTAACCTCATCATCTATAATGAGAACTTTTCCCATAACTAGTTATTATGCGGTAAAGATATGTATTATTCAAGTAACGGGTGGATGGGATGATACGGCTGGCAACAAAAAAAGATCCGGTGAGACTGCTATCTACACCGGATCTTTACATATTAAGATCGTTTAATTAATTCTATAACTATGCTAATTCAAAACGGTCTGCGTTCATGATTTTATTCCATGCAACAACAAAATCTTTTACAAATTTTCCGGCGGCATCGCTGCATCCATAAACTTCTGCAACAGCCCTTAATTCGGAATTAGAACCGAATACCAAGTCTGCACGGGTCGCCGTCCATTTAGCATTTCCCGTTGCGCGATCGGAGCCACCATACAATTCTTTATCCTCCGACAACGCTTTCCAAGCTGTATTCATATCGAGCAGGTTTACGAAGAAATCATTGCTCAATACCCCTGGACGTGCAGTAAATACACCATGTTTAGAGCCGTCAAAGTTTGTATCCAGTACGCGCATGCCGCCTACTAATACTGTTAATTCAGGTGCGGTTAATCCTAGTAATTGAGCTTTGTCAACCAATAATTCTTCTGTTGAAACCGGGATCCTGGAGTGACGGTAATTACGCATTCCATCAGCTAAGGGTTCTAAGAAAGCGATAGATTCAACATCTGTTTGCGCTTGCGAAGCATCCATGCGTCCTGCTGTAAATGGTACGGAGATATCATGTCCACCATCTTTGGCTGCTTTTTCAATTGCTGCTGCGCCTGCTAAGACGATCAAATCGGCCAATGAAACTTTTTTGCCACCTTTTTGTGATCCGTTGAACTCTTTTTGAATGCCTTCCAGTTTGGATAACACTTTCTGTAGTTGCGGCGGATTATTCACGATCCAATCCTTTTGCGGAGCCAGGCGTATGCGTGCGCCGTTAGCTCCACCGCGTTTGTCGGTATTACGGTATGTCGAGGCTGATGCCCAAGCTGTGGAAACTAATTCGGATACGCTCAAACCCGTGGCGAGAATTTTTGCTTTTAACGATGCGATGTCGTCTCCGTTTATTAATTCGTGATCTACGGCCGGGATCGGGTCTTGCCAAATTAATTCCTCTTCCGGTACATCAGGTCCGAGGTAACGGGCTTTAGGGCCCATATCGCGGTGAGTTAATTTGAACCATGCCCTGGCGAATGCATCCGCGAATGCATCGGGATTTTCCATGAAATGCCTCGATATCTTTTCATATACCGGGTCAAAACGTAAGGACAAATCGGTTGTCAACATCGTGGGCCGGTGTTTCTTATTGCTATCATATGCATCGGGGATGATATTGTCCGCATCCTTAGCAACCCATTGATGGGCGCCGGCGGGACTTTTTGTTAACTCCCATTCAAAGCCGAAGAGGTTTTCAAAGAAATTATTGCTCCACTTGGTAGGGGTTTTAGTCCAAATTACTTCTAATCCACTGGTGATCGTGTCGGCTCCTTTCCCGGATCCAAAACTATTACTCCAGCCCAAGCCTTGGGATTCAATTCCGGCTGCTTCCGGTTCTGCACCTACATTCGTAGCGGGCGCAGCGCCATGCGTCTTGCCGAAACTATGTCCGCCTGCAATTAAAGCCACGGTTTCTTCATCGTTCATGGCCATCCGGCCGAAGGTGTCGCGGATGTCTTTAGCCGCTGCAATAGGATCAGGATTGCCATCCGGGCCTTCCGGGTTGACATAAATCAATCCCATTTGCACGGCTGCCAAAGGTTGCTCCAGGTTGCGGGAATGTTCTTTTCCATCGGCATCATCATCTGAAACCAGTACCCCGTGATTTTCTTCAACACCTTCCGAGCCATGTGCATAGCGGATATCACCGCCTAGCCAAGTTGTTTCAGCTCCCCAGTAAACGGATTCATCAGCTTCCCATACATCTTCACGTCCGCCGGCAAAGCCGAAAGTCTTGAATCCCATGGATTCTAATGCTATATTACCCGTTAATATCAACAAGTCTGCCCAAGATAATTTGCTGCCATATTTTTGTTTGATAGGCCATAATAATCTCCTCGCTTTATCCAGGCTCACATTATCCGGCCAGCTATTCAGTGGTGCAAACCTTTGCTGCCCTGCACCGGCGCCACCGCGACCATCACTCACGCGGTAAGTTCCGGCGCTGTGCCATGCCATCCGGATAAATAATGGCCCGTAATGACCAAAATCAGCAGGCCACCAATCTTGAGAATCGGTCATCAGTGCATGTAAATCCTTTTTTACAGCTTCCAGGTCGAGGGTTTTAAAGGCTTCGGCATAGTTGAAATCTTTTTCCATCGGGTTAGATAGGGAAGAGTTTTGACGAAGGATGCCTAACCTTAATTGGTTGGGCCACCAATCA
Source organism: Chitinophaga caeni (assembly GCF_002557795.1). NCBI lineage: Bacteria > Pseudomonadati > Bacteroidota > Chitinophagia > Chitinophagales > Chitinophagaceae > Chitinophaga > Chitinophaga caeni. The sequence goes on along the minus strand of NZ_CP023777.1, from coordinate 4,092,635 downwards.
CGGTTCCTGGTGCCGCCACCGCCGACGTTATGTTTCATACTTCCGTTATGAAACGGGCATTTACTGAGATCCTTAGATTCTTTTTCCATTTTTATAAGTTTAAAGTATTAACTAAACACTTGCCTGTACATTTAGGTTGCACGGGGATAAAAATAGGCTTTTAATTAAATAGATTAAATCAATAGATTTTATCTTCTTATAAGTAAAACCTATTTGATGGGTAAGGTTGATTTGAAAATAAGTTATGGTCAATGATTAATTGAGCCAGCATTCCCTTATCGTGGTATATTAATTTCGGTAAATTTCCCCATATAGCCAATTATGATATTGTTAAGATGTAATGACTACCCGGGCAATAGTTCTTACTCGCTATTACAGGGAAATGATTTCATGCAGAAAGGGGATTATTAACAACAAAAAGCGGCTGCCTAAATGAGATCAATAGCAGGCGGCAAAAAACTATGCGAGGTTATGTAATCGGGCTTTATGATAGAGGTTGTTATTCTTTAGCGGCCCTTTCGTATATTAATTGAACGACGCCGGATTTAAATGTTTTTGTACCTACCAATTTTAACGGCAATACCTTGGTTAAATCTCCAAATAAAGCTTTTCCCTTCCCGAGAGCTAACGGGTGAACAGATATCCTGTAAGTATCGATAAGGTTATTTTTAATAAAGGTTTCAATAAGTTTAGCGCCACCGTAGAGCCAAATATCTTTACCTTCTTGGGATTGAATTTTTTTTACATTCGTAATTAAATCTGCCGTAATAAATTCGGCATTTGCATCTTCCCGCTCCCGCGATGAAAAAACGATCTTGCGCTTACTGTGAACGGCTTTCCACAGCGCAAGTTCAGTTAAATTAGAACCGGCATCCGGGTGGAAATTTCCCCAGGCATCATAACTTACCCTCCCGTAAAAAATGGTATCTACAGAATCCAAGAATTCATCGAAAGACATGTCATCATCCATGATACACCAATCAACTTCCCCGTTTGGTCCTTCAATAAAACCATCTAAAGTGGTTGCTAAATCCAACACGATCTTTCTCATAGATGTCTAATTTCCAAACAAAAATAAAAATCAAAAATTGTGTAAATCGCGACCTATCTAACCCAGTAACCTGGACCAGCAAAATTGCACCTACCACAACCCAATATAAACAATCAAAAATAATAAGATCCCTGAAATCCATCAATCCCTAAAAATTCGTGAACGAATGAAGAATGGAATACTTTATAATTCTAATAGGGGATACTTGATCCATGGCCAAGTTTTCGATGGATGCCTGCTTGATTTGTTTCCCCAAATAAAGTTGAAAAGAAAGGGGACTAAAGGTTATTCTATATAAAAGTGCTAAGTGTTAAAACACGGAGTTTAATTCCCGGGCTGTTCGAAATCCTGAATTTTCAGGATCAGTACCCATTTTGCTAGATGTAGATTATAACAAATATTATATTTGTGGATATATGTTGAATAATAATCTTGAGATCGCCGTAAATTTTATCAGGCAAATAGGTATAAATGTGGTGTTTAAGGACTTAGGAGATGATACTTTCCTTCCCGGTTTACATATTGAACGTGGTAATATTTACGTGGATTTGCAGAAATTGAAATACCCGGGTGATATCCTTCATGAAGCTGGTCACCTTGCTTGCCTGGAAGCTTCAGAACGAAATGTTATCCGCGGAGAAGAAATAGGTTCAAGACCAACTGCGGCAGCTGAAGAAATGGCTGCCATTGCTTGGTCGTATGCAGCTTGTAAGCACCTGGGCCTGCCCTCAAGCTTCGTCTTTCATGAAAGCGGCTACAAAGGAGAGGGGAGTAATTTGATGCATAATTTTGATAACGGCCAGTATTTCGGGGTACCGATTTTGCAATGGTTCGGGATGTCGGCAGAACTTTCCCAGGCAGGGAAACTCGGCTTACCGGTTTATCCTTCGATGGCTAAGTGGTTGAGGGATTAATATCCCTCCTGCAATAAAAATACCCCCGCAGCGATGCAAGGGTATTCTTAAATATTTTCAACGGGGAAAATTCAAAAGTATCACCCGTGTTCAACGCGGAAAGCAACTTTGCAAATAACGCCGTAAGAGCTTATCTGCCCGTCTTTTACATGCACTTTCATATCCTTAACATACACGGAATCAATATTTTTTACTGTTTTTGATACTTCTGCTACGGCACCTTTAACGGCATCTTCAAATCCTTTTTCCGAAGATGCTATTACTTCTATTACTTTAACAATGCTCATGGTTAATTTTTTTAAATTGATAAAATAGTGTGTAATTCCTATCCTTACTACAATTTCAACCATGAATTGTTGCCTGGCAGTTTAATTTGCTACCTTATTGCTTCATTAATTTTTGAAGTATCTTTTCGGATGCTGCCGGGTAAATTTTAATTAAGTGTGTTCTAATATAATCCGGTGTTGGTTTTTCTTCCCCGCTTTCAAGTAGGGTGATAACCCTCGATGCTTCTAAAGGCATATGGCAATCGATGCAATTTTTTACAAGGAAGTTTTTATCTGCTCCCGCTAAATTTCCCCCGGCCGGATGCTCATTTTTATGGCAATCCAAACAGCGGTTAGCCAGCAAGGCGAGCTGGTCTCTTTCTTTTTTATGCGGATCGTGACAACTATTACAGGTAAGCTCCCGGCTAGCTATATAGCATTGACTGGCTTGTAATAATTGAAATTGGTTACCATGAACATCCATCTCGTTTTGCTTTCCCGGCATCGGTGGAATGGGGATCCTGAAATTGTTGAGGCTATCGCCGGGTTGGAAATTAAAAATGGATTTTTTTAACGGTTTTAATCCCGAATGGCACTGCGCGCACATATCTACTTGCTGTGTCCTGTTCAGTGCGCTAATCTTTTGCATAAAATGAGCCGCCTTTTCCCCTGGATGTTCCGTATGAAAGTTAACATGCGCCGCGGCCGGGCCATGGCATCTTTGGCAGTCAATCCCGGCGATAATTTGGTTATGATTAAATAACTCCGTCTGCTCAAAACCCTCTTGGCGAACCCCGGCCATACCAACTTGGCTGGAATGGCAACCGAAGCAAGTACTAGGGATCACCCGGTCTATTTTAGGATGATCTGCCGGGAAGTTCGGGCTATTCACCCAGCTTGCGGCAGGAACAAAATAGGAGATGGGCAATTGGAAATATTGTTGGTTTTTCCAATAAAGGAAAGTTTGGGCTTTACGGCCGGAGCCGAAACTTATATCAAATGGTAAACTTTCCTTTTCTCGCCCCGCTTGATAAATGTTTTGGAATAAGCGCCCGGCTTTCTCTTCCATCCTCACTTCTACTTGGTTAGGGAAGTGGAATACATTATTGGGCGCGTTAAAACTGCCCTTTACAGATTGTTGATCCGCTATGGCCGATGTTAGGAAATGCGCTGTTTGCAAGTAATCCCGGTATACATCGGCATGGCAACCTTGGCAACTTTCCACTGCTGCATAGCCTGGTCCACGTAATGATTTTTCTTCCGGGCGATCCCCGACGCATCTCGACAACAAGATGATACACCCTACAATACATCCAATAATTAAGAGTTGACGTTTTTTCATAACCGTGGTAAGCATCTATCAAATATACAAAAAGGACGAAAGTATGAGAGGTTAATTTAATTCAAAAAGACTTTCATTACATTTATATAAATATGGATATTTTATCGATTTTAAAGTCCGCCAATATTATGCAGCAGATGCATACCCTGGAAAGGAATGAATATCTCTGTAAGGCCGGGCAACATGCAACGGATATATTTTATATCGAATCCGGAACGGTCAAGGTATTCGTGATGGATGAAGAAGAACAAATTATCCGGTTCGGGTATAAAAACGATCTGGTGGTGCCACTTGATAGTTTTATCAGCGGTTGCCCCACGGATTATTATATTCAAACGATCAAGAAATCGGGTATCAGGAAAATATCGAAGCCCGATTTTATGAGCTGTTTGCAATCGCGTAAAGACTATCGCCAAGCCTGGACAGGTATATTGGAAAACCTTGTACTACAACAGCTGGAAAGGGAAAAGGATATCCTGACCTTGAGCGCGGCAAAACGCTATGAAAGGGTCTTGAAACGTAGCCCCAAGTTATTCCAGGAAGTGCCCCACCGCTATATTGCCAATTACCTGGGCATGAGCCCCGAAACACTCTCCCGGCTCAAAAAATCTTGATATAGATCAATGCTTCGGGAAAAAGTTCTTCCGAATTTTGTAATAAAGTTATTGATATGAAAATCTTGAAAGCTACCTTGATATCAGCGTTGAAGCAACAAGTCCAACAATGCTTAGCCGTAATCGAACAATTCCGTCTTCTACAACCCGAAATCTTGCAATGGAGGCAACATTCCGGCGCTTGGAGTATCTTGGAATGCTTGGAACATCTAAACCGTTACGGCGACTTTTATATCCCGGAACTTGACCGCCAAATCCGTGCAGCGGCTAAAAAAGGAGGTGGCGGTATTTATTTTAAACCCGGCTTGTTGGGCGATTACTTCGCCAAGATGATGTTACCGGGCGAGAAGATGAAGAAGATGTCAACTTTTAAATCAATGAATCCTTTACATACTAATCTCTCTACCGGTGTAATAACAATATTTATACAGCAGCAAGAGCAACTACTGGACCTGTTGGATCAAGCGGAGGGTGTTGATTGGAACCGCACTAAAACGGCAATCAGTATTTCTAAATGGATCAAGCTGAAATTGGGCGATACATTCCGGGTGGTAATTTACCACGAAACCAGGCACCTACAGCAGGCGCGAGCTGTATTGGCAAGTTATAGAACCCAAACTTCCGAACCCGTATACGAAACAAGTTGATTTTAGGGGTGCGTAACGAAAATCGGAATGTTAAGCATTTTGATTACCTTTTCGGACTGGCTCTTCCTGAAAAATCTCGACAAGCGGCTCCTGCCGAAAGCTCCGAAAGTAACCATGCAATTTACTTTATGAGCTAAAAATGAATAGATGGCATTTGATGGTTCGCCTTCCAATTTCATATAGCTGACGTTTTTAAAATGCACGGATAGGTATTTGTCTAAAAAGCTTTTTCCAGGCACCTCCTTGCTGTTGTTTTCTTCCACGTAAATAACGCGGATAGGTATTTCATCGAGGTTTTGAAATATTTGTGTCCATCTTTTAATGGCAAACATGGATGATTTAGTTCCATTATATGTAAATACGATTTCGTCGATAGGTTTATATTCATCCGGCGTGATGATAACAGGGCAGGATGCGTTGATCAGGACGTCTTCGATGAACCCGGAGATCCCTTTTTCGTGCAGGGGGACCTGCGTGGTATAATAATTTACCAGTAACAAGTCTGCAAACATCGATTCATAAACAATAGTTTCCGTACTCCATTCATGAACTTCCTGCAAGGTAACCTTGTAATTTTTACGGTTGCAGGCATCGATAAATTCTTTACATTTTTCAATATACGCTTCTTGCTGTTGAGACATTTTCTTCTGGATCATCTGTTCTACGAATTCGACATCCGTTTCAGCAGTCGGGTTAGAGGCTGGTATAGCGAAACCGGTATTGTCGCGCAAGAATAAAACGGTTAATTCGCCATCCAGCTGCTGTGAAACCTTGTAGAAATAATCCAATTCTTCTTCTCTAAAATGCAATGCATCCATTGCGGCGAGTATTCTTTTCATGATGGGATGTTTATGGTTCTAAGTTAGATGTATCCCCTGCAAGGAATATTGATGGTTTTCATACTTACCCATGATTTTAATCATCATAGTTGGTCCAAGTAACCAGTATTTTTATAAAACATAACAAATTAGCAATCCATTATGTTGGATATGTAAGTAAAGACTAAGCGGATTTGTAGGAATCTTAGCAATAAATTAATAAACAACATTTTTTACGATCATTATATAATAATTATAGCATGTTGGGAAAATTGACCAGGGAAGAAATAGATGCTGTATTAGAAAGCAGTATCAATGGCCGGATCGGCTACACGGATGGTACAAAAATTTATATTGTACCGGTTAGTTATGCTTATAGTAGTGATTACCTGGTATTACACTCCAAGGAGGGGCACAAGATATCCTCTATGAGGCTACATCCTTCGGTTTGTTTCGAAGTAGACCAGATACATGACCAGGTAAAATGGAAAAGCGTCGTTTTGTGGGGTGAATTCGAGGAAATTATGGATCCCAAGGAGCGGTATTACGCGATGAAGTTCCTAGTGAGCAGGATTATCCATACCAAGTTGAGCGAAAGCTTGCATTTACCGCATGACCATGTTGATGAAGAATATTACCTGGAACCGGGTGAGAACCGGCCCGTAGTTTACCGTATCAGGATCAAGGATAGATCCGGCCGCTTCGAAGATCATGAACATCATCATCATGATCATCACGCGGGTTGATCCCCCTTTCAAGTACCCAACTCGATTTGGGCTGCTTCAGTGGCGGCACGGTTAAGTTTCCCTAAGCTCCAGTCGTCGGTAACAGCAGTTTCAATCCAACGATCCCCAGATTTTACAAACACTTGGACGTTTAAGCCCATATTATGCCTGAAATCCAGCTCCAGCTCTGCGGCTGTACGGTCTTCGCTGATATCAATCCATCCGAAGGTATGTAACATCCTGATATGGTCGATAGATGTTTGAGGGGATACTTTTTCCATGGCAACGCAAGTTTTTGCATGTTCATGAGGTTGGGAATAAAATTCCAGTTTAAGGGAAGGGTAGCGCTTACTGAAATCGGTTTGAATGCTACATACCAAATCATCTTCGCTAATATAAATTTTCATTTTAAATTGTTTATGATGGAGTAACGGATGTATTACAGCCCTACTGTCGATCTATATATCACATTCCTGATCCTTTCCCATTACTTATGAAACTGGCTATGCTTAATTAAATTTAGACCTTTAAGTAGAATAAAATACTGATCTAGATCACCTTGTCCCTTGATACCCAATGGCATCATGTAAAATTGCAGCTTAGTTTGCGCTGTGAGCGCCGGTAGTTAAAAATCGATTGCGAGGGGAAAAATAACCGGTTAATAGTATAGTCCATCTTTTATGGATCCCTATTGTAAGCGCATGATTCCGGCGGTAAAATTTTTATCATTTCAATCTCCGCTAGTGGGCGGTAAAATATTCCATTCATCAAATAAAATTCTTTGCTAAATCGATTTTTCACTACCTTTCGGGAGATTTGATCATTTGGTGGAAGGAGCCGGTTACGTGAACTTAGGTAGGAGTCTTGTCCGGTTTTGCAGGAAGGGTGTTTCGGCTAATTAAAGTATCAACTGTTTAGAGTATATATTATCAATTTAATTTTATCAAATCAATCAAACATGAAAAGGATTTTTGCCGCAGCAATGCTTTGTTGGACAATTTCCAATACCGCGGTGGCCGGTCAAATTGAAAAGGAAAGCGTAGCCGTAACTCCCGGTTTTGAAGTGACAAAGGACACGATCTCAAAGCATGGTTATACGCTTATTTTTATTAACAAGGACGAGAAATTTGCTGCTGAAGGGCAGGAAGTTAGGGAAAGAATGATCGAAACTTTCTTTAAAGTATACCCTAAATTGGCAAAGGCTTATAATAAGAGCACCCTGAAGAAAGTCGTGTTCAATGTTGATCCTAAATACAATGGAGTAGCGGCTACGGCAAACGGTAGGGTTACTTATAACCCTGCCTGGATGTTGCGTACGCCAACCGATATCGATGTAGTAACGCACGAGGTAATGCACATTGTTCAAGATTACGGCAGAAGTGTAGGTCCCGGTTGGTTAACCGAAGGTATCGCTGATTACGCACGTTTTAAATTCGGTGTTGATAATGCCGGCGCCCATTGGTCATTACCTAAATATAATCCCAAGCATTCTTACACTAATAGCTACCGCATTACAGCCCGTTTCTTGGCATGGTTGGAAGCAAATGGTAACAAGGGTATCGTAAAGAAAATGGATGCTAGCTTGAGGGATCATACTTACACGGATGACTCCTGGCAAAAAATTACCGGTAAAACCCTAGATCAATTATGGACTGCTTATACGCAAGCTCCCGATAAAGGTATGAAATCATAATAGATCAATTATTGAGCTGTCCTATTAAAGGGCAGCTCATTTTATTAGCTTAGAGTTATATTCCCAGCCCTCCCGTCGCAATTTATTTGCATCTTAACCCGTCATTTCGTAGGTTTATTCATTAATTATTTCTTGGTAGTTAGATTAATTTACACGCCGGTCGTAAGCGTATTTACGACATTTATATGATGAAAAGGACCTTATTTATGGCAACATGTATTGCCGCCACGTTATGGGCTTGTAAGCCTTCACAAAAAGCAGATAGTAACAGTTCCAGCGGTTTTATCAGGATACAGGGCCCCGGCTTACTCGATGCTTCTGGAAACAAATTTATGATCAAGGGCACCAACCTGGGCAATTGGCTGAACCCTGAAGGCTATATGCTAAAATTCAGTAAAACCAATTCTTACCGCTTGATTAATGATATGTTCTGCGAATTGGTAGGGCCGGATTTTACAGCTGAGTTTTGGAAGGGATTCAAGGATAATTATATCACGGAAGATGATATCAAGTTTATTAAGAGCACCGGGAGCAATACGATCCGTTTGCCATTTCATTATAAACTGTTTACCGATGAGGACTATATGGGAATTACCCGCGGGCAGGACGGTTTTAGCCGCGTAGACACATTGTTAGCCTGGTGCCGCAGGGCTGGCTTATATGTCATCCTGGATATGCATGATGCACCCGGTGGTCAAACGGGGGATAATATCGATGATAGCTATGGATACCCGTGGTTGTTCGAAAGTAAAACAAGCCAGGAGCTGTACAAGAATATTTGGCGTAAGATCGCGGATCGATATAAAAACGACCCGGTAATACTAGGCTACGATTTGCTGAATGAGCCTATTGCCCCATATTTTGAGAACAAGGATAGCCTGAATAAAATGCTGGAACCGATTTATAAAATCGGTGCTGCAGCAATCCGTGAAGTAGATACCAACCATATCATTTTACTCGGCGGGGCACAATGGGATGGTAACTTTAAACCTTTCACGGACTCAAAATTCGATAAAAAAATGATGTACACCTGTCACCGTTACGGGGGTGAGCCTACCAAGGAGGCCATCCAGTCATTTATCGATTTTAGGGACAGTGTGCAACTCCCGATGTATATGGGCGAAATCGGTCACAATACGGATGAATGGATGGCCGCATTTTGTAAAACTATGGCGGATAATAATATCGGTTGGACATTCTGGCCGTATAAAAAAATGGATGGTTCTTCTTTCGTGGGAATTGTACCCCCGGCCAATTGGGATATGATCGTTAAATTTAGCGAGGCTCCCCGCTCAAGCTTCAAGGAAGTTCGTGAAGCACGCCCGAACCAAGATAGTGCAAGGCAAGTTATGACGGAATTGTTAGATGCTATGAAATTCGAACATAACAAAATCCAAACAGGTTATATTAATGCCTTAGGATTAAAGGTTGATAAATATTGATATGTATTGGCTGTTTTTTAGCCCTTGAAAATTGGGGGCTGTCGATTTTGAAAGTTCTTCCGATATTATTCCCGTAATATTGTTAGTATAAACTGTTTATCATTCCTGACTTTAATTCAATGATTATGGAAAACTTGGAAATCAAAACTAATATTCAAATCGGTAAACCTATCGAAGAGGTATTTGAAGGGATCGTAGATCCGGCCAAGATGTCGAATTACTTTATCGCATACGGTTCCGCCAGGCTGCAAAGTAATGCGGTGGTTACTTGGCAATTTCCGGAGTTCCCGGAGCAGTTTACCGTAAAAGTACTGGAAGTACGGGCTCCCGAGCTTATATCCTTTGAATGGGAGGGTGCGGCTGGTCAACAGTTAACGGTGAAGATGCGCCTGGAGGCATTGTCGCCGGGAACCACGTTAGTAACAATTACCGAATCATCGATGCCTAATAACGAAGCAGGTATCAAATGGTTGAAAAGTAATACGGAAGGTTGGGCTAATTTTTCCGCTTGCCTAAAAGCATTCTTAGAATATAATATAAACCTGAGGAAAGGGGCGTTCGACTTTATGAAAAAGCCTTGATCTTATGCATCCATAAATTGGGAAAGCCTTTGTAGATTTAATTCTACAAAGGCTTCTTGCTTTCGATACGATGGTTATTGTTTTACGAAACGTAACTGTTTTCCATTATGTAACAGTAAATACATACCGGGCGACAAGCGGTTGATATCGATCCTCGTATTATCTTGATCTGCTAATTGACCTAAGATAAAACTACCACCCATGTTGTAAATGCTGATCTCCTTACCGACCGATGCATTTTGGATGATAATATATTGATTCGCCGGATTGGGCGCTACCTGGATTTTAGTACGGGGATGTTGTTCATTTTCAGAGCCAGTTACTCCCGGTATTTTCACCGTTCCAGCGATTCTCGCGGATGAGCCGCTTTGTTCTTCCAATACCCATTGCTGGTTAGTAGTTCCGGTGCTGCCATTAAGCGGGTATATTATCATCCTGGTACCATCGGCTGTGCTGCTGGCAGGGTTATCGATGATATAATGGCTCGACATATTACTTTGTATCAAGTAATTTCCATTCCCGGTTGGAACCAGGTCCCATTGTTGATTCAAGCCGCTGGTAATGGTATATTGAATAATTTCGGCGCCCGCGGTCTGGTCACTATTGGCGATATCGATTGCTTTGTTACTATTTCTATTGATGATAGTATACACACCATTTGCCGGTTCAAACTTCCATTCCAGGTTGGCGCTGCTGCTATTAGTATATTGGGCTATTTTAGCTAAGTTAGCGGTACCGCTATTTTCGATGCCGAGGTATTTCCCGCTGTAAGCATTTTTGATTTTATACCAATTACCGGATAGGCCGCCTCCCGAAACGGTAAATGAACTACTAACAGGGTCGGAAACCCCGCCGAATATATCAGTAATGGTGACCCTGGCGGTATAAGTTCCGGTAGATAAATTATTACTAAGGGTAGCGCTTCTTTTTTGTGGTAGTGTTTCTGTAATGCTGCTCACCACGTTATTGGATGCATCCAATATTTCTACCAGCGAGGAAAACTGCGGGCTAAGCGTATTGTCATTAACCCAGTTAACAGTAATGTTGCCGCTTGCATAACTTGCGGCTACGCTGCTGATTTGTCCTACGGTTAAAGTAGGACTGCTTCCTTGGTTGGTTTGATCGGGCAGGGTTAGAACGCGCCCGCCATTAAATGCCGCGCTGGGAGTAACATTTCCACCGTGCTCCATAAAATATGCATCTTCGGAACTATCGTATCCAGCGTTGAACGCGGTATCGTAAATTCCGTTACGGTATGCATCATTTGCATTTGCACTGAAATAGCGGCTGGTTGACTTTTGCCAAACACCGCTAGTATTCCTGTTCCAACAATCTTTAAAGAAAGCTTTCCTCTCGAACCTGCCATCGAATCTCGGGTCGCTGCCATGCCAATTTTCCAGGAAAGCGCCGGAGCCGGAACCGAGGTATGTTGTTCTTTCAGGAATCGCTAATGTAGACGTGTGAAACCACTGTTGCGATGTTAAATTCTGAATGAAGGTCGCGATGTAAAGATTTCCGTTCAATTTCCAGGAACGGATGACGAAGTTGTACCAAGTATTCAATTCCCAATTATACGGGTTGATGGTTTTAGCTCCATCGCCTTCACCGCCAAAGCGGCTATAAATAGTGTTTGTGCCAATATAAGGGGCCGTTGCATAAATGCCCCCCGAAGTATTGGGATCCCATTGTGAGGCGATCAGGATTTTAGATGAACCGGAGGAACTATCCGGGGTATCTTGCAAACCAGCGTAACCACCGCTCCAGTTAAAAACCGAAAAATAAGAAGTGTAAGCAGTTTTCACAATTTTTACCTTGTGCATCTTAATGACTGCATCGCTTGGAAAACTGTATACCAAATGTTCCGATGGGGCCGCATTACTGCCCTGTGCCTTAGATTGGGAATAGGTACATAAAAGTAGCATCAGCGCTACATTAAAGAGTAGAATCACGCGCATTGTACACGTATTTTATGGTGATCTGATGTCACGGGTAACGAAGCTAGACCATAACAAACTACTAACTGCATCCCCTTTTTGTATGTTGTATAGTTTTTATATGACAGTTTTATGTCAATGATTTACGTGTTGAATTATCATTAAGTGTCCTGGTTACATTTTTATGACAATATTGATATGGCATATGTTTGTGAATACATTGAATTTGTTCACATTTAGAGATTCCGATCAACAAAACCTAGCCCGCAATTGTAACCATTCTAATACTGAATCGATGCTATATGAATTTTCATGAAGTGCCCTTGAAAACGCTTGTCGAACATTTTCATTCCGATTCCCGGGCAGGGCTTAGTCAACAGGCAGTTAGAACCTTACTGGAAAAATACGGACCAAATGCCATCGCGGATGCCGGGAAGCACTCTGTCGGCCAGATTATTCTTGATCAACTCAAAAGCCCGGTCGTATACTTGCTATTGATCGCCATGGCTATGTCCTTGTTTTTAAATGAATGGTTGGATGCCATCGCCATAGCGGTCGTCATACTATTGAATGCAGTCATCGGGTTTATCATGGAGTTTCAAGCGGAGAAGTCCATGCAAGCCTTACAGCAGCTTTCCTCGCAATCTGCAAGGTTGATACGGGGAGGACAAGTAATGGAGGTAGATTCTAAGGAGATCGTACCCGGGGATGTTTTATTGCTAGAAGCAGGGGATATGGTACAAGCAGATGGTAGGATTATAACTGCTGCTGCATTGCAAGTTGATGAATCGGCCTTAACCGGGGAATCAATGCCCGTAGAGAAATTTGAAGGACTATTACCGGCAGAAACAACCTTGGCAGAACGTACCAATATGGTATATAAAGGAACGTTTGCACGCAATGGAAATGCACAGGTTTTATGTACAGCAACGGGTATGGATTCTGAGCTTGGACATATCGCCAACATGGTTGCTACTGCTACAGATACCGCCACCCCGTTGGAACAAAAGCTGGAGCAATTCAGCAAGAAATTGATATGGATTACGGTTGTAATAGTAGTATTAATATTCGGCGCCGGGTTATTAAACAATAACCCGGTACTGGAGATGCTGAAAACCGCGATAGCCTTGGCAGTTGCCGCGATACCGGAAGGATTACCAGTTGTTTCAACGCTGGCCCTGGCAAGGGGAATGATGCGTATGGCGCGGCAAAATGTAATTGTAAAGAAGCTGGCGGCAGTGGAAACATTGGGCGCTACAACGGTTATATGCACCGATAAAACCGGGACGCTTACGGAGAATAACATGGAGGTTACCAACTTGTTGGCAGAAGGGGTGGAATGGGATAGCGGTAAAAATGGTAATACCCATCACCTTGCCATTAACAGGATAAAGAAAGTAATGGTGCTATGCAATAATGCCACGATGAATGATGAGCGGGGTATCGGGGATCCGTTGGAAGTTAGTATGCTCGAATTTGCCGATGAATATGGGCAGGATGTTGAACAAACCCGTTCAGAATATAACCGGGTCGCGGAAATTCCATTTAATTCAGATACCCGCGTGATGTGTACGCTCAACCAAGATGGCGCCAATTTCGTATCATGTGCTAAAGGCGCCACGGAGAGCTTATGGGAGTATTGTAGCCATATCGAAATTGGCGAAGAAATTGTAGCCATTAACGATGAACATAAAGCTTATTGGATGAACTTAACGGATTCCTTGGCCGCATCCGGACTCAAGACTTTAGCCTTCGGTTTCAGGGAAATGCAAGAGGCTTCCGATGAATATTTATCCAGGTTAACATTCCTGGGTATTGCCGGCTTTATGGATCCCCCGAGGAAAGGTGTGAAAGAGGTGATACAAGAATGTTACCATGCCGGTATCCGGATTATCATGTTAACTGGTGACCATCCTGCCACGGCTGCCACGATCGCCAAGGAGCTCGGGATAAAACAACTCGGCAAAGAACCGGTACTTACCGGTGCCGCTTTAGGACAAGATCACCTTGCATGGGAACACACCAATGTCTTTGCCCGGGTTTCCCCGGCAGAAAAATTGAACCTGGTAAATAGTTTGCAAGAAGATCACCAGGTTGTTGCGATGACGGGCGACGGGGTAAATGATGCGCCCGCCTTGAAAAAAGCTGATATCGGTATCGCGATGGGCATAAGGGGCACGCAGGTTTCACAAGAGGTAGCGGATATGATCTTGAAGGATGATGCCTTCAGTTCCATTGTATTGGCCATTAAGCAAGGAAGGATTATTTATATGAATATCCGGAGGTTTATTATTTTCCTGCTGTCTTGCAACCTCAGCGAATTATTGGTGATTGGCTCCGTTGCGCTATTGAATTTACCTTTTCAATTAGCAGCAATCCAAATTTTATTTATCAACTTGGTAACGGATGTATTTCCGGCGATCGCCATCGGGTTTACAGGTGGGGATGAGAATGTTATGAAAAGGGCGCCGCTCGATCCCCGTAAGCCACTTATCAGCAATAAAGATTGGAGGAGGGTATGGGTTTATTCACTCGTAATTGGCGCTGCTGCTGTTGCGGCAACTTACCTGGCCGAACATTACCGTGGTGGTACTCCAGATATCAAGGCAGCAAACAATGTACTGTTTTACACCTTGATCGTTTCGCAATTATTGCATTCTTTCAATATGACAATCGGGGAAGAGAAATTTTTCAAGGGGCCCTTGATGCGCAATAAAATGCTGAAAGCTTCTATATTGCTAAGTATCGGGATTACTTTTTTATGTTTGTGGATTCCCCCCGTCAAAGAAGCGCTCCGTTTAGCGTGGATACCTTTGTTTGATTGGGGTTTAGTTATTGCCTGTAGCTTGTTGTCTTTAATTATGATCCGCTTATTGAAGAAATTGGTATTTAAAAACCGTCAATAGTTGCAGCGAGCGGTTGCCGCAGAAATAGTTTGTTTCCCCCGGGTATATTGATCGTTGCTTTTGTAATGATTTTAATATACATTGAACTGTCAATACATTTAAAAGTAATTGACCCGTTGTTATATGAAAAAAGTCTTTTTATTACCGCTTTTGTTACTTTGCTGCATGGTTAAAATCAAAGCGCAAACGCAAAAACCGGCGATCATATTGAACCATATCGCCATGTATGTCCACGATTTGAAAAAGAGTACAGATTTTTATGCCAAGATCTTACAATTCCCGATCACGGAAGAGCCGTTTAAAGATGGGAAACATACTTGGTTTGAATTGTCTCCTACGAGTAAGTTGCATCTAATAGAAGGGGCGCCTAATAATATTGCCCGTGATAAGAACGATCATCTTTGTTTTAGTGTGCCTTCCGTGGAAGTGTTCATGAAACGTTTGGAGAAAAACCACGTACCTTTTTCCGATTGGCCCGGCAAACCTAATACCTATACGCTAAGGGTAGATGGCGTTAAACAAATTTATTTTCAAGATCCCGATGGTCATTGGATAGAGATAAACGATGATGGGTACAAGCATTAAATTTGAAACCATCCATCCACTACAATGTATTGTTTGTGAATGGATGGTTCATCGTGTTTAGTTTTTTAATTACCTACTGAATCCCTACCGATGATGGTCCAGTCATCATTTCCATGACCATCAGCGATTAAGTTATCCATATGTTTTGCTATTGCTGGCAATACGAATAAAGGTGTTCCGGCTGCTTCAGCGCTCTGGATAAATAAACCGGTATCTTTCCTTGCCATACCCAGTTCCCAGGACGCTTCGTGATACTTCTTGCTTGTGATCTTGTTGGCCCTGGCCCTTAGCATATTAGCAGGGTTCCAGGAATCGAATAGCGCCAAGGCATCTTCGCTGGAAATATTCAATGCCCTTGCTAATGATAAACTGTCGGACAAGCCTGCAACGAATGATATCAAGAAACTATTCCCGATTAGTTTCATGCCGGCGGCTTTTCCAACTTCATCACCAAAATCCAGTAATGTGCCTGTCATGCTGGCCAGGTGATCGTGTATGGAATTGATAAGCGCTGCATCGCCCGAAACCAGCATGAACCCGGTACTATCATGCGCATTTTGCGGTCCCATAAACACGGGGGCATGTTGGTATTGAAAGCCCGCAGCTTTCCATTTGGCCGTTCTTTCCTTGGCGCCCGGCACCGAGGTTGTGGTATGGTCAATGATGATGGCTCCCGGTTCAAACCCTTCTTTAGCGTGTGCTAGCACTTCATCAACCGAGGCATCATCTTTTAAAGTAAGATGGATATATTTTGCTCCTTTCACGGCATCTTTGACCTGTTCAAAAGCTACGGCGCCATCACTTTCTAAAGCTTTCGCCTTGGAAGCCGTCCTGTTCCATACCTGTACTTTTTCTCCTTTCTTCAGTAATGCTTTTACGAAATTTGAGCCTAGTAAGCCCATTCCTAAAAATGCGATCATGGTAATTTTTTTATGGATTGTAAATCTTGTCTAAAAAATAATAACGGTTTTTATGCGTATCAAATTCCAAACGTGAATGTACATCGATATTCATATATGGATCTCTTTGACTTTCTTTCGTGATAGGCTGCCATTTGGGAAGTCCTTCCCCGTTTGGATTGCCTGTCTTGATAAAGTTCGCAAAATATGTAAACATTGTTTTAGAAACTTTATAATCATCATCTGTCCAAGCATACACCTTGTTGAGTGGCAAGTTTCCTAGCGCATATTCAATTTCAGAAGCATGGGAGGCTCCTTCATACTTGGGTTTCGGCGCTGCTTTTCCCTGCCCGTCTTTAATAACCCCGCCTGCCAGTCCCGGTTTGGCATTTCCCATCTCGGCGGTCATGCCGGGTCTAACCCTCGAAAAGAGGTAACGGTATACCGGTTGACCGTGTTGTGAATGCATATCTGCCCATTTCCAGGTGCTGTACACGATAAAACGATCGCTCGCGAGATCGCTTGCGGAGTGCATTACTTCCAATTCGGAGTTGCCTGGGTAAAGCTTCAACACTTCGGGGGCTTGCACCTTATATATAGCTTCGATGATGTTCTTATAGTTTTCCGGCGTTGGTGTTTTATTCCCCAGCAAGGCGAAGTATGGAATTTCCGCGGAGTTCCATCCTGCCAAAAGTGGAACATCGGCTTGTTCCCCGGCAGTATAAATTTCAACCAGGCTCTTGGGTAATAAATAACCGTCAATCGTGGCAGACATCTGCGGTGTTCCCGGTTTGAATGCCAAGTCCAGTAGCTTTTCAGCCGGGATGGCCCGCAATTCGGCCAGGCTATTGGCGCCGATTTTAGTAGCGAAGGCCAGGCCATTTTGCTCTGCTTTTTCCAGTGGAATAGGCGCAAGGGTTGGGTTAATGGCCGCGCCGCTTTCCCCGATGGCCCCGGCAATTAAATCCTTGGAAAGCGGGGAGGCCATTTGCACGGAAACGGAAATGGAGCCTGCCGATTCCCCGGCGATGGTAACCTTCTTAGGGTCGCCGCCGAAAGCTGCTATATTATCATGCACCCATTGCAAGGCAGCTTGTTGATCGAGGTAGCCGTAATTACTGGAGCTATGGTGGGGGGATTCTTTTGTTAGCCCGGGATGTGCAAAAAAACCGAATACGCCGAGACGGTAGTTAACCGTAACAGATACGATACCCTCTTTAGCCATCTGTTCACCATCATAACGGGGTTCAGAGCCATCGCCGGCCATCAATCCGCCACCGTAGAAGTACACGAGTACGGGTAACTTTTCTTCACTAGTTTTAGCCGGTGTCCAAACATTCAGGTATAAACAGTCTTCTGACATGCCATAGGAGCGGAAGCCCATGTCACCGAAAATAGGTTTTTGCATTGCCTTGGGGCCAAATTTGATAGTTTGCTTAACCCCGGTCCAATTTTGAGCGGGTTGCGGCGCTTGCCATCTTAAGTTACCAACGGGTGGTTGGGCGTAAGGGATTCCCTTAAATGCATGGATGCCGGATTCCGCTAGGTACGTTCCCTCGATCGTACCATTTTCTATTTTGGCTTGATGGCGATCAAGGGAGTTTTGACTAAAGGATTCCTGGAAACTCATACAAAAAAAAGCCACTAATAATATAAAATTTGTTTTCATCGAAGTGGAATTTAAAACTTCAGTATAGGTAAACATTTCCCCAAAAAAGAAAGGATCAGCCCTAAGATAATTAATCATTTGTTAAAACATGTATTCTATATCAATAATTCTGCCTGCTTTTACCCGCTCCATTAGATAGACTATTTACCGGTGCTGTAAATGGGTAATGAAACCCTAAGGCTCCGTCTAACTAATAGATAATTAATATACCCGTAATATTTTATACATGTTGATAATGGTGTATGTAAGAATGAATTATCATGAAATATGCTAATTAAACCCCTTCATTTATATATAAGTAACACTAATTCTGACGCTTAAATAAACCATCGGGAAATTTTCTTGTTAATAGATTGTATTAGAACTTTTTATGTTCAACCGGACCGTGCAGCCTAAGTGTTCGAGATAGCAGGTTTTTCGGTTTGTTCACTCTATTCAATATATCACATTTACTACAGAAATGGGGAATGCACTGAGATTGCGAATCACCTGACTCAAACCACTATCTAATGGAGCGAATTGTACTATTGTTTTCAAATGTTGGAAGCCCTAAGTTTTTTAAATGTTTTACAGGCCGAGGATTAAGAACAGGGTATTTCCTGTTGGTATTAATATCGATGTTTTTGTTGCCGAAATTTACTTCGGCACAAGCACCTGCCATCGAATGTACCGGTTCCCTGGGGGATCCCGTATTTCTAGAAACATTCGGTGCTGCCGCTAGCGCTGCCAAGCCTAGCCTAGGGCCCGCTTTACCTTCGGGATTAACAACGTACACGTATTATACTCCGGGCTTAAACGGTAATTCTATAGGGCCTTACCCCGGGCAGTATGTTATATCAAATACAACGCAAGGGTATAACAACTTTTATTTTGTGGATAGGCCGGATCACTCTTCTACAGATGGTACCGGGTATTGTATGGTCGTGGATGCCAATGCTACACCCGGCAAGTTTTATGAAAGAACAATTACTGGGTTATGCGCAGGTACAACCTTCGAGTTTTCAGCTTGGTTGATGAATATTAATGCCAGCAATAATGTTGCGAGGCCAAGCCTTAGGTTTGATATCATGGATGCGAATAATCCCAACGGAACACCCATTGCCTCGGTACAAACAGGTGAAGTTGCTTACCAAGCGCCCGGCACCTGGGTAAGGCTGGCGGGAATTTTTCAAATGCCTGCAACGACCAATGCTATCATACTCAGGATTTTTAGTAATACCCCGAACAGTAACGGTAATGACCTGGCATTAGATGATATCGCTTTCGCAGCATGCGGCCCCCCGATCACGTTTTCGCAAAGCGCCGGTGTGGTTTGTAAGGGACAAAATTCTTCTTTTACCGTTAGCTTGCCTTTGAATAGTTATAATAATTATTATTTCCAATTACAAAGGAGGTTATTAAATACGGAAACCTGGCAGGACGTTGGTCCTGTTATTAATAACGGGGCAAATAATGAATATACGTTTTCAATTACGAATGCGGAAGCTGGGTATGAATACCGCGCTGTAGCCGCCGGGGGAACGGATGAAATCAATAATCTCAATTGCCGGGTAACTTCCGATCCCCAGGAATTGAAAGTTATCGATTACAGTATAGATGTTATAGCAAATGGTCATCTTTGTTTTAATGGCAGTACCAATGTAAATGCTACGATTGTACCAACGGCCGGCACGGGTACGCCTACTACCGGTTTTACTTATACCTGGGAATCTAGTGCCACAGGCAATGCACCTTGGACGGTAATTGCGGGACAAACGGGCGCAACATTGCCGACGGGTCCTTTAACCAATACCATGTATTACCGTGCCAAGGCAAGCGTGAATGGTTGTGAAAGCAATGGATATTCTAATCTTACGGTAGTTCAAGTAGAACCGGAATTACTAGTAGGGATTGATTCAGTGAACGATATTTGCCAAGGTACAACTGTTGCTCAACTAGGCTATTCAGCAACCAGCAATACCCCTACAAATTATTACCTGTCTGGTGATATGCCCGGCTTTGCTCCCGTCTCAAACGGCCAGTTGCCCTCAAGCCCGTTAAATATTATTGTACCTGCGGATGTTCCTGCCGGTACTTATAATTTTGAAATCATATTTCTAACGAATACCGATTGTAGCATCACCATTCCATTTACCGTAACTGTTGATGCCCCGCCCACAACATCAGTAGCCGGACCAGAACAGGATTTATGTGGTACTACGAGCACCGTTATGGCTGCTAATACCCCCGTGGTTGGAGCAGGTACTTGGTCGCAGTTAAGCGGACCTAGTAATGCAAGTATCGTAGGGGCAAATGATCCTGCTACGGCCATAAATGGTTTGGTGCCGGGTGATTATGTATTCCAATGGTCTATTTCAAATGGTTCCTGCGCGGCAAGCACAAGCACCGTGCCCGTTAAGGTAGTTGCTTCACCAACTATCGCTACGGCCGGGCCGGATCAGACTCAATATAATTCGGGTGTTTTCCAATTGGCTGCCAACAGTCCTGCCGTGGGGGTTGGCATGTGGACGGCCATTTCCGGCGATGTAACTTTTTCAAATGCGAATAGTTATAATTCAACTGCAACTATCGCACCGAATACGTCCGCAACTTTAGTGTGGACGATCACGAACGATATTTGCCCACCGAGTGCGGATACAGTCGTGATAACTTATACATCGGAAGCAGATATCGTGGTAACGAAAAGTTCCCAACAAGCGGGTCCCTATATTGCAGGGCAAGATTTGAATTATTTATTAACGATTAAAAATAATGGTCCCAGTACTGCGAACGGTGTGATTATAACGGATACCCTGCCTACAGGATATGTTGTAAGCAGCATGCAAGTTCTTGCTTTGTATAATGCCATCATAGAATCCGATAATTCTAGTGGAAACGTGGTTTCAATCGTGGCAACAATTCCTGCCAATATTTCCGGGGTGCAAGTGTTAGTGAAAGGAACGATCGGTTCTTCCTTCGAAGGAGATTTGATTAATATCGTTAATGCTGTTTCTCCGGATGTGCCTGATCCCGATGGAGCTAGCGATACCTTGATATTGCCAGTAACACGCAGACCCTATTACGAGATAGTAAAAGATGCCCCAACTTCGGCAGTTGCCGGGGAGCAAATACAATTTCAAATTCAAGTTCAAAATATAGGTTTGGGCGATGCCCTGCAATCGGTCATTACTGATCAAATATCTCCCAAACTTTCCAATGTTTCTTGGACCACTGCACCGGGAGCCGGAACAACTTTAACGCAAGGAGCAACCGGTTCAGGAAATTCGATAAAGATCGTGGGTGATTTCCCTGCCGGTGGAAACCTGGACATAACCGTCACCGGAACCGTTAATCCCGATGCGGTTGATACCATTTTAAACAGTGCAATAATTACCCCTGCGGAAACTACCGTACCACCGATCAACTCCAACTATACTAATACTTTAATCACGAGTAGCCCGGGTATTATTATCAATAAGAGTAGAACCTCGTCAACTATCGCAACGGCGGGTGACATTGTGAATTATGAATTAACCGTTTATAATAATGGTCCTAGTGATGCTGTAGGGACAAATATTCTTGATACGATCCCTGCTGGTATTTCCAATATAGAGTGGACTACCGAGGCACGTGGTACCGCAAGTATCACTTCGGGTAATACGGGTTCGGGAAGCCTCGTTAATGTAACCGGAAATATTCCGGCAGGATCTTCTAACCAGCTCATAGTAAGGGTTACCGGAACAATTGATCCGGGGTATAGCGGCGTTTTACTAAATACCGCCTATGCAATTCCTGCTGAACCGAACGTGCCGCCGGATTCCGATCTCGATATCGCGGAAGTAATCCGTAAACCGGTATTTGAAATTCAGAAGAATGGTCCGGCTACTGCCTTTGCAGGGGAACAGGTGTCATATGTTGTTGAAGTAAAGAATACCGGTTTGTCTAATGCTGTGGGCGCCGAGATTTCTGACTTGGTGCCGGCCTCTTTGACGGATGTAACTTGGACAGCTAGCGCCATTACAGGTACCGTGACGATCAATAGCGGTGCAACCGGTAGCTCGAACAGTGTATTGGTTAATGCCGATATAGCGGCAGGTGCAAGTATGAGAATCGTGATAACCGGAACGATCATCCCTGCAACAACAGGTCAGATCATCAATTCTGCGGATGTTGATCCCTCTGAAATTGGGGCTAATGATATGACTTCCAACGAAGTTATTACCACGGTTGCTGCGCAATCCAGGTTAACGATAAACAAGTCAGGGCCAGATACAGCCAGCGCCGGGGTAGCTGTTACTTATACCTTGGAAGTCAAGAATGCTGGACCTAGTAGTGCGAAAGATTTTGAGATTAAGGACCAGGTGCCTGCCTCTATTGGTAATGTAACATGGTCTACATCAACTTCCGGGGATGCGTTAATTAGTTCGGGCAGCTCTGGTTCAGGTAATGATATTTCTATTGTTGGATCAATGACACCCGGCGATACAAATGCAATCACCGTCACGGTGATGGGAACGATCCTACCATCATTCTCCGGCGATATTACAAATACTGCGTTCGTAACAGCACCGAATGGCAATAGTGTGGGTGATACAGCTACAAAAATAACCCGGGTCAGCAAGATCCCGGTACTTCGTATTAATAAGGTAGCGGTTGACCAGGCTTTAGCGGGTGATAGTATTATTTATGCCATATTAGTTAATAATATTAGTACTGCAAATGCAGATAGTTTAGTGATATCGGATATCGTGCCAAGTTCGATTAAAAATGTTCAATGGAGAGCGGCAACCCTGGGAAATGCTACCATTATAGGAGATTCGACCGGCAGTGGTAATAATATAAACTTGATGGCCTCAATTCCTGCCGGAGGTTCAGGAGCAATTATTCAAGGTACTAATGGAATTATTTTAGGGATCAGGGGGATAGTTGATCCCGGTTATCAAGGTAACCTATCAAATACAGCTACTGCAACACCAAGTGAGTCGGGAGCTGATCCTGTTTCTGATACTAAAATCGTCAATGTTAGGAGGATACCGAATTTAAGTGTACAGAAGTCGGGACCCGCAAGCTTGTCTGCCGGTGATCCGATCATTTATACAGTTTCCGTAACTAATAATTCTAAATCGGATGCAGATTCCGTTGCGATCCAGGACCTGGTGCCGCCAGGGGTAGAACAAGTTACCTGGACTGCATCAGCTATGGGAACTGCCACCCTACATTCAGGGCTTACAGGTAACGGGAATAATATAAATGTGAGTGCCAGCATACCTGGTGGCGATCTTAATAATAAAATTGTTATCACGATAAATGGTATTGTTAATGCCTCATTCAACGGGAGCTTCCAAAATACGGCGGTAGCAATTCCTTCAGAGCCCGGTGTTGCGCCATCTACATCTGATCCTGTTATTACCACCGTGGCAAGACAGCCGGAACTTGAGATTAAGAAAGTAGGGCCGCTTACGATAAATGCCGGGGAAGATGTCAGCTACCTCGTGACGGTTACAAATACCAGCGCCTCCGATGCCATCGATGCCGTCATTACGGATATAATTCCAGCCGTGGTAACAAACATCAAATGGACTGCGAAATCTACAGGAAATGCATCTATAAGTAGTGATTCTTCCGGTACAACGAATAATATCAGGCTGGTTGCTTCAATCCCTGCTGATACGGGCAATATCGAAATAACCGTCAATGGTAAAGTAGCAGCCAATACTAATTTGACTACTATGACCAATCGCGCGATGGTGAGTCCTGCCGAAGCCGGCACTAGTTCCAAAGTTGATTCCGTAGTTACCGCGATTACTAAGAAACCCGGGCTAAAGATCACTAAAATTGGACCTAGCGCTTTATTCGCAGGTAATGAGATTCAATATACGATCGGGGTCATTAATATAGGGCCTAGTAATGCTACGGGCGCCAATATAATTGATACGGTCCCTTCGATGATTGAGAATGTTACTTGGACAGCCGTTACTTCCGGGAATGCTACGATTACTTCGGATGCTTCTGGAACGGGAAGCCTAATTGATATTATCGGGGATCTTCCGGCGGGAGCAGCGAATGGCATCACGGTGTATGTTTCGGGAACTGTTAATGGTACGGCTTCCGGTAATATCACGAACACGGCCTATGCCTTGCCTTCCGAACCTGGAAATGATCCCGCGCAGTCTAGCGTAACTACGAGCTTGAGCAAGCTGGCGGCTGTTAATATTAGCAAATCCGGACCGAATTTAGTCGCGGCCGGTAACCCGATTCAATATGTTATCAACGTGTTGAACGCCGGGCCAAGCGCCGCTAATAATATCACGGTTAAAGATGCGATTCCCCCGGATATCATCAATGTTACTTGGACGGCTACTACCAATGGTGGCGCTGTCATAAACAGTGGAAATACAGGTACGGGTGATATTCTTTTAAATGCTGATATCCCTGCATCTACTGCCGCGAATATTGAAATTACTATCGATGGAATCGTTGATCCGAACTTTACCGGGAATATCATTCGAAATACGGCCATCGTTGTTAATGATCCATCCGTAGAACCTGTGGGTGGAGACACCGCTACCGTTAACACGGCGGTAGCCCACGTGGCAAATCTCAAGATATCTAAATCCGGCCCGGCAAATAAGGGTGCAGGAGAACCGGTTGAATATATACTGAGAATTACGAACGAAGGCCCTATGAATGTTAAGGGCGCTTTAATTGAAGATATATTACCGGTTCAAATATTAAATGCAACCTGGACTGCCCAAGCAACGGGTGGCGTTACCAACGTAAGTCCTATGAGCAACGCTGGAAATGTGTCTATCACGGCAGATCTTCCTGCCAATGATGGGGCGCTGGAAGTTACGATCTCTGGTATTATGTCCCCGGCATTAGTGAGCGGCAGTACCGTGATAAATACTGCTACTGTTAAATTACCTGCGGGAAGTAATATTATTGATCCTTTCCAAAATGACAATACGGCAACGGTCAATACTTTGGTTGATAATGATCCTGTTATTAGAATTGCTAAAACGGGACCATCCATCGCGGATGTTGGCGATACCATTCATTATACGGTTTATATAAACAACGGTGGAGCAGGTTTCATTACCGGGGCTTCTTTTGAAGATATCGTACCGGCATCGGTCGATGTGTACAGTTGGACTGCCGTTGGTGTTGGTGCAGGTGAGATAACCGGCGCTACATCAGGGAATACTAATAATGTAACAACCACGGGGAATATCAATGGCACCGCGTTTACCGATGGGTTTAAAATCGATATTTACGGGGTAATAAACCAGTCTGCCGGAACTTCTATCGTAAATACCGCCAGCGTGGTTGCAGGCGCCAATAAACAAAGTTCCGTTATTACGAGCGTCAACAACTCTACAGATGTTAATATCGTTAAAGCTGGCCCGCAATCGGTGAATGCCGGTGAAAAAATTACCTATAGTTTCGTGGTACGTAATGATGGACCCCGGGATGTAGATAGCTTGATTATTACCGATAATATCCCTGCTGAAATCATGAATGTTACTTGGACAGCTATTGCAACAGGGAATGCATCTACATTAGATTCCAATAGGGTAGATAGTAGTGGTAATATCATTAACTTCCCGGCGAAGATTGCTGCCGGCGATGATAATTATATTACCGTGGAGGTTCAAGGTACCGTGGATGGAAATGCGGCGGAAGGAACGATTACCAACTCCGCGAATGCAACGGTATTCTTGGTAAATGATTATAACACGACTAATAATACCAGCGAGGTTACAACAGATATCGGGACAGATATCGGCTTGATCGTACGCAAACACGGCCCTGCAAGCGCTATTGCAGGGAATACGATCAACTACCAAATTGTAATTACCAATTCAGGAGCTTCCAATGTCTCGAATGCGTTGATAGAGGATCAAGTGCCTACCGAAATACAAGATGTTAGCTGGAGTGTTCAAGTATACGGTGGTGCTTCCATCAACGGGGCTTTCTCCGGTTCCGGCAATGCAATCTCCACAAGCGCTAATATTCCTGGCGGTGCGGGTAATGGTATCATTATCACCATTCAAGGTACAATCGATCCGAATTTTGATGGAACGATCGTGAACGGCGTGAATGTAAGCGGCACGGGTTTCCCTACCGTTTCCGATGATGTAAGTACCATTGTTACGAAGAGTGCAAATATAAACCTGAAGAAAAGCGGACCCGATGATATAGTAGCAGGAGCTAAAATAAATTACGTGATCACGGCCACGAACCTTGGTCCGAGCTTTGCCCAGGGCGTTACAATCACGGATACCATCGATAGTAGGATAGAAAATGTAAGCTGGGTGGCCACTGCTACAAATGGCGCCGTTATAAATAGCGGCAATAACGGGACAGGTAACCAAATATCTGTTAATGCAGATATTCCTCCCGATGAAAGTGCCATGGTAATGATAAATGTTAGCGGCACGGTGAAGGCCGATGCAACGGGAACGATCAGTAATTCCGCTACCGCGGAAACACCTGGAACGGTTGATCCACCTATTATTACACCGCCTATCATTACCCCCGTAGAAAAACATCCCCAACTTGATATCATCAAGAGTGGGCCTGCAAATGCTGCGGCAGGGGCTGCTATACAATACAGTTTACAGGTTAGGAATACCGGGTTAAGCAATGCTGTTCACGCGATCGTTACCGACGTAATTCCGTCTCAAATATCAAATGTAAGCTGGTCAACCACTTCGATTACTAACGGCGTGGTCATTAACAGCGGCGCTACCGGTTCAGGAAATGATTTGCAGATCGATGCCGATATTCCGCAAGGAGCAGGATTCATCGTAAATATCAATGGAACAATAGCGGATACCTACAAAGGCACAGTCATGAATACGGCTACAGTTGTACCTTCTGAAACCGGGGGGACGGCTGATACCTCGAAAGTTACAACGAATGTTTCCTTGCAACCCGGCTTGCAAATCAACAAGGAAGGGCCATCACTGGCGATTGCAGGTAGTTCTATTACATACACGATCACAGCCACCAATATCGGTCCCAGCGCTGCAATGGCAGCAATGATTACCGACCAGGTGCCTCCGGGCATTGGCCAGGTAAGCTGGACGGCAGAAGCAATGGGAAATGCAAATATTTTAAGCGGGGCGACCGGTACAGGGAATTACGTAAGTTTATCAGCCGATATACCACCTGGGAATGGAAATGGCGTGAAAGTAACTATTACGGGAACGGTATATCCATCTACCAGGGACAGCCTGGAAAATATCGCGGTTATAACCCCTTCGGAAGTTGGAATACCGGCAGATACATCCAGCTTGGTAACAACATCTGTGAATGCATTGCCGAGATTTGAAGTTGTTAAAGTAGGCCCGGCAAATGCAGTGGCAGGTGATACGATTAAGTATAATATTACCGTTAGGAATTCCGGTGCAAGCGATGCTATACATGCCATGATTTCAGATGCGGTACCGGGTAGCATTCAACAAGTGTCCTGGATGGCAACGGCAACCGGGGCAGCCATCATTCACGGCGCCAATACAGGTACTGGAAATGCGATAAACATCGATGCCAGCATTCCAACGGGGGCGGCTAACCAAATCCAAGTCAGTATCTTGGGCGTAATCGATGCTGCTGCAAGTGGTACGATCGTAAATACTGCCAATGTCACTCCATCTGAACCCGGGGTAAATTCAGTGAATGCCGCTGCATCTACACTTATCAATAATACTTCGAACATAAGCATCACCAAAACGGGTCCTGTTACGATGCAAAGGGGCGACCAGGAATCTTATACGCTTGACATTCACAACTTCGGGCCAAGTAACGCGGTAGGGACTATTATAACGGACACCATCCCGGGGGTACTGGAAAATGTTACATGGACAGCCAAGACTATTAATGGGGCCACTATTTCATCTGGTGCAACGGGAACCGGGAACATCATCTATATCATTGCAGATATGCCTGCTATGAATAGTGGTGGCATCCATGTGGACATTAGCGGTACCGTTAGGAAAGATGCACAATCAGGTACCGTTACAAATACAGCATACGCGCTCGCAAACAATAATAATTTGTTTGCGTCCAATACCGTATCCAGCAATATTATTGCCGAAGTTGATCTGCGGATTTCAAAATCAGCGCCAAGCAATATGTATGTTGGAAATGATATTTATTATCAAGTAGTAGCCCAGAACCTCGGTCCTAGTGATGCCGGCGGCGCCTTGATCACAGATGTGTTCCCTCAAGCTTTGACGGCTGGAAGCTTTGTATCCGTTGTTACTGCCGGTGGTGCTGGTGATGTGCAGACAACCGTTAATGGAAATACCGTTACCGCGGTGATCGGTCAATTCCCGGCGGGCAGCAGGGTAACATTCACGGCTAAAGCCACAACGGTAGTTCCCGGTACGCTAGTAAACACCGTAAATATCATTACCCCGAACGGGTTGCCAGATAAAGACAGTTCTAACAACTCTAGCCAGGTAACGACCCGGGTACTGCCTAAAAATGCCTTGGATATTGATAAGAGCGTTGATCCCGGCACCGGTCCATATTACATCGGTCAGCAAATCACGTATACGCTGACCGCTACTAATGAAGGCGCCGCTGGTGTAAACCCGGTTATCATAGTGGATACATTGCCGCCAGGTAATATCGTGAGCGAAGCTACGTATCAATCGCCACCAAGGGGAACGGTTAGCTATACGGAAAATCCAAATGTACTTGTTTGGAACCTGGGCTTATTAAGCGCCGGGGAAACATTGAGCTGGTCATACCAGGTAACCGTGCAAGATACAGGTACCGTGCGTAACCTTGCAATTATTTCCGGACCTCCCGATGTTTCAACGGGGGATACTACCGAGTTAGTCATCAAGACGGATAAATACGCTAACCTCAAGGTGGTCAAACAGGCAACAACCCCTCAACCTTTGAGTGTCGGTAATAATATTGATTTCTTGATAACAGCTACCAATAACGGGCCCGATACCGCCACGAACGTCATCGTACAAGATATATTAGCATCGATGTTGAGTAGGCCTTTAAGTATGATGGCTACCTTGGGACAAGTTGATTTTGATATATCAACTAACGCGGTGATCTGGCAAATACCGGTATTGCCGCCCGGAGCAAGCGCCACTGCTAATATTTCTGTTAGGCTGATTAACGGCGAGCAGGTGACGAATACCGTTACCATATCGGGCAAGGAAATCGATATTGATCTATCGGATAATACTTACACGATACAACCGATCCCGATTACGGGAGATGATTTATTTATACCGAATGTAATTACCCCGAACGGGGATGGTAAGAATGATGTTTTCTATATACCGGGATTATCAAAGTATCCAGGATCGCAGTTATATATTTATAACCGGTGGGGAAACCAAGTATACCAATCCAAGGATTACGATAACCAATGGAATGGGAATGGCCTCAATGAAGGCACTTATTTCTACATCCTCAAACTGAATACGGAAAGTGGTTTCGTAGATCACAAGGGTTGGATCGAGTTGTTGCGATAGATACTAATTGATACGGTTAAATACTTGGCAATTAAGCCTGTGAATCGAAAGATTGACAGGCTTTTGCCTTTTAAAATTATCATGAAAAATAATTTACCTTGAGCTTTTATAATAAATGACATCGATTATTTATCTTTTGTTCCAAAGCCATTCTTATGCAGAAATTATCCGCACTCGCCTTATTCCTTCTCTTTCTTACTATCAAGGTAAATGCAACGCCTATTGATACTTTACCATTTAAAATTGTTACAAAAACCGAATATAACAAGTTGTTAGATCCGGGCCAATTGGGGGGAACAATACTGGTGTTGAATGAAAAGGCTGCAACGGCTTATACTAATAATGAAGATGGTATCTATGATCCTTACCTCCCGGCATCAACGTTTAAAATCGTGAATTTATTGATCGCTTTGGAAACAGGGGTGATAAAGGACGCGGATGAAGTTGTTAAATGGCCTGGACATATTGATACGGTCTTGTATGGGAATAGGAAAGATATCTTTCATGATATGACCGTGAGGGAAGCTTTCAAAGTTTCAGCAGGCTGGGTATTCTTACAATTAGCCGAAAGGGTCGGCACCGAACGTTATCATAAATACCTATCGCTTTGCGGGTATGGTAATGAAAATATCGATGAACCAATCGGCGCAGATTTTTGGAATTTCGGTGCGCTCGCAATAACGCCACTAAATCAGCTCCAAGTTGTTAGAGATTTATATTATGATCGCTTGCCGTTCAAAAAGGAATATATGGACAAGGTAAAGGATATCATGATCACCGAACAAAATTCGTTATACACGCTGCACTCCAAAACCGGCTGGACAAGGGTAGGAGGGCATAATATCGGTTGGTGGGTCGGGTATGTAGAACAGGGCGATGATGTTTATTTCTTTGCTACCTGCATCAGGCAACTAATAGGGATTCCTGGCAATAAGTATTTCGGTCGTTTAAGGCTGAATATAACGAAACAAGTACTGAAAGATGCCGGAGTAAAAGGTTTAGGGCAATAATGAAAGTATTGCCCGTACCGGTTATAATAACTTCAGGGTAGCAACTTCCTTATTTTCCATCGAGAATAAATCGAACGGTAATTCTTTCATCTTCCCCGGATTTCCAATAATCTCCTTTGACATGAATTGAATCACCAACTTGATAACTTTTATATGTTTTAGGATCCTTTAAATTCGCATGGCTGATCGTAGCAAAATACACGGCTCCGTCGGTAGATTGCACGGTGGCAGTATACCCATCCTTCCCATTGACAATTTCCTGTATTTTCCCGTTTATTTCTTTACTGGTGGCAATGCTATCTTGTTGACCGAAGTCTTTTTCTTCTTGCATGGCACTGTCTTTTTGGGCAGGTTTTGTATTTTGGTTGCAAGCGCCGATCATCATACCGGATGATAACAGCAGCATTGCGAAGATTCCTTTTTTCATGGATAATAGGTTTTCAAATAAAAAAATAAAGATACTTAAGAAAAACGAAGGTAGGCTTCCTGTTGATAAGATCAAAATATACTTGTCCTCGCGTTCCCGTTAGCTGCAAATGGAGCTTTCACCACCCGGGTACAAAAGTTTTGATACCATCATGTTCAATTCGTCTTTCCGTTTACCGAAATATAGTTCTTTATACTTCGAATAGTTTTATTCGTAAACTGCTGCTTTAAATTTTTACTTTGTGCTCACAAAATAGGATTTGATTCATTATACTTAGATGTACAGTTGTAAACATGAAATAGTTTTATGTCAATAGGAATGGTTGTAATAAAATATATACTGGTAGCGATAGTCCTTTTAATTGCTTTAGGGCTTCTGGGTGGTTGCGGATTGTTATTTATAGTTCATGGATGGACGGGGATGCCCAGGAAAAAGGCAAGAAAAAAGTTTACCGAATACCTCGCTAGGGAGCTGGGTAATGATATACGGGTATTGGCTTTCTATAGATTTTATAATACCGGCAATATGAATCCCAACATGTTTTCGATCGAGTTACAGGATGTAAACCGGGAAAAAGTTCATTTCGCTGTATATTGGGATGCCAAGAAGGAACAGCTCGACCGCCCGATGTACGGCGAAGAGCGCAACACGTTGAAATCAAAGTACCTGTTTGCTTTAGAACGATATCAAGCTTACGAAGCAATTCGAATGGAAATAGTTCCCCTGGCAGATAATATTACCTGGAGTATGCAGTATGTGACCTTACATTTCACGACTCCACTTACCCTGGAAATGATGAAAAGCATCTCCGCACAATTTGCAGCTAGTATATCAAAATATCCCGTATTGTCATTCTATACTTATCACTTACATTTTAATTCGAACGGCGATACCAACTGGCTACGGACGGAGATTTATAAGGAAGGTGATGATTTTCCCTTCAAGGTTGTACATTATGGATTCGATACAAAATCGCGACAGTTTAACCAGCTTAGCAAGCAGCTGATGGAATCCAGGGATCGGTATAATAATCTGCGTGGTACGGAATTGTATTCAGAAAATCCTGTCATACTTGTAAACCAGGAAGATTGCATGGATCTTTACGTAACTTATATTTTTCAAGAACAGGCGGCAGCCGGAAAGGTACAGTTGAAGGACTTTGTAGGTGTTTTGGCTATTCATTTTGATATGAATAAAAGTGAAATACTTTCAGAGAAATACATCCAGGGCCATAGATGGAAGTACCTCCCTGATTTGTATAAAGATTTACAGGAACAGATTGGTTCTAAATATCAATAAAGGATACTCATCTAATTTACCATAAGAAATTTTATAGCATTCCACTTAGTCTTGATCCGGTTTCGAAAAGTATATGCTACCGGTGCGGCATTTATACAAATGTCATAAACTCTTATCCGGCAATTGCCAAGCATGCACCAACCTAAAACGACCCAAAAAGTTCCCGGGAAGTTGCAACTTTACATGGAAACTTTATGTCAAACAATTGACGAATGATTTGCAACTGGTAAATAATTGTCCCCATTTATATAACTATTTGTTGGAACATAATTTTTTTTTGTATTTTTTGATTTCGGATCATCCATAGAAATATCGCAAATCGGAGCATACTATGAAAGCAGCAGATAGGGCAAAAATGCCCAAAGGAACGCAGGCAGTATTAGACAGCAGGACCCTAGAAAATGACTATCCCGGTATTGTCCCCTTTTTAAAACCGGGCATGAAAGTGTTGGATGTTGGCTGTGGGACGGGTGCTATCACGGCGGGAATAGCCGGTAAGGTAGGAGAAAAGGGACTAGTAGTGGGGATAGATAATACTGCGCACCTTGTAGCGAAAGGCCGGGAAGATTACCGGCATCTTCCCCAGTTACAATTGTTGGAAGCAGATCTATATACATATCTACCCAGCGAAAAATTTGATTTAATCGTTTCAGCAAGGGTGTTGCAATGGCTAGAACATCCAAAGAAAGCTTTACAGCATTTTATTTCCTTATTGAATGAAGGAGGGATGATTTCCATCCTCGATTACAATCATGAATTAATAGAATGGGAACCCGAGCCCCCGCAAAGTTTTTTACAGTTTTATAATGCATTTCTCTCCTGGAGGGCGGATGCCGGGATGGACAACCTGGTGGCTAACCATTTACCCGGGTTATTTGAAGAATTGGGTTTAAAAGAGATCGAAATATATCCTGCCGACGAAATATGCACCAGCAACCAAACTGGCTTTATAGATAAAGCCGGTATTTGGACGAAAGTGGCCATGTTAAGGGGGCCTCAAATGATTGAGCATGGTTTTATTAGCCCGGCAGCTTGTCAACAAGCGGCAGATGATTATGACAGGTGGTTACATTCCGGCGCCAAATCAATGATAATGAGATTGAAAGAAATTAGGGGGAGAATATGATGAACCCATCTTTCCAGTAGAAATAACTGGTTGAAGGAAACGCGGCATATCCAAGCCCTTTTGCCGGATGATTAATAACCTGGAATAATTTATTACTAGCTAAAGTTCGTAGCTAATTTATCCATGCCATACCTGGCGCGGTAATCAATAGGGGATATACCGGCAATTTTCTTAAACACTTCCCTGAATGCCTTTACATCGGTATAACCGACCTCCAGCATCACTTCATTTACCGACATTTTCGTATTCTCCAACATGCGTTTAGCCGCTTCTATTTTAACCCTTTGTTGATATAACAAGGGCGTATTCCCGGTAGCCTTGATAAATCGCCTGTCAAAATTTCTCCTGCTTAAAGCCAATGATTGCGCCAATTCTTCCATCGAAAAGCGATCTTGTAATTTTGTTTCTATCATGTATTGCGCTTGCCGGATGATCTCATCGTTATGCGATTTTTGTCCTTGGAAGATCACGTAGGTATTTTGAGTATCCCGGTTCATGTCGATTTGGAAGACCTTGGAACAATAGATCGCTGTTTCGCGGTCATAATATTTTTCTACTAAGTACAACAGGAAATTCAGGAAAGAAAAGGCGCCACCGCTGGTATAAATGCCGTGTTCATCCGTAATGATTTTATCTTCTACCAAGTTCAACAAAGGGTATTTTTTCCGGAACTGTGCCGCCGCGCTCCAGTGGGTAGAACATTGTTTGCCTTCCAATACACCGGCCGCTGCCAGTAAGAATGATCCCGTGCAAATACTCGCTGCCTCCGCACCTTCGCCCACTTGTTGATGTATCCAGGCAATCATCGATTGATTGCTATAAATTACGTTTTCAATATCATGGTTCAGGGATGGAACTATTATAAAGTCGGTATGATTTACCTGGGAAATCAATATTTCGGGATGTATGGAAAATAAGCCTTCGTAAATGCTAACAGTATGCGTATTCCCGACTAAATGGAGGTCAAATATTTTCCTATTATGGCGTTCTTGGTAATACTCGTTTGCCCTAGACAATATTTTATATGTTCCTATAACGCTACTCAAGTTAATATGGCCATTCGGAATCAATAAACTCAAATGTTTCATAAAGTACTCCAAATTTTACGACCTAAATGTACATCATTTGGATTGTTGGTTACCGGGATACTTGGTGAATAGTGAGAATCCCTAGACGAAATTGCTTCTTTTGACAATAATGGCCAATATCACCCTTTAAATTGTCCGATTCCCGAACCATCTAAATAGCATGATGTTCTTACTTTTATATAGCAAATCTTAAATGATATTTAAGGTGGTCATATAGTGATAACTAATAAATTATTTTATTTCATTTCATTGTTGCCAGGCTAAAATTGCTTTCAATGTACTTGAATTTCTTACTTGGTCAAGGATGTAAGCGAAGGATGATCTATTCAGCCCGGCCAAGAAAACCGTGGAACTTCGCACCGTTGATAGGGAAGCGGTACAGTAATACATAAGCTCGATCGAGCGAACAAATTGGCGGCCGAGATGGCCAAGAAATGAGCAGGTGAACGTTGAACCGAACTTTTGAGGGGATGATAATTTTTTCATTAAAAATTTAGTCGACAATAATTATTTTATTTATGGAAAACGATTTCAGAATTGTGATCCGGGCGCCCATTAATAGTAGCCTTGCCTGGGATGCAATTACAAAACAGCTAAGCTCCTGGTGGGGTGGTGAGATTTCTGGCAATTATGCCGGGCTGAACGATGAATTTACAATCCGCTTCGGGAAAACCAGTAAAACTTTCCGGGTAACCGGTTTCGAAGCAGGAAAGTTGATCACCTGGACGGTGTTGAAAGCTTATATCGATGCTGACCGCTTGAAGGAGGAGGAAAGAAGTGAATGGGAAGGGCAGGAATTGCATTGGAGCTTTGACGAACAGGATGGGCAAACCAGTGTACAATTGTTACAGGTCGGGCTGAGGCCGGGGATAGCTTGTTATGAGCTTTGTAGTAATGCTTGGACTTTTTTCATAAAAGAAAGTTTGTATGATTTTTTAACCAAGGGTACGGGAAAACCTTATGCTCTGAAGCCGGAAAAGGTATAGTGTTGATTTAAAAAAATCCCCTGGAGCAAAATGTCCAAGGGATTTTTAACCATTCTTTATATATACGAATTAAAACCCATCGCCATCGCCCATATCTCCGCCGCCATCATTGCCACGCCTTTTCTTGAAGAGCTGGGCATCCACCTTCCCGAATCGCCAGCTAACATTCAGCCTCAGTTCCCTTGATACACGTTTGCGGTAGCGTTCGGTTTCGGAGAATGAAGTATTTGTCCAACGCAAATCCCTGTCCGTGTTGAATATATCATTTACACCGAGGGAAACGGTAAAGTTTTTCTTCTGGAAGAAATCTTTCTTGATAGCAAGATCAATTTGGTACTCCGGCGCATCTTCTCCCTGCGGCTGAATCCTGCGCGATTCATATTCACCTGTTACCTGTAGCACCATGCTCCAGGGCAACTTGGTGTTACTGTTGATTTTACCGAACCAAATAAAACCGTTATTATTCAAACCTTCCGCATCAATGCTGGTTTGGGCGATATTAAGGTTGGTAGTAATGTCCCAACCTTTCGTAATTTGGTTACGCAGTGTTAATTCTGCGCCGAAAGTATTCCTCTGATCCGCATTGATAGGATAACTTAGCACGACCTTACGATCTTGGCCATCTAAATTCAAAGTGGTATCCACGTAAAAATCGGTAATGGCGTTGTTTGTATTTCTAAAGTACACGGATGCCAATACGTTGAATTTCCCATCGAAATCTTTCAAGTAGGATAATTCGAAAGAGTTGGTGAATTCCGGTTGTAGTTCCGGGTTACCCCGGCTGGCAGAGTTAGCGCTGTATTGCAGGTTAGGTAAAAGATCCCTGAACCAAGGCCTGCGTATGCGCCTGGTATAATTTAGTTGCATTTCATGGTTCCCTTTAAATTTCTGGGAGATGAAGACACTTGGGAATAAGCTAATTGGATAATCAATACTATAAGCGGCATCTTTAACGTTCACCATTTCCCCTTCATAGAATGATTGCTCGGCTCTCAATCCCGCTTGGTAACCGAAGTTGCCAATTGTACCGGCATAATTAACATACGCGGCATTGATCTGTTCCGTGTAATGGTAATTATTAGATAGGGATGAATCGAATTCGAAATCACCTGTTTCAAAATTTTTCCCCATGGTATTCAACTTGTTGTTGAATTTACGGGCATTGATCCGGAGGCCGGCCTCAAATTTCGAAGCTTCATTTAAAGGATTCACAAAGTCGATCTGCCCAGTATAATAAGAAGTATTTCCGTCCCCGCGACCGTAACGCTGTTCCGGTTGGAAGAGCGAATTGTCTTCCTGGTCGTTTAAATCGTAGTACTGGAGCTTGTAGTCGGAATTGTTTTTATTATTAGAACGGTTGTAAGTAAAATCGGCTGTTAGTTCTTGTCCTTCTTTTTGGAAGGTTCTCCTATATCCAACTTGCGTGGAATAATTCCTAAAGTTATGATAAGTGTTATTATAGCCGAGCCCGTACTGGTATACACTGCGGTGTTCATCCATCTCGTTGATGCGCAGGTCGCTGGTATTGTTGAAATCCCCGGCAGTAATTCCTTGCGATATGTTAAAGGTGTTCCTATTATCGATATACCAATCAAACCCGATCCTGCCATTTTGGAAGCGCCTGCCGTAATCACCTTCCTGGAATTGATCCTGGTAGCTAATACCGCCGTTATCATCTGTATTCTTCCTTGACATACGTTGTTTCATCGGGAATTTTCGATCGCGTAAGTTGTAGCTAAGTGAAAAGCCGACTTTGCCTTGGCGCAAATTCAGATCAACACCGGCATTTGAGCTTTTATTTGAGGTATAACCACCTTGAACAAGACCATTAAATCCCATTTTCTTGTTCTTTTTCAGCATGATATTCAAAATGCCGCTCATACCTTCCGCATCATATTTAGCAGAAGGGTTGGTTACAACCTCCACGCTGGCAATCGCATCGGCAGGAATTTGTTCTAATGTTAAAGTGCTGGGACGCCCATCGATAAATATGGTGGGGCTTCCATTTCTAACAGATACATTCCCGTCTATATCCACGTTCACGGAAGGCACCTGTTTTAATACGTCCACAGCAGTACCGCCCGTGCTGGCAATGTTTTTTTCAACATTAAAGACCCTTTTATCGATCTGCATCGTAAAAGCGGGTTTTTCACCAACTACTTCAACGCCTTTCAGCGCGGTAGCCGTTGTTTTGAGCCGGATATTACCGACATCTACACGCCCCTTCGCTGTAACATCCTTATAGAAATCACGGAAGCCGATAAAGTATATCTTTAATATATATTGACCGGGAGCAACAGCCTGGAAGCTGAAGTCGCCATTACCTTGCGATAACATCCCGGTAACGATTGAACTATCTGTGGCTTTAAGCAAAGCAACGGAAGCATATTCCACGGGTTTGCCGCTTTGATCGTCGAGTAACTTACCCACGATAGTTGCCTGTCCGCCACCACTTTGCGCAAATGCAGCAGTGATGAAAAGGCAACAAAAACTACCTATCAGTAATAAAATTTTCTTCATCTAAAAAAGTAAAACCAGTTTAATTTGAACGAACAAAGTTATTTAAACTAGAAAAGGTGTTGCACCATATTTGGATGAATGGTAATGTAAAATGCTTGCCAATCAAGAGTTTTCGAGGAGTCCTTACCTGGATGATCCATCCGTTAAAGGCTATGTTGCCCTATAAGTGGGGGCTTGAAGCTATCTAGCTATTCTTAAAACATTACCGCTAATATTAGCAAAGGTACGGGCAATTTTTATATTGATGGAATCGGGTTACAATCGATTTCTGGCTGGGGTTTTCCAGTATATATGTTGCAGGTATTCCCAATTAAATGGTGTAAAATTATTTGATATCGAAGGGTTAAAATGTATTTAATTTAAATATATTAAATTGATTTATAACAGTAAAATAGGGCAGCCCTCGAGCTGCCCGTAAAATCCATAAACCTTATGAAAAGAAAACGCTGATTTATTATGGTTCTATGATGTTAAACCAGAAATTAAAATGATCTAATGCACCGAGGAATGCTTTAAATGCATCCTGGTCTCCATTAATTTTTATCGTGCCGTTACTAACTAAGTCCCCGAATTTGGCTTCTCCCAGGCTAATTTTGTCCAGGTCGCTTCTATTCACGGTAAGGGTGGCAGTTACATCATTAGCTAGATTGCTACCAATCCTTGGTGTGACCGTTCCATTTTCTACTATCAGTGCCGCTTTTTCATTGACATCGGGCATGATGATGTTGAAATTGTATTTCATGCCTGCTGCTGCATCATCCGTTCCTTTAAATCGCATGGCAATGTAATTCAGGAATAGCTCTGTCGACATTCCTTTGACCATGTCTGGTCCTGCTGTATTTGGAGCCGGTAGCACTTTTACACCCTCCCTTAATTCCTTTGCGCCTGATAAATAGAAATTTCTCCATGGGCCTGATTCGGCTTGGTAACCCAGTTGTTCATAGGCATCAGCCAATAAATCTTTGGCCTCCATGTTCTTAGGATCCGCGAATACCAGGTGATTGACAACTTCTGCTACCCAACGGTATTCGCCGTTAGCATACGATTTTTTCGCTTGTGATAATAAATTGTCCGCGCCTCCCATAAATTCAACATATTTCTTTCCACCTTCGGTTGGGGGTAGTTTATCCAGGTTAGCTGGATTACCATCAAACCAACCGAAGTACAAGTCATATTGCGCTTTTACGTTATGGCTAACGCTACCATAATACCCCCTGTTAGAGAATTTTTTATCTAGCGCCGGCGGTAACTTGATCATGTTTGCAATTTCAACGGGTGTATAACCATTGTTTGCTAAGCGCAAGGTTTGATCATGGATAAAGCGGTATAAATCTCTTTGGCTTTTCCAGTATTCGTTAATCTTTTCATTACCCCATACAGGCCAATGGTGGGAACCGAAAGAGACTTGTACATCATTACCCCATTTTTCTAATGCTAGGTCAATATAATGACTCCATTTCTGCCCGTTTCTCACCTTTGCACCCCTCAGGGTATAGAGATTATGCAGGGTATGATTGATGTCCTCTGCTTGGCAAAACGCTTTGAATCCGGGGAAATAAAACATCATCTCCGCGGGAGCTTCTGATTCCGGCGTGTAAATGAATTCAACATTAATACCGTCAATCACGCGGTTTTCTCCTCCTAACTTTCTAATGACATCTGTTCCATCAAGGATACCTGATAAGCCTACGGAGGTTGTTTGACCGAGACCTGTTCCCAATGTTCCCTTGGGATCTTTTGCAAGTAGGTTTCCGTACATGTAAGAGGCCCTTCTACCCATAGTATTTCCACCCATTACATTTTCCGATATGGCTTCATCAAAAAAACCTTCAGGAACATAGATTTTAACTTTACCACTTTTTACATCCTTCTCATCTACGACGCCGCGGATACCACCAAAGTGGTCTATATGGCTATGAGTATGGATAATGGCCGAAACCGGTCGTTTGCCAAGTTTTTCATTGGCTAGATCAAGGCCGGCCTTGGCAGTGGGAGGGGAGATTAACGGGTCAATAATTATCCAACCTGTTTTACCTTCGATTAAAGTCATGTTCGAAAGATCAAATCCCCTGATTTGATATATACCGTCAGTTACTTTAAATAAACCGTTAATGCTATTGATTTCACTTTGTCGCCAAAGGCTGGGATTCGCAGTAGCAGGAGCATTGCCTTTTATGAAGTCATACTGCTTCATACTATAAACTACATTGCCATCTTCATCCTTGATCTCCCCTGCATCAAGGGTTGCAATAAACCCTTTCCTTGCATCGGCAAAATCGGAAGTATCATCAAATGGGAGGTAAGATAACAGGTCACTTTGCTTTTGTTCTGTAAACTGAGAAGCATCTTTACTGGAGTTAGCTGAAGTGATCGAGCTATCGTTATTTGCCGTATTCCCGGACGGTTTATTCGGGCTGCGGCAAGCCAACTGGAATAAGCTACATATTGACAATAAAACTGCCAGGTGCTGTATCTTCAATTCTTTGATCATATTGATAAATTTTAGGTGAAAAATATCTTCCTGATAGAATTGATGATCCGCTATAACTTGTTTATGGTTGTTGCTAGGTTACCCTGCTTCCGTATTAATATATAAGACAAAGAAATATCCTGTTATAAACTCCACGGTTATAACTTTCGTTCCTTGTGAACCAGGTAATTGATTAACTTGTCGAGATTGCT
This sequence comes from Chitinophaga caeni, assembly GCF_002557795.1. Lineage (NCBI taxonomy): Bacteria > Pseudomonadati > Bacteroidota > Chitinophagia > Chitinophagales > Chitinophagaceae > Chitinophaga > Chitinophaga caeni. The sequence goes on along the minus strand of NZ_CP023777.1, from coordinate 4,051,922 downwards.
ATTGAATGCTTAGGTGAGCTATGCTGTTTTACGCGATTTAAACTATTTAAACAGCTAGGTTTAAGAATAGTTCATTATTAATAGATGATAATGAAGCCCGCCAAATAAAATTCCCCGGTAAGTATCTCAACTTGCCGGGGAACATATATTGTTGAAAATATATTAAATTTTCTTGAAAATTGCCGTAGCAATATGCCCGCCGAAACCAAAAGTATTACTCATCGCATATTGAATATCCAGGGGTTTAGCTTCCTTGATGACGAAATTCATCTTGTCTGCGTATGCAGGCTCAACATTTTCGGTATTGATGGTAGGGGGAACCAAGCCTTTTTGAATCGCCGTTACGCAAGCAATAGCTTCGATCGCGCCGGCAGCACCCAGGAGGTGGCCAGTCATCGATTTAGTGGCGCTAATGTGTAAATTAGGCGCATTGCCAAATAGTCTTTCAACAGCAATCAATTCACTGATGTCCCCGACAGGTGTCGAAGTAGCGTGTACATTCAAATATTGTATATCGCTTGGTTGAATTTCTGCATCCTCTAAAGCAGCTTGCATGCCGAGGTAAGCGCCTTCACCTTCCGGGTGAGTGCCCGTAAGGTGATAAGCATCTGCTGCCATGCCGCCACCAACAACTTCAGCGATTATATTCGCGCCTCTTTTAACAGCATGATCATAACTTTCTAAGATCAAGGCTCCTGCACCTTCGCCCATAACGAAACCATCTCGGGTAACATCAAAAGGGCGGGATGCTTTAGCAGCTTCTTCGTTGTTTGTAGAAAGTGCTTTGGCAGCATTAAAGCCACCGATCCCCGTCCTGGTGATAGGGGCTTCCGATCCACCCGTGATAATCATGTCTGCTTTACCCCAACGGATATAGTTGAAAGCATCGATCATCGCGGTATTCGAAGTGGCACAAGCTGATACGGTCGTATAGTTAATACCGCGCAAGCCGTATTTAATGCTGATGACGCCGCTGGCGATATCCACGATCATTTTAGGAATGAAGAAGGGGTTGAATCTTGGTGTGCCGTCCCCAGTAGCATATTCGGTAACTTGTTCTTCGAAAGTGCCGATGCCGCCGTTACCGGAGCCCCAAATCACGCCGATCTTATTCCTATTAAGTTTTTCGAAATCTATATTGGCATTTTGTATGGCCTCGGCAACAGCTACCAGGGCGTACTGGGTAAATAAATCATTCCTGCGGGCTTCTGATTTATCAACGAATTGACTGATGTCAAAGTCTTTCAATTCGCAAGCGAAGCGGGTTTTGAATTTACTTGCATCGAAACGGGTAATAGGCGCTGCGCCGCTTTTACCTGCTATTAAGGCATCTTGGAAACTGGAAAGGTTGTTCCCGATAGGGGTTAAGGCTCCCATACCGGTAATGACTACTCTATTCATTCCTTGGTTTGTTTATTTAATACAAAAGTATGATTAAATTTTTTATTAAATACCAAATGGTATATTTTTGTAAGAAAATGTATTGTTTACATGTCGAAAGCCGAAAAAACAAGGGAATTTATAATTGAAAAAACTGCTCCTGTCTTTAATAAAAAAGGCTTTGCCGGTACCTCCTTGTCCGATATAACCAGGGTGACCGGTCTTACAAAGGGGGCAATATACGGCAATTTCAAGAATAAAGACGATATAGCTTTGGCTGTTTTTGATTATAATGTTCAGCAGGTGTTCATGATTGCAAGCAGCCCCGGGGATAATGGGAAGTCTGCTGTTGACAGGTTAGTGGCCATAGCGAATCAATATAAAGATCAATTTGCCGGAATAGCCCGCAATGGAGGCTGCCCTATATTGAATGCAGCGGTGGAAGCCGACGATGAATTGCCCGTCTTGAAAGAAGCGGTGAAGAAAAGGATCGCCAGTTGGAAAGATAGATTTGTTCAAATTATTTTACAAGGTATCCGGGGAGGAGAAATTAAAAAGCATGTTGACCCGGATCGGTATGCAGTTATTTTTATTGCCCTGTTCGAAGGTGGGATGATGTTGTCTAAAACTATGGGCGATCCGGTCTATTTCCATCAATCCCTCGATAAAATGATCGAGATCGTTTATACCGAATTGAAAATTATTTAGATACCAATCGGTATAAAAATAGCTATAATAAGAAATAAAGCGATGCTAAGAATGCAGCAGATGCCGTCATAAAAGTGTTCACGAGGTTATTGCCTATAATACTTTTCCGTTCCAATGTTGCCCCGAGGACGGAGTCGATATAATTCCCGAAAATTCCGGCAACGAACACGATGGCTGCATATAAATATATTTCCTTTAATAGCGCATACGAAAGCGCGATAATCGCTGCGCCTATGAATCCTATTAAAGTACCCTCTACACTTATGATGCCATCCTTGCCGCGCTGGCCCGGTTTGAAGGTGATAATATCATAGAATTTTTTGCCGTAAACGGTTCCCAATTCAGAGGAGAGTGTATCCGCGGTAGCTGCTGCCAAGCTGGCTGCACCCATTACCTGGAGCATAAAGCCATATACCGGGAAAATCCATGCAGCTAGGCCACAAAGCCCGGTAACCCCACCGTTAGCCAATACTTGGTAGGCATCCCGCAGTTCCGGGTGTTCCGTGTTACCTTGTAAAGCAGCTTTGTATTGCTTGGCGTTAGAAGTAGCCCAAGTTCCCAGTAGGAAGAAAATGCCGAGCAAGATAACAAATTTGTATCCTAAACCAACCAAGATGCAAATGGAGATGAGCGCAGCCCAAATCCCACCGGTAATAGTTAACTTATTCTTATATATACTGAAACAGGATAACAAAAATATGCCGGCTATAGCAACTAGGTTTATAATATTTTGTTGTGTTAACATGGGGCATAAATGTAATAAAATTGTATTATATAGAACGAATGTGTTAGTAAATATTCGCGGTTTTTATGATGAAGTATGATTTTCTGGAAGACATGGTTTTTATCGGTACGCGGGTGGGGTGCATCTTTATACGTACGGTTTATCTTGCCGGGATTCAACCGAATTAATCTTTGCCCGGGTATGCTTTGAAATCTATCTACGTGAAAAGAAAAATCTAAGAATGGAATACAAAATGCATAATGCTAATGCCTGGAAAATTACCAGGTTGAATATCTTTGTTCGCAGATGATTAATACTTATATGCAAGAGTTTACGGGCATACTATGGACGTTAAAATAATCCATGCAATAAAATTACATGAAGTTGGTGTAATAGTTCTACATAACCCCGGGCCATAATTTTAGCTTATCTTCAATAAACATCATTTCCGTTTCGCTGAAAACTTCGCCTCTAACTGCCAGGATTTTCCCTCGTCATAAGATATTTCGGCATGCCATTCGAAGGAATTTTCCTGGATATTACTAAATATCCAACGTAGGTGATTGCCGTCTTTATCGATTCCTGTTTGCTCAATTTCCGCATCTTTTAACCCTGCTTCCATTTCATTATAGGCGCCACTTACCGGGTTATGCCAAAATATTTTCCAAGTTTTCAATTCGGGATGATAATACCGGATCGTGGTGCCGTAGCGATTGAATGGGCCTGCCGTATCTTTTGTTCTCAAGGCCCTTTTAGGCGCTATCCAAACATCCTGTATAGCCCTGCCTTCCAATACCCAGGCAAAAATCCATTCACCTTTTTGTGTAACGTCTTCACCGCCGGGAACAATATTCACCGCGGTCACATCCCAGGAGCCTACCAGGTTTTTGTATATATTATCCCTTAATTTAAGGTGGTCGCTGGACACGTTAGAAATTAAAGCGCTGGAAAATTGTCTTTGGGCATCGAGTTGACGGTCATGCGGATTTTTGGGCAATACTCTTTGCCATATACCGGGATAGTCGATCACGTAACCGGATTCATCTACCTCGATAAAGGATGTAAAATCGGAAGTAAGGTTTTCATATTTGTATATTCCATCTCCCATGTTAGTATAACGTTGTAATACGGAAGATATCTTGGGTTCCGGAAGATGGAAGTAAAGTACCGGCATCGTGTTCGGTTCGCCAACGGGCAATTGTAGCCTGCGGATGGAGAGCGTGTTGGTAAAGGGCGTCATCCTGATATCGATATCTTCGCAATCTTCAAATTCTTTCAATACTTTACCGTTCGGCAGGGACCAGTGCCCATCTGCATTTTTCAGCAGGTGATGGGAAAAGGGTTCATTTCCTTTCCAATCGATTTTTACTGATTGAATGACCCAACCGGGTTTGAGTTCCAGTTGGTATTGCGCTTCCACGGGAGCATTGTCCATTTCACCGAGAATCTGTCCCGATACCACGATTTTATCTTGTAGTTCTTCCACGTGCACTAACTCCGTAGTATTAATCAAGTTACTTTGCCAAACGATCGTTGTCTGCTTCATGCTAATTCGGTTTTTCAGATCCAGAGAAGAAGTATAAATATACCGAAATGTTACTGTTTGACGCATAAAAAATGCTGACCGGTTGCAACCGGTCAGCATACACGTTATCGTGGGTAAGTGAATTATTGTTTGTCGTCGGCTACAATCTCGGCATCCTGGCTATCTTGCGTATTGCCCGGTTTTTCTTTCCCCAGGAAATTGGGCAAATCCATACCTGCCATATTAAACATTTCCTGTAACGGGGGAACCGATTTGTACAAACCGCTGATGAAGTTGGAAGTGGAAGTTTGTCCATCTTTCCCTTGCCCGTTACCACCGTCCCAAACGGTCACTTTATCAATCTTGATATTCTTGATGGCTTCTGTTTGCAATTTTACCAGCTCCGGTAATTTATCCGCGATTAACAGTAATACGGCATCCTTAGAACTGTTACCGGCAGCTTGAACGATCTTGTCGAGACCTTCTGCTTGTTTCGTTAATACTTCGAACATACCTTTCGCTTCGGCTTCCATCTTGGCGAAGATCGCATCGGCCTCACCCTTAGCTCTTTCACGGATTTTTTCCGCTTCTGCCTGGGCTTCGATAATGGCTTTTTGCTTTTGGATTTCGGCGCTTACCACGATGTTGGCATTTTGGGAAGATCTTTCCCTGTCTGCACGGGCATCTTCTGCTTTCTTTTCAGCGAGGTATGCTTCTTCCAAAGCTTTTGCAGATTGGATTTTTTCTGCAGCTACGGCGCGCTTGGAGGCTTCGGCTTCCTTTTCGCGGCGTTCTGCTTCCGATTGGGCGATTTGAATCTTAGCGGTGTTTTCCCCTTGTACGGCGATGGCATTCGCTTCGGAAGATTTAATACGTGTATCCCTTTCTGCTTCTGCTTTACCGATAGCTTCATCCCTGTTGGCCGCAGCAATTTGGATAGCCTTGTCTTTGTTAGCTTGGGCAATCATACTATCGCGATCCCTCTGGGTTTCAGCGATGTTTACATCCCTGTTTTTCAGGGTTTGTTGGATCGTGATATCTTTTTCCCTGTCGGCTTCAGCTTTACCGGTTTCCCCGAATTTCTCTTGTTCGGCAACGCTTTTCTTCGCTTCGTTGATGGCTTTAGCCGCAGCTTCTTTACCTAATGCCTCGATATAACCGGATTCATCGTTAATATCTGTAACGTTCACGTTGATCAGTTTCATACCGATTTTCTTAATCTCGGCTTCCACGTTACTGGCAACGTTGGCTAGGAATTTATCGCGGTTGTTGTTAATCTCTTCGATATCCATGGTAGCAACTACCAGGCGTAATTGACCGAAGATAATATCTTTAGCTAGGTCATGGATAGCTTGTCTTTGCAAGCCGAGTAATCTTTCTGCCGCATTGTTCATGATGCCCGGTTCGGTAGAAATAGCTACGGTGAACCTGGAAGGGACATCTACACGGATATTCTGGCGACTCAATGCATTGGTAAGGTTTACCTCGATAGAGATAGGCGTCAAATCCATGAAGGAATAATCCTGGATAACGGGCCAGATAAATGCCGCGCCACCATGTATACATTTGGCGCTATTGGTGCCGTCAGGGCCACTACCAACCTTACCGTAAACTACCAGGATTTGGTCGGAAGGGCAACGTTTATAACGTTTGAATAAAGCTACCAGCAGGGAGAATATAAATACCACCCCAACTAAAATGGCTATTAATAAAAAGTCCATAGAGAATAAATAATTATTGTTTTGTTACGATAAGTGTTTGGTTGTTTAAAATCTGGATCACTTTTACATAAGCTCCCGTTGGCAATGTTTCCGAATCATCGGTCAACGCGTCCAGTTCGCGGAGGGTACCCTGTATTACCAGGTTTACTTTGCCTGTACCGTTTCTTGTTCCCGGTACCGGCAGGTAAACGGTGGCGGTTGCTCCCAGCGCATTTTCAATTTTCATGGTACCATTCGCTACTAATTTGCCGGTATAATAAAACAGTGTTGCCATGATTACCATCATGATGGTCCCGGCAATAGTTGATATCATGATGGTCATAAAAGGGGATAGGTTCCGCTCTATACAGGCGAGGCCAGTCCATCCGAAAATGGTGAAGAAGCCGAACATATTACGGATCGTGAAGAATTGAAAGCCGATTCCTGTATCGGTATCCAACAATTCATCCACATCTCCCGTTGCGTCGGGCGTGTCTACATCCCCCCCGAGAAAACTCATGACATTCTGGATGATAAACAGCAAGGAGAAAAAGATGGCGATACACCAGTATATTTTCTCAAAAGTGCTGAGCGGCGTAAACCACTCTGAAATACTTAAACTAGTCATAGTTAGGGTTTAATTACACTGCCAAATTACACAATTGCTTCCGTATTTTATAGGTGTTTTCACGGATGAAAGCGGACTATGCCGTTCTGCTTAGCTAAAGAAATTTCGTTTGGTTGCATCAAATTTCAATAAAGGTATTAAGGGTTTGAAAATTTTTTAAATGGGATTCATTTTCATTAGTGAAGATGTAAATCGGTCGAAAAACCGGTTACCCGTTATGATTTCGAAGCAAAATCAATACTATATTGAAAAGAATTTTTTGTAGCTTATGCCGTAATTGAATGTTCTTATACTATGGAGCTAATGATATGCAGGAAAAAGAGGATGCTGTATAATGTTAGGATGGCAAACAATTTCTGTATTGCAAATTTCACCTGGCATTGTTTTAGTAAATTAATATTTTACATTACCTTTTAGTAGTAATTGTTTGTTATTGGCGCTTACCTGGAGGAGAAATAGCATGTGCCGTTGCCTATGACAAGGATGTTCAAATTTGTAAGAATTCTCACATGCAATGGAATAATTTATCACCCGTAAACCTTTTACCTGGTCACAAGAATATTGCGATTCTAATAGTTATTCTATTTACCGGGTTACTTCATGTTTCCCCGTTAAAAGCCCAATTGCGAATACCGGGCTATGCCGTAGAACATTATACGGATGAGAACGGTTTGGTACAGAATAGTATCAATTTTATCGCTGCCTCGAACAGCGGCCATATCTGGGCGGCTACGGAAGGGGGGCTGCTCCGTTTCGATGGAAGAAATTTCGTGTATTATGATAAAAGAAACCTTGCATTGAAAAGTTCGAGGATGTCCGCAATGTTCCCGGGTACCGATGGGTCCGATCTCTATTGTATTACTGCTCAAAACGATTTAATCAGTATTAAAAATGCTACTGCAACAGTGTATGGTAAGGAGTTAAAGCCTTATAAATATTGCGAGATGTCTGATACTTTAGATCATTGGATACTCCGCTCCCAACCTGACCTCTATATTAATTTTAGCGATGATAGCGAGATGTGGGTGCCCGTTGGGCCTAATCAATATTACCGGATAACAAGTGAAGCAATTATTTCGGAGCGAATCGATTCTTTAAGTGGAAAAACTGGGCAATTTTTTAGCATCCCCTATGATAAAAATTGGTTGATAAGCCGCTTTTTTGTATTGGATCAGGCGCTATTTTACCTTGCTAAAGATGGTAACTTATTAAAGATCGAGAATGGCAGCACCCGGGAAATTACCTTGAAACTACCGGGGTATTCCAAAACTGAACAAGATGAATCAACGGTATATTGGAACTTTCCCGCGGGGCAGGTTTTTTTGAGGATCGGTCATTCCTTGTATTTTCTAAATAAAGATGCTTCGGGTTCCTACTTATGGGAAGAGCTGATGCATGGTGTTGACTTTAATGCAAAATTGATTTTCGATATTTTTTATGATAAGGAACATGCTAGGGTATTTTTGGGCAGCAAAACGAAAGGCTTGTACGTCTGTACCAAGAAACAATTTACAACCTTGTTACAAGGGGATGAAGACCAGGTTTACTACGCTTTAGCCCCCTTCGGAGATTCGATGATTTTTTCACCCAAGGGCTATTTATTTGCACCGGGGAAGGGCGCCAGGGAAATTGGGATCATCGATAGCTTGGGCTTAGTAAATCAACTTTTCACTATTACAAAAGATCATGGTGGAAATTTCTGGTTAAAGAATAATAATGAAATCGTAGCGCTAAATCCTGGGTTAAACAAACTCTTATGGCGGCATGAGTTCCGTGATTTTAAATATATCAAGCAGATTTTCGTAGATGAAGCAGATGACCTTTATATTAGTTTCAAATATGAAGGTTTATACAAGATGCCCACAACAGGACCTTACGGCAGGATTGAACCTGTTGATACCAGGTTAAAAGATATAGATTTTATAGCTTCCGATCCCGGTAAAGAATTGTGGGTCGGTACCAACAAGGGCTTATATATTTATAATAAACAAACGGGAGCTTTAGATACTTTGCATGCTTTCGACGGTATGATGTTGAGAAGTATGCAGCAATTTGCTCCCGGTAGCTGGATTGTTACTACTTACGGAAAAGGCGCTTTCATCGTAAAAGACAGGCAAGTAATTGCCATCCCTCTGGATAGGAAGCAATATTTATTATATTCCCATTGTGCATTGTTTGATAGCAATGGTTATTGTTGGATTTCCACGAATAAGGGTTTATTTAAAATGTCTTTACAGGATTTGATCTCGTATGCCAATGGTCAAAGCCAGTATGTATACCAATATTACTTTGATAAGGATGATGGTTTTGGCACGAATGAATTTAACGGCGGATGTGAGCCATGTGCCTTAAGTTTAGGTAACGGTTCATTCGGTTTTCCGAGTATCAACGGGATCGTGTATTTTAATCCCTTGCAAGTACGGGTGAACCTGCCAACTAATCCTTTACATGTTGATCAAATTATGGTCGATACCAACGTACTCCCGATGCGCGATACAATCCAGTTGCCCCATGCATTCCAGCGGTTACAGGTATTTACCAGTTCTGCCTATTTCGGGAACCAGGCGAACTTGCAATGTAGTTACAGGTTGTTCCTGGAAGGGGAATCCGGGTTAGCACCATGGCTGGATATGAATGCCGGTGAAGTGTTAAATTTCAATAGTTTACCCAGCGGCGATTATATTCTCGAATTGCGGAAGATCAACGGTTTTGGGCTTAATAATTTTACCGTTAGCAAGATATTTATCAGTGTTCAACCGGCTTATTATGAAACGACTTGGTTCAGGATTGCCATGCTCCTGGTGATCTTGGGTTCGATGGTATTGTATATTCGGTGGAGGCTGAAAAGAGTTTCTATGAAGAATAAAATTCTCGAGAAGAAAGTTTCTGAAAGAACTGCCACCTTGCACGAAGCCCTGGAGCACCTTACCCGGTCGGAGCAATTATTAAAACGCCAGGCATATATGCAAGAACGCTTAATTGCCGCTATCTCGCACGATGTCCGCACCCCGTTAAAGTATCTTCAGGACCGGTTGAATAGCAATGATGGTAACCTCGATAGATTTGACCGTGAAATAACCACCGCGAGCATTTCGGAGATGATGCATCTCGTTGAAAATATTATCGAATACATGAAATCCCAGATTGGTAGCGGCTCAGGGAGCTTAGAGTTAACGGGTTTGCACGGCTTGATTGAAGGGAAGTTGTCGATGTTCCAACCCCTGGTCCAGGCCAAAGATATCAAGGTCGTCAATGGTATCGATCCGGGTTTAGCTGTTTATATAAACCGGCAACTTTTATCGATCGTAATTCATAACCTGCTGGATAATTCGTTAAAATATATGCAAACCGGCGTATTGCGGATCTCGGCATCGGCAGCCGGAGAGCAGCTACAAATTGTAATAGAAGATGAGGGTAGGGGAATGCCTCCGGTTTATATCGAATGGATTGAACAGTACCAGGTGGAAAATGCCAATAACAAACAATTCCCGCCGGGGAAAGGAATCGGGATGTTGTTAGTCCTCGATTTGTTAGTTATTTTGAATGGAAAATTGAATGCCAGGTTGAAAGACGATGGGCGGGGTACTGTATTTACACTGGATTTCCAAGTTTTCGATCAAGGCAAATAAAGCCGCATTTTTTCTACTAATTCCACGATGTTACTGATATTTAATTTCTCGAAAATCCTGGATTTATAAGTACTGACGGTGGTCACCTGTATGTGTAACATTTCTGCTATCTTGATCAATGGATACCCTTTGGATAATAAATTCATTACTTCAATCTCGCGGCTAGATAATTGATCGAAAGGATTATTGGATGTTTTTTTCGGATCATCTGCATGCTTCAATAATAATTGCCGCGTTTTGGCATCAAAATATTTTTCACCGTTTAACACGGTTTCAATCGCATGCTTAACCTCCTGTTCTTCAACATGTTTTTCAATATATCCATCGGCGCCGGCCTTCAGGTAATCCAATGCATATAACTGGGCGGCGTAACCTGAAAATATCAATACCTTGATATTAGGTTGACGTAATTTTAATACATCCAGCATTTGTAAGCTATTACCGCCGGGTAAATTAATATCCAGGATGAGGAGATCGAAAGGGTGTTCGTCAATTTTTGCCAATACCGAATCAAAAGAGGCCACCTCTTCAACCCGGGTGGAAATGTAAAGTTTAGCTAAGGTTTGTTGCAAGCCTACCCTAACAATGGCGTGATCGTCAGCAATTAAAATCCTGGTCATATTGCAAATTCCGGTTTATTAGGAAGGTTAAATGTTTTCGATAACCCTTTGAATATTAAAATTACACGTTTTATTATAAATACGAATTGTAGTATAAATACTACATACAAAACAAAGGTATTACTACAAACTTATGTTTTATAAGCAGTTAAATTTACTAAAGCAATTGAAATATGTTTTTTGATATATACTTTCCTGTGTTCCCCTATTTTTATTTTGAAAGTTGATTTTAGCAATACTGTTCCAATAACAAGGTACAATCGTATCCCCGGTTGTTGAATTTTGATTTTGTTGCAGGGATTTTTATTTATGACTTTCTTTTATTATCAAGAATAAACCTTCTTAATACAAGCAATATAATAATTATAATCTTGTATTAATTCAGTGTATTAAATGAAGCAGCCGGTAATTTTACCGGCTGAGTTTTTTTATACATAGAAGGCTGTTGCCACCCGGTATACGTTGGGCAGCGGCGATTATATTTTTTTCCCTTCCACGATAGAAACATCTGGAATCGGTAAGTGGATGATCTTGTTAAATTGGAAGCCAGCCGCTTCAAATAGTTGCCGGAACTCTTCCGCGGTCCGCTCCCTGCCGGTAAGCGCTACCAGCATATTGATATCCATCAGCTTACCCGGGAAGGGATCATTGCCGGGTGGAATCACGGCATCGATGGCCAACAAGGTGCCGCCTTTATTCATGGCCCGGTTGCAATGTTGTAATATTTGTAATGCTTCTTCATCATTCCAATCATGCAAAATATATTTCATGATATAAGCATCTCCGCCTTCGGGAACAGATTCCATAAAGTTCCCCGGATGCGCTTGGCACCGGTTAGCAACGGGGGACTGGGCCAATAACTTCGCGGTATGTTCAATCACGTAAGGGGCATCGAAAATTATTCCTTTGGCCTGGGGGGAGGCTTGCAGAATGGCTGTAAGCATAGCGCCGTTCCCGCCGCCGATATCCACTATTAGGTTAAAATTGCTATAATCATATCCTTGCACGATGGAAGGAATGGCGAAGTTGGACAAACCCGTCATGGCATTCATGAAATTTTGCCCTTCGGCGGGATGATTGCTGTAATATTCCCAGATGCTTTGACCGTAGCAATGATCGAACGCGGGTTTGCCTGTTTGTACGGCATAATGTAGTTGACCCCAGGAACTGAAATGTTCTCCCATCATTGAAAGAACGAATGCTTTCATGGATGGCAGCGCATTGGTGCGAAGTGCATCTGCTGCCGGGGTTAAGACGAAATATTTTGGACGGGCTTCTTCGAAATAACCACCCGATGCCAAGGCCCGCATTAACCTAAATAGTGGTTCTTGCGCTGCGCCGCATTTCTTAGACAGTTCCCCGATATGCATGCCGCCTTGTTCCAAATGGTCGGCAATATTGAGTTTTGCAGCGGTGTAAACACAGCAGCTTAACCAGAAATGACCGATTAATTCTATACTGCGTACCGTGCCGGATGAATGTTGCATGTTTTTTTAATCCCAATATCTGCCATTGCGGGGAAATGGGATCTCAGTGAAGCAGTTTTATCATGATACGGCTTCGACATTATTCATATGGGCTCTTTGTCGAACTTTGTGTTGCTTGATCCAATATGCCATGATAAAGGGAAACATAAAGAAAATGCTTACCAAGGTGATGGATCTCGGATATGATTGTAATAATGAAAAGATAGGCCAATGAATATCCCCATATTGCAAGTTGGCCCTGTACGATAGCCCGGCATAACCATTGTGGGTTATGTACAAAAAGAAAATGACAAAAATATTCATCCACGTACTCCTGCGTACTGCCTTGAAACAATAAATAAACGGGATGCAACAATGGATCATCATGACGACCCACAGCGAAAAATAATGGTACCGCTCTAAGATACCTTCTTGTGAATTTGAGGTTTTCGAACTTGTAAAGTAATCCAGTCCCACCAGTACAACCAGGCTCGCAGAAACGAGTAATATTAATTTGTTTAAGCGGGAAAGGTAAGCTGGGCGGATCTTTCTAAGTGTAGATGAGCAAAGCGTGAAGCCGAGAAATAATAATATGGCTATAGAATAAGCGGGGTACAACAAGTCTAACCAAGCAATAATGCCCGGCAAAATGCTGAGTTGTATAGGTGATATTCCTGCCATGCTAAGAGCTTTCTTATTCTAGGTAAGAAATAAATTGCAAATTTTCCCGGTCAATACTTGTAGGGCGACACCCCTGGGCTTTACAACTGTAAATATATTAAATTATTATATTTTGAGGCTCCCTGTACAATTAAAACTTGTATCCTACATTCACCACCATGTTGTAATCGAAATTTCTGACGCTTCCCGCGGGTGGTTGGTTGTCGTAGTTGTTGTAAAATACCAGGCTGATAGTAAGGTCTGAAATAACTTCATAAGAAAGCCGTGTTTCCCCATCTTCACGGATACGTCCTTTTTGAGAAATGCCGAAATAGAGCTGCTGCTTGAATGAAAAGCTCAAGTTAGGCGACGAAAATAGGAAAAGGTCGTATTGAAGTAATAAGGGGATTTCAAAAGTATAGTTACGATCACCTTCCAAGCTTTTTTCCTGGTTAAGGATACCGCCTGTACCCACGCTTGCCAGCATCCTGCTTCTTTTCAGGAATTCGTAACCCGTTCCCAGCGCTTCCTGGAAACGTTGCCCGATGCCTAGTGACAAGTTTCTTTGATAATTAACATAGGTTAGTAAGTACCAGTCCGGCAAATAGTAATAAGAAACTTGTAAGGATGCATTCTCCAAATCGCGGGCAAGCGAATCTCCTTGAATACTCGTAATAGTAGCCCCGGTAAATGCTAATGCAACATTCTTGCTTCTCGTGTTCAAGCTTGCATCGAGGTTAATCCTACCCAGTTCGCTAGACTTTGTAAAGCTGTATCCTGCCGAAATATTACCTTCAATTTGGTGCATGATACCTTTTCTATATTTCGAAAGTGTTACGATATCATCTAGTAATACGTTGACGCTGTCTTTGCCGCTGGCGAAGATTATGGAGCCGGAATCTTTCCCCGGCAGTATGCTGCCGTACATAACGTCTTGGTGGACGGTAGATACCCGGTATTGGAAACTGGTGGCAAAGAGGGTCCTGGCATTGGTTATCTTCACATCCACGATACCGATGTCGTTGGCATCGAAGTTAATCTTACCCAGGTTAATGGACCGCAGGGTGCCGTTCAAGATAGTGCCGTTTCGCAAATATAGTTTATCGGTTTGTGCAGATAAACTGCTACTCCACGACGAGAGTAAAAATAGTAGGATACCGAATAATGTCAGCTTGCGCTTGGTCAATGTAAAAAACAATGTTGTACGATCTTTTGTCAGAAAACAAAAATTTGTAGTAGAATGTTTACCAAGTAATTGGCTTACTATCGAATTTTTAACATATTTATTGATGTGATGCGCTGTAAACTAAATTCTAATATTTATAAACATTTGTTTTCCTTGCATCCCTATATTATTATCCATTGTTAGTATTTTATTACCTTGTATTTCATAAATTCACTTTTGCTGACTAATTTAATACTATTACCGATCTACAACCGAAATCAAAACGTGCTATGTTCGAATATTCTTGGGGGAAAATTACCAGGTTATTGTTATGTGTATTGTTGATATTAATAAATATCAACGGCAGCTACGCCCAGAAACATTCCGTGCGTTTTAATAAACTGGGTATAGCGGAAGGGTTGCCGCAAAATACGGTGCACTGCATATTGCAAGATGCGAAGGGCTTTGTTTGGATTGGAACGGAAAATGGTTTATGCCGTTACAGTAATGATGCGATCAAGGTATATAAGCATAAAATCGGGGATACTAGTTCTATCGGGAACAATTCCGTTTTGACGCTTTGCGAGGGCAAGGATCAAAACATTTATATCGGAACTGAAACGGGATTAAATGTTTATAATCCCCGAACCGATAAATTTTCGATCGTGGATTCAGCAACTTTGCACCGCGATGTTACTTGTGTTTTTAAAGATAGTAAGGGTAATATATGGGTTGGCGGCCCGGGGTACCTGTATTACCTGGCGCCGGGGATGAAACAATTGCAAGATGCTCCCTTCCCCTTAAAAGGTAGTTTTATCGTGCGCGGCATGGCAGAAGATAGCTTGGGACGCATCTGGTTGGGCAAAGGCAGCGAGCTCATTTGCTATGATCCGGCCAGGGCAGAATTAATTCCCGTGGATGCGCAATTGACCCATTTTGAAAATTACGGCAACAGCACGATTCATACAATTGCGGTTAAGGGTGATGAAGTTTGGTTCGGTACCCAGAAGCAAGGTTTATGGGTATACAATTTCAAGAATGGACAAACTAGAAATTACCGCTCGGACGACACTCCCAATAGTATTGCCACGGAAATGCTGAAATCGATTTGTTTTGTAAATGACCAGGTTTGGGTAGGCACCAGGAAAGGGTTATACATTTTGAAGGATTATAATGTTACCGCGCATTATGTTTATGATCGGTTTGATCAGCACTCGCTCCCTTACAATTCCGTATGTTCTATCATCCAAAGCGATGATGGTACCGTATGGGTTGGAACCTATTGGGGCGGGGTAGCCCTGGTGTACCCGGGCAATGAGCGTGTTTCCCACATAACGCCCTTGATGAGCGGCGGAATCGGTATGAACGGCATTAATACCATGGGCGTGCAGGAAGACGATGCCGGTAACCTTTGGATCGCGACTGCTTCGGGGTTGAACTACTATGATCGTGCCAGCAATCAATTTAAATATTACCATATCCCCGCCGTATCAGGCAATATCAATAAGGATTTTATCGAGTCGATCCAGGTGCAGCCTTCCGGGGATTTACTCGTGGGCACGCTGGAAGGATTGTATCATTTTGATAGGGGAAATAAAACATTTTCTGAAATAACATTAAAATCAAACCCGCGAACGGGCCGAAAGTATTTTTATGCCGTTTTTGATATTGAAACATCGCGCGGGGGAGCATACTGGATCGGTACCCATACGGCTTTATTCAAATTGTTGCCCGACGGTTCTATAAAAGAATTTCCACTTTATAGGAACGAGCCTAATAGCTTATTGGGAGAGATTCACAGTTTACATGAAGATGCTTACGGTACGTTATGGATCGGTACAAATGAAGGATTGTACTATGTACCTATGGGGGCTACTCAAATATATAATTATTCAAGCGCCAACGGGTTATCCGGCACATTTGTATCCGCGGTTTATACCGATAAAAATGGTACACTCTGGATCGGGACGGAAGGGAAAGGCTTGTTGTATTTCAACCGGAACCGCGATACTCTTTATAGCGTAAATAATACATTCAATTGGGATGAAGTTGATACCAGGGGAATAGTAGAAGACAATACCGGTAATTTGTGGATCGCTAGCCAGGATAAAATTTCAAAGATTACCCGCAATACACAATCGATTCCTTATAAGAAAGGTGATTTAGATATCGCAACCTATACCGGTGATAATTGGCCGGGAAAAAACGAATACCTGTCCGTTTATAAAGATAAATCCGGCATGATGTTGTTTTGCGGTATCGATGGTGTTACAGTATTTGATCCAAGCACGATCGTTGCCAATACGCAACCGACCAGGGTCATTTTGACCGATTTTCTCATCAAGAATTTGCCGGTAACTATCGGCGATGATTCCCCGCTTCAACAGGCGATCAGCTATACAGATGAATTAACACTCCAGCATGACCAGGCATATTTTACGGTGAAGTTTGCTACCTTGAATCATGCTAATCCCGCCGCTATCCAGTATGCTTACATGATGGAAGGCTTGAAAAGCGATAACATGTGGCATTACGTGGGAAAGCAGACCTCGGCCACTTTTACAAACCTGGATCCCGGTGTTTACACGTTTAAAGTAAAAGCTGCCAATAAAGATGGGCTTTGGAGCCAGGAAGTCAGATCCCTGGAAATAATTGTAAATCCACCTTTCTGGCGCACCTGGTATGCATATTTTGTTTACGTATTAATTGCCGCGGGATTACTATTCTGGTATTACCATTACACTTATAAAACAGCATTTCTAAAACAGGAAATTAAGAACCAGGTAATCATAAGGGAGAAGGAACACGAATTAGTGCAATCCAAGTTGGATTTCTTTACCAATATTTCCCACGACATAAAAACTCCGCTGACATTGATCATGGCACCGGTAGAGAAACTTTTGCAATCGCCCAATTCCAGCGAACAGGATAAGCGGCAGTTACAATTCATGCAGCAAAACACGGAGCGCCTGATGCGGTTGATGGATCAGCTACTGGATTTTAGGAGGCTGGAAGAAGGCGGTTTACCATTGACCGTCGAAAAGGGAGATCTTTCCATGTTTTGCCAAACAACGCTAACGGCATTTGAAGGTTTAGCAACTAAGAAGGGCATTCAACTCCAGTTTGATTCCTGCGGAAAGGATACGGAAACGTATTTCGATAAAGATAAGGTGGAACGTATGTTGTTTAACCTTATCTCCAACTCGATCAAGTTTACACCTAACGGGGGACTGGTTAAATTGAGCGTGCAGGTTGGAGAACAAGGGAAAGCGAGCATTAAAGTAGAAGATAACGGGGTGGGGATTGCACCCGGAAGGTTCGAGAAGATTTTCGAACAATTCCAACACTTCGACGATCACAAGATACAGGCGGGCGGAACGGGCATCGGCTTGGCATTCGTTAAAGCCTTGGTAGAAAGGCACCGCGGAACAATACATGTAAGTAGCAGCCAAGCTATCGGGCAGGGATACGGTAAAACGTGCTTCGAAATATATATCCCTGTAAATAGGGAGGCATTCAAGGCCGAGGAAATATTGGCTTGCCATACGGGCTACTATACCCAAACAATAGCCCCCTTGGCGCCGGAATTAGCCATCAAGGTAGATGCCGGGGATCAGAAACCGCAACTATTGCTGGTTGAAGACGACCCGGGATTGGGGCAGTATTTATTAGAATTATTTAATGATAATTACTCGGTTTCCCTGGCAACCAGCGGGCTCGAAGGCTGGGAGCAAGCCTTGGAGAAATTACCTGATATCATCATTTCAGATGTGATGATGCCTGGAATGAACGGCGTAGAATTTTGCCACCGCCTAAAGAATGATAGCCGCACCAGCCACATCCCCATCATATTGCTGTCGGCAAGGGGAACGGTCTCCTTCATCCGCGAAGGGTATGAAACGGGGGCAGATGATTACATTGCGAAGCCCTTCAATATCGCCTTGTTGCAAAGTAGGTTGCAAAATTTGCTGCTGAACAGGAAACAGTTGCGGGAGCGTTTCGGGAAGGTAATAACCCTGGGTTCCAGCGAATTGGAGATTACGGGGCCGGATGAGATTTTCTTGCAGGGGATCGTGAAATATATTGAGGAAAGGATCGCTGAACCAAACCTCCAAGCGGAAGAATTGGCAGCCAAAATGTGCATGAGCCGGATGACCTTGTACCGCAAATTGAAAGCATTAACTAATCAAAGTATCGTGGAATTTATAAGGGGCATCCGTTTAAAAAGGGCAGCCCAATTGTTGTCAATGCAACAGTACGCTGTAAACGAAGTCGCTTACATGGTCGGTTTCTCCGATGTAGACTATTTCCGCAAATGGTTTAAGAAAGAATTTGGTAAAACCCCGACCGAATTTAGTAAGAAAGAAGAAGTGGTTTCGTAATTTATTGTTTATTAATTACTTATGTTTGTTTTATACCGGGCCTTGTTACAGGGGCCCGGTTTTTTTTGATACAAAATGAGGGTAATCTCGTGCTATTCGTCCCCGTCCATTTACTGGCTAACTCCTTACTTTTATACCGTTGCATTTATTTAAAAAAATCGAAACTAAAGAACGAGCTCTGAATTCTGTATTTATTAATTTTTGAATCAACCAAAATTCAATCCACTTTAAATGAAAAATGAACCGGTCTAATAATAGACTGCCGGAATGGCATCTGTTAAAATCGCCTATCATTATCAGTTTGCATTTACAAAAACTATTACTATGCGCTTGAATCCAACGTACATTTTTATCATGCTCTTGGGGGCATGTACATTTATGGGGTGCGACAAGGAGGATCATCCTGAAGGGTTCGTGATGAAGTTCTGGAACGTACAGCTTTCCGGGGCCAACGTAGTTCCCTCATCGGAAGGAAATAACTCGCACGCGTACGCCTTATTGTATTTAAGGGATGATTATCAACTCTACTATGACATTTATTTTGATTCACTATCGAAGGGTAGTAGCCCGGGAGTAGTGGAAATCAGGATGGGGAATGCTATCGAAAACGGGGAGACGATACTCACCCTGGACGGTAACTTCCAGGATGGCAAATTGAAAGGAAATGTTGATTTCCCGAAAAGTTTAGCAGATAGCGCGATCAATAATGACGCCTATATCACGGTTGCAGGTGCCGGTAACGGCGCTTTAGCAAGGGGACAACTTGCAAAAGAAGTTGTTTATACACTGGATCTGCCTTTAACCGGGGATCAAGTTGTTCCGGGAGTTTCAACAACCGCAACAGGTACGGCTTACCTGCGCATCACGGAAGATTTTAGTGTTTATTTTGCAATCGATTGCAAGAATGTGCCTGCGGGGGAAACATTAACCGGGGCTCATTTACACTCTGCAACGGGTGATATGCTATTCAATTTCGCTTCGGGGCCTGCCGACTTCAATGTTCCAAAAAGCGGAGAGGGTAGTAACGATATCCTTAATGCGTTGAAGAAAGATGCAGTATACATAGATGTTCATTCCGACCAGCATCCTGATGGATTGCTAAGGGGAAATCTACGCTAACCTTATCAATCAACTTATAAAATCATTATAATGAAATTATTCCCTATAAATAAACCTGGTGCCAGGTACATGAAGCAGTGGGGTTGGGCGCTAGCCGCGGCAATTTCATTAAAGGCTTCTGCACAGTCAGATACCACGGTATTATTAAAAAATGATTCTTCTTGGCTTTCGCAGAAAGTTCAATTATGGAATAAACAATCATCGAAGGCTGATTACGTTGGCGCTGCCGGATCCATTTATAATAAAGATGTCAATTCAACACCGGTAGCGGATGTTACTAACTTGATGGCCGGTAGAATAGCAGGCTTATACACCCTTCAACTATCTGGTATGAATGGTGCTGATGCTGCAGCATTTTACCTTCGCGGTAGAACCCCGATCATTGTCATCGATGGAGTAGTCCGCAGTTTTACCAACTTCAACCCTGATGAAATTGAAAGCATCACGGTATTGAAGGATGCCCTTGCTACGGCCATGTACGGCCAAAGGGCGGCCAACGGGGCGATCGTTATTACTACCCGTAACGCAGGCAAGCATAACTTCGAGATCAATGCTTCTGCACAGGCCGGGGTAATGGATTTCCTTTACAAACCCAAATTGGCCAATGCATTCCAGTACGCGACCTTGTATAATGAAGCGCAAGAAAATATGACACCGGGTTCAACACCGAGGTACACGCAGGATGAGCTAGCGGCTTGGTCCAACCATACCAACGATCCTTACGCGCAACCGGATGTTAATTGGTATGATGAAATCATCAAGCAAAACCCGCTCCAGCAGCGTTATAATATTAGTTTGGCCGGTAAATCCAGCAACTACCATTACTTCACTTCACTGGAACATTTCGCGCAAGGCGGAAACTTCATCACTTCGCCTAGTAATTCTTACTCGACGAACAATGATTATAAACGCTATAATATCCGGACCAATGCGGCCGTAGCTTTTAACAAGGATATCGAGCTGACATTGAACGTTTTCGGTTCCCTGGCAACCGGTTACCAACCGGGTGTCGGAACTGTTTCATTGGCTAATAATATCACTTCTACGCCGCAAACGGCTTACCCCGTTTATAATGCTGACGGTTCTTACGGTGGTAATAGCCAATGGACGAATAACCTCCATGCCGGCGCTGTTAGCTCTGGCTACCTGGTCAATACCGAACGTACGATCGCCGCAGATATGGCTTTAAAGTACAAACTGGACGATTTCGTAAAAGGTTTGTGGGTTAAGGGACAGTTATCGATGAATAACTATTACCTCGAAATGATCGATCGTAGCAAATCATTTGCCGTGTACCAACCGGATGATGCTAACCCCGGCGAATATATCCGCTACGGTGAAAACGGCCTGGTAGATGCCGGAACTGCTGAAGTGAATAGCCAGATACGCCAGTCTTATTATAACGCGATGATCGGGTACGATCGCTCCTGGAAAAGTCACCAGTTGAATTTACTCGCTACCTATAACGTGGACAATAATATCAACAATTTCACCGAACTGGATCTTCAATACAAGAACCTAGGGTTAAATGCCAGCTATAATTGGAATAAAACCTATTTCGCTGAACTGGGATTGAATTACGGCGCTATGAACCGTTACGAGCCCGGCAAACGCGGCGCCGTATTCCCATCTTTGGGATTGGGCTGGGTTTTGAGCAATATGCCTTTCTTCCACCCCAAAAACATTTCTTACTTAAAAATCAGGGCTAGCGTAGGTCAATCTGCCTGGGGGGATCCCAACAGCTATTTCGCTTACCTGCAAAACTTTACCATCGGTACAACGGGTTACAATGTGGGAGAAACGAACTCCAATATTTCCGGTGTAGAAGAAGCCCGCCTAGTGAACAAGGGCATCACCTGGGAAAAAGCATTGAAACTGAACATCGGTGTGGATGCGAGCTTTTACGATGGACAATTATCATTAACTGCTGATTATTACCGCAACAAGTACAGTGACGAGTTGATGGTGCGCGGTCAAAACAGCGGGATCATGGGTATCCCTTTCCCGGAAGAAAATATCGGGGAAAGCCGTTATTCAGGTTTCGAAGCCTCTGTTAACTTTAGCCCGAAAACTTCCGGTGCATTCAAATATTTCGTGAATGCCAATTTCTCCGCGGCTAAAAATACATTGCTCTACAATGGTAATCCACAGTATCCTTATTCTTGGTTGAACCGCACCGGTCATCCAGTAGGACAGTCCTTCGGTTTAGTAGCTGATGGTTTTTACCAGGAATCTACTGACATCACGAAGACGGCTAACTGGCAAGGATATACGCCGCAACCGGGGGATATCATGTACAAGGACCTGAATGGTGATGGTGTGATCAATGCCTTGGATCAGCAGGCTATCGGTACCGAGAAACCCTTGTTGTATTATGGTTTGAGTGCGGGTTTCAGCTTTAAGGGACTGGATTTCAGTTTCCTGGTACAAGGTGTTAATAACCGTAATTTTTACCTCGGCCCCAATGAAAGCAGCGCGTTTTACAACGGGTATGGCAACGTGTTAGAAATGCATATGGACCGCTGGACACCGGCCAACAATGTAAACGCGGCTTTCCCGCGCTTGAGCCTGGGTACTAATATCAATAATAACCAGACATCTACTTTCTGGATGCGTTCCGGTGATTATATCCGCTTGAAAAACGTTGAGATCGGTTACAACTTCAAGTCCTTATTATTCCCTCATGGTAAAATACGCACGTTACGCTTGTTCATGAACGGGTACAATTTATTGACTTGGAAAAAAGATGAGGGTGATTTCGATCCTGAATCCAGGATGAGCATTTTCAGTAACCAAAGAATCATAAACGGGGGTATTACCCTGGGATTGTAAAACCTTAATGCTTGACAATTATGAAAAAATATAGTCTCTACATCGCTTGCAGTTTACTCCTAGGTATGGGTGCCTGCCAAAAGGATGTGATGGAGAAAGAACCTTTGGAATACGCTGACCTGGAACTGGTTTTCGATCCGTTGGATTCCCTGGGTGTGAATGCTGAAAAATTCCTTTACAATATATATAATGACCTTCCCAGGGGTTATAACCGGATCGATAATAACGTACTGGATGCCGGAACCGATGATGCCGTTCCTTCAAATATCAATGCTTCGGTGCAATATTTTTCCACCGGGCAATGGAGCCCGTACCTGATGCCGGAAGACCGTTGGAAGGTTTCTTACGAAGTAATCCGCAAGGTGAATATCTTCCTTGAAAACATCGGAAGGGTGCCTTTGAAAACGGATGGTTTGAAAGAGCAATGGATTGCCGAAGCACGTTTCATGAGGGCGATGGCATATTTCGAACTTTCTAAACGCTGGTCAGGTGTGCCGATCGTGGGCGATAAAGTTTTTGAATTGAATGATGACGTGGCTTTAGCCCGTGATTCTTACGATGAAGTAGTAAGCTACATTTCTAATGAAATAGACGCGATCGTTGATGATTTACCTAGTGAATATACGGCTGCTTATTTCGGTCGCGTTACGAAAGGGGGAGCGTTAGCACTGAAAGCCCGCAATCTCTTATACGCCGCGAGCCCATGGCATAATGAGTCTAACGATTTACAAAAATGGCAAGCCGCTGCGGATGCTGCGAAGGATGTTATGGATCTTGATTTCTACAGCCTGACCGGTAATTTCACCGATGCTTTCCTGAAACGCAAAAACACGGAAGTTATCCTGGCTTATATGGCATCGCCCAATTCAACGGTGGAGCGGTTAAATGGCCCGATGGGATCCCAAAGAGGAGATCAAGGACTGACCAACCCTACACAGGATTTGGTGGATGCATTCGGAATGGCGAATGGCTTGGGAATTCATGAAGCCGGTTCCGGTTACGATGAAAATGATCCTTATGCCGGTCGCGATCCCCGTTTTTATGCAACTATTTTCCATAACAATATGAGCTGGTTAGGTCGTAAGGTGGAAACTTTCGATGGTGGTTTGGACAGGCCATTGGGTTATGGCCGCGCCACCAGTGGAGAAACACGTACAGGTTACTACATGAGGAAATTCCTGGGTACCGGTGGCTCTAACAATTCTTATTCCAACGCGGAACACTGCTTCCCGATCTTCCGTTATGCCGAAGTTTTATTGAACTACGCCGAAGCGCTGAATGAAGTTGGAGGGCCTACCCAAGATGTTTATGATGCTGTTGAAGATATACGCAGGAGGGCAAAATTAGTGCCGTACGCTTTACCGGCAGGCTTGAGCAAGGCAGAGATGAGGGATCGCATCCGTGGGGAGCGCAGGGTTGAGATGGCATTTGAAGAGCAGCGTTTTTGGGATATCCGCCGTTGGAAAATCGCGGGGGATGTTTTGAATAAAACCTTAACGGGAATCCAGGTCATCAAACAAGATGATGATTCCTTCCGATATAACCGCGTGGATGTTTTGAAAACCAGCTTCGATGTAAACCGGATGTATTTGTACCCGATCCCTTACAGCGAATTACTGGCTAATCCAAACATGGCTCAGAATCCTAATTGGTAAGATTTCACAAACGTATTCAATCGCATCACATGAAAAAATTTATATATAGCCTTTTACCCATCTTGCTATTAGCAAACCTGGCCGTAAAGGCACAACAGATCGTGGCAAAGGGGCAGGTGACCGATGGCAAGCAACCGCTGCCGGGTGTGAGTGTGTTCGAGAAAGACCTGCCATCGCACGGGGTAGTTACAGATGAAAACGGTAACTTCTCCCTCGAAATTAGAAGTAAGTCTAAAACCTTGATATTTTCTTACGTGGGCTTTCTGAAGCAGGAAGTCGGCGCTTCTTCCAATATGAAGGTGGTTTTGAAAACTGATAACAAGGGCTTGGAAGAAGTTGTAGTTGTAGGTTACGGTGAGCAGAAAAAAATCACTACTACCGGCGCCTTAAGTTCCGTGTCGGGTGAACAAATTCGCCAAAGTCCTACCGCGAGTTTGCAAAATGCTTTATCCGGTCGCTTACCCGGCTTGTTCAGCCAACAACGTAGCGGCCAACCGGGTAAAGACGGCGCCGCATTCCAAATCCGCGGTATCAGTTCTTATAATACAACGGGTGGTAACGTGGCCAATAATCCATTGATCATCGTGGATGATATCGAGTTTACTTACGACCAGGTTAATCAACTGGATCCGAACGAGATCGAGAGTGTTTCTATCTTGAAGGATGCCTCTACAACGGCTGTTTACGGTATTCGTGGCGCCAACGGTGTATTGGTAATTAAAACGCGCCGCGGTAAATCCGGCAAACCGAAATTATCCATCAGGAACGAAACTGGAGCTTTGACTCCGACCCGTCCTCCGGATATGAACAATGGTTTTACGACCTTGAGTTTATTGCGGGAGCAGGTAACGATGAAGGAAAATGATCCGGCTGCGAATTACCCTCAATTCTTCTCCGGTAATAACCTCGATTATTACAAGGATAACAGTGACCCTTACGGTCATCCGTACGTTGATTGGTGGGATGTGTTAATGCGCGATTACAGCTTGCAAAACCGTACCAACTTCGATATCAGCGGTGGATCTGATTTGATCAAGTATTTCATCTCTCTGGGTTATATTACCCAAGGAGGTATTTATAAAAACTTTAGCGCCGATGAAGGGTATAACAGTAATTATTTTTACAACCGTTATAACTTCAGGTCTAATATTGATATCAATCCCACGAAAGATTTGAAGATCCGGGTGGATTTATCCGGTCGCTTCAGCACGATCAATGAGCCGAATGATAAACCATTCAACAATGGTGGTACTACCTTCCAATACTTATGGAATGGGGAATTATCATCCTTCGGTTACCCGGTTTATAATGAAAACGGGACCTTGGGCGGTACAACATCTAGCGGAACGAAAGGTAACCCGGTAGCGAACTTGACCTATAGCGGTTACCAGAGAAATTTCGAGAATAATTTCAACATGGTAACTTCCGCTACGCATAACTTGGATTTCATCACGAAAGGACTTTCCGTTAATGCCTTGGTATCCTTGGCGAGTGATTACGATTTTACCAAGAGCTTAACCCGCGCCTCAAACGAGATATTGACATATTATTATGATGATATTGAAGGTACGTATAAACCAACCGTCAATAACCTTTACCGCATGGGGAAACTTTCCCGGGGGGGTGGCTACAGGGGCAGCGTAAGAAGGCTGAACCTGCAAGCAAATTTATCCTACAACCGTAGTTTCGGGAATCACAACATTTCATTCTTGGCATTGGCGAACCAGTTGACTAACAACAACAACTACTACAGCAACCCGAATGTTATCGCAGATATACCCGACAATTTCCGTGGCTTTACAGGTCGTTTATCTTATAACTACAAGATGAAATACCTCTTGGAGATTAACGCCGGGTATAATGGTTCCGACAGGTTCGCATCCGACAAGAAATACGGCTTATTCCCCGCCATTAGCGCCGGTTGGAATATCAGCGAAGAGCCTTTCTTCAAGGAGAACGTGAAGTTTGTTGATGCTTTGAAATTCCGCGGATCTTACGGTTTAGTAGGTAGTGATAAGATCGGTTCGTACAAGTATTTATACGAGCAAATCTACAATGGCGGTAAAGGTTATAATTTCGGTGAAGTGCCGACAGGTGTGAGCGGCATCATCGAAGGCGATCTTGGAAATGATGAAGTAACTTGGGAGAAGGAACGCAAGCTGGACATCGGTATGGACGCCAAGTTGTTTAACGGTAAGTTGGGTATTACGGCAGACTATTTTGCTAACGAACGTTACGATATCCTTTCTACGCGTGGTACTGTTCCGAATGTATTCGGCGTAGGTTTACCACCGATGAACATTGGCCGTGTGAGCAATAAAGGTTGGGAATTGGAAGTTGAGTATAACAACCGCGGTGGTAAATTCCAATATTTCGTGAGAGGTATGGTAAGTTATGCTAAGAATAAGATCCTTTACATGGATGAACCTATCCAATCTTACCCATGGTTAGCGAAAACAGGTAAGTCGATCGGTGAGCAATTCGGTTATAAATACGTGGGTTACTTCGAAGATGTAGAAGATGTAATGAAAAGTCCCAAATTGGTAACGAGCGTGCCGATGCAGAACCTATTCCCAGGTGCTTTGAAATTTGCCGATCTTAATGGAGACGGCATTATCAATGATTACGATCGTACTTCTATCGGTAACAACCAACCGAGGTATACAGGTAGTATCGCATTCGGTTTCACTTATAAAGGATTTGATTTTAGCACGATGTTCCAGGGAGCGTTCGATTACGTGTTGAATATCCAACGGGGTAGTTTGGCATACAATAGGCCGGAAAGGCAATCTGTTCCTTTCAACCTCGATCGTTGGTTGCCTTGGAATACCGATAACTCTTACCCGGCATTGGCCGATGGGCAAGGTAGTTCCCAAGCATCTAGCTACTGGTACCGTTCCGGTGATTACGTTAGGTGGAAGAATATCGAGTTGGGCTATAACGTTCCTTCTTCCCTGTTAAGGCACAAGGTGATCAAGAGTGTTCGTATCTATGCTAACGGTTATAACATGGCCTTGGTTTATACCGGTCTGCCGGTAGCCATCGATCCCGAATCAGCGGTTTCATCTTCCATCGGTGAATACCCGCAGCAAAGGATTTATAACCTCGGGGTACAAGTGGGATTATAGTACTATTATCAATCAAAACATGAAAAGATGAAAAAGAAAATCGCACTATATATAATCTGTGGCCTAACGGTGATGGCCGCTTGTAAAAAGTCCGATAGTTTCTTGGACAAAAGGCAAACCGAGAGCTTGAATGAACAGGTGGTGTTTTCAGATAGCGCCAAGACCTTACAATTCCTAAATGATGTTTACGCTTATACCGGTATGGATGTTTACTATTTCCGTTATAGCTATATTAAATCTCCAGTGGGAAATGATTATTCCTGCATGGAAGATAAAACATCCCATTCTATTTCCTTTTATAGTGAGCCGCAGGCATCATTGATGACTGGCGCTAGTACTGCCAGGAATTACTTTACCAATAATTATTGGAGCACTTATTATTCAAAAATCCGTGCTTGTAACCAGTACATGAAAAAAGTGCAGGGCGCCCCGCTGTCTTCCGAAATGAAGGTGCGTACCGCCGCCGAGGCTAGGTATTTACGGGCATTCTATTATGCCCAGCTGGTTAGGAGTTTCGGCGCCGTGATGCTGGTAGGAGATACCGTTTTTAGTGAATTGGCAACGCCAATCGAATACAAGCGTAATACTTTCAAAGAATGCATCGATTATATTGCACAAGAATGTGATGCCGTTGCCCAATATTTACCTTCAGCAACAGAGCAACTGCCACAAGATTATGGCCGTATCACGAGCGGTATGTGTTATGGACTAAAAGCCAGGATGCTCGTGTATGCCGCCAGCCCCTTGTTTAACGGTGGCGCTATAACGGATGATCCGGAATTACAACCGTTAGTAAGTTACGGCAGCAACTATGATCCGCAATTATGGCAACGTGCTGCAAACGCGTGTAAAGATGTTATGAACCTTGGCGATTATCATTTATATACGAATGATCTGCCCGGCGCAAGGGATGGTTACTCCTTCTGGAAACTGTTTTTAACGAGGAAAAATGTTGAATATATTCAACCGTTTATGATCGGTAATAATACTAACTTGGAAGGGGCTTGGTTCCCGATCTCCAGGGGTGGTAGCGGTTGGAGTACGCCTACTCAAAACTTGGTAGATGCTTTCGGCATGAGAAACGGTAAACGTATCTCCGATCCGGCAAGTGGTTATGATCCGGAACATCCTTACGATAATAGGGATCCAAGGTTTTATAACTCCATCATCTTCAACCAGGCGCGTATTTACAACAACAGCACCAAGAAGATGGATCCTATCAATATTTACCGCACCTGGCAAGGACAATTAACCCCGGATGGTTTACAGACGTACAAAACCAAAACGGGTTATTATTCCAGGAAAATGTGTAATGATAGCACGGGCGATTATTCCAGTCAAAGCCGCGTATACCCCGTGATACGCTATGCGGAAATCATTTTGGGTTACGCGGAAGCAATGAATGAATTAAACGGGCCAACAGCTGAAGTGTACGATATGTTGTATCAAATTCGCGAGCGGGCAGGCGTAGATCCCGGTGTAGATGGTAGGTATGGTTTGAGCGCCACGCTTAGCAAAGAAGATATGCGTAGCATTATCAGGAATGAATACGAAGTTGAATTCGCATACGAAGGTCATTGGTATTATGATACCCGTCGCTGGAAAACTGCTGAAGTTACAGAGAATATACCGATGCAAGGTATGATGGTAACAAAAGAGCAAGATGATAGTTGGTCGTACGAGAAGATTACCGCGATGAGCGCAGTATTCTTGGCTCCGAAAATGTATTTTGCACCGATACCTTTCAATGAAATTACGAAAAGTGCGGTATTGTATCAGAATCCAGGTTGGTAATTGAGAATTGAAATTATAGATCATGAAGAAATTTATTTTAGCATTGGCAATGGCAGGTATTCTTTTACCTGCCTTTGCTCAAACTCCGGCGAAAAAGCGCCTGGAGTTGAAGTATGGAGCACAGTATACCGGTAAGCGAACAGATGCCGCCATGAACAAATGGAGATCGAATCGCTTTGGGCAATTTATTCACTGGGGTTTGTATGCTATTCCTGGTGGGGTTTGGAATGGAAAGACCTATAATTATGCAGCGGAATTTTTGAAATCCAGCGCCCACATTTCTACGGCTACATGGGATTCCTTGATGTACAAATTCAACCCCAAGAAATTCAACGCCAAAGAGTGGGCGAAGATGGCTAAGAAAATGGGGGTGAAATATATGACCATCACCACCAAGCACCACGAAGGTTTCTGTTTATGGCCTTCCCGTTATACTGATTTCAACATCAGTAACACGCCTTATAAAAAGGATATCCTTAAAGAAATCGTTGATGCTTACAACGCGGAAGGAATTGATGTTAATTTTTATTATTCCGTCCTGGATTGGCATAACCCCGACTGGAGGTATGATATCAAATCCAAAGAGGATAGTATCGCGTTCCGTAGGTACCTCGATTTCGCAGAAAACCAACTCAAGGAATTGGCTACCAATTATCCGACTGTTAAGGCATTTTGGTTTGATGGTACCTGGGATGCATCGGTTAAGAAAAATGGTTGGTGGACTTTAGAAGTAGAGAAGATGCTGAAGTCCGTTCGCCCCGGCGTAATCATCAACAGCCGGCTTAGGGCAGATGATTACGGTAGCAGGCATAAAGACTCTAACGGTGAACTCATGGGCGATTACGAATCAGGTTACGAAAGAAGATTGCCTGACCCGGTAAAAGATATTAAAGTAACTTCTTGGGACTGGGAAGCATGTATGACGATCCCGGAAAATCAATGGGGCTATCATCAAGACTGGAGTATCAGCCATGTGAAGTCACCCTTGGAGCTGTTGGAAATGTTGGTGCATGCAACCTCGATGGGCGGCAATTTCTTATTGAACTTCGGCCCTAAAGGGGATGGCAGCATCCGGTCGGAAGAGCAAAACATTGCTAAAACCATCGGTGATTGGATGGCAGTAAACGGCCAAGTAATTTATAATTGCGATTACGCCGGTTTAAAAAAGCAGGATTGGGGATATTTTACCCGTGAAAAGGGAAGTAATCAATTGAATATGGTCATCTTCAACGTGCCGGTGAGCGGACTTTTACACGTGGATGTTCCAAAAGGTATGATATTAAAAAAGGCTCATTTCTTGACTACGCCCGGACAGCAAATTAAAGTTGAAGAGATAGCTAAGAATCAATACTTGCTTCATATGCCGATAAAATTATACACTAGCCCGCAAGTAATTGTTGTGGAATGTGATAACGGTAAAGAAAATGCAAACAAGTATCAAGACGCGAAAACTTGATAAGGTTTTCAAATCGCAAGTAGTAGCTTTTGCCGGTACTAATTTTTAGTACCGGCTTTTTTGTGAAGTAGGATTTCTATATATTTAATTTCATTGTTGTCCGACTAAAATTGCATTAAATTTACTTGGATGCCTTACCTGGTCAAGGACATAAGCGAAGGATGATCTATTCAGCCCAGCCAACAAAACCGTGCAACTTCGCACTGTAGATAGCGAAGCCATACAGTAGTACAAAGGCTGGATCGAGCGATCAAATTGGCGGCCTTGATGGCCAATTTGTGCCCTTTTTTGGTACTTTTTTTGGGCAAGCAAAAAAGTACAAAGAAATGTGCAGGTGGACATTGAATCGAACTTTTGAGGAGATGATAATTTTTTCGTTGAATATTTAGTCGGACAATAATGATTTAATTTATATGAATGAGGAGCATCCAGGGGAAAGCATTTTTGATGAAGCATTCGACGAGCTAAATACGCCGTCCAGGTATTCTTTGCTTCCCGGCTGGGTTAAATTCTTAGCCTGGCTAAATATCGTGCTAGCATTTTGGTACGCCGTTGCTGCCGCTTGGAAGTTGTTAAGTAAAACCGATTTATTAGGATACCATCCACCCGTAGATTACCTTGGCGCTTGGACGATCGTTATGATGGTCGTGAAATTTCTTGGCGCTTACGGTTTACTGACGTATAGGCGTTTCGGGCCTAGGTGGGCCAGGTTGGATGCCATGGGAACCATGGTGATGGTAATTTTTACCTTCGATACCAATATGCTCAGCTGGGAGCATTCCATTACGATTTTGTCCAGGGCAATTTTGTTCCTGGTCGCATTGTTTTATTTTTATTTCAATAACAAAATTCACCTTGCCTGGTTAAATGCCCGCAGGTAAAAAGCGCCGTTAAGCGCTTTTATTTTCCAGTGCCGCTTTTACTTTCGGAATAACTTGGTTGCCGAATAATTCTATCGTATTTAACACTTTCTCATGCGGTATATACCCTTTCACCAGCTGGGCCAAGAACCGGGTATTATTAAAGAGTTCTTTTTGTAACAATAATTTTTCAACGATCTCGTCCACACTACCCACGAATAATGGTCCTTCCGGCATACGCAGGTATTCAAATTGTTCCCTCGTCATAGGCGCCCAACCCCGATCTTTTCCAACCCGGTTCATTAAGACTTCGTAAGAAGGATAAAATTCATCCGCCGCTTTTTCTGAACTTTCGGCAACATAGAACTGGGAATTGATCGCCAATTGCAACTGTGCCGCATCATGCCCTGCCTGGGTGGCTGCCTGCCGGTAACGCTGTACGAACGGTAAAAAATGGCTGGGATTACCACCGAGTATTGCCAAGGCTAAGGGCAAATTCAGTTTGCCAGCCCTAACCGCGGAAGCCGGTGTGCCACCTGCCGCTATCCATATGGGTAAATGTTCCTGGTAGGGTCTCGGGTAAATGCCCCGCTGGTAAATAGGCGCCCTGAATGTACCTTTCCACGTTACGATCTCTTCACGGTTTATTTGTAATAATAGCGCCAGCTTCTCATTAAACAAGGCATCGTAATCATTCAAACTGTATCCGAACAAGGGGAATGACTCCGTGAAAGAACCCCGGCCGGCCATAATTTCTGCCCTGCCGCCGGATAATAAATCTAGGCTGGCAAAACTTTGATAAACCCGCACGGGGTCATCTGAGCTTAATACCGTCACGGAACTGGATAAACGGATTTGTTTCGTCTGGGTAGCAATGCCACCCAAAACAGTGGTAGGATCTGAAATAATAAAATCGGGCCGGTGATGCTCGCCCAATGCAAATACATCGATGCCTACCCGGTCGGCTAACTTGGCCTCTTCCAATAATTCTTGCATCCTTGCAAACGATTCCTTAGCGCGGCCAACAACATTTTCCGGTCGCACTTCACCAAATGTACTAATACCAAATTCCATCTAACAATGATTTAATTCGCAATTTAAGGTAATTTAAGAATAGTTTTTGACAAGGATAAATTTGCGTAACTCCTAAGTTACATTTAAGTTTGCGTAACTTAAAAGTTACTTATTATGCAAAAGATCATCCAGCATGAATTCAAATTTCAACATTCTCCCGCCCTGGTATGGGAATACTTAACAGATCCGGAATTATTGGCTGAATGGCTTATGCCGAATGATTTCAAACCCCTCGTGGGACACCATTTTCATTTTAAAACCAAACCAAAGATCAATTTCGGCTTTGATGGAACGGTGTACTGCGAAGTACTGGAGATCATACCCTTTCAAAAGCTTGTTTACTCCTGGAAAGGGGGGATGTCGAAAGAAAAACCCGGCCTGGACTCTATCGTTACCTGGATCTTGGAGCCTATGGACGGTGGAACTTTGCTGAAGTTAGAACATGCCGGTTTCGATGGTTTCCGGAATTATTTCCCTTACCTCGTGATGAACAAGGGTTGGATAAAAATAGGCAAGCGTTTTATCAAGAATATTAAACCGGTATAAGATGTCTACGCAACAATTAGATGTATTTCAAGTAGTCGCTGATCCTAGTAGGAGAACCATTTTGCAGATGCTCTCCGAAGATAGCATGAGCATTAATACGATAGCGGAAAATTTTGAAATGAGCCGGCCGGCAGTTTCAAAACATATAAAAATATTGAATCAAGCGGGCTTTATATCTATAGAAGATATCGGGCGGGAGCGGTACTGCACCTTGAAGCAAGATGGGTTCCGGCAATTGCAGGATTGGATGCAGTATTTTGATCAATTTTGGCATACCAAATTGAATAAGCTGGCGCGGCTCCTGGATGAAAGACCTTCCAAGGACGAATAAATATCCGTGCATCAAGTATCGAAGCGCAATTGCACCGTTAAAATGCCGCAATTAACCCCAACCCGTAAAGCAGCATCCATTTACTTTTGTGGAAGAGCACATGACCCAAACAAATTTAAATGGAACAGGATGATTTCTTCCGAGAATAAAACATTAGCTACAGCTATCAACCAAGCATTTTTACTGGGAGATGTCGGTTTTTTTGAGCAGCACTTATCGCATGATTTCGAATGGCATTTACCAGGCCTACCCGAACCGCTTAAGCGCGAACATTTCCTTGTAATGTTACGCTCCGGCGGCACGGAAGTAAAAACATCGAGAGTTACGAACATGATCGCGGAAGGTAATTTCGTAGTTGTTCAAAGCGATGGGAAACCGGTACAATTAAATGGCGCTTGGAGGCAGCAGCATATCTGCGATATTTACGAGATTGAAGATGGTATGTTGATTCACCTAACTACTTATTTCGACACGGCCATGATGGAAGAAGAAATGGATGAAGGATAAGAATTATCACTTTCTGTTTAGAAATTGCATTTGATAAGATTGAAGCCCGATCCCGCGAAGTTGCCGTTTGTCCCGCGAACCTTCTAGGCTTCTAATTTCGTAATAATATATTCCTTTAATACGATCGCATTGTTATGCTTTTCATCATGGGCGCTATATAGGAAGGTCGTAACCGGGTGAAGCCGAACAATGTCGATCAGGGCCTGCACAGATTCATTGATGGATAGTTCTGCCGCATATTTTCTTTGGAATGATTGCCATTTCGCGGGTTCATGGTTGAACCATTTTCTCAATTCGGTAGACGGCGCAACGGTTTTTAACCATTGATCTGCATGCAACTCCTCTTTGCTGATGCCGCGTGGCCATAATGCATCTATTAAAACCCTGTAGCCATCAGTTTTATCAAAACTGCTGTACGTTCTTTTTAGTTGAATAACTGGTGTAATAGATCTCAATAATAAATGTTTTTAGTTACCGGCCTTTTATTGATAACAACCTCATTTGTATTTTGTTCCAGGTCAAATTCAATGGTTACCCAGTAATAGTAGAATATAAAAATACAACATGTGTGATGATATTATATCAGTTGTAACAAATAATTGGTTTCCAGTTATTAATAGTAAAAGCCTGCTAATTTTTTATTTTATGTTACGTTAATACGATCCCTAGATGATTTAATGACCGTTTAACCAAACATTGTAAGAAATTCAACCGACACTTTTATATCTTGTAGCACCAAAACCAAACTTGAATGAGTAATAGGAGAGACTTTATCAAGAAAGCAGCGTTATTGTCCGGGGCTACTGGAATTGCAAATACCATCCCGGCATCAATACAAAAAGCTTTAGCCATTAACCCTGCACCCGGTAGCACATATCTAGATGCGGAACACGTGGTATTCTTAATGCAGGAAAACCGTTCTTTCGACCATACATTCGGTACGCTTAGGGGGGTGAGGGGATTCAATGATCCCCGGATCATCCGTCAACCGAATGGTAACTTGGCTTGGCTACAAACCGATGAGAAGGGCGATACTTACGCACCTTACAGGTTAAATATTAAGGATACGAAAGCAACCTGGATGAGTTCTTTACCGCACGGTTGGTCCGACCAAGTTGATGCCCGGAATAAAGGGAAGTATGATGGTTGGCTACTGCATAAAAAATCCCCGATCAAATCCTACGAGCATTTACCGTTGACCATGGGTTATTATGATCGGAATGATTTACCCTTTTACTATGCTTTGGCAGATGCTTTTACTGTTTGCGACCATAATTTCTGTTCTTCATTAACAGGTACCACGCCTAATCGCCTGTACTTCTGGACCGGGTCTATCCGTGCGAAGCAACAGCCGGATTCCCGTGCCAATGTTTGGAACAGCGATGTAGATTATAATGCTTGGGCGGATTGGAAAACATTCCCCGAGGTATTGGAAGATCACGGTGTTTCGTGGAAAGTTTACCAAAATGAAATCAGCGTTGGTGTTGGTCTTGATGATGAGGAAGAAAATTGGTTGGCCAATTTTACAGATAACCCGCTGGAATGGTTCGAAAATTTCAACGTACGGTTTTCTAAAGCGCACCGTGAATATTTACCGGTAGCCAAAACTAATTTGGAAATCGCTATCGCTAACATGGAACGGGAAATCAGCGAAGGAAAGGATAGCCCCGATCTGCAAAGGAAGTTGGCCGCCAGGCGTAAACAGCTTAGCATGGTGGAAGACAGCATCAAAAACTTTACACAAGCTGCTTATGATAAATTGAGCGAGCGCCAGAAGGCTTTACACGGGAAAGCATTTACGACGAATGTTGGGGATCCTGATTACCATGAGTTGACTACTTTGAAATATAAGGATGGTAACGAAGATAGGAGTATTAGGGTGCCTAAAGGAGATGTATTACATCAATTCAGGGAAGATGTTAAGAATGGCCAATTGCCAACGGTTTCTTGGCTCGTGCCACCCGCGGCTTATTCTGATCACCCAGGTTCGCCTTGGTACGGGGCATGGTTTCTTTCAGAAACGATCGATATCCTGACCCAGGATCCCGAAATTTGGAAGAAAACCATCTTCGTTCTTACCTATGATGAAAATGATGGGTACTACGATCACTTTTCTCCTTTTGTAGCACATAATCCTGCTGATCCTAGTTCCGGGGCTGCGACGAAAGGTGTTGATACCAGCAGCGAATTTGTAACGATGGAACAGGAGTTGGCCAACAAGCGATCCAAAAAATATGCTAGGGAAAGCCCCATAGGTTTAGGTTACCGGGTGCCGATGGTAATTGCTTCTCCATGGAGCAGGGGTGGCAAAGTTTGCTCGCAAGTTTTTGATCATACTTCTTCCTTACAGTTTTTGGAACATTTCCTGACTCATAAGACCCGCAAAACCGTTGAATGTCCGAATATCACCTCTTGGCGCAGGGTAATTTGCGGCGACCTGAGCAGCGTCTTTAAACCATTTGATCCTGCCGATGCACATAATTTACCTTTCCTTGGTAAAGACGCTGTGATCGAGCAGATCTATAATGCTAAGTTTAAAGAATTACCGGACGGTCAAAGAAAACTGAACGGGGAGCAAATAGCCGCGGTCAATGCTTCACCGCATCAATCGCCTTACTTACCGCGGCAGGAAGCCGGTACGAGAACGGCTTGTGCCATTCCGTACGAGTTGTATCTTGATGCGGCGCCTTTGCAAAATGGTATCCTGAAAGTAAAAATGAAGGCCGGTAAGGATGTGTTTTCCAAGCGTTCATTAGGGGCGCCATTCAGCGTGTATGCGCCGGGTAAGTATAAAAATGAATCTTGTAAGTTATGGTCATTTTCGGTTGAAGCCGGTGAATCCCTGGAATATGATTGGAATGTAAATGATTTTGAAGGGAGCAATTACTGGTTATATGCGCTGGGGCCAAATGGATTCTCACGCGAGTTGAAAGGTAACGCAAATGATCCATCCTTGATTGCAAACTTGTCTTACCAACAAAGAAAGATTAGAAAGGCCGGGTTAACTGGCAATTTAATCCTTGAACTACGTCTGCCAGCCAATAGCCAACCATTGGTTGTTAACCTGGTAGACAATGCATATAAAAGTCCTGCTACCAGTAAAACAGTTCATCCCGGAGTTCCGGTTAAAATCGTGATTAACCTGGAGAAAAGCTCGGGTTGGTATGATTTTACACTGATGGTCGATGGTAACGATGGATATGAAAGACGTTATACCGGGCACGTTGAAACTGGTGCTGATAGCATCAGTGATCCATTTATGGGTGCAGTTATCGGGTAACGAAAATTACTACCCTGGCGCGCGAGCACAATTGGTCGTGCCCAGGGGTCGTTTTTTGAATGCTTTAGCCCAAAGTCCAAAATTTTCGCTGGTTCGAACTTCCGAGCTCGGACCCACGCACAATTGAGTACATTTACAATTTTAGGGGAAACGAAATGGTAGTTACACCGTTGCACCCGTAACAGCCAATCGTCGGATTCCTTATACCGGCGAACAAGATGTACGCCCAAAGTCCAAAATTTTTGCTGGTTCGAGCTTCCGAGCTCGGACCCACGCACAATTGAAGGCATTTACAATTGTACCGGAAACGAAATGGTAGTTACAGCGTTGTACCTGTAACAGCCCATCGTCGGGTTCCTCATACAGGCGAACAAGTTGTACTAGCGGTTGACCATAATGCTATGCAGGAGTTGTGGGGCTGGCAGATTGATTTTTGAATGCTTTAGCCCAAAGCCCAAAATTTTTGCTGGTTCGAGCTTCCAAGCTCGGACCCACGCACAATTGAGTACATTTACAATTTTATGGGAAACGAAATGGTAGTTACACCGTTGCACCCGTAACAGCCAATCGTCGGGTTCCTCATACTGGCGAACAAGATCTACTACCGGGTGAACGTTATTTCATGGACTCCGATCTTGGTAAGCTCGAACCAGTTAAATAAAGAAGTGTATGGCGGAACTTCCCCATTAAACAATTAGGAAAATTAACTAGGCAGTACGCAAACATTGGCTGTTCAAAACATCGGCGGTGTTAGTCGATTTGTTCGATGTTACATATATAAATGCCCGGCTTTGACACCGGGCAAAAGGATGTTAACAAATTTAATGGCAAGCTATTTTATTTCGTTCCCACTCTTAACAAGATAGGGAATTGAAAAGTTATTTTTTCTTGATCTGCAAATACCGCTTTCAAAGCCGGCTCTATAAAACTCACGGGGTTAGTATGTTCTGATCGGATATAATGCTGTACTGCCGACCAGGTAGCCAAGTATCCTAACAATTGATTCAAATCCCATTCACAGCTATGCTCAAAGACCGGGGTTGATTTTTCCTCGAAGGGAAAAGGGATTGTTTTGTAACCTTCGTCAATGTATTTTCTTTCTACTTCCCAATGGTCGCGGAGAATTTCATTATGTAATTCGTCGATGGCATTATTAATAGCTTCCGTGGAGCGAAGTAAACCGTAACCGGTTACAGCGATGACGCCGCCGGGCTTCAAGGTTCTACGCACCTCTGCATAAAACTGATCGAAATTAAACCAATGAACGGCTTGTGCTACGGTTACCAAGTCAAAAGACCCGTCCTTAAAATCGGTATGTTCGGAGGGCATTTCTAGATACTGGACGTTTGCCACTTTCCTTGCTGCCGCTAATTGGGGTTTACTGATATCCGTTGCTATTACATTCTTGAAATAGGATGATAACCTGGCGGCAACTTGCCCGTTACCGGTGCCGGCATCCCAAGCTAATTCATGCGCCGGTGCTAGGTTTGAAAGGTAAATAAATAACTCTGAAGGATAACCTGGCCTATACGTGGCATAATTTGCCGCATCAGTTGAAAATAAATCTTTCATACACGAGGAATTACCTTAAAGTTACATTTTCTTCCTTTAATTTAATCTTTTTTGCACTGGAAAAAATAGTTGAAATTAGTGGTATAAAATACACTAGCGTATTAACACAACATATCCTTTTTGTTGATGTACTTTCCCTTGATAATCAATTCCGGAAACGGCCCAGGTATAGGTGCCGCCTACTGCTTTTTTCCCCTGGAACTGGCCATCCCAGGCTGCCCTTAGATCCCTGCTTTCAAATACGAGTTGCCCCCAGCGGTTCCATATCCTGAAGTAATCCAGCGATTGCATGCCGGGAGAAACAGCACGGAATAAGTCGTTCTGACCATCGTTATTCGGTGTGAAAGCCGTGGGCGTATAGAATGTGGGGCCTTTATAAACTTTTACATGCAAACTTTGTGTTTCGATACATCCGAAAGGCGACTCTGCCCGGAGGGAATATGTTTGATCGCCTTGCAAAATCGCGATCGGGTTGGCCGTGTAAGGATTATTCAACCCCGTAGCGGGATACCAGGCAAATTGTATGTTGTCTCCATTGGCATATGCATTTAACTGTAATGGTTGCCCCATCGCAACAAGTGTATCCCCGGTAGCTTTTAATTGCATGGAGTGGATCGTAACATCTTGCGGCTGGGTTCGTGTAATGCAGCCATCCTGCGTGGTAGCACTTAACTGTACCTGGAAATTCCCCGGTTCGGGGTAAACATACTGCATATCTTTTGTACCGATAGACTGACCATCGCCCAAATTCCACTGCCATTCGCTGACAGGCACCTGCGGATTTAAACTCAACCCGTAAAACCTCGACACATCCCCGTAGCAAGCATCGCTTACCGAAGCTACTATATCTGCACTTTCAGATACTTTCAGGGGGAATGTTTCCGTGGTGGCGCAGCCGGCCTGGGTGAAAGCTGTAAGCTTCACCTGGCGGGTACCGGGTTGCTGAACCGGGTAA
Source organism: Chitinophaga caeni (assembly GCF_002557795.1). Classification (NCBI taxonomy): domain Bacteria; kingdom Pseudomonadati; phylum Bacteroidota; class Chitinophagia; order Chitinophagales; family Chitinophagaceae; genus Chitinophaga; species Chitinophaga caeni. The sequence goes on along the minus strand of NZ_CP023777.1, from coordinate 4,012,226 downwards.
ACGGGGTTTTCCGTATAATCGTAATCGCCGTTGCCCCAGTCCCATTCCCAGGCTACAACATCGCCATATTGAGCCGTAGAGGCATCGTGGATGGTAAAGTCCTGGCCGGTACATAATAAATTGGGCGTGAAGGCAACAACAGGATAATCGCTGATGCTTACCTGCGTGTAATTAGTATCAGAAACGCAGCCGCTATTATCTTCGATGACCATCTTGATATTATAATTTCCGGCCCCCGGGAAAACATGCGGTGGCGGGATGGCTTCAGTAGAAGTGGTACCATCTCCAAAATCCCACCAATACCTCGTGATGCTACCAAAGGAGCTTGAAGCATTTTGAAATTGTATAGGCAATCCTTCACAGAATCTTTGCTGGTCATTGACGCTGAAGGAAGGTCTAAGGGCAGCGCAAAATTGTTGCAAGTTGGAGTAGCCGCCTGTAGATCCGGCAAATCCCCAGTATACCATGGGGTTGCCACCGAAAACGTTGTTTAAAAAATCGTAAGTTAACCGCAACCTTTCCTGCTTGTCAACACTCACGATCATGGTATGTGTGCCGGCATCCCATTGTATACGGAAGAGATGCCATTGGCAGTCTTCAATATTCGACTCATCTTTTACGGCATTAACCGGCCCGGCAAGGTTACCGAGCGGATCTGCATGATCGGAGATGCCATTTATTTGTATCGCGACGTGATCCGAGGCAGGATCGTTTTCATCCGGGTTTTGAAAAGTGTCTATAATCACGCCAACGGAAGGCTTGATACCGGCAAAGCCGATGCCTTGGCCCGTTGATCCTAAATTGGTTCCCCTTGTTTGTAAAATAAACCCGATACCGTCAGCCCCGTTGGCGTCTTTACAACCCAGGTTTACGTCAAATACATAATCGAAAGAATTCAGCAAGCTCACCTGGTTCTTATTCCAGATAGTACCACTGGTATTGTTGACATCTTGTGTCAATGTATAACAGTTACAACTTTCTTGAGAGGCGCCCCCATTCAGTATGTATGGTAACTGGACCTGCCCGATGGCAGTGAAGCAAGGGAAGATCATTAAAGCCAGGAACCAAGCGACTCTTTTCATGGTATTGGAGTATAAATATTGCTGTAGTTAAAGTCCGGATGCTACAAGATACATCACGGTAACTGATATTCCAAGTACTGTATTTTTGCCTTTACAGGGGCAATTCCTTACTGATATACCCTACGAATGACCAGATTTCGAGTACTTCCGAAATATCTACTTTATATGAGTTGTAGATAGGGTTCAGTGAGTGTAAAGTTAGACTTCCCATTGTTTTGATATTGTTTTCTACCATTTTAAAAACGATATCCTGCCCTGTTCCCCCGAGTACCAATATACACGCGCTATTATTTTTAATGCTTGTCCAGTCATCAACATATTGTGCAATTACGTGGCTTCCGCTGGGAATGGGTAACATAGAATCCCCGGAAATTGGAAACATCCGGATCGTTTTTTCCCTGGGTAAGCCGGGCAATGAAAATTTTGGTAATGATGTGATGAACTCCGGGTTATTGTATCCCGAGCGGTAACCGGCTTGGGCTTGCACGGGAACAAATTCGCGGTACTCCTCGTTATCATGATCTACCGTAATGGGAAGCACCCTGATCTTTTGTCCGTGTATATCGTGTTGTTTTAATAAGAGTTCTACCAGCGTAGTTTCATCGTAAGCAGATAAATTTTCAGTGGCGAACAGGTGCAAAGGGATACCAAAATACCTGGCAATATGCACCATATCTTCCAGCCTGGGATTCTTTGTTTTCCCGCTTTCCTGGGCATGGATTTTACCGCGTGATAATTGCAGTATATTCGCTAATTGTTGTTGTGAAATGCCTTGCCTTTTTCTTAAAAACCTCAGGTTCGATGACCAGTATAATTGTTGATGATCCATGCTTGGGCGTTTAGTCTAAACTTATTTGAGCCCGCAAAAGTAAAGGAATCTGTTGCGAATACCTAGCGTATAACTTGTTGTAAAACAAGATTTAGCTCCCTTATTTAAGCAATTGAAAGGCCATTCGGATTATTATGAGTATCTTTGCGGCGTTTCATCGGCAATGTATGAATTGCTAGAGATGGAACTGGTAGCACCTTTAGTGGTATACAATCGCCATGAGTGGTCATTCGCTGCAACCGCTGCCAACCGGAATGATTCTTATCCTAACAGTATTCATTCTATTTTTTCCCGGTAATTCTTCCGGGTTGATAAGACATAATAACATTCATTATGAAATTAACATCAACAAAATTGATGTTAACATATTTTTTTATACCTAAGCTATACATAGTAATATGATCAGTGAAGTATGTAAAAAATCGGTTCGACAGGTAAAGGAAACTGGTATCGTGCAACAAACGGCATTTTGGTCGGAAGTGAAGTCGAAACAGGGCTTGGATTCCTATGCCTTCGACTTTACAATTCAACAAGGACAACGGAAGTATTTTAATTTCCCCGACGAATCAGGGGAAACGGATATATTAGTAATTATTCAACAGGTCAATACGGAGCAGAGCATTGCATATGTACCGTACGGCCCGGAGTTAGAACCTTTGCCGGATTTACAAGGACCATTCTTGGAAGAATTATCGGAGATGATGCGGCCATACCTGCCGAAGAACTGTATCCTGATCCGCTACGATTTAGCTTGGGAATCGCCCTGGGCAAAAGAGGAAGACCGTTTCGATGAGTCGGGCAAATGGTTTGGCCCACCCGGAAAACAATACCAGGAGTTCCGGTTAAATTTTCAAACCCATCATCATAGGCTGATAAAATCAAATTCGAATATTCTCCCGGCGCATACCATCTTTATGGATTTAAAGAAAGATGATGCCGCCTTGCTGTCAAGGATGAAACCCAAGACAAGGTATAACATCCAGTTGGCGAAAAGGAAGGGCGTGCAAGTACGCTCTACCGGTTTGCAAGACATTGATACCTGGTATGATTTATATACACAAACAGCCAAGCGTAACCGTATCCATCTTAATGAAAAACATTATTTTGAGGCCGTGTTAAGCGCGAAGGCAGATAATACAGCATCGCCTGCTGAAGTAGAATTATTGATTGCTTCGGCTAATGAACAACCCTTGGCAGCTATGTTCCTCGTAACTTCCGGTAATAGGGGAACTTATCTTTACGGCGCATCTGGAAACCTGCACCGTAATTACATGGCTACCTATGCACTGCAATGGGAGGCCATGCAGAAAGTCAGGCAGAAAGGCGCGAGCGAATATGACTTTTTCGGTGTTTCCCCGAGTCCGGATCCACGGCATCCGTTATACGGGCTATATAAATTTAAAACTGGTTTCGGCGGGGAACTCTACCACAGGATGGGCTGTTGGGATTACCCTTTATATGATGATGCTTATAAAACATTCACGGCAGTTGAAATGAGCAGCAAGGGATACCATCTGTAGGGCCTAGGCATGCCTTAGCTCAACGCATCTTTATTTACAAGATTTGGTAACGGCATACCGTCTCTTGCCGCGATAATATTTTTTGCCGCCAATATTGCCATTGCAGCACGCGTGCCTTCCGTTGCCGAGCCGATATGTGGAAGGATGGAAACTGTAGGTAACCGTAATAGCGGGTTGTTGGGAAGCATCGGTTCGGGATTGGTAACGTCCAAGCCGGCGCCCCATATTTGTCCTTCAACAATAGCTTCATATAAATCATTTTCATCGTGTATGCCGCCCCTGGCCGCATTTATAAAGATGGAACTTGATTTCATCTTTATAAATGTATCCTTGTTAAATATCCCGCGGGTAGAAGCGGAAAGGTTAGCATGCACGGAAAGAACATCACTTTCGCGGAGTAGTTCTTCAAAACTTACGTACCTGGCATCCAGTAAATTTTCCGCCGCGATGTTCCTGTTCCTATTATGATAAATGATCGGGCTTTGATAGAAGCTTTTACAATATTTTGCGAATACCGTACCTATATTCCCAAGCCCGAAAATACCGACTGTTTTGCCTTCCAGGTCGATACCGAGGTTGGCGGTTGGGTCGGTGAAGCCCCAATGACCGTCAAGTATATATTGATGCATAAAAAAAGCTTTGCGGGCAGTAGCCATCATTAATAGGAATGCCGTTTCGGCAGTAGATGCATCGAGTACACCGGGGGTATTCGTGACGGGAATATTCAGATGGCTGGCAGCTTGTAAATCCACGTTATCATATCCAACCGATAATAAGGCGACACATTTCAAATGTGGGCATGCTTCAAAAAAAGCGGCGCCCAGTTTCTGCCCAGCGCAAATCACGGCATCGTAATGTTTGCATATTTCGATCAGTTCATCCTGGTTCAGCGCTTGCCGGCCTTCAAATTGGGTCAGCGGTATGCCCGCAGCTGTTAGCATATCCACTCCCGCTTGGGGTAACATCCTTGTTGCGTAGACTTTCATTTTTTGAATCTTTTAATTGAGCGAAAACAAATCTCTTGTTAAAAAGTGCCATACTTGTGCACTTTACTTTTAAAAGTTACGGTATAATTGGGATTTTCCTGCCCTTGTAAGTAGATAAATATCCCGCGGCATTGAACAACCTGTTTGGCTTCTCGATTAAAAGCGAGGTGCAGTATTGTATATATTTGATTTACAGGGCTGCTTATTACGAGGATTAGAATTATGGTTTACGCTTAATGAAACTGTAAAAGGGGAGGTAAGGAAAAAGAATGGGAACTTTTTCAACATAAGTTTTATAACCCGGTACATCCCTGTATTTTGACCAATGTCTTTTTTCTAAACGCCTTGTAGCATCGATCATGATAATCCAAATACCTATTAACCCGGTAGTAGCAATTGCCCATTGCCAGGTAGCCTGATAAAATTGTATGCTTAGCAAGTAATTACCTGTCCAAACCATTAACTCGCCCAAGTAGTTTGGATATCTTACCCATCTAAAAAGACCTACATCAACAAAAGTGCCAGGTTGATAGGCTTTAAATCTAGATTTTTCCCAATCGGCCCTACTTTCAATGTAAATGCCAAGTAGTAACAGTAAACAACCAAGAATGATATAAGGTGAGCCGGATAATTTCAAGGAGATCGTATCTTTCAAGCTAAAGATGGCAGGAGAAAAAAGGCAAGTGAATAAAAAACTCACCGCGATCCACATGAAAAATTTTGCAAATAAAGGGAGCTTTTGCGCAGCTTGCACCTGGTCTTGAACATTGTTTTGATAGTCCCGGTTCTTATCCCGCTGTAAAATGTAAGCACCCAGCCGTATTCCCCAAAGAGCTAACCCGCTCACTTGTATCCAGTTAAACCAAGTAAACCTTTTATAAAAACTTATACCGAGCGCCAATGCCATGGCAAGGATGGCAAATGTATAGCCTATTGTTACAAACCAAATCGTATTCCTGAACCCGGAAGCAGTCACCATCAAAGCCATGATGAACACTACTAATAATACCTGAATCGTTAACATATACCTTGTACCGATAAAATTGTCGGTATAAATTTATAGAATATCCAGGTTTTTGATTGAAATTTCTATAAACTCAGTCCGGGTTTGATATTAACGCAAGCAACGCCCCGGTTGTGATTTCTACCTGGGCATTTTGCAGCAACTTATCTAATTCCAATAATTCCTTATGGCATAAGATTACCTGGTAGCCAAATTCAGGTGTCGGTAAGATGATGGCTTTTACATGTTCTTGTCCCCCGGGGCAACCGATCGTTGCTAGCTGCATAATTTCCGTGGTAAACTGTTGTAGCTGCAATTCGGTGAAAGTTAATAAACTGGTACCGTAAGCAACCTGGTATAATCCGCAATGTACACATTGCGCTACGTAACCGTTAACGGCATCCAACCAAAATTTCAATTGGCACATAAACTAGGTTTGAAGGTTTCAAAAACAGCAATTTGCAATACTTTTTGTTCCTTTACGGGAGAATCGTTTACCAATAGGGGAAAATTTACATGTTACAAATTGTTTAAGATGGCAAGGACTATTGTAATAGGAGATATACACGGCGGCTTGAAAGCGCTCCGGCAATTACTGGAGAGGGTCGGGCCGGGGGAGGGCGATCGTTTCGTATTTTTAGGTGATTATGTAGATGGTTGGTCGCAGTCGGCACAGGTAATAGAATTTTTAATCGGATTTGAACGTTCTTACCCTTGCGTATTTATCAAGGGAAACCATGATACTTGGTGCATCGGTTGGCTAAGTGGCGAAGCGCCTAACCCGGTTTGGGTGGCAAACGGCGGTATGGCTACTTTAACCAGTTACGAAACTACTACGATCGAACAAAGGCAAAGACATTTGTTATTCTTTTCGAGGATGAAAAATTATTATATAGACGATGAAAAGCGATTGTTTATACATGCCGGCTTTTCCTCTATGCATGGTCCTGAAAATGAACATTATAGCAGTAATTATTCCTGGGATCGTACCTTGTGGGAACTGGCATTGGCGTTAAATCCCAAGCTGGGGAAGGATAATATTTTTTACCCGAAACGTTTGTTGCTGTTCAAAGAAATATTTATTGGCCATACACCAACTACAAATTATGGCCAAGGTACACCGATGAATGCTAATACCGTTTGGAACGTTGATACTGGCGCAGCGTTTAGAGGTAGTATAACCGCGCTCGATATAAAAAGTAAAAAGTTCTGGCAAAGCGACCCCGTTTATACTTTGTACCCTGGGGAGAAAGGTCGCAACCGGGATTGATCCGCCCTTAGAAATAATAATTTGCTTACTGATTTCCCATTACAGTAACTATTGTTTTATTTGTTAAAGTAATCAATTCGTTAAAACAAGCGATTCTTGATGATGAAAGCCGCTTGCCGTGATCATCATCTTGAAAAGTTGGTTCTCTATATAAATTTCAAGGGTTCATTTAGTAAGTGAACCCTTGATGTTTTTATATACAGTCGTTGCTATTAACAAGTATGGCCTCTTAGTACAACGCGTTAATGTACGAGCGGAAGACATATTTATAAGAAGGGGTAATGGACATTTATTAGGATATCAAATAAATCCATTTGTAAAAATGTTGCTCCTTGTTATAAGTTGATTTTAAAAAGCGCTTCATTGCCAGGAGAAAAAAATATGGTAACAATTTTTAAAAAAGTGTTTTAATAATGATAAATTTGGTAAATTAGCATTTGTAATACAAAATGAGTAGAAGAAAATTTCTATAATTCATTTCGGAACTACTTACTAACCCATTCAAATAACGAGAAGAGAGCGCCTTAATTATTTTGAGGCGCTCTTTATTTTTGAAGAATGCGAATGTAAAATTTCATTTTAAGCAAATGAATATGACGCATCTTTATGCCGGTTAACCGGGTTTGAATCGCGATGGAACATCTACATAGCAAAAATCATTTAATTTCATTGTTGTCCGAATAAAATTGCATTAAATTTACTTGAACTCCTTACCTGGTCAAGGACATAATCGAATGCTAATCTATTCAACCCCGCCAACAAAACCGTGGAACTTCGCACTTTTAATAGCGAACGGTAGCTGGGCGATACAGTAGTACAAAAGCTGGATCGCGCGATCAAATTGGCGGCCGTGATGGCCAATTTGTGCCCTTTTTGGGCAAGCAAAAAAGTACAAGAAACGAGCAGATGAACATTGAATCGAACTTTTGAGGCGATAATAATTTTTTCATTGAAAATTTAGTCGGACAATAATGATTTAATTTATTAATCGTAAGAGAAGAATCGTTTACAAGTAAGACAGCGATATGGAGCTATGCATCTTTCGTATAGTTGGAAATGTGATAAGAACATCTATATCATCTTGCATAATGCCGGGAAATTAATACGCAGCGGTATTAACCCGGAATCCTAAAATCAAGTCTATAATAAATCCCAATTTAATTATATTGTAACCAGAAACGCTACGGGGAGCCAAGGGAAGAATGGCCAACAGTTACAATAGTACCATTTCAACCATGACAGGAAGAAAAAAAGATGGATTTAAAGGGCAGCGGGCAATTGTATTACCACGTAATATACAGCAGCTCTGTGCCCGCCAGGCTACCACCCAACATTTATATATAACTGATATCGGCTATTATCCTAAGGCTAAATTCCACCACCGGAAAAGAGAAAAGGGGGCTGGCGAACATATCCTGATCTATTGCCAAGATGGAAAAGGGTCTATCACTATTAAGAAAAAAACTTACCCGGTAGAAGCCGGGGATTGTTTCCTCCTACCCAGGAATGAATACCACGAATATGCAGCCGATGAAGAGGAACCATGGACTATTTACTGGGCGCATTTTCTCGGTAAAAGCTCCGATGGTTTATTAAAAACGGCCGTCAAAACCTGGAAAGGACCTAAAACATTTCTGCCTTTCGCAACGGAAAGGGTACAATTGTTTGATCATATTTACCGGCAGCTTGAAAGAGGTTATAGGCAAGAACATTTGTCTTTTGCCAATATGAATTTTTGGAGCTTCCTTTCTTCCTGCTTATATCCCGACCAGCTTCCTGTTGTTGGTAAAGCCACCACGGTAGATGTAGTAGATCTTGCTATTGACTACATGCACAAACATTTAGACCAGTTGCTAAGTTTGCAAAATATGGCAGCAGCCGTGAACCTTTCACAGTCGCATTTTTCCTATTTATTTAAAAATGGCACCGGCTATTCCCCGGTAGAGTATTTCAATCATTTAAAAGTGCAGCAGGCTTGCCAATACTTATTGTTTACAACATTACGCATCAAGGAAATAGCAATGCAGCTGGGTATTTCAGATCCTTATTACTTTACGAGAATGTTTACGAAAGTAATGGGAGTTTCGCCAAACCAGTACAGGGAAAAGAAAATTAACCCGTAAAATAATCCATCATTTTCCGCAGATGATCTAGCAAGCTATTCTATTGCCCATAGTAACTTTATGAGATCAATCTTATGCAGATGTCGTATTATTCCACTTTAAGGATAACTGTGCTCCTCCTTACAGCCATCGGCTTGGGCAGCCTGTTTTTTGCATGCCAGTCAAGGAAAAAAGTAAATTTTAGTACCGAAGTAAAACCATTGCTCAATAAGCATTGTATAAGTTGTCATGGTGGGGTGAAGCAAAGCGGTGGTTTCAGTGTATTATTTAAAGAAGAAGCCCTCGGTAAAACTAAATCCGGTAAGCCGGCTATTATTCCCGGGCACCCGGAAAAAAGCGAATTTATTCGCAGGCTTACCTGTAAAGATCCTAAAGAAAGGATGCCCCAAAAAGGCCCGGGGCTCAGCAAAGCCGAAATAGAGCTGCTCACCCGCTGGGTAAAAGAAGGCGCAGAATGGGGAGAACACTGGGCTTATATCCCGCCCAAAAATGTTCCCATCCCCAGGGTAACCGTTGAAAATGGAAACGAAATCGATCTTTTTATACAAGCACGGTTGGAAAAAGAAGGGCTCAACCCGGGACCGGAAGCTGATAAGATGACCCTAATCCGCCGTGTTAGCTTCGATTTGACCGGTCTTCCTCCATCTCCGGCGGCAGCTGCAAGCTTCGTTGCAAGCAATGATCCCGGAGCTTATGAAAAATTGGTAGATTCCTTGCTGCAATCTCCTCATTATGGCGAACATTGGGCGTCTATGTGGCTGGACCTCGCCAGGTATTCTGATACTAAGGGCTATGAACGCGATGACGGCAGAAATGTTTGGAGGTACCGTGATTGGGTAATTGATGCCTTTAATATTGATATGCCTTATGATAGCTTCACGATAAACCAGTTGGCAGGAGATCTGTTGCCAAACCCTACAAACGCACAGTTGATTGCCACCGCGTTCCATCGAAACACGATGACGAATGATGAAGGGGGGACGCAAGACGAAGAGTTCAGGACGGCTGCGGTAATAGACAGGGTAAATACTACCATGGAAGTATTCCAGGGAATGACGATAAGTTGTGTGCAATGTCATAGCCATCCGTACGATCCAATCAGGTTTGAAGATTATTATAAACTGATGGCTTTCCTGAACGATACCAGGGATGAAGATACCCATATGGAGCATCCGAAACTAAGGTTGTACGATAGTGTTGGTCTCGCGGAAGCTAAAAAGATCAGCGACTGGGTTGCTAAATATGGCACCCCGGCACAATCCGGGAATGTAAAAGAATTTATCAAGGTGCTGGAACCTAAGATCCACGCACATACCTTCGATCAGTATATCAATGGCGCCCTCTTGGATACTAAATATGCAGGTATCAGGAATAATGGAAGCGCCAGGCTACCCAAGCAGCACCTGGAAGGCGCCACCACCATGTGGATGAATTATTGGACAAGTGCCAAAGGCGGTACCATGATTGTAAAACTGGATAGTTTAAATGGCCCTGCTATTATCAACTATGCCATAGCGCCTACAAATGGCCGGCAGGCTGTTGGCATTCCTATTCCAGCTGTAAAGGGTATCCATGATTTGTACTTTATTTTCCGCAACAATAGTATTTCGCCGCAAGACCCAGTTTGTAGTATAGAATGGTTTGCATTCCGTGGGGACTTGCCCGGTAAAGGTCAGCCGGGCTACGAGCAGATTAAAAACACTTTCGCAACGTTGATAAACAAGAACCCGGAAGATATTCCAGTGATGGTAGAAAACTCACCGGAGCTGCATAGAACAACCCGGATATTTGAAAGGGGAAACTGGCTCGTGAAAGGGGATAGCGTAACACCCGATGTGCCGCATTCCCTAAATCCCTTCCCCGCCGGGGCACCGCGGAACAGGCTTGGATTAGCAGGGTGGTTGACGGATAAAAAAAATCCGCTGACAGCAAGGGTGATGGTTAACCGTTGCTGGGAACAGTTATTCGGTATAGGAATCGTTGAAACGCTTGAAGATTTTGGTACCCAGGGGTTCCTGCCTTCGCATCCCGAACTGCTCGATCACCTGGCATATAAATTCATGTATACTTATCAATGGAAATTGAAAGCATTGCTGAAAGAACTGGTAATGTCGGCAGCTTATAGGCGCGATTCCAAGGCTTCACCGGAGCTAATCGAGAAAGATCCCGCCAACCGCTTCCTGGCCAGGGGACCGCGTTTCAGGCTGACAGCCGAAGAAATCAGGGACCAGGCATTAGCCGTGAGCGGTTTATTAAACGAAACACTGCATGGGCCAAGTGTAATGCCGTATCAGCCTGCGAATATTTGGCAAACCGTATGGAGTGGTAGTACCTGGAATACCGCTACAAATGGTAACCAATACAGGCGTGCTGTCTATACTTACCACAAACGTACGAGCCCTTACCCTTCTACCATTACTTTCGATGGTAGCAGCAGGGAAATATGTTTGCAACGCCGGATCCGTACCAATACCCCTCTCCAGGCATTAGTAACTCTTAATGATCCGGTATATATGGAAACTGCATTAGCATTAGCTAAGCAGATGCAGCAACAAGGCAAAAAAGATGTTGAGGCAGCTATTAAATGGGGATACAAAAGGGCTTTATACGGGCCGCTTTCTACAGGGGAACTGATTGTGCTGAAGCGCTTGTACAACACCGCTTTAAGTAGCTATCGCGATAATCCCGGAAATGTAAACGCATTACTGAAACAAAAAACTTCCAGCAACCAAGATGCAGAGCTGGCGGCGTTGACAATTGTTGCCAATGCAATTATGAATCTTGATGAATTCCTTACTAAATCCTAAACCACACGATATGAAAAGTTATGATAAACTACTGAAGGAGGCGAGCGGGGAACAACTGAAATATATTACAAGAAGACATTTCTTGCTCGACTGTGTAACGGGTTTAGGCGCTGCTGCCATGGGTACTTTCTTGGCAGGTTGTGGAAACAGCGCTGTGAGCAACATAGCGCAAATCACGGATCCAATGGCCCCGCGGATACCGCATTTCCCGGCAAGGGCAAAGAGCGTGATCTACCTGCACATGGCAGGAGCCCCTTCACAGTTGGAATTGTTTGACTACAAACCCGAATTGCAAAAACTACATAACCAGCTTTGCCCGCAGTCTTTCCTGGAAGGAAAAACATTCGCATTCATCCGCGGGGTTCCAAAGATGCTGGGGCCACAGGCCGAATTTAAACAGCGCGGGCAATCAGGTGCCTGGGTATCGGATCATCTGCCGCATTTTGCCTCGATGGCAGATGATGTAAGCTTCCTGAAAGCCGTGCAGACCGACCAGTTTAATCATGGCCCAGCACAACTATTAATGCAAACAGGAAGTGCAAGATTAGGCCGGCCAAGTATCGGTTCCTGGGTGACCTACGGGTTAGGAACAGAAAACAGTAATCTTCCCGGGTTCGTGGTTTTGACCTCCGGAGGTAAGACGCCGGATGCAGGTAAGAGCGTTTGGGGGAGTGGATTTCTGCCTTCCGTATACCAAGGCGTACAGTGTAGGACCCAGGGAGATCCCGTATTGTATATATCAGATCCGGAAGGCGTAAGTAGGGATGTACGCAAAGCTTCCATTGAAGCGATAAATGAGATTAACAAGCAAGAATATGAATCATTTGGAGATCCTGAAACCTTAGCCCGGATCTCGCAATATGAATTGGCATACAAGATGCAGATCTCCGTTCCCGATGTAATGGATATCAATAAAGAACCTGCCTATATACATGAACTTTACGGTACACAGCCTGGTAAAGAATCTTTTGCTAATAATTGCTTGCTGGCAAGAAAACTAGTAGAGAAAGGAGTGAGGTTCGTGCAGTTGTACGATTGGGGATGGGATAGTCACGGTACCGATGAAAACCTGGCTATTGACTATGGATTCAGGAATAAATGCAGGGAGATAGACCGCCCGATTGCAGCGCTGTTACAAGATCTTAAGCAAAGGGGATTGCTGGATGAAACACTGGTAGTATGGGGTGGTGAATTTGGAAGAACGCCGATGCAGGAAAATAGGGATGGGAAAGACATGCCATTCCTTGGGCGCGATCATCACGTAGAAGCATTTACCATGTGGATGGCCGGTGCCGGAATCAAAAAAGGCTACAGCTACGGGGAAACCGATGAAATCGGATATTCTGCAATTAAAGGCAAAGTAGCAATTAATGATATACATGCCACCATATTACAACAGTTAGGCTTTGACCACGAAAAGCTAACCTACCAGTTCCAGGGCCGTCCTTTCAGGCTCACGGACACCAGTGGAAAAGTAATAACTCCTATATTAAGCTAAGCATACATGACAAATCCTAGAAGAAATTTTTTGAAACAATCAGCCACGTTAGGGGCAGCTTTATGCTTGCCTTCGCTCCCTTCCTTCGATGCAAATGCGGCGCCATTGCGAAGTGGTTATGAACTGGTAGTACTCGCTACCAATTGGGGATTTAACGGGTCGATAGCATCATTTTGTAAAGCGGCCAAAGATGCCGGTTATGATGGCATTGAAATCTGGTGGCCCAGGGAAGAAGCCGCACAAAAAGAATTGTTTGCCGCGCTGAAAGAAAACAACCTCGCAGTTGGATACCTGGCAGCTGGTTACGATAGCAACTTTGAAAAACATCAACAACAGTTCACTTCCATGTTGCAGGCTGCCGCCGGTGCCAGGGAAATAAAACCGCTATACATTAATTGCCATAGCGGTAGAGATTATTTCACTTTTGAGCAAAATTGTAAGCTAATTGATACCAGCCTACAAATCGGTAAGCAAAGCGGGGTGCCCATATACCATGAAACTCATCGTTCAAGAATGCTGTTCGCTGCGCATATCGCGCAACAGTTTATCGCTGCCAAACCGGCCCTGAGGCTTACACTGGATATTTCTCATTGGTGCAATGTTGCCGAAAGTTTATTGGGGGATCAAACTGCTACCGTAGAAAAAGCATTGAGCAGAACCTCCCATATACATGCCCGGGTCGGTCATCCCGAGGGACCGCAAGTCAATGATCCGAGGGCGCCTGAATGGGAACATGCGGTAAAGGCACATTTTAGTTGGTGGGACAATGTGGTAGCACAGCACCGTGCAGCAGGGAAGCGACTTACTTTCTTAACAGAGTTCGGACCTGCCGACTATTTGCCTACCTTGCCTTATACCCGTCAACCCCTGGCAGACCAGTGGGATATAAATGTTTACATGTTGCAACAGCTCAAAAAAAGATACGGTAACAAATGAACTTACAAATAGACCAGGGCAGCTGGGGAGAATTTCTTGGCAGGTCGCATCCCTTGTTGGTGCACCTTCCAATTGGCATTTTATTGTTGGCGATGGTGTTGGCGCTATTGGCGCGTAAGGAGCAATGGGGAAAATTACGCTCGTCAATCCCCATTATCTTGCTGTTGGGATTCATTTCCGCGGTTTCCAGTTGCATAACCGGTTACCTGTTATCGCTAGACGGTGGCTATGAAGAAGGTATTTTAACTACACACCAATACCTAGGAATCACGGTAGCAGTATGCAGCTTAGTCCTGTATATTTTTTATCGGAAGGAAGATAAATTTAAAAATTGGCAGCTTCCCGGGCTGGTAATAATTGCCTTGTTGCTGGGTATTACAGGGCATTACGGAGGTAGTCTCACCCATGGAGATGCTTATCTTTCAGAAGCCATGCCTGGCGGGTTACGTAGGTTGGTGGGCGGTTCTGATGAAAAAAACGTTACGGTAAGTTACACAGATATTTCCGAAGCAAAATTATATGAAGATCTTGTTCAACCTGTATTGGCGAGCAAATGCTACGGTTGCCATAATGAACAGAAACTGAAAGGGGGCTTACGTTTAGAGACCATTGCCCTAATTCGTAAAGGAGGAGAGCATGGCCCTGTACTAAAAGATAGTATGCCCGCATCCAGTGAACTTTTCAGGCGGCTATTGCTTCCGGAAAACGATGAACACCGGATGCCTCCCAAGGGGAAACCGGGAGTGAGTCCCCATGAACTGGCCTTGCTGGAATGGTGGATTGCCCAGGGGGCGCCTGCCGATAAAAAGGTAAAAGACATTCCTAAATCCCCCGTCGTTATTGCGGTGCTGGAAGGCATGCAAGGGTCTGGTGATGGAATGCAAAATGAATTTGTTCCCGGGGAAACTGTAAGCGCCGGCGATAAAAATGCTATACGCGCCTTGATAGAAAAGGGGGTGAAAGTATTACCGGTGAGTGAAGAGAGTAATTATTTATCAATAACCTGTATGAATGCCGGCAGTTTTAGTAATGAAGATATGAAACTATTATTGCCGTTGAAATCACAGTTAATTTGGTTGGATTTGTCGGGCACAGCGATAGATGATGAAGCATTACAGCAATTATCGGAGTTGCATTACCTGACAAGGCTAAACGTAAAACAAACAAAGATCTCCGGTGGGAAACTGGCGGCTTTGTCATCCTGCAAGCAACTGAAATACTTGAATTTATCGGGGAATACCTTAATAGAACCGGACTTAGCAGGACTTAAAAACAATAAATCATTACAGCAATTATACCTGTTTGGATCGGGCGTACCGGCAGAAAAGGTTACCGCTTTGAAAACCATGCTGCCCGCATTGAAAATAGATACGGGCGATGCTGCATTGCCAAGGATTGCATCTGATACGATTATCTACCACAAGGTGCCGGGATGATTTTAGGATGATCGCATGCTATAAACGTAATTAATTTACAGGGAGGACTCTCAAAAGTATTTTTTAGCCGGATTTACCGGGTATACTTTGTAGGCGCTCCCTTTTTTTATTTGCAGGACTAAAATCCACGTTGTATTTTGCAGCTTGAATTACCTATGCTATAACCATGGAAAAGCCTGCTATAAGAGTTGTATTATCCACTTCTGTACCTAATTACATTAGCTACCGCTCAAAACTAATGAAGATTACATGTTAGAATCAAAGTTCATAAAGGAGATCGTTTCTTTGCTGATGGAAGAAAGTAGTGAGTGCACCCAGTTACAACAGCAAATGCCTTACCTGGATGTGGCCAGCACCGAATATACCGGTGTAGGGCTATTCGTTTATTTTGAACACGGGGATGAAGCAGCACATTTTCCGGTGGAAACCGAAATTATCGATGGTGTGACTATCCTTTCTGATGACTTGCCCAATGGTGCAAGCGCAACTTTATTTCTCGCGGATGGCGTAATCGAGATGCTCGAAATAATTGCTAACGAGGGAGCTTACCCCGAAAAAGATCTATCACAATATTCCCTGGTGGCTAACCGCTTTCAATAAGTATGAGTCAATTTAGAGCGATTGTAGTACATACCCTTCAATTGCATGCTTTAACTACCTTTTATACCCAGTTGGGTTTTCGTTTTGAATGTTTGCAGGCTTACAATGGAATTATGTATTATGCTAGCAAGTCATTGCCGAAGTTGGAGATACGGCCACTACATAAAAGCGGGCAAAGCAACGGAAATACGGTTACCTTGGAGTTTGGAATTAAGGATCTAGACCAGGTTGTTAAACAGCTCACAAGCCGTGGCATATCTATCGTGCAACATCCAACCAGTACACCCCTGGGGTATTCCGCGATCGTTTTAGATCCCGATGGTAGGAGGGTAACCCTGGTTCAGGTTTAATCAATTAATCCTTCAACAAATCCTTCAACATATACGTGGTGCAAGTAAAATGACCGGTATTTCCCATCGCTTGATCCAAGTGGTAAAATCCCAATTTCAGGTATAAACCGATCGCTTGGGATAACTCGGGAGTCGTTTCAAGGTAGCATTCCTTAAATCCAATATCCTTGGCAAATTGTAGCGCTTTTATAATAAGGTTTTTAGCAATCCCTTTCCCCCGGTAACCTGGCAATAAAAATACTCTTTGTAATTCGCATACATCTTCGTTTGAGCCTTCCAATTGCCGTATGCCGGCGCCACCTACGATCTTTTCATCAACTGTCACAACCCAGTATTGCGCCCTTGCGCCTGTATATAAACGTGATAGGTGATCTGTCGTAGGATCAGTATACGCAGTGCCGGGCCTATTGATTCCAAATTCTGTTAATACCTGCCTAACCAGCTTGGCAAGTACGGCATCGTCCCCGGCTGTTATCGTTTTGAAAGTGTAGTTCATACAGTTAAAGTCAGCAGGTAAATTTAGTGACAAAAATAGGTAATCATGTAATAAAATATTTTTTTATCAGGTCTTTAATATATGTAATAGGGGAAATCTATGAAATTGATTACATACAAAGAATATATTATACCGCTTGGAGGTTACATGGGTAATTAAAAAAACAGCAAAGGCTGTAACGTAGTGCCCCTGCTGTTTTTAGCCGATTCATTACAGGGTGTTTCTCACCGGATATGGTTCGTGAAGGCGTAGATCAAGTAGAGATTTCCCTGCAAGACGGGCAAGACTTTACTCTCAATGGGTATATAAAGTCAAGCTTCCTTGTAATTAACGTTAGAATGGGGAATAAGTTGTGTTGTCAATTTTCTTAACTCGCTAAAGTATTCAAACTAAACAATTTCTGACGATGTCTGTTGACTATAATATAGCCCGTTAAATTCATAAATGGAACCATTTCCAATTCCCGAATCTTGATCAAATTATTGATTTGTAAATTATTTCTTTTACCATGTGTTACATGGTAAAAGGATCGATTAATGTAGTAGCATTATTTGTAAGCATACTTGAAATTACTATGCTATAGGCGTGTAATCTATAGGCGAATAACACTGCGGGGTGATCCCACCCTGCAGTTTATCTTACCAAGGGGAATTTGCAAGTCACGCAATGGCTCTAAAGTTTTGTTAATTATACTGTTTTTCAGAAGAATATCAGTATTTACAAAACATTTTCCTAAACTATACGTTTTTGATTTTATAGGTTAAGCCAAGGTTAAAATTACCCTGGTTCCCGTTTTTGTTAACAATCAAACATGATGTACCGGTAGAGCCCGAACCTGTTTTGAGAATGATACACTGGATGTAGTATGTAAATTGTTTGGAAAGTATGCAAAGTAATCTTAGGATATAACTATCTCTATAAAAGGCTCACCATTTGGATCTACATGGAATTAGAACCCGTGATACAGTACTTGTAAGGAAACCAAGTAGCTGTAAGTAAATGTTATGTTACACCAAATTAAACCGCAGCGTATGAAATCTTTTATTTATGGCTGTTGTACGATGGTAGCCTGTTTGTTTGTGCTCCCTGCCGTCGCCCAAGATGCATCTCCCGGAAATATCGACGCTAACACGGTAGCGAAACCTGTTTATGAACCGGATGTTATCTATAAAATCTTCGGTAAAACAAGGGAATTACTCTTTTGCGAGTACCTGGACATTACACCGGGAGAACAGATGAAATTTTTAGACGAATTTATGGAGTACGAAACCGAGAAGCTTCCTTGGAAGCAAGAAAGAGATGTTTTGTTGAGGACTTATAACGAGAAGTTTACATCGTTGGAAGAAGAAAAGTTATACAATATAACCCGCCATCTATGGGCTAATGAAAAGGAATACGGCGCTATTCAAATGAGGTATTACAAGAGGTTAACAAAGCTCATCGGTTCCGCCAGGACTTCTCAATTTTTTCAATTAGATAATTATTTTGAACAATTGACCCGTTTGTACATCCAAAATGACTTGCCGTTTATCCAGGAGCTGGAAGCCAGCAGGAAATTTGGACCGATTGCCAAGGTTAAAAAGTCTAGTTGAATATACGGATGGAAAGATCATCCATCTACTATTTTTGAGTGGATGGATGATCGCTTTTATTTTTAATTCTTATGTAAGTGAAATTGAGCGCCACCCATAATCCATCGTCCGGGCATCTGTGCGGCGAGCAAATCTTGATAGTTACGGTCAAATATGTTATCTACTTGTAAAAATACCGAACACCTATCTTTTATAAGATGGTAAGATGCTTTGCCATTCATTACGAAATAAGATTTATTAACATAAGCCTTGATCGCATCATTGCTTTGAGCATTGCGGATTTTGTATAAACCGTTCAATGCAATTTCCCAACGCGGTGCGCCCAGCTGTAAGCTGAAATTCGTGAGTAATTTCGCGTGGCTGCTGATATAAAAAGATGTGTTTCCATCGCTACTTTGCGTATCCATCCACACAAAACCGGCATTCATAGAAAATAGGTAGCCCCTTGGCATCTTCCTGTGGTAGTATACATCAGCTTCCCAGCCAGTTGTATTTACTTCGGAGATATTTTTTGCCAAAGCAAAAGAGCCTGCCGGGTTAAGATTCTCTTTTCTTGGTAACGCATCGAAGGGTGTATCCGCCCAATCTATCACATCATCTTGTTCGCGGCGGAATACGGTTGTAGCCAAGCGGAAGTGATTTCCTATATAGATATCTGCGCCTGCTTCGTAACTCCAGGAATGTTCCGGGCTTAAATCCGGGTTCCCCAGGCGGCCGCTGCTTACGTAAGCCTTGTTATAGTTATTATACCGCTCAGTGAAATCGGCATCCCTGATCGTTTTGCCTGCACTCGCTCTTAATTGGTACCAAGCATGGCGGTAAGATAAGTTCATTTGCGGTACCAATTCGGTTCCGCTTCCCTCGTTCCAATCTAACCTCAAGGCGGGATTTAATGTAAACCCATCCCCGATGCCTTGCTGGTAACCGAAGAATACTGCTCCTTGTTGAAGATCATGATCTCCCCGGTCATTGGAAGAAATACTCTTGCTTTGCCCTTGCACGCCGGTAACGATACTCCCTTTTTTACCGATAGACCTTTCATATGTCGTTAGCAGCTGCCATAATTGGCTGTTGCTGCTGTTAGCGACGCTGGAAGGATTGTACTTGTAAGTATCGTCAACGGATTTATATCCCAGCCGGATCGATAGGTGTTCTTTTTCTTGTTGGTAATCCAACTGCAATTGATTCCACCAGGTATTTACATTTTCTGATGCCGTGTCGGAGGCATAGGTAGTATAAAATCCCTGCGCTGCAAAATTGCGTGTATCATAACTGGATCTTGCTGATAAACGCCATTTTCCACCGAGCTGCTGGCTAGCTGCGAGCGAGATCGTGTTGGCATGAACAAACCCGTCTATGCCTCTCAGCGACTGGCCATTGGTATTGTTACTCAATACGCCTGCACTGATTGCAGTTTTGCCGGTGTTAATAAAGGCATTGCCGGAAGCGTTCCACAAGCCGTACGCGCCACCCGTTACGCTTGCATCGTAATCTTGGCTGGACTGGTTATTAGCATGGAAGGTTTTCGTTATAATGTGAATTACGCCGCCTACCGCTTCCGAGCCGTATATGGCTGAAGAAGCTCCTTTTAAAATTTCAATACGATCAATCTCCCCGGGAGTAACCGGGATATAACTGCTAAAATGGCCCGTATTGGGGTCATTAACCCTTAATCCATCTATGATTACCAGCACTTGCTGGAATGTTCCGCCGCGCACTACAAAATCGCTTTGCGCACCCATTGGCCCACGTGCTTGTACTTCCAGCCCCGGAACATAGCGCAACAATTCATCTAATGAATGTACCGGCAATGATGCAATATCCGAGCCTTTGATAATTGTAAGATTTCTCCCCGTTCTTGAGCTGGATACGGGTTGAATGGTGGCCGTCACGGTAACGGGATCGAGTTGTTTGTTCATCTCTTGTGCGGATAATCCCATAGGTAAAGCTAAAGCTAATGTTAGGAATCCATTCTTCAATGCAATCCGGTTCTGTCGCATTTTCTACTTTCGTTTTGTGATGAGCGGGCAAAGGTAAGGAGCTTTGAGGATATATCGTTGCTGTTGCCTGTCAAGAATAATTCTAAACAGCTATTGTATGTTTTAAAGTAAATATATGTATGATATTGTAATATATATTTTAGTGAAATGTTTGTACTCCCTCTTCTCCCGATTTCCGTTGGCTTAAATATCAACTTTTACAGGATTATGAAGATGAATTGAGCTTGGAATACTTAATTTTGTGCCTTAAAATTTTGCAATTGGTTAAAATTGGCCCGATAGAACTACCTGGCTTCCCGCTATTGTTAGCGCCAATGGAAGATGTGAGCGATCCCCCGTTCCGTGCTTTATGTAAATCGAATGGAGCGGACTTGATGTATACCGAGTTTATTTCGAGTGAAGGCTTGATCCGAAACGCGATTCAGTGCAGGAAGAAACTGGATATTTTCGAATACGAAAGACCTGTAGGTATACAGATTTTTGGTGGCGACGAAGATAGTCTTTCCATGGCAGCGCAAATAGTTGAAGTAACGAATCCGGATCTGCTGGATATCAATTTTGGCTGCCCGGTGAAGAAAGTAGCTTGCGCCGGCGCCGGAGCAGGAGTATTGAAAGACGTTGACCTGATGGTTAGGTTGACGGCAGCTTGCGTGAAAGCTACCAGTTTACCTGTTACCGTCAAAACGCGTTTGGGTTGGGATGATAGTTCGAAAAATATTGAAGAAGTAGCCGAAAGGTTGCAGGATGCAGGTATCCAGGCTTTGACTATTCATGGTAGAACCCGCAGCCAGCTTTATAAGGGTACTGCCGACTGGTCGTTGATCGCAAAAGTTAAAGAAAATCCCCGGATCAAGATTCCTATATTTGGTAATGGTGATATCAATAGCCCGCAGATGGCATTGGAATACAAAAATCGCTACGGGGTGGATGGAATTATGATCGGTAGGGCAGCTATCGGTTATCCTTGGATCTTCAGGGAGATTAAACATTACTTAAATACCGGTGAAATACTGCCACCGCCGACCGTGGCTGAAAGGATAGCGGTATGTAGAGAGCACTTGTTGAGGGCTGTAAATTGGCAAAGCCAACGTGTAGGTATCAACGAGATGAGAGGCCGCTACGCGAATTACCTCAAGGGGTTACCTAATATTAAAGATTACCGTGCTAAATTGGTAAGGCTGGATGAAGTTGATGCCGTGCTGGAGCTTTTGGACGAGATTCAACAAACCTATGCATCTTACGAGATCGAAAGAAGCCCGATTGAAATCATCGACTACCATACGAAGGCAGGATTATTAGGGTGATGGCCTGTTAATTATCATGATCAATTTTGAGACTATTCAATATGGAACAACAAACCCAAATGAAAAGAAATCCCGGATCGAACCTGAGGTTTTTAGCAGAACCGGTACATGTCAATTTTGGCGGGAAAGTGCACGGTGGCGCCGTGATGAAGTGGATTGACCAGGCAGGATACGTGGCTGCCGTAAATTGGAGCGGGCAATATTGCGTCACGATCTATGTGGGCGGAATCAGGTTTTATAAACCTATTGCCATCGGGGACCTGATCGAAATAAAAGCAAAGATCATCTATACGGGGAAAACCAGCATGCACGTTGCAATTGATGTGTATGCCGGTAAACCGCAACGTACCGACCAACATAAAACAACGCATTGCGTAATCGTATTCGTGGCGGTAGATGAAGATGGAAAACCGGTAAACGTACCTAAGTGGACACCGGAAACGGAAGAAGAAAAGGCCATGGAAGATTACGCTATCCGCCTGATGGAGCTGCGTAAAGGTATCGATGAAGAAATGAGTAAATACATTGCCCCTAAAATATAATACATCCCAAGTCAATCAGTACCTGTAAATAGTTTACTGGGGTTGACAAAAAAGCCATACAACTTTAAATTAAATAACCGGGACGAACCCCGGTTATTTTTCTCTCTTGCAAGATACTAGCAGTTTGCCTCAATTTAAACGTACAATTTAGCGATACCGTTTTCAGTGGCTATCCCGAACGCTGCGCTGCTTGCAGCTGATAATAGCCCTAAGTTCTTTATGGATGATCTACTTTCCATTGAATTCATTTGCCCTAAGGCATAAAAAAAGCGGGGAATAAATTTATTCCCCGCCTTGTTAACCAATATTATTTATCCGGGGATTCTCTCGTAGATGGCTATATCTTCGATACTCAAGCGACCATTAAGAATCGTGGTGCCGTTCGTGGGGCCTAAACCGATTTTCGTTACGCGGAAACGCACGGGTACTTGAATATCCAGCATGATGGTGGCCACTTTTGCTTGGGAAGATGCATTGCTGATGGTATCACTAACAGCTGTCCAAGTTGTACCACCGTCGGTAGAGGCTTCCAACACCCAGGAACTACTGGCATCGTTGTAATAAGATCCATATGATAAAGTCACCTTGGAAGCGCCGTTTGGCAAATCAAAGTTCATTTGCACGAAGGTGTTATAGCTTAAGTTCTGCTGCATACGGATACATTGCTTGCCGGCAGGATTAAAGCGGTCGCGGTCTTTCGTTGTACCGAGGATGGCTTGGTTAAGTGTCCAGTTCCCGGTCTTAAGATCAATCGCCTTGGATGCATAGCTACCTTTTTCGGAAGCGTTGGGTGATTCGAAATCTTCAGGGAAAGTATTGTACAGTTTTCCGCTGGCAAATTGTACATCCTGGATAGTACGCATCACGATATACTTCGCAGCGGTGCTATCGCGTTGTGTGCCGGATTCGTTTTGAATTGTTGGAATCCCTTTGAAGGTGGCACTGACCGGAACGCTGTTATTGGCAAACTTCGCCGTGTTAAGTGTCAATAAGGAGATCGTGGAATCCAGTCCATCACTCAAGCCGTTTACACCGGAGTATTTAGTGCCGGGGGCTGCTTCCGGGAAGATGTCTGCATTGAACTGCACCAAGGTGCTTTCAAAATTGTCGAAATCTGCGCCCAATTGCGAAAGGGTAATGCTACTAACTTTCACTTCGGCTCCTCCTGATAATTTGTTGATATTGCCAGGTTTTACACCGACGATTTGTAACGATCCGCGGTTGTTTACCATCCGGGTGTTTACAATGTTTACGATCACTGAATCACCGATAGACACGTTAACGGGACTATTATTTTCTTGAACGAGGGTAATACCCCGCATCTTTCCTTTACTATCATCTTGCACTACGAATACGCCAGCGGGAAAATTATGTCCCGCAGTATCGGAAATTACGACCCCGCGGATTGTTTTCGCCCCGATCATCGCGGCTTCCGTTAAGATGAGGTCATTTCCTTTATATTGTTGGCGCAGCACTTCTATAGAGATATAAGGGCTGGGTTGCCCGATAGCGGGGTTGTCGTATTCCTTCATGCAGGCAGCTAAGCCAATGCAAGCCGAAATGGCGGTGATCAACCAAAATTTTTTATTCATAAGTGAATTTCTTTAGGATGTTATAACATTATTTATTCCACCATACCTTGGTATTGATATCATCTGGACCCATCTGCTCAACTGCATTTTTGTAATTGGTAGCATTGAGTGTCTGAACCATAACCGGGTAATTTAAGCGGCTCGGCATTTTACCATCGTTTCTCAAACCGGGTCCTTTTGGAAGCACTGGATGCCCTGTTCTGCGGTATTCGTACCATTGCTGGAAGTCTGTAAAGAACATGGTATAATATTTCTGCAAATGGATTTTCTCCATCTTGTCAAATTCCATGTCACTTTCATTCCATTTAATGCCTTCGCGGCTTAGGTAATTATCCGGCATTTCATATCCCCAGAGGTTTAAGGCTGCTTTTACCCCTTCTTCATAGAAACTTTGCGCACTGCCGCTGATATAACCTTTCAAGGCTGCTTCGGCCAAGATGAATTGTAACTCCGGATAATTCAAGATGTTGCCCAGCAAGGGTTCGTTTTTTAATGCGGCCAAGTAATAGGATTGTCTTTCCGGTACATCGCCCACGGCGTAACCGGAACTGATTCCCTCGAATGTTCCACTTACTTTGGATGCCCATTTATTGATCCTCGGGTCATCCCATTCTTTTAAATTATTGATAAAGAAGGTTGATAAACCGTTGTCCCCATTAAAATCGTAATCGCGGTAAGTGTTAAATGCCGATACGAAGGGTGGGGTAGTTGTGAACCTTAAAATAGCGGATTCATCGTTATTGGCAAATAATGGATATTGGCTAGGGTTGGCAACGATCTCCTGCATCTTGGCTGGTGCGTTGGCTTCCGCTTTCCCGGATACGCGCAATAAAAGGCGCAAGTACAAACTATTACCAAATTTACGCCATAGTGCTGGGTCAGTATGGTATAGGTAGTCTAATGTCGCATCTCCTTCAGCTACGGTAACTCCTTTAGCCAGTAAAGTATTTGCTGCTTCCAATTTCTTGAAGACATCCATATAAATATCTTCCTGTTTGTCGAATTTGGGTTGATATATATCTTCATACCTACCCATATTCGCCTCTGAATACGGTACATCGCCAAACATATCCGTCAACAAGGAAATGTTCCATGCATCAAGGATTAAGCCAATGCCCATGTAGGTGCTGTTACTGTCTAACTTAACGCCGCCCCTGTAAATATCCAAAAAGTCTGTCCTTTCGGGATACCAGTTATTCCAGAGATAGTCTGATTCAGCGGGGCGGATTACGTAACGGTGTATCTCGTCGGAGTTGATCGTGGTTACGTGTACTTGCATCAACTCGTTGTTGATCCTAAGGCAACGATTTTGATTGACCTGTACCATCCTGATCAGCGATGGGCCGATCAGTGTTTCAGGGTTGGCGTATCTTGCCTTGTTTGGGTCGGTATTGATTTCTTCGAAATCCTTCCTACAAGCGGATAGCAATAAGCCTGCACTTGCTAATATGTAAAAGCTGTATTTCAATAATTTCATGTCGTTACAATTTTTAGAAGCCCACGGTTAGGTTTATCCCGATTGTTCTCGTTGATGGGAACTGACCGATTTCAAATCCTTTGTTGATATCATCACCTGAAAGTGTACCAAATTCAGGGTCGAAAGCTGGCCAATCGGTAATCATAAACAAGTCGCGGCCGAAGATTCCCACGGAAGCACGCTGCAATTTCAACCTGCGTACCAATTTGGAATCCAAGGTATAATCGATCCTTGTTTCCCTTAACTTGATAAAGTCGGTGCTGAAAGTATTCGCTTCCACGTTATCGCGTTTGAAGTGCTCGTTATAATATGCCTGGATATTGGTTGCGATCGTCGTATTGGGAATGTAATTACCATCCTTATCCATGACTACTCCATCCCCGATGATACCGTTATAGCGACCGGGGATGGTTTTCTTCAGCTTCCCTTCTTCTGCCAATACCGCGTGGGTTAATGAATATCCTACGCCGCCAAACTGGCTATCGAACAAGAAGTTGAAGCGGAATTGCTTCCATTTAAACTCATTGCCCCAACCGAACCTGTAATCAGGATTCGTATTACCAAGGTATTTCACACTTTGACCGAGGATCGGGTAGCCTAAATCATTATAAATGATCTGGCCATCCGGCGCTCTTTCGTAACCTAAACCGTAAAGGTCGCCCATGTATCCGCCGGGAATAGCGGTGATCTGGCCCCGGTTAGCTGGCCCCGTGCCCAATATGTAAGTGTCCAGTCCTTTAGCAAGTGTCAAGATCTTTCCCTTGTTAGTGGAGTAAGTAATGTTTGTTGTCCAGTTTAAACCTTTTTTATTTTTCAACACGTTGTAGCTTGCTGCTATTTCAATGCCCCTGTTGCGGATCTCCCCGGCATTCAGTACCGATCCCCTGAAACCGGAAGAGGGATCAATCGGCGCCCTGATAATCTGGTTCTTGGAGTTGTTTTGGTAGACTGCAACATCAAGGTTAAATCTTCCGAACAACTTCATCTCCGTACCTACTTCATAACTCACCGTCTTAGATGGCTCCAAGTCTTCGTTCGCGATGTAAGTCGGGTTGGATAGGCCGGAATTGTAATTGGTTTGAGGAACATAGCCGAACATGGTCAAGTAAGGGGTTGTTCCCCCGCTACCTACGGTTGCGATCGATCCCCTTAACTTCAGGTAATTGATGTTTCTCGGTAATTCAAATAATTCCGAGAGGATCGTGGATACGTTGTAGGAATCGTAGAAATATGAGGTGCGGCTTAAGTCGGCAGGAACGGCCAAGGTACTTGTCCAGTCATTCCGTAAAGTCGCATCGAAATACAGGAAATCCTTATAGCTCAAGGCAATCAAGCCGTACAAGCTATTTACCGCGTATTCGCTATGGTATGGACGGGTTTCTAGGTTGATCTTGCTATTGGCAAAATTATATTCGCCCGGCACCCGTAATTTTTCGGCACGTACCTCGTCCTTATTGTACTTGTTGTGCATGCGGCTTCCCCCGAAGGAGATGTCAGCCTTTACATTTTTAACCAGGCTCTTGGAATAACGCAACATGAAATCCATATTAGTTTCCTGGTTAAAAATATTCTGCGTGCGGTACATACCGTCTACAAACTTCTGTGTGCCTTTAGGCCTGCGTTGTGACCTGGCATCGTAAGAGTAGTCTAAGCTGGAGCGTACTGTCAGGCTTAAGTTTTTTGTAAAGTCATAGTTTGCAGACACATTTCCCACGATACTGTGACGGTTCATCGTGTTCAACATTTCGTAGACTTGTAAAAACGGGTTGTCTAGCAAGCTACTGAAAGGTCTTGTTTGTTCTAATTGTTCTTTACCGGGTACCCAGTAATCCCTGAACCAGTCGATATTCGCATTAGGAACTAAACCGCGGATAAAGTACATGATGGTTTGGTTGTTGTACCCTGTTGACGGCAAATTGTCTGCTTTCTTGTTCGTATAATTAACTTTGGTAGAAATCTTCAACTTCTCGGTCACCTTGTGGTTTAGCGAGATGGCGATCGTGTTCCTGGTATAACCGGTATTAGGTACGATCCAGGTATTGTTTAAGTTGGTAAATGATAAGCGGGCATTCGTATTTTTATTGCCACCCTCGATAGAAAGTGCATTGGTAAAATTTTTCCCCGTCTCGAAGAAATCTTTACGGTTGTTTGTATAGGGTACCCAGGGAGTTCTTTCTGCGCCCGTGGTACGGGTTTGCGGATCGTATTGGAAATAACTCTGACCATCGAATTTCGGTCCCCATGAGGAACTCGTACTTTTCGTACTGGAACCGTCAGCGGTAGTAAGGTAAGAGTACCAACTATCTTGACCCGCTGCTCCCTGCCCGTATTCATATTGGTAATCCGGCCAACGGGAGATAGACTCGAAAGAAGAGTTGGAGTTAAATGAAACGCCTAATCCTTTTTGAATGGAGCTACCCGATTTGGTGGTGATAATGATCGCTCCATTCGCACCGCGCGAACCGTACAATGCACTGGCACCGGGACCCTTCAACACCGTAACATTTTCAATATCTTCCGGGTTAATATCATTAAGGCTCGTTCCGAAATCGGTAGGGGAGTCGCCATCGAGGTAAGAGCCACTGCCGGTACCGGTCATACGGCCGCTACTGGCGCTGGTAATTACACCATCAATTACGATGAGCGCCTCGTTATTCATATCGAAGGTATTCTCACCCCGTAATATAATCTTGTTAGAACCACCGGGGCCACCGTTTGATTTGAGAATATTAACACCGGCCACCTTACCACTAAGGTTATTTGTCCAGTTGTTACTGATGGCATTTGTAAAATCTTCATTGTCCATCTTTGTAACTGCGTAGCCTAGCGCCTTTTCTTCCCGTTTAATACCGAGGGCCGTAACCACCACGCTGTTTAATTGCGTGACATTGGTAGACATTTCTATTTTAATATTGTTTGCCCCGGCATTGGCAACATATTTTACCGGGCTTAAACCGATCGATTTAAATTCGAGGGTAGCGCCTTTCGGAACATCGAGTGCAAAAGATCCATCTTGGCCTGAAACCGCGGATACCTTGCCGTTTACAGCTATCGTGGCGCCGGGGATCGGACTGTTATCGTCTTTCGACAAAACCGTACCTTTCACGGTTATTTTTTCTTGTTGTACCGATGCGTTATTGGCAGGTTTATTCTTGATATAAATATTATTGTTGATCAATTTTACATCTAGGCCGGTTTGTTGGCCTAAGATTTTGACGAGTTGATCGAGGGAGAGCTTCGTGGAAGGAAGGTGTACCAGCGCGTTGGAATTTACCGCGTTGTCATACATGACGGATAATTTTTCCTTGCGTTGTAAACTTTCCACGACCTCTTTGAGCGTAAGATCTTTCTTACTGAACGTGGTAATAGGGGAGTTCGATTGTGCCGTTACTGTTGCGGCCAGTAACAAGCTACAAATTCCACTAACGAGTTTTTTCATTTGTATCAGTGTTAAATAAGTAGAATTAGTGTTTTGGTTGGATATAAATGGTGCTATCTTTTATTTCGTAATTAAATCCTGCGAGGTATCCCAAACCGTCTAACACGTTCTTCAACCCATCATCGGAAATTGTACCTGTAAATGCCGTAGGTTCGTGACCACTTCCGCGTATTTCGACTTTCATATTATACCAATCCCCGATTTGCTTGGCGATGGTAGCCATGGATGCATTTTGGAAGATGAGCTTGTTGTCTCTTTTCGCGGTGATAACCTCGATAGAGAGGGTGTCTACATTAACTTGGTTGCCGTTTACCTTAGCGCGTTGTTGCGGTAATAAATGCATTTGCGTAGCCGGTGTTTGTACCTGGATTTTACCGGTAGCTACCGATACTTCTTGTGTTTGTCCCGGCCTACTTTTCACGTTGAAAGAAGTTCCCAACACCCTGATGTCCATACCATTGGTATGAACCGAGAAGGCAGCGCCGGATGTTTTTACTACGTCGAAGAACGCTTCCCCTTCCAAGAAAACCTTCCTTTCGGATTGGCCCGATGAACTATCGTAGCGGATGACCGTATTGTACTGCAACCAAACAGTACTTCCATCCGGCAAGTGCAAGGTTTTCTTGCTGCTGTGATCCGTGAAAACGGTGACGAAAGACGGTAAGTGCGGTTTATTTAATTCTTTCAAGGCAAAGTAACCCGTTGCCGCGATGCCGAGGAATGAGGCAGCGATAGCAGCATACTTGTACCAGCGGGAAGGCTGCTTGACCGGGATCGCCATTTCTGAATCCGCTTGCATCATCCGTTCCATCTTTTCCCAATCATGCACGGGCTTAAATTCAAGCGCTTGCTTGCGGGCACGTAAAGTGGCATAAATCTCACGGTTGCGGGGGGAGGCATCTAACCATGCGGCGACGATGATTTTTTCCTCTGCGGAACATTCCCCGTTAATGTGTTTGAATAAAATATTGGCGTTCAATGGGAGCGGTTTTAATATATAAGAGGTGTGTGACCGCAAAAACACACGCCTGGGAGGGGAATTTTTTTAAAAATAGTGTTTATTGGAAAACAGGGGAGTGCATCAATAACAATAAACTACTGATAACCAGGTAGATTTCCTGGTGCGAATTTTTTAAGTTCAGGGCTTCCTCCTGCAAAGATTTAATGGCCGAGTTCATATGGTATTCCACCTTCCTGACGGTCATATGTAGAATTTCAGCAATTTCTTTATAAGTTAAACCAAGCAACCTTAAATCGATGATTTCCTGTTTAACCGGGTCCAGCTGTTGTAATAATTGATGGAATTTCTCGGTAGCTTCTTTATTAGCTAATGCTTCATGGGGGTGTAAACTAGCGGTTTGTTGACCCGAAAAATGCTGGTTTAATACATCTTGACGATCCGTTTTTTTAGATTGTTTTTGACATTGGCGGCGGCAAGCTACCAGGAGATAGTTCTTGATACTGGTATTGATTTTAATGTTGGCCCTATGCTTCCATATTTGGCAAAATACTTCGGATGCGGCATCCCTGGCGGCTTCATAATCGTTTAGGAATGAATATGCATAACGGCAGCACAACGTAAAATATTCGTCGTACAGCTGTTTGAAGGAATCTTTATTGATCTCCAAGTTTATATTCACATCCATGTTGTCCAAAATTGGCGGCAAATGTACAATTGATAGTAAATGGATGAATCCTGGCTGATAAGAATTAATATAAAGTTCACATACTATTCTTGCGTGGAACGGTAATCATCGTGGAACCAACTGTTGATCTAATTCTATCCTAATTTGACCTTATAGCTGGAGCAAATTAATGATTTTTTATTATTGTTGTCCGACTAAATTTTCAATGTGGAAGAACAACGGTCTCCGTTAAAGGTTCGACTCAATGCCCATCTGCCCGTTTCTTGTACTTTTTTGGTTACCCAAAAAAGCACCAAAAAAGGGCACAAATTGGCCATCACGGCCACCAATTTGATCGCCCGATGGAGCTTTTGTACTACTGTATCACCAGCCTTCGTTCGTTATCAACAGTGCGGAGCATTCTTGTTTTCTTGGGGGGAGCTACCCCGTATGTAGAACATATCATCCTTAGCTGGAATTCCATAACTGGCAAGGAATACAGCAAAACTTGAATCAATTTTAGTCGGGCAACAATGATTTTTTATTATTAATATCCTGGTAAAATTTTTCTGCCTGGCCGGGTAGCGGCTTTTTTCTTCATTCCCGAGCGCCCGGATGATTATGAAAAGCTGTACTTTAACTTTTGAGTGGGATTTCCAGTATAGACAAAAGCTTTTCCCGAATTCGTAAATGATTTCACTAAAGCTCCATTAATTTCGTGTCTCCTTTTATTAAAATTCAAAATTGTAAGCATGAAAGCTAAGTTGTTATTATTAGTTAGCTGCCTGTTCCTTTCCATGGGAGCATTTGCCCATATGTTATGGATAGAGACCGCGGCCAAGGGTAAAGCCGGGGTTAAACAAAATATCAAGATTTTTTACGGTGAACCGGCAGAAGGGAAGCCTGAAATGGTGAAGGATTGGTATTCCGATGTTAAAGAGTTTAAATTATTCGTCTTGCATCCCGGCGGGCAAAAAACGGAATTACCGGTAAAAATTGGGGCGAAGTATTGTACATCAGAATTTACACCTGGCAAAGATGGAAATTATACCTTGATGATTTCCCATGATGCAAAAGATCTCGGCGGTACAACTTTATATCAGTTTAATGCTTATGCTTTGGTACAAGTGGGCGGAACAAATACCGAACCTGCCAATACCGGCAATGTATTAGCACTAAGTATGCCGACCGGCGTTAAAAAAATACAGGAGCCGTTTCATATGAATGCTACGGTTGATGGTAAAGCTGCCGCTGAAAGCCATATAGCGGTGTTTTCTCCCAGCGGTTGGAATAAGACCATCAAAGCCGGGAAAGATGGTTCCGCTAACTTTATCCCGCTTTGGCCCGGCTATTACTTGTTTGAATTAACAAACATGAGAGCTGAATCCGGGCAGATAAACGGCAAGGATTATGAAAATGTATGGAGAAATGCAACCATCCGGTACGAAGTAATCAAATAAGTTCTATCGGCTAGCAATCAGTAATAAAGAAGAAGGGCATGCAACATCTCGCATGCCCTTCTTCTTTAAAATATCCTTGCAAAACGGATTAAATCTTGTGCTTGTGGATCAATTCGCTCCTGAAGAATAGCGGGTATAAAGTTAACCAGCCCAATACCGGGAAGAAGTGCATGGGCACTACCAAACCGGGAAATAATTCGGGAAACTCGATATCGAGCGGAAGTTTCTTGGCAAACGGCAACACGATGGTCGCAAAACTCGCAACTGTAAACAGTAAGTTGAATACCAGGGTAGCGCGGTGCTGGATAGCTTTCATCAACCCGTAATGTATTAAACCGGCTAAGAGCCCTGCCGCTATGCAGGCTAACATGATTTTTAACGGGGTAATTACCGCGGAAAAATCAGTACCGATCGCATCGTTATACACTTTCGCATATACAACCGAGGCTACGCCAGCCAATATTCCAGAAACGATTCCCAGTAATAAAGATCTTTTAAACATAATTTATTTCAATTGTGGTTGGACTACTTCACCACGGGCACATTTACCGTAATACTAATCACATCATCAACCTCACCACCCGGTTTGCCGATTTTGAAATCATTCCTATTTACTGAAAACTTGCCGCTAAACTTCTGTCCTTGGAAGCTAAATGGAAAACTGATTTCTTTTTTTATCCCGTGCATCGTCAAATCACCCGTCACTTGGAAAGTATTACCCGTTTTAGCAATTTTCTTTGAAACGAACGTTATAGCAGGAAACTTTGCCGCATCAAACCAGTCATCTTCCTTGGCATGCCTGTTTTGCAAACCGTTGCCGGTATTAATAGAATTAACATCTATTGTTACATCGAACCTGGATCCCGCTAAGTCGTTCCCATCAAAAAATATCTTCCCGCTAAATGTGCGGAATATCCCGCTTACTTCACCGCCATCGAACGCGATGCTATACTTCGGGGCGATCTTCCATTCTGTTGTAAAGGTATAAGCAAACATTACGCCCGATAGGAGTAGTATTGCTAAGATAAAAGATAATTTCTTCATACCAACTATTCTTTAACAAATTCACTGTTCGCTTTAATCTCGATCTCGTCGCTCAACATGGCCACGGGCATGCCGCTGGCAAAGTTGTAATCGGAGCGTTTGATTTTACCCGTTACGGTAAAACCGGCTACTTTCTTGTTTTGCGGGGTCGTGATAATGCCATTCAATGTCCCGTCCAAAGTTACGGTTTTAGTAACACCGTGGAAGGTTAAATCGCCGGTGATTTTATATTTCTTATCAGCCACCTTTTCAAAGGAAGAGCTCTTGAATGTAATGGTCGGATTCGCGGTAGCATCAAAGAAATCGGGGGATTGCAAATGCCCGTCGCGGCGCTCGTTATCCGTGTTGATACTAGCAGTATTGGCAGTCAGTTCAACGCTCGCGCCGGAAAAATCTTCCGTGGGAGCCATTAACTTGATATCGTAATTTTTAAAATTGCCATGGAACTCGTTAATGCTATTGTGAATAGCCGTAAAACCGAAACGGCTATGTGCTTTATCGAGTTTCCAAGATTGTGCAAAGCTAACCGCGGAGAAAGACAAGAATAAACTTGCCAGGATGATGGTACGTTTCATGTTGTAGTTGAATTTTTTGGATGAATTAATTCGCGTCCAGGTTTGATAATGCCCTGTAATAAGAATTTTCAAGTTTTAATACTGTAATAAAATAAATTACAGTGCAAATATAGCGGTAAATTTAATATCTCCAAATTTATTCATTCCTACCCATGAAATCGGTTAAATAGTGTTAGAAAATTGATAAAATTATCGTGAGAATAGGTGTTTGCGCGATCACTTATAGCGCTGCCTTCTTAATCTTCTTTGAAAAACTCTATAATGGAGCCGATGTAATAATGCTTCCAACCGTAAACGATCTGGTCATAATCCTCATCGGGGATATTGATATGAACCAATTCCAACGACGTTCCTTTTTTATCGGTATGTAACTTGATCGTTACTATGGATGCAGGCTCTTGCCCCCCAAAGTCCCAGGCTTGCCTTAGGAGTTTGTTTTCTTCAAAATCTAGGTTGATCCCGGTAATACTATCTTCCCACAATGAAAATTCTGAACCGGGTTCGGTGCTCATAATCGCTTTCTCGCCGGACCATAATTCGATCGTGAACGGGTTGGTTAACGCCATGTAAACTTCCTCCGGGCTGGCGCTTACCGTAAAATATTGCTTATAGTCTTTCATAATTAAATTGATACTGCAAGTTACTTATTTCTGCCAACCCTTAATTGCTTTTATTGTTATAATGAAAACTTTTGCATGGATCATAGTATCACTTCCAGGGGGATATTCGAATTATTGAACCTGGTTGGAACATTTGCTTTCGCAGTTTCGGGTGTAATGAAAGCAATTGAAAAGGAATACGATTTGTTCGGGATCTTGGTCCTGGCATTTGTTACGGCGATCGGTGGCGGCACGATTAGGGACCTGTTACTGGGTATCTCCCCGGTTGCTTGGCTCAATGATAACAGGGTGATTTATACGATTTTTATTGCTACGGCTACGAGTACCGTCTTTTTTTCACTTGTCAGTAAGGTACAGCGTTGGTTAACTTTTTTTGACGCGATAGGTTTAGCGATCTTCACGATTATAGGGATTAACAGGGGAATTGAGAAAGAATTTAACGAGATGATCTGCATCACCCTCGGCACATTAACCGGCACCTTCGGCGGTGTGATCCGGGATGTTTTATCGGGTGATAAACCCTTATTATTCCGTAAAGAGATTTATGCTTTGGCATGTATTATCGGCGGTAGCTTGTACTTTTTCGCCAGGAAGATGGGGATACTGACGCATATATCGGAAGTGCTTTGCATCGTGATTATTGTAACAATTAGAATGTTATCCGTAAGATATAATATTTCTTTACCTATAGTTCGTCAACCGCAGCAAAAGTAATTCTTTTCAAAGCTGTGATTGGCAGCTATTATAAAATTCTTAAGATCAAAGAACAAGATGTGTTACAACTTGTTATTCTAATAAAACGAATTTATGTTGAAGAAAGGTGATCACGCTCCCGATTTTACACTCTATGCAACGCCGGATCAAAAGATCAAATTATCGGAATTGAAAGGGAAGAATGTAATTTTGGCATTTTACCCTGCGGATTGGAGCCCTGTATGTAGCGACCAAATGGTTTTGTATAACGAGATGCTGAAATTCTTCGAAAAACAGGATGCTGTTTTACTCGGTATTTCTGTTGACAGTAAATGGTGCCATATGGCATTCGCAAACCAAAATAAATTGCATTTTACCCTATTAGCTGATTTTGAGCCGAAGGGCGCTGTCGCTAAATCATTCGGTGTATACGATGAGGAGGAAGGTCATGCTCAAAGGGCATTATTTGTATTGGATAAAGAGGGAACAGTGGCCTGGAGTTATTTATCGCCTGTGGCGATCAATCCCGGTGGCGACGGCATATTGCAAGCATTAGACGAACTCAACAAGTAAAATAAAATTCATGGCAAATCTTACCCCTGCCGTATCGGCGAAAGATCATCAACAAGGGAATCCTAATGCAGCCGTAACATTGGTTGAGTACGGTGATTACCAATGCCCATATTGTGGTGAAGCATACCCGGTCATCAAGCAGCTGCAACAGGCATTCGGTGATCGATTATTGTTCGTTTTTAGAAACTTTCCATTGTCGAGCGCCCATCAATACGCCGTTGCTGCGGCTATGGCGGCAGAAACGGCCGCTAAACAAGGTGCATTTTGGGAAATGCATGATATTATTTATGAAAATCAAGCCGCGCTGAGCCGCGAGGTGCTGTTTACTTTTGCTAATGAAATTGGTCTTGATATGCAAAGCTTTGAAGATGATTTGCTGGATACCAGGTTAGCCAAGCAAATAGAAGCTGATTTTGAAAGCGGTGTGCGTAGCGGTGTAAACGGGACGCCAACATTTTTCATCAATGGGCAACGTTTTGATGGAGATTATGATTACGAATCATTGTCGGCAGCCATACAGGAAATAGCCGGGTGATTACAGGATTGTATTAATGCGACAAATTGAGCATATTTGTAGATATAAATCATCATTCATGAAACAAATATGCCGCTTCATTTACCCGTTTTTTCTACTAATCTTCTTCTTTAATACTTCAATGGCACAGGAAAAGAGGTACGTGATGGTAATTCACGGTGGAGCCGGAACGATCCTGAAAAAGAATATGACACCGGAAAAGGAGAAAGCCTACAAGATGGTTCTGAAAGCCGCATTGGAAGCTGGTTATGCCAAAATCCAATCAGGCGCTTCCAGTTTAGATGCCGTGCAAGCTGCCATCAACGTTATGGAAGATAGTCCCTTGTTTAATGCTGGCAAAGGCGCCGTTTTTACGCATGAAGGGAAAAATGAAATGGATGCGTCGATCATGGATGGCAAAACCTTGAAAGCTGGCGCCGTTGCAGGGGTTACGATAATAAAGAACCCTGTAAATGCTGCTAGGGCCGTGATGGAACAAACGGCACATGTAATGCTGGCCCGCGATGGCGCCGAAGCATTCGCTAAGGCTGCCGGGTTAGAAATCGTTGATCCCTCTTATTTTTACACGGATGACAGGTGGAAGTCCCTCCAGAAATTGTTACTACGTGATAGCAGCAAAACACAGCTCGATCACAGTTACGAAGACCGGCTCAATAAGTTCAATATCGATGAAAAGTTCGGAACGGTTGGCGCTGTTGCACTTGATAAGGAGGGTAATCTTGCCGCCGCGACATCGACCGGGGGAATGACGAATAAAAAGTTCGGCAGGGTCGGAGATTCGCCGTTAATCGGCGCTGGAACTTATGCAAACAATAAAACAGCCGCGGTTTCTTGTACAGGCTGGGGTGAACATTATATCAGGAACGTGGCGGCTTATGATTTGTCCGCGATGATGGAATACAAGGGATTGTCTGTTTCGGAAGCCGGGAAAGAGGTGATTAAGAAAATAGCAGCTACCGGTGGTGACGGCGGTTTAATTGCCTTGTCTAAAGAGGGCCAAGTTGCGATGCCGTTCAATACTGCCGGGATGTACAGGGGTACTGTAACGGAAGATGGTAAGATCCAGATACTTATTTACGGGGAAGGGGAGTAATATTTTTCCTAAATAAAAAACGGGGTTATCGAAAGACAACCCCGTTTTTTAATTATTTTCTTGTAAAATATAATCTTAATCTTCTACTTCGCTAAGTTTTTCGCTCTGTTCAATCTCTTGCACCTTCATTTCACGAAGTTTGGCCTTTACGCCGGCTTCTTGGTTTAAGCGGTTGCTTTCCTTGATCTTAGGAGATACGTCCCGTATGTCCCAAACAATACCCAGGGCTCCCAGCATCCGGATGATATAATAAGTAGCGTCAATTTCCCACCAGTAAAAGCCTTGTTTGGCAGTACTTTGATAGTAGTGGTGATTATTATGCCAACCTTCACCCATCGTCACGAGCGCCAATATAACGCTGTTGCGTGATTCATCGCCTGTGCGGTAGCGTTTTTTACCGATTTTATGCATCAGTGAATTAATGGTAAACGTGCCGTGGTAGAGGATAACGGTACTTAAGAAGAAACCGATCAGCAAGGTTGATAAACCAGCTTGCCAATCAAAGATCCCGGTACCATTCACCATGTTTCCCGTAAAGTAAACCGCAACGGCTAAAACTAATGCCGGAACGAAATGATATTTATTTAACCAATATAATTCAGGTTGTTTGAAATCCTTGATCAGTTCGAAACGGGTCGGCTTAAACTCGGGGCCCATGATCCAACCGATATGTGCATACCAAAAACCGTAAACGTTGGCCGAATGCGGATCTTCCGGTGTATCGCTATGCTTGTGATGGATACGGTGGTTAGCTGCCCACCAAAGCACCCCTTTTTGAATGCTACTTTGGGCGCCCCCCGCTAATATAAACTGGAAGAAACGTGAAGTTTTGAACGATCGGTGAGAGAAATATCTATGGTAACCCGCTGTCACGAAAAACATCCTCGTAAAATATAAAACGGCGCACAGAATCCAATCAAACGTGGTGGCCCCAGTAAAAAAAGCTAATAATGGCAACAAGTGAATCCCTAAAAAGTCTACCTGCTTCAGCCAATTGGGTGATTTCCTGTCTTGCTTTTGCATATTCATGTCACGAAAGTAATTTGTATTTGATACCCAATTAATGATTTAGCTCAGGTATTCTAAAAGTGCAAATAAGCAGCAAAGTTAAGCTAGTTTTTCCATAAAACAGGATTGTCATACAGAATTTACGTTAATTTTCAATACATTTTCTTACAACTACGTATTTGTTTTATTTATATATATTGCTAATTTTTCTTATCTTTATCCCGGTTGCCCCAACCGTATATTTGAAGTGATGCATTGGGCAAGAAGGGTGATTCCCGGTAGGAACCGGGTACAAATTTACACGCAGTGTGGAAGTCCCGGCTTGGTACGTAGTTATAAAATTTATATATTAAAACATTGTTGTCCGACTAAAAATGCTTTAAAGGTACTTGAATTCCTTACCTGTTCAAGGATATAAGCGAAGGATGATACATTCACCCCCGCCAAGAGAACCCTGGAACTTCGCACCGTTGATAGCGAAGGGTAGCTTGGGCATACAGTAGTAGAAAGGTAGGTCGAGCGATCAAATTGGTGGCCGTAATGGCCAATTTGTGCCCTTTTTTGGTTTTTGGGTAAACAAAAAAGTACAAGAAACGGGCAGATGAACATTGAATCGAACTATTGAGGGGTCAAAAGTACTCGTAGGTTAAAATTTAGTCGGACAACATTGATATTAAATAGAAATTTATTAAGCTAGAGCAATTTTGCCCCTTGCCGGCATATGGATTCCTTGGACTGGAATTAGACATGATATTCTTGTAAATAAATTTCCCCTCGGGGAGCATAATTTCATTGCATGAAACCCAAAACCTTCAACTGTAATTTTGAAACACGTTACAAAATGAAAAACCATTTTTTTTACCTGCGCCGATCCTGCGTATGTACCACGTTTTACAAGTACGCCAATTATTGGCAAGTGAATTGCAAGTACCCCTCTGTATTCAACATCATACATGCAATTGTTTAAGAGGCTAAGGTATACTTAGTGTAGCTTTTACCGTTACGGCTTACATCTAAAAGTTGGAACAATCCGTATATAATAATTGAAGTGTTGCTTTGATGTTGATCCCTTTCATCTTCATTGAGAACTTTTCACGTAACCCTGTTGTTATCATGTTAATGTTCACCGCATAAACCTAGAATCGATGTACATGGACATTCAGAAAATTAATCAATTGGATCTAACGCGTGGACTGGTTTTTTGTTACTTGGTGTGCAAGCGTTTATTTCCGAATTACGTTTATTTTAGCGATCATTATGGAACGGGCGACCCGTCTAAATTAGAAGATAGCATGCAATTTATTTACCGGGAAATGTTGCAGGATGAATTTGATGAAGAAAAATTGGACTATCTCGATAGGCAAGTAAAATTGCAGGTTCCCAACTTGAGGATACATACGCATATTTATGCCGAATTAGCTTACCTGGCCGCTACCGCCGTGCGTTACACCCTCGGGATGATCCGGGAGAGGGACAAGGGCTATACCGTGAATGCCATGGTACTGGCATTCGATTCGATCTCCGCTTTTGTCAACCACCGCGACCATAAAAAATGGGATCTTTATTCGATCGAGGAGGAGGAACTTACCGTCAAGGAAAGTACCTTGCAAGACGGTATCGTGGATTACCTGTTGCTCAGGGATGATATTGATCTCGATGA
Organism: Chitinophaga caeni; assembly: GCF_002557795.1. Taxonomy (NCBI): domain Bacteria; kingdom Pseudomonadati; phylum Bacteroidota; class Chitinophagia; order Chitinophagales; family Chitinophagaceae; genus Chitinophaga; species Chitinophaga caeni. The sequence goes on along the minus strand of NZ_CP023777.1, from coordinate 3,972,458 downwards.
TGTAGACCTCCTGTTGCAGATGCAGAGTTATAACCGCAACGGCGTATTGGATTCCCAGTTGGATTTAGTACCCTTGGAAGGTGGAGCCTTATAAACTTACATAATTGCTGATTTCAACTAGATTTTGATCCGGATCGCGTATGTAAATTGAACGGATAGCGCCCAATGCGCCTGTCCTGTTAACAATCCCTGCTTCCAATATTTCTATTCCCCGGTGTGCCAGGAAGGTCGAAACTTCTTCTAACTGCGCCGTTGTAATAAAGCACATATCCGCGGAGCCCGGCAGCGGGTTCGCTGCATGAGGCTTAACTTCATGCCCGGCTTGGTGTAAATTTATTTTTTGATTCCCGAATTCCAACGCGATCCTTCCCCCTGCAAAACTAACCGGTTTCATGCCGAGGATTTCATGGTAAAACCGGATACTACGTTCTATATCCTTAACCGTCAACACCCAATGGTCTAATCTCAAAACTTCCATGATAGTAATTTATCAATTACTGTTGCAAAAATCATGCTCCGGCATTTATGCAATCGATTACAAAAAAATATTTTATACATTTATCCATTCATTTTGCAAGTGGAAGAAAGGGTTCTGTTCTTTAGTTTAACAAGGGTTCTTTTTAAATAAATGCCAACACAACACTTGTTAAAAGCGATTGTAAATCAATTAATTATTTGTTGACTTCTGAAAGTCAACCAAAATTTTATTAGTGATGATCAGGAAATTCTTGGCGCTTGCCCTTATTATGGCGGGCACTTTGCCGGTTTTGCATGCGCAAGACTTGCAGCAGGGCAGGGTGAAACAGCCATTCAACGGGGGATGGACTTTTAGGAAAGATCCCAAGCTGAACCCTTCCGATACTTCTTGGCAGGAAGTAAAAATTCCACATACTTATAACAATGTGGACATGCAAAAGGGTAATGATTTTTATGATGGAGATGCTTATTACCGTAACAGCTATTTTTTACCGGAAAAAAATAAAGATAAGAGAACGTTTATCCGCTTTGAAGGTGTAGGCGCCGTTGCTACTCTTTATGTAAATGGTCGCAAAGTAGGGGAACACAAGGGCGCGTACGCTGCTTTTATCTTCGAACTGACACACCTGTTAAAACCCGGGCAAAAGAACGATATCCTGGTAAAAACTAGCAATAAAGCCAGGCCGGATGTAATCCCGATCAACCACAGGCTTTTCGGTGTTTACGGGGGGATTTACAGGCCGGTGAGCATAATTACTACCAACAAGGTCAATATTACGGCTACCGATTATGCTTCTCCCGGTATTTATATCGAGCAGGGAGATGTGGATGCCAGCAAAGCACGCATCAAGGTTACCGCCAAACTGGAGAATAAGCTTGTAGCACCGCAAAATATTAAAGCGGTTACGGCGATCAAGGATATGGAGGGTAAAGTGGTAAGCATCCAGGAAAAGATGGTGCGCGTTTTGCCGCAGGGATTTACCCCGGTGGAAATGCAATTCAATATGGATCATCCACACTTATGGAATGGCTTAGATGATCCTTACTTGTACGGGGTTACCGTCAGTTTATACGATGGGCAACATTTACTGGATGAAATAACACAACCCCTCGGTGTTCGCGATTTCAAAATCGTGGAAGGAAAGGGTTTTTACCTTAATGGCCGGCCTTACCGCTTACGGGGTGTATGTAGGCACCAGGAATGGTGGGGCTACGGTAGCGCTTTAAGCAATGAACAGCATGCGAGCGATTTGGCCATGATCAAGGAAGTAGGCGCAAATAGTATCCGCTTTGCACATTACCAGCAAGCCGATTATATCTATGCCAAATGCGACAGCATAGGGTTCGTCACCTGGGCCGAAATTCCTTTCGTAAATGCCGTTTCAGGTCAAGAAGGTGAAAATGCAAAATTGCAATTGACAGAATTGATCCGCCAACAATACAATCACCCGTCGATCTATGTTTGGGGTATGCATAATGAAGTGTATTCCAAAACACCCGACGAATTTGTTCCCGTGATGACCAGGCAATTAAATGATTTGGCGAAAACTTTAGACCCGCACCGTTACACGGTAAGTACCAGCGGCTACGGGGAAATGGATCGCCCTTCCAACCTGGCCACGGATATACAAGCGATGAACCAGTACCATGGTTGGTACGGCGGAAAGATTACCGACGTAGGCGCTTGGCTCGACGGGATTGAGCAGCAATACCCTACTTACAAGACCGTATTTTCTGAATATGGAGCCGAAGCCAATATCGACCAGCATGAGTATAGCGACCGTTTGAAAGGTAATCCCAATGCTGACTTTTATCCTGAAGATTACCAAACAAAATACCATAGAATACATTGGGGAGCGATTGCCCAACATCCTTACCTGGTTGCATCGTACCTATGGAATATGTTTGATTTTGCAGTTCCTTCTGCGCATGGGGGCGGGGTAGCAGCGAGAAATATGAAAGGGATCGTTACGTTCGATCGGAAAGTGAAGAAGGATGCATTTTATTGGTATAAAGCCAATTGGAACCCTGCGCCGATGGTTTACATCGCGGGTAGGAGAATTCATGAAATGAAGGAAAGGCAACGTGATGTAAATGTATTTTCCAACCTTGAATCGGTGACCCTTTACGTTAATAAACGGAAGGTAGCCCCTGCGAAAATAGGTTATACAAAGGCTGATTTCATCTTTGAAAACGTGAAATTTAGAAAAGGTAAAAACACCATCGTGGCGAAAGGAATAAAGGATGGGAAATTATTCGAGGATGAAATTATTTGGATCGTGAAATAAATTATACATGGAGAGGTAAGTTATTGCTTACCTCTCCATGTATCCTTCTTCATCGCCAGGGAAGGTGGTCAGCTTTTTCCCTTTTATTATCCCGGTCAGATCTTTCCTGTTTCTACTAAGCTCTTATATCGTAGCATCGCCTCCAAAAAATAATAATCGGCATAAGTTAACGGTACATCCACTTCTGATTTATGCGGGATGCTTCCCACGCTGTGTTCCAAGATAAACCCGCCATTGGTACCAATCTTTGCTTTATACCTTTCCGATGATAAGCTCATGATAATTTTTTCGGCGGCCGCTTTATATGTCTTCTTATTTTCCTTACTATACGTACTTAATTCTAATAATGCGGATGCCATCACGGCCGCTGCGGAAACATCCCTCAAGGCATCCGGGATATTATCAGCATCGAAATCCCAGTAAGGGATACCATCGGCTGGATAATTTTTATGCTTCAAAATAAACCGTGCAATATGATTTGCTTGATCCAGGTAGCGCTGGTCCCTGGTTTCGCGGTACGTCATAGTATAACCGTATAGTCCCCATGCTTGCCCGCGTGCCCAGGCTGATGCATCGGAAAAGCCCTGTGCTGTTTTCCTCTCGTTGATAGCGCCGGTTTGAGAATTGTAGTTCACCACGTGGTAAGAGCTATAATCATCGCGGAAGTGATGCTGCATCGTGGTATTGGCATGGGTGGTTGCAATCTTGTAATAGCTGGAATCACCGGTAACTTTAGTAGCCCAAAACAACAGCTCCAAGTTCATCATGTTATCAATGATTACGAGGTACTCTCCGGGCTTACCGTTCCATGATTTTATACAGCCGACGGTAGGGTTAAAGCGGGTAGATAATGATTGGGCGCTGGTCAATAAAATATCTTTATACTTTTCTGAAGGATTCAATTTATTCGCATTGCCGAAACTGCAATACATCATGAAACCCAGGTCATGCGTGTTCTTATTGTTTTTTTCCTTTTCTAGGAAGCCGAGCATCCTGTTGGCTTCATCAAGGAAAACCTTGTTTTTACTTTCCTTGTAAAGATATAGCAAACTGCCCGGGTAAAAACCGCTGCACCACCAACTGGAATTACTCGTCACAAATTTGTCTATGCCGGCATTATAAGTTCGAGGAAACTGGCCGGGAGGAACAAGCTGCATCATTACTTCGTATTGCCGCGCGGCATCGCGTAAGTTCGTTTCGATTTGAACCAGTATTCCCGCCTCTTTTTTACTCTGTGCCAATACTGGCTGCTGGCATATACTAGCGATTAGGATGATAAAGGAAAAGATGAATTTCATAAGTGAAATTTATTATTATGATTTATGCAAACGATTGCAAAATAATCTCATTCACGGAGAAATAAAAGTGGGGGTAAAGATATTACATGAATGGTCAACGGTGCTTTTTGCCTAGGTAGATGCCATGGCGACATACATATTTCCCTGGTCGTAAATAGATGCACGGGTTCGGAGTTTTTCTACATTATTAAATCCGCAGGAATGTAAAAGTTTTTTCAGTAGACTAAAATGTACCGGGAAGGGCACCCATGGGTTTGAGCGTTGTGTATCGTACTCTACGATTAGCAGGTAGGCCGGGATTTTCAAGTATTCTTTCAATTGTTTGAGAAAGGCTGGCTTATCTTTAACATAATGCAATGAATTGGCCATCAATATGCCTTGTAAGCCCGGCAAGGCTAATTGTGGCATCGTGAAGTCTGCCAATAGAAAGTTGATATCAACATGGGGCGGATAAAAATCCTTATTCATTTGATGATAGCTTCTATCAACGGCATAAATGGTGCTGGATTCCGGTAACAAGCTGGCCAGGGCGTAAGTGAACAGTCCGTCCCCGCATCCGAAATCTGCCCAGCTGCCGGGTTTCGATTGTTTTAAATTAGGATGATCGATGAAATCAATAGCTTCTTGTAGTTCCATGAAAGATCAAAGTTGCCTCTAACCAAATTTACTGAAAGCTATTGTTCCTGGCAAATGATTCAGCCACTAATGTTTATTGCTATCAAATTTTTTCCCGGGCGCTTCGAACTTGTATTGAATGCCTGCCATAATGATCCTACCGGGCTGTGTAGGTACAAGGTAATTTGTAAAGTTCCCGATATTTTCAATGTTCAATTGACACCGCAACCTGTTTTGCCATAGATCTTTTTGTAAACTGCAATGCAATAGGGTATAGCCCTCCACGAATACGTCGTAACGATCTATATAACCGTTGTTGTCAATATCCAGGAAACCGTATTTGCCCCGGTATTGCGCCCTCAACGCAACGTGTATTCCCCAAGGCTTATATGAATACATAATTTGAGCATTCGCCATATGCCGGCTCCTATTCGGCAAGGCGAAATAATCTCCTGCTTTGGCTTTCCTGATGCCGCCATCTGCTCTTACTGTTGCATATTTCTGCTTTCCTGCCTTGATGGAATCTATTATATCCCGGTTTTTTGCTAGGAGGTATTGATAGCCCAGGCTCACTTTTACTCCTTTTACCGGTTCGTACCCGCTACTAAATTCCAACCCGCTTGTAAATGCCCTCGAAATATTGACGAAGGAAAATAATTGTTGCCCGTTTTTCATGATACCAACCGGTTCGGTATTGATTAGATTATTGATTTTATTGTAAAACCCGTTTATACTAATGGCGCCGCTTTTAGCAAAGTTTGCTTCGAAGGATACATTGTATGAAGATGCTCTTTCGGGCTGTAAATCCTTGATGCTTTCAGCGTTCGACCAAATTTGTTGTACCAGGCCTGCCGACTGCAATTCCTGTACATGTTGATCAAATTGCAATGCACCCACCACGGTGTAACCTTGGTTGGGATTTGTAAATACCTGGTAAGCTTGCATGTAACTCGGTACCTTATATCCCGTTCCGAAGGATGCCTTCCCGGACAACCAGGGCCGTAATCGCCATTTAGCCCCGATAGTTGGGTTCAACTTTGCACCAAAAGCATCATTCCCATCGTAGCGCAGTCCGCCGATCATTTCAATTGATTTGTTGATATGCCAATTAAGTTGTCCGTAAGCAAAATAATTCCAACGGGAACGGCTATCTTCCGCTTGTTCCTGGTAGATCGACTGGTAGTCGCCGCCTAGGCCATATATCAACGACAAGTCCTGCTGTGGCCAATCGTGGCTTCCCTGTAATTCCAAGCGCTGGGTATATTGTCGGAAGAGATGTTCCTGTAGTAATGTATGGCTGTCATCTTGCCGCACGGATTGATCGGTGCTATACCTGTTGAAATAATACCGCACCAGGTACCGGTTGCCGGAACCGGTAAAATGATTAAAATGTACACCGATATTCACATCATTTTCGTCTAGCATATCCATGAAGGGTTGTGAACCGTAATCGCGTCGCATACTAGAGTTACGGCTTGAATAACGGAAGTTTGCGGACAAGTTGCGTTGCTCATTAAAACGGTATTGTAAACGTGCTTGCCCGGTGATGCTTTCGTACGGCGGGGCGGTTTGTCCTTTTTCAAGGTATTCATTGTTAACATTGAATCCATCGGTTTTATAATAATCGCCGCCGAAGTTAAATATTGCTTTATTTTTAAATGCAGCACCTTGCCCTTGTAGGGATAAGTCGGTATTATTATTAGTTCCGTACATCGCGTGAAGGTTACCCGACGCTTTTTTTATATCCTGCTGCGTGATGATATTGATGACGCCACCCATAGCTTCGCTACCATATAAACTGCTACTGGCGCCCTTGATGATTTCGATCCTTTCTATATTCGCCAAGCTGATCCTGGACAAGTCGAAATTACCGTTGAAACGCCCCGTCATAGGTTGACCATCAATTAAAATCATGATATAATCTGAGCTGAATCCTTGCATTTGCGGACCGATGGCACGGTTGCCGGCGCCGAGGTCACTGACCATGGCAATGCCGCTTTGTTCGCTCAATAATTCATCTAATCGCCGGTTCGCCAATCTTTGAATCGTTTCCAGGTTTATAATTTGAACAGGTTGTGCTATTTTATGGATCGTGATAACATCATTTGATTTTTGCAAGCGATCACCGTTGATGGTTACGGATTCAAGCTGCCTGCTGGCAGGCTGCAACATGAAATTTTGACTGAATATTTCACCGCCTTTACAGGTTATGCTGAAATAAAGCGGTGCGAAATGCTCACAGGTAATTTGCATTGTATACGTTCCGGCAGGTATGTTTTTTATATGGAACCGCCCTCCATGATTAGCAGTATCAGAAAAATGATGCGCCTTGTTTTGTATGCTGATGATCGCATTGCAAAGCGCCGTGTCTTGTTGGTCAGTGACCCTTCCGATAAATTCAGCCAACTGCCCGTAACCTGCTAGATGAAAGCACAAGCAACTAAATATTATAGTTATGAATTTCATTACGAGGTATAAAAAATGTCCTTGCAAAAGTGCTGAAATTGTCATACCCACCGCGGAGAAAGCTTTACCAGATATGGAGAATCGTGCACGGGAGCTTACCTTTTACGGAGAAAAAGTTACCCGGCACGGAAAAATGAATTTGTCAAATACCGTGTTACCAAGGGTTTTCCTTTTCTCGTAAATACTGTTCCCTAATACATAAACATTCTAGTGTAGAAATAATCTAATATTGCCGAGAATCAAAGTTGAAAGAAAATTAACATACCATTGTCTGGCATAGAACCTACATACAATAATAATCCGGCGCCTTGTGCATTTGATATCACGGGAGGAGAGCATTTACATGAAAGAAAGCGAACTTTATCCGGCAGGGATCACCAGGGGACCGTGTATGAAGTGTTAAGTCCCGATGGTATTAATTTCGGGTATTACCATATCAAATCCAGCCAGGAAGGAAAAGTTGTTTTTGAGAACCGGCAGCCTTTCTTGCAACTTAGCTACAACCTCAACGGCCATAAGGAATACCTAATGGGAAAATCCAGGAGGATGATTGCCCAAATTGAAAAGCAGCAATACAATTACCTGTTTTTACCCAGTGATGAGATCGCGATGAAATGGCCCCCCGGGGAACAACTGGAGATTTTCGAGCTCGGTGTTAGCCCGGTGTTCCTATTAAACTTTTTACCTCGGGAACACCCGCTATATGATCTGTTTCATCAATCTTTAAACGGGAATGTTCCGGGGTTATTAAGTAATTATAATTTACCGCTACAGGCAAGCATCAGTACAATATTGTTCGATATGCTCAATTGCCCGCTGGAGGGCCGTTATAAACAGCTTTACCTGAAGGCTAAGACGATGGAATTGCTGGCCATACAATTGACGCATTATGAACAAATCCTCAATATTAAGAAACAAGATAGCATCAGTAGGGGATTGAAGAAGGAAGATGTAGAAAGGATGTATTTAGCGCGGGATATTATCGTAAACAATATGAATAGTCCTTGTACCTTGATCGACTTGGCACACCAGGTTGGCACTAACGATGCATATTTGAAAAGTCATTTTAAACAAGTCTTTGGAACAACGGTTTACGGTTATTTGCAGGGAATAAAAATGACGCAAGCGAGGGAATTATTAGCGCAGGGGAAGAGTGTATCCGAGGTTGCATATATATCAGGTTATAAACATACGGCGCATTTTACCAGGGCGTTTAAAAAGCATTTCGGTTTTGCACCGGGAATATTAAAACGGTAAGCCGCGATGGACTTACCGTTACAATTTTAATGGGAGCTCATTTAGCCAACCAATAAATCAAAGCCAACCATACCAAGCCTTTTACCAGGAAGAAAATAAATCCCCAGAACCCCAATCTTTTCACCCATTTGATGATCTTTTGTTTACGGGTTAATGTTGATTCCATGATTAATTGCTGATAACTTGATAAATTTTAAAATCGCTGTGCATCGGTGCCGGCTGGCCTGCCGCCTTAGCTTTTGCCAAGTCTTCAAAACCGCGTTTATGGCCTTCGATAAAGGCTTCCGACTTGGTCCAATCTTTAAATGCAGACTCGTTTTCCCAATAGCTCACAATCAAGTATTCATCCCCGGGCCGTACCGGTTTCAATACATGCATATTAATAAATCCTGGCATTTTATCAATTGCATGGGCCCTGCTGCCAAATAATTCTTCAAATCTTTGTTGATAGTCCGCATTACATTGTATGTAATTAATCGCTACGAAATTCTTTTCCATGGGTAATTATTTAATTAGTAGACCCAAATGTAATACTGTCATGTTAATGTCATTTGCCCTTTCAGGAATAATCTTTACCCTAAACGGAAAATAAAATCTGCCGCGGTGTTTTTCCCTTCCGGGTTGTTAATTCTCCGAAACTGGTCAATAGTTCGCCTCAATTTTGCAGCATGGAAATCAACCGGATCTTCATTGCTTCCCGTAAACAATTCTCAATATTAAATGATATGAAATATCGGAATCGGACTTACCTGCGGATGTTTTTTTATACCATGATGTTATCTATTGGTTTCGCGGCTTGCTCTAAAAGTGAAACGAAAGATTTGAAGGAAGATGGAACCAGCACGGTCATTTATGATCTGCCCGGCGATACCACTGCGTCCCTCGGAGATGATACAAATGGCAAAGAACAACGCCCTTTTTATACCATCCTGTTTAGTTTTAAAACGCAACAAGTACGTTGGGTTAAGACAGCAGCAGATTCTGCAAGCTATTTAAAAAACCTTGATTGGGATATCGCTTTCAGCAAGGAATATAATTCCTACGTGGTCGTAAACAACGGCGCTATAGCCGGAACACCCGGATATGGCGGCCCCGGCCTGGGAAAGATTCTCATCATAGAAAAGCCGTATGACCAGGTGCTTGAAGCGCCATCAGGCGATCAGTTTGAAAACCAAGGAATCGCAGGTGTAGGATGGGATAGTGGTAACGGCTATGGTTGGTTTTTTTATTCCTTGGATAATCATATTTGCGTGCCGATTAAGAATAGAACCTTCGTTCTCAAAACCGCTACCGGCAAATATGCCAAGCTGGAATTGTTGAATGTTTATAAGGGAAATCCGCCCGTCGTGACTGATCTGTTTTGGCCTGCACCTTACTTTACGTTCCGTTACTTCGTACAGGAAGACGGTAGTAGGGATTTAAAAACGCAGTAAATAGCTTGTACAAATTAGTAGAATATGTTAGATAAAAAATATACTTACTTCCTGCTGCTAGGATTATTAGCTTCCGGTTGGACTTCATGCTCAAAAGATGATACTGGAAATGATGATGCAGTACCCGGTACCACCGATGGGATCCCAACGGGAGTGTATCAAATAGTGAACCTCGTAGCAGATACATCGGCCAGCTCCGGTGGAAATGCAACTTCCCTGTATTATAGCCTGGAAGATAATAAGGTGATCCCGGCTTCACAAAAACAAACGGGAAATTGGGATATCGTATTCTATGGGATCTATAATTCAAGCGTATATCCCAATAACGGGGCCGCGGTTGGTTCCCCGGGCTATGGCGGTCCCGGTAAAGCTAAACTTTACCTCGTGGTAGATCGCCAGTTTGATGCGGCATATTACGATACGTTGAATTTTAAACCAACTACCTTGCCTATTCCCGCTGCCAAATGGAATGAAGCTTTTGACGCGGTAAAAACTGTGCCGGTTTTAGACGATAAGTTTATTACGCGGGATATTGGCCTGGATCATTTTCAAACTGAGTTTGATGGTTGGGGATATTATGATTTTTACGGCAGCTTGTTTCCCGGGAACGAGTTGAAGACGCATGTTGTTTATTCATTGCCCAGGGTAATGATCGTGAAAACACACAAGGGAAATTATGCCAAGTTGATCATCCGCAGTTTATACAAAAATAGCCCGGATAACCCGGATCGCGATGATTCCCCGGGTTATATCAACTTTGTTTACGCGATACAGAAAGATGGGTCAAAGAACCTGGATATTCATTAATCAATCTGCATTAAAATAAAAATTAGACATTCATGAAGACCTATTTTACTAAGTTATCTCTTGGTCTTATAATTTTCGCTAGCGCTTCGTTTTTTACGGCATGTAAGAAAACGGAAACGATCCCCGCACCCTTGGAAGAACAGAACCGTATGACTTCTTACCAGGTTGTAAATGTACAAGGTGACCCGATCATTGGTGCGATCAATGACCAGGATAGCACCGTAACAGTTTATTTGCCTTCTTATAGACAACTCACTTCTTTGCAAGCTGAAATATCAGTTAGCGAGGGCGCTGTTTTGGAAGAAGGCAATTTATTAATTGAAGATCTGATGGCAGTGATACAAGGCGACACAACAGTATATTACCATGTGCAAGCTAAGGAAGAATCTACGCGCAGATATAAACTGGTAATTATAGTGCAGCAGGAACCCTTGGTTTTAGAAGAGATCAGTCCCAATGCCGAAGCGCCGCAGCTTTATACATTAAACCTTAAGAACATTTTCGCAACATTAAATTTCAATATCAACGGCATCGGGTTCGTTTCTAATTACGAGTTGATGAAAGTGGTATTGGTTAATGAAGCAGGGCAGGAATCAACGCCGCTCGGTATTTCTATCATGAACACGACCAATATCAGGAAGATAGGGGTGAACCTTACCTACTTTAATGCGCCCGGACAAGAAATTGATCCCGTATTTGATTGGTTAACGGCAACTGGCCTATATAAAATCAGGGTTTATAATTACGCGCAGGTCGTAACCATGCAAAATCCTATTCAAATTGATGTTCTCAAAAATTAATGTTAAGACCCAGTAGCATGAAGCAATCAGCATATACATATTTATCAATTCCATTGGGACTATTATGCTTGATACTTGTTGTATCAAGTAGTTGTAAGAAAGAGACAGTTTACGCGCCGTCTTCATTAAACAGGATACTGGGCTTCAGCGTGGTAGCCCCCGGTGGAGAAAGTTTGCAAGGTTCTGTTCAAGGAGATTCGATCGTGGTATATTGGCCCAGTTACCTGGCAATACCCGATTCCGTCAGCACGGAAATCGAAGTTTCCGAAGATGCGGTAGTTGAGCCCGGCGCGGGGACAAAAATTGCGTTAAAAACCGGAACAGCTTTCAAAGTAGTGGCTGCCAATAACGAATATAAAACTTACTACTTGAAGTTGGTTGTTAACCAACCGGGAATAGAGTTATACGAACTAAACGGTTTTTCAACGACTAAAGGCGGTGCCGTTAATATCCAGTTATATACCATCCTTAAGTATATTATAGAGGATACGACCGTTACAAAATTCTGGCTTCAAAATGAAGCTGGAGATGCCCTTTCGTTGCCCTGGGATTTTACGGAACAAGGCGGTTCGCGCTTCGTGCAATTGAAAGTGCCAAATGACCCGGCATATAAAGAGGGTGCTTACGCGTTGAAGATTGAAAGCGGAACGGTATCTTATCTAAGCTCTAACGCCATATTCGGCATCTTGTATCCCGGTTCTGCCAAACCTAAAGCAGATAATATCACGGAGCCTATTACCGTAAAAAGAGGGGAGACGATTACTTTCTCCGGTTCCGGTTTCTTTGACATGAAGGAGGCCCGTTTATTTGGATATGATGCGAATTGGAATGAGCAGGAAATCGGGACTTTTACGTTGGAAAACTTTACCGAAACATCCGTGACTTATAAGGTACCCGATAATTTTCCGGCGGGGACTTACGAGTTGGGTGGTTGGGATACCGACGGTATATTTATCCAGTTACGCACGAGCGATTTCATCGGGAACTGGTCTTGGTCCGGCTCGAACAAGGTATACGTAAATATCGATGGCAACACGAGTTTTACAGTAGAATAATTCAACATAATTGTAGCAATCTACCGGGTTTGTACGTACCAACTATTATTTTTTACATTAAAACCCTATTTTGATCATGAAAAATTTGTTTAACAGTTTACCCAAACTTTCATTGTTTGCAGTTGGTGCGGGCATGGTGTTTATAACAGCTTGCTCTAAGAATAATGATATTGTTAGCCCTGCTGCGGAAGCGAGCCTCGTGGCTGGTAAATCCCTGGTATCTCCTTTGGCCGTCATTGCTGATGGAACTACGGAAGATATCAGCGGTCCCGGTGTTACCTCCGGTACCATTAGCCTGGACGGCAGCGTGTATACGGTGGAAAATTTTAAACAAGCCTATTCGACAGATCCCGGTCAACCGGCAGATGGGAATTTTTACTGGCGTTTCTCCGTAAATGAAGCCGGTTCTCCTGCTAATTACGAGATCAAGTTTACCGGTATTGCCACGGGTGATATCACCAGTACCGATTCATTGAAATATATCGATAAGTTATTCTCTTCTGTTGTGGCTGCCGATTGGGCTACCGCCAACGTACCGGATGCCAATACCATCGGCATGAATAGCGTTATCGGTACGGGCGTTCCCTCCGCTGTATCTGCCCTGGCCAATGGAAAAGGTTGGTACGACTATTACTGGAGCGCCGGGCACCTGGTACTTCCTGTAAGTGGACGCGTGTTATTATATAAAAACGGTAGCGTTATAGTAGCCTTCGATATTCAATCTATCTACGAGGATGCGGTTACCGGTGGGGCATTTCCTTATTACCACTTCAGGTATAAAACATTGTAATTCAATATTATATTATAACTATTTGACGATAGTGATTGCTATAATAATGCCCGGTCATTTGGCCGGGATATTTAATTTCCCGGTAATATTTCAAAAATCTTGCAACAATCAGCCAATATTATTGTTTAATCAATGGTTGTAAAATCTCGACGCATACATTTGTTCATTTATCATACTTTTAAGTTAAGAACTGCCGCTCCTTTCCAGGCGCGGTATTTTTGTATGCTCCAGTGTTAACTGGTAAACAATTCCAGTTTTCCATTCAACAAATTCTGCATGGCATTGTTGAGATAGAACGCATCTCGAATTGATTAGGATCATGTGTGATTTTGAGAGTTATCATGATACTAAAATAGGGATGAATGTAATTTTGCAATCGTTAAACACATTTTTTTAATCACTAAAAATGTTATTATGAAAAAATTGGAAAATAAGGTGGTGTTTATCACTGGAGCAAATTCAGGAATCGGTAAAGCTTCTGCCTTGGAAGCTGCTAAAGAAGGCGCTACTGTAGTAGTGGCGGATTTGCCCAGCGCTAATCATGAAGCAACGATGAATGAACTGAAAGCATTGGGAGGTAAATCCTTATTCGTTCCTATTGATGTATCGGATGTTGAAAGTGTGAAAGCTGCTATAGATACAACTGTAAAAACTTTCGGTCGATTAGATATCGCTTTGAATAATGCAGGTATCGGCGCACCGTATTCCGGGATTCATGATATGGATGAAAAGGTTTGGAAGAAGATTATCGATATTAATTTAACGGGGCAGTTTTATTGCGTTAAATATGAATTGCAGCAGTTCCTCAAACAGGGCGGCGGTGTGATTGTAAACCTGGCTTCTTTGGCCGGTTTACTGGCAGAACCCGGTTTGGCTCCATATACTGCCTCCAAGCATGGCGTGTTGGGCTTAACGAAAAATATCGCCGTACAATACGGTGGACAAAATATCCGTGCGAATGCCATTTGCCCGTATTACATTGAAACACCGCTGTTGAATGACTTGCAAGCCAATGTAAAAGAGCAATGGATTGAGCGTACACCGATAAAACGCTTAGGCCGCCCCGAAGAAGTGGCGAAAGCATTTATTTTCTTTGCATCTGAAGATTCCAGCTATTGTAATGGCAGCATTCTCGCGCTGGATGGCGGTATTTTGGCAGGGTAATGAAAAATTTATATTTAGGGTCTAAATAAATAAAAAGTGCTCCATTTGGAGCATTTTTTATAGTTGATCCAGGTATTTCATCGATAACATCTTCATCAATTTTCTATCTACCTGCCCGCTAAAATCAAGCTTCATGCCGAGGAATAAAATTTTCTTTACAAGCGAAGGTTGGTTGGTCAATTGGTTTATGAACCAAGATGTATCCGTGATGAATTTAGTCCGTTGATAACGTATCTTTTCGTATTTATTGAATGCTGTAGTAATAGAACTTTCTGTACTTAAATAATGCGCTAATACGTAAGCATCTTCAATGGCTTGGCAAGCGCCCTGCCCTAAGTTGGGCATGGTGGCATGAGCGGCATCGCCCAACAGTGCCGCATTCCCTTTACTCCAGCCACGGAATGGCTTTACGTCGCATAGATCATCTTTGAAGAATCTTTCTTCGGGAGTTGCCGCGATCAATTCTTTAAAAAATTCCGGGAAGTTTTTACAGATTTCCAGCAATTTATCTTTTTGGAAGCCATTCTTAAATTGGGCTTCATCCTTTTTATATAAAGTGATATAACCGTAAATATCTGCTCCGTTCAGAGGTGCGAAGCCTGCCCGTTTGCCTTTTTCATCGCCCCATATTTCGACCACCCTTGATCGGTCGGTTGATGTATCGCCGTGAGGAACGACGAAGCGCCAACAGGTTTGCCCGCCGAAACGCGGATGAATACCGGGTTGAATAATTCCGCGGCCGGCAGATTTTATACCATCTGCAAATATGACAAAATCGGCAGCAGCGGCGCTGCCGTCTTCGAAAGTTACGCTAACTTCGTTTCCGGTTTGATGAAACGTTTTAAAACATTTACCGGTTTGGATATCTTGAATGGCAAGATGTTCCAACAATTTTTGCTGCAATACTGCCCGGTGAATGGCAATTGCGGGATAATGAAACTGCTCTAGTAGTTTCGCATAACCCAAGGAAGTTAGGGTGTTGTCCTTCTCATCTTTAATAGTTGCGCTATGAATCGGGAATCCACCGCTAATTATAGACTGCTCGATCCCGAGGAGCGCATAAACATGGATCGCGTTACTAGCGAGACTGATACCAGCCCCGGCAGCCTGCAATCGCGGAGCTCTCTCGTATACTTTTACGTTTATGCCTTTCTGTTGTAAAGCTATGGCAGTGGTTAGTCCTCCTATTCCGCCACCGATAATAATTCCGCTTTTCATTAGGGATGTAAAGGTTTAAGATGCAAAATGCTACGTTAAAGTTCGTCAGAGTTTTTGGGATGTATCATGATGGATGTCATGTAGGGGTGAAATTAACAGTTTCTAGATTTCGTATTTAGAATCCCCGGGGAAGACAAGCCCTCGATCATTGTACGGATTTTTTATGCGTAGAACCAGGTAAAGTCTATTGGGGGGCTATGAAAGATAGCTGTTTGTTTTTAAGGGGGGGGATAAGTGCTAATACCCTTGTATTCGGATAATTAAGGTGTATATTTAAGGGTTGCCTTTTATTATAATGATGGCACACTATGACTTGAATAGGTTGATAAGTAAAATTGAAAGCGGCGACACTTTGAAATAACTTATTTTACTGTGATCATACCTACAAATATTTAACTTCAAGTACCATTTTAGGGTAACACAATAATAAAAATTATTATAGGGTAATCATGCATTTACTTGCCGACAAACTGCGACTAATTTACAAACCATTTGTACTAATAGCCACCGGTTTTATTTTGACCTATACATTATTACATTGGGTGTTATTTATCAAGGGAGGAATACCAATCAAAGAGGAAATTGTAAGCTTCTGGTTGCCATTTGGACTTCCTTGGATACCAATTTTGATTTGGTTAAGGCCAAGAATAAAATTGTTACATTTCAATAATGACAACGGTTCATTCTTTTATCAATTATTAGCTTCCCTGGCCATCGCATTTCCGACAATAATCGCACAAGGGTATTTAGTTACCGCTACCGGAAAAATAACCCCGCTAGACAATATAGCTCAAATTTCAAAACATAGTAGAACAAAATATTATTCCCTAAAAGATTATTACGTCGATAAGCAACATATCGCTGTTCAAAGTACCGCTTCCGTGACTGGTAGACACAACGAAGATTTTAATTTACTCATCTATATTATAATGCCTATTTTGGAAAGCGAAAGTGATACAGCGAAATTCGATAACAAATTTTGGCTAGGCAAAAAATATTATAAAAAAATTGGTAATAGTCTTTCAGACCAGGAAAAGGACGAAGAATACAGGGTATTTGCAGAAGAATCGCAAAAGAAATTTAACGAAACTGACTTTGGAAAATTCACTTACTTGGAAGTAATCGGGAATACAGATGACCATGATGAATTTAATAATGCTTTAAAAAAAATAAGGCAAGGCTCAATCGATGATAATATCATTTTTGAAGCAAAAGCAGAGCCTTTTGAAGCAAGAAACGGGAGTAAACTTCCTTGGGTTTTTGGAACATTAGGAATTGGTTTTTTAGCATATTTCATCTTTTTACTATTCTCAAAATTTGAAGAGAGAGAATTGAAAAAATTCAAAAGCGGGAGAATTGCTAAGGATACTACTATAAAGGATACACTTGAATTTTTTATCCCCAAGCCGGGATATTATATAACGCCAATCATTATTATTTTGAATCTTTTGGTTTATACCCTTATGGTTTTCGCTGGACTAGGTTTGGTGTCATTCAAAGGTTCTGACTTATTAAATTGGGGGGCTAATTTTGGGCCATTAACAACCGGTGGCCAATGGTGGCGTTTATTAACAAGTATATTCCTTCATGGTGGATTAATGCACATTTTAGCGAATATGTACGGGCTTATGTTTGTTGGCATTTTTCTAGAACCACTTTTAGGCAAAATGAAATATGCTTTGGTATACTTGATAACAGGGCTTTTAGCCAGCGTTGCAAGTATTTGGTGGTACGATGCAACTATAAGCGTTGGCGCTTCTGGGGCTATATTCGGGCTTTATGGTTTATTTTTAGCGTGCTTACTTTTGAAAATATTTCCACCAGGTATGGGAAAAGCATTTGTAACAAGTACCCTTGTATTTGTCGGTGTTAACTTACTTATGGGATTTACGGGTGGTATTGACAATGCAGCTCATATTGGCGGGCTTCTTAGCGGTTTTTTCATTGGTCTTATTATATCAAGACAACTGAAACAACAAGTAGAAACGACAATAGAATATTAAACTGGGAAGGAATGTTTAAAATCATGAGCTACGAAACTTAGCGAAGGGCTTAGGCTTAAATTAGCTAATGACAAAAGTTGCTCTTGACAAGAGCAGGATTTTCTTAGCTCAATTTTGTCGGTGTATAATGAATAACCAAAACAGTTTTTTGTAGGGTTAAAAGTGTTGTAAGAAAGGAGGAATATCGAGATAAGACTTCAACGAAATTAACCCTCATATCCCCCTCAACCCCTATGTATAGCAGCCCTCTCATACTGCACCGGCCACTTAACATCCGCTCCCAACACGGCAGCCGCCCTTAATGGGAAGTACGGATCTCGCAGTAATTGCCTGGCCAACATAACCATATCGGCTTTGCCTTCAACTATAATACTTTCTGCTTCAGCCGGGGTAGTAATCAACCCTACCGCGCCGGTAAGTATCCCCGTTTTCTCCTTGATAGCTGCTGCCAATGGAACTTGGTAAAGTGGCTCAATAGGAATTTTTGCATTCGGAACATTGGCGCCAGAAGAAACATCGATCAAATCTACACCGGCATTTTTCAATTGTCGTGACAAGTAGATGGAATCCGCGATGCTCCAACCTTCATCTACCCAATCGGTAGCTGAAATCCTAACAAATAAGGGGTAATAACTAGGCCATTCAGTTCTTACCGCCTCCACGATCTCCAGAAGTAAACGGCACCTGTTTTCCAAGTTGCCGCCATATTCATCGTTCCGGATATTAGAAAGGGGAGAGAGAAATTCATGTAATAGGTAACCATGCGCGGCATGGATTTCTATGACCTTAAAACCTGCCGCCATTGCCCGTTTGGTCGCCGCGGCAAAATCATCTTTTATTTTTTTGATCCCGGTTATATCCAGCGCCTTGGGTTTACTCGTATGATCGTTAAAAGGTAAGGGACTCGGCGCAACGGTTTGCCAGCCACCATCTTTTAGATCCAATATTTTCGGCCCGTTAAACGGGA
This sequence comes from Chitinophaga caeni, assembly GCF_002557795.1. Taxonomy (NCBI): domain Bacteria; kingdom Pseudomonadati; phylum Bacteroidota; class Chitinophagia; order Chitinophagales; family Chitinophagaceae; genus Chitinophaga; species Chitinophaga caeni. The sequence goes on along the minus strand of NZ_CP023777.1, from coordinate 3,953,820 downwards.
TGTCAAAGCCACCTTTTCTGCCGGCATGGGCCAACTGGATACCCGCTACGGCTCCCTGTTCATGGATGAATGTTACGATCTCCTGTAAATCTTCGATATGATCATCATCCCAAATCCCCAGGTCACCGATGGAAATGCGCCCTTCCGGGGAGACGGCGGTCGCCTCGAATATTACGAGCCCGGCGCCGCCAACAGCCCTGCTTCCCAAGTGTACCAAGTGCCATTGGTTGGCATATCCTTCTTTGGCAGAATACATGCACATCGGTGAAACCGCGATCCGGTTTCGAAAAGTAACTTCTTTAATGGTTAATTCACTGAATAATAAAGACATAATACAGGTTTGAATGCCATTTAATAACAATTTGCCATAGAAATTGATTATAATTTAAGAAAAAATCATTTTTCCGTTTTGCGTAAACGAAATTCCCGATAGGAGATCGCTAAATAATCGTGGGCCAATAACTTTGAATCCTGTTTGTCGGGTCACAATATTTGAAAATATTTTATAATATGGGAAGGCTGGAACCGGGTAAAATATTTTGTTGCCAGGTTTTTTGTCAAAGATCTAAGGAAGCAGCCATATGAAATTGTTCACACTGAGGAAGGGAACGCATAAAATCCAAAATCCACGGAAAAAGAAAGGGAAGTCATTATTCCGGAAGATTAATGACTGGCTACACTTATGGTTGGGTTTAATTAGCGGTATCGTGGTTTTCGTGGTGAGCATCACGGGTTGTTTATACGCATTCGAGCGGGAGATCAGGAATGTTACGGAACCGTATCAATACGTATCGCCGCAAGATCAGCCATTCTTATTGCCTTCACAGATCGAACCTTTAGCCCGGAAATATAAATATCATTCTGATACAGCTACCGTGAGCTTATACGGAGTACAATTCGGAGATCCGGGGCAAGCTGCCGTAGTAGCTTATAATGACCCAAAGCAAGGTTTTACGATGATCTATATGAATCCGTATAGTGGTAAAATCTTAAAAGAAAAGGTACTCAGCAAGGATTTCTTCAGGATTGTGCTATCCGGACATTATTATTTGTTTTTACCACCTAAAATTGGCCAACCACTGGTAGCTTGGTCCATATTGGTCTTCGTTGTTTTAATGATTACCGGTTTAATAATGTGGTGGCCGAAAAAATGGAATAAGACCAATAGGGATAAGAGTTTCAAAGTTCGTTGGAAAGCTAACTTCAAACGCTTGAATTATGATTTGCATAATGTTTTGGGCTTTTATGTCCTGCTGATTGGGTTGATATTAGCGCTGACCGGCCTTGTTTGGGGCTTTGAATGGTTTGAAAGCTCCGCTTACTTTGTAACTTCCGGCGGACAACGATACGAAAAGTATACTGTACCCGGCTCTGATACTACATTATTGGCAAGTGCTAAAGTAGGGGAACCGGGTGCCCGCTCCCCGCAAGACAGGATTTACCTGCGCTTGATGAAAGAATACCATGGAAGCAAAGGTGTGATGGATGAAGGAAATATACAGATCACGTACCCGTCAACGGCAAAAGAACCTATTACGGTTTACTATAATCCCTCGGGCGATACCTATTATAAACGAGATATCCGCTTTTTTGATCAATATTCATTACAAGAGTTAGTAGGAGGCGGGATTTACAAAAGGAGTTACCAGGAATCCGGTTTTGCGGATAAGTTAAGCCGCATGAATTATGATATTCACGTGGGCGCAATAGCAGGGTTAACCGGTAAGATCATTGCTTTTTTCGCGAGTCTCGTTTGTGCATCGCTACCTGTAACCGGCTTTTATATTTGGTGGGGCAGGAGAAAGAAAAAACATAAAAAATCCATACGATTAAAAATTGCGGGGGAAGCAGAAGGTATAGAAAGCTAAAAGTTGATAGTGCCTGTGCGCGGGAGTTGATATATTGCAAGAACAGGGTGTTTTCAAATGTATTTTTGTCGCCCTGTTCACTTTTATGGTATATGCTTTAGCCTTTCGATAGTAAGCTAGCGATTTTCATTACCGTGTTCCAGTTACGGGTTGTGCCATCAATTTTAAGTATTTTTTCCACGAGCATATTTGTAAATAAACTTTTATCCTTATTTCGTTCACACCGGATATATAATATATCGTCGAGGAAAACGTAAGTATCTACCTCGCTGCTGATGGCAGCTATAGCTTCACGCTGTTTAGCATTGGGAATTTGGGCTAACATCATTACGTACAATTGATGAGTGTCCGGGTTGCGATCCGGAAATGGGTTCTGTTCAATGATATGTTGCATTTGCGCTAGATCCTTCAAAATCGTGATTACGGGGTAACCGAGTTGCTCTTCCAGGAGGTTTTCGATCTTGGTATGAAAATTTTTCTTCTTGGAAGCAGCTATATCGAACATCACATTGCCACTCTGAATATAAGTCTGCACCTGTTGTACCGGTAAGGTTTCAAATATCGTTTTCAGTTCAGCCATTTTAATATTCCGACCACCGACATTAATGGCTCTTAAAAATGCAACAATTCTACTCATAGGATGTTCTTAAAATTGATTTTACCGGGTAAACCGGAATTTTCTTGATCCTGTAAATGTATAAAATTCTATCAAATGGATGTGTATAGCCACGTGAAAACCGTGATGGCCATGATACTCAGTTTGAGCATGGCCTTATTATTAAAAGGTAGTGTCCGTTTTATCCAGCATCCCGGCAGGCTAAAGCCGTACTGGATACATTTAGCATGGGTATTCTATATTTTCCTGATGCTGTTGCATTTTTGGTGGTGGGAATTGCGCTTGAGTAATATCAAGGAATGGTACTTTACGCAGTACCTTTTTATCGTGCTGTTCATCATGCAGTTTTACGTGTTGGCGTCACTGTTATATCCGGATGATTTAAACGATTACCCCGGTGGATATGAATCTTATTTTTACTCGCGCAAAAAATGGTTTTTCTTATTATTATCGATTACTTTTTTGGCCGATTTTGTGGATACGCTGATCAAGGGCTGGGATTATTTTCGTAATTACACTATTGAATACCCGGTACGGAATATTTCACATTTTTTGCTTTGCTTGGTGGCAATGAAAGTTGATAATAAGAAGTTTCATGCTACCCTGGTGATAGCTTTTATAGTGTATGAATTAAGTTATATTTTCCGCTTATTTATGAAGGAAATATAGCGTAGCCTAAATAAAAAAAGCCGCCCCGAGAAGAATCAAGGCGCGGCAGTTTCATCCATTGTTTTTGTTAACCCGCAATAAAGATCATACAAATTTTATTTACAGTTTGTGAAGCGTTCGTTAATGGATAAAAAAAAATTTAAAAATCGCTACCATGGCTGATTTACAAAATAACTACTAGAGTGCATATGGTTAATAATCACTATTTCGCATCAATTTAAGTGGTAAAATGACCCTAAGAGGGCTGTTTTAGGATATTAATATTTTATAATATGTTAAATATTCATTAGCTAATCATAAATCACTATTTATGATGTTTTTTTTATATTTAGAGAAAGCTTGACATTTTACTATATAGTTATCAAGCTAGCAGGCACTAAAGGAGTAGTGGCTTAAAAATTTAAGAAATATTTTACAAGGACTTTTCCAGATTGGAATATAAATTGGTCAATAAATGGAAAGATATTTTTCTTATTGATTCGTTAACGAAAAAGATCGCATTGTTCCGTATTCAATTCCAAACCATATGTTATGCATATAATTGATCAGCCTGTTCTTTCACAAATTATGGCCCCGGGCGGTGTTAATCTTCAAGTCTATACGTGGAAGGTAGCGGATATGCTTCCATTGAAAGCCGGGATAATTATCGTGCACGGTGTTGGGGAGCATTCCCGTAGGTATGATCATGTGGCCGGTTGGTTCCTGGAACTGGGTATAGAAGTCCGGCTTTACGACCAGCGGGGATTTGGCACATCGGGTGGCGCAAGGGGAGATATTCCCGGGAAGATGAGCCTCGTGGAAGATTTACAACTAGTTTTTAATACATATAAACAGGAATTGGAGCAGCGCGGAATTTCGATCCCCCCTTTAGTTTTGGGTCATAGCATGGGTGGTGCAGTTGTTGCGAGCGCTGTAACGGCTGGTTATATTTCTCCCGCCGCGATGATCTTGTCTTCGCCCGGCTTGATTCCTAAAATGGCCGCTTGGCAAAAACTTGCAGTTAAAGTTTCACTGTTTATTAACCCGCATTTGAAAGTTCCGCACGGGTTGGCATTAGATAAAGTAAGCCATGTTGACGCCGTCGTTGAACAGTTAAAATCTGATCCGCTGAATCATGATAAAGTTAGCCCTGCACTTGTCAATTTCATGGTAGAAGAAGGATTGAAATCTATTCACGCGGCAAACCGCGTTAATATCCCTTGCTTGCTATTAGTGGCCGGGGATGATTACCTGGTGAATCCCGATGGTGCGAGGAGGTTCTACCAGAACTTGAAACCGGGAATCGGCATGATGCATGTGTTTGCCGGTAAGTACCATGAAATCTTTAACGAGGATGACGCTACTAGGCAAGAAGCGAAACAATTTATCCAGGAATGGATAAAGCACGTGTTATAACACTTACTTGAGTGTTTTTTCAAATTAAAATCTTATATTGTATTTCGTAAGGATCATTAACAATAAATCATTTTTTTGAAAACCCGTTCGGAGATTGGAATCTAGTGAGAATGTACCCCTTAATAGGTATTGTTATAATTGAAGAATTTAAGAAACTTTATTAAGGGAATCACCGCGATTCCGACGACTGAAATTGCATTAAATCCATACTTTATTGAAACCCGTGCTTGTAAGTAATACGCTGATTAAAATTTTAGTATCGTAGTATTTAGCTATTGCATCCAAGATCTTCCCTGGAATGAAGTAAATATTTGCTGATCAAGGCTCGTATATGTAGTGATGCGATGATTATAATCAATTTGCACCGGGTATTTTTTTAGCAGTATGGCATTCGATGATGCAAAGATCCTTGCATTTCGGCAACCGTTACAGTACAAAAACGTTCGAGATGACCAGATTAACTCAATCTTCTTGCATGCAATTGGCATATGCTTGCTTGACGAATGCGAATGTGAAGATTCCCCCCAAGCAGCACCTTGCTTTTGCTGACATTTTAAATGATGCGATCAAAGCTACATTGATGCCCGGTTCGATAGAACTTAGGGACATGATTGTGCAACCTTTTATCGTAAGCTCTGATGGCACATTGTCAGCAATTTTTAAATGTAAAAGCCGGGAACATTTTTTTGTGAAAAGGGTGGAAATTCCACTGGATTTTTTCCTGGAAGCCACTTATATGGACGGCATTTTATTTATAGTAACACAGCAGAAGAAAAGTAAAGTTTTTATCAGTAAAGAGGGGGGCTTGCGATTTGAATTGTATTCGAAGGAAAAGATCATCCCGATCGTGCCCTTGGAAAAGAAACAGGCCGGTAAACTGATCCGGAAGCTGGATCGTTGGAAGTCTGAACAGAAAAGTAAATTCTATAATAGCACCGGTTAAATAACCATTATTTTTAGCAATAAATATCTTCGAAGTGCATGATTTCCTGTACACCGTGCTTGTTTAATATGATAGCAATTAAGTCGAACCGGATTGCTGCCAGGTTTTTAGCCTCCGTTTCCAAGTATCTTTCCGCCGCTTTGAAAATATGTTCTTGTTTACGGTGATCGTAAGCGAGCTCGGGCGGGCCGAATAAATTATTACCCCTGGTTTTTACTTCTACGAAAATGATGGTTCCCGAACTTTCCACTATTATATCTATTTCGTAACGGCCTTTGCGCCAATTTTTTGCAATGAAAGAATAGTTACCCTTGGATAACAAGTATTCCAACGCGATTTCTTCCCCTTTTTTACCAATATCTAGCACAATGTTATGTATTTAGCTATTTTTACAACCTCTTTTTAAAGTTATACCAAAAATCGCTGATTATGACAATGGGTTCAACAGGATCTTGCATGTACCAACTGAATGGAAAAATCCAACATTATGCTTGGGGTGGGTTTGAATATATTCCCGCGTTATTAGGTCAACCAGCAACCGGGGAACCGGCAGCGGAATATTGGATGGGCGCGCACCGAAGCGCACCTTCAGTTATTGAACGGCCACAGGGAAATATGGATTTGAAATCATTGATCGAATCAGCGCCGGAAAATATTTTGGGGAAAGCTACCTGGGAGAAATTTGCAGAGCTGCCATATCTCTTTAAAATCTTGGATGTAAAAGAAATGTTGTCCATACAGGTACATCCCACTAAGTCGGAAGCAGAAAAAGGTTTTGCCAGGGAAAATGAAGCCGGTATCCCGCTGGATGCGCCGTACAGGAATTATAAGGATGCCAACCATAAACCTGAAATCATGGTGGCATTAAGCCCTTTTTATTTATTACATGGCTTCTTGCCGGAAGCAAAATTGAAATCCGTTTTACAATCGGTGCCGGAATTTGCTGATCTTAGCCCGGTCTTCGAAAAAGAAGGTTATTATGCCCTCTATAAACACGTGATGGAATTGCCGCAAGATAGTGTAAATAAAAAGTTGCAAGCGCTGGTTGACAGGATTGTTCCTTTATATAAAGATAACAAGTTAGACAAGAAAGACCCTGCATTTTGGGCTGCGAGGGCGGTAGTTAATGACCCGCAAAGTAAAGATCGCCTAGATAGGGGGATTTTTTCCATTTACTTTTTCAATATCATGTTTGTACAGCCGGGTCAGGCCGTATTTCAAGATGCCGGCATCCCGCATGCTTACCTGGAAGGCCAGAATGTAGAATTGATGGCTAATTCAGATAATGTACTGCGCGGTGGATTGACTCCCAAGCATATCGATGTACCTGAATTACTGAAGCATACGCGTTTCGAGCCGGTACACCCGGAAGTGTTAAACCCGGTTGTCACCGCCACAAAGGAAGCAATTTATGAGAGCCCGGCCCCGGATTTCGTCGTAAGCCGGATCGAGTTGCAGCCCGGGGAAACATACAAACATACAAGTACGGCAGCAGAGATCCTGATTTCTATTCAAGGTCAGGCTAGCGCCGGCAAGGCAGGGGAGTTATCGCTCTCGAAAGGACATTCCGTGTTCATTGGCTTTGATCAATCTTACAAGATTGATTGTACAGGGGCAGAGACTGTTATAATCTACAAAGCTTCCGTGCCGCTGGTTTAACCGGCATTGCTGTATGTACGCGGATTGTACCGGATTTGGGGGATTGCACTGAAATTGGGAAGGGAAATTGAATTTGGCTGTGGATTTAGATTTTGGCAGTTTCAAGGAATTTTGAGGGGATAGTTCTGGATGGCTGCGCAAAATGATGTACATTTGGGTTATTAGATAAAAGAAAGTTTAATATGAAAAAAGATACCTTATCTAAAATTCTTTTAGTGACGGGTTTGATTTTCCTTGTTTCATTGGGAAGGATCATTACGAACCATTTGGAAATTTGGAACTTTACCGCGATCGGTGCTTGCGCTTTGTTCGGTGGGGTTGTTTTCGAGGATAAAAAGTATGCATACATTGTTCCGATACTGGCATTGTTTTTAAGTGATTTATTCTTGCAATTGTTTACAAATGTTCAAGGGTTTTATGGTTGGCAAATGCTGTTTACTTACGGCGCTTTCATATTTACTACCTGGTTGGCTACCCGTTTGAAGCAGCCGGGCGCTTTGAAAATTTTTGGTGCTGCCATCGGCGCCGGGTTGATATTCTTCCTGGTAACCAATTTTGGAACTTGGCTCACTACTAATATGTATGCGAAGTCGATGGATGGATTGATCCAGTGCTATGTTTCGGGTATTCCATTCTATAAAAATGATATTTTCGGCAGCTTCTTCCTCAATTCTTTGATGGGGGATGTGTTTTACAGCGGTTTGCTATTCGTTGCTTACGCGCTGATTCAACCTGTTTTTGTTCGCAAGGAACAGGGGCAGTTGGCGTAATTTATTACAAATTACATAGAAAGAATAATATTCAAAATATGAAGAAAGCTACCAGGAATGGTAGCTTTTTTTGATAATAAATGAAAAGTAATCGCATGGACAACTATTATCTGTGATAAGAGTTTGATTTAACAACTACTTTCTGATCTGTACATTTATTGGTTGCCATTATTTTAATTCTACAAACGCTACCTTCTTTACTCGATCATTAAATGCGTAGTTAGGCGATTTATTTTGAATATTGACTACGACTAATTATATAGACCCCTAATGATGATAAGCAGGTGCGGTATTAGTAAAATAGTTTTAAAACTATTTTTAGTTAGGCTTGTTCAGGTGAAGTGGGGAGTATTGTTTCCCGGTTCAGGGCACAAAAAAAGATGGTATATTGCTATACCATCTTCTATAATAGATTTAACGAAATAAGTCTTAATCGTTCAGCTTCAACACGGCGAGGAATGCTTCCTGCGGAACTTCTACGTTGCCGATCTGGCGCATCCGTTTTTTACCTTCTTTCTGCTTCTCCAATAATTTACGTTTACGGGAAATATCACCACCATAACACTTAGCGGTAACGTCTTTCCTCATCGCGCTGATCGTTTCGCGGGCAATGATTTTAGAACCTACTGCTGCCTGTATGGCAATCATGAATTGTTGACGTGGCAATAATTCCTTCAGTTTCAGGCATAGCTTGCGACCGAAATCTTCCGCCCGGCTGCGGTGAATAAGGGCGCTGAGGGCATCCACCTTATCGCCGTTCAACAGTATATCCATTCTCACGATATCAGATATCCTATAATCTAAAGGATGGTAATCGAAAGAGGCATAACCCCTTGTAGAAGATTTGAGCTTGTCATAGAAATCAAATACGATTTCGGCCAGCGGCATTTCAAAGATGAGTTCTACGCGGGTAGGTGTGAGGTAGCTTTGATTGATCAACATCCCTCTTTTACCAAGGCAGAGCGTCATGATATTACCGATATAGTCCGGGCTGGTGATAATTTGAGCGCGGATAAAGGGTTCCTCGATGCGGTCGATCTTGCTCGGGTCCGGCATTTCGGAAGGGTTATTAACGATCACTTTTTCATCCCTCGTGGTGTAAGCGATGAAGCTTACGTTCGGAACGGTAGTGATTACAGTTTGTTTAAATTCACGTTCCAGGCGCTCCTGGATGATTTCCATGTGCAGCATCCCTAGGAACCCGCAACGGAAACCGAAGCCGAGGGCTTGCGAAGTTTCGGTTTCGAATGTCAGGGAAGCATCGTTCAGTTGTAACTTATCCATACAGTCCCTCAATTCTTCAAAATCTTCTGTTACAACTGGGAAAATCCCGGCAAATACCATCGGTTTCACCTCTTCGAAACCTTGGATGGCTACTTTACAAGGATTTTGTGACAAGGTAATCGTATCACCTACTTTCACTTCCTTGGCGTTTTTGATACCGGTAATGATATATCCCACATCGCCAGTATTGACTTCGCTCCTGGCCTGTAAGCCTAACTTGAGGATTCCCACTTCATCTGCCTCGTAATCTTCGCCGGTGTTAACGAAGCGCACTTTATCACCTTTCTTGATCTTCCCGTTAAATACACGGAAATAGGCGATAATTCCGCGGAAGGAGTTGAAAACGCTATCGAAAATCAAGGCTTGTAACGGCGCATCGGGTTCACCTTTAGGCGCCGGGATGCGGGCTACAATTGCTTGAAGAATCTCCTCGATACCGATCCCTGTTTTACCGGAGGCTAACAGGATTTCTTCTTCTTTTACACCGATCAGTTCGATAATTTGATCCTTTACAACTTCGATCATAGCGCCATCCATATCGATCTTGTTAATTACCGGTATGATTTCCAAGTCGTTATCTAAAGCTAAATAAAGGTTCGAAATAGTTTGAGCCTGGATGCCCTGGGCAGCGTCCACTAATAGGAGGGCGCCCTCGCAAGCTGCCAATGCGCGGGAAACTTCGTATGAGAAGTCAACGTGACCGGGGGTATCGATCAGGTTAAGGGTATATTTTTCCCCGTTTAGCTCATAATCCATCTGGATAGCATGGCTCTTGATGGTGATACCTTTCTCCCTTTCGAGATCCATATCGTCCAGCACTTGGGCTTGCATTTGACGTTCGTTAATGGTTTTGGTATGTTCCAACAAGCGATCGGCCAAGGTGCTTTTCCCGTGATCAATATGCGCGATGATGCAAAAGTTCCTGATATTCTTCATAAAAAATATTAATACCGGGACAACGAGGTTTTTGGTTTTTCCCGGCCTCTTTCAAGGCGCAAAGGTATTCAAAATTTTAGTATTCTTTTCTTTATGAATGGTTATTTGGGCGGCTTTTTTTACTTTTATCAAAATTTTGATACATGGATTTACAACAACAATTTGAAGCAGCGGTAGCAGAGAGTAAAAAACTTACGAAAAGACCTGATAATAATACGTTATTAAAGTTATATTCATTATATAAACAGGCCACGGACGGGGATGTGAATATCGATCCTCCTTCCAATCCTTTCGATATCGTCGGGAAAGCCAAATATAATGCTTGGGTAGCCCTGAAAGGGAAATCCAAGGAAGCTGCCATGCAGGAATACCTTGATGTCTTCAATACATTAGAGAAATAATACCTGGCCCGTTTGAGTAAACGCAAGCGGGCTATTTGGAGGTAATTCCGTACATTTGATTGATAGCCAATGAGAAATTCCATCCCGATGTTTGTAATAGATTAACCCGGCCACGTATTTCCACCCGGCGCCAATGGACGATCCATCCGCGATTTGATGATATAAAATAATTTTAAATATGGTACCAAGTTATACAGCGAGCAAGAAAACGCAACATTATTTATCCTTAGAAGATTTATACGGAGCGCATAATTACCATCCTTTGCCGGTTGTACTAGATAAAGGGGAGGGCGTTTTCGTTTGGGATGTGGACGGGAAGCGGTATTATGATTTCCTTTCGGGATATTCTGCTGTTAACCAGGGGCATTGTCATCCGGAAATCATAAAAGCCTTGATTAACCAAGCCAGCAAGCTTACCTTGACATCGCGCGCCTTTCATAGTGACCTGTTAGGTGAATATGCACAATATATTACGCAATATTTCGGCTATGATAAGGTATTACCGATGAATACAGGGGTAGAGGGTGTGGAAACCGCCCTGAAATTGTGCCGCAAATGGGCTTACGAGGTAAAAGGTATCCCTGCTGATAAAGCGAAAATAATAGTATGTGAGAACAATTTTCACGGTAGAACTTTGAACGTTATATCCTTCAGCACCGACCCGGTTGCCAAAGCTAATTTCGGGCCCTATATGGAAGGGTATGAAATAATTCCGTACAATGATTTACCGGCGTTGGAAAAAGCCTTGCAGGATAAAAATGTAGCCGGTTTCCTGGTAGAGCCCATCCAGGGCGAGGCAGGCGTAGTGGTGCCAGATGACGGGTATCTTGCTAAAGTAAGACAATATTGTTCCGATGCTAACGTGCTCATGATTGCAGATGAAATTCAATCCGGCCTTGCCCGTACAGGTAAGATGCTGTATTGTGATTACGAGTCTGTAAGGCCTGATATATTGATCCTTGGGAAGGCATTGTCTGGCGGAACATTGCCGATCGCAGCCGTTTTGGCTGATGATGAAATCATGTTGACCATTAAACCGGGGGAACATGGATCCACTTATGGCGGAAATCCATTAGCCTGCGCCGTGGCAATGAAGTCATTAGAAGTTCTGAAAACGGGTAGAATGGCCGAAAATGCATACGAGATGGGGATTTTATTGAGGAAAGGTTTGGAAGAACTGAACTCCAAGTATATTTCTTTAGTTCGAGGTAAAGGCTTATTGAATGCCATCGTGATCGATCATGCCAACAAGGAAGCTGCGTGGGATTTATGCATGGAACTGAAAGAACAAGGGCTTTTGGCGAAACCGACGCATGGTGACAAAATTCGCTTTGCACCGCCATTAATTATTACCGCGGATCAAATAAAAGATTGCGTTGCTATCATCGGCAATAGTTTGAAAATTCTTGATTAAATAATTTATGACAAGTAGACCTAGGAAGGCCATACGAAGCAGCGGTTGGAAAACTGATTTCTTTATCGGTTTCCCTGATGGCTTATTACTTTTCTTGTTTTTAACGCAACTATTGCACGGTAAAGAACTTACCGTGCAATCTTTTTATAATATTAACTTGACCTTTTTATTGATCGCCACGATTATTATCGCGATCGCGATGTACCGCGCTAATAAAGGTTCGGAAGATGATGGGTTGTTGACTACCGGGGAGAAGGAAAAGTTGGAGAATCTTGATATTAACAACCAAACGATTGATCATATCGCATCGGAAATGCAGAAGGATGAACAGAAATGGCAACAGGTACTGGTTGATGAAAGGGTCACCTTGGCCGATTATAGCCTATGGCATGCATTGAGAAGCGCTTTTTTTACCGGCATATTTTTCATGGCCGGAGGTTTAGTCCCGATGGCTCCTTACTTCATGGATGAAAACTTCAACTCCGCTTCAAGCTATAGTATAATACTTTGTGTAGTGGCCATTACTTGGTTTGCATTTACCAAGTCCAGCTTGACGAAGTCAAAGATAATTCCCATTTTAGCTAGAAATATTTTTATCGGGGCGCTAGTCTTATTTGCCAGTTATGCTTTATCCCTCGCTTTTTGATGGAATGGTCTTGGTAAATAGAATACCCGCCATGGCGATGGCCGCTGCGATAATTGAAAGAAACAAGCCGATTTCGCGGTGAGGGCATTCCCCCATTTCGCAACGGGAATACATTAAGAAATTCCGGAAAGTCCAAGCGAATAAAAATCCGCCGACGAACAGGTTTATTTTTGTCGGGATATTTTGCTTGATGAATGCTAAAATGATCATCACGATCGCCAAGGCAATGTTCAACTTACCCGGTTCCCCGAAGCTGGTGCCCGGTGAATGTAATCCTGTAATAGTAGTATGGATGCTTTCTATTGTTAGCCAAGGTAAAAATGCAGAGATTATCACTAAAATTCCACCTAGTATTGTCGCGATTTTGCTTTTATCCATCTTGCTGCTATTTAATATGTTTCGAGTGGCCAAAGTTAATCGATTTACAGGTATTTTCCTTTAAAACTATTTGAATGTAATTGCATGGAACAGGGAATGTTCCGCGCTATTCACCGTAATCAAATTTTAGATTCCTGGTTTTTTATTTCTTTACATTGTTGTCCGACTAAATTTTCAATGTGGAAGAACAACGATCTCCGTTAAAGGTTCGACTCAATGCCCATCTGCCCGTTTCTTGTACTTTTTTGCTTGCCCAAAAAAGCACCAAAAAAGGGCACAAATTGGCCATTACGGCCGCCAATTTGATCGCCCGATGGAGCGTTTGTACTACTGTTTCACCAGGCTTTCGTTCGCTATCAACAGTGCGGAGCATTCTTGTTTTCTTGGGGGAGCTACCCCGTACGTGGAACATATCATCCTTAGCTGGTATTCCATAACTGGCAAGGAATACAGCAAAACTTGAATCAATTTTAATCGGACAACAATGATTTCTTTGCTTTTTTGTCCTGGATGCTTTTCAAATAAAAAGGCAAGGAAGACCATGCGGCCTTCCTTGCAAAATATTCTTTATATAAATAATTCTATTTTCCTCCCGGCTCAAGATGCGAACGGAGATAGTTGGTGTATAATTGTGATAAATGCGCAGAGGTGCCCGGTCCTTCATTGATGCTGTGCGTCCTGTTCGGGTAACTCATCATCTGGAATTGCTTATTGTGTTTTACCAGTTCATTGATCAGCATTTCCGCATTGGCATAGTGAACATTATCATCACCCGTTCCATGTATAAATAATAAGTTTCCTTGCAAGTTTTTAGCATAGGTGATAGGGGAGCCTTTCATATAATCGCTCATCGTTTCTTGCGGTAAGCCCATATACCTTTCCTGGTAAATATTGTCATAAGTCAACAGGTTGGTAACTGCTGCGATCGCTATACCGGTTTTATAAATTTGCGGGTATTGGAACATTAGGTTTAGTGTCATGGAACCGCCACCGCTCCATCCCCAAACGGCAATCCTGTCTTTATCGATAAAAGGCCATTCACAAATTTTCTTCGTAGCCATGGCTTGATCCCTAGCATTGATATATCCAATATTGCGATAGATGCTTTTTCTCCAAGCGCGGCCTTTAGGCGCAGGGGTGCCGCGGTTATCCAGCGATATGGAGATATAGCCATCAGCTTGCAAATTGCCCCTGTACAAGAAGTTCAGGGTTGAGTAATAAGTATCGGTTACGGTGCAAGCAGCGGGCTCGCCGTAAACATAAAATACAACGGGATATTTCTTGGTAGCATCAAAGTCTTTAGGTTTGTTGATCCAACCATCCAGGGTAACGCCGTCTTCCGTCGTGACTTGGAAAAATTCTATGTTACTCGGCGCGGTCACCTTGGCAAACTTCTCCATAATGGATGGGCCGATTACCTTGTTGTTTTTCAAATCAATGGTTTCAACACTTGTTGGGAAGTAATGATTTTGAAAACTATGCCTGGCGTATTTGGCGCCTGGGCTAATCACGTAAGTATGGGTTCCCGGCATATTTTCGGGACTAACCATTTGTGCTTTGCTACCTTTTAAGGATACTTTGTATAAATATTTTTGCGTGGCATTGTTTGGCGAGGCATGGAAAAATATTTGTTTGCCTTTTTCATCTACCGCCGCAACATCGATCACGTCATAGTCGCCGGGAGTTAACAAATCTTCTTTTTTACCGTCGATAGAAACCTTGTATAAATGTCTCCAGCCGTCTTTTTCAGTCACCCAAACAAAAGATTTACCATTGTCTAGCCAGTCCCAGCCGGCGATATTGTCATTGTCCCAACGGGATTTCACATCTATCCAAGCCTCATCTTGTTCCTTGTAGATTGGTTTTGCTTCACCGTTTTTGGTATTGCAAACGTATAATATGCTTTCGTTCTGTTTCCTGGATAATTGTTGCAAGATGATTTCTTGTGTTCCCGGGATCCATTCCATGCGCGGAATATAATGTTGTTGAGCATCTCCCGGAACTTGCATCCAGTTGATCCGTTTCGTTTGTACATCGATTATACCGATTTTACAAACAGAAGGATTCTGGCCGGTAATCGGGTATTCAACCGGTATGGTAAAAGAGTATAAAGAATCTGTATTATTAATCATCAGGAAATCTTTGGTTTCCCTTGCGTCTAGGTGCCAGAAAGCGATGGATTTGCTATCCGGGCTCCAACGGAAACCGTCACGGCAGCCGAATTCTTCTTCGTAAACCCAGTCAAAAGTACCGTAGATATAATGTCTACTACCGTCCTTGGTAAGTGCGGTAACCTTGCCGGAGGCCAGGTCTTCCATGTAAATATTGGCTTCGCTAACATATGCTGCCTTGGTACCGTCCGGGCTGATTTTAGCAAACATCAAACTGGAAGCCGGTAAATCTTTGCCCAGTTGATGCAATTTTTTACTGGCGATATCCAGTACCCAGTAATCGCCCCTGGTATCATATCGCCAAACTTTCTTAGTATTGGTGTATATCAACAGTTTTTTATGGTCATCGGAAAAACTAAAATCACGTATAGGCAATGGCTCATTTTCACCGGTGGGAGTCAGAGCCTCCTTGTCTATGATTGCTATTTTCTGATTATCCTTAAATTGGTAAGCAACGATGTTCCCATTTTCATTTTTATAATAGCCTTCGCCATCTTCCGTCCATTTCAGTTGGCTGCCAAATTGGGCTGATACAGTCTGTAATCCGGAGAACAAACAAATTAATATGCAGCAGGTCGCAGTAAAGAATCGTCTTGTTGTAAGCATAAGTACGTCATAAAATTTGTGAGGGGTAAAAATATGGATTAAAATAATGTAACAAGTTGATTGCTATACAATTTTTGCTACATTTGCCGACTTTTTGCTAAATGCTTGTAAATCACTCAAATAAATTTGTATTAAATTTTTTGGTTATTTATTTTTTTGTTATTTTTAAGCGATAAAGCGTCCTATTGAAAAACTAAAATTATGGTCCGGGTAACCTATTCTTACAAAAACCGGGAATTTTTCCACCTGGAAGATTCCTTGATGAACCAATTGGCTGAACATGGCAAGAGTTTGCTGTTCGCCTTATTAGAGCCTATCCAGGAAGTTCTACTGAACGAGGAAGGCACGATTAAAATCATATTAGATGAACGCCCCAACATCGAACTGATCGGCTTCAGCGCCAAGGTCCGTAGCCGGATTGAAAAAACTTGGCGTGGAGAAGATGACCTATATGATTGGAACTAAGTGGTTTAGAGTCATTCAGTAAACGGTTTTTCACTTTAAAGGCATTTTAAGGCGGCATTTATATGTATACTTATTACCTTTGCCCCGAACATCTTCTGATGTATTCTTTCACCATGGTAAAATAGTTGAACAACATAGTGGGTAAATATAGTAGAATTAAAGCATATCATAGTTTCTACCGCTTTAAGAGAGACGTTGAAAAATATTCTATTCAAAAAGCCAAGCAATACGAGATCGTACTCATGTGGCTTCACAGCAAGATGAGCAGAAGCCAATTTCTTTTACTTTCAGGGGTATTAGTAGGTTGTACTGCCGGCTTAGCCGGTGTAGCGCTCAAGATGCTGGTTAACTATATCCACTATATTATCAGCCATAAAGTTCACTTCGGAACACAGTTATTCTTTTATGCCGTTTTTCCCTTTCTAGGTATCGTACTCACCACCTTGATGGTACAGTGGTTCTTTAAAGGGCAGGCTAGGAAAGGGATACCTGCTATTTTATACGAAATTGCCAGGAATGCTAGTAATGTACCGCGGGTGAAAATGTTTTCACAGATATTGCAAAGTGCGGTTACCGTGGGCCTCGGTGGATCGGCGGGTTTAGAAAGCCCTATGGCTGTAACGGGCGCCGCTATCGGTTCGAATTATTCGCAAACATATAAGCTTAATTATAAGGAACGGACCTTATTATTGGCCGCGGGTGCAACGGCGGGAGTCGCCGCCGCCTTCAATGCCCCGATTGCCGGGATGATGTTCGCGGTGGAAATCCTCTTAACGGGTATCGTATTTTCCGATTTTATTCCCTTGATCGTGGCCGCCGTTTGCGGTAGTTTACTGTCGAAGATCATCTTGCATGAAGATGCATTGTTTCACTTTGAATCCCGCACGGCGTTTGATTATAAAAATGTGCCGCTTTATATTATACTCGGTGTAATGTGCGGCCTGTATGCCCGTTATTTCGTAGTTATTGGCGGTAAAATTGAACACTACTTCAAAAGCCTGAAAGTATCTTCTATACAGAAGGCAATGATCGGCGGCGCCGTATTATCCTTGCTATGCGTGGCATTACCACCCTTGTTCGGTGAGGGCTACTCTTCTGTTAAACAGTTGGCCAACGATGGGATGGCCGGGATTATAGAAAATAGTTTCTTTAAATATATACATGTCAATGATGCATTGATCTTATTATTCGTTGGTTGTGTATTTATACTAAAGGCTATTGCAACTTCAGTTACTATCAATGCCGGTGGTAACGGTGGTAACTTTGCCCCGAGCTTATTCGGTGGCGCTTTTGTCGGATTTTTCTTCGCTTCAATATGCAAGTTAATCGGGTTAGATGTGCCGGTAACGAATTTCGTTATCGTTGCGATGGCAGGCGTGATGGGCGGCGTGTTGTATGCCCCTTTGACCGCCATATTCCTGATCGCTGAATCCAGCACGGGGTACGACTTATTTATACCGTTGATGATCGTTGCCTGCGTTTCTTTCGTGGTGGTAAAACGTTTCTCGAAAGTATCACCGGAATTGAAACAACTGGCCGAGGAAGGAAAAATTTTCACCCGTACGCATGACCGGAATATCACTTCCATGCTGAATGCTGCTAAGCTTATGCAAACAACTTTCGGCCAGATGGTTATTTCAGCGCCTTTCAAAGAGTTGATTAACTTGTTGGAACAAAGTAATTATCCTTTTATCGCGATCACGGATGAGAAGGGGATATTTCAAGGATATGTAACACTGGAAAATATCCGGCCGTACATCTTTGATCATTCCAAGTATGAACAACTTTCGATCAAGAACGTAATGCAAGTCCCGCCAGCAATAATTTACGTGGGAGAAGATGTGAACCGGATCATGGAGAAGTTCGATCATCACAACGCTTGGTTACTTCCGGTTGTTAAAAATGGCAAACCCGTTGGGTTCTTACAGAAATCTGCACTGCTTAATCAATACCGCACTTTGTGGCAACAATATTCCGGTGATGAAACCGAAGAAGATTAGTAATATTCCCCGTCAACTTGGCGGTTCTGCTTTCGTGATCCACCAAGTATTCCCGCATGGATCAAGTATGCCGGAACTACGTCCATAGCATTCATCGGATGGTTCCTTGATGCTTCTAGCGCCATGTGCCAAGGCTTTTTCGAAGCGGGCATCCGCATCATCTACATATATAAATAGGCCGGCCACTTGTTCTGCATACTGTTCTGTTGTTGATGCGAACATGATAACGGAATCACCGATCATGATTTCAGCATGCATTATAGTAGTCTTATCTTCATGGTAGATAATATCCAGTTCTTTAGCATCGAATACTTCCTTGGTAAACAGCAGGAACTTAGTTGGTTGCCGTAAAATGAGGTAAGGAATTACCTGCTGATGATTTTGTGGAATATACGGAGCATTCATAACCTCTCATTTTTTTGAAGGGGATAAGAAAATCGGGTTTCCTCTAATAAAGTAACAATTTTTCGGCGAACAAGTTGGGCTTATCCTGTTAATTAACGAATCTATGCCTGTTCATAATATCCGGGCTTAATAATACCCGGTTTTAAACGATTTTTTGCATCAATTTCTTTTGCGATGCATAAATACCGGTGTGGCCACTGAAATAATAAGCGGTGAAACATCCGATCGCGAAATAAACGAGATGTGTGCCCCCAAATAATTCTATTCCCATCAATGTACAGGCTATCGGCGTATTGGTAGCGCCGGCGAATACGGCGATAAATCCAACGGCAGCCAACAAATCTACCGGCGCTCCAAGCAATAAGGCCATGGTATTTCCCAGGGTGGCGCCGATAAAAAATAACGGGGTGACTTCCCCACCTTTAAAGCCCATGCCCAACGTGATGGCCGTAAAGACTAACTTTAACAACCAACTATAATATTCTACATTGCCGGCATGGAATGCATTAACAATATTAACGCTATCCGGGAATGGCCCGGACACGCCCAACCCGTTATAATCGGTGGTTTGAATTAGATAGGTAAGCAAAATTATAACCAGGCCGCCGGCAACTGGAACGAGGTAAGCTTTCTTAATAAATTTTTTAGAGAGATGTTTAATATTATGGGTCAAAACAGCAAATAAATTACTGGCCAGGCCAAAGGCGATAGAAGCTATCACGACTTTAAGGATTAATAATACATCCACATGTAGATAAGGGATCCATTCATCGTGGCTGCCTTCAAATAGTATATTGTATTGCGTATGGTGGATGTTCCAACTAATGCAAACCCAGTTGGCAAAAAGGCTCGTAATCAGGCATGGCAGTAAAGCGATGTATTGAACACTCCCGATGGCTAATACTTCCAAGGCGAAAACGGCGCCGGTAACTGGCGTCCCGAATACGGCCCCGAAACCGCCGGCTACGCCGCACATCAGTATAATCTTTACATCCTGGTTGCCTAATTTAAAGACCTTCGCTACCCAGGCAGCCATGCTGCCGCCGATTTGAACGGCGGTTCCTTCACGCCCTGCCGATCCGCCGAATAAATGGGTGATGACCGTAGTTATTAGTACCAGCGGAGCCATTCGCGCGGGTACACCCGCACCCGGTTTATGGATCTCATCAATTACCAAATTATTGCCGGCTTCCGCATTTTTGCCACCGATTTTATATAACCAGTAAATCAATAAACCGGAGGCAGGTAAGCCCCATAGCAATATGGGAAATTCGTAACGTAAATGCGTGGCTTCTTCCAGTGACCATAAAAATAAGGCAACAAGGCTTCCGGTAATTACTGATACGGGAATGCTTAATAAAGTCCACTTTACTAAGTGATTAATGACTGCCAGGGGAGAAGTATAAAATTTCTGTTGTGATGAACCCATGTCCTACAAATAAATTAACTTAACAAGAATGTTGTTATTTGTAGGCGCCATTAGCTACGGGTGCAGCGGTTGGAGAAGGAAGACACCATTTCCTTTGCAATAAAGTATTACAAATTTATAATGAATTTAATTCATTTCAAATATTAGCGCGGGATTTATTTTTTAAACGGAACAGGGAATGGTCGTGTTACCATTCCCTGTTTATACTGGATCTGTAAACTTTTTAATAGACGATTTCAACGAGGTAGCATGGCTCTGTTTTACCGATCTGGTAAATGATTTTCACCTTGGTTGGATATTTCTCCGCTATCTTGCTAGCCATCCGGTGCAAGGTATTGATGATTTGTCCTTCTACAGCTACGGCAGGGTTGGCTCGCAAACTTGCCAGTACCAGGTAATGCACGTTGTTGTCTTTTAATTCTTTTAATAGATCATCGGCGGTTGCATTATCCGAAACTTTATATACACCGTAATAGGGGCGCCCCTTGGAGTATAAGGTTAAAGTATTGGGTTTCCTGGCCGCGACTAATTTCTCTTTCGGAATATTATTGGCAATATATTTACCCATCTCCAGGTAGTTGACCCAGTCCGGTGTAAAGCCGTAAAATTCTTCCCCGCTGAGATTGTGTTTCAGCTCGTTCGTCGTGATTTTACCCTGGGCACTGGTTTTACGGATCGTTAGGGTAAACATAAATAGGCAAACTACGCCAACTACCACATTGGTCAACGTAGCCGATCCCCAGGAAGTGATGGCCTTGATGCTGTAGAAGAACATGAGATACAGCAAAGGTATGTAAATCACCACGATGCGGCTTTGCGCCACGGCGGGTTGCAAGGCTACGAAGGTCGTTCCCATCATCACTACCAGGTAAATGAACACCAGGAAAATATACTTGTTATTTTTAAACGCATGCCAAGCCCCGTAACCGCAGATGGCTACAAACAACATCCAGTAAGCCACGGGCGTACCTTGTACCGGCTCTGATCTGAACCCGAAGAATGCCCAAACATCTCCAGAAATATAGATCTTCAGGTTGTCGAATAGGCGTTGTACGAAGCCGCTGAATGTTTCACGGCCATATTCGTAATGGTACATATCTTTTGCCAGGACTTGATCCATCTGGGCAACCACCGTATTGGCACCGTAAATAGCCCTGAGTAATATTTCGTACGGAATCTTGAATGCCATGAAGAAACCGAAAGCCAGGGCCGCATTTTTCCATTGTTTTTGGAACAAGTAATAAATTGGCAAAGTTAAGGGTGCCAGCAGTGCCACGTTTTTACTGAGTGATATCAATAAAGATGCAAACCCGAATAACAACCAGTATTTTAAAAGCTGTTTAAAGTTTTTTTGCTCTTTCTGGTTATCAACGAGCTTGAAACAGGCGAAGAGGAAAAATGCCTGTATCATCATGTAAAATGCTTCGGAAAGGTTGGAACTACTGTAATATTGGACACCGCTGTTGATGGCCAAGAATAACAGTGAAACAAACAGTATCCAGGAAGGTATGCGGTTCCTGAACGTAATAAATAATAAACAGAAAGCGGTTATAGCGAATATAAATGAGCATACTTTCAAGACGACTACATTCACGCCGAATATCGCGATCGGTATACCCAGCACCATGGCATACAAGCTGGAGCGGCCACCGGGATAGGTATTGTTCTGAACAAAATGTAATGCATCGAGTATATAATCGGCATCATCACCCATCAGGAACAATTTAGTATTGAATAACAGGCTGCCGACTAATAGAAACACGAGCAAGCATACCCCGAATAACAAGGTTTGGTGCTTGTCGAAAAAAGAGATTTGTGACAATGGTTGAGTTTCCAAGGCTGCTTTGCCACCCTTTTTCTTTCCAGGTGCAGGAGTCTTACTTTGCATAAGTATGAATCGTTTGTATTTGGGAACTAACTATACAGGCGTTCTGTCATCTATTGGCGATAGATGCCGCATAGGTAATTGTATGGGGATAAAAATATAATTTTTTTCCAAGATAGGGATACTTAATGCTTGGTATTTAAGATGCTAGATCAATAAGCTCATTTACGGGGAATAAAAAAACGCCCTTTTCGAGGCGTTTGTAATTGATATTTTTAAAGAAACCCGAGCTCCAACTTGGCTTCTTCCGTCATCATGTCTTTATTCCATGGTGGATCGAAGGTTAACCGGACATCCGCATCGGTTACTCCTTCCAAGGCTTGTACTTTTTGGGTTACTTCCTGCATGATATCGCCTGCAACCGGGCAGCCCGGCGCGGTGAGCGTCATTACGATCAATACATTCCCATCGTTTTTTGCTTCTACTTGGTATACCAGCCCGAGGTCGTAAATATTTACCGGAATTTCTGGGTCGTACACGGTATGCAGCACTTCCTTGATCTTCATTTCTAATTCGATATTCTCACTCATATTTTAATTTTGAGAGGATTTAAGTTGATAGGCTACCGCGTATAGCTTGATCTGCTTGATCATTGCCAACAAACCGTTGGAACGGGTAGGGGATAAGTGGCTACGTAAACCGATCTTCTCGATGAAGTACAATTCCGCTTCCGCGATGTCCTTCGCCGGTTGACCGTTTAAAGCTTGGATCACTAAAGATACCAAACCCTTGGTGATGAGCGCATCGCTATCGGCCGAGAAGAATAATTTACCGTCCTTGTAATCTGCATGTAGCCAAACCTTACTCTGGCAGCCGCGGATCAGGTTATCGTCGGTTTTATATTGCTCCTCGATAATAGGCAAATCTTTCCCCAGTTGAATAATATACTCGTATTTATCCATCCAATCGGTAAACATCTCGAAGTCGCTGATGATAGCGTCCTGTTGTTCTTTAATAGTCATCTCTTCACAATTATTTATTCAACATGATGACCGCTTTCTTGATACCGGCTACCAATTTGTTGATTTCTTCTTCAGTATTGTAAAATGTAAGGGAAGCACGTACTGTACCGGGGATGCCGAATAGATCCATCAAGGGTTGCGTACAGTGGTGACCGGTTCTTACCGCGATGCCCTGTTGATCCAGGAGCTCACCTACATCTGTCGGGTGATGTTTCCCAACGAGGAATGAG
Source organism: Chitinophaga caeni (assembly GCF_002557795.1). Taxonomy (NCBI): domain Bacteria; kingdom Pseudomonadati; phylum Bacteroidota; class Chitinophagia; order Chitinophagales; family Chitinophagaceae; genus Chitinophaga; species Chitinophaga caeni. The sequence goes on along the minus strand of NZ_CP023777.1, from coordinate 3,930,688 downwards.
ATCGCCCCGTTTCTTTGGGCGGCATTACCGATCAAACGTAACTCGTCGATTTCCAGTAATTTTTCGAGCGCTACTTTATTCAGGTGGGCCTCATAGGCATGAAGACCTTCTAAATCGAGGCTCTTTAAATATTTCAATGCCGCACCTAAACCGATGGATTCCGCGATTGCCGGGGTACCCGCTTCAAACTTTAACGGTGGATCATTATATACTGTTTTTTCGAAGCTCACGGTTTTGATCATATCACCACCGCCCTGGTATGGAGGCAGCGCTTCCAACCATTTTTCCTTAGCATACAGTACACCGATCCCCGTAGGACCATAAATTTTATGCGATGAAAAAGCGTAGAAGTCCACATCCATCGCTTGAACATCCACGGGAACATGCGCGATACCTTGCGCCCCGTCCAGCATTACCGGGATATTCCGGGCATGTGCCAGTTCGATGATTTCCTTCACCGGGTTGATTGTACCCAGGGTATTAGAAATATGCGCCACGGAGATCAATTTCACCTTGTCATTCAACATCGATTTGAATACGTCCATTTTCAGCTCCCCGTTTTCATTAACCGGGATCACTTTCAAGCTCGCTTTTCGATCTTCACAACAGATTTGCCATGGAACGATGTTGGAATGGTGTTCCATCGCTGAAATGATGATCTCATCTCCTTCACCTATGTATTTTTTGCCGAAGCTAGCTGCTACCAAGTTCACGCCGTCAGTAGTTCCTTTCGTGTATACTACTTCGTGACTGCTTTTAGCGTTGATGAATTGCGCGATGATTTCCCGTGCTTCTTCATATGCAGCAGTTGCCTGTTGGCTTAAAGTATGTACACCACGATGAACGTTACTATTATAACCCGTGTAATAATCTTCCATTGCGCGTAATACGGCCCAGGGCTTCTGGGTGGTGGCCCCGTTGTCGAAATATACGAGCGGGGCGCCGTTTACATAACTCTGCAAGATGGGGAAATCTGCCCGCACATCCTCAACGCTAAACGGTTTGGGTAAGGTAATAGTCTCGTTCATCATGGTCTGTATCGTCTTTAATTATTCGCGAATTTGTCTAAATATTGATCTGCCATATCCTCGATATACTTACGGATGGCCGGAACGGTAATTTGCGCTGTTACATCGAATGCAAAAGCATGTACCAGCATATTACGCGCTTGCGCATCACCGATCCCGCGGGACTTCAAGTAAAACAAAGCTTCTTCGCTTACCTGTCCGATCGTGGTACCGTGGCTACACTTCACGTCATCCGCGTAGATTTCAAGCTGCGGTTTGGTGTACATCATGGCGCCTTCGCTCAACAACAGGTTGTTGTTTTGTTGGAAGGCATTCGTTTTCTGCGCTTGTTGATGCACGAAAATCTTACCGTTGAAAACACCGACAGCTTTATCCATCAACACGCCTTTATACAACTCGTTACTATTACAGTTCGGCTGGGCGTGGTGGATCGCGGTATGGTTGTCGATCAATTGTTCTTGGGAAGCCAGGAAGAAACCGTAAAGGTTCGTTTCCGTATGTTGGCCTAAATGCACTACATCTATGTTGTTGCGGGTAAATGCCGCGCTGCTCATCGTGAATGCAAAGTGGCTGTAAGTGCTATCCGCCGCTTGGTGAATCCTGGTTTGATGCACGATACGGACATGGGATTTAGCCGTTTGCAACTGGTAATGTTGCAATTCAGCTTTAGATTCGGTCATGATTTCCGTAACATTGTTGTTAAACAATGCTGCACCATTTTCGGTAGCATCTACCAATGTTTCGATGATTTGCACTTGTGCGCCGGCTTCAGCGATCCAAAGTTGGCGTGTTTGCGCGAACAATGGTTCCGCGTGATTATAAACATGGATGATGTGGATCGGTTTGTCCACCTCTTGACCATTTTTAATTACCAGCATCATCCCCTCTTGGAAGAGGGCTGTATTCAGTTGTTCGAAGGTATGTTTGGTTGTACCGTTCGAATTAAAATGTTGTGCATAGTTGCCGGACTGTAAAGCTTCCTTAATAGAAGAGATGCTGACATGATCGGTTGCGGGAGCTTGGCTCAGTTGCGGTTGGTAAACACCGTTTACGCAAATGATCGTATAAGCATCTAATCCACCGGGAATAGCATTTTGGATCAAGGATTTTACCTTTTCATCCGCAACGGCCGGGCTAGAGAATTGATATGCTTCTTGCAGGAAAGGAGCCACGTTGGTGTATTTCCATTCTTCTGTTTTGTACAGGGGGAAACCCTTTTGCAAGAAGGTTTTGAAAGCTTCATCTCTTTGTGTCAACAACGAGGTGGGCTCTTCGCTTTTCCTGTTGGCCAGGAGTTGCTCGAAAACACCGGGTAATTGTTCTGTTATATTCGATGTAAGCGTATTAGTCATCAGTTAAAATTATTGAACGGGTTCCTGTAAATGCATTTCTTCCTTCAGCCAGTCGTAGCCTTTTTCTTCCAACTCCAACGCGAGTTCGCGGGTACCGGAACGGACGATCCGACCGTTGTACAGTACGTGTACGAAATCAGGAACGATATAATCCAGCAATCTTTGGTAGTGGGTAATGATTAAGAAAGCATTATCCTTGCTACGTAACTTGTTAACACCTGCGGCAACGATACGCAATGCATCGATATCCAGTCCGGAATCCGTTTCATCCAAGATGGATAATTTAGGTTCCAGCATGGCCAGTTGCAAAATTTCGTTACGTTTTTTCTCACCACCGGAAAACCCTTCATTCAAAGAACGGTTCAGCAACTGGGTATCAAACTCTACCAATTGTTGCTTCTCTTTAACATAAGCTAAAAATTCTTTCGGGGATAAAGGAGGTAAACCTTTATGCGCGCGGTGTTCTGTCATAGCAGCTTTCAAGAACTGCATGTTGGACACACCCGGAATTTCTACCGGGTATTGGAAAGCGAGGAACAGACCTTCGCGGGCGCGGATTTCAGGCGCCATATCCAATAAATCTTTTCCTTCAAATGTTACGGATCCACCTGTGACTTCATAATCTTCTCTACCCGCAAGTACGGACGCGAGGGAGCTTTTACCGGAACCGTTAGGTCCCATGATAGCGTGTACCTCACCAGGGTTGATTGTCAGGTTGATACCTTTCAATATTTCTTTTTCTTCAACTCTTGCTTGTAGATCTTTAATATTGAGCATCATTTTTTTGCGTATAATTTTAAAACGAATTAACCTACACTTCCTTCCAGTGTAATTGACAATAATTTTTGAGCTTCCACGGCAAATTCCATGGGTAATTGGTTCAATACTTCCTTGGCATAACCATTCACGATTAAGGCTACCGCTTGCTCGGTATCAATCCCCCTTTGGTTCAGGTAAAACACTTGGTCTTCCCCGATCTTGGAGGTTGTGGCTTCGTGTTCTACCATCGCGGTAGGGTTTTTTGATTCGATGTACGGGAAAGTATGCGCACCGCATTGGTCGCCGATCAGCAGGGAGTCGCACTGGGTGAAGTTCCTCGCCTTGGCTGCTTTCGGGCCAACTGTTACCAATCCACGGTAAATGTTTTGGCTTCTACCTGCGGAGATACCTTTGGAGATGATATGACTGCGGGTATTTTTCCCGATATGGAACATCTTGGTGCCGGTATCTGCCTGTTGCTTGTTGGAAGTTACCGCTACGGAATAAAATTCACCCACGCTATTATCGCCCGCCAAAATCACGCTCGGGTATTTCCAAGTAATCGCGGATCCTGTTTCTACCTGTGTCCAGGATATCTTGGAATTGGCGCCTTTGCAGATACCTCTCTTGGTTACGAAATTGTAAATACCACCTTTACCATCTTTATCGCCCGGGTACCAGTTTTGAACGGTAGAGTATTTGATCTCGGCTTTTTCAAGTGCCACGAGTTCAACCACTGCCGCGTGCAACTGGTTTTCATCGCGCATCGGTGCGGTACAACCTTCAAGGTAACTAACGTAGCTTCCTTCATCGGCGATGATCAGGGTGCGTTCAAACTGGCCGGTATTCTTGGCGTTGATTCTAAAGTAAGTCGACAATTCCATCGGGCAACGAACGCCTTTAGGAATGTACACGAAAGAACCATCGGAAAATACGGCAGCGTTGAGCGCGGCGAAGATGTTGTCGGAATGGGGTACAACCGTACCTAAATATTGTTTTACCAGGTCGGGGTATTCTTTCACTGCTTCACCGAAGGAGCAGAAGATAACACCTTTCTCGGCTAATTCTTTTCTAAAAGTTGTTGCTACGGAAACGCTATCAAACACGGCATCTACCGCCACACCTGCCAGCGACTTTTGCTCGTTGAGAGGAATCCCCAACTTTTCAAAAGTGCGTAACAATTCCGGGTCAACTTCGTCTAAACTATTGTATTTCGCTTGCTTTTTAGGGGCAGCGTAGTATGACAATTGCTGGAAATCTATTTCCGGCAATTCGAAATGTTGCCAGGTTGGCATTTTCAGTTTTTGGAAAGCTTTAAATGCCTTCAAGCGCCATTCTAATAACCACTCCGGCTCTTCCTTCTTTGCAGAAATGAAGCGGATAATATCCTCGTTCAAGCCCGGGGGCGCCATCTCCATGTCGATGGTCGTCTCGAAGCCAAACTCGTAGGACTTATCAGCCAACTGTTGAATAATTTCGTTTTCTGTAGCCATTTATTTTGTAAAATAATTTTTAAAGTCAATCAACGCCGGTTCATCATTCACCTAAACGGCGAAGCTTTCCCCGCAGCTGCAAGTGCGGCTGGCGTTAGGATTATTGAATACCAAGCCTTTACCATTCAACCCACCGTTATAATCCAATTCTGTCCCGTACAGGTACAGCAAGCTTTTCTTATCAGTTACGATATTAAGTGGTTCATTTTCAAATACTTCATCGCCTGTTTTACCCTCGTTATCGAAGTTCATTTGGTATTCCAAACCCGAGCAACCACCACCTTTCACGCCAACTCTCAAGAAACTTCCTTCTTTTACTTGTTGTTCTTCCATCAATTTTGCCAAATATGCTTTGGCGGCAGATGACATTGTTATCATTTCGGTTAAGTTTTAAAAACTAAACATTTGACAAAATTACAGCGTCAACACGTAACATCCTATCTTTATAAGATGTTTTTCAAAAATGTGGACTGTTTATTTGTCATATTGTGCTTAAATCATATGTAATTTCAGGCCGTTTACAGGTGGCTTGCTTACATATTCTATTATAAATTGCAATTATATATCCCGGGTTTTAGCCGGGGAGAAGTTTACATGTGTTTCCAAATGCAAAAATAAAATTGTAATTCCGCCACAAAGTTACGACATTTGCTATTAAAACAAGTAAATACTTGGGAAAATATTCATCTAATTATAAGTCAACTGCCGAGCGGTTTTTACTCTTGCTGAAAACGAACGGACCACAGCCTGCTTCTTCGCTGGCAAAGGAATTGGGCATCACGACAGAAGGCGCCCGGCTCCATTTGCTCAAGCTCCAGGAAGAGGGGTACGTGGAAGCCAGTTCGGAATCGAAAGGAGTAGGAAGGCCAACCCAATTGTGGCGCCTTACAACGACCGCTAACCGGCGCTTCCCGGATACCCATGCCGAATTGACTGTTCAGTTGATCAAGGCGATTACCGATGTAATCGGTGAAGATGCTTTAGATAAGGTGATGTTTGCCCGCGAAAAAATGTCCAGTTTTAAATATGAAGTGGCCATCGAACCGCTTCAAACCCTGGAGGATAAGATTAATAAATTTGCAGAAATTCGCACTTCCGAGGGGTATTTGGCCGAGTGGAAGCGCCTGGAAGACGGCTATATTCTTATCGAAAACCATTGCCCGATCTGCGATGCTGCCCGCGCTTGCCAATCTATCTGCGATTCCGAATTAGCCGCCATAAGAAGAATCTTCGGTGAAGAGGTGAGGGTAGACCGTGTGGATCATGTATTAGAAGGCGACCGCAGGTGTGCCTACCATATTCAACCTATCGAGCAAGCCGTTTCATGACATTTTCTTAGCATGAAATGTTTCCCACTGTAATTTTTTTAGAATAATAATGTTGTTTTCACGGGTATTTTTATACCAGGATTTGATAAATTTAGGTTCTAAATTCTCTTACCATGGGCCTATTTGACAAATTAAGGAATGAGTTTATTGATATTATTGAGTGGGTTGATTCCACTAATGATACCATCGTATGGAAGTTTCCCCGTTACCAGGACGAGATCAAGATGAATGCGAAGCTGACCGTGCGGGAGTCGCAGGTGGCCGTATTCATGAACGAGGGACAAATTGCCGATGTGTTCGAACCGGGCATGTACACCCTTACCACGCAAAATATGCCGATTTTAACAACCTTGAAAGGTTGGAAATACGGTTTTGATAGTCCTTTTAAAGTAGATGTATTCTTCGTGAGTACCCGGCAGTTCGTGAACCAAAAATGGGGTACTAAGAACCCCATCATGTTACGTGATGCGGAATTTGGTCCCGTAAGGTTGCGGGCTTTCGGTAATTACGCCTTCCGCGTGGAGGATGCCGCTATATTCCTGAAAGAAGTTTCTGCTACCAACCCGAGTTTTACCGTTGAAGATATTAACGAGCAACTTCGTAACCTCGCCGTAACACGCGGGATGGACGCTATCGCCGAATCCAAGATCCCGGTGCTGGATATCGCCGCTAACTATGACGAAGTTTCAACGATTATTACCGGGAAAATCCAGGAAGAATTTAAAGAACTGGGTCTGAACCTGACCAAATTTTTGATAGAAAACGTTTCCTTACCACCAGAGGTAGAAGCCGCGCTCGATAAGAGAAGCAGCATGGGAATAGTGGGGAATCTCGGTGCTTACGCGCAATTCCAAGCTGCTAATGCTATGGAAGCCGCTGCTAAACAAGGTGGCGATGGCGGAGTGGCCGGGATGGGTATGGGCGCTGGTTTAGGTATGGCAATGGGCGGACAAATGGCCGGGATGTTCCAGCAGAACCAGTTCAATCCTAACTCGGGCATGCCGCAAGGTCAACAGCAGGGACCGCCACCTATACCTGGTCAGGAAAGCTATTTCGCCGCTATGAACGGTCAGCAGGCCGGGCCCTTCACGGTAGACCAGCTTCGGGAAATGATCGCGCAAGGAACCCTTACCCGTGATACCCTTCTTTGGAAGCAAGGAATGGCAAATTGGACGGCTGCGTCAGCTATTCAAACAGTTGCCGAATTATTTAATAATACGCCGCCTCCCATCCCGGGAGCATAAATACTTGATTGCTAGTCCCGGTTCCTAGCGCCGGGACGATGCACTTACCCACCAGATTAGATTATGGCTTTCGAAGAAAAGAATAGTGAAGTAATAGATACCCTTACCTGTGCCAATTGCGGTGCAATTTTACATTACCAACCCGGCACGGATCACCTCCGTTGCGAATATTGTGGCACGGAAAATACGATCCCGCAAAACACATCGACAGTTGAGAAGCCGGGAACAATAACGACGGAACTCACCAAGGATCCTTACGAAGAATACCTCGATGCCACCAATTTGAAAGTAGGTAAAACGACCCAGGCAATGATTGTGAGTTGCAAAAATTGTGGGGCCAGCACCACCTTGCGCCAAGGTATTTTAGCCGACAGTTGCCCTTTCTGCGCAGCGCCACTCGTGATAGATCAATCGGAGTTGAAAGAAGTTCGCGAGCCGAATGCGGTCTTACCCTTTATGATCGATAATAAACAGGCATTGCAATTATTCAAATCCTGGCTTAAAGGGCTTTGGTTTGCCCCGGATGCCTTGGTTAAAAATACGAAGGAGTTTCACGGCACTAATAAGTTGCAAGGCATATACTTACCATATTGGAATTTCGATGCAGATACCACAACGCCGTATGAAGGGCAGCGCGGGGAATATTATTACGTAACGGAAACGTATTACGTTACGGTCAACGGTAGGCAGGAAGCGAGAACAAGGCAGGTACGTCATACACGTTGGTACCATGCTAGAGGGACGGTATTCGAGCAATTCCGTGATATGTTGGTCAAAGCCAGCCAATCGATCGATAAATCAGTCGAAGAGAAATTAGAGCCTTGGAATATTCAAAAATTTCGACCTTTCGATGAACGTTACTTAAGTGGTTTTAAAGCGGAAATATACCAGGTGGAGCCACCACAGGCTTATAAAGACGCCCAACGTAGAATGGACGCGTTTATTTATCAATCTATTTGCCAAGACATCGGTGGGGATGTACAAAGGGTGGATGGATATGATACAAACTTCCACGATGTGAAAATCCAATACACTTTATTACCGGTTTGGATCAGTAGTTACCATTTCAACAAGAAATTATACAATTTTTATATTAATGCCTGTACAGGCGAAGTAATCGGGGAGAGACCTTATAGTTTCTGGAAAATTTTCTTCCTTGTTATATCCATTCTGGCGGCGATCGGCGTAATTTATTGGTTATACCAGCAAGGACAGTAAATATTGATTTTGCTAAAATTATTAGTAAAATAATTATATTTGTCGCCCATGTATGCAATAGTCGATATAGAAACCACGGGAGGGCATGCCAGCGCTAGCGGCATCACTGAAATAGCCATTTTTATTCACGATGGGGAGAAGGTGGTACAAACATTCCACAGTTTGGTAGATCCAGGTATGCCGGTACCAAGGCATATTCAAGCTTTAACAGGGATCACGGATGAGATGTTGGAACAAGCGCCCCAATTCAAGGATATTGCCAAGGATATTTTTGAAATATTGGAAGGTAACATATTCGTAGCGCATCATGTGAACTTCGATTATTCTTTCGTGAAACACGAGTTGGAAAGGGCGGGCTATTCCTGGCAATCTAAAAAGCTCTGTACCGTTAGGTTGAGCAGAAAAGTGTTCCCGGGGTTTCCTTCATATAGCTTGGGAAATTTATGCAGGCAATTGGAAATACCCATTGAAAATCGGCATAGGGCAGGTGGAGATGCTGCGGCTACGGTACTTTTGTTCGAGAAAATATTGTCCAACGATACGAATGGCGCTATAGAACTTGCACTTAAAGCAGGTAGCCGTGAACAGGTATTACCCGCCAATTTACCCGCTGCTTACTTACTGGATTTACCTGCCGTTCCCGGTGTATACTATTTTCATAATGAAAAGGATAAGGTTATTTATGTTGGTAAAGCGGTAAACATAAAGAAAAGGGTTCAAAGTCATTTCGTTGGAACTAACATCGGCCCGCAGCGGCAAGGTTTTTTGCGGAATATTTATAAGATTACTTACCAAGTTACGGCTACTGAATTGATGGCCTTTATCTTGGAATCTATCGAGATAAAACGCTTATGGCCAGAATATAACCGGGCTCAAAAGAGGGTGGAGGCCAAGTACGGTTTGTATTGTTTCGAAGATCAACAAGGCTATTTAAGGCTAGCCTTGGAAAGGAAGCGCAAACATATGAAACAAATCCTCGGTTGCAACCTTTACATTGAAGGTAGAAACCGGTTGATTCAATTAGTAAAGCAGTTTAACCTTTGCCACAAATTATGCTATTTACAATCCGATTTGCAACCTTGCTCCGGCAGAAAGGAGCAAACCTGCGAAGGCGCTTGTGAAAAATTGGAATCCCCGGGATCTTACAATAAAAAAGTACTGGATGCAATTGCCTTTGTAGAATCGGGTTTGCAATCATACATAATACTAGATCAAGGCATCAGGTTAGATCATAAAAGCTGCATCCTAGTTGAAAAGGGAAGTTTTTACGGTATGGGCTATATCCCTAAAGAAGATGCTTTAGATGATATCGAAACGGTTAAATCCCAACTTATCCAATACCCGGATTCTGAATATATCATGCATCTAATCCAGCAATATGCGAACCTGCATACCAACCAGGTCATCCAATATTAATGTTGTTGGAATGCCGCGGGTTGATATCCTTCGGATAATTTTAATTGAATTAATTGGTACCGGTATTGATTAGCTTCTGCCGGGGAAGGCATCGTTTTTACCTGTACCTGTCCTTTCGTGCCTGCTTTGCCGGAACGGGTAATAACTTTTTGCGCCTCCACTGCAATTTCCCAATAAAATGAATGCGGCGCCTGTTCTAATATATACCTTGTAAAATCCAAGTTTTCATACACACCCAGGGATATGGAATTTGATAGCGCAGCTTCCGTATGGGTATCGCCCGGCTTATAGGACGGATCGTTGTGCAAATGGTGCAGGATATTATCCATGACCTGTTTGGGTTGATGCAGCCAATCTTTAGCTAAAACCAACATGGTACGCCAGCCGAATGATTCCATTAGGGCGGGCCTTTGATAATATAATTCCATTACATCCGGGTGTTGATAATGTTGTTCATCATCAATCATGATTGCCAATGCATACTGTTGATCCGTTTCGGCAGCCTTTATGGCAAGGGAACATTTAAATCCTGATTGCCCAACTTGCGATTGGGTAACATATCCCAGTTGTTGCAGGTGGTGGTTGATCTGTTGAAGGATAATATTATGACCTGGAAATCCGCCGTTGGCTGCTTGTGTATGTACTTTACCAAGTATTTGATTCGCTATTGACATTTGCCCAAGACTAATGCTCTCGGCATAATGGAGGAACCTTTTCAAATAATTAGCGCCAGCGTTGAAGTCGTTAGTAATTTGTTCATGCCGTATACTGCTGATTACGGCTATATGCTTTTTAGCCCTGCTAAAGATAACGTTCAAGCGCTTTTCCCCACCTTTTTTATTGATAGGGCCGAAGTTCATCGACATTTTTCCATTTGCGGCTTTTGCAAAGCAAATGGAAATGATAATGATATCCCTTTCATCTCCCTGCACATTTTCAAGGTTCTTTACGAACAGCCCGGTAAATTGATCGTTTTCTACCCGCAACCTTGCCTCGTCTAATTGATCATCGAAAGCGGGATCAATTTTAGCCAAGGCATCCAAGGCACTTTCGATAGCCGACTGTTGTTGTTGGCTAAATGCTACAATGCCGATACTTTCCTTAACTTGTTTTCGCAGCAAACTACGAACTAATTCCGCTATGTATTGAGCTTCCCTCTGGTTGGCTTGTTTCTCATACACCGCGCCTTGTTGGAAATGGAAGCTGATGCTCCTGTCATAAAGCGCTCCTGCATGCAGGAGTCCTTCAGCAGCGCTATTCGCTACAATAGGTTCCTTGGGTTGATGGTGTACCGCGCGATCCGGAACGGTTAGCAGTTCTCCATTATAAAAAGCATGGTTACTGAAGTTGATCAATGTTTCGTACTGGCTACGGTAATGCCAGCCCAACATCACTTTCTGCATCTTATGTGCAGCCTGTGCTAGTAAACTTTCCGTATCATGGGAAAGAATATCTTGCCATGAATCTTCCTGTGCAATGTCGAGATCATCTTTATCAATCCCTTTCGAGGAAAAGAAATCTGTCGGCGGCATTTGTTTATCATCTCCGACGATTATGCATTGAGGGGCTCGGAATAGGGCAGGGATCCCTTCTTCCAACCGGATTTGGCTAGCCTCATCGAAGATAACGGCGTCAAAGAACTGGGTATCAATTGGCAGGGAATCGCTTACACTCAAGGGACTCATCAGCCAAACCGGTTTCAGGTCCTTAAGTACGGCCCCGCTTTCTTTAGATGCCAATTCTCGGATGCTTTTATATCTCATGGACTTGGAAAATTCATTCTCAAGAATTTTCCGGCCCTCCAGGTAATGCCTTTTAAATTCCCGCTGTGCATCGCTAAGGGTAGTTGTGGATTGTGCGCTGAGCTGAAGATGCTCATTGAATTTTTTTCGCACCTGGGCCCTGATCAAGTTAGCATTGACCTGTAGTAAAGATTCATACGCCTGGTGCAATGTCGTGATGCTTTTATTCAAAGATTGGCTATCTGCCGCTGCAAACTGTTTATGATCCTGGTAAACCTGTTTTAAAGATTTGTGGGCCATCCCGGCTTCGAATTGCCTCGGGGTAAATGGAATGGTGCCGATCGCGGATTTTAGCTTCCCGGGCATCTTTAGATAATTCTCCATTGCTGGAAGCAGATCCGGTAGCGTGCCGATGTTCATGGCGATGTTTTCAAGCTCATCTTCGATTTGCAGGATGGACTTGCCCTCGACTTGTTGCAAACAGGCCCTAAGTTGATCTTCCATCTGGTTAACATCGGGCTGCAACAAGGATAGGCGCAAGGTCAGTTGATTACCATCGGGGTGGTGTACCAAGTATTGTGTAACGGGATGGTGTAACCGCATCCTCAAACGATCCAATGTTAGGAGCATCATTTCGGGACTTTGGAAACCATAAGCCTCATGCAGTGTTTGTTTTACCGTGTTTAGAGATTTTTCCGCTTCATATTCGTGGATGAGCTGCTGTAAAATTAAACTGGAATCCGGCCTTAAAGATTGCCCTTCAAAATTGTAATTATTTTGAATTAATTGTTTAATCCTGCGCCATTTTCCGTCTAGGAAAGACAGCATGGTATGTTCTTTCGCTTCTGCAATTTTTAATGCTTCCCGTGCAGTGTTCTCATCGATCTTTTGAATCCAGGACTTATTGGTTTCTTGGATGGCAGCAAGATTTTCTTGCTGTAGTTTCAACTGGTCGAGTTGTTGTTGAAACTCCTTTGCCGCCGTACTTTGCGGATCGATAATCGCGATGGCTTTATGTTCTGCTAAAGGTAGCATCAACGTGGCGTTCATCACCAGCTCCTTCAAATTATCGATGCTATCTAGGTATTGTTCATCAACCTGTAAATCTCTTAAAGCAAGTAGTACCTTGTTTAAGGTAACCTTGGCTAGGCCAAGTCTTTTTTCTAATTCAGCGATAGGTTGCGCATGTGCGAAGATATCTTCGTTTAACTTGGCCAGCGGGTGCTCGGCAAAAATGGGTGCAGAACCGCTGTCTTCCAATACTTCACCGAGTTGCTGAATGATATGTCCAAATTGCACCCAATCTTGGTAGTGGGGCATTGCTTCTTCCTGTTTGGGAGATAGCGGTTGCAATGAAGGACGCAGGGCGATCAAGGCATCTAACAGGTCCCGGGTAGATGTTGAAGCATAGCCGGGAACAACTAGTTGGGTCTCGTGATATTCCTGCAAGTATTCTAGCTGCTGCTCCATCGTGTGGAGAACCGCCGCCCTTTTTACCTGCAAGCTATGTTCATCCAATACGTCGGAGGTATATGTTTTATAAGTCTGTTCCAGGTTCTTAATGAAGCTTTTTTTATCAGCTTGGCTATCGTGTATATAACAGCAAAGCTCATCCAAACCCTGCTGCTTCAACCGATGGTAAACAACATCCAGGGCCGCCCTTTTTTCACAAACGAACAAGATATGCTTATCCCTCGATATGAAATCTGCGATCAAGTTGGTAATGGTTTGGCTTTTGCCGGTTCCCGGCGGACCTTGAATCACGTAGCTTTCACCATCGCGGCTCCTGTTGATAGCCTTGGCTTGCGTGGGGTCGGTTGTTACAACGTGCATCCATTCTTTGGGAGCAGGTACGGTTTGTTCTTTTGTTGTTAACGGTTTGGGTAATGGACTGAAAAGTTGATCAAAGACCTCGTGTTTGATTTTATCTTCTGAAATTTGATTGTAGTCCCGCACCAAGCTCATCTTCTTGTAATTGAAGTTACCCAGCACGATATGGCAGGTATCAAATTGCCAGTGATAGATGTTGGTTGCTGTTTCTGCGAGTTCAAATAATTCCAGTTTGGCCGCTTTCGAGCTCGCTTTCAATTGCGGCGTTTGGTAGCCAAACCTACGGCTGTATTGAGCAACCGTTCTTTGTGCAGATTCTAAGACCAGGTTTATCTTGGGTTTCTCCTGGTAACTTAGCACGATGCCTTTATTATTTCCTTCGAGTTGTTGACGGATCAGTTCGTAAAATTGGTATAAACTAGTATCATCCAATTCTACATGGGTCGGTAGTTGTATGCCGTAAAGCTCGTTTAGATAATTCGCGAGAACGGGATTTACTTCGGCCGTTGTACGCTGCACGGTAAGGAGGTATTGATCCTCCGAAACATGTTTTTTCTTTTTCAGCGATACGGGTAGCAAGAGCAGGGGACTTTTAATGGCATCCCTGTCTTCACTTTTAATATTGAACCAATCCAAGAACGCGATCGCGATCTTTAATTGGCTACAACCGTATTCCTGGATATCCCTTTGGCATTCGATCCTGATAGCATTCAGAGAATTGGGCAAATAAGGGTGATCTTCGAAGCGTAAATATTGGTTGAGTACCAATTCCTTTTTCTGTAATAACCTGGGGGCAAGATGCTCGTTCCAAGTGAATAAGGTATGCGCGGAAATACTCTTAACATGTACCACCATCGGTACGCTGCTCAACGTTAAATTGACAAATCTTAAGTTCGATTTATAATATAACAACCGGTTTCTCCTGCTAGTATCAAATAGCCTGTTTCTTAATTTCCTTAAAATATAACTTTCGCGGGTAGTGTTTACCGTTTTAAACCAGCCATTGGGAGGTGATAATTCCGCCGCGTTGCTGGAGCTGAAATCCCTGAAATTTTCCAGCCGGTAAATCACTTCTTTTAGATTTGCAATCCTTTTTTCAGGCTGCAATTCGGTCATTTCTATAATTAGGGATATGATAGCGGGGTGTAACCTGGGTTGCAGTTCCAGTAAGCGCTTGCGATTATTTACGAAAGTGGTCAGATCATCTGCATCATAAAGGTTTAACGCGAGGGAAAGGCTCGCCAATATCAAGCCTAATGAAAATATATCGGAGCGTGTATCATGGTGCCCTAAATGTAGTTCGAAGCTTGCGAAACCGGGCAAATATGCAGCCCTGTCTAATGTCTCTAATGGTGCCAGGTGTATCCTGGCATTTTCCAGTACCTGTTGCTGTTCTTCTCCCTGCTTTTCAGCACGGGCGTATTTTTCCGCTACTTCCAAATGTTCCAAGTCGACCTCGTCAAAACGTGATAGTTGCTCCGGGGCAACCGTTGGAAGTATAGCGGCAGCTGGATTGATAAAAAGTTGATGTTGATTTACTAGGATTGCCTGTTCATCTAAAATGTTCCATACTTTTCCATCTTCATGAAGGGTAAGCACCCCTTTAAATAAGGGGATGACACAAGCAATGATATCGTCGGCGGTTAATGTGCCGTTGGCATGTGCTGTTGATAGAAAATCCATTAATGTCTGTTGGCCTCTTTCCATACTTTGGACTTCAAATTTGAACTTACGCTTATAATTGATTAGTGTATTCGAGCATGATGCCGGGCATCAAAAACGATACGGTTACTGTCGTGGGTTTTCTCCTAAGAAGTTGCAATATAACAAGATATTAACGTAATTAGTACCGATAAAATTATAGAATAGGGAACAAGAACATTTTTATAGCTCAAAAACGGCAGTTATAATTAAAAAACTACCGTTTGTTCGTTCATAGCGTAAAATTTTAATCGGAACAATTATCTTGGGAATATGAATACGGAAATCCATCATCCTTCAACTCGCTTTTGGCGCTGGACGATCACCTTGGTGGTTATCCTGATATCCTGGTGGATCCGATCCATGCTCATGCCTACGATGACGGTTAAGAACCACCTGTATGCCAGCGTCGTTTTATTGCTTGTTATCCAGTTGGTTTGGTATATGCTGTTCCTCATCCATAAACTATTGAACCGGTGGATGCCGTGGAAGCGTAACCGTGTTTCGAGGATTGTATTACAACTGGGAGTAGGAATTATCGCGGTGATCTATTTCCGGGATTTAGTATTCTTGATAATCGATGATTTTTCAGAAGTGCCCAAACGGTACAGCCCATCAGCATTAGTTGTTTTTGCGAATGCTATTATTTCTATCTCCATCAATATTGTATTTCTTAGTGATGATTTGATTAAAGGTTGGAAAACCACCTTAGAGCAGACGGGACGTTTACAAAAGGAACGGATGTTTATTCAATTAGAGCACTTGAAAAAGCAAGTTGATCCCGATTCAATTTTACACCAGTTTACTGCTACCGGTACCCTGGTCAATGATGACCCGCTTTTGGCTTCACAATTTGTTGGGCATATGGCAAGGGTGTACCGTTACGTCTTGCAGCAAGGTGGCAATATCTTGGTGAAACTGGAACAGGAGGTCAAATTCGTAAAACAGTATATCGCTTTATTAGAAGAAAAATATGATAAACCGATTGATATCGAATTTGATATTTCCCATGATGCCATGAACAAGGGTATATTAATGATCGGGCTACAGATGCTCGTAGATCATGCCTTGGTACATAATCCCCTCTCGAACCCGCAGCCACTATTTATAGAGATCAGCAATGTAGATGATGTGCTGATCTTTAAAAGCAATAAGCTCAAGGGTATCGAGTCGGAATTTTCAGGCTTAAAGCAGCTATCTGATTTATACTCCATGCTGGGGAATAGAAATATTTCTATCCAGGAAGAGGATCAAACATTAATTGTTAGTTTACCTTTACTGCCCTATCACCCGGTTGCAAATTAAGACGCAAATTGTAACTCACTCAAAGTTTTATAAAGTCCTTTATCATTTTTTAACAGGCTTTCATGCGTGCCGGATTCTATAACTTTCCCTGCCTCGATAACCAGGATCAAATCGGAATTACGAACAGTAGATAACCTGTGCGCTATGATGATCGATGTTCTTCCTTTCATGAGAGTATCGAGCGCTTCCTGTACCAATTTTTCAGATTCTGAATCTAACGCGGAGGTCGCTTCATCCAAAATCAGCAATCTGGGGTTTTTAAGTAATGCACGGGCTATTGCAATCCGTTGACGTTGACCACCCGAAAGTTGGATACCGCGCTCTCCAACGATCGTATCCAGCTTGCCGGGAAACTGCTGGATAAACTCCCAGGCATTCGCTTGTTTCGCAGCTTCAATAATGGCCTCCTCGCTGGCGCTTGGTTGTCCATAACGGATATTTTCCCGGATGGTGCCACCGAACAAATAAACATCCTGAGGAACAACAGCCATCTGGTTGCGCAGCTCTGAAACGGGAATATCGAAGATATCCCTATTATCGAACCGGATGCTGCCACTGGTTGGGTCATAAAGATGTAGTAGTAATGAAACTATAGTCGATTTCCCGCTCCCGCTCGGCCCCACCAATGCTACTTGCCAGCCAGGTTCTACCTCGAAATCTACCCCTTTTAATACCTCTATATCCGGCCTGGAGGGGTAATGGAAAGAAACATTGTCGAATTTGATATTCCCGGTGATCGGTTTTTCAATAGTTGAAATATCGATCGGGAGGATGTCTTCTGTTGGTTCATCTAGTATTTCCAAAAGATTTTCGGTAGCCCCGATGCCTTTTTGCACCCTGGAGTAAACCTCGGCGAGCCCTGTAATGGAACCGCCGATGAAACCCGTATAAACGATAAATGAAAACAGTTCTCCCACGGCAAGTTGCCCGGCATTCATCATCAAGGCTCCCTTGTAAATTACTGCTACCAATGTTCCGAACAAGCCGAGGATGAGGAATGATGAAAAATAGCCCTGGTACGTTCCCGATTTGATCCCGGTTTTTGCTACCAGGTTCGTTTTCTCCTTGTAGCGTTCCATCTCGTAATATTCATTACCGAATGCCTTAACATTATAGATCCCTTGCAAGGTTTCTTCAACTATAACATTGGAGTCTGCCACCTCTGCCTGGACTTTTTTAGAAAACCTCCTGATAAAACGACCGAAAATCATTGAAACGATGACGATAGGTGGTAAGATCAACAACATGAACAGCGTTAACTTGGGAGTCATCCAAACCAAAACTGAAATTCCCCCCACAACAATGATGAACTGGCGGATAAATTCTGCGAGGGTAGTGGTTAGCGTTTCTTGTAATAGGGATATATCCGCTGAAATCCGGCTATTTAATTCCCCTACGCGCCTTTCTGCGAAGAATTTCATCGGTAACCTGGCGAGGTGGCCATACGTGGCTTGTCTCAAAGCGGCGAGGGTTTTTTGTGTTACCCTTGTAAAAATATTAATTCGTACAAAAGATGCCAATGCTTGCACAAGCAATACTGCCACTAATAGCAGGCCCGTTTTGTTGATGTTTTCGAGTAAAGTGCCCTGGTTGCCGGAGTTGACGAGGTCACCCATCAACTTCGGGAAAAGCAGTGAAGTAGAGCTGGAAATAAATAAAAATAATAGTCCCAGTAAAAATTGCCAACGGTAGGGTTTTACGTATCTATAAAGCCGGTATGTCTTCTTTAAACCTTCGAGGTTGAGTTTCTTTTTCTGCTGCTGTTTGTTTTCCATATTCGGTAATCTTAGACGTCTATTTTGGGATATCGCCCCAGTAATGGACGAACCAGGCGCCCGGATATTTTAATTATTGGATATTTTTTTCTGATGGATCTATTTTTGCTTCTTCCCTCATAGATGAAGCTTCCCAACCGGAATCCCCGTTTTGCCATTGGGCCACGCGGTCAATCTGCAATTGCTTGCTTAGCTCGTCCATCCTGTCGCGCGCATTGCTGAAATACGTCTTCTTATCATCGCGGCTGGCAGAGAAGCCCTTGATGGTTTGTTCATCGTGGCGCAGGAATGTTTGGGCCGCCCTGTAAGAGGCATAAGCCCTATGTCCTAATAAATTTAAGGCATCGGCACCCATGCGCAGGGAAGTATCGAGGTACTCGCGGTAAATTTTGATGACCCCTAGATCCATCAAATCGAACGTGCCGGGTAAATCCTCTGTCCGTACTAGCATTTGTAAATTGGGGAAATGTTTCCTTACGATTTTTACAACTTCCTGTGTTTGCTCGGCATTATCCATAGTTATGATGATAACCTTTGCCTCCTGTGCCCCGGCTGCCAATAAAAGGTCGTACCTCGTGGCATCCCCGTAATAGACTTTGTAGCCCATTTTTCTTAAAACTTCAACCCTGTCTGAATTATTATCTAGGATCGTGCAATTGACCCCATTGGCCAATAAAAATCGCCCGGTGGTATTGCCAAATGTTCCGAAGCCCGCAACGATGACTGAATGTCTTTCATCAATTTCATCGGCATCCCTGTCGGCTTCATCGTAGTTAACCAGGAACATGGGTTGTATTGCTTTTTCATACAGCAGGAACATTAAAGGAGTAAATGCCATGCTCAAGGCAACGGCCGCCGTCATCATCCCGATGATATCTTGATGTAAAATGTTGTTTTGAGCTGAATAGGAAAGTAGTACGAAGGCAAATTCACCTACCTGGCAAAGGGCGAGGCCAAATAGCAGGTTCTGATCTTTGCTCAGTTTAAATATTTTGCCCAAACCTAATAATAGCAGGGCTTTTACCGCCATTACCCCGAATACGATCCCGATAATCATTATTGGGTGCTCCCAGATTAGTTTAAAATTAATCGAAGCGCCGACAGCCATGAAGAATAAGCCTAAAAGGAGTCCTTTAAACGGCTCAATATCACTTTCCAGTTCATGGCGGTATTCACTGTTAGCCAAAACTACGCCACCTAGGAAGGCGCCCAAAGCTGGGCTTAGACCTACCAAGGTCATCAGGACGGTTATCGCGACCACCAATAATAGGGCAGATGCGGTGAACAGTTCCCTTACTTTACTCCTGGCCACGATGCCCAGTAAAGGTTTCACCAGGTACCTGCCGGCGAGGATGATGATGACTACAGCTCCTAATACAATCAACGTTTGCATCCACCCGGCTTGGCTAGAAACCCAGGACCCTCCGTCCGCACCATTATCGCCACCGTGGGTACCTAGCAATGGAAATATTGCCAACATCGGGATCACGGCAATATCTTGAAAAAGCAATACCGAGAAGCTGCTTTGGCCGGCAGCCAGGTTCATCCAACCTTTTTCCTTGAGCACCTGTAAAACTATCGCCGTTGAAGAGAGAGATAAAATCATACCCAATGCAAAACTTGCCTGCCAGCTTAGCCCCAGCAAGTAAGCGGCGCCGGTAAATATTGCCGTGCTAACAAGTACCTGCAATCCTCCTAAACCTAAAATGGGCGCCCGTAGTTTCCACAACAGGTCTGGTTCCAACTCCAAGCCGATCAGGAATAGCATCATGATCACGCCGAACTCTGCAAAATGCATGAGGTCTTGACCATTGTTGCCGATGACACCGATCACGGAAGGGCCGATTACAACACCTGCAACAAGGTAGCCTAACACGGCGCCCAAGCCCAATCTCTTGGCGATGGGCACACAAATAATTGCTGCCAGCAGGTATATCATTACTTGGAATAAAAAATTATGTTCCATGGTTATTTCGCTTGGGGAAGGGTTTTCAATAAATGGTTTAACGTGTCCAACTTTTTTACCGTATTTAAGTCAAACGGCGAATTTTGCAGGTATTCCAACAATTGTTTGTATTGCGTAGCATATACATCAATTTCTGCATCCGTCATCCTGTGTGCGCCGGTAACTGCAAAGGGCGGCAAGTAAATCATATTACATAGTTTGGCAGTTTGCTCAAAAGGTAATAAGAACTGTTGCAGCGTGTGTTGGTGGTGCCCATCCAATTGGTATGCATTATAAGGGCCGCCGGTAGAGATGGCATTCATTAAATATTTTCCTTTCAAAGCCGTGCCGTTTGTGCCGTAAGCCCAGCCGTGTTCCAATACGAGGTCTTGCCACTGCTTGAGCAGGGCGGGACCGCTGTACCAATAAAATGGGTGCTGGAAAATGACCAGGTCATGTTGGGCCAATAATGCTTTTTCGGTTTCAACCTGTATATCGAACGTAGGGTAAGTTTCATATAAATCCCGGAAGGTAATACCTTCCAGTTTGCCTACGATCCTATTTAACCTCCGGTGAACCCTGGATTTTTCTAGCGCGGGGTGGGCCATTATGATCAAAATTCGAACCATGGAGGAAAATTACAGAATTAGAATGAAAGTAAATTGGATTAACTTATCGCGGGCACGTGAAAGGTAGCAACGTGCTAATTATTGATGAATATTACAATAAATTTCGTTTCTTGCAATATAATCAATCGTAATATAAACTTAATGCAATTGTTCATGGGTAAACCGCTTGTAAATATTATCATCCCTATTTATAAAACGGATATTGACGAAAACGAACGGCTTTCATTACAACAATGTTTAAATGTGTTGAAAGCCTACCCAATTACGATTGCTAAACCGCTTCACCTAGACGTAAGTACCTTGGTTGCAGAGCATCCCCAATTGCAGGTGGAGAGCTTTGAAAACAAGTATTTCGAAAGCATTTACGGTTATAATTTATTAATGCTATCCACTACCTTTTATCAAAGGTTTAAGGAATATGATTACATTTTGATTTACCAGTTAGATGCATTTGTATTTAGGGATGAGTTGATTGAATGGTGTAATAAAGGATACGATTATGTAGGTGCGCCATGGGTTGTAAAACCAAAATATAACCGTTTTTATTATAAGTTGTTCTTTTTCTTTAAGGCGAACTTTTACAAGTTAATGAATAAACCTTTCAAAGAATATGTTATCGGCGGTAGGGTTGGTAACGGGGGATTTTCTTTAAGAAAAGTAAGTAGTTTCCTTGGCGTTACAACGGAAAAACAAAACCTGATCGAGCAATACCTGGAGAACAGCAAGAAGGATAATATATTTAATGAAGACGTTTTTTGGGGGCTCGAAAACCCGCAATTCAGCTATCCCGGCTTCCAAGAGGCATTACGTTTTTCTATCGATCACAGGCCCCAGATCTCGATGGAATTATCCGGGAACATAGTGCCATTTGGTTGCCACGGTTGGAATAAACCGGGCAAAATAGAATTCTGGATGCCCTTCATCCAGCGGTATACAGCCAATTAATTTACCAGCGGAAATATTTCAACCGCCACCGGAGTTTAAGTTTACGGAAGAGGTTGAGCGGTTTCGACTTAATTTTCCCTTTATAATTCAATATAAAATCATCCACGGCAGCGAGAACCCTTGCCGAATTCTTACCATCCCTATGAGATTCGTGGTACAAGGTGTAGCGCAGCATGTTTTCCAATAAAGCAGGTGGATACGAAAGCGCCTTTTCTAAGGCTGGCTCTACATCAGCTAATTCTGTAACATTTAATAAATAGTTGCCGGGGTGCGTGTTTTTATATGTGACTACCGGTTTTTTCAACATCAGGACTTCCACGATGATAGAGGAGCTATCGCAAAGCATGACATCAATTTTCCTGAATGTATTCAGACCGTCATTTGAACGGTGAAAAGTAACGTTATGGTGATCTTCCGCCAATTTTTTGTATTGGTTGATTAAATGCGGATCGTCTAATTTCGGGTGGAAAGTAATAATCCAATCCCATTCCTTTTTCGCTACGAGTTCCGCGATTGTCTTGTATAAGCTCCAAGCAGAGCTAATCCCCTTTGTAAAGGTTGGGGCGTACAGTACAACGGGCCTCTTGTTGTCTGCCGCGGTGCTAACTTGAAAAAAGGGATCTACCTTGCACCAACCGGTCTCATAAACCTTGAAAAATCCGTATTTCTTTTCCAATTCTTTGAAATAGGGAGTACTACTTTCACCTTGTGTACAATAAATATCAAACCAACCGCGGATCGTGAAATGATCGTCAACTTTTTCAACACGTTTTTTCATCGCGTAACCGTGGAACACTTGGACTTTTACGCCGGGGAAGAAATCGTAGACCCAATTTCCCGGTGCAAAAACAGCGACCGGGTTATAGTCCAAAACTTCTTGAATCGTATGGAGCTGTTTTTCATTGTTTTGAAGCCAGTTTTCGCAAGGGCTCTCGATATACCACGCAACTTCATCACCCCTGCGCCAAATTTCTTCCTGCAATGGGCGCAGTATTGAATATGAATAAGTTAGAGAAACAAAGAAAAGATATTTCTTTTGCATACCCGCGTGGAAATTTTTGAAAAATGGAGCAAATATAAGGGAATATATATGATAACAATCTTTTAATATTCCCCGGTATCGGCTTATGGGCAAGGGTAAACACCGGGTCGGCAGTTAAATATTTCCGGGGATGCCGGGCTCGTAGACTTTCGTAAATACAAGAAATTCTAATATTTTATTTTGATAATTATAAGGTTATATATTCGATGTTTATGTTAATTAATGCTTGCCATTATATCACGAAAAATAAGGAACTATTTGGTAAATTTGGTTGTCTGCTTTAAACCGTTGTTATGAACCAAATTTTATCCTACCAATCAAAATCTTTCCAAGATAAATTCACTTTGTTTCATAATGACCAGCAAGTAGGGAATTTATATAAAGCTGAATGGCTAGGTAATCCTATTCATGGTTCACTATATGGCCATCATTATAAATTCGTGGCTAAAGGTTTTTTCAGGCTAAACATACTCGTTCATGATGAAGATCAGCAGAAAGAAATAGGGAAGATCCGCCTGCACAAACTAGGTTTTCATTTTACAAATGGGACGATGGAATTGTGGGATCGCTCCGAATATAAATTTAAAGTTAGCGGGTTCTTTTTCCCTAGATGGTGTTGGCTGAAAGAAGGTAAGGCCATTATGAGTAGCGAGGTAATTCCTTCATTTTTTAAGAGCTCGGGCACGATTAGGGCTGAAGAAAATTCACAACAGTTGAATACGTTACTTGCCGCGGCGGGTATTCATTTGAAAAACCGCTCCAAGGGGGTGAACCTTGTCAGCATTGTAGCTTGCAGCTTGTTCATATTGTCCTGGTTGTTGACGAAAATGTAATGAACGTCCCCGTCAGCTAGTTATAAATTAATCCCTGAAAGGTTTGAAAACCGCGTTCCCGGCCAACTGTAGCATGGGGTGATCCCCGGCGGTATCGCCGTAAGCATGTATAGCACTATAGTCCGATAAGTTCACGTACTGCTGAATCCGGTTTACTTTTTCTTGGCCATTGCAATTTATTCCTTCTATTAAGCCGGTAAGCTTTCCATTCTCCGATTGCAAGCGGGTACCGATACACTCGATACCGAGGCTATCGCACCAGGGGCGAACCCAGTTTTCCGCGGAAGCGGTCACTACTATAACCCTGTCGCCTTCCGAAAGATGCCGCGTAATTGCAGAAATGGCCTTGGCACGGATAAAGTTCGGTAATACGTTTTTGGTAAATTCTTGGCAGGAAAGGTTGAAATGCAGTAGCGGCATCCCTTTAAAAAATTGCTGAAGGAATTGTTCCTTGCCTTGCACGGCAGGGATCCATTTCATCTTCGTGGCAACTAAAGTGGGCAGCAGCTTTATTATTCCTTTATAAAAACTATTATTCCCTACTTGGAAACGGGCTATTTCAAATAGTGTATCCTTGGTGGTGATAGTACCATCAAAATCAAAGAATGCAATACCGGGGTTTTGACTCACAGTTTTAATTTTTTGAAAATTCCGTTGGGGATATTCCGGATGATAAGCATTATATAGCGCCAGAACCATTTCACGTAAACCACGTTTTTCTTTTTCTGTACGGCCTTGTAAATATCGTTAGCTACTTCTTGAGGTTGCGCGGTGAGGATAGCCGGGAGTTCCAGGTTTTCCGTCATCCTCGTGGCAACGAAACCGGGTAATACGGTTAACACGTGCACCTTTTCATGGAACATCCGGTTGTTTAAACCGGAAAGGTACGCTGTAAATCCTGCTTTGGCGCTTCCGTACATATAGTTGCTTAAACGGCCGCGATCGCCGGCAACCGAACTAATTCCAACAATTGTTCCTTGCTTTTTACCGGCATAATCGTTAGCAACAATATTTAAAATGGATACGGCGCCGGTATAGTTAGTTTGAATAATTTTTTCTGATTCATTCCAATCTTTTTCAGCCGTGGCTTGATCGCCAAGGTAACCGAATACGCAGATCGTGATATCGGGCTTAACCGGTAATTGGTTGTAAAAAGCTTCATGGTGCGCCGTGTCGGCAGCGTCAAATGTAAAGGAGCTCGCTTTTACACCGTAACGGATCCCGAGATCTTTTTCGAGCGCATCCAGTTGCTGCACGTTGCGGGCAGCTAATTGAATATCGTATTTTTCCTGCGCAAATTTCCTCGCGATCGCTACAGCCATATCTGAAGTAGCGCCCAAAATAAGTACTGTAGGCATTATCCTGTATATTCTGTTAATAGTTATTGTTGGGTGATTAGTAACCTGTCGGACTGTATGGAACTGAACTTTTGTTGCCCATTATATTTTTCCATCGTCGCGGCAAATTCCCTTGCTTTAGGGTAACTCTTCCAAAAGGTATCTTGTTTCATCCGGGCATCCTTGGAAAGATATAAGCGCCCACCGTAAGATAAAACCATTTCGTCCAGTTCATCAAGAAAATCGAACAATCCTTTTCTTACGGGGAAATCCAATGCCAGGGTATAACCTTCCATTGGGAAAGAAATAAGGGAATCTTGTTGACCGAATACTTTTAATACGGCTAAAAATGAGCCCCAACCTTTATCGCCGATTCTTTGTAGGATCGCCTTTAAGCCGTCGATTTTATCGATTGGTAAAACGAATTGGTACTGTACGAAACCTTTCTTGCCATAACCCCTGTTCCAATGCAATATCGCATCCAGAGGATAGAAGAACGGTTCGTAAGGCACAACGTTGTTAATTACTTTCTTGAAATTTTTACCGTAGTATAGGGCGTTGAATAATTTCACGGTAAAATTATTCAATATGAAAGAAGGTAAGTTAAAGGGCACGGTCAATTTACCTTTTTTGGGTAAATTCAGCGGTTGGGCTTGGGCTTTAACCGGCAGTTGATCTACCGTGGCATGTTCCCCGACGATGAGGATGCTCCTGCCAAAACTATCACCTTTTTTTAGGCAATCGATCCAGGCCATACTATAAGTATAGTGCTTGTATTGCTCGAATAAAGCAATGATTTCATCGAGGTTCTTGGCTTTAATCTGCGTTTGCTTGATATAAGCCGATTCAACCTTTTTCAGTTGAAAGGTAGCTTTCGTGATGATGCCTGTTAATCCCATTCCACCGCATGTAGCCCAAAAAAGATCGCTATTTTCAGTAGGCGAGCAGGTGGTTTTACCTAGGCCGGTAATAACCTCCATAGAGCTGACATGGTTCGAAAAACAGCCATCTACGTGGTGATTTTTGCCATGCACATCGGAGGCTATCGCGCCGCCAACGGTTATGAATTTCGTACCCGGCGTTACGGGTAGAAACCAACCTTTCGGGACGATGATATCCAAGATTTGGTCTAATGTAACCCCGCTCTGGCACTCGAATTCACCCGTTTCTATATCAAATGATAGTATTTTATCGTATTTGAGAGTTGAAATGCTGTTTTGTGCTAATGAAGCATCGCCATAGCATCTACCATTGCCCCTGGCAATGATTTGTTGATGGGTGTCAACAAACTGCGTGAGCTGCTCTTCGGTTGTGAAGCTAGACTCGTTGCAAGTTAAGACCGGGTAATTACCCCAATTGGCTAATTGTTTTTGCATTATCCAAAGAAACTTTTGTCTATAGGTAAATAAATAATTACATAAAAACTAAGTATCCAAAGGAGTATGGTTAATTGTATGAATCGGTCTTTATACAGGATTTTGGTAGGTGACCCAGTGTCGTTTTCCACGTAGGTGATTTGCAAATATCGCAATAATCCTGCAATAACAAAAATACTTGTATAATATAATCTATATGTTCCGAAGCGGGCATTTGTTTCCGGCGCCATGGTGTACATGATGTATGCAACGATGATCACGGCCGCGGCGATGGAAAGCGACACGTTCATGAAGTCGAGGTTATATCCCTTTGAAGCCTTGCGCATTTCCTTCCCCGAAGTGTTTTTTATCAGCACATCATCACGCCGCTTTGCAATAGCCATAAATAAGGCCAATAGGAATACCATCAACATTAACCATTCCGAAATTGCTATATTGGAAGCGATGCCGCCGGCTTTAATTCTTAATACGAAACCCGTTGCGAGGATCATAATGTCCAGGATGGAAATGTTTTTTAAGCCGAAAGTATAAGCAATATTTAGTACGAAGTAAATGCCTAACACGAAGGCAAATTTCGATTTAATCAAGAATGCTAATGCAAAGCCTGCCAGCACGCAAATCCCGAAAATTACCAGCGCCGTACTTGGCTTCACCGCCCCCGACGCCAGGGGTCTTTTGCATTTAACAGGATGGGCGCGGTCGGCCTCGATATCCTTGTAATCGTTTATAATATAAATGCTGCTTGCCACGAGGCTGAATGCCAGGAACGCCTGTAGTAGTAATAATATTTTATCTACATTGGCAATCTCACCAGCAAAGAACAGGGGAACGAAAAGAAAGAGGTTCTTGGCCCAATGTTTCGGCCTTAATAGTTTTAAATACTGCACGGGGATAATCACATTAATGTGGCTGCAAGATACAATGAATTATTGAAAATACTAATTGGTTGATAAGATGTTATGTTATATTAATATGATAAATCCAGCAGGGTAGACCGGTTCGTTCAAGATTTACCCGGGTTATCTTCACGCCGTTTAAGGTTTGAATTTAATAATTTGCTGAATTCTATTATTTTTGGCTTTTTTAATTCCTACATTATCACCTAACGGCCCCAACTATGCCTGGATTACTTGAAAGAAACAGAACTACAACAGTTTTAGAATGCCTGATTATCTGCGGATTGGCTATCGTACCCTTATTCTTGACCTTCCCTTACAGGGTAAATATTTTCCTCTCTTACGAAGGGGCATACCGTATGTACTTGGGACAGGTGCCTTACAAGGACTTCGGAACGCCGCTCGGTTTCGGGTTCTGGTTGGTGCCATCGTTATTTTTTAAGCTGTTCGGTCCACATATGATGTCCTTGGTGAAAGCGCAGGTATTTATGAATATTTTGGGTGGTTTTGCATTCAGATCAATGATGAGAAGCTTGAATGTACAGCCAATTATACGCTTGCTATCAATCCTTGTATTTGCTATATCCTACAGCTTCTTTAACTTCTGGCCATGGTATAACCACAGCGTAATCGTGTATGAATTTGTTGGCCTAGCATTTTTGCTGGCCGCTTTAAACAGGGAGTACAAGCAGGCATGGATCGTTTACATCCAGTTATTCCTATCGGCAACATTCTTATTCCTTTCATTTTTCACGAAGCAAGATGGAGGTGGATTGGGACTATTGCTTGCCTTGGCTTTATTGGTGTACGGCTGCATACAGGATAGGAAATATTTACGCTTGGGAATATTTATCGCTAGTTACCTGATAATAGCCCTGGCAGTATTTTTACCGTTTCAAAAGTATAATATCGGTTATTGGTTTAACCATGGTCAGCCGCCGCATAATTCCCGTTTGTCGGTAGCCGATTTTGCGGATGCCATCATGGGAGAATCGCAATGGATTAAGTTTTACCTGGTATTGATACTTTTATTGTTGATACCGGCAATAAAACAGTTTTCCAAAACCTGGGAGGATAGAAATTTCATGCTATTTACATTGCTAACCTTGGGTATCCTTGCCGAAGCGGCATTATTCCAGGTTACAAGTTATACCCCGCCGGACAATAATATTTTTTTCCATAGTTTCGCATTTGCATTGATTGCCAGTCTTTTAACATCTCAATTGCATATAAAATTAGATGGTTGGAAGGCCATAATTGCCGGTGCTTGCCTGGTTTTACTTTGGTGGTCGGGGACTTATTGGAAGTACATAGACCGGGTATTTGCTAGGTTTTTACCGGGAAAGGAAGTCGCCAATGTAAGCCCTACGGGCGAGAACGTGGTATCAAAACATAATTTCATGATAAACCTTGATACGACAGATGTTCCGACAAGTGAATGGGTTTTTACCAGCATCAAGGGGTTTGAAAAAATGTATATGCCGCCATCAACGGTGCATGGGATGGAAAAAGTGCTTGCCTGGAAAGCAGTGAACTTCCAGGGCAAAATGCCAAAGGTATTGAACATGACGGAGCTGACGCCATTGGCCTATGCAATGCCATACCAATTAGAAACAGGTAGCAATTATCCTTTATGGTACCATTTGGGCGTAGGGATGTTTAACAAGCAATTACAGTTGTTTACCCGGAAGGTGCAGCGGCAGGAATATGATATCGTCATGTACGAATATGCCCCGACTTTAAATAACTTTTTCCCGTTCGCCTTACGTGAAACATTACAGCAACATTATCGCCTGGCGGATAGTTTCTTAGCCCCGAGGCGACCTACTAATGCCAATATTGAAGTATACGTAAGGAAAAATGATACGACTGATTGGGAAACCTTGCAGTATTCGGAAAGTAAATAATTAGCCAAGAAATTTTTATAGAGTAATAATTAACAACCGGGGCAAACTGTCCCGGTTTATTATTGTAGTTGAAAGTGATTATTGCATCAATTTTTCACGGTAATACCAAGTGCAGATAGATATTGCTTTTGTTGATGTTCGAAGCTCCATTTTGGATTGTTTACAAAAGAAAGATCCCTATTCCCGTTAATGATTTCCTTGATATAAAACAATAATTCGGCGGGATCATTGTAGAAAAAGCTATTATTAACGATATCATCAATGATTTTTAAATCAGAAGATGTTATAATTTTCTTTTGATGAGCAATGGCGAGATTTATAGCGCCTGTAATTTTATAATTGATATATGAATTATGTTCTTTATTAAAGGGAAGCAGGAGGCAGTCCGAGTTAGATATATATTCATGGAAGACCGGGTTCGGAATAAATAGATCGAATAAAGTGAATTTGTCAGCAACATCATTTTCCTTTATTTTTTTTATAAAGTCGGCCGCATCTTCATGATCCGGGTTCATCTTTCCTAATATGATGAATTTAAAATTGTTATAAGCCTTCAGTTGCGCCGCGATATCGATCAATAATTTATAATCCTTCCTTTTGTAAGAAACGCTACCCGGGATGCAGAACCAAAATTCTTGCCCCGTTTTTAGAATTTTAAAAGAATCTTTATATTTTGGGAAAAATACGGGGTAGAAGCTATAAAAAGGCTTCGGGGATTGTGCAATTAAATCATTCTTTAAAAGAAAATCGTTAATAACAAAATATCCATCAATACCTTTAGAAATCAATACTTGCGATTTGCTGGAAAATAATTTTGTTAAATTATGTAAAATTCCAAATCGTTTTATTTTCTTTGGCAAAAAATTTGAAAGACCTACAATATCTAATTTAGAACTACCAGTGTTAAAAACGACTATATCCGGTTGGCTTGAGATCAAATATTTGTATATCTTAAAAAAATCTAAAATCTTAATTTTTTTCTTCCTGTTAAAATATTGTATATCATTTAATAAGCACTTGTATTCTTCGACCTGGATTCTTAATGAAGAATTAACGATTAAGTTCACCGTTATATCTTGATCATGTAGGAACTTTACTTGGCTGTAAAGACATTCTTCATGAAAATTATTTAATTCAATAAGTGTAACAGTCATTTAAAATCAAAATTGATCTGTAAAAATAATTAACAAAGGGGACATTATTATATTTGTTGACAAGATGTTTTATGTTAACGCCCCGCCATTATCGTTTTAAATATGAAAATATCTGTAATTATCAGTACCTACAACGCTGAAGCCTGGCTTGAAAAAGTATTATGGGGGTATAATCAGCAAACATTCAATGAGTTCGAATTAGTTATTGCAGATGATGGTTCCAGGGAAACTACCCGGCAATTAGTTAGCAAGATACAGGCAGAAGTTAATTTTCCCATCCAGTATATATGGCATGAAGATAACGGGTTTCAAAAATCGACCATCTTAAATAAAGCTATCACGGCATG
Organism: Chitinophaga caeni; assembly: GCF_002557795.1. Taxonomy (NCBI): domain Bacteria; kingdom Pseudomonadati; phylum Bacteroidota; class Chitinophagia; order Chitinophagales; family Chitinophagaceae; genus Chitinophaga; species Chitinophaga caeni. The sequence goes on along the minus strand of NZ_CP023777.1, from coordinate 3,900,086 downwards.
TAAATCCGATTATATCTTGATGAGCGACGGCGATTGCATTCCCAGGAAAGATTTCGTTGAAATGCATATGAAATACCGCAAGCCGGGGCATTTTATCTCCGGGGGATATTATATGTTACCCATGAATATATCGGAATTAATAAAAAAAGATGATATTATTTCACAACGTTGTTTTGATATAGATTGGTTATTATCTCATGGCCTCAAAAAATCGTTTAAAAATAATAAACTCAGCAGTAAAGGTTTTAAAGCCCATCTCCTGAATGCGGTTACGCCTACCAAAGCGAGCTGGAACGGGCATAATTCTTCCGGTTGGAAAGCTGATATCCTGGCGGTAAACGGATTTGATGAAAGGATGCAATACGGCGGGCAAGACCGGGAACTGGGCGAACGCTTGATGAATCTCGGGATAAAAGGAATTCAAAAAAGGTACAGCGCAATATGCATCCACCTCGATCATAAACGTGGTTATAAAACGGAAGATTCGATCGCGAAAAATAGAGCAATCAGGAAAACGACAAAGGAGGGTAAAATAATATATACACCGTATGGCATCAAGAAAGAAGTAGAAATATAGGCAGCGAAAATATTTTTTCTACAACATTAGGTTCTTATAGATAGCATAATTTTCTTGATCAAAGCTTACAAAAATTACTTTCTCTAACATATCGTTCAAGGTAAATTCTTTCACCGTGGATATAGCGATTTCTGCTGCAAGCTGTTTTGGAAATCGGTATATCCCGGTGCTAATATTAGGGAATGCAATTGTCTGCACCTTGTTTTTTACAGCTAAGGCCAAAGAGTTTTCATAGCAATTTCTCAAGAGCTGTAATTCATTTTGCTCCCCTCCGTTCCACACTGGCCCAACCGTATGTATTACGAACCTAGATGGCAAGTTGCCCGCACCGGTAATTACGGCTTCGCCCGTTTCACAACCTCCCTGCCTATTCCTTATTTTCCTGCATTCTTCCAGTAGGGAAGGACCTGCGGCCCTATGGATGGCACCGTCTACACCCCCGCCACCAAGCAAAGAGGAATTAGCGGCATTTACGATAGCGTCTACTACTAGCCGGGTGATATCTCCTTGGATTAATTGAATCATTATCAGTTTAATTTGTGATTAGATAATAGCATATTTCGTAAATTAATTTTTTATCTGTTAACCCAAGAAAATAATCATCTAAAATTGAAAAGTTTAAAATGCAAATACCGTATTGCCTCAGCCCGTGCGCACTAGTGGGATTAAGGAAGTGTTTCAGGATATTTTATCACTATAGTTGCGGATCGTCGGCAACCATTACTCGCAACTTGTAAAGAAGGAGAAATTATTTATCCTGATATCGGGATATTAGCTTACGTGATGTGGTTTGAACTAACCAATCATTTTAATCCTTCCCAAAATGAAATATTCAACATCCGGGCCAGACAAGGCATGTCTTGTCTCTACATGATCCCCCGCAAAATTTCGTACCTTACCCCGCGAAAAAAAAACAACCGCTCAAAACCATGGGTACCGCCGGTCAACCGAAGACAAACCTCTTAATCCCCGCCCTATTGGCAGTATATATCATATGGGGTTCCACGTATTTAGGAATGAAGATCGGTATCCGGGAAGTCCCCCCGTTTTTATTATCCGGGATCCGTTTTATCATCGCGGGTAGCCTATTATTTGCCTGGGCTATTTATAAAGAGAAGCAATGGCCCTCGATCAAGCAAGTTTTAAATGCCTCGTTAATTGGTTTTCTATTAATCGGTATCGGGAACTCCGGCGTTGCTTTTTCATTAAAATATATGCCTTCAGGATTGGTTTCCCTAATCGTTGCCGCGAACCCGGCTTGGTTTATATTGCTGGATTACCTGTTTTTCTCCCGGAAAAAAGTTGGTATCCGCACGCTCCTGGGCATCGGGTTCGGTTTCATCGGGCTGTTTTTGATCTTCAATCCCTTCTCGGCAACGGAACATAAAGATTTCCCCTTATGGCCAATCGGTGTTGTCGTGATGGGGAGCATGTGCTGGGTTACGGGTTCTTTACTTTCACCCCGCTTAAAATTACCGCAACAATTAACCAATACGGCCATCCAGACTTTCGTAGGGGGTATCGCCGCGCTCGTTATGAGTGCCGTGTTGGAAGATAATCAACTTGCATCGATTCAATCAATGACGCATGTGTCTATCGGCGCAATTGCCTATTTAATAATCTTCGGTTCCTGGATCGGTTATACATCTTATTCATGGCTGATCAATAATGCCCCTCCGCGAATTACGGCTACTTATGCATACGTAAACCCAGTTGTAGCATTGTTTTTAGGTTGGTCGATAGCAGGGGAGCAGCTTTCCCTGGAGATGTTCGCGGGCTCGGTGATCGTTATATTGGGCGTGGTATTGATGACACTCAGGAAACATTAAATGTTTACCTGCACGATAAAGGAATGTATTAATGGGTTCACCATCAGCGAACGATTCATCGCTTCCATGTTTTTTATTGGTCCGGATATCTCGTATTTCTCTTCTACGATAGATTCCTTCCTCATGGTGGCTACCTTTTTGTGCTGGAGATGAAATTGTTGGAAGATCGCGAGGATATCGGCTTCCGTCATATCTTCATTTTTGTACATCACCGTGTACATTTTTCGTTCCCTGGTCCGTGTGATCCAGTCTTCCACGTATTGTAATACCCTTAAAACTACGAGGGCGGAGGTTAATGTAATACCGGCCAACCAGTACTTATCCATTCCGATCGCCATGCCCAGGGCGGCGGCAATCCAGATAGTCGTTGCGGTAGTGATGCCGTCTATCGAGAATTCTCCCTTGAAAATGACCCCGGCGCCGATAAATCCTACACCCGTTAAAATATTTGATGCCACCCTGTCCATATTGCCAGGGTAACCGATCTGGATGCTCAAAATCGTGAATAGGGCGGATCCTGCACAAAGCAAGGTGATTGTCCTGATCCCGGCGGGTTTGCGCCGCAATTCCCGCTCAAATCCTAGTATCGCCCCGGTAAGCAACGAAAAGAGGATCTTGTAAACCGATTCTATCAGCAAGGGATCATTCATTGATAATAAATTTATATAATTATTAAAAATTATATTTTGCATTGGTTCTGTACGAGGGCAATCCCGTTAACAGAAACTAACTGGTCGAGCCTCAAATGCCGGCCATTATCAAGTTCCATGAATTCCTCCCCGTTGATAGTGAATAAATTTTTAATATATCCATCGTATGTAGATAAATCTCCTTGAAGTGGTGTGGATTTAAAAATTATATGACATAAAATTTGCCCTGTTGCCCATGCTTCTAAGCGATCGTAGTAATTACAATCGATCGGTGTGTAAGTAATTTTGGAGTTATTCATAATTTCTCTTGTAAAATTAATCCCTGGTGCCCTAAATTTGCAGCTTAATTTATTCAAACTATAGGGAGCACCTTTTTTGTCATAAAAATAAACAATAACAAATACATGTCTGAATCAACTTATCAATTTCCCGGCCAAACTGGTTTCTACAAAGGTAAAGTTCGCGATGTTTATACCATCGAGGACAAATGGTTAGCGATGGTGGTAAGCAACAGGATCTCTGCATTCGATGTTGTATTGCCTCGTCCGATCCCTTACAAGGGCCAAGTTTTAAACCAAATCGCTGAAATTATGCTCGATGCCACCAAGGATATCGTGCCTAACTGGGTGAAAGCTGTTCCCACTCCAAACTGCACCGTTGGTTTGAAATGTGAGACGTACCCCGTTGAGATGGTCGTTCGTGGCAATTTGACCGGTCATGCTTGGAGGACTTACAAAAGCGGTAAACGCGAGCTTTGCGGCGTTCCATTGCCGGAAGGTTTAAAAGAAAATGATTTCTTCCCGAACCCGATCATTACCCCGACAACCAAGGCCCATGAAGGCCATGACGAGGATATTTCCCGCGAAGAAATTATCGCTCAAGGCTTGGTAAGTAAAGAGGAGTACGAGCAATTAGAAAAATATACCTTGGCTTTATTCGAGCGTGGCCGCAAACTTGCTGCTGAACGTGGTTTGATCTTGGTTGATACCAAGTATGAATTCGGTCATATCGATGGACAAATCTACGTGATCGACGAGATTCATACCCCGGATTCATCCCGCTTCTTCTATGCTGAAGGTTTCGAAGAAAGACAGGCTGCCGGCGAAGCCCAAAAGCAACTGAGTAAGGAATTCGTTCGCGAATGGTTGATGGAAAACGGTTTTCAAGGTAAAGAAGGTCAACAAGTGCCTACTATGACCGACGAATTTGTAAATAGCGTGAGCGAGCGTTATATCGAATTATTCGAGAAAATTACCGGTCGTACATTCGAAAAAGTTGATATTTCCGAGGAAGAGGCGAAGGCGAAAATCATCGCTTGTATCGATTCTTTGAAATAAACTAGATATCATATTCATGGAAGGAGCTTCGCCAAGAGGGTGGGAGCTCCTTCTTGTTTTGTAATGCTGATGCTTTGCAGGTATTCATAGTACCTGGGATGGACCTGCCATGTCTCTCCATTCATTTTTACGTAAATTGCGTTAAAATTTATCCGATTGAAACATCTCGCGACGCTCAATAAGTATTTCCTGCGCTATAAATGGCGTTTTTTGCTTGGATTATTGTTTACAGCCATCTCTATCGTATTCAGTATTTTTCAACCCATTTTAGTACGTCAAATCTTCGATTTGCTGGAGCAGAACCTAGATTCTTATCACCTGATCGATCATACCAGCGTAAAATCTGCTTTCCGCGGACAGTTTTCTTCCGTATTGGCTTTTTATGGCCTTTCTATCCTGGGCTTTGCCTTATTGAGTGGCTTCTTCATGTTTTTACAGCGTCAAACGCTCGTCGTGATGAGCCGATTTATAGAATACGATTTAAAGAATGCTATATATAAACATTACCAGGAATTGGATCTTAGCTTTTACAAGATTCACCGCACCGGTGACCTGATGAGCCGTATTACGGAAGATGTTTCCCGTGTAAGGATGTACGTGGGACCGGCGGTTATGTATGCCACCCGTACCGTGATCATGATGGTAATTATTATTTACCTGATGCTCAAGGTAAACCCGTTGTTAACGCTTTACACTTTATCCCCGCTCCCGATACTCGCGATCACGATCTATTTTGTTAACCGCATCATCCATAAAAAAAGTGAGAAGATCCAAGCGCAGCTATCAAATATTACTACGGTGGCGCAGGAGTCTTATTCTGGAATCCGCGTAATAAAATCGTATGTCCAGGAAGATCCCAGTGTAAAACATTTTGATGATGCTAGCGAAGCTTATAAGAAAAGCTCTATCAGCCTCGCTAAAACTGATGCCCTGTACCAGCCTAGTATGGCCTTGATGATAGGTTTAAGTGTTGTAACTACAATTTTTATCGGCGGGATGCAGGTCATCAAGGGAAATATTACGGTGGGTAACTTGGCAGAATTTGTCATTTATGTAAATATGCTCACTTTTCCCTTTTTCTCCATCGGCTGGGTCGCTTCCATGATTCAAAGGGCCGCTGCATCACAGCAACGGATCAACGAATTTTTACAAGTAAAGCCGGATATCAGCAATCCTGAAAATCCCGTAGACGCTACTTTCAAAGGGGATATTCATTTTGAGAATATTAATTTCATGTATAGCCATACGGGAATTCAAGCGCTTAAGAATTTTAATTTAAAAATTAAGGAAGGTGAAAAGGTTGCTATCATTGGCCGCACCGGTTCCGGCAAAACAACGTTAGCACAATTACTGATCAGGATGTTCGATCCGCAGTCGGGTAAGATTAAAATCGATGGCATCGATATAAAGGAAATGTCCCTGGAAAGCTTAAGGACACAGGTTAGTTACGTGCCGCAAGACCTGTTTTTATTCTCGGATTCCATCGCTAATAACATCCGTTTCGGTGCGCCGGGGGCGGATATGGAGGCAATAAAAACCGCTGCTAAGCAAGCTTCGGTGGAGAAGGATATTTTGCAATTCCCGGAAGGCTTCGAGACGGTGATAGGAGAGCGTGGCGTTACCTTGAGCGGCGGACAAAAACAACGTGTATCCATTGCCAGGGGTTTGTTGAAGGATCCTAATATATTAGTGTTCGACGATTGCTTATCAGCCGTAGATGCCCGTACAGAGAAGGAAATCATCGGTAACCTGTATGCATTTTTGAAGGATAAAACCGCTATCATCATTACCCATAGAATATTTTCATTATTCGAATTTGATAAGATAATCGTGTTAGAAGAGGGTAGAATCATCGAGGAAGGCACGCATGAAGCACTACTCTTGAAGAACGGTTACTACGCGGAAATGTACCAGCGCCAGCAGAAAGGGGAAGAAGAGAACGTAACAGAATAGGTTTCACCCCCTTATAATTGCTTGGGACGCGGTAATAACAAAAAAAATCGATGTTTTTTCAAAATCATTTAAAAATATTTTGATATTTATAAAACAATAGTATATTTGTTGCTTATTGAAAACAGGATTTGATTCGTTAACACTTAAATCTATCAACTGTGGCGTACGAAAACAACAATCAGCAGGAAAGAAACAATGACAGCATCTTTTCTAAGCGATTGAAAGCGGGTAAAAGAAGAACTTATTTCTTTGATGTTAAAACCACTCGTGGCAATGATTACTTTCTAACCATCACCGAAAGTAAAAAACGTTTTAACGATAATGGTTATGACAGGCATAAAGTTTTCTTGTATAAAGAAGATTTTAACAAGTTCCTGAATGCATTAACAGAAACAATCAATTACGTGAAAACTGAATTGATGCCCGACTTCGACTTTGATGCTTATAACCACGATTATTCTGGGGAAAATGAGCAAGATGAAGTAGGCGTTGAAGCTAGTTCATCAACTGAAACAGAAGAAGAAGTAACAGAAACAACAACTGCTGCTGCTACTACTTCTGCTGCTCCAACATCTTCTAACGAGGATGTAGACAAGTGGTAATATTTGTACTAAAAATATTCTAAGACCCCTGGATTTTTCCAGGGGTTTTTTATTAATTGATATCTTGTTAGTTGTCGTGTTTAAATTTGTGATGGCAAGGATGATCCCGCTTAACCTGGACCCAAAATATTTATATATTCAAAAGGGTGTTTCAAATAAAAATGAAACACCCTTTTGAATATTGTATAAATTCTGCTGCCAACAGGCGTTAATTACGCATCAATTTATAAGCGTTAATTAAACCGTTTGTTGAAGAATCATGGCTAGTGATCCTTTCATTACCCTTTAGTTCAGGAAGGATGTTATTGGCGAGTTGTTTGCCTAGCTCCACTCCCCACTGGTCAAAACTAAAGATGTTCCATATTACTCCCTGTACAAAAATTTTGTGTTCATACATCGCAACCAATGTTCCCAAGCTTCTCGGGGTGATCTCCTTAAGCAAGAAGGAATTTGTAGGTCTATTTCCGGTGAACACTTTAAATGGGACTAATTTCTCAATCCCCGTTGCCGGCATACCCGTTTTTTCCAACTCGGCTTTCGCTGCCGCTGCTGATTTACCGTTCATTAATGCCTCGGTTTGAGCAAAAAAGTTGGATAATAACTTTTGATGATGATCTCCCACGGGATTATGGCTAATGGCGGGTGCAATAAAATCACATGGTATCAACTTGGTTCCCTGGTGGATCAATTGGTAAAAGGCGTGTTGGCCATTTGTTCCGGGTTCTCCCCAAACTACGGGCCCGGTTTGATAACTTACCGGGTGACCGTTGCGATCTACGTATTTGCCGTTACTTTCCATGTTGCCTTGTTGGAAATAAGCCGCGAAACGGTGCATATATTGGTCGTAGGGAAGAATCGCTTCCGTGTGCGCATCGAAGAAATTACCGTACCAGAGGCCGATTAATGCCATGATCAGCGGTATATTTTGTTCGGCGGGAGTATTCCTGAAATGCTCATCGGTAGCATGAGCGCCTTCGAGTAAGGCCACGAAATTATCGTAACCGATCGTCAAAGCGATTGACAGGCCGATGGCAGACCATAATGAGTATCTTCCGCCGACCCAATCCCAAAATTCGAACATATTGGCCGGGTCAATACCGAACGATTTCACCGCTTCTTCATTAGTAGAAAGTGCCACGAAATGACTGGCCACGTGTTTTTCGTCTTTCGCCGCATCTAAAAACCAGTCCCTCGCAGTATGTGCATTGGTCATGGTTTCTTGCGTTGTAAATGTTTTGGATGCTATGAGGAATAATGTTTCTTCAGGATTTACTTTCTTGAGCGTTTCAACGATATGGGTGCCGTCGACATTAGAAACGAAGTAAGTTTCTATTCCATCGATCCAGTAAGGTTTCAAAGCCTCGGTAACCATCACGGGACCCAAATCTGATCCCCCGATGCCGATATTTACAAAGTACTTTATTTTCTTACCCGTATAACCTTTCCATTCGCCGCTATGGATCTTGCGGCAGCAATCTTGCATCTTCGCTAATACCTTGTTTACTTCCGGCATTACATCTTGACCGTCCAGCAAAATCGGCGTGTTGCCGCGGTTACGTAAGGCTACATGAAGAACAGCCCTGTTTTCCGTTTGGTTTATTTTTTCAGCGGAAAACATCGCCTTGATAGCTTCGGGAACACCGCATTCGATGGCTAGGGCTTGTAGCAGTTGAAGGGTCTCATCCGTAATAATATTTTTAGAATAATCGAACAGTATATCTTCGATCTTTAAATGATATTTATCAAACCGGGTCGCATCTTTTGCAAATAAATCGCGCATTTGAACTTTGCGCATCTCTTCCGCATGATTCGTCAAGGCTTTCCATGAGCCGGTATGTGTAGGATTCGTACTTGGAAACATATTCTTCTTTATTATTAAATACGGTCAAAAATAAACTTATTCCTCTTAGATAGTATTTAAAATATGTAATTAAATTTTAAAATTTCGCGGCTTTCTAGCTAAGAAATGTACTAAGACAGACAGGAATAAAACGGTGATAGAGATGATGCAGGCAGCAAATACGGCAAAACTCCCGGGCGACTTTTCACCGAATTGCTGTATCGAAATTCCATAAATTGCCCAGATCCCGACAAGCGCATGTACAACATTATGGCGGTATATAACCATGAAAACTCCTGCTAAAGTGCCGACTAATACCATGGCAATTGCCCAAGTTGCGGCAACGGTTCCGGAAGATTGGAAGCCTATTGAAACTAGTAGGGCCGTGATATTGGCTAACAGGGCTATACTGATCCAGCCAAGGTAAAGCGAGAATGGAACTTGCACCCACCAGGTCTCCCGCTTGCTTTCAACTGGTAGCGCGATCCGAAAATTCCGATGTATTTTAAGGAGGGCATATAGTATGAGGCACATCATGATGACCGAAACCTCGATGAGTTGGAAATGCCAAGAAAATAACCAAGCGATATTGCCAAGGCAGGTAATTAAAAACCAGGCCCGCATCCTGAGCATGTGCGATTGCAACTCCTCGGTATGCCCCTTTGAAAATGCTAGCCAGAGCTGGTAAATGATATATACCAGTAGCCATAAGTAAATTAATCCCCATATACTGAAAGTAATGGGCGCCGGCACAAACATATTGGGATACATGGCCGATATCTCCCCGGTTGTTTTACCATTTAACTTCAGCGTATTGGCCATGTAATTGACAACCAGTACGAGGATAAAGGCAATTGAATTAAAGATGGCTTGCTGCCGGGCATGCAGAATACTGTAGTACTTGATCATGGCAATATATAACAACGCTTTACAAATATTGTTCCTTATTAAACCCCAGGTGTTCCGCATTTTATCCTGAAGGCAAAATTGCTTACCTTTGCGGACATTATGACAGCAGAACAATTAAAGGCTATGAGGGATCGTTTGCATGTCCTGGGAGGTTTTCTTTGACATCCCTGACCGCAACGCCAAAATAGAAAATGACAAACAGTTGACCCTAGCCCCTGGCTTTTGGGATGACAACGTGAGGGCCACGAGTATCCTCAAGGAAATTAAAGTAAACAAATTCTGGGTAGATCTTTACGAGCAGGTGCAATCTGTAATAGAAGATTGCGGCGTGTTGTACGATTTCTTCCGCGAAGGCGAATCATCCGAACAAGAAGTCAATGAAGCTTACGGTAAGGCTTTGGAGGCCTTGGAAGAGCTGGAATTTAAGTCTACGCTTAACCAGCCGGAAGACGAGATGCCGGCCGTGTTGACCATCAACTCCGGCGCAGGTGGAACAGAAAGCCAAGATTGGGCTGAAATGTTACTCCGCATGTACCGGATGTACGGTGAGAAACAAGGTTGGAAAGTAAGTGAAATCGATGTTCAGTACGGCGATGGCGCCGGGATTAAATCGGCAACATTGGAATTTGACGGCGAATTTGCCTACGGCTTATTAAAAGCTGAAAGCGGTGTACACCGACTGGTACGTATTTCTCCATTCGACGCTAATGCCAGGAGGCATACTTCATTCGCGTCCGTCTTCGTTTATCCGCTGGTAGATGATACGATCGAAGTGAGTGTAAACCCGGCCGACCTGGAATGGGAATTCTACAGATCAGGTGGTAAGGGTGGCCAAAACGTAAACAAGGTAGAAACCGCGGTGCGTTTGAAACATATCCCTTCAGGTATTATCATCGAATGTCAACAAGCGCGAACCCAAGGTGAAAACCGGGAGAAGGCTTTGACGATGTTAAAGTCCAGGTTATACGAAGAGGAGATCCGCAAAAGGGAAGAACTGAAGAATGCATCCAATGCGAATAAACGTAAAATCGAATGGGGCTCCCAGATCCGCTCCTATGTGTTTCATCCATACAAGATGATCAAAGATCATAGGACAGATTTCGAGGTGGGCAATGTACAACCGGTAATGGATGGTGAGCTGGAAGGTTTCATCAAAGCTTACCTGATGATGCAAAAAGAAGAAGAGGCGAGTTGACCGATCTTTACTTTATAAATCAAGACAACCAACCAAGTGATGTTCGAGAGGATGTCCAGGTTTATTTTTAAATCACACAATCTTATTTAGCCATGCATAACGCATATTTCGAGTTTGCAGCGCCTAAGAATGAACCGGTATTGAATTATGCTCCCGGTTCCGCGGAGAAAGTCGCTTTGAAAAAGCAACTTGCTGCTTTTAAGGCCGTTGAAATGGACATTCCCATGTATATCAACGGGGAAGAAGTTCGTACTGGAAAAACCGTAAATATCCATCCTCCGCACGAGAGAAAACATAAATTAGGTCATTTCCATCAAGGTGACAGTAGCCATGTGCAGAAAGCAATTGACGCAGCCTTGGCTGCCCGTGAAAAATGGGCCGATACTCCTTGGGAACAACGTGCAGCCATTTTTATGCGCGCTGCTGAAATGATGGCTACCAAGTACCGCGCCCATATGAATGCGGCCACGATGCTGGGTCAGAGCAAAAACGCTTACCAAGCCGAGATCGACAGCGCTTGTGAACTGATCGATTTTTTACGCTACAACGTTCATTACCTGGGCCAAATATACCAACAACAACCATATAGCCCTCAAGGTATTCACAACAGGGTAGAATATAGGCCACTGGAAGGTTTCGTATTGGCTGTTACACCGTTCAATTTTACCGCGATTGCGGGTAATTTACCTACATCTGCGGCAATGTGCGGAAACGTTGTGGTTTGGAAACCGGCCAACACGCAGGTTTACGCTGCTAACGTAATCATGAAAATATTGATCGAAGCCGGTTTGCCAGCCGGGGTGATCAACTTGGTATATACTGACGGGCCAACTGTTGGAGATGTATGTTTTAACCATGCAGATTTCGCCGGTATCCATTTCACCGGTTCAACAGGTGTTTTCCAAACAATGTGGAAAACAATCGGCACTAATATCAGTAAATACAAGACTTATCCCCGCATCGTGGGCGAAACCGGGGGTAAGGATTTTGTAATTGCCCATAAATCAGCAGATCCCGCGGTTGTAGCTACCGCATTGGCGCGTGGCGCTTTCGAGTTCCAAGGCCAAAAATGTTCCGCCGCTTCCAGGGCATATGTTCCGAGCAATATCGCGGACGAAGTAAAAGCTAATTTGGTAAAACAAGTGTCTTCCATGAAGATGGGTACCACTGAAGATTTTACTAATTTCATCAACGCTGTAATCGATGAGAAGTCTTTCGATAAGATCGCATCTTATATCGATAACGCTAAAAAGTCCGACGCTACTAGCATCTTGGTAGGGGGTACTTACGATAAAACAGAAGGGTTCTTCATTGCGCCGACAGTAATTGAAACAAAAGATCCTAAGTATGTAACGATGTGTGAAGAAATCTTCGGGCCGGTATTAACGTTGTACGTTTACGATGCTGAAAAATTCGAAGAGACATTAGCCTTGGTTGATAGCACTTCCGAATATGCATTGACAGGTTCTATCATTTCAACTGATCGTTATGCGATTGAATTGGCGACAAAACGCCTTACCAATTCAGCAGGTAATTTCTATATCAATGATAAGCCGACAGGCGCCGTGGTAGGTCAACAACCATTCGGTGGTGCCCGTGCATCAGGAACGAATGACAAAGCCGGTTCAGCAATGAACCTCTACCGTTGGTTGAGTGCCCGTACGATTAAAGAAACGATGGTACCACCGACAGATTACAGGTATTCATTCTTAGATGAAGCATAAAAAGCATAAACTTTCTAATTATTAGAAACAAGGAATAAAAGTAAACGGTCTCCAAATATTGGGGACCGTTTATTTTTATAAATAAAATCACCAGTAAAATCAATAAATAAGCAAATCAATCCTACGCCCAGCCCAAAAAATCCGCGCAATCCCTCCACCCAAAAAAAACGTGAACATTATTGTAATGCCGACAGCGCCTCTTCAACATGCTTGGTGGCCCCTGTCATCGAATTGAAATAGTGAATGATTTTCCCGTTTTTATCGATCACGTAAGTAACCCTTCCCGGCAACATCATGGTTTTAGGAACCCCGTACAACTTCCTGGCTTCGTTATCGGTATCGCTCAATAAAGTAAAGGGCAAATGGTATTTCTCCGCGAAAGCTTTATGAGAAGCGACGCTACCATTGCTGATGCCGATAACCTTTACGCCTTTATCGGTAAATTCATTATAGGCATCCCTAAACGAACAAGCCTCCTTGGTGCATCCCGGTGTATCATCCTTGGGATAAAAATAAACTACCACGGGCTGTTTGCCGATCACATCGGCCATGTTGAAATCTTTACCATCCTGGTCCTTCAAGGTAAAAAGGGGAGCTTGATCGCCAACTTTCAACTGCCCATTGGCAGTGCCTCCAAATAATGTAAATGCCATTACCAGTATATTTATAAATTTCATTGAAAACTTTTTCATACTATAAATTTCCTACTTCTATGACATCTAAAAAAATTGATCATTGAATTTATGCCAAATAACTTCAAAATCGGCGCATTTATCATTAATTTTGTGTTCAAATTGAAAATTACAACACATTGAAGACCATACTGAACGATAAACAGTTGGGCATTACCATCGACAGGCTTTGCCATCAATTACTGGAAAATCACCTGCGTTTTGAAGATACCGTGCTGATCGGCCTGCAACCGAGGGGAATTTACCTATCAGACAGGATTCACCGCAAACTGAGCCAATTGTTGCCCGGTATCCAAATTCCTTACGGTAAGCTGGATATCACGTTTTACCGTGATGATTTTAAATCCGGCAATGAGCTGCATGTTCCCAACGAGATGGATATCAACTTCTCCATCGAGGGGAAAAAGGTGGTCCTGATTGATGATGTGTTGTATACCGGCCGCACGATCCGTTCTGCCCTCGATGCGATGCTGGATTTCGGGAGACCTTCTTCCGTGGAATTGCTCGTACTGATCGACCGCCGCTTTAGCAGGCAGCTACCGATACAATCTGATTATACCGGCCGTACTATCGATGCCATTATTACCCAGAGGGTAAAGGTATTATGGAAAGAGAAAGATGGCAAAGATGAAGTTGTATTGGTAGATTAACTACCATTACAAATAATGATTTTATTCCATGTATTAAGATGTATTAATCTTTAAATAATGGGGATGAAAGCAAATTAAAATACCTCTAACACGCTCATTTAGAGAGGTCAATACGGAAAATACTTGTAAGAAATTTTTATTTTCATTTTTCGATATTCAGGATAGCCTTTATATTTGCATCTTAATGTCACTATCAGTAAAACATCTGCTCGGTATTCGCGATTTGCAGCGCCAGGATATAGAACTCATTTTTCAAACTGCCGATTCCTTCAAGGAAGTTTTACAAAGGCCAATTAAGAAAGTTCCGACGCTGAGGGATACCACTATCGTGAATGTCTTTTTCGAGAACTCCACCCGAACAAGAATCTCATTTGAATTAGCTGAAAAAAGATTAGGCGCAGACGTGGTAAACTTTTCTGCCTCCGGTTCATCCGTGTCAAAGGGTGAAACGCTGATCGATACGGTCAACAATATCTTATCTATGAAAGTAGATATGGTCGTGATGCGCCATTCGGCTACCGGCGCCCCGCACTTCTTATCGAAGCACATCGATGTTCCGATCGTTAATGCCGGGGATGGGATCAACGAACACCCGACCCAAGCTTTGCTTGACTCTTTTTCTATCCGTGAGAAATTAGGGAAAGTGGAAGGGAAGAAAATTGCCATTTGCGGAGATATTATGCACTCGCGGGTTGCGCTATCCAATATCTATTGCCTGCGAAAGCAAGGAGCCGAAGTAACGGTTGTAGGGCCGCCAACATTGATCCCAAAATACTTGGAAAAAGCTTTGGATGTCAACGTAACCTATAACATGAGGGAAGCATTGGAGTGGTGCGATGTTGCCAACGTATTAAGGATCCAATTGGAACGCCAAAATACGCCGCTGTTCTCCTCCTTAAGGGAATATTCGCTGGCTTACGGGGTTAATAAAAAACTCTTGGACAGCTTGAATAAAGAAATCGTGGTGATGCACCCGGGCCCAATTAACCGTGGGGTAGAATTGAGTTCCGATGCGGCAGATTCGAAGCAATCGATCATCCTGCACCAAGTTGAAAATGGTGTGGCCATCAGGATGGCAGTACTATATTTACTTGCGGGAAAATCTCCAAATATTACTTTAAGTTCCGGTAATTAATCATTACCGGATTTTTTTTCCCGACCGGGAATTATATCCAGGTTTTGTGCGAAGTATTTAACTTGTTTTGCATGCGTACGGTATTATTATTACTGGTTTCCAATATTTTTATGACCATCGCCTGGTATGGTCACCTGAAACACAATTCTGCTGCCTTGTGGAAAGTTATTCTAATCAGCTGGGGAATAGCATTCTTTGAATACTGCTTCCAAGTTCCGGCCAACCGCCTAGGCTTTTTGGAAGGAATTAACGGTTTTCAATTAAAAATGATCCAGGAAGTAATTACACTCTCCGTTTTCTGCATTTTTGCCATTACTTATCTCAAAGAGCCGCTGCGATGGAATTACCTGGTAGCTTTCGGCTTACTGCTTGGCGCTGTTTATTTTATGTTTAAGAAATAATTTTGGATCCGCGAAACGTAGCATGGACTCGCGAAATGTAGCATGGACCCGCGAAATGTAGCATGGACTCGCGAAATGTAGCATGGACTCGCGAAATGTAGCATGGACTCGCGAAATGTAGCATGGACCCGCGAAATGTAGCATGGACTCGCGAAATGTAGCATGGACCCGCGAAATGTAGCATGGATCCGCGAAATGTAGCATGGACTCGCGAGTCCATGCTACATAATTCTTAACCCGACAATATTAGGTTTATCTGTTTGTTTGTTTATTTTTGATAACTGCAAACTAAGGAGTGTTACTTATGATTCGAAAGACGATATTTACGGTAATGGTTTTGCTGACCTGCTTTACCTCGTTTAGCTTCGGGCAAGCCACACCCGCGACAAATTCGGCGGATATATTATTGCGGTTGAAAAAACTCAAAACGCTAGGGAATGTCTTGTACTTTGCTGCGCATCCCGATGATGAAAATACCCGCCTGATTGCCTATCTATCAAAAGAAAATTTATATAGGACGGGGTATCTCTCGCTCACGCGCGGCGATGGGGGGCAGAATCTTATCGGTAATGAACAAGCGGAATTACTCGGGGCGATCCGCACCCAGGAGCTGCTTGCCGCGAGGAGAATAGACGGTGGAGAACAATTTTTTACGCGTGCGAATGATTTCGGGTTCTGTAAGAACCCGGAAGAGGCATTCAGGATTTGGAATAAAGAGCAAGTACTAGCCGATGCCGTTTGGGTTATCCGGAATTTCAAGCCGGATGTTATTATTTGCCGTTTCCCGGCAGATAGTAGGGCCGGGCATGGGCATCATACCGCTTCTGCTATGATTGCTGCCGAAGCATTCGAAGCAGCCGCAAACCCGAAGATGTTCCCTGGGCAATTGAAATATGTTGGTACATGGCAAGCGAAACGCTTACTTTGGAATACTTTCAACTTCGGGGGTAACAATACAATTAAACCGGATCAATTCAAGTTAAATGTAGGGGCATATAACTATTTGCTTGGCAAAGGATACGGGGAAATAGCCGCGGAAAGCCGCTCCCAACATAAAAGTCAAGGTTTCGGTGTGGCAGCTACCAGGGGGGCCTCTTATGAATATTTTGCAACGATCAAAGGTGATCAACCGAAAGAATCCTTGATGGACGGGATCGTTACGGACATGTCTCAATCCCGTGATGGAAGTAGCATTGGCAAACAAGTTCAATCCATCATTGACAATTATAACGCGCAAGATCCCGCTGCTTCGATCCCGGCTTTAATTGCAGTGAAGAAAGCCTTGCAACAGCTAGATAACCGGGTAGCTTGGAAAACACAGAAGTTAAAAGCCATGGATGAAATCATCATGGCATGTGCGGGAGTATGGATGGAAGCTTATAGCAATCAACCAATGTACTCACCGGGGCAGACGCTGGATGGCAAAATAGATATCATCAACAGGGGAAATGCAAGTGTAACCCTGAAAAGCATCGGATGGGATAGTAAAGATAGCAGCTTGAATATGCTGTTGCCTACCAACGAATATATCTCCTTCAATAAGAACTATAGCATACCTAATAATGCGCAGTTTACTAACCCGTATTGGCTGAATGCTGAACATCCCGTCGGTATGTACGTGGTAAACCGCCAAGAATTAATTGGCAAACCTTGGAATGACCCTGCTCTAACAGCACATTACCATTTAGAAATTGCAGGGGAAAGCTTCGACATAGTTCGACCCGTTTCTTATAAATATACGGATCCCGTAAAAGGGGAAGTATATGAGCCTTTAATATTTGCCCCCCCGGTTGTTGCTAATATCGCTGACCCGGTGTATATTTTTACGGGTAAAGCCCCGCAAAAAATTCCTGTAAAATTAAAAGCTACTGCCGCGGCAGTTAAAGGTACCGTAACATTACATGTGCCTAAAGGCTATAGCATACAACAAGCTACGCAAAGTTTTAATATCGGTTTGAAAAATGGGGAACAAGATGTTTATTTCGATGTAATATCCACCGGCGTAGGTAGTAACAATACCGGCGAATTTACCCTGACTATAAATGTCGATCACCAGGAATTTGACCGTAGCCTAACGATCATCAACTACGATCATATTCCTAAAATTACCTTATTCCCATTAGCCCAAGGCAAGCTGGTTACTGTTAACCTAAAACATGATGGTAATAAGATCGGCTATATTCCCGGAGCCGGTGATAAAGTCGCGGAATCCTTGAGACAAGTTGGATACCAAGTAGACATTTTATCTGATGCAGATATTATGTCCGGAAACCTGCAACAGTATGATGCTATTATTACTGGTGTTAGGGCTTATAATACACAAGGCAGGATGCCTATTTGGCAACCTAAGCTCATGGATTTTGTAAAAGGCGGCGGCACATTGCTGGTCCAGTATAATGTAAACAGCAGGCTTAAAATGAATGAATTAGGTCCGTACCCATTCCAAATTACGAGGGACCGGGTAACGGATGAAAAGGCGCCTGTAACGCTACAGGATGCAACTAACTTGGCATTTAATTACCCTAATAAAATTACTCCATCAGATTTCGACGGCTGGATCCAGGAGAGGGGCTTGTATTTTACGGGTAACGCTGATCCCAAGTATGCCAAGTTATTCACGATGTCGGATCCTGATGAAAATGATCTGGATGGCGCTACGATCGTCACTAATTATGGCAAGGGTAAATATGTTTACACGAGCTTGTCATTCTTTCGGCAATTGCCGGCAGGTGTACCGGGCGCCTACCGATTATTTGTAAACTTAATCTCCAAGCTACCGGGGAAAAATATAGCTAACGGACAATAAAAATTAATATGGGAAAGAAAGAACCAGATAGGTCAAGACTGAATATCGCCGGGATCGTATGCGTGGTCATCGGGATTTTAGCGGGATTTGCCATTAAGCGGATCCATATAGGTTTAATGATTGGCCTGGCTTTAGGTTTGCTGAGCGGTGGATTATTATCTAAACGAAATTAGTTATTAATATGCCTGGATCAGATCAAGAGGAAAAACCGCCGTTATTCCCTAGTTGGAATTACTGGTACATTTTAGTGATCGCATGGTTAGCCATGTTGATTATACTTTTTTATGCTTTCACCAAAACATTTTCATGAGTTCTTTAGATTGGATCGTACTTTCATTTACCTTAATAGCTATCATCGTTTACGGCATTTGGAAAAGTAGAGACCAACGGGATATAGATAGTTACTTCCTAGGAAATAAATCGATGCCCTGGTTTATCGTGTTGCTTTCGATTATTGGCACGCAGGCCAGCGCAATAACCTTCCTTTCGGCGCCAGGGCAAGCATATACTGATGGTATGCGCTTTGTTCAGTACTATTTTGGATTGCCTTTGGCAATGGTAATCCTTTGTGTCACTTTTGTGCCGATATACCATAAGCTGAAAGTATATACCGCTTACGAATTCTTAGAATCCAGGTTCGATGTTAAAACCCGGACTTTAACCTCCGTATTATTCATGTTATCCCGCGGCCTCTCCACGGGAATCAGTATCTGTGCACCATCGATCATACTCTCAAGCCTATTAGGTTGGAGTATATTTTGGACGAACATCGGCATGGGAGGACTGTTGATTATATATACCGTGATGGGTGGAACGAAAGCAGTTTCTTATACGCAAACTTTGCAACTGGTGATCGTTTTTACCGGGATGTTCTTAGCCGGTTGGATGGTGGTCCATTTATTACCGGCGGATGTTTCGTTTACCGATGCTTTGCATGTTTCCGGTAAGATGGATAAGTTGAACGTAATTGTGACGGACTTTAAATGGAAGGATAAGTATAATATTTGGAGCGGCTTGATCGGCGGTTTCTTCCTGGCATTCTCATACTTCGGAACAGACCAATCGCAAGTGGGGCGGTACCTGACAGCCAAATCTGTTAAAGAGAGCAGGTTAGGACTATTAATGAACGGTTTGGTGAAAGTACCGATGCAATTCCTAATATTAATGCTAGGTGCCTTGGTGTTCGTGTTTTATTTATACTTCCGGGCGCCGATTTATTTTAATGAAGCGCAGTTGGTAAAGTCGTATGAAAGCGCGGAAGGTCCTAAGATCAAAGCCTTGGAAGCTCAATATAATGAATTATCAACTACCAAACAGGTGCAGGTTAAAGCTTTGGCTGCCGCGATCAAAACGGGAAGCGATGCAGAAATAAACCGGGCGAAATCAGCTTTGCAACAAACGGATAAGGCCTCCCAAGTAATCCGCAAGGAAGCCCTGGACGCTATCAAGGCTTCCACTCCGGGAACAGATACGGATGATACGAATTATATTTTCCTACATTTTGTTATTCATAACTTGCCAAAGGGCTTGGTCGGCCTGTTGATTGCCATCATTTTCTTAGCTGCTTGGGGTAGTATTGCCGCGGCATTGAATTCTTTATCATCAACAACGGTCATCGATATATACAAAAGATTGATCAAACCGGATGGAAGCGATCGGCATTATTTGAGAGTTTCAAAGATGTGGACGCTAATATGGGGGATATTCTGTATAGCGGTGGCACAGTTTGCGAGTGGTTTAGGCAGCTTGATCGAAGCCGTAAACGTATTAGGATCCTGGTTTTACGGAACGATACTAGGCATTTTCCTGATGGCTTTTTATGCGAAAAGAACGAAGGGAACGGCAATTTTCTGGGCCGCTTTGGTGGCGGAAATCGTAGTGATCGTAGTATTTATGATGGACGTTATTTCTTTCCTATGGTTGAATGTATTGGGATGTTTATTGGTGATAGTTTTGGGTGTAATCATACAAATGGTAATGAACCGTGGCTTGTTAAAAAAATAGGGAGAAAGCATACCTTCTCCCTATTTTTCGCATCGATAATAAATTATAACGCGGAGATCAATTTTTCATTTAACCTCACGTAATCTTCATTTTTCGCAGTCTTAGCCAATGCGATAGATTGTTCCGCGGCAGCTTTTGCAGCGGCTTTATCACCTTTCTTAGCAAGTATTTTTGCTTTCAGATGCACTTTCCAGAACGTGGCATCTTGTTTAATGGCATCATCAACGTACTTCAACGCATCATCTAGGTTCAAGTTATTCTCGAAGTAGAAATTAGCGGCTTGCCAATACGGACGTTTCTTGAAATCAGGATTTTTCATTCCCTCTTCAATTTGCGCCATGATTTTATCATTGATATCGGCTGTAATTTCGAAAGACACCATGGTTTCTTCCCAGATGATCATCATGTCCATGGAGCTGGGACGGATGTTTTCGAAGTTGATTAAGAATGTTTCAACCGGGAAAGGCATCTGTGTTGCCTGCACGGTAAACCTGGCCACATCGTCAGATTCCTTGTAGCCGTCTTTACCCCAGTTCTTAATACCCTTGTTGAAGATAACCGTCCATTCGCTAGAGCCGGGGATAGTATAAAGGGCATATTCGCCGGCCGGGATAGCGATGCCGTTTACTTTAACATCTTCCCCGAATTTTACCTTGGTGGCAGCATTGGCGCCGGTGCGCCAGATTACGCCGTATGGCTCCTGTGCTCCGAAAATGCTCCTGCCTTTCACGGAAGGACGGGAGTATGTAACTTCCACGTTAGATAAAGCAAAATCTTGTTTAATTACCTGGAGTGGGCTCGGTGCGGGCATCTTCACGCCTTGAGCCAGGGCGTTAAAGCCCATGGCGGTGCATAACGCGGCGATTGCAAGGAATTTCACCTGTGTTTTCATACAGTGCTTGATTTTAGATAGATAAATATTTAATCGAGATTATTATGGAATTAAAATAAAGTTGCTACTTCAAAATTTTGGATAAATCTAAACCGGCTCATAGGGCTCTTCGAACGCAAGTTAATCAATTAAACCGTTACGGAAAGCATATACAACGATGCCGACAGAATTTTTAACATTCATTTTTTCCAACAACTTTTGCCTAATACCTTCGACCGTTCTCGGGCTTAAAAACAATTTTTCAGAGATTTCTTGCGTGGTATGTTCTTTACAGATTAACTGTAAAACTTCTTTCTCCCTCTCGCTAAATTCAATTTCATTTTTAAACGAAGTCTTAAGCAGCGGTTTCGTTTTATGTAATACTTTTTTTAATAAGGCCAGGTTTACATTTTCGTTAAAATAAAAACCCTTTTCATGAGTAGTGCAGATGGCATCGTAAATTTCTTCAGGTTCGCTGTTTTTCAATAGATATGCATTGGCACCATTCTCAATCAAATGTAAGATAAAATTATCATCCTCGTACATCGTCAAAATGATAACTTTTATTTCCGGGAATTGCTCCTTGGCTGATATCGTTGCCTGGATACCATCTATGTTCGGCATCTTTAAATCCATCAAGATCACGTCCGGTTGATCCTGCGTGAGCCTGGATAGGAGGTCGGCGCCATCCTCTGCCTCAAATATCACTTCTATATTTGTATAAGGAGAAAGTGTATCAATTACGCCTTTGCGAAATATTTTATGGTCATCAGCGATAGCAACTTTAATCTTTGTTCCCATTATCCAGGCAAATTTATTTTGTAGGTTGAAAATTAGGCACAGTTACCGTAGCGATCGTACCTTTTGGCGACTTCCTTACAAAGTTGATATTTCCCCCGATAATATTCAAACGGCTTTCTATATTTTTTAACCCGAGACTTCCTTGTTGCTGCCTTGAATTTTCGAAAGAGGCTACCAATAAACCGTTCCCGTCATCTTCAATTTTGATGATCAAGCCATTTGCCGAGGCGACATACTCGATACGTACGAGCTGTGCTTCGGCGTGCTTCATGATATTATTGATCAGTTCCTGTACAACCCTGTAAACATTTAATGCGACTTCCTTGTCGACCTGGTATTCGTTTCCAGCGCTCCCGTAGCTAATCTTGATGGACTTGTTTTTATTCATCAAGCTACAGAAGGAATCCAGTGCATGGTCCAGGCCGAGATTTTCAAGCGCTTGGGGATGCAGGCTTTGAGAGATGAACCGCAGGTGCTGGATTATAGTATCCGTAAACTCTTTCGTTTCTTTAATCCTATCCACTTGCGATGGCTGCGCATTTTGTTGCAAGTAATTAAGGTTCAGTTTTAATACGGATAACTGGGCGCCAACCTCATCATGCAAATCCTCGGAGATCCTTTTCCGTTCGCTTTCTTGTCCTTTCAAAGCGGAGCGTAAACGTTCTTTTTGAAGCAAGATATCCTTATCCTTCAATTCAAATTTATGCTTGATTACTTGCTTTTGCTGCAAGATTACCAGCGTTACAACAAAAATCCCCATCATGAACATAACGATTGTGCCGATGAAGAGTATTTCCACGAAACTCATGACTTCACGGGTTTAATTTTCCGCAGTCCAATATAAAAAAGAATTAGTTGTAAAATGCCAGAAGTATAATGAATAGGCGTGATAAATTGCTGGAATGCATGGATTTCTTCCTTCGGGGTACCTGTTTTTTGCATCAGGCTATATCCCATCGACATCAGGAAATAACAGCAGAGGTATAAAAATAAACCCGCGTTAAACCAGAAATTAGGCAGCGAATTGATATAAATTGCTTGCTCGATCAGTTTTTCGTCTTTTAAAAGTTGTAAGAAGAAAATAATACCGTAAAGGATTAACATGAATGTTCTAAAGCTTTCGAAGATGGAAAGGAAACCTTTGAAGTTGCTGATCTTCATATAATCGATAAGGAAGATAACTGCCCCGGCGAAGAAAATTAAAAGGATGAATTTTTTTACATGGGGATTCTTAATTACAGAATAGTAAAATATGGTAAGGGATAAAAATTGTAGAACCTGTAATATAGGCACGAACCACATGTTGTTTTGCCTCAGGACAATAGCAATAATATAGGATCCCAGGCCGAGTATTACACTAACTACCAGGTAATAAAAGATTGCTTTTTGAGCCCTGTTAAACAAGGTATAACTCGTAGCAAAGGGGATCAAAAGTAAACATTCGATCCCCAGCATTGCTAAAAAAATGTTGATTGTTAGATCACCCACTTTATTCTCCGGAGTTTAAAGGTCCATCAATTCCACACTGCACGGGGCAATATACGCCGCCATCCAATACATCATCATCCATATCTCCTTTACCAACAGCAACTTCCGTTTTAATCAGATCATTACCATTAGCATCAACAGCTACGATAACGAACCTTTTTTCGAATAAACCGTCCGGGTTTTCTTCTAAACCGTAATAAATCCTTAGCCCGACTGCATCCGGGTTACTTAAGAGATGACTAAGTTTGTTAGAGCCAAAGAAAGCTCCCAGTTGGTAGGTTTTTGCCTTTTGCGGATCTCTTTTAATCTCTTCTTGTTGCTGGGTACGGTAAGTTTGGGTGAACTTCGCTCCCTGCTCTAAAGGGATAAAGGTGCCTGCATCCTTGTTAAAATCTGACATGATGAAGTTTTTAGGAGTTTTTATAAATAATAGCGGGGTAAAATTATTATAAATTAATACTTTACAAAATATTGCCAAGTGAGAGCCGGGAATGTTCAATACCTATAAATATACTGAAAGCCAACACTGTATTGATACCCGATAATTCCCTGGATAAAAAATAACAATCTAATTTCAGTATAAGTACTGTAAAAAAGCGTAGTTATACTGGATGCCGCCGAAGTAAGGCTAATTGATGCCCATAATAATCCTAAATGGCATTTCAATGCACAGCAAAGCTGGGGTGGGTAGAAAAATGTTAAATGTAATGCTGATTTTCAATAGCAAGCGATAGTATGCGTAGAAATACCTGGTTCGTGCGTATAAATACGTATTCTTAAATATTAGTGTCTTAACGCTTGCCAGGTGCAGGAAAGTTGCCAATCTTTGTAATAACAAATTGTATAAAGGACAGTGGTAAAATTCTATAAATGAACTATACAATTTCTTGCATTACAATGGCCTTTCTACCATGTTTGTTCGTTAGTAAGAGAGATGTGCGGTTGTATCTTAATCCAATCAACTCCAGGTGGTGTTAACCCCCTTTTTTGAAAAACTAGCAACTAAACTATGAGTTACCATTTGATCGGGCATCTATCGGCCCTCGTCTGCGATGATTACGTTGAACCCCTACCCGGAGCAAAAATTAGTATTTTTT
This sequence comes from Chitinophaga caeni, assembly GCF_002557795.1. Classification (NCBI taxonomy): domain Bacteria; kingdom Pseudomonadati; phylum Bacteroidota; class Chitinophagia; order Chitinophagales; family Chitinophagaceae; genus Chitinophaga; species Chitinophaga caeni. The sequence goes on along the minus strand of NZ_CP023777.1, from coordinate 3,875,525 downwards.
TACCGGGGAGTTTTTGTAGTGAATCCAGGAAAAAAGTAACCAAGTACACCACCCGCAACACGCATTTTTACCCCATAAAGGAAACCGATTTAGTTCATAATGAAGATTATTTGTTAGCCGAAACTACCGTTGGTGAAAATGGTCAGTTTTCGCTATGCTGGGAAGAATTACATCTATTCACGGAACCGCTGGAATTCACGCTTTCGTTGAAACAAATTCCTGGTATGTCTAAACCTGCTTCTAAAAGCATGCATTTTTATTTGGGAAGGTTTACGCCGCAATGGACAAGAAACAAGGGAAATTACCGGGGCGCTTTCGCTTACATCGTACCAGGAAAAAATTGGAGCCAGGTGCGTGCCGGTTTTCAAAACTGGATTATAACTGGCGCTATCAACTGGGAAGGAACCAGCCAGTTAGCTCCGGGTATCCGTATTGAAGCCTTCGATAAGCTGTCCGGTAAAATGATCAGTTGGGGTAGAACCGGTGATAATGGACGTTTCTGCTTGTATTATAATCCTGCCGATATACAATACCAGGGATTAAGAGCCATTGTTTCTAATAACAATATTTACCTTCCCGCGGGGCCATCCGTGTACTTTAAATGTTATGATGGAAACAGGCTGATATTATCCGAACACCCGGATATAGCCACGATGAGGGGTAGGAGAGATCTTAGTCCTTGCAGTAGGTTGAATATCACACTTGGCAACGATGCTAACACCTATAGCGATCGTTCAAGTACCCGGAATGTCAATTCTACCCAAAAAAAGAAAGTGCTCCGATATTATAAGGAAATGCATTTAAGCGTAAGTTATTGATCTGTAACTATATACATAGATTTTTTGAAATATTTTATTTGTCCTATAATCATTAATATGTTAAATACATAAGGTTTCCACAATCTCCTTCACATTTTAATTTTGATTAAATTTCACTTGAAGATATAAAGGTGAAAAAGGCAGTTTTTATAAGTTATGTATATAGCGGGGGTGGTATTCAGCTAGTGTTTGCCTTAAGTATTCGCTATCGAGGTGGGTATAAATCTCCGTAGTGGTAATACTTTCATGGCCAAGCATTTCCTGTACTGCACGGAGGTCTGCCCCGCCTTCCACGAGGTGTGTGGCGAAAGAATGCCGGAAGGTGTGGGGAGAGATCGTTTTCTTAATGCCGGCTTTCAATGCAAGTTCTTTAATCACGTAAAATATCATGACCCTGCTCAAGCCACTGCCGCGCCTGTTTAAAAAGACCAGATCATCGCATCCTGTTTGGATCTTCATATGGTCGCGGAATTTTTCACGGTACACATTAATATGATCTATAGCGGCCTGCCCTATAGGTACCAGTCTTTCCTTATTGCCTTTACCGGTTACCCTGATAAAGCCCGCTTTGAAAAATAGGTTAGATATCTTGAGGTCGGTCACTTCGCTTACCCGTAGCCCGCAACTGTACATCGTTTCTAGTATTGCTTTATTGCGGTATCCCTCGTATGAGTCCAGCCCCTGGTTTTTACCTTTCTTGCTATACCTTAATTCGATGGCATCTACCATCATCTCTATCTCCTTTATATTCAATACATCCGGTAGTTTCCGCGAAGTTTTGGGAGCTTCTAATAATTCTGTCGGGTCATATTTTATAACATCTTCTAATACTAGGAATTTAAAAAATCCCTTGATGCCCGAGATGATCCTTGATTGGGATGTGGCGCTCATCCCCAGATTCGCTACCCAATGGATGAAGGACTGTAAGTGGTGCAAGCCAATTTCCGAAGGACCGATTTTTAACTCGTGCGCTTCCAAGTACTGCACTAACTTCATTACATCCCCGAGATAAGCGCCCACGGAATTATCGGTCAATGATTTTTCTAGCTGGAGAAAACTTTTGTAACTGTTTAAATATGAATTCCACATAATGATGACTTACAAAATTAATTCAATTGGCATTCCCATACTTCATATTATCTAAAATATTCAAATTATATAATTGAATAATATTTCAAAATCATCTGCCTTATTTGAAAAAATATCGATTGCATAGAAATAATTAGATAATATTTATTGAAAAGTTCTAAAAATTAGATAAACCAATAGTAAAAGCTTTATTCTTTTATTACTTTTATATCGATTTGGAGTTATGAATCAAGTAATTTTGAACGTAACAATTTTAGATCTGTTTTTATTCAACCAATTATGTCGGACAACACATCGCTTAAAAAGATCCAGAAACTGTTAGTAGCAAACAGGGGAGAAATTGCTGTTAGAATTTTAAGGGCGGCCGCTGAATTGAGGATTCGTACCGTGGCAATTTTTACTTACGAAGACCGTTACTCCCTACATCGCTACAAGGCTGACGAGGCTTACCAGGTAGGGAAAGACGATGATCCTTTGAAACCTTATCTTGATATCGAAGGAATTATTCACCTGGCCAAGGAACAGGGCGTTGATGCTATCCACCCGGGTTATGGTTTCCTCAGTGAAAATGTTCAATTTGCGAAACGTTGCAAGGAGGAAGGTATTATTTTCATCGGGCCTAATGTTGAGGTGATGGCACAATTGGGAGATAAAGTGGCGGCTAAAACTTTGGCGCGTTCCGTAAATGTTCCCTTGATTGAAGATAGCCAAGCAAAATTAGAAAGTACCGAAATCGCCATTTCGGAGGCTAAACGGATCGGTTTCCCCGTGATTTTAAAAGCAGCATATGGCGGCGGCGGCCGTGGTATGCGCGTAGTACACGACGAGAAATCATTGGAAAAATCATTCAATGAAGCGCGGGGCGAAGCTGCGAAGGCTTTCGGTGATGATACCATTTTTATAGAGAAATTTATCGAGGAGCCCAAGCACATCGAAGTGCAGTTGATGGGTGATAATTACGGCAATATTTTACACCTCTACGAAAGGGATTGCTCCGTTCAAAGGCGCTTCCAAAAGGTGGTGGAAATTGCTCCTTCCCCGAATTTACCGCTGGAAACCCGGGAAGAAATTTATGGCTACGCTTTAGCTTTGGCCCATAAAGTAAATTATAATAACGTGGGTACCGTCGAGTTCTTGGTAGATCGCCATAACAAGGTGTATTTTATCGAGGTAAACCCCAGGATCCAGGTAGAACATACCGTTACCGAGGAAGTTACCGGTATCGATATCGTTCGCTCGCAAATATTAATCGCGGAAGGGCACCGGCTCTCCGATCCGGAAATTTTCCTGAAAAGCCAGGATGATGTGCGTTTGAACGGCTTCGCTATCCAGTGCCGGATTACCACGGAAGATCCGGAAAATGGCTTTAAACCCGATTACGGTACCGTTATCGCTTACAGGAATGCCGGTGGGTTCGGTATCCGCCTGGATGAAGGTAGCACCTATTCCGGTGTGAAGATTTCCCCTTTCTTCGATTCCATGCTGGTGAAAGTTACCGCTTGGGGCAGGACTTTATCCGGTGCTGCCGGCAGGTTACACCGGACCATGAGGGAGTTCCGTATCCGCGGTGTTAAAACCAATATCGGATTCCTTGAAAATGTTATCAGCCACGATATATTCCGCAAGGGAAATTGCACCGTGAGCTTTATTGATAAACACCCGGAGTTATTTAAACTTTCCCCGATCCGTGATCGCGCGACGAAAACTTTAATGTACATCGCTGATGTAACGGTAAATGGCCACCCTGACGTGAAGGCAAAAGATCCCTCTAAAAAATTCAGGGTTCCCAATGTGCCTACTTTCGATCTTATTCAAGAATTTCCCCGAGGAACGAAAGATATTTTAAATGAAATTGGCAGGGAAGAATTTTCCAAATGGTTGCGGGAAGAAAAACCGGTGTACTTCACCGATACCACTTTCAGGGACGCTCACCAGAGCTTGTTGGCAACCCGGGTGAGAACCAAGGATATCATGGCTGTAGCAGAAGGCTATGCTAAGAATAACCCGCAGATTTTCTCGATGGAGGTTTGGGGTGGCGCCACTTTCGATGTGTCGATGAGGTTCTTACATGAATGTCCTTGGAAGCGCTTGCAACAGATACGCAAGGCAATGCCAAACATCCTTTTGCAAATGTTATTCAGGGGATCGAACGGTGTTGGTTATTCCGCGTACCCGGAGAATTTATTGGCGAAGTTTATCGAGAAATCTGCCGAAAATGGAATCGACATCTTCCGCATTTTCGATTCGCTCAACTGGGTAGAAGCTATGACCCCTAGTATCAAGTTTGTCCGGGAAAACACTAATTCCTTGGCACAAGCGGCTATCAGTTATACCGGGGATGTGTTGCAAAAAGAAAATAATAAGTACAACCTACAATATTACACGGATCTAGCTAAGCGTCTCGAAGATGCAGGTGCACATATGCTCTGTATTAAAGATATGGCCGGCTTATTGAAACCGCAGGCCGCAACCGTTTTGGTGGAAGCGTTAAAAGATGCGGTGAAATTACCAATCGTGCTACATACGCATGATACGGCCTCCGTACAATCTGCTACTTACCTCAAGGCTATCGAAGCAGGTGTCAATGCCGTTGATTGCGCCATCGCTTCCTTGAGCGGGTTAACTTCCCAGCCTAACCTGAATTCTATGGCCGCCATCTTGGAAGGGCATGAAAGGAATAGCCGCTTGAATCTTGCTTCATTGAACCAATACAGTAATTATTGGGAAGATGTGCGCGAATATTATTACCCTTTTGAGTCTGATATGAAGTCCGGCACGGCGCAGGTGTATGAAAACGAAATACCGGGTGGGCAGTATAGTAACCTCCGCCAGCAGGCTGAATCTTTAGGTTTAGGAGATAAACTTGAAACCATTAAGCATAATTATGCCGTGGTAAACGACCTGTTCGGAGATATCGTTAAAGTAACGCCTAGCTCCAAGGTTGTGGGTGATATGGCCTTGTTTATGACGGCTAACAATCTTACCGCCGCAGATGTGTTGGATCCTTCAAAGAACCTGTCATTCCCATCTAGCGTACAAGGCTTTTTCAAAGGTGATTTGGGTGTACCTTACGGTGGTTTCCCCGGCGAATTGCAGAAAATTGTTTTGAAAGGAGAAAAGCCCTTGGAAGGAAAGCCAAACGAACATCTTCCACCGGTAGACTTTGACAGTGATTTTGCTGCTTTCCAAGGTAAATACCCTTCCGCTGAATTTTTGGATTATCTCAGCTACCACATGTTTCCGAAAGTGTTCGATGAATATTACCGTCATACACAGAAATTTGGAAACGTGGAAGCTATCCCGACGCCGGCTTTCTTTTACGGGTTAAAACTTGGAGAAGAGATATTGATCACGTTGAGCAAAGGGAAAACGATCATCGTGAAGCTCCTGTATATATTACCTGCGGATGAAAGCGGGATGAGAACGGTTGTTTTTGAATTGAACGGCTATGCACGCCGGATCCAGGTACGCGATACATCAGTTGCTAGCGTAGTCCCGGTACACAAAAAAGCCAGTGATCCTGAAAACGAGGTGGGCGCACCTTTGCAGGGTAAAATGTCTAAACTAATGGTAAAACAAGGAGATGCCGTTTCTGCAAATACACCTTTGTTTATCATAGAAGCGATGAAGATGGAGACAACCGTAACCGCTACACGCGATGGAAAAGTTGATAAGATTTACCTGGCAGAAGGTACCATGGTGCAGCAAGACGACCTAGTATTGGACTTGCAAAAAGCTAAATAAGAGTAAACAGTTTGTTTGTTATAGTAAATGAAAAAGCCGGGAATGATCCCGGCTTTTCAGTTAATTAACCCCGCGATTAGAATTTTTCTAAGCCGCTGAAGAAGAAATCACCTTCAATTTGAGCATTTTCGTCAGAATCTGAACCGTGGATCGCATTGCGGCCGATAGATTCAGCATACATTTTACGGATAGTACCTTCCTCAGCATTGGCAGGGTTGGTAGCGCCGATCAATTTGCGGAAATCTTCCACCGCGTTGTCTTTTTCCAAGATTGCCGCCACGATATGGCCACTGCTCATAAATTCTACTAATTCACCGTAGAAAGGACGTTCTTTGTGAACCGCGTAAAATTCACCGGCTTTCTGCCCGGAAAGACGGGTCATTTTCATGGCTACGATGCGGAATCCCGCTTCCGAAATCTTGTTCAAGATAGCCCCGATGTGACCGTTAGCCACTGCATCGGGCTTAATCATGGTAAAAGTTCTGTTACCCATATGAATTTGTATGTATTTGTTAAATTAATGCCTGAAACCTTGATTTGTAAGCTAGGGTTGTTTAAATTCGCCCTCTTTGCTATTCAATCTGCCAGTGAAAACTAATGGTTTCCAGGCCGCAAAAGTAATCAGAATTTGCTAAGTAGTAAAAAATTTTGAAAATCAGGTTCAAATAATGAACTTCGCGTTTCATTTTCATTGAGCACGGTTACGTATAATAACAGCTTGTAAAATATAACATTATAGTTTTTTTGATGAAGCCGATCGAGGATATTAAACCCTTACTGGAAAGCGAGCCTAAAAAAATCATCATCACCATGCACCAAAAACCGGATGCAGATGCGATGGGTTCTTCACTAGCTTGGTATCATTACCTGATTCAGAAAGGGCACCAGGTAACCGTTATTTCGCCTACCAATTTTCCCGATTTTTTGAAATGGATGCCCGGTGCTGAATATGTACTGGACTTTGAATCCATGAACGAAAAATCGATGGAGGCCTTAAAAGATGTAGATTTACTGTTTTGCCTGGACTTTAATAACCTGAGCCGTACCAAAAATATGGCTCCCGTGTTGGAAGCGCTCCCGGCAATCAAGATATTGATCGATCATCACCTGGAGCCACAGCCTAGCTTTGATTACGGTATCAGCGATACCACGGCAGCGGCCACCGCCCAGATGATTTACGAAATCATTTATAAATTAGGAGATGAGGATTTGATCAATGATGCCATGGCCCAATGCATTTACGCTGGAACGATGACCGATACCGGCTCATTCCGTTTCTCTGCAACTTCTGCCAGGGTACACCGGATGGTGGCTGATTTATTGGAAAGGGGCTTAAAACACGAAATAATTCACCAGGCGATTTACGATAATTTCTTAGAAAACCGCCTGCGTTTCCTCGGTCATAGCCTGCTCAACAGGATGGATGTATTTTATGAATATAATACCGCCATCATTGCGATCCCTTACACGGATCTGAAAAAGTTCGATTTGCAGACAGGGGATACGGAGGGGCTGGTGAATTTCCTTTTGTCCATACAAGGTATTAAATTAGCAGCCTTGATCATCGATAGAAATGTGGAAGTGAAGTTATCTTTCCGTTCTAAAGGTAATTTTGATGTTAATAAATTTGCCCGTAAATACTTTGAAGGTGGCGGTCATTTCAACGCGGCTGGAGGAAGAAGTTCCGATTCGCTGGAAATTACCGTTAACCGTTTTATCAAAGCAATGCGAGAAAATGAAGATGCTTTACAATAGAGATCTATTCACAAAAATAATCAAATGAAAAAATCACATTTGTTTCTTGCTGCTGCCGCTTTCGGCGTTATGGCAGCTAGTTGCGGCCAGAAAAAAGGTAAAACTTCCGGCGGCTTCGAATATACAATTTTGAAAGCTGGTAACGGCGATCAGTTGAAAGTTGGAGATACGGCTTTGATGTACGTTCGTCAAACTTTGAACGACTCTTTATTGATCGACTCCAGGGATCAAAGCCCTAATGCTATCCCGGTTCCCATCGTTAAATCAATGGATAAATTTGATCTGATGGATGGTATCGCTAACCTGAGAGTGGGTGATAGCGCTTGCTTCTCTGTTCCTGTTGATTCATTGCCACAAGTACCATTCTTCGCTAAGAAAGGTGATTTCATTAACTTGACTTTCGTTGTAGATGGTAAATATAGCAGTGCGACACAGAATGAAAAAGATGCTAAAATCATCAAAGATTATATCTCCGAGAAGAAATTGAACGCGGTAGAATTGGGCGATGGCGTGTACGCGGTGATTAATGAAGAAGGCAGCGGCGAATTACCGGCTGACGGCGATACCCTGTCTATGTACTACACTGGTAAATTGTTGGATGGTAAGATTTTCGACACTAACCAAGACACTACTTTCCGTCCCGGTATGCCTCTAACAGCGTTTAAATTTAAATTAGGTGAAGGTAGGGTTATTAAAGGATGGGATGTTGCGATGGCTAAATTGAAAAAAGGTGCGAAAGCAACAATCTTGATTCCTTCTGCCTTAGGTTACGGTTTCCGCGGTAGCCAACCAAACATTCCCCCGAACGCCGTTTTAGCATTCGATGTGGAAGTATCTGACATTATTAAGTCTACAGATACGGCTAAAAAATAATTGTAGTTCAACTTTGATAAAGAAAATGGCGTCGAACCTAGTTTGTCGCCATTTTTCTTTTGTAAACACCCCAACTAAACAAAGCAAGAAAAAAATGCGCAATCCTACAATCAACAACACTACAATCCTTCAATCCTTCAATCTTACAATCCAACAACCCTAAAATCCGTGCAATCCTATAATCCGTGATCCATGAAGCGGTTTTTCAGCTCTGCTGTTGGCAGCATGCACGTTTCCCGTTTCCCGAACCACCGGTACCTATTCGCAGCGATAAAGTTATATACCGCGTCCCTAATAAACCTTGGAATAATAATCCCAGGGTATAAAACGGGCCACAAGCCATCCAATTTACGGGCAATTCTCAAGGCTGCGGAACTTTTGGTATGATATTGGCCATCCTCAAGTAAAACTATACTGGAAATACCAAGTAGGGCAGGGGGAAGCATCTCTTTAGCCAGTGCTGATTGTAGCGATGCGAAACGAAAGTGTGCCTTTTTATCTCTTTTGATAATAAATAGTACGCTACTGTTACACAAGTTACAAACGCCGTCGAAGAATATAATTGATTCCTTTTCCATATAAAATTGGAAATTATTATAAAATTAATTGATAGTAAGGGAACTGCAATGAATATTTTTTGTTATTATTAAACGGATTCAACATGACTTGGTACAACCATACTTTAAAATGAAAAGAACGCTACTTTTTTTGTTACTAGGAAGTTTAATAGCTTGTCAGCAAACCCCGAAGAAATCGACTGCGCCCGAAGCAACTGGGGTGCAGGTCGATACATTGATTAATGATGATTATGTTTTTCTCGAAATCGATAAATTCTCCAACGGTCAATTTCAATTAAAATGGGGGGATCATTCCTTTCTGAATACAACCCCGGATACGCTAGAAGCCTCTGCACACCCCGATTTGAAATGGTATAACGAAGAGATGATCTGCCTTGAAGGCGCCTGCGGTAATAAATGCTCCTTCGCATATATTTTGCCCTTGCAAGAAAATGCATTACCGAGACAATATTTATACCCGGTAACTTATTTACCCGATGATAACTTGATCCTATATAGTACAAATATCATCAAGGATAAAAATCTAGCTACGGTAGAAAGCCTAGATAACGGTAAAAAGATGGATATACGGGTTAAGTACTTCCCGGGCACACCGCCATTTGAAGCGATAGATTCCGCAGCATTTGAAAGTAGGAAACTGCTTTACCTCCGCTGGAAACACGTTACCGGTAAAAAAGTAGTGCGCATCTTTAACATCCGTTTGAAATAATATTTCCCCGCTCAAGGAGTTATTGCCCATTGGTTATTAAAACTTGCAATGATTAGCTATCTTGTTTAGCAAATCTTTAGCATGAAAAAATCAGCATTTATTGCTATCCTATTTACCGCGATGAGTTCTTGTGCATTCGCGCAAACAACGCCAATTGACAGTCTCCAGTTTATCGATGCTTCCGGCATGGTTAAGATCAATCAAATTCCTTCTGCTCCCGGCTACCAAAGATTGGCAAACACGTATAAAGATGAAGTGCGCCCGCCAGTTTGGAAGCTCAGCCTCAATAGCGCAGGTATTGCCATCCGCTTCAGGAGCAATGCCAACATGATTGCTGCGAGGTGGGTGCTGAAATTTAATAGCATGATGAGCCACATGGCCTACACGGGTATCAAAGGACTGGACTTATATGCCTTGGAAAATGGTCAGTGGCAGTATGTCCGCACTGCCATCCCGCAAAATAAAAAGGAAAATGAGAATATTATTCTAAGGAATGGCGCCGATGTAGAACGTGAATATATGCTATACCTGCCCTTGTACGATGGTGTCGATAGCCTTTGGATCGGGATCAATAAGGGGGCATATATAAAAGAACCGGCCAACAGCGATATGCTGGATAAAAAACCGGTGGTGTATTACGGTTCAAGTATTGCCCAGGGCGGTTGTGCCAGTAGAACAGGTATGGCGTTCACCAACATCTTGAGCCGCGAACTGCATAGGCCCTTCATAAATCTTGGCTTCAGCGGCAATGGTAAAAGCGAAGCACCGATCGGCAAAGCGATGAATGAAGTAGATGCCGCCCTGTACGTGCTGGACTGTAATCCTAATTCTGAACCCGGAATTATTTATGACAGGACGGTAGCCTTGGTGCATCAACTTAAGCAAGCCCATCCTTACACACCGGTATTAATGGTAGAGGGCTATTTATATGAAAACGGATATTTCGATGAGAAAATGCATCCGCTAAACCGTGCGAAGAACAAAGAATCCAAAAGGGCTTATGACCACTTGATAGCTTCAGGTGTAAAAGGTTTGTATTATATCCCCGGGACTGATTTCATCGGTACGGATCATGAAGGAACGGTAGACGGGGTGCACCCAACCGATGTCGGTATGGAAAGAATTGCCGAAAGTTTAAAAGGAATGATAGAAAAAATAATTAATAATTAATTTTTTAATATTAAATTTACATCAAGTAAACGTTCCTCGATATAAATGAGGATTGAGGCTGTCTGGGAAACAGCCTCAATTGCTTCAAATTGGGTAAGTAAACGTTCTAGGTTTCTATAGGTATGGAATAGGTTTAATAATTCATTTGTAACCGTACCTGGTTACTGTTAATCGCCTTGTACATCTAACGGGAATGCCGTATCATGCTTCACTTCAGTCATCACAAAAGAACTGTGTACATGGCCTATGTTCTCAATCGCAGCCAATTTTTGTGTTATAAATCGCTGGTATTGATTCATATCATCCACTACTACTTTTAACAAGTAGTCAAATTGTCCTGCTACATGGTAGCATTCCATGACAGCAGGTAAGTGGCTAATTGCTTCCTCAAACCTCTGGATCTGCAACTGTGAGTGCAATTGTAACGATACACTACAAAAAGCCATCAATGTTTTCCCAACTTTCTCTCTATCCAGCAGGGTGACATATTGCTTGATAATACCAAGCTTTTCAATCTTCTTGATTCGTTCGTAAGTAGGTGTAATCGTTAATCCCACTCTGTGTGCAATTTCCTTCGTGTTCAACTTTGCATTGGACTGCATCACCTGCAAGATGCGCTTGTCTATCCTATCGAGTGATGCCACGGTAGATGAAACAGCCTGCATAACTTACAATTTGGGATTTAAATAGAAAAATATTACTGTAAAAATACAGAAAATAGTTTTTCTTTTCTAAATATACGACTAAATAAGATACGAAGTACTATTATTTTTAGATTTGTAGAAAATAATTTCTGAAAAATATGCTTACGGTAGATAAATCTATCCACGAACGCCTGGCCGAACTCCTGGAGGAGATAGGGGATAGTACCCGCGATTTCTTGGGTTACCCGGTTTCTAAAGATTTCAATTACAATGACTTATACCCCTTTTTTAACTATCCACTTAATAATCTCGGGGATCCCTTTTCCGATTCTACTTACCGGGTAGGAACCAGGAAAATTGAACAGGAGGTCGTGGCCTTCTTCGCGAAATTATTCCGGGCGCCTTTCAATAATTGGTGGGGTTACGTAACGAACGGCGGCTCCGAAGGAAATTTGTATGCATTGTACCTGGCGAGGGAATTATATCCCAATGCCATGGTATATTTCTCGGAATCTACCCATTACAGCGTGCAAAAGAACTTGCAGTTACTGGGCATGCAATATATCACGATCCGCTCGAAGGAAAACGGCGAAATGGATTACGATGACCTGGAACATACCATTCAATTACATCGCCAGCACCCGGTTATTATATTAGCAAACATCGGCACCACGATGACGGAAGCCAGGGATCATGTACCATCCATCAAGCAAATTTTGAAGAAGCTGGCCATCCGCCAACATTATATCCACGCTGATGCGGCCCTGAGCGGCTCGTATATCGCTTTTTTGCAACCGAAACCGGCATTTGATTTTGAAGATGGCATTGATAGCATCGCGATCAGCGGGCATAAATTCATAGGTTCCCCGGTTCCTTGCGGGGTAGTTGTAGTGAAGAAGTCGAACAGGGATCGCATCGCCCGGTCGGTTTCTTACATCGGTTCGATGGACACTACTATTACCGGCTCGAGGAATGGACATAGCCCGTTGTTTTTATGGTATGCAATTCAGAAGCTAGGGGAAGAAGGATTTAGAGACCGCGCATTTCATAGTTTGAAAGTTGCGGATTATACAAGGGAGCAATTGAATTTATCCGGAATCCCGGCATGGAGCAACCCCCAATGTATCACCGTGGTATTCCCCGAAGTTTCTAAAGTTATCTCGGAAAAATACCAGTTGGCTTCTGAAAGTGGCATGACACATATCATCTGTATGCCCAATGTGTCGCTACAGCAAGTGGATCAATTTATCGCGGAAATAAAATCGGAAATGGTAACAGTATAATTTACCTGGAAAATAGGGGAAAGGCAGTTTTTTTATTTTGCGTATTATTTACATGAATAAGAAAACTGCCTTTTTAATTTAGGTGATTAATAAATGGTAAATGATTATAAATCAATAAAATTTATTTTATGTATAACTGACACGAATGCAAGTTTGTTACCTGGGTCAGGAGATGCCGTCCACCATTACTTCGTAAAGTTTCACTTTCAGCTCTTCCGGGGAAATATCCATCGAAAGCACGCCATCTTGGGCAACAGAAATGGTGCCTCTTTCTTCGGAAACAATGATGGCGAGGTTATCGCTATGTTCGGTAATACCCACGGCGGACCTATGCCTCAGGCCTATCCTCGTTGGTAGGTTAGGATTCTCGGAAACGGGCAAGATCACTTTTGCTGCCAGCATTTTATTACCAACGATGATCAGGCCTCCATCATGCAAGGGGCTTTCTTTACTAAAAATGCTTTCTATTAATTTGGCGCTGATGTTGGCATCGATATTAATACTTGATGCCGTGTCAAACTTTACGCGGTATGTATTCGCAATCACGATCAATGCCCCCGTACGTTTTTGTGCCAGGTGGGTAGCGGCCAAGGTAATCTCGTTGATGATGGCTTCTTCTTCTTTATAACTTTTAAACTTATCAGGCAGGAACAGCTTCGTGAAAAAACTGTCCTTGCTTAAAGGTGTTTTCTTTCCGAGTACCAGCAAAAACTTCCGGATCTCGGGCTGAAAAATGACAATGATTGCAATGATGCCAACATTGATAATATTTTGTAAGATACTCGTTAGGATCGTCATATGTAGCGCCTTTACTAAAAAGTAAATAGCGTATATGACGCATAATCCGAGGAATATATTAAAGGCCAAACTGCCTTTCAGCAAGCGGTAAAGCTGGATAACCAGCACTATGACGATCAGCAGGTCAATGGCATCCAACCAACTAAACTCTAATTTCAATAAATCCATACGACGAAGGGTGAGCTAATGCATTAATACAAATCTGTTCTTGTTCTTTCTACATACAATCCTTGGGAAGATACTGCTTTTAAGGCCGTTTTTTTGCCATCAAAGATAAAATTCTATTTCAGATTTCAATGTCCGCGTAAAAAATTACATCGGCGCCTTGTCCATCGCGTTCATAAATTGCGTGATACGGATTACTTCCATCGCTGCTTTAACATCATGTACCCTTAAAATATGGGCGCCTTTTTGTAACGCGAGGGTATGTAAAACGGTCGTGCCGTTCAGCGCTTGCGGCGGGGTTATTTCCAGTAGTTTGCAAATCATTGACTTCCTGGATACCCCGACCAATACCGGGGCATCGAGTATCTTGAAGTTTTCTAGATGTTGAAGTAATGAATAATTATGATATAAGGTTTTTCCAAAGCCGAATCCCGGGTCGATTATAACATCCTTAATGCCGGCCTTGCGGCAAACATCCAGCTTTTGAGCGCAATAATCCAGTACATCGAGCGCAACATGGTTATACTGGGGATCAATCTGCATGGTTTGCGGCGTTCCCTGCATATGCATCGCAATATACGGTACTTGTAATCCGGCGACAGTTTCAATCATTCCGGCATCCATATCGCCTGCGCTGATATCGTTTATGATGCTGGCTCCCGCCAGTATAGCTTTTTCAGCTACTTTCGCATAATAAGTATCGATAGATATAATCGCTTCGGGGTGGTGATGTAATATATTATGTATGGCGGGAAGTAGCCGTTCGATTTCTTCATCTTCGCCAACGATGCTGGAACCGGGGCGCGTGCTTTGAGCGCCGAGATCGATCATCGTTGCACCTTCTTCCAGCATCTTACCCGCCTGCTCATTTACTAAATGCCAATGCCTGCTCCTAGCGCCTTCGTAAAATGAATCATCGGTCAGGTTAATTATTCCCATGACCAAGGGTTCGGCCAAGGACAATAATTTTCCTTTGCAGTTGATGCTGAAATCTTTATGTAATAATGTATTTTTGAAACTCATTGGCAGGTTTTTCTGCTGCAAAATTCGATAATTAATTTTTATTAGGAATAAATAATTTATAGAGGCACTTGGCAAACAATCTACAAACCGCGCAACAATATGCAGCTGTGATATCGGCTTGCAAGGATGTGTTTATTAAGAAGACTAAGGACTATGGCACTTCTTGGCGGGTATTACGCCCGATTTCCATCGTGGATCAGCTATTTATCAAGGCACAAAGAATCCGTACCATACAGGAACTGAAAACGCAGAAAGTTAATGAATCGATCGATGGCGAATTTGCTGCCATCGTGAATTACGGGATCATTGCCCTTATGCAAATGCAGTTAAACGATGATCCTTATACTGATCTTCCCGTCGCGGAAGTTTCCCGGCTTTACGATTTGCAGGTCAGCCATATAAGCGGTATCATGGAGCAGAAGAACCATGATTACGGCGAAGCCTGGAGAGATATGAGCCAAGAATCATTCGTAGATCTGATCTTGACAAAGCTGTTAAGAATAAAACAGATTTTAAAGAATGAAGGTAGAACGATCGCCTCGGAAGGTATAGATTCCAACTTTGTTGATATCACGAACTATGCAATTTTCGCGCTTATCCTAATTGGTGAAGCGGAACAAAATTAATTAATTATCTTCCCGATCATCTGTAGGTAATCAATTTGTTTTACAACATAAAAACCCACCATGAGAATTATCCTAATCCTATTCCGCATTATAGTCGGGGTACTATTTATTTTTTCAGGTTTAATAAAAGCCAACGATCCGCTGGGATTAAGTTACAAGATGAACGAGTTTTTCGAAGTGCTGCACATGGCATGGCTGAACCCTTACTCGCTTGTATTTTCCGTATTGATGAACGCTTTTGAAATCATTGCCGGTATTGCCGTTTTATTAGGATACGGAATGAGGGTATTTTCTTTCTTATTGTTATTATTGATCCTCTTCTTTACTTTCCTTACGGGCTTTGCTTTATTCAGCGGTACGATCAAGGAGTGCGGCTGTTTCGGGGATTGTATCAAGCTGACAGCAACGGAAACTTTTTATAAAGATGTTGTATTACTATTGATGATCCTGGTGATTTTCTTTTACCGCAAACAGATCCAGCCATTATTTAAAAACAAGAAACTAATCCTGATCCTTATGGCTAGCGGTATCATATTTCCGTTTGCCATTCAATGGTATACGCTGAATCATTTGCCCATCATCGACTGTTTGCCGTATAAAGTCGGCAATAACATCCCTGAAAAGATGAAATTGCCGCCCGGCGCCAAGCCCGATCGTTACGAAACAGTACTCATTTATGAAAAGGATGGTATTGCTAAAGAATTTACGATGGACAATTATCCTTGGGATGACAGCACCTGGGTATTTAAAGACCGCAAGGATAAATTAGTGGAGAAAGGGGATGCCGAACCGGCTATCAAGGATTTTTATTTATCGGATTTCAACGGCGGTAACCAAACCGATGCATTACTTACCGCGGATAAGCCGGTTTATTTATTCTTATCTGAAAATACTGCGAAAGCAGGCTACGGTTGGGATGCTAAAATGCATGACTTGCAAAAGAAAGCACAAAACGGGGAGATATATTTATACGGTGTTACAGCTTCTGACCAGCAGTCTGTTGAAGCGTTCAAGCAAGCGCACCAATTGCAATTCGAATTTTTGCAGATGGATGGTGTGGCGATTAAAACGGCGGGTAGGAGCAACCCTTGCTTGATGAAGATTGAAAATGGCACGATCACTGGCAAGTGGCATTATAATGATATTCCTTAAATTTTTAATTATCTTTCTTCCCGGTGCAATAATACATGCACCGGGATTTTTTTAACCAAAATCTTGATACACATTGTTTAAATACATTCTCAGGAAATTAATATACGGCACCTTGGTCTTGCTGGGAGTGGTTTGCGTGGTATTCTTCCTGTTCAATGTTTTGCCCGGTGATCCTGCACGCCTAACCTTGGGACAACGTGCGGATGTGGCTTCCCTGGAAAATGTACGCAAGGAATTGCACCTGGATAAACCTTTACCTGTACAGTTTTTAATGTATTTGAATGATATTTCCCCGCTTGCTGTCCACGATACAGCATATGCTAAAGCCAATCTTAATTATTATAAAATCTTAAGCCTTGGCAAGGGGGAACGGATATTGGTTATCAAAACGCCCTACTTGCGGCGTTCTTACCAAGGGAAAAAAGATGTTTGGGAAATATTGATCGAAGCTTTACCCGGTACGCTAATTCTCGCGCTGGCCGCCATGCTTATCGCGACGGTAGTGGGTATAGGCTTGGGGGTACTGTCCGCCGTAAAACAAAACACCTGGATGGATACGGGTTCCGTATTTGCCAGCGTGATCGGTATTTCAGCTCCATCGTTTTTTACAGGTATCGTACTGGCCTACCTCTTTGGATATGTTTTCAGTCATTATACCGGTTTATATATGACCGGTAGTTTGTTCGATATTGACCCATTCCGCGGTAGGGTACTGAATGTAAGAAACTTAATTTTGCCCGCAATTACGCTGGGGATACGTCCCTTGGCGATTATCGTTCAATTGACCCGCAGCGCGATGCTGGATGTATTGGGGCAGGATTATATCCGTACAGCCAAGGCAAAAGGGCTACCCGGTAGAATTATACTTTTCAAACATGCCTTGCGAAATGCTCTGAACCCGGTAATTACCGCCGTAACGGGTTGGTTCGCTGAATTATTGGCAGGCTCATTTTTCGTTGAATATATATTCGGCTGGAAAGGAATTGGTAAGGTAACGGTAGATGCATTGGAGAAATTCGATTTCCCCGTAGTAATGGGAGCCGTACTAGTAACAGCCGCAGTTTTTGTTACCATAAATATCCTGGCAGATATTATATATAGCCTCGTGGATCCCCGTATCGCTTTGAAATAATGGAAAGCGCTAACTTCAATATGAAAAACCAGTATTAGAATTTTTATAAAATACTGATTATCAACATTGTAAAATAATTCTAAATAATTTTTTACTTTTTTTGTAACAAAGATTTGAAGCGGTCGTCTTCTTATTACTATGTCTATTGAACTATTTCTCACACAAGTAATGCCTGTAAAGCAAAAGCTATATCGCTTCGCTTTCCGATTGCTTGGCAACGAGGAAGATGCGAAGGACATCACCCAGGATGCATTGATGAAAGTGTGGCACCAGAAAGAAAGGATGCATGAGCTGAATAATTTAGAAGCATGGTGTATGCGCATTACCCGTAACCTAGCCTTGGATAAGATGAAGTCAATGAAATACAGAAGGGCCGACGATATAGATAAAGCTTACGATGTACCGGCAGCGCAACAGCCCGATCCACAACAATCGGCTGAGAAAAGGGACGTGATGAAGAAGGTACACAGCGTGATTAACGGCTTACCGGAAAAATACAGGAGCTTGGTACAATTGAGAGATATCGATGGATTCTCTTACCAGGAGATAGCGGATATACTGGATATTACGCTAGATGAAGTAAAAGTGAATTTACACCGGGCCAGGAAAACTGTCCGGGAACAACTTAAAAACATGCAAGTTTATGGAATACAATAAAATTAGGGAACTACTCGCCAAGTATTGGGATTGTGAAACGAGTACCGGGGAAGAATCCCAGTTGAAAGTATTCTTCCACGAACATCAAGGCACCTTGCCGGCTGACTTACAGGAAGCTGCGCCCATGTTTCAATATTTCCATCAAGAGGCATCCGATGAGGATCAGAAAATTGCAGAACTGGTTGCAACAGGCCCTTGGGATGAAGTACAGCCCGCCCTCAAAGTGGTTTCGCGCAGGCCGTTCTACCTCAATTGGATGCGTTATGCCGCCGTGTTGATCACCGCGTTGGGAATTGGTTATTCCGTGCAGCAGTTTACCGAAAAGTACAGGATGGATAATCAATATGCTTTTACAGATACTTATAACGATCCGCAAAAAGCATTTGAAGAAACACAGAAAGCTTTGCAGATCGTAGCGAAAAACTTGAATAAAGGCACCAAACCGATGGAAAACTTGGCCAAGTTTAGTGAAGCTACGGAAGTACTGGCACCGGAAAATGGAAATAAATAACTTATAATATATCAATTGATGAAAAAATTTGTTCGAACATTTAGCACTACTCTTAAAAAATACAAGTAAAAACAGTAAACAATGAAAAAGATATATTTTCTCCTCATCATACTTATTGCCGGCTTCTCAGCGCAAGCGCAGACAAGCGTTATAGACCAGTTCTTTAAAAAGTACCAGAACGATGAAGCTTTTATGGTCATCAGTATCTCGCCAAAAATGTTTTCCATGTTCAGTAAAATCAGCTCCAGTGATCCCGATAGTAAAAAAGTGCTGGATGTTGCTTCCAAATTAAGAGGACTGAGAATATTAGTGAAAGAAGATGCCAAAGATGGGCTAAAGTTATACAAGGAAGCGTCTTCCTTGCTCACAAGGGAATTTGAAGAATTAATGACCATCAGGGAAAAAGAAAATGATCTCCGCTTCCTGGTTAAAGAAAATTCCAAGGGCAATATCGCGGAGCTCGTTATGCTGGTAGGTGGCATGGATACCTTCGTGGCACTCAGCCTGGTAGGGGATATTAACCTGAGTGAACTAAGCAGCATTGCCGATGATATGAACATCGAAGGATTCAGCAACCTGAAAAAAGCTAAAAAATAATACATCATACCAAGGGGCGCCGAAAGCTTCGCCATTCTATAAACACCTGGCGCCCCTTCATTCTAAATTACTAAACTACCTGTTTATGAAACTCATCCGCCTATTAGTCGCCACAACCGTATGTTTTTCCCTATTGCTTTCATCTGCTGATGCACAGAAAAAATATTTAAGACAATTTAAAAACGAATACCGCGATATGGGCTATTGTACCTTCGGTATCGGTGTAGGAGCCTTACCTATGGGTATTGCCAAAACCGTGTTGAGAAGCGTGAAAATGGAACAAGAAGACAGGGCCTGGGCAAATTTGGTTTCTAAAGTTCGTAATCTCAAGATATATATCGTTTCCCTTACAGATGGATCCGAGTTTGAAAGATCCGCGATTAATAAGCTGAAATCAAACCTGACAGGTAAGGGGCATTGTGATCTTTTAGTGGAAGCTTCCGGGAATGGCGGCCACGTGTCTTTATACAATACCGGGAAAGATAATAAAATCGGTCACCTCGTCATGTTAGTGCACGATGGTTCCGATATGATATTATTACACATGAACACCCGTTTAAGCATTGAAGATATGAAGGTGGTAGCGAACGAGATAGCGAAAGGGTAGTTCTTTATAATACCATTTAACATATTATTGATCTTTCCAAATACTTTGATCAACTTCCAGCCATTCTATTAACATAAAAATGGAACAGCCTAAGATTTAATACGATTTTATCCTCCTGTTAATCTTGGTTGTCCAATATGATAAGGGCAATAGTTCCGGGGAAAGCAGTATGCTGCGTTATAGCGCCAGCTTGTTTTTGCCAGAATTATTGCCCTTAGCCATTCATCAAATTTCCATCTTTAAGATTTCCTTCTTTTATAAATTCGCCTGTGTAGTGACGAGGCATGCCTTGTCTCTACGCAGGCTTACCTTAAAAAAGGGATGCCACATTTCAAAAAGTCGAAATAAGGATCACCATCCGTACAACTTATGTCAAACAAAATCTTTACCGGTAAGATATTCTCTTACTTGTTGCTGGCTTCATCATTGCTTATTAGCACGGCAGAAGTGCAAGCTCAACATGCTAACTACAAATTGGCGGCGAAATTCTCCCCGCAAAAACAAAAGAAAATGGTGTTTTCTACTTCGGTAGATGCGCATTGGCTCAAACAATCCGATCGCTTTTGGTATGAATACGAAACAACCGATGGCAAAAATTGGTACATCGTAAACCCGGCTACCGCTAGTAAAAAGCTGATGTTTGATCGTGTAAAATTAGCCGCGGAACTTACCCGCATCGTTAGGGATCCTTTCGATGCGCAGCATTTACCTATCGATAGCTTAAAGTTTATCAAGGATGAGAGAACGATTCAGTTCCAGGTGAAAAGTTCTATAGAGGAAGAGATTAAGCCGGATTCCGCGGCAGCAAAAAAAGACAGCACCGATAAGAAAAGCGCTGAAAAGAAAGCTAAACCCAAGAAACAAAAGAAAACGTTCTATTTTGAATATAACTTGGACAGCCAACAGCTAACGGAGTTAACGGATTTTAAACGACCTAAAAAACGGCCGGGTTGGGCATCAATTTCCCCGGATCAACAAACAATCGTTTTCGCAAGGGAGTTCAACCTGTATTGGATGGATAAGGCGAATTATGAAAAAGCATTGCAGAACGAAGATGACTCCACGATCGTAGAACATGCGATCACCAAAGATGGAGTGGATAATTATGCCTATGGCGGTGATGAATATAGTTCCTTGAACACGGAATCAAAAAAAGATAAGAAGAAAAGAAAATCAGCCAGGATACTTTGGTCGCCAGGCAGTGATTATTTCGTGTTGAACAGGGTAGATAAACGTGATGTTAAGGATCTTTGGGTCATCAACAGCATCGCGGATCCCAGGCCAACATTGGAAACTTATAAATATCAAATGCCCGGCGAAAAGGAAGCGCCGATCCAGCATATTCTAATTTTCGACAACAAAACCAAAACGTCTCAAGAAGTGCCCTTGGTGCATTTCAAAAACCAGGATGTGTCTATTTGGTCCGGCCCCAGGAAAAAATCTGATAGGGATGATGAATGGCATCCATACGTTTGGCACGGTACTAATAATTATTTCTACCTGACCCGCACCAGCCGCGATTTGAAACGCATTGATGTCATGAAAGTGGATGCTAAAACGGCTTCGGCATCAACAGTAATTGAGGAGCGTTTAAATACTTACGTGGAAACACGTCGGGTTGGTTTGGTAAATGGCGGCAAGGAATTGATCCAATGGAGTGAACAGGATGGTTGGGCACATTTTTACCTGTATGATGAAAACGGCAAACTGAAAAACCAGGTCACGCAGGGCGCGTATCATTGCGAGGATATCGTGAATATTGACGAGAAAAACCGCGTATTGTACTTTACGGCTAATGGCCGCGAAGCCGGTGAAGATCCTTATTATATGCACTTGTACCGCGTAAATTTTGATGGCTCTAACTTGAAATTGTTAAATAAAGGCGATTTCGATCATAACATGAGCCTGGATGATAATAACAAGTTTTTTGTTGATAACTACTCCAGGGTCAATACTACGCCCCAATCTGCCCTATATAACAATGAAGGGAAGAAAATCATGGATTTGGAAACCGCGGATTTAAAGAACTTATTTGCTGTTGGTTACAAATTCCCTGAAATCTTCAAAGTGAAAGCAGATGATGGTATTACAGATCTGTACGGCGTTATGTATAAACCATTCGATTTCGATAGCACCAAAAAATACCCCGTTGTTGAATATGTTTACCCCGGCCCTCAAACGGAAGCTGTAAACAAATCTTTCTCAAAGGTAGCCGACCGAACTGACCGGCTGGCTCAAATTGGGCTGATCGTTGTAACGGTAGGTAACAGGGGTGGGCATCCCAGCCGTTCCAAATGGTATCATAACTACGGTTACGGTAACTTGCGCGACTATGGATTGGCTGATAAAAAAGCAGCCATAGAACAGTTGGCGGATCGCTATGATTTTATTGATATCGACAGGGTAGGTATTCACGGTCATTCCGGCGGTGGTTTCATGTCAACTGCGGCGATGTTAGTGTATCCTGATTTCTTCAAAGTAGCCGTATCCTCTTCCGGCAATCATGATAATAGTATTTATAACCGCTGGTGGAGTGAAAAGCATCATGGGGTACAAGAGCATATCACGGAGAAAGGGGATACTACGTTCCTTTACAACATCGAGAAAAATCCTGATTTAGCGAAAAACTTGAAAGGGCATTTAATGCTTACCACCGGGGATATCGACAATAATGTACACCCGGCGAATACGGTCCGAGTTATCAATGCACTGATCAAGGCAAACAAGCGCTTCGATTTCTTATTGTTGCCCGGTCAACGCCACGGCTATGGAAATATGCAAGAATGGTTCTTTTGGAACCTCGCAGATTATTACAGCCGCTGGTTATTGGGCGATTTTTCCCAACCGGTAAACATGATCGAAATTCAAAAAGACATCCCCCAAACCCGTGGGTAGAGATAAGGCAAGCCTCGTCTCTATAACAAAGTGTAGTTAAAAATATTCCCGAAAAAAAGGTCGCTCCTTATGCAGGGGCGACCTTTTCGTATTATAGTAATCTCATCATTTAATAATCACCTCTTTCACCACGGCTTCCCCCAACATGTCATTCACCAGGTGCATAATTTTATCCCTCGAATAAGACAGTTCCTGTTTCAGTGGCCCGATCGTAGTGGTCACCATCAACTTCCCATCGATCAGTTGAACCGACTCCGTATACCTGGCAATAGTTTTCCCCATTAGCTGTTCCCAGTTTTCTTGAATTTTAACCTCAAGCAGCTTGGGTTTAAACCTACTTTTATCCAGGTAAGCCTTCAGGGCATCACCGATACTGACTACTTTGTTGCGCATGGTACAAATATAGGGAGCAGAAAGATGTAACGTTAAGATGTGCGTAAATTATTCGATAACGATTAATTGTAGTTGGTCAGCATGGGCTCCGAAAGCGTTTTTTAGCCTTTCCTGGTGCGTATCGGTGATAAACACTTGGCCGAAATCATCCTCGCTCACAAGTTTTACCAATCGGCTGACCCTTTCTTCATCCAATTTTTCGAAAATATCGTCTAGCAAAAGTATGGGCGGACAATTTTTCAATTCCTTCAAAACTTCAAATTGGGCAAGTTTCAGGGCAAATAGGAAGCTTTTGCGCTGCCCTTGCGAGGCGCTGGTTTTCATCGGGTGATCATTCAATACAAATTGCAAATCATCTTTATGTATACCGGCGCTGGTTCGCTGGAGCATCTTATCCTTCAATTGTTGCTGTTTTAGCCATTCGATCAGGGGCATTTCCAGCAACTGGCAGGAATAATCGATCCGGACATGCTCAGGGGCTTCGGCCAGGTAATCGTACAAACGCTGCACCCTTTCATTAAAACCGGGCAGGAAAGCATTACGGGCATCGAAAATCGGCTGGCCATGCAAGGCAAGTTGTTCATCCAGTATTTCCAGCAAAGCATCCTGGTTTTTACCGGATTCAGCAATTTGTTTGAGCAGGGTATTGCGTTGCAATAAAATTTTTTGATATGCGATCAGGTGATCCAGGTAGGCATTATCCAGTTGGGAAAGCATGGTATCGAGCCACTTACGGCGGGGTTCGCTACCACCGAGGATGATTTCGGCATCGTCCGGTGCGATCATCACGGCAGGGAAGCATCCGATATGTTGCGAAAATTTTTCATATGGCGTATCATCGAGAGATATTTCCTTTTTGCCGGCCTTCAGGGTACAAACTATTTTCCCGGGCTGTCCCAGCTTCTCCAGCAGCCCCTCGATGCGGAAGCCATTGGTATCATAAAGCACATTTTGCTGCTCCTGGCTACTAAAATAGCTCCTGGTAAAGCATAAATAATAGATGGCATCGAGCAAATTTGTCTTGCCAACGCCATTTTTTCCCGTGATCCCGATAATTCTTTTATGAAAATCAAATATTTTTTGCGGGTAATTTTTAAATTGAACGAGCGATATTTTCCTAACTAATAACAATCCAGACTATTTTTAAATAAAATATTTTATACATTTAATTCGCAATTTACACCCAATTCAATTAGTGTGGCCGTAGTTGTTGAATGCTAAAAATATATAAAATACAAAAGTGCTTGAAATTGACGAATTTGTATAATTTATGCACCTAATAGAAATGGTATTTAGTTTTTAGGATTTTACAATTATATTTGCGAACAAATTAAGAACTAGTGCAAACTTTAACAGACGTGAAGACGAAATTCTCTAAAGACACCTACCTCCACTGGTACGAGCTAATGCTGTTAATGCGCCGCTTCGAAGAAAAAGCTGGCCAATTATACGGTATGCAAAAAATTCGTGGTTTTTGTCACTTGTATATAGGTCAGGAAGCTGTTGCTGCTGGCGCTATTACAGCTACAAAGCCAGATGATAAGTTTATCACAGCTTACCGCGACCACGCTTTGGCGATCGCTAAGGGCATTAGCCCGAATGCTTGTATGGCGGAGTTGTATGGCAAAGCTACGGGATGTTCAAAAGGAAAGGGTGGTTCTATGCACTTTTTCTCCAAGGAGCTGGGCTTCTTTGGCGGGCATGGAATCGTGGGTGCCCAGATCGGTACTGGCGCAGGTTTGGCTTTCGCTGAAAAATATAAGGATACGGATAACGTGGTATTGTGTTTCTTCGGTGATGGCGCTGCCCGTCAAGGGATGTTGCACGAAACCTTTAATATGGCGATGACCTGGAAATTGCCGGTAATCTTTATCTGCGAAAATAATCGCTACGCGATGGGTACTTCTGTAGAACGTACTTCTAACGTACTGGATATTTATAAATTGGCCGATGCTTACGAAATGCCAGCCGATTCTATCGACGGTATGAGTTGCGAAGCCGTTCACGAAGGCATTGAACGCGCCGTGAAACGCGCCCGTAAAAGCGAAGGACCTACCTTGTTGGAAATCAATACATACCGCTATCGCGGTCACTCTATGAGCGACCCTGCGAAATACCGCACGAAGGAAGAGGTTGAAGAATATAAAGATAAAGATCCGATCAACCAGGTGTTGAAAGTGATTCAAGATAAAAAATGGGCTACCGAGGCGGAAATCGAGGCTATCAATGAAAAGGTGAAAGCGCAAGTTGAAGAATGTGTTAACTTTGCAGAAGAATCACCTTGGCCTTCCGATGACGAGCTGTTGAAAGATGTATATGTTCAACAGGATTATCCGTTTATCGTAGACTAATAAATAATAAGAAGGTTAACACTTGGGCCGGCTTCAATAACAAACCGGTTCCCGCTGTTAACCTTCATTTTTGAATAATACTGTATATTTTAATTTTAACTTTTGCTATACAATGGCAGATCATAAAGTAAAGACTACCCAAGCAGATAATCAAGAGGAGCAAAGCTTTGACATACAAAAAAGCTTATACAAAGCTGAAGACTTTTACGAGAAGAATAAAAATGTTATCCTCGGTGCAGCCCTTGTAATTGTAGTGGCTGTGGGTGGTTTCTTCGGTTACAACAAATTAGTGAAAGCGCCCCGCGAGCTGAAAGCTCAAAAGATGATTTTCCACGCGCAAAATAATTTTGCGGTTGATTCCTTTGCCCGTGCCTTAAACGGTATTAAAGGCGGGGAAGAAGGTTTCTTGCAAGTGATCGATAAATATAGCAATACCCAAGCCGGTAACTTGGCGCACTATTATGCCGGTGTGTGTTACGTGAAATTAGGCGAATACCAAAAAGGTATTGATATGTTAAGCCAATTCAAAGGTAATGACCTGGTGGTACAAGCTATGGCTTACGGTATCACCGGCGATGCTTACATGGAATTGAACAAGGTTCCCGAAGCTATCGATGCATACAAGAAAGCTGCTGCTTATAACCCGAATGAGTTAACCAGCCCAACCTTTTTAATGCGTGCTGGACTTGCTTCTGAAAAAGCCGGCAAAACCGATGAAGCGATCAAGATTTACCAACAGATCAAAGATCAATATCCTACTACCGCAGAAGGTCGTGATATGGACAAATACTTAGCCCGCCTAGGTGTTGTTAGGTAATCGTGCCACGCTTTTGCTGGGTTTGCAGGTTAAAATACTATAAGATTTAATACTATGTCTGAACATAATTCAAGTGTATTAAACGATGCTGGCATCCTTCCTTTAGAGGGTGCCAGTGTTGTTATTATATATACCGAATGGAACGAATTTATTATCAATGAACTAATGTCGGGCTGTGATCGTATATTGGAAAAGCATAATATTAAAGATGTTACCAAGATCCAAGTGCCTGGCGCTGTCGAAATTCCGTTCGCGATAAAACAATATTGGGAGCAGACCAAGGGCACGGGGGTGCAACCTTCGGCCTTTATCTCGCTGGGTTGCGTGATCCGTGGCGAAACACCACATTTTGATTACGTTTGTAAAGCGGTAACAGAAGGTGTCCTTCAATTAAATTTGTCGCTCCCAGTTCCCACCATTTTCGGGGTATTGACTGTTAACAATATTGAGCAGGCTAATGAAAGGTTAGGTGGCGTGCATGGTCATAAGGGAGAAGAAGCGGCACTCGCGGCTTTGAAAATGATGAGCTTTCAACGCCAGTTGGCGCTAGGTAAGAGGTAGCGGCTGGCTAGATGGCGCGGATTTTGTAAGTTTGAAACATCGATGAATCAATTTAGCTTAATTTGAAGTAGGACAATCTTACTTTTTAATATCAGAATGGAATGAATGTTCAACTTTTTGTGCCGTGTTTTGTGGATCAATTGTTCCCCGAAACTGCTTTTAACATGGTGAAAGTCCTTGAAAAACTGGGTTGCAAGGTTAGCTATAATCCTGATCAAACCTGTTGCGGGCAACCTGCTTTCAATGCGGGCTACCAAGATGAATGCCGTGCGGTAGCTTCCAAATTCCTGAAAGATTTCCAATCATACGATTATATTGTTGCTCCCAGCGGCTCCTGTACGGGCTTCGTGAGAAATTATTACGGTAAACTCTTCGATAATTCCGCGATGCATAACGAGGTAAAGCAGTTGAAGAAAAATATGTTCGAATTTACCGAGTTCTTAGTGCAAGTGCTGAATGCCCCGGATACCGGTGCGACCCTGGAAGGGACTGCCACTTACCATGATGCATGCGGTGCTTTGAGGGAATGCGGTATCAAGGAAGGCCCCAGGAAACTCTTATCCAAGGTGAAAGGACTTAAGTTGAATGAAATGGATGATTGTGAGACCTGTTGCGGTTTCGGTGGCACTTTCGCTGTCAAATACGAACCGATCTCTGTCGGTATGGGCGAGCAAAAAGTGCTGAATGCGATCGAAACGGGTGCCGATTACTTGGTATCTACCGATCTTAGTTGCCTGATGCACTTAGATGGTTATATCCGCAAACATCAAAAGGAAATTAAGATTATGCACATCGCTGATGTTTTAGCTAGCGGTTGGTAATTAAATTTTTCTGTTGAATTTAAATTTGAATGAGAATGCATTATTGGCTCGTAAAATCTGAACCATTTAAATACTCTTGGGAACAATTTGTTAGGGATGGCCGCACATTTTGGGATGGCGTGAGAAATTACCAGGCGCGGAATAATCTCAGGGAAATGAAAGTTGGCGACCAGGTTTTATTTTATCATAGCAATGAGGGCCTTCAAGTAGTCGGTATTGCTAAAGTAGTAAAGGAGGCTTACCAAGATCCCACAACGGATGATGCAAATTGGGTGGTTGTAGACCTGGAACCTGTGAAGGCTTTGCCCAAGCCCGTAACCCTGGCAACCATGAAGGCTGATGATAAATTAGCGAACTTATCGCTGGTAAGGCAAGGCAGGTTGTCTGTCTGCGCCGTTACAGCAGCGGAGTTTAAACATATCCTGAAGCTAGGTGGCACCAAATAAGGTCACTGGTTTTTAATTGATCTCGGGATTTCATGGATCGTGATACTTAGGCTGTTTTATGGTTTTTTTAGTAAAATTTTTAATCCTTTGGTGATTGCCAAGGGATTTTTTATTGGATAAGGTGTTTGTTCGGTCGTTTTTAACATAATTATAGGGTTACATATTTTTTATCGGGGGATTAATGTGTAAAATCCCATTCATTTTGCATCATATAACTAAAACCTAACTATTATGCGATCAAACAAGTTTACCCCCGCTCTTTTTTGTGCGATAATCTTTTGTTTTGCTTGTAATAACAAGCCCGCTGCTTCTAAATTTGAAGATGTACAATCTTCCCGGCTTTTAGTTGATGAAGCGGCTTCCAATACTGTCGGAGTTGATGATGATGAGTTGAGTATTCCAGATACTACTGCTTTATTAGGAGCTTATTTTACGGATAAATTGGTGAAGAAGGCAAATATCAAGTTTAGCATTGACAGTGTTGCCATGACCCGGTCCAGGATTCGGGAAATCATCGTTAAATATGATGGTTATATTGAGGCTGAAACCGAAGACAGGAATGATTATAGCTGGAATTTAGCTACAACGGTGCGGGTACCGCAGGAATCGTTTATGGCAACTGTATACGATTTAACCAGTTTGGCCAAAACTTTGGATTATAAAAATATTTCAGCTCGGAATGTCTATATAGATTATATGGTGGCACAAATGCAGGAAAATGCCGGTAACCCGGTTCCAGAGGGGCAGCGGGGTACAAATACAGAATTGGCAATTTCAAGGCAAATAGGGGCAAAGGCGCAACTACTTAGGCTGGATGATGCGATCAAATGGTCTACCGTCAAACTAGAAGTATACAGGGAAACTCCTTATATGCCGGCGCCGCAACCTACTTTCTTTATGGAACTTAAAGATGCATTATCTAGCGGTGTGATGATTCTTGGAGATTTTATTCTCTTTTTTGCAAGGTATTTGTTTGTTTTATTATTGGCTATAATGGTATATTGGGTTTCAAAACTTTTATACCGCAAGTATAAGCTGGTAAAACCAGGGAAATAAATATAAAAATCCGGTCGCCCGTTTTTGAGCGACCGGATCCGGTTATTTTTACGATACCGGGTTAAAGTAGTATTTGTGACAATTATGACAAGGTACTAACCAACTCCAATAATTCGTTTTGTAGGCTCATGGTTTTATCCTGCGCATACCATTTATGCAGGCGTTCCGCTTTTTCTTCGAAAGGGATACTATCGTCTTTAGCCATATCTAGGAAGAGTCGCTGGCATTCAGCAGGACGCGGCCCCCAATGCCATTTCAATTTTCCGTTGGAGGTATCATAACAAATCAATTTCGGTATGCTTCTACTTCCGTTGGTTAGGAATTCATTCATTAAATCTTTGTGCGTATCACGCATCACGTATTGAATCGTGATATTAGGATTCACTTCGGCAGCCTTTTGAATAACAGGCACGCTTTGCGATGCATCACCGCACCAAGGTTCGGTGATTACAACCCAGGTATATTGCTCATCAAGATTCTTTAATTTTTCTTCCAATCCGGATATTAAATGAACGGTTTTATCCAACCGGTGCATTCTTTGTTCATTCAACTTGGTATATTCAGGTGAATAGTTGATAGAATCATCCCAAGAAACTCTCCCAGCTTTAACTAGTACTTCCATCATTTCCCGGTAGGTTTTATAATCCATTGGTTTATTCACATTCGGCAGACCTTGTTCCATTTCAATTATATTATTTTAAAAATTAAGGCATCAGCATGATTAATTCTTCAAAGTTACGATCAATTGTGATTTCAACTGTACCTTTGCCAATTTTTGATGAATCGATGGGGAAAGGTTCTCCATCTACAATATAATCTTCCGGAACAAATGGAAGTCCATGAACGATTACAGTATAAGTTTTATAACCCGGTTCATAATCACCGGCCTGACGCCTTTTGAGTTTTAACTGTTGAACTGTAGAGGCTTGCTTAAAATGGATAACGTTAAATTCGAGGTTCTTGTATGCGTAATGATCCCCGGCATCTTCGTACAAACGGCTTAATACAACTTCATTATGGTAATAAACATGTAGGAAAACTGATTCGATAGGTTTTTCTCCAACATATTGCATGATGGGGAACTGCGGAATCACTGAGCCGGCTCTTGCGAATAGGGGCATTTCTTCTAGCGGCGTGGCTACCGTTACTATTTTACCGCCATCGTAAGTACTATCATTAAAATAGTAATACCACTTACCTTTCGGTAAATATACATCCTTCTTTTTCATGCCCTGTTCGCTTACATGGCTGACCAGCAAATGATCTCCGCATAAAAATTCGTGGTGGCGGTAATGGGTATTTTCATCATCCTGTGCCACGAACGCCAAGGGGCGCAACATCGGTGTTCCTTCTTCCGAATATTGCCAGAAAGCGGTATAAATGTATGGTAGCAGTTGATATCGAAGTTCAATAAATTTCTTTACTACCGCCTCGTAAGTTTCACCGAAACTCCATGGTTCCTGGTTGAAGCCGGTTTCATTGCTAGCCGAATGCGTCCGCATCAATGGGTGGAAAGCGCCCAGTTGGATCCAGCGCGTGTATAGTTCACCATCGGGTTCACCTATGAATCCACCGATATCGCTCCCGGCAAATGAAATCCCTGACACGGAAAGCCTTTGACATTGAACGGAAGCCAACCATAAATGTTCCCAGCTGGAGATATTATCACCCGTCCATACGCTGCTCCACCGTTGGGCACCCGAATAGCAGGAGCGTGTAATCACGAATGGCCGCTGCGGCATAACGTATTTTTTTAAACCGGCAGAAGTAGCCTTGCTCATAAGGTGACCGTACACATTATGTGCTTTGCGGTGACTAACATCTTCTCCATCGTAATCATGGCGTACATCTTCAGGGAATGTACCTAATTCAAATACCGCCGGTTCATTCATATCGTTCCAAACCCCGCGAACACCGGTACTGATCAAGTTCCTGAACAAACTGCTCCACCATTCCCTTACGCCGGGGTTCGTAAAATCGGGGAAAACACATTTTCCCGGCCATACGTCACCTTCCATTAAGGCGCCATCCGCGCGTTTGCAGGCATAATTATTTTGAACTACTTCTTTGTATACTTCGTAATTAGGATCTACTTTTATGCCGGGATCAATAATGACAACTGTTTTGAACCCTTCATTTTCCAAGTCGGATAAAAGTTTCGGAGGATTGGGAAACCTTTCGTTATCCCAGGTAAAACAACGGAAGCCATCCATGTAATCAATATCAAGATAAAGCGCATCACAAGGAATTTGGCGCTTCCTGAATGTATCGGCAATTTCCCGCACGCGGCTATCGGGGAAATAGCTCCATCTGCATTGATGGTAACCGAGCGCCCATAAGGGCGGCAGTTCGGCAGTACCGGTAATGCGGGTATATGACCTGGCAACATCCAATAAGGATGGGCCATACATGAAATAGTAATTCATTTCGCCTCCCCTGGCCCAGAAACTACTGATATCTTCCCGCTCACCTCCAAAATCGAAAATGGTCCTGAAGGTATTATCGAAGAAAATACCGTAGCCGATCCCGTTGTGCAAACCGTAATAAAAGGGGATATTCCGGTACAAAGGTTCCGTCCCGGCTTGGAAACCGTAGGCGTCCGTGCCGTAATTTTCGAACCGTTTCCCTTTCAGGTTCAGTTCAGTAGGTTTATCGCCGAGGCCGAAAAAGGATTCCTTATCTTGGATCAATTTACTACAGTAAACAATTTTACCGCCTTTTTGCAGGTAATATTGCCAATGGAAACCCAGCTCATCCTGGTTGATAATCTGCCCTTCCAAATCGGTAATGGTGATCCGCATATTTTCCCGGGCGATGAAAATCCTGATGGCGGCGGTCCTGATTTCGAAAGTCTCTTCCCATTCGAAGATGTTAAATTTTTCCGGAAATTCTTCGAGGTTATCAGCTATCGCGTATGAAAAATCCCTTTGAAAGGTACCGTCAGCCGCGTAGCGGAAACGGATGATTTTATCTGAAATGATCCTGACTTCTAAAATTGTTTCAGTGCAATAGAAATAGAAAAAATTACCTTCTTTCTTCCATTCTTTCACTTGGTCGGGGTAATGTTTAATAGAATATTTACCCGAAGAGGTTGTTACTTGCATATATCACATTTACGTCAATGCTCTCGGCATTTTCAACTAAATTAACCAAAAAAAGCCGTAGATTTTATAAAATAGTATTCAATATTATTAAAATTTCAATGCTTTTTCCATTAAAATAGAAGGTGCTAAGCCGTTAATTCCCTATCATTTTGAATTTTTTCTATAATGCCAGCCTGGCTACTTTACCATTGACACCTGCCAATATTACGATAGTGCCATCTTTGGCCTTCCGGGCACAATTGTAACTATCGCGGCTAATGTTCTTCCATGTTTTTCCACCATCGAATGACAGGTCCGTACCTGAAGTGCCGGTAGACACTAGTAAATCTTTACTTATATATTCCACCGCGGAGCGGTAACCGCCGGGAGGAAGAACCGGTGCTGTAAAATGTTTACCACCATCTTTTGTAGTCACGCAGTTTTGATATGTACTGGTGTCCAACATATAATTTCCACCTGTTATTACGAAGTGCTTCCGATCCCAAGTTGCAATACTGAAAGGACCTTGGCTACTTTCACCTTGAATCATGGGTAAGGCTCTTTTAGCGGTAATGTTTGTATTCCTAAGGATGTACAAATTAGCCGTTTTCCCGCCGCTGACGAAAGCATACATCTTCGTATTGGGGATGGCGCGTAAGCAAGTACCGCTTGCAGCGAAAAAAGCTTCCCCATCAGCGGTTTTAGCCTTATTATTTAGTTTTAACTGTTTCCATTCATAACCGCCATCTTTTGTTTGTAAAACAGTTACTTTACCCTTGAGCGGGTCACCGATGATCAAACCTTCATCTTCATTAATAAAAGCCATCGCATCTAGGAATATACCTTTCGTATTATTAAAATAAACCCTTCTCCAATTTTTGCCGCCATCACGTGTTAGGTAGATGTTGGCAGGTTCACCGGCATTTACCACGATAGCCTTACTGTCATCAAACGCTTCAATGTCGCGCCAGTCAAGGGAATCGCAGCCCGGCACCCGGTACCATTCCCAGGTCCGGCCACCGTTGGTTGTCTTCCCAACTGTCCCTTCCGTCCCGGAAACCCAGAAAACTTGGTCATTTACAACACTTAACCCACGGATACTCTTAATCTGACCTGATGTTAAAACCTCCAATCGTTGTGCATGGGCCGGAAATATAAAGCATAGGTAGCAGCAACAGAAACAAGCGATAATTTTTTTCATATTTTCAAAATATTATGACCAATTTGGCAAGAAAATTACAAAATCATTAGAAAGTGAACGACAGATTTATATATTTGCAATCTACCTGTAATTGCATATTTAGTTCCATTTGAAAATAAATTCATTATACCGGGTATACGGCCTTATCCTAACGTTCTTGTTCGCCTACAACTTGTCCACCAGTGGGCAGGAGCGCACCTACCTGTTTGATGCGTACAATGTGAATGAAGGCTTAGCGCAAGGAAGCATTACCAGCATCATGCAGGATGAGCAAGGATTTATCTGGATGGCCACCAATGACGGGATCTGCCGATTTGATGGGTATGTATTCAACGAATACCGTTCCAATCCAAGCTTTACCAGCAGTCTTCCCTCCAAGCAATCCTTTATTAAGAATGCCTCCCGCGATGTCAACCTCTACAACCGTTACGGTTTAGATGGTACGAAATATTTTGATCTTTACCAAGATCATCACCATCAATTATTAGTTAGCCACAATAACGGGATCAGTTTATACGACAGGTATCAGAATGTTTTCCGTTGGGTATATAAGGATACGAGCAATATTAACAGCCTCGAACGTGATTTTATCCATAAATTCATTATCCTGGGAGAAGATACCATGGCGGGGAATCTTTGGGTGTGGCGCCCGATGATGGGCTTATACGTCTTTGATAACACCACCTTCCAACTAAAACATACCATTGCGTATCCTCCAGCGAGGGTAAAAGAAAATAAATTTCCCACCACGGTCATAAAAGATGACAACCATATTTGGATGCATTACGAGCAAGGGGAGTTGATAGCGATGGATCTCAACACGGCCCATCTAAATACGTATTGTATTCCAACCGTGGGCAGGAACCCCGTTATTAAACCCTTGGGAAATGATACTTTGCTAATTTGTAGCCGGAATCACATCACCGTATTTGATAAGAAACGGAATAAATACACGGACTTGGTCTATGAACAGGAAAATTATAGTCATGCCAAGTTCGTTCCGCAAGTAATAGAGCTGGATGGGAATGGGAATGCATGGATCGGGGGGAATGAAGGTATCCTAATATACAATATTGGAAACAACGAGGTAATCAAACATATAGTAAGTTTTAACACCTTTGAAGTCCATTCATACAACGTCGTCCAGACTATTTTCCGAGATTTTGACAATAATATTTGGATTGGTACGGACGGGGATGGTGTTAAAAAATATAGCCCGCATAAGAAAGTATTCAGTTTATACCGTTCCCCGTATATCAGCCACAACATGGCCAAAGCTGTTTACAAACATGATGATGGCCGCCTGTATGTAGGTTTTGAACAGGATGGTTTAGATATTTATGATAAATCGGGCCGTTTCCTCAAAAGGATCTCGAATGAATACAAGCCCGGCGTATTCCCGAATGATTATTTACATGCGATTGGCCGTGAAGATTATGATCACCTTTGGTTCCATTTCCGCCAACATGTGGGTTTGTTTGACTTGGAAACCGAGAAATTCCATGATTATACGGCTGAAATATTAGCATTGGGGTTACCCCCGCAACTAGATATCAACCCGTTTATATACAAGCGCCCGAATGGGGAGGTATATTTTAATTACGGGGAATATTTATTAAAATTCACCTATAAAAAGAACCGTTACAAAGCAGCGATCGTTCATAAATTTCCCGGCGATGCATTGCTCTGCTATTTTGAAGATATGGCAGGCCATCAATTCGTAGGGACACGCTACGGCGCTTTTGTCAAGGAAGGGAAGGATGCCAATTGGCATATGATCCCGTTGCCGCATGGCGTTGAAATTAATTCTATCAATAAGAATGCTAATAACCAATTGTTGTTAGCAACAACCCGCGGTTTACTCATATTAGGTTCGGAATATAAAATATTGAAACATTACAATAGTTTCGATTATCCAACGATGCCCAACGATTATACGTATGGAATTTTATTAGATGACAGGGATAGGATTTGGATCAGTCATAACAAGGGCATCTCGCAGGTAAATCCCTTAAGCGACGAGATCATCACCTATGATTATCTCGACGGTTTGCAAAGTAACGAGTTTAATAAGGGAGCCTATTATAAATCCATTGACGGCGAGCTGTTTTTTGGAGGAGCAAACGGGGTAAACGGATTCTACCCGAGGAATTTCAAGAACAACAATAATGTTCCCGTGGTGCTGATCAAGCGCTTAGAAGTACTGGATAGGCCTTATAAGTCAGACACTTCAATATCTTTTTTGCATTCTGTAGAGCTACCGTATAACCAAAACACGATCGCGATCGAGTTCGTACCCTTGGAATATACGAATCCTGCGAAAAACCGCGTGCAGTACAAGTTGGAAGGATTAGATGATGAATGGCTACAGGGCAACAATGCGAAGGTAGCACGGTATACCAACCTCAAACCGGGTCACTATATTTTTAAAGTTAAAGCATGCAATAACGACGGAATCTGGGATAATGGCTTCACCCAGCTGGAGATAATTATTAAAGTACCCTTTTGGCAAACTTTATGGTTTAGATTTTTGTTACTCTTGCTGATACTCGGTATTGCTTACTATCTATCAGCCTTATACCTTGATTACAAATTACGGACGGAAAAGCTGAAACTGGAAAAAGAACAAGCCGTTGACCAGGAAAGGGCCCGGATTTCCAGCGATATGCACGATGATCTCGGCTCTGGGCTGAGTACCATCAGGTTATTAAGCGAAATTGCCAAAAGGAAAATTCAAGATAGCTCGCAAACCAAGGAAATAGAACGGATTTCGGAAGCAGCGGGAGAATTGGTGGATAAAATGAGCGAAATTATTTGGGCGATGAACAGTTCCAATGATTCCTTGGCTAACTTGTTGGCTTACATGAGAAGTTTCGCTGCCGATTTCTTGGAACATGCACATATCGAACATCATTTTAATATGCCGGAAACCATTCCCAATATTAAACTAAGTGGTGGAACGAGGAGAAATATCTATCTTGCCGTGAAGGAAACCCTTCACAACGTTGTAAAACATGCACAAGCCAGCGAGGTAACCATAGAAGTGATCGTAGCTAAAAAGTTGCATATCTCGATCCGGGACAACGGTAAAGGATTCGATCCCGAAAAAGTGAGGTTATTCGGCAACGGTTTAAAGAACATACAGAAAAGAATGCAAATAGTAGGAGGACAAGCAGAAATCACTTCCCAGAACGGAACCATGGTAAACCTTGAAATCCCGCTGATTTAATATATATATATGATAACATGGCATATACGTGTTATTAGTTTAAATTGAAATGATGGTATATTCGAGAAAAAAGCTCCAAGATAGTATGGATATTATATCTGTTGCAATTGTGGAAGACAATCATGATATCCGTACGGCCATGGAATTATTAATAAATGGTTCGGACGGATATGCCTGCATAGGGACGTTCAACAACGCGGAAGCGGCCCTTGAGAAAATTCCGCAACTGATGCCGAGTGTTGTATTGATGGACTTTAACCTGCCCGGAATGAACGGGATTGAGTGTATTGCTCGCTTGAAAGGTGATTTCCCCGATATGCAATTCATGATGTTGACCGTATACGAGGACGATGATAAGATCTTCAACGCGCTGGAGGCCGGCGCCAGCGGTTATATTTTGAAGAAAACGCCGCCGGGGGAATTATTGGATGCCATCCGTGATTTACACGATGGAGGCAGCCCGATGAGCTCCCAAATTGCGCGGAGGGTCGTGGCTTATTTCCAGAAGCAAGCCAAACCGAACCCCGCCTTGGAAGCCTTAACTTCGCGCGAAAAGGAAATCTTAGATCAACTGTCAAAAGGTTTTTTATATAAAGAAATTGCGGGGAATTTATTTATTAGTATCGAAACCGTTCGTCGGCACGTACATAATATTTATGAAAAGCTGCATGTTAGGAGCCGTACAGACGCTGTTAACAAGTATTTTAACCGTTAATGTTCAATCACTTTTATACGCTTAAAACGGGCAATACCTGGTATAGCCCGTTTTTATTTTGAGGGATATTATATACTCCCCATCAAATACCACAATAATAGCGCGCTTACAAATAGGATACAGCAGGTAATAAAAATTACCAGGGGATTTTTCCCGGTATAATGCGTCGATTCAATATCCTTCTTGATCTTCAGGTAATTTACAAACGCGAATAAGGCAGTTAGGGCGCCGAAAGCCACCAAGATAACACCGATCTTAGCGGAATAGCCTGTTTGGGGCAGCCGGTATTGCTTTTCCATGATCAACGAGATCTGCTTGATAAACAAGGAAAACTTTACGACCACGAAACCGAATCCCATGATACCTATAGCAGTTCGT
This sequence comes from Chitinophaga caeni, assembly GCF_002557795.1. Lineage (NCBI taxonomy): Bacteria > Pseudomonadati > Bacteroidota > Chitinophagia > Chitinophagales > Chitinophagaceae > Chitinophaga > Chitinophaga caeni. The sequence continues at coordinate 3,837,648 of NZ_CP023777.1, read as the reverse complement.
ATCCAAGCCAGGAAGGTTCTCTCGTTGGCAAGATGATCGTTCGTTTTTTTGACGGGGGTATTTTCCATGAAAAAATTGTTTATATAGGAACAATGATCGATCATTTAAGGTAACGATTTTTATATTTATGTCGGCCCTTTATAAAGATGGGCACCCTGACCGGATGCCCACTTAGTGCAAAAATTCTTCACGAGTCAAAATGTTTATCGCAGCTTATCTTTTTGCCCTGGTAAATTTACCTTGTAAAAAGTGTACGAGAAGTACGGTAGCCGCGATGCATAAACATGCCAGTTTAAACAACAGGTTTTCTTTCATAAGTATATGGTTTAATAATCAATTTTCCGGGAAAGTGATCTGGGGAAAGCCGTGCTAAATGCGCTTCAATTTTTCGGTGTATCCTATTACTTAGTGTCTCTTATTCGGTATATAAATATAATAATAAAATTAATATAAATAAAAAATATAATTTTTAATTTATATTATATGTATGGGCATTTTTAGGTATTATATTTATTTAATGAACAACAATTATAAAGTAATGTTGTATAAATTGCTGAAAATCTATAATATACAACTGGTGCAAAACTAATGCTTGCGATTTTCCACGAATCGTTTATTTTTGCCAACGATCGGATTTTGCTAAAAGTTTTAGTAAGTTGTAAACCTGGAATAATTTTACATTATGGCAAACACGGATAAGAAAGACTTATTTGCCGCCTATACGGAAGACTCGATACGCTCGCTGGATTGGCGCGAACACATCCGCCTGCGGCCCGGTATGTATATCGGTAAGCTAGGGGATGGTACCAGCCCGGATGATGGTATTTATATCCTGATTAAAGAGGTGGTTGATAACTGTATAGACGAGCATACCATGGGGTTTGGTAAGCAGATTGACATCAAGGTGAGCGAACATAGTGTAAGTGTGCGCGATTTCGGTAGGGGGATTCCCCTTGGTAAAGTGGTAGATGTTGTGAGTAAAATCAATACGGGCGCCAAGTACGATAGTAAAGCCTTCCAAAAATCTGTCGGCCTTAACGGTGTAGGTACCAAGGCTGTCAACGCCTTATCTACTTCTTTCAAGGTACAATCCGTGCGGGAAGGTAGGATGAAAGTAGCGGAATTTGAAAGGGGAATATTGTTAAAAGAACATAAAGAAACTGCCACCAAGGAACCGAACGGGACGATCGTAACCTTCGTACCGGACGAAACCGTGTTCAAAAACTTCAAATACATCCCGGAGTACCTGGAGAAACAAATTTGGAATTATTGCTACCTCAATGCAGGCCTGATTATCAATTTTAACGGGCAGAAATATGTATCAAAGAACGGTTTGCTGGACCTGCTCCAGCGGATCACCGACGCTGAAAATATCCGTTACCCGATCATTCACCTGAAAGGGGAAGATATCGAGGTGGCCATCACCCATGAGAACCAATACGGGGAAGAATATTACTCCTTCGTAAACGGTCAACATACAACCCAGGGCGGTACGCATCTATTAGCTTTCCGCGAAGCCTTCGTGAAAACGGTAAGGGAATTTTTCAAGAAAGATTATGATGCTACCGACATAAGGGCATCGATATGTGCCGCGGTTTCCGTAAGGGTACAAGAACCCGTTTTTGAATCCCAAACAAAAACCAAGCTGGGTTCGCAAGTAGTATACGAAGGGGGCCCATCGATGAAAGCCTTCGTATTGGAATTTTTATCGAAAGCTTTAGATGATTTCCTGCATAAAAACCCTACCACGGCAGAAGCGATGAAGAAACGCATCGAGCAGAGCGAACGCGAACGGAAGGAGCTGGCAGGGATTAAGAAATTAGCGAATGAACGCGCCAAGAAAGCGAATTTGCATAATAAAAAGTTGAGAGATTGCCGCGTTCACCTCAATGAAGAAGCAGGTGGAAAGGATAAGGAAGAATATAATTCTAAGCGTTTGAGTACAACGATCTTCATCACGGAAGGTGATTCCGCGAGCGGCTCCATCACCAAGTCCCGCGATGTGGAGACACAGGCTGTTTTTAGCTTACGAGGTAAGCCCTTAAACTGTTTCGGCCTTACCAAGAAAGTGGTATACGAAAACGAGGAGTTTAACCTTTTGCAACATGCCTTGAATATTGAAGACGGCCTCGATGACTTGCGCTATAACAATATCGTGATTGCTACCGATGCCGATGTGGATGGAATGCATATCCGCCTATTATTATTATCCTTTTTCCTCCAATTTTTTCCGGACCTGGTAAGGAACCAGCATATTTATATATTGGAAACCCCTTTATTCAGGGTGAGGAACAAGCAGGAAACAATTTATTGCTATTCCGAAGAAGAGAAGGCTAAAGCGGTCAAAAAATTGGGAAATAAACCGGAGATCACCCGCTTTAAAGGCTTGGGTGAAATCTCGCCCGATGAGTTCGGTAAGTTTATCAAGGAAGATATCCGCTTACAACCGATCATCTTAAGCAAAGAAACGCAAATCAATAAACTGTTGGAATATTACATGGGCAAAAACACCCAGAATAGGCAAGAGTTTATTATCAATAATCTCAGGTACGAAAAAGATCTCGTAGCTGAATAATTTTATCATCGTAGGAATCGTGTTTTGTAATGGAACCGCTTTTACATATCGTATTCGGTCAATCTTCCGTAGCTAATTTACAAGCTGCGTTTGAACTGGACGAACAACTTACAGGGGAAATTAGGTATTTCGAGGAAGATTTCTCCGTGGGACCGCTGTTTATCCTGGATACCCCGGAGGGTAAGGAAAACCGGGAACAATGGTGGCTGCAAGTCCAAGGGATCATGCAGCAAGAGGAAAACCATGACGGCCAAATTGTAAAACCGGACCCTGTAAAAGATCTGAAAAATACTTTGAAGGAGCAGCCGGAATTGCAAGTATGGATTTGGTTAGGTCAGAACGCTACCGATGTGAGCGGCTATTTTTGGCTGATTGGTCAACTGGAAGCTTTCGCGGGTAGGATACATATCATCTTCCTCAATAACCTGCCTTTTCTTAACGAAAAAGGAGGCGTTTTTTACCCTACGCATTTACACCAAGTATTGCCCAAGGAATTCTTAAAAGCGAAGAAATTGGCTAGGCCCGTTTCATTAGCCGAATTTGAATTAGATAATGACGAATGGCACCGCCTGATGAATGAAAATGCCGGCATCAGGATGCTTGAAGGGGGGAAAAAGCTGAAGGGTGAACCCGCTACCTTCTTCGATAAAGAGATCATGCAATTGGTACAAAACGATTTCGTAAAGGCATCTAAAGTAATCAACCAACTCGTTGGTAAACTTAAATTTCCAATTACTGATATTTTCCTGAATTGGAGGATGAAAGAATTAGTGAAAGAAGGACAGTTGGAACATAAAGGAGAACTGAAGTCGATGAGGGATTACGATGTGAAAAAAGCAGGGAATAACAATACAACCGTTGAAGCTCAATAAATTATGATCCAAGTAGAAACATTGGAATTGCAGGGGCAAGATGAAAGGGGCTCCAATTATAATTGGGATTGCAGCCGTAAAGGGAATTTTATCTTGTGTTACCGGAAAGCCGGTACAACCAGCGGTCAACATTACCATGAAGGTAAAAATGCCAACAAGAATCCCGAGATCATGTTCCTGTTAGAAGGGGAATGCTGGATGCATTGGAGCCATTTAGAACAGCGTAAAATTGAAAGCATCCGGGTAAAAGCTCCCGCGAGAATCGAGATACCTTCCATGCTGTGGCATGAATTGGAAGCCATTAGCGATTGCACTTTCATCGAATTAAACAGTATTGCAGATGTTCGCGAAGATTCCATCCGGGTATGGAGGGAGGATTTCGTGCAAGGAAAATGATAATTAATCGGAATGATGACAGCCGCGATCGGCTTTTTATCGATACGGCAGGAATAAATTTAAAGCATTATGAGCAACAATGAACAACTACCCGGTGAAGATGCATTGCATGGAGTATTACATGTTGGCGGGATGTACGAAAATTGGTTCCTGGATTATGCTTCTTACGTAATCTTGGAAAGGGCGGTACCTGCCGTGGAGGATGGCCTCAAACCCGTGCAGCGAAGGATATTGCACGCGATGAAAGAAATGGATGACGGTAGGTTCAACAAGGTCGCCAATGTTATCGGTCAAACTATGCAATACCACCCGCATGGGGATGCTTCCATCGGGGATGCGATGGTGAACCTCGGGCAAAAGGACCTGGTGATCGAAACGCAGGGTAACTGGGGGGATATCCGTACCGGGGATGATGCGGCCGCCCCGCGTTACATAGAAGCGCGATTATCCAAATTCGCATTAGAAGTAGCTTTCAATAATAAAACCACTTCCTGGCAATTGAGTTATGACGGCCGTAAAAACGAACCGCTAACATTGCCGATGAAATTTCCCTTATTGCTCGCGCAAGGTGCGGAAGGCATCGCCGTAGGTTTATCTACCAAGATTTTACCGCATAACTTCGTGGAATTACTGGAAGCGTCTATCAAGTATTTGAAAGGCCGCAAGTTTGAATTGTACCCCGATTTCCTAACCGGCGGTATGATCGATGTGGCAAACTACAACGATGGTAAGAGGGGTGGTAAAGTACGCGTTAGGGCGCATATCGAGGAAAAAGATAAGAAGACGTTGTTGATCAAGGATGTACCATACGGTATCACCACTTCGCAATTAATCGATTCGATCGTAAAGGCAAATGACAATAGCAAGATCAAGATTAAGAAAGTTATAGACAACACCGCTAAGGATGTGGAGATTGAAGTGCAGCTTGCCCCGGGTATTTCTCCTGACATCACGATCGATGCGTTGTATGCATTTACGGATTGCGAAATCTCTATTTCGCCAAATGCCTGCGTTATCGTGGAAGATAAACCTGTATTTATCACCGCTTCGGATTTATTGCGCCATTCAGCTGAATTTACGAAGACCTTGCTCGGTAAGGAACAAGAGATCAAGCTAGCCGAGCTGGAAGATAAATGGCATTACACGTCCTTGGAAAAGATCTTCTTCGAAAAAGGTATTTACAAGGAACTGGAACAAAAGCATAAAGATTGGGACACGGTGATTGCGGCGATTGATAAAGCTTTTACTCCCTATAAAAAGAACCTGAAGCGACCCATCGCGAAGGAAGATATCCTCAAGTTAACGGAGAAACCTGTCCGCCGTATCTACCGTTTGGATATTACGGAACTAAACAACCAGATTAAGAACATCGAGGCCGAAATTGCCGATGTAAAACATAACCTGGCTCACCTCGTGGAATTTACGATTACCTATTACGAGGGATTGCTGAAAAAATACGGTGCCGGCAGGGAGCGTAAGACCGAGATAAAGACCTTCGACAATATCCAGGTACAACAGGTCGCCATTGCCAATACCAAATTGTACGTAAATAGGGCAGAAGGGTTTATCGGGACTTCCCTTAAAAAGGATGAGTTCGTTGCCGATTGCTCCGACCTAGACAATATCATCGTATTTAAACGTGATGGTAAAATGTTGGTGACCAAGGTGGCGGATAAAACCTTCGTCGGAAAAGATATTATCCATGTAGATGTATTTAAGAAAAATGATGATAGGACGACGTATAACATGATTTATCTCGATGGTAAAACCGGGGTTAGCTATGCTAAACGATTCAATGTAACCGGTATTACCCGCGATAAAGAATATGACCTGGCCTACAAGGGGGAGAAAAACTCCAAGGTGCACTATTTCTCTGCCAATCCCAATGGTGAGGCAGAAGTGGTAACGATCAAGCTAAGTCCTAATTGCGCTGCCCGTAATAAAGAATTTGATCTTTACTTTGAAACCATTGCCATCAAGAACCGGAACTCGATGGGTAACCAGGTTACGAAATACCCGGTTAGGAGCGTTAAGTTCAAAGAAAAGGGGGTTTCCACTTTATCAGGTTTAAAAATTTGGTACGATGATGCCATAGGCAGACTAAATACGGAAAAACGCGGGCTGTATGTCGGCAGCTTCGAAGGGGAAGATAAAATAATTGTATTTTATAAAAATGGGACTTACGAATTAACCAACTTCGAAATAACGAACCGCTACGAACCGGAAGATGCGGTTTACATTGAGAAATTTAATCCTGAAAAAATCATTACCGCTATCTATTTTGATGCGGAAAAGAAACAATTCAACGTGAAGCGCTTCAAGATCGAAACGCAAACCTTGAACAATAAATTCTCTTTCATCAAGGAAGGCGCGAAAAATTACCTGGAGTTGGTGACCACGCAGGAACAGCCAGTCATCCATATGTCTTACGGGAAAAAGAAAGATCCCGAAGAAGAAGAAGTTGATTTAGCTGAATTTATCGACGTGATGGGGTATAAGTCGGTTGGGAGTAAATTAGTTGGAGCAGATTTAATCAGTTTAGAATTAATTTCTGAAGAAGAAAACACGGGGGAAGAAGATTCTGACGACAAACTTCAAGGCGAATTATTCTCTTAACGAGAAATTCTTGCATTTTTATATGTACAGGGATTGTCAATTTATTGGGCAATCCCTGTTTTATTATCTTAAGAATAGAAAATCTAACATTATTGTCCGACTAAATTTTAACCGGGGAGCAATTTGCTCCCTCAATAGTTCGACTCAATGTTCATCTGCTCGTTTCTTGAACTTTTTTGCTTGCCCAAAAAAGTACTAAAAAAGGGCACAAATGGGCCATTACAGCCACCAATTTGATCGCTCGATCTGGCCTTTCTACTACTGTATGGCCAAGCCACCCTTCGCAATCAACGGTGCGAAGTTCCACGGTTCTCTTGGCGGGGGTGAATATACCATCCTTCGCTGATATCCTTGACCAGGTAAGGAATTCAAGTACCTTTAAAGCATTTTTAGTCGGACAACAATGATAATCTAACTTTTTATTAATCACCGGGATGGGAAGATTAATACATTTTCCTCCCGATTTATCTTAAAATTGATAATTAGCATCAATTTTATATATTTTTGTTAATGAATTGCTAATTTAATCCAAAATTGGTTAAATTGCTATATGCGTTATAACAACTTGTTATCTCATCCAAGTTTTCCATTTTTTTGATTTTCAATAGTTTAACCCTTATATAAGAGTTTGTTTAAATACTGATTAAATAATATGGATTTTAAAAACCATATTTTAATGTACTGCGTAAATATGTGAGTATAATTTCAGAACAGTAGTTGTCGAAATTTAATTTGTTAAACACCAGAATCAAATCGCTTTACGCCTAACCTAAAAAGGATTGGAAAACATTTCAGCCCCAGGAATTGAAATGAAGTGATGTTTTAATTATGCCTGAGAACCTGGCATTAAAATTATCGGTCTAATGTTTCGATTATCGTCCATCTATAAAGCTATTGTAAATTCAGACAACGAGGAAGAAGAGGAAGCAAGAAGAAACGAAACCGTGAACCTCATAGCAATGCTGTGCGCGGTTCTAGTTACTGTTTACGGGTACTGGTTTTATTGCTTATCCGATTCGGTCGAGATATTGATCCCGGCAATGATGTTTTGCCCCTTATTCTTATTTTCCATCGCTTTAAATAAACACCGTAAGCATTTATCCGCCAAGATATTATTGCAGGTAGTATTTTATTTCGTGATCGCCTATTACGGTATTACGCTAGGTAAGCTGGCTTACGTGCAATTACTTTCCCTGTTCGCGATAAATATCATCCTGCTGACCTTCAACAACCTTGAAACCAGGTGGATGATTGCTTGCATAGGCATACATTTATGTATTCCAATTTTCTTGGAATTTAACTACTATAACGAATGGTTCTCCCAGGTACCCTTATCTGAAGCAACACAGGATAATTTCAGGTGGCTCATCATCTCGGTCGTATTTTTCTTAAATGTGCTAGCCATTTGTATTTACCAACTGAAGAGTTACCGCCTGGGCGAGAAAGTAAAATTAACCCAAGAAGAACTGGATCGCAAAAACAGGGAGCTGGAAGATAAAAATGTCGCACTGGTAGTACAGGTTGCGGATAGGACCGAACAGTTAGATCATGCTAATAAGGCGCTGGTATTGTTTTTAAAACAAGTGGCCCATGAAACCCGTAACTCCCTGAACGGGATCATAGGACAAAGTACCTTACTTAAAGAAATTTCGAATAAAGAGAAGCTGAGTGACACCATGCAGGAATACGTGGATGGTATTTATTTCGGTAGTATCACATTGAGCACCATACTAAATAACGTGATCTCGATTTCAGAGATCGAATCGGGGCATCACAACCATTTGAAAGAAGCGCCGCTTAACCTGGATGAGTGGGTAACAAGTATCTTGAAATTAAACCGGCCGTTCGCTGTATCCCAACATGTGACACTTGCCACCAAAATTGCTCCCGACCTCGCAGCATGTATTGTTATTGACCAAGTCAAATTAACACAGATCGTCAATAACCTGGTTGCCCACGGCATAAAGATAAGTCCCAAGTTAAGCACGATACTGTTCGAAGTGTTCCGCTCAGATACGAAGCTATGCATCAGGATCACGGATGAAGGGGAACCACTAAATTTAGCGCAAATCGATGCCTTGTTCAAACCGCTTCACCAGGTTGATAAAAACTCGGAATATTTCGTTGGTAGTAAATTAGGTTTGCTGCTAGCGAGGCAGTACGTTGAATTAATGGGCGGAAAGATTTATGTAAATACGAATGATCAAAAAGGCACCACGTTCACAATTTCATTACCTTTGAATGTACATGAAGAAGAAATCACCGTGAATGAAGAGCCGAATATCTTTATACCTGCCGGTAAAAAAATCTTGCTTGTGGAAGATGATAAGATCAACAGGATGATTATCGAAAGGTATTTGCTGGAAACACCTATAATCCTTGAGCTAGCCGAAAACGGGGTAGAAGGAGTTGAAAAAGCGGAGTCGTTTGAACCCGACTTAGTCTTGATGGACATGAATATGCCCATCATGGGCGGGCTGGAAGCTATCGAGGTGCTCCGCGGTAAAGAAAAGTTCAAGAATCTACTGATCGTGGCGCTTTCAGCGAATGGGTTCGCGGAGCATGAGGCCGAAGCAAAAGCGCTCGGCGTCAATAATTATATCCTTAAACCGGTATTGAAACCGCAATTGTTCCAAACAATTAGCAAAATGTTCCAACTGCAAGCGTTGCAAACCCCCTCTAGTTAATATTTGCATACTTTCTTAATAGCACTATTTGACCCAGGTGATAAGCAACGTGGGATAATATTCCTTGCATGTAAAAATACGCGGTATGCTGCGTCCCCGGAACTACATCGAACAGTTTTTGACCGGGGTAATTCCTGATCGTATTCATCATCTGCTCTAATGAATGATGGAACCGGTGCAAGGTAGCATCCCAATTTTCATCGTTGCAATTTTCTGGCAAGTAAAAATCGGGGAGATCGCCTTCTTGCTCCGTTTTAACCCCCGATAACTTCCGGGTAACATTTTGATGCCAATAAATTAAATGGTTCAACAATTCCCAAGTATTGTTAGAACCATTAAGCCGCCTGGTTGCATGCGAAGCATCCATTTTCGAAAGATGTTCCATCAGCGTAACATCTAACCAAGGCTCACCATTATACATGTGCTGCAAGGTTTCTGCCATTAATGCTTGGTGTGTCATGAGCATCCGTTTTTGATTTGGGTAATCAAGATCCATTTGTTAACAATCACCTGAATTTAATCCAAATGATCTGCATTCCGTCCATTTCCTTTATTTTTAACCATAAATCTTACGTTATGGATCAACAGCAACTGGAATTTAATAAAAATGAGGATACCATGCGCATGGCATTGGCTACCCTGAAACAACGGAAAGCAGTGATCTCGCAAGGAGGGGGCCCCAAGAACCTCGAAAAAATTAAGAAAAAGGGTAAGCTAAGCCCGAGGGAAAGGATTGATTACCTGGTAGATAAAGGAAGCCGCTTTATCGAGATCGGCAGTTTTGCTGCTTTTGAAATGTATGAAGAACATGGTGGCTGCCCGGCGGCTGGAACGGTAGCAGGGATCGGTTACATTTCAGGGAAACAATGTATTATCGTTGCAAATGATATGACTGTAAAAGCCGGCGCTTGGTTCCCGATGACAGGAACTAAGAACCTTCGTTTGCAGGAAATCGCGATGGAAAATAAATTGCCGGTAATTTACCTGGTAGATAGCGCGGGGGTATATTTACCGATGCAAGATGAAATTTTTCCCGGCAAAGAGCATTTCGGTCGTATTTTTTATAATAATGCCCGCATGAGCGCTATGGGTATTACCCAAATAGCCGCCGTAATGGGCAGCTGCGTTGCAGGAGGAGCATATTTACCGATCATGAGCGACGAGGTTTTGATGGTAAAGGGGAACGGCTCTATATTTTTAGCGGGCCCTTATCTCGTGAAAGCAGCAATTGGAGAAGATATTGATGCTGAAACTTTAGGCGGCGCAACAACCCACACGGAAATTTCCGGGATCGCGGATTATAAATTCGATTCGGATGAAACTTGCCTGGACGAAGTAAAAAAATTAGTGGCCAAGATCGGTGCGCCCGAAAACGCCGGGTTCAACCGCGTGGCAGCAAAAGAGCCGCTTAAGGATTCCAAGGAATTATACGGCATTATTCCCGCGGATAGCTCCAAGCCTTATGATATGGTCGAAGTTATCGAAAGGATCGTTGACAATTCGGAATTCGACCAGTATAAAGAAGATTACGGCAAAAGTATTTTATGCGGTTATGCTAGGATCGAAGGCTGGTCGGTAGGGATCGTGGCCAACCAAAGAAAAATAGTGAAAAGCAGGAAAGGTGAAATGCAGATGGGTGGCGTGATTTATAATGATAGTGCCGATAAAGCGGCCCGGTTCATCATGATTTGCAACCAGAAAAAAATTCCCCTGGTATTTTTACAAGATGTGACCGGCTTCATGGTCGGTAGCCGGAGTGAACATGCCGGAATTATTAAGGACGGCGCTAAATTGGTGAACGCCGTTGCCAATTCAATCGTACCTAAAATTACGGTGATCGTAGGGAATTCTTACGGTGCAGGAAATTACGCCATGTGCGGTAAAGCTTATGATCCCCGGTTAATTTTTGCTTGGCCCAACGCTAAGATCGCGGTAATGGGCGGGGAACAAGCTGCGAAAACCTTGTTGCAAATACAGGTGGCATCATTGAAATCGAAAGGCGAGACTATCAGCCCGGAAGCTGAACAGGAGCTGCTGAAAAAGATTATCGCCAAGTACGAACATCAAACTACACCTTATTACGCTGCATCGAGATTATGGGTTGACGATATCATCGATCCGCTAGATACCAGGATGATCATCAGTGAAGCTATCACGGCTGCCAACCAGGCGCCCATCCATGAAAGTTTTAAAACCGGCGTGTTCCAAGTATAAACCGTGTATACGTTGCAGTTAGTTATGTAAATGCTTTGGAAAGTTTACCTTTGCAAAAATTGTACGAGATTTGACAGATAAAGGATTAATTATTTATACGGACGGATCTTCCAGGGGGAACCCGGGGCCTGGCGGCTACGGTGTTGTTTTGATATGGGGAACCGTGAGGAAGGAGTTATCGCAAGGCTACCGGCTTACGACCAATAACAGGATGGAATTGTTGGCAGTAATTGTTGCCTTGGAAGCATTAACAAGGGAAGGCTTATCCATTACCATTTACACCGATAGTCAATATGTTGTAAATAGTGTAGAGAAAGGTTGGTTGTGGTCATGGGTAAAAAAGGGTTTCAAAGACAAGAAAAATAAGGACCTGTGGATGCGCTTTATCCCGCTATACAAGAAACATAAAGTTCAATTCAGATGGGTTAAAGGCCATGCGGATAACCCGTTGAATAATCGCTGTGACGAACTTGCAACAGCCGCGGCAGATAGTAAGCATTTATTGATAGATAGCGGTTTTGAACAAGAAATTTAGTAACTTGTCGTGTCATCTGCATGCTCATAGCAGCAGGTGGCACTAAATTTAGGCTCCAGGCCTGGTAATCATCCAAAATACTGTTCGCCAGGGATTCAAGCTCTCCGGTTTTAGATTCAAGTATTCAATTTTAGAGTAATTATCGCTGGTATTACTTGTTGCCAGAAATTTCAATTCGGTATTATTAGCATTGTATTACCAAGTGCCTTGCCATAAATAGTTGTATGATCGCATACCGCTATTTAGGAGATGAAAACATCATTTGTTAAACGCCAAATGCAATCTATTTTAGCAATGCGACAATCATCGATAAAGCGGTTATTGAAGAAAACTATTTTGCCTTTATACCTTTATTGCCGGGGATTATATTACAGAGGGAATAACGTTGCATGCCCTTGCTGTAACAGGGGCTTTTCCCGATTTTTACCGGCCGGTGCAAACCGGAGGCCGGTACAATGCCCCAGGTGCCGATCCAATGAGCGCGACAGGGCTTTATGGTTATACCTGGACCGCCACCGTGAATTGTTGAAGCCGGGGATGAGACTATTACATGTTGCCCCGGAAGAAATTTTCTTCAAACGGTTCCGTAGTATAGAAGGATTGGAATATTTCCCGGCGGATAAGTTTGCCGATATGTTTGAAAGCACCTATCCCGGGGAAACAAAATACCTGGATATTACCGGTATGCCCGAAATTAAGGATCATTATTTCGATGTGATTATCTGCTCGCATGTGTTGGAATACGTGAAAGAAGATAATAAAGCGATGAATGAATTATTCAGGGTATTGAAACCGGGTGGTATTGCCTTCTTGCAAGTTCCGATTAAAAGGGGCTTGGCTATCACGGAGGAAGATGAGCGTATCGTCTCCAGGCAAGATAGGATTACGCATTACGGGGATCCCGGACATATCAGGTTTTACGGTGCAGATTATGAAAGGAAGTTGCAGGGGGCAGGATTTGAAACAAAATTTATTCCCCTTGAATATTTATTTAATGCAACCGAAATCGAGACTTACCGCTTGGCTTACGGCGATCATTTACATGTAGCCGTTCGCCCGCTTCTTGCCGTTGAAAAGCCGCTGGGTCACAGCCTAAAGACTAAGTGACTCTATTAAAATCTACAAGCTTAGGCTTTCTTCCGCTACTATTTTCCGTTGTTCGCAAATATGAAAAGAACAAAATTTCTTGCCCGAAAATTCCCCAGGTATGATTGGTAATGCATTTCCATTCTTCACATTATCGGAACCTTAAATGCCATTATTGTTTATAAATAACCCGCCCGTTACCTGCTACGGAACTAACATCCGGACTCAAGCTAAAATATCCGGGGAATTTCCAGGGGGAACAGGAATGAAATTATCAGTGAAATATATTCTTCTGACGAGTATAAAACCGGTTATTTTTCCGCGGTTCCGGGAGTGGAGAAATTTTTCATAAAGTATTGATATTAAAAGATATAAATCGCTCTTGACTGACATTTAATTCAATTGCTTTTAATAGGTTGAATCCCGGTGTGATGCCGTTCAGCATGCGGGCAATCATGATACGTCGACTAGGCGCTGAAAATGAACAAAAAATGAACAGGAAATAGATGAACAAAATCTTAAAATTCAAATAACTTGACCCTGGCTAAGAAGTTGCAAATGACCTGGTGGAAACCTGTTAACCATATTAAATTAATACGACTATGAAACGGCCACAATTATCCTGGGAATTAATGGAGAACGAGCAATGCTATACTATAGCAGAAATCAAGCGATATTATCATTATATATTGATGGCATTGGTTACAAGTCCAGAATTTGAAAGTTGGGCGCCGAACCAAAGGGCGGATGCAATTACCCTGGTACAAGCAGGGAAGCAATTGATGATGGATCATTGTTGTATCGGAGAATAAACTTTAAAATATAGTTGAAATGCCACAATTATTCCCGGTAGAAGTTCTGCAAGATTCAATATTTTCTTGGTTGCCGAAAGTAAAAGTTCGCTCGCAAATAATTTATTCCAGCGTTGTTATTTTTATCATTTTGAGCATCGTAGCATTACCCTTGATTAAGGTGGATGTATCCGTGAAATCCGCGGGTCTCGTAAGGCCGGTAATAGAAAAAAATGAATTGAGAACATTACTGGCAGGAACCATAGAAAAAGTATATGCTAAAGATGGCGATTATGTAAAAAAAGGGATGCCCATCCTAAAGTTACAGGAAGATATTGCACTCAGCAAATTAGAACAAACTTCATTTGATGTATCGCAAAGGGAAATGTTTATCCATGACCTCACGATATTAAGCCGCGGCGGAAGCGCGGGGTTGAAAACGGCTTTATACAAGCAGCAATACGCGCAATTCAACGCTTCCCTCGCGGAGCAACGAACCCTGCTACAGAAATTAAAGACAGATTATGATATGGTATATAGCCTATACAGGGATAAAGTGCTTCCCTATAAGGATTATATAGACAAGAAATATGAACTTAATAAAGCGGATGCCGCTTATCAATCGCTCATCCAGCAACAGAGAAGCATTTGGGCAGAGTCGTTAAATCAATATAAACAAGAATTAAACCGCTTGCAAGAAGATAAGAAGCAGTTAACTACCGACAAGGAAAAGAACCTTGTTGTTGCGCCCGTTAGCGGAACCTTGCAAGGATTAGCCGGAAAATTTGCAGGGGGAACATTGCAGGCCGGGGAACTTATCGGCTCCATTTCACCGGATGCTAACCTGGTATTGGAATGTTATGTCAGTCCTAAAGATATCGGTTATATAAAGCCGGGAATGAAAGTGAAATGCCAGGTAGATGCATTTAATTATAATGAATGGGGGATTCTAGATGCGAAAGTGATATCGGTGGATAATGATTTCACCATGGCTAATGATCAACCCGTTTTTAAAGTTAAATGCAGTTTAGATCAAACTTACCTGCAACTTTCTAACGGTGTAAAAGGGAATTTAAAAAAGGGGATGACCGTGCAAGCCAGGTTTATACTTACGAAGCGCAGTTTGTATCAATTGATTTATGATCGCGCGGATGAATGGATGAATCCGAATACAGGCAAAGCTGCCAGTTAATCTTTTTTATTGGGAATTATATGTGGCTAAATAATAGGATAAAAAGGAAATCTAAGGTAAAACAACGCGATCTGAGCGATTGCGGGGCTGCTTGCTTGAGTTCAATAGCAGCGCATTATAACCTGCATATCCCGGTGGCAAGGATACGTCAATATGCTTATACCGATCATAAGGGGACGAATGTTTTAGGTTTGATTGAGGCCGCGCAGAAGCTCGGCTTTGAAGCTAAGGGTGTCAAAGGGCCGTTTGAATCGCTTGCCAAAATTCCCAAGCCCTCTATCGCGCATGTCGTGCTGAAGGGTGTATTGCACCATTATGTTGTTATTTACAAGGTTACCAAGGAGCGGATAACTATCATGGATCCGGCCGATGGGAAAGTTCATGAATTTAAGTCAGAAGATTTTAAAAAGATTTGGACTGGGGTCCTGATCTTAATATTGCCGGGGGAGAATTTTAAGCAAGAAAAACTCACCAGCTCGCATTTTCAAAGGTTTTGGTACTTATTAGCGCCGCATAAATCGATACTTTTACAAGCATTGTTTGGCTCGATTGTTTATACTATTCTCGGGTTGTCAACCTCGATCTATGTCCAGAAAATTGTGGATAATGTATTAGTCGATGGCAATAAAAACCTATTGAATTTACTGGGGAGTATCATGATCGTGATATTGTTATTCCAACTTTTTATCGGTAATACCAAAAGTATATTTGCCTTGAAAACAGGGCAGCAGATCGATGCACAGCTGATCTTGGGCTATTATAAACACTTATTAAAATTACCGCAACAGTTTTTTGATACGATGCGGGTCGGTGAGATCACTTCCCGTATTAATGATGCAGTCAAAATCAGGAGTTTCATAAACGATACAGCGGTAGGCTTAGTCGTTAACGTGTTTATCGTGATATTCTCATTTGCCGTAATGTTCGCATATTACTGGAAGCTTGCCTTGATTGTTTTAGCTATCATACCTGTCTATATCGTGGTCTACCAGTTAAGTAATGCCTTCAATAAAAAGTTACAAAGGAAATTGATGGAAGATAACGCTGAATTGGGTGGACAATTAGTAGAATCTCTAAACGCTGCTTCAACGATCAAGCGATTCGGCTTAGAAGAATACGCGAATATTAAAACAGAAAATAGATTTGTAAAACTGCTACGAACCATCTTTAAATCGGCTACAACGAATCTTTACATTGGTAGCGCCGCATCATTTGTAACGAGCGCTTTCGTTGTAGTAATACTATGGATCGGTTCCTACTTCGTGATAGATCGGCAATTAACACCCGGCGAGTTACTTTCTTTTTACGCCTTGTTGGGATACTTTACCGGCCCAGCCATGAGCCTTATCGGTGCGAATAAAAGTATGCAAGATGCCTTGATTGCTTCGGATCGACTATTCGAAATTTTGGATTTAGAGCAGGAGAGTAACGAGCAAAAAATGGATCTAACACCAGAAATGCTCGGGGATATCAGTTTCCATAATGTTAGCTTTAAATATAATACGCGCGCAGAAGTATTCAAAGACTTTAACCTACATATCAGGAAAGGGGAGATAACCGCCATCGTAGGTGAAAGCGGGTCTGGCAAGTCTACCCTGATGAACCTATTACAAAATTTGTATCCTTTACAAGCTGGACAGATTTGTATAGGGAATATAGATATCAAGTATATCCATAATGACAGCCTGCGTAAGAAAATTAGTGTCGTTCCTCAACATATCGATCTATTTGCTGGAACGGTGCTTGAGAATATCGCGGTGGGTGATTTTGAAGCCGATATGCAACAGGTAATAAAGATTGCACAGGTTTTAGGAATCATGGAGTTTATCGAGAAATTACCGAATGGCTTTTTAACCCTGCTGGGAGAACATGGCGTTAACCTATCGGGTGGCCAAAGGCAACGCTTGGCTATCGCCAGGGCCATGTATAGAAATCCGGATATCCTCATTTTTGATGAAGCCACATCTTCGCTCGACCCGGTTTCCGACCAATTTGTACAGTTGGCTGTGCAGCAGTTAAAACATGCAGGCAAAACAATCATCATAATTGCACATAGGTTAAGCACCGTGATGAATGCCGATAAGATAGTGGTGTTACATGAAGGTAGTATGGCTGAAGAAGGTACACACCAGCAACTACTGCAAAAAAATTCAGTTTATTCAAAACTTTGGGAACATCACAAAGGGGTAATAATATAAATTTAGCATGCAAATGGCCGATTTACCATTTTGTTAACACAATAAATGCATATCTTACAGGTATTCTATAACCTAGATAGCGTTTTTATTTCCATCTATTCCAAAGGCATATTTGAGATTTACTCCCGCTTCTTTTAAACTCAAATATGATAATATTTCTTTTTTTTGTTGCCATTTGGTACCTATCGCTATTTTCACAAACTTTTTTTCAACATCGGTATGCTGCTCACGGTGCATTTACAATGAGTAAATCATGGGAAAAGGCATTTTTTATCTTCACATATATTACCCAGGGGTCATCATATATGAGTCCAAAAGCATATGCAATCATGCACCGCATGCATCATGCTTATACTGATACCGATTTGGATCCACATTCCCCCTCCAATTCAAAAAACATCTTCTCAATGATGTGGAAGACCCGGTCTGTTTACCAGGATATTTTACATGAAAAAATAACTATAGACCCCCGTTTTAAGAAGAATTTACCGGGCTGGGATAAGTTTGATAAGTTCGCTAACGGTTCCTTTTCAAGATTATTATGGGTGGGTATTTATATAACATTTTTCATATTATTTGCGACTAGTCCCTGGCAATACCTATTATTGCCAATTGTTATCTCGATGGGGGCATTTCATGGTGCAATTGTAAATTGGTTTGCCCATAAATATGGATATATCAATTTTAAACTGAAAAATACGTCGATGAACTTGCTGTTTGTCGATGTGTTAATGCTAGGGGAGTCTTATCACAATAACCACCATAAACACCCGGCTTCCGTGAATTTTGGGCGCCGCTGGCACGAAATTGACCCGGTATTTCCAATTATCCGCTTATTAGCATTTATAGGGGTTATCAAATTGGTTAAACCGAAGGTAAAACCTGTTCATGTGCGGGTTAGTGCCGCATGATAAAATACACACTATAAAGTATAGCATTAAAAAAGGAAAGCACTTTACCGGCGCTTTCCTTTTTTAGTTCAATATCGGATGAAACCTATAAAACACGATTGTACAAATCGTTTAGGCTCCATGCTAATCTCAATTTTATATCAAGCGATTATTAACCGGTAATTAAATTACGGTTACATTAATAGCCTTATATCCCCTAGGGGTCGCTTGACGTTCGAAACTTACTTTATCCTTTTCCTTGATAGGGCTGGATAAATCATTACCGTGAACAAATACATCTTCACCGGATTTTTTATCCTTTATAAAGCCATAAGCCTTACTGGTATTATAAAATGTCACAGTTCCTTCCCTAATAGGATCTTCCTGTACAATAGGAGTTGCGCCAAGTTGGATTTCTTCCAATGGAAAATCGCGTTTTTCTGTTGTAGCAGGCGGGGTAGAGGTAATATTCCCGTTTTCGTCAATATATGCCATCATATCTTCCAGGCTTTTCCCTTTCTGGTTATTAGCCTTCCGCTCTTTCATCTTGGCAATTTTGTCTTGTTTCTGTTTTGCTTTTTTCTTTGATTTTTCTTTTTTAGAAAAAGATTCACCCATATTTTATCCTTTTGTTTTTAGTTTACTTTTCTCAAGCAATTAAATGCTTCTTAAGACATTACAACTATTCTCCATTCCTTTCACAATCCGTATGTATATTCGAAATAATTATAACGAACCGCACTGTTTCAGAAGTCCTAAACAGAATTTTTAATTCTTCCTTGGGTTATTTTGCTGACTGAGTGTGAAGTGATTATACTCAAGACTGAATCAGAAGTAGCAATGGCAAATGCCTTGAATGCAATGAAGGTACGATAAATATTTGAGAATATTTACTTTATTAATAAATAGAATGGCTGAACTTACCCCTTCATAGCATTTTACCAATTAATAAAAAAACTACTATATGGTATATGATATTAAATTTATTTTGAATAACCTCTAGGGCTTACCACCCGCGATCCCAAGTTAAAACCATCGTCATATTGGCTCAAAACGCGCTAATTCTTCAGTGCCATCCGTGAATTTCAGTTCCTTGCCGGTCAACTCGAAATTGGTTACTTTATCTAAAATTTCTAGGAAGCTATCCTCTACACTCATATCCATGCACATCATTTTAGTAATGGCGACTTGGGAAAAACTGATCGTATTGTTATGACCGATTTCAAATTTCCCTGTCATGGAATTACAGCTTACCGTGCCAGAAAACCGGGAAGAGGCCTTGTTGAAAGATAGGCCATCTTTCCTGTAAATTTTTGCCGTATCCACCTCGGCCCCATTTATGGCAACTATTTTCCAACGATTATTATATAATGATGCATTCATCGAGCCGGCTTGCTTTTTCGAGGCTGAACAACTCCATATCATGATTAGTAAAAAACCGGTAAAAAAATAATGAAGTGTTTTCATACTATTTCAATTTTATGGGAAAAATCAAAACCTAGTACCTGCTGTAAAAGCTCCGCAGGTCTCTTTCCAATTGATCATAAATTGGTCTCGTAACTTCGAGGAACAAACTTTGCGGATCTGGGGGCGCAATATCGCTTCCACCGATCAACTTCTTATCTTCATCACCCAATGCCCGTTCATCCCCTTTAAAAGTCGCGTATTCATTCACCCAGGTAAAACTGCCAGGTATCCTGTTATTCGTGATAATGGTATTTTGCTTCGTATCTATTATTGCATAATCAAACAATGCTTTGGACACAATTGTTTTACGCACGATATAAATTGTTGCCTTTGCCGTCCCGTAAACGTCTACCTGGTGCGTTTTCCCGGTAGAATCCCTAACAGGTCTTTTCCCGACAACAACATGCTCTTTCTGCACGGGCCTCTCGGTTTTTTCGACATAGGTTTGCCCGACGATAAAGTCATAAAAATGCATATCGAGATATTGATCCACGGGCACCCGTTCTTGCGATACTTGCCTTTCGTCGTAAAAACGCACGAAAGGATCAATATTCCTTTGCTGTAAATTTCTCACCAGCGCATCCCTGAAGTAATCCGCGGTAAATTGAAAATATGGAGATCGAACGTCAATTCGGCTTACTTCGACCCTGATGATTCCCAATTCATACGCCTCATCCCTTAAGGCCTGGGCATCTTTAAAATTAGGAACTAACCTGAGCGCCGCATCAAACTCTTCGTAAGCCTGGCGGAAATCCCTTTTAGTGCCTTGATCCATGAAATATAAACCACGATCGTACCGTACCTGCGCCCCATTTTCTTGCGCACCCCTGATCGCGGAAGAATAGTCCTTCGCTGCTACCAACGATTTGGCGACCGGGGATGATTGGATTGATAGGTACAGCGATTGTAGTGCCTGGTATTCCCGTTTAACAGATTCCCATTTTAACTCGTCATTGGAAGCTAATATACGGTCAACCCGGTCCTCGTGCCAATCTAATGCATCAGAATAAGCCTTCGGTAGGTATGCCAGGGCAGCCGGATCTTGGGTTTTTTTCTGTAATTTCTTGACAAATACGGTAACCGCCTCATCATAGCGACCTTTCTGGTAAAGTTTCTGCCCATTTTTACAGGCGCCGACAAATATCAACAAGCAGAATAAGATTCCAATGCTGAGCAATTTTTTCATATAAGAAGAATAGGGTAGCGGTTTTAAGTTAATTTATCTCTTACGGGGCATATTTACACTTTGAAGTTCCTTCGCAGTTCGCGTTCGGCTTCCCTTTGCTTGATGGAGTCGCGTTTGTCATGTAGTTTTTTACCTTTACCCAAACCGATTTCCATCTTTGCATAACCTTTATCAGAGATAAAGATCTTCAGTGGAACGATTGTATAGCCTTTATCTTTAAGCTTGTTCTGTAATTTCCGCAGTTCGCGTTTCGTAAGTAATAACTTCCGCTCGCGGAGGGGATCGTGGTTAGCGTAAGTGCCGTGGCTGTACTCCGATATATGTAAACTTTTTACATATAATTCATCTTTATGAAAGTAGCAGAAGCTATCGTTAAAGCTCACCTTGCCTGCGCGGATCGACTTGATTTCGGTGCCCGTCAATACCATACCCGCGATGAATTTATCTTCAATCGCATATTCGTAAAATGCCGATCTGTTTTTTTGTTCTGCCATAATAAAATTGAGGGTTACAAATTACTACAAAAGCAACTTGTAACCCATAAATATTTTAACGGCAACAATTGATTACTGCTTAAACAACTGAATCAGCTGTGCCAATTTTTGTTTTAATTCTTTCCTGTCCACGATAAAATCCAAGAAACCGTGTTCCAATAGGAATTCAGCGCTTTGGAAACCTTCGGGAAGGTCTTTCTTAATAGTTTCCTTGATAACCCTGGGGCCGGCGAAGCCGATTAATGCGCCCGGCTCGGAAATGTTCAAGTCGCCCAGCATCGCGTAAGAAGCGGTAACGCCCCCTGTAGTCGGGTCTGTCATCAGGGAAATATAAGGTAATTTTGCATCTGCCAATTGGGTCAATTTCGCGGAAGTTTTCGCCATCTGCATCAATGAGAAAGCGCTTTCCATCATGCGGGCTCCACCGGATTTTGAAATAATCATCAGCGGGTGCCTGTTCTTGATACAGTAGTCAATTGCCCTAGATATTTTCTCTCCCACGACGGAACCCATGGAACCACCGATGAAACCGAAGTCCATACAAGCAATCACCAGGTCGTGTTCAAAAACCTTACCGTGCCCCACTTTCATGGCATCCGTTAAACCGGATTTGCGTTGTGCATCCTTCAATCTATCCGCATAAGGTTTCAGGTCAACGAAACCCAGTTGGTCTTTCGGGAAAATATTAGAGAAAAGTTCTTCGAACTGGCCATTATCGAAAAGGATTTCAAAATATTCTTCGGAATTGATGCGGTTATGATAATTACAATTATCACAAACATACAAGTTCTCCTTCAGATCCTTGATATTAGTGGTTTTCTTACAATTTGGGCATTTATGCCATAAGCCATCCGGTGCTTCTTTCTTTTCACTAGTGCTGGTTGAAATACCCTGCTTGATTCGCTTAAACCAACTCATACTATTGATTATGTGCTATTTGATTAAAGAATAGTGGTGCAAGATACAACTAAATTCATTTTTACAAGCGGAAATGGGAATAATTTCCAATCACCCAATATAAATCTTGCTATATTTCAGTAAAGTATATATAAAATATTCCCAGGTATTAAGCTTGTTTATATAAAATAAAAAGCCCCATGAACGAGCATGGGGCAAAAAGGTTACTATAAAAAATTAAGCATTACGGTTAATGCAATTCAAATCGGAAAATGCTTCTTCCAAGCGTTTTACGAAAGATTCTTCACCTTTACGTAACCAAACGCGCGGATCGTAGAATTTTTTATTCGGCTTTTCAGCGCCGTCCGGGTTACCTAACTGTGATTGTAAATAAGCCTCTTTCTCTTTATAATAATTCAATACACCTTCCCAGAAAGCCCATTGCATATCGGTATCCAGGTTCATCTTGATGACGCCGTAGCCTAATGATTCCTTGATTTGATGCTTAGGAGAACCGGAACCACCATGGAATACATAGTATACCGGTTTTTCTTTCGTTTTATATTTTTCCTGGATAAACTTCTGGCTGTTCAACAGGATGTCTGGACGCAATTCAACATTGCCCGGGCTATATACGCCGTGCACATTTCCGAAAGCAGCCGCGATTGTGAAGCGGGATCCTACCTTGGAAAGCTCTTCATATGCAAAAGCCACCTCTTCAGGTTGGGTATATAATAATGAATTTTCAACGCCTGAATTATCCACACCGTCTTCTTCACCACCGGTTACCCCGAGTTCTATCTCGATGCTCATACCCAGCTTGTTCATTCTTTCGAAATACTTTTTAGAAATTTCGATGTTTTCAGCAATAGGCTCTTCGGATAAGTCCAGCATATGGGAACTGAAAAGCGGCTGACCGGTTTGCTGGTAAAACGTTTCCCCCGCGGTTAATAATCCATCGATCCAAGGCAACCATTTTTTTGCGGCATGGTCGGTATGCAAAACAACAGGAACACCGTAATATTTCGCTACTTCATGTACATGCTTAGCTCCTGAAACACCACCGGCTATGTTGGCTTGCAGATTATCATTCGGCATACCTTTACCTGCATAAAATTGCGCTCCGCCGTTAGAAAATTGAATAATAACGGGAGAATTTACTTTGGCAGCGGTTTCCAAAACTGCATTTACGGAGTTGGTTCCAACCACGTTAACTGCTGGCATCGCAAATCCATTGTCTTTCGCATCGTTGTAAAGCGCATCTAGCTCTTCGCCGTGTAATACGCCGGCTCTGTATTTTCCCATAATGACCTGATTAATATTTATTTTGAGGAAACAAATATAAGGACTATCTACTAAGAATTATAATACCATGAAATGTTTAGAAAATATTAAAAATGAATATTTTCCATTGATTTATATCAAATTTTCGCTAAAAAGTGCTGCTATTAGCCGTTTCAAGCTACAGGGCAACCTTCTTTTACCGGGATCCCGATCAAGGGAAATCCTTTCTAAAGTTAATAATTGGTAGGACCGGGGTATTAACTTTTTATTTTATTGATCAGCCCGCCAAGATACCCGGGAACTTCCTTTAATCGGCTTCCGTACCAGGAGAACATTTCTCCATCTACCAACAGTATTTTGCTTCCGGGTATGATTGATTGTATTTCGGCAATATGTTTCTCCCGGAAGGGAAAGGGTTCTGATGACAGGAAGACCAAATCCGGTTGGATTTCTTGTAACTGCTGCGCTGTAACTTCGGGGTAACGCCCCGACAAATTAAATGCATTTTCAAAACCGGCACCCGTTAAGACCTGGTGAATAAAAGTATCATTACCGGCTACCATCCAAGGATTGCGCCAAATGAAATAGGCTACGCTTAACGGTCGGGATAGTTTTTCCATGTTTTGAAACCCGGTCTTGATTGCTCCTATTAATTCCCGCGCTTCGTTAGGTCTGCCAGTGATTGCACCTATATCCCGGATCATGGCGTAGGCCTCGGTGAAGTTGTGTATATCGCTGATCCAGACAGGGAATTCTTCCGCTAATGCTTCTACCTGTTCACGTTCATTCTCTTCCTTATTTGCGATAATCAAATTGGGACGCATCCCGCGAATCTGTTCTAAATGAAGCTGCTTTGTTCCACCAACACGGGTCTTCGTCCTAAACCAAGATACAGGATGTACACAGAATTTCGTGATCCCGATAACCTCTTTATCTAAGCCTAGCTCGTAAAGTAATTCGGTTTGTGAAGGAACAAGCGAAATAATTCGCAGATCTTTCAAGGGAACCGTCACTTCACGCTGCATTTGATCTATCACTAGCATTGTTTCTTGTTCCATTCAAACAAAGGTAGCACAATAAAAGATGGTTTATTGTCCCAATGCTTGTATGATATCGTACTTGGTAACGATATGGTAAGTCCCGGCATCATCCTGGGCAAGAACGGCGCCATTTTCCTTGTTGATATATTTTGTTAACTTATCGATGGGAGTGTCTAGGTTCACTACTGGGAAAGGGGGCTGCATCACACCTTTTACCGGCGAGTTTTTTGCATCGGGATGATCCAGCAAATAATTAAAAAGACCACCTTCCGAAATAGCTCCAATAAATTCATGTTGCAGCAGGACCGGAATATGTTCTATATCAAATTTTTTCATCTTGTGAATGGCGTCGCTGACAGATTCTGTAGGGCTAATAGTGACCAGGGGCAAATTTCCTCGCCCGCTTACGATATCTTTTACAGATCTAACATCGAGGAATCCCCGTTCCATCATCCACTGGTCATTGTATACTTTCCCTACATAGCGGCTACCATGATCATGAAAAACAACTACGACTACATCCGTTGGTTTAAGTAAATGTTTTAGCTGTTTAAGTCCTGCTATGGCTGATCCTGCCGAATATCCAACAAAGATGCCTTCTTCTTTGGCTATTCTCCTTGCCATAACGGCGCCGTCTTTATCGGTTACTTTTTCAAATAGGTCAATTACAGACATGTCATAGTTTGCGGGCACGAAATCTTCACCGATTCCTTCCGTGATATAAGGATAAACTTCCGACATATCTATCTTGCCGGTATCATGAAATTTTTTCAACAAGGATCCGTAACTGTCAATAGCCCAGACTTGCACAGCGGAATTTTGTTCTTTTAAATATTTACCGGTTCCGGTAACGGTGCCCCCGGTTCCTGTTGCAACAACCAGGTGGGTGATTTTACCACCGGTTTGCTCCCATATTTCGGGACCAGTCTGTTCGTAATGCGCATCGCGGTTAGCGAGATTATCATATTGATTAACATAAAATGAATTGGGAATCTCTTTAGCTAATCTTTTAGCGACGGAATAATATGACTTGGGATCATCCGGTTCTACGTTGGTTGGGCAAACGATTACTTCGGCGCCCACGGCTTTCAGGATATCAATTTTTTCTTTGGATTGCTTATCGGTAGTGGTGAAGATGCATTTATATCCCTTAATAACGGCAGCCAAGGCTAAGCCCATACCGGTATTGCCACTTGTTCCCTCGATAATGGTGCCCCCGGGTTTTAAATACCCCTGCTGTTCTGCCACTTCCACCATCTTGATAGCCATCCTATCCTTGATCGAATTACCCGGATTAAAAAATTCCACCTTTGCCAAAACGGTACACGGAAGGTCGGATGTTACTTTATGTAATTTTACTAACGGGGTATGTCCGATCGTTTGGAGTATGTTGTCAAAATATTTCATAATAAATGAATTATGGTGATGATAATGGGAGAACAATAGTATAATATTAAGACAATTTTCTGGGTCATGGATTTTTCGGATTTAAGGATTTTACGGAATTTTGTTTATAATAAGGTCTCCATTGTTTTATATTTTTTCCAATTCTCCATAATTATGTAATCATTAGGAATTTATCATTTAGCGTAGAACAGCCATGAAATCCTTAAATACAAAAAATCCGTGACCCGTTTTAGTATATTTGCAAATATGAAATGGAAGCAAAACCGGGTATTTATAACCGGGATCGGAACCGGGGTTGGCAAAACGGTGAGCAGTGCATGTATTACCCAAGCATTGAAGGCCCAGTACTGGAAGCCGGTGCAAGCGGGGTTGGAAGAAGGGACAGATACAGCGTTTGTTGCGCAAATGATACAGCACCCGGCTAAGACCTTGCGGGAAGTTTACCGGCTTAAAACACCGGCTTCCCCGCATTTAGCCGCCAGGATCGATGGGGTAGCCATTGATTTGGAACATCTTGTCCATAGGGCTAATGCTTTGGAAAACACCCATCAACCGATGGTT
This sequence comes from Chitinophaga caeni, assembly GCF_002557795.1. NCBI lineage: Bacteria > Pseudomonadati > Bacteroidota > Chitinophagia > Chitinophagales > Chitinophagaceae > Chitinophaga > Chitinophaga caeni. The sequence goes on along the minus strand of NZ_CP023777.1, from coordinate 3,811,260 downwards.
ATAGAAGGCGCGGGAGGATTGATGGTACCATTGAACGAGCATCAATTCATCCTGGACCTGATCATCGCCTTGGAAGCTAGGGTCATTTTAGTAGCAGGAAATTATTTAGGAAGCATCAACCATAGTTTATTAACTGCGAAAGTATTACAGGAAAATAAAATCCCGGTTCTAGGGTGGATTTTCAGCGGGGAATATAATACGAACGAAGACGATATTGTAAGCTGGTCCAATATCCCTAAAATTGGAAGGATCCCTAAAGCCACCATCTTGGATCAGGCGTTCATTCAAGCACAAGCCATCCAACTAGAAAATAGTCTGAAAGATGCGATAGATAATATATGATGCAGCATACCAAAAAAGATATCCGGAAAGCCTATAATGATAAGCGGCTCGCGTTAACGGAAGAGGAATGGGCCATTTTAAATATGGATTTATTATTACAATTTAGTAATTTCGCACTCGAAGGAATACAATATCTTCATATTTTTCTGCCGATCCTCTCGAGAAAAGAAGTGGATACGTTTTTGTTAGCTGTATGGATTCGTGAACATTACCCAACTATTCAACTCGTAACTTCCCAATCAAATTTCGAAACTAATGACATGAGGCATGTTATTTGGTATGATGATGCAGTATTACAGGAAAATGCCTATGGTATACCCGAACCTGTTGGCGGAGATGATGTAAATCCCTTGTTAATAGACGCTGTACTTATACCGATGCTGGCATTTGATGAAAATGGTCATAGGGTAGGCTATGGAAAGGGCATGTATGATAGGTTCCTTTCACTTTGCAAGCCTAAGGTTTTAAAAATTGGCCTGAGCCTATTTGACAGTCTTCCAGCGCCCATTACCGATATTTATGCCGGTGATATTTCGTTAGACGTAGCGATAACACCGGGATCTACCTATTATTTTAATTCAAAATCGTAACGTGTTAAAAATATTATCATACCTTTTATACCCCTTTTCATTACTATACGGGTTAATTATGTGGCTTAGAAACCGTATGTACGACAAGGGGATATTGACCGCTGTAGAATTTGAAATACCCACAATTTCATTCGGCAACCTTTCCGTGGGCGGCACCGGGAAAACGCCGCATGTAGAATACCTGGTCCGCTTGTTGAAAGATCAATACAAAATTGCTTCCCTAAGCCGGGGATACAATAGGAAAACTAAAGGTTATATCCTGGCCGATGAAAAAAGCACCGCGGCCCAAATTGGAGATGAACCCATGCAGTTCCATCAAAAATTTCCCGGTATTAGCGTTTGTGTCGGGGAGGAAAGAATGCTAGCGATCCCCGAATTATTGACGGATCGCCCCGATACACAAATCGTAATCCTGGATGACGCCTTCCAGCACAGATCCATCAAACCCGGGCTAAATATCATGCTGACCGATTATAGCAGGCTTTTTACGAGGGATCACGTAGTGCCATTCGGGCGGCTCCGCGAAAGCAGGAATGGCTACCAAAGGGCAGATAGCGTGATCGTGACGAAATGTCCTGCCGATTTAAGCCCGGCAGAGAAAGAAGCTATTATGAGGGAAATACAACCATTACCCCGGCAAAAAGTGTTTTTTACATATTTACAATATGGTAAAATCTACGATATGCAATCGTTGGAACCGGTGCAAATATCCGCGGAAAGCCAAATACTACTGGTTTGTGGAATAGCTAAACCCGATCCACTGGTAGCACATCTAAATGCTTTATCCGGGAAAACATTTTTAATGTCTTTCCCCGATCATTATTACTATAACGCTAGGGATTTAGAAAAAATCAAGATCGAGTATAACCATATAGATGCAAAGCAAAAGTGGATTGTAACTACTGAAAAAGATGCGGTAAGACTCAGCCTCAAGCAAAAAGAACTGGACGAGTTAGGCTTGAAAATTGCCGTGATCCCGGTAGAAGTTTCTTTTTTATTTAACGAAGGAGACTTATTTAATAATTATATTTATGATTATATCAACAAAACTTTGAATGTCCAGGAAGTTTAATCATGTGAATGGAAAGGGTTCTTTATAGAATCCATTCCCGGTTATTGAACCCCTTAAATTAATTGAAATGTCTAAAAAGAGAAAAGAGAAGAAAACGAGTAGCAGCCAAAAGAAACGTTATAGGGGCATAGTGGAAGTTACCCGTTCCGGTATGGCATTTGTTATCGTGCCTACCTTGACAAAAGATATCCTGGTAAAACAGAAGAACCTAAACTCCGCATTGGATGGTGACGAGGTTTTAGTAGATGTGATCAAGCAAGCTAAAAATCTCGGCCGCATGGAAGGTACGGTCAATGAAGTTATTACCCGTAAAAAAACAGAATTTACCGGTACCCTCCAGGTCAATAAAAATTTTGCCTTCCTAGTGCCGGATAAAGGGAACTTTATGCCCGATATTTATATTCCAGCAAATAGTTTGAAAGATGCTAAGGATGGAGATAAAGCCCTGGTGAAAATTGTGGCCTGGGGAGAAAAATCCAAGAAGCCTGTCGGTGAAATTATCGAAATACTCGATGCTTCCAATGCCAGTGACCTGGCCATGAAGGAAATATTAGTGGAAAGTGGATTCCCTTTATCCTTCCCGGATGAAGTATTGGAAGAAACGGCGCAAATTCCCGAAGGCTTACCCAAGGGAGAAGTTAAGAAAAGAAAAGATTGCCGTAAATGGCTCACCTTTACAATCGACCCGGTCGATGCAAAAGACTTTGATGACGCCATTTCTTTCAGGAAAATGCGTAATGGGAAGTTTGAGATCGGTGTACACATTGCCGATGTCAGCCATTACGTTCTGCCAGGTACCGCGCTCGATAAAGAAGCCGAGAAAAGGGCCACTTCCGTTTACTTGCCTGACAGGGTATTACCCATGCTGCCAGAAAGGATATCGAATGAACTTTGTTCCTTGAGACCCCATGAAGATAAATTAACTTTCAGTGCCATCTTTCAAATGAATGAGAAAGCCGAGGTAATTAATTATTGGCTCGGTAAAACAATCATTCATTCCAAACACCGCTTTACTTACGAAGATGTACAAGAAATCATAGAAACGGGGGAGGGGCCATACGATAATGAAGTTTTAACACTAAATAAAATCGCCCGCATCTTGCGGAAAGAACGGTTTGACAATGGCGCGATCAATTTCTCATCGCAAGAAGTACGCTTCCAGCTTGATGAAACCGGTAAACCCATCGGTATAGTTGTGAAAGAAAGTAAAGAATCTCACCAGCTGATCGAGGAGTTTATGTTGTTAGCGAATAAAACGGTGGCAGCCCACGTAGCGAAAATTAGGGTCAACAAGCACCCGGTTCCATTCCCTTACAGGGTGCATGATACACCGGATGAAGAAAAATTATCCATCTTCTCTGTTTTTGCACGTAAATTTGGCTATAAATTGAATTTGCATTCACCGGAAACTATTGCAACTTCTTTTAACGAGCTTTTGGAAGCAGCCCGGGGCAATCCCGAACAACACGTGTTGGAAACCCTGGGTATCCGCACCATGGCTAAAGCAGAATATACTACTGATAATATCGGTCACTACGGTTTAGGTTTCGAGGATTATTGTCATTTTACCTCTCCGATCCGTAGGTATCCCGATGTCTTGGTGCACCGTATTTTGGAACAATGTTTGGAAGGAGATATCCATCCTGATAAAACGTTGGAGAAACGTTGCCGCCACAGTTCCGAGATGGAACGCAAAGCCATGGAAGCCGAAAGGGCCGCCAACAAGTACAAGCAAGTAGAGTACATGCAGCAGTTTATGGGTGAATCATTCCTAGGGGTGATTTCCGGGGTCGCTAGTTTCGGTTTCTGGGTGGAAACGGTAGAAACAAAGTGTGAAGGCTTGGTGAGTATTCATAATCTTATGCTGAAAGATGAATTCAAGTATAATGAGAGTGAATACGCCATAGAAGGACTGAACACGGGAGCGCGTTTCCGCATTGGAGACAAGGTAACCGTTAAAGTAGTGGCTGCCAACTTGGCCAAACGGCAATTGGATTATGATCTTGTCGAAGAGTTGAAAGCAACTCCGAAAGCGGCATCCCGGAAAAACAAAACAACAAAGCGAAAACCGGGGAAAAAGGATTAATAGGGTATTTATTATCATCACAGGTTTATACAGTGAAAGGTTATAAAGAGCATTGAAATGAAAACTTAAACCTGTTTATACTTAAAATTATACTTTCCCATACCGTTCTAATGGTATGGGTAATTTTTAATTTTTAAAGACACATGCATTCATTTAAAGAGTTATCAGCACAGTTTGAACAGAAATTTAATACGCGGCAATTCCCGGCGAACCCAAGCAGTCTTTATGATCCGGCACAATATATTCTCGGTATCGGGGGCAAAAGGATCCGTCCCGTTTTAGTGATGATGGGTAATGAATTGTTTGATACTTTGCATAATGATGCATTGCAGGCAGCGGCGGCCATCGAATTATTTCACAATTTTACCCTTATCCACGACGATATCATGGATAAAGCGCCGCTAAGAAGAGGGCAGCCAACTGTTCATATGAAATATAATGAATCTACGGCCATCCTCTCGGGAGATGTAATGTTGATCCAATGTTACGAGTATCTCAACAAGGTACAATCTACCCATAAAACCAAGTTGATCCAAGTATTTAACAAGGCGGCCACGGAAGTATGCGAAGGGCAACAACTGGATATGGATATGGAGCAAAAGTTGCCGGAACAAGTGCAGTACGATGATTACGTTTACATGATAGGTTTAAAAACGTCCGTATTGTTGGCAGCCAGCTTGCAGATGGGCGCTATCATAGGTGGGGGCAGCGAAGGAAACCAACAATTGTTATACGATTTCGGCAAAAATGTTGGTATCGCGTTCCAAATGCAAGACGATTACCTCGATGCCTTCGGGGATCCGGCAAAATTTGGAAAACAGCAGGGGGGAGATATCCAGGTAAATAAGAAAACCTTCCTATTGCTGAAAGCGCTGGAACTTTGTAATCCATCCCAAAAGGAGTTGCTGCTGCAATTGATGGTGCAAAATCCTGCCGATAAAGTAGCGCAGGTACTGGAAATATTCCGCCAATGTAAAGTTGACCAATGGGCAGAACAAGAAAAAGAGCGCTTTAAAGCACGGGCATTGGAAAGCCTGGAGAAGATAGCAGTGGTGAGTAACCGTAAACAGGCATTGAAAGAATTAACCGATTTCCTATTGATAAGGCAACATTAATCGTTGAAAATACTATATTCGCGGGGCGGCTTTCGCATATTGAATATATTTTGAATATGCCGGGAAGTTATGTATTTTAACTCGGCCAAATCTAAATAGAGTATCAAAAAAGGTTATCAACAACGATTATTAGATGTCAAACTCCCTCTTTCGCAAAAAATCTATAACAAACTTATTGCAAGATGCCCAATCCGGTATTACCGATGATCACGGGGTAGGCGGTCTTAAAAAAGTATTGAATGTAAAAGATCTAACCATGATGGGGATCGCGGCCGTTATCGGCGCCGGGATTTTCTCCACCATTGGCCAAGCTGCTTATGACGGCGGTCCGGGGGTAATCTTCTTATTCCTCATAACTGCTGTAACCTGCGGTTTTACCGCCCTGTGTTATGCTGAATTTGCATCTAGGGTTCCTGTAGCCGGTAGCGCGTATACTTATTCTTACGTGACTTTCGGTGAAATGACAGCCTGGATCATCGGTTGGGCCTTAATATTAGAATATTCGATTGGTAATATCGTTGTAGCCATATCCTGGAGTAGTTATTTTAATAATGTATTGCATGGCGTTGGTATATCGCTACCCTCATGGTTGATAACAGATTATAAAACTGCCAAGGCTACTTTCGAAACAGCAATGGCCGCGGGAACGGATACTTCGCTTATGGCTTGGGCGCAGGCCCCTACCATCGGCGGGTTAAGGGTTATCATGAATATCCCGGCATTTGTAATCGTAGTATTGGTCACTATTTTAGCATACGTGGGCATCAGGGAAAGTAAACGCAGCGCCAATTTCATGGTGGGCTTGAAGATCGTTGTTTTGCTGGTCGTTGTGGCAATCGGCGTATTTTATATCAATACCGACAATTGGACGCCGTTCTTACCGAACCAGTTCGAAGGGGTGCTGAAAGGAGTCTCTGCGGTCTTTTTTGCCTATATAGGCTTCGATGCCATTTCCACCACGGCTGAAGAATGTGCGAACCCGCAAAGGGATTTACCAAGGGGTATGATATATTCCTTGATTATTTGCACCGTCATATATGTCATCGTTACATTGGTAATAACCGGTATGGTACACTATTCCGAGTTTAACCATGTTGCGGATCCCTTGGCATATGTATTTGAGAAGATCAACATGGAAAAGATTGGCTACGTGATCTCGATTAGCGCCGTAGTTGCCGCAACTAGTGTGATCCTGGTTTTCCAGATCGGGCAACCTCGCATCTGGATGAGCATGAGCCGCGATGGATTGTTGCCTAAAAGGTTCAGTAAAGTGCATCCAAAGTTTCAGACACCTACTTTTTCCACGATTCTAACCGGGGTGATTGTAGGGGTTCCTGCATTGTTTATCGATAGTGGAATCGTAACGGACTTGACCAGTATCGGCACTCTATTCGCCTTTGTATTGGTTTGCGGCGGCGTTTTGTTGCTACCCAAAGTAGAAGACAAGGCAACGAAGAAGTTCAACCTGCCGTATATCAACGGGAGGATCATAGTTCCCGTATTAATGATCGCCTTCTGCATCCTGTTTAAAGACCGTATTGTTACGGATTTTGCCAACCTGGGAAATGAGGGCTACGAAGAAGTGCTGTTCATTATATTCTTGGTATTGGCGACAGCTATAACCGTATTGACGGCCTTAAAAAAATTGTCGTTAATCCCGGTTTTGGGGATGCTGTGCTGCCTGTACTTGATGATCGAGATCCCGGCCAAGAGTTGGGTGGTTTTCTTCGGGTGGATGGCTTTCGGGTTGACGATTTACTTTCTATATGGGTATAAAAATAGCCGTTTGGCCAAGAAAGCAGTTGCTGCCTAAAGCAGCATCGATCAGAAATAATATTGTTAATTATACTACGGAAGGTTGCTAAACAGGCAGCCTTCCGTTTTTTATGGGGATATTTTCGTAAATTACAGTAAACGTTCTTTGAACCTTAAATTCAATGTTATGAACCTCATGCAAAAAATCGAAAAATGGGGGAATACGCATCATCCCGTATGGCTAGATGGCATTCGCATGTTGCTTGGTTTATATTTAATTTGGAAAGGCATTAGTTTCGTAAGTAATATCGATGTATTAACACGCATCATTGGTCAACAGCCATTTTTGACGACCGTATCCTTCTTTATTGCCCATATCATTGTGTTCGCACACTGTGTCGGCGGTTTATTAATCTTCCTCGGTTTATTAACTAGGGTCGCTGTAATAGCAAATATTCCAATTCTTTTAGGCGCGCTGATTTTTGTTTCATCACCAACAGGATTATTCCTTGTATATAATGAAACACTGGTTACCGTAATAGTATTGTTCTTGCTGATCGTCTTCCTGGTAGAAGGAAGCGGTAGGATATCCTTGGACGAATACATGCGGCGCCACCCGGAAAAACCTTCAACTTACCATCCTCATAACCCGTAGTCCCGATAAAACGTAGGTCGGTAAAATGAACCTAGATTTCGTTCACATTAGTTTCATCATTATTTTTGCAATTTTACCGGCCATACGTTTATAATGAAATATTCAATCGGAGATAAGATCATCCTGTTACATTCCAAGGAAGAAGGAAACATAGTAGACATCCTGGATGATAACATGGTAGTAGTTCAAGTAAATGGAGCAACGTTTCCCGTTTACATGGACCAAATAGACTTTCCATACTTTTATTGGTTCACACAGAAAAAGCAGGCGCCCAACTTTGACCAGGGATCGGGCTATAACAAGCTCACACCCGGCGAAGAAATCAAGAAAGAAAAGCTGGGAGGAGCAATCCGTATGGAAAAAGGTGTTAGCCTTTCCATGCTGCCCGTATTCCAGACCGAAGGCTATGACGAGATCGTCACGCGCCTGAAATTCCATCTACATAATGAAACCAACAGGGATTACCAGGTTCATTTCCAGGTGTTCCTGAACCACAAGTTGCATTTGGAGATGAAAAACGTGGTATTAGCCTTCCAGAGTTTTTATTTGACGGATTTACTGTTCGAACAACTCAATGACAGCCCCAAGTTTGAGTTTAATTTCTCACTGAAGAAGCCCGATAAAACGATGGTGGCATCTGTAAATAAAACTTGGAAGATCAAGCCCAAACAGTTATTTGAGCAATTAAACGATTTACAAGTTAAGCAGGAAGCTACCATTAATTACCTGTTATTTGAACATTACCCGAAGCGGAATGAGCAGGAAAATTTCGATATGGAGCCGGTTACGCCCGGTCCTAATTTCGTACCGGTGCCAACGAAAGCCCAGCCTGCGGCAGCCTCCCAGCAACCTAAGTACGAGCTGGATTTGCATATAGAGAAGTTAGTTGACGATTGGGAACATCTAGATAACCTTTCCATACTTGCTATACAGTTAAATGAATTCCAGCACTACCTCGATTTGGCCATCGCGCATAAACAACATGCCATGATAGTAATACATGGGGTCGGGAAGGGCACACTGCGGGAAGAAATCCACGAAATATTGAAGAAAACCTTTGAAGTACGGTATTTCGTGAACCAATATCACCCCTCTTACGGGTACGGCGCCACGGAGATTTTCTTCGAATATTAATAAAAAAGCTAATTTAGTATTATCATTGGAATATCAAATATTTGTGAACTCTTCACAGAAATGTCGGATTTACGCAAATAAAGTTTACCTTTACGGCTCATATTATTTTTTTCAAAATGAACACAAAGTACACAGGAACTGTAAAGTTCTTCAATGAAACCAAAGGTTTTGGATTTATCAAGCATGATGATTCTTCAAAAGAAACCTTTGTACACGCCAACGGCCTTATTGATCAAATTCAAGCGGATGATCGCGTGGAGTTTGAGATCGTAGAAGGTCGTAAAGGTATGAATGCCGTTAAAGTTACTCGCATCGACTAATTTTTTGCATTTTATATCGCTTCAACCGGCTTTAGGGCCGGTTTTTTTATGCCCTTTTGCCAAGGTTTAAGTACTTTTGCAATTCACTACAAACCGTGCTGCCGTCGTTCCGGCGCAGGCCGGAAGGGAGGAAAGTCCGGGCAGCAAAGAGCAACATACCACTTAATAGGTGGGATCTACCTTGTAGGTACAGACAGTGCCACAGAAAATAACCGCCCCCCGGGGTAAGGGTGAAAATGTGGGGTAAGAGCCCACGTCGTGGTATGGCAACATGCCGCGAGGGTAAACCTTATGTGCTGAAATGCCATGTAAACGATCGCCCGAGGGTAGCTCGCCCAATTGTCGATCGAGGGTAGGCAGATAGAGCTGTAGAGTGATTTACAGCCTAGATAAATGGTAGCAGTCTAACTTGTTAGATACAGAACCCGGCTTATAGGTTTGTAGTTTTTTTATTTCAACCCGTTAATAAACAACATTCGATGTTCATTAACGGGTATTTTTTGTTTAATACTAAGTTGTAGATTTATAAATAATTGATTGTCAGTTCAATAAGGGTGAATGTTAAGTAAACTTATCAAGCACCGGGATTACAACCCCTTACCAGGTACCACAAGATCAAGGCAACTCCCATTAATATGCATAATAATAATCCCCAGCGGGTACCCGGCTTTTCGGTCGGCTTTGTCAAATGTTCCCTTAGTGAAGTGGCTAGTACAGAAAAGCGATCATTTACCGTGTGCAGGTTATGAACCTTGATAATGCCTGCCAGGTCAAAATCCTTGGGTACAGCATTGAAAATCTGCTCCTTTTGTTGGTTCAATTGATGTAAGATGGAACGCATATTTAAATCCTTCCCCTTTGCTTCCTGCATGAGTTCATTAATCGTGATCGGGGTAATGGTATTGATTATTGAATCTGCCGAAGAATTTTTGATGCCCGTGTACCGGGCCAAGTTTTCTACCAGCGCTAAACTGGAACTTCCAAAAATGGATTGCACTAAGTCCACTCCCTTACTAACCAGGTTAGGGGTGATCCCTTCCTTTATCATTTCACCGAAATTTCCACTACTTTGAACATCGGCACGGCGAAATATATTCAATAATGTATTAGAATCAGTAGCGTTGGATGCTTTATATAAAAATCCTGCCAGGATAGAAGGTACTATAGTCTTGATACTTTTCTGAACAGCATCCCCGGACTCGTGTAACTGTGTTGCTAAAAGGGTACTATAATCGGGACCTAGAGCATTTTCTATAGAATGTATGATATCATTCGCCATAACTGGAATTTATATGCTATCGAATTTTGATAGTAATTATATTCAACAATGTACAGGATAAAATGTTGGGCTGGACATTTTTACTAAATTACTGTAAAAATAGCAGTATATTAGTATAAATCATGCAAAATCAGCAGTCTATGTATTAAAAAACTGTCAAAATTTCCATTATGTTAAGTTGGTGTAAGGTTTGATAAATATGGTAAACAAAACGATTCATCCCATCGTTAACCTATTATAAAAAGGAAGTATTAAATATATGAATCTGAATAACTTTACCATCAAATCACAGGAAACGCTCCAACAAGCGCAACAACTGGCTTTCAATCACCAAAATGCATCGATTGAATCCGGTCACCTGTTGAAAGCTTTGTTGGATGACGAGGATAATTCCGTTGAATACCTTCTTAAAAAGAATGATGTCAATACCAGTTTTATCCAAAATAAATTAAACGAACAATTACAAAAATACCCTGTCATTAGTAACGGCGAAGGTGGTCAAACACTGAGCCGGGATGCCAATAATGCCTTGCTAAGAGCGGGTTCCAGTATCAAGGAATTTAAAGACGAATTTGTAAGTGTTGAACACTTACTACTGGGTTTGCTGGGCGGCAGTGATGATACTGCGAAGCTGTTGAAAGATGCAGGTCTTACTGAAAAAGGCCTGAAAGCGGCTATTACCGAATTGCGGAAAGGAGGTACGGTCAATTCTCAAACAGCGGATGCTCAGTATAACTCCTTGGAAAAATATGCGAAGAACCTTAACGAGCTGGCCTCGGCGGGTAAATTAGACCCCGTTATCGGCCGTGACGAGGAGATTCGACGCACCTTACATATATTATCACGCCGTTCTAAAAACAACCCGATCTTGGTTGGTGAACCGGGGGTTGGTAAAACTGCCATTGCAGAGGGCTTGGCCCATCGTATTGTGAATGGCGATGTGCCTGATAACCTGAAAAGCAAGATAATCTTTGCTTTGGATATGGGTTCTTTAATGGCTGGCGCTAAATACCGCGGCGAATTTGAAGAACGCTTGAAGGCGGTGGTTAAAGAAGTGAGTGAAAGTAATGGGGAAATTATCCTCTTTATTGATGAAATCCATACACTCGTTGGCGCGGGTGCCATGGAAGGAGCTATGGATGCCGCAAATATCTTGAAACCGGCATTGGCAAGAGGTGAATTGAGAGCTATCGGCGCTACGACCTTAAACGAATATCAAAAATATTTTGAAAAGGATAAAGCCTTGGAACGCCGTTTCCAAAAAGTACTGATTGATGAACCTACCGCGGAAGATGCCATCTCTATCCTCAGGGGTATCAAGGAAAAATATGAAAGTCATCACCATGTCCGCATTAAGGATGAGGCAATTATAGCCGCGGTGGAGCTTTCGCAAAGATATATAACGGACCGCTTTTTACCTGATAAAGCTATTGACTTGATCGATGAAAGTGCAGCTAAACTTCGCTTGGAAATGAATTCCATGCCGGAAGAGCTAGACGAGCTGGAACGTAGGATCCGCCAACTTGAAATTGAAAGGGAAGCGATCAAACGCGAGAATGATGAAGCGAAACTCCGTGAATTAGCCGAAGAAATCAGCCGTTTGAGCGAAGAAAGAAACACCTTCACCGCTAAATGGAAACAGGAAAAAGAATTAGTCGACCAGGTACAGAATGCTAAAGCTGCTATTGAAAACTTTAAGCATGAAGCTGAAACTGCCGAAAGAAACGGTGATTATGGTCGCGTAGCGGAAATCCGTTACGGTAAGGTCAAGGAGCAAGAGGAGCTAGTGACTAAGCTTACAGGGGAGCTAGAGGCCTTGTCGACCAATAACAAGCGCCTATTGAAAGAAGAAGTGGATGCTGAAGATATCGCGGAAAATGTTGCTAAAGCTACCGGTATTCCCGTAGCCAAAATGATGCAAAGCGAGCGCGAGAAATTATTGCAACTCGAAGAAGAATTGCACAAGAGGGTGGTAGGACAAGATGAGGCAATCGTGGCCGTAGCGGATGCTATCCGCAGGAGCCGCGCGGGTTTGCAAGACCCGAAACGCCCTATCGGTTCTTTTATTTTCCTCGGAACCACCGGTGTAGGTAAAACGGAACTAGCGAAAGCGCTGGCGGACTATCTTTTCGATGATGACAGTATGATGACGCGCATCGATATGAGTGAGTATCAAGAAAAACATGCTGTAAGCCGCTTGGTTGGAGCTCCCCCGGGATACGTGGGTTATGATGAAGGCGGACAATTAACGGAAGCCGTGCGCCGTAAGCCATACAGCGTGGTATTACTTGATGAAATAGAGAAAGCGCACCCTGACGTATTCAACATCCTGCTGCAAGTATTGGATGATGGTCGACTGACGGATAATAAAGGCCGCGTGGTGAACTTTAAGAATACGATCATCATCATGACAAGTAATATGGGTAGCCATATTATACAAGAAAACTTTGAAAAGCTCTCCGCCGAGAACAAGGAAGAAGTAGTTGAAAATACGAAAGAGCAAGTCATGAACCTGTTGAAACAAACGATTCGCCCCGAGTTCTTGAACCGCGTAGATGAAGTGATTATGTTCCAGCCACTGATGCGTTCTGAAGTGAAAGGAATTATTAACATACAATTACAACATTTAAAGGACCTTGTTGCAAAAAATGGCATGATATTGGAATTCTCTGAATATGCATTGGATTACTTATCGGAACAAGGTTATGATCCGCAATTCGGTGCAAGACCATTGAAAAGATTGATTCAGAAAGAGATTGTAAACTTATTAAGTAAGAAAATCTTAGCAGGGGAGATCGATAAAACAAAACCAGTGTTAATCGATGTTTTCGATGGTGTTGTGGTAATTCGCAACAAATAATTTTAGTCTAGTCAATAAACGACAATATACAGTTACAGGAAAACATCCCCCGGACGATTCTTCGTCCGGGTTTTTTATTTTAAGAGGGGCAAAATTTAGTAAATTTAATCCTGTAATAATGTTAGCTCATATGACAAAATATCCATTTGGTGAAAGGGAGAAGAAGTTCTTGGCATATGCCGTGTCATTATCTGCCAAAGGTATGAATAGTGGCGCTGGCGGACCTTTTGGGTCGATAGTAGTAAAAGGTGACGAGATTATCGGTGAAGGATATAACGAGGTATTGCTGACAAATGATCCTACAGCCCACGCGGAGGTAGTGGCCATCAGGAAAGCTTGCCAGCATTTAGGGTCATTCCAGTTAACGGGATGCGAGATTTATACTTCCTGCGAGCCTTGCCCCATGTGCATGGGGGCTATTTATTGGGCGCGGCCGGAGCGCGTTTATTTTGCGAACAAAAAAGAAGACGCCGCGGCTATCCAATTCGATGATTCGTTTATTTACCGCGAATTGAATGTTCCCTTGGCGGATAGGAAGATCCCGTTTATAGCTTGCCCCAGCGAAGAGGCATTACGAGTATTCGGAGATTGGATGCAAAAGGAAGATCGAAAGTTGTATTAGGGTTATCAGCTTTGTTAGCGGGTTTTAATATTGCTGCGCGGATTTTGCCCGTTATCGTTTATTGTCTATATATTTTCCGTAGCCGGTTTTTAGTTACCTCTCCTGATTTCAAAAATGACCCAGTAAACCATAAATACTAGTAATAGCACGATGGCAGTCACCAAGATGGCAGATACATAAATTTTTAATTTGCGTTTGCGGTGGTTTTTTAACCTTAATTTTTTCATCAGGTTCCATTTGATTTCACGCAGCCAAAATGGAATTTTTTCTTTCTTGGTAATTTGTTGTAACCCTTCCAATGCATCATTACACATTTCACAATCTGCTAGATGTTGCTCAACACGATGTTGCTCAGCAGGGGAGAGTTTCCCTTGCAGGTAGTCCAGCAGTTCTTGTTGACCGAGGCAATTCGTTTCTACAAATATGTCATGAAATTGATCGCTCATAAATTGATGGCTATGGTATCCAGTTAGCCATTCGACTGGTTAATTTTCTCGAGTAATATTTTTAAGTTTCTTTTACCATTTTGGATATAACTCTTCACCTGCAATAACGTGTATCCTGTCATATCAACAATTTCCTGGTAAGATTTCTTCTCCAGGTAAAACAACCTAACGCTAGTCTGTTGTTCCTCGTTTAATTGCTCCAAGGCATGTTCCATGTTTTGCAACATCTGATCTTTTTGTTGATGTTGCGATTGTGGATGTTGTTCTTGCATGGTAGTAGCAGGAACATTGGAGTCGGTCAGCTCGGCCTGGTGAAATTTCTGCTGCCTTCTCAAGATCATCAAGCAATGGTTTTTCGTTACCTGGTATATCCAGGCCTTGAAAAACACGATTTCGTGTTTGTTGATCTCCTGTAAGACCTTTAGAAATATCTGCTGCACGCTATCCCTGGCATCTTCTTCGTTCTTCAAATATTTCATGCAAAGCCCTAAAAGCAATAGTGCGTAGCGGTCGAATAGTATACCTATCCAATCGCTTCTGCCATCGGCTCTAAACCGATGTATCAATTCCTGGTCTGTATGTTGTTGGGCGTTCGGATGATTCACAGTGTAAAGATAGAATTTCCATATAAAGATGATGCTTTATTGAAATTCCATAAAGTAAAGAAAAAAAAGATGATATAAGGACGGTTAATTCATATCATTGAGAGCAGATTGCGCAGCTGTTTTCATGCTACCATCGCCCCTGGCAATTTCTTTCAGCAAGCGGCGAGCCTTACCATGTTGCCCATTTTGCTTGTAACATTGAGCTAATTGATATTTTGCCAGTTCATTGTATTTTCCCCTTGAATTACTTAGTTTTTTGAATTGGCTGATCGCTTCATCGTAAGCGCCTTGCTGCTGGTATAATAATGCTGCCCTGTACAAATACTCGTCGTTAGATGGCATGACGCTAGAAGTCTCATTTTCTTGTTTTTTAGGGGGGGCTACATCCTTATCTTTCTTGGCTATGGAGTTATCATTATCAGGATTGCTATTAACTTTTTCCGCCGGTTTGTTCAATGCAGTTACCAAGCTCTTTTCTGCTTGCGGTATGACCTTGGTATCGTGCAGTTTGTTATTTGAAGAATCTTTCGGGCTTTTTACCTGTAAAAGATCTTTTTTGATCACCATTTTGCTGGAATCAACTTTCTTAATAACCGCGGGTAAGGCACCGGTTTTTAAGTTGCCGGTATTTTCTTGGGCGGGGTGGTGTAGGGTCATGCTATCCGGACCGGTAGTCGTTCTTAACACGGCATTTTCAACAATAGGTTGATTGGTGGCCTGCCTTCTTTGTATATTTTCAATTTCACCAACGGCGCCCGCCATTTGTTGGTTTGGCGGAACCGCGGCCGAGCTCAACTTATGAATGGCCGCGGGCGGGTTTTCCAAGCGGTATTGCACGAGGTAATAGCCGCCGGTAATTAGTCCGCCGAGTACTATTATCCAAAAAGAACTCAAAAGGGTATCTTGCAGGCGACCTTTACGCGCAACTTTATCTGCCAGCCTTTTTTCCACCACCGGGTTTACGCGTGTATTTTCCTGGACAAATTGAACGATGCCGCCTGTAATAGCATTATATTGCTCACGAACTTTATCATCTTGTAAAGCCTGTAAAGCTTCATGGCAAAGATCGCAGCTAACAAGGTGCTGCTCTATAAGATGACGCTCAAGCGGTGTCATACTACCATCGAGATAACGGGGTAGTTGCTCCTTACTCAAACAACGAACTGAACTAAATATTTTCAGGAGCTTTTCATCATTGAATAAATTATTGTTCATAGGCTTGATCTATGAGATTAGTGGCTAATTTTCTCTTGATATTCATCAGCATTGCCCTGACTTTTTCAGCCGAAATATTCTTGTGCCCAGCTATTTGGTCAAAAGATTTATCCTCCAAGTAAAACTGTTTGGCTACATGCATTTCTTCGGGGCTTAATACTTTCATGGCCACGTGTAGATCATCCACTAAAGCGCCTTTTTCGATCGGGTTAGACTTAGCTTTTTCAACTTTTGATTCCACTTTATAAACCGCTTGCGGTATATTTTTAGGGATGACAACACTTTTACTAAAATAAGCTGTTAAAAATTGTTGCAACCAATCATTTACTTTGTATATTGGTTGGGTTTGAATGTTTTCAACCAGGTCATTTAATAATTGGGGATAAACATTTTGGGCCGTTTTATCATTATTTAATTTGGGTATTGAAACTGCCGCAATAAGATGGCTGTAGCGTGACAATAAAACAGCTACTGCCTCCTTATCTTCAAATTTACGAATCCTGGTAAGGAGTTCTTTGTCGGGTAAGTTTTCTAAACGTAAATGCATAAGCTCTATATTTATATTTACGTAAATTCTCGTCAAAAGTTCACCGATCCATAAAATAAATAAATCAATTAACATGCCATATGCAATAACGATTGTTCCGGTGATGCCTGTACGTGCTGAACCCTCGCACAGAAGCGAGATCGTGACCCAAGTTTTATTCGGGGAATGCGTTGTAACGGATACGGAACAACCCGATGGTTGGGTAAAAATTTCAACACAATTTGACAATTATGCGGGATGGGTCACATTGTCACATCTCGGCATGGTGGCAGCAGCGATTTATGATGCTCCGTACACCCATTTTGCGAAGGAATGGGTAAATCAAATTACGGTAAACGGCCAAAAGATGCACATTCCTTATGGATGTATATTCAAACAAATTCATGGGCAGGAGAGTACTTGGGGCGATTTTACTATCAATTGGGAGGATTCACTGCAAAAACTACCACATGCCATCAGTACTTCGGGTCCGACGCCCAAGATCCAAGTTGCGGATGCACAATTTAAGTCGATTGCAAAATTATTTCTAAATACGGCCTATTTGTGGGGAGGAAAATCGGTGTTCGGTATAGATTGTTCCGGTTTCAGCCAATCTGTCTATAAAGTGCTGGGAATGCCTTTATTGAGAGATGCATACCAACAAGCGGGGCAGGGGGAATCCGTTGGATTTTTAGCAGAAGCTAAACTGGGGGATTTAGCGTTTTTCGACAATGCCGAGGGGAAGATTACCCATGTCGGCATCATGCTCAACGATCATGAGATTATACATGCCGCCGGGAAAGTGCGTATAGATGCGATCGATACCGAAGGTATCATTAACGTGGATACCGGTTTAAGAACACATAAATTAAGGATTATCAAGCGGTTAAGAGGGATATGATATTCGTTTTACTGCTTATGTTCTTGAAATGATCCATAAAAATTAAAGCCGTTCTGCAAATACAGAACGGCTTTAATTTAATTATAAAGAATATGTTACATATTATTATTGTTGACCGGGAAAATACTCCTTGTACATTTTGAAGCTATCGAGGATAATTCTTTCGGCAACTTCCTTGTTTTGGAATTCTTCTACCTGGACGGTCTTGTTTTCCAACCTTTTATACTCTTCGAAGAAATGGCGCATTTCATTGATAAAATGCGGGGGTAATTCGGAGATATCGTTTATATAATTTACGCTCATATCGTGCGCGGCTACGGCGATAATTTTATCATCCGCTTCACCACCATCAATCATTTGCATGACCCCGATAACCTTGGCTTCCACCAAGCACATGGGTACGCATTCGATTTGGGAAAGAATTAAAATATCAAGGGGGTCATGATCCTCGCAATAACTTTGAGGGATGAAGCCATAATTAGCAGGGTAGTAAACAGAGGAATACAAAACCCTGTCTAATTTCAACAAACCGCTTTCTTTATCCAGTTCATATTTAGCGCGCGACGCTTTCGGTATTTCAATTACTCCTGTTACAGTATGTGGCACATTATCACCGGGACTAACGCTATGCCAAGGATTTGTTGTCATAAATGTTGTTGTCTTTTTAATTTTTTGTACTTCAATTTTAATGATCTAACTACCAATTTTAATATCCTGTACATTCCCCAGATCATAATATGGGAATCATACCAGGCTATACAATAAATGTTTCCAGCGGGGTGGAAACATTATCCATGTATTAGCAATTTTGCAAATTGGACTGCAAAAATAAGGAACTATGATTGAAAACTATAACTTTATAAAATATCTTACGAACCCGGGATAGATTCCTGGCAAGGTTGGCAGCAAAATATTACACCCATTCGGGAGCAGCAGGTAGTTTCCGTCCGTGAAATAATAAAAAAATGCAATATTATTGGATGGCATCAACTGTATCCGTGCTATCCATCATGGGAGGCATGGGAATTGAATCCATCATCATCATTGTAGAATCCATCATCATGGCTGAATCCGACATGGGAGTATTAGATTCTTGCACGAAGTTAGGAATGATACTTTCCAGGGTAAGAGAAATCTTCCATTGGCCATTTTCTTTAACCAATTGCAAAGTTTCTTCTTTACCTACGGAAGAGTTGAGGACGGTAACGGAAGCATGGTCGTTGGTTTCATTAACTTGCACATTTACCACATTGATTTGAGCATTTTTAATTTTTTCCCTTTCGCCTTCTTTTCTTCTTTGATCGAAGATAGCATAGAGGTCAATCACTTGTGCCGATTCTTTAGTTGCATAGTCCTTCGCCGCATCAAAATTGGAATTCTGGATAGCGTGCATAAAAGATAGCGTTACTTCATTAGGTTCAGGATGCTTATTACAACCGCTTAAGAAAACGACTGTTGAAATACACGCTACAGTTACAATTCGCCGATAAAAGCTCATTTGTTTAATTTATTAAATTAATGTGGCAACAAAAATAGTGGGAAAGTTTTAATTGCACAACTTACAACAATGCGTGTTAAGATAGTGTTAATTCCCTGCATGTATAACGGTAGATTTTATAAGTTATTATGATAAAACCTACCGTTACTTATAAATTATAAATAATACTTAGATTAATTGTTTTGATTATTTTCGGATTGTTCCCCTTTTTGTTCCCTTCGTTCTGCCGCTTTTTTCTCTTCTCTTTCCAGCGCTAATTTATCTTCTTTTTCTTTAGCCTGGTCATAAGCACGGATAATGGCTTTTACCAACCGGTGCCTTACTACATCTTCTTCATCGAGTTCCAGGTAACCGATACCGTCGATATTCTTCAATATCCTGGTGGCTTTATCAAGGCCGCTTTTTTGATTTTTAGGCAAGTCAACCTGGGTCAAATCACCCGTGATCAAAGCTTTAGCTGAAGCGCCGATCCTGGTTAAGAACATTTTCAACTGTAGTTCCGTAGCATTTTGAGCTTCATCGAGGATAATAAAGGCATTATCGAGCGTACGTCCGCGCATATATGCAAGGGGAGCAATCTCGATGATGCGATTAGTCATAAAATAGCTCAACTTGTCTGCCGGGATCATATCATCCAAAGCATCGTACAGCGGTCTTAAATAAGGGTCAATCTTCTCTTTCAAGTCGCCAGGAAGGAACCCGAGGCTTTCCCCGGCTTCTACTGCCGGCCTGGTAAGGATGATTTTCCTAACGGCTTTATTTTTCAGGGCTCTAACGGCCAAGGCTACCGCCGTGTAAGTTTTACCGGTACCTGCCGGCCCGATAGCGAACACGATATCATTTTTATCCGCTAAAGCTACCATCTTTTTCTGGTTGGCCGTTTTGGCTCTAACCGTTCTGCCGTTGGGCCCGAAAACGAGGACTTCGTTGGGATTGCGGTCACTGAAATGATCCACAGAAATTTCATCACCCAGGATTTGCTCAAAATAGTTTTCGCTCAAGTTGCCATTCCTCTCGAGGTATGAAACGATTTGGGCGATTTTTTCTTTAGC
This sequence comes from Chitinophaga caeni, assembly GCF_002557795.1. Classification (NCBI taxonomy): domain Bacteria; kingdom Pseudomonadati; phylum Bacteroidota; class Chitinophagia; order Chitinophagales; family Chitinophagaceae; genus Chitinophaga; species Chitinophaga caeni. Next base: position 3,791,187 of record NZ_CP023777.1, on the reverse strand, counting down.
GTTAGACACTTCTTCCGGAGCCCCGGAGAGTTTGATTTGCGTGCCGCGGGATAAGATTTTAAGCAGGGGGAATTTCTTCTTCAGGATATCCAGTTTTCCGTTGTTGACACCGAAAAATTCTATCGGATTAATCGTATCTAAGTTAATGATCTGTTCTGTCAATGGGCTTAAAATTTTAGATCAATAATACTGTTGCGGCCATATTCTGGAATAGCGGGCCCATTTAAGGGCCCGCTAAAAGTCAAGTTATTAGATACGGTAACTATTGGCTTTAAATGCTTCCACTTTCTCGGCAACAGTAGGATTGCTCAATGCAAAGATGCGGGCGCACATAATGGCCGCATTCCTGGCACCTGCTTTACCTACTGCCAAAGTACCCACGGGTAACCCGGCAGGCATTTGCACGATCGAGTACAAAGCATCTACACCACCTGGCAGGCCGCCTTCTAAAGGCACACCCAGGACAGGTAATGAAGTAAAGGCTGCTGCAACACCGGGCAAAGCCGCTGCCATTCCGGCTGCTGCAATTACAACGCCAAATCCGTTTCCTTGTGCATTCATACAAATTTCACGCACCTTATCAGGATTCCTGTGGGCGGAAGCTACTAACATCTCGCTCTCGATACCGAAATAATCGAGATAGTTTTTAGATTCCTGCATTACAGGTTTATCGCTTTCCGATCCCATGATAATTAAAACTTTCATTCTTCGCTGATTTTGAATTTATTCCCAAAGATATTTAATCTAATATTAAGAATAATAGGTTCTGCACAATTGTGAGTAAATATTCTATTAAATTCTACTTATATTACATATATCTCGATACTATGGTTTTTATAGGATGGTATATTTTCTATTAAATTAATTTTACTTTTATTCTTTAATGCGGGGATTTGCAGTTAAGGCGCCAACTTTTCCTTTTTACCTATAACAGTATTTTATAATTGGAACCCTGTAATCCCCATGTTCTCATGTTTCAAACCGGAAAAGTTCATGAATGTTGCTATTCTAGGCCAAGTGCTGGAGGAAATCCAAGAACCCATGGCTATCCTGGATAAAAATTATTTATTGTCCCATATAAACCGGGCCATGGTAGATGTTTGTTGCCGTTTCTTCCCGGGGTTTAACCAAATCGGGGACAAGGCGCCGGTCGAATTGGAGGTCGCCATAATGCAAGGGCAAGCCAATTTTTGTACCAATGATGAAACCGGGAACAAGCTACACCTGGAATTGAAACTGTTGGAATCTCCCCTGGGCGAGCTAGAAGGAATCCTAATGAAAGGGAACTATAATTGCTCCCAACATACTACCGAATTACTGCCGATATTCGACCTTGCACTACAACAATCCGCTAATAAGCTGGCTGCCATCGCTTACCTGGACCTGGATTTGAAGATTTTGTCGGTGAACCAGATACTGGCGCAAGCTATCCGGTATGACCGTGAAGCTTTAATTGGCTTAAACCTCCAGGATATTGCCCAGGTTCTTAAGCCCGGGGATGGCTGCATGTCAAAGCTGTATAATGCCTTAAAAACGCAACATTCATGGAGGGATACGGTTAAGTTTTTATTTAGCGGCAGCACGCCCACATGGATGGATGTGGTCGTAGAACCTGTTTATAATGATGCGCTCTTGATAGGTTATACATTGATAGCTTTCGATGTAACATTGAGAAAAATGAAGGAACGGGCCGCGCAGGAGCGGGAAAGTTTCTTCAGGAGCATCCTGGAGAACTTGCCGGTAGGCTTGCAACAAATTTCCCCGAAGGGTTGGCATGTCGATATGAACTTGTCCATGAGAAATATTCTAGGGCCGGGACATGCTGCCACCATCGGTCAGCCTTATAATATTTACCAAGACAGCATGAACCAGCGCAACGGCTTGCAAGCGCTGTTAAAGGAAGTGATAGATTCCCGGTCGCCTCATAAACGGGAAATCTTACTCAAATACACGGAACTACCTGATCAAGACATCACAAGGATTCAGCCCACATATTTCGAAGCAACGGGTTTCCCTGTTTTCGATGATAAAGGCGAGATATCTTTCGTATTTCTAATCATGGCTGAAATAACCGAGAAGAAATTGGCAGAACTGAGCTTGGAAAAAAGTGAGCGACTGTTAAACACGATCGTAGAGCATCTTCCCATCGGTTATATACAGATCGATAACCTGGGCTACATCCGTAGGACTAACCAAACGCAACGCTTACTATTCGGTGAGGAATCATTACCGCTCGACGTGGTTATGAATCATATTCAGCAAGATCCTACCTGTGAATTCCTGGGCATCAACCAACTATTCGGGCAAGTGCTGCTGGGTGGCAAAATGGTCAAGTTGGAAAAGCAACTTAAAAATAACGGCAGCATACCCTGGACAAGGCTCGAAGACAGCGTTTACCTGGAGATAACGATGTTTGCAGTAGAAGACCCTGTAGATAAAGACCAGCTGGTTATCATATTATGCGATGATGTTACGAAAAAGAAAAACCAGGAGCTGGAAATCGCTAAAAACCAGGAATTTCTATTGCAAACCGGGGAGATCGGTAAAATTGGCGGGTGGGAGCTGGATATCGGTAACAAGGAAATGAAATGGAGCGAACAAACATATAAGGTAGTCGAATTGCCATCCTTTGTGCCGGTAAATATCGAGAAGGCTGTTTCATTTTATACCCCGGAATCCCAATTACAATTGATGCAGGCCGCGAGGGAATGCTTAGATAGTGGCAGTCCATTCGATTTACAGCTGGGTATCGTTACCGCGAAGAAAAATTCCATAAGGGTCAGAACCATAGGCCAACCGGAATATGCAGACGGTAAGATCGTTAGGGTGCACGGGGTTATACAAGATGTGACAGAGATTCACGAAGTGCGGAACGAATTGATGCGCCATACCGAAATCATGCGATTGTTTTTCGATACGATCGATTTAGGCTATGCATTGATGGCGGCTGATGGGACGGTGAATTTTATGAATAAAAAAGCAGGGGAGATACTGGACACGGAAAGCGTGATCGGCAAAAACATTTTCGATGTATTCCCATGGCTGGTGGGTACTACCTTTCACTCAAGGGTGAAGGAATGCGTTGCCAAGCAAGCGCCGGTATCATTTTTTAATTATTTACCGGAGCTGGATACCTGGTACGAATTCCTGTTAGCACCCATGGACGATGGAAGCATCTCTATATTCACCAGGAATATCACCTATAGCAAGAAGTTGCAGCGGGAATTGCGGAAAGCGAATGACCAATTATCGAACCTGAACAAGTACCTGGTAAACCAGAACAAACAACTGGAAGATTTTGCACATATCACTTCCCACAACCTGAGGGCGCCGATTGCAAATTTGAAGGCCTTACTTCAGTTGCATAAAGACAGCGGATCGCCAGAAGAGAAGGAAATGTATATCCATATGTTGGATGAGGTTATCATGAAGATCGACGAAACCCTGAACGATTTGGTTGAAGTAATTCAAATCCGTAAGGACCTAAACGTGGAGCAGGAAAAACTGTCGTTCGCAGAACGTTTGCAAAAAGTAAAAGAAATATTGCTTGTCGATATCGAGCAATCGGGTATACAGCTACTGGAAGATTTCCAAGCTGCACCTACGATAGAATATCCTAAGATCTATTTGGATAGCTTGTTACAAAACCTGCTAACCAACGCGATTAAATACCGTTCTACCGACAGGCAGCCCTCCGTGCATTTCAAGGCTTGGCATGAGGACGGGGTCGTAAAACTAACTGTCGAAGATAACGGCATCGGCATTGATATGCAACGTTATGGGAACAAAATCTTCGGTTTCCGGAAGACCTTCCATAAAAATAAAGATGCCAAGGGGATCGGCTTATTTATTACGAAAAGCCAAGTTGAGGCCATGGGGGGACAAATAAAAGTAGAGAGCGAACCTGGTGTAGGTACAAAATTTATTATTACATTTAGGCCCGAATAATCTTTATATGAAACCGTTACAAACAATATTTATTGTTGATGATGACCCCATACATCAGCAGATTACAGAAATCATGCTGAATAGGATGGCTGCTGCTGAAAATGTAGCCAAGTATTCCGATGCCCAAGAAGTCTTAGAGCATTTTAGAACCAATTTGAATAATAACAGGGAACTCCCGGATGTTATCCTGTTAGATTTAAATATGCCCGTGATGGACGGCTGGGAATTTTTGGAAGCCTTTACACACATCCGTCCAAAATTAAACAAGGAAGTAAGAATCTATGTTCTCACTTCCTCTATTGATGAAAAAGACCGCCAAAGGGTAGAGGCCTTTAATTATGTAACGGGCTACTTAACTAAACCTTTGACAAATGATATTATTTCCATGATTTGTCAATAATGGGTGTCTCCATTATAAGACTTGGCCCTTCAACGCCAAAATAGTCGATTTGGGATCTTTAGAATGAAATACCGTACTGCCTGCCACTAAAACATCTGCTCCAGCCTGGATAACAGCCGGGGCATTCTCAAGGTTAATACCTCCGTCTACTTCAATTAATGCTTTTGAACCTGTGCTTTGAACCAGGGATTTCAGCTCCATGATCTTCTTTAAGGTATGCGGGATGAATTTCTGTCCCCCGAAACCCGGGTTGACGCTCATAATTAAAACAAGGTCCAAATCACCGATAATGTCAACCAGTAAGCTGACGGGTGTGTGCGGGTTCAGGGCAACGCCGGCTTTCATACCCAGGGAATGGATCTGCTGTACCGTTCTATGAAGATGCACGCAGGCTTCCAGGTGAACTGTTAAAACTTGCGCCCCTGCTTTTTGAAAATCCTCGATATACAGATGGGGTTCCTCGATCATCAAATGCACGTCGCGCAGCTTTTTACAAGCTTTAGAAACTTGTTCAATAACCGGCAAGCCATAACTGATATTTGGTACGAAACGGCCATCCATTACATCCAGGTGAAGCCAATCGGCCTCGCTTTTGTTTACCATCTGTATAGCATCTGCCAAATGAAGAAAATCGGCGGCTAATAATGACGGTGCTATGATAGTTGTATGTTGATCGGTCATATTGTTAAGTTGAATTGTAAAATAAATATGGATTGCATTAAAACACCGGGAAATTCCTATTGTTTAACCCGCTCAAGGGCCATTGAAGCTTCCTTGTAATCCCGGCGGAAGGAAATTGCCTTTAAAAAGTCAGCCGCGGCAGCTTCCTTGTTGCCTAACTTTTCATACGCCAAGCCCCTTTTATAGAAAGCAAGAGCTTCATTAGGCGCCGACTTGATCGCTAAGTGATAGGTTTCCAGGGCTTGTTGATATTTCCCTTCTTTCATATAGATATCCCCGGTACCTATATATGAAAAGGTATGGGTAGGATCAATTAAAATACTTCTTTCGTATGCCTTTAACGCTTCCCCATAATTTTTTTGCCTGCTGTAATAATCACCGATAGCAGCAATAGGTTCGGCATCTGTAGTGTCTTGCCTGAACGCCAATTGGTAATATTGCAGTGCTTCGAGGGAATTTTTCTTAGTCAACAGGTCACCCATTTCCAGTACCGCTTCATGGTCGGCTTTAATTCCAACGAGATCGATACCTGTCTTGAGTAATTGTATTGCCCTGGCCGTATCTCCCAGGTCCTCAGCGATACGCGCTTGCAAATAATAACCTTTATCTGCATAAACGGAATCTTGTTGGATATACATGGCTACGCTATCAGCAGCACTGTATTGTTTATCTTCGATTAGCGCGATGGCCCATTTATATTGCAAGTAAGCATAGCCGGGAGCTAATTTATTGGCCATGGCAAAATAATTTACCGCTTTAGGATAATCTGGTATCACGAGGGCAGCTTCCCCTGCACCGGCCAGGTAATCAACATTATCGCTATCCAGTTTTAACGCGGCTTCGAAATTTTCAAGGGCAAAATCGGGATGATCATTAAAAAGCATTAATCCCCTTTTAAACAACAGGTCGTGCCGGCTTGGGAATTGCTCGATGGAATCTGTATATGGGGCAATGATATCTGAATGGTACAAGGAGTCCTTTAGTTCCCGGTGCTTGGCCGAATCCCCCGGACTGGAGCAGGAGCTGATGGCCATACCGGTAACTAAACCGAAGGTTATCAAGAATAAGTCAGTGCATTTCATAATCCAAACCTAAATTATTTCCACTAAAAAAGAAAGGCGTCCTGCCGAAAGGACGCCAAGTTTTGCAGTATTTTCACAAACCCACTATACTGCGTAGGATTGACCCGTTAACCAATTTTTGAACATTATATAATCGCCCTGCATATATAGGGACTTTTTTTCCTTACCTAAAGCCTGTTTTAAACGGGCAGGGTAATCAATATCATCTTGCACGGTACCCGGCATACTATCAATGAATTTAACAGGGTGAGCCGTTTCCAAGAAAACGCCCACTTGCTGGGGATGCTTGGCCAAATACTTTTTTAAACCTAAATATCCGACGGCTCCATGCGGATCCATTAAGTATTTAGACTTTTTATACACCGATTCAATCGCGGACAATGTTTCCCTATCGTCAAAACTATAACTCGAAAGGTGAACATTCAATGCTTTTTCACGGTGGGCAAATAATTCCAGTATCCTAACGAAATTACTAGGATCCGCAACATCCATCGCATTTGAGATAGTAGGCTGGGCAGGTTGCGGATCATAATTGCCCGATTGCATAAACCTGGGAACCGTGTCGTTTATATTTGTAGATGCTATAAAATGCTGTATCGGCAAGCCCATTTGAGCAGCCATCATCCCCGCGCAAATATTACCGAAGTTTCCACTCGGGACGGAGAACACGATATCTTTATGCCACTGTTTCAGTTTTCTATATGCCATGAAATAATAAAACATCTGGGGCAACCACCGTGCCACGTTGATCGAGTTAGCGGAGGTTAGTAAGCAAGATACTTTCAATGAAGTATCATTAAAGGCTGTTTTGACGAGGCGTTGACAATCATCAAAAGTACCTTCAACCTCGATGGCGGTAACATTTCCTCCCAAAGTAGTCAATTGTTGTTCTTGCACCTTACTTACTTTGCCGGAAGGATATAAAATCACGACCCTAACACCCGGCACATTGTAAAAACCATGAGCTACCGCCGCACCGGTATCGCCGGATGTTGCCGCCAACACGGTAACAGGACGGTTGTCATCTTTACGGAAATACCCTAGGCAGCCCGCCATAAATTTTGCACCGACATCTTTAAAAGCAAGCGTTGGGCCATGGTAAAGCTCCAATGAGTAAATGCCCTGTTCTACTTCCCGAACGGGAAAAGGAAAGGAGAGGGTATCATCAATAATTTGCTGTAAAGCATTTCTTGGAATTTCATCTTCTATAAAAGGACTGATGACTTTTCTCGCGATATACAAGGGATCATATTCATCTAATCTTTCCACGAAATCCTTCTCCAACTTAGGGATGCTGACAGGGAAATACAATCCTTTATCCGGCGCCAATCCCGACACTACAGCTTCCCGGAAAGAAACTTTATGATCATGATTATTTAAACTATAGTACTGCATAATGTTTTATTAACGTGAAATCACTTTTACCCCTTCTTGGTTCACCGTGGAAACATGGATATGATATTCCAATCCGAGGGGTTGATAAATATTGTTCATAACATCGGCAACATTCCTGGCTATTTCTTCGCTTGTACTCAGCATGAAAACCGATGGGCCGGAACCGCTAATACCACCGCCGAGAGCACCGGCCTCTTTGCATTTTATTTTAAGCTCCTGGAAAGCCGGGATTAAAATACTCCTGACGGGTTCCACGATCACATCTTCCAAAGATCTGCCGATGAGGCCGTAATCGTTCCTGTATAATCCGGCAACCAAGGCTGCAACATTGCCCCATTGCTTAATCGCATCCGTCATTAATACCTTGTGTTTTAATATTTCCCTGGCATCGGAGGTTTTTACTTCGATCTGGGGGTGGATGACGGTAACCCATAATCCGGGAGGTGTGGGCAAACCGACAATATCCACGGGCGTATAACTTCTCACCAAGGTAAAACCACCGAGAATGGCAGGGGCAACATTATCTGCATGCGCGGAGCCGCTTGCGAGCCTTTCTCCTTCCATGGCGAAGCGGACAAGCTTTTTCTTGGGAAAGGGTTCTCCCAATAGGATATTAGCTGCCACTACTGCTCCCGCGGCGCTAGCAGCGCTGGAACCGATACCGCTACCGGGTTGAATATTTTTCTTAATAATCATTTCGAAGCCCGCATTTAAGGGATCCGGTAATTTTTTCACCAGCGCTTGCAAGGCTACCCCGCAAACATTTTTCGAAGGCTCCAGGGGAAGATCTGCACCGTGGATTTCCCTGATGCGAATTCCCGGTTCACTTGATAACCACATCTCGATTTCATCACCCGGATTATCTAAAGCCAAGCCAATTACATCGAAACCGCATGCTACATTTGCCACGGTTGCAGGGGAGAATACCTTTATTCTATTCATTATAATTTCGTATATACGTAAACGTGATTAATTAATTTACACTCGCCGTTTTGATAACGTCGGCAAAAATTCCGGATGCGGTAACATCGGCGCCTGCACCGGCTCCCTTAACAATTAAAGGTTGATCCGCATAGCGGTTCGTCGTATATAAAACGATATTATCCTTACCGTGCAGGTTATAAAACGGGTGATCAGGCGCGATGGCTTGCAAGCCTACTTTAGCAGATCCATCGCGGTAAGTGGCTACGAATTTTAACCGTTTTCCCTCGGCATCGGCATCTTTGCGAAGATTTGAGAAATGGTCTTCATACTGATCCATCTGGTGATAAAAATCATCTACCGAGGCTGCCTCCAACAATATTGCAGGCAAGAAACCCTGGTTTTCTATATCCTCCATTTCCAATTTAGCGCCGCTTTCACGGGCGAGTATCAATATTTTACGCATAACATCTTTACCGCTTAAATCGATCCTTGGATCAGGTTCGGTATAGCCTTCTTCCTGGGCTGCTTTCACTACTTCTTTAAACGTAGTTCCATCTACGAAATGGTTAAACACGTAATTCAAGCTGCCGGATAATACCGCTTCAATTGACCGTACCCGGTCGCCGCTTCTAATTAAGTCATTAAGCGTATTAATAACCGGCAAACCGGCGCCCACGTTCGTTTCAAACAGGAAAGAAACGTTGTACTTCCTAGCAAGGTCTTTCAATTTTTTATACGAACTATAATCCGCGGAACAGGCAATCTTATTACAAGTCACCACGGAAATACCATGTTCTAAGAAGCGGCCATAAGAAAGCGAAATATCTGGACTCGCCGTATTATCTACGAAGACGCTATTCCTTAAGTTCAGGTTGACCATACGGCTCGCAAATGCCTCCATATCCATCGGTTCAGCATTATCTAAAGCCTGCTTCCAGTCTTCCAAATGCACGCCGTCTTCATTGAAATACATCTTGCGGCTATTCGCGATGGCCACCACCCGGATTTGTAAATTCATTTCGGTTTTTAGGTAAGCTGCTTGTTGTTGTATTTGTTCCAGCAATTTACCTCCAACATTCCCCACACCCACTACAAATACGTTGAGTTGTTTTAAAGGTTCTGCGAAGAATACTTCGTGGATAACATTCAGGGCTTTCTTGACATCGTATTTCGATATAACGGTACTGATGTTTTTCTCGGTCGAACCTTGAGCTATCGCCCTAACGTTGATAGCGTTCCTGCCCAGCGCGCCGAAAAGTTTACCGCTCATGTTGTGATGGTTCTTCATATTGTCGCCTACCACGGCTACTATACTCAAATCTCTCTCGACGAGTAGCGGCTCTATCTTTTTATCGTAGATTTCTTGAGCGAAAGCGCTGTCGACGGCAGATTTTGCTTTAATAATATCCGCTTCGTGCACACCAACGGTAATGGAATGTTCAGAGGAACTTTGGGTAATCAATATCACGTTGATCTTTTCACGGTGTAAAGCTTCGAAAAGCCTCTTGGAAAACCCGGGAATGCCTACCATACCGCTACCTTCCAAAGTCAATAGCGCTATATTTTGTATACCTGAAATACCGGTTACCGGGTAGGGCTTTTCACCGTTGTCTTTAATTAGTGTGCCTTCATCAGCCGGTGCGAAAGTATTTTTTATCCAGATTGGTATCCGCCTTTCCATTACCGGTTGTATGGTTGGAGGATAAATAACTTTTGCACCGAAGTGGGAAAGTTCCATCGCTTCTTCGTATGATATTCTCGGGATGGGTATTGCCTGGGAAACCAACCTCGGGTCTGCTGTCATCATACCGCTAACATCGGTCCAAATCTCTAATACCCCTGCATCCAGGGCCGCAGCGATGATAGCGGCAGTGTAATCGGAGCCGCCGCGGCCCAGGGTAGTAGTTTCCTTTTGGGAGTTTGAAGCAATGAAACCCGGCAGTAAGAAATAATCCTCCGTTTGATGTTGGAAGTATGTAGTTACCTGGTCATTTGTAATATCAAAATCCACCTGCGCACTTCCGAAATGCGAATCGGTTTGAATTAATTGCCTGCTATCTTTCCAAATGGCATTTAGTCCCATCTGCCGAAGTTTTTCGGCAATCATCCAGGAAGACATTAGTTCGCCGTATGCCATAATTTTATCGAGGGTACGGCGGCTTAATTCACCAACTTGAAAGATACCGTCGCAAAGGTTTTCCAATTGGTTTAATTGCTTTTTAACCTGGCTGATCAATCCGCTATGTACCGTGATGGGAAAGAGGGAGCGGATCGTTTCGAAGTGACCATTTTCTATTTCATTCAAGATACTTTTATAAGTCTCGTTACCTTGAGCTGCCAGCTTTCCGCAAGCAATTAACTTATCCGTAGTGCCACTCATGGCAGATACTACGACGATTAATTTACCTTTTCTCTGGTATGATTGTACGATGTTGCAAACTTGTTCTATAGCCTTAGCGCTTCCTACGGAGGTACCCCCGAATTTTAATACTTGCATGAATTATGAGAATTTAACAATAGAAGACAATTGCGGCTTCCCCGCTTGTGCTTACCAATAAAATTGGTCGGTGGACGATATGTGAAATTTAACCCCGGGATGGGGTTGTAATAATAATCGTAGCCGTAATGATGGAACGACGGGAAGGAGATATTGCAAAAGCTCTGTTCACAACCGGGTGGTCGTGTAGACGAGGCTTTATATGTAAGGAGAATTTCACCTGTGTTATGACTTTTGCATTACAAAGATTAGAATAATAATTGCAATTTCATAGCACTTTGTAAAATTTTTTATCCTTCAAATAAATGTTGCTTTTATTAAAAATAATTCAACAAAAGCAATATTAATCAATACAGATATAGGTTTTAGTATAAAAAACAGGATAGAAGGTCCTTTGTAAATTATCCTGAGTTATTATTATAATTACAATAATGTGACAAAGTGAAAAAAATGAAAGCAGCAATGTTTATTTATTAATCTTAAAGTTGATGATGACTTCAGGGCCAGGTTTTTCGTATGGCCAATCATAATCTACCAATATTAAGTTGTTCCCTTTCTTGACATCAAAAATACCGCTAGCTTCCTGTTCATCCAGTTTACGGCCATTCTTATCAAAATGACGCATCATTTGGTCTTGATCGAGCAATATATAATCGCCCGGGTTTAATTTGAAAGGCAGCGATATTTTCCGGGCGCCGGATTTCAAGTACAACCCGGAAATACTGCTGGCCGCATTTACAGGGAGGCGGGCTGCGAACATCAGTTCCTGTTCTTTGGCAACAGAATAGAACTTTAATTCTGAATGCGTAGGTAAACCGGGCTCTGTAACAACATGTTTATGGTGATAATCGAATGATATGATCGTATTACTTCCACGTACCAGTAAATCAACAGGCAAAGTGTTTCGGTCGTCTTCTTGCTGGAGCTTACCTTGTTCCGGGGCCCATGTTTCTATGATTTCTATTTGCGGATGATCGGCATCGGCGCTAAGGCTATACAGTGTGTATACATCGCGCAATTGCTTCTTCTGGATACCCGATAAGGTTTGTTTATTGCGTACAATCTCCCATTTTTTAATAGTATTTAGAATTTCCTTTGCCGCGGGGTTAATTTTTTCGAAGTCGGGGCTGACATAAAAATCGACCCCGGAATCATACCCGGCACACAAGCCCATTAGCCAGTTAATATCTTTGAGGGTGGTTTTATTTGTTAAGCTAAACTGGCCCATTTTGCGCGGCATCAAATCTTCTTTAAGTTCTTGCTGCACGGCCAAGCGGTGATCGAGTTGGGACTCGCGGAAGTTCTTTGCCCACCATGGTTCTCCCCAACTTTCATTCGAGAAGTAATGCCAGGCATAATGCATTAAATCACTGGAGTTAGCTACTATATTTTTATCGACCAGGTTCCTGAAAAATACATACACGAACCTTTCGCAACTATAGCGATTATGCCCGGTAGCCACGCCGCCTTCAACACCATCAAAGCTGATTCTTTTTAGTTTAGCTTCATTGAAGAAGCGGGCCAAGTTTTGGGCAACGGTATCTTGCAGGATGATGTTGGCAAAAAATACCTTGTATGCATGGGATGCCAAGCGGCCCGCGCGATCCCCGTTTTGATGTGCCGCGACCGCCGTATTAAATGCGCCCCGCTTGCAACCCGACAAGACTATATCATTTCCTTGTTGCACGGCATCAGAGTATTCTATGATTTCATTCCCAATTCGTATCGCGAATATTTCCCTATCCCTGTTTACATTATATTCTTTCCCGGTAGGAATATAGTTATCCTTGCTATAAGCTTTAATATAGCCAGCGTTTCGTAGTATGATAGTTTGGCTGGCAGTATCAATATCTTGCTTTAATACAGTAACTCCCGCTAGCTGGAGATCGGGATGGGGGATAGGGCTAACCAGCGGATCATTCGTGGTTATGAAATTGGATAAAGCATGTGCCCCGAGGGTTATATTGCGGGCTTTCGCTTTTTCGCTGAGCGCCGCGATCGATTTTGTACCCATCGGAAATTTTGATGAATCCAGCTTAAACGTACCCCATGTTTTAAAGATCCCGGGATGGTATACATTAGTAATGCCTGCCTTTTCCGCGAGATCTAAGCAGGCATCTATATTATTTACATCATACGACATGATAAACTTCGAAGAAGTAGCATACTTCGATGTTTTAATCCAACCATCTGCGTGGGACAATACCGGGAGACCTTCATTCATTTCGATAGTATGAATGATCTTTAATAGGTCATTTGTTTTCACGCAGTAAAATGCGAATTTAGATCCCTGCAAGCGGGCGTCCCCGTCCTTCAATGGGCTGGCAAATGTAAGTTCCTGTATAAAGTTATTATCAACCCTGGGAAGACCCCGGTTCCGCGTGAAGCCTTGCAGTACGGTTCCGCCACTAAAGCGTTGGGCGGCATTCCCAAATCGTTCACGGTGATTAATTTCAAAGCCGCCCTGGCTTTTCAGGTTTAAACCAAGGATTCCAATGGCAAATTCCGAGTTGTAAGCCACACCCAAAGATTGTCCCACGCTATCGGAAATAGGAGTATAAATTTTCCCCCATTCTAGTAACTCGATCTTTCCCGGATCTTTAACCGCGGTTGCTTCCGCGGTTAAATAGCCATCCTTTTCTTCAAAAGTGAGCTCCACGAAATTTTCATTAAAATGGAAAACAGCTTTCCATTTACCATTCTTTTTCTTCCAATTCAAACTGGTTGGTTTTTCCATCTCATTAGAAGAAAACCGCTTGATTTGTAATAAATAAGAGGAAGAATCTTTATGCAACAAGTTATTATCCAGCGACCGGCTAGCGGGACCGAAATAGGATATCTTACCACTCTTATCCAGGATAAATGTTCCTTGTTTGGAATCTAATTGCAGTCTTTGTGCACTTAGTGTATATAAGTTCAGGAAAAGGGTAGTTGCCAAGCAGGAGAAAAAATATTTCACAATATAAACTTTACCGGGTTTTACATTAAAACTTCTAATATGAATAATACATAAAAATCAATTGAGCAACGCATGGAAATATTACAATATGAATAAAGTACTATGCTTGGATATTTTAATATGCTTTACCGCCCGCTTGAATTTTTTTAAAAAATGTTGTGCCCGTTTCTTTGAAATTCAATATTAATCCTTAATTTTAGAGCAATCATTCTGAAGCATTTAGATGCATTTGTTAGAAAAATATAATACGAATCAGCTCAATTACTACTTCCTCATGGCAACACTTGCCATGGATTCGTCTATTATGTAATGATTAATTGCATTTGGCTCAACCAGCCAAGTATTTTACTTGTTAATATTTTATTGGAAACGCGAGCGCTTATTCTGAAGAATAAGTAATTGTCAATCAATATTTCAACCCATTATGCCACATTATCACAAATTGGGAGAAATACCGCATAAACGCCATACGCAATTTCGTAAGGCCGACGGTGGTTTGTACTCCGAACAATTATTTTCCACCGAAGGATTCTCATCGAATTACTCCTTACTTTATCATTGCCACCCTCCAACGGAGATCATGAAAGTTGATACCCCGTACAGCGTAGCGCCAAATGTTGCCGAAGAAAAAATGTTGTCGCATAGGAGCTTCGAAGGGTTCAAGATTAAGCCCATGGATGACTTCCTGGAGAGCCGGAAACCTGTATTAGTGAATAATGATTGCCATATAGTTTTGGCGGCGCCGAAACAAAGTATGAAGGATTATTTTTACAAAAATGCCGATGCGGATGAGATGATTTTCATACACGAAGGCTCCGGCATATTACATACACAGTACGGCCAATTGAAATTTGGTTACGGCGATTACCTGGTGATTCCGAGGGGGACGATTTACCAAGTAGAATTTGAGAATGATCAGAACCGGTTGTTTATCGTGGAGTCCTTTTCCCCGATCCGTTACCCGAAGCGCTACCTGAGTAAATACGGGCAACTGTTAGAACATGCCCCTTATTGTGAAAGGGATATCCGCCAACCACAAAACCTGGAAACGATCGATGAGAAAGGAGATTTCCTGATCAAGATAAAAAAGAAGGGGATTATGTACCCGATCCATTACGCACATCATCCATTCGATGTGGTGGGTTGGGACGGTTATGAATATCCATTTGCATTCTCAATACACGATTTTGAGCCCATCACGGGGCGGGTACACCAACCGCCGCCGGTGCACCAAACATTTGAGGGGAACAACTTCGTGGTCTGTTCCTTCTGCCCGCGCTTATTCGATTACCACCCGCAGGCAATTCCTGCACCGTACAATCACAGTAATATTGACAGCGACGAGGTCTTGTATTATGTAGATGGTGATTTCATGAGCCGTAAACATGTTACGAGGGGAATGATTACGCTGCACCCCGCTGGGATTCCCCATGGGCCGCACCCCGGGGCCGTTGAAAAAAGTATCGGCGCCAGGGAAACAAAAGAATTGGCCGTAATGGTAGACACTTTCCATCCCTTGCAAATAACCCGCGAGGCCCTAGATATTGAAGATGGTAATTACGTTATGAGCTGGGCTGAATAATAGCCTTGAAAGTTTGTCGTTATAAATTCCACGAAACCTATTATTTATAACGGATAAAGTAAGAATTATGGAAATAAGAAATTTGGGAAATAGCGATGTAAAAGTATCAGCAATTGCGTTTGGAGCTTGGGCAATTGGCGGTTGGATGTGGGGCGGCGCAGAGCATAAAGATGCCATCGCGGCCATACATGCCTCCATGGAAGAAGGTGTCACATCGATCGATACAGCGCCGATTTACGGGCAAGGAAGAAGCGAGGAAATCGTGGGTGAAGCTTTAAGCGGTATATCCCGTGACAAGGTACAAATCTTGACAAAATTCGGTATGACCTGGGAAGGAAGCAAAGGACAATTCGCGTTCGATAGTGAAGATAACAGCGGCAAAGCCATCAAGATTTATAAATATGCAGGCAAGGAAAGCGTGATCCGTGAATGTGAAAACAGTTTAAAACGTTTGCGCACCGATTATATCGATCTATATCAAATTCATTGGCCGGATAATACCACGCCAATCGATGAAACCTTCGAAGCGGTTTTAAGGCTGAAAGAACAAGGTAAAATCAGGGCGGCCGGTGTTTGTAATTACGATGTAGCCCAAGTAAAAGCAGCCGATGCCGTGGTAGATATCGTTTCTAACCAGGTGCCTTTCAGCATGGTAGAAAGGAGTATTGATACAGAAATATTGCCCTATTGTAAGGGTAGTGGAAAAAGCATTTTGGCATACAGCCCCTTGCAGAGAGGTATCCTTACCGGGAAAATTAAACCGGGACATGTATTCAAACCGGGAGATCACCGTCCAACTACCAAATTCTACCAGCCCGCGAACATCGAATCTATTAATACTTTCCTAGATCAATTGCGGCCGATGGCAGCCATGAAAAATGCAACGCTCGCACAGCTGGTATTGCGTTGGACAATAGACTATCCCGGTATAACCGTTGCACTGGCAGGGGCAAGGGATGCCAACCAAGCGATTCAAAATGCAAAAGCAGCGCAGATCAAGTTAGAACCGGGCGAGATAGACTTTATCAATAAACATTTATCCAGTTTAAAAATAGTATCGTAGCATCAAATACCAACCATTAACAAACCATTACAACAAAAAATTTAACATGATGAACACTGCAGTAGAAGAAGCCAAGAAAGTTGGCGCCGATTTTTTACCATTAAATGGTACAGATTACATCGAATTTTACGTAGGTAATGCGAAGCAAGCAGCGCATTATTATAAAACGGCCTTCGGCTTTCAATCTGTCGCATATGCCGGCCCTGAAACCGGCGTAAGGGATCGTGCTTCCTACGTATTGGTTCAAAATAAAATCCGCTTCGTATTCACCACACCATTGCAACCCGGTAATGAAATCGCGGAACATATCGCGAAACATGGCGATGGCGTAAAAGTTCTAGCCCTTTGGGTTGACGATGCACGCAGCGCATTTGAAGAAACAACCAAAAGGGGAGCCAAGGCTTACCTGGAACCGGTAGTTGAAAAAGATGAATCGGGTGAAATCGTTAAAAGCGGTATCCATACATACGGCGATACGGTGCACCTGTTCATTGAAAGGAAAAATTACAAGGGGGCTTTTTTACCCGGTTACAAGGAGTGGAAACCTTCTTATCAACCAGCTGATACCGGTCTGTTACATGTTGATCACTGCGTGGGTAACGTGGGTTGGAACGAGATGAACACCTGGGTTAACTTTTATGAACAAACCATGGGCTTCCGCAACCTGATCAGTTTCGATGACCAGGATATCTCCACGGAGTACTCGGCGCTGATGAGTAAAGTAATGAGTAACGGCAATGGGCGCGTCAAATTCCCGATCAACGAACCGGCCGAAGGGAAGAAAAAATCTCAAATCGAGGAATACCTGGATTTTTACGGTGGTCCCGGAGTACAGCACGTAGCCATCGCTACCAATGACATCATTAATACCGTGGGCGAATTGCAACGCAGGGGTGTTGAATTCCTAAGCGTTCCATCCTCTTATTATGAAACGTTATTAGAAAGGGTGGGCTCTATCGATGAAGATATAAAGCCATTGCAAGACTTGGGAATATTGGTAGACCGGGATGACGAAGGTTATTTATTGCAGATTTTCACGAAGCCTATCCAGGATCGGCCGACCGTTTTCTTCGAGATCATCCAGAGGAAAGGGGCACAATCTTTCGGGAAGGGGAACTTTAAAGCCCTCTTCGAGTCGATCGAGAGAGAGCAAGCCTTGAGGGGTAATTTATAGCAATCATACACTAGAACAGTTCTATACAACAAAATCCAAATGATGCTTAGCATATGGATGATCCCACCTGGCAACGGGTGGGATTTTTTTTGGGCTTAAATTATTATAATTAATTAAAAAGCTGTCTAAGCATTTAGATTTCCCTTTATAACACCTCTTAATGTAATAAGGACACGAACTGGGGGAGTGGCAAAACCGCCTTACTTAGTGTGAATTACACGCAAAGATAAATTTGCCACGATTGAGATGTATATAATTAACATATACTTATCGTATATTCACTTTATGTATTTTTTACAATAAGTACCTTTTTTTTGATAAACATCTAAATTTCAACAAACTTTTAACTTTTTGTTTGGATTTGTTAAAATGAACATGTAAATTTAATTTAGCGTTAGTGTTATATAGATATTGTTGTAAGCATTAAAATTTGGTAGCTTAAATAAGGAAATGTTTTGATTGGAGACCCGATTTAACACGACAAATGAAGGACTGATATTTATTGAAACACGTTATGAAGAATTTACCAGAATCTATTCGGACGATGTATTGCATTCCAAATCCGAATTAACTTCCACTATTACTGTGTTGTCATTAAAAATTAGCGCATTGTAGCTATTGAAACGACACACGTACACTTAAAGGCAATGGAATTCATTGCCCTGGTTTTGTTTTGCCTATTATCACCTAAACAATTAGAGTGAAGGGGGTAATGTATGCTAAAAAATACTGGAAATTCTCATCAGATTTTAATCAATCAATAGTTTCATAAATAGATATATAGATAAATTATAAACCAATAATTGATATGGATATAATTTTACGAAACAAATAAATTCCACTTATTAAAAAACTAATTATGATTAGAATTGAGACTTAGTATGCAAAAAACTGGCGGTATGGGGGTATTGTCAGTATAATCGTTCTTCACCGGTACAAGACCGGTTCATGATGTACAGTTCAAAACATTTAAGAACCATAACTCTTCAAAAATATGAAAAAAGAGCGACGTATTGCTGTTGTAAAATCGGCAATAAGATTATCCTTTTTGCATAGCTTCGCTATCCTTGCAACTAGTTCGCTTGCCCACGCAAATACCTATGCTACAGCCAATTTGGAACCGTTAGCAGTGAGCGCGGCTAGTTTTTACTCATCAAATCCACAAGAAATGACTATCACGGGTACCGTGGTAGGAAAAGACAATCAACCTGTAATTGGCGCCGCCATTCAAGTTAAAGGCACCAGCAGGGGGGTAATTGCCGATGAAAAAGGTGCTTTCAGCATCAAGGCAAAAGTAAATGATGTTTTAATGATCAGCTCGATCGGTTACGCTGCGCAAGAGGTGACCGTGGTAGCTGGTAAAACTACTTATAATATCGTGTTGGATAATTCCAACAGCACCTTGGACGAGGTCGTTGTTACGGGTTATTCTTCCCAGAAAGTAAAAGACTTGACAGGCGCCGTAGCGGTTGTTAGCGTAGATCAAATGAAACGCCAACCCGTTGCGAGCCCTACCGAAGCCTTGCAAGGTAAAGCTACCGGTGTGCAAATCGTAACGGATGGCGCCCCGGGTGCAACACCTATCATCCGTATCCGCGGTTACAGTACGATCAACAATAACGATCCTTTGTATGTAATCGACGGGGTACCTTACGAGGGTAAATTAAGCTGGTTGAACAGCGCGGATATCGAAACCATGCAGATCCTGAAAGATGCTTCTGCCGCTTCTATCTACGGTTCACGTGCGAATAACGGTGTTGTGATCATCACCACGAAGAGAGGTAAACCGGGGCAAGCCCGCGTTAACCTGGATATGTACTACGGTTCTCAAAACCCGGTGCGTAGCCGCTTCCCGGACATGATGAATCCTACACAGTATGCAAACTATTTATTTGATGCATTCAGAAATACGGGCGATCCTGCCAAGGCTCCCGGTCAAGAGGCTACAACGGGTACAAACTACGGTTTAGATCCTAATAACCCGACTTTACCGGAATACTTGTTAGCAGGTAGCGCTACCGGTCAGAATGTTACAGCAGCCGATGCTGATCCTTCCAAGTATAATTATACACCGAAAAATTCACAGACATTCTATCAAATCACGAAGGCCAATCAAAAAGGTACTAACTGGTTCGATGAAATGACCCAAAATGCCCCGATTCAAAGTTACCAACTCGGTATTAACGGTGGTGATGAAAACGCCGTGTATTCTATATCCGGTGGCTATTTTGACCAGGAAGGTATCGCCAAATACACCGGCTACTCTAGGTATAATATCCGTTCCAATACCCGTTTCAGTTTCTGGAATAACAGGTTCAGGATTGGTGAAAATATGACATACAGCTACGAGGAGTTCTACGGTTCAGGGGTAAACAATAATACTCCCGGTGATTATATCGGTGAAGGTAGTCCTTTCGGTTTTGCCTACAGGATTCCTACCATCATCCCGGTATATGATATCATGGGTAACTTCGCGGGAAGTAAAGGTGATAAACTTGGTAACGGTCAAAACCCGGTTGCCATGTTATACCGCGCTAAAGACAACAAAAATACCCGGAATTTCTTCTTCGGAAATGCTTATGCTGAACTTGATATCATCGACGGTTTAACTGCGAGAACATCTTTCGGTATGCGCTATGAAAACTACGGTGGTGTAAGTTTTACTTACCCTAACCTGGAGTTTTCTGAAGGTGGTACACAAGATGGTATGAGCGAGTACCAGGGCTATAATAAAGAATGGACTTGGACGAATACCTTGAATTATAAATATGAAAAAGGAGATCATTCCTTGAATATTTTAGGAGGTATTGAAGCCATCAACCAAAAAAGCCGTTATTTAAGTGCTGGCAGAAACGGTTACTTCATCCTGGGTAACTTGGATTACTATTACCTGGATGCAGGTAGCGGTAATATCTCCAACACCAGTAACGGTGGCGTAAGTTCCTTATTCTCCGTTTTCGGTAAAGTAGATTATTCCTTCATGGATCGCTACTTGGTGAGCGCCACATTAAGAAGGGATGGTTCTTCTAACTTCGGACCGGAAAATAAATATGCGAATTTCCCTGCGGCGAGCGTTGCTTGGAGGATCTCCAAGGAAAGTTTCATGCAGGATGTTAGCTGGCTTACCGACTTGAAACTCCGTGCAGGTTACGGTATTACGGGTAACCAAAGAATCCCGAACTTCCAATACTTGAGACGTCACCAAACAACAATCGCAAGGGCTAATTACCCGATCGTTGATGGTAAGGCGTTAAGTTCCGGCTTCTGGGTTTCCGATTATGATAACCCGGCTATTAAATGGGAACAGTTGAAATCGACTAACATCGGTTTAGACTTCACCATTGCTAACGGTAGTTTCGATGGTACATTGGACTGGTATAACAGGAAAACAACAGATATGCTGTTCAAAGTTCCTTTACCGGCAGCAGCGGTAGGTATGGGTAATTCCCCTTATCAAAACGTAGGTACGATGAAAAATACCGGTTTTGAAATCGCGTTGAATTACCACTACGGTTTTGCCGATAACAAAGCATTCCAATTCGACCTCGGTGCGAACTTCTCCCGCAATATAAATACCGTTGAAGCTTTAGCTCCTTCAGTTACGCAACAAACTTATGGTAACTTCAGAAGCTTGACTACAACGATACTGAAACCAGGGAGTCCATTCGGTGCATTCTACGGTTATCAAACAGCCGGTATTTACCAAAATGCCGATGACGTAGCGAATAGTCCTTCTTATGAAGGTGCCCGCGTAGGTGGTTTGAAATATAAAGATATTTCCGGCCCTGATGGTAAACCTGATGGTGTAATTACACCGGATGACAGAACCGTAATCGGTAGTCCTCACCCTGATTTTCTTTATTCATTAAACATTAACGCTAGGTATAAGAATTTTGATTTAAGTATGTTCTTCAACGGTGTACAAGGCAACCAAATTTTCGAAGCAACCAGGTATTATACTGACTTCGGTTCTTTCGATGGGGCAGCTTCTACCCGTATGTTGAAAGCTTTTAGCGCTACTAATCCTAGCAATACCACACCTGCTCCTATCAGGACATCTAACGATTATGAATACGCTTCATCAAGCTATTATATTCAAGATGGTAGCTATCTCCGTTTGAAAAACATTCAAATCGGTTATACTTTCCCAACTGAGAAATGGTTAGGTGGTAGGATCAAAAACTTGAGAGCTTACTTTACGGCTACCAACGTATTTACAATCACTAACTACACAGGTATAGATCCAGAGGTAACTCAAACTCCGAGTGACTATCCGGCTTTGGGTGTAGACTTTGGTGTATATCCGTTGAGCAGACAATTCCTTTTCGGTATCAGTGCAGGTTTCTAACTTAAAAGTTAATTAAAATGAAAAGAAAATTAGTTATATATATTGCAGCTTTTGTCGCGGTCGGAACATTCGGTTCTTGCAGCAGAAGTTTCTTAGAAAAAACACCTCAAGGGCAATTGGTCACCGATCAAATGCAAACCGTTGAGGGCTGTGAAGCTACCTTGATCGGTGCTTACGGATTATTGAACGGCAATTTGGATGGAACATGGGGTAACTATGCTTCTGCACCCAGCCAATGGCTTTTCGGGGAAGTAGGCGCTGATAACGCACATAAAGGTAGTGTGAACAGTGACCAACCTAACATGAACCAGATCGAGCTTCACCAGGTAACCAGTACCAATGATAACTTGGAAGTGATGTGGACACGTTGTTACGAAGGTATCGCGCGTTGTAACACCACCTTGTTCTTGTTGAATGCTGTTCAAAATGGCTCCGGCGCTAAGTTCACAGCCGAGAGGGCTAAGGAAGTAGAAGCGGAAGCAAGGTTCTTAAGGGGGCACTATTATTTCTTCTTACGCAGGTTGTTCAAAAATGTTCCTTACATTGATGAGAACACGTCAACTACGGAAGCGATTACCAAATCAAACGAAGGGGACGTTTACCCGATGATTGAAGCAGATTTTAAATTTGCTGTCGATAATTTACCTGCAACACATCCACAAGGTGATATCGGTCGCCCGGATAACATCGCCGCTAAAGCTTACCTGGGTAAAGTATTATTATACTTGAACCGTCAAAGTGAAGCCTTACCGCTGTTTAATGATGTTATAGCTTCTAGACCTTCCATCGAGACTTTGGATTTTGATGATAATTTCAAAATCGCAACAGAAAATGGACCCGAGTCTATCTTCGCCGTACAACATACAATAAACCCTGATGGTAGCGGTGATAACGCCAATGTGGGAGATATGCTAGCCGGATTTTATGGTAGCGCACCAGTAAACTGCTGCGGTTTCTTCCAACCTACATTTGACCTTGTTAACTCGTTCAGGGTAGATGCAAACGGTTTGCCTTTCTTGGATAATAGCTATCGCACCAACCCTTACAAATCCGATTTCGGGTTAACAGGTACCGCGAAAGAAAACTATGCATTAAATCAAACAATTGCTTTCGATCCCCGTTTAGATTACACGGTAGGTCGTAGGGGCGTTCCATACAAAGATTGGGGTGTTATGCCGGGCGATGCTTGGATCCGTGACCCATCATATGCCGGACCATTTGTTGCTGGCAAACACACGATCTTCGAAACGGAATTTGCAGCCAATTCAGTTTCCGGTGCCAATTATGTAACCGGTTTAAATGTAAACATCATCCGTTTAGCCGATGTTTACCTGATGGCCGCAGAGTGTGCCGCTGATGCAAATGACCTCGATGAAGCAAAGCGCCTAGTAAACTTAATTAGGGAAAGGGCTTCCCATTTACCAGGTGTATCCGTAAATGGTTCCCCTGCTGCCGCTTATAATGTAGGTCAATACACTGATTTCCCGACAAAAGAATATGCTATGAACGCGATTCACTTCGAAAGAAGGTTGGAACTCGCATTGGAAGGTCACCGTTATTTTGACTTGGTACGTTGGGGTATCGCTAAGCAAGTAATAGAAAGCTATTCCGCATTTGAAGGTTCTATCTTGTCTTCTTTCTTAGGAATTACTTTCGATGCTAGCGACGAAGTAATGCCGATCCCACAAACCCAAATCGATAGAAGCGGTGGTGGCTTAAAACAGAATTAGTAATTTTTTCATTGCAGATTTGATGAGTTAATAATCTTGGGCAGAAATTCTTTTCTGCCCATTTACTCCAACCGCGGTGAATAAATAAAATACTAAAAAGGGAACAGGTTATTGATAACGCTGTTCCCTTTTTCATATTATATTTTAAGTAAGATCAAGCTCTGAAAGCGAAGATATTGAGCTGCTGATCGAAGCTCTCCGCTTGTTTCTCCATAATGAAAGGATGTGGTACATTATTGGCTGCTTCCTGCAACAAGTACATAAATCCTGCTTCCTCGATTATAGTTAAAATTTCGGTTAACTTGTGATGCTCACGTATATCACCATGATATTCGACAAAAAGATGCTGTACATTTTGTAAACTGCCTGCGCAATCTTTCATTACTTCATACTCAGCTCCTTCAATATCGATTTTTAATAGATCAATCCTGCGATCAAGTAGATCTTTCAACCGCTGGCAGGAAATCTGTACCGTATCTTCCTTGGCGCCGGCTTCACCGATCTTACTGCCTTGTCCGCCGGATGATTCAAACGATATAGAATCATTATTTATCCAAATAGCTTTCGCTTCCAACTGTACATCAGCTAACTTGAAACTCTCAACATTACGGGCCAAGGTTTGCTTATTTCGCTCATCGGGCTCAAATGCAATTATTTCTGCGCCGGGATATAAGTGCTTAAAATAAACGACGCTCAAGCCTATATTAGCGCCGCAATCAATTATAAACGGGCGCTGGTGTCCCGCATCAAATTTATATATACCCGTAGTAATTAATTCTTCAAACGAATGCATGAACTCGTAAGGGCGGGTAAAGTAAAATTTTCCCCCGTAAATATTGAAGCTATGCAATTGATCATTAGGTAAATGCTTCAAGCGCTTTTCTTGCCAAAAGCTAATGCCTTTACGTTTCCTTTTGGCGCCGAATAAAGAGCGAAACGCCCCCTTGGATACATTTGTTAAAAATGAGTTTCCCCCAGACATAGAAAGATTTTGTCAATACAGATTGTTAAAATTCAATTCCCGAACCCACAATATATTGAAATATATTCCAATTCCATAAAACTTGCTACTGATCCACACTTGCAGGCAAGCTCCCTAAATTTACAAGGAACCTTACATGCGATGTTCCAAAAACTTCACGAAACCAATCTTCAAACCAATCTGTCATGTTAACATATTCAGTCGGGTACAGCTTTATTCCCACGGAAACAGTTCCTGGGAATGTGTGCAAATTCAAATTGCAAATACCGCCGGAAGAAACCAATACTTTCATCTGCAAAATTATCGGCGCGAACGGTGACGAATTGTTACAGGTATTAAGCCCAGGCAGGGATATTATTGATGGAACTTGTTACTTGGATCAACTCGGTCAAAGCTGGCAAGCAGTCATTTATAAGGAAAATAGTCCAGGAAGTGCTATTTTGTTGGATTTTAATACTTGTAAACCCGGTTTAAAAAGGCAAATCGGGGGCTGTATTGTCTTGATTTCCTGTTTACACAGAAAAGTCGATCCCGGTTCTACCACTCATGCACGGCATTTCTATACCGCTCAATTCGTCGCGGGAAGCCGTTACTTCTTATCCGGGATTTCATGGATGGAAGTTCCCTATATCATTGCAGAACCTGCTGCACTTATTCCAGGAGATCATCCATCGGAATATTATTGCGTACTACGTGCTGGCGCGGTTTGTAATTCCAGTTTACGCACCGAAGCATTGCAAATACCGGGAAACTCTAGCCGGGTGGCAATTTCAATCAGCTGCAAAAATGGGGATGTTGACCGATCCAGCACATACATAATTGTACATATATATTTAAATAAAAAATTATTATCTAAATATATTGAAAGGGCTCCAGGTGATTGGAAAGAGATTGAATTGTTAAAGAATTTAGGAAAGTGTGATGGATCTATCAGGATCCAAATATGCATAAATTCTACGGGAAACAGCGGTTCGTCGGTATTATTACGCCGGTTCTCCATACGATTTTTACCATAAAAATCGTTATTTGCTTAGGATTCTGTACCTAGCTTATCAAAATTTCGATAAATTTGCGAAGAATCGATAGCAGTATGAATACGCAAACGTTGTATGGATATTTATTTTTATTGGCAGGAGTTTTTCAATTAGTTACGGCATTTCTTGTTTATAGGGGAAATCCGCATTATATTTTGAAATTGGCAGGTAGAAAAGTAGGGGTGATCGTGTATTTGGTATTGGCGATTCTATTATTTTACCTTGCCTATAGAAATTTAAGATAACTAACCGGGACAATTCAAACATGAAGCATTTTTTTATCGTGGCCGCCTTGTTCTTTTTAGGAACCGGTATCGCGGATGCGCAGCAATCATTTCTTGAGAACCAAAAGTTATTTCCCAGGGTGGGAGAGGCTTACCGTCAAAAAGAAGAAAAAATTAAAAAAGAGTTTGCAGCTAAGGGCTTAGTCTATCCTGCAAGATTTATGTATATCCGCTCGTTTAAACTCGATAGCGAGTTGGAAATTTGGGTTAAAAATAATGTAACCGATACTTTCCAACTATATAAAACTTACAGGGTTTGCTCGCTATCAGGTAAAATGGGCCCTAAGCGGAAAGAAGGTGATAGGCAAGTGCCGGAAGGGTTTTATTATATAAATGACTTTAATCCCAACAGTAGCTTTCACCTTTCCCTCGGTATTAATTACCCTAATTATTCCGATAAAATCTTAAGCGATCCAAAGAAACCCGGCGGGGAAATTTACATCCATGGAAATTGCTTAACCATCGGCTGTATCCCGTTGACAGATGAGTTTATAGACGAAGTATACATCTTGGCTGTTAACGCGAAAAATGCCGGGCAGGATTTTATCCCGGTGCATGTTTTTCCCGTGCGTTTCAGTAATCAATCTTCTATGGATTACCTGGGCAATCAATCTTTAAATGACAATGATGCTCAAAAGTTCTGGGTGAAGCTGAAAGAAGGCTTTGATTATTTCGAGAAACATCACAAGTTACCTGTTATTATGGTCGATAGTAAAGGCCAATATATCCTCTAAAATTATTTATTAATAGATACGACCGGGAGTCCTTCACAAAAAAAGTGTAAGACTCCCGGTTTTTTATTACATTTATCCAAGTTAAACTTCCACGTAATATGAAACGGCTCAAATTATCTGTCACTTTACCTTACACTTCAGGGTATTAGTACCACTTATCCAATATTTCAACCGCGGAATTATTTTTTCGCAATCTTAATTATGATTTTTCATATTTTTTTAAAATCTTGAATGCTCAAGGTCAATAAAGGTCAAATCAATTAATATGAATAGGAGAGACGCCCTTAAAAACGTGGCAATTCTGATGGGAACTGCCATTTCAGCTTCAACAATGGCTGCCCTGTCGGGTTGCAATACGGGTCCGAAAAATTATACGTTACAAACTCCGGAAACGCGTTCCCTTTTAGCAGAAATTAGTGAAACCATTATCCCGGAAACTGATACCCCGGGCGCTAAAGCAGCGAAAGTGGATGAATTTATGATTACCATGATGAATGATTGCTACGATGAAAAATCGCAGAAAATTTTCGTGGATGGTCTGAAAGCAATTGACGAAGCTAGTAATAAAAAATTCGGTAAAGTATTCGTACAACTGGCCCCAGGGCAGAAAACCGAGTTGCTGACTGCCATCGATCAAGAAAGGATCGATTATAACAAGAAAAAAGATAAACCGAAAGGCTCCGGCCCGCACTATTTCCAGTTGATGAAAGAACTGACATTATTAGGTTACTTTACTTCTGAGCCGGGCGCTACCAAGGCACTACGCTATGTCCAGGTACCCGGTAGATACGATGGTTGTGTTCCTTATAAAAAAGGTGATAAAGCTTGGGCTACCTGATAACCATACGGTAATACCCTCTCTTTTCTAGGTTTTCTTTTTAACACTTGCATAAATTATCACGAAATGAATCTTAATATAAAGGCGCAGGAACAAAATACGTACGATGTTATCGTGATTGGTTCCGGTGTGAGCGGTGGCTGGGCAGCCAAAGAGTTTACCGAGAAGGGCTTCAAAGTCTTGATGCTCGACCGCGGTAAGAAATTAGAACATGTAAAAGATTATGAAACTGCCACCATGGATCCCTGGCAGTTTAAACATAGGGGCCGCATCACGGTCGAACAAAGGGAAACACACCCTTATATGAGCCGCGACTATCCTTACAGCGAACACAATGAAAAATATTGGATCAACGATAGCCTCTCTCCTTATGAAGAAGTGAAACGCTTCGATTGGTACCGTCCCGATATCGTGGGTGGTAAATCTATCATGTGGGGGCGTCAAAGCTACCGCTGGAGCGATCTTGACTTCGAAGCAAACCTTAAAGACGGCATTGCAGTAGATTGGCCGATCCGTTACAAAGACATCAAACCCTGGTACGAATACGTAGAGCGTTGGGTTGGTATCAGTGGTATCGCGGAAGGTTTACCGCAATTACCAGACAGCATTTTCATGAAACCGATGGATTTCAATTGCGTTGAGAAGGACGTGAAAGCCAAGGTTGAAGGTGCTTTCAACGGTCGTACGGTAACCATGGGGCGCGTCGCCAACATCACCGAACCGATCCCGGAACAAGGTCGTGCCAATTGCCAATTCCGTAACCTCTGTAGCCGCGGTTGCCCTTACGGTGCTTATTTTAGCACGCAGTCTTCTACATTGCCGGCAGCCCGCAAAACCGGCAACCTGACATTGAAACCGGATTCTATCGTGAATTCTATTATTTACGATGAGCAGAAAGGTAAGGCTACGGGCGTACGTGTGATCGACAAAAATTCTAAGGAGATGACGGAATATTATGCGAAGGTAATCTTCGTAAACGGCTCTACTTTAGGAACAACCTTCGTTTTATTAAACTCTACTTCTAACCGCTTCCCGAATGGTTTCGGTAATGACAGCGGGGTTTTGGGTAAATACTTGATGGATCACCACTTCCGTACCGGGGCTTCCGGTGAAGCGCCGGGTTACGAGGATAAATATTATTTCGGCCGCAGGGCGAATGGTATTTACATCCCCCGTTACCGCAACCTCAACGGGGACAAGCGCGATTACCTGCGCGGTTTTGGCTACCAAGGTGGCGCCAGCAGGAGCGGTTGGAGCCGCGGAATTGCGGAAATGGGCGTCGGTAAAGATTTCAAAGAAATGCTAACCGAACCGGGCAACTGGTCCATGGGCTTAGGTGGTTTCGGGGAGTGCTTACCGTACGAAAGCAACCAAGTAACCTTGGATACTTCGAAGAAAGATGCCTGGGGACAACCCGTGTTGAAGTTCGACGTGGAATTCAAGGAGAACGAACATAAAATGCGTAAGGATATGGCCAACGATGCTGCCGAAATGCTGGAAGCTGCCGGGCTGAAAAATGTAAAAACTTACGACCGCGGTTCATGGCCAGGAATGGCTATCCACGAGATGGGTACCGCCCGCATGGGACACGATCCTAAAACTTCCATGTTGAATAAATGGAACCAGATGCATGCATGTAAAAACGTCTTCGTAACAGATGGCGCTTCCATGACCAGCGCATCTTGCGTGAACCCTTCATTAACTTATATGGCTTTGACGGCTCGCGCTGTTGATTATGCCGTAAAAGAAATGAAGAAAGGAAATATTTAATTTGATTCTTAAGTATCACGAAGCATATAAAATCCTCGTCGGCTGCTATCATCCAAATACTGGTGCATGCGACGGGGATTTTGCATTGTTAAACTATCATAATTATGAATCTGAATATAAAGGCTAAAGAACAAAATACATATGATGCCATCGTCGTAGGTTCAGGTATCAGCGGCGGTTGGGCTGCTAAGGAGCTTTGCGAAAAGGGACTCAAAACATTGGTTTTAGAAAGGGGCAGGAATATCGTTCATGGAGAAGGTTATACAACAGCCATGATGAACCCCTGGGAGTTTGAGCACCGCTTGCACAGTACGAAGGAAATGCGGGAGCAATACCCGATCCAAAGCCAATGCTATGCTTTCGACGAAGCAACCCAACAACATTGGGTCAACGATCTCGAAAACCCTTACAACCAGGTTAAACCTTTTAACTGGTTACGCGGTTACCACGTTGGCGGACGCTCCCTGATGTGGGGGCGCCAGTGCTACCGCTGGAGCGATATCGACTTCGAAGCGAATGCCAAGGACGGGCATGGCGTTGATTGGCCCATAAGATATAAAGACATTGAGCCCTGGTATACATACGTGGAGAAATTTGCAGGTATCAGCGGGCAACCGGAAGGATTGAAACAATTACCTGACGGACATTTCCTGCCACCTATGGAAATGAATTGCCTGGAGAAACACGTTGCCGGAAGATTTAAAGAAGTATTTAACGACCGGATCATGACCATTGGTCGCGTTGCCCACGCCACAAAGGCCATTGATCACCGGAAATGCCAATACCGGGATCTCTGTGCCCGCGGTTGCCCTTTTACCGGGTATTTTAGTAGTAACGGTGTAACATTACCCGCGGCAGCCAAAACGGGTAATATGACGCTTAGACCGCATTCTATCGTGCTTGAAATTCTATACGATGATCAAACTCAAAAGGCAAAAGGTGTTCGCATCATGGATAGCGAAACCCGAGAAGTAATCGAGTATTTTGCGAAGATCATCTTCTTAAATGCTTCTACCTTGGGTACAACTTTTATCCTGTTAAACTCAGTCTCTAACCGTTTCCAGAACGGTTTTGGAAATGATAGCGAACAAGTTGGTCATAACCTGATGGATCACCATTTCGGTGTGGGAGCCAGCGGTGAGTTCGAAGGATTTGAGGACCAGTATTACGGTCCCGGTCGTAGGCCGAATGGGGTTTACGTGCCCCGCTTCCGGAATATTGACGAGAAGACTAAAAGAAGCGATTACGTACGTGGTTTCGGTTACCAGGGCGGTGCTTCGAGGGGGCGCGGCTTAACGTTCGACGGCATCGGTGCAGAATTTAAATTCCAACAAACCCAAGCCAATAAATGGACGATGGGTCTCGGTGCCTGGGGTGAACATTTACCTTACTATGAAAACAAGGTAACACTCAATAAGGATAAAAAAGATAAATACGGCTTACCGACATTGGATATTGATTGCGAGTTTAAAGAAAATGAACTCGCGATGAGGAAAGACATGTTAGACAGCGCCATCGAAATGCTGGAGAAATCCGGTCTGAAAAACGTTTCTGGAGGTGATGGAATGCCGCCCCCGGGTCATTGCATCCACGAAATGGGTACGGCCCGTATGGGAAAAGACCCCAAAACTTCGGTTTTGAATGGTAATAACCAAATGCATGCTGCCAAGAATGTATTTATTACCGACGGCGCTTGCATGGCTTCATCTGCATGTCAAAACCCTTCGGTTACCTACATGGCTTTGACAGCCCGCGCGGCAGATTTCGCGGTAAACGAGATGAAGAAACAAAATTTATAAGAAGCTTTTTACAAGTTAAAATGAAAAAATCCCTTGCCGAATTTAGCAAGGGATTTTTATTTAAATGCTATGATATCCATAAAGTGAACATCTAAAATACCGATCGCTAAGTTTATTTTGATATATTTAACCTGGTTGTTACAAACATCAAATTCAATATTTTAAATGTTAAACAAACACTCTTTTTAATTAAAATACTATCAGTTTACAGCAAAATATTTGTTTAAGTTTACAACCTGACTAACACACCAAGCATAGCTAATGAGAAAAATTTTATTGGGAAGCTGCATGGCACTTAGCATCATGATGCATCCTGCGGCCCAAGCTCAGAAGAAGAGCAACATCAGTGAACAACAGCATACCTTTACCCTAGGTCAACACGATTTCTTACTGGATGGCAAACCTATCCAAGTTATCAGCGGGGAAATGCACCCCGCGAGGATTCCCCGCGAATATTGGAGACACCGTATTCAAATGGCTAAAGCCATGGGGTGTAATACCATCGCGGCTTACATCTTCTGGAACTACCATGAACCGGTTGAAGGACAATTTGATTTCAAAACCGGGAATCACAACATTGCGGAGTTTATCAAAATTTGCCAGGAGGAAGGTATGTGGGTCATGCTTCGCCCGGGACCATATGTTTGCGCCGAATGGGAGTTTGGCGGCTTACCACCATACCTGTTGCGTATTCCCGACATCAAGGTGCGTTGTATGGATCCAAGGTACATCGCTGCAACCGAACGCTATATCAAGGCCTTGGCAAACGAGGTTAGGGACTTGCAAATTACCAAGGGCGGCCCGATTGTAATGGTTCAAATTGAAAATGAATACGGTAGCTATGGTAATGATAAAAACTACTTATATAAACTAAAGTCCCTCTGGGATGAAAATGGTATCGATGTACCTTACTATACCGCGGATGGCCCAACAGCTTACATGTTGGAGGCCGGGACAGTAGCCGGCGCCGCCATCGGCTTAGACAGTGGTGGTAGCGACGGCGCCTTTGCCGCTGCTGAACGCCAAAATCCTAACGTACCTGCATTTAGTAGTGAATCTTACCCGGGTTGGTTAACGCACTGGGGAGAGAAATTTGCCAAACCCAGTGTAGAAGGTATCGTTAAGGAGATTAAATACCTGATGGATCATAAAAGATCTTTTAACTTCTACGTAATTCACGGGGGTACTAACTTCGGTTATACCGCGGGTGCGAACTCCGGTGGCAAAGGATATGAACCCGATATTACGAGTTACGATTATGATGCGCCGATTAATGAACAGGGCAGGGTCACTAAAAAATATACGGCTTTGCGTGATTTAATCGCTTCATATCTGCCTAAAGGAAAAAAATTGCCTGCAATTCCCGAAGCTATTCCAACCACTACTATAGCCCCGGTTAAAATGGAAACTTATAGCAGTATTTGGGAACATTTACCGACCCCGGTAGCCTCGGTGCAACCGAAACCCTTTGAAGCATACGGCCAAGATTATGGCTTTATGCTATATAAAACGAAATTAATCGGTCATCATAGCGGACGGTTACGCATTACCGATTTACACGATTATGCCACCGTTTATTTAAATGGTAAATACGTTGGTAAAATCGACCGTAGGTTAGGTGAAAACACCATTCAATTGCCGAAATCCGACGTGATGAACCCTATATTGGAAATTTTCGTTGAAGGTATGGGTAGGATTAACTTTGCTGAGCACCTGATCGATAGGAAGGGTATTACGGATAGGGTAACCCTAAACGGCATGACCTTGATGAATTGGGAAGTGTACGGTTTGCCGATGGACGAAGCTAGTATCGAACGTCTCAGCCCGTCTCGACCTGAAAAAGATAAGCCGGGTCAATACTTCAAAGGTTCATTTGAACTGGATCAAGTGGCTGACACTTATATAGATATGTCAAATTATAAGAAAGGCGTGGTTTGGGTAAATGGTCATAACTTGGGTCGTTATTGGGAAATTGGTCCGCAGAAAAGGCTGTATTGCCCCGCACCTTGGCTGAAGAAAGGTCATAATGAAATCCTGGTGTTTGATTTGCATCAAACGGAACCGGCCAGTGTTTCAGGCGCTACCAGCTTGGAAGATTAAATATTAGATCAGAATAATTATAAAAATGCCCGCTTCAAATGAACAAGCGGGCATTTTTATTTGTAATAAGCGAATCAAGCACATATTTATATAAAATATCAATATTTGTTATTTCTGCTAGAATGGTTTAATTTATAGTAACGAATAATAGTAGTAGTAATCCTTTTCTTAACAAAAAATCAGGCTTGCCATGGGAGGAAGAGTTAGAAATATCCTGCAGGCCAAAGGCCACGCAGTTCACGCCATTAATCCAAATGATACAGTTTACCACGCATTAACTGTTCTTGTTGAAAAAAATGTAGGCGCCCTGGTCGTAGTTGACGGGGACAATTTCCTGGGTATTTTTTCCGAAAGGGATTATGCCCGGAGGGTCATTTTAAAAGGTAGGGCCTCCAAAGAAACCCTTATTTCTGAAATTATGACACTAAATCCTATCACCGTTACCGAAGATGATTCAATCGAAGCCTGCATGGTTAAAATGACCGATAAACATATCCGGCATTTACCCGTAGTTGATGATAAAGGTAAATTAATCGGTCTCATCTCCATCGGGGATGTGGTGAAGCAAATTATGGAAGATCAACGTTCTACCATCGAGAACCTGGAAGGGTATATCCACGGCACGATGGCATAATTCATTTTCCTCAATTAACAATACTAGAAGTTCTTTTGCATGAGCAAAGGGTGGAATACATTTGTTATAAAAACGGTTCTTTGTAACCGTTTTTTATTTTGACCGCTATTTTCATAAAAAATCATTGTTGTCAGACTAAATTTTCTATGAAAAAATTATCATCGCCCTCAAAAGTTCGATTCAATGTCAACCTGCTCCTTTCTTGTACTTTTTTGCTTGCCCAAAAAAGCACCGAAAAAGGCACAAAAAATCCCCGGCTTGCAACCGGGGGCGGTATGTTTCGAATATTATTTTACTAAGAGCTGCGCCGTTGTAGGAGATCTTTGTTCCAACAAGATTTTACGTCCTTTCGTCTTTTCTTCCAACAAACCGTTCTTGTAATGCCTCACGGTCAATAATTCCAAACCTTCATTATAAGTCACCTTGAAGTCGACATGCAGGGATTTTATCAACTGCTCAATCTTTTCCGGGTTATTATCGATCACGCAAGAAAAGCTGATGGCGCCATTTTGCATAAGGTGTATCTTAACTTTATGTTCATGGAAGATGTCGTAAATATCGCTGATCTTATCTTCCGTAATAAATGCATAATCACGGGAAGTAACGGAGATCATCACCTGGTTTCGCTTTAGCACGAAGATAGGTGGGAGTTGCCTTACGTCTGCATCCTCTTTGATGATAGTGCCGGGCAAATCCTTATTTAAAAAGCATTTTACAAGC
Source organism: Chitinophaga caeni (assembly GCF_002557795.1). NCBI lineage: Bacteria > Pseudomonadati > Bacteroidota > Chitinophagia > Chitinophagales > Chitinophagaceae > Chitinophaga > Chitinophaga caeni. Next base: position 3,756,509 of record NZ_CP023777.1, on the reverse strand, counting down.
AACGGAATTTGCTTATTCTGCAAAGGTTTAATGGTCTTAGGGTGAATCACCTGGGCGCCGTAATAAGCCATCTCTATCACCTCGCTAAAAGTGATTTCCGGGATATTAACCGTATCCTGGAATATTTTAGGATCGGCATTTTTCAAACCTTCCACGTCTTTCCAGATCGTTTGGCTTTCAGCATCCAGCATATTAGCGAAGATGGCGGCCGTATAGTCAGACCCTTCACGTCCCAAAGTAACCGTCTCATTCTGATCTGTACTACCGATGAAGCCTTGGGCAATTGCAATATTATAGTCGTTGAATAATGGCAACACCTTCTCATTTACGATGGCTTGCGTTGTATCCCAATCCAAATTAGCATCCCGGAAATTGTCGTCGGTCTTGAAAATATCCCTTACATCCAACCAGCAATTATTGATACCCACTTGGTTAAAATAAGCGCTCACGATAGCTGTGGACAATAATTCGCCCATGCTCACGATCTGATCATAATAATAATCATAAGGCCGGATAGGCTTTTCACCTAAAGTCCATTCAGCTTCGGTAAAGAACTGTTGCAACTGCGTGAATAAAGGATGCTCGTGAACACCGAGCAGCTTCTCCGCCAGTTGAATATGATGTTGTTCGATATTATAGAGTATTTGGGCGGCTATTTCGCGTTTGCGCATGAAGTAGTTTTGAGCTACATTCTCCAACTCGTTCGTCGTTTTACCCATGGCCGAAATCACGATCAATATCTTTTCACCGGGAAATGACTGGATAATTTTACCCACATTTTGGATCCGTTCAATACTTTCTAAACTTGCACCGCCAAATTTAAAAACCTTCATATTCGGTTCGATCTTCTGTTAAATAATTAGTTAGCAAAGTACGGCAACTTTAGATTTGTTTTAAAATTAATCTGGTAAGAAATGACAGTTTCCTTAAAATCGTTCTAATTACTTTAATTTCGCTGCTACCAAAACAACGCTTTACGGAACATGAATTACAAGCAAAAAGTAATGACCCTGGATGAATTTACTATCCAGGAGCTTAGAAATTTCCCCGGTGCCACGGGACAATTATCAGGCCTATTAAGGGATATCGGCTTGGCTGCCAAAAGGGTTAACGTGGAAGTTAACAAGGCAGGTATCGCAGATATCTTGGGCGAAGCCGGCAAAACAAACGTCCAGGGGGAAGCTGTTAAAAAGCTGGATGAATTTGCTAATGACCAATTTATCAACTCGTTGAAAACCAGTATTTACTGTGCAGGTGTGGCTTCGGAAGAAAACGAGGATTTTATCGCTTTCACCGATGAACATTCCATGAACTCCAAGTACGTGGTCCTATTTGACCCCCTCGATGGCTCCAGCAATATCGATGTGAATGTTTCGATAGGAACAATATTCTCCGTTTACCGCAGGCTAACGCCTAATGGCAGCCCATGTAATCTAGAGGATTTCCTGCAACCCGGCATCCAACAGATTGCGGCCGGATATATCATTTACGGGTCTTCCACCATGTTGGTTTATACGACGAGAAGGAGTGTTCAAGGATTTACACTTGATCCCTCGATCGGTGAATTCTGCCTGTCTCACCCTAATATCCAGGTGCCCAAAAGCAGCGATATCTTTTCAGTCAACATGGGATATTACCATTTATTCGATGAAAACGTGCGAAACGCCATTGATTTATATATGGCCAAAGATGCCAAGGATAAAATTTACCGGCATAGGTTCGTTGGCTGCATGGTGGCGGAAATACATAGAACCTTGATCCAGGGCGGTATTTTCATGTACCCGGCATTCGGTAAATATCAAAACGGAAGATTACGACTTTGTTACGAATGTAATCCCATGAGTTTTCTAATTGAAAAAGCCGGCGGTGCGTCCATCATGGATAAAAATACCCGTCTGCTGGAAATCAAACCCAACCAATTACATCAACGCATTCCGATCTTCATCGGCTCCAAACATATGGTAGAAGATGTAAAAGCTGCATTATAAAGGCTTTTAGCCGTTTGGCAAGATTATTGATTTTATCGTAAAATTGCAGGGATCACCTGCAATTTTATTTTAACCAAACCGTTTTAAATTACATGAACGCCTTTCTATTTAGAAAAACTACATTATGCCTGCTATTAGGAGCGGGTCTTTCGATGCCCGTTACCGCATGTTCAGGTTCAAAAAATGCCCCCGGATCCAATACTTCCATCCGTACTAATACAGTTGATTTAGACAACATGGAGGAAGACATCTTGTTTTATGTCAATAAATTCCGGAAATCACATGGCCTCGCCCCATTACAACTCAACGAAACTATCTGTATAGAAGCGAGGCAACACAGTCGTGATATGGCTACCGGCAGATCAAAATTCGGCCATTCCGGCTTCGACGATAGAGCCGATCACCTCAAAGAAAAATTCGGGAAGATACAAGGTGTCGCTGAAAATGTGGCCTATGGCTATCTAAGCGCCAAAGCCGTCGTAGATGGTTGGATAAAAAGCCCTGGTCATAGAAAAAACTTGCTTGGCAACTACAACCTGATCGGGATAGGCGTGGCCAAAGGCGATAAAAACACCCTCTTCTACACCCAAGTCTTTATCCGCAAATAATTCTTGCAATTAATACTCGCAAATAACACCCGCAAATAAAAGCTAACACAAATAATAAATCTAATAAACTCAACCCCCAAAAAATGCCTATAATCCGTGAAATCCATAAATCCCTTTAAAATCAGTGAACATAAACATCCCGCAACTTAGCTTCAGCTTATATTACGTACCTTTACCATGGTCACAGTGAACAAGGAATCAAAAGGATTTACATGAATAAAAATATTAAAGTGATCGCATTCGATGCCGACGATACCCTGTGGGACAATGAAATCTATTTCAGGGAGGCAGAGCACGAGTTCGCGACATTATTGGAACCATATACTCACAACCGTAATATAGTAGAAGCCCTATTTAAAACTGAGCTTCAGAATTTACCGATATATGGATATGGTATAAAGGGGTTTACACTTTCGATGATCGAAACCGCTACCGAGTTAACCCACGGGGATTTGCCGCCGGCATTAACCAAGCAAATACTCGAACTCGGTAAATCGATGCTCAACAGGCCGGTAACGGTTTTAGAAGGCGTGGAAAGCGTCCTCCAACAACTAAGGCAACAAGACTATAAATTGATGGTAGCCACCAAAGGCGACTTGCTCGATCAGCAACGGAAAGTACAACAATCGCAACTGAAATCTTATTTTCACCACGTGGAAGTTATGAGCGATAAAAAAGAAGACAATTACCAGCTAATCCTGCATCAGCATACAATTGCTGCGGGAGAGTTTTTAATGATCGGTAATTCTTTGAAATCAGATGTATTGCCCGTGTTGAATATCGGCGGCCACGCTGCTCATATTCCTTACAGTATTACCTGGATGCATGAACATGTAGATCAATTACCGGTAAACCCGAACTTTCGCTCCCTGAAGCATATCTCCGAAGTAATGGATATCATGGGGTTAAAATGAGATTAAATCCACTTAGTCTCTTCAATTTTCTATGCTCGGCAAGTGATTATGTCGTAATTTGGCAGTATGGAAAGGAAGAAGATGATCGAGGTTAAGAACCTGGTAAAAAAGTATGGCGACTTCACCGCGGTAAAGGGTATTAGTTTCGAAGTATTCGAAGGGGAGATTTTCGGTTTGCTGGGACCCAACGGCGCCGGTAAATCAACCACGCTCGAAATCATTGAAACGCTACGTGAAAAGACTTCCGGTGAAATAACGGTAGATGGTTTCAACCTGGATGAAAATCCTGCTGCCATCAAGAAGATAATCGGGGTACAATTACAAACTGCCGGTTATTATCCTAACCTCAACCTGGTTGAGCTGATCGAACTTTTCGGTGGCTTGTACAATCAACCCGTTAACCCGAAAGAATTGTTGGAAGCTTTTAACCTGGAAGATAAAGCGAAAGCGAAATTCAAGGCACTTTCGGGTGGACAAAAGCAGCGGTTTTCCATCGCTACCACTTTGATCAATAAACCTAAAATCATCTTCCTGGACGAACCTACCACCGGTTTAGATCCGCAAGCAAGGAGAAATTTGTGGGACTTGATCAAGGAAGTACGCGCACAAGGTACAACCGTAGTAATTACAACGCACTACATGGACGAAGCAGAAATCCTTTGCGATCGATGCGCGATCGTGGATAGTGGAAACATCATCGCGATGGATTCCCCCGATGCATTGATAGATAAACTTGTGGCAGGTGGCTTCGAACGCCCCAAGCCGGTAAAGCAAGCTAACTTGGAAGATGTATTCATCCACCTCACGGGAAAAGAATTGAGAGATTCCTAAATACTCCCTATATGAACCCAACATTAGAAGAACTAAGATACCCGATCGGGCAACCAGATTTTACCGTAGCGGTCACGCCGAAATTAAGGCAACAATTGATCAACGATATCCGGTATTTACCATCCCTGGTTGAAGTGGCAGTACAACATCTAGATGCGCATCAATTACAACATCCTTACAGGCCAGGGGGGTGGACGGTAGCGCAGGTCGTACATCATTTGGCCGACAGTCACCAAAACGGGTTATTCCGGTTGAAACTGGCTTTGACAGAGCAACAGCCGATCATTAAGCCCTATGATGAAGGCGCTTGGGCCATGTTGCCTGATTATATCCATACACCGATCAATATTTCCATTACGCTATTACATAGTTTACATCGCAAATGGGTCGAAATCTTAGAACACATGCAGGAAAACGACTGGAAAAGGGACTTTTATCACCCCGAAGCGAAAGTCATCATGAACTTGGATCAACACCTTGTAAATTATGCATGGCACGGGAAACACCATTTAGCCCATATCGAGAATTTAATCGAAAGGGAAGCATGGAAATAAATCAAATTTAGAATACACCACATTATTTATAGGATATGCAAGACGCTCAAGATTGGAAATTACTGGATAGCAAATACATCTTCAACGAGCCATGGTTAAAAGCCAGGAGAGATCGTTGTGAAATGCCCGATGGTACTATTGTAGATCCCTACTACGTTGTAGAATATCCCGATTGGGTCAATGCATTTGCATTGACAAAAGATGGACAGGTCATCATGGTAAAACAATTTCGTCAAGGTTTGGGCAAGACGATTATAGAAGTGCCCGGAGGTTGCGTGGATGATACGGATGCTGACTTGGAAGTTGCAATCAGGAGAGAATTATTAGAAGAAACCGGCTATGTATTTGATAAGTTAACTGCAATTGGCAGCGTTTCTGCCAATGCAGGTACCACCAATAACTTAACACATTTCTTCATCGCTGAAGGTGGAGAAAAAATCAGCGAACAATCACTCGACGATCATGAAGATTTAGAGGTGCTGCTCATGAGCATTGACGAGGTTAAATCCTTATTAAAGAACCATGAAGTTTGGCAGAGCCTCCATGCAAATTGCTTATTTTATGGTTTGTTGGCCACCGGCCATATGCAATGGTGATTATAACACTTCTGCCACGATAAAAAAGCTCCCACAAACCAATAAGAGATCTTCCGGGCCGGCAGCCTGCTTGGCTGCCGCAAAGGCTGCTTTAACGGTCGCGTAAGCATTCCCGTGTAAGCCGGCAGCTTTTGCCATCTCCCGCAATGTATCATGCTCCAGGGCTCGGGGTAGGGCAGCTTGAGTAAAATAATAAGTTGCCTCAACAGGTAACAATTGTAACACTTTCGAGATATCTTTATCCTTTACAAATCCCAATACGATATGTAACCGCTGATATTTTTGTAATGATAATTGTTGATTGATTTCAATGATACCAGCTTCATTGTGCCCGACATCCAGCACCGTTAGCGGTCTTTCCGCGATAACCTCCCAACGCCCATGTAAACCCGTTAGCTGCTTAACATTTGAAAGCGCTTTATGCAGGGCCTCAGCAGGGATATTTAATCCTACATCATTTAAAACTTCAACAGTTGCTAATACCCCCAGGACATTTTTCCGTTGATAATTACTATTGATATCCAGCGTGTAGGCGCTGGTTGAATTTGTAGGTAAATGCTTGATAAATAATTCCAGCGATGTAGGTTCCAAGTGCGCAGTAATCACTTGGTAAAGTTGGTCGGCAAAATAAATTGGAGCGGAAACCTGCATGGCTTTCGCTTTGAATACCTGCATTACTTCTACTTGTGTTTCACTGATCACAACGGGCGTGTCCTGCTTTATGATTCCCGCTTTTTCTGCTGCTATAGCAGGTAAAGTATCACCCAACATTTGCATATGGTCGTAGCTGATATTGGTGATTAGCGATACTAGGGGAGATAATACATTGGTGCTATCTAATCTTCCACCCATGCCCGTTTCAACAACGGCAACGTCTACACGCTGATCTGCAAAATAGCGGAAAGCCATTGCCACGGTTAATTCGAAGAAAGATGGTTTAATGTTATCAATCGTGGGCTTCATCATTTCCGTAAACTGGATAACAAACTCCTCTTCGCACATGAAACCGTTTACCTTGATTCGTTCGCGGAAGTCAACTAGGTGTGGTGATGTATACAAACCAGTTTTATAACCGGCTTCTTGGCAAATAGCTGCCAACATGTGGCTAGATGAACCTTTTCCGTTAGTTCCGGCAATGTGGATTGATTTAAATTGTAAATGGGGATTGCCGCAGGCTTCTAATAGGGCAAATGTATTGTCCAGGTCCAACTTAAGGGCCGCAGCGCCAACCCGGCTAAACATTGGTAATTGGGCATATAAATATTCGATCGTTTCAGCGTAAGTTCCGTTCTTCATACAGGTTTGTCCTTAAAAAACCGGGCAACCAACTTGGCCTTTCTTACTTCTGAAAATGCCATTGCCGCGATTTCTAGATGCAAATTTAATAGGAATTACGCGCAAAGCTACAAATCCGTCCACCCTGTTTAAATTTTTCTTAGCCAAGCTGGTAAATAGGCTGGCAGAACCCAGCACCAAAGGCCCGGCCCTAAGCACCAACCCAGCATCCGCCTGCCCGAACCTGTTCAAAACCAAGGGCATATAAACTCCCCACCAACGTTTATCGTACCTCGGCGTAATCGCTAATTGTACCAGTTTATTTGTTTTCCGGTCCAGTTTCTTACCGCCTGTTAACCCGATATCGGCCACTGCTCCCAGGTAAAATCCTTCCCGGATCTTATAGTCAGCCGATAAATGCAAAGCCGTTGGCAAAGTCATTGTATAAGTACTTGGAAATTCCTGCTGCTCAAAATAAGATCCGAGCCTGAGCAAATATTCCTGTTCGCTTTCCCCGCGCCGCCTAGTAAGGCCATTGGCAGATAAATTCTCACTTGTAAGGTCAACTTTCTGGCTTACAACGGATGCATCATATTTCAACCTACCGATATCCGTTATGCTTATACCTAGGCGCAACTTGTACTGGTCGGCTCCAGGGTTAAAATAAATATCGGCATCTTCATAGGCCCCGTATCCATCTTCCCCTTCCAGTATATCGTAGATCAAGCCTAGATCTAAGCCTAAGCTCGCGTGGTTGAAGAAACCAAAATAATCGCCTATAGTTTCATGTCCTTCATCATTTTCCTTGTTATAAGAAAATTGTGCTATCCCTCTTTTTATATCCAGGGTACCATCCGATTTAAATACGTATGTGGCATTTTCCCCGCTTCCGTACCCGGAAATTATCCCTGATAGTAACTTAACGGTTGCGCCAAGTTTTAACCGCGAGTAAATATCTTCTTTCACGAGGCGTGCATAAGTAAAACCAAACTCGTTCCAACCATGTTGCCCTCCCTGGGCATAAGGCTCATTTATAGTTCTATCTAAATAAGTTACGTTAGGATAATTGTTGGCGAACATATTGGCAGTAGGGGTGGAAACATTATTGATATTCCCGCTACCCCTGATCCTCCAGGTAAAAGCGAATGATTGATATTTATCAATAGCATAAAGAACCGAAGGCATCATGAACTCCGCTTCGGCCCAGGCATACTGATTTCTCGTCGCCATGCTATCCAGGAAATAATCAACATTCCTGTAAAGTGTAGATTGGTTGCTTAGAAGCGCTTTCTTGCTAAAAGAAGCATAGGTATTCCCGGCAATAAGACCAGCACCTATGATATTAATATCCCATCTCCCGTGGTAGCCTGCGGCGCTAGCCGGGTTTAAAGGAATGCCATGAACACCTGCAAATTGGCTGGTTTGATATCCTTGAAAAACTTGAGCAGAGGCTACATTCGCAGATAGTAGTAATATCAGTCCTATAAAAGAATAAAAACAACGAGTACTCAAATGAAACCGTTTTTATTATTAACGGTAATGTACATCCAATTATTGATTCTTTATAGCAGGAAAGTACAGATTTTACAAGAAATTATTACACGATTATTTATCAGCCGCCGGTTTTAAAGTATACTTTCACGGTGCCAAATTGTTCTGCGGGAGCAGATGGACTGGCATCATATTTTACTTGCAAAGCTGATTTGCGGGCTTCTTCAATAGCCGCTTGTGAGGTGATCGTGGTACCGCTTAATATAGGAACGGCGCTTACCACGTTACCGTTTCGATCTACTTTAATATTTAGAGCCACGTAACCGGTTTCAGGACCGTTATATACATTGCTGGGCGCCTTGAGTAATTTTCTGCCTGATAATCTAAAATCGGACTTACCTCCACCGAGACCGCCGTTGCCTTCATAACCCTTGGCATTAGGATCGCCGTTGGCCTTACCTTGATCCCCTGGTTTACCGGTAACACCTTCGCCGGTAGAATTGTTACTTCCTTCGGCGCCGTTACCGCTATTACCGGAACTGTTTCCTCCTTTGTAAGTATATAGCCCTTTGGCTTTGGGCTCCACTTTTTTAGGGGCGGGCACTTCTTTTTTTTCGGTAGGTTTTGCTTTTGCTTTATCTTCCTTTTTATCTAGCGTTTTATCGAACTTTTTAGGTACGTTCGTTTTTTTCTCGGGTTGATGAATCACCGGTGCATCTTCTTCATCTGAAGTAGCAAGGGACTCAGTTGGCGCATCGGCCTTAGCAGGGGTAGCAACAGGTGGTGCCGCGGCCACTTCTTCAGCGGCAGCGGGAGGGTTCGGGTTCAATGGTTGCATTTCTCCCATACCGTCATCACTCGTACCCAGGTTCACTTCCATCCCTAGATCCATATTCGGTGGCGGGGGTGGAATTTTAAAACTGACAGCAATAAACGTGATCAATAACAAGGCATGTATCACGATCGTGATACTTAATGCTTTGAATTTATCTTGTTTGTTTTCTACTGCAGCCATGTGATTATTTTAATGATATCCTTTCAAAGTTAATAAATTTCATCCAGGACACCATATTTACTACAAGAACGGTGCCGCAAGCGAATTTATTGCTACTTTTTTTGCTGGTGCTGGTCGATCAAGTACACCGTATGATTCAATGCTGTAGGACTTGTACCGCCATCATGACCGGGTATTAAGAAGTACATATTTTTAAATTTCTTCTTTACCCTGCGGATACTTTCTTTCCATTCAGAAATATGAGCTTCACCGGTATAACCGAGCCCATCCGCTTCAATACTTTTCACGAAGCACCCGCCGAAAAGTGTTCTAGCCTCGTCTACATACACAACTATATTATCCGCAGTATGCCCAGCGCCGGGGTAGAACGTTTTGAACGTAAATTCCCCGATCTTAAAAGTTGTATCTTTTGAAAACCTATAATTAGCGGCAGGTTTGCCAAACTTGATGCAAGCTTCGTAAGTCTGCTGTGAAGAATATGTCTTGATCCCTTTTGATGCATAATAGTTAAACCCGGCCGTGCAATCGTCGTGGTAATGCGTGGCGATACAGTAAGTCGCCCTTTGTTGGTGTTTCATCCAAATACTATCCAGTAAAGGTTGAAACTGCGTGGTATCCCATGGCGTATCTAATAAAACAGCGCCCAGGCTAGTCACAACATACATACCATTCGAGGAAACTTGCGCCCCTTCATATTCATGAAAAGTCGTGTATTCGAAAACGTTAGGGATAATTTGTTTGATAATTAATTTATCATGTTTTTGTGCTGCCGCATGTTGAGATACGAACAAAATCATCAAGCAAATCCTACAAATATGTTTCATACAAGTTTATTTCAATGATGTAAAATAAATATATCGTAAGCAAAACGGAGAATCGTTGCACATACTATTGCTAAAAAGAAATACCGCACCAAATGATTACCTTTCCTAATGGCTAATTTAGCGCCTAAGAAACCGCCGCAAAAATTACAAATAGCCATCGGGAATGTTATTTTCCATATGATCAAGCCTTGACTACCAAAATAGATAATTGAGGCCATATTCGTAAATAAATTAATCGCCTTGGCATGGGCGCTGGCAGGAAGAAATCCCATGCCGAGTAAACTGATCGCTATCAATATTAAAAAGCTCCCTGTACCGGGACCGAAAAAACCATCATAAAAACCTATGATGGCAGCCCAAACAAAAGCCCAGGAATATTTTCTTGGTGTGATGGCCGTTTCGGTAGTAGCCGTACCGAAATTTTTATTGATGAAAGTGTAGATGGCAATCAAAATCATCAATACTAATAATATCGGACGAAGCCATTCCTTTGGAAAATTACTTACGGAAGAGGAACCGAAATAAGCAGCGGCAAAAGCTATCGGACACATACCTGCCAATAGCTTCCATTTCATTTTAATTTTCCTGCTATATTGTACCGTTGCATTTAATGTTCCGGAAAAAGACGGGATTTTCGTGGTACCTAGCAACATGGGAACCGGAAAAGCCGGGAACAATACCAAGATCGCAGGCGTTTGAATCAAGCCGCCACCGCCAACGATGGCATCCACGAAACCCGCCGTGAATGCAAAAATGCAAACCAAGATAACATCCCAAAATTCTATTCCCATTATTATTACGCGTTGCGCAAATGTAATATATAGTTCTGAAAGCGGTAGCGACTTATCCGGAATGAAGACGATTGCGATGAAGTTGTTTGTTTCTTTATCTAAAAAACATAGCTGCTGGTTCGGTCTAACAAGCCATAGGTGCTGGAAACCTGGGAGCATTTTGGGAATGCTTTCCCCCATGTCCAACATACCTGCTGGTTTGAGCTATGCATTATTGAAATGCTTTTTCCCAATGCCGCAACATACTTGCTGTTTTCAAAGATAAATTTTAAAAAACCAATACCCAAAATAACTGCTGCTTCGAGCTTCCAAGCTCGGACCCACGCCCAGCTCAGGACATTTAAAATTGTATCGAAAACGAAAAAATACGTACGCTTTGCAGCATACACGGCCATTTGATAGATTCTTAATGCGGCCGTACACGATGTGCTTCATGTTGAACCTTTTCCCAAAAAGAAGTCCGAGCATGGAAGCTCGAACTAGCGAAGGATCCAGCATATTTCCAAGATAAATTTTAAAAGGTAGCAGTTCCAGCCCAATACCCAAAAATAACTGCTGGTTCGAGCTTCCAAGCTCGGACCCACGCCCAGTTCAGGACATTTAAAATTGTATCGAAAACGAAAAAACATACTCCTTGCGGCATACACGGCCATTTGATAGATTCTTAATGCTGCCGTACACGATATGCTTCCGGTTGAGCGTTTTCCCTAAAGGAAGTCCGAGCTTGGAAGCTCGAACTAGCGATGGATACAGCATATTTCTTTATCCTAAAAAAACATAGTTGCTGCTTCGAGCTTCAAACCTCGGACCCACGCCCAGTTCAGGACATTTAAAATTGTATCGAAAACGAAAAAATACGTACGCTTTGCAGCATACACGGCCATTTGATAGATTCTTAATGCTGCCGTACACGATGTGCTTCTGGTAGAACCTTTCCCCAAAAGGAAGTCCGAGCATGGAAGCTCGAACTAGCGAAGTATCCAGCGTATTTCAAGATAAAATTTAAAGGCTCAAATACGAACAACCAAGTTTAGAATACTTATGGCCAGGAAGCGGATCAGCAACATTTTCCCGGCATCATTAGCGGGCAACAATCAAGGATAATGTATCATTAAGAATGCGCAAAATCCATATCATAATTACCCTTGATCCTTTCCATCGGGGGATTATAATAACCGAATTTTAGATGTGGAAATTCTTCACGGATCAAGTCAATAAGTTGTTTCACACCGATGATTTCACCCGATTCCACAATTCCCATCCTACCTAAATACCAATCGGGATCGATATTGAAATTACGCCATTGAATCATATCGAGGTTGGTTTCCCTGATCAACTTTCTCAGCGATTCATACTCGGCTTCGCAATCGGTGATTCCCGGGAATACGAAATAGTTGATAGAAGTCCAACCACCGAACTCTTTCACCACCTTGATACTTTCCACGATATCTTCAAAAACATAATTATTAGGACGGTAATAAGGTGTGTATATTTCTGAACGGGTAGAGTTCGTACTTACGCGGATGCTATTCAAGCCAACTTTACATAATTCACGTACCGCGTTCGGCTTACTACCGTTCGTATTAATATTGATGCTTCCTTTAGCCGTATGTTTTCTTATCTCGATAATAGATTCCCTGATCGTTTCCCACATCAACAGCGGTTCCCCTTCACACCCTTGACCGAAACTAACGATCGGGTAGGGCGCTGTTTCCAGGTGCGGAACGGTATACTCCACGATCTCGGCAGCCGTCGGCTTAAAGGTCAGTCGCTCCTGGTTCGATACGATAGTTTCCTCTTCCGGTTGGAAGGAAATACATCCAACGCAGTTTGCATTACAGGCAGGAGAAGAAGGAATTGGGCATTCCCAACGCCCCATGAAATAGTTCCTCGCGGCAGGACAGTGATATGTAAGGGCACAATTATCCGCCAAATGCTGCACCAAGCGGTTATGCGGATAGGCAGCCATTAGGTTTTTAACGCCGGCTTTCACCTTGCTATCATCGAAACCGGCGCATTCTTGCCTGATATCCCTTTCAATCCTGGTAGCGGGAACGTAAAATTTTCCGTCGTGCCAACCTACAGCTGTATAACAGAATAGAGGTAATGTTGGAGCATCCGGCATTGTTTCGTAAGCCGCCAAGAAATGGCCCGTGTGGGCGGGAGGGATAAAGGCGGCCACGGCCCAACCTTTCTCGCACAAACCCAGTTCGCCCGTTTCTACGTCGATCCCAATTCCGCGCCTGCCGGGTAATTCATATAAAGAACCACCATCAGGCAATTCAATCCATTCATCGCCCGGGATTTCGAAGGCATCCCAACCACTTCTGCCGGTAACGAACATTTCAGGATCTTCGAAAATATTTCCTTTGCCGTCTGAGTATAATAATAATGGTTTCAAAATTCAAATTTTATTGAGTGGAATAGCTTACTGCCAATGTAAGCATTAAACGAGCCTGCCCCTGCAATAATCATTAATTGCAGTCATTTTTTCCTGGTCGATATCTTGCAATACTTCCAATTGCAACACCTTGTTATTCTTAAAGTCGATCGTAAATACATCGTCCCTCAAAATTACGTTATTCAAATCTTTCCAGCTAATTGACTTGGTTGAGAACAGGGTAGGTAGTATGATGCACTGGTTCGTTAGCTCCATAAAAGCGGGTTGAAACATTTTGTATTCTGCATAAGTTGTATATGCCAGTGTCAGCGCCATGATGATTTGGAACAAAGCAACGAAAGGTTGTATATGCGATAAAAAAAATAACGCGCTAATCATCAATACCAATACTTGTAAACACCTCATCAAGGTATTGGCCGAGGAAACATTTTTTAATTTTCGCATGATAAACGGAAATACGAGGCTACCGATTCCCAGCAATAAATAAAATGCAGCCAACAAGAAGTTCGGCTTAGGTAGCTTGTAAGCGCCCATCACGTTGAACAGGAAAAGAATACCGGCCATGCCGTGCATCACGGGTTGTAGCTTAAGCCTGGTCATCGCGTTCGGGTGTAATATCTTGAGCTTAAACATTGATATTTCAGTTAAAACAAAGCGGGAGCTGCATTATTGGCGGCTCCCGTTACAATAAGTTGAATTATATTTAAGAATTACTCTTTATTAAATAATTACATAGTTTGAATAACACCCGGGCGCCGACATTTGCATCCCATTCATCATGTCCCGAACTCACTTCATTCAAATCGAAACCGATCAACTTGCGGCCACTCTCCAGTACTTTCTTGAATAGGTAATTCACCTGTTCCGTTTCGAAGCCCCCGGCAACAGGGGTACCTGTATGCGGGCATAATTTTGGATCCAGGCCATCTATATCGAAGCTGATATATACTTGCTGCGGTAACGTATTCACGATATCATCGCAAATAGATTTCCACGTTTCACCTTCATACAGCCTTTCCTTGATGTCTTTATCGTAGAATGCCAGGACTTTACCATTACTATCGCGGATATAATCCACCTCTTCACCGCAATAATCGCGGATACCTACTTGTACCAATTTCTTTAATTGGGGCACTTCTTTCAGCGCGTTGTACATGATCGAAGCATGGGAGTAGGTAAAACCTTCGTAACGCTCCCTCAAGTCGCAATGCGCATCTATTTGCAGGATTCCGAAATCACCTTTTATTTCACCGATGGCTTTATAAAAGCCTAACGGCGTGCTATGGTCGCCGCCGATTAAACCTACCAATTTACCACTTTCCAGCAATTCCTTCGTTTGCGCGTATACCCATTCGATCATTTTCTTGGAACCGTCGTTAACATCCTCAAGGGAACGGCTCAGAAATTCATTTTCGCTGATATTACCACCTTCCATCAAGAAGCGGATATATAGTTCAGCCTCTTTGCGCAGGTAATCGCTACGGAGTAAGATGTTTCTGTCCGGCTCCCTCATGAAGAAACCCTGTTTCCAACCATCCTGCACTTCGGGATCATAAAGATCTACCTGGAACGATGCTTTGAAAATATGTTCCGGACCACGTGCGGTTCCATTATTGTAAGAAACGGTTACTTCCCAGGGAACAGGTAAAAGCACTAATTTCGCTTCCTCTTCGGTAAATGGCAAACCAAATATGTTGTTTGACAAGAGTCCTACCGAGTTGGGATCGAATTGAGATAAATCTGCCATCTTTTTAAAAACATTTCGTAATTCCGCGCAAAGGTACTTTAATTGATTGAAATCTAAGCGCATTTCGGCTAGTGAAAAAGTTTGATTCATGAGATAAGTCATAATTTAACAACTTTTATTTGGTAAATTTGCCATCTTAGATCAATTGGTGTAAGATGAAAAAAACGAATATTGTTCTTTTGGTGGTGATAGCTGTCTGCGTGGCTATCGTTTCCATGATGGTAGGTGATTTCAGCACCTATGAAACTTTTGCGACCTCCAGGTCCAAGCCTGGTAAGGAAATCCATGTTATCGGCGCATTGGATACTACCAAGAATATGGAGTATGATCCCATGGTAGATGCCAACCTTTTCAGCTTTTATATGAAAGATAAGTCCGGTGAAATTCGCAAGGTGGTATTCACTGGAACGAAACCTACCGATTTTGAAAAATCCACGGAATTAGTGCTAACCGGTATGATGGAAGGGAATGTGTTCAGATGCAACAAAATCTTGATGAAATGTCCTTCCAAGTACAAGGAAGACCAGGAAGTTATCGGGGTAAAGAGAACATAGCTAGCGCCCCGGTACCGTTTTACTGAAATTTCCCAGCGGGGAATGGATGGCAATTCCCGGTATAATTAACCTTGATACAAAATAGTATATATCACGTTATGATGCCATAAGAGGAACGATTTGCTTATTGAATTACATTATTTTTTAAGGACTTGGAACATATTAAATACCTAAACGAGCATTTATTGCCCGGCCAGATTGGACATTTTTGCGCGGTGCTCGCCTTCGTAGCATCCATCGTGGCCACCGTAGCCTATGCCTTTGCCACCATGGTAAAGGAAGAAACCGTGAAGAAAAGTTGGGCAAGAATTGGCCGTATTTCCTTTCTCATCCAAGCAGCGTCCGTGTTTACCATCATGGGGCTGCTGTATTACATGATTAATCATCACTTATTTGAATATAAATACGTTTGGGCGCACTCTTCCAAGGCGCTCGATATGAAGTATTTATTGAGTTGTATGTGGGAGGGCCAGGAAGGCAGCTTCATGCTGTGGAGTACTTGGCACAGCGTATTGGGCATCATCCTGATGTTCCGCGCCAAATCTTGGGAATCCCCGGTAATGGCCGTGATATCGTTTGCCCAAATTTTTGTCGGCAGCATGGTTTTGGGTATCTATTTCTTCGATTACCGTCTCGGCAGCGGCTTGTTCGTGTTGATGCGCAACGAGATGGAAGCGCCCATTTTCACGAATCCTAATTATCTGACGCAATTAACCGATGGTAAAGGCTTAAATGAATTATTACAGAATTACTGGATGGTAATCCACCCACCCGTATTATTCCTGGGTTTTGCTTCCACCATCGTGCCTTTTGCCTACGGCATCGCCGGATTATGGACAAAAAGGTACACGGAATGGGTAAAACCTGTATTACCTTGGGCTTTATTTTCCGCGGGTATCCTGGGATTAGGGATCATGATGGGAGCAGCCTGGGCTTACGAATCATTAACATTCGGTGGATATTGGGCCTGGGATCCGGTGGAAAACTCCTCACTGGTGCCGTGGCTGACCTTGGTAGCGGGCATCCACACATTATTAGCATATAAAAGTACCGGGTATTCACTGAAGATTTCTTATTTCTTCGTGTTTATCACTTTCACTTTAGTATTATACTCATCATTTTTAACCAAGAGTGGCGTATTAGGTCAGACTTCTGTGCATTCTTTTACGGATCTTGGCATGAACGGCCAATTACTGGTATTCATGTTCATCTTCGCGATCCCGGCATTTGCTTGGTTAATCATGAAGCGCAAACAAATACCTGCACCGGCGCGTGAAGAAAGTACTTATTCCCGGGAATTCTGGATGTTTGTCGGATCATTAATTTTATTGATTGCCGGTATCCAGATATCTTTTACAACTTCCATCCCGGTTTGGAGTAAATTGCCCGGGTTGGAAAATATGGCCCCGCCCACTGAACCGGTTTTCTTTTATAACCAGATTCAAATTTGGGTAGCGATCGTAATCGGCCTGTTGACAGCGGTGGTGCAGTACCTGAAATTTAAAAACACTTCTAAGCAACATTTTATAAAGGGCATCCTTCGGCCGACTATCATTGCGATCGCCGTAACCATCTTAATTGCTATCATTGGCAAAATCAATTATAGTCAATACGGTGGAGGCTATCTCTTTGCAATATACCTGATGCTATTTGCCAGTGTTTACGCGGTAGTAGCCAACTTCAATTACCTGTTTAAAGGAAAATTCAGAACCTCCGGGGCCTCCGTTGCCCACGTAGGTTTCGGGTTGATCCTTTTAGGCGTGTTGATTTCTTCCACGAAAAAGTCAGTTTTATCCCAAGATAAGATGGGGACTTTGGATGGCTTTTTTACAAAAGAAAGTAAAGAAAACCCAAGGGAGAACCTATTTTTACCAAAAGGGATGCCGGTGCGTATGGGAGATTATTTCGTCACTTACAAAGGTGACTCAACAGCCCCGCGCGATCCGAAAACCTATTTTATTGTTGAATACGAACGCAAGGACGATCCCAGCGGACCGGCAAAGGAAAAGTTTACACTTTACCCTGATGCATTCTTAAATATTAAAGGGCAAGAAGGAATTACACCGAACCCGGCTTCCAAGCACTATTGGTATAAAGATATCTTTACTTATGTTACAGGCTTACCGAAGAAAGGCGCCCAGGCGGATTCAATCCAATACAAACAAAATATAGTGGCCACCGGGGATACTATCTACTTCTCGAAAGGTTACATGATCTTGGAATCATTAAACAGCCAACCTTCCAACCCTAATTTTAAAGCGGCAGATAGCGTTATCGCCCTGGAAGCCACTTTGAGGGTTAAATCATTGGATGGCGGGGAAAATGTATTACATCCCGTTTATATCCTGAAAGGGGAGGCATACGAGTATAATTTGCCAGATACCTTATCACAATTCTCATTAGCAGCCCGCTTTAGCAAGGTACTTCCAGATGAGAAAAAGGTGCAGATCGATATTAAAGAATCCGCAAGTGTTACGGATTACGTAGTATTAAAAGCTTATGAATTCCCTATGATCAATGTATTGTGGATCGGTATTATTATCATGACTATAGGATTTTTTATGAGTGTTGGCCAAAGAAAACGTGAAGTAAAATAAAGTTGTTATTTGAATAGATCCTGATCCGCTGTAACCTTGTTGTTGCAGCGGATTTTTTTTCGCAACATTTATTGGCGAGAGACATTCCCGTAAAGAACGTTGTCTTCCGGTTTGTGTCTTCCTGTAATGGTTTGTCAATCAATTTCTTCAGGACGGGTACATTTTTCCTCCTACACAAAAAAACAATCATTGTTGTCTGGCTAAACTTGCTTTAAATTTACTTGAATTCCTTACCTGGTCAAGGATATAGGCGAAGGATGATCTATTTAGCCCCGCCAACAAAACCGTGGAACTTCGCACTGTTAATCGCGAAGCCATACAGAGTAGTACTAAAGCTGGATCGAGCGATCAAATTAGCGGCCGTGATGGTCAATATGTGCCCTTTTCTTAATATTTATGACAATGTACCTGGGGAAAATAGGTCTGCTTACCCACTTCTGAAGCCCTATAGGGTACTTGCGAAGTGGGTAGGGGTACTTCAGAACTCCGGTTTCGGGATTATTTTTAGATACTCACCTACCCGGCAAGTGGTAGGGGGTACCTCCGAAGTGGGTATCCAACAGGGGAAAATCTAAAAAATGACCTTTTTCATACTATATAGGGTGGTTTTAATGACAAAATTGGGCAAGGAGTCCCTTGTACCCACTTATTTTATCCGAAATTGGAGTTCAAAGAACATCGATTGGAGTTCCGAAGTGGTATAGGGTACTTACGAAGTGGGTAGGGGTACCTAAAAGGTGGGTAGGGGTACTTAAGAAGCGGACAAAACCTTTAAATTATTATTTATCACTATATTACATAATTGATTGAATAACTGATGATTTACTGTTACATAATCACAAAAATTACAGATTTTTAATAAAAAACTAGCTTTTAATATTTATTTTTACTGTAAACCTGCTATATAATGCTAAAAAGAATATTAAGTGCCCTATTATTAGTGATTTTCATACTTGGCATTATTTACTTTATCGGTCCCAAACCTGCTACACCACATTTGAATGGCTCATTACCTGAATTGCCGAATAGCGCGGACAGTATTGAACAATTCGTATCGCAACACGAGGCGGCTTATAAGATTAAGCAGGATAATGAAGCCAGGATCGTTTGGCAGGACAGTACCCATCAAAAAACTCCTTATAGCATTGTATACCTCCATGGTTTTTCTGCATCTCAAAAAGAGGGCGATCCCGTGCATAGGTACCTGGCCCAAAAATATGGTTGTAATTTATACTTATCCCGATTGAATGAACATGGTTTGCAAGGGGAAGAATCTTTATTAAATATGACCGCCGACGGTTTATGGGAAGATGCTAAAACGGCTTTAGCCATCGGTAAAAGGTTGGGAGATAAAGTAATCTTGGTTAGCACCTCCACCGGGGGAACATTAGCCCTGTTACTGGCGGCGCGTTTCCCGAAGGATGTTTACGCCCTGGTAAATATGTCACCCAACATCGCGATTAACCAGCCTATGGTAGAATTAGCGGATAATCACTGGGGATTGATTTTAATACAAGCCGTTAAACGTAGTAAATACAATGAGAATAATCCCGTTGATCCATTACAAGCGCAATATTGGCAAACCAAGTACCGGTTGGAAGCAGTTACCGAACTTGAGAGTTTGGTGGAAAACAGCATGACCGACAAAACATTCCAAGCCATACACCAACCTTGTTTAAGCTTATACTATTATAAAAATGAGCAGGAGCAAGATCCTACCGTGAAAGTTTCCGCCATCATTGAAATGAACCGCAAATTGGCTACCCCGGACAGCTTAAAAGCCGCCGTGCCGATACCGGGAGCAGGTTCCCATGTGATGGGCTGCTCGTATACGTCTAAAGACATCCCGGCAGTGGAACATACGATTGATAGCTTTATGATTCATACCTTAAAATTTCACCCGTTGCCAAAGCCGGGTAGCTGAAATATTCAATTTATTAGCTAACTTGGGGAAAATACATCAGCCTTTCGATTGAAACGTATATAGTAATAGCACCCAGTGGAAAGCATGCATCGCCTTGCACAAATATTATCTCTTGTTATGCTTGGTTTTTTAATGCCAAGACCTGGCCAAGCACAGCAAAAAAGCCATGATACGATACCTGTAAAATTCGTTTTAGCAGGGGCGGATACTATTCCTTCCATCACCTTATCTATTTATGAAGTTTACGGTAAATTACCCCGGAAATTCAGGAAAAAACGGGAACGCTGGACACGTTTAAGAAACGCTGTCTACGTAACTTACCCGTATGCCGTAGCTGCGAGCCGCGTGTTGAAAGATGTGAATGCTGAACTGAACCAAATACCTACTAAAAAAGCAAGGAAAGCCTACCTAGATACGAAAGAGAAAGAGTTAAGAGCTGCTTTTGGAGATAAACTGGAAAGGCTATCCGTGTACCAAGGAAAAGTTTTAATGAAATTAATCCACAGGGAAACCGGGGAAAACTGCTACGAGATTATCAAGGAATTAAAAGGAGGATTTAATGCCCGTGTTTTTCAGACGGTGGCTTTCTTTTTCGGGGGAAACCTCAAGAGTGAGTTTAATGCCGAGGACGATAAAGATATCGAGATGATTGTACAGGAAATCAGGTTGTACAATCATTTTTATAATTAATTAGTTATTTCACAAGTCGGTAAATAGCAAAACCGGGCCCTGCGCGACCCGGTTTACTTTTTTTACACACCCAGGGTAAACCTATCGGTCACCTGAAATCTTTATAGTTTTTGATAACTAGTAATTGAAATATTAGGATGGGTTGCCACCATGAACGTTGGGATAGGCTCCCCGGTACTCTTAGGTATCCCGGTACTTAGCCACCATCGATCAGCCTGCATTCCCAATAAGCACAAAGATGGTGTAGAATAGATGATCGCCATCTTAAAACTCTGCAAGTTGTTTATTTCTGCCGACAAAATCTCGATTTGATACTTCGAAAAGGGTAACATCACCTCGTTCATTAGATCCATTGCAATTGGAATATTATCACCCAAGGATTTAATATGTAGCCCGATAGCATATGCTGTTTTATACGGCACATGAAATGCTGCTTTTTCAGAAGCTCTTTTTATCGCGTCCCAAGTCTGAAGTACATTACCCGGATTGTAAGCCTGTACTTGCAGCCTCCATTCCCTGTAGGCATCTTCCCAACACGAACGCTCAAATTCCCCGGAGGAAGCATGATCAATAATTTGTTTGACTTTTAATTGCACGGCTACTGGTTCCATATTAACTCGCGATATAAATAGTATGAGTAAGGTCGTAACCGCCATTACTGTTAGCCACGACGGTTGCCAATTCATTATCGAGACTATCAGCGATAATGTTATCCGTTGAATTTTTCATGCTATTTTGACCATGTGTTTTATATAATTCGGTATTGTATACAGCGGTATTTATATCTTCCGGAAAAGCAACCTGGGTGGTCAATTTTAAAATATCATTGACATAAATCTGTGCATGGATATGCGTAACCCTTCCCTGGTACCAGCCCGGGTAAATAGATAGGAATTTGGCGACACCGCTTTCATCGGTATATTGTATACCGCGGCAAAATACTTCAGCGGTATTATCCCGTGTTCCGAGATAGCCTTGGTTCGTATAGCCGCTATAATATCCATCTTTATCGCAATGCCATATATCAACCCTTGCATTGCTGATCACATTGCAGTTATCCTTGACATTCCTGATCGTGATAGCTATATCAAGGGCAATACCTTCTTTACCATCTGCTATATCAACCCTTTGAATAGAAGAACCGCGGCTGTTGTATAAGGGGTAAGGTCCATCGGTTTCCGTATCAGTTACCGTACAAGATCCGTCGGAAGAAGTGTCATCAACATTACTGGTAATTGCACTACTTTTCTTACAGGCTTCAATAATAGGTAAGGCAACAGTAAGGCTCATCAAGCCTTTTTTTAGAAAATCTTTTCTTTCCATATTGCTTCCGTTTTAATTGTCAATCGTAGACAGATTTGAATGTTAAAACAAAAATGGAATTTCTAATAATAGGGAGCAATTTTAATCGGCGGATCGGTTATTTTCAGCGGTAAAAATTCAATTTTTGAATAATTGATAAAAAGATCCCTCGTAGTTTCCGCCCAGCGGCACTTCTTTGCCAGGCAGGAATATCGTTTTATTTCTTACATGGTCTATCTTATCAAGGTTAACAATATAAGAACGGTGTACCCTGCAAAATTTCGAGGGCGGCAATTTTTCTAAAACGGCTTTCATAGTCCATCTACAAATGATCGGTTTATCAGCCGCCGTATAAATCCTTATATAATCATCCCAACTTTCAATAAAACGAATTTCCTTTAACGGGATCTTTTGTAAGCTGTAATCGAGCCTTACCAACAAATCTTCCATTTCATTTTCTTGGCCGCGTTTCAGCAGAAATTGTTGTTTTACTTTATTTACTGCCTGTTCAAACCTCTCGAATGTAAATGGCTTTAACAAGTAATCGACCGCATCTAAATCGAAACCTTCAACAGCATATTCACTGTAAGCAGTAGTAAATACAACCATGTACTTGCCAGGTTCCAGCGATTTATAAAATTCGGTACCCAGCAGTGAAGGCATATTAATATCCAGGAAAATGAGTTGCACCGCGTTCTCATCCAGAAACAGGGTAGCCTTGGCGGTTGATTGAAAAGTGGCCAACAATGCAGGCTCTCCTAAAGCTTTGCAAAATGCTTCGATGATTTGCAGCGAAGGCAACTCATCATCTATGGCGATGGCGCGTATCATGATAAATCCATTTTTAAATCTATGGCATAATATTTTTCACGATCCTCGATCTGTAAGTTGTAAGCGCCGGGATAAATAATATCCAAGCGCTGTTTCGTATTCGAGATACCCAGCCCGATCTTATCTTCATCCATTAAGCTAACATGTACTTTATTATTGTAAACGTGGAAATGCAATTGATCGCCGGTAATATTTACCCTGGCATTTACCAGGCTGTCTTCTTCGGCATTCACGCCGTGTTTGAAGGCATTTTCAACGAATGGTATCAGCAGGAGTGGCGCAATTTTTTTACCCTTAGTATCACCGCTCACTTCCAGGGATGTAAGGATAGATTTGCCGAAACGCAACCCTTGTAATTCAAAATAATTCCTGATATATTCAAGTTCCTTTTCCAAGGGTACAAAATCGTTGCCGGCTTCGCTGGTTACATAACGCATCATCGCGGCCAACTTCACAACTGCTATAGGTGCTTGGTCTGACTTTGCCAAGGCCAATGCATAAATGCTATTAAGGCTGTTAAATAAAAAATGCGGGTTTATTTGTGCTTTTAAATAAGACACTTCCGAACGTAAACGCTCTTTTTCACTTTCTTTCCAGCGGTTACTGATTTTAAGAATCAAGGAGAATAATACCACTACCAAGAAAATAAACAAGTGCCGACCGATTCCCATAAGTATAGAGGGGCTGCGCTGTTTGTGTCCGAAGCGGGGAAAATCATTGTTCCCAGGTGGTATTGTTCGATCATTTCGCTGTTCAATACGAACTTTGAAACGGGAAGGGCCCTGTTGACGAAATGCTACTAGTGGAGCCAAGCAAATAACGGCAAAACAGGCTGCTACAACCAATGAAAAAACCAGGAACCGCCTACGGAAATACAGCTTCGGTATAAAAATGAAATAGTTGAGGTAAAAGAAAACGATCATGCAAGCGTAAGCAACGAAGTCCCGGAGCCGCATAGGTTGCGTAAACAGATCATTCAGCGATACGGGTTCGGGGCTGAACAAGATGGGCAAGCATAAAAAGGTAATGCAGCCCAAAATATGTAACAATACAATCCATGTACGTCTCGGCATGCCAATAAATTTGCTCAATAACCAGTTTTTAGTACTCTATTATACAAATGAGCCATAATTTAGTTAATAATAAAGCAAAAAATCGGTGAATGCGCTAAATTTCACGGTAAATCAACATAATACATCTGTCACGGAAACGTATGAAATTATAGCAATATGGTCCTGGTAAAGCGATCATTTTCAGAAAACCGATAACTTTGCCCCGGAATTAGCTTTAACATTAGCATTAGAACATGAAATTAGATATACTGGCCATCGCGGCACACCCGGATGACGTAGAACTAGCATGCGCAGGAACCTTGATGGCGCATGCTGCCCAAGGATTAAAAGTAGGTATCGTGGATCTTACCCGCGGGGAGCTGGGCACACGCGGTACGCCTGAAGGTAGATTACAGGAAGCTCAAGATGCCGCCAAGATCCTAGGCGTTGAAGTGAGGGAAAACCTCGGCCTTAAAGACGGCTTCTTTCAAAACCGTGAGGAAGAGCAATTAGCTGTGATCAGGGCGATACGGAAATATAAACCTGAAATCGTATTGGCCAATGCCGTACATGACCGTCATCCCGACCATGGAAGGGGGGCACAATTAATCACGGATAGCTGTTTTTATGCCGGCTTGAGAAAAATAGTAACGGAAGTTGACGGGGTTCCACAGGAAGCCTGGAGACCCAAGCAGGTATACCATTTCATCCAAGATCGGTACATTGAGCCTGATTTCGTAGTGGATATCAGTCCATATATCGAGAAAAAAATGGAGGCGATCAAGGCTTTTAAATCACAGTTTTTAGCAGCCAAAGATCATGAACCCCAAACCTATATTTCATCTGAAGGCTTCTTCGACAGCGTGATTTACCGGGCCAAGATGATGGGTAAAATGGTAGGGGTAGCTTATGCCGAAGGCTATACGACGGCGAAAAAATTAGGCGTAAGAAACCTGATGGACTTAATACATAAAACCACCTGATTGACACATACATATAGTATAAAACGAAAAATGGGAAATTGATTGCTCAACTTCCCATTTTTAATTATTCAATGAATTTATATTAACCTCTTTTGATCGGTTTCATTTTAGCTTTTTGTTTATGGTTTTCGCCCTTGATAGTGGCCGCTAATTTCAAAGCTTCATAAACATTTACTAATCCACCGGTTTTACTCAATTCGGTAAAAGCAATCTTTTCATTACGATCACCCGGCAAATTCACTTCGGTCGTACCATCCGGCAAAGCCGTAGCAGATTTTTCGAGGATGTATTTCAACTGTGTAGCAGATAAGTCGGGGTAATATGACAACACCAACGCAGCAACACCCGCAACAACCGGGGAAGCCATACTTGTTCCACTCGCGCTTCCGTATTTGTTACCCCCGGGGATAGTAGAATATATTTGTACACCCGGCGCGAATAAATCCACGTTTTTCTTACCGTAGTTCGAGAAAGGCGCAACTTTCGTATCTCCGCGACCGTTACCCATAGCTCCAACGGTAATTACATTTTTTGCAACTGTACCGTCGTTGAAATTAGGAGTAGGGAAATTATTAACCGAATCGATGTCCTCACCATCATTGCCCGCGGCATGAATCAATAATACACCTTTTTCTTCAGCGTATTTAATGGCATCATCTACCCATTGTTTTTGAGGGGAAAAGCCTTTACCGAAGCTCATGTTGATAATCTGCGCACCGTTATCTACCGCGTAGCGGATACCAAGGGCAACATCTTTATCACGTTCATCGCCTTCTGGAACTACTTTCACGGCCATGATACGAACATTATCGGCCACACCGTCCATACCGAGGTTGTTATTCCTAATAGCGCCTATGATACCAGCCACGTGCGTTCCATGGAATGCGAATTGGCCGGTTATATCGTTGTTGCCGTAGAAGCGGTCGTTGATGTCATTGAGGTCATCGCCAACTATTTTGGCACGCATATCTTCCGGTTCACCATTGGCATTTTCCACTTTACGTTTCAGGTCCGCTATATACTCGGTTAATTCATTTTTAAGCGTAGAATATTTAACATCCTGCTCACCGGTGCTTTCCATGATTCTCATCACGAGACCGCGGGCAGCCAACACATCTTCATCCAAGCTGCTGATGCTATCCAGGTCAGTCATCGTAAAATCCTCTTTATGCAAGGAACTGGTAAGGATATTTTCAGCTTTATCCATATTTTCCTTAACCCTCAACATGGTGCGGTAGGTTACCTTGTTTTGAGCAGCAGGGCGTTCGATTTTATTCTTAAGGGACTCCCAATAGGCTAACTCTTTTGGGTCGTTGGCCAACGCGGAATCCGGATCGATGTATTTTTTCTTCAACCTGTAATATTCACGGGAAGCCTCATCGGAATCCTCCTTAACGCTGGAGCCGTCTTTACCTCCTAGGAAATTCCAACCGTGGATATCATCCACGTAACCGTTTTTATCATCATCGATGCCGTTACCTGGGATTTCTTTCGGGTTAACCCATAGAATGGATTTTAAATCTTCATGGGTAGTGTCGATCCCGGAATCGATTACGGCCACGATAACGGGGGTACTTTTTTTATTTTTTAAAAGCTCCTGGTAAGCCTTTTCAGCCCCGACACCGAAAACGCTATCCTTTTCATAGCTTAATAATTGCCAGTTTTTTGGTACGGGAGCCGGTCTATATTGGGCCTCGGCCGAAAAAGAAAAAGCAGCTACCAACGCTACACCAGCCAATACTGCTTTAGATCTACTAAATAAATTCATGTTTAGAAAAAGTTTGCTCAAGGGCATTTAATCAATATAAATACCACAATTGGTTAAAGGTATGTAAAAAGAGTTTAGTTACACGTTGATTATTATATAATCGGTTGTTTGGGCCAAGCGAATGGGGGTAAGACAAGCGTAATTCTATGCGGGGAATAAAAGTTGTAAATAGTTAATTATTAATATGTTAGACTTTTTAAACTTCTTATCTCTGCATTGCGGGATACCGTTGAGAATGTATACTTTTAGATACCGGGCATTATAAAACTTTCTTATTTTTATACTAAATAGTAGCTGTAAAGCCATGATAATATTCAAAAAAACGATCCCGTGAAATACTTGCTTACATTATGCTGGTTGACATTTTTGAGTTCCGGTTGTTTAACGGGCAATAAGAAGGAAAACCACCCCAATATCGTTTCTCCTTCTGTTCCGATTAATAGTTTTCAACACGATACACTTCAACTACACGAAACTTTCAACAAAGAAGATCAGCCAATTAATGAATATTTAAGCCATGAATTAGAACCCATCTGGAAAAATTTCAAGCGGGTAAATTCTATTACCAAGTGGACAAGCATAGAATCCCGCGGGCTCGATACCTCGACCAGCAGGGGCGGGGCCAGGTACTATTTTTTGAACGGGCAATTGGAGAAAATTATAACTTATCATTTTAGTGAAACCTTTCAGCGGTTAGAAGAATACTACCTGTTAGATGATCAACTTTCATTTGTAATTGAGCGATCTTATACATACAATAGACCGGTGTATTATGATGCTAATTTAACCAACGTAGACAGTAACAGTCAATCACTTAATAATGATCATAGCGGGGTTGTTGAAGATAGGAGTTACTTCTTAAACGGCAAACTAATCCACCAAGTCAATAATGAAGATTGTGGTTCACCATTTACGGGTGATTATTTGCTAGGAGAACAAAAAAGAATTATGGCGACCTATGAAATGTTGGTGCAAACTTTAAAGCAACCATGAGGGGAAGCTAACTCCCTAAGTCCATGAATATTAATTACAACTATGTAATCCCATGTACATTTTTACAACATGATCGTTGTATTTATCAGCTAGAACAGAATACAGCGGGTTAATTAACAATTTCAATAGAATAAAAGGGGTATATCGCGTTGATTTCCAGAGATATAATTAAAGTTATGAAAGAATAACTGTGGATATTTTTTTCCTGCGACGTTCAGAAGCGTTTGATAATGAATATTATCTTACCCATTTTATAGATGAAAAATTATCTAGTCATCTTGAAAAAAATAAGCTGTTGAAAAATTACCCATATATGAGTATTGTTTAAAAGATTTATGCTAAAAAATAATTGAAAGGAAAATTTTTTTTAGTTTTTATAAACTTTTTAAATCCTAAAATCCAACGAGAAATTTGATGAGTGGTAAATGCTGTAAGGTCGCCACCAGGGGGAGAAATAGAAATATTTAGCTAAAATTTAACAAGAAAATTTTGGTTAAGAAAATGCTGTTGAAAGCAGCCATGAGAGGGTAGTAGCACAAAAGTATAATATGAAAATTCAGAAAAAAGTTTAATATTTATACCAGGGAGAATATAACACCGTTATATTTCTTTCTCATAAGCATGGTTTCCGTTTAACGAAAAGCGGGGTTTCCACCCCGCTATTTTCGTAAATCTGCTCAAACGGAAACCGCCGTACTTACCTACAACGGACACCTTGTATAATTTTCTATAAATCGAACTTAATGCCTTGTGCTAAAGGCAAATGAGTACTATAGTTAATAGTATTTGTTTGCCTGCGCATGTATGCCTTCCATGCATCGGATCCACTTTCGCGGCCCCCGCCGGTTTCTTTTTCTCCACCGAAAGCCCCGCCGATCTCAGCCCCTGAAGTACCGATATTGACATTGGCGATTCCACAGTCGCTACCGGCATTGGAAAGGAACTGCTCGGCTTCCCGCAAGTTAGTGGTCATGATAGCAGAGGACAGTCCTTGCGGAACTCCATTTTGCATGGCTATTGCTTCATCCAAAGTTTTATATTTCATCACGTATAAAATCGGTGCAAAAGTTTCGTGCTGAACGATTTTATAATGGTTTTCTACTTCCGCGATGCAAGGTTTCACATAGCATCCAGATTCGAATCCCGCGCCTTTTAAAACACCGCCTTCCACCAAGAATTTACCACCTTCAGCTTTACATTCTTCGATAGATGTAAGGTACGCTTTCACTGCATCCGTATCAATCAATGGACCTACATGGTTATTTTCGTCTAATGGATCACCGATTCGTAATTGTCCATAAGCATTGACCAGCTTGGACACGAAAGCATCGTATACATCTTCATGAATGATTAAGCGGCGGGTGGAAGTACAACGTTGCCCCGCGGTACCGACAGCACCAAATACGGCGCCGATTAATGACATATCCAAATCGGCATCGGGCGTAATGATTATGGCGTTGTTACCACCCAGTTCCAACAATGATTTCCCGAGCCTGGATGCTACGGTGGCAGCTACACTTTTACCCATCCTCGTAGAACCGGTGGCTGATACCAAGGGGATGCGCTTATCTTGGGCCATCCATTCACCTACATCGCGACCGCCTATTACCAAGCAGGAAACACCTTCGGGGATATCATTAGCTGCGAAGACTTCCGCTGTAATTTTTTGGCAGGCAATTGCAGTAAGCGGCGTTTTCTCTGATGGTTTCCAGATGCATACATTTCCGCATACCCAAGCCAGCATACTATTCCAGCTCCATACCGCTACCGGGAAATTAAAGGCCGAAATAATTCCCACGATGCCAAGGGGGTGCCATTGTTCGTACATTCTATGACCCGGCCTTTCCGAATGCATCGTCAAGCCGTGTAATTGGCGGGATAAACCCACGGCAAAATCGCAGATATCGATCATTTCCTGTACTTCACCGAAGCCTTCCTGCAAGCTTTTTCCCATTTCAAAGGAAACCAGCCTTCCGAGTGCTTCTTTATTTTTACGTAAAGATTCACCGATTTGTCGTACTATTTCACCGCGCCTTGGAGCCGGGATCGCCCTCCATTTAAGGTAAGCTGCTTGTGCAGATTCGATGGCAGCATCGTATGAAGCCCTGTCTGCACTTTGCACGCCGGCAATTAATTTCCCGTCTACCGGGGACATGGAGTCAATGGATTGACCTGTTGACTGTAACCAGCTAGAACCGGTTGACACACCGGCATGGGTTCCTGTTAATTGGAATTGTTGTAAGATGTTTTGCATGTTTTGATTCCTCTTCTTGTCAATAGATCATCAAAGCTACAATTTTTGAACGGGCCTGGTAAATTCAATTTTATCTGTCTGAACATATATATAAATCACTATGTTTATATAAATATTTACATACACATTTAATAAATTAATATGAATATCCTGAAGGAACCGTGGCCTTGGTATATTGCCGGCCCTTTAATTGGTTTAATAGTTCCGGCTTTGTTATTGGCGGGTAATAAAACATTCGGTATTTCCTCCGTCTTCCGGCATATGTGTGCGGCTTGCCTTCCCGCCGGGATAAAATTCTTCCAATATGACTGGAAATCGCAACGATGGAATATGCTTTTCGTGGCAGGCATCGTAATAGGTGCAGCCATAGCAACCCAGGTAGGAGATGTTTCGAGGGTGGATGTAAGCGCAGGCACATTAGCTTGGTTGCAGCGATACGGTATACAAGACAGTACAGGTTTACTACCGGGAGAAATATTTTCCTGGCAGCAGCTATTCAGTTGGCCGGGGCTCTTCTTTTTTGCAATAGGCGGTTTCCTGGTGGGTTTCGGTACACGTTACGCGGGTGGCTGTACCTCCGGGCATTCTATTATGGGTATCGCGAGTTTACAATGGCCCTCATTGGTAGCAACGATTTGCTTTATGGCAGGGGGATTTTTTACAGTGAATATCTTGATGCCTTTAATCCTTAAGATGATATAGCATATGAAATATATAAAGTTCTTGTTATTGGGCGTATTATTCGGCTTTGCCTTGGTAAAAAGTGAAGTCATGTCATGGTATAGGATACAGGAGATGTTCCGATTGGAGTCCTTCCATATGTATGGCATTATTGGCAGCGCTATTGTTGTAGGGATGTTTAGCATCTGGATCATTAAGAAATTAAAAATGAAATCCATTGAGGGGGAGTCTATTGTCATACCGAAAAAGGAATTTAGCAAAGGGAATGTTTACGGTGGTTTAATATTCGGATTGGGCTGGGGAATTACCGGCGCTTGCCCGGGACCGTTGTTCGCGCAGGTAGGCTCTGGCTATACCGTGGTTTTAGTAACCATCTTTTTCGCAACAATAGGAACCTGGGTATATGGTAAATGGAAGGAGCGGCTACCACATTAAAATGGCCGGTTCGGCTTTTGAATGCGGTGGCCAAATGTCCATTACCCTTGCTGGTTACAGCTTGGAAGTGACAGGTGTTCGAAACCAATGTTTGGGTTTTGAACGCTTTGTCAAACCACTCAAAACCCTTGCTGGTTACAGCTTGGAAGTGACAGGTGTTCGAAACCTAGGTCTGGTATTGAACACTTTCCCAAACCACTCAAAACCCTTGCTGGTCCGAGCTTGGAATTTACAGGTGTTCGAAACCTAGGTTCGGTTTTTGAACACTTTGTCAAACCACTCAAAACCCTTGCTGGTTCGAGCTTGGAATTGACAGGTATTCGAAACCTAGGTATGGTATTGAACACTTTGCCAAACCACTCAAAACCTTTGCTGGTTCGAGCTTGGAAGTGACAGGTGTTCGAAACCTAGGTTCGGTTTTTGAACACTTTGCCAAACCACTCAAAACCCTTGCTGGTTCGAGCTTCCAAGCTCGGACCTACGCACAATTAAGGACATTTACAATTGTACCAAAAACGAAAAAGCACGTACTTTTTGTACCATTCGCTGTTAATTGTTGTATTTCTTATGCTGCCGAACAGGATACCCTATCAGTAGCACGTAGCAACATGTGGGAGTCCGAGCTTGGAAGCTCGAACTAGCGGGGAGCGGGGGGCAGATTGTTTGGTTAATGGATTTGCAACAAAAAAATGGACAACTTATTAAGCTGCTTTTTTTAGAATAGATTTACTAAATTCTTCGGGTGGCAAATACCCTAATATTGAATGCCTTCGCTGCCTGTTATACCATATTTCGATGAACTCAAACAGCTCTTTTTTTGCGACTTCTACTGAATCATATACAGTATGGTGGCCGGTTTCTGATTTAAGTATCTTGAAGAAGTTCTCCATTACAGCATTATCCCAGCAGTTGCCCTTTCTACTCATACTCTGTTGTACAGAGTTGCCTTTTAGCAGATCTCTGAACTCCTCACTGGCATACTGTACACCTCTGTCTGAGTGAAAAACCATATTGGGTGCCACGGATCTATTTCTAATCGCCATATTCCAGGCAGCAACAGTAGTCTCCCTGGTTGTCATACCTGTACTCATGGACCATCCAACAATCCTTCTGTCAAACAGGTCCATGATGGCTGTTAAGTAAAGCCATCCGTTTTTTGTCCGGATGTAAGTCAGATCAGAAACCCATTTCTCTGATGGTGCCCTGGCAGTAAATTCTCTATTGAGGATATTGGCCGACACTTCCAGTTTATGGTTAGAATCTGTCGTGCATACTTTGAACTTGCCTGTAATAATACTGCGAAACCCTTTGTCCTTCATGATCCTGGCCACCCTGGGCCTGGAGGCATGCAGTCCCATAGACCTAAGTTCGGCAACTATTTTAGGGCTGCCGTATCTGCCTTTGCTTTTGTGGTAGATATCTTCAACTCCCTTGCAAAGCACT
Organism: Chitinophaga caeni; assembly: GCF_002557795.1. Lineage (NCBI taxonomy): Bacteria > Pseudomonadati > Bacteroidota > Chitinophagia > Chitinophagales > Chitinophagaceae > Chitinophaga > Chitinophaga caeni. The sequence continues at coordinate 3,723,967 of NZ_CP023777.1, read as the reverse complement.
TGCCTGTACAGGGAAAGTTTTGATGGTTTTCTTATTGACCAGGCATAATAGCCACTACGGCTTACTTTGAACACCTTGCACATCTTCTCGACATCAAATTCTGCCTGATGGTCCTTTATGAACCTGAATATTTGTTGTCTTCCCTGGAGAAAATGCTCACTGCCTTTTTTAGTATCCGATTTTCCAATTCTGCTTCCTGGAGTGCTTTCTTCAGGGCCTGGATTTCCTTTTGCTCCAGTGTCAGATCCTGTTTTCCATTGCCAGGAAAACTACGGGTGTCATGTACACTGAACTCCCTGGTCCAGCGACGAAGCATTTCCGCAGCTATACCCAATTCTTTTGCAACAGTTACGGCTGGCTTGCCACTTCTGCGCAATTCTACTGCCATCAGTTTGAAGGATTTATCATAACTCCTTCTTTCTTTTTTACTCATTGTATTCAAAGTTAAGGAAAGAGCTTAACTATATGTCCACTCAAAGGTAGCAGTTCCAGTTAAAATGCAATGGCACATCTCGAAATGCAAGGTTGAGAACCCTTGCTGGTTCGAGCTTGGAATTGACAGGTGTTCGAAACCTAGGTCTGGTATTGAACACTTTCCCAAACCACTCAAAACCCTTGCTGGTTACAGCTTGGAAGTGACAGGTGTTCGAAACCTAGGTCTGGTATTGAACACTTTCCCAAACCACTCAAAACCCTTGCTGGTTCGAGCTTCCAAGCTCGGACCTACGCACAATTAAGGACATTTACAATTGTACCAAAAACGAAAAAGCACGTACTTTTTGTACCATTCGCTGTTAATTGTTGTATTTCTTATGCTGCCGAACAGGATACCCTATCAGTAGCACGTAGCAACATATGGGAGTCCGAGCTTGGAAGCTCGAACTAGCAGGTAGGGCAGATTGTTTCCGGATAGAATGCAATGGCTCATCACGAAAATCAATGTTTCGAACACCTATGGACTTGAAGCTCGAACCAGCAAGAAATTCGAAATATGGAAAACTCCCTGAAGTTCAGTTGGCATTTCAGTATAAATAAAAGGACAAGGTTTAAAGTCCTTGTCCTTGCATATAAACACATTAAATATTGCCACAAAAAGTCTTCTAACGCCCGGTTTGAGCCGAATAAGTGCTTTCAAATATTTTGTCGGCATTGTTAGCTTCGAAGCCTTCCCGGCGGTGCTCTCTTTTAATTTCATTAGCCGGGAGTTGGGCAAATTGCGGTAATACTTTTCTTTCTGCAAATTCAACGTATGATCCGGGAATTTTTTCGCTTTCCCCGTTAGCAAAAGTTGCTTCTATCATCCTGGCCACGGTTGAGCTTTGAAGTAGCAACCCATCGGGACTTTTCTTGGTTTCTCCGCCGGAATTATTGAGTTTAAATCCTTTCGATTTCAAAAATTCGTTGAATTCATCTACTGTATTATAGCCCGGTTTCAAGTTATGAACGGAGATCGTGAAATGATTCAAATAGTAACGGTTATAAATGACCCAGGCAGCATATTCGCTCACCGCAGATAATTCTTTATAATCGGCCAAGGTTGGAGTTCTCCACAATGCGCTATGCAAGAATGTATCGATTGCGTTCCCATTATCTAAATCTAAATTATCAACAGGATCTGCCGACACTTCATTTGTATAGCTTTTTATTAATCGCTGCGTCTGTTCATTTAAGTCTTTCACCCGCAGTTCACTGATAAAGATCCTGGGGTATTCGTTGCTTGGAGGTGCATACCAATATGCATCTAGTTGTTTGGCAGGAAAATAATAATAATCCTTTTTAGTATATCCCAGGTGTAAAAAAATCTTTTCAAAGGATTGTATGCCCAGGTGTTCTACGCCCATCGTGCGGAAAGCGATATGGTCATTTTCAATATCTGATGCTTTCTCAATAATCCCTTCTTGGATCATGGCATCAATAATTGCCGGTACATCGGGTACGCGTTGCTTGTAACGTGTCATTAGTCCATCTAGAACGATCTCTAATGTAGTCATGGTGTATAATTTATTTTGAATTCGGAAGCAGTTGATTCCAATATATTTAATAACAACGCTTAACATGAAAAGATCATGCTAAACATCCGTTGATTACTATTTACCAGGAAAATTGATTAAAAACGGGTTAATGAAACACGCACCATCAAGGCACATGCGAGCAAGTACTTCTTAAGAAGGACAACAAAGAAAGCTGTATGTTGAGCAGATAATTCAAAACAGTACGAATATACTGATTTTAAGCGAGAATTCAGAACGGGTAGCAGGGTAGGCAATGGTAAAAATCCAGTTGCAGTTCGGGAACTTCCGATCCTCGAACTGCAATGAGAACTAGTATTGTTCAGAATCATTCGGGAAATCCCGGTCTTTAATATCGTTTATATATTGCTGGGTAGCATTATAAATATCATCGTATAGGTTCAAATAGCGACGTAAGAAACGCGGTTTAAATTCCTTGTTGATTCCCAGCATATCGTGCATGACTAAAACTTGCCCGTCAACATATTTACCGGCGCCGATCCCGATTACGGGAATTTCGAGGGTTTCCGCCACTTGCTTAGCCAATAAAGCGGGGATTTTCTCCAAAACTATCGCGAAACAACCTGCTTCCTGTAATAATTGTGCGTCTTTTAGCAACTTTTGCGCCTCGGCATCTTCCGTTGCCCTAACGGCATAAGTTCCGAATTTATAAATAGACTGCGGGGTCAAGCCCAAGTGCCCCATGACGGGCACACCCGCCGAAATAATCCTTTTAACTGATTCGATAATCTCTTCACCACCTTCGATCTTGATGCCGTGCGCCCCGGTTTCCTTCATGATCCGGATAGTAGAGTTCAGCGCTTCCTTGGAGTTACCTTGGTAAGAACCGAAAGGTAAATCAACTACGACGAAACTTCTTTTTATGGCCCTGACTACGGATGCCGCATGGTAAATCATTTGATCCAGCGTAATCGGCAAGGTTGTTTCATGGCCTGCCATAACGTTGGAGGCTGAATCACCGACCAGTAAAATATCCATCCCGGCATCATCAAAAATCTTGGCCATGGAAAAATCGTAGGCTGTAAGCATGCTAATCCTTTCCCCATCATGTTTCATTTTTTGTAAAACATGGGTTGTCACTCTTCTAATCTCTTTATTTACCGACATATCGCAGCAAATTTTATGGTCAAAATCACAAAGGTTACATTATAATTTGAATTTCGGGCTATTTTTTTAGCTGTGGGCGCTAATTTCATTGTATAACGCGTGAATCAATCCATCGGCCAGGCCAATTTTGGGAACGTAGATTTCTTCTATATTTCCCCATCTCATGATATTGACATAAATCTGGAGTGCGGGAACGATTACATCGGCCCTGTCTTCGCGCAGGTTATAAACATGAATCCGTTCTTCCACGGAGAAACTACTAAATTCCTTCAGGTAATCTTTTAATGTTTGAATGGAGAGTGGTTTACCTTCTTTACGCTTTGAAAGGGAGAAAACCTTGTTGATATTACCACCGGAACCAATAGCTACCAGGTTATCGGCCGGTTTTAAATTTGTTTTTACGAAGTCCTTTAATTGTTGCCAATGATCTTCCGTCACCTGGTTCTGCAAAATCCTGATCGTCCCGATATTAAAGGAGGCTTTCTTTTGTAATGAATTCCCGCTGAAATAGGTCAACTCGGTACTACCACCGCCGACATCTATATATAGGTAAGATTTTGTTTTATCTAGATTTTCCGCGACATGGTTCTCATAAATATAGGTAGCTTCTTCCTGCCCGGAAATGATATGGATATTTAAGCCGGTTTCCTGCTGCACACGTTCCATGACCTGGGCACCGTTTTCAGCATCCCTCATGGCGGAAGTGGCGCAAGCCTTTAGGTACTTTACCTCGTACACTTCCAGTAAATGTTTATATGCCTTGATCGTATTAACGAGGTTATCGGCTTTTTTGTCCGAGATACGCCCCTTGGTAAAAACGTCAAAACCCAATCTCAATGGCACCCTCACCAGGTTTACTTTGGTAAAATCCATTTCACCGTTCAAATTCGGGGATGCATCCGAGATCAATAATCTTGCGGCATTGGAACCGATATCAATTGCAGCTAACTTCATCTATACAATAAAACATTTTTTCGAGGTGTGTTGCACAAGAACTACACCATAATTTAGTGGCTTAATAATTTTGAGCCTCTAATTTAGTAGATTTTTCATGGAGGTACTTATATATTTCAACTTGTGCTTGTATCTTTTTACCGGGCCTGCGCTTGTATTCATTTTTCTGGTGGTTATCTAATATCCGGGCCTTCACATTATCTTCAAATTGGATATTCATGATATCGATCAACTCCTGCTGGATACCTGGATCCAGGATAGGCACCGCGGCTTCCACGCGGTGATCCAAGTTACGCACCATCCAATCTGCCGATGATATATATACCTTCGGTTTACCTTCATTATGAAATATGGCCACCCGGGCATGCTCCAAATATTCATCCACGATACTCACAGCCTCCATATTTTCCTTCCAATGTTTGTTATGCGTGTAGGCGCAGCAGATCCCGCGGGTCACCATCCTGATAGGCACACCTTCCTTGGCTGCTTCGTATAATTTCAGGATCATAAATTCGTCGCTCAGGGAGTTCATCTTGATCGTGATACCGGCAGCTTTCTTATTTTTCACGTTCCTGATTTCCTTATCTATCAACCGGGTAAAGAATTTCCTCATATTATAAGGACTTGCCGGCATCATGGTGCAGGTCGCTAAAATGTCCAGGTCATGTTTGGGACTTTCGAGGTATTTGAATATCCTGTTTATATCGGCCATGATAGCCCTATTCGCGGTGAGTAGGCAATGATCGCCGTAAAACCTGGCAGTAGACTCGTTCAAGTTCCCGGTACTTACGAACCCGCATTGTATCGTCTTGTTTCCAACACGTTTCTTGATGACGCATACTTTCGCATGTACTTTCATCCCCGGTACGCCGATGAGTACCCGTATACCTTCTTCTTCGAAACGACTTTTCCATTTCAGGTTGGCTTCTTCATCGAAACGTGCCCTTAGTTCGATGACAACGGTTACATCTTTCCCGTTTCTCGCGGCATTAATCAGTGCATTGGCCACTTTCGATTCTTTTGCTAACCTGTATGCTGTTATCTTGATCGTTTTCACGTTCGGGTCGATGGCCGACTCCCTCAATAAATCGATAATAGTATCGAAAGACTGGTACGGGAAATGCAGCATGACATCCTGCTTTTGGATCACATGCATCACGCTGGGCGCATTTATAAATAAAGGGTGGATGAAGGACTTCCGCAGGTGGAGCTTATGGTGGAAAACGCTCGCCGGGAAATCCATAAAGTCCTTGAAATTGTGGATCCGTTGACCGGGAATGAGGTTATCTTTCTTGCTCAAGCCCATCCGCCGCATCAAGTATTCCAGCAGGATCGGGTCTATATCTTTATCATAAACAAAACGAACCGGTTTCCCTTTCCTCCGGGCTTTAATTCCTTTCTCAAGTTGGTGGATCACGCTGGTAGACAAGTCGTTATCGATATCCAGCTCGGCATCCCTGGTAACCTTGATGATGTGTGCCGTAAATTTATCGTAGCCGAAATACGAGAATATATTCGGCAAACAAAAGCGGATCACATCTTCCAACAAGATTATATTATGTTCGCCATCTTTCGACGGAAGGATGATGAACCGTGGTAATAACTTGGTAGGGATTTCGATTAACGCGAACTTCTGCCGGATACTGTTATCTTCCTTGGCCAGTACGGCTGCCAAGTAGATCGATTTATCGCGGAGGTTCGGGAAATTCTGGATACTTTCAATCATCAGCGGGATGATATTTGTTCTCACTTCATCGTTGAAGTAATTGAGTACGAACTTCTGTTGTTCCCGGTTGAGCTGTTTTTCCGTTTTAATAAATATTTTCTGAGCGGCAAGCTCATCGATAATTTCCTTGTAAATACGGTTAAACTCCTGTTGCTGGTGAATTACGGTCGTTTGAATCTCTTCCAGTATCTTGTCCGGATTTTCTTCCAGGTGCATCTTGGCCGATTTGCCGATACTGGTCATCCTTTTCAGGGTAGCGACGCGTACGCGGAAAAATTCATCGAGGTTATTCGAGAAGATAGCCAAGAAACGGAGCCGTTCACGCAGCGGAACATTTGAATCGGCAGCTTCCTGCAAAACACGGGCGTTGAATGATAGCCAACTGAGGTCTCTAACAATAATCTTTTTCTTTGCGGGCATTTGCCTTCTCAATTTTTTTCTGAGTAGCTGTAGATCTTTGTCTAAATCAACAGTCAAAGAAGCTATCGCTTCATTGGTATCCAATCTCATATAGATACAATACTTTAGTCAAGGAAAGAATCTACAATACTACGAATTGCATATTAACTAGATATTAAATTACGATTTTATTGCTGATTTTCCGCCGAAGATTTATTCACAATTCATTGAGAAAGAATAGGGTAGAGCCTTTGGGAGTATTAAAGTGAATTTGAATTAACCCTCTTCCTGTTGTAAATAGGTAAAAGGGCAAATGATAATAGGCCCAAAATGAGAATCAAGATGGTTTGCGCACCCCAGATGATCCAGCCGAAAGCGAATGCCGGCACTTGCGCCACCTTGTAAATAGATAAGGTTTTCTCTATCAGTAACGGGTACGCGCCGATACCACCCGGTGTTACGATCATCCCGATACTTCCGAATGCCAATAATGACATGGCAGCTTTCACCCCGAGGTGACTCGTTTCTCCCATCGTGTAAAAACCAACGTACATCATGGCGAAATAAAGAAACCAGATCAACAGCGATTGGAAGACGAACATGCCCTTACGCTCCATCGTGGTGATAGACAAAATGCCATCCCATACACCCCGGATCAACTCTTTTAACTTGATAGCTGTTTTGGAATGGGAAAATTTACGGAGCAGGAATAGAATTATTAGTATAAAGATAAGCAGGCCGATAAAAACCAGGGATAGTTTCAAGGCGCTCATCGCCATTACTTTATCTTTCAATGGACCGAGGATCTCGTCCTGGAGGAAATCGGAAACCAATCCCAATTGCGAAAGAATCGTGATCACAAATAGCAAGCCCAAACAAAGTAAGTCAACTGCCCTTTCAGCGATCATCGTTCCAACCAATTTATCTGCCGGAAGCTTTTCATACCGGGCCAGTACGCCGCAACGGGCCACTTCTCCGAGCCTGGGTACGGCAAGATTGGTTAAATACCCGATCATGACCGCGAAAAAAGTATTCCAGGTAGAAGGGTTATAGCCCAGCGAATGCATGATCAGCTTCCAACGGGTAGCCCTCACGAAATGGCTAAAAAAACCGATAATAAATGCGGGGATCACCAGCCAATAATTGGCTGCTTTAAACGAATCAATAACCAGGTGACGGTTTTCCTCGCTGATATCTTTCAACGCCAGCCAAATCAGCAACACACCGAGTCCTAAAAACAGGGCAAACTTCGCCAAGTTTTTAAGTATTCCGGAAATTGGGGCTTTACCGCTCGGTAGATTAGACGTTGACTGCATGAACAGATTTAGAGTTTGTTTCCTTCCTTAGGAAAAACGGCAATCGGCTTATATTGTTTAGCCTCTTCAAAATCCATCGTAGCATAGGAAATGATGATGACGATGTCGCCGGGAGCCACCAGGCGGGCAGCGGGGCCATTCAAACAGATGACACCGGAATCCCTTTTACCCTTGATAACATAGGTTTCAAGGCGTTCCCCGTTATTGACATTGAGCACTTGAACTTTCTCGTATTCAATCAAGTTAGCGGCATCCATCAGGGCTTCATCTATCGTGATACTTCCAACGTATTGCAGGTTAGCTTCTGTAACAACGGCCCTGTGAATCTTACTTTTTAATAGTTCAATTTGCATAGTTCTGCTTAAAGTGTCCGCAAAGGTAAAGAAAAAAATAATGATTGAAGTAATCACAATACCAGGTAATGACAATAAGATGTTAAATAACAATCCCGGCCATTTATTCAATAGCCGGGATTAGTAAAATATTAGTAACCAGAACAATAGATCAATTCTTATAAAGCGATACATTATTACCCGGTAATAATAACTTAATTTAAATACATATTATCTATTAATCTAATTTCACCTATCTTGGCAGCGATCAATCCTACCATCTTACCATCAATTTTTTCATCCAGTACCTCGAAGGTTTCGCTATTTACAATTGAAACATAATCCACTTGAAAACCAATAGATTGTAAGTTGTTACTTACCAACATGGTTAATTCACTTATAGGCTGTTGATTAAAGTTTTGCTTTATTTCATTCAGGCCATTGTAAAGCGCTATAGAGAGCGCTTTTTCTTCGGGACTTAACCTCATATTCCGGCTGCTCATTGCGAGGCCGTTCGGTTCCCTTTTAGTGGGCACGACTACCAGTTCGGTAGGCATGCCGGTAATTTCCAAAAGCTTCCTGATGATCATACATTGCTGGAAATCTTTCTGTCCCATGTAGAGCCTTGTCGGTTGAACAAGATCCAGGAGTTTATGAACGATCATACCGACGCCTTGAAAATGACCGGGGCGGTAGGCGCCTTCCAGCACTGTTTCCAGGTAACCGAAATCATAAACTTGATGTGGCGCATTAATACCCTCAGGATACATTTCCGACACGGATGGTAAAAACAGGACATCGGTCCAGGCAGACTCAAGTTTCAAGATATCTTGGTCAATGGTAACGGGGTATTTTTCAAAATCTTTCGGATCGTTAAATTGAGTTGGATTTACGAAGATGCTGGCCACCACCAGGTCGCATTCAATGCGGGCCTTGGTAACCAGGGCCAAATGCCCGTCATGTAAGGCGCCCATCGTGGGTACGAAACCTATTTTTTTCCCTTCCTTTTTATACGTTTCCAGGAACGCGTTCAAGTCATTTTTTGTCTTAAATAGATACATAAACCTTTGCTTAAAGGGATGTTAAAAGTGTTAAAAAGCCGAATATTAGCTAAAAAATCCGTAGTTTTGCAAGCCAAATTAAAAATTACTGCATTAATAATCAGCATTAAATGTCCACAAAGAAAAGAATTCTTTTTATTGCCCAGGAGATGTCGCCTTACTTAGAGTTAAGTGATTATGCGGCCATGGTTAATAAGATGGCGATCAAATCAAACGAAGCCGGATTGGAAGTGAGGGTCATCATGCCAAGATTTGGTGTAATTAACGAGAGAAGGCACCGATTACATGAAGTTGTAAGGCTATCAGGGATCAATATTGTTATTGATAATGACGATTACCCGCTGATCATTAAAGTAGCCTCATTGCCGAATGCCCGTTTGCAGGTATATTTCTTGGACAACGAGGATTATTTCAAGAGGAAGCACGTTTTCGCAGATGAACAGGGTAAGTTTTACGACGATAATGCCGCCCGTTCAATTTTCTTTTGCAAAGGAGCCCTGGAAACAGTTAAAAAATTTGGATGGCCGCCGGACATTATCCATTGCAGCGGCTGGATGACTTCCCTGATTCCATTGTATCTCAAAACTGCTTATAAAAAAGAACCCGTATTTGCCAACGCTAAGACGGTTTATTCCTTGGAGCCCAACTCTTTCAAGGAAAAATTAGGGGCCAGCTTCCTGAAAAAAGCGGCCATCAGTAACCAGGTCAAAGAAAAAGACCTCGAACCTTACAAGGAGGGAACCAATGCAGCCTTGAACAAAGGCGCTGTTAAATATTCGGATGCCATCATATTAGCAGGTGAAAAAGTGGATAAGAAAACCGTAGACGAAGCCAAAGCTGAAAAAGGTAAAATCATCCTTCCTTACAAGAAGGACAATGAAGATTTAGCAGATTACCTGCAATTATACACCCAATTGAACGGTAAATAATCATCAAGCGAAACCTATCAAATTCAACCTGCGTGAAGATCAAATTCAGTTACCTGAGCTGTCTTGCGATAATCGCTTTCGGACTAGTATCTTTCTCCGGCTGCACTGAGTCAACTATCTTAGGTAGTGACCTCATCCCCGGTACCGATAAAGTGAATGTACGCGATACCACTATTACCAACTTGATTGTCAACAATGTTCTCAGGACGGATTCTACCGTATTTACGGGTGGCCCATCTAATGTGAATATCGTGATCGGCAGTATTACGGACGACAATGTTTTCGGTAAGTCACACGGCATAGCTTATGCCCAGTTCGATTTACCTTCCGATACTTTCCGGTTTAAAGGCAGCGGTGTAACCATCGATTCGGCCATACTGTATATCCCGTACTCCGGGTTTTACGGTGACTCCATGGCCAACCTTTCTTTCAAGGTTGTTCAAATGAATGAACCGACATTCAAAGCGGATTCCAGCTACCGTTATTTCCATCAACTTGGTATCAATAACAGCGTGGTATGGGGTAATACAACGGTGAATGCCTTGCAATGCCGCGACTCTGCTTTCATTTATGGTACCAGCACCATGGGGCCTTCGTTGAAGATCCCGTTAAACAATACATTCAAGCAATTATTCCTGTCGCAATCTAATAACGGGGCGGCGGAATTTGACACGGACTCCACTTTTAGGCTCTGGATGAACGGCCTGGCCTTGGTACCTGATACCGCGGTGAATGGCAGAACATTGCTGTACCTCTCTATGAGCGGGGCAAAAATTTCTTTCCAATATAAAAACTCGGAAGAAGATTCCCTCGTGGCTCATTTTGGCTTCAGCATTTACGACTGCGGTCACCAGAACTTTTTTGCACGGAATTATAGCGGTTCACAAGCCGCTAATTATATCAATACCGGGAAAGCTTCCGGCGATAGCTTGATCTTTTTGCAAGAGGCGCCGGGTATTTATGCCAATTTGCAAATCCCGGGTTTAGAGAACTTCCCGGCTAATGCCGCCATTAACCAAGCCGAGTTGGTAATCAACCAGGCTAGTATCAATATGGATCCTAACGCCAACATTTATACAGCTCCCGATAACCTGATGCTCTATAAATATGCTAACCAAGCGATGGATAGTTTGGGTTACGTGGTGGATTATGGAAATCCATCCAGCCCTAATACGAGTTTCGGTGGTCAAAAAACCGTCATTTCTAATGTTGGTGGGGTGGAAATCGTTCAATATAAATTTAATATTGCGCGGTATATGCAACTACTGTTGAAAGGTTCGGAAACGAATTACGGGTTCCGCCTGATAGCTTCATCTCCTTACGAGGTTGATTCACGCCGCGTTGTAGTGGGAGGTAGTGGTGAGCAGAATAACACTAGCATGCACGTACGAATTATTTATACGAAACAATAACGACGAATCCTTAAATTCATGCCTTACCTTTTTACTTCAGAATCTGTATCGGAAGGACATCCAGATAAAGTGGCCGACCAGATATCAGATGCATTGATCGATAATTTCTTAGCATACGATAGTTCTTCCAAGGTAGCTTGTGAAACATTGGTTACCACCGGGCAAGTTGTTTTGGCCGGGGAAGTAAAATCCGAAGCCTATCTTGATGTTCAAGATATCGCAAGGGAAGTGATCCGTAAAATTGGATATACCAAGAGCGAATATATGTTCGAAGGTAATTCTTGCGGTATCCTTTCCGCTATACACGAACAATCTCCTGATATCAACCAGGGTGTTGACCGCCAAAACCCTGAAGATCAAGGTGCGGGCGACCAAGGGATGATGTTCGGTTACGCTACCAAGGAAACCGAGAACTATATGCCCTTGGCCTTGGATTTAGCGCATAAATTATTGATAGAATTAGCCGCTATCAGGCGAGAAAATACAGATATTCAATACTTACGCCCGGATGCCAAGTCACAAGTTACGATTGAGTATTCCGACGATAATGTGCCGGTAAGAATCGATTCCATCGTGATTTCAACGCAGCATGATGACTTTGATGAGGATACCAAGATGCTGGAGAAGATCAACAATGATATCATCAACATCTTGATTCCAAGGGTAAAAGCCCAGTTGAAACCAAGTTTGCAAGCGCTGTTTAACGATCAGATCACTTACCATATCAACCCGACCGGCAAGTTTGTAATTGGCGGTCCTCATGGGGATACCGGTTTAACAGGTCGTAAAATCATCGTGGATACTTACGGTGGCAAAGGCGCTCATGGCGGTGGTGCATTTTCCGGGAAAGATCCTTCTAAAGTGGATCGCTCGGCTGCATATGCTACCCGTCATATCGCGAAAAACCTAGTAGCTGCCGGGGTTTGTGACGAGGTATTAGTACAAGTTTCTTATGCCATCGGCGTAGCCAAACCTTGTGGTATTTTTGTGAATACCTTCGGTACTTCCAAAGTGAACTTGAAAGACGGCGATATCGCTAAAAAGATTGGTGAAATATTCGATCTCCGTCCTTACGCGATAGAACAAAGGTTGAAATTACGCAACCCGATCTACAGCGAAACTGCTGCTTACGGTCATATGGGTCGTGAAAATAAAGTGGTTACCAAGGTATTCAATACCGGTAAAAAGAATGAGAAAGCCGTGGAAGTAGAATTGTTTACCTGGGAGAAGTTGGATTACGTGGATAAAATTAAAGCCGCTTTTAACTTATAGTCTTACATCAAAATTTGATAGAAAGAGGTCACTTTGAAAGAAGGTGACCTTTTTTGTTATCCATATTTTTCCCGTGGAGGCGTACGCAGCGTATGCAAAAAAGGGCAAGGTAAAAACCTGCCCCCTTATATTTGTCCGTTGATAAAAATGAATGCTGCAACGTTTACTTACTCTTTTTTATACTGCAACATCCATTCATAGATATTCATACCTTCCTGTTTAAAAGAAGGGTCATATAATTCTTTCCAGCAGCAATGCTTGTAAGGTGTTATCGTCACTTGCGCCAAACCCGGGCGGTAGCGGTTAGTACTGTCGGCATAACTCTCTACGGATTCCAGGTAATGTAATTCATCTGTACCTCCGAAATACCAACAATGCAAATTTGCATTGGCCACCAGGTTGAATTGCTTCAAATTACGTTTGTCTATATCGGCTGCCGACATCGGTACTGCCGCAGCAAAGCGGTTGGTCAGCTTTTGATTATCGGTGATGGCCATTACCGTGGCCCAGCCGCCGGCGCTATATCCCGTTAAATAAATCCGGCTGGTATCCACCCTGTACCTGGCAATGATCTGATCGAGGACGTAATTCACCTGGTCGGGATGTAAGCCCCATTCCAAGGCTTGCGGACAAACCACGATAAACTTATACAACTTCCCATCCACCGGGTTCACCGCATCCAGGCGTTTGCCTTGATCCAACCAATAAGGAATACCTTCCAATACAAGTTTCCAAATGCTGGTACCCGATTTACTCTTGCCGTGCAAGAACATGATCAAGGGATAACTTTCTCCGCTTGTTTCATAATCATCTGGCAATTGCAACAAGGCCTGGTTAGTATGTACCGGCGATAGTTTGATATCAATTTTTTGTTGATGCCTTTGTGCCACGACGGTTTGTAAACCGGGGAATAGCCAAAGACAGCAAGCGGTAACGATTGCAAATCTCATCTCAAATCATTAAAGTAGGCATAGTCATTATTGATTTGCCTCCCTGGAAACTACTAGCGTTGGTATTGTTGCAACAATTCATCGAAACTGGTACCGATGATCTCCTCGATCTCCAATTTCACTACTTGCAAGTCACGCTCGTACATAATTTTCTTAACAAGTTCTGCATTGTACGTTTTGGATGCGGCACTGTAGGCTTCGTAGGAAATTGTCCCGGTAGAAAATTTCTGCTCGGCTTGAGTAAATGCGGCGTAATCATCAGCAGCAATTTCATTCTGAAGCTTGAGCAGCTCTTGTTTCATTAAGAAGTCTTCGTACTTTGTCAATACCAAGGCTTTCAGTTTCCTTTCAGTAACTTCCCTTTGAGCATCAGCGATCTCAACGCCTCTTTTAGCCATTCTAACTTCGCGGGATTTACCGAAGAAGCTTCCCAGGGGAATGTTGATCCCAACGTTCCAAAGCGGGTAGTAAATATTACCCAGTTCCGTTTTGTCATATTGGTTCAATGATACTTCGTTCATGTTAATGCTCACGACGATGTAATCCAGCCAACGTGCTTTTTCCCTTTCTACCAAGTCTTGAGCTTTCTTTCTTTCCGCTACAGTACCTCTAACAGTAGGACCTTCTAATGCCAATTCTACCAATTTTTCACGGATGGTTTTCTGTGGCGGCGCCATCTTAGAAGCATCCGTAGCGACCTGTGCACGAACACCCATGAATGATACAACAAACAACAATACAGCAAGTGCTTTTTTCATATTCATTCGGATTTATTAAGTTCTTTTTTTTCAATAATTTCTTTATCAAATGCTCTCAGTCTCACCAGCATCGCAAGCGAGCCATAAAACATAAAGGCTCCGGGGATCTGCCCGATTGCCACCTGTGCATAGTTCGCTACGACCATCGAAAATATCCCGGCAACAATTGCCACATAATAAGATCTTATTTCGGGCGATCGTGACCTGTAATAATGGTGAATTCCGGTTTGCAGAATGATAAAGTATAATGCGCAGGCCAGGATAATGCCAACCCAGCCTGTTTCTAATGCTAGTTTCAAAAATCCACTGTCCGGCGGAAAACCGGCGAGGGGATGCCCGGGGTTATAAATCTCACCACCAACACCGCAGGTAGTTAACCCTCCACCAATCGGATGCGCCCAAATGTATGGCTGGATATAATGGCGGTTCTCATCGCGCACATTCAAAGATTCATCTTTTGAGAACTCGAAAGTACTCCTAATACGGTTAACCGTCCCGTTACTATGGAAAGGTCCAAATACAACTACTACGAACATCATCACGAATGCGATCGCGAAGAACAAAGTCTTCCTGCTGGTAATTGTCATCATCACGAACAGGACTAGTCCTGCCGGGAGCATCGCGTAGGCCGTCCTCGTGCCGGAATAGGCCATGCCCATCAACATCAGTACCGTGGCAATGATAAGATAGTTGCGGTGCCTCTTTATGACGGGGCCAATAGCCAAAACTATACTCATGATAGCGCCGCTCGCCATCAGTATCCCGTAAGATGTAGGATCACTCAGGAAAGAAAACTTACGGATGGTACCACCTTGGAAATACAATTTGAATTTCAGCGGGTCGCTGGTTACCCAATGTTCTTCGAACGGAAGTAACCCGGCCCATTGTTGGAAAATACCGTATACCCCTGCAAAAGCACATAGGAACAACCATAGCTTCATGTATTGCTTTACATCATCGAAAGTTTCAAAAACGTTCAATGCCACGAAGTAAATCATCAGGAAGTTTAAGAACTTCCTGAATGCGAATACCCAACCTGAAATAGAATACATGGAAGGGTTGAAGGCTTCCACTAATAAATATGCCATGAACAGCATATAAATATACGTGATCGGGTTCTTGGAATAATTCCAATATCCACGCCGAGATATCGTTTTCCTAAAATATAAACCCACGAAATTTACAGCGATCAGGATGTCAATCACCGCGCCGACGGGCAGCACATCATCGACCATCCTGTTGAAGTAAAAGACGAAAAAGGAGAGTGTCGTTGTTAAAAAGAAGCCCAGCTTGGTTTCAAACAGGCAGATCAATACCCCCGTGATACCAAATAAGCCCACTATGATGCCCGCACCTACCAGGAAGTTAATCTTCGCAATGGCCACGGAAAATACCATCGCTACCATCACCAGGAGCGCATAGCCTAATGGAGAATTCAACTTCGGAAGTTGTATTTGCTTATAATAAACTTCCAACAAAAAGTTGACAAAGGATCTATATGTCTGCTTTACAAATTTTAGCACTTAAAAAGTAGGATTAAAAAAATAAAATCTTGATACCGATGGCTGCCATACAAAAGAATATAAAGACAGTTACCATGATCTCTAAAATGCTATCGTTACTAAATTTATCGTCCGCCATCAAGCTGCTTTTTTAGAGGTTACGCAAAAAAAATACTTGGACAGGTCCGCTATGACTTGTTCCCAGGTATGACTCCTGGCAAAACGGATGGCAGCTTGCCGCTGTTCTTCCGGCCATGCGGTAGTTAAAATCCTATCTATAGCCTGCACATATTCTTCCGGGGTATTGCATAGGGAAGCATAGGCTGCAAACATCTGCATTGTTTCAGTAGCAGTGGCAACTACGGGTTTCCCCATGGCCAGGTATTCATCTACCTTGCGGGGATAATTCCCGATAGTCATATCATTCAAAGCTTGCGGATTAATACAAACGTCAAATGCATTTATAAAATCAGCTAACTTATTGACCGGCTTTGCTCCAAGGAAATGAACGTTCTGCAATCGATGCAGTTCGCTCTGTTCGAAATGTTCATCTTCGGGGCCTACTAACACAATTTTCCATTGGGGCTTTGAGGACGCAATATAATACAATAAATCTATATCTAAACGACTTGTCGTCAACGCCCCTACATACCCAATAATCGGTTCATTGATAGCCTCCAGTTCTGCCGGTTTTTCCCGCTTTGCGTCCAGGCTAAATTGGTCGAAATCACAGCCTTGACCGATGTCGAATGAATTTGGATTGAACTGCCTGGCATAATTGGCCAAGTAAGCCGAATTGGCTACTACCAACATGCTTTTCTCTATCAATTGCGGTTCCAACCTTGTTCCATGCCTTTTGAAATACGGTTGGCTAACCAGGTTATCCCTGAGATAATATATAGTACTGTTTACCTTCGGCAACATTTCAGCCAGGTAAAAAGCCCTGAAGAAATCGCTATCATTGAATAATATCACGTCTTCGAACTCAAGGCGATCCATCGCGATATTAATCTCGCGGGCCATGGAACGGTTATTATGTTTATTCATCCAATCGAACACGGTTGCAGAACGGATCCAGTTGATCGATTCTAAAATTGTTCTCGGGTTCAGCACGTACAAGTTAGGCGATAGGTGTTCGATATCATCCGAATCCTTCCGGATGCTTGATTTCCGCGCTCTCGTTTTGGGGTCATTGCGATCCCGTAAAGCAGAAATCCTGTCTAATGCACGGTTTACATACAGCACGCGGTTGTGCTTGGCCAATTCCATGGCCATATTCTTACAATTACTGCCGATGGTAATATCCCATGGCTGCAAGCCAACAATCACGATATCGCGACCGGTAATCATCTTGTTTTCCATTTCCATTGTAAACGTTGATGAAACACTCCAAACATCTCGGGATAAAACCTGAGCATATAACCAAATACATTCAATAATTGAACTTTCATCTTCTTGGCCAAGATGCTATAAGTGATAATGAAACAAATAAAATACGAGGTTAAAGTCCCGAAAGCGGCTCCTTGCACACCGAAGAAATGCGAGTATGCCAGGCAGATACCTATGTTAAGAACCGCGATCAATGACAATACTTTAAAATTTAACTTGGGATGGCCGGTGGAATCCATAATTGTTCCGAATTGCTTCACGAATGGTAGAAATAGGGAATAGGACATCGTGATTTGCAATAAGGTTGCTGCCTCCACGTAATCTTTGCCCGCGATGATCCAAAGTACGATCTTAGGGAAGATGAAGATGAAAAGACTCACCGGTAAGCCGATTGCCAATAAAGAACCTACAGCTTTTTCATAATAATATTTCACCTTGTCAAGGTTTCCATCTTCCACCACTTTCGCACTTTTGGGGAATAAAATATCGCCCAATACTTGCGATGGCACATCCACCAGGTTGCTGATACGGATACAAACGGAATACAGGGCCACCACCGCCGGGCTGAAAAATGAAGATACTACGAATTGATCCGTATTACGGAAAATCATCGAACTGAAATTCGTGCCGAATACAAATTTCCCGAAATGCCATAATTTCTGTAACCATAATTTTTGCAATACGAAAGCCTTTTGAAGGAACTTGCGTGCGAAGTTGTAAGAAATTAATGTTCCGGCTATGATACCCAGGTTATAATAAATAATTAATGAGCCCAGGTTAATGGCATCATTTATTAAAATATGCACCAGGATACAACTGAATGATAAACCTTGCCGCACCAGGTAAGCCCAGAAGATACCGCGGAAATCGGCATTCGCATTTTGAATCCATTCAAAATGTGAAAAGGGGATCAAGATTAATAATCCTGGTAAAAATTTATACAGTACCGGCGTAAGTCCCGGCGCCTTTAAAATCTCGTTGGCAGGTTGTGCCAATAATAATATGAATAATGCGAATGCTACGGTAATAGCGATATTCAAACAGAGAGCTGCAGAATTCACCAAAACATGTTCGCTTCTATCCGTACTGTTGAGGAATTTGATTAAACCGTTCTTGATTAACGACTGGCGGATTACTTCGATCATCCCTGTAATCAACAGGAACAAGCTCCATATACCCATTTCTTCTTTCGTCAAGAACCGGACAAGCACCAATACGCTTCCAAATCCGAAAAACAGCACAGCCAGTTTCTGCAACCCGCTGTAAACGCCGGAAGTGATCCAATATTGATATTTTTTCTCATCTGCCATTACCCGGCTATTTGTGGTTTAGGTGTAACAATTTTAGATTCGCTCGGACGCTCCAAGCTATAGAGCCACCATGCGCCCAGTTTCAATGCAACGTAATAGATGCCGATCGGCACCAGTATCGAGATGAACAGGCAAATCGCCAACATCAACGGCACGTATGTCAATCCCAATTTTACCAGTAATACCCTGGTAGCCGATGCTACCAGTACATGTGATACGTAGATGTATAATGAATGGTAACCTACCACTCTCAATGCTTTGAAGATATCCCAGCGTTGCAGGATAAAAGAAATATTAAACATGAAGATGCAACCGGAAGTGGCTATCAACATGAATAAAATCGGTTCATAAGCTTCCACGTAGGTATAATCGCCATGTGCCAAGTTCGTTTCCAAGAAATAATATTGTCCAATTACAAAGATCGGTAGCAATACCAGGAAAGCCTGCCATGAACTGAACTTCGGATACATGCTTTTATCGAGCATATATTTAGAAACCAGGTCACCGATAGCAAAAAAGATATAATAATGCAGGATATCGTAAATAAATCCCAAGTCAATTTTATGGGTCGATAGATAACTGGAGATAAAAAAGGTTACCAAGCCGATTGCCAATTGCCATCCGATCTTGACCTTGGCCAATTGTCGCACCATGACGTACAGAACGGTCACGTTAAACAAAGCATACAAATACCAGAACTGGTCAATCTGCCTTGGATATAAAGCGATGTACATATAATCGATCCAAGATCTCGTTGCATTAATATTGACATAATGCGACACCAGGAATTGCAAGGAAACTTGCAAGGTCGCCCAAATCAAGTAGGGCCAGAGTAAAATATTAAACTTGTTAATAATGATTTGCTGAACGGAACGTTTTTGTAGGCTTTTGCCGATGAATATGCCGGACAGTATAAAGAAAAGCGGCATACGGAAGCTGTAAAAGATGATATTGGCATGCTCCAGGTATGCATATTGATCCACACCATCCAAGGCCCTGGAAAAGCCTTCGAAAATATGACGGTACACCACGAGTATGATAGCGATACCCCGGGCATAATCAATCCAAGGTAAACGACTTTGTTTCAATACGTCTTGGTAAAACTTCAATCTCATGGTTTCAAATCAGGTTATTCGGTCGACGAAAACGTCAATATTTTATAAATCGATATTCTGGAGTTCCACGTTATTTAAAACAGCCCCGGTGTATTTACCATTCAGCTCTTGCAAGAACTGGATAGATTCCTTGTCGGTTTGACGGATAGTTGATTTAGCCGAAACAACTGAAATAACGCTCTCCGCATATTGCAACAGCTCCATACTATCAGAACGGCCATTTAATGCCGCACCTTCCATGAATATAAAATCGTATTCCTTCGCAACTTTGTCCAGGTAATTCAGGAGGTTTTTTTCAGAAATAACTTCCATAGGCGTATAATTACCACCTTCGCAACCGATGATATCCACATTCTTGATATTAGTTGGAGACACGGCATCATTTAAATTTCTTATCCTACCATCTACTATATTTGCTTGGAAGCTTTCCAATGTAGCCTTCGCCCCGTATTCACGGGTAAGAGAATTGTTGTTGAAATTTGAATCGATCAACAGAATTTTCTTTTTACTCAAACTAAATATATGCGCCAAGGACTTGATGATAGTAGATTTCCCCTCGCCCGGGCGCGCGCTTGTTACTAAGAATACTTGCTTGTTGCTGGCTTCAATCTCGTAGCGTAATTTCCTGAGATGCTCCCGGAATATCGACTGATCCCTGGCATGCTCACCCGGGTTATCGAAGATGTGATCGATCGTTGTTTTCTTGAAATTAACATGGTTTACTACGCCGAGCATCTTCAGATCCAATGCTTTTGTAAACTGGGAAGGAGTTTTGATAGAAACATCGATATACTCCAGGAATATAATCCCGATACAACAAAATACGAACATACTCATACCGGCAAGTCCAAGGATGATAATCCTTTTACTCGGTTCAGGCTCTACCGCGGGTTGACCAAAAAGTATTTGCCTAAAGTTATCGGAAGGAGCTACTTTACTGTTGGTAGCTGCATCATAACGGGATTTTACCGCTTCGTATTCCGCCTGGGCAAGATCAACCTCTTTTTGAAGGGCAATATTATTGGCGCCACGGGAAGCAGCGGCACCGATGCTACCATTTAACTGGGAGATCTTCCTGTTATAACTCTCGATATTACTTTCCGCGGTTTTGATTTGTATTTCCAGGTCATTTAACCGTTGTTGCAAATCCGCTTTAGTAACAACCGTTCCTCCACTGGAAGCAGGACTAACACTCGCTAGCTGTGATAATTTTTTATTGTAGTCACTTTGCAATCTTTTATACTTCGCTAATAATTCCGGGTCATTAGATCCCTTGTTAACATAATCGGAGTAGGCGGCATTCATCAATGATTTGGCGGCCGCCACTTCAGCACCTAAAGTACTAGGAGCGGAAGTCGTGGTAGCGCCGCTGGTTCTATCCATTGCAGCTAACTGCTGCTTGATGTCATTATATCCCAATTGGGCAGTCATCAGAGCAGAACGTTCATCAGCCACGCGGTTTTCGAAGTTGGAAATCTGTTCCAACTTGCTGCTACTCTCAACGGAAACATCGATCGTACCTTTCGTGCGTAAACGGGCGAGGGTAGAATCGAGAATATCCCTTTTTTGTTTGACCAAAACATCCAACGCATCTATAGACTTCAACGTATTTTGGGTACGGCTGGATTCGTTGGTACGGAGAAATTCAGCACAAATTTGATTCACCACTTCGGCAGAAAGTTCCGGGTTACTGGAATTATACACCACATCGATGAAATCGGTCCGTTGCACGCGGCCAACATGTAAAAATTTACGGATCGTTTCCAGGTCGTATTGATATAATTTGACTAGCTCAAGTATCCTTCGTTCCTCGGGATCGAAAGAGCTCAATAATTTTTCATTCGTGTATTTATTCTTTAAAATCTCAATAACCTCTTCATTATTTAATTTAAGTTTGGCCACTTCCTGCTTTTCATCGGCGCCTAGTTTGCGGTAAGATTTAGCGGGGTTTTCCAAGTCGTGAATCATGAGGTGGTAGCTTAATAAACCCAGCACTTTAGAAGATTTAAAAGCTTCTACCACGTTATTAAACTTCACATCGATCTCGTAAATATTGAATCCTTCCTCGCGCAACTTCACCTGGTCATTCGTAGTAAAGCCCGTTGCTATTTGAGCAACAGAGCGGTACAATTGAGGCTGATTCATGGTTAACAAAAACGCTAAGACCACTGCAACCAACGTACAGATAATAATGAGCCATTTCCTCCTTAGCAGCGACTTAAGCAAATAAATCAGGTCCATATTGATGTTATCTTTAAAGTATAAAAGTTTTTAATAAGATAATGCTGAAAAAATCCGGTTGTACAACCGGATTTTTTCAACCCTGTAATACTTTATTTTATTGTTTGATCAATTTTATCGTTTTAACAGGTTTATTGTCTACAATGATTCTCAACAAGTACATACCTGATGGTAACTCTTGGCCGGTACTCAATTGTAAGAAATGAGATCCTGCACCCAGGTCACCGAACACTTGTGTATGAACCGGTCTACCTTGCATATCGTACAACACACCCATCACGCGGCCTTCGGCTACTTTCTTCTGCAACTGGATATACACATCGCGTTGGAATGGATTCGGATATACGTTCGTTACATCGATCACTGTTTCTTCAATTTCCTGGTCAAATTTCTGTTTCAATTTACCAATCGCATCCTTGGTAGCGTAGAACGTGGTGTTCAATGTTTGAACTTGCCCGGTACCATCATTTTGTGAAGCAGAGATTACCAATGCATTCAAGTAACCATATTGACCTGTTGGAGAACCGTACATCCTGATCACTATCTCACCGTCGCTGTTCGGTACAATCTTATGAATCGTAACCGTATTTTGCGTATTGTAAGCAGCTTGTAAATTAACGGTGGTATTACCGATTTCATAGATCGTAGTTCTTTCACCGCCACCATCTCTTGAACCGAAGAAGGTGAATGAATATTGGTAAGATTGATTTAAACCTGTCAGTTTCAATACCGCTGTATCACCACGGTCAACATAATATGATTCAGACATTACGGCATCTGGATAAATACCGCTGTTATTGCCTGTATTCATACCCACGTTATTCGTACCTGTAAATCCACGCATGGTTGTGATCAACATACCTGTCGGGTTACCAACATCATCGTATGGATTGTTGATTTGTTGACCAACATACGGCAAGATCATGGTATTGTTCCATGGGCTGCCAGCACCGTTATCAACAGAAAGGTTGATGTACACACCGTAAATCAAGGTACTTACAGTTGCAATGTTTGAATATTCGGAGAATGTACTACCGTTAACTTTCGCACGTACCTTGTAATAGTAGCGGGTATTTGCTGCCAAGTTATTATCGGTGTATGTTGTAGCATTTGCAGCAGTGGTCGTGATCAAAGTGTAAGGACCTACTACGGAAGTAGAACGGTACACCTCGAAACCAACTTCATCATTAGATTTATCAGTCCACTTGATGGTTACGGAGTTACGGGAGTTAGCCACGCCGGACAATCCTGTTGGAGCCACCGGTAAGCCGTTATCCACGTAAGATTGTAACACGATGCTGCTGAGGTAAGCATAGCTAGCGCCGCTACCGCGTTTCACTGTAAATGTGATATAACCACTTGCATCCGGGGTAACACCGTTGATTTGAACGGTATTCGTTGCATTGCTGGCTGCGTTCAAGGAAACCGTTGTGCTACCGATCGTGTAATCAGTAGTACGGTTATCAGAAACGCTACCGCGGCTACCGAAGAAGATCACGTTGTATTTCAGACCGCTAGACAAACCGGAGATGCGAACACGTTTAGCTGTAGTCGTTTCTTCGTAGAAGCAGGTTCTGAGAACTTCATCCGGGTAAACACCGCTGTTAGTGCCTGTATTCACACCGAGGTCATTGGCGCCGGTGAAGGCATCGAGCAAGGTTACATTGATAGCACTTGTAACGCCGGTCTCATCCTTGATGCTGCTAATACCAGTATTGGCGTTTGGCAAGCTGTTAAAGTTATTCCATGGACTAGCAGCAGGCAATACCTGGTTGAAGTTCACGTAATAAGAAGTCATGTTCTTGTCTTTCACCGTAATCGCGAAGTTCACCGTATCAGCGCCACCATTGGCATCTTTCGCGATCAAGGAAATACCAGTGTATTTACCGATATCGGTACTTCCGGCTGAGATAACAAGGTTACCGGATCCGTTACCGTTATCAACCAATGTTACGAAATTCGGCAACGTGGTAGATGATAAGGTAATCGTTTCTCCCGGATCATCCTGTACTGTTACAGGGATGTAATAAACGGTGTCGGTATTGATCAATAAATCACTGATATTGCCGAGTACCGGGTTCTTATTAGCAGTCAAGATAGAAACAGTATCGGATGGAACTCCATTTCCATGACCATTTATACCCTGGATGTAATAATAGTAAGTATTGTTAGCTAACGGAGTTTGATCTACAAAGCTAGTTGTATTAGCATTGGTTGCGCCATTGTTTAACAGTACGTATGAACCATTTACAGCAGTAGAACGGTATACATAGTAAGCTGTTTCGTTGAAGGCGGCATCCGTCCAGTTTAATTGAACTCCCGTAGGAACATTTGTTGCTACGACATCCCTTGGCGTTGCCGGAGGATTACCGTCATCGTAAGTAGCTTCGATCACCATCGCGTTCAAATAACCGTATTGGTCATTCGTGTTTTCAATGTCGATATTGATCGTAGAACCGGAAGTGGTAACATTCGGGATACTTACGGTATTGGATGCGTTACCGATAGCTTCCAAGTTAACGGACTGACCGGAAACAGTGTACTTAGTAATCCTAGATACAGTTCCGCCCGGGGAAGTACGGCTTCCGTAGAACGTGAAGGTGTATTTATAGTTCGGGTTCGCACCGGTTAATTGTAGTGTTTGTTTTGCATTCTGAGTCCAGTAAGCGGATCTGATTACCGCATCAGGATACACGCCGGAGTTGTTGCCGGTGTACATACCTAATAGGTTAGTAGCATCGCCACCACCGATATTTTGCCAGTTGGTCAAGACTTTCAGACCTAATGTCGTGGTTACGTCGTTATCGTCTTTCAAATTATTGAACCAATCGTTGAGTACCGGGGCTTTGGCAGTATTGTTCCAAGGAGCGTTAGCTACACCGTTTGATGCACAGAAGTTCACGTAAACCTTGAAGTTTGGATTTACATCGTTGACGGTCAGATCGAAAGATTTCTGGTCAATACCACCGTTTCCATCATTCACTGAAACGGTAACATGGTAAGTACCGGCATCACTGAAGCCCGGGTTCAGGTTAATAGTTGCAGTATTGCCGTTGCCATTCAACGTTGCGAATGCCGGCAAACCTGTTGCAGACCAGGTCAGCACATCGCTACCGTTGGTATCGGAAGCGCCCAGGTTGATAACATCACTTGCGTTTTCACTCAAAGTAACATTAGAGATGCTTGCCATGCTTGGTACATAGTTGTCATTCACGATTAGGTTGAACGACTTAGTAGTAACACCATTATTTTGATCCGTTACCTTGATCTGGATATTATTATAAGTATCCTGATCTGTTGAAGCCGGGTTCAAGCTAAGGGTTGCAGTACCGTCACCATGATCTGCCAGGCTAGCAAAAGACGGCAAGTTAACAGAAGAATACTGGAGCGTTTCTCCATCTGCATCCGTTGCAGAAAGGGCCAATTCCAAAGTAGTGCCATAACGCATAGTACGATCAAATAAGTCGCCCGTTAATACCGGCAAGTTATTTTGCGTTTTGGCACTGTCTTCGTTGGAATAATTGCCGTTGCCACCGTCATTCCTAGCTCTCACCTTGTAATAATGAATACTGTTAGCATTCAATAAACTGTCTGTGAAAGCGGTAGCGTTAGCAGGCAATACTTTAATCAAAACATAATTATTATTGCTAGGCTGAGAACGGTAGATCTCGTAAGCCAATTCATTCGTAGCATTATCGGTCCAATTTACCTGGATCTTAGAAGTGCTTACAGCCGTTGCCAACAAATTAGTAGCAGCTACCGGGGGACTCGGTAAGCCCAAGGTAGTAGCTGATTTCGATACATAATTTGATGTACCGCTGTTATTAACCGCTTGAACCCTGTAATAATAGGTAGTGCTAGCAGTTAAAGAGCTGTCGCTATAAGTATGAACATTAGCAGCAGTGGTGTAAATATTCGTGAAAGGACCTGAGCTGCCGGTAGAACGCAACACTTCGAAGCCTGTTTCGTTGTTACTGTTGTCGTTCCAAGAAAGGTTAATTTTCTTGTAAGTAGCAGCAGTAGCAGTTAAGCTGGAAGGAGCGGTAGGTTTCCCGGAGATCGTGATGCTTTCATTAAAGAAAGAACTAGGGATTTGCTGCCTGCTGGTAACACCGTTGGCAGTATTTTTCCAGTATAAGCGCATGCTAGAGCCTCCACCTGCTTGGAAGAACACTACGGTGATCTTATGTGGACCAGCTGTTAGGTTCAGCGTAGTAGCAGGGGAGTAGGTAGAACCGTGCAAACCGTCATGGTTCACAGTTGGAGTTGTATTCGGATCGTAAGCGCCGAAATACAATGCGCTACCATCATCGCTATAAGTTTCGAAAGTATAGTTACCGGAAACAGGGATCACGATATAACCTTCCCATAAGAAAGCATAATTATCGTTCCTGTCTTTTACATTCAAGTCTAATGTAGTGCTGGTACCAACTTTCTTGGGAGTTAATGTATTGAAGTTCGGTAATTTGCTTAAAGCGGCGGTTTCATAATATTTATATGTAAAACCACTAGCCTTAGCAGCCACTGTAACTTGGTTACTTGGAGCAGAAGAAATACCGCGGTTATCCCGGGCAATTACCTTGATCGTATAAGTTTGCTGGTGGGTTAAATTATATAAAGTATAGCTGGTAACATCTCCGTTAACGGTATATAATTTCACGCCATTCGCATAAATATCGTATTTGCTGATTGGAGCGTCGCCGGTAGATGCTGTCCAAGAAATGCTAATGGAATTTGGCGTAGCGCCGGTACTGGTTAAATTACCCGGAGCAGAAGGCGGTACCACGGTACCATTTTCAGTAGTTGCGGCAGCTTCATTACTATTAGCCGCAGCAGCATTATTGTTTACCGCGCGAACGATATAATAGTATTTCGTATTGGGCGTTAAAGCGCCATCAGTATAGTTGGTAACACCTGTACCAACAATCCCTACTAATTCGTATCCGCTACCGCTGGTTTTACTACGGTAGATTTCGAATCCTGTCTCATCATAGCTTTGGTTCGCTTGATCGTTCCAATACAAGCGTATTTCGGATTCACTAAACGGTACAGCTGTTAAGCCGGAAGCCGCAGCCGGGCCGTTAGAACCGGAAGCATTGACCACTTTGAACGGTGCGGATGTAGCATTAGAGCAACCTTGGTTATCTACAACTTTTACCACGTATTCACCCGCGCTGTTAGCAGTGTAGGTGCGGTTAGTTCCGAGAACGGTCGCTGTATCTGGAAGTTTTTTCCATGCGTAAGATAAAAATCCGCTAGGCACTTCCATGCCGAGACTGCTTACTCCGGCAGGGGTAGGTAATACATTACTTACCAATCCGGGAGCGGTGATCGTTGGCGGGGGAGTCGGCGTCAAAACGGTAATTGTAACCGGGGTAGGAGACCAGTCACTCCATTCAGTACCACGTTTAATGCGTGACTTGTAAACACCGGGACCGGTGGCTACATAAGTATTAGCATTAGCGCCATTGATCACGTTATTATCCTTCATCCACTCGTAACCGTCGAACCCGGGGGTCAACATCAGGGTTACGTTAATCGTTTCATTGGCGCAAAATTCAGTTCGGCCATACAGGGGCCATGGATTCGCTTTATTAACCCTGGCTGCCGTGGGGAAGAAATCCGGCTCAGCCCAGGCATTATTCCAAACACCGTGACCAAGGGTCGGATATACGGTACGCCTGATGTTACCACCGGCGTTCTTAATAGTATTGTATAATGCTTCGGAAGTTCCGGGATCCGGGTTGGTATCAACACCACCCTGGAAATTCCAGATAGGAATATTTTTATAAACATTTACGGAGTTTCCAAAACTCAAACTTGCCGCGCTTATCGGCGCAGCACCAGCTACTATTTTCGGGTAAGCTATCGTGAATTCCCAGGTAGAACCACCACCACCGGACAAGCCTTCAACGAAGATCCTGTTGATATCCAGTTTAACTTGGGGTACGAAATAGTTATTAATTAATTCCACGATAACAGCATAATCGCCTGCACCAAAGTAACCGGAGTTGTTTTGCGGATAGAATAAGAAACCATCGTAGTCGCCACTGGTTACCATCTGGTCATGTTTCTGTCCACCGTGGTACAATTGGTACTCGTTGTCATAATCGGTACCTTTTTCACCGATACCGTGGAAGAAGATGATCATGGGGTACTTCTTACCGTCATTCACTCCATGTTGGTAAGATTTGGGGAAGCGTAAACGGAATTGCAAACCCTTGTAGATATAGGATTTGTAATTCGTGGTTGAAAACCCCACGCGATTTGTTTTTACCCATTTAGCCATCTGGCCCCAATTAGGCGCTGTTGGCGGATTTTGAGCATCGTAAATCACGATGGGATCACTGGGGTCTAGGATTCCAGTTTGCGCAAAAGCAGTGGAGATGCTCGTGAGCACAAAAAGGAGAAGTAGGTGGTAGAATTTTTTCATACAGAAATTGTTGAAAAACCTGGTAATTGTTGTTATAGTTAAATATCAATAAAACACTTAATTATAAGGACCATAGGGCAATACAATGCCTTAAGATCTTTTACTCAGATCATTCATGGGATGTGGTACAACTATTATTGGTAATTACACATGGGGCAACTGTACGTTGTAGCGTATTACCTCTGTAGGTTTCTTTAGGAGATGTGTTAGATTATTTAGTTGACATCAAACTGTTACGTTGAGATGCTCAAATTAGTAACTTCAAACTTATCAATCGGTGTATTCCTGGATAATGTATGAAATTGAGTGCAATTTATATATTAATTCAAAATTTCAATAATCAACTTAGTAAAAGGTAGAAAATTAAGGGTGAATTGTCGAATTTACGTCGTAACCGCAAAATCTCAGCAGCCCGGAAAAACCTGTTGAAACAAGTATCTAAATATATTAGTTATTAATATAAACAATTCATATTCAATACTATATACTTAAAAATCAAAATAGCGGCGTATTTATTTATGATCCGATCAACATACGGCTATTTTTACCCGTGAGCTTTTTAATTATCATGATCGTTAGTACGGTGCAAACCATTACCGCGATAAAACAGATCAACCAATTCAGTAAATTTCCGGGGATCGGGCCACCCGTAAGTTTCTCTCCCAGGATCCGCACGATCAACACGTAATAATAATGCAGGAAGTATATTGCGAAGCTATAGGCAGCCAAGGTCGACAAATACTTTGGAGCCCGATCGGCCAATTTCCAGAACAGGAGTAAGAAAAACGCGCAACTGTACATCTTTTGCAAGTACATGAATGGCCCGTGAATTATCTTGAAATGATAACAAGCCCATGCTGCAATCAAAATAACGGCTGTCAGCAAAATCCAATATTTGCGGGCAAATACTAAGTACTGATCCCTGTAACGGCTCATGATCATACCGAACATGTAGGCCGATAGAAAGTAGGTGGCCGTTCTCGGGGTATCACTCAGGTTTTCTCCCCGCTGGATATAGATTGACAAAGCCACCAGCGCCGGGAATACTATAAAATACAATTTGGGCCGGCGATCGATGTTGATTAAAACCGGGGCCAATAAATAATAAATAGCAATAACCGGGATAAACCACAACTGTGGCATATGCGCTCCACGGGTAATATAATAAATCAGCTGTTCCCCCTTGGACCAGGATGCGAAATCCGGGTGTACTGCCGTCACGATGCCGGGAATATCGTTAAGATATAACCTGTAGCAGAGAATCGGGATCGAAATGATAAAGTAAGGTAAAATTACATTTTGGAATTTCTTCCGCAGGTAAGTCCTGTATTCAAATTTGAAAGCTAGGTGCTGGAAGAGAAAGCCCGACATGAACACGAACATAATAGTGCAATCCTGGAAAATGATATCCATTACCAAGTGTGTTTTTGAGCCGGCGGGCCATTCCAGTAATATATGGATACCTACCACCAGCAGGATCACGAAGCCCCTGAAATTATTGATATATTCAAGGTACTGTGCCTGCTTAGCCGCACTTTTCATCGCTCCTTGTTCTAATGGAATTGCACCGTCAATGCTTGCCATACCTATGTTTAGAGATTTTTTGGATGAATATTCAGCAAATACTTTATCGCTTTTTTTGCAAAAATAAGTATTTAATTGTTATATCAATTTTTAGTCGAAATCGCTTCATTCATAACCAGGTCCGTTTCCTGCCTCTTGGAACGCTCCCAGGATGCCGGTTGCGATTTTTTCATAAACCGTGCAAACCCCTGGAACACCGCGATATTCATAAATAAAAAATAATACGGGATATAAAATAGGGTGGATTTAACCTTCCGTTGCGCTAAGAAATACCCCACCGTAGCCAATAAGTAAAATGCCCCTTGAGCTAATAATACCAAGCGATAAAACCAGTGGTCATCTTGCCATACAATGACTATATTCGAAACCAATAAAACAATTAAACTCAAGGGTGTGATCGTCCAACGCAGAACCCTGTGGGAAACATATTGGAAGGTCAGCAATGGGAATTTCCAAAATTTCCACAGCCCGCCTAGCATACCCATGGCTTGAAAAGCACCCGCGCAGATCCTGACTTTACGCTTATGCTCCTCAGTAATATTATCGGATGGCGTCTCCATGGCGTAGGCGCCGGGGGCATAAGCCACGCGGTAACCTTTCAGGTTAACACGCAGTGAAATCACGAAATCATCCAGCACGACGTTAGCGGGAACCGTTTCATACAGCTCTTTACGAACGGAAAATAATTCACCGGCTGCACCCACTACGGAGTATAATTCTGCATCCCACTTTTTTAGCAGGGATTCATATTTCCAATAAATACCTTCCGTCGCGGCGGCATTATTAACCTCCCCGGCAGTAATCACCCTTTTCTCACCTGCAACGCCGCCAGTAGCCGGATCAGCATAATGTTTTACAATTTCCCTTACTGCAACCCTGTTTAAAAATGTATTTGCATCACAGAATATTAATACATCGCCGGTGGCAGCGGTAATAGCGCGGTTGAGCGCAGCTGTTTTCCCATTGCGTTCGGGAAGGTGCATCCCGAGAATCCGCGGGCAACTCGATAAGATTGCGGGGGATTCATCCGTAGAACCGTCCGTAATAAATATCACCTGCAATTTATCGGCAGGGTAATCGAGCTCCAGCGTATTTCTGATTTTAGCGTGGAGAATACCGGCCTCGTTATATGCTGCCACGACCAGGCTAACAGTAGGCTCATGGCTTGCATCTTCCCGCGGGGCGCGGGAGAACAAGCGTTTTATTTTCACGGAGCACCATAACAGGATACCATATCCAACGTAGTTGTATATAATAATAAATAAGCCCAGGAAAAAGAGTATATAATATATTATCATGGTTAGGCCGGGGTTGTCATGAATTCGGGGGCAAAATAATAACAAAAAAGATGATTTTCGAAAATATTGGCTGCGGCAAAGAAACATTTCAAATCATTCACTTGGGATTTTAAGCCATTCACGAGAAAAAAACGCCCATTTACCAATTTAGATATATTAAAAAAAAGCAGTTATTATACTTTTGGGGTACCAAGGCGGGAAATTTGAATGTTTCAACAGCCTTGTTTAGTTCATTGAAGCGGGTAATTTATTTTTTTGCAACATTTGCAATGTTTGTAAATTATTAATAATTTTACCCTCATAATTAAATAACCATTCATTTCTATCAACCACTTCCTTACAAAGACCTACGAGTAATTTTGCCAATTAGACCCTATTAGAAACCTAGTAAAAAACATGTTAATCAGCGGTGCAACTTTTTAAAGTGAGCATTTGAATTAACTGGTAGCCATCCTTTAAAATATGGCCTGTATCCAATGGAGAACCGGAAAAAGATTAGTGTTTGTGTAAGTATTGCCAATTGACTAGATACCAATCACACTACTAATCCCGGATCTGAACGTTTTTTATTAGTTTGAAAATACCAAAAATGAAAAAGACAATATTAGTCATTGATGATAGTGCCCCAATTAGATTTTTGCTAGAATCCATTTTAGGCAAACAATACAAGGTATATTCCGCACCTGATGGCCTCACCGCCATGATGTGGTTGCAAAAAGGGAATAGGCCCGACTTGATCGTAACAGATATCCAGATGCCTAACATCGATGGCTGGGAATTGATCGAATACCTACAAGGCAATGCGTTATATGAAAGCATCCCGGTTATTGTTCTGTCCGGGGCTGAAGATAGCAGGTTGCACGAGCTGGGTATGATCGACAAAATCGCTGAATATACAAGGAAACCTTTCGATCCCATGAAACTCATGGAATCGGTAGCAAAATACATTACGCTACAACCGGTAGCGGCATCCATTGCAAGTTAAGCATGCAGGAACTTTATTTCATAATTGTAAAGCCCCATGTTTGTTTATGATTTTTAACGAACCACTACACCTACAAGACCTTGGAAAGAAATCGGTCGCAGCGGTCATTTCGCTACCGTCCGATTGCTTGGAAAGGTTCGCCCTGTTTGTCGGGCATGGAATCCCGCAATCCCACCTTTTCTTAACACAAGAAGAAGAGATGGTTACGGCTACCTCTTTGCAAGTTGCGAAGAGAATTTTGAAAAACAGGTTGCATAACAACCTTACCCCTACTTTTATTATCTGCAATATTTCTGGTGGAACCCAGTTATTGCAGGATTTGTTGCAGCTACTGCAAAGTCACAAGCATTACAAGCGGATACCGCTTTTCGTGTATTCGGACCAGTTAACTCCCGATCAGAAAACTGCCTATGCAAAACTAGGTGGGATCGACGATGTCATTACCTCTCAAACTAGTCCTTCTGAATTTTCAGCTAAACTCCAGTTTGCCCGGAAATTCAGGATCATGTCCAGCAAGCTCGAAGATGCCCCGGGTAAAAATTATAAGCGACCCGCCATCACGCTGAATTACTTGGCCAAGCGGGCTTTCGATATCGCCGTGAGCGGCATTTTATTACTGATCACGTTACCATTTTTTCTCATCATAGCTGCCTTGATCAAATTAGAATCCAAGGGCCCTGTGTTTTACATCTCGCATCGTGCAGGTAACCGCTACAAGGTTTTTAACTTTTACAAATTCAGAACCATGTGCGCGGATGCCGATAAGAAAGTGAATGAGCTGAGCCATATGAACCAATATGATGTCAACCAACAGGGTCCGGTATTCTTCAAGCTTAGTAATGACCCAAGGGTTACCCGCCTAGGCGCTTTCTTAAGAAATAGCAGCATCGATGAACTACCGCAATTACTGAACGTATTATTAGGCGATATGAGCCTGGTAGGCAACAGGCCGCTGCCATTATATGAAGCAGCCAGCCTTACTACCGATCAGCACGCGGGTAGGTTTATTGCTCCTGCCGGGATTACCGGGTTATGGCAAATCAAGAAACGTGGTAAAAAAGATATGAGTGTAGACGAAAGAATCAGCCTGGATATAAATTACGCCGAAAAAACCTCCTTCTTTTACGATATGTGGATCTTGGCTAATACCCCTACGGCACTCATCCAAAAAGATAATGTTTAAGATCGCCATCAAGGCGTATAATATAAAACCGGATACAAGTAGTTAAGATGACAACTAATAACGCGAAACCGTTGGTCTCCTTGGTAACGTTAAATTTTAATCAAACCGATGTGACCTGCGAGTTTTTGGAATCTACGAAACATTTAAAATACCTCAATTTTGAAACAATCGTGGTAGACAATGGCTCTAAAGTGAACCCTACTGCACAAATAGAAGCCGGAAACTACCCGAATGTGAAAGTAATTGTGAGCCCGGAGAACCTCGGTTTTACCGGGGGGAATAACCTTGGCATGCGCCATGCAAAAGGTGATTACTTATTCATTGTTAATAATGATACAGAAGTAACGCCCGATCTATTGGATCGCTTGCTAGAACCCTTCTTCAGTAACCCCGAAGTAGGGGTTACCTGCCCGAAGATCCGGTATTTCCATCAACCCGACACGATCCAGTATGCCGGGTTTAACCCGATGAACCTATTTACCGGTAGGCAATCCGCCATCGGTAGTAAGGAAGTAGACAACGGGCAATATAATGAATCCCGCTTTACTTGCTGCGCCCATGGTGCAGCTATGCTGGTAAAAAGGGAAGTGATTGACAAGGTGGGCATGTTTGCCGATAAGTTTTTTATCTATTACGAAGAAAGTGATTGGAGCGCCCGCATCATTAAGGCAGGCTTCAAAATAATGTACGTAGCAGATGCATTGATTTATCACAAGGAATCTATCACGATGGGAAAGGAAAGCGCCCTAAAAGTGTATTTCCACACCCGCAACAGGATTCTATATATGCGCAGGAATACATCTGCCGGACAATTGGTAGCGTTTACGTTATTCTTCACCTTTCTCACTTTTCCGAAAGGTGTATTGAAGTACACGCTGAAAGGACAATTCCAACATTTGAAATCGTTTTTGAGGGGTACGTTCTGGAACTTGACCACCTCTAGTTATTCACCCGTATCGTAAAAAAATTGTAACATGATTACATCTCTAGTAACCGGGGGCGCCGGTTTTATCGGTTCTCACGTAGTGAAACATTGTTTGGACATGCAACACAGGGTTGTTGTATTGGATGACCTTAGCGGTGGTTTTGAAGATCATATCCCCGAAGGCGCTATTTTTATAAAAGGTAGCATCACGGACGAGGTATTGGTGGCTGAATTATTCGCCAACTACAAATTCGATTACGTGTACCATCTTGCTGCTTATGCCGCGGAAGGCTTGAGCCATTTCATCCGTAGGTTTAATTACAATAACAACCTCGTTGGTAGCATCAACCTTATCAATGAATCCGTAAAACATAAAGTGAAATGCTTCGTATTCACTTCTTCCATTGCCGTTTACGGCGCCGGGCAATTGCCTATGCGCGAGGATATGGTGCCGCAGCCGGAAGATCCATACGGGGTTTCTAAATATGCGGTTGAGCTTGATCTGAAAGCTGCCCACGAAATGTTTGGCTTGAATTACGTAGTATTCAGACCTCATAATGTTTACGGCGAAAATCAAAACATCGGCGATAAATACCGTAACGTGATCGGCATTTTCATGAACCAGATCATGCAAGGTTTACCACTTACGATCTTCGGTGACGGTACCCAAACCCGTGCATTCAGCTACATCGATGATGTTGCGATACCGATCGCGAAATCCGTGGATACTCCCGCTGCTTTCAACCAGGTGTTCAATATCGGCGCCGATAAACCTTACTCGGTAAATGAGCTGGCAACAGTGGTTTCCGATGCCTTAAACGCCGAAGTGAAGATCAATCACCTGCAAGCCCGTAACGAGGTAATGCATGCCTACAGCGATCACAGCAAAGCACATAGCGTATTTGGCCAAGGAAGCGGCATCAGCTTAAAGGAAGGTATTACCCGCATGGCTGATTGGGCTAAAAGAGTAGGCGCCCGTAAAAGCAAGGAATTTAGTAACATAGAAATTCACGAAAAATTACCACAAGGTTGGGAACAAATCACTGCCAATAATCCAGCAGTACCAGCATAATGAATACCCATTCATCCAAAATAAAAGTACTTCAAGCTATCCGCCAAGGATTGATCGGCGGTGGGGAAACCCACGTGCTAGGTCTCGTGGAAACGCTCGACAGAAGTATCTTTGACCCCATTGTATTATCATTTACCGATGGCCCCATGATCGATAGGCTGCAACAGATGGGCGTAAAAAACTACGTCATACCGTCAACTAGGCCTTTCGATATGAAACAATGGAAAGCCGTAAAGGAATTGATCGACCAAGAATCAATCCAAATCGTTCATGCCCACGGTTCCAGGGCTGCGAGTAATTTATTGATTCCTTCAAAAAAAGCGGGTCTGCCCTTTATTTATACAGTCCACGGTTGGTCATTTCACGATGACCAACCGTTCCTACAAAAGAAACTCCGGACCTGGAGCGAACGCTGGATTACCCGGCGCAGCGATCGCACGATCTCTGTTTCGGCTAGCAACCAAGCTACGGGAAAGAAACACATACCGGGTTTCGAATCCATTGTCATAAATAATGGAATCGACCCTAAAAAATTCGATGCCAACGGTACATACCATGACATTCGCGCCGAATTAGGCATCCCGGAATCGCATACCCTCGTAACTTATATAGCCAGGATCACTGTCCAAAAAGATCCCTATACCTTGATCCGTGGCTTTGCTTTAGCAGCTAAAGAAACTGAAAACATCAGCTTATTAGTCGTAGGAGACGGCGAGTTAAAAGAGGAAATGATCCAACTTGCAGAACAGCTACAGGTTCGCGACAGGATTATTTTCCAACCATTCCGCCTCGACATCCCCGCTATTTTACATGCCGCGGATATTTACTGCTTACCTTCATTGTGGGAAGGCTTACCGATCGGTTTGCTGGAAGCCATGGCCATGGGAACCGCCGTTGTAGCGACAGAAGTAGATGGATCCAAGGAAATTATACAGCATTTGGAAAACGGTTGGTTGGTAGAACCTCAGAAACCGGAACAATTATCTAACGCGTTCCTGAGACTCCACCAGGAAATTTATTTCCGGAACCTCTTGCAAAAAAATGCGGTACAAACGACCTTGGAAGAATATAATCTCGTGCGCATGACACGCGCGGTCGAGGAAGTTTATTTATCAGTTCTCCGGGGAAGGGGCACATCGGGCCTGAACGGTACAGGTAAGCATGTTTCTAAAACAGCATTAACACCATAATTTTAAGTGATGGAGATCGTTGCAACTATATTCCGGGTTATTTGGATAGCGGTACAGGCTATTGTGGCCTTTTATGTACTTCTGCCTACAGCCCTCTTGATTATTTACGGTTTCAAGAAATTGTTCCGGTGGAGCAGCGCACCGATATTAAATGCTTACAGCAAAAAAGACGCTACTAACTTTGCGGCTATCATAGCAGCGCACAGCGATTTCACACTGGTGCCACCATTGGTAGATTCTTTACTAAAACAGCAGTATAGTAAATTTAAAGTATACATTGTTGCTGACAATATTAAAGATCCGCAATTACCGGTACAAGATCCGAGAATCAAGCTGATCGTACCGGAAATCCCATTCAACGATAAAACAAAATCCATCAAGGAAGCGATCAGCCAATTTGATGAGGAACATGATGCTTTTATCATCTTCGATTCGGACAACCTGGTACATCCTGGCTACCTGGCCGAGTTGGATAAATACTTCCAACACGGTTACCGCGCCGTTCAAACACATATGCTTCCCAAAAATACGGACACCCTATATGCCAAAATGGATGCTTCCGGCAACCATTACTGCAATTTCGTAGATCGTTTGATGCATATGGAACTCGGCGTTTCTTCCTGCATCTGGGGATTAGGTATCGCGGTAGAAACAAAGCTTTACAAGCAAATTCTATTTGATGGCTATAAAAAGTCATTCGAAAACCTGGGCGGTTTTGACAAGAAGATGCAAGCGGCAATGGTTAGCAGCATCCCGTTATTAGCTTACGCGCCGGCTGCCATCGTTTACGATGAAAAAATACAGGACGGCAGCAAATTACAAAAACAAAGAACCCGTTGGATACATGCCTATTTTGCTTCGATCAAAGATGGCTTGCAGGTGGTGTGGACAGGTATCAAGAAGTTCAGGCCGGGCTTGGTGTTTTTTGGTGTCAACCTGTTAAGGCCACCATTATTTATGTTGCTGGGAGCAGCAGGTTTGCTGATGTTGTTCAACATCTGGTATAGTCCGGTAATGGCATTCGCATGGTTGGCAGCCATCCTTACGTTTGTAATCACATTTTTCAGTATCGTGATGGTAATGAGCAAGGATGCCGGCATTTTTAAGGCCATGTTCCATTTACCTTTCTTCGTGTTACGTCAAGTGAAAGCATTATTAAAAATAAATGATGCCAGCAAGGGCTTCCTCAGAACTTCCAATACGAAGGTGGTATATATCGAGGAAGTACTCGGAGCGGCAAAAGATTAACGCCCTGGTTGGAGGTGTGTGTGTCTCGGATAGAGGAATCCTTCTCCATGGTGCTTGATTAGCTTGTCCTAATCTTTAAACAAATACCCTCTGCAATTCAGGCAGGGGGTATTTTTTATTCACCCTTTACAGGGCTAATGATCAACCCGGTATTTCCTTTCCTTCAATTACAGGAATATTTTATGAGGGAAAGCTTAAATTTATGTAAAGCAATTACTTAAAGCAATTTCTGTAACTTTTAGGCTCGAATATTGTTACATTCTATGTATTAAAATAGTTATATATGGCGGATACAATTGAAATTAGGAATTTAACAGCAGAAGATTATTTCGATTTGAAAGAATCCATGCTGAGCGCTTACAGCGATATGCAAGGAAGCTACTGGAGAGAGCCTACCATCCGCCGCTTGATCTCACTGTTCCCGGAAGGGCAGATCGCGGTTGCCGTGAATGGAAAGGTAGTAGGTTGCGCATTGTCGATCATAGTGGACTATGATAAATTCGGTGATGATCATACATATGAAGAAATTACAGGTTATTATACTTTCAGCACGCACAACCCCAAAGGAAACGTACTGTACGGGATCGAGGTTTTCGTGCACCCCGAGTACAGGGGGATGCGATTGGCAAGACGTTTATATGACGCGAGGAAAGTGATATGCGAACAATTGAATCTCAGGGGCATCGTTGCCGGGGGCAGGATCCCCAATTACGACAAGTATTCTGATAAGCTAACACCGCGTGAATATATCGATAAAGTCCGCTACAAGGAGATCTATGACCCGACCTTAACATTCCAGATATCGAATGACTTCACGGTAAAAAAGATCTTGAGAAACTATCTACCGAGCGATGAAGCTTCACATGGCTTCGCAACTTTATTACAATGGTATAATATTTATTATGAAGATGATCGGGATACCATCAGGCTGAATAAATCGACCGTGAGGATCGGCCTCGTTCAACTACAAATGAGAACTTACCGGGGGGTAGATGAGCTGATGAAACAAGCCGAATATTTCGTAGATGCCGTGAGCGATTATGAATCCGATTTCTGCGTATTCCCCGAATTGTTCAATGCGCCGCTGATGATGGAGTTTAACCAACTCGACCAGGCCGGCGCGATGAGGGGATTGGCAAATTATACGGAAAGCATCCGCCAAAAATTCAGCGAGTTCGCCGTATCATATAATGTTAATATCATTACCGGGAGTATGCCTATCGTGATCGATGAACAGTTATACAATATTTCCTATCTATGTAGGCGCGACGGCACCTTCGACTTTTATAAAAAGATCCACCTAACACCAAATGAAGTTTCTGCCTGGGGAATGAAGGGCGGTGATGAGATTAAAGTGTTTGATACTGACTGCGGCAAGATCGGCATATTGATTTGTTACGATGTAGAATTTCCTGAATTGTCGCGGATACTGGCACACCAGGGCATGAAAATTTTGTTTGTACCATTCCTGACAGATACTCAAAACGGCTACAACAGGGTACGGTTTTGTGCGCAAGCAAGGGCCATTGAGAATGAATGTTATGTTGCCATTGCAGGATGCGTCGGTAATTTACCCAAGGTGAATAATATGGACTTGCAATATGCGCAATCATCCGTGTTTACACCTTCCGATTTTCAATTCCCGGTCAACGGCACCAAGGCAGATGCGACACCTAATACCGAGATGATCGTGATTGCCGATGTGGATCTAGTACTCTTAAAAGAATTGCATGCCTTCGGGAGCGTACAGAACCTAAAAGACCGCCGCACGGACTTGTACGAGATTGAAATCAAGAAAAAATCAGAACCTAAGCAAAGAGAATTGCCGAACGAATGGAGCGAAGGATAATACCCCGAAGCAAATATTCTTAACTTGCCCAACCAAACAGAAACATTATTATCATGAAACATCAAGTGAATATTGCCTTACAGATCGTGCCGCAAGTTCCTTCCGAAAAAGTGTATGAAACGGTAGACAAGGCTATTGCAGTGATCCATAATTCCGGTTACAAGTACCGTGTTTGCCCATTCGAAACCGTGATGGAAGGGCCTTATGACGAGTTGATGGAAGTTGTAAAAAAAGCACAGGAAGTTTGCTTGGAAGCAGGCGCTTCCCAATTATTGGTATATATAAAAGTTCAAGTGAAGGCCGATGCTGATGTTTATATTGAGGATAAAACAGCGAAATACGATTAAGTAAATCCCGCTAATTAAAACATTTCCGAAAGCTGCCCGGGAATATCATTGGGCAGCTTTCGGCTTTTGGAAAACACGGGATTATTATTATATTTAGACATTGTTGTCCAACTAAAATAGCATTAAATTTACTTGGATTCCTTAGCTGGTCAAGGACAAAAGCGAAGGATGATCTATTCAGCCCCGCCAACAAAACCGTGGAACGCCGCATAGTTAATAGCGAACGGTAGCTGGGTCATACAGTAGTACAAAAGCTGGATCGAGCGATCAAATTGGCGGCCGTGATGGCCAATTTGTGCCCTTTTTTGGTACCTTTTTTGGGCAAGCAAAAAAGTACAAGAAACGAGCAGATGAACATTGAATCGAACTTTTGAGGTGATGATAATTTTTTCGTTGAAAATTTAGTCGGACAATAATGATATTTAGAGTACAAATAGACATCCCAAATACCAAATAAATGGAACAACATCTTTACACTTTAAAGATCCCCGAAAATTATACATATGAAAAGGTAATGGAAGAGCGGGCTACAGGTGGACGGTTCGTATTTTTCGTCTATAATTTTTCATTACCGCTGTTCAGAAGCATCCGTAGAATTTCTTCAATTCATTATATACCACCGGGCAAAACAGGCAAGGAGTTCAACTTCAAATACAACCTCCATAATTTAATTTTCGGTTGGTGGGGGCTACCATTCGGCCCGGCAGAAATGATCGATTCCATCAAATCTAACAAGGCAGGTATTGATATATCAAATGATATTTATGACAACCTGGATGAACAGAGTTTTAATAATAGGAGTATTGAAATCATCAAAATATCTGATGTTTTCAAACACCCCTCAAAAGATATAAATAATGAGCTAATGAAAGCTCTTAAAAATTACCAAAAGAAAGAATCAAAATTTCATGCCAATCCCTGGGTAGGACTTTATGTAAATACGGAACATCCTTTTTATATCATCGGCTTTGACCCAAAGGATATCCAACAACAAGAGATTATAAAAAAATATATTTACAAGAGATTTTATAAAAACATCGAGTTTCTATTTATTGACCTTGATTCTGATTTCGATGCCATAGAATCGGAAGCGGGGCTATCGGCTAAGTTAAAGCAGCAAGGGCTGGAACTTGCCCTGCTCTAATTTTGATGTTCAAAACCTGTGTTGGTTCAACATCCAAAATTCTTCCCGGTGCCAACTTCCTGGCTCGGCCTCAAAGACATTTTCTATGGTATCGAAAAAGAAATAGCGCGCAATACGAGTAGCATAAACTTCCATTTGTTGGATTCCTATGGTTGCCGAACACGATTTCCTTTCTGTTGAACGTTGTTCTTCACTGGAGTCCGAGCTTGGAAGCTCGAACTAGCGAGAATTGGCTCGAACTTCAAACAATCAGCTCCAATTTCCAACAATCGGCCAATTTCCTGGCTCGGCCTCAAAGACATTTTCTATGGTAACGAAAAAGAAATAGCGCGCAATACGAGTAGCATAAACTTCCATTTGTTGGATTCCTATGGTTGCCGAACACGATTTCCTTTCTGTTGAACGTTGTTCTTCACTGGAGTCCGAGCTTGGAAGCTCGAACTAGCGAGAATTGGCTCGAACTTCAAACAATCAGCTCCAATTTCCAACAATCGGCCAATTTCCTGGCTCGGCCCCAGAGACATTTTCTATTGCTTCGAAAAAGAAATAGCGCGCAATACGAGTAGCATAAACTTCCATTTGTTGGATTCCTGAGGTTGCCGAACACGATTTCCTTTCTGTTGAACGTTGTTCTTCCCTGGAGTCCGAGCTTGGAAGCTCGAACTAGCAAGAATTGGCTCCAACTTCAAACAATCAGCTCCAATTTCCAACAATCGGCCAATTTCCAAGAATCAGCAAACGTCTAAGAATCAGCTCGAACTTCCATGAATCGGCCTACTTCCATGGATCGGCCTACTTCCAAGAATCGGATCGAACTAGCAAGCACTTTTACTCAAAGGAAGATATCTCTTATCCTAAAGCATTAATGGCTATGTTTAATCGCCTCTAACTTTGCTTGCATCGCTTTAACACGATCCGGATATTTTTCCGCCAGGTTTACTTCTTCATGCACGTCTTTATCGATCCGGTATAATTGCGGTTGCGGATCATTTCCCAATTCAATTTTCACAGCTTCAGCAAATCTTCTACCTTTAGATGGACTGATATATTTCCAATTACCTTCTATTAAAGACAATGGGCCACCTTGCGTAACTAATTCAGGGCGATCTTTCTTCGAATTACCCAACAATTGAGCCAGCATATTTTTGCTATCCGGGGCATTTCCACCTGTTATATTTTGTCCGGTTAATGCAGCCAAGGAAGCATATAAATCAACTTGACCAATCAATGTACGAGATACCTTTGATTTTTTCATCTTCGCCGGCCATTTAACAATCATCGGTACCCTCGCACCCGCTTCGAATGCGCTGTATTTACCACCTCGTAGGGGGCCCGCGGGTTTATGGTTGCCTAACAATTCTTCTGCCTGGTCTAAATAACCATCATTCAAAACTGGGCCATTATCACTACTGAAGATGATCAGTGTATTATCATAAACATTTAATTCTTTTAATGCGGCGATTAATCGACCTACCGTATAATCCAATTGCAGAATGGCATCCCCACGCAATCCCATGCCGCTTTTACCGCGAAACTGGCTATGCGGGTACCTCGGTACGTGGATGTCCCCGGTTGCGAAATAGACAAAGAAAGGCTGATCTTTATTCGATTTCATGAACTGTATGGCTTTATCTGTAATGATACCTGCAATATCTTTATCCTTCCAGCGGGCGCTATTTCCACCGGTCATCCAACCGATCCTGCTGATGCTGTCCACGATTGTTTGATCGTGCCCTTGCCTGGGATCAGTACGCATCCTTAATAACTCCGGATTTTCTTTCCCGGTAGGATCATTGCCGACTTTATGTTTGTAGCTTACCGTGATCGGATCATTTGGATCTAAATGATCCACATGCCTGTTTTCCA
Source organism: Chitinophaga caeni (assembly GCF_002557795.1). Lineage (NCBI taxonomy): Bacteria > Pseudomonadati > Bacteroidota > Chitinophagia > Chitinophagales > Chitinophagaceae > Chitinophaga > Chitinophaga caeni. The sequence continues at coordinate 3,681,040 of NZ_CP023777.1, read as the reverse complement.
TGAACACGCAGGGAACGCGATCCAGCGTAGCGGGCATTATATATGCATAATCGAATCCTAATTCCAAAGGTCCCGGTTTTATCTCGGTGTTCCAATCCACCGTAGTGCCGGGCGCTCCTAAACCTAAGTGCCATTTGCCAATGGCAGCGGTTTTATAGCCGGCATCTTGCAACATGGCCGGCATCGTTTTCTTATCAGTCGGGATAATTAATGATGCATCGCCGGGCGCGACACCCGTATTTTTTTGTCGCCAGGGGTATTTTCCTGTAAGAATGCCGTAGCGGGAAGGGGTGCAGGTTGCCGATGTCGCGTATGCATTTGTAAACTTCACACCTTTATCGGTCAAGGCATCGATATTAGGAGTATGGATCCTATGCATACCGTAACAACTTACATCTCCGTAACCCAGGTCATCTGCATAAATAACAATGATATTAGGTTTTTCTTGAGCTATGGCGGCATTTAGCCCTATAAACATAAAGAGACAGCAATAAATGAATTGCTTGGTAATCCAATTTTTCATCCGTGTAATTTATGGTTTCAACCAAAATTAGGTTAGAACAAATATAAAAGCATTATAAGTGTAATTTATACCGTTAATCATAAAAAATAAAATTTTAGGGACTAGAAAGTCCCCAAGTATTTAGTTGTCGAATGAAAAATTTATACATCATGGGAATCAACCACTGTAAATACAGCGGTTGAGTTCGTGGAGAATGATGACTGTTAAGAGTCGATATCTACATTGGAATGATTCATTTTTATATTGTTGTCCGGCTAAAATTGCATTAAGTTTACCCGGACTCCTTACCTGGTCAAGGACATTGGCGAAGGATGACATTTTCAGCCCTGCCAAGAAAACCTTGGAACTTCGCACCGTTGATAGCGAAGCCATAGAGCAGCACAAAAGCTGGATCGCGATCAAATTAGCGGCCGTGATGCCAAATTTGTGCCCTTTTCTTGTACTTTTTGGGCAAGCAAAAAAATACAAGAGATGAGCAGGTAGACATTGAATTGAACTTTTGAGGCGATGATAATTTTTCTATTGAAAATTTAGCCGGACAATAATTTTTTTTTATTATTAGACATATAGTTACCATTTCTCACCGAACAGGAACTCGTCATTATAAAATGTTCCAACACCGTCGTATGTCACGGCATTTAATTTAAGTGTCATGAATTTATAATAGGCATAAAATTTATCGGTTGCGGACGGCAAGTTCCAAATTACGCCGTAGCAGCTAAATTCCGGGGAGTAATAGTCATTGAGCGCATTACCCTGTAATATTAACCCGCCGTCTTTAGCATCATATATATTGTAAAAATCCAACGAATTCATTTTGCTGTTATATCGATTATAATCATAAGTTATATAACCGCTAACATTACCCTTTAGGAGTTTTACTTTGCCGATAGTATCAAAGTGCATCTGTTCCAACTTTGAATAATCATAATCGAACCCGGTGGGGTCAGCGCTCACAAGTTCCACGTAAATAGAATCAGGAAATACATCCGCTTGGTATAAAAAGCGAACTTTTGTGAGGTTTGAATCCGGCGCTTCACCTTCACCGCTACCACCACCTTGGGAAGTTTGGATTATCAAGGGTTCATCTTCGCTTAACTGGATAATGGTAACAACATCTTTTGGTAATAATTGTAGGGTAGTATCTGCCAGTAATTTCCCGGTCGCCATATCAAATACTTCGAAATGTGGATTCGATTGTCTTATCACCGCAGTTGTCTTTACCAATTTAGATCCCCCGTAACTTAGGCTGTCTGTAATTAGCTCATCCTGTATAGTCACCTTGTAAACTGCCCCCGGGTTGGATGCATAATCTAATTTAACTGTCCATTCTGCATATTGAGGCGCCACCTCAATATCGCCTTCTTTCTGGCAAGCGCACATCGTGAGGAGGAGTGTAGTAATAGCAAATAATTGAATTGTATGCTTCATTTCTATTTTTTTATGAAGACCAGGTAGTAACTATAACTACCTGGTCATTATCAATAAATTCCTTTATACCCAACCGGGAATTTTAATTAAAAAGTGTATTGAAATACTTTGTTTACCCAGCATTCGGCTAACCAATATTTGTTTGCCGGTCCGTAAGCTCCGCCCCTGTAAGTAACTTGGTCGAAGAAGTTTACAGCGCTTTCACACTGGCGGCAAGTAACATCCAACAAACCTGTAAAGTCGGCCCCGATTAAAGCCGGTGGTGCAGATGGTCTTAAACCGTTCGTGAAATATGCGGATAAACCGAATGGTGTTGCAATACCCATAGCCGCTGTTGAAGCAGCACAAGTATTGGTAGGGCTCGGTGTCCAACCGGTGTTATAACAAGCTACACAACCGTTCGTGATGTTATCCAGGAATTGCGATTTCGTAGTATCCGAACATGCCAATGCCTTGGTATTGGTCAATGAACTATATACCGCCGAACCGTCTAAGTAAGTTGCCGTATTATATCCATAGATAACGCTGTTTCTTACAACCAAGCCAGAATTACGACGGAAGTGCATACCGTATTGAACATTCCCGGAACCGGTAGTACCGCAATTAGAGGTACCCACCAGGGTCATGTTAGAGATGATAGGCCTAGTACGTGGGTATACAGAAGCACCGGTAGCGTTGTTGTCTGATTCTATACCGTTTGAATTGCTGGAATAATCGATGTTTGGATCCAAGATACCTACTACGAATTGCAAGCGACCTTGGTAACCGAAGTCGAAATCAAATTGGTCATCGTTACAAGCTACGGACAACAGGTATTTCCCGCTAACAGTACCACCGAAGAACTCGAAACCGTCGTCAGCGCCATAATAAGCTTGAACGTGATTCAAAGTAGTACCGCTGCCGACACCGCCAAATGTAAATGCGTTCAACTCGTTATCCGGCGCGATGGAAGCACCTGCAAATTCAACACGCACATATTCCAGGATACCGGAATTATCGCATTTGTCGTTACCACCGAAATGGTAATCTACACCGCCGGGAACTGTTGGCGGGTTGATACCTTCAATGGCAGGGTTATTTTGATTAACGGGAGCTTTACCGAGAATCACGATGCCACCCCAATCACCGGGAACAGGGTTTGCTTCGTGGGAAGTAAAGATGATCGGGCAACATTCCAAACCCTGGGCATCGATTTTAGCGCCGCGGGTAATTACCAGTGCGGAAGCTGAATCAGGATTTGCTTTTTTCACCCCTTCGATCGTTGTACCGGGTTCGATATGCAGTGTAGCGCCATTTGTCACGTAGGTTTTACCATCCAGGATGTACAAGGTGTTACATTGCATGTTGTAGTCGCTGCTGATAATTTCAGGCAATACAACGGTATTTGTTACGGTACAACATTCTGATGGGGCAGGGGTACCGGCAGTCAATGCTTTCGGATCAGATTTTGTTTGTTCCTTTTTACAGGCAACAAATAGAGTAATCGCTAGGATACCTATGCAGGAAGCCAGGCTAACAATTGTTTTTCTTTGCATAGTTTTAGATTTAAAAAGGTTAAATACTTGGATTTGGGTATATTGGAAAATATTGGTTATGGATGTTAAAATTTGTATGTGATCGTTGCCGAATAAGTGCTACCCAAGCGGCTTTTATAAAGTGTCCAATCTGTATTTTTATCGTATCCCCCCGGGTTATTTTTATTAATGATGGGGCTGCCGTTTTCATCAAAATTCATGTTCTTATAAACAATGAAATACTGGTTTAATAAGTCACTTGCATTCAGCCTGATCTCCAATCGTTGCTTCAATAGTTTCGCGCTCACTTGCGCGTCTAATACGTCCCGTGGATTTTCATATTCATCGTTATATTCATCTACCCCGGCAATTTTAATCCTGCGACCAAAACGGTTATACACTAGGTTCAGACCAAAATAGCGGCCCAGGTAATTGATACCGCCATTAATTACATAGGGAGATAATCCCTGTAAAGGTCTATTCCTGGAAGGATTCGTCGCTACATTTGAATCCAGCTCAATGCCTTGTGCTTCTGCCGCCAACTTGTTAGGATCGTATGTTACATTTCCTTTAAACCAAGAAAAATTGCCGCTTAAGTATAGTTGCTGCAACCATTCGGCACGGGAATCGATAAAGCCCAATGACTTTCTAAAGTCTACTTCGAACCCACCGATCTTCGAATTTTCTAGGTTGAAGAAAAGTTGGGTATATTGGGCGGTGCCAGACGTGACATATGAAACCAGCTCAACCGGCTTGATAAACTTCTTATAAAACCCGCTTACCGATATAACTTCACCTGCGCCTGGATAATATTCAACCCTCAGGTCATAATTATCAGTGGTGGAGATTTCGAGCCCGCCATTACCGTTTAACATGGCCCTTTGGTAGATATCATAATAACGGAAGTATGAACGCTCCCTAAAATCTGGCCGGGCAATAGTTTGACTATATGCTGCCCGGATATTTACCTTCGGGGTTAAACTATATATTAAGCTAGCAGATGGTAACCATTTGGGTTCAGAGTAGCGGATAACACTATCTACCCAGCGGATGGGATTCGCAGGATCGCCGGTTGATAACCGGGTAGATGTATAAACATCCATCTGGGAATATTCCATTCGGGCGCCACCAATAAACCTAAGTTTATCAAATGGATTCAAATCCAGCAATAAGTAACCGGCATGTATATCCTGGCTTCCCGAATATTGATTAGCATTGGCACCGGCGCTCGCATAGGCGTACCTGTAATAAAGGTAATCGTTCGCGAAATTCTGTTGCCCGTATAATTCCTCTACCGGTTTTCCATAAAACATGCTATTGAAATTATCCGGTGCATTGGGCGATTTCATCGGTTTGATCGTAACCATCTTGAAGGTTGCATTCCTGAAAGTGCCCCAGTAGCCAACCTTCAGCTTTTGGTTCTTCTCATTCCATTTGAATGGAAACTCCAGGTTAAAGCCGATATTCTTCTTTTCCTCATTTAATCCGGTGCTGATTAAGCCACCGTTCGTCAAATAAGTATCCGTAATAAATGTAAGATAATCGAGCAGCGGCTTACCGGAGGTTTCATCTGTTCCCAATATAAGGGCCTTGGTGAGCCTATCATCCGGTTGATTCCTGTTCAATTTATTATAGTCGGCAAACCAATCGAGTTTAAGGCCGCCCTTATTTAGCAAATGTTCCCCTTCTAACCTTGATTGGTACAAGGTATTTTGTAAAATGTTGGCATAGGTTTCCCTGGCATGGTCGTTACCTCCACCACCGAGGATAAAATATTGTTGTTCTATGTAATTATTTGTAAACCTCCTGTTATATAAATTCCGCCAGGTAATCTTACTGGACTTACCTTGCCAAGATAGGGAAGCCAGTCCTCCCAAAGATGTGATGAACTTGTAAATATTATTCTTCCCGGGTTCAAATGTTTCCACGGCCCGCGTGATACCTTCGATGTTTTCGATCTCTTCATCGTGGCGGTACATACCTGAAATAACTAGACCGATGGAATTGCTGTTTTTTAAGCGGAATGAATGGCCTAATGACAATTGATAGTTTTGGTTGGGCTTAGCAGTAAAGTTATAGGTTGACCAGCGTGCTGGAATATTTTTATTAATTTCTGCCATCGCTGGATAATCTTGTAAATACACCTGGTTATACTCATTTGTTTTCCAAGATTTATTTAACCAATCCCGCTCGCTACCGCCACCGAAAAAATCGGCATTATAACGGGCATTACTTTTAAACTCCTTTCCCGTGCTATTATTATTAAAGCCCATGCCGGCCGTTATTTGCAAGAAATTTTCATGCGGTACATCGATGGTATTCACCTGTACAAGGCCACCCGAGAACTCGCCCGGAAGGTCGGGGGTAAACGTTTTATTTACTACGACATTATCAATTAGGTTAGATGGTATGATATCGAAATTAAAGTTCCTCCGGTTCGGTTCCGTACTGGGAAGGATAGAGCCGTTTAGCTGTACATTATTATAACGTTCACTCATTCCCCTTACCGTAACAAACTTGTTATCCTGCACCGTTAAGCCGCTAACGCGCTTAAGCACCTGCGCCACGTTATTATCCGGCGTTCTGCGGATTTGTTCCGCGCTGATACCATCGCTGATCGCGGGACTATTTTTCTGTTTCACGTAAAGGGCTGCAATACTTTCGCGGCGCATGTTCGCAACCACTTCCACACCTTTTAATGTTCCTTTCTGCGCACTCATTGTCAGGTTCAGTTCCTGTGTTCTCCCGGCAATGATGGCCACATCTTTTACTTGCTTGGTTGTATAACCGATATAAGAGATTTCAAGGGTGTAAGATCCTTGCGGGAGTGACAAAGTATAAAAACCTTTTACATCCGTGGTAGTTCCGTGCTGACCGATTCTCAGGGTAGCGCCGATGATAGGTTCCGCGCTATGGGCATCTAACAACTGCCCTGCAAGTTTCCCTTCTTGCTGCTGCTGGGTTTTCCCGGTAGCAGTTAAGATAACGATCACACCGTTCACTTCCTTGAAGCGGAGGGGTAAGCCGCTCAAGGTATAATCCAGCACTTTCATTAGCGGTTCATTCTTATAAACCCCGGCAGACGCTTTCCAAGAGGCTACATCTTTTTCTTCGAAGGCGATCGTGATGCCGCTTATTTGTTGTAAAGTTTTTAACCGTTGTCCCAAAGATTCATCCTGTAAACTAGCAGTAATCGTCTTAGTTTTCGGTGATTGAGCCAGTACTCCAAATTGGAAACACAGCAAGATGCATACAGTCAGAAAAGCAATCTTTTTTTGCCAGGCATAGCAATAGTGTACCTGTTTTCTCATACGTTACAGACATTAATTTTGTTGAATAATTTACCATCAACCGATGGACAGTATAGAAGCCGCGAGGGCAGGTTTATTGGATGATGATCAATTTATCATCGTAAGTTTTATAAGTTGTTTGATAGATAGCGCAAATGGCGTCCAGCACTTGTGAACACGGAACCTGGCCCTGGAAAGTAGCAGTAAAAGACGCCTTTATGATTTTCGGGTTACCCGTTTTCAATTCGACACCGTAGCGCAAGAGCATCCGTAATTTCAGCTCTTGGAAATCGGCCCCTTCCAAAACGAAATAACCGTTCCACCAAGCGACATTATTGATGGGCATGCCCGATTTGGTTACTTGGTGTTTACCGGAAACGGAATCGTATACCAAGGACATATTGCGGGAAAGTGTATCCAATATTTCATTGCCATGCATCAACCTTACTTTCCCGCTGATGACTGTAACCTTAGTCTGGGCTAACTTGTTATATGCATTTATATTAAAGGATGTTCCTAATACTTCCGTGGCGATCGAGTTGCTGTAAACAACAAATGGCCGGTTCTCATCTTTCGCAACTTCAAAATATGCCTCGCCATCATCTAACCATATCTCGCGTTTATCATCATTTACAAAAGCCCCGGCAGATAAATGCATCGAACTACCATTGTTTAGCCAAACATTCGAACCATCGGGTAGAGCAAACTTTTTCCGTACACCTACGCCGGCTTGGTAAGATTGCATATCATCATAAATGCTCGTATCCGCGGCAATTGGAGATACCCATTTCCAAGTTGTGAAACAAGCTCCTAAAACAAGTATCGCCGCGACTGACTTCCAAACAATAGGAATGAGTAAACCTTTCCCGGTATTGCTTTTCCGGGAAGGAGAAAAGTTTAATGAACCGGTAAGCTGCTGCCATGCTTTACGTTTTTCTCTCTTGATCCAATGATCTGTTATCCAGCTAGGCTTGGTAAACCCACCGCTTACATCGTACCATTTATCCACCAACTGCTTTTCCTGTGCAGAGGCTTCGCCATCACGGTAACGTTTAAATATGTTCTTGAAAAATTCCATTTTCTAAAGACTTCTATATTAATTACTGCCTAAATAGAGAAACGGTACTTTCAAAACAGGTTAACGAATTGTTACCAAACTAAAATCCCAAGATGGAACAACCGATAATGATAAATGCAGTATCTGCATGGGATGCCGGGAGGTGCCGGTAGTAGTGACTAACCCTTGTTTTTAAACGTTTTAAAGCTTGGCTAAGTAAGTTTTTTACAGTTTGTTCTGATAAGGAAAGCTGTATTGCAATTTCTGGGATAGAATAATTATAGCTTCTACTTAGTAGGATAACTTTTTTCATATTCTGCGGCATCCCTGAAATTTCTTCCTGGATAGCGGCATCGAGCTCCTTGGTAATTAGACCTTCAAAAACGGAAGATTCTTGCAAACTCACAAATTGTTGGAATACATTTTTGCGAACTTCCATCTTGGAATCCCTGCTAATCGTATCTATAATAGCGTATTTCAACAAGGTAAATAAATATCCTTCCAGGGAGCCATCTTCATTTGTATGCAAAGCATGCCTTTTCTCCCAAACGGTTTTCATGATTTCCTGCACGATGTCTTGCACATCTGGAACCTGCCCTAAACGCTTGGCTGCCGCAACACAAAGTGGTTCCCAATAACGGTTGAACAACCGCGCAAAAGCTGGCTCATCATCAAGTTTCATGGAATCCAACAGTTCTTGATCCGTAATAAAAGCAGCTACTTTCATGAAAAGACATTTGGTTTGGAATTAATTCGTTCCCGGTTTTGGAATTAGTAGCACGGAGCTTTCCTGCGCTAACTTCGCTGAAGATTCAAACAACGTACGCGTGTGCCATTTGCCTGCACCGACTTTTTTCAACTCCGTTGCCGGCCAAGGAAATTGGCTCCCGTAAATCAACTGTAAAGCTTTCAATAACAAGGGGTCATCTTCTGAATCCAATGCTGCTAAAGGCAATTTACTCAACTCGTTAACGGTATATGTTGGCGCTATCCCCTGGTCGTAAGCCCCTTGCATCCGGGCATTTAGTAATTTATATACCGTGGGCTGCATTTGCCAATGATCTTGCAAGTCATTATCCACATCTTTTATCAAGAATGAAGCTTCATCTTTCCCCTCGGTAGTACTACCGATCTGGACTACCTGTAAATAAGGCTTTAGGTTGTTTATTAATAATTCGGAAGCCGATACGGTGCCCCCGGTAGTGAGTATGAATACACGTTGTAGTTTTAAACTGTAGGGCGCTAACTGGCTATATTGCTTTCCCAGGTTGTTGGAAGAAGTTGACAAAACATCATTTAATTTTTGGGGATGCGTCCCTTCATACTTGTTGCCTGCATAAACGGCGAAAACATCCTGCCCTTGTAACTCTCCCGTGATGAGAGTTGCCAGTTTCGCAGCTGTTGCCACGCTGCCGCCGGCATTATACCTGAGATCTAAGATCAGTTCATTGGCGCCCGCTTCCTTGAGCTTGCTGAAAGCATTGATCAGTAAGCCATCATAATTTTCATCGAAAGAAGTATAATATAGATAACCCGTTGTTTTTGCATTCCCCTTAAAAATTCTCGTGAAACGTATGGCATCCGCTCCTGCATATCCCCGGTTGAGCTGAATAGCCGGTAATGTATCTATGGGATCCGACAATTGCACGGGCAGCAGCTCCAGGGTATTTAAATCATTATCGTTTAAAATCTTGTTTACCTGCGTAATATTTGCCTGGTTAATAGCGATCCCGTTTACCGCGATGAAACAATCTCCCCGTTTCAAACCCTTGGCATTTGCCGCACCTGAAGGATTAACATCGGTGATCACAGCGAGGTATTCACCATTCAGTTCATCTAATGAAACGATGGCATAATGAAACCCGTAAATGAAAAAGCTGTTAGATTTAGGAGCATGATTGGAGCGGTTGCTGATCCAGGAGAAACGATCTTTCGGAGATAATAACTGTTCGAAATAAGCTACCGGTTCCAAATTCGGATCAACATGCTTTGTAATTTCATCGGACCAATAATAGTACCTGTGCAGGCTATCGAGAATCCACCGGTTTACATTTCCCCGGAGATTATCGGGGAAGGGATCGGGCTGCTGGTCTTTAGAACAACCTAAAAAGAGTAGGAGGCAGCCGAGGAACAAACGATATTGGATGTTAATTTTCAAGGACGACTCGATTTCCCGGTAAATTTTAGCAAGAATTTCGGGTTTACCAATTCTTGCGCGTTAATTCTATATTAAACACTGGTATGGACGATTGTATCAAGGGATAAGCTGAATCCATCTTACCCCTTGATAATTAATTATTTGAATATCAAATATGCCATGATCAATGTAAAGAAAATATTGAACACTTGGGCTATGATAAAAGCCATGGCAGGGCGCCCGTTTTCCATTTTAAATATATCGGTAAACTTGGTTTCCAGCCCGATGCAGGCAAATGCCAACGCGAAGAAACAAGTTTGCAAATCCTTGATCGGCGCTTTCGCAGCTTTGGCAACATCCGGGTTTAACAGGAAAGAGAACACCAGGGATGCCAATACAAACCCTAGTACAAACTTGGGAAACCGTTGCCAGATACTTGCCAAACCGGGCCTTTCTTGTATATCTTTTCCTGGACCATTTTTGCGGTAAGTCCAATAAACGGAAATAAAAAATGCTGCAATGCCCAATAATACATTCTGTGAGAACTTAACCAGCGTAGCATATTTCAACGCTTCATCGCCTAAAATCGTACCGGCGGCCACTACTGCCCCGGAAGTATCGATAGTACCACCCAGCCAGGCGCCTGCAACCGCTTCGCTCAAACCCAGGGCATTGGCGATCATTGGCATAAACAGCATCATCGGTATCGCGATAATCAATACCAAGGATATAACATGAGAAAGTTTTTTGTTGTCGCCTTCAATAGCACCGGAAGTTGCGATGGCAGCAGATACACCGCAAATACTAACGGCGCTTGAGATCATCATTTTAAACTCATCATCTAATTTAAACTTCTTACATACCCAGAAAGCAAAATACCAAACGGTAAATACCACGACCACGGATTGCAAAATTCCCAGGGCGCCACCTTTTAATATATCATGGAAGATGATACCGGCGCCGAGTAATACCAAACCCGTTTTGATGAAGAACTCCGTTTGAATCGCCGGTTTTACCCAGGATGGTATCCCGGTAACATTGCTCAGGAATAAACCGATTAACAGGCTGAATAATACAATCTCGATACCGAGATTCTTTACGGCATGGTTACTCGTGATAAATTGTGCCAACATCGAAATCAACATCACCACTACCATACCGGGGATTACTGAAAATGGACGCTCTTGCTTATTTAAAAATTTATATAAGATGAGCGCCAATGTAGCCCAGGCAAATAAAACAAGCGTATGCAAATAATTACCTCCCTTACCCAATTCCTGCACAAAAGTTTGGGTGTCGTACCATGAATACCTCGGCATCTGTGGACCATAAAACGTAATGATAATAAACATACTGAGGAATGCGACAATAACCGCAATCCAATCTTCATGCAAAGCTTTCTTTACTAGCATAGGACAGAATATAGATAACGCGTGAATAGATAGATAGTTCGTATAGATATTTAACTAATGATAAAACGCATACGCGATCAGGATGGCCGCGATAATACCGATAAAATCGGCAATCAAACCACAGGCCAGGGCGTGCCTGGTTTTCTTGATCCCAACGGAACCGAAATATACGGCCAATACGTAGAAAGTTGTTTCGGTAGAACCCTGCATGATACTCGCTAATCGTCCCACGAAAGAATCCGGGCCATACAAGGGGTTATTGAAGATGTCTACCATTAAACCCCGCGCACCACTACCGCTTACAATTTTCATCAACCCAACCGGCAACGCGGGCACAAAATCGGTATTGAAGCCCATAGCAGCAAATAAACTGCCGATACTGTTGTTGATAAAGTCCATGCAACCCGTAGTGCGGAATGCGCTGATACCGACAAGGATCGCCACCAGGTAAGGTATAATCATAACGGATACTTGGAAGCCTTCTTTTGCACCCTCGATAAAAACTTCGTAAACGGAAATTTTCTTTATAAATCCTTGTACCAGGAACATCACGATAATAGCGAAAATGATTCCACCACCGATCAGCCCTGTATAGGTAGCCATCTGTTGCGGCGGCATATCTTTCATCCAGTAAAACAAGCCTGAAGTTAAACCGCCGAAGCCCAATAGGAAAACAAGGATTGCAGGTTTGAAAAGGTTAATTTTTTGATACATGGCAACAGCAATCATCCCGGAAACGAAAGAGATAAAGGTACCCAAAAGGGTAGGTACGAATATTTCCGCCGGTTGGCTCGAACCGCTTGCCAAACGTAACGCGATAACAGAAGTAGGTATAATAGACAAACCCGCGGTATTCAACACCAAGAACATGATCTGTGCATTGGATGCCGTATCGCTCGATGGATTGAGATCTTGCAATTCTTTCATAGCCTTTAAGCCCAAGGGAGTCGCGGCATTATCCAAACCCAAGGCATTAGCACTAAAGTTCATAAAAACGGAACCTAGCGCCGGGTGATTTTTAGGAACACCGGGAAATAATTTTGAGAAAAACGGGTTGACTAACCTCGAAAATAAGGAAATCGCACCGGCCTTTTCACCCACCTTCATAATACCCAACCAAAAAGTCATGATGCCAACTAAACCGATGGATATCTCCGCCCCGGCCTTCGCACTTTCAAACATCCCGTTGGTAACCTGGCTAAATACTTCCAAGTCATTTAAGAAGATCAGTTTATATAGTCCAACTATAAAAGCAATGACGAAAAACGCTAGCCAAACAATATTTAATGCCATACAAGTTGATTGTTCTAATAAGTGTTAAGGTTTGCTTGGCCGACAAAATAAGAAAATATCCAGTATGATGTAAAGAATTGATCTAAATGGAAATATGAATGGATAAAAGAATTACGGCGCAATAAAAAACTCCTGGTGCGGATGCATGTCTTTGAACCTTCATTTTCCGGGAATACCTTGGGCTGGCGCGAGCTTCCTAGCCCGTGCCTTTCGCACCGTTCTACTGCATGGGAATCAAACGGGAATTGGAGAATACCCAAGCCGAATACCTGCCCTTTGAACCTTCGTTTACCAACAAATCGCAAGTTCATTGTTGATACGAACATGGAAGCTCACGCCAGCGGAGGTTAAGACGAATGCTCTAAGGTTATTGCATGCAAGTATTATAAAACATATAATTTAATAATATAATAACCCGTAATTGTAAGTTTACCAAATGCGCGGAAGTGGGGATTCTGAATGTTCAGAAAACAGTTTCTATTCTTGGTTGAAACACTTGTTCAATTAAAATAGCTTATATATAACATTTGAATTTAACAAGATAAACTGGTCATTTTGGATTAAAAGGCTATCTTTGCGCAAATTTTTGAAAACATGGCGTTACAAGCAGGTATCGTTGGTTTGCCGAATGTAGGTAAATCAACTTTATTCAATGCAGTAAGTAATAGTGCGAAAGCGCAAGCAAGCAACTACCGCTTCTGTACGATAGAACCAAATGTAGGATTAGTAGACGTTCCCGATGAACGATTAGATAAATTGGCCGAATTGGTGCAACCTAATAGGGTAGTACCGACTACCATAGAGTTTGTGGATATAGCAGGCTTAGTAAAGGGTGCAAGCAAGGGAGAAGGCCTCGGTAATAAGTTTTTGGCTAATATCCGCGAAGTAGATGCCATCGTGCATGTAATCCGTTGCTTCGAAGATGAAAATATCCTCCGTGAAGAAGGGGAGATTAATCCCGTTGGAGATAAAGAAATTATCGATACTGAATTGCAGTTGAAGGATTTGGAAAGCGTGGAAAAGAAATTAGCCCGTATTGAGAAGATGGCGCGCACCGGTGGCGATCCTAAAGCTAAAAGGGAGCTGGAAGTTTTATTAGAATGTAAAGATCACCTCGAAAAGGGTTTGAATATCCGTGCACTCGATATTGCCAAGGAAGATCGTGGCGCGATAGCCGATTTATTCCTGCTTACCGAGAAGCCTGTTTTGTATGTAGCCAATGTTGATGAGGCTTCAATCTTAACTGGCAACAAATACTCTGAAATACTAAAGGCTGCCGTTCAATCCGAAGGCGCAGAAGTAATTGTAATGAACAATTCCATCGAAGCGCAGATCTCAGAAATGGAAGATCCCGATGATAAGGAGCTGTTCCTTTCTGAATACAGTTTGACTGAACCGGGTTTGAACAGGTTGATCCGCTCTACTTACAAATTGTTACAACTCATCACTTACTTCACCGCTGGCGTACAGGAAGTTCGGGCTTGGACGATCCAAAACGGATGGAAAGCGCCGCAAGCTGCCAGTGTGATTCATACCGACTTTGAAAAAGGATTCATTAAGGCCGAAGTAATTTCTTACGATGATTACGTGAAATTCGGTTCTGAAACCGCCGCCCGCGAAAACGGTCGCTTCAGGATAGAAGGAAAGGAATACGTGGTGAGCGATGGCGACGTGATGCACTTCCGTTTCAACGTATAATCTATCATTTAGATAAAAGATACTTCACTAGTTGAAGGTTACAACAAATCGAAGGCCCGGGTGTAAAGCCGGGCCTTCACTATATATGGCAAGATCTGTTTTGGATGATTATTATTTTGCCAACAAGCCTTCAAACGTAATCGATGCATAGTAAACCGCACCAATAGAAGGATTACCGAATGAAGTAATATACTGGTGATTCAACACATTCGATCCGCCGATCTTAACCATCGCTTTCGCGGATGGAATTTTGTAGTTGACCTGTGCATCCAATGTACTGAATGCCGGCACATCTCCAACAGCGAAAGTGGAAGTCCAGCGGTAAGTGTCCTGCCAACGGAAATTAATGTTGAAGCCGATGTTTTTATAAACGTTCCGGTTACCTACGCCGAGATTAAAACGCCATTTGGGGGTGTTGAAATCGTTATACAACTCCGTGGATTTATCTACGATCGTATTAAAGGAGGTATTGGTAGAGAAAGTCCAGGTATTGACAACATAATCCAAACCGATAGCGCCACCATGTGTTTTCACTTCGTTCGTGCTATTAACTACGGTTGAGAAGATCTTGGCATCGGAACTCGCTAAGCCCATCGGGGTTCCATCGGGAGATTGAATGATGTTTAGTGTAGAAACAAAATTTTTGTACCTGTTATAATAGTAATAAGCATCGATTAAAAGTCTCTTGTTAATCAAGCCGCGGTAACCGATCTCGTAAGCGCTAACACTTTCGGGCTTGAACTTGGCAAAGGTATGTTGCTTCAGCACGCTAGGATCCCCTGTAAGTTGGAACTGTTGAACACTTGCTTGTGTATAGCCCTTGTTATTATAAAGGTCATATTTCTCCAACATACTTTGTAAACCGCCGATTAAACGGGTATTGGCCCGAACGAGTAAATCGATATATTGATTTTGCGTGGTTGGATTGCGGAAACCTGTTTGATAAGATAAGCGGATATTATTTTCAGGCGCTACCGTAAATACTGCTGCTAAACGCGGGGTAAAACGCCCTGTAAAATTTTCATTTTTATCATAGCGAACAGAGCCGGTTAAACTGATCTTATCTTGTGCCAATTTCTTATGTACTTGCAAGAACCCGCCGTATTCATCAATTTTAATATCCTGGTTGGCATCATCGAAGATCGTACCATCGGAATTTAAATCGTACCTCCTGTAAGAAGCGCCTACTTGTAAATCGAATATCTTGATAGCATCGCTGAAATTATACATCCCCTCATAATGGTACATATTTGTTTTATCGTTGAATTTTGCCCCTCCACGGCCAGCACCAACACCGATATAGCGATTCGTTAGGTCTTTCTTCGCCGCTTCAAATTCAGGAGTTCCCGGTAAATAGCGGTTTGCATCCGCTTGGCTCCTAGCGTATAATAATGCCGTGCTTAAATCTTGACCTTGCGCCCTTGCACCCACCAGGTTACCGATAAATGTGGGGTACCATTCAGAAGCGCTGGGCGACCAAGTTTCGTTCATCAAGCTGGAGAGGGCAGTAGCATTATAAGAATCGCCGGAACGTTCCTGCGTCGTGTAACCGCGAACATAGAAGTTTTTACCGCGCAGTTCGACTTTATATTGACCCATATTGAAATCACTGAGAGAATAACGATCGGCGCCTGTGTAAACACTGGTACCGCGCCCCCAGTTTCCTTGTAGAATTAATTCCAAAGTATTCGTAAACCTGTAATGCAAAGCAAGGTTAGCTCTTAAAATCCGGGTATCATAATCTACCACATCAGATTCATTGTAACCGGTACGGGATACAACGGTATCAGGAATCAGCCCATTTTGCAAACCCAGTAAAAAAGGTTGCGCCTGCGGTAATGTTTGTAAAGCGGCATCTACATATCCCGGTGGGGGATTAGCGCCGCCGTTGGCTTGTTGGTATTGAGCTATAATCTGCTGACGCATGGCGTTCAAGATCCCGTTAGCGGCATCTTGCAAATTCGCATTGATCTCATCGCCATACACGTTGATACCGTCATAATTAGGATCGTCTTTATGGGAATAGCCGGGAATATTTTTCAGGAATAAGCGGTTGATATTAGAAGAATCTTGAGCCCTCCAATCATTGGCTTGCATATAAGAAACGCCTACTTTGAACGCGAATTTCCCGAATGCCTTGGCATACCGGGCGCTCAGATCGGGAATGAAACTGGTGCCGACCCCTTGTTTCTTACCGACATGGTTGATCCCGCCTTTTAATTGAAGGCTTAATCCCTGGTAATCGTAAGGATTTTTACTCGTCATAATCAAGGTACCATTTGTACCACCTGCGCCATATAAAGCGGAAGAGGCGCCGGGTAACAATTCAACGCTTTCAACATCCAGGTCGCTCATGCCCAGGATATTACCCACGGAGAAGTTCAGGCCGGGCGCCTGGTTATCCATTCCATCAACAAACTGGTTGAAACGGGTATTACCATTTGAATTAAAACCGCGGGTAGTTACCGAGTTAAACGTTAAACTCTGTGTACTAAACTCCACGCCTTTAATATTTTGTAAAGAGTTATAAAAGCTCATCGCGGGGGTTTCACGGATCGCTTGCGTATTGATTTTCTCTATGGATACAGGCGATTCCATGATGCTTTGGGAAACGCGGCTAGCCGAAACCACGACTTCCTGCCCGAGTATTTGCGTGGAAACAAGCGCCACTTCTATTGTTTGCCCCGCATTGGTAACGACCAGGTCCTGCGTTTTAAAGCCTACATAACTAAAGGTTAATGTGATAGGGAAAGGTTGGCTTACCGTTAATTTAAATTGTCCTTCACCATCTGTAACTGTTCCCGTATTAGTTCCTTTCACGGCAACAGAAACACCTACCAGTTTTTCACCTGTAGTTTTGTTGGTAACCGTTCCTTGCAGGGTTGAATTTTGTTGCGCCGAGGCATACTGAAGCATTACCGTGGTACACAGCATTGTTAGTAGCAGGCAGAATTTGTGTAAACTGCTCTTCATAAATGATGGAATTTAGGGTGTCTCTGAAATATTACTCTATAATTATTGTTCTATAAGTCTCCGAAAGGAGCTGTGGATTAAAAAAGTATCATCTTTTATCAGCATATGCTTTTCAATTGGATTGAATCAGCCTAGCTAGGGAATCATTGTTGCGACCCTGGAATTTTTGGTTAAAGGTTAATAAATCTACAGGCACTACATTTCAACAACAGCTTTTCCTACCTGGATTAAAGCACGGTCAGTTACTAAGGTTACTAAGAAATATGTTTAATTAATCTAAATATAAGAAATTTAGGAATACAAAATCACTGGCCGAATGCTAAATTTTGCATTGCTTTTTTCAGAATGCTTTCGGCAAATAATTAAATACTCAAAATTCTTTGCAGGTTCGAGCTTCCAAGCTCAGACTTCCGCGTGGTATAATGTTCTACTGATAGGATATCGTGCACCTGTTTTAGGAATTCTAAATTGAATGTTTATGTGCGGGGAGGGCGCGCTTTTTCGTTTCCGATAAAATTGTCAATGTTCCAAATTGTTCGTCGGTCCGAGCTTGGAAGCTCGAACCAGCAAGGCTTTCCGAACGTTTGAAACGCTACTAAATCTCTTTTTTATCCAAGAAGTCCAATAATATTGCGCCGATCGTTTCAAATTCAATCAGGAAACCATCATGACCATACGGGGAATCGATTTCATGGTAAATCGTGTGCGGCATATTTTCCGCGATTAAACGCTGTTCTTCCGGAGGACATAATATATCGCTGGTAATGCCGATGAGTAAGGTTGGTTGAAGAATTTTTTTCAGCATGTCATCCGTATCGCCATCTCTGCCGCGTGCAATGTTATGGCTATCCATTGCCTTGGTCAAGATCCAATAACTTTGGGCATTGAAGCGCTTAACCAACTTGTCGCCTTGATAATTGATATATGAAGATGCCCTGAAATGATCTACTTTTTCTTTATCGGGATCAGATTGTGTGCGTACAAAAGTTTGATAGTTCCGGTACGAGATCATACCGATGCCACGGGCAGCTTTTAAACCATTTCTACCTGCATCCGGCTGAGGCAAATTCCATGTAGGATCCGCTTCGATAGCCAGGCGTTGCGAGGTGTGAACGGCAATTCCCCAGGCACTTTCCGCAGCGCCTGTACACAAGATGAACAACCGGTCGATGACAGCGGGTTCTAAAATCGACCATTCTAATACTTGGTAACCGCCCATTGAACCGCCAACGAGAAGATGAATTTTGCGGATGTCCAAGTGTTTTCTCAACAACTGGTGTGCCTTCACGATATCGCGGATCGTGATTTGTGGGAAAGATGCGAAATAAGGCTCTCCCGTAGCCGGGTTTATGCTATGCGGCCCGGTGGTGCCGTAGCAAGAACCCAGGATGTTGGCACAGATAACAAAATACTTCGACGTATCAATCGGCTTACCATCACCTACCAGTCCCGACCACCAATCGGCCACCTGCGAGTTAGCCGTCAGGGCGTGACAAATCCAGATCACGTTATCGCCGCCGGCATTGAGTGTACCGTAGGTGCTGTACGCGATATCCAAAGCAGGAAGCGCTTCGCCGGATTCCAATTCAAATGTTTGATCGATATGATAAATTGCCTGTGCCAATGATTCAATTTTGCGCAAAATTAATCGAACAGCGGCATTGTAACAAGGAATTAACCGAATTTATACGCCCCGGGGCTTTACTTAGCAGCATCATGTTACGGGCATTGACATCCCGGGAGCGCCGGATACTACAGGGAAAAAAGCTTGGCAGGATTCATACGGATGCAGTGAGTGACACAACCGGCGCCGGGTAGAGAACTGGTGCTGACTAACAAATCTAACTTGCAACTTACCGGCCGCATCCCGGGGAAGGGTATTATCAACAAACTGCCAGGATCGGCAGCAAGGGGGTAGCTATGCTGGTTGATATTGATTATCTTTGAAGCCAAATAAGCATGTAATACGATGAAAATAGCTTTGAAAAGAATCGATGACAGCTTCAATATGGAAGCTGTAGATGAATTGGGTCATTCTGTTTTGATGGATTCATCCGTCGAAAACGGGGGTAAGAACAACGGTATCCGTCCCATGCAAATGTTGATCATGGGTTTGGGAGGCTGTTCCGCGATAGATGTAGTGATGATCCTGAAGAAGCAACGTCAGCATATTACAGGTTTTGAAATTTCGATCGATGCAGAACGGGAGAAGGGTAAGGAACCATCGCTTTGGGAATCGGCACACCTGGTATTCCGTATTGATGGCGATGTGGACCCGGACAAAGCGCGTAGGGCCGTAGAATTATCGATGGATAAATATTGTTCCGTAGCCGAAACACTGCGCCAGGGTAATACGAACCTGACCTGGGAAGTGAAAGTAAACGAATCTGCCAATTAGTACAAAGAATTTTAGCATGAAATCATCCTACCATCCGGAAACAGACGCGGTACGTTTACAAACGCACCGTACCGAACAAATGGAACATTCGACGCCAATGTTCCTCACTTCCAGCTTCTGCTTCGATAATGCCGAAGAGATGAGGGCGGCTTTTGCCGATGAAACCGACGATAATATTTACAGTCGTTTCAGCAATCCTAGCGTAGACGAGTTTACCCGTAAAATGATTGCATTGGAAGGTGCGGAAAGCGGTTTTTCAACTGCTTCGGGTATGAGCGCCATATTTGCTTGTTTCATGGCTTTCATGCAAACAGGCGACCACTTGATTTCTTCAAGATCCATCTTCGGGTCTACCCATACGATCATTACGAAGTTTTTCCCGAAATGGGGATTTTCTCATGATTATTTCGATATCAACGATCCCGCTTCGGTGGAAGCCCTGGTAAAACCAACGACACGGATGATCTACGTGGAAACGCCATCGAACCCCGGTTTGGAAATCGTTGATATGTCTATACTCTCCGCGATTGCGAAGAAGCATAACATTTTACTCTGCGTGGATAATTGTTTTGCTACACCCGTGATTCAACGCCCGGTTGAATTTGGGGCTGATCTCGTGGTGCATTCCGCCACGAAATGGATCGATGGACAAGGTCGCGTATTGGGCGGTGTGGTTGTGGGCCGGAAAGATTTAGTGAAAGATGTTTACACTTTTTGCAGGAGTACCGGGCCGTCGATGTCGCCATTCAATGCATGGGTGTTGAGCAAAAGCTTGGAAACTTTACATGTGAGGATGGATAAGCACAGCGCCAGCGCCCTGGAGATAGCGCAACGCTTGGAGCGCAACCCGCACCTGGAATGGGTAAAATATCCTTTCTTACCCAGCCACCCACAATACGAAATCGCGAAGAAACAAATGAGTAAAGGTGGCGGCGTAGTTTGCTTCGAGATTAAGGGCGGCTTAGATAAGGGCAGGCGGTTCTTAAATAACCTCAAGTTATTGTCGCTGACAGCTAATCTAGGTGATAGCAGAAGCATTGCTTCGCATCCTTCTTCCACTACGCATGCGAAACTGTCGGAAACGGAACGTTTGCAAGTAGGTATCACCCCGGGCTTGATCAGGGTATCTATCGGTTTGGAACACGTGGACGATATCATGAATGATATCGAGCAGGCATTGGAGAAAAGCATGGCTTAGATAACTTCATTGAGCGCTTTCAGGGATTTTTTTGAGGGGCTTGATGGTTTTGATATTTTTCTTCTAAGGAGAATTTGTAAAAATGTATTAAATTCAGTGTTGTGTGATGGTGTTTGGTTTCTATTGAGTTGGTATGAGTAAATGTGGTATTTGAGTGAACCGGTTACGATTAAATAGAAGTTCCTTTGAAAATGCCTTTCAAAATTTATAACCTGCATATATGCGTTTTATTGTTGCTCTAATTTTAACGGCGGCGGCAGCCTATGGATTGGGATTGTTTTTGGATTGGTGGGCGATTGCTATTGCTGCATTCTTGATCGGGTTACTTATTCCTCAGAAGGCCGGTACGGCGTTTATTTGTGGATTTTTATCCATCGCATTGCTTTGGTTTAGCCTGGCCTTTATTATTGATCTTTATAACGATCATATTATGGCTAATCGAATCAGTCAACTATTATTGCAACGTTATGCGCCGAAAACGATCGTTGTAATTACTGCTTTACTAGGTGGGATTGTAGGCGGCTTCTCTATGATGACCGCTGCTTTCGTGCGGAATAAGCGATTTCCGAAAAAAGTACGTTCCGTTTATAGTTGAACCCGATTTAGCAATCATAATCTTATCTTGATGGCAACCTAGAACTGTTAAGAGAAAGCCAATACCCGGTTAAAAATTCTCTAAAATAGAGCGGGAGGCTCACGATAAATGATCTATGCGATTATTTTTGACCCATGCGAATTATATCCGTTATTACCCTATTCCTGCTAATTGGAAACGTTTCCCAAGCTAGTACTATCCATGGTAAAATTACCGATGAGCAAAACAATCCCCTTGCTTTTGCAACCGTTTACCTCAAGGGTACTACGAACGGGACGACGACTAATATGAGCGGGGAATACGTTCTCGATGTATCCCCGGGAAGTTATACGATTGTTTGTCAATATATGGGCTACCAAAAGCAAGAGAAAGCCATAACGGTTGTCAATAACGACCTTGAACTGAACATTGTATTGAAACCGCTCAGTATGCAGATCAAGGAGGTGGTGATCAAATCAGGCGGGGAGGACCCGGCTTATGAAATCATCCGGCAAGCCATTAAGAAAAGGGAGTTCTATTTGAACCAGGTGAATGCTTATACCTGTGAATCTTATATAAAAAATCAACTGAAGCTGAAAGGCGTTCCAAGGAAAGTTTTCGGGCAAAAAATAGACAAGGGTGACCTGGGGGTAGATTCTTCCGGCAAAGGCATCGTTTTCCTGTCGGAGTCCGTAACGCAGGTTGCCTACCAGGAACCTAACAAGCTCAAATTGGAAGTGATTTCAGATCGGGTGAGTGGCGGCGATGGCTACGGCATTAGCTTCCCAATGTTTATCAATTTTTACGAAGCGAATGTACAACCATTATCTTCACAATTGAATCCGCGGGGATTCATTTCACCGATAGCCAATAACGCTTTATTCTATTATAAATACCGCCTCGAAGGAACCTTTATCGAAGATGGCAAAACGGTCAACAAGATATTAGTGATCCCGAGGCGAAAGTTCGAGCCCTTGTTTTCAGGCTATATTTTTATTACGGATGATGACTGGAGGATACATAGTACCGACTTGATGTTGACCAAGGATTACCAGTTGGAGTTAATCGATAGCTTGGAAATCAAGCAAACGCATATTCCGGTAGAAGCCGGCACCTGGCGTATTAAAGACCAGGTACTAACATTTACTTTGCACCAATTCGGGTTTAACCTGGGCGGCACCTTCGTGAATGTATATTCCAAATACAACCTGCACCCTACATTCAAGAAAGGTTATTTTAATCAAACATTGATGAAATATGACAGTGCCTCTCAAAAACGGAGCATGGCATATTGGGACACCATCAGGCCTGTACCTTTGGAAAAAGAAGAAGTAGAAGATTTCAGGAAAAAAGATAGTATTTCAAGGGCGATGAAGGACAGCGCCAACCTCAGGAAAAATATTGATAGTTTAAAAGCAAAGCAAGGACACGTTAAGTTTACAGATATTATTTGGGGCGGGGTAACCCGCAGGCATTATTTCATGGATGATACCGTGGTCGCACAGCATACTTTTAATATAAAGGGGCTGGCAAAATCATTACAATACAATACAGTCGAAGGTATAGTGCCTAGGATAGTTAGCAATATGTCGTTTAACTTGGGGAAAGGAAGATCCCTTGTATCGCAGACAGAGTTAAGGTACGGCATCAGTAACCAACATTTTAATGGTAATGCCTATTTCGCATATTCCGGTTTAAAGCCCGGCCGCAATACGAATGCACGCAATACATGGTCATTCGGCGGCGGTAAAAGGGTCAGCCAATTTAATAAAGCGAACCCGATCGATCCTTTAACCAACGAGTTTTATACGTTGCTATTCAAAGACAACTACATGAAACTATATGAAAACTGGTTTGGCTTTTTGGGTTTCCAAAGAGCATGGACCAGTTCATTGAGGTTAAGCAGCACCTTGTTATATGAAGATCGTTTACCATTGCAGAACACGACTGATTTTGTAATCTTCAAAAACGATAAGAAGTCCTTTACACCGAACCATCCCGAGGATTTAGCAGATATACCATTCGAACGTTCGCAAGCTGTCATTTTCAACGTAAATGCGAGTTATCAGCCCGGTCAACGGTTTATTGAATTTCCGACGGGGAAGGTACCTTTAGGATCGAAATACCCCACATTTAGTGTTTCCTACAGCAAGGGCATCAAAGATGTATTAGGCAGCGATGTGGATTATGACAAATGGAACTTTTCCGTTACGGATAACTTGAATTTTAAACTGTTCGGCATGTTCAAATACCGTGTTACTACCGGCGGGTTCTTCAATGACAATGCTTATACCATACCCGACATGCAGCATTTTAACGGCAACCAAACTTTTTATAACATCAATTATTTAAACAGCTTCCAGCTAGCTCCTTATTATAAATATAGTAATACAGCATCCCTATACGGGATGTTGAACGTTGAACATCATTTCAATGGTTTACTGACCAATAAGATACCGTTATTCAACCGTTTGAAATGGAACCTGGTAGCAGGCTCAAACATTTTCTATGTTAATAAGGACAACCAGTATTACGAGGTCTTTGCCGGCTTGGAAAATATATTGAAAATATTCAGGGTAGACGTGGTGGCAGGATACCAGAGTGACTCACCAACGAGGGTAGGCGTGCGCGTAGGGCTAGGCGGCTTACTTGGCGGGAACATCCAGGTGCGTTAATTGTTAGCAGGCATTTCCTTGGAAAAATAAAAATAGCCCGGAAGAATCTATGGTTCCCCGGGCTTTGTTTTTGCTTGCCATCTTTAAATATTTTTTCAGTTTTAGGGATTAAAAAGGATATCACCTTTCCCTTCGCATCGTGGCCTTGGAATCCTTGGGATCTTTACCGTAGAAATAAACCAATAGCCTGTAAACCCATAATGCGAGGATTGTTAAAAAAAAGTATAATACGTAAGGATGCATAAACAATCATTTTTAGGGTTAAGAAATATTTTGGTTGATAGCTAAAATTCAAAAATGATGCCACGCCTACATAGCAATGTCTTTCAATAATTAATAAATAAATACTTTTAGCAATACTTTACTTTATACTAGATCTTGGTTATAATATACTTTAGGGTAACGCTGAATAAGTAATTTCTTTTATACCTTTGCGTACTTAATTTACAATAACAATAGTGTTTGAAATTTTGTTCAACCGACGTTTGTCCTTAAAATTTCTAAAAAATGGTATTACACAACAGGGTTTCTGCCGAGGAACTCAAAAAGCAATTAGCGGCAGAAACATTCAAGCGGAAAACCGTATCGTTTTATCAATACGCCGACATTAAAGATCCACAAGCATTCCGCGATCAATTATATCTCCAGCTGTACGACTTAAAGGTTTTCGGTAGAATTTACGTGGCCCGCGAAGGCATCAATGCTCAAATCAGCATCCCGGAACACAACTACGATGCTTTCGTAGCGGTGATTTACGGTTATGACTTCATGAATGGCATCAGGTTGAATGTGGCGGTAGATGATAATGGTAAATCCTTTTGGGTGCTAAAGGTTAAAACCAGGGAAAAAATAGTAGCCGACGGCATAAACGATCCTAATTTCAATATTCTGAAACGTGGTAAGTACTTAAATGCCAAAGCCTTCAATGCCCTGGCAGAAGATCCGGATACCGTGATCATCGATATGAGGAACCATTACGAGTACGAAGTAGGCCATTTTGAAAATGCCATAGAAATACCTTCTGATACTTTCAGAGAACAACTGCCGATGGCTGTTGAGATGATGAAAGAACATAAGGATAAGAATATCATCATGTATTGCACCGGCGGCATCCGCTGCGAGAAAGCCTCTGCTTATATGCTGCATAATGGATTCGATAACGTGTTCCACCTCGAAGGTGGCATTATTGAATACAGCAATAAGGCGAAGGAATGGAACTTACAAAATAAGTTCCGCGGTAAAAATTTCGTGTTCGATGACCGCCTGGGAGAGCGTATCGGGGATGAAATAATTTCGCAATGTCATCAATGTGGCGCCCCCTGCGATACACATACTAACTGTAAAAACGAAGGCTGCCATCTATTGTTTATTCAATGTGAGGCCTGCGCCGAAAAATACAGGGGCTGTTGTAGCGAAGCTTGCCATGAAGTGGTTCTATTACCTGAAGAAGAGCAGGCTAAACTCAGGAAAGGAATCGATAAAGGCCAGATGATCTTCAACAAATCGAAACAAAGGTTGCGGCCCAGGTTGCAAGAAGGAAATAATCCCCGCACGTAAATAAATTTAACCGGGTTATACATAATTAAAACCGATCCATATTTGCCATGGCAATGGATCGGTTTGTTCTATCTACCCTGTATGATTTTTCTAGAGAAAATCCGCCCTGCGTTGTATCCTCTAAGGCAAGGCGGAAAGATTGTGCATGAACAGTTTAATTCAGGACTGTTGTTTACTATCTATCTATATGCGAACTAAAACCAATGCCTAATTTTTGTACTGGAATATCAACAATTATATACGATGATTTTATGCTACCGAGCTAACGATTTTACCATGTTTAATTAATCACTGGATTCGTTCAAAGCTTGGAATATCAATTGTTGATGGGATGAAACCAGTAACTCCCCAGGTTTTAAGCCACCTACTAGGTATAAATCCTTCCCCGGCGCCTGGTCGATATGAATTTCCCTGCTGGAAATATTATATCGATCTTTAAAAACCAGCACATAATAATGATGCTCGTTTTCTACTACCACGTTTCTCGGGATGATCACTTCCATCCGCTGCATCGCCCTATCGAGAATACTTGCAATATAATTTGTATCAAGGGCGCCCGCCTGTTGTAAAACATCACTTTGCGAAGGAAGTACCACGTTGTTTTGCTTAACCGTATCAAAAGTCAAAGCATCCAACATTACATCACTCAATACAAAGGTCCGCTTGATGGGGGTTTGCATATCGTGACGATGGCAGGCTGTAAATGATAACAGCGAAACAATGGCTATCAATGTAATGCATATTTTCATGTATCTATCAGCTTTGCCTATCAACTCCTCACCACTCCGTATCGTGAATTGTTTTTGATATTACAAAGGTCAAGAATAGGTATTAAAGCGAGCTTTAACCTAACTTAAAATGATATTAAAAAAGTAGGCCGGGTTATTGTCCAAATAAGACTTTAGCTAAAAAAAGGGGAGTAGCGTACATCACGATTTCCGTAACTTGACATGAAATGTTGTTCCATGGCCAACTTTAGACTCAACCGTAATTTGTCCACGGTGGAGTTGTACAATTTTCTTGCATATAGATAGACCTAATCCATGCCCACGTACATTGACCGTGTTTTCACCGCGGTAAAACGGTTCAAAAATGTTTTGCAAATCCGCCGGGGGAATGCCGATACCATCATCCTGCACCTTCACGGTGATATAGGAATCATCGAAGTCTATACTTACCAATGCCTTGTGTTGGGGACTGAATTTACAAGCGTTGTCGACCAGGTTCAGGAATAGGATTTTCAGCAGGCTTTCATTGCCTGGGCAGGTTATTTCATCATCCTGTTCGGGCATCCTTTCGAAACTGATTTCGATCTTACGTTTTTTATGATCCTGGACATTCACCAGGTTGGGAACATCCAATAACAATTCATCAATCCTGACAGCTTGGAACTTAAAATGCTGCTCACCGAGTTCGGATTGTGCTAATTGTAATAATCCGTTCGTAAGCTCGGACAGGTTCTCCGCATCCTCCAAAACCGATTGCAATATTTGTTTATAATCTTCGGCAGTACGATCCTTCCCGATAGCCACTTGCAATTGGCTTATAATAGCAGCCAACGGGGTTCTCAACTCGTGCGAAGCATTGCTCACGAAACTTTTCTGCAAATTAAAGGACTCTCCCAAGCGGTGCAACATCGTATTGAAATTAACGGCGAGTTGCGCAATTTCGTTCTTCCCCCTGATATTTACCTTGGCATTTTGCAAGTTGTTGACATTGATTTTATCCACTTGCCGCACCAAGCGGATAATAGGTTGTACCATTTGCTTGGCGAAGAAAAAGCCGATTGCTACCAGCAAAGCTACGCAGACAGCTAATTCTATTAATAGAATCCGCTTGAGGTTGGTCAGGTTTTGATGGCCAAATTTATCATAAGCCGAAACGAGCACCAGCAACGGTATTTTATTTGACGTATCATAAATGCCAACCAGCTCAAACTCATGGGCTTGCTCTGCATTTTCTTCCGTTACAAGCACCTGCTTATGCATATATTTTTCCCGTTTCAACAGCTCTAATTGGCGTATGTCGACCTGCACCACCTTATCTTGGATATTGGTATATACCAGGTCAAAATCAACCGGGTCATACACCATAATTTCTTCCAAGAACAAATCCTGGAAAGCCGTTTGATCAAGTTTATCGAGCAATAAAACATCCGATTTGATCTGGGCTCCATCGCCTAATACCTTGGCAATAGATTCGGCCCGGTATGTGAGTCGCCCCGTATATTCCTGTGTCCTCATCTTGGCAGAGAAGTAATAGGAGAAACTGGCAAAGGTCACCAGTAAAAGTACTGCTGACAATGAATAGTAAAGTGCTATTTTATACTTAATACTCAAGTGGAGTTTTAATCTTCATCGGCAGAGAGGTAATATCCCATCCCCGTTTTGGTGTGAAGTAATTTCTTATCAAAATCCTTATCAATTTTCTTACGGAGAAAGTTAACATATACTTCGATCACGTTCGTGCCGGTATCGAAATCGATATCCCAAACTTTTTCAGCGATGCTCAGTTTGGAAATTACTTTCCCGTTGTTTAGCGCGAGGAATTCGAGCAGTTGGTATTCTTTCGCGGTAAGGTTTATTTTTTTGCCTGCGCGTATAACTTCTTTCTTTTCACGATCAATTTCCAGATCACCGATAGCAATTTTATGTTGATAATTAGAAATATCCGTACCGACCCTTTTGAGGAACACCCTGATCCTGGCGAGTAGTTCCCTGAAGTCGAACGGTTTCACGAGGTAATCATCGGCCCCGAGATCGAAGGCTTGCATTTTATCTTCCATATCACCGAGGGCGGTCAGCATAATCACCGGGACGGCATTACTTTTTTCCCTTATCACGCGGCAAATATCGTAGCCGTTATAATGTGGGAGATTTAAATCGAGGATGACCAGGTCGTAAACATTATTGGTGGCCATACTCCGGCCTATTTTTCCATCGAAGGCCAGGTCTACTTCGAAACCATTTTCTTCCAAGCCTTTCTTAACGGCATTGGCCACTTTCACTTCATCTTCTACTACCAGAATTTTTTGCACGGGCTAATTTTTATTTAAAAGTATCACTATTGTCCAACTAAATATTAACCGGGGAGCAATTTGATCCCTCAATAGTTCGATTCAATGTCCACCTGCTCGTTTCTTACCTTTAAAGCATTTTTAGTCGGACTAAAATATAAAAGTATCGAAAAAAGCGATTCCTAAAAATAAGAAACCCGGCACAAAGTACCGGGCATTATCGTTTAATTTACAAGGCTGCTTTCCAAACTTACAATCTTTTCAAACACCTCTTCGTAAGCGTTATTCAGTTGATCAATTTCGGAGAGCAGTTGTTTATATTGTTTTTCACATTCCGTAAACTTCTTACCATCGCTATAAATATCAGGCGAGGCGAGATCGGCTTCAATCTTCACTTTCAGTTCATTTTTCTTTGCCAGGTCCTGTTCTATTTGTTGGAAAAGACGCTGCTGTTTCTGCAATTCCCGCTTGGCGTCCTTATCGATGGCGCCGTTAGGTTTTGCTGGTGGCGGGGGTGGCGGCGCACTAGCCACTTTAACTTCTACAGGTTTTTCCTTCCCGCGCTCTTTCTCCCTTTGTTTTTCCTGCTTTACCTTATTATTGGCAGCTTCCTGTGCGGCCATCCGTTTTTTAAACTCTTCCCATTCAGCGTAAGTACCTTTAAATTCCTTGATCTCACCATCTACGATTTCCCATATCTTGTTAGCGGTTTGGCTAACGAAATAACGGTCGTGAGATACAAGCACCAGGCTACCTTGGTATTTATTCAAGGCATCGATCAACATATCTACGGAGTTTATGTCCAGGTGGTTGGTCGGCTCATCGAGCAGTAAAAAATTAGCTTGGCCGATAATTGTTTTAGCCAAAGCTACGCGGGCTTTCTCCCCACCGGAAAGAATCCTGATTTTTTTATATACATCGTCACCTTGAAATAAGAAACAACCTAAAAGAGATCTCAGTTCTTGCTCGGTTTTTCCACTACCGGCAGTTTTCAGTTCTTCCAGGATTTCGTTATCGAGATGTAAACTTTCGAGTTGGTGTTGCGCATAAAAACTCTGCACCACGTTATGCCCGGGAGTGCGTTCCCCGTCGACAGGCTCCGTGCCCGCGATAATGCGCAATAATGTAGATTTCCCTTTACCGTTGGCACCGATCAGGCCGATTTTGTCGCCCCGGTTAATTTCGGCGCTGGCTTTTTTCAATATCTGGATATCACCGAAACTTTTCGATACATCCCTCAAGGTGCTTAATATCTTGCCCGGGACTTTGTCTACGCTGAAATTGATCCGGATCTTGGAAGGTCCGCTATCAACCTGTTCAACTAAATCCAGTTTATCGAGACGTTTCATGATACTTTGAGCTTGGGCCGCTTTACTGGCTTTGGCTTTAAATCGTTCGATGAAGCGCTCTTGCTGGCGGATATATTCCTGTTGATTTTCGTAAGCGCGCTGTTGCATATCCCGGCGAAGTTCCTTTTCAACTTCGTAATCGGAATAATTACCGGCATAATGATGGAGCTCCTGCTGGTATAATTCTACCACCTTATTGACCATGCGGTCTAAGAAATAGCGATCATGCGACACGATGATCACCGCCCCGTCATAGCTGGAAAGATAACGCTCTAACCATTCAATAGAAGGCAGATCCAAGTGGTTCGTCGGCTCATCGAGCATCAGCACATCCGGGTGTTGCAAGATTAAGCGGGCCAGCAGCACACGCATTCTCCAACCACCTGAAAATTCGCTGTAGGGGCGTTCCAAGTCAGCCGTGCTGAAGCCTAACCCTTCGAGTACCTGTGCCGTTTTATGGCGCATATTATAACCGTCGAGTGTTTCAAACTCATGCAAGCGATCGGCAAACTCGTTTAAAAGGGCATCGGACTGGTTTGTTTCCAGTTCCTTGGTAAGCCTATCAATCTCTTTCTCCACTTCCAATGCTTTTTGGAATGCCATCATTCCAACGCTCAGGATTGACTCGTCAGATTCAAAACTTAACAAGTCCTGGTTAAAGAAACCAAGGCTTAAATTTTTCACCTTGTTCACGCTCCCCGAAGCAATCGAATATTCACCGTTAATGATCCGAAGCAGGGTAGACTTACCCGTACCGTTCAAGCCGATCAAACCAACGCGATCACCCGGCACGATATGCCAGGAAGCATTTTTAACAATAGTCCTTGCACCAAATTCGAACGTGACGTCCTGCAACGCTAAAAGCATAAAAATTCCTATTAAACCGTCTTAAAATCTTATGATAAAGTTCAAAACATACAAAGTTAGTATTTTTTACGTGTAAATTCTGTTAAAACAAGGAGTTACCCCTAGTCATCTAACAAGAAATTAGCACTATCTTTACGTTGAACATCGTACGAATAGCATGAAAATAACTAGCATAGGGATACTTTTTTGTTGCCTCGCTTTTGCTGCTTGCAATAACCCGGACAAACATGCCCTGGCGAAAGAAACCGAACGCGATACAACAGCGGTATTGAAGGCATCTTACCCGCAAGAATTTTACGACAGTTTGAGCGCAGCCCTCGAAGCTTATTATGACTTGAGCGAAGCGCTGGTAAAGGCCGACACGGGTTTAGCCGATGGCCATGCCAAGCAGATGAAGCAACACATGGACAGCTTACCGTTCCATGTAATAGCCAACGACAGCATACGCGTGGAACAATTAAAAGCGGCCAGCGGGGATATCAGTGCAGAGTTGCTTGGCTTGAGCTTAGAAAACACGGGGATCGAAGCGCGCAGGGCAGACTATCAAGTTGTTTCGGATATGCTGTATGAATTTATCCGCGCAACCGGTATTAAAGGCCAAACAGTTTACCGCCAATATTGCCCGATGGCATTCGATGATCGCGGCGCTTATTGGTTAAGTAAAACTCCCGGCATTCATAACCCCTATTTCGGTGATGCCATGCCGGATTGCGGCTCAACAACCGACACGTTGAAGTATTAATGTGAATTTTTGACAGGATTCATTTAAATCCTTCAAAATCAAAAAGTTTGGCATAATAGTAGCGGTAGTTAAACATGAACCCATGTTAATTTTTATGAATTAGAAAAATTTAGGAGATATAAATCAACTCACTGCAAATAAATCTCCACTCAATTTCTTAACTTCGCAAGCATTTTAAAATAGTATTTGAATCGCACATAAGCGTAGAAAAATTTATGATCAACATTACATTCCCGGATGGCAACGTAAGACAGTACGAAGATGGCGTTACTGCGTTGGACATTGCCAAATCCATTAGTGAAGGATTGGCAAGAAAAGTATTGGCAGCAAAGGTAAACGACCAGGTGATGGACGCGACGCGCCCCATCACGAAAGACGCTACCCTGCAATTACTGACGTGGGTGGATACGGATGGGAAAGCCACCATGTGGCACTCTTCTGCGCACTTGATGGCCGAAGCGCTGGAAGCATTATACCCGGGGGTGAAGTTCGGTATCGGGCCGGCCATCGAGAACGGGTTCTATTATGACATCGATCTTGGCGACAGGGCTATTAGCGATGAAGACCTGGAGAAAATCGAGAATAAGATGAAGGAGCTTGCCAAGCAGAACAACAGTTACGATAGGAAAGAAGTATCTAAAGCAGATGCTTTGCAATACTTTAATGATAAAGAAGATCAATACAAGCTGGAATTGATCCGCGACTTGGAAGACGGTAAAATTACGTTTTACTCCCAAGGTAACTTCACGGATCTTTGCCGCGGCCCGCACATTCCCTCCACCGGGTTTATCAAGGCCATTAAATTAACCAGTATTGCCGGGGCATATTGGCGCGGGAATGAAAAGAACAAGATGCTGACCCGCATTTACGGTATCACTTTCCCGAATCAAAAAGAGCTGGATGAATATTTAGCGCTGATCGAGGAAGCCAAGAAAAGGGATCACCGGAAACTCGGTAAGGAGTTGGAACTTTTCACTTTCTCTGAAAATGTAGGGCTGGGCTTGCCTTTATGGTTGCCTAAAGGCGCCATGCTGCGCGACCGCCTGGTACAGTTTTTGCAAAAAGCACAAATCGACAGCGGGTATTTGCCCGTGGTGACGCCGCATATCGGTAATAAAAAATTATATGTGACTTCCGGTCACTACGAAAAATATGGAAAGGATAGTTTCCAACCGATCGAAACACCGGAAGAAGGCGAGGAGTTCATGTTAAAACCGATGAACTGCCCGCATCACTGTGAAATTTACAAGGCTTCTCCTAAATCGTACAAAGATTTACCCGTACGTTTCGCAGAGTTTGGCACCGTGTACCGCTACGAGCAGCATGGTGAGTTACATGGTTTGACCAGGGTACGTGGCTTTACTCAAGATGATGCCCATTTATTCTGCCGTCCGGACCAGGTAAAAGAAGAGTTCATCAAGGTAATAGACTTGGTACTGCATGTTTTCAAAAGCCTGAGCTTCACCGAATACGTGGCACAGATTTCGCTGAGAGATCAAGAAGATCGTTCCAAGTATATCGGTTCGGAAGAAAACTGGAACCTGGCGGAGCAAGCGATTATCGAATCCGCAGCAGAGAAAGGTTTGAACACCGTGATCGAATACGGCGAAGCGGCCTTTTACGGTCCGAAGCTGGACTTCATGGTAAAAGATGCATTGGGCAGGAAATGGCAGCTAGGAACGATCCAGGTGGATTATAATTTACCGGAAAGGTTCGAGTTGGAATATATTGGAGCCGATAACCAGAAACATCGCCCGGTGATGATCCATAGGGCGCCGTTCGGTTCGCTAGAGCGGTTTATAGCCGTGTTAATCGAGCACTGCGCCGGAAAATTCCCATTATGGTTGACGCCGACCCAGGTAAAAATTTTGCCAATTAGTGATAAAAGTTTAGATTATGCTAGAAAAGTAGGTGAATTGCTTAAAAAAGCCGAAATTCGCGCAGAAATAGACGAGCGAGGAGAAAAAATAGGCAAGAAGATCCGCGAGGCAGAGTTAGCGAAAATTCCGTATATGTTAGTAATCGGTGAAAAAGAAGCCGCCGATGAAAAGGTAGCAGTTCGCAGGCAAGCCAAAGGCGATTTGGGAACCATGGATATTCCTTCTTTTATTGAAATGATCCAAGAAGAAGTAGACCAACGTAAACCATTTGAATAATTCGATTGTATATATTTCCGTTCTTTTGTAGTATTTTACATTTTTTGATAGGTATCCTACAAAAGACGCAACATTTGTAATTAGTAATTCTCATTTTTTTAAATGCAAAAAGGACCAAGACCAAATTTTAACCGGGGTAGAAATCCCAATTTCAGAAGAGAACAACAACAAGAACACCGTACCAACAGGATGATCCGTGTGCCGGAAGTAAGGCTGGTTGGTGAAAATGTCGAGGTTGGTGTATATAAAACAGAAGATGCGTTGCGCATGGCTGAAGAACAAGGTTTAGACCTTGTTGAAATTTCCCCAAATGCAGCTCCACCGGTTTGCCGTATCATTGACTATAACAAGTTCCTTTACGAAAAGAAGAAGAAGGAAAAGGAAATGAAGGCTAAAGCCCACAAGAGTGAAGTGAAGGAAATTCGTTTTACCCCGAATACCGACGATCATGACTTCGATTTTAAAGCGAAACACGCCGAGAAGTTTTTGAAAGATGGTAACAAGGTAAAAACATATGTTCAGTTTAAAGGTCGCGCCATCATGTTTAAAGAGCGCGGTGAACTTATTTTGCTTAAATTTGCAGAACGCTTAGCTGAAGTAGGCGCACTTGAAGGCATGCCTACGATGGAAGGTAAGAGGATGATTGCCATCTTTGCCCCCAAAGCCGCCAAAAAGAAAACCGGCGAAGGCAAGGAAGGTAAAGAAAACAAGGAGCCCAAAGCGCCCCGCGAACCTAAACCTACCAGCGAAAGCAAATAAATTAGGCTTAAGTGTTAATGAAATAGTTTTTGGAAAATGCCCGGGAAGATGGACCCGGGCTTTTCTTTTTAACACAAAGGAATATCCAGATGAAAGAAACCGGAAAAATAATCGTCCTCGTTGGTATCATCATCGTCTTCATAGGAATCATCACCTGGCTTTGGGGAGATAAGTTCAAATGGCTTGGAAAACTTCCGGGGGATATCCGTATTGAAAGAGACAACTTTAGCTTCTATGCACCCATCACCACCATGGTAATCATCAGTATCGTCCTCAGCGGCCTCCTTTACCTTATCGGGAAATTTTTGAAGTAGCCTTGAAACAAAATTTAGTCCAGCCTAAAAAATAGAAATCCTGATAAAAATAAATTTATTGATTTTCAATTAATTATAGATTATCCAGAAAATAACAATTCCTTAATTTTTTAGATTGGTCTAAACGGTATATTTTCGCAAAAAAGTATATCCTATTGATCAAAAAAGAGCTAAAAATCATCATCATCTCCTTGGTTGTGAGTTGTTTATTAACTTTCGCCAAATTTGGAGCTTACTTCGTTACCCATTCCGTGGCCATCCTTTCGGACGCATTAGAATCCATCATTAACGTTGTAGCCGGCGCTTTTGCATGCTATAGTATTTATCTCTCGGGCAAGCCCAAGGATGAAGACCATCCATATGGGCACGGGAAGGTTGAATTTTTCTCAATTGGCTTCGAGGGAGCCATGATTTTCATTGCCGGTTGCTTGATCTGGGTCAAAGCAATTACTTTCTTCTTTTCCCCCCATGAGCTGCACAAGGTCGACAGCGGCTTGTACGTCATCATGGGAACGTCTGTAGCCAATTTTGTCCTGGGTAAGTTCTTGGTTAGCCAAGGCAAAAAAGCCCCCTCCATTACGTTACAGGGAAACGGAAAACATATCCTGTCTGATGCTTATAGTTCCATTGGACTGATCGCCGCCCTAGGCTTGATAAAGCTTACCGGGTGGACTTATATCGATCCCATCGCCTCGTTAATTTTCGGCGGGATCATATTATACCAAGGTTACCGCCTGATGCGTCAATCAATTTCCGGGTTGATGGATGAAACGGATAAACAGGTGATAGACCAAATCGTGCAGTTGTTTACCAAGAACAGGACCCCGGCCATGATCGACGTGCATAACATGCGGGTACAGCAATACGGTAGTAATTACCATATCGATTGCCATATCACGATGCCGTATTATTATTCATTAAAAGCCGTACATGACGAGATCGACCGGTTGGAAAACCAGGTAAACAAACAGATTTTTTCAGGCGATGCCGAGTTTTTCATCCACATGGATCCATGTACCAGTCAAAGTTGCCCGTTATGCCTGGTGGAAAACTGCCCCGCTAGAAAACACCGGTTTGAAGGCAAGGTAGAATGGAGTAGGGATAACGTACTTCCCAACAGGAAACATGATATAGAAGCTATTGATAAATAAAAATCATTGTTGTCCGACTAAATTTTAACCGGGGAGTACTTTTGATCCCTCAATAGTTCGATTCAATGTTCATCTACTCCTTTCTTGTACTTTTTTGCTTGCCCAAAAAAGGGCACAAATTGGCCATTACAGCCACCAATTTGATCGCTCGATCTGGCCTTTCTATTACTATAGCCAAGCTACCCTTCGCTATCAACGGTGCGAAGTTCCACGGTTCTCTTGGGAGTACCCCGGATTTTGAATGTATCACCCTTCGCTTATATCCTTGAACAGGTAAGGAATTCAAGTACCTTTAAAGCATTTTTAGTCCGACAACAATGAATAAAAATGATGTAAAATCCCGAGTACCGCAGGCAATTGTTCCCTGCTAAACTCCCACGAACCGGTGCAATATTTCCAGTGATTGTAGAAATCTCCCCACGGGATAAAATCCCCGAACCAAAATAAATAATTGGTTATCAATAACTTAAAAACGAACAATTCAAGGCATCGTGTTTGAATCATTGGATGGTATAAGTAAACCAAAAAATTGAAACCATGAATACCACTCACACGAATCCCCAGCCGATGGCAAGGGAAAAACAAATGAAAAATTCGGATTTTCACAAGTTTTTCATCGATGAACTGAAAGATATTTATTGGGCTGAAAAACACTTGGTGAAAGCATTGCCCAAGATGCAAAAGGCTGCTACCAGCAAACAACTAATAGCTGCATTTGAAAAGCATACAGCAGAAACAGATACCCACGTTCAAACGCTTGAAAAAGTGTTCGATTTATTGGGAGAAAAAGCCACTGCAAAAAAATGCGAGGCCATGGAAGGCTTATTAGATGAGGCTAACACCATTATTGACGATACCGACAAAGGCAGCATGGTAAGGGATGCCGCATTGATTTTAGCCGCCCAAAAAGTGGAGCATTATGAAATCGGGACCTACGGAACATTAAGAACTTTTGCTCAAAATATGGGACATACAGAAGTGGTTAAGCTACTTCAGAAAACGCTCGATAATGAAAAAGCAACCGATGTAGCACTTACTAAAATCGCTGAAAAAGACATTAACGCTGAAGCTTCGGAAGAATAATCACCGGTAAACCCGGGTATACATTGATGTGAATGCGTTTGATGCATAAAGAAACCCTCGCCGTATAAGACCCGGCGAGGGTTTCTAAAATATTTTATGCTGGCTGCTTAGTCCTCACCAGCTTCATCATCGATCCCTTCCCCGAGAATTTCCCGAACAGGTTTCACCGCGAAATAAATATTTTTATTTTGTTTATTTCCCAGGATCACCAAGGTAGTTGAATCCTTGATAAAGCGGTAAAAAACCGTGTTATTTCCATGCCACCAGCCATTATGGTAAATGATTTTTGCTTGGTCGGGATAAACGAGCATCCTGAAACCCAGGCCATAATTTTTTACGCCCGGCTTTTCATGGCTATAAGGGGTAAAAGCTTCCTTAAGTGTTTCTTCTTGTAAAAACCTGCCACTATAAAGCGCTTGATCCCATTTCAACATATCGTTGGCAGTACTGTAAATGCCTTTGTCACCCATCACGCCGTCAAAACAATCATCGGCCACTAATTTGCCGTTATAATAATGGCTCTTCGTTTGATGCGGGCGGGCGGCTTGATCCGGCGTGTACACGTAAGTATGTTTTAAACCGAGGGGCTTAAAAATATGAGAAGCCATATAATCGGCAAAAGGTTGTTGGCTAACCTTTTCAATGATAGCAGCCAATAATACGTAATTGGTATTGCAGTATTGGAAATGCGTATCAGGCAAGTGTTCAATACGTGGCTTATGCAAAGTCATCACGTTGATCACATCCAGGTTGGTCATCAACTTTTGTTTGTCCTTCCAAAGCGAGTCGCTGAAATAAAGGTAATTGGGTAATCCGCTGCGGTGGTTCAACAAGGTTCGCACGGTAACGCCTTTATACGGGAAGGTTGGGAAAAATCGTTGGATCGAATCTTCCAGTGAAATTTTCTGTTGCTCTACAAGCTGTAAAACACCCATCCCGGTAAATGTTTTTGAAATAGAAGCCAATTGAAAAGAGGAAGAATCTTCCATCGGAATCCTGTTAGGATAATCTTCATAACCGTGATGCCCTTGGAAAAGCACGACACCTTTCCTGGCAACCAGCATTGTACCGCTAAAACCGCTACGAACGAGTTTATGGTTGAAAAAATCCTTCAATTCTGATTGGATACGCTTCGTTTCGGAACTAGCCAATAAAGACTTGACATCACTTTCCGAAAGATTAATAGTATAAGTAGTATCCACTTCAACACGGGCCATCAATGCGGTTTTCTGCTTAGCATTAGATGGTCCGCAAGCTTGTAAACCGGCCACAGATATGGAAATGGCCATTAGTATTGCTGCATGCAAACGATTCATCACGTAAATAATAGTAAGATATCCCCAATAATTATCATGCTTCAAAGGTAGGAAGCAATTGTAAATCAAGCGTAAAAATCATGCCACAATGTTAATTTTAAGAAAAATTTAAGAGCTTTCCCTGCATTTTGATTAAACAAGTCGCAATGAAAGAACGAATTATTTGACAATATCGAATTTCATGGGCGGGTTATTTGAATACTCTAAAAATCGAACTAATTTCGTGCCTTCAAATTAACAACCATTTGCCAGGGAATTATCATAGGAAGATTTTATGGCATAGCGGAATCAAACTTACCTTAATAATATGAGCGAGCGTAAATTAACCAGTTACCCGAAAGAGAAGATCAACATTTTACTGTTGGAAAATATTAGCGACGTAGCAGTTTCAGAATTTACATCGGCGGGGTATACCAACGTTCGTAAATTGAATGGGGCACTAAGTGAAGCGGATTTAATAGAGGCAGTAAAGGATGTTCACTTATTGGGAATCCGTTCTAAAACCCATGTTACACGTCCCGTTTTGGAAGCGGCCAAAAAATTACAGGCCATCGGCTGTTTTTGTATCGGTACCAACCAAGTTGACTTAGCTAGCGCTACGGAAATGGGGGTTGCCGTATTTAATGCGCCTTATTCCAACACCCGTTCGGTTGCCGAATTAGTCATAGGATTGTCAATCA
Organism: Chitinophaga caeni; assembly: GCF_002557795.1. Classification (NCBI taxonomy): domain Bacteria; kingdom Pseudomonadati; phylum Bacteroidota; class Chitinophagia; order Chitinophagales; family Chitinophagaceae; genus Chitinophaga; species Chitinophaga caeni. The sequence continues at coordinate 3,641,877 of NZ_CP023777.1, read as the reverse complement.
TGTTAATCCGTAGGATCCCGGATAAAAATAACGCTGCCCATAACGGGGTTTGGATGAAAGAAGCCAAAGGGAGTTATGAATTGAGAGGTAAGACGCTCGGTATCGTTGGGTATGGTAATATCGGGAGCCAGGTGAGCGTGCTTGCCGAAGCGATGGGCATGAACGTGATGTATTATGATACCGAGATCAAATTGCCGCTGGGTAACGCGGTAGCGCAACGTTCCCTAGAGGAATTATTCGGGCAAGCAGATATTATATCTTTACATGTACCTTCTACGAAGACTACGAAAAATATGATTACTGCCGATATATTGAAACATGTGAAGCCCGGCGCCATCTTTATCAACTATGCCCGCGGGGAAGTAGTTGATCTCGAAGCCTTGAAAGAATGCTTGGTTAGTGGTCAAATCTCCGGCGCGGCAATCGACGTATTCCCGGTTGAGCCGGAAAAAAATGGAGAAGCCTTCAGCTCACCGTTACAGAAACTACCTAATGTTATCTTGACCCCTCATATCGGGGGAAGTACGGAAGAAGCCCAGTTGAATATTGGTTTTGACGTGAGCAGCAAATTATTGAGCTACCTGGAAAAAGGGGCGAGCTTCGGATCGCATACTATTCCTTCAATTAGTGTTCCCGAGGTTGAAAACACGCATAGAATATTACATATTCATAAAAACGTTCCGGGTGTGCTTTCCGCTATCAACACGGCATTGTCTGATAATAAAATAAACATATTAGGTCAATATTTGAAGACCAACGAAAAGATTGGTTATGTTGTGCTGGATGTGGATTCCCAATTATCGCATGAAGCTTTAGCCCTGCTGAAAGAAGTACCACATACCATTAAGACAAGGTTGTTGTATTGATAATTGATATCGGGCAGCTAACAAGTTCAAACGTGTATTGTTTTTATTAATTTAAATCATTAATTGACAAAACAAATAAAAATTTAAAATTAATATTTATCGATACGATTGCTTAACTACTGTAAATAAAAATAGCCGCGAATCCGCGGCTATTTTTTGATTGTCGAATACCTATTGATTTTTTATTTACGGTATGAATGTATACATTTTTATGCTGAATGCCTAATAAAAATTACTGTTTTTCAAATGTTTAACTAAATTATTTTCATTACTCTTTTTCAATGTAGGGTCGCCCAATTGCTTGGGCGGCCCTTTTATTTTAAGTGAAAGATAGAAGCCTATCTTATTACGGTTACATCTCCCTTGATAACGTAAATCTGTCCGCCGGAAGTCTTACTGTAACTCAACCACCAAACATAAGTACCTATTTCAACCGGTTGACCATTATATGTTCCATCCCAACCTTGTTCCTGGTCATGCGAGATGAAGATCATTTGACCCCAGCGGTTATAGATTCTTAATTCATAGTTGTACATCGTTTCCCCGGTTCCCGGTTTGAATATATCATTCTTACCATCTCCGTTCGGTGAGAATACGTTCGGTATTTCCGGGGCAGATTCGCAAACTACGCCCGTGATCGTGATCTGATCCTGGGAGAAACCGCAGTCATTGCTCACCTGTACAGTATAAGTACCCGGTTGCGTAACGGTCAAGGTGCTCCCGGTAGAACCATCACTCCAAAGGTAATTGCTCACGAATGCCGTTTTTGGTTTCAGAACGATACTTGTTCCTGCACAAATCACGGTATCATTGCCTAAGCTCACATTCGGCGTAGCGCCTTCGAAGACATTCAAGGTGTCAGCAATTACCCGGTCGCAGTATTTATCCAGGATCGTAAGGATATAGGTACCCGGTTGCGTGAACACTTTGATCGGGTTGGTATTACCGTCATTCCACAAGTAAGAGCTGGCATCATCTGTGCGGGCATCCACGTTGATCCTGCCGCCAGGACAGAGGTACCTGTCAGGACCGAGGTTCAAGGTAACCGTTGGTCTTTGCTGTACATAGATCGTGGAAGATACTACGCAAGCACCGTTACTAACGTATACCGTGTAAGAACCTGGTTTGTTGACAACGATCGATGGAGTACTTTCCCCGCTTGACCACTGTATAGTATTTGCATTTGTGATGGCTGTAATCACGATCGAAGAATTCGGGCAAATAGTAGTATCAGGAGGCAATACTAAGCTCGGTGGCGGCACAACGGTTACGTTGATGGTATCAACCACGATACAGCTTCCTTTCATGATACGTACCCAGTACTTGCCGGCTGTATTTACATTAATGTTAGAAGCGGTAGAACCTGTACTCCAAACATAGCTTGCATTTTCGGTAAAGGCATCCAAGTTCTTAGTATAACCGGTACAAATGACTGCATCTGGAATGTCTTCATGTTGCAGATTACCAAGATCGATTTGGATCGTATCGCTGGCTACGCAATCACCGTTGCTTACTTCAACCCAATATTTACCGGCAGTCGTTACCTGGATCTTCTGGCTGGTTTCGCCAGTTGACCACTTAATTTGGTATGTACTGTTTTGATTTCCGGCATCAAGTGTTACCGTTTCAGCGCTACAGATCGTGATATCATTACCCAAGTAAACAGATGGCGCTTGTTTGAACTGTAAAGTATAAGTTACAGGGGCGCTTTCACATCCGTCTTGGCCATCTTTCACGGTAAAGGTAGCCGTTGTTACACCCGGTAAGTTAAATACGTTGTCCGTTTGTGATACCGGCGTAGTAACTGCTCCGGCAGGTGTTACAGATACCAACGTATATATCGGGTTCTGTAGATTTCCTTTGGCCGTAACCGTGAATACAGGGTTGCTTGCACAAGCAGCTGGCATAGTAGTATCGAGTTCCGGTTGACCACAACCTTGAACCACGATTCTTTGTACCTGCTCAACCGCAACATTACCACATTTATCTACTGCATTCCATCTCCTGACGATTGTATAACCATTGCAATTATCAACCGTGTACGGATCTTCGGTCATTGCTGCCATTCTCGGGAAGTTATTTGAGCAATTATCCGTAGCTACCAATTGGGCGGCAGCAGGGATCGCATCACCACAACCAATCGTGATATCAGCAGGTGCAGCTGCAATTACAGGCGCCGTAGTATCCTGGATAATCACTAGTTGCTCCATTGTTGCAACGTTACCGCAAGGATCGGTGGCCGTCCAAGTGCGTTTTATTTGATAATGACAAGCGCCGTTGATAGAGTCTACTTGTTCGCTATATCCGTACTGGATCGAGTCAGCCGGGCTGCAATTATCCGTCGCTGTTACTGCTGCAACAGCAGGGATCGTGCAATCGGCATACAAGGTATCCTGTAAATTAGTATTGAATACCGGCGCCGCAAGATCGGTTACCGTAACTGTTTGTGTTGCGGTAATCATATTTCCGCAAGCATCAGCGGCAACCCACCTGCGGGTGATAATAAAGCCGCAGGCCGTACTTACTTTGTTAGTAGTATACACCACATCGATATCACCTGAACATGCATCCGTCGCTGTAACAACCGGTACTACTAATGTATCGCTACAGTTAACAGTGGTATCCGAAGCAGGCGGTGCTATAACCCAAACAGGGGCGGTGTTATCAACTACATTGATTGTTTGAACGAATGGCACGGACCTGTTGCCGCATTCATCTACCGCGGTATAAGTCCTGATGATCTGCATACCGTTGGCACAGTTGGCGCCGTTCTGCTTGTTTTCAATTGTTATTTCAACTTGAATATCCTGGGCGGCCGCGCAATTATCCGTTGCCGGGATCGTATCCGGTGCAGGGATGTTGTTACAATCTGTATTGATGATAGCGGCAATATTGCTTACATCTAATACAGGCGCTTCGGTATCTTCAACGATAATGCTTTGAACAATTTCTGTCCTGTTTCCGCAATCATCGGTTGCAACCCAAGTACGTAGGATCGTGTAACTATTTTTACAATTACCCGGTACGATATTATCTGATGGCGTAACATCGTAAGAGTTACCGCTGCAAGCATCAGTTGCCGTTAAGTTTACAGGTGCAGGAATATTATCGCATGAAGCGTGTATTTCTTCCTGTGGACGGTTGATGAATACCGGCCCGGTTGTATCGATAACGGTGATGATTTGTCTTACAGTCGCAACATTGTTACAGATATCTGATGCGGTCCATGTCCTGATAACCTGGTACAGGCTCGGACAAGCGCCCGGCAAGTCAACCCTGGTCTCATTCATAGTTACGGGAACGCTTTGTCCGCTACATGCATCCGTTGCTGTGAATGTTTGCGCAGCAGGCACTTCGTTACAGTTCACTTGTATGTCTGTAGGTGCAGGTTGATCAAACACCGGCATCGTGTTATCTACCAAGTGAATCACCTGGATAGCGGTATCGCTATTACCGCATTTATCTGTCGCTATATACCACCTGGTAATCGTCATGTTGCCGCAAGTTCCGTCAGAAGCGAAGTTGTCTATCACTTCTACCGAGATACTGTCAGTAGGTGTACAGTTATCGGTCGCTTGGATCGCCAAGGTATCAGGCACTTGTGAGCATTCGACAGTGATATCATTGATGGCGGTTAAGATTACAGGGCGGGTAGTATCTGAAACGATAATGACCTGTTTCCTTTCCGTTTTATTCTGGCAAGCATCTATCGCGATCCAAGTACGGGTATATTTAAATCCGCAACCATCAGCTAATGGCTCCTTGGTTTGACTACGTGTAACGTAGATCTTGTTCGGTTGGGAACAATTATCAATCGCGTGTAATTCAGCAAATGGCGGTAAATCACCGCATTGAATCAAGGTATCTGCCGGTACAGGATCGATAAATTCCGGACCTGTCGTGTCTTTCACGGTGATAACCTGGATATGCTCAGCCATCCTGTCGCAAGCATCGTAAGCTCTCCAGATGCGGTATATGGTGTAGTTTTCACCGCAAGCATCCGGCGCTTTGTAAGTGCTATCTTTCATTTCCCACCTTATTTCAGCTGTAGGTGTACAGTTATCTGTAACCGATACTGCTGCAACCGGAGGTATGCTATGGCAATCAACGGTCGTATCACTTGGTAAAGGAAGGTTGAACACAGGGCTGGTTGTATCCTGAACCATGATCTGTTGAATTGCTACGGCTTCATTACCGCAAGCATCGGTTGCGATGAATTTACGGAAGATGATGTACTTGGTCGGGCAAGCGTTCGGAGTTTGTACAACAGAATCCCTTGAAATAACAGGCACATCGCTAATGCTGCCACAATCATCAACAGCTGTAAGGGTAGGAGCCGTAGGAATCGCATCGCAAGATACTGTAGTATCAGCCGGAATTTCCATCGTGAACCTCGGTTTAACATCATCAATAACCGTGATCACCTGCGATACACTATCAATGTTATTACATTGATCCGTAGCCACCCAAGTATATACCAATTGGTAACCATCAGCACAATTTCCGGTAGTATTCGGTATTTCACGTACATGTTTATCAATGATGATACCTGCTGTTGGCGTACAGTTATCTGTAGCTGTTAGATCTACTTGTGCAGGGATCGCATCGCATGAAACGGTAATATCGGCAGGCGGAGTTTGTAATACAGGCCTTGTTGTATCCTGTATGGTGATAACCTGTACATATTCCCTTGAATTACCGCAGCTATCGTAAGCGATCCACCTACGGGTGATGATCGAACTTTGCGGGCAGCTACCGTCCTGGCGGGATTCGGATTTTTCAACCCAAGCAGCCAAAGAGCAATTGTCAGCGGCGGTAAGATCTTCCTGCGGCGGTAATGTTTCATCACAGTTGATAGTCATATCAACCGGAAGCGTACCTATAAACTGCGGCCTTGTTGTATCCTGAACTGTGATTGTTTGAACTTTTACACTAGTCATACCACACTCGTCCGTTGCAATCCAGGTACGGATTAATTTATAGTTGTTTTTACAAGCACCCGGGATTTCAACCCTTTCTTCATGCCTGTCTACATGGATCTTGTTCGGTTGAGAACAGTTATCGATCACGTTCAAGGCTTCCATCGGCGGCACTTTATCACAATCAACGGTTGTATCGCTCGGGATATCGATTGTAAATACAGGGCCTGTCGTGTCTACGACTGTCACAACTTGTTGAACAGAATCAATATTACCACAGAGGTCAGCGGCGATCCAAGTATAAATTATGCGGTAGTTCTGTCCGCAAGCGCCCGGATCTTTTTCTTGCCTTGCTTTTTTAGTGATCGTTATGCTGTCGGATGGTGTACAATTATCAGTTACCGAAACATTAACCTGTGGAATGATCGCGTGGCAATCTACCGTGGTATCTTTCGGTAAAGGCATCGTGAACACCGGTTTAGTCGTGTCCTGGACAGTCACTACCTGCGTAATGGTGGTGTCGTTACCACAAGCATCTGTAGCAGTCCAAGTATACACCAGGCGGTAGTTGCCGGAACAAGCGCCCGGAATATCTTCACGTCTTTGATCTTTCTGAATATTAATTGCAGTTGCCGGCGAGCAATTATCTGTTGCCGTGATATCCACCTGTGCAGGGATATTATCGCATTGAACGGTAACATCGGCAGGAACAGGGATATCGAACACGGGTCTCGTTGTGTCTACAACGGTCACCACTTGGTTGATTACCGCGCTGTTACCACAAGCATCTGTCAATGTCCAAGTGCGGTGCAATTCATAATTGCTTGCACAAGCACCGGGGATATCAACCCTAGTTTGAGATTTGGTAACAGTGATATCTGTCAAAGGACTACAATTATCAACTACTTCATAATCCGGTTGATCCAGGATCGTATCACAACTCAAGGTGATATTCGCCGGAACATTGATTACGAAAGCAGGCGCTGTTCTATCTTCTACGGTAATGATTTGTTTCACGGAATCAACATTACCACAAGAATCGGATGCGATCCAGGTACGGATTAACTGGTAAGTATTATTACATGCACCGGGGATGTCAACACGTTCTTCCTTAGCTTCTACCTTGATGTTTAGACCTGTAGGATTACAGTTATCGCTAACGGGCAGGGTAGTAGGCATAGCAGGCACTGCATCACATTCAACGGTAATGTTTGCCGGTGCGCCGAGTGTAAATGTCGGGGCGGAATTATCCTGTACGGTAATTTCCTGGGTTACACTGAACGCGTTACCACATTCATCCGTTGCTGTCCAAGTGCGCTTGATGACATAATTACCGGCGCAAGCACCCGGGATCGTTTCAATAACATCTTTCACTTCAACAATAATATCCGGTGTTGCGGAGCAATTATCGATAGCCACCATATTAGCCGGCGCCGGGATATTTTCGCAATCTACCGTGATATTAGCAGGTGTCGCGGATAAGAACCTAGGCGCTTCCGTATCCTGAACACGGATCACTTGTTTCACGGAATCCATATTACCGCAAGAATCTGTGGCAATCCAAGTGCGTGTCAATTCATAAGTATGTTTACAAGATTTGCTGGTAGTATCTACGCGGCTTGTCATCGTAACATTGGTACAAAGATCTACTGCTATTGGCGCCACCATCGGTGGAATGTTATCGCAACTTACCGTCTGATCAGCAGGAATATTGCTGAAAGTAGGGGCTTGATTGTCGATTACCCTGATAATTTGGCTAGCAGTAGTTGAATTACCACATTCGTCGGTGGCTGTCCAAGTCCTTGTATATACCCTCAATACAGGGCATGACTCGTAAGACACCACCTCGTTGTAAGTAACGGTAGCGGTTCCACAAGCATCGGTTGCAGTAACGCTGGCCGGAACCGGAACTTGGTCACAATTCACATCTATATCGGCCGGCACACCCTGTAAAACAGGAGCCGTGTTATCGGTTACTTCAATTTCTTGTGTCGCTGTGCTGGTATTTCCGCATTCATCTATGGCTGTCCATGTACGTCTTACCACGAAACTGTTTGTACAAGTGCGTGAAATGATAGTATCCTTACTTGTCATAGTGACGTTGCCGCAATTATCAACCGCTTCTGCTGTACTGCTGTACGGCCATTCCTCGCAACTAATTGCAACCCTGGCTGGCACCACTGTAAATTGCGGCGCTTGTGTATCTACCACGTTTACTTCCTGAACCATGGTAACATCGTTTCCGCAATCATCTGTTGCAGTATAGATGTACACCCTCGTGTAATTAGTTGGGCAAGTACCCGCCCTATAAGTAGAATCGATCGTGATCGTTACTGTTCCGCAATTATCCGTGGCAGTTACATGCTCAGGCGCCGGTGTTTCAGAACAATCGATCGTTTTGTTGGAAAGTACTTGATCGAATACCGGTGCAACATTATCTACGAATGTTATAACCTGGTCATCTTTAGAAGTATTACCGCAGGCATCCGTAGCTGTCCAGGTACGGGTTACCGTGTATTGACCAGCGCAAGCGCCCGGGGTTCTTGCTTCTGTCATGGAAACTTCGGCTGTACCACAATTGTCCGTAGCGGTAACATTGGCAACCGGGATAACATCACCGCAATTCAATGTAATATCAGCAGGAACATCGTGTAAAACAGGGTTGGTAAGATCGGTAACCCTGATTCTTTGTTTCACAGAATCAATATTACCACATTCATCTTCAGCAATCCAGGTACGAACCAATGTATAATTGTTTGCGCAACTTCCTTTAATTGTATCCACGCGCATGGAAAGTTCTATTCCGGCGAGCGGGCTACAGTTATCAGCCACGGTTGGATCTGTAGGCGCAGGAATATTATCACAGCTAGCATCCCTGTCAACAGGAACATTGCTGAATAATGGCGGTGTTACGTCTGCGACTGTTAACCTTTGTACGTGTTGAGATACATTACCACAACTATCGGTTGCAGTCCAAGTACGAACTACCGTGTAATTGTTTGCACAAGATCCATTTTCAATCCTTGTATCGAATACGATACCCATCACTCCGCTACAAGCATCGATGATGGTAGGTTGTGCGGGATCGCCTAATCTATCGCAACTGATGGTACTATCGGCAGGGGCGTTATAGAATGCAGGGCCTTCTGTGTCAGTATATGTTAATACCTGTTTCACTGAATCTACATTATCACAGGCATCCGTGGCAGTCCAAGTGCGAATCACTTGGTAGTTGCCAGGGCAAGCGCCTTTCAAGGTGTCTTGTTTAAAGCTGATAGCAACAGTACCACATTGATCGGCAGCAGTCGGGTTGATCAACGGAGCTATTGCACCGCAACTCAAATCCATATCGGCAGGCACACCGCTAAATACCGGTGGTAGATCATCGTATACTTCGATTCTTTGTTTCGCACTGTCGATGTTACCACATTCATCTTCAGCGATCCAAGTGCGGATCAAAACATACTCATTCGGGCAGCTACCGGCAATTTTATCCTCCCTATGATCTTTCAGTGTAGCCGTTCCACAATTATCAGAAATAACCACCGTTGCAAAACTTGGTATTTCGTTACACCTTACCCTGGTATCAGCAGGAACACCCGAGATTACCGGTGCTGTATTATCTACTACGTGAACGATTTGGGTAAAGTATGATTTATTACCACATGAATCCGTAGCGGTCCATTCGTGTGTTAACGTATAATGACCGTTACAAGCTTCATCATCGCTCTTAGTGGTTTTACGTTCTAATTTTACTTCGGAGCAATTATCCGTTGCAACCGGAAGATCGATCGTATTCGCTGCATCACAGTCTACCGTTTTTTCATTTACAGGAGTGGAAGTAAAGATCGGGGCTTCCGTATCGCGGATGGTGATCGTTTGTTGAATAGGATCGGACTCGTTACCACATTCATCCACGGCCACCCAGGTGTAAACGACCCTGTAATTACCAGGACAGTTACCTTTTACTTCGACCCTCGTTTCCTGGATACGCACATCACTACAATTATCCACCGCGGTTGGCACATCCGGAACAACCGGATCCGTACAAGCAATTGTTTTGTTAGCCGGAGCACTGGTAAATACCGGGGCCACAACATCTCTTACCTTGATGATCTGCGTTCTAGTGCTCGTATTACCACACTCGTCAGTAGCTGTCCATACACGCCTGATTTCATAACTACATGAAGAACCAACGATCGTTGAATCATAAGTTAGCGTATATGGGGAGCAATTATCGGTTGCAACTAGGACAGGTACCGCTGGAATCTGGTCGCAGTTTACTGTTTTATTGACAGCTAGACCTGAAATTACCGGCGCTTTTGTATCACGTACCCTAATTGTTTGACTTCTGCTGGTTGAATTTCCACAATCATCTTGTGTTGTCCAAGTACGGATCAGGTCATAAGAACCCGTGCAAGTTTGATTCTCGGTACGTTCGGTCATAGTAGGAGCGGAGGCGGTTCCGCAATTATCCACGGCAGTTAATACCGGGGCAACCGGGATGGCATCACAACTCACTTCTACATCCGCAGGGAAGTTTACAAATTGAGGAGCAACATCGTCCCTAACAAATATCTCCTGGACATGTGTAGCTACATTTCCGCAAGAATCTACAGCTTGGTACGTTCTTTCTATCGTGTAAGTGCCTAAGCACAATTCATCTTTCTTCACATCCGTGAATGTCACCGTAGTGGCAAGGCTGCAATTATCTGTTGCCGTAACGCCGGAACCATCCGGGATACTTTCGCAGGTAACATTTACATCAGCCGGCGCATTATCGAATACCGGCGCTACCACATCGGTAACATGTACCCTTTGAATAGCCGTATCCTTATTGTTACAATCATCGGTAGCAATCCAGGTGCGGATCAAATCATATGTTCCGCTACAGCTTCCGTTCACCCTAACTTGCGTGAATTGAATTTCCACATCCGTATCACAATTATCTGTAACCGTAGGCGTTGGCGGTACCGGGATGTTATCACAAGAAGTGTTCACATCGGCAGTTACACCAACGATTACCGGGCGGGAAGTATCCTGCACGAACAAGGTGTAAGATTTAGTTGCCACGTTACCGCAATCATCGGTAGCAGTCCAAGTACGGATCAGTTTATAACCGCAGTCATCACCTTCTCGACGTTCATCATAACTGTCAGTATAACCGCTACATTCATCCACGATATAAACGGTTGGTTTAGCCGGGATAGCATCGCAATTCACGATGGCATCCGCAGGTACTCCTGTGATTACCGGCGGTTTATTATCGATGAAACGGATCGTTTGCGTAGCGGTAGATTCATTATCACAAGCATCCTTGGCAGTCCAAGTACGAATGATTTTATATGAACCACCGCAACTATCAACTCTTTGATCTTCGTAAGATAAGCTTACGATAGAGCATTTATCAGTAGCCACCGCATCTACGAATGGCGGCATGGCATCACCACAATTCAATGTAATATTAGTTGGCACGAAAATAAATTCGGGAGCCTCGGTATCGGAGATATGTACGTATTGCGTGAATACAGTTTGAAGGTTACATTCATCCGTGGCCGTCCACTCCCTCACGATAACGTAAGTACCAGGACAGGTTCTAGGATTCTGAATGTATTCAAATAAATCTATGCTCACCGCGGCAGAACAATTATCTGTCGCTACCGGTGTTACAGGAGCAGGGATGTTATCGCAAGTTCCATATAAATCAACCGGCGTGGCAGGATCAAATACAGGAGCTTCGGTGTCTTCTACTTCGATGGTTTGTGTTGCAGTAGCAGAATTACCGCATTCATCCGTAGCAGTCCAAGTACGAACGATCGTATACGTGTTCGGGCAGCTTCCGTCGATTCTATTTTCATTGAACACCGGAACGATATTAACCGAGCAATTATCCGTCACTGTTGGAGTTTGTACAGCAGGGATATTATCGCAAGATACAGTGACGTTTGCCGGAACGTTTGAGAATACCGGGGCAATATTGTCTACCACGGTTATGCGGCGGGTTTCTTCTACCACGTTACCACATGGGTCTTCCGCTCTCCAGGTTCTAACAAGCGTGTAGCCATTGGCACATGTTTGGTTCTCCCTATGTTCAGAGAAATCAACATCCAGTACCCCGGCACAGGCATCATTCGCTGTAACAACAGGCACAGCAGGGATATTGTCACAAGATACCGTTTGATCTATAGGCAAGCCGGACAATACCGGGGCCGTATGATCTTCCACGGTGATTCTTTGTGTATGGATAATCTCGTTGCCACAATCATCGACAGCGCTCCATTTGCGTTCTACAACATAGTTATAATCACAAGTCCTGGAAATTTCAGTTTCACCGAGATAAGTTACAGTTGGTGGGTCACAACGGTCACTAGCTGTAACAACAGGTACCGCTGGTAACGGGCCGCACTCGATCGTAATATCAGCAGGAGCATTATCAAATGTCGGGATAGAATTATCTACCACGTGAATTACCTGCTCAATCGTTGCCCCATTATCACATTCATCAACTGCTTCCCAACGACGGGTAATCGTGTAATTATGCTCACAAGTTTTATTGGTGATTTCCTCACCGAGGAAGTTTACACTTGGAATAGCACCGCAATTATCTGTTGCAACCGGGTTAACCCTAGCAGGAATTTCGTCGCATTCAACCGTTAATTCTGGGAATGGAGTAGGGAAGCTAGGAGCGGTATTATCAACAACAGTAATTACTTGCTCAACGGCATCGTTGTTACCGCATTTGTCCGTGGCTTGCCACCTGCGGGTAATGATTATTTGGCAACCACTTGTAACAAACGAAGTATCATAAGTTACAACAGGGTTGGCATCACAATTATCGGTGATTACCGGGTCAATCCTAGCAGGAATTTGATCGCATTCTACTGTTACATCCGCCGGAACATTTGTAAATACCGGTGCGGTTTGATCTCTCACCGTGATCGTTTGCGTGAAGTCTTGCGTATTACCGCAGGCGTCCGTTACCGTCCAGGTACGGAAGATCCTGTAAGCACAAGATTCTGTTTCGCGTACTTCATTTACGGGCGAGATGGTCGGTGCGGGATCGCAAATATCCGTAGCCGTCAAGGTCGGTACGGCGGGGATATTATCGCATTCTACCGTGATATCGGCTGGAAAATTCGGGATTGTCGGGGCCGTGTGGTCTTCCACCGTGATTACCTGGGTATGCGTATTCGTATTACCGCAAGCATCCGTGGCCGTCCAGGTGCGCGTGATGATTCTCACCACCGGGCAGGTGCCCGCCGTTTCGGTCTCGTCAAAATCAAGCACAGGGGCAGGGTCGCAGTTATCGGTGATCGTTACCGCCGGTACCGCCGGGATGTTATCGCAATCTACCGTCACGTTAGCAGGTTCGTTGCTGAACTCGGGCGCCGTGTTATCCTGCACCTCGATGCGCTGCACGTGCGTGGCCTCGTTACCGCAGGCATCGCGCGCCGTCCAGGTACGTACCAGCGTGTAGGTATAATCGCAGCTTCCGTCAATGCGTTGCTCGTCAACTGGGGCTACCGTGGCAGCGCCGCAGTTGTCTGTTGCCGTTACTACGGGGGCTACCGGGATGTTATCACAATCCACCGTGATATCGGCTGGGGCATTATCGAAGGCCGGGGCAGTATCATCGCTCACATGGATCACCTGCACGAACTGCTGCACGTTGCCGCACTCGTCTTCCGCTTCCCAGGTACGGGTGATCGTGTACTTGCCGGGGCAGGTAGGGTCCTGGTTGCTGATTACCTCGCCAACGTAGCGGATCGTTACCGGCGCGGTGCCGCAATTATCCGTGGCCTCCAGTACCACCGAGCTTGCACTTGGAACGGCATCGCACTGCACGTCCAGGGTGGCCGGTGGGGTGACCGTGAACACGGGCGCTTTCGTATCTATTATGTTAATTACCTGGCTACGGCTGCCGGAGTTGCCGCAGGCATCCGTTACCGTCCAGGTACGCGTGATCGTGTAGCTGTTTGCGCAACCGTCGTTGGTCGCGGTGATCGCCGTATCGTACACCATTACGGGCGCCGCGTCGCAATTATCCGTGAATAAGGGATCCACGCGCGCGGGGATCTCGTCGCAGTTCACCGTTACACCGGCGGGTACGTTGGTGATTACCGGCGCGGTATGGTCTTCCACCGTGATCGTTTGCGTGAAGTCCTGCGTGTTACCGCAGGCGTCCGTTACCGTCCAGGTACGCGTGATCTTGTAAGAGCAAGATACCGGTTCGCTCACCTCGTTTACGGGCGAGATGGTCGGTGCGGGATCGCAAATATCCGTAGCCGTCAAGGTCGGTACGGCGGGGATGTTATCGCATTCTACCGTGATATCGGCAGGGAAATTCGGGATTGTTGGGGCCGTGTGGTCTTCCACCGTGATTACCTGCGTATGCGTATTCGTATTACCGCAAGCATCCGTGGCCGTCCAGGTGCGCGTGATGATTCTCACCACCGGGCAGGTGCCCGCCGTTTCGGTCTCGTCAAAATCAAGCACAGGGGCAGGGTCGCAGTTATCGGTGATCATTACCACCGGTACCGCCGGGATGTTATCGCAATCTACCGTCACGTTAGCAGGTTCGTTGCTGAACACGGGCGCCGTGTTATCCTGCACCTCGATGCGCTGCACGTGCGTGGCCTCGTTACCGCAGGCATCGCGCGCCGTCCAGGTACGTACCAGCGTGTAGGTATAATCGCAGCTTCCGTCAATGCGTTGCTCGTCAACTGGAGCTACCGTGGCAGCGCCGCAGTTGTCCGTTGCCGTTACTACGGGAGCTACCGGGATGTTATCACAATCCACCGTGATATCGGCTGGGGCATTATCGAAGGCCGGGGCAGTATCATCGCTCACATGGATCACCTGCACGAACTGCTGCACGTTGCCGCACTCGTCTTCCGCTTCCCAGGTACGCGTGATCGTGTACTTGCCGGGGCAGGTAGGGTCCTGGTTGCTGATCACCTCGCCAACGTAGCGGATCGTTACCGGCGCGGTGCCGCAATTATCCGTGGCCTCCAGTACCGCCGAGCTTGCACTTGGAACGGCATCGCACTGCACGTCCAGGGTGGCCGGTGGGGTGACCGTGAACACGGGCGCTTTCGTATCTATTATGTTAATTACCTGGCTACGGCTGCCGGAGTTGCCGCAGGCATCCGTTACCGTCCAGGTACGCGTGATCGTGTAGCTGTTTGCGCAACCGTCGTTGGTCGCGGTGATCGCCGTATCGTACACCATTACGGGCGCCGCGTCGCAATTATCCGTGAATAAGGGATCCACGCGCGCGGGGATCTCGTCGCAGTTCACCGTTACACCGGCGGGTACGTTGGTGATTACCGGCGCGGTATGGTCTTCCACCGTGATCGTTTGCGTGAAGTCCTGCGTATTGCCGCAGGCGTCCGTTACCGTCCAGGTACGCGTGATCTTGTAAGAGCAAGATACCGGTTCGCTCACCTCGTTTACGGGCGAGATGGTCGGTGCGGGATCGCAAATATCCGTAGACGTCAAGGTTGGTACGGCGGGGATGTTATCGCATTCTACCGTGATATCGGCTGGGAAATTCGGGATTGTTGGGGCCGTGTGGTCTTCCACCGTGATTACCTGCGTATGCGTATTCGTATTACCGCAAGCATCCGTGGCCGTCCAGGTGCGCGTGATGATTCTCACCACCGGGCAGGTGCCCGCCGTTTCGGTCTCGTCAAAATCAAGCACAGGGGCAGGGTCGCAGTTATCGGTGATCGTTACCGCCGGTACCGCCGGGATGTTATCGCAATCTACCGTCACGTTAGCAGGTTCGTTGCTGAACACGGGCGCCGTGTTATCCTGCACCTCGATGCGCTGCACGTGCGTGGCCTCGTTACCGCAGGCATCGCGCGCCGTCCAGGTACGTACCAGCGTGTAGGTATAATCGCAGCTTCCGTCTACGCGTTGCTCGTCAACAGGAGCTACCGTGGCAGCGCCGCAGTTGTCTGTTGCCGTTACTACGGGGGCGGCCGGGATGTTATCGCAATCCACCGTGATATCGGCTGGGGCATTATCGAAGGCCGGGGCAGTATCATCGCTCACATGGATCACCTGCACGAACTGCTGCACGTTGCCGCACTCGTCTTCCGCTTCCCAGGTACGCGTGATCGTGTACTTGCCGGGGCAGGCAGGGTCCTGGTTGCTGATTACCTCGCCAACGTAGCGGATCGTTACCGGCGCGGTGCCGCAATTATCCGTGGCCTCCAGTACCGCCGAGCTTGCACTTGGAACGGCATCGCACTGCACGTCCAGGGTGGCCGGTGGGGTGACCGTGAACACGGGCGCTTTCGTATCTATTATGTTAATTACCTGGCTACGGCTGCCGGAGTTGCCGCAGGCATCCGTTACCGTCCAGGTACGCGTGATCGTGTAGCTGTTTGCGCAACCGTCGTTGGTCGCGGTGATCGCCGTATCGTACACCATTACCGGCGCCGCGTCGCAATTATCCGTGAATAAGGGATCCACGCGCGCGGGGATCTCGTCGCAGTTCACCGTTACACCGGCGGGTACGTTGGTGATTACCGGCGCGGTATGGTCTTCCACCGTGATCGTTTGCGTAAAGTCCTGCGTATTGCCGCAGGCGTCCGTTACCGTCCAGGTACGCGTGATCTTGTAAGAGCAAGATACCGGTTCGCTCACCTCGTTTACGGGCGAGATGGTCGGTGCGGGATCGCAAATATCCGTAGCCGTCAAGGTCGGTACGGCGGGGATGTTATCGCATTCTACCGTGATATCGGCAGGGAAATTCGGGATTGTTGGCGCCGTATGATCTTCAATAGTAATTTTTTGATCGTAAATGGCTTCGTTGCCGCATTCATCAACAGCCCTGAATCTGCGTATTACATTCCTGGAACCCACGCAAGTAGCAGGGTTAGCAGGATCATCAAAATCACCGACATGTGAAACTGTAGCGCCCGTACAAGCATCCTGAACCGTTGGTAATTCTACAGGAACTACTTCATCGCATTCTACCGTTACATCGTCAGGCACAGTAACGAATACCGGGGGAGTGTTATCATTAACGGTAATAATTTGCGAGAAAGTGATCGAGTTACCGCAATCATCAGTAGCGGTCCAAGTGCGGGTAATATTATAATTACCGGGACAAGAACCCGGTGTAATCAGATCATCTGCTAAAGTCACCTCTACATCTGTATCACAATTATCCGTAGCATCTAATAATACTCTCGCAGGAATATTATCACATTCCACCGTTAACATCGCAGTAGGTGTCGTTACAAATACCGGGGCTGTATGATCTTCAACAGTAATAACTTGCGTATGTTCATCAAAATTGCCACAATCATCAGTAGCTCTCCAAACCCTTGTGATAGTATAACTACAACCGCTGCCGGATGTGGTTTCACTTACTAATTGTACCGGCACATCCGCATCACAGTTATCAGTAGCAGTCAAGGTTGGTACAGCAGGGATTGCGCTACACTCCACCGTGATGTCGGCAGGTTTAGCCTGGATCACAGGAGCAACATTGTCTTCTACCGTTATCGTTTGCGTATGTGTCGCTGTATTTCCGCATTGGTCTTCAGCTTCCCATGTTCGAACTATTTGGTAGGAACCGGGGCAAGCACCGGGAATCGTATTGTTTGAAATCAAGGAAACAACTGCCGTTCCACAGTTATCAGATGCGGTAACGGTATTATTTGGAATAACATCATCGCAATTATAAGTTGCATCGGCAGGGGCGTTATCAAACACCGGGGCCACATCATCAACAAAGGTGATCACCTGGATAGCTTCCCTTTCATTATTACAATCATCAACCACGATCCATTTACGGTGTATCTCGTATGAATTCGGGCAAGACCCATCTACGCGGGTATCCCCGTCAAATGAAATATGCGCCGTTCCGCAGGCATCCACCGCCGTGGGGTTACCAACCGGCACAACCGTGCCACAAGGAACGGTGACATCGGCAGGAACGAATGTAAATTCCGGCGCCGTTTCATCCTTCACCACGATTGTTTGAACAAATAATTCGGCATTACCGCAAGCATCTGTTGCTTTCCAAGTGCGGGTAATAGTTGTATTGCATGCATCGCCCGTGGTAGATTGTCCCATATATTGAACATCGGGGGTACCACAGTTATCCGTAGCTGTTAAAGTAGGAACAGCCGGAACGGCATCGCACTCTACCTCGATGTAGGCGGCAGGAGGGTTTACAAATACGGGCAACTTATTGTCCGTGATCGTTATCACCTGGCGAACAGAATCCGTATTATTACATGCATCTGTTGCAGTCCATACCCTAACTAAAGTATAATCATTAGCACAACCTTCCGTTCCATCAATTATATAAGAAGTAAATACAGGAATGATACCAGTAGTACATTCATCCGTTACCGTAGGCGTTTCTATAGCTGGAATGGTTTCCTCGCAAGAAATCGTTACATCTGCGGGAACATTACTAAATGTAGGTTTACGTGTATCCCTAACAGTGATTGTTTGGGAAATGGTTCCGGTTTTACCGCAATCATCCGTAGCAGTCCAGGTGCGGGTAATTTGTATGCCACAACCGAAAGGTACCGTTACGTCCTGGTGGTCAACTGTAAACGGCACACCATCAGGATGGGTAAATACCGGGTTTCCGAAGAGGGTAGTGTAATCAGTTCCCGGATCACATTCTGCATCTTGCGGCCACAGAACAGTGGCTGTTTCAGGGCTGCCGGTATAAATCGTGATGGCAACCACGTTGCTGGTACTGGTACACTCCCCGGAAGTAACCGTCCTGCGGAACCAGGTATTTTGGGTGATCGTACCCGGATCATAATTTTGACCATTTGCACTTGCGATCGGGGTAAATGGCCCGGAAGCGCCCGTGGTACTCATTTCCCAAGTGTAGGTATATGTACCGTCACCACCGGAAGGCACGGTGCCGGTTATTTCGGCAACAGCATCACCTTCGCAAATATTTTGATTCGAACCGATGGAATTACCTGTTAATGATTCCCGGTTGATCAAGGTAACATTACTAATGTTGGAAGCACAAGTACCATTGGTAACCTGCCAACTTAAAACTACCGTATTACCGGCTGCAACTGTCACTTCGGTTGCAGGATCATTGATATCAGCAATAGTCGCCGTACCGGAGACGATTGTCCAGGTACCTGTACCCGCGCTGGCCGGGGTTGCGTTCATCGTGAATGTTGCATCATCACAATTTTCTTGATCAGCGCCTGCTGAAACGGTTGCCGGCATTTCATCCACATTCACCGTTACACTGGTACAAATATCATTGGCACAAGCGCCTGTACTCTCAGAACGTACATAGTAAGTTGTAGTTGCAGATGGTGTAACAGTTATCGAACTACCGGAACCGATAGCGGTTCCTACACCGCAACCACCTTCATACCACACCCATTGAGCGCTTGTTCCCAGCGTACCGCTAACATTTAAAGTCACGGAGTTGCCTTCACAAATAGAAGCAGGGGGAGCAGCAATGATCGGTGTTGAAGATCTTTCCGATACCGTTACCGTGAAATTAGCTGAGCCGGAACATCCCGGGTTTGCATTTTTAACGGTCATAGTAAAGGTGTAAGTTCCCGCGGGGGTACCTGCCGGTATAGCCATGCTAAGCGGGCTGGCAACCATCGGTTGATCTGCCAAGTCGGTGAAACCAGGCATCGGGTTAGCACCCGTAGCTTGTAGATCATATAATGTTGGGCTACCTGTTGCAACGAAAGGAATTAATGCCGTAGTACCGCCAGAACCGATACATACCGCGCTAACACTTCCTACAACTAGGGTTGGAGCCGTTTGAATGCTAAGAGATACGTTATCTGAAACAGATCCGCAGGAGTTATTATTATTTCTTACCGTCCAAGTAAGCGTGGCTGCATTTACCCCGGGTGCTAATGTAACCGTGGTATTCGGATCATTAATACTGGCGATGGTAACGCCAGAAGTTCCCGTTGTCCATGTACCGATGTCGTTTACATCTATCGGGTCCGCATTCATCGTAAAGGTTCGGGAGCCACACTGAATTTGCGCCGTGCCCGCCTCAGCAGGGCCCGGAGGCGCATTATACAGTACGGTGATATCTTTAAAAGCAGAACAATCCGGGTAATTTGGATTTGTAACCGACCAACGGACTACCACCGGTTGATCCGGGGGTAAGTTGCTTATGTTTTGTTGGTTAGGCAATGATGCTGGAGATAAAACGGCACCGTAATCATTACCTACGATTGACCAAGTTCCAACATTCGGCGCCGCCACGGCAACCGCTCTTAACAAAGCGTAATTAACGCAGAGGGTCCCGGTAGGCAATGCATTAGCAGTAGGGGCGGGGCTTACATTTACCGCGACTTGATCAGCAGTAGAACAAGTTCCATTTGTAACCAAAACATTCACGTTATAACTACCCGGGGCAAATGTGCGGGTAAAGGTTTCTCCCCCGCTTACAGATCCGGAGCTAGTTCCGCTCCAGGTCCAGTTAATACCATAACCGCTCTGATCGCCCGCATCCAGGGTAATCGGGGTACCGGAACAGACATCCAAATCTGGCCCTAGGTCTACCACGGGCTTTTTATCCACCTGGATATTTGCTGATACCGTCTCAGAACAACTTTTGCCATTACCATAGTTGGCAACGGCAGTCACACTGTACGAAGAAGAAACCGGGGGTTTGACACTTACCTGGTAATCTACGCCGGGGATGTAGGTTATGTCGGGGCCCGTGAAAGAATAACTATCGTAATTCGTCGGGTTCACCGTTAGAATCGTCGAGTTGCCTTCACAAATGACGGGCTCCGTAACCGTGATTTGCGGTTTCGCTAAAATGGTAAGCGTCACCATATTGGACGGGGTGTAGCAGGCATTACTATTACCATCTTCATTTACCATCAAGCGGAAATAGTAAGTGCCTACGCTGTTGAGTACCCCGGCCGAAATGTCTAATGTAGGTGTATTCGTGCCTGTATAGCCTGCGCCGCTAACGGGTGTCCAAGTGGTACCGTTAGTAGACGTTTCCCAGTAGTATACAGGGTCTAAGAAATAGTTGATCGGTTCAATTTCAGAAGTCAGGGTAATCGGGGCGCCTTGGCAAATCGCATCTTTATCGTAGCTCAAGCCATCGATATAAGAATAAATCTTGGGGGCACAATACTCGAAAGCGATATCGTCAATCGCGATATCGTTACCACATCCACCCGGATTATTATTGACCACTTCGAGGATCAAGCTCTCTTGTCCCGGCTGAAGCCGGATACTCCCCCCGTACTGTTGCCAGTCGGGACCACTGAGATCCATCGAAACATCATAGGTATTAAACCGTTTGATCTCTGCACCGTTGGCAGCGTTGCGGATAATAAAAGTTACCCCGGCGTATTTGTAATCCTTTTCACAAGTTCCTTCAAACACTTCCAATGGGTTCAAGTTCATGAACCAGGCAGTAAAGTTATAAACCGCGCCAGGACAAAGTCCGTCAACGCGGCGGGTGTAAAACATACGCGGATCATAACTTGAGTTGGCAATCAACATACCACCGCGGGTGTCACCGGTATGGTCACCAGAGTTTACCCATTCAGGGCGACCACCTGTTCTAGTATTATAATAAATGGAGTAATCGTTATCAGCCAGGTCGCCATACTGGTTATAGTTATAGCTAATTATGGTAGGGTCTAAAGAACGACGACCTTCGCCACTGGCGAAGGTTCCAAAAGTTTCCTTGAAGTTTTTATCACTCACGAAGCTACCCAGACAGGATTCAATCGTGCAATCTTCGACGGTTATGTATTTCGTCTTGTAATAATTATTACCACTGTAGCGCAATCTCAGTTCAACCTTATATGTTCCGACTTCTGTCAGATCAACCGTTATGGATTCGCTATTCTGGTCGCCGTACCTGTAGTTCACCGTAGTGGATCCCGATGGGGCAGTGATCGTCCATCTATAGCTGGAAGGGCTTTGGTTCCCGGTAAAGAAACCGTGCATAGATGCATAACTATCCTTACATATGGTCGTAGGCGCGGAAAAACTAGGAGTTTGCGCGTATCCTTTCATTGCGAAGGACACAAGGATCAGGGATAGGAATCGTAAAAATTTTCTCATTTAGCCAATAATTTCTTTAGAAAAATTCTGAGCGGAATAGAGGGGATGGGATTAATGGGTAAAGGGATCCCCCCATGAGAAAAAGGTTTGCGATCGACAATACAGGATAGGGCATACAAAACCCTGACATTCAGTGGTGTAAATAGTCTTCATAGGTAATTGGTTTACTCGATATGGTTCAATTTTTCGACAATCTAAAATTAAAATTAATAATAATATGGCAATTAAACAAATATGTTTTTAACCTAATACTATAACTAATATTAATATGATATGGATATAGGAATATGGTAATTGAGTATCAATATATTAATTATTGATTGTGATTTTAAACTTTTTTATAGAAATTTGCGAGCATAAAGAAATATTTTAAGCAGAGTGTGGGTTATATTAAAAACATTCCCTACCTTTGCAGACCAAATTTGATGTAAGATGCCCAAAGTAAAGACTCATTCCCGTGCTAAAAAGACGTTTAAAGTGACCGGAAGCGGAAATATTAAGCGCCCGAAAGCTTTTAAAAGTCACTTGTTGACTAAAAAAGCCACTAAAAGAAAGCGCCACCTGAGAGGAAGCAGCTTGGTAAGTGATGCAAACCTGAACATGGTTAAAAGGTTGCTCCGCCTCCGTTAATTAATTTTTAACACATTTAAAAACAGCATTATATGCCTCGTTCCGTAAACGCAGTTGCGTCTAGGGCCAGAAGAAAGAAAATCTTGAAGCAAGCGAAAGGCTTCTATGGCAAAAGAAAGAATGTTTACACCGTAGCAAAGAACGTTCTTGAAAAAGGTTTAACTTACAGTTATGTAGGTCGTAAATTGAAGAAGAGAGATTACCGTCAGCTCTGGATCGCCCGTATCAACGCGGCAGTTAGAGCGGAAGGTATGAAATACTCCGAGTTCATTCACAAACTTTCTGAAAAGAATATTGATCTTAACAGGAAAGTATTAGCTGACTTGGCTATGAATGAACCAGAAACTTTCAAAAGCCTCGTTGCTTCTGTAAAGTAAGTCCTTAGCGTTTAACTAATTCTAAATACGCTGTAACCGGTTTCCGAAAAGAGGCCGGTTATTTTTTTGCCCTTCTCATAAATGCCGTACACGGCTGAACCACTTCCACTCATACTTGCATATAACGCTCCCGTTGCATACATCTGTTCCTTAATAGCCGCTATCTCCGGGTGCGCCTGGAATACCGCGGCTTCGAAATCATTGGAAACTTTGCCCTTATAATCCTGTACATCCTTAAAATTTACTTCCCTCAAAGAGTGCCCCGGCTTACCAGGTGATAATTGACCGAATGCCCAACCTGTATTTACATGTATCCCTGGATGTACCAACAAAAATTGATATGCAGATAAATCAACCGCTAATGGTTCTAATATCTCGCCGCGACCGGTTGCATAACAAGGTGTATTCTCAATAAAGAAAGCACAATCGCTCCCTAGTTGCGCGGCATATTGCAGTAAAGTTTCCTGCCGTATGCCGAGGTGGTACTTTTCGTTCAATAACTTCAACGTGAATGCTGCATCTGATGAGCCGCCTCCAAGACCGGCCCCGGTAGGAATCACCTTATGTAAATGGATATGAACGGGCGGTAAAAGGGGGAAGTCCCGTTTTAATAAGCGGTAGGCTGACAAGCAAAGATTATCATCGGCGCTGCCGGGGATGTTAATCCCGGTCATGGTGAAAGTTAGCTTATCGGCCGTAATAATTTCCAAAACATCTTTCAAAGCTAGCGGTAAAAAAACCGTTTCAAGATCGTGAAACCCATCAACACGTTTATTTAAAACGTGCAGGCCCAGGTTGATCTTACAGTTTGGGAAAGCTATCATGATACGTAATTCAAGGCAATATAAAACATATCCGGTTTACTTATAGCGAACCGGGCGTATATCCAATTAATAAATAAAAGTAAGTAAATGAAACGCGTGTTATTGGCTTTTCCGGCTGTTGATTTCGTCACGGATCGCGATAGCCCTGATATAATCTTCCTGCTCCAACACTTCCTGTAACAAGGTATTTAATTCTTCCAGGCTCATAGCATTGAGGTTATCCTCGGTTCCGGAACGGTCATGTTCGGAGATGGAAGCAGTTCCGGTAGCAGATTTAGCCACTTTTTTACCTGTTGGATCTTCCAGCAGGATGCCGGCGCTATTCAGGATATTTTCATAAGTATAAATCGGGCAACCGAATCGAACGGCTAAGGCCAAGGCATCGGAAGTGCGGGAATCGATCTCGATAGTATCGTCGTTATTGGAACAGATTAACTTGGCATAAAAGATACCTTCTTGCAGGTTACTGATTACGACTTCGTGCAACTCTATGCTGAATGCATTCATGAAATTCTTCATAAGGTCGTGGGTAAGCGGCCTGCTTGGCTGCATTTTTTCCAATGCAACTGCAATTGCCTGTGCTTCGAAGCCACCGATCACGATTGGCAAACGCCTTAAACCGTTAACTTCTCCCAACACCACTGCATAAGAATGCGTCTGTGTAATGCTATGCGACAAAGCAACTATTTCCAATTCTATTTTTCTCATACTATCAATGCGTTAGCGCTGAAGGTTTATTCTGTGTAGAAACGTGAAGTTAGAAAATTTATCGTATTCTAAAAAACGTCATGCAAT
The DNA here is from genome assembly GCF_002557795.1 of Chitinophaga caeni. Lineage (NCBI taxonomy): Bacteria > Pseudomonadati > Bacteroidota > Chitinophagia > Chitinophagales > Chitinophagaceae > Chitinophaga > Chitinophaga caeni. The sequence continues at coordinate 3,617,383 of NZ_CP023777.1, read as the reverse complement.
CTAATTACAAAGAATAAGCCCTTGCCAAACCTGCATCTTTTAGAATACAACCCGGCAAGGGCAGAAAAGTTATGATAAATCAGTCTATTGATTCGCTTTGTATGCCTTCAAGGCTTCCGTTAGCTTAGGAACGACTTCGAATGCGTCGCCCACGATACCATAGTCTGCCGCCTTGAAGAACGGCGCTTCCGGGTCTTTATTGATCACAACGATCACTTTACTACCGTTAACGCCAGCCAAATGCTGGATCGCCCCTGAAATACCGATCGCGATATACAGGTTAGGCCTTACGGTCAAGCCCGTTTGCCCTACGTGCTCATGATGCGGCCTCCAGCCGGAATCTGCTACCGGGCGGGAACAAGCTGTTGCAGCACCCAACACATGGGCCAAATCTTCCACCAAACCCCAGTTTTCTGGTCCTTTTAAGCCTCTTCCCCCGCTTACGATGATCTCCGCTTCCGTTAATGGTATTTCGCCTTCTACCGTTTCTACCTTTACCATTTTTATCTTGAAGTCGGCATCGCTGATAGACGGGCTGAAAGTAGCCACATCCGCGGTAGCGGTACCTGGTTCCAGGTTAAAGGTATTCGGCATTACGGACACAATTTTCTTATCCGAGCTGATATTAACATTCGCGAAAGCTTTACCTGAAAATACCGATTTCTTTACTACGAAACCGCTAGCAGTATCGGGTAGTGAAATGGCCCCGGTAACCAAACCCGCTTTCAGTTTGGCGGATAAGATCGGCGCGATGGCTTTCCCGGAGAAATTGTGCGTAAAAATAACAACGCTTGCGCTTTCCTGGTTAACGGCTTCCGCTAAAATCTTAGCGCATACACCCGGTTCTATTTCATTTAGGCGGGCGTCTGCCACATGTAATACTTTCTTGGCGCCATGTTTACCCAGGCCGGTCAACTCCTCGTTAGCAACTTCTCCAACTACTACGGCGGAAACATCTGTGCCCAGTTGCGCAGCTACTTTCGCTGCATATTCCACGGCCTCTTGCGCGGCCTTTTTTATCTTTCCTTGTTGTTGATCTGCAAATACTATAACGGACATATTAAATATCTTGAAAAAGTTTAGAATTTTGTTTACCTGTTGCCTTGATACCAGCCTGGTTAAATGACCTTTGCTTCGTCATGTAACAACTTCACAAGTTCTTCCACGTTATCTGGATTGATCATTTTCACACCGGCTTTAGCAGGCGGTAATTCAAAACTTACGACTTCGGTTAGGTTCTCTACGGCAACGGGTTCTACAACTTTCAAAGGCTTTGTCCTGGCGGCCATAATCCCCCTCATATTGGGTATTCTTGCTTCTGCCATTCCTTTCTGGCAAGACACGACCACCGGCAATTGAACCGTGCAAATTTCTTCACCGCCTTCAATTTCGCGGTTTACCGTGGCTTGGTTTCCATCCAATTCAAACTTGGCCGCTATCGATACGAATGGCAAATCCAGCAAGCCGGCCACCAGGCCCCCGATGCTGGAACCGTTATAGTCAATCGTTTCTTTACCGGTAAATATGATATCGTATTGCTCATTTTTCGCATGTTCAGCAATTTGGGAAGCGATATAAAAGCTATCCTGGCTATCCCCGTTAATACGGAAAGCCTCATCGCCACCAAGAGCCAAAGCCTTCCTAATAATGGGCTCTGTATCAGCTCCTCCCACGGTAACCAGGTGCACAGTACCTCCCAGCTTTTCTTTTAATTCCAACGCGCGCACCAAAGCATACCATTCATCATAAGGATTAATAATATAGGTTACACCGGCCTCATTGAATTTCGTGTTGTTGTCGGTGAAAGCTATTTTTGCAGTAGTGTCTGGTGTTTTACTTATACAAACTAAAATCTTCATATCCTGAACGGGTTTATTTTGAAAAAAGCGGTATAAGCAAATATATTTAAATAAAGTACGCAAACCATCGGTAATGAATTGAAAGTGATAACTTTTAACATCTTGCTTGGTTTTCATGAAAGCATATAAAATTTGTATGGAAAGAATAGATAAATTAAAAGCGTTCCTCGCGGAAAGTCCGAAAGACAGTTTTCTCAAACATGCATTGGCATTAGAATATATTAAACTGGATGATGATGGCGCCGCCCATGTTTTGTTTGATGAGATACTGGCGGAAGATCCAACGTATGTGGGTTCTTATTATCACCTCGGGAAATTACTTGAGAGGCAGGGGAAAAATGAAGATGCCATCAGTATTTATGAAAAGGGAATGCAAATCGCAAAAGAACAAAAGGAGATGCATACCTATAATGAGTTGTTGGCAGCTTACGAAGATCTGACCTATTAAAATTGACGGCAGCAAGCAAAATATCATTATAACTAGCAGGACAATAATATTAAACTATTCAAGATTGGTACAAGAACTTTTAACATTTATCAAGCAGGAGCATTTGTTGCAGGGTGCAAAGCCGGTATTACTCGCTGTAAGCGGCGGAATCGACTCTAGCGTGATGGCACATTTATTTCACCAAGCCGGTATCCGGTTCGAGCTGGCACACTGTAATTTCCAACTGAGGGAAGAGGAGTCTGAAAGGGACCAGGCCTTTGTACAATCTTTGGCAGCTAAGCTTAATATAAATATTTATACAACAAAATTTGACACGGTAACATACTCTCAAGAACGAAAAATTTCCATCCAAGTTGCAGCGCGTGAATTGCGTTATAAATGGTTGGAAGAGATTAGGCGGCAGGGAGATTTCCAGGCGATCGCTACGGCGCATCATTTGCAAGATAATGTTGAAACGGTCCTCATAAACCTATGTAAAGGCACCGGGATGGCTGGCCTGCACGGCATCTTACCAAAGCAAGGATATATTATTAGGCCGATATTATTTGCCAGTCGCGAGCAAATACTCGGGTATGTTACGAAAAATGAAATCGAATTTGTAGAAGACAGCTCCAATCTAACGGACAAGTATACACGGAATTTTATCCGTCACCAGGTCTTGCCCTTACTAAACGAGGTTCACCCTGGCGCCGTTCAAAACTTCGGCAATAGCATTGAAAAGTTCCGCGAAGCGGAATTGTTATACAGGGAAGCGGTAAATCAACTGACCACGAAATTGATAGAAAAAAGGGGAACGGAATATTTCATCCCGGTCTTAAAATTGAAGAAGACCGAACCCTTGCAAACCGTTGCCTATGAACTTTTCAAGCCATTCCAAATTAATTCCAACCAACTGTCACAGGTCTTAGGTTTACTGGAATCGGAAACAGGGAAATTCGTGCAAACTCAAGATTACAGGATCATTCGCGATCGTTCTTGGTTGATCGTTGCACCGAGGCTTAACCCGGCAATTAGCCATTACCTAATCGATGAAAAGCAGGGGAGTATCGAAACCAACTTTGCATCTATTCAATGGCAGCAGAAATCCAAGCCGGAACATATTGCAACGGAGAGCCAACGGGCGCAGCTTGATATTGACAAGATCAAATTCCCATTGGTCATCCGCAGGTGGCGGCAGGGCGATTATTTTTATCCCCTGGGGATGAACAAGAAGAAAAAAGTAAGCAAATTATTACATGATCTAAAACTATCGATGTTACAAAAAGAACAGGTGCATGTTTTGGTTAGCGGTTCGCATATTGTTTGGGTAATGGGTTACAGGATCGATCACCGTTTCAGAATTACAGATCAAACGGAAGATATTTTGGAAGTTCATTTTAATACTTTATAAATAGCCATGGGACTTCAATGTATTAAGGCAATAGCCGATTCGGGCATTCAAGCCAATAGAGTTTGAAACTCGTAAGGCATGAATGCCTTGACATATCCTTGACCAGGGAAGGGATTCAAGTGCATTTAAAGCATTTCTAGCCGGAAAACAATGTTTATTTTTTAGTTATTTCATTACTGAATGGGGGCGTTCGAGGCAGCAAGGTTACCTGGTTATTCATGATAAAATTACATTATTGTCCGACTAAATTTTCAATGAAAAAATTATCGTCGCCTCAAAAGTTCGATCCAATGTTCATCTGCTCGTTTCTTGTACTTTTTTGCTTGCCCAAAAAAGGTACCAAAAAAGGGCACAAATTGGCCATTACGGCCACCAATTTGATCGCTCGATCGGGCCTTTCTACTACTGTATGGCCAAGCTACTATTCGTTATCAACGGTGCAAAGTTCCACGGTTCTCTTGGCGGGGGGTGAATGCATCATTCTTCGCTTATATCCATGACCAGGGAAGGAATTCAAGTACATTTAAAGTATTTTCAGCCGGAAAACAATGTTTATTTTTAGTTATTTCATTACTGAATGGGGGGGGTCGAGACAGCAAGGTTACCCGGTTATTCATGATAAAATTACATTATTGTCCGACTAAATTTTCAACGAAAAAATTATCGTCGCCTCAAAAGTTCGATCCAATGTTCATCTGCTCGTTTCTTGTACTTTTTTGCTTGCCCAAAAAAGGTACCAAAAAAGGGCACAAATTGGCCATTACGGCCGCCAATTTGATCGCTCGATCCGGCCTTTCTACTACTGTATGGCCAAGCTTCCCTTCGCTATCAACAGTGCGAAGTTCCACGGTTCTCTTGGCGGGGGGTGAATGTATCATCCTTCGCTTAATATCCTTGTCCAGGTAAGGAATTCAAGTACCTTTATAGCATTTTTAGTCGGAAAACAATGTTTATTTTTTAGTTATTTCATTGCTGAATGGGGCGTTCGAGAAAGCAAGGTTACCTGGTTGTTCATGATAAAATTACATTATTGTCCGACTAAATTTTCAATGAAAAAATTATCGTCGCCTCAAAAGTTCGATTCAATGTCCATCTGCTCGTTTCTTGTACTTTTTTGTTTACCCAAAAAAGGTACCAAAAAAGGGCACAAATTGGCCATTACGGCCACCAATTTGATCGCTCGATCTGGCCTTTCTACTACTGTATGGCCAAGCTACCATTCGCTATCAACGGTGCGAAGTTACAGGGTTCTCTTGGCGGGGGGGTGAATGTATCATCTTTCGCTTATATCCTTGACCAGGGAAGGAATTCAAGTACATTTAAAGTATTTTCAGCCGGAAAACAATGTTTATTTTTAGTTATTTCTACTGAATGGGGGTGTTCGAGACAGCAAGGTTACCTGGTTATTCATGATAAAATTATATATCTTAAACATGAATAACCAGGTTTCGAACAATTATGACTTCCAAGTAGGAAGCAGCGGAGATAAATAAATTTAGAATAGCTTAATTAAACTTGGCCAATAGCTGCTGAATGAAGTAATTAAATATCTCCGGCTTAAACATCAAGGGAAAGAGCAAACCCCAAACGGCCCCCCAAAAGTGTGCACTATGACCAATATTGCTTTCCCTTCTTGACATGTATGCAGAATAAACCAAGAATAAAATACCGTACACGATAAAAGGTATCACGAACCAGATCATTGCCCAAGGTTGAAACAGGATAGCAGAAAATACAACTGCCGTCACTGCTCCACTAGCACCAACAGCACGGTAACCGAATACATTTTTGTATTTAAAATAATCGGAGATATTCGGCATGATTAAACCTGTCAAGTATAACAAGGGAAAATATAGTTTTGATCCGAAAACCATGGCAAATATTGTCTCCACATCCTTGAAAAAATAAAGGGTCAACATGTTAAACAGCAGGTGATTAAAATCACTATGCACGAAACCAACCGTAATAAACCTGTACCATTGATTCTTTTCCCTGATCTCGTATGGCCAAAAACAGAGCTTGTCAAATTGATCCGGGCGATTGAAGCTGGTGAAAGAAATCAATACCGTTACGATGATAATTATATAAGTAATAGACATAATGTAAATTATAAATTCAAAAATAATAAAATAATTACTGGTGGTGATACTTCTCGTGGTTAATTACCGTGAAAGCACGGTAAAGTTGCTCCAGCATGATTAAACGCACCAATTGGTGGGGGAAGGTAAGGGCGGAGAGGGAAAGTTTCAGATGCGCCCTTTGTAAAACGGCCTGGTCTATTCCGAATGCACCGCCGATCAGCAGTACCAGTTGGCGGGTGCCGCTATTGAGCCTTTGCTGTAAAAAATCAGCCAATTGAACCGTTGTATATGATTTACCATATTCGTCAAGAGCCACCAAGAAATCATTGGGCTGCAAAAGATCCAAGATCAATTTACCTTCTTGTTTTTTTAACTCGGCAGTTGACAAGCTGGCTGCCTGTTTCACCGGTGGTATCAATTTTAACTCGAAATCAGTATAATGTTTCAACCTTTTCTGAAAGAGCGCCATTCCTTCCTGGATATAGCTATCATGCTCTTTTCCAATACTCCATAACTGTATTTTCACGCTTTTCCCTTACTTTTAATTGGCTGTAAAAATAAGGAAAACAAAAATCTATAAAAGGTAGGGAAATAGATTTGTTGGTTTCAGGAAAACATCCTACATTTGCATCCCGCAATCAGCAAAATTGCAGTAATAATGGCTCCGTAGCTCAACTGAATAGAGCATCTGACTACGGATCAGAAGGTTTCAGGTTTGAATCCTGACGGAGTCACGAAAAAAAGCGATGATCTTATTTAGATTCATCGCTTTTTTATTCCTTGATAACTTCCGTAAATTAGAGATCAAGTTTATAATGCAATGAATTCAACTCCCATGGCATCCCAGCAAAAATTAGCGCGGCTAACTGGATTTATTTACCTTGTAGTTGTACCTACAGGCTTTTTTACACTCGGCTATCTCCCTACCAGTTTTATCAACTGGAAAGATGCAGGTGTCACGGCACAAAATATTAAGGAAGCAGAACTGCTATTCCGATTTGGCATTGCTTGCACCGTAATTTGTTACCTCCTTTTTTAGCCTTGCCATTCATATTGAACCAGTTGCTATCACGTATCACTAAAAAGATGGGTATCGCGATGCTTGTTTTTGTATTACTGAGCGTATGCATCTCGATGCTTAACATTTAACATTATTTAGCAGTATTGACCATTATTTCCAGCCCTAAATATATCGAGGTATTCGGTTCATGGCAAAACCACGCGAATTATTATTCCAATTAAACTTATACCAAGTAGGACTACAATTCAACCATCTCTTTTGAGGTTTATGGTTGTTCCCGTTCGGTTACATTGTATATAAATCGGGAATGTTCCAAAAACATTAGGTATGTTATTAATGCTGTGCAACCTGGTTTACCTGGTAGATTTCTTTGCTGATATTTTATTATCCCAAGTATATGGCAATGCTGTTATCTCAGATTATATTTTGTATCCTGCCAGTATTGCCGAATTACTCCCAACCTCCTGGTTGTTAGTAATCGGCGTAAAAAACAGGCCTCAAGATCCATCGGTCAAGATTTGTTAAAATTCAATTAGATTCATCAATAAATGATTCATTTTCCCCGAAAACAGGGTATCTTTAAACTTGGATAAATATTATTAGATAACTATGGACTTATTTAAATCTAGCAATCCCGTACTTACGGAAAAATCGATTAAAGACGCAGCCAGGTTAGATTACACGGAAAGAATGACCGTGAACGGCACGATTGGCAAAGTAGGTTTCTTACTGTTCCTGCTGGTAGCCGCGGGCGCATTTTCTTGGTCAATGGCAGCGAGGGGTGTAGCCATAACAGCCATGTTATACGGCGGCGCTATCGTTGGATTGATCTTGGCGATCGTAATGACTTTCAAGAAAACATTATCACCCATATTAGCCCCGGTATATGCGTTAGCAGAGGGATTATTCTTAGGAGCAATTTCCATGCTATTTGAATCCTTATACAACGGGATCGTATTGCAAGCAGTAGGCATCACGATCGGCGTATTCTTCTGCATGCTGTTCCTTTACAGGGCCAGGATCATCAGGGCAACAGAGCGATTTAAATCCATCATGTTCGTTGCTATTTCAGGGATCGCCGTATTTTACCTGGTTGCTTTTGGATTGAGTTTTTTCGGTATTTATATTCCTTTCTTATCGGAAGGCAGTCCTTTAGGTATCGGTTTTTCCGTTGTTGTAGCGGGAATTGCGGCATTGAGTCTAATCCTGGATTTCGATAGGATAGAGGAAGGGGCAAATTATGGATTGCCTAAGTATTACGAGTGGTATGCGGGCTTTGGCTTACTGGTTACCATTATCTGGTTGTACCTTGAAATTTTGAGATTACTATCAAAATTGCAAAGCCGCAATTAATCGTATTAAAATACAATTAGCTTTTATTGGCAGCTTCTTCAACGGGGCTGCTTTTTTTATTACCAGATTTTTTGGAGCTTCAGCAAGCTCTCTATCAGTGTACAACTAAATAAATCGAGATATTCTTCGGGGTGCCACTGCACCGCGGCAATCAGTTTATCCCGGTGTCCGAAAGCTTCAACGATGCTATCATTTATATACTCCAGCGTATTAGCGACAGCCAACACTTTTAAGTCCGGGCCAACTTGACTTAATAATAACCCTTGATGGTGTAATGAGTTAACCTCAAACTCTTCCCGTCCGAGCATTGAAGCCTGTTCCGTTGGCAAAACGGTGTGCACGGGTTCTGTTCTTTTTGCACTTTTGGGATGATAAGGCAGGTGTTGCTCCAACTTGGAACCGAACTTGGCCGACAACATCTGGAAACCGCCACAGATACCGAAAATAGGTATTTCCGCATCAATGTATCCATCTAGTTTGGTATCGTAAAAATATTGTTTAAATACATCCTGGTTAGTAGTTCTATAACCGGGAGCCGCCCCGTAAGCCAGGGGGGCAACATCCAGTCCGCCGGGAACGAGTAACAGGTCTACATTCAATACATCATCCTGTGGCATCAAGATCCTGGGTTTCCCGAAGCGGGTAATAAATTCAAGGTAGGGAGCCGAGGCGCCAAAAAACTGGCTCTCATCATGGCGGTATCCAACAATACCAATGGTTTTCATAAATAAATATTATGCGAGAAAATAGAGATCGATTAAAAATTACGAAATTGTACCCAATCATACAAGTTAGCCGGTGATAAATCCTTAGACCGATTAGGTAAAATTCAAATATCCTGGGTATCTTCGCCCTCCAGAAGAACATTGATTTTCAATATGCACCAGGATATATCCGTCATCATACCCATTTACAATAGGCCGGGAGAAGCAGCAGAATTATTAGAAAGCCTTTCTAAACAAACTGACCGCGATTTCGAATTGGTGATGGTGGAAGATGGTTCTTCTATTCCCTGTAAAAGCGTTTGCGACCGGTTTGCCGACCAACTGCGCATATCTTATTATTTTAAAGAAAACGGTGGTCCCGGCAAGGCGCGGAACTACGGTATGGCAAAAGCAAAGGGAGATTTTTTCGTTATCCTGGACTCGGATTGCATTATACCGGCGCATTATATAGCCACGCTAAAAAATCAATTAAAAGAAGGTCTCCGCTTTTACGGTGGGCCAGACGATACGCTACCTACCTTCACGCTGATGCAAAAAGCAGTTAATTATACGATGACGGCTTTTATTACTACCGGCGGCATCAGGGGCGGCAAAAAGAAAGTAGCTAAATATTTTCCCAGGAGCTTTAATATGGGCTTTGTAAAAGAAATGTATGACCGTATCGGTGGATTCATCGATATGTATTACGGGGAAGATTTAGATTTCAGCATGCGTGCGATCGATCATGGCTATCAACCTGTATTGATTCCCTCGCTCTATGTTTTTCACAAGCGGAGAACCAGCTTCCGGAGTTTTTCGAGGCAAGTATACCGGATGGGGTATGCCCGTATCATTATTTCCAAGCTACATCCCGGTAGTTTGAAATTACCGCACGCGGCTCCGGCGGTATTTTTTATTGCTTTATTGGCTTGTTTATTCTTAAGCTTGCTAACAATTAATATTTGGTGGATGGCGCCTTTCGCCTGTTACGCCGTCATGGTATTTCTCGATGCTACCTTGCGTAACCGTTCCCTTACCGTGGGAATATTGGCTGTTGTTGCAGCATTTACACAACACTGTTCTTACGGTTACGGGTTTGTAAAAGCTATTATAACCGGGGCCAAGTTTAAAGCCAAATCTTAACAACCTGCAATCAACTGGTTTTGAATACCATTCAACGTCAATATTAAAAAAATAATAAAAAAACACCTTAATATAGCGTATTCATCCAGATTTCCTCTAAAAAGAAAGAGGATTGTTAATAAATAGTTAATATAATAATAACTCTGATTCGTTAACAATTAATTTTCAATTCATTCAAAACTTTAGTTGCTCTATTTACGTAGATAGATAATAGTGCAGAATTTGTAAATGGATAGTCAAAACTCGTTTATTGCCAGCTAAACATAGAGTAAACCAGTATTAAAACTGGTGGCGCAACCACACTGCGTCTAACAATTTCGGGGTCGGTAATTTTTACCGACCCCTTTTTTTATGATCATCCATTAGAATGATTTTCTATTATATTTGTTTCAAATGAAAAGAAATGGATCGCAAACCTAAATTGGTGGTATTAACCGGGGCGGGCATTAGCGCTGAAAGTGGTTTAAAAACATTCCGCGATAGCGGTGGATTATGGGAAGGTTATGATATCGAGGAAGTGGCAACCCCGGAAGCATGGGAACGGAATCCCAAGCTGGTATTAGAATTTTATAATTTACGCCGCGATGAAGTGAGAAAAGCACAACCTAACAGGGCACACCTCGCGCTGGCTTCCCTGGAAAACGAATTCGATATTACCATTATAACGCAAAATATAGATGACCTGCACGAAAGGGCCGGTTCTTCCCAGGTGCTGCACCTCCATGGACTTATCAACAAGATGAGAAGCGATTTGGATGTACATAGGTTATATGATGTCGGTGAAAAAATCAGCATCGGGGATCTTGCGCCGGATGGTGGACAGTTCCGTCCACACGTAGTTTGGTTCGGTGAAGCCGTTCCGATGATGGGAACTTCTATGCAGGTAGTGCAGGAGGCAGATATCTTTTTACTGGTAGGGACATCGCTGAATGTTTACCCCGCTGCCGGGCTTATACATTATATTCCCAAAACCGCACATAAATTTGTTATAGACAAACAGGTTCCCAAGATCGGGGATGAGCTTGGATTTACGATCATTGAAGCGCCGGCAACCGAAGGTATCGAAGATTTTCTTGATTATATTAAGATGTTATAAAATAGCGGGGTTTATAGATGGATAGAAAAAATTTTTTATCGCTAGTATGTACGGCCGGGGCAGGGGCCGCCATTCCATTGCCGAGCAAGGCAAGTAATATTCCGGATGAAAGTTTGCCTTTAAAAATTCCACCCTATTTAAAAAGGGGAGATATAATCGGTATAACATGCCCTGCCGGTTACATTACCTACGATGATATATTACCTGCCATCAGGATAATGAAAGATTGGGGCTTTGAAGTCCGCATCGGCAAAACTGTAGGGGATCGCTATTACACTTTCGGCGGGACGGACGAGCACCGGCTGGATGATTTTCAAACACTCCTAGATGACCCGGAAGTCAAAGCCATCATGTGTGCCAGGGGAGGATACGGGATCGCCAGGATTATAGATGATATTGATTTTTCAAAGTTTCGCAAACGCCCTAAATGGTTAATCGGTTTTAGCGATATCACGGTTTTGCATTGCCACCTGGATAGAAACCTACAGGTAGCGTCCTTGCATTCCAAGATGTGTAATAGTTTCCCTGAAGATTTTACCGGTGCGAGCCAAGAAGTGCAGGCAACGATCTTGTCGATCAAGGAAGCACTAACAGGACAAAGAATGGTTTACAATGCGGCATATAATGAACAAAACAGGCCCGGGAAAGGAAGGGGCAAGTTAATCGGTGGCAATTTGTCGATGCTGCAAAGCATAGCAGCCACCCGTTCTGACATTCATACGAAAGGTAAAATCCTCTTTTTGGAAGATACCGGCGAATACCTTTATAGCCTGGATCGTATGATGGGCAATTTACAACGCTCTGGTAAATTGGATCAACTAGCAGGTTTGCTAATTGGTGGATTCACAAAGATCAAACCCGATGATCCGGGAGAAGAGTTCGGAAAAAGCATATACGAAATTGTAATGGAGAAAATTGCAGGGATAAATTTCCCCGTGTGTTTTGATTTTCCCGTTGGGCATATCAAGAATAATTATGCTTTGAAATGCGGTATCATACATGAACTCAACGTAGCGGAAAACGGCGACAGCAGCCTCGTTGAAATCCGTTAATTATTTATCTCCAATACTTTCCCTCGTTTTCTTAGGGAGTTTCGCAAATACAAGATCATAAGAATCTTGTATAAGTTTTTTCATCATAGAATTGGAAATACTGCCATCGTTGATAATAGTGTTCCAATGTTTTTTATTCATATGGTAACCGGGGATGATAGCGGGGTAGCGTTCCCTTAATTCTATTGCTTCACCGGGATCACATTTCAAGTTTACACTTTCAAAGCTAGTAACATCAGTTAAAGCGAACATCTTACCTGCCACGTAAAATACCAATGTTTCTTCCCCGAAAGGGAAACCTTCGCTCGTACCCTTCAATGTTAAACAAAATTCCCTGAATTGTTCTATATCCATTTGCAAATAGAATATTAATCCTGTAAATATTACAAATCTAACCGAAAAATTACATCTTGTAACTAACACCCAGTTGAAAATAAATATTATACATCGGGAAATCCATCCCTTTGAAACTTGAAGGGAATACCGGTCTTAAGCCCCAGTTCAATTGCGCCTGCAAATTGAGTTTCTTTCCCAGGCGCCTTTCCCCGGCAACCCTTACCCCGAAGTCAAAACTACGCACCTCGTCTCCAAAATCAAATTCTGCCTTATCAACAATAATCTTTTCACCGGTAGGACCACCGTTTCGAATATAACCATTCGATACGTTCCCGGAAAACTGGCTACTAAAAAGCCAAGCCATGTAAACTCCCGCTTTAACACGCCAATTTTCATCCGGAATAAAAACAAAACTAACAGGAATGTTTACATATGCATTACGGATTTCAGTTTTATTCCTGCCCGTAAATGTTCCTTCAAATGTTCCCGTTTGCCCGCCTTCGGTTACATTGATTACAGTCGGGAAGTACAAGACGCTATCCTTCACGTCCATCCCTTTGTAATCGAGCCCTACGCCGATAGCAACAGCCATCTTTTCATGGAAGCGGTAACCTAGTTCATACCCTAGCGATGGGGCAAACGTCGGCTTCCAACTATAAATCTTGCGGATGGTATTCGGCAATGGTATAGGACTGGTGCCGCCGATGTTAAGGCCCGCTATGATATGGTGTTCCCAACTAGGTGTATATATACCGGCCGTTTGGGATTTCACATTCAGAGATGATAAACAGGCTATTAATAACGCTAAACAAACATGTAATCTATATCTAAAAAACATATGGCTACTTTAAGGTTTCATTTTGATTGACAAACTGTCGACTACCAACCGGCTGCCGATAGCCCCGCGGTATTGGTCCCCATCCCGGCTCGAAGAAGCAACGATCGTTAACATAAAATCATCACCGTCAGCGGGTTGCCTTATATAAGTAAAAGGGATAGAGAAGTGTGTATATGCTTCCCTCCTTGAGCCATCAGGCAAATAAGCCGTAGCAATAATCCTGGGAGAGTTATGGATATTCGTAGCGTCCAAGCGTTCGGTACCGGAATAGATTACAGCGTATAAGGCGCAAGAATCCGTGATCCCGGGTAAAATATTCCCATCCTTATCCTGGAAGTTTTCGCCGGGCGTGTACTTGTAATAGCCGGTAAAAAATTCCGGTATCCCCTTGGAGATAGGCTGCCCGAACCTTGTTGCCTTCAACGGTTCAAGCAAGGCATTCTGCGAATCGAATATGCCGAGGAAAAGTGAGCCGGCAAAAAGCTTAACGCCGAATAAGCTAGAAAGGGTGGTACCTTTCAAAGTGACCAGCTCGGCGGCTGTATTTCCAAACCTGGAATCCGTAGTTTGCCGCAGGGGATAAGCATCCGGACGTTTAGGTACACCTGATAGCGCTACGCCGGGATTCCCGGAGGACCACAATACCGTACCATCCTCTTCTACCGGGAATTCGTATTGATCCCTTTCGTTCTTATCCCAATATTCAAAATCAAAATCCCAGGTGCCGGTTTGTACAACTTCTACCTTGTACACCTTTGTCGAGGTTTTACTTGCCGAAGTAACCGTGTAAGTAATTGGCTGATTGAAATGTATTGAATCACCGGTAGCGGGGCTTACCGTAGCACCATCGGAAACGGTGATCGAGGGCGCTAAGCCGGATTCGTAAGCGCTCTCTTTCAAATAAAGCATAATTTTAGAATTCGCCTGGTCGATGAAAACATCCCCCGTAGTTAAAGAAGAGTCGACCACGAAAGATTCGATATCAGCCTCGGGATTTAGCGGTGCATCTTTAATACAGGAAGAAAGTTGCAATGTAACAATACAGGTAAAGCCATATAAAATATTACTCCATTTACATTTTTCCCAGCATAACCAGGTAGATCTTTTCATAAAGATAAGCATGGATACAAGCAGTTGTAATTAAGAAATTTCTTTAGTTTCACTAAATTTAACAAACAACTTAGCATAAGGTTAAGGTTCCGTGATATGAAGCAAGGTAAGAAAAATAACAGACTTAGGCTCAACCTCGATAAAGAGCGGGTAAAAAGGATATTGGTATATGCATCGAAATGTACGGTAGGTGCATTGATTGTTGTTTTACTTTCAAAGTCTTTGCATTACGAAGACTATATCTGGTGTTTAATTTCCGTGATGTTAGTTTTAAGTCCGGATGGCAGCGATGCCATGTCATTAGCGATCACTAGGATCAAGGCAAATATCGTCGGCGCCATTTCGGGTTTAAGCATGCTTTACCTCCACCAAGATAAAATCATCATGTTATGTTTCGCTATCATTATAACGGTGGCGCTATGCAACTTACTGAAATTAGAAGTGGCAACAAGAACGGCACTGGCTGCAACCATCATAGTAATGACGCACCCAACGGGCCCGCATGTTTACGATGCATCGGTTGAAAGGGTGTTATCGGTATTAGTAGGATGTAGTATCGGCCTGCTAATCACGTTTGCTTTTCACAATAAATATATATTAAAACCGGTCGAGCATACTAAAGACAGCAACGAAGCATAAAACACCCCGGCATCATAAATTAATTATATACCAGTTAAATATAATGAGGAGAAAAAGGGTAGGGTTTGTTTTTAAAAAATGAAAATATTAGTCGCACAATTACTTTTTTTTACTTAACTTGTTGTAGTGGAACTTGCGTAACATACCCTAAGTTAAAGAATCTATTGCGAGGCAAATCCTTTTAATGCTTATATATTCCTTAATATAAGGGTGGTATCAAAAAAAGTTATTGAGTAAGCACATTTCTAAACCATTTAACTATAAACGATTTCATCAGGATAATATTCCTAAACTTTCAGAAATCATTGATTTAGACTGAAAAAAAAGTAAAATTTTAATATTTAATTAATACTTTTAAGACCAGAAAGCACACTAACCGAGTGCAAAACCTAATAATAAATAAGCTTGACATTACGTCAGAAACATTTGTTAACCTATTTTATACCGTTCGAATGCAACATTACCTGTAACCCAAAGGACAATAAGCATGTAATTGCTTATGGGTTGATGTATGTTATTTTGTTCCTGCTAGTCCAGTAACAATCTTGAGAAGATTATTCCTTTCTAATTTGTCCATTTACTATTAAAGACAGTTCAATATTTGACATTCAAATTATTACCATTTTATCTTGATTAAGATATACCCAAGGTTATTAAATTGGA
Source organism: Chitinophaga caeni (assembly GCF_002557795.1). Classification (NCBI taxonomy): domain Bacteria; kingdom Pseudomonadati; phylum Bacteroidota; class Chitinophagia; order Chitinophagales; family Chitinophagaceae; genus Chitinophaga; species Chitinophaga caeni. Next base: position 3,601,650 of record NZ_CP023777.1, on the reverse strand, counting down.
ATGAGAACGTAATAGTTAATTAATACAAAGATAAATACACCTTGGAATGATGAAATTTTATACTGTCATAGGTTTAGGTTGCTGCTTATGGAATACAGCTAGTTTTGCACAAACCGCTGCACCCAACGCCATGTACAGCGCTTATGCGGATCTATTCGATACCCGTAGCACTTTGTACAATGGGCCGGCCTACAACTCTTACTACGATCCCCAAATTTACGACAACAAGCACCCCTTCATGGGAACGGGGGAATTCGTCTACGGTTGTGTCGTGTACGACGGCAGATCTTACGAGGATGTACTCATGCAGTACGACATGGTGCAGGACGAATGTATCGTGGCTTACATGGATGAGCGGGCGAAAATCACGCTGCGTAAAAACTTGGTAAGCGAGTTCAACATCGATGAGAAACGCTTCGTAAACGTACCCGCAGCTCCCGGGTTAAAAGCAGGTTATTACCAGGAGATTTACAGCGGCAAATCCCGCATCCTGGCACGGTACCAGAAGAACTACCGCAGCAGGGTACCATACGGTAACAGGGTGTGGAGCTTTATCGATGATGTACCGGTAACCTACTTCCTCTATTACGGTGGCACGTACCGCTCTTTCGAAGATGAAATCACCTTGTTCCGCGCCTTGAAAGAACGGAAAAAGGATCTCCGCAAGTTTATAGATGACAGGGCTATTTCTATCAGCCTTGACCCTATCTATTCCTATATCTTGATCGGGAAATACCTCGACGGTTTTTTCGGGGATGCTGAAAATGTAAACGGGCAATAAACATTGTTTGTATGACTTATTATCCAAAATCTAATTGAACTTTTTCCATGAAGTGTTTATACACGGTATTACTTATCGTGGGCGGTAGCATTGCCGTTACTGCCCAATCGAAAAAATCGCTGGATGGCAAGGTCAGCCTGGAGCTCGACAGCGTGAAGATCTCCGCCTTGGTGAATGCCATCGAGCGGCAACAACCCGTATTTTTTTATTACGATAGCGCCGGGTTATCCGGTATCAACCTCAGCGTTCACGTGAAGGATAAACCCCTGGACGAAGCGCTTTCGATCGCCTTCGATACCTCGGGGCTCTTCTTTTCCGCCGATGACGACGGGCATATTTTTATCACGGTGGGCCAAGCTATCAGCATGAACCCCGGCACCACCACCCTGAAGCCGGGCGGGGCGGCAGCGACCTTACCGGGAAGTGCCCTGCAAACGGCAAGCCCGCCTACCGCCGGTACTTTCGTCCCCCCGGCGAGGCTCTCTTCGGAAGACAATAAACTCTACACCATAGGCACCGCTTCCGACCATTACGGCGAAGGCAAGGCCACGCTCTCCGGCTATATACGCCATAATGAAACCGGGGAGGGTATCAGCGGCGCTTCCATCACCGTGGAAGGCACACCGCTGCGCGTGATCAGTGACCAGTACGGTTATTACGTGGTTACCCTGCCCAGGGGGGCGAGGGTACTGCACGTCAGCTACCTCGGCATGGCCGACACCCGCCGCAAGCTGCGCGTGTTCGGGGATGGCAAACTCAATGTCCGCATGGATAATTACGTCACCGCGCTCAAGGAAGTGCGGATCTCCGGCGAGAAATCTTCCAACGTGCGTTCCACCGTGGTCGGTATGCAGAAGGTCGATATCAAGACCGTCAAGGAATTGCCGCGGCTGATGGGCGAGGCCGACGTGGTGCGCGTGCTGCAAACCCTGCCCGGCGTAACCAGCGTGGGCGAAGGCAGCACGGGCATGAACGTGCGCGGTGGCGCCGTGGACCAGAACCTCGTCATGTTCGACGGTGCGACCATCTTTAGCCCCTCGCATTTCTTCGGTTTCTTCTCGGGCTTCAACGCGGGGGTGGTCAAGGATGCCGAGCTCTACAAGAGCAGCATACCGGCGCGTTACGGCGGTAGGCTTTCCTCCGTGCTGGAGGTAGTGACCCGCGAGGGCAACCGCGAGAAATTCTCCGGGAGCGGCGGCATCGGGCCGCTCAGCGGCAACCTCACCCTGGAGGGACCTATCGGCAAAAAAACGACCTTCATCGCGGGGGGCCGGTCTACCTATTCCGACTGGGCACTCAACCTCCTCGATGACGATAGGTACAAGAACAGCAGCGCTGCCTTTTACGACCTCAATGCCAAGATCACGCACCGCTTCAACGACCGCAACACGCTGTACCTGTCCGGTTACTGGAGCAAGGACCGCTTCAAGCTGGACGGTGATACGCTCTACCGCTACGGTAACCGCAACGCCGTGCTGAAATGGAAACATTTCTTCAATGACCGTGCCTTCGGGCTGTTCAGCGCCGGTTACGATTACTATGACTTCGATATGGAAAGCGACCGCTCCACCGTGAACGATTTCCGCTTCCGTTTCAATATATCCCAACTGCATGCTAACTACGACCTCGTGTACACGCTGGATAATACGCACAAGCTCACCGCCGGGCTATCGGCCACGCGCTACGAGCTGCAACCCGGCGAGTACCGCGCGGTGGGCAAGGGCCAGGCATTACCCCGCGGCGTGCAGGGCGAACGGGGACTGGATGCCGCCGCTTACATCGGGGACCTGGTCAAGGTGAGCGCCGACCTCTCCATCGACCTGGGGCTACGGTTCAACTATTACTCCTACCTGGGGCCACACGATGTCTACAGCTACATCCCGGGCGCCCCGCGCGAAGTAAATAATATCACGGATACGGTTACACGTTCCGGCAACATCAAGGGTTACATGGGGCTGGAACCGAGGGTAGCGCTGCGCTATAGCCTTAACGGCAATACCAGCATCAAGCTGGCTTATAACCGTACCCGCCAGAACATCCACATGTTGAGCAATACCACGGCGATCAGCCCGCTGGACACCTGGAAGCTCAGCGATGAATTTATCAAGCCGGGCACCGGGGATCAACTGGCGCTGGGGCTGTACAAAAATTTCAGGGACAACAGCATCGAGACGAGCGTGGAAGTATATTACAAGCGCATACGCCACGCCGTTACCTACAAGAACAACGCGGAGTTATTCCTCAACGACCATATCGAGACGGACATCGCCAACGCTAACGGCAGGGCCTACGGCATCGAGTTCCTGGTGAAGAAGACCTCCGGTAAACTCAACGGCTGGTTTGCCTACACCTATTCCCGCACGGAGTTGCAGATGGACGACCCGCTCGTGCCGGAGCCGATTAACGGCGGCGCGTATTTCCCCGCCGACTACGATAAACCGCACGTGGTGAACCTGGTGGCCAATTACAAGGTATCGCACCGTTTCAGCATGTCGCTGCTCGGCAATTACAGCACCGGCAGGCCCATCACGCTGCCGGTGGCAAGGTATTACTACGGCGGCTCCTACAGGGTGCTTTACAGCAACCGTAACGCGCACCGGGTGCCGGGTTATTTCAGGACGGACTTCAGCGTGAACATAGAGGGTAGCCACAAGCGGAAGAAATTGGCACATAGCAGCTTTACCCTCGGCGTATACAACCTCACGGGGCGCAGGAACCCGTACTCCGTTTACTATATCTCGGAGGAAGGTAAAGTTAACGGGTACAAGCTCTCGATCTTCGGTAGCGCGATCCCCTTCGCAACGTATAACTTCAAATTTTAAGCACCATGGATAGGAAGCACCTACATAAGAACTGGAAAATGTATATAGCCGCGGTAGCGGCAACGGTTTGGTTACTGGCATACTGCCGCGATCCTTACGACCCCGGTATCAAGGGGCAAGACCTCGATTACCTGGTGGTGGATGGCATCATTACAACGGGGGAAGACACCACGGTCATCAAGCTATCGCGCAGCGTGCCGCTTTCCGAGGAGGTAAAAACGGTGCCCGAGAAGGGCGCCGCGGTGAGCATCGAGATCGAGGGCGCCGAAACTTACGGCTTGGCGGAGACGGCGCCGGGCGAGTATAAAGGTATTGCCACGAAACTGGCCGCCGGGCAAAATTGCCGCCTGGTCATCGCCACGGCAAATGGTAAGCATTACAGGTCGGCATCCGTGCCGGTACGGCGTACCCCGCCGATCGACAGCATCGGCATCTACCGCTACCACGATGGTATGCAAACCTACGTGGATGCAAGCGATCCCTCGGGCGAAACCAGGTATTACCGCTGGAGCTACGAAGGCACTTACGAGTACCGTTCCCAGTACATCGCCTATATTTATTTCGACAGGACCGACAGCCTCATCAAGCAGAACGGCTACGATTATTACATCGAGCTGTACCGCTGCTGGCAGGAAGATCCCAGCACGCAGCTTTTCGTGGCCACCTCCGAACAACTCGGCCAGGACGAAATCTACCATGCCCCGCTGAAACTTTTCACCCACAACGATCCGCGTTTGGCTTGGGGCTATAGCATGCTGTTAAAACAGTATGCCCTCACGCCGCAAGCATATGACTATTACAAGAACTTGCGCGCCGTAACCGAGCAGCTCGGGGACATCTTCGGGCAATTGCCCAGCGAGCTGCGGGGAAATATCAGCTGCGATGAAGATCCCTCGGAAACGGTGATCGGTTTCATGTCGGCCGCCACGCTTAGCAAGAAAAGACAATTTTTTGGGCGGCCGGGCAACTGGACCTACCGGGAAGTTTGCGAGACGGCGGACACCGTAACAACTACTACAAAATTGGGGCGCTACCAGCACTTCTCAACCAGTAACGTGTTCCCGGTTTATATCAATAACGATGATCAGAAGAAAGAGCTCGGCAAGATCAGGAATTTCAATTGTATCGACTGCCGGAGCCAGGGCGGCACGAACGTAATGCCGGAATTTTGGCCATAATAAAAAAGGAATGCATACATCATTCTGTATATACTAACCTGAAGCGAATACTATGAGAGTTTACCTATTTAAGATTACAGTCATTTTAACAATAGTCATCATTCCATATATATCCGGGGCACAAGCTCCCGATCCACAATTACTTGATAAAAGTAACAGGGATCTCGCTTATATACACGAGCAACTAGATCATTATAATAGGTCCAATTATCAACAGCAACTATACGTCCAAACAGATAAGGATACTTACCTTGCCGGGGAAACCGCCTGGTTAAAACTATACTGTACTATTATGGCTTTCAAGGGATTGCCCGATATGAGCAAGGTAGCATACGTTGAGATACTGGATGGCAACAACGCGCCGGTTGCACAGGGGAAAATTGGGATTGATAAAGGTAAGGGAGAAGGCAGTTTATTGTTACCATTGGATATTCCAAGCGGTCATTACACGATCTGCGCTTATACTAGATGGATGCAAAATTTCGGAGAAAAAGCATTCTTTCGCAAGCCGGTTGCAATCATCAATACTTTTGAACCTTTGCCCGTTGTAGATGATGTTACGAGGCAATTAACAAGCATGAAGTTCGTTGCGGTAGGAAATAAACTTGTAGATGGATTGCAGACCACCGTAGCTTTTTCTTTCAACGATCAATATGGAAAAGGTCTGCCCGCGCAGGCGGTTTTACTAGGTAAGGAAGGAGAAGAGCTATTACGGTTCAAAGCAGGCGATAGGGGAATAGGTTCCTTTACATTTAGCCCGCAGAAGGATCAAGAATATAGCGCACTTGTTACATACCGGGGCAAAGATACTTTGTTCAAATTCCCGGGAGTTCAAGAAAAGGGCACCCTCGTTTATACCGGCACGACCAAGACCAATGATGTATTAGAAATAAAAGTTGCAGGCAATGAAAACGTTAAAAGTAAATATTACTACGCTGTTATTCACCGCGACGGGAAAATCAAACACCTGGCCAGGAGCAACGCCACCGGCGATTCCTCGTTTTTCTATATCTCTTTCAGCTGGATGTATGACGGTGTTAACGAAATAACAGTGCTGGATGAGCATTACAAGGTAGTGGGAGAGCGCTTATTTTTCAAACCGCCCGGTAACAAGTTAAACATCGATACTAAAACGGCTAAAGCCGTATATGGCAAAAGAGAAAAAGTAGACCTCGCATTAGGCACCAGCGACAATTTGAGTAAAGGCATCGCTGCCGACCTCTCGGTTAAAGTCTACAGGCTGGATTCCTTAACCGGTGTCGACCCTTACGATATTGAAACTTATTACCTGTTTACATCGCACCTGGTGGGCAGCCAACAAGATCCCAGGTATTACTTTAGCGGGCAACCCGGTAGTATGGAGCAGGCCAATGACCTTTTACTCGTTGCCGGGAAAAATAGCATTGACTGGGCACAAGTATTCGAGACGCAGGGGAGAAGTGATAAAAAATTCATATACCCGCCGGAATTAAATGGTCATATTCTAACCGGGCAAGTCACGCTAAAATCAAGCGGGAAACCCATACGCGATGAAGATATTTATATATCCGTGCCGGGAAAAATACCCCGCTTTTATGTTACCCGGAGCGACCGCAACGGTAATATTGCAGTGGAACTGCCCGGGTATTATGGTGATGGAGAAATCGTGGTTCAACCGGCAGATGGCCGGGCAGATGCCGTAATTAATATTAACAGCCCTTTTTACGTGCATAGAAAAGGTGGAAATACAAGCCTTGGTAATAAACTCTCCATTGATAAAGCAACTTTAGCGGCGCTTAAACAAAGACACCGGCAATTGCAAATCGTACATACATATTTCTCCGACAGCCTAGCTCGCGTGGAGGTACCCAAAGAAGCGCTTGACAGTTTACCCTTTTTCGGAAATGCTGATGAGCAGTTTAACTTGGACGACTACACGAGGTTCACGACCATGGAAGAAGTGTTTAGGGAATATGTGAGAACCGTTATGGTACGAAATTGGAGGGATACGCTTCACCTATTAGCGCTCAACAATGCTAAGGCCTCACCCGGATTTTTCAATACAGACCCCTTGGTATTGATTGATGGTGTACCGATTAAAAACAACAAGAAATTCTTCGCCTTCGATCCGCTAAAATTAAGGAAAGGAACGGTAATGGCAAGACCCTATTTCTACAATACTTCCGTATCGATGGGCGTGGTTTACCTGCAAACATACAAGGGAGACCTGGCAGGATTCCCTTTGGACAATTATGTTACAATCATGGACTATAACGGCATACAATACCCGAAGAAATTTTATTCGCCAGATTATAGTACTCAAAATAATAAACGCTTGCCGGATTACCGGAATTTATTGTACTGGCAACCGCGTGTTAAAACAGACGCATCGGGAAAGGGCCAACTGGAGTTTTATACCTGCGATGTAGCAGGGGAATATCTTGTAGTGGTAGAAGGTACATCCGATGATGGAAAATTAGGTATTAGTACTGCACGGTTCAAGATTCAATGATGGCTATATTCCAGTATCATTCAGCGGATACTTCGATAATGGCCCGGGAATCTACCGGGCCATATTTTTAATCCATCCAGTGTAAGTGGTAAGATAAGTGCTAATACTTTACATCTTTCCTTGAATTAACTTGTAAAATAAATTTTGAAAACCCTTACAGTGAAATAAAAAATAAATAGTAAGGATTTGCAATTCATTATTAGAATCAATTATTGACAAAACTAGTTAAAGGAACAAAAACATAAGGGTTTCATGTTATCATAAAAAATATGTGAAAAAAACTTGGTTTAATAAAAATCTTTTTCTATAACTTTGTTATCAACAGAAGAACCCCATTTGGAAAACCCCAATTCTCCTAATAGTAAGTTCTTCCTTTTATAATCCCGAATTGCCCCGAGAGCTGCAAGGAAATATTTATAAAGGGATTATCTGAAACAATAGTACTGTATTAAGGATTGATTAAGATTAATTAAAAACCATATTAATGCACCCCAAAAAATGGCTAATCAAATATTAGCAAGGATTGATTATTGAAGTACCTGTACTGACTATTGTTTTATTCAATTATTTTATTGTGATGGTTCCTGTTTAATTACAGGAGCGAGCCTTATTGCATTGACCCCAAAATAAATCCAATGGCGAATAACTTTAACAGTTACCAGCATGATTTTTTATTGGCTACCGGGCTGGATTGGAAAACCAATATTGACACTTATATTCAATATTACCAAGCCCGCGTATTAGACGATATGAGAGAACAACAAAGCACCAAGCTGAATCAACTGATCGAGGAAGTCAAGAAGTTACAGTATCCATAATTCTCTGCATTACCCCCAAAAATTTATTCATGATTTTTAAGTCCATTGAATTTTTAAAAGAACAACTTACGGTTTATACGGATGGATTCCCAGCCAGCGATCTCCCAGGTGTTGTGAAACCTTATATCAAAGCTGAAAACTTAGCCGCGATAGAAGAGGGAGAACTCTTGAACCTAAATAATTTGGTAATCACCTTGGTAAATATCAACGAGGATGCCACGCTAAAGAATATCCCCAACTATCAAACAGATGTTGAACATACCATTTACAAAAATCCACCTGTATATCTCAATTTATTCCTGTTGTTCAGCGCATGCTTTAAATCGTATAGCAACGCGTTACTGATGTTATCGCGGACCATCCGCTTTTTTCAAGCAAAAAATACATTTACACATAAAAATAGTATCACGCAGGTTAAAGATATGGATAGCTTCCATCTCGTGATGGATTTATATTCCCCTTCTTTCGAGCAAGTGAATTACATCTGGAGCACCTTGGGCGGAAAGCAAAGGCCTTTCGTTATGTATAAACTCCGGATGGTCGAAATGAAACGTGAAAGCATTGATGAAACCAGGGGCATTATCAAAACCATCAGCATGGAAAATTCATCCATCCTCAAATAAGTTTCGAATGGCATTTACTATCACATATCACACGTTATTGGAAGTAAGGATACTGCACCATTATTTCTTGGATAGGGGAACGGATTTGTACGACCTCATGAGTGATACTGAAAAAGGATTCATGTTAAGGGGCTACGATATTGCCAAGTTCATAAGGATCGCCCCCACGGCTGCATGCTCAAAATTATTAGCCAAGTACAAATGCGTATTTAAACAAGCTCCTTTCGGTTTTCTCATCGGTATCCAGGCAACTGAAGTAGTGGGAAAGATAATACCGGCTATACAAGTAGAAGATGCTGATCAATTTACATTTACTTATAACGTAGTTGATCCTTATTTTAATAATTATACTGCTTTACCATTAGTGTACCCGGGTCAGCAACTATATTTTATGCAGAATTTGACACAACATGCCCCTAAAACATTCCCGCATTTATGTCAATACGCAAAAAAATATAATGCCGGGGAACTTTACGCCTCCGGTGACATCGTAGCGGATGCGGATACCCCGGCAAAATTGTTCCTAGCTAAAAAATTCACTTCCAATCAAGCACCGCCGGGTACCGATTGGATCAATGATCCGCTGATATCAGGAAAACCGCTGCAATATCTTAACCGTCAAGACCTGTTGCCTTGGAAAGCCCGCCTCGCCAGGATTGCTTCGGGAGAGAACGGCTTGAACCCCACGGTGACATTGAAAAACAGGGCAGGCATTACGCTGCAACCTAATTTCAAAATAATTCAAGAAAATGCAGCAGATACCGTTTTAATTGAACTGCAAAATTTCCCGGCAGATGTTTACGAACTGGAGATTGATGACCCCGCGATTCCATATAACTTCAAACAAACGTTTTATAACCTATCTGGAACCGAACTGCCGTCAGGGATAATTGATTTCACCGCCAGGAGTAACGCGGATGATTATTCATTAATCGGGGCCGACGGATCGTTGAGATCGCCCGTCTTCGAAATAAGATTTAAGAACAGGTATAGTCAATGGAGATATTTAGGCGAATCATTTACCAACAAACCTGAAAGCGGGCCGCACCCTTTCACCGCTAAAGGCGTGATCGCGGTAACTGTCAAAAACAAGGATAATGTCAATGTAGACGATATGCCCAATCCGAATATCCGGATGGTTAAGACAGAGCACCCCGCAGGTAATGAGCAACAATACAATATTGTTTCTGAAATATATATCAATTAACCAATAAACTTTTCCAATTATGGCTACAAGCTATAAAACTCCAGGAGTATACGTGGAGGAAATCTCGAAACTGCCGCCTTCGGTGGCCCAAGTTGAAACGGCGATCCCTGCTTTTATCGGTTATACTGAGAATGATACTTATAATGGGCTTAGCCTGGTAAATAAACCCACCAGGATTAAATCGCTGAAAGAATATGAAGAAATATTCGGGATGCCGCAAGCCACTACGATGACACTTAACATCGTGAATAGTGATGGCCAAAGTGCATTGGGTAGCGATGTAACGGTACCTGCACTTAGCTTCAGGATGTATTATAGCTTGCAAGTTTATTTTGCTAATGGCGGTGGTCCATGCTATATAAATTGCATAGCTAAATACACGAATATCGCTGGTAATTCTGCCCAGAAATACACGCAGCTTTCAAATGGCTTGGCGGCCGTCAAAAAAGAAGACGAACCCACTATCCTCATATTTCCCGATGCCCTGGTGCTTGATTCCGGAGATTTTCATACCTTATTTCAAGATGCATTGAAACAGTGCGGGGAATTGATGGATCGCGTTGTATTGATCGATGTATTAGCTCCCAACGGTAATGATACGTTTGCCAGCCAGGCCAGCACATTCAGAACCGGGGTAGGAAATAATTTCCTTAGCTACGGCGCGGCATATTATCCTTACCTGAGAACTAACCTCCTGCCTTATATCAATGAAGCCACACATGCCGTAACAGGATTCGGCATTGCTGCCGGTACCATGTTGCGCTTGGATGAAACGACGCCGGGAGTTGACTTGACCAAGTCATTATACCACGCCAATAGCAAATTATATTTTGATATCAAAAAATCTCTTTCCAAGATACAAATCATCTTACCACCCAGTAGCGCCATCGCGGGGGTTTACTGCCAGGTGGATAGCACCAGGGGCGTATGGAAAGCGCCTGCTAACGTAAGCCTTTCCTTGATTAAAGAACCGATGGTCAGGATCGATGATGAAGATCAGAAAGATATGAACGTTACAGGTACGGGGAAATCTGTCAATGCCATAAGAACTTTCGCCGGTAAAGGCATTATCGTATGGGGAGCTAGAACGCTTGCCGGAAACGATAATGAATGGCGCTATATCTCCGTAAGAAGGTTCTACAACATGGTTGAAGAATCTGTAAAAAAGGCTTCGGAACCATTTGTTTTCGAGCCTAACGATGCGAATACCTGGGCCAAGGTAAAAGGCATGATAGAGAACTTCCTAACACTGCAATGGAGGGCCGGGGCATTAATGGGCGCCAAGGCCGACGATGCTTTCTTCGTCCATGTAGGTTTAGGTGAAACGATGACTGCCCTGGATATATTCGAAGGAAGGATGATCGTGGAAATAGGTATGGCCGCAGTTAGACCTGCCGAATTTATCATTTTGCGTTTCTCGCACAAGATGCTTGAATCTGCATAATTCTTCACCCCAATAAAAGTAATTGTATGCCTGTTGTAAAAACCCCGGGAGTATACGTTGAAGAACTATCCTTGTTCCCCCCGTCTGTTGCGCCGGTAGCTACAGCCGTGCCCGCATTCGTTGGTTATACCGAAAAAGCGCAGGATAGTAATTTAAATTCATTATCCAATATTCCTACCAAGATTACTTCTTTCCTTGAGTTCAGCCAGTTATTTGGGGGAGCTTATCCAACGTTGAGCTACACGGTGAAAGTTGACCTTACCCAAGCAAATACGATATTGACCGTAAACCCCGATAAAAGATTTTTCTTGTATGATATTGCCCGGCAATATTATGATAATGGCGGCGGTGATTGTTACATCGTTTCTGTTGGAAGTTACGATGACACCATCGATGCGGGGATATTAAAAACCGGGATCGAGGCATTGAGAAAGTTTGATGAACCAACCCTGATTGCCTTTCCCGATGGGGTATTATTGAAGGATGGAAGTGATCTACCTGATTTCAGTAATTATGCCGATTTGCAAAAAGCCGCGCTGGCGCAATGTAATGACTTAAAAGATAGGTTTACATTGATGGATATCATGCAGGGCAACCTCAAGGAGGATGTTACGAACAAACCTATCAGTAATTTCAGGGACCAGGTAGGCGTAAATTTCTTGAGCTATGGCGCCGCCTACTATCCATGGATAATTAGTTCTTACGGTGTGAATGTTAATTTTCGGCAATTGAAATTTATTGACCAGGCCGATGCTGATATCAACAATATCGCTGCATTTTCTTTAAACGCCAATCAAACGGCGCTCGTAGGGGCAGTGAATACACAGGTTGCCGAAACAACCGCCATTATAAAAGATATTGGGGAAGATGTTCAGACTTCCTTTAAAAATGATATCGCGAACAATGATCTCAGCTTGTATTACGGTGGTTCAAATTATATCAACTCATTTCTTTCCGAACTGGAAAGCGATGCAAGGAACACGCTTTCTTTCAAGTCGAAATTGACGGACTACCTGCAACTCATCGGAACCATGGTGCGCAGTTTTGCAATAGCTGAAACGGCATTACCCGCAAGTTCACCAGTAAAGCTCGAAATTCCCAAGATAAAATCGGATCCCAAGCTGGTGACCGCGCTAACCGCCCTGGTGAGCCTCGAAAAAAATCCCAAGGTGATCGACAATACATTAAGCGGCCGCACGATAGCGGAAGTTGATGCCTTGTACGCCCCGCTTGATGCGGCGCCAAATTGGTTTGGCGGCACTAGTTATGGAAGCATTCCTCAGGGCAATAAAAATTATGCCGCCAGTAAAGATGGCTGCTTGGAGATTATCGCTGATGTAAAAAAGGATATACTGGGCATCTTGCTTTCTTCCTTCGATGCCCTGTTAAATGCCGCGCTATTCCATGAAAGCAATGCCGCTAACCTGCTATTTTCAATTCACCCCTTCTTTAAAGGCGTTTCAGATAAAGTAACGGAAACCATGAGAACAATCCCCACATCGGGAAGCATAGCCGGGGTTTGTGCACTGGTTGACCGTAGCCGGGGTGTTTGGAAAGCGCCGGCAAACGTGAGCTTATCCTCGGTACTCGGCCCGGCGGTGAAAATCGATAACCGGGAACAAGATGATCTCAACGTTACCGCTACGGGAAAATCGATCAACGCGATCCGTGCATTTACCGGGAAAGGCACCTTGATATGGGGCGCCAGGACTTTAGCCGGTAACGATAACGAATGGCGGTATGTACCTGTAAGGCGCTTTTTCATCATGGTAGAAGAATCTGTAAAGAAAGCGTCGGAACCTTTCGTTTTCGAACCTAATAACGCCACCACATGGACTAAAGTACGCGTTATGATCGAGAACTTCCTGTCATTGCAATGGCGTGCCGGGGCCCTACAAGGCGCCAAGGCGGAAGATGCCTACTTCGTAAACATCGGCCTGGATGAAACCATGACGGCCGATGATATCCTGAACGGCCTAATGATCGTAGAAATCGGTATGGCAGTCGTTCGTCCAGCCGAATTCATCATCCTTCGTTTTTCACATAAAATGATGGAACAGTAAATAACTATTAACTAATTAAAACATCATAACATGGCAAACTATCCATTACCAAAGTTCCACTTTTTAGTTGAATGGGGTGGTACAAGAATCGGGTTTACCGAAGTTTCCGGCCTTAGCCTAGAAACCGAAGTGATTGAATACCGCGAAGGCAGCAGCCCGGAATATAGCAAAATCAAGATGCCGGGTCTTCAAAAATTCGGGAACATCACGCTAAAAAGAGGTGTATTCGCTTCGGATAATGAATATTATGATTGGTTCAATACCGTTAAGCTAAATACCATCCAACGCCGCGATATTACCATTAGCTTGCTCAATGAAAACCACGAACCGGTAGTGGTTTGGAAAGTAAAATCCGCCTGGCCCGTGAAGGTGCAATCGCCGGATTTAAAATCAGATGCCAATGAATCAGCTATCGAAACATTGGAAATTGCCCATGAAGGGCTCGTAATTGATAATGGTTAATTATGGCTGCAAACAACAAACAACATTACCTGAAAACATACCCTGCGGTAGCTTTTTACTTCAGGGTTGCCTTCGGAAGCGGCAACGAAGATGATGGCGATAGCCGGTTTCAAAGCGTTGCCGGTTTAAACGTGGAGTTGGAAACAGAAAACCGGAAAGAAGGTGGCGAAAATAGATTTGAATATGCTTTGCCTATCCGTACTAAGTACCCCAACCTCGTACTTAAAAAAGGATTGATACAAAGCAAGAGTCTTAGGAAATGGGTAATCGACAATATATATGCCATTACTAATATGGCCTCCGATAATCCCTTCAAGAGATTGATCACACCGAAAGATCTAACGGTCACTTTACTAAACCCCGAAGGGGAGGAGCTGATGGTTTGGAATATCGTGAAAGCATTCCCGAAAAAATGGAGCATTTCTGATCTCAATGCCGAACAAAATGCCTTGGCGATTGAAACCATCGAATTACAATACCAATATTTCACCGTTAAAGATAAAGTAAATGCCAGTTGAAATACGCGAACTCAATATCCGTGTTAATGTAAACCAGGTTCAGCCGGAACAGGATTCCATGCAGAACCAATCACGGAACACAAATACAACCACGGGCGAAAACGACCGCGAGGAAATCATCGCTACCTGCGTAGAACAGGTGATGGAAATATTGAGAAATAAGCAAGAACGATAATTATGACCAAACTGAAAATCATATCATTTGATGATCCGAAAACCCGCATCCCTGTTGGGCAAATGGATGTATTGATTAACCCCGATACATATAGCAAGAAAATAGAAATCAAATACTCGGAAAAACAGGCGCCCGGTACCACGGGAAAATTACCCAAATTCTCCAAGATCGAACCGGATAAAATGGATTTCGAATTGCTCTTTGATAGGACAGGGGTCATCACGGATCAACCACCGGGATTGCTGGGTGTCGAGGAAGATATCGATCAACTCAAATCTCTCACGGTAGAATATAAAGGCAACAAGCATAGGCCACGTTTCGTGAGCCTCTATTGGGGTACGCTCAAATTCGATGGCTGTTTGCAGAATATGGACATCAGCTACAAATTATTTGACCCCAGGGGATTACCGCTAAGGGCTGTTGTCAGGACTACCTTCATGGGTTGTATAGAAGATATTAAAAGAATTAACAGGGAAAATGCTCAATCGCCGGATCTAACACATGTAAGGGTTGTCAAACAAGGAGATACATTACCATTGATGTGTTATGAAATATACGGTGATTCTAAATACTATATCGAGGTGGCAAAATTTAACGGCCTCGATAATTTCCGGGAAATACAACCTGCTGATAAAATCAAATTTCCACCCTTAGCTTAATTATAATGCCGGAAGATAGAACAATATTACCCGATACTGCCGCTACCGTTGTTAGTTTTGAAATAAAAATTAACAATGCAGCCATTCCGCTTACCATCGCGGTTGAATCGATATTCGTACAGAAAGAACTGAACCGGATACCGGTGGCTAAAGTAGTATTGATCGATGGTAACCCTGCCGAAGAACAATTCGAAACATCCGACGGCAACTTATTTATTCCGGGAAATGAAATAGAAATACTGGCCGGCTACGATTCGGATAATAAAACGCTGTTCAAAGGACTGATCGTTAAACAACAAGTAAAAATACGGAGCAATAATTCCATACTTATCGTGGAATGCAGGGATAAAATCATCCAAGCTACAGGGGTTAAAAAAAACAAGTACTTCTCCGAAGGGGTAAAAGACAGTGATATTTTCAGCGAATTACTACGGCCTTATAATCTCGGCACCGACATTCAAGCAACTGATATTAACCATAAACAAATCATCCAATACCAATCTACTGATTGGGATTTCATATTAACCCGTGCAGATGTTGCGGGAAAAGTAGTGATAGCCGATGATGGTAACATCCAAATTAAAGAACCGGATTTAAATAGTAATCCCATCATTTCACTCGTTTACGGCGCCACTATTTTGGAACTGGATGCAGATATAGATGCCCGTTATCAATATAAAAAAGTCCTAACCAGGTCATGGAGTAGTGATGACCAAGCTATTACCGAGGTAGAGATTAGCGATCCCGGTATCCAGTTAAACGGGAATATTGAGGCAGGGGACTTATCAAAGGTCATGGATGCGGAGCAAGTAGTCCTGCAACATGGTGGCGACATCAATTCTGAGGAATTGCAAACATGGGGTAGTAGCTTCTGGGAAAAACATCAAGCTGCAAAAGTCCGGGGAAGGGTAAAATTCAAGGGAACCGAAGCGGTAAAACCAGGCAAAACAATTGAATTAGGCGGTGTTGGCGACCGCTTTAACGGTAAGTGCTTCGTGGGTGGAATCCGGCATTTCATTAGCGCCGGGGAGTGGCAAACGGATGCCCAACTTGGAGTTGACCCGGAATGGTTTTCCAAGAATTATAATAATGAAAATAACCCTGCCGCCGGTTTAGTACCGGGGATCACGGGATTACAAATCGGCATCGTTACACAACTGGAAGGTGATCCCGACGGCAAGAACAGGATCAAGTTGTACTTGCCTATTATCAATAAAGATGAACAAGGTTGTTGGGCCAGGGTATGCACCTTGGATGCAGGGCAAGACAGGGGCTCCTTCTTCCTACCCGAAATATCGGATGAGGTCATCGTTGGTTTTCTCAATGATGACCCGAGGGAAGCGATTGTGCTCGGCATGTTGAACAGCAGCGCCAAACCAGCGCCGCTCACGGCATCAGACGACAACCATGAAAAGGGATTCGTGACAAGGAGCAAGATGAAAATGATATTTAATGATGAAAAATCATCCTTTACACTTGAAACACCCAAAGGCAAATTTTTCATACTCGATGATGATGCGGGAATAATCAAGTTGGAAGACGATTTCGGCAATAAAATCATATTGGACCAGGATGGCATTAATATAGAAAGTAGCAAGGACATGAAACTAAAAGCCAGTAACAATTATAACCTGGAAGCCTTGAAGATCGAGTCCAAGGCTAATACAACTTTACGCGCTGAAGGCTCCGCCGGGGCCGAATTTGTATCGAGTAGTACCGTAACGATTCAAGGCGCTATAGTAAGAATTAATTAAACTCATTATATCATGCCTCCTGCTGCAAGAATTACAGATATGCATACTTGTCCCCTCGTATCGGGTGTCGTACCACACGTTGGGGGGCCCATCTTACCCCCGGGAACACCGGCAGTATTTATCGGGGGGGTACCTGCTGCTACTGTTGGCAGCATGGCGCTTTGTACCGGGCCTATTGATTCAATTGTAATGGGTAGCAGCACGGTACTGATAGGTGGTCAACCGGCAGCCAGGATGGGTGATAGCACGGCACACGGTGGTATTATCGTGGCCGGTTGCCCAACAGTTTTAATCGGTTAATATAAAAACATCAGCATATGGAACAAGATCGCGCATTCTTAGGAAGGGGTTGGAGTTTTCCTCCAAAATTTGATAAAGCAGCTAAAGGCTTGGTGATGCTCGAAGAAGAAGCAGATATTGAAAGCAGCTTATCCATCTTATTATCTACAAAATTAGGCGAGCGGGTCATGCAGCCAACCTTTGGTTGTAACCTCGACAATATGGTATTCGAGAGTATGAACCTTACCATGCTGACCTATGTTAAGGACCTCGTCGAGAACGCCATCCTGTACCATGAACCCAGGATCGAGCTGGAAGGAATCGAGATAGACACGGGTAACCAGTACGAAGGCGTATTGAATATAGAAATTCAATACATGGTTCGCACTACGAACTCAAGGTATAACTATGTTTACCCCTATTATATTAATGAAGGCACCAATGTGAAAAGCTAAACATCCATGAGCAAAATGAATTGTCCAACCAAGAACCCCTTACAACGCGATGGCACCAGTCAATTCCAACGGATGTTGGAAGCGCTGGACCCGTCTTATGCACGGATCCATGATTTCAGCACGGCGGATTGGATGCACTTTGCCTGGTATTATGCCTACAAGGTAGCCTATTTTAATGTTGGGAATAACTTGAACGCGCAAGGTGACTGGCGGAGTTTTATGGTGGCTGAAGAAGAAATCAGTCATTTCCTTGCTTCCGTCAATCAAGAAGAAAACGGCGCCGCTGTTGAACCCCACCTCGCCCTGTTTCTGTCTTTCCTGTTGTTGATGAAGGAACCACAACAACAAATGAATAGTTTAACGAAACAGCACCTGGATTTCTATTACAAGAATATACTACAATTGCGAAAGCAAGCGCCCGCTATGGATCAAGTCCATATCGTATTCGAACTTGCCAAGCATGTTAAGGAACATAGGCTGGAAGATGATTGCTTGCTCGATGCCGGGAAGGACAGTAAAAGCATCCCGCGAAATTACATCATCAAGGATAACCCCGTAATATACCCGGCGAAAGTATCCGCTTTAAAATCTATTATTCATAAGGATAATCAATTTGTGAGATCCGCCGAGGTTGCTAATTCCCTGGATGGGAATGGCACCGCCTTACTTCCCGAAAACCCAACATGGTATCCTTTCGGCTTCGAGAATGTTCCATTGGAAAAAGATAGCGCCGCGATGATCAGCCTACCGGATGCTAAACTGGGATTCGCGATCGCATCCGGGGTGTTATTGATGAAAGAAGGGCAGCGAACAATCACCGTTAGTATAGATTTTAATTTTCCAAATTCCGGCGTTAATTATAGCAGGTTTAATTTCTTAGAAGATCAATTAAAAATATTTATCACGGGCGAAAAGGGTTGGATTACCCCTTCTACTTTAGATATCGTCCAATCACCAACTGCCGGGCAACAGAAGCTAATTTTCGAGCTGGTCATCGATAGCGCTGAAAAAGCCATTGTCTCTTATGATGCCGCGCTGCATAAAGAACGTTTCAACACCGATAGGCCGGTGCTACGGGTATTGCTAGAAACCGGCATTGGTGCCGGCTATAAAACATATAAGGAATTAAGCAAGGCAAGCATCAAGAAAATTAAAATCAATGTTGCCGTTAGCGGGATGAAGGAAATTACTATTGAAAATGACGGGGGAAAACTTGATCCGGCGAAAGCCTTCCTACCTTTTGGGCCGATGCCCAAGAAAGGTTCGAATTTTTATATCGGCAGCCCCGAAATATTCCAAAAAAAATGGGAAAAGCTCTCCTTAAACATCGATTGGAAAGATAAGCCGGGTAATCTTTCAGATCATTATACTGCTTATAGGGATCGATATATGGGTGAAAAATTCACCCGGAATAAATACGATCTCGTTGTCAACAGCAGCAATAACTTATCAACTGCCTCCGGGGCGCAAGAGATCGTTGTGAATGATAATTATTTTAAAGTGGACCTCGCATATATCAAGAACAACCGCTGGTCCACGGCCCAGGAAAGGAACCTATTCGCAACGGGAGCCATGGAAATTACGCCCGGCGGCGGGAATAGTATCCTGAACCTCAGTTATGGCTGGCTGCAATTATTCATTACCGGGTTCAATAGTAATAAATCCTATTTACAAAATTATATACAATCTTCCCCTGTAAATAACACTTTCAATTACCCTTTATTTAACCCCGGTTTCGTGATTACGGATTTCAATCAACAAGCCTTCGGGGCAAATACCAAGGATAATTTTTTGCGCTTACAGCTGCAACAGGATTTTTTTCACTCGGTATACCCGGTTTTATATTCTGCTGCCATGGGGATTCCAGGCGCTGTAATACCCAAGGAGCCTTATACGCCGACGATCGCTTCGATCACTTTAAATTATGAAGCGGGAGAAGAAAACGAGTTTAATATCGGCATACAATCTAATTCTTCTAAACTGGAAAATTATCAATCGAGAAATATTCAATATTTCCATGAAGCGCCATTCGGTCAAGCGGAACAACATGTATTTCTAAAAGAGCAAGCAAAATTTTTGCAAGACAAGCAAAATATCCCGGCAGTACCGGTATATTTATCGGAAGGAAACTTGTTTATAGGTATCAGCGGGGCTATCCCGCAAACATCTATCCGGCTACTCTGCCAAGTTGCCGAAGGGAGCGAAAACCCCGAAGCGCCGATGTTTGAAGAAAGCGCGCCACTTGAATGGTCCGTTCTCTGCAACAATGAATGGAAGCTCTTAAACAGGGATTTTATCATCGCGAACGATACCAATAACTTCCTCAAACCCGGAATCATCCAGCTACAGTTGCCTATTGAAACCACGACGAACAATACGCTCTTCCCGGGAAACCTTACCTGGTTACGGGCACAATTACCCCCGGGGATGCCCTACGATGCAGTGTGTAAATTCCTGGATATCATCGCCCAAACCGTTCAAGCGGGATTTATTAACCAGGGAAATGACTTAACGCATTTATCTACAGCCCTGCCTGCCGGCACCATTAGTAAATTAATCAACCGCGTGTCCGCAGTAAAAGAGCTAAAACAACCGTTTAATTCCTTTGGAGGAAGACCGGAAGAAAATGATACGCAATTTTATACCAGGGTCAGTGAAAGGTTAAGGCATAAAAACCGCGCTATCATGATTTGGGATTATGAAAGGTTGGTATTGCAAAATTTCCCGAATATTTACAAGGTAAAATGCCTGAACCACACGTCCAGTAATTTCGAACTGGCGCCGGGATTTGTAAGGGTTATACCCATCCCGGACACCAGGAATAAAAATATCTATAACATTTACGAACCACGGGTCAGCAAAAATATGCTTACGGAAATTGAAAATTTCCTACAGGGAAAAATCGGCTTCCATATCGACTGTAAAGCTGAAAACCCCCAATTTGAAAATATACAGTTCGACTTCAAAGTGAAGTTTTATCCCCAGTACGACCCGAATACTTATCTCAAGATTTTACAGGAAGCGTTAAAACATTATTTAGCCCCCTGGGCTTTCGGGGAGCACAATTCGATTCAATTCGGAGGAACATTATATAAAAGCAAGGTGATTGCATATATAGAAGATTTGAAATATGTTGACTTCATCACCGATTTCAAAATGTACAATATGAAAATAGGCTCGATAGACCAGGATATGATCATAGCTGAAAATTCAAGGGCCATATTGACAACTTATAAAACACACCAGGTAACGCCTATTCAACCCCCAGTTTGTCCATGAAAGAAACACTAACCATACCCAAAATAATTAGTCCCGACCTGGGAAAAGATTACGCGTGGCTGCGGGAGGCCGGGATGCAGCATATCGAGCAGCTGGCCAGTAAAATTTGGACTGATTATAATACGCATGACCCAGGGATCACCATCTTGGAATTGCTGTGCTGGGTAATCACCGATTTACAGTACCGCTGTAATATGCCCATGGAGGATATCCTAGCCAGCGAAAAAGACAATGTGCTGGAGATGCACCGCCAGTTTCTTTCAGCCTTGAATATCTTCCCGAATGCACCGGTGACGCCCAATGATTACCGTTCACTCTTTACCAGGGTAGAAGGCGTTAAAAATGCATGGTTGCAGAAATCCAAGCAAAGCATCATCGCTAACTACAATACGCAACCACCCAGCTTACGATACGCGGCTGCGTATGAATTGCCGATCGCAGGGAAAGAGCTTTCCTTCGAGCTGAATGGGCTTTACGATATACTGCTAGATATAGAACCGGAATATGCCGCCAACCTGGATGATATCAAATCTAAAGTGGTATCGATTTATCAGCATTTCCGGAATCTATGCGAGGACTTAGTAAACATCCGCGAAGTACCGACGCAGGAAATTGTCATATGCGGGGAAATTGAATTAGAACCCCAGGCAGATCCTGAAGATACCTGGGCGATGATTATTTATGCCATTGAAAATTACCTCTCGCCATCGATCCGGTTTTACACCTTGCAGGAGATGCAGGCTAAAGGCAAAACTTCGGATGAAATCTTCGAAGGCCCGCAATTCGATTTTTATGATATTCCGCTTACCGGGAACCCGATTCCCGATGAAGCACACTTTTACAAAAAAGGTTTCGTGGATATGGATGAAGTAGCAAGCGCAGCATTACGGGAACAGGTACGATTGTCGGACATTATTAAAATCATCATGAAAATCCCGGGGGTAAAGCTGGTAAAAAGCCTGCAATTTGGCTTTTGCGGATGCGATGAACTGGATCCGTTTAATATCAACCAAATACTGGGTAAAAATGAATGGTTGCTTTGTGTTAAACCGGGACATAAGCCGGTTCTCTGCATGACCAATTCCGTCATCAACTTTTACAAGGATGTTATCCCGGTAGAGCTTAAAAAACTGGAAGCACAAGTAAAGTTACAAGGCTTAAAAGATGCTTTTAAAGTAGATCAATCATTAAAAGAAATAGAAGATTTACCCATGCCGCAGGGAAAATATCGAAATATTTCGAATTACGGTACCATGCAGCATCACCTGCCGGAAACTTACGGCATCAGCCAAGCGGGCCTTCCGGAAACGGCATCCACGGAAAGAAAAGCATTGGCCAAACAACTGAAAGCATACCTACTGTTTTTCGATCAAATTTTAGCAAATTATTTCTCGCAATTAGCTAATGTAAAAGAATTATTGAGCGCGAATAGCGATATCAAGAGAAGTTATTTTAATAATGTTGTAAAAGGAATCAAGGGTATTGAAGATATTTATGAAGATGCCGGGGATTGGGAAAACAGCCTGGATTGGCTGATGCAACAAACCGGGTTAGATAATTATGTCGAAAGAAAGAATAAATTCCTGGATCATCTCCTGGCCAGATTTTCTGAAGCGTTTAACGAATACGTATTTTTATTACACCGGATATACGGGGAAGACTATGATCATGCCATCATCCAACACAAAAGAAATTTTTATAACGATTATAAAAACATGAGTACGTACAGGGGAGATGCGCTGGATTATTATAATAAGAAAACCCCGGCTCAACGACTCCTGAACGTGAGCGGTATGGAGAAAAGAATCTCCAGGTTGCTAGGCTTCAATCATTATAAAAGACAAGCACTATCTCAATTACATTACGATATTTTCAAAATAACACCGGCCGATCCATTGTCAAAATTCAACTGGATTATCGACCAGGCAGGAACCGGCATTTTCTCCGGAACAGGGATACATACCACGGAAATTGAAGCCTATGAAGAAATGGGTTTAGCTTCGATACTGGCTTGTAATAGGGACAATTACCGTGTATCACTTTCAGCAGATCAGTCCCTTGTTAGCATAGATTTAGTTGATAGCAATGACGCGGTAGTCGCTACGGCAAACAGTACATTCCCCGTTTTACCGGGAGAGATCGATAGCGGCGTCTTTAGCAATGCTGAAACAGCAATTGACGGGTATATTACCTACTTCACTGATGAATTTAGATTAGAAGGGATGTACGTGGTGGAGCATATTTTACTACGCCCTGATAATACGCCCCCCGGTGGCATGATACTAGATACATTTATGCCTTTATGCATAGATGTAAATGGGAATTATTGCCGCCCCCTGGATCCGTACTCTTACCGCATAGCGGTTATTTTACCAGGGTATAGCATGCGTTTGCGCAACAAGGATTTCCGGAAATATGCCGAAAGGATGATCCGCTTAGAAACACCGGCGCATATATTACCAAGAATATGTTTTATAGGCATCGACCAGATGAAGGAGTTCGAAGAGCAATACGAACTTTGGCTTACAACACGTATAGAGAGAGCCGAGCCTATGAAACAAGTGCCCGATGCACAGTTGAAAAAATTTATAGAACTCCTTGAAGATTTATACACCGTGTATGAAACAGGAACACTAGCTGATTGCGATGACGATACGGATAATAGAAACCCCGTGATTTTGGGTAGAACGAACTTAGGTTCTCTCGAAGTTGCCCCGGAAAATGAATAACAAGTTTTTTACGAGTAAAAATAATATTTACCATGGCTACCAATCAATTTTTGATGTTGGAAGAAATATCGATGGATTACCATGCTTTCCGCAAGGACCAGGTACTCACCGAGAAACAATTGAACGATATTATCCATTATTTTGAAGACCAAGACCGGATGTCACGTACCTACCTTGTAGGTGTAGGATTGGTCTGCGGCCTGGTATTGAGCTTTGAAAACAACCCGCGATCAATAAGTATCAGCAAAGGTTGCGGCGTAACCACGGACGGCGATTTGCTATGGATGGAGCCGACCACCTTCCATCATTTCAAAGCCTATTCTAACCGGAAAAAGGGCACGAATGATCCCATTTACGATCCATTTTGGCCCGGTGGCGCCCAAATACCGCTCTGGGAACTCGTTATCCCGGACGAGCATGGAGAACTACCTTTAGAATCTAAACCTTTAACTTCATTTACCGCTGGCACTCAACAGAACCTGGGTGATATGGTTGCGTTGTTATATTTAGAATATTATTTACAAGATCCTGATAAATGCAGCGCGATAGATTGCGATAACCAGGGGCCACATCAAATAGCCAATATCAAGGTATTACTCCTGGCAAAAGAAGATATGGAACAGGTAATCAACCGTGACCCGGCGGCTGAAGAAATCGCTGATTCCATCTATAAAAATTATCATCAGGGGCAGCAATCGCAAACCGATCTCCCCGTATTAAAAGCGAAGAGGATCATATTAAACAGTACTAACACAGCCAATCCCACGATGCTTGCGAAAGATTATCTCGGCGCGGCGAAACTGGGCGCTGCTAACTTGATTGCCGCGATTCAAAAATTGTACGGGTCCTACCAGTTCATTTTAGACGCCAACCAGCAGCAGAATATAGTTCTTTTGATAAACAAGTTGAGCCAAGCACTGGAAGCCCAGGTTCCTATTTACCTGGCGCAATATGTTTATGATTTTTATAAAGATATCATCGTTACTTATAATGAATTAAGAGCTGCACTGTCTGGCTGCTTACCTATTTGTTGCCCGGATAAATTTGCTTTCCCAAAGCATATTATGCTGGGCGAAGTCAATAAATCCGGCAGCATTCCGGCGCCTTACCGCCATGAATTTTATCCTTCCCCGGCAGTTACATCTTGCAGGGATGGAATAAAACGCAGTAAAAGCCTCTGGTTAAGGTTGATAGGTATGATTCAAAGATTCCAGGCTACTAACCAGCCCCGCGATATCCGTATTACACCGTCATTAGACTATAAACACCTGCTCGAACATCGCGCCATTCCTTATTATTTCAAGGAAGTAGCTGGAATGATTGATCATTGGAACTACCAGCTATCCCGGAAAGGCTTGCAAAAACATAACTTATCCTACCATGCTAACCAGTACGGGTTCGGAATTGACAGCACTTTGAACCCATTGGAATACGATATAGATAAAAATGATTTTTACAGGGTTGAAGGACACCTGGGACAACCCCTGGCTACTGCCTTTAGCAATATCATTAAATCGCGCGATGAACACAGCCTCGCCTTTGATATCATAGCATTGAGAATTAATAAATCCGGTAACATAAAAGATATAAACATCAATGATTTTGATTGCCAGTTTGAAGATCTACAGGCCATACTGAAAGCCTTCCTGGTAGAGCAAAATTGTTTATATGCAAGCGTGACTAAGTTTTTTAGCGGGTTCAATAGCAACCGCAATAAAGGTTTCCATTCGCAGTTGACATTATACACCGCCGTACCTTACCAGTACATGGCGGTGGCCGCTAATAACAGCAGCCTCGGGTTGATAAGCGAAGAACCGAACACGGGCGGAAACACGGCACACCTAAGAATCAATACCAATATCAACTCACTCGAAACAGGAACTGAAAAATCCCCCGGCGGCCTAAACATCAACACAAATATGGATGATACCAGTGTCAAATCACGTTTGAGTACAAATATTGATAAAGATCAACCATTCTGTAAAACAGTGTATGTTGTAGATAAAACCGTCAACGATAACCTGGTCGTGGAAAATGAAGCGATCGGAATTTATATGGCCGGAAATCCTTATGAATTGAAGTATTCTGCGGAGAACTACATCATGCAACTCAAGGAGGCCACCGCGGGTGATGAACGTCTTGCATTATTGAGCGATGATGAAAAATTGCTGGTTTATGAAGCGCCCATTTATGTAATAGCCAATATAGCGGAAGCTTCACAATTAAGACCTTTCGATATTATTGATATTAATGAAGATTTGCTCGGTAAGTATATCAATAGGATGAAGGTTTTATGCAAGTATGCCAAAACCTTAAGGGCCAGGTTAGACAATATCCTCAATAAAAGTACTTATACAAGGAACGGCTTTGAAAGTTATTACATCTTTATCCTACAACAGTTGATAGCCAATTGTTGCGCGGCGGAAAAACTTGAAAGTCTCTTGGAAGAAATTCAAAGACGTAAAAAGAAAATATTAGATAGTTTGTTATTTGCAAATTATGCCAAGGCGCATCCAGGCTTAGAGCATAAGGCCGGCGTACACCGCGGCGGAACATTCGTGCTTGTATATGCTAACGAATACCGTGACAAGGGGATCGATTTTACCAGGGCTACCAACTTTGCCGCCCGCGGCAACGAAGATACCCTTAATTTGCGCGCCCCCATCAGCGATATTGAAGAATTTGCCTATTACCTGGTCAGCAATCAAGGAAAAATAAACTTTGAAAAAGAAGTTGACAATTATAAAAAAGAACATAGGATAAAAACCGGAAGTTTAGAAGAACAACAATTTGATAAAACGCTTTTGCGGTATATCAAGGAAATTTGTGCCAGGTTAAATAGGGAAGAGGAAGCAGCTTTAGCCGATAACCTCGTGGTGGCAGATTTCACGTTACCATATTTATGTTGTAGCGATTGTCCTCCTATGACATTTATATTGCCCCGGGAAACATATAACCTTAGCTTACCAAAAGCCACGGCTTGTTCCGATGAAGAACCGCTGTTATTTCAAAGACAGCCGGCGACCGGCACTGTAAAAACTACCGATGCATTAAAAGATACCATAACTGTTGAAGGCAATAATGTATTCTTCAACCCTGCGAAAGTTCCCGCGTCAACATTAGGGCAACCTATCTCATTTACGATAGATGACCAAGTAACCAATTGTAAAATCACCGTATATAAGCACCCGCAAGCAGCCTTTACATATGAAATAATCGAGCTTAATGACAAAGAACTTAAAGTCGAATTTCATAATCAAAGTAACGAAGACTCCGGGGATGAATTTGTATACGATTGGGACTTTGGCGACGGCAGGGCGGTTGAACGCAAGACCAACCGCGAAGTAGTACCGGTAACTTATAACCGCGAAGTATTAAAAAGGTTAAAGATAGATGGCAACATTCCTATCAAGCTGAATGCCATCAATTCCGGTTGCAGTGATAGCGCCGAAGACAACGTGCAATACGAAGTTAGCGGCCCCGTGAGCCTCTCTTTGCCGGTAAACGTTATATGCCATGATAGCAACCCGGTAGCATTTACTGTAAGCCCAACAAACGGCGAAGTAAAAGCTACAACAGAAGAAAAATCTGTTGAGAAAATAGGGGATAACCAATACCAATTTAATCCGTCCCTGGTAGCGAATTACGGCACTGCCATTCATTTTACCGTGAACGGGGAAGCCACGGATTGCCAAGTGACGGTGTATAAACGCCTTACAGCTAATTTCAGCGTTACAAATATCAACCTGATACCCGGCTCACCATTCCTGGAAGCAACATTTAACAACCTGAGCAACCCTGGATTATTACCGGGATATACCTACCACTGGAAATTTGGCGATGGCCAGGCACATTCCAGCAATAACGAGCTGCCGTTTACAATGCGGTTTAATTACCAAAATTTGATAGCGCAAGGCTTGAAGAGCATACCGGTGACACTTGAAGTGGTAAACCCCTCATGCGGTAGTAGTAAACAAGGTACTGTACCACTACCAACAGGCGAACAGCCCAATACCTGCTCCCAGTTAGTCAAAGAGCAGGCAACTAAAGACCTGCAATATTTTAGTTCTGCCAGGGTATTGAAAGCGCTCAATAGCATCCAGGGAACAGCGGAGTACAAGTTACTCTTACCGGTCGTCACGGAAACTCAAAATATCCTTAACGCGGTTAATAGCAGCACATTCGATATCAATCTTCCAAGTAATCAAGTAAAGTTATACAGGAGAATCATAGCATTATTAAAAGAATGTTATGCAAGTAACTTCAGCGATGGTATCAATCAGATAATTGTTACTTATATCATCCGCTCGATGATCGAATTAAGTATTAACCTGGTTAAATGCACAGATAAGGTTGACAATAATAGTAAGGAGATGCTGATGGCAATACTGAAAACATTCCTGGGAGAGATACCGAAAAGCATTAAAGAAAAATTCGGTAGCATTAACGGCAAGAATGTCCTGGGTATTTTCATCGAAGAATATTTATCCAGCAAAGCTTGGTCAGATAACGAATTGGAAAAATTGATCAAGGAAATACTTGATAAATTAAAATCGCTTCCGGTATAAAAAACAACCGTAAATGGAGCCACAATTATCGCATATTATTCACGCGGTAAACGTACAAGTAAACGTTGCTGATCGCGGGCAAGCCAATCACTTTTACACGGAAGTTTCGGCCTACCTGCAAGATATATTATTGCCGCAAATGAAATGTTTATGTGATGAACAGGGAGCGGATTACCATCGACTGGAAAGGGTAGACGTAGTGCTCGACATCGATAAATTAGATGATTGGCAGGCAGTACTAACACGCTCCGTTATTACAGCCATGCTGGACGCAATAGCCCGGGATCCATCAGCGTATTCCCAGTTGGGGACGATCTTGGGAGCCCATGCAACGCCGGAATTAAAGGACAGCAATTGGGAAATATTCTGCCATTTCCTGGAAACCGGCTACCTGCCATGGTTTGCACATTCGGGGCAAGATTATTTTTCGGAAACATTTCTATTGGATCAATTAGCGAATGCCTCCCATTCTTGGAAAGCGATGACATGGGAAGCTTTACAATCGCATGCAGGAGCCGTAGAAAGGCTTTCCAAGCAATTTAGCTGGGAGTTCAATATCTCTTTATTAGAATGGTTGAGCGGCATGAACTTCCTTCCCAAAGTAAATCAATGGCTACTAGCGGTAGACAGGCCTGGATCAACAATTTCTAAGCGACAAATCCAACAGCAGTTTATAGAGATTTTTATACAAAAATATATACAAGTTTCGACAGAAATTATAGGTACCGCCAGCATACTTCATCATGCCATGATGAAAACCGAACAATCATTACAAGAAAACAGGGAGGCAAATGATAGGGTATTATCCAACGATGCAATACTCGAACAGTATGTTCATGACCCCGTTCAGGATAGCGGGCTTATTATCGGAAATGCTGGCCTAATACTATTGCAACCGTTTATCCAATATTATTTCAAAGAAACAGAACTATTGGAAGGGGAACAATTTACAAATGCAACATCCCAGGTATATGCCGTACATCTACTGCATTACCTGGCAACGGGGAACGAATATGCCCCCGAGCAGGAACTGCTTTTTGAAAAATACTTATGTGGCATGCATATTCGGCAACCTATAGAACGGTTCGTTAAGTTAAAGGAGCGGGATAAAGAAGAGGCTGTTACCTTGCTAAATGCCGCTATAGCGCATTGGGAAGTATTAAAAAATACTTCGGCTGAAGGGCTGCGGGAAACCTTCCTGCAAAGACCGGGGAAGCTGATCCTCCAAAATCATCACCAACTAATCGTGGAAGCTAATACTGTAGATATTTTGTTAGAACAAATACCTTGGTCCTATAGCCTGGTTAAATTCCCATGGACGGCACAGTTACTGTATGTAGATTGGTCTTCGGCTAACAGGTAGCTTTTATATTTCTTCAAACGGTTTTCATATATGAACAGCGCGAATATAGCAAGGGATTTTTTTGTAGGCGATGTAATTTGTCCCAACTGTAAAGTGCTGGTACAGGTTACTATACCGACCGGGATACGGATGCAAAGCAGCAATTTGGATTACCTCGAAGTTGGGGACTTTATTCATATCCCTTCGATGGATGAGATGGAAAGCGCCGGTTACAAAAAGTTAAGCCAGGGTGAAAAGCATGGTCTAAACCTGTTAGAAATATGGGATTGCGTTAGCTGCAACACTGTTTTCCATTGGGCTATTGTACGAATCATGAAAGGATACTTACGGTCAATAAAAGCCATCCAACTAGATCAGGATTATTTAGATGAATGTCATTTTATAAGTGAGCAAGCGATCATGGTAGCCATGTCAATTTGCGGTTTGCCATACCTTGATTTTATTGACAAAGACTGGATTACTATTATCAGGCAGCATTTATAAAGTATTAGAAATATGAGTAAAATAGAAATACTGCCGTCGCTCCACCGTGTAATAGATTGCTTACGATATGTAATCAAGCAGCGGATGGATCATTATTTGGGAAGGGAAACGGCGCCGAAAGCATCTCCTGAATTTATACTGCCACTACAGTCGCCCTTAGGTGAATTTATAGCCCGGCATCAACTCAACCAGCAGGAAATAACGGTCCTATTCCTAGCGCTCATCCCGCATATTTACCCATCCTTTTACGATGAAATTTTCGCTTCATATATTGATTCTCCTACCGATTTTCCGCAGTTAGGCGGAGTTCGTGCAAAATCAGGGCGCAACTTTTTACCTACCGGGCAAACCGCTTTATTTATACTTGCAGGGCAAGAACTCGATAAAAGAATCAAATTTCAGCATGTATTTAACCCGCAGCATTTATTTTCAAAGGAAAGGATACTTTGGTTAGAAGATGTAGCGGAAGGAGAACCCTTTTTAAATGGCAAAATGATTCTAGCCGCGGAGCTCAGCAGTTATTTTATCAATGGGAAACTTCCATTACCTAACTTAAGCATTAACTTTCCAGCCCAACATTTAGATACCCAGTTGGATTGGGATAGCCTCGTATTGCCGGAAGAAACCAAGTTGCAAATTGAAGAAATTATCCGCTGGGTAGACCATCACGATTATTTTCAATCGCAATGGGATGCAGAACAGCATTTTAAACCGGGCTACAGGTCGCTGTTCTACGGCCCGCCGGGAACAGGGAAGACATTTACAGCAACATTGCTCGGCAAAAAGACGAACAAACCGGTATTCAGGATAGACCTGAGTATGGTCATCTCTAAATATATCGGTGAAACGGAGAAAAACCTTTCTTCGCTATTTAACCAAGCAGAAAGAAAAGATTGGATATTATTCTTCGATGAAGGAGACGCGCTTTTTAGCAAAAGAACAAACGTTAGGGATGCGCATGATAAATATGCGAACCAGGAAGCAGCATATTTATTACAGCGGATAGAACAATTTAATGGGCTTGTAATATTAGCGACCAATTTCAAGAACAATATCGACGAGGCATTTACGAGACGCTTTCATTCGATCATACATTTCCCGGCGCCGGGAAACGCGGAAAGGATGCAAATTTGGGAAAAAGTGCTGCCCGGGAAAGCACCGAAATCCGGGGAAATTGATCTAACAAGCCTGGCCAAGAAGTACGAGCTCACCGGCTCCGGCATTATGAACGCCGTTCAGCACGCCTGCTTTCTTGCACTGGCAACAAATAGCAGGGCCATCACGCAAGAAATGTTATTGGCCGGGATTAAAAGGGAATACGGGAAGGAGGGGAAGATTTGGTGATTTTTGCCCGATCAAATTTTTCTATGGTATGATCAATTAAATGCGCTATACTGGAAAAATTATTCGCAAGTTTTACTATTAGCTTTTCAAGATTTTCATGTTCTAACTGTTCCCAACCTTCCATTAATGTTAATGGTCCAAACTTCACGCTCACATTTTCCCAATCCTGTTTAAATTTCATAAAATCCTCCCTAAAGCTGTTCGCAAAGTCCCGGCTGGTAATTGAATATCCTTTCAATTCCCGGAGTTTTAATGCGTGAATATTGTAAAATACCTTGTTCCGTTTTATGGTTTCATCATTTACCCAAATAGCAAAAAAAATTCTTGTCTTTGCATTTATCGGGTCAATTTTGTCATTGGTCCATTCTTTTTTATACAACTTCAAAACGACCGAGTTTAAAGTAACGCCAACATAGATATCAAGATGCTTTTCCTTTAGCATTTCCTTGTTTAGTTGATCAGCCGATTTTCTAAATTTTTCTAAATAATATTCATAGTCCATGATTCCAGCTATTTTATTTATTAAGGATGAAGGGAACAATGAAAAATTGGTAAGAATTGAAAATGACCATATAAATATATAAAAAAACATTATTGTCCGACTAAATTTTAACCGGGGAACAATTTGATCCCTCAAAAGTTCGATTCAATGTTCATTTGTTCGTTTCTTGTACTTTTTTGCTTGCCCAAAAAAGGCACCAAAAAAGGGCACAAATTGGCCATTACGGCCGCCAATTTGATCGCTCGATCCGGCCTTTCTACTACTGTATGGCCAAACTACTCTTCGCTATCAACGGTGCGAAGTTCCACGGTTCTCTTGGCGGGGGGTGAATGTTTCATCCTTCGCTTATATCCTTGAACAGGTAAGGAATTCAAGTACCTTTAAAGCATTTTTCGTCAGACAACAATGATAAAAAATAACAGTTTAATTTACCTTCCCTGCATCCAATCTTCCATTTTTAACTTGCTCAAATAAAAGGGGAATTGATTATAACCTTGTATTTATACTTAATAAATTGATTATTGAAAACCCGCTGAAAAACTTTTCTGCAAGTACTATTTCCGGGATAATAATTCAGTATTGAGTAGCTTATGGTTCAAATTCAGGCAACAAACAGGTGGGTCATTACTCAAGAAATGTTGCTAACAGGGTTTAAAAGACACTATGCTGAGGAGAGAAATCATGTAGTCTAAACAAACAATAAATGTTAAATTTAGCTGTGAAAACGTATACTACGAGATGTTAAATTCAATCCAATTTGAACCAATAGATATCTATCAAGCTAGAAGTTTAGTAAAACAGTTACTTCCAGGGCTATCTGATCAGCAAATTGAAGAGCGGGTTAAGATGGTAGATGAAGCACAGATGATGAAGATCTCTGGAGGCAAGAGGGCATGGGGGTATTTTGTGGACAACATGATATACTTACAATCTGCCCCGGATGGAACCTCGCGTACACAGGTAGTTAAACATGAAGTAGCACACTATATATTTAACCGTTACCTCAGCGATAATGAAAGGGAAAGGTTCATCAAGGAGTTGCAGAAAGAGAACCCCAAGATGTACTATATGACACATGATGAGAAATTGGAATTTGTAGATGAATATATAGCTGATAAATATCAAACTATTGAAAAAGATAAGTCAATAGGTTCATTTATCAGGTCTATACTTCGGAAGATAGCACGCTTCCTTGGTTTCTCTACCCCGTTCATAAGGAATATAAACCAGTTCCTAGAAGCTATCGATGAAGGTGCTTTCACTAGGGTCAGCTCCGACGAACTCAATGTTTCCCGACCTCTCCTCTCCGTTAAAAACCATTTCAACGGTAACACGAAGCTATATATAAATGCCAAGGATATCTTTGCTGATTTTGTTAACCAATACATGAATCCCGGGGAAAATATACAACTTGAAGATGGAAGTATCGATTTTGACAACATCCCATCATCGAGGGAAGAAGCTGTAACACGAACACTATGGAATTTCCAAGATGAACTAGAAACTCTTGAAAAGAAAAACCAGGTTACCGAACTATCAGCAGAGGAACAATATGATTACGAGATGTACAAATGCGTCTTGTATAGGGATAAGAGGGGACATTACCCTGTGTTCGAGGAGCTAACAAAAGACTTCTATCCCAATATGAGGTTCATCAAGAGGGGAGAGTATTACCATGCTACGGAGGGCAACAAGGAATACGATTTTACATACGATTCATACGAAGACTACCATGAAAACTTACAAGATGACCAGGTAACAGCAGATACCTACGATGATACAGTTCCTGGAAATGAAGGATGGTTAGATAACCAGGACACCATCAACCCGCTAAAGAAGGCATCACAGTCTGTAAAGGAATTCATGTCCACGGTAACGGTAAAGGTACACGACCATTATGAGCTTGTAAACCCTAGCTATGTTTTCCTCAAGTTATTAGAAAATTTAAATAATATAAGATTAAACGATGCCTCCCTAGTAAACGAAGTAGGGGAGGAGATGGATCAGATAAGAAGAAACTTCATATCTAACGGTATGGGAGAGGTAGCTGATGAGTCCAGTGTAGACTATAATATATATAAATCCCTTACCGATCTTTTAAATAAAACAGAAGTATATTCCGATCATAAGGGTAGGAGATTACCTGAAGGTATATCTTTCAGATGGGAAGGTGATAACCAGAGGGGGCACTATGTTTTCGTCAGGGGTACCGACGTTATAAGTCCTATACTATCTTCAGGTAAGAAGATGACGACGGAGAACTTCTTCGAGAAGATACACTTAGAAACAAAATTAGCTTACGATCTTATAAAACTATTATATACCAAGGAAGAAGCCACGAATACTATCAACTCCCTTTACATGGTTGCTAACTCTATGAGGAAAAAAGCTCCCATGTTCGGTTCATATACATTAGAGTGGAAAGAGGGTAAACAGGTAATCACCAGGAAGTACGGGGAATTTGAAGATGAGACGGCGATCGCCCCCGTTAGGAATGCTGTTTCAAATATCCTTGCAGGAAAATATTCTATCCTCGATAATGAATACAGCCACGAGATAGCATCCAGGAACAATAAGGATGTAAACAAGATCAAGCTTGCCAAGGATATCATGCAGGACCTGGGGATGATCACTGCCCAATCTTCCGTATTCATGATAGGGAATACGGCTGCACACGTATTAGATATCTTCGATGCCATCATCAAGATGTCCAAGAAGATAGGTACGGTAAAGGGGAAGGAAGAAGATACGGAAGCCCCCGTTATTTATACCCCGCAAGACATGCTATCCGACTCGAAAGGTTACATCAAGACCTTAGCCAATACGATAGCCCAGGGTAATAAGCAGATGGGTAGATCCACGTCATACCTAGGTGGTGATAGGAAGCCCCGGTGGTTCTATATGAATTCTACACAGGGGTATGATACCCTTTACACCATGGTAAACGGGGGGATACCTAGGGGTTTCCTATCTAACAGGGGAACCATCTTTAATTATAATATCTTCAATTCCGGGGGAGACAACAAGATCTCTACTATTCACTCTATCAGGGATCACGACAGCATAGGGGAGAAAGACTCTACAAGGAATCCTATATTATATTCACAGGAGCTTTCAAGGGACTTCTTCGACAGGAACTTCCAGTATTCTTTCGTGGACTTCATGGCTACGAATACAAGGAGGGGATTTACTTACCTGCAACAGTTCTATACTATTTCTAATAAGCCGAATATGCTAGCCGCCCAGGTGGATGTACTAACCCCTGAAAAGGTGAGGGAAGCCATAGGGCTAGTAATACGTCAAGAGATGTCCCGCACGGCTAAAGGTATAGCTAATTACGATAAGAACGTGAAAAATAGGGTTACCTATCTTGTAGGTCTTGACAAGGCATTGGAACCTACCGCTACAGATAAAGAAGTTGAAGAGGCAATAGGTAAAGTATATGATGCTTTAAGACTTAGGGCACTTGATGCTTTCGAGGGATACATGGATTTAAACCCCGTACTAGATGATAGCTTCGGGAAAGTAAAAAGATCATTAGAAGAATATAATAGGTTAGATGAAAATGTACTTAAGATCTATGATAGCAAGGGTATAAAGATAAAAGATATAGTAGGGGCTCACAACTATGATAAGTTGACACAACAGGGGGACAGGGATATCTTCAAAAAAGTAGTTTTCCCCACTTTCCACCTCTTCTATATCAACTACTTCATCAATTCTATCTTCCTGAATCAGCTTGTAGCAGGTGATGAAGCCCAATATAAAGATCAATACGATGAGATCAAGCGTATGTCGATGGCCTTCGCTATAGGTTACGGGGGTAGGGTAAACTCCATGTCAGGGATGAGGAGGACATTCAAGGTAGCGGTGATGAAGGATTTGACAGACTTTATAGATAATTCTACAATAATAGGTAGACGCTTCAAAAGGTTGTTCGGTTCTAAGTATGATCTTACAGATGCGCAAGGTTTCGCAACACCTGAACGTGTAGATAATATTAGGAAAGGGTTCTCAAGGGAAGCAAATATAGGTTCAACGCTGAAACCTGTATATTTTGGCATCGACCCTGAAGGTATTGCGCGCGGTATAAAATATTCTACCGTCGAGATCACCAATGAGCTTGCGGTGGCATTTCCAGAATTGGCCAAGTTAAGGTTCCAGATGACATTTGGAAACACGGAATATGCAACCGATCCAGAGATACAGGATTTATATGATAATTATATCAATAACAGGCTCGATACCAAGGAGTCTGAAAGGTACAAGAAGTTAGTCAACGGGATAATAGATGCGGGTAACCATGTCGACGAGGTGGTATTCGATTCTGCTTTTAAAGTGGGTAGGCCAGCAAAATCTACAGACTGGAAAGCCGATGGTAAAATCTACGGTGACTCTATCGTTACTTTATCCAGTGATAATTATAGGCACCAATTGAATCCTAGGCACGATGCGGATGCTAAGACACGTAACCCATCGCAGTTAACATACCAAGTTAATACTAACGGCAAGAACTTCGCAAGACAATCCAAGATGTTGAATCTCAATGCCTTGGCACATAAACATGGTCTTACCTCGGTGATGAGGAAGGTATACCCCGATGGCCAGATAAATAGTGCTGCCCGTCACCAGGTTAGGAAGATGGTATCTGAACCTTTATCCAAGGTTCCGGGCAACGAGCGCTATGCAGAGTTCATGAATGATCTCGACATCTCTCTTAACCTCCCTAACATCACTAATAAACTACAACAGTCATTCCTAGCGAGCGTGTCGAAGAGGACAGTAGAGATTAGACATAAGGGTTCCAAGCTTGTATTACAGTCATCATTTGGCACGACAGGTTCTACTGTAATTAGGGACATGCAATACCATGAACCGAGGTTAGTATTTATAGATGAAAATGGTAAGTCTTCGACAGAGGAGGGATTCGATGAGGATAAGATCCATACCTATTATATGGAGGTATATCTCCCGGATATATATAAGTCATCGGATCTTAATATCGAGGATATAGCATGGATAAATGACCCGGTATATTCTTCAATCTTAGGCTACCGTATACCGTCTACAGAGTTACACTCTGCTGTACCTTTAAAGGTAGTAGGATTTTATCCGAATAAGTATGGAGATAATATAGTGATAGCACCGAAAGAATTGGTATTACTTCACGGGTCAGACTTCGATATTGACTCTTTATATACGGTGAATAAATTTGTAGCGAAGGATGATATTGTCTACAAGGGGGAGAAGCTAGCATATAAAGGGGTAGCGGTAAACTATAAGTTCAATGGTAGGGCTACTGTAAAGATAAGGGAAGGGCAACCGGAGTATATAGCGTCCAGGTTAGAAGAGATTGCAGATGAGATAGAGAAGCTGAAGGAGAACAAAGTTGATGATGATAATTTATCCAAATTAAAAGATCTATATCCGAAGGTAGAGAACTTATTATCAGAATCTATATCTAACGAGATATTAGATACTTTCCTAGATACGATCACTGCACCCGAGAATATAGATGACATGATGACACCGATCAGCATGGCAATGTTCAATGATATAAATGATGAAAGCTCGGTATTCTCCTTATTCGCAGATCTCAATGCCCGTAAACAAACAGGTAAGCCTTTACCTGCTAGGCCACAAAGGCATATGTACCCATCAGATGAAGCATTCCAGGATGCCGTATCACAATGGAACGACGACGCCTTGTCGTATATAAGGACAAAGCGTAACTTGAACACCTTGGAAGATGAGCTAGAGATGCACCAGGATAACTTCCGTGCAGCCATAGCTACAGGTATATCTGCTAATGCGTTCAAGATAGTTTCTTATCTTTACATGGGTGCTAACAGGATGGATATCAATACCGATCTTAAAGAGGAAGAGCAAAAATCCCCGGAGCTAAAAGAGAATTTTCACATAGAGTTAGATGGCAAGACCTATACTGGCTTCTCACGGTATATCTATAGGAACGGTGAGTTACAAGATGGGAAAGAGGGTAGGAAAAGGATAACATCTTTCCAGGTGTTAGACTCTATTATCAATGCCGCTATCGACCACGTTAAGGAACAGATACTTAACGTTATAAATGTATCTTCAGCTACTATCAATTCCTTTCTTACCATGATTGCTATGGGGGTAGATCCTAATATAGCATCACTGTTCATGACGCAACCTTCACTAAGGGAGTTATCCAATAGGCCAAGGTCATCGCTGAACTTAAATAATATAATGTCAGAGATAAAGGTAGCTGCCATGAAAAACTTTGGAGGTCAATCATACAAGGTAAAGTATAACCAAATAGTAAATAATGATGAGTTGAAGCCAGGGGTTAAGCGTACACAAATAAACTCGCTTGCATCGAAGTACTTCAACGAATCTGTAAGTAGTGATTCTTATCAAGATCTCGAACTGACAAAAGAAACGTTATCCACCAACTTCATTGTAGATTACGATCCTGATAAGATGGATGAAAACCAGTTACTATTCCAATTGAAGGTTCTCTCGGAATATAAGAAGTTAGACTTTATTGCTGGCTACTTATCTAAAGGATCTAGGGCTCTCAAATCTCTCCAGCAAATACCTTCTAATTTCGCCGACATACAGAATATATTATTACTATATGATAAGTTCTTCGATATAGACACTGCTATAAGAGCTGTAAATGGATCAGGTGAAGTAGTGAAAGTAGCTGGAAAGATACCATTCGAAAATGTTAACTTGTTCAATGTACCTAATATAAGATCTTCTATAGAGGTACTTGCATCTGTGGGTAATTGCCTAGGTAAATTCTTCCTTAGGGAAGGGAATAAAATGGTGAAATTCTCGGATGATGTTAATACGTCTATGCTTTCGGCAGGTATTGATAACACCCAGTTTGCAGACGACCATGAAAATGAGGATTATATCAAGGAGTTTGACAAAGGGTTCTTGGATTGGAATGCTGCTAGATCGTTACTGAAGATAAGGGAGAACTTTATAGAATACCTGATGACAGGCATCGCTTTCACCCTCCCCGGTGGAAGAAGGTTAAACATATCCACGTTGAATGAACCTATATTAGATTATACATATTCAATAAAAGAATATGATGTAGATGCAAAATCTTATACCCAGGTGACAAGGACAGCTACCGTGACAGGTACCGCTGCTTGGACACGTAGGTTCTTGTTTGAAGGGTTTGAAACGGAGAAGGATGGTAAGAAAGTTAAACTTAAACCTTTGAGTAAACTTATCTCGCAGTACGGGTATAGGAGTTTGGATTCTAATAAGTTTATATCTAACCTACAGATAAAATACAAATACGAAGGTAATGTCCCGTACATATCATTCGGAATAGGGCCGGCACTAGATGTTGTAGAAAAGGTTGAGTTTGAGAATGCCTTCTATAAAATTAAAAACTTGTGCATATATGAAGATGGGAACGGTAATGACATAGATCCGGAACCGTTAGGAGTAAACGAGTTCAACGAGTTACAATATAACCTTCTAAAATATGACATCTTAAATAACGGTTTAGGATTCGGTACTTATTCATATTCACAAGTTGTAGCAATACCTATATATAGGGAAGTATCAAAGCAATTAGATAAGATGATGTTTGAACTATTAGATGAAAAGAAAGCTAAATACGATTTGAATAATTTGAAAGAGCATTTCATGTTACAGCTTGCCCTGATGAATATAGACAAGGTTAAATCATTAAATAAGTATATTAATACAAATTCACCAATCGCTGGATATGATAAAAATTTTAATACATATTATGACTTAATAATTGAGAACTATAGCGATAAGGAATTATCATATAGTAGTCTCCCATTTTTCGGTAGGTGGGGGAAAATATTATACGTAAAAGTCATTGATGAAATTAACGATGCTTCACCACATCTATATTACCAAAAGATAGGAACTTTCAACTATTCAAGTGTTTATACTTTTTCAGCTAGCTTGTTAGAGCAGCCTTATAAGATATCCGAGCATTTTAGGCCCTCTACACTTTCATTGTCCGTCTTAGACCTAGAAAAATTGAAAAATGGAGACTTTGCAGCATATGTAAACCTTGAGCTTGAAAAGAAAGCTACACTTATAAAAATTGGAAATGAAATTTTTATAAACACGATATCCGATTATTCAAGACTATTTGCTAAAAGATTTACTGTCCTAAGCATAACCAAAACAAAATCTAACCACAATGAAATCTATATTTTGATACTGAAGGAAAGCTAAAAAATTATAATATAAAGGTAACTAAATCACAAGTATTTTTCTATTTAACATAATGTAAATTATAATACACTTAAAAATAAAGATGTTTACTAGGATCGTTTTTCCGCGTATAATTCTATTTATCGGAACCCTGCGATTATAAGACATCCATATATTGATTTTAAGCCAGTTTTAATTTTGCCCGGACTGCATCCATAACCAATATCAACGCCAAATTTGGTTTCCCGGTTACATAATTACCGAGTAGAAATCTTGTTTGATCGTTCCGTTCGTGGAAAGTCCATTGTAAATCTTATCAAGAGAGCTTATATTGTACCGTTATACAATTTGCTAAACCCGCACAATTAAATATGCATATTAAAAAACAATTGCTCGCAGGCCTCTGTGTATTAGCTTTTAATGCGCCGGCTGCTTGGGCACAATCTCAGCCAACAGGAAGCGAATCGATCTTCGATCAACACAAAGCTTTCTCCCCGTTATTTTATACCCAAAATGGTAATGAATTCCGGAGCGCCAGCGGTATTCCCGGGCCAAAATACTGGCAGAACAGCGCAGATTATAATATCAGCGCCAAACTGGATACCGTGGAACACGCGGTTTCCGGCAGTACCACGATCTCTTATACCAATAACAGCGGTGATGCCCTGGAATTCTTGTGGCTCCAAATGGATCAGAATATTTACAAGGAAGCATCTAGATCTGAATTAACGAGCCCCGTTGCAGGCGGTAGGTTTTCAAACAAAACATTTACAGACGGATACCAATTAAAATCTGTCAAAATCACGCAAAATGGTAGTACGCAACAAGCGGATTACCTGGTAGATGATACCCGTATGCAGATCAGGCTGAAAAACGCGCTGAAAGCTAACGGCGGCAAGATACAAATCAGCTTGGAATATTCTTTCAAAATCCCGGAATACGGAACCGATCGTATGGGCCGCCTAAATACTAAGAATGGTTGGGTGTACGAAGTAGCACAATGGTTCCCGCGGATGGCGGTTTATGATGATGTACTGGGCTGGAATACTTTACCATACCTCGGCGCCGGTGAATTTTACTGCGAATACGGCAATATCAGCTACAGCATTACCGCCCCGGCTAATTTGGTTGTTGTAGGTAGCGGTGAGTTAACCAATGCTTCCCAAGCTTTAACGCCAACGCAATTGAGCAGGTTCAACAAAGCTAAGAACAGCGATAAAACCGTGATGATCATCGACAGTACCGAGATCAATACCAGCAACCGTAAAGGTAATATCACCTGGAAATTTAACTGTGTGAATACCCGCGATGTAGCTTGGGCTGCTTCCAAGGCTT
Source organism: Chitinophaga caeni (assembly GCF_002557795.1). Lineage (NCBI taxonomy): Bacteria > Pseudomonadati > Bacteroidota > Chitinophagia > Chitinophagales > Chitinophagaceae > Chitinophaga > Chitinophaga caeni. The sequence goes on along the minus strand of NZ_CP023777.1, from coordinate 3,560,110 downwards.
TTATTTGGGATGCTGCCAGGATCAATTTACCAAGCGGTAAAAAATCCATCGCCCAATCTGTTTACCCGATCGAAAGCGCCGGGCAAACTGCATGGTCAAGATCCACTGAATATGTTAAAGGTTGTATCGAATTATATTCTCAAAAATGGTATGAATATACTTACCCTTCTGCTGTGAACGTGGCAGGGATCGTTGGCGGTATGGAGTATCCCGGGATTGTATTCTGTTCCTGGAGAAGCCGTGGTGCCGGACTATGGGGCGTTACCAACCACGAGTTTGGTCACAACTGGTTCCCGATGATCGTTGGCTCTAACGAGAGAAAATTTGCTTGGATGGATGAAGGTTTCAATACTTTCATCAACGGCATTTCAACTGAAGCTTTTAACAATGGTGAATATAAACGTGAATCCGTAAATCGCAATGCAGCCCCGATGATATTCAATCCGAAGTCTGAACCGATCATGCATAAACCGGATGTATTACAAAGCGGCTTCCTCGGTATCGGCGCATACTATAAACCAGCCATGGGCTTGAATTTGTTGCGCAACCAAATACTCGGTAAAGATCGTTTCGATTACGCGTTTAAATCATACATCGATCACTGGGCTTTCAAACACCCTACCCCTTGGGACTTTTTCCGTAGTATAGAAAACGCTGCCGGAGAAGACTTGAGTTGGTTCTGGAGAGGATGGTTCATAGAGAACTGGAAACTGGATCAAGCTGTTTCCGATGTAAAATATGTTAAAAATGAAGCTGCTAACGGTTCATTAATCACCATCGAAAATTTACTGGAAATGCCAATGCCGGTTGTAATAAAAGTAACCGAGACTAATGGTAAAAGCGGTATCGTTAAATTGCCGGTTGAAATTTGGCAAAGAGGTTCCAAATGGACATTCCAATATAATTCAACTTCGACATTGAAAAGAGTTGAAATAGATCCTGAAAAGGATTTTCCCGATGTGAATCCTAGGAACAATATTTGGTATGGCGAACAACAATAATCTATAATCTATTACTTCCAACCAAATTTTGATTTGATATAATATTTTAGAATCCACGGGGGTTCGAGCATCAAAGCTCGAACCCCCGCCCGGTTTAAGGGTATTCTAAGAAACCATATTGAACATAAATTATTAAGGGGATCGCAATCAAGCGATCCCCTCTTGTATTTATTCAATTAAGAATGGTGATACTAGGTTTAAACTTATCTTAACGGTACTGCCTATTTGAATAAATTCAAGGTTAAGCCTAACTCGAACATACCGTCCGTATAATTTTTCAAGCCGCTCGTTTGCGATGTGTACATCGCATGCACTCCCAAGGTATTTTTATACGACAAGCCCGCACCCAGAGTATAATTCTTACTCGTATGATACATCCCGAACACGTTAAATAAATTATTAAAAAACGTAGCATTGGCCCCGAAATCAAACAAGTTATCATAACCCCGAACACCCCGGAAACAAGCTTTCGGTTCAATCATGACTTCTTCTGAAACCGGCAATTTATATGACAATGCCGCGTAAAATATTGCGCCGTCAATTGTCCGGTTCTCTTCCTTTCTGAATGTATTCATGATATTTGGTACAGAAGCTTGCAATGTAAACTTCTCCGAGGTATATGCCACTCCGAAATCCCCTTCGAAAAATGCTTCTCTCCTGTTATATAAACCAATCGAAGGGTCATCTTCGTTTCCTACTATGGCTGACCTATCAAGTCTTTCATTATTAAATCCTGCCGATATACCAAAATTTAAGCGATCTCCCCTATCGTTTACCGGTAAATGATAGGCATATGTCAATGCAACCCGTGTACGATTGATCAACCCCGCTTCATCGTTAAAAATATTGATGCCCGCCCCTACTCTATTACCTACATAATAATCTGCCGCGGCCGATTTCGTTACAGGTGAACCGGGGCTTTCATTAAACTGCGCCCGGTATGCCGTGGAAATATGTAAACCCGTATCAAGTCCTGCCATGGCTGGATTGGCAAGGTATTGATTGGTAAAATATTGCATCCCCAGGGGCTGTAAAGAGCCTGCCGTTTTTGAAAAGTTCTGTGCCAGCCCGGTAACCGGCAATAAAAACAAAACGGTTAATACGGAGAGGAAAGCTACCACCCCGCTAAAGGATGGCTTTACATTCCGGGGATGAATATCTCCCCGGAATGATGAACAAAATTTATTGCACATAATCTTATTTTTTCTCGGTTGCACAAGTATTAATATTTGTCGAGGATGATAGTGATAAACCCTTTCACTTTTTTCAGACCCGGACCGAAATCGATGATATAATAATAGGTGCCTTCACCCAAACGTTTACCATTTACCGTTCCATCCCATTCATTCATATAACCTTTCTTATAATAAATCATCCTGCCTGCACGATCAAATATTTTAACCTCGTTACCGGGGTAAGCGTCGATGTTCTTAATGATCCAACGATCGTTGCGGCCATCACCGTTTGGAGTTAATATATTCGTGCCTTCGATATTGAAGTCTTCTTTTACGGTCACATCTACTGAGGCAGAAGAAGAACAACCATCGGCATTGGTAACAGTTACACGGTATGTTGCCGGCTGCATCGGTCGAACAGATAAGATGGCGGAATTCATGCCGCCCATAATACCATCGGCCATATCCCAAACATATGTCACACCACCGCTGGCTGTTAACCTCGCGATATCTCCCTTGGAAATTTCCCAGCCTTTATCACTTGAAATTGTCGGCGTAGGCACGGCGATAGCAGTTAACATGAAAGTTGTGCTTACTTCATCCAAGCCACCATTATTTGAGCCACCATCATCCTTCACTTTCAAGGTAACGAAGGCAGTGCCAACGGCATTCGGTTTGAGTTTATAAGTAATGGTAATCGTTGCACTATTACTATTGTACTTCGCTACCAAAACATCAAACATATCCTGGTCGGCAGTAATACTTGGGCTGATCGTTTGACCGCTTTCAGGTCCAGGGGTAACTCCGGTAACCTGGATCGTATGCGCCATGATATCGGAACACAATTTCTGATCGCTGATCGGATCAACCGTAGGTGGTTCGTTTACATCTAATACCTGGATCGTAAACATCGATTCATAATATAGACCACCGTGATCCGTCACCCTGATTTTTACTTGGTAAGAGGATTTTAGTTCATAGTTCAGCGAAGTATTTAGCAATAACTGTGTGCCGTTAACCAAGAAATATTGATTGTCCATTTCCCCGGCTGGTAAGCTGAATGTAAAGCTCTCGTTAGCATCAGGATCAACAGCGGACAAATTACCAATTAGAGTATTCGCCACGGCTGTTTCCAGGACCTCGGCAGCGCTTAACTCCAGGGAAACCGGGGCTTCGTTGATATCTAGCACGTTGATTGTGAAAGTTTGTTCGCTATATAAACCAGCTTGATCAGTTACCCTAACTTTTACCTGGTAAGAAGCCCGTTGCTCCAAATCGAGTGCTGTATTCAATTGCAACTGGTTACCGTTGATCAAGAAATATTGGTTATCCAATTCTCCCGGAGGCAAACTAAAGGTCAATACATCATTGATATCGGGATCTGCCGCGGTCAAGGTTCCAATGTTGGTGCCGGTGGCCGCATTTTCATTAACATCATGATTGCTGAGCGTGAGGCTGCCCGGTACCTCGTTAACATCATTCACTGTTATGATAAAAGTATTTTCTGTAAACAATCCCGCTTGATCCGTAACACGTACTTTAACCTGGTAAGAAGATTGCTGCTCGAAATCTATAGAGGTGTTCAATGTAAGTTGTGTGCCGTTGACCAGGAAATATTGATTATCCAGTTCCCCTGCCGGTAGGCTGTAAGTCAATACATCACTATCATCAGGATCATGGGCAGATAATTCACCGATCAATGTCCCGATGGATTCGTTTTCATCGATTTGCAGATTACTCAACATCAAGTTACCGGGACTTTCATTAAGATCCATCACTTGAATATTGAATGTTTTCTCATCAAATAAACCTGCTTGATCGGTAACACGTACTACAATTTGATAAGTACGCTTCTGTTCATAATCAAGATCCGTGTTTAATTTCAATTGATTGCCATCGATGATGAAATACTGGTTGTCCAGCTGATTAGCAGGCAATGTATAAGCCAGCGTTTCCGCATTGTCAGGATCATCAGCAGATAAGGTACCAATAATTGTTCCCGTGGCCGCATTTTCATTCACCTGGTTATTACTCAAGGTTAAAGCATCCGGCGCTTCATTTACATCCAACACGTTGATCGTGAAGACTTGTTCAACAAATAGCCCTGCTTGGTCGGCAACCCGCACTTTTACCTGGTAAGAGGCTTGTTGCTCGAAATCAAGACTCGTATTTAATACAAGCTGGTTGCTATTTAAAGCAAAATACTGGTTGTCTAAGGACCCTGAAGGCAATGTATAAGTCAATATATCTCCGGCATCTGGATCAGTAGCAGTAAGCAAACCGATCAAACTTCCCAAAGCAGCATTTTCGCTGATACTGTTGCTGCCCAGGTTAAGATTCAACGGCACTTCATTCAGATCATTCACCTGGATGGTAAATGTTTCATCCTTCGTCAAATTTCCATTATCAGTTACCCTAACCCTTATTTGGTAGGATGATTTCGTTTCAAAATCTAAAGCTGTATTTACATTTAATTGGTTACCGTTAATGCTGAAATAATCATTATCCAATATTCCCGCGGGAAGGCTATAGGTAAATGTGCTGCCGGCATCAACATCAGCAGTTGATAATATGCCGATGGTTGTTCCTAACGCAACGTTTTCATCTACCTTGGTATTATCTAAGTACACCGTGGTAGGCGCTTCATTTACATCGGAAATATTGATCGTGAATACCTGTTCAAATAGCAGCCCTTCCGAGTCCGTTGTTCTGACGCGGATAGAATAGGACGATTTCGTTTCAAAATCCACCGCCGCAGCTAACAACAATTGATTTCCTGAAATATTGAAGCTGGCATTATCATCATCCCCGGTTCCACTAACCAAGCTATAAGTATGGGTATCTCCAGGATCGATATCTACTGTACTGAAAACACCGATTACGGTATTTAAAGCGCTGTTTTCATCAATGGCGCTATTACTGAGAATTATTCCTGAAGGGGCGGTATTTAGGCTGATTAATTTAATAGTAATCGTTGCTTCCGCGCTAGTTTGCAAACCGTCGCTTACCGTTACTTTAATATCCGATTGCGATTGAATGTCGTAATCGAGCGCAGCATCATTAATAGTAATGACACCTGTTGTTGGATTAATCAAGTAATCAGGAATACTGTTAGCGTTTTGATCTGCGTTCTGCGTGATCGCCCAATCCTGCAAATTGGCCGGATCAAGTTCGGTAGCTGCAACTGTGCCTACAACTGTATTAACAGGGCTCTTTTCTTCAATGCTAAACTCACTTGTCGTGATGACCGGGGCGGAAATATCATAAGTGATTTCTAGTTGGTTAGAGGCCAGGTTTCCATTGCCTAAGGCATCGGAAGTCTTGTCTGCCGGCAACTGGATCAAGATGCTTCCTTCCGCTGTTGGACTCAGCTCTATAGTATAATGAATATTATCCGGTGTAGCTAAATTGGACGCCGTGGCATTCGTGATGTTAAATTCCGAGATCGTTAATCCAGTAACCGCCTTGTCAAATGTTATCGTCACAGTGGTAAGGGCATTTACCCTATTTGTACCCGATAATACCGGGATTGATTTCTCGTTATCAATCTTATATGAAACACTCGAAGGACCGGCTGTCCCGATTGGATTACCATGTAAATCTTCGATATCCCTGCTGAGATTTTCACTAATAAATACCTCTCCTTTACCCGACAAACCACTTAAAACAACATGGTACGTTTTGCCGTCAATAGCCGTAACTGAAAGGGTTGGCGCTGTAAGTGAGCCGCTTGTAGTAGCCGAGAAATCATCAGCCGAAACATTTACCACCGCTTCGCTGAACACCACTTCGTAAGACACTTGGCTAAGATTGCTTTCGGCCGGGTCAAGCCTGTTTATGCTAGTTATTGATGGTATGATTCCATCAACGGTATTACCGAGATTTACAGCTGTAAATGCCAGATCCGCATCATTGCCCAAGCTATCTTTAATCGTAGCGGTATTTAGTTGTAAGTTTTGAACTGTAACGCCGATAGCCATATCGTCATCGGCTACCGTGTATTTGAAATGCAATTCCGTTGTGTTGGAGGCCGCTTCAATGGTAGCCGTTCTCGTTACGCCGCCTATGATCAAATCTAAGGTTGCTCCTGCCGTGGCTGTAACAGGTTCGCTGAAAGTAGCTTTCACATCGAGTACATCCCCTAGGATTACAGTATCCTTACTTGCCGAGATGGTAGTAACCGTTGGTTGCTGAATATCGTAGATATATTCTTCAATGTCATCGATATTATTATCCAACTTATTGCCCGCGATATCTGCCACTAATACACTGTCTAAACTCATCGCAACATTTCCGGTGGCCGGCATTCCAGAACTTGGATCAATCATGAATGTAACCGTGTATTCAGGATTTACAATCACATCTTGTGTTACCGTAAACGGAACGGGCGTAGCGTAACCGGATATCAACACCTTGATAGCATTATCAAGGTTAGTCACCAATTCGCTGAAGGTAAGTTTATAATGAAGCACGTTATTGTTAGTCGGTGATGCATCCGTCCGGGTGATAGACAATAATTCGGGTTGTTTTGCATCAACCAAAACTCCCGTGGTGACAGGCAAATTGTGCAATACGAAGTCGGATTGTGTATTGCCGATTGCATCTATAATTACGGCGCCGTTTAAATTAAGAGAGTTAATGGTAATACCATCTAAATCCTCATCATCTTCAAGCACCGTATATTGGAATGTTGCCACATTCGATACAACGGATGCCAGCTCTGCAAAAACAGTCCCGGAAGCCAGTTGTATTGCCAATCTTGGAGTACCGGTAATGTTTATGTCTTCATCGTAATTCAATGCTATTGTAAGTACCTCGTCTTTCAAATATGTTTTAGAAGCAGGAACGGAAACCGAACTTATAACAGGATCCTGTTGATCAATGTCATAAGAAGGCCCCGTAATCAATGTATTCAACATACTATTGCCCGCGATATCTTTTATTTGAGCTGCACTGGCTCCCGGTATCTCTATCGTAAGAGTTCCCACCGGGGCATACCCCTTCACTTTAAATGTATATACCTTGTTATCTGGAGTTAGGATATTACTAACTGCCGATGCCAACGGAACGGTTTGGAACTTCACCGAAAACTTGTCGGCAGTAAGACCATTCACAGCTTCGGAAAACTCGATCCTATATACTACTGAATCAGTATTCGTTACGGAGGGTGATAACCGCGTAAATGAGGCCAGGCTCGGCCTTACTCCATCCACGAGAACATTGGCTGTAACGGGTTGCGGTGTAGGAAGCGCGAAACTACTTAAAGCGTTTCCATACAGGTCCTCTATATCACTGGTAAGCTCCAAGCTCGTACCGAGCGTAATACCATCAGTATCCAGATCACCTTCGGCAACGGTATAGGAAAACAACATCGAACTATCCCCTGTTACGGTCGCATTAGCAGTTTTGGAAACACCGCCGATCATAAAATCATAGGAAGCTGTAGCCGCATTGTTGATCTCTTCATCGAATTTCATTTCGAAAGTCAGCACATCGCCAATCTTGTAGGTACTATCGGCAGGATATACAACGCTGATTACTTTAGGGCCTAGGCCGTCTACCAAAATGCCGCCAGTTGAAGGAATCACCGAATACGAGGCAGCTAGGAACCCGTTTCCCGCGGCATCCACCACCGATGGAATATCAATTCCAACAATGGCTATACCATCAAGGTCAAGATCGTTTGCTTGCACCGTGTAGCGGTAAACAAGCGCCGTATTATGGTTCGTAACGGAATTGGTTTCACTGTTCAGCGTTGCGTACTTGGTTTGGCCACCCACATTCAGTTCCAATTGGGAAGTAGCGGCGCTATTATTTAAAACTTCGTTTGTAAATAATGTTATATCTAACTGATCCCCTACTTTATAAGTACCTGGAGCGGGTATTGCAGCTTCAACAAAATGCGGACGGATACCATCTATATTAACTGATCTTGCGGGGTAAACCGTGTTGCCGCCGCCAATCGTAGGCAAGGTCAGATTCGCTTCCACCGTTTGCGCGAGATTCGTTATGGCCCCACCGTTTAAATTCAAAGCATTGGTTGCCTTGGCATCTAAAGCAAGGGTACTGTCTCCTTCCTGGATCGTATAGCTGAAAGTCAGCACGGTGCTACCCGATCCGCCCGAATACGTAAAGGCTCTTTCCGGTAAAATATTCGTTGTAATTGAAGGTGTGCCACCTGCCGTATTCACAGATACCGCCTTATCAAAAGTAAGGGTGATATTTACCGCGTCACCGGTACCGAATAAATCCGGGCTGGCAGGAAGTACCGAAATGTTCTGAACGCTTGCCACTTCGGAACTTATATTAAAGCTTACAATGCCGGAAACCGTTTGCGCTCCACCGGAGCCGGTATTTCCCAAGTCTGAAACTTCTATAGAAATCTTTGCATCCGTACCGTAATAAGAAGGATCAGGTTGGAATTGCAGGGCATTCAATTGGGAAAGAACGGTAGATAAAAGTCCCGTCTCCGACAGGGTCGTATTAAACGCGCCCGTGGTTCCGAATCTCAGTTTACCATTGGTCGCGGTAAGACTAAGCTGAATATTCCCGGTTCCGAGATCAGGGTCTGTAATATTAAAAGGATGGGTAGCGGAGAAGTCGTAGGTATCGCCTTGGTTCATATCGATTGCCAAAGTTGGAGCAGTTAAAACAGGCGGATCATTTACAATGTCAATGTTTATACCAGCAACAAAAACCGATTCTGCACCGAACCAGTCCGTGTAACTCACCGTGATCGACTTCCAAGTATATGCCGGTTCTGTAACTGAATGACTGTACTTAATATTTTCTATCGCCGCTGCTACCTGGGCCAAGGTGACTGACGAGTCGGCAGGTGTAATGGTCAATTCCCCGTTTGAAGGGTTAAAACTACTACTTAATGAACCGTACAAGGTGGCATTATCATTCACGAAAGATAAAACATCATCTCCCGTTTCATAATTCGTGGTAATCTTAGCGGTGATTGTCCCGGCAAAACCCGCATCATCGGAGAGGTTTACCATCGATGTAATATTAACTGCGGCACCGTCTTCCGTAAAGCTAGGCGCAGAGGTTGCAGCGCCTAAAACCGGGCTGGCGTTGGTAACATTAACAGTTCTGTCTGCCAAAGAGGCCAGGTTACTCACCGTGATACCACCACCATTTACAAATTTAACAGAGAAATTTCCCGTGATGGCGCTGGGTGTGGATTTATAATTGCCATAGCCGGAATTGATATGAATTTTATATTGGCTGGGGCTTAATTCTTCTATACTGGTAACCGTTGTTCTATAAACATCATTTTTCGTAATCTCGAAATTAGCAGCAGAAAGTCCGCTGATATTTTTATCGAAAGTAACCTCCAGTACAACATCGGTATTACTACCCACGGTAGCCGCTAATGTACCCCAATTCGTGATATTTAAATCGGGGGCAAACCTGTACATGATATATTCATCGCTAGCATTGGGGCCATCATTTACATAAATAATCCCGTTTACGATAACCATACCATGCGGTTGTTCATAGTAATTATTCACTAAATCCAGCTCCCCGTGTAAATTGGCGCCCAATGATTCCAAGGGCGTTGTTGCCGCTGTAAGTGAGCCATCGTATTTTTTAATATCGAAATTAGTACCATCGGTACTTTCCGTTACAAAAATATCCCCATCATCATCTAAGGCTAATGCCGAGTAATAGTTACCCGACAAGTAAATGGACTTCGAATAAATATTAGGGGCAACCCTGGTGTATTTTAAGACCTGTTTCCCGGTAACTAATCCCACGATGAAAATATCACCGTTGGCATTCACTTCCATATCATATGGCACCGAGTAATCATTCGCGATAACAGGTATGGCATTATCAATATTTAGTAATGTACCAGTAGTAGAAGACGTAATTGGTAATGGGTATTTCACTAGCACGAATTCTGTACCGCCGCCGATAGCATCCAAACCCACCCCTACCATATCACCTTCCGGAGTCATAGCTAATGTGCTGACAAAATCTTGAATTACGTTGTAGTTTACCGGATTAATACTGCCCGAGGAAGGGTCAAACTCGAAAAAAGCCTGGGCAATCGAGCTAATATAAGCCTTTCCCCCGTTGTAAACGATACCGAATGGAGCGCCGCCCGGGTCAAATGTAATTGCCGGTGTGGAGCTAACGGAAGAGGAATTTGCAGGATCGAGTTTAACCGCAAAATACAGGTTTGATACCGGATCGTAATCCGTGTACAACAAGTTGCCTTGATCATCTTTTCCCAAGGAAGTAAGATGTTGTCCCGTGACAACTTGCGTTTTCAAGTATTGCGCCTTTAAACCAAATGGCAACAAGATGCAGCCGAGCACAATCAGCCACACCTGCCGGTACAGGGTAAATTTTTTCGTCATGTCAAACTAGGTTATATGCAGAGGAAAGGGTTCTGCCACCCGGAAACGGAGTATTCATGTATACTTTCGAAATCCTTGTCGGCAAATATTTTCCCTTTTCCCTGTTCAACTATAATTCGTTGTGTCTTGTTAAATTCAACATTTACTTTGATAATCTGCGTACTTGGTAAACCGTTACCGGATTCCAAAGAAAAGCTCCTGGTCCCGCGCGGGGATTGGATTACTTCACGGTGCAGCAAGGATGTAACGGTGCTCCAATCCTGTTTCAAGGCATAGGGCAGCACTTCTTTCCAAGCTAAGCCGGCTTCGTAACCAAGCAGTGCATAAATGTTGGCCTTTTGGCCTGTTAATTGTTCGAAGGGTTTGACGAAGGATTGGTTAAGGGGAGTTTCATCATCTCTATTCCACATCATGGAAGAGTAGAATTGCATATCGATATGGGCTATGTCAGCCAACACATCATCGTATGCCATGGTTTCGATAACAACCAGCGGTATTTTCTTATGAAAACCTTTGGAAATCCAAAGTTTCAAGAAATCTGTACCCTGGTTGCCGCTAAAGATCGCGTGTACATAAGGAGGTTGGGTCTTTACAAGCGATTCAAAAAAGGGTTCATAATTAATGGCTGTTCCCGGTTGGTGCCCGGGGTAATCGTGTAAAACGGTGAGGTGCACCGCCGTTCCACCAGCGGCTTGGGCGCCGTTAGTGAAAGCGCTATTCAAATGGTAGCCTGATTCATACAAAGGCAATACGATGTGACCCGCATCACCAAATTGTTTTTGTGCCCAATGGCCGAGTGCGAATTGGGATTGCCACAGTTGATGGGATGCTAAAAAGGTATTAGGGTTTAAATGCTTAGCAGAAGGAATATATTCCCCCATATCAAAAAAGAATGAAGGTCTATGTTGCTTATCAATAAATGAAAATATTTCCGGTAAAGCTTTGTAACTGATTAGTCCGGAGAAAACGTCTACTTGATCTATAAATTGTAATTTCTTGATGGCTTGTTGCGTCATGCGCATACTACCGTTGCCCGCGTATTCGTAAATGAATTGCAGGGGACTATTTTGAGGCGCAGTTACACCCATCCCTATCATCCATGCCGTGGTAATGTGATGGTGATAATAAGGGTACACGCTTGAATAAGGAGTTAAGAATCCTATTTTTATCGGTCGTTGCATTGTTTCAAATCTAATAGCTTATGCCCTACTTGGAAATAGTCCTACCGTGCAAATAATAAAATTTAAAGTAAGGTACGGCTGCATGTTATTATGCGGTTGATTACCCCCAGTCGTATTAACAGTCGCTTGTACAGATCCGCCTTGTAAATAAGTATCCGCAGTTGCACCAGCTTCGGCATATGCCAATACCGGCCTTGCCGTAGGGCCACTACCCACTCTTGGAATGGAAGCCAATACTTTATTATCGCCCGGAATATTTGATGTTCCCGTGGCTGAAGATACGGGCAGTTTTGCTGATACATTCATAACTCCATGCGTATGCGCCGGCATCTGGTTCAATAATAGGGTCACCGTTTCCGCACCTGACCTTTCCCCTAACGTCCGATTTGTTAAACCTGGGCCTTGTCCCTGGCCGATAGGCGTCCTTCCCCTCAAATCAGGCAATTGGAAAGTTGTTACGCCATTACCGCCATAAGTGTTGCCGATTATTGCATACAGCACCTCGTTAGAATTTATCGCCAGCAACTGGCCTTGACAGAACATAAAATTAGTAGGTGCGTAATTACCTCCGAAAATTTTTATAATTGCTAAAACCTCATCCATTGTATCGAATTATAAACCTTACATATAAACCAATAAATTATCCCCGTGCCGGGAAATCCCCCACAAGAACTACTTGCAGGTTCAAAGCCAGGTACGGTGCCATGTTATAATGCGCCTGGCTAGCACCCATCATTGTTAAATCCGGCACTATACCTGTTTCAGCAGCCCTCAAATAGGCGCTTTCATTGCCAGCGGCTTCCGCATACATATTAATATCCAACATACCGGTGCCACTACCTTTAATCCGTGGTACCGATGCGGGTAAACTACCTGTTTGCAGGTTGCCCACCGTGCCTTCCCCACTCGTCACCGGCTGCCTGAATGTAGAATTCGACAGTGTATGTTGATGCATAGGGATTTCGTTGGTAACTAATGTTACGGTTTCAGCACCACCAAGTTGACCTAATTGATAATAGCTACCACCAATATTGCTTCCCGCACTCAACATGCAGCGTCCCCTTAAGTCTGGAATAGCAAACGTGCTCCTACCATCACCACCGTACGCTGTACCAAAAATTGCATAAAGTGCGGAATTGCTTGCTATCGCTAAAAGACTTCCATTTGCGCTGACTAAATTCCTCATATCGAAATTCCCTGCAAACATGATGATCACACCTATAAATTCATTCATAAATCCTTCAAGCTAAAAAAGTGTTAGGTAATGCTACTTTCAATCCGTATTCCTCCTTGCAATGATGCAAATGAGTTTCCACCAAGCTACAGTTAATCAGCAGCCTGTTCATCGCCAAATCTGTTTTACCGCTAAATGCTAGCCGGTAAAAATCATCTAACGCGCTATACATAGCCCAATCCGTTGCTTTATCATTCTTACGAATATCCGTATGGGTTAATTGATAATCCTGCTGCACCCAACCTTCGTGAAGAACGAGTTGTTTTAAATCCTTCATCCAAAAACCGTCTTCACCACGGATAACCGTACCCACGGTGAAAGGATTTTTATCAGAATTATTTAGTTGCACCTGGATTTCTTGCCCTGTAGCCGTCGTGAGCTTGGCCATCGTTACTTTTTCAGCATCTATTTTTGTCCTTAATATCCCCTTTTTATCAACCTGTAAACGAAGCACTTCATATCTCCCGGGCGAATAAATCTCCATATTGGAGAAATGATTGTCTCCCGAAATGCCCATTAACCTGGCAATATCCAGTAAACTGGCAGACGGGTAGGCAGCATGATAGGTATCGATATAATCCAGGTGGGCGCCAATCTTAGCAGAAGTCACCCTACCGATCTTAGCAGGCAGCGTGCGCTGTTCATGTAAGTTTTTACCTATCGACCAGCCCCTGTTTAAAATGAATAATTGCTTATTATACTTTTCGGAAGCATGCAATAATTTTAAATGCTCATCAACGGAGCCGGCCAAGATACCGGCAACAGCTACTTGCTTCCCGGCTTTCCAAGCCTCCATGATCATCCTGAAATGAAATTCCTTAGGACTAGCGATGATAACAGCATCTACATTTTGTTGTTGTAATAGTTGCAGGTAAGCATCAGTTGATCCGGCATAAGTTCGTGCGCTATTCTTTTTTAGAACGGTTACTGCATCATTCAAGGTTGCAGGATTAAGATCGCACAAAGCGGTGATTTCGATCCCTGGATGCAAGGAAGCATTATTAAAATGTAATAACCCCTCCTGCCCTAAACCGATTATTCCTACACGCAACTTCTCCTTTGACTTGGTAACAGTTGTTGGTAATAACGTGAATCCAGCGCCAATGATGGCCGCTTGCCGCAAGAATGTTCTACGGTGACTTCTATCCATATATAATTTGCACTTTCAGTAAGTGTTAATGGGGTTTATCGAAATAAAGCGGTTAAAATTTGGCTGACGATTTTGGAACGGCAATCGGGAGCTAAAATAGAAAGATCCCTGCAAAATATTGTAAAAATTTTCAATTTGGCAGGAAATTAAGTTCCACAGATATATTTTTCCTTATCAGTTAGCTGTATTCAGACAGTTTTTCACATTGATATTCAAACTGCTACAAACCAGACGCTTCATGAAGTGTTTAGTACTAGGTAAATAAAAAATTTTTTTGTCAATCAGATTTATCTATTTACTTTTGTACTGTAATTTTTAATATTACAGTTTATTTTTTACAGAACAAATATACCAGGTATGAAAATAGCGTTAATCGGAGCCTCCGGCTTTGTTGGAAACACGGTTTTAAATGAATTACTGAATCGCGGCCACGAGGTAACCGCGATAGCCAGGAATGTAGATAAACTAGGACTAGATAGTTCTAATTTGACTAAAGTTCCAGCCGATGTTTACGATACGGCAAGGCTTGCCCAAGTTTTGAAAGGGCACGATGCAGTGATCAATACGTTTAACAGTGGTTGGAATAACCCTAACATTTACGATGACTTTCTCAGGGGCTCCGGGAGCATACAGGAAGCAACGAAACAGGCCGGCGTAAAAAGAATATTAACTGTTGGTGGCGCCGGTAGTTTATATATCGATGGTCAGCAACTGGTAGATAGCCCAGGATTCCCCGAGGCATTTAAGGCCGGGGCATTGGCGGCACGCGATTATTTAAACGAATTAAGGAAGGAAGCTGTGCTGGATTGGACATTTTTAAGCCCGGCGATCGAGATGCATCACGGCATTGAAAGGAAACGTACAGGCGCTTACCGCAGCGGTTTAGAAAATCCGGTATTTAACGATGAACAACGTAGTTGGATTACCGTAGATGACTTAGCGGTGGCTATCGTGGACGAAATTGAAAATCCTAAACATATTCGGCAACGATTTACCGTTGCATATTAAAAACAGGAACTAACCGGTATCCCCCGCTCCCCGGGGGATATTTTATGACCTTAGCCCGTTACTTTTTCCTGAAAGAAGAAATATTATCCCCGGCATATGATTTAAAAAATTTACTGAAATGTGCCGGGCTTTCAAAGCCTAATTCATAGGCGATTTCCTTCGCAGATTTATCCGTGTAATGCAAGTACCTTTTAGCTTCCAGTATAATCCTGTTCTGAATCAATTTGGAGGGAGATTGTTGGTTCAGTAAAGCGAATAAGTTGGTCAATGTTTTCGGGGATTTATTCAAACCATCCGCATAAAACTTAACGCCGTGCTCCTTGCGGAAATTCCCTTCCAGGATTAAACTAAACTTCCTGACAATATCCAACTTATCATCTGGTAAATCACGGTAATCGTCACATTGCTCTTTCGCTACCCTGGTGGCTTTTATAATGAGGCGCTTCAGCAGGGTACGCAGCATTTCCCCTTGAAACTTATCCTTGAATTGCCATTCATCGCCAAAAGTTTGTTCCAACTGCGCCATGTCGCGGACTTCCTTCTCCCCTAGCAATATGAACATCGGGTGATGTATCCCGTAAAACAGGAAGCCGACGCAACCTACCTCCGCGTCATGATCCAAGATGCAATAAAATTCCCGGTTAAACTGCCAAGCTAATAATGCTGCCGGGTGCTCGAATGAAAAATGCTGGTTGGAGACTAAGGGTAAAATGGATTTAGATGGCATTTTATAATTTATCTCATCAATGGTAACCGTTTGCTCCTCCCCCTTGTTATAAACGAATGTATTGATCGTCTGCGGTACTTCATCGCGCATCCCCAGCCCATGTAAAAATTCATTATTTACATGCATGATAAATCTACCCGCGGTATTTGAATCGTTAAACTCCCTGATCATGATATCGTGTCCTTATTTCAAATTTGTCGAAAAATATATTGTTGAATATTCTTTGCCAATGATGCAATTGCTTGGGAACATCCGGGGCATTTGCGTAATATGTTTCAATGTTGTATGCCGCTGCCGTTGGGTATTGGCAAGGATTAGTATGGTAATTATGTCAAACTGCTATTGTGCGCTCGTATTTTTAAAATTGTTTAACAAAAGTTTTCCCGTTGAATTTATAAACACCTCCTGCTGCCATTCCAAAAAGCAAGTTCTTGTCTTGGTCTTCATAAATGCTCCAAATCATCGGGTTAGATAGTTTTTCACTAATTGAATAGTTTGTCAACTTTTTACCGTCATATTTCCAAGCTCCTGAATCTCGATCTCCAAACCAAATGTTTCCTTCAGAATCTTCTTCAATGGCAAAAACGTGTTCAAGAGTGCCCCGTGGTGATTTATCTCCTCTTCTTGTGCTTGCCGGATGGATTAAATTATACTTTTCAGAAAAATTTATGATTGAATTACCTTCCATTAGCAAAACGCCAATCCCATTATTTCCTATCCAAATTCGACCTTTTGAATCTGCTAATACACTTCTTATATGCAGAAGCTCATTATCTTTAAGTTTTAAGGTTTTATGGTCAAAAATAGTTACCATTTTACCATCATAGTTAAATAGTGCTGCATAGGTTGCAATCCAAACGTTACCGTCTTTATCTTTCGAGATACCCGTTACGCCATAAGAATTATCAGGGGTTTCATTTTTAGGTTTTGGAAAAATCAGATAGTTCATATTGTTTCCATCAAAACGGTTTATCCCGCCTTCTTCGACAGCATAAAACCACAAATCCCCAATGGTTTTATTCCAGTCATATTTTGGTTCGTTGGCTTTAGTCGAATAATTAGTAAAAGTTCCTTTGTCATACACACTTGCTCCATTTGAAGTTCCAATCCAAATTTTGTCATTATTATCTTCCTGGATTGAACGGATTTGATTACCTGGTAAACCGTCATGGGTGGTAAAGTATTCAAATGATATCCCATTATAAACACTTACACCTTCTTCATGACTTCCAAACCAATAATTACCTTCACGATCTTGAAAGATAGCACGTATTCCCGAAGTAAATTTCAAGGTATCGGTTTTTGAAGTCGCTACCAATCCTGGCTTGTTTGCTTCTTTCCTTGTTGATATCCTTTCAGAACAAGAAAGGTTCAGTGTCAATATGAGCACTAAGAAAATCAATCTTACGCTTTTGTTCATTTCGGGTTTTTATAAATTGACGCACAATTCGTTTATATGTATGATAAAATTAAACATATTTCTATACATTGTTGTCCGACTAAATTTTAACCGGGGAGCAATTTGATCCCTCAATAGTTCGATTCAATGTTCATCTGCTCGTTTCTTGTACTTTTTTGCTTGCCCAAAAAAGCCACAAATTGGCCATCACGGCCACCAATTTGATCGCTCGATCCGGCATTTCTACCACTGGATGGCTTCCCTATCAGCAGTGCGTGGATACAGGGTATTCTTGGCGGGACTACCCGGGATTTTGAATAGATCATCCTTCGCTTATATCCTTTACCAGGTAAGGAATTAAAGTACCTTTAAAGCATTTTTAGTCGGACAACAATGATTCTTTATAAAAACTTAGTATTCCACCGATAGAGTTTTTCCTGAAAACTATACAATAAAATTAGGAATACCCCGGCGATCAAAAGATCGGCCCGGGGAGATTCCTTTCACATCACGGGTTGTCAATACTTCTCTAAAACAAAACTTATAAATCGTATTAAACTACATTAAATCCTTATACAAACCGGCTGCGACGGTTTTTAACAACCCGGCATCCAATCGTTGTTTAAAGTCGGGGTTGATATATTCAAAATGAATCACTCCTTTTTTATCCAGGATAAATACGGAGGGCACCGGTAATAGCAAATCTTTATCAAGCCCTCCCGTTGAATTAGGTAGTAATTTATGGTATGCTTTGGGCGCCATGTAAGCAATACCTAGGCTTTTAGCTGCGTGTAGATCTGCATCCGATAATAAAGTGTATTCCAACTGATCCTTCTCGGCGGTCATTTTCAGATTACCGGGGCTGTCGGTGCTAACGGCAATTAATTGGTATCCCATCTCCTTTAATGCGGGAAACGCTTCTTGCAATGCCGAGAGCTGTTTATTACAAAACGGACACCATCCACCCCTGTAAACAACCAAGACGGTCGGCTTATTCATAAATTCAGCATTAAGATCAACGCTTTTACCTGCCATATCTCTTAACATTAATGCCGGGATTTTTTCACCATTCAGCAACGGGCTTATATCTTCAGGCATGCTTGGATATTGATCCACCTGTTGAGCTTTTAAAGACGGCATTAATGAGCATAACAGCAATATTAGCACCGGCACCCCCTTTGTTAGAATTCCTTTTAACATGTTCATTTTTATTAGCTTATATAACATACTTCCATTTTCAGCTTAAAGCCTAGATACCGGGGCTGTACTAAATACATCAAATTTCCCCGGTACCATGGCTAATGATGGTTGGATTATTCGAGAGTTACTTTAATTATACTTGGCAAGGTGGTGAATTCGTTTGGATTAGGTACCGCTTCAATGGCTTTACTTTCATCCAACGGTGTTCCTGCCAAGTTAAATTGGGTAATGCCCGCCCCCGGGAATTGATTTACGGCTGTGCCGTCATCATACAAACCTATCGTATTGGATATATCTCCTTTTTCCATCGCATCAACACCATTATCCTTGCTGGCAAAAAACCAGTCATTCGACAAACCGTACATTGTAGCAATAGCAACACGATCCCCTTTGCTTACATTTAAGTCTTGGCTTACCTTGCTACCCGCAGCACCGTTAATCATCGGCAATAAAACAGTAGAACTTTCTGCTGGCAATACGTACACATTTTTCACACCCGGCAAAGTTTCCAAGTAAGCAGCCAATACGCTGGCATCACCTTTTTGAGCCAAGTTTTTCAACCCTTTGCCGCGATCATTTTCCCCTGTCTTATAGATCGGGTTATCGATACCGTTGTACACGACCACGAGAACAGGCGATAACGGGGTAAAGATTCCAGTTTGACCAGCGATATAATCGCCCAATACGGAGTTATCACCCATTTCCGCAATATTTGTTAAGCCGTTTTTGGACACTTCTCCATTTACGTATAATGGATTGGGCATTAATAAATTTCCACCGGCGATATAAGAGACTGCCCAAACACCCGGACTGAATGGCGTTTCATTCATCGTTCCCCCCGATATATTTTCTATTGTCAGTGTAAATTGAGAGTTTCCATCATAGTGTAAACTGGCTTTCATCAGGTTTGATGCCGCTTCGTATTTATTGCCCTGTTCATCCATGCCGGATATTTGCATAATATTTTTAGGGGATGTTTCCGCGGTACCGGGATGTGTAACGCTGGCACCGGGAGTTTGGTTGATGCGTGTTCCATTGTCCCACAACTTAATTTGACTTGACACATCGCCTTCGATCGGCGTACCATCTTCACTGTATAATTTTATACCGGGGTTTTCCGGTGCGAAGAATAAGTCATTAGACCAACCGTACATCGTTGCAAAGCTAATCGCCTGTCCCTTGGCAGCATAAAACTGTAAAGAGATGGATTCTCCAGGCATCACTACAGGAGCGGCGCCGTCATTTTTGAATGTACCTGATTCTACCAGTGGGCGGGAATCTAGAATATTTTCAATCGAGATAGTTACCTTTTGTTGCTTGGGCTGATCGTCGTCCTTATCGCATGACAACAAGAAAAAAGGTAATAATCCAAAGCTCAGCCATTTAAAGTTTTTGTAGTTCATAATCGTACCCCGTGTTTGGTTTATAAATGAATTACAAAACTAGCTGACTACGAAGTTGTAAATGGTACCTGCTTTTCCCTAAAAGTTGTCAATATTTCCCGAACCAGTTTTTGAGGCCCAAAGCCAGCATTATATCAATATGTTATAATTACGTGGCTTTCAATTAAATATAATAAATAACGAAATATATTCTTTTCACAGAATTTTAACAATTTGGTACAACACCTATTTCCTTTGGATGGAATTATTACTTTTCCAGCAATTTACATAATCTTAAAAATTCATCTTTCCGCCTGGTGGATACCTCCAACACTGTTTGATCGGAAAGTGTAACGAATCCACCTTTACCCTTGGTGTATTTTTGTATATAATCCATGTTTACGAGGTGGGAATTATGGACGCGGAAAAAATGAGGGGGTTTCAACAGGTCTTCAAAATGCTTCAACGTTTTCGATACAACGAATTTCTGTTGATCTGCCGTGAAAATATAGGTATAATTCACATCTGCCTGGCAGCGGATGATTTCCTGCATTTTCAGAAACACGTACCCATCTATGGTCGGGATGCAGATTTTTTTATGTTGCTGTCCCGATGATTCTAAATGCGACATCAGCACTTGCATTTTGCCGTTGAGCGCATCTTTCTCCGACTTTGCCAAAAGCTTCTCCATCGTTTCATTAAACTCTTCCCCGGCGATAGGCTTGAGCAAATAATCCATCGCGCTGAATTTAAAGGCAGTTATCGCGTATTGTTCAAAGGCTGTACAGAATACGAGATTAAAATCCTTGAACCTCAACTGTTTTAACACGTCGAAACCTGTTTGATCCTGCAATTGGATATCTAGGAACAAAATATCCGGCTTAAAGGAGTTGATACCTTTTACGGCAGCTTCGACATTGCCGTAAGTCTTGATCGAGGCAATATGTTCACTATAATGATTCAACAATTCCAATAATGCGTCGATACAATGTTGTTCATCATCCACGATCGCGATATTCATACCCATATAGTTTAAAACTTTTGGATTAGCGGCAATAATAATTCCACTTTAACCCCCTTTAACTTATCGATTATTTGTAAAGTGGCCAGCGCTCCCGATGTATGTTGCGCATTCAATATATCGAGCCTGCTCCTGGTGATGCTCATACCAAGGGAAGCAGGTTTTCCTACCGTATCGGCATGCCTGCGCCCCTGGCCATTATCCTCAATACTGCAAAGCAGTTTATTACCCTGCATAGCGATATTGATCTCGATCATCCCATTTTCAAAATCACCATGGAAGCCGTGCCAGATAGAATTTTCAATAAAAGGCTGTAAGAGCATCGGCGGCAACAAGATATTCTCGGCGTCAATCGCTTCGCTACACGATATCCTGTAATCAAACTTACCTTGTAAGCGTTTTCGTTCAACGGCCAAGTACATTTCTACAAACTTGAGATCTTCTTGTAAAGATATTTCAGGATAAAGGCTGTTCTCCAAAGTTAACCTCATAAGTTTGGAAAAGTTAGCCAAGTAATCCCTGGCCGCTTTCGTATCGTTTTTAAGGATATAATCGCCTATTGAGTTTAACGAGTTAAAGATGAAATGCGGGTTCATTTGGGATCTCAAAGCTTTCAACTCCGTTTCGGCTACCAGCGTTTTAAATGCTGCTTCTTTCTTGATAGAGATCATGTCCCTCCTTCTTTTATACAAGATAAATCCCAGCATGGCAGCGCAAAGCAATCCACCGCCAGCCAACATTGTAGCCTTTCTCATGGTTGATTGGCGTTGTATTTCAGCCTTCGCAGCGGCTTCTTTCTTTTCGAAATCAAAGCTCATTTGTTTGCGGGTAATTTCCCGGTCTTTTTCCTGGTTGTATATGGAATCCTTCAACGCAGCATGTTCCTTGAAAGCTTTCATCGCCGCGGCCCATTGCCCGCCGTGTTCATAAGTTTCGCTGATGGCAAGCAAGGCTTCACTGATTCTCAGCGGAATTTCACTTTCGCGGGCATTTTTTAGCGCCGCTTCTTGGATCTTCAGCACTTCAGCCGGGGGGCCGCCTATAGCACTTGCCAGGGAAATTTGAGCAATCGACAGGTCCCCTTTATTGCCTTGTTCACGGTATAATTCAATCGCATGTTTCAAATATTGAACTGCTGAATCTTTTTTGTTTTGATCGCGGTAAACCATACCCAAATTAGTTAAGTCGCTCGCCACCTTTTCACGGTTTCCAATTTCGGTATTGATCTCAAGAGATTTTCTAAATTGTTCGATCGCCTTACCGGGCTGATGCATAAAGTCATACAGGGACGCTATGTTGGAATAACAAGAAGCCATTCCCCGCTTGCTACCGAAATCGGTATAAATTTTTAGAGCATCCTGTTCATATGCCAGGGCCTTATCATATTGTTTCCAATTTTTATATACTAAGCCGATGTTGCTCAATACGCTGGCTTGCAAATAGGGATCATCGTTACCTTTAACTCTTAATGCCGAAAGGAATGCATCGAGGGCTTTGGGGTAGTCATTGAGGGTTAGGAAAACAGTCCCCATATTATTATAAGAATGTTGCACACCCGGTTGATAGAACAGCGACTGGAATGCAGCCAAAGCTTCTTCATGATCCCTTAGTGAAGCCACGTAATCCCCCAAGGCAAAATGACTGATTCCCCGGTTGTTCAGGTTTTTGGCATAACTCAGGCGGTTCCCTGATTCCTTGTATATCGCGATGGCCCTATTGTTATATTCCATCGCCTTACCATATTCACCTTTAGCCCAATAATTAACGCCAATCCTGCTGTTGGCGACAGCCATACCGTTGATGTTATGCAATTTTTTTGCGAGCTGTTCCGCTTCCATGGCAAGCTCCAAGCCCTTATCGGGACTTACTGAATAATAGTTAAACGCCAGCTCATTCAACAGTTTCAACCTTGTGGTATCTTGTTCCGTATGCCTGGAAAGCAAATAGTTTAATGAATCAATTGACCGCTGCAACTGCTGTGCTTCAAGCGGGAATATCATGTAAAATGCTACCAGGAATAGCAATAAGAATTTCATGGCGGGGGTATTAGGGTAAAGAATCGTTACCAAATATAGCGCTATTAGCAAAAAATAAGTATTCAGCAGCAGTAAATAACCGGGATTGAGCGGGTAATCATTCCATATTGTAAGCCTTTAGCAGGCATCCTAACTTAGATGTAAACAATTAAAACCCTAGTACATATGGAAGCGAGTAATCAAAGTTCCGGGGCGACCGCCGGTATCATGGATAAGGAAAATTTGAAGTCCTTTTATAAAAAGCAATTACCGGGCATCCTGAAAACAGTTTTCCTGAAACCGGTCAACGGCACTTATGACCTATTTAAACAGCCCGGCGAAGGCGTATATGGAAACGCGCTACTCTTGATGTTAAGTACGATGATATTGTATTTCTTAACGCCGTACATTTTAGCGGGGAAATATTTAAGGGAGATATTGTCCTTCGGCATGCTATTAAAATGCGGATTGGTTGCAGGGTTATTCATGCTTATTATTTCGACGCTTTCCTTCGGCATTAAATCCATTAGCGGCAAACCTGTATTCAAGCAAGAACTTTTGACCGGCGCTTTATGCGGGATTGGCTTGGTACTGCTGTTAGTGGTAGTTTTATTGGTTAAAATGTTCGGTAGTTCAGTGAATGTTTACGATATGATGAACCCCGCAGGAATTATCAGGAGTATAGGATTTATGATGGTATTTATTGTTTATATCTTCCTGTTCATGATAAATATATTCCAACAATCATTAAGGGCAAGTGGAACGCAGGAAACGATCAGTTGGTATATTTCGCCTATCGCGATTATGTTTGCGTTTTATATTACCGGTAAACTGGCCGCGGAATTTTTAATGCCTTCCAGCCCGTTTTAAACCGTAGCATTTCATCCGATCGATTGGTGTACGAAACCCGGGTTCGGTTTTTGAATGTTTGTCCCAATGCCCAATTTTATTTGCTGGTTCGGGCTTAAAAGCCAGAACCAGCAAATAAAAATATTGAGAACCTGGAAATCTCGCTAGGTTTAGACGCCCGCATAATCGCGCATATAACTATATTTCTTCGTCAACTTCCCAGCATCGATGATCGTGGCTCTCCTTATCAATTCGCTTTTTTCCATCAGCAGGTCATCGAACACATATTTCATCAATTGATCCCCGAAATATTGACTTGCATCCCTGGGTAATTCGTTTGGCAAATTACCAACGCACATCATCGTGATGCTATCCGGGTCGAAAGGGTCTTCCGTCTTTTCACGCTTTCGTTTATGAACACCGTAAATAGGGTCATCGATGCTAGTATCGCCCAGGTTGCAAGGAACAGATCCAAACTTATCGTCCGTAATATCAGCGATTGCCTGGATGCGGAAATTGTCCAATGCCAGGTCTTCCCAGGTAAAAAGCTGCGGGATATTTTTATCCCAATAGATACCGTTCATTAAGACATCGCTCACGGTAGCAAAAGGAAGAAATTTGCATTCGTAAGCGCCCGGGTTACGGTGAAAATCTTCGCGGCTATATGATTTGTCGGTTTTCTTTAGATAAAGTTCACCTGCCTTCAACTGCGTGTAAACGGGGTATTTATATTGGCAGATCAAAAACTCATCCGGTGTTACATACTTGATACCCAGCAAGCCCATCACCTCTAAAATCCCAGCGGCAACGCGACCAGAGCCGGTAACCACGATCTTCATCGGTGGTAGTTTCACACCGAAATAATGGGTAATCAGCTCTTGAAAATCCTTGCATTGATGTACCCTTTTAAAAGTAAAAGAACCTGTTCTTTGCCCATAGGCAAGCAAGCCGTTATGGGCGCCCACCACCCCGGCAAAAAAACCGAAGCCCAAGATCCTTTGTCCATCATCATGAACCAAACATTCATAGTCGATCAACGTGATTTTCTTATCGATAATACTTCTCAGTAAATCCTTGTTTTGTTCCTGGAGCTTTTTTGTATGGGAAAAAAAGAGGTATTTCTTTCCGGGTATCAATTGCTGAACCGGCACTTCCTTGATGCCCATCAGGATATCGCAATGGTTTAAATCTTCAGACAGCGGAACGCCTTCCTGCCGGTATTCATCATCAGAGAAACACCTATCCGGCGAAGGCTGTACCGTGAAACTTACTTGCGGGTAGTTCTCCATAATCCAGGCGCATTGTTGTGGTGTAAAAGCTACGCGGTTGTCGGAAGGCACTTTCCCTTCACGGATCAAACCGATATGAGTGATCATAGACATAATGATTTCCTACTTAAGTTTAGTTAAACCAATTGGGGAGTGCAACATA
The DNA here is from genome assembly GCF_002557795.1 of Chitinophaga caeni. Lineage (NCBI taxonomy): Bacteria > Pseudomonadati > Bacteroidota > Chitinophagia > Chitinophagales > Chitinophagaceae > Chitinophaga > Chitinophaga caeni. The sequence goes on along the minus strand of NZ_CP023777.1, from coordinate 3,534,962 downwards.
AGTTAATTTTCATTCACGGCAAAAAGAGGGAGAAAATCCTTTATAGTTACGCATTTCAATGCTACTACCTATTGACAAACAATTTAAATATTACATTTTTCTCATTCATAAGAGAAATAAAATTTGTAAATTCCAAAAAGCTTTCTACATTTGCAACCCGAACAGCAACAAATAGTTGCGAAGTTCATGCCCAGATGGCGGAACTGGTAGACGCGCTAGACTCAAAATCTAGTTCTCGCAAGGGAGTGGGGGTTCGATTCCCCCTTTGGGCACTAAAGGGAAGAGGTTCATGGATCTCTTCCCTTTTTTGTTCACGGATTTGTAGGGATTCCGCGATTTCACGGATTGGATTAAAAAATTTTCAGGATCATTGTTTGTTTAAAGCGGGTATACTCCGTTTTTTTACTACCCGCACTTTTCTTTTCATCGCTTACCCGTTATAAAACTTGCCGCCCGAACTTGGAATGATTAACTTTGTAAAATATCGATACTTCCATTTGTAATACCATTAATCCTATTCATGCATGGCAAAAGATCAGGCAACTTATAATAAGAAACAAACCAAGAATGATAGGCTTATTTTTATTGTAAAACTTATCGTGTACATCGCGTTGGTGTATGTCAAGTTGAATCATGTTGATTGGTTTGCCAAATACAATTGGGTAACCAGGGTAATGGATGGCTTGATGTTCTTCCTGGGAGCTAACCTGGTTATAAGCCTGAGCAGGTTAGTATTAATTTCTTGGTATACCAGGAAACATAATCTCCCACCTTTGACAAGAGACAATTTTGTACTCGGTCTAAACAGGATATCGTCCGTATTAAATACTACGTTTATCGTGCTGAGCTTAATAATTGTGTTTGGCTATGACCTATCGCAGTTTATTACCAGCATTACAATCGTTGCGGCAGCTATCGCGATCTTGTCGAAGGATTATATTGCCAACATGATTAATGGTTTGATCATTATGTTCAGCGATCAATTATCATTGGGAGATCATATCAGGATAGATGATTATAAAGGGAAAATCTTGGATATCACCCTGGTCAATATCGTGTTGCAAAATGATGACGATGATATAGTATTGTTGCCCAATTCTGTCATCTTCACGAGCATTATCACCAACCAATCCAAACAAAACATCAAGAAGCTTTCGATAGAATTTGAACTGGATATCAAGCATGCACAATCTCCGGAAGAGCTGGAGCTGCAATTGAAAAAAGCAATTGCACCATCTATCAAGAATAATATTTCGGAACAGAGCTTCTCGCTAAAAACACTTGATATCAAGAAGGACCTGGTCAAGTTTAAAGTGCAATTATTATTACCGAATCAAAATAAGGAATTGGCTAGGACGATTAAAAGGGAATTGAATACGGCGATCATGGCGATTTCAAAAGAAATGGCGTAAATATTTTTTTATAAATGTTTGGAAATTAAATCATTCCCACTATATTTGCACTCCGTTATTGAAACGAATGGCTTTGTAGCTCAACTGAATAGAGCATCTGACTACGGATCAGAAGGTTTCAGGTTTGAATCCTGACAGAGTCACAAAAATTAAGATGGCTCCGTAGCTCAACTGAATAGAGCATTTGACTACGGATCAAAAGGTTTCAGGTTTGAATCCTGACGGAGTCACGAAAATACGGTGCCAATTCCTGCTATGGATTGGCACTTTTTTTATCCCCTGTTTCAGCGCCCGCATTTTGAACTTTCCCCATCATTGTAGAAATTTGTTAAGTATTCAAACCACCAACCACCATGGAAGATTACATCGTTGGCATAGGCAAGCGTATCAAGGAATTGCGTAAGAAAAACAATCTCACGATCCACAATATCGCTAGTAGTAGCGGTGTAAGCAACGGCTTGATTTCAAGGGTAGAAAACGGGAGAACCATCCCTTCCCTACCCGTATTAATCAGCATTATTCATTCTTTGGGAATCGATGTCCCTGGATTTTTCCAGGGCTTGCCGCAGCATGAAGAAAAGAAATATATCATAACGCGGAAATCTGAGCATAGCGTCATTGAAAAGGAAGACGAAGCCATTGGTTTTGAATACAGGTACCTTTTCGGCAAACAATTCATCTCCATAGGCTTCGAAGCCATCCTGCTAGATATTCAACCGGGATCAAAAAGGGAAAAAGTCGAAACCGATGCTTATGAAATGAAACTCATCCTTTCCGGCGATTGTTCTTATCAAATCGGTGATGACGAAGTATTGTTGCACGAAGGAGATACCTTATTTTTCGACGGCAGGGTTCCCCATGTCCCTGTCAACAACGGGAAAATACCCTGCAAAATGCTAGTAATATATTTTTTCAATAACACCCTCTCGACAACCTAAAACTTCCGAAAACAAAATTAGAAATCCTAGCAACACCTAAATCCCGGGTAGCCCGTGAACATGCAAAAGACTTTCGATACCTGTTAGCTTGTCAAAGATATAATCAGGAGCCGCGGCCTCCAATTGCAATCTACCCTGCGCCCCGCTCAATACCCCAACCGTCATACCGCAACCGGCATTCTTACCCTCCATGATATCTACATCAGAATCGCCGGCTTTTAAAACTAAAGCCGGGTTATTTATGTCAAATAATGCCATCGCCTTGAAGATCATATCCGGGTAGGGCCTGCTGCGCGCCACATCATCCGCGGTTACCAATGCATCGATGTGAGTACCGGTTTCCCAACCTAGTTTTGTCAATAATTTATGGGCAATCATCTTGCTATAACCCGTGTTCAAAACAACTTTTACGCCGCCCGCCCGCAGTTTCGCAAATAACTGTTCCACGCCATCGAAACCCTTTATTTGTACATGATCATACTGTTGCTCCAAGGTAATTTTAAACTGAGCGAATGCACGGCAAGCGATCCCTTCCGGATCTGGCAGCCCGCTAACGGAAGCCACTACATCCCTAATAGCTTGAAACTTCTCTTTACCGGCAGCATGTTTCAAAACTTCCTGCAATGACACCGGGCAGCCCTCATCCACTAAAACTTTATGTACTGTTTTGTAAACAATATTATCTTCATCTACCGTCGTTCCAGCCATATCGAAAACGACCATCTTAATGTCTTTCATTATGTATTTAATTTAAACGCTCAAGTATAATTCAATACTCCTGCAGCACTTTTCTTAGCAAATTTTTTATTAAAATACCAAGTCACGAATACTGTAATCAACAAGATACAGGAAGCCGCTTCAAGGTTCATGTTTACGAAAAAAACAGACCAGGATTGATGGAATCCCAACACCTCTTTTAAAACCAACACGGCAACACTCCCCAGGTACCCGAAGGCATCAGCCATATAAAACAAGAAGCCTACATTCCCTTTAAATTTCAAGAGGGCTACCAAACGCTCAAACACCAGGCAATGAAACAATATGTAAGGCAAATACACCCCGATGCCACTCACGATCATCCATACAACCGCGTTCATCCTACCCCAATTAAACAGCATCGTGGAGCATAACATCAACAGGGCGCTCAACATCATCAGCCACATGCCCACATTAAAAGCAGTTTTGTTGTTCCTGATTAATACGCCGGCCGATGCTACCAGCAGTACGGAAACAGCCACCGGAATTTCTGTTAATGTTACTACTTGCGGCGCTTTCGAAAAACCTTGCTCGGCCCAAAATTCAACTACGAAGTTATCCCTGAAATCCCGTACCACGGTTAGCACGATATATATCGCGACCAAACCGAAATAACCGGTGCCATTTTGGATCAAAAATTGCCTGCGATCTTCACGGTACATGGGTACCCTTTGCACACGTTCTCGGATATCGGAATCATCCGGCGCCCCTGTCCTATTTAACACCCAAACAGATAACAGGAAAAGTGGAAAAAATAGTAAACCCGTCAAAAAGGGCACCTGGTACTCACCCAAGTTAAAATCTTGCATCAATACCAAGCCCGTGGTTTTTACCAATCCGGTGGAAAAAATAAATGTCGCGCTCAAGGCAGCTGCCAGCAGCTCGGTATTCTTCCTTCCCTCGATGAATGAAAAGACGATTCCGAATACGATTCCCAATGATAAGCCATTAAGAAACAAAGCTGCTACTTTAACAAGCCCCGGGCCCCAGGCAAATACCGCGAGCATCAACAAGCCGAATGAGACCAGCCCGGTCAACCAGGAAACCCTATGCTCCTTCTTCATTTCCGACACGATCCTGATCCCGAAAAACTTCGACAGCATATACCCTAATACCTGGCTTAACACCAAGATCGTCTTGGCATCCAAACCATACCCAAAGTCCAGCCCGGTAAATTGACCTGCCAAGAAGGATTTCCTAACGGCATACATTCCCGTATAACAAATAAATACGGCAATTATCAAATATGCACTCGACCAATTTTTACTATTTGTAAAATTAAATATTTTATTGAACATTTCTTCCATTTCCTTTTAACAGCCATAAAATTAATACTACAAAGCACAAAGCATGTTAACTGAATATGAACTAATAGTTAAATAATTTTACTATTAGTAAATTTATTTTCAATTAGGGGCTCAATATTTTACCTTTGATTCAATCAATTTCAAGACTTATCAATATGTGTAATCCAAGCCCTGCATATGCAACCTCGATGGTATTTAGCGACGTAGGAAAACCATTAGAAGCGGTAACGATACCCATCCCAACCACCTCGAACGAAGAAGTGCTGGTTAAAATAGAATACACCACGATCTGCACGAGCGATGTCCATACTTACCTCGGAAGACGTCATGGCCCCATGCCTTGCGTTTTGGGACATGAAATTATCGGTAGAATTACCGCGAAAGGAACGGGCATAGATACCGACTTCGCAGGTGAAAATTTGCAGGTTGGCGACCTGGTTACCTGGTGCGTGTATGCATTCGATCCCCATGGAAACACGATGGCCTTGAGGGGCATGCCGCAAAAATCACCGGGCTTATATAAATATGGACATCAAGAATTTACCTTGGAAGATGGATTGAACGGGGGTTTCTCAACGCATTGTGTATTGAAAAAAGGGACGGCCATTTTCAAATTACCGGGGAGCCTAACACCCCGGGAGGCGGCCCCGATCAACTGCACCCATGCTACTATAGCCGGGGCCCTTCGCCTTGCAGGAAATGTGAAAAACAAAAATGTGCTGGTTACCGGATGCGGCATGCTTGGCCTTTCAGCATGTGCAATGTCCAAAGAAGCTGCGGCGGCCAAGGTGGTAGCGATGGATATTAACCGGGGAAGATTGGAAATGGCTACAAGATTCGGTGCAGAAAACACCCCGGTTACCAAAGAATTTGATATCGTAATTGATACAACCGGCGTTCCCGCCGTAATGGAAAGAGGCTTATCGTGTTTAAATACAGGGGGAACCGCCGTTTGGGTGGGCGCTGTATATTCCCAACCTGCCACCCTTGTAAATGCTGAAATGATCGTTAAAAATTTATTAACTATTAAAGGTCTTCATAACTACACGCCGGATGACTTGGCCCAAGCCATAAACTTTATAAAAAAACATCGACGAAAATATCCTTTTGACGGCTTAGTAGGCAAGGAATTTCCTTTGGAGCAAATTGACGAAGCTTTGCAGCAAGCGACGCGGGGACAATATTACAGGCTGGGAATCTGTTCTTAAACAGGTTTAGGGATTTTACTACGGTCAATAAAATGGCAAATCTCGAAAGTTGTAAGTTGATCAACAATGATTTCTTATATTCGAATAACGTTACTTTCAATATAATGCCATTTTTTATAACTACATTCAAATTCTATGAAGATCATTTATACAAGTCTCCTACTCGCCTTTGTTACGTTTTTATGCAGTAGTAAGGCGCAGGCGCAGCAAAAAGACAGCCTATTGAGCCAGCTTTCCGTAAAGTGGCAAAACGCAACGGGTTACGCGTTAAAAATGGCGGAATTAATGCCGGAGGAATATTACGATTTCAAACCGGTGCCAGAACAAATGAGCTTTAAAGAACAAATGGTACATATCGCCCAAAATATACAATGGCTTTCCAACAGTTATTTAATGAATGGCGGGACTGTTCCTAAACTCGATGCCGAAAATCTTGATAAAGCCGGTGTGATCCAAGTGTTGAAAGATGCTTATGCCAGCGGACTGAAAGCACATCAACAATTGCAAGCCTCCGAACTTGATGACATCGTGAAGTTCTTCGCGGGACCTAAAACAAAGCGGCAGATACTGATACTCTTACACGACCACCAATCACATCACTTGGGGCAAGTGATCGTTTATTTAAGGTTAAAAGGAATCAAACCACCTCCCTACATAGGTTGGTAATCATTTAAATTCGAAAAATTATTTATCTTTTATAAAATCATGATCCCATGAAATACTTCATTGCCCCTATATTCGGGATGACGCTTACGTTTTGTGCATGTAATCAAGATCGTATCCCGGCAGAAGATACCGTGAACACGCATTCTGCATTGATCAATGAATATTTCGATAACTTCAACCAACATGATTGGAAAAGTATGGCAGCTATGTACAGTGACACCGCGGCTTTCAAGGACCCATCATTGGGCCAGGGATTAGTGTATCAAACACATGAACAAATTATACACAAATACACGGCGTTACAACAAGGCATACCCGATGTAAATGATACTATCATCAATATGTATCCATCGGGCGATGATTATATGATCGTAGAATTTATCTCCCGTGGCACATTACCTGACAGTACCACGTTTACACTGCCTATCTGCTCAATATTTAAGATAGAGAACGGGAAGATCACCAATGACTTTACCTATTACAATAATTCCGGCGAAAAATAATATTACATATCCAGGGCCGCCGCTTGTGCTTCTTGCAATTCATCGATGAAAGGCAATTGTTCCTGGATCGAACTACTGATAACGGTTTGAATGTAATTCTCTAATTGCATGAATTTGGCGGCTCCTTTACCCCCGATCGCTTTACTAAAACGCTTTAAGTATTTCTTATTCAGCTTTTCGGCGGCTAGCTTATTCTTGATGGCCCTGTTGGCCAAGTTGATTGCCTCGGCATCATTTAATGTTTTATATTCATCTGCATAGTCCTTCAAGATATTCAACCGGTTATTGATAATTCCTTTACGGCTATTTTCATATTTATCATAGACTTTCCAAAAAGCGCCCCCCTTCGTGGAATCCAACTTCATATACTCCTTGATAAGGTCTCTTTTCGCTTTCTTCTATATCGCTTGTACAATAGCGAGTTCATCCTCGCTCCCACTGGAAGATTGTTGGGCCGATACCCAATTGGGGATCAACAACATGCATAATATCCCCGACAGAAAAACTAACTTTCCCATGGCGCATTGTTTTATTTGATATTAACAAAGGCCGCTTTGTAAATGTTTTGATGTTTAACGACTTATGTCATATGCTAATAAATTTTACACTTTATACAGCCCGCATTATTGAACAATCCCCTTTTGCAACACGTTATAATACAGATAGTTTAAGTGTAAAAACCTTTAGCAATGGAAAATGTAATAGTAGCCTCCTACGCCAAGAAGGAATCTGCCCACGACGCCTGGCAACATTTAAAAGATTTACAGGAAATTCATGATATCATCATCTACAGGAAAGTATTGTTAAAAGTTCTTGACGGCCAGGAAATAAAAGTATTAACGGATACCGATGATCCGGAGGAAGGATGGCGTACGATTACCGGTACTGCCATAGGTGGTTTAGTTGGATTATTAGGAGGCCCGATTGGCGTTGTTATCGGCGCTACCTTCGGCATGCTTGTTGGAGCCTACGGAGAGGTACAGGCTTTCGATATTTCAGAGGAATTTGTTTCTGAATTAAAAAAAAGAGCGAACCCGGGGAGCTACATCATTATCTTGGACGCCGATGAAGAGGAGCCCGTTTTCCTGGATAGCTATTTGGAGAAAGGGGCACAAAATGTAGTGCGGATGCCGGTAGACAAAGTTTATGACGAGTATATAGCCAAATCGGAAGAAGAGGAAAGAAACCTAGTGGAACAAGCAGAAAAGGAATTCAAACAAGCATTAAGAAGGGATGACAGCGAGGTGGATGATCAAAACCGGGTGAGCTTGAAAACACAGGCGAGCCCCGAATTACAGGAAAAGATGGAATACCTCGAAGGCTTGAGAAAGGACACCCGTTACAAATTATCCCAGGTAGAGAATAAAATTGCAAAAACACCCGGCAACGCGCTGGAAAAATGGCATCGCCAAAAAGAAAGATTCTTACCTGGATCCAATTCTAAATAATAATCATTCGATACAACCATGAAATCAAGCGAAAGAAAAAAGATGATCGCCGGAATTATCCTGGGAGCCTCCGTAGGCGCTTTTATCGGCTTCCTGCTTTCCTGTGATAAAGGCCGGAACATGGTACGGAAAATGAAGAAATTGCCCGGGATGGCGGCAGATGAATTAGAAAAGTTCGCCAACCCCATTGATGACAAAGAGATTCATGTTGATACCCCCCTGGAACATATACCGTAAACCCAAAGTATTTTAATTATGGACACGAAAGCAAAAATTTTAGCAAGCGCATTAGTAGGCACCGCGGTAGGAACCTTGATCGGCTATGCATGCACGCAAAGCGATCATAAGAAAGCCATCAAGAAGTTAAAACAGTGGATCGGCTTCGCAGGAATGAACGGAAACGATATTTCAAAATCGATAGCCCGCCTTGAAAAAATGCAGCAACAAACCATGAACAAGTACAAAGAATTGGCAGATAACCTTGAAAAAAAATTAAAATCCTCGTAAATTAATCCAATTATCAGTACTTACGAACCCCTTAATGTAAAAAACCTATATGAATAATTTGCCAATTACAGTCCGCAGGTCAATTGAACTGATGGGATTAGCATTGTTATGCTATATCCTGATAGTGGGAAATGGTATCATCACCCCGATCTTGCTCTCCTTTTTCCTATGCCTTGTTATTTTGCCAATATTTAGGAAGTTACGTTCATGGAAAGTACCCGAAGTGCTGAGTATCTTGATCTGTATTATCTTCCTTTTAATGTTGCTGGCCTTATTGATTTGGTTTTTCACCTCGCAAATTGCGGCCCTGGCAAGGGATTTTCCGAAGTTACAATCCAACATTACCGGCTACATCAATTCTATCAGCGCGTGGATTAATGAGAAAACAGATTTTACGACGGAGAAACAGCTGGAAATGATTAACAATGAAAGCCGTAACCTCGTCGGGTACGCCGGGAATATCCTGGGTACCGCCGCTTCGTCTATCAGTGGCTTGGTCGTTTTACTTGGCCTCGTACCATTGTATGTTTTCCTGATGATGTATTACAGGATATTAATTCTCAAATTCCTTTATATGTGGTTCCCACTGGAGCGTCATGGCACACTAACAAAAACGATCAAAGAAACGGAAAATGTCATGAAAAGCTACCTGGTTGGATTATCGATAGAAATTATTTACATGACGGTCCTGATCGGGGCCCTTTTATATTTCTTCGGATTTAAACATGCCTTACTCATAGGGGTCATTGTTGCGATCCTCAATTTAATCCCTTACATAGGCCCGTTTATTGGCAATGTTCTCGCTATATTGTTGACGCTCACCACGACAGATGACTTGTGGGCAATTTTGAAAGTAATCGCGATCATATACGTTGTGCAGCTTATAGACAATAATATATTAATGCCCAAGATCGTGGGCGGGCAAATTAAGATCAATGCTTTGGCTACCATCCTGGGTGTAATTATCGGCGGGGCGATCGCCGGGGTTCCGGGCATGTTCATGTCACTACCTGTCCTTGCTATCCTGAAAATCATCTTCAGTAACTCGGAGAAGTTCAAACATTGGGGACTATTATTAGGCGATGACAGGCCGGAAAGGAACCCGATGAAAACATGATAGTTACAAACCTAGTTCCGTTGTAAGTACTGGCTTCCAACCGGCTTCTTTCAATATTGATAACATGTACTTGATGAGCTCCATCTCCTTGGCAATGGAGATACCTGGTTCGCATTTTACCAATAAATAAAAGGGGTAAGCAGCGTACTTGGGCTGCAACATGCTCTCTTTATTCTTAACCAGGCACATGCTGATGTCTGAAAGATCTACCTGTTGGTATTCACCTCCTAAAGATTCGGCATATTTTTTCTCGTTCCTTAAAAATTCTGTTAACGGTTCCGTCTGATGCTGAAACTTAGCGCCCAGCAAATTAGACAGTTCATCGAATAGATCAACTGCCTGGATAAATATATAGTACACGCTTTTATGTCTTTGTTAGTTAAGCCAATGAGGCATTCGCCTTGGTAATTTCCGAAAGGCTTACAAACACAGCAAATTTTATTCCAATCAACACATTAATTTACATATCAATAAAAAACGCCCACTGGAAAACCAGCGGGCGCATCTGTTTTGAGTATTATCAATTTAATATTCCACGTGGTAATCTTTCTTAAACGGTTCGCTGCTCCATGCTTTCACGCTGGTCCATTTTTCAGCGGGCGAGGTCCAGAATTCGTTATCGGCAGGTAAACCCAATGGTAAGAAACTTAAAGTTGCCATGTATAAACTACCGGTAGATGTATAATAATCCGCGATATTGGGTTGACTTCCGCAAAAGCCCAGCACCAACCATCCTTTCTCGTTGAAATTATTACAGTAATCGTACATCTTGTGATATACCGCTGTCAGGGCGCAGCGGGCGGATGCAGGGGAAATATGTTCCGGCAACTGCTGCATCAGCGCTACTTGAGCCAATGCTTGGAAGGCACCCGTACGGTAAGTAATGGATCTGCCATAAGCAGGATAGGTACCATCCGGGGAAATCATCCTTTCATTAAACTCCGCGTACCGTATCATGCGTTTCAAAGCTTGGTCGTATTCAGATTTACCGATCTTTTTCCTATCCAGCAACACTTTAAACATCTCTACCAGCATCGGGTGTATCACGTATGAATTGTAATAATCCATGCTAAAGGCAGGACCGTCGCTGTAAAAACCATCCCCTACATACCATTCTTCGATCTTTCTGCGGGCAAATTCTATCCTGGAGGGATCTTCCTGGGCGCCTACTTTTAATAAGAACGCCTCGTTGATTCCCGCGAAAAGTAACCAGTTATTATAAGCGCCGGAACGGGTGCGAAGCGCTTTAAACTCTTCAATCACGCGCAACTTCGTCAATGAATCCAACGGTTCCCATAAGGCTTGCGGGGCGCGTAGGAAACCTAATGCCATGTATGCAGCGTCCACGATAGGTTGGTAATCGGTTCTGAAATTCAAATAATCCGGGCTTTGCGGATCAACCGCTTTGGCGATGCCTTTTAATAGGGCATCTCTTAATTCCTTTCTCATCTTACTTTCCGCCGTATTGTCATCTGGCAAAGCTAACCAGGGAGCAATCCCTGCCATGGTTCTACCAACTGCTTCCAAGTAAGTAACCCTTTCGTATTTTTTAGCGTAACCTTTCGGTGTTTCAACCGGCATGTTTTGCTTTAATGTCCCCTTGGCCAAGTTAAACACGACTGGCGATGCCATTTTGTATAATATTTTACACCAGTAAGCCCTGTCTTCACTACCGGTTGTTTGGCTGGGCACGGCTGATGATGTTGTTATTCTTGCCCTGTTCTTCTTTTGGGAAAAAGCAACGGTTCGCATCATTACGATGCAAAAGAGTAGCCATAATACATTCTTAAAGTTGATCATGCTTTGTACTTTAAAATTCTTTATGCGTACAAATTACACTTTATAGAACGTACGGAGGACTACTATTTTCGCAAAAACTACTAGGATTTGAATAAAAATTAAGAACGGGATTAAATTGAATTATTGAAAACGGCCGCTATCTATTACTTCTTGCAATTTTGCCAAAGCAGCTGCCGCGATATCATTGGCCTGTTGAAGCCAAGCCTGGAATTGCCCGGGATCCTCTGTTTCCTGTGTTTCAATTTGTTTAGCTACCTTGGCCAGGTCGGGCATACCTACCATGGAAGCAGTCCCGAACAACTTGTGCCCAACTGCCCTGGCGTTTATAAAATCGCCGGCATGCACAAATTCATTTAACCGTTCCATAGACTTGCCTACTTCCGATTTGGAAAGTTCCAGCATATCCTTACTGACATTCTCTTCACCCATGTATTGTATCAATACATTTAGGTCAAATATTGAATCCTGTAATTCCATTGTTTTTTGAGTGCTTGTTTGGCTTAGGGTTGTCCCGGGTAACCATTTTTTAAACATGTTGGCAATTTCTTCTTCCACGACGGGTTTGGCTAAAAAGTCATCCATACCAGCTAACAAACATTTTTCTTTTTCCCCGGCAATACTTCCGGCAGTTAGTGCAATAATAGGGATTTTCTTAGCGCCCTCAATGTTACGAATTTCTTTCGTAGTATCATAACCGTTCATGCCGGGTATCTGGATATCCATCAGGATGATATCAGGTACCAACCTTTTATATTGAGCCAATGCGTCGATACCATCGGTGGATTCAATTATATTAGCATGCGGGGCAAACTTGTTAATGATCGCCTTGGTTAACAGCATGTTGACTTCATTATCTTCAACAACCATCACCGTGAAAGTGCTGTTGGTGGAATCTGCCGATTTAACTTCCGCCTTAGCTTCGTCTTCATTTTGGCGGAACAACTTGGGCAATATTCCAAAAAGCTCCTGCATTTTAACCGGTTTCACCAAGCGGTGTTTCAGTCCCAGCCGCTCTGAATTTTTAATAATCCCCTCATCGTCGGCGCTACTGTGTAACAAGATGAAATGTTGGCAAGCACCGGGGAAATGCTTCTTGATTTTCTCAATGGTTTCTAAACCATCCATCAATGGCATGTGGTAGTCCATGACAACAATATCATAATTCATACCGTTTGAAAACAACCGTAAAGCTTCCAATCCATTTTCCGCTTGATCCGATAAAATCTGCTTGTACGCAAACATCTCCCGGAGAAGTTCCCTGTTATGCGGATTATCATCCACGATTAGCACCCGTTGAACCGGTAGCGGGTCGATCCAGGTCAACGGCTGCCCGGCCTCGGCTTTTATTGCCAGGTCAAAATAAAACCGGCTCCCCTTTCCAACGGTACTTTCAAGCTGTAAGTGGCTGTCCATCAATGCGAGCAGCTTATTTGAAATCGTCAGTCCAATGCCGGTTCCCCCGTATTTCTTGGTAGTGGAAGGATCTTCTTGGGAGAAAGCTTCGAAGATTTTCTCCAATTTATCTTCATGAATACCGATACCGGTGTCTTTCACTTCGAAACGTAATTCTAAACTCGATCCGTCCCATTCTTTTAACGGTTGAATGCTCAAGGTAATCTCGCCTTTCTCTGTAAACTTGGCAGCGTTGCTTAGCAGGTTCACCAGTACTTGTTTAAGTCTTAACGAATCGACATAAATATACCTCGGCAAAGTAGCGCTGATGTCTAGCAATACTTCCACTCCTTTTTTCTGCGTCGGGTAAGCAATGATATCTGCCGCCTGGCTCCCCAATTCAAAAATATCGGCTTTCTCCACGTCCAGCTCGAACTTCCCGGCTTCGATCTTCGATAGATCCAGGATGTCATTGATGATGCTCATCAAGACATTTGCGGATTGATTCACGATAGCCAAGTGTTGTTTTTGCGTTGGACTTAACTGTGTTTTAAGCACCAGGTCCGTGAACCCGATTATACCGTTTAACGGGGTGCGGATTTCATGGCTCATATTAGCCAAAAATTCCGATTTGGCCTGGCTCCCCCTTTCGGCATTCATTTTCGCCAAACGCAATTCTTCCCGCTGCTTGATGATTAGGCTGATATCTTGCGTAAACATCATGATCCCCCCTATCTTACCATCCAGTTGATACCAGGGTCTAACTTCCCAGCGCAAGTACTGATCTTGATCCCATCCCAATGGCCTCCAGCGATCTTCACGGCTTTGCAGTACTTCGCCCTGTAAAGCCCGCGCATGAATCTCCTTCCAGCGATTTTCTATATTCGGAAATACTTCGTAATGCGACTTACCGATGATATCCCCGGTAATTTGGTAATCTTCGTACCAACGATCACTGACAACAAGGTACTTTAAGTCATTATCGAACATTGCAACGGCTGCAGGCGCGTGTTCTACGAATGCCATGAGCCGAGCTTTTTCCGACAGCAACTCTTCCCGCGCTTTTTTCTTCTCGGTGATATCGGTTGCAATACCGAGGTAACCGATCACATTCTGTTGGGTATCTTTGATCGCTGTTATTACCAAGGTGACATCGCAGGTACTACCATCTTTGCGGATGAAAGTCCAATCCTTTTCAGCGATACCGTTCAGGATGGCCTCGTATACGAACACGTCGAAGCCCTTGATATCCATTTTATATTTTTTCGACATCTCCGCGCCTTCCATCAATATTTCCGACTCCATATGCAGCGAGGCCGGCGAATGCTTCCCGATCATTTCATCGGCTTTATAGCCGAGCATTTTTTCGGCCCCACTATTAAATACCGTGATGATTCCTTCCGTATCCGTAGCGATGATACTAACAGAAATGGCCGCATCCAATACATCATTCAGCAACTTCCGGGATTCAGCCATCGCTATTTCGGACCGTTTACGCTGGTCAATATCCTGCAATGTGCCATATAATCTTTTACACACCCCGTTTTCAAACTCTGCTTCCCCCTTCGCCCTGACCCATTTTTCTTCTCCCAAGGCATCAACCATGAGCAGCTCCAGTTCGTAAGGCAACCCTTGCATGATGGCTTGATTAATCGCGGTGCTTAACTGGGATGCGCTGGCAGGTTTATAAAAGTTGATGGCAGACTCGATACTGGGCACATAATTTTCCGGCACTTCGTGTATTTCACGCGTTACTTCCGACCAATAAACTTTACCTCCCGGGTATTCGACCATCCATGAGCCTATCCTGGCAATTTTATTGGTCAATTTTAATAACTCACCGGTTCTTTCCAATTCTTTCTGGAGATAAAACCGTTCCGTGATATCGATAGCGTTCGCGATAACATAGGAGTCGCTCCCAGGCTTAATTTCCAATATATTGTTATATAACCAAATTTTGCGGCTTCCATCCTTGTGCAAGGTGATCATTTGGCCCTTAGCAGTCCCTTCTTCCTGGATCACGCGGAGGTACTCAACCACTTCAGCATGAAGTTCGGCCGGAACAATATCAAAAAGGCTCATCTTCAATATTTCTTTCAGGGTATAACCTAACAAGGAAGCCCCGGCAAGGTTTGCGGATATGAACCTGCCTTCGAGATCATGTGTAGCCATGAGCCCTTGAGAATGCTCGAAGAATATCTTTAATTTTTGCTTGCTATCAATTAACTGCTCTTCTTTACGTTGCTCATCCGTTACATCCCTGGCAATACCGTATATATTACCCACTTTAGGTTCTGGTGTTAAAACCCATTGCAGCAGCTTATAATCACCCGACTTGGTTTTAAACCTAACTCTCACGTTATTTAAAGTCTTCCCTTCCTTCAAAAATTTGAAAACCTGCTCACCCTTGTGCGAGTCAACCGGGTGAATAAAATCGTGGTATGATTTTTTAAAAAATTCGGATAGCGGCCAACCAAGGATGCGGCTGAATGCGGGGTTTACCTTTTGGAAACAGCCGTCAAAACTAGCTACGCAGATCATATCATCCGCTTGTTCGAACAGGTTGGTATAATTCAGTAATTCGTCCCTTTGCTTACCCGCCACGATCAATGCCACTACCTGGTCGGCCAACAATTGCAGTTGCCTTCGTTGTTCGCTGCTTAATTGCCCGGGACTATAATCCATCACGCAAAATGATCCTAAAGCGAATCCTTGCGGGTCAATCAAGGGCACCCCGGCATAAAAGCGGATCGCTTTTTTTCCCTTGGCGGGCGGCAGATCTTTCAACCTTGGATCTTCCCGGGTATCCCCGACTTCCATCAATTCTTTTCCCATGATGGTATATTGGCAGAAAGACACATCCCTTGGCGTAGATTCGACATCGATGCCTATTTTCGATTTCAACCACTGTACTTGGTCATCGATCAACGTAATTAGCGAAACGGGCATCTTACAAATCAAGGAAGCCAATTCGGTTAATTTATCAAATGAAGGATCCATTTTAGAATACAAGATATTATAGCTTCTCAAAGCCTTCAAACGCTCCTTCTCATTTTTGGGAATCGGGAATTTTTGCATAATCTCTTTCACCGGCGGTGATTATTTTTCATTGGAAATGGTGCAATTGTTTTGGATTCGCTTGATTAAAATGCTCCGCCTATCATAAAAATAATCAGCTACGCTGACACGGCGAAATTTCAAGCCAAGAGTTTTACAAATATTGTTTAAACGGGATGATAAAAAAGGTTCACCGGTTAGTCTAATTTAATTACACAACCCTTTAAAAAATCGATTTTGCAAAAATTCTTTGCCCTAAAAAAGTATTAAGTATCCTCCTGATTATTTATCTTGTACCCATGATCCAAATAATAAAGAAAAAAATAATATTAGGTCTTGCCGGCACCATGCTGCTGTCTTGCACTATCCAAGATAGCTCAGCGCAACAAAAAACATCGGGCAATCCCTTATTTCCAGGCTGGTACGCTGATCCCGAGGTAGCTAAGTTCGATACTGCTTACTGGATATTTCCTACCTACTCTGATATTTACGAAAAACAAGTGTTTTTCGATGCTTTCTCGTCTAAAGACCTCGTGCATTGGAATAAGCATCCCCGAATTTTAGACTCCAGCGCCATCAAATGGGCCAATAGGGCCATGTGGGCGCCGGCTGTTATTGAAAAAGACGGAAAATATTTCTTCTTTTTCGGTGCGAACGACATACAAGACCCCAGCCGTGATTACGGGGGCATCGGGGTTGCCGTGGCAGATCAACCTGCCGGTCCATACAAGGACTACCTCGGCAAACCGCTAATCGACAAGTTATACAACGGTGCGCAACCGATCGACCAGTTCGTGTTCCATGATAAGGATGGGCAATATTATATTTACTACGGGGGTTGGGGACATTGCAATGTTGCCAAGCTAAATAATGACTTTACCGGTTTCGAACCTTTTGAAGATGGGAGCTACTTCAAGGAAATCACCCCTGAAAAATACGTGGAAGGCCCCTTCATGTTCATACGTGGCGGTAAATACTATTTCATGTGGTCGGAAGGTGGCTGGGGCGGCCCGGATTATTCTGTCGCTTACGCTATCGCGGACTCCCCAATGGGGCCCTTCAAAAGGATCGGGAAAATTTTACAACAAGATCCTAAAATCGCGACGGGCGCCGGTCACCATTCAATACTGCATGAAGAAAAAAGTGACAAATGGTTTATTATTTACCACCGCCGTCCTTTAGGGGAAACTCACGCCAACCACAGGGCTACCTGTATTGATGAGATGCATTTCGATGCCAAGGGGAATATCTTGCCGGTTAAGATTACGTTTAGCGGCGTGAAGCCATTGCCATTATCATCGAATTAACTTATTCTTTAGAAAAGATGTTGTTAATTGCATAGCAACCATAACATCTTATAAGCATGAAAATTGATCACTTGGCAATCTGGGTGGATGACCTGGAAGGGATGAAAGAATTTTACACCCGGTATTTTAAGGCAATAGCTAACGAAAAATACACCAACGAAAAAAAGGAATTTCAATCCTATTTCCTATCTTTCCCGGGGAGTGAAACAAGGTTAGAGTTAATGTCCAGACCTACGGTTCATTCACCGCTTACACCGCGTGGCTTTACTAAGGGCATTACGAATTTCAGCATGGCTGTTGGCGGCAAAAACGAGGTCGATGCACTCACCGAAAGGTTACGATCAGATAGTTTTACAATCGAGGGGGAGCCGAGACTTACGGGAGATGGTTATTACGAAAGTGTTGTATTAGACCCCGAAGGAAATCATATCGAAATTACATCTTAATAAAAAGCCCGGTTGCATCTTACGCAACCGGGCTTAATTTTTTATTGTTTCAAATCTTCAATTTCTTCGATTTTCTTTGGAATAGGCTTACCTAGCAAGCGCGACCCGGATTCAGTAATCAAGAAATCATCCTCGATACGAATGCCGCCAAAGTCTTTCAACTTGAATGCAGCATCGTAATTAATGAATTGTTCCAATTTTCCTTCGGATTTCCAAGCGTCCATCAATTCAGGAATAAAGTACAAACCCGGTTCAACGGTTATAACGAAGCCGGGCTCTAAAGCTTTACCTAAGCGGAGTGACTTCCAGCCGAAGGCCGTGCCTTTTTTCATTTCGTCCGTATAACCAACGTATTGTTCACCGAGATTTTCCATATCATGCACATCTAATCCCATCATATGCCCAAGGCCACATTGGAAGAACAAGGTATGGGCATCGTTCGCAACGGCTTCAGCGGCATCTCCTTTCATGACTCCCTGCGCGATCAACCCGGATACCAGGTGTGTTGCAGCTATGGTATGTACTTCCTTATAAGTAATACCCGGTTTTAATGCTGCTATCGCTGCCAGTTGAGCATCGAGTACAATTTGATACATCTCCCGTTGCAAAGCGCTGAACTTCTTACCTACCGGAGAAGTGCGGGTGATGTCGCCCGCGTAATGCATATGGTTTTCGGCGCCGGCGTCCACTAATAACAATTTACCATCTTCCAACGCGTTCATACTCGCATGATTGTGAAGATATTGACCATTTTGAGTAACAATTGACGGGAATGATAAATCACCGCCACCACTAACCGCGATTCCCTGGATGATTCCGGCGATATAGGTTTCCGTAATGCCAGGTTGGCCTAAGCGGATGGCTTCCAAGTGCATTTGCCCGGAAGTATTGACAGCTTCCTCGATTTGCAGCAATTCTTCCGCAGATTTAATAGAGCGTTGTTGAACTACTGCTTTTATTAAACCTACCGATGCCTTAACCGGCGTTTCTTCTATAGATATTCCCAGTAAAGCAGCTAATTGAATTTTTTGCTCCGGTCTATATGGCGGCAAGTAATGTACAGCCTGCGAAGCATTAGCCTTAACAATGCTTTCCAATGAGGACAAAGGTAATACGCTCGTTATACCGGACTTTTCGGCCAAGCTGTCCAGGGAGGTAATGGCCCCGGTCCATATGATAGCATCCATGGAGGCCTTGTTGCCGAATAATGTCGTTGTTCCTTTCTCAACATCTATCACGCAAGCCAAGTTGGGCTGATCAATACCTACATAATATAAAAAGGTGCTATCTTGACGGAAATGATACAGGTTATCTTTAAAATTCATGCTACTGTCACTATTACCCAGTAATAGGATCAGTCCTTTTCCCAGCGATTTTCCAAGCTGTTTTCTTCTTTCAACATAAGTGTTTTGGCTAAACATCTTCAAAATTTATAAGATTAACGATCTTTAAAATTACGATTCCATCCACTAAAAACCATGGTTCCGATATACATACTGATTATTCAAATGGATAACGCCTACCATATTAAAAAGTAATGCCATTTAACTATTCGCCGTATTTGATGGCATAAAGATTGAACATTCTCTATAGATGCCTGTTTTCCCAATATGAAGTTTACTAACGGAATAGCAAATATTTAGGCCATGAAAGTTACTGCCGCAGTATTACCTGAACCGAGAATGAAGCTTGAAATAAAAGAACTCGAACTAGATAGCCCGGGTGATAACGAGATACTGGTCCGCGTAGTAGCTACGGGTATAAGCGATATTGACCTGGCGGCAATCAGCCAAGCTTTACCACTGCCAAGCCCGATTGTGCTGGGCCATGAAAGTGCAGGGATCATTGAATCGGTAGGATACAATATAAAAGGGTTCCAGCCTGGTGATCCTGTTATCATGACATTCAATTCTTGCGGTACTTGCAATAATTGCCTTGCCGGCCAACCCGCTTATTGCCGGAGGTTCATGCAGTTAAATTTCCTGGGGCATCGCGAAGATGGCAGTTTTACAATGAAAGATGGTAAAAAGCACGTAGCGGCATCGTTTTGTAGCCAATCATCATTTGCAGATCACGCGATCGCTTACCCGCGTAATCTTGTGAAGATCCCGCCCTCGTTCCCATTGGATCACGCGGGGGTATTAGGTTATAGTTTCAGTAACGGTGCGGGCATCGTGACACATCATTTCAAACCCATGGCAGGGCAAGGAATCGCCGTCTTCGGAACCAATGCCCAGGCTTTGTCCGCTATATTCACGGCCAGCTTGCTGGGTTGCGAACCGATTATAGCTGTGGATCACCTGGACAGCCGATTAAAAATCGCGGAAGCCTGGGGCGCCAGCCATAGTATAAATAATAGCATGTCGAGTCCATGGGAAGTTATTTTCAATGAAATTACGGATGGCGGGGTGGATTACTGCTTGGAAACGACCGGGAATAATGAAACGATTACCCAGGCAATGGCCAGCCTAAAAACCGGTGGAAAGTGCATCTGTAGCGCCATCAACCAAGCACCCGCATTAGAAATAGATAATACTTTTTGCAGCATGGGTAAAAGCTTAGAATTTGTGTTGATGGCTAATTATCAACCTAAGCTATTTATACCGGCATTGATTTCACAATTTAAAAAAGAAGAGTTTTCGTATGATTCCATCATGAAAAACTACCCCCTTTCCGCAATCAACCAAGCAATAGAAGATATGCAAAACGGCTCTGTTATCAAACCCGTAATTCAAATGCCACGATAAGCGCGGCAAGCTACTTGGGAAAAGTCAAAGCTTCCATAAACTGTTTCATATAAGATTCCCCGATAGGAATGGTATGGGTACCGATAAATATCCGTTGCCTTTCGATGCTGTCGATTTTATCCAGGGCCACGATAAATGATTTATGCACCCGGATAAAGTTATCGTTTAACAGATCTTCAAAACTCCTAAGATTTTGCAGGGTGAGTATTTTCTGTTTACCAGTTTGGATGGCCACGTAATTGCGAAGCGCTTCCACGAATAAAATATCGCGGATATCTAGTCGAACAATACGTTTATCAGTCCTGACAAAGATATACTTATCTTTCTCAGCCTCTTTTATAACGGGCTTGTTTTTGGCAACTACCCTGGCGACAGATTTCGTGAACCGATCAAATGAAACCGGTTTCAATAAATAATCGACGGCTTCTTGCTCAAAACCTTTCACCGCGTAATCATCATAAGCAGAAACAATAATCACCTTGGCAGTATTTTGAAGTAGCTGCATGAACTCGATACCGTTTAATTCCTGCATCTGGATATCCAAAAACACCAGGTCAACCACGTTCTCCTTCATATAAGCCAAGGCATCTACCGGGTTTGTAAAGCTTCTAAGCAATTGAAGATCCGGGCATTTCTTAATAAAAGAAACCAGTACCTGGATCGCCAAAGGTTCATCATCAACCACGATACATTTCAAGCTCATAACTTACCATTTGATCATTAAACTACTAAAATATTCAACTTCCGTTTCCGTAATTACCAACTCATGTTTACCCGGGTAAATTAACTCTAACCTTTTCCTTACATTTTCCAATCCGATACCACCCACTTTATCTTTATGCGAAGTTGATTTCTTATTCCTTACTTTAAAAAGAATGCACGCCTCATCAGCTTCCAGTTCAATAACAACCGGGAATTGTGCTTGGTTTGTAACCCCGTGCTTGAATGCATTCTCAACAAATGGTACTAACAACAAGGGAGCTATTGACTTGCCAGGTAAGCTTTCCTGGAAATTTACCTGTACCCCTTCCGGGCAACCGGTTCTCAAGGTTTGCAGGCTGATATAATCTTCCAGGTATGCAAGCTCTTCTTTTATGGAACAGCGGTAAGTAATATCATCCGGTTGGTTGACCATATATGATATCAATTGCGCTAAAGTTCTATTGGCAGAAACTACTTCGGGCGAACCCACGAGCGAGAGAGAGTAAATACTGTTCAAGCTGTTGATTAGGAAATGGGAATTGAGTTGCATCTTTAAAAAACCAGATTCTGCCTTAGCTTTTTGTTGTTGCAATAAAGCCCTCCGGTGATCTTCGTCTAACCAGTGTTTAAAATAATACCATGCAAATGCAGCCAATAATAACACGAAGCCCGTCCATAACCCCATCAAGAAGTATTGTTTAAACGTAATGTACACTTCGATTCTCTGCTTGCTGATCAAATCGTAACGGTAACCTTGGTATAACTGAATTTTCGGAAACAACAGGAATGACATTGCATAGCGGAATAGGTTGAATACAATTACATTACCACTTACTACCAGGCTAAACCTCAACCAATCTTTTGCAGGGAAATACTTGGAAACTGCCCACCTGAAAAATATATAAAATTCTAGAAAGTTAATAAGACCGAAAATGCCGGCGCGTACATTTACAAACCGGATCGTTTCCCTTGTGAAAACGGTAAGCGTTAATAAGTTCATTCCGTAAATCACGAGCATGAACAAGATCAACAGTTCAAAAAATTGCCTCCACCTCGACTTAATCATGCAATAAACCCGATTTCATCTCTAATAATATACCCGGCGCTTGCGTTTGCAAAATATTTATCCCTACCCTGTTGCCGTGACATTTTAAAATCACATCCAAATCACCTTGGTATTGCCGGAATGCCGGCAACCGTTCTTCTACAGAATACTGCAAATGCATCGGCTCTAACTTTAACCCTGCCGTTTCTCCCAGCACTTGCAGGTGTAATGTTTGTTCCGGGTGCAATATTTTTTTTAATGATAAATATTGTTGAAAATAATACAGTTCCTTGTTAATATCCACGGTCATGTCTGCGGTTATTTTTTCGTACAGGTTATACCGCAATAATTCCGACAATAAAAGGATCGCTTCACTGCCCGCTTCTATCCGGCGCCGATCATCTTCCAATACCGGCGACAGTTCATTGATATGATGCAATAAAAACCTGGAACCTTTTTGCATCCGCTTAAACCGGAAGTTTGCAAGCTGCAATTCTTCTGCAATATCTTCTTCGCCCGACTGTTTATTACGGTAATACAAATATAAATGGTAACCGAAAGCCAATAAACCTACACCTAACCCTGTTTTGATAGCTTGCCTCATATATTCCCAAAAAGTAAAATACGATTTGGGCATACCGATTAACGCGATCATTTTTTGTAATATGATATCCGGGAAGAAGTATTTCCCGGCGAGATACTTTAGGACGCCGAATATGAAAATCATCGAAAATGCCAGTAACAAAGCCAAGCCATATTTCCGGCGTTTGACCGGGTATGCTAATACGGCAAATACCAAGCAATAAAACAAATTAAAATTTATAAATCCATATAATACATTCCTTACTAATACCCAACGCATACCGTTACCCGATCCCCAAGATGCATTTAACGATGGGAATGAATACAGGAAAATTAAGGCCATCCAGATGGCTCCATGTATTAAGTATCTGTTGATTTCGCGGTAATAATTCATGGCTAATTCAACTTGAAATTACTACAATATCCAAGCTAAACATTATCAAAACATGGATTTTTTTTTCATACCTATCCATTCCTTGATTGTACTCGAAAAACGGGGACTTGTCCAAAATCGGATAAAAGAACAATGAAGCTAAGTACTTTGGAAACCTATTCCAACAGATGGCCATCTGACAACCAAAAAATCAACCAACAAATCGTATGAGAAAATTACTCTTATTAATGCTACTCTGCTCTGGCAGCCTATTAGCTACCGCGCAGCAAGTCCTAAAAGGTACGGTGAAGGATTCTGTTTCACAACAACCGGTACCCGGGGCAACAGTCAAAGTAGTGGGTACGAACAAAGGTGTAGTAACAAATGAAAACGGCGAGTTTGAATTAACCGTTCCCGCTAATGCCCAAATCCAGATCTCATCCATTGGTTTCGAAAATGTTATACTCAAAGCGAGCTTTATCAGGAAGAATGTCATTTTTATGAAAATGCGCTCGCTGGAATTGGCTAGTACCGTGGTAGTGGGCTACGGTTCCCAAAGAAGGGGGACGCTAACAAATTCTATCTCTACCGTGAATAGCAGCGCACTCAGCCCAGAGAAAAATATCGTCTCCGACGTGGGCAAAGCCTTGCAAGGGCGTGTAGCAGGTGTATTTGTAGCCAATTCCAGCGGTACACCGGGTAGTACACCGAACATCCAAATACGGGGTACTCAATCTGTGAATGCTACGGCTGGCGGACCTTTACTGGTAATCGACGGACTAGTTGTTGAAGGAAATACCATCAGCCTCAACTCCATCAATCCACAGGATATAGAGAATATCGAGGTATTGAAGGATGCAGCTTCCGCCGCAATTTACGGCGCCAGGGGATCTAACGGCGTTATCATCATTACTACTAAAAAAGGTAGGATGAACAGTGCGCCGAGCTTTAATGTCAATGCTTATACAGGGTACAATAATGTACCTACTAACAGGCGCATGCTAAGTACGGAAGAATACAGATCTGCTTTCAACGACGCGCGCAATAACAGGATTTCGGATATAGACAACCTGTTAAACAACCCGGGCAACCTGACGCCGGGCCAAATCAGCCAATTAAACAACGAAAAAAACCGGTTGAACGGTCAACTGGATGCTTTACAGCTGGCAGACAGGAGCACCGATTGGATCAATGCCGTAAAAAATAAAAATGCACCGGTCAATAATATTCAAGCTAGTATGAGCGGCGGTGGCAGTAAGAATAATTATTATATGTCAATAGGCAGGTATAGTGAAGATGCCCCTATTGGTACCGGCACTTTTGAAAGATATACAGGGAAAATTGATATTACCCAGATCGTGAACGACTGGTTAAAGCTGAACGGTAATATCAATATCACCCAGGGCGCAACCAAGAATATGTCGAACAACCTGGTGTCGGCATTCAATGCCCGCCCTGATACGCCGAAAGATCCAGTATATAAACCGGATGGAAGCCTGGGTTACTATGTAGGATACCAGCAACATCCTTTCGGGGTGCTCATGGATAACAAGAACAAGAATAAGAACATCATGTATCTTGGTAATCTTTCTGCCGACATTAAACTTTTCGACGGTTTGCAGTTCCGTTCGGCTTTCAACACGACCAAGTATAATACGGTTTCCAGGAATTTCTACTCGCCGTTTTCTTACCTGGGTTATTATTCCGGTGGCGAACAGGAAACCAATGGTTATGATAACCTGAGCTATACTTTCGACAACTATTTTACTTATAACAAGCGTATTTCAAAGCTAGGTATCAATGCAACCTTGGGGTACACTTATTATAGCAATGAATTTAGCAGTTTCGGTTACGAGATAAACGGTTTTCCCAAGATCGACGGCATCTCGGGACCTGCTGCGGGTTCAAGCTATGGTAGTAGCGGCATGATCCCCAGTTTGAATACTTATAACAAGGAAATTTCCGATGCATATTTCTTGAGAACAGGATTTGATTGGGAAGGTAAATATATGCTGAATGCTTCTATCCGGCGCGATGGCTCATCAAAATTGTTGGAAGACAAGCGCTATAGTTGGTTCCCCTCTATTTCCGGTGGTTGGGATATCGCGAAAGAAAATTTCCTGTATAACAACGGTTTATTCAACCAACTAAAATTACGCGCCAGCTATGGCATCAGCGGAAACATTCGACCAGTCGGTTACTGGGATGCGCAAAATTTATTGATCGTGGGTTCCTACATGGGAACATCCGCTTTAAAGTTGAACGGCATCATCGGCAACCCCGAGATACGCTGGGAAAGAACCAAACAGGTTGATGTAGGCCTGGATGCCGCGTTACTGAATAACCGCTTGAGCTTCACCGTTGATTTTTATAACAAGCTAACGGATGGTTTAGTGAGTAGGAACGAAGTTTCCTGGATATACGGGGCTTCCGCCATTCCTGATAATATCGGTAATATCCGCAACCGCGGCCTGGATCTCGAAGTTGCATTTTCCAGCAAAGCGGGCGCCGCATTCACCTGGAAGGTTTCATCTAATATGAATATCAACAGGAACATCATCATCTCGATGAAAGACTCCCTCACGAACTACGGAACGTACACATTTGGCGGCCCGATGTCGAAATCGAAGGTCGGTCAATCCGTTGGATCGGTATTGGTTTATGAATCCCTCGGCGTAGATCCGCAAACAGGTGATATGATTTATAATGATCGCAACAAGGACGGTTTATGGAATACCAATGATATGATTACCGTTCCGATCGCCATGCCCAAATTCATCGGCGGCACAACCATTTCCTTGGGTTATAAGGGTTTCGGATTGGAAGCGCTGTTTAGTTATGTTTCAGGAAACAAGGTGTATGACTACTACGAACAAACCTTGAGAAATTATGACCTCGACTATTTCGGCGTGATGCCCAACAAGTTCGACATCGTGAATAAGCGTTGGCGCCAACCCGGCGATAAAACCGATGTACCGAGAGCTATCACGGGCGCCCATGGCGCGGGAAATTCAACCGATTGGAACTACCGTCCTTCCACTCAATTCGTGTATGATGCCTCTTACGTAAGACTACGCAACCTGAGTGTTAGTTATACCGTACCGAAAAAGCTGGTTGCCAAGTTGAAAATGAACAGTGCGCGTTTCTATGTTGCTGCTCAAAATCTATTTACCATCAGCGATTATATAGGTTTCGATCCTGAAGCAGCCTCTAACTCGGGAATTATCACGAGCAATTTACCGAATCCACGTTCCACGGTTCTAGGTCTTGATCTATCATTCTAAACTCAAATGTACATGAAGCAATTATTTAACTATATCATACTCGTCCCCGCATTCGCAGTGATGGCTTCCTGTAGCCAAAAGCTCGATGAAATAAAGCCGGACACACAAATTACATTCGATCAATTAAATGATAATAATTTACCCCTGGCTTTAAACGGGGCTAAACTCGCCCTGACCAGCAACAACGCATTTTACCTGTACTATTCCCATCAAGATATCATGTCGGATGATGTAGAGTCGATTACCCTCACATCCTGGGAAAGTAACAATGTATCGCCTACGGAGAATACGCTGACCTTCATGTTTCGCCAACCTTACACAGCGATCGCTACGGCCAACATGATTATCAAGTACGGTATAAAAAATTCGATCAGTGAAAAAATCAGCGCCACCGTAGGTGAAGCTTATTTAATAAGGGCATACAGCTATATGTTATTATCAGAACATTTCGGCGGTGTAGTATTAGTATACGGTGATGAAGATCCGAAAGTACGCCGTGACAGAAATACATTAGCAGAAGTACAGGATCAAATCGAGAATGATCTGAAAGAAGCAGCGTCTTTACTACCGGATTATTCTGATGCCAGAACCGGGTCTAAACAAGCGGCACAACTTTTACTCGCAAGATTATACCTTAACCAAGGGAAAAATGATGAGGCGATCTTGCTCGCCAAAGATGTGATGGATCCCTCGAAAAGTCCGTTACAACTAGGTTCCGAC
The DNA here is from genome assembly GCF_002557795.1 of Chitinophaga caeni. NCBI lineage: Bacteria > Pseudomonadati > Bacteroidota > Chitinophagia > Chitinophagales > Chitinophagaceae > Chitinophaga > Chitinophaga caeni. Next base: position 3,507,645 of record NZ_CP023777.1, on the reverse strand, counting down.
TTCCCCGCGATTTTTAAATCCATGGCCAATAGTAAGGAATCTATTTACAAGATCAATGAAACAACTACGCCTACTTCAGATCAATACGGTTTAAGCTACATCTTCGGTCCCGGTAAAACCGTCGGCCCGGATTATCCCGGAAGTGGCAATAACTGGATTGATTCTAACCTGGTAAAATCGTATGAATCCAATGATATTAGGAAAGCTTATTTCCTAAGAGCCAAAGGCGCTAGCATCGTTGATACCGTTTATTTCCTCATGAAGTTTAGCCCCGAAACTACCCCCTCATACCCGGTATGCAGGTTGAGTGAAGCTTATTTAATTATAGCCGAGGCCAAGGCCAGGAAAGGCGCCGTGGAAGTACAGGAATATAATGCTTTAAGAACAGCCCGCCATGCGAGTACGGTACAAGCGCTCGATTTCAGCAGCCCCGCAGAATTTCTAGATGAAATTGAGAAGGAAAGAAGAAGGGAATTTGTAGGGGAAAGACTCCGTTGGCAAGACATGCGCCGGTTCGGGAAACTAGATAATTGGCTCAGTTCCCTCGGGCAGCCTGCCACACATGCCTTGTTACCCATTCCAAGTCACGAGTTCCTAGTAAACCCTGATTTGGAGCAAAACGAAGATTATAGTAAGTAAAATCAGTTAAGTAAAATAAAATGAAACGATTCGTATTAAAATCTTGGATGCCGCTTGCCTTATTAGCGAGTCCAATTACCATGCTGGCACAACAAAACAAGATCGTTAAATCGATCACCGTAAAAGGAAAAGTGCAGTTTAGAGATCCAAGGACCAAGGAGCAAAAAATTTGGCTCATGAAAGAATCCCTGGTTGGGAAACCAACAGCAGTAGACAGTTGTTTGCTCAAGGAGGATAACAGTTTCACATTTACACTCAAACAGGACCACCAGGGAGTATATTCCATCGATGCCCTGCATTGGGATCATGCCACTTTTTGGAGCGATGCAGATGTGAAAGTTTCCATGCGCGGCTACGATACGGCAAGGTACAAAGTAAAAGTACCGCATTATAATTATGTAGAGGGATCGTATGATAACAATTTCGTCAACATGAGCGTGTTGAATTCCGAATTGAATTACCGCAGGATGATCGACGAATATAACATGCAATATTATGCTAAGAAGTCCACTGACTCTGCATTTAACCATTACCTCGAAACAAGAACGGTTTACAATCCTTTATCGAAGGATTTCGAAACCAGGCAAGAAATATTGATCCGCTCGTACCAAGATCGGCCCGTGGCTATATATGCCATCCGCGGTATGGCGGGTACAGAAGCCGGGGAGAAATATGACCGTGCATTGTCGATGCTGGATGTATTAATCGGTAAATATCCCTGGTTGACAGAGGCTAAAGACCTGAAGAAGAATATCATCTTTAACATGGAGCAGGCACAAAAGCTGAAGGCTGGAAAACCGATGCCTTCCATCTCCTACCCCACGCCCGGCGGACAACTTGCCAACTTGGAAAAGTATAAAGGAAAGTATTTACTGGTTGATTTCTGGGCTAGCTGGTGCGGTCCTTGCAGGCAAGCCATCCCTAAAGTCAAAGAATTATATGAAACGTACAAAGAAAAAGGATTTGCCGTGGTAAGTATATCTATCGACACGGATGAAAAAGCTTGGAGAAAAGCGATGAAAGATGAAAATATGCCCTGGGAACAAATGCTCTCCAGCAATAAGGATGAAACCATGAAAACATTCCAGTTCAGCGGTATCCCGACACTCTACCTCGTTGATCCGGAAGGAAATATCATAAATAAATATACGGGCTTCACTGATGAAGCGCATGAAAAAATAGAAAATGCTATTAAAAACAAGGAGAAGGCTCCGAAAGCGGTTCGCTCTGCTTCCATGTCAAGCTTCTAATCAAAAACCAACCATGAAAAGAATCAGTTTGATCTTGGCCAGTACTTTTTTACTGGCCAACATGACCCGGGCACAAAAAAAAGAATACAGGATTAATTCGGATATTAAGAACCAATCGGGCTATAGCGTGAAAGCTTACCTGTTGGAAGGTAACAAGCAGCATGTCGATAGCCCCGCTGTTGTAAACGGCGATCATATTCAATTCCGGGGTAGCTTCCAGGGGCCGACTTTTGGATTCTTAATCTCCAATCATCCTTCTTCGAAGTTCGAGCTGGTTAAAGGAGGGATGTTTATGCCTAGCCCAAGGTTACAGTTCTTCGTAGAGGATGCGCCCATTACAATTAAAGGGAATGCAGATGAATTGTTCATGGCCAGAGTCACCGGGGGGAAATTAAACAAGGAATATAATAAGCTGAAGAAAAAAACGCTTCCTTTAATCAAAGAGAACTGGGAGTTAAGGAAAAAATCAGCGAAAATGCCACTATCGGATAGCTTGAAACGTAAGGCTATCATGAAAGAAATGAAGGATAATAGTGATAAGATTGATCGCCATGAGAAGCAGTTTATCAAATCACATCCTAACTCTTATGTTAGCGTACTTATATTATCTGGAAAATACGAAGAATATAGTTTAGCAGATTACGAGCGTGCATATAATCATCTTTCAGATGAGATGAAAGCAACAGCCATGGCCGAAACGATCCACGAAAAAATAGAAGGCACTAAGAATACGGCGATCGGTTTTAAAGCTCCCAATTTTACGAAACCCACGCCCGGCGGTGATATGCTTAGCTTAAATTCACTTAAAGGAAAATACGTGCTGATCGACTTTTGGGGTAGCTGGTGTGGACCATGCCGCGCGGGCAACCCGCATTTGAAAGATTTGTATGCCAAGTATAAATCAAAAGGCTTCGAAATTGTAGGGATCGCCAATGAGAAAAGCGATGAACTTGATGCAGCGAAAACTAGCTGGCTCAAAGCTGTTAAAGATGATGGATTGCCATGGTTGCATGTATTAAATAATTACAATAAGGATAAGGACAACTTGGTAGCTAAATTTGCGGTAACGGGTTTCCCTACTAAAATCCTGGTTGATAGAAGCGGAACTATCATTTACAAGGAAGTAGGTACCGGCGGCGATGGTTTAGACAAAGAGTTAGAAAAAATCTTCGGAATGTAGTTGGCTTTACGCATTGAACCAAGTAAATGTGATACTAAAAAAACCCGGGTAATTTTCATTGCCCGGGTTCTTTTTTACATTCGCTTAATTCCAGTTGCTCATTATTTGCTGTTGCTACAGTTAGTAGCTACCGATTTTAAAATTCTTAGGGTGGCTGGCTCCCATCAGGTTCTCGACAAAATAATCCCAACGCCTGCGCATCATGTAATTACTATCTTGCCCGTAACCATGCCTCGCATTGGGAAAGATGATCAAATCGAAATCTTTATTCGCTTTTACGAGGGCATCTACCACGAGATAAGTGTTATATGGCGGTACATTATCATCTGCATTACCCGTGGCCAACAATAGCTTACCTTTTAAATTTGCAGCATTATATTGATTGGCTTGTATCTCGTAATTGGTTTTGCCGTTGCTCATTTTCTTTTCCAAACCGATGTAACGTTCACCCCAATCATCTTCATATCCCCTATTATCGTGGTTGCCGGATTCGGCGATACCCACTTTATAAAAATCCGGATAGCTAAACAAGGCATCCACCGTGGCAAAACCACCGCCGGAGTGCCCCCAAATGCCAACGCGATCCAAGTCGAGGTAAGGATATTTTGCAGCTAACTGTTTAATACCGGAGATCTGATCTTCCAAGGTATTATCAGCCATATCGCCGTAACATACATCATGGAAATCCTTGGAGCGGTCCGGGTTGCATGTGCCGTCAATGACGATCACCACGAAGCCCAATTCTGCCAAGGCGGCATGGTCGCCCCTCGAAGGACTGAAATTGCGGCTTCCCACACCACCGCCTTGCGGGCCGGGATAGATGTAATTCACAACCGGGTATTTTTTACCAGGATCCAAATGGCTCGGCGTAAACATCAAACCATATAAATCCCAACGACCATCGCGTGATTTGACCTTCACCGGTTGCGGCGCTTTCCAACCGGTAGCTTCCAGAGCTGAAATATCTTGTTTTTCCAATGTGGTAATCAACTTACCATTCATATTTCTCAATACGGCTACATTGGGTACATCCGGTTGGGAGTAATTATCAACAAAATACTTGAAACCGGGAGAAAAGGAAATGTTATGGTTTCCAATTTCCGGCGTCAGGGATTTTAAGTTTTTTCCACTGAAATCGATGCTATAGAAATGGCCGAAATAAGGATCTTCGTTCGTATCCTTACCATTTGCCATAAAGTAAAGCTTACGCTGCTTAGGGTCGATATGCAACAGTCGCGTCACCACGAAATCACCCTTGGTTATTTGATGTTGCAACTGCCCAGAATTGGCATCATACAAATATAAATGCCCCCAATTATCACGTTCCGAATACCAGATGATTTCATTGGTTTTAGAAAGGTAGTGCCAATTAATCTCACCTTGCCCGGATTCAAATTGAGTCGGAACTTCTTCTGTAAATATCTCCCTCACATCACCGGTATTGGCATTTGCCATGCGAACTTTCTCCACTTTATGATCCCTCGATGTAGATACGAATACCAAGGTATTGCCATCCTCGCTCCATTCATTATCATCGAAAGCGCCGGAACAAGAAATATCGTCGCACAAGGTACCGCGTCGGGGATCTGCCGGAATTTTCAAACGGATCACCTTCGGTTGATCTACTTCAATTATAACCCTATGAATCTGGATAACCTGGGTATCGCCCGGTAAGGGGTATTTCCAAGCTTCTAATCCAGGTTCGCCTACCTTCGTTTTCACGAGGTACATATTGCTAACATGGCGCTGATCTTGCTGAAAAGTGGCAATTTTTTTCGAATCCGGCGACCATAATACGATCGGGCGATCACTATGCGTCCAACCTGCATTATCGGTGGCATAGCCAAAATCCTTAACCCCGTCATTTGTCAATTGCGTTTCTTTCCCTGTTTCCAGGTTACGCATATATAAATTCCAATCCTTTATAAACACGACCTTCTTACCATCGGGAGATAGTATCTCGTTCCTGCCTACGCGGATACCGGGACGACCATTTTCCTTCAGCTTCAAATCAGCCTTATTGGTAGAAGATTTTGTTTTACCGGTTTTGGCATCCACTAAAACATAGGAGTTTCCATCCGCGGTACTTACATTATACCAAAAAGAGTCGCCATCGATCCAATTTGGTCTAACGGTACCATGCGTAACTAACTTATAAGTGTTGAAGAACAGGAATTTCTCCGCATTTTTATAATCTTGCTCCGTAAGTCTATTTTGCCCAAATGAAGGCAGCACTAAACAGCAAAGCAAAAAAAGCAAAGAAATCAAAGTAAGCTTTTTCATTATAGGGTAAATTAAGTTCAGCGATTATTTTAAGGATTCTAATCATTATTATCCGACTAATTTTCAATGAAAAATTATCATTGCCTCAAAAGTTCGATTCAATGTCCACCTGCACATTTCTTTGTACTTTTTTGCTTGCCCAAAAAAGTACCCAAAAAGGGCACAAATTGGCCATTACGGCCGCCAATTTGATCGCGCGATCCAGCTTTTGTACTACTGTATAGCCCAGCTACCGTTCGCTATCAACAGTGCGAAGTTCCACGGTTTTGTTGGCGGGGCTGAATAGATCATCCTCCGCTTATGTCCTTAACCAGGTAAGGAATCCAAGTACTTTTGAAGCATTTTTAGTCGGACAACAATGGATTCTAATATTAAACGGATAACCCACATTTCAGCACACTATTCCCATCAAAAAATCCGTGTTAATCCTACAAATCTATTCAATCCGTGAACAAAATCAATATTATTCCCTTAAATCTATCTAACCCATGCATGAAATACTTGCATCTTGTCAAATTAGTCAACAATGTCGGTAGCGGTACTTAAAGTCTCCAATTGTTTGATAGACTCCGTCCATGATTCGATTTTATCCAGTGCCCGCTTGTAAGCATCAGAGCCCAGGAACAATAAAACCGGCGCATCGGGATGATTCGCGATATCCATCATCACTTTCGCGGCCTTCGCGGGATCGCCAGTTTGTTTACCATGGTATTGTGCATACCTGGTTTGCGTTTCCCGCACTGCTTTATATTCAGGCATTTCCTTGCCGGCTTGTACCTGGTAAGCGCTGGTAATAAATTCGGTCCTAAAAGCTCCAGGCGCAATAACAGTTACCTGTATACCAAATTCCTTCACTTCTTGAGCAAAGGCTTCGGAAAAGGCGATAAGACCAGCCTTTGCAGCATTGTAGATACCCCAAGACATGGCGCCAGCAAACCCTGCAATAGATGAAATATTAATAATATGACCGGATTTTTGCTCCCTTAAATAAGGGATGGCATATTTCATTACAAAAATTGGGGCATTGAGATTGATATCAATTGCCTGCTCAATTTCATCCGAATTTAGCTCTTCGAGCGTCCCTCCTATTCCATAACCGGCATTGTTGACTATGACATCCAGCCTACCAAAATGCTGCTGGGCTTCCCGGAGGGCGGACCCAATAGCTGCTTCATTCCGCAAATCCAGCTGTAGTGATAAAAAATTCTTTGAAGGATCCCCCACCGCTGCTGCAAGTACATCGGCATCCCTTGAGGTGGCGGCTACGCTATGCCCTTCAGTTAATAACTTCTTAACCAGCGCCAAGCCTAAACCTTTGGATGCGCCTGTAACAAACCAAACTTTTTGTTTCATCGGTATCAATTTAGAATACAAATTTCCGAAACTTGAACCGGTTATCCGCTACGCAGTTCAAACAAAAAATAATAAAAATCAAACAATTTCCTTACGGAAAACATGTGGGGTTTTCCGGGTATTCTTCTTGAAGAAAGCTATGAAATGTGAAGGTTCATCAAATCCTAAGCAAAAAGCTATATCAGAAACACTCCAATCAGTATGTAACAGTAATATTTTTGCTTCCTGGGCAACCCTCTCCGCGATGAGCTGGGAAGTAGTTTTGCCTGAAACCGATTTCAACGCGCGGTTCAAATGATTGGTATGGATAGAGAGATACGCTGCAAATGCAGCAGGATTGCGAAGTTCAAGCCGCTGATTACTGGAATCGATCGGGAATTGCCTTTCCAACAGCTCCGCGAATAAAGCAGCAATCCTTGTATTGGCAGGACTATCTTTATATAAGTTTGTTTCTACGGGCTGTAAGCTATTCGCTTTATGGACTAGTTCATATATCAAATTTCTTAACAAGTCGTATTTATAGGCATATTCCGAGCGTAATACCTCGAACATTCTATCATAAATCGCTTTCATTTCTTTCACCTGTTCCTTACCCAGTAAAAACACCGGGCTGGAGCCCGGCTGGAATACGGTGTAATCGCGGATTCTACCAAACTGGTTAAAGAATGCTTCGGTAAAGATGCAAAAGCAACCATCTTGTTCCCCATCTAAAGGTTCCCATTTATAAGGAATCATCGGGTTGCCAAATAGCAGTGCAGCCTCTTCTATCTCGATGGTTTTATCTGCATAATAATACTTATTACGCCCTATGACCAAGCTGACCTTATAAAAATCTTTGCGGCTGTACGGTGCGGATCCAGGTTGCTTGCCAACGAAGTCGCGCATGTGGAATACGTTAAAATGACCGATACCGTTTTTCAGGTTACCCGGAATCCAATTCATTTTCCTCTGGTAAAAACTTTCTAAACCTTCTGTACGATGATCCATACCCTGAAAATAAGAAATTATAAAAATCAAACCATAATATTTCTTGAAATTTAACTTTTAACACGGCTACCAAAGTTCGATTATACCAGGGTTAAACAATTTGTATCTTCAACTTGAATCTTGGATTATGAAATTAGAAACTACTGTTTGCGTATTAGGCGCCGGGCCGGCAGGCTCTTGTGCAGCATTGCAATTGGCAAAGTTGGGAATTGACTGCATCGTGGTTGACAAGGCAAGCTTTCCTAGGGACAAGGTATGCGGCGATGCCTTAAGCAGTAAAGTGCTAACGCAATTAAAAAAGATAGATGAAAATATCGCGAAGCGATTACAATCTTCAATTTTTAAGAAAGACAGTTGGGGAGTGACCTTTATAGCTCCGAATAATATTTCGTTGGAAATTCCCTATGCGCCAAACTACTTGGAAAAGAAAGGTGACCCGGGAAGCTTCGTCTGCAAGCGGATCGATTTTGACCATTTCCTATTTCGAGAAATGAAAATGAATCCAGGTATACATGTTTATGAAAGCATTGATATCGTAAAACAGGTACGGACGGAGAATGGTTACTTACTTTCAAATGCTTCCGGCAATTTCCAAGTACAAGCAAAAATGATCATCGTAGCAAACGGGGCACAATCTCCTTTTACTAAAGAAATAGCCGGTTTCAAAGTAGAACATAAACATTATATCGCCGGTATCAGGGCATATTATTCAGGGATCAAAGAAATCCATGATGATAATTTTATCGAATTACACTTCCTCGAAAACGTTTTACCGGGTTATTTGTGGATATTTCATTTGCCAAATGGTGAAGCAAATGTTGGCATTGGAATGCTAAGTAAATCCGTTGCGAGGAAAAAGATCAACTTGAAAAAATCGCTGCTCGATGCTGTACAAAACACCCCCGAACTGAAGGATCGCTTTGCAAAAGCCAACCTATTAGGAAAGATCCAAGGATATGGACTCCCCCTGGGTAGTAAAAAACGGAAACTTCACGGGGATCACTACGTGTTAACCGGCGATGCCGGTTTCCTCATCGACCCATTTAGCGGGGAGGGCATCGGCAATGCAATTTATTCTGCAAGGATCGCGGCCATAACGGTGGCAGAAGCCATATCCCGGGATGATTATTCTGATAATTTCTTAGAACGTTATGACAGGGAAGTTTACCGGGTATTGTGGCCAGAATTACAATTGAGCCATAAACTACAAAAGTTGGCCCGTTCTTCGTGGCTATTTAATTTCCTGCTGAGACTCGGATCAAAAAACAAACAAGTAAAAGCACTCATGATCTCGATGTTCCACGAAGTAAACATCAGGAAGAAACTGGCCAGCCCAATGTTCTATGTAAAGCTATTATTCAATAAATCCTAATAACCTCTTCAAATAACTTTTCAACTTGATCCGAAATCGTGGAATCCCTACAAATCCATGAACAAAAAAGGGAAGAGATCCATGAACCTCTTCCCTTTAGTGCCCAAAGGGGGAATCGAACCCCCACTCCCTTGCGAGAACTAGATTTTGAGTCTAGCGCGTCTACCAGTTCCGCCATCTGGGCCTGAACTTCGCAACTATTTGTCGCTGTTCGGGTTGCAAATGTAGACGATTATTTTAATTCAGCAAAAATATTTTTAAAAATGATTGAAAAATTTTCGCCCCGCGAGGTTTTCATCTAATTCAGTAAATTAGCACTTTCACCAAAGCCTATTTCAACCGGTATTCCGAAAAGATTATGAAAGTTTGCATCGCCGAAAAACCCAGTGTTGCCAGGGATATTGCCGAAGTTATCGGTGCCAAACAAAGAAAAGATGGTTATTTCGAGGGTAATGGCTACCAGGTCACCTGGACCTTCGGTCATTTCTGCACACTTAAAGAACCTCACGATTATTTCGATCAATGGAAAGCTTGGCGACTCGAAGACTTGCCGATGATCCCCACCAACTTCGGCATCAAGCTAATCGAGAACGACGGCGTAAAAAAGCAATTCGGTATTATAGAAAAACTGGTCGACGCTTGTGAAGAAGTGATTAATTGCGGGGATGCCGGCCAAGAGGGTGAATTGATTCAACGCTGGGTTTTGCTCAAAGCTAAATGCCAAGCGCCTGTGAAACGCCTATGGATATCTTCCCTGACTGAAGAAGCCATCAAGAACGGCTTCCAACAACTCAAAAATGCCGAACAATTCGATAACCTTTACGCCGCCGGTAGCGCGCGGGCAATTGGCGACTGGCTTCTCGGCATGAACGCCACCCGTTTATTTACGAAGAAATTCGGCCAAGGGAAGGCCGTATTGTCTATCGGCCGCGTGCAAACGCCCACGCTCGCCATGATCGTTCAAAGACAAAAGGAAATCAACGCCTTCAAATCCGAAGACTACTGGGAGCTGAAAACTATTTACCGCGATGTAGAATTTACCGCGACTATCGATCGATTAAAAACGCTTGATAAAGCCAATAAGGGTTTAGCATATCTGAAAGAATATCCTTTCGTGGTTACTTCTTTCGAGAAAAAGGATGGCAAAGAAGGGAACCCGAAATTGTTTGACCTCACAGGTTTACAGGTAGAAGCCAACAAAAAATTTGCTTTTACCGCCGATGATACATTAAAGTATATTCAGAGTTTGTACGAAAAAAAATTGGTAACCTACCCAAGGGTAGATACCACTTATCTCTCTGAAGATTTACATCCTAAGATTGCAGGGATATTGCAGGACATGGCGCCGTATGCCGCGCTGACCGCCCCTATCCTTCAGCAACCTATTCCCAAATTGAAATCTGTTTTCGATGATAAAAAGGTGACCGATCACCATGCTATTATCCCGACAGGTATTTACCCCAGTAATCTTCCTTACGAAGAAAAACGCATCTACGACCTGGTTGCCAAGCGCTTCATTGCCGCTTTTTACCCGGAATGTAAAATCTCGACAACTACCGTATTCGGCACCGTGGGTCAAGTCCCCTTCAAAGTTACCGGCAAGCAAATTATTGAACCCGGATGGAAAGAGGTGTATGCTAATGATGTAAAAGAAAAGGATGATAACTCCGACAAAAAAGAAGGCGAAGAGGTAGAAGAAAAAACCTTACCGCATTTTGAGGTTGGCGAAAGTGGTCCGCATACACCGAGAATACATCAAGGGAAAACTTCGCCTCCGAAACCTTACACCGAAGCGACTTTATTACGTGCCATGGAAACCGCCGGAAAACAAGTCGAAGACGAGGAAATGCGCGAGCTGATGAAAGATAATGGTATCGGTCGCCCTTCTACACGCGCCAACATTATTGAAACTTTATACAAAAGAAAATACATCGAGAAGAAGAAAAAAAACATCTTTGCCACCCAAACGGGGATGGACCTGATCGATACCATACAATCCGAGTTATTGAAAAGCGCTGAACTTACCGGTACCTGGGAAAGGAAGCTCCGGCAAATCGAAAAAGGCGAATACGCCATGGATACTTTCAAGTCGGAGCTGATTCAAATGGTGCAAGATTTAACACTCGAAGTAAAAAACAGCCAGTATAAACCGATCACGATCGCGGCGGAGCCGCAGAAAACTAATACCGTACCCAAGAAAACCACTAAGAAAAAGGAAAGCGCCGAGCCCGGTTCCTTGCAATGTCCCAAATGCTCCCAACATCCACTGATGAAAGGAAAATCGGCTTACGGTTGCAGTAACTTTAACGTTTGCGGGTTCAAGGTTCCATTTGAATTGTTTGGCAAAAAGCTCACGGCCAAGCAAATCGCGGACCTGGTTACTAAGAAGAAAACGGGTAAGCTGAAAGGTTTGGTGGTGAATGGCAATGCGCAAGATGGCAGGATTATCTTGACCGCGGATTTCGGGTTCGGGGTTGAGTAATGTTCACGGATTTTTTTGGATTTAGGGATTGCACGGATTTTTTGTTTTTTGTTTTTTGTTTTTTGTTTTTTGTTTTTTGTTTTTTGTTTTTTGTTTTTTGTAATTTTTTTTTGTAATCGGCGGATAATTACTATGGGGCTGTGGTTGCGACGCTCCGTTCATCTTCGGGAATGCTATTTTTCCACTTGCATTCCTTCAATTGGGAAAAAACCGGGATATGGAAATACCCCGGTATTTCATTAACACTTATCATTTATATCAACTTCCGCCAAGAGCGCGGTACAAGGACACGATGCCTTGATAAACACGGCGCCTTGTATTCACGAGCGACAACTCCGCTTCAAGTACACTTTTTTGTGCGGTTATCACTTCCAAGTAGGAGGCGTATCCGGTTGTAAATAATGTATTGGCCGTAGCAACGGCTTGTTGTAATACGGCCACTTCCTGTAATTTAAAATCGTAGGCTTTCTGCTCATTTTCTACCTTGTTTAGCGTGGTCGCTACTTCTTGGTAGCCGTTTACCAACTTTTGCTGGTAGTTATAAAATGCTTGGTAGGCTGCCGCTTCCCTTTGCGCATAATTGGCTTTCAACTTCTTTTGTTGAAATATCGGGGCAGTCAATCCACCGATGGCGCCCCAAGCAATGGAGGCCGGTTCAAAAAGCAACTTAGCTTTGAAGGATTCAAACCCTAAGTAGGGCGTAATTGTCAAGCTAGGCAAAAATGCTTTTTGAGCAACTTGTACATCTACCTTCGTAGCCGCCAGCTCCCATTCCGCTTGCTGTACATCGGGGCGATTCAATAGTAATTGCGCCGATATCCCTTTTTCAATGCTTGGCAATACCGTTTGTTTAGCATTCTGCCTGGTCCTGGCAATTGCTTGGGGCATCCGTCCCAATACGGCATTTAGCTGGAACTCCAACGCTGCGATATCCTGCCTGATCTTGAATTCTAAAGCCTTCGTGCCCAACAGTTGCGCGCGGAATTGTTGTACAGCCAATTCCGTTGCACGGCCTCCTGCCTTTTGAATTTCCACGGTTGCCAAGGCAGATTCTTGCAACTTGATATTGCTTTTAATAATCTGTAACTCGTTGTCTAAGGTTGTCAACTCGTAATACATCCCGGCAATGGAAGCGATCACTTGCGTTCTTATTAGGTGCTTCCCTTCTTTCGTAGCTAAAAACCGGGCATTTACGGCTTGCTTTTGCAGCTTTAACTTTCCCCAAACATCGAGTTCCCATGAACTCCTCAAGCCGATAAAATAACTCGGTGTAACCGGGTAAGGTATCTCCTGTTTACCATTGATGTTATCGGAAAAATTAGTATCAAAATTACCGACACCATTTTGCGTATAATCACCGTACTTTTCAGCGCCCGCACTAACAGCTCCTTCCACTTTAGGTAGCCAGGCGCTCTTCGCAACATTCAAATTGGCGGCAGCGATGTTAATGCGCTGCTGTGCAGACAATAAATCAAAATTATGTTGCAAAGCAATCTCGATTAACGATCGTAAGTTCTCGTCATGAAACACTTCCCTGAAGCTTAAAGTTGATACTGTATCTTCAGAACTCGGCGTTGCCGGCAATGCTACCGCTTCCGGTAAAGTGAGTGTTTTTTGCGTGGCGCATGCACTACAAAGTAACAATGCTGCCAAGATGATATTTCTAATTAAGGATTGATTCATGTGCTTTGATATTTTTCTTTACTGGCCGATGCTTCACCATGGAAGCAAACAATACATACAAACCGGGAATCACGATTACCCCGAACAAGGTTCCTATCAACATCCCCCCTGCTGCCGCGGTACCGATAGAACGGTTCCCCATAGCGCCTGCTCCCGTGGCAATACACAGGGGAATCAAGCCCGCAATAAAGGCAAAAGAAGTCATCAGGATGGGCCTTAAACGCGATACGGCGCCTTGCTTGGCGGCTTCCAACACGGAGAGCCCTTCCTTGTTTTTCAAGATGGCAAATTCAACAATCAAGATGGCATTTTTGCCCAGTAAACCAATGAGCATTACCAGGGCAACTTGCGCATAAATGTTATTTTCCAATCCAAACACTTTCAAGGCGAGGAACGCACCGAAAATACCGGCAGGTAATGAAAGAATCACCGGCAACGGCAATAAGAAACTTTCGTACTGGGCCGCTAATAACAAGTAAACAAATACCAAGCATATCAAGAAAATATACACAGCTTGATTTCCAGATAGAATTTGTTCCCGCGTCATACCGCTCCACTCGATCGAATATCCCCTTGCCAATGAATTGGCAGCAACTTCTTCAACTGCTTTGATCGCATCGCTGCTGCTATAGCCCGGTGCTGCATCGCCGTTAATCATCGCGGCGGTGTACATATTGTAACGGGTCAATTGTTCCGGCCCATACACCCGTTCCAAGCGGATAAAATCAGCGTAAGAAACCATCTGTCCCTGGTCATTTTTCACATATAGTTTCAGCAAGTCCTCGGGTTTCCTGCGGTACGAGGGGTCCGCCTGTACCATCACCTTGTACATTTGCCCGAAGCGTATGAAGTTAGAAGCATAAAAGCTCCCCATCAAAGTTTGAAGGTTTGACAATGCATTATCAATACTCACCCCTTTCTTGGCAGCCATCTTTTGATCCACGTGAATTAAATATTGCGGGAAGCTGGCATCAAAACTGGTGAACGCGCTACCGATCTCAGGGCGATCTTTCAAAGCCTCGATAAACCGCTGCGTTTGAGCACCTACTTTGTCCAACTCACCCAATCCTGATTTATCAAGCAAACGCAGTTCGAAACCACTGCTATTACCAAAACCGGGAACCGTTGGCGGAGGGAAAAACTCTATCGTGGCATCTGAAATATACTTGGATTTTTTTTGCAACCTGTTCATGATATCCTGTACACTAGCCTTGCGCTCTTCCCATGATTTCAAGTTAACCATGGCCATTCCGTAAGAGGCTCCCGCCACTTCATTCACCAGGGAATAACCGGCCAAGGTAGAAACAGATTCAACTTCATCCATGTCACGCGCTATCTTATCAATATCATCTAAAACCGCTTCCGTTCTTTCTACCGTTGCACCTTGCGGCGTCGTTACATTTACATAGATCATCCCCTGGTCTTCCGTAGGAATGAAACCACTTGGTAATACCGAGCTAACTCCCCAGGTAGCCACGAAGAAAAATACCAAGCAACCTACCGTTAATAATCTTCTTCCGGCAATCTTTCCGATTAAGCTGGCGTAGCCGCGCTCCGTTTTATTATACCCCTTGTTAAACCCGTTGAAAAATCGCTGCAACATGCCTTTCCTGTTGCCGTGCTGATGCTTAAGCATGATGGCGCACAACGCCGGGGTTAATGTTACCGCGTTTACACCGGAAATAACGATCGCGATTGCCAAGGTCAATGAAAACTGCCTGTAAAACACGCCTACCGGGCCACTCAGGAAAGCCACCGGAATAAATACGGCAGACATGACCAGGGTAATAGCCACGATGGCCCCGCTGATTTCCCGCATCGCCGCCAAGGTTGCTTCCAAAGGCGGCAAATGATCTTCGTTCATCTTCACATGGACCGCCTCCACGACCACGATAGCATTATCCACCACGATTCCGATAGCCAAAACAAGGGCAAATAAGGTCAACAAGTTGATCGAAAAACCCATTAGCTGCATAAAGCATAAGGTACCGATCAAAGCCACCGGAACTGCCAAAGCCGGGATCAACGTGGAACGGAAATCCTGTAGGAAGATAAACACGACGATAAACACCAGGATAAAGGCTTCGAATAAAGTATGGATCACGCTGGAAATAGACGCTTCCAAGAACCTGGATACATCGTAATTGAAGTTATAAGTCATACCCGGCGGGAAAGAAGTAGCCTTCATCTCCGCCATCTTTGCTTTTACATCGCGGATAACATCTTGCGCATTCGAACCCGGCCGTTGTTTCAACATGATGGACGCCGAAGGTTTCCCGTCCGTTTTCGAAACCATGCTATAAGTAAGCGAACCAAATTCAACATCAGCCACATCCTTCAACAGCAACATACTACCGTCGGCATTAGCACGCACCACGATGTTTTTATATTCGTCCGGTTCGAAGAATTTACCGGTGTAGCGTAATACATACTGTTGTAAGTTAGGATCTTTGTCGGAGCTCTCCCCCGTTTTTCCGGGGGCCGCTTCAATATTTTGCCTGCGGATGGCATTGATCACTTCATCGGCAGATACATTTAATGCCAACATCCGGTCCGGCTTCAACCAGACACGCATCGCGTATTCTTTCGCACCCATGATTTCAGCGCGACCAACGCCGTTGATACGCTTCAGTTCTTGCAGCACGTTGATATCAGCAAAATTGTAAATAAATTGTTCATCCAAAGTCGTGTCTTCACTCATGATGTTGAGGTAAAGCAACATACTGTTCACCTCTTTTTCCGTTGTTACACCACTTTTGATAACTTCTTCCGGCAATTCATCGATAATCGTAGCCACGCGGTTTTGAACATTCACCGCCGCTTGATCAGGATCGGTTCCCACCTCGAAGAACACGCTTATTACCGTCATACCATCATTACTCGATACAGACGACATGTAAGTCATGCCCGGCACCCCGTTAATGGCGCGTTCTAAAGGCGTAGACACCGCTTTTACGCATACTTCCGCATTTGCGCCGGTATACTTGGCTGTTACCGTAACCGATGGCGGAACGATATCCGGGAATTGGGTTACCGGCAAACTAAATAAAGCCAATAAGCCCAACAGGGTTATGATCAACGATATTACCAATGATAATACCGGTCTTTTAATAAATGTATCAAACATTGCAATCCTTTAAATCAATCTGAATAATAAATCCTGTAACTACTGGGCGCTTTCTGCATTCCTTTTAAGCGGTTCGATGGTCATACCGTCCCTGATGTTGAGCACGCCTTCCGCTACGATTGTTTCGCCCTCTTTTAAGCCTGATCCAACCAGGTAGCAATCCTTCATCCGGTTACGCGGGATGAAATTGCGCATCTGCACCTTATTATCTTGGTCCAGTACGAACACGTAGTTCTTATCCTGCATTTCGAAAACCGCCTTTTGCGGCACCAATATTGCGTTTGATACTTCATTCGAGAGTAGCACCTTGCCGCTGGCGCCATGTTTCAGCAGGTGCTTCGGATTCGGGAATTTGGCCCTGAAAGCGATTGAACCGGTATTTTCTTCAAATTCTCCCTCGATGGTTTCAATCGTACCGGGATAAGGATACAAGGTCTCGTCAGCCAATACCAACCGTACTTTTTCCATATCCATATCGGCGGTTTTCCTTGATTTTATATACTGTAAATACTCCGTTTCGGACACGTTGAAATATGCGTACACCGCGTGAACATCGGAAATAGTCGTAAACAGTGTTCCTTCGCGGATAAGGCTACCATTCTTCAAAGGAATTCGGTCAATCACACCGGTAAAAGGCGCCCTGATCTTGGTGTATTTCAACTTATTCTCAGCGTTATTCAAAGCGGAGCGCGCCTCGTCGGTTTTTGCTTCGGCGGCAGCCAAGCGAGCCTTGGCCACGTCCAGTTCCGATCCGGCAATGACCTTCTTTTCAACTAAAAGTTTTACCCTTTCCACTTCGAGCGCGGCGCCTTTAGCCTCCGCGATCACGTTACTAAGAGCAGCTTTGGCCTTGGCCAAATCAGAAATGTATTCCTCGTTGCCGATGGTAAATAAGACCTGTCCCTTCCTGACCATCTTACCTTCATCTACATGGATCGTATCCAGGAAACCATCAACGCGGGCGCGAATTTCCACGTTTTGAACAGCCTCTATACTGGCCACGTAAGAACGGTGCAGCACCGTGTCTTTGACCGTCAAAGTTGTGACAGGCAAAGTTCTCAATTCCGAATTAGCTTGATTTTTCTCCGCCTTGGAAGTACAGCCGGACAAAGCGAGTCCTACCAAGGATACATAAATCACTTGTTCTAAGCGCATAGCCATAACATTAATGTTTCAATGAAACCAGTAAAAGATAAGATGCCACGCAATAAAGATTATTGCATGTCAATTAATAAATGGTAAATGATGTTTAATAAAAGAGATAATAATACCCTGGGGAAATGATACCCGTCAGAATGGATACAACCTAAATAGGAAGTTATAATATGCCGGTAAAAAAGAGTTGTGGCGACTGTATTCGCCCCTTTTATTTTCAGTTAAAAAAATATCGCGGTTAAACCTGTCGCTGAAAATGATAACCAGCCTGGCGGCCAAGTTATATTGTTGATTCAACGCGGAAAGAAAATAATTGAGCTTAGATTTTTTCGGGTATTTAACATGTAACTGGTCCTGTATAGGCTTCACATCATGAAACCGATCCTTGCTATTCCAAGAGCTGTGCAGGAGCGCGGTAAAACTTGTTGGCTGTTCATGTTTAGAAGTATGGGATATTTGATAAAATTCATCCTCTTCTAAATCATCAACATATTGATGGTAATTTGACCATAAGCAGGTCAATCCCGCGGCCAATTGAATGGCCAGGAAAAGAAAACAACTAAATATTTTTAATATGAAATGAAACCTACTCTTCATGCTCGGTTGCGAATCTAATGTTTGATTTGAAAAACTCAAACCGATACTTGAATAACGGTAGAATTTAAAGATGAACGACATTTATATTAATATTTGTTTAACAATTTTGAAAATAATTCACATTTTTCAAATCAGCCCAAAACCCAACCTGATATTGATTTTGCTCATAAACACATGAAATTTATGGAGATATATTATTTTAATACCCTTAGGATAATATTTTTATGATGATCGGAAAAACAAAACGCGTTATTTGACACAACAAATAAAATCAATACGAATTATATCGGAAGAAAGAGCTATTCCTCTACCCATTTATAGCGGTAGAAAGATGACAAAAAGCAGTTTATAAAATTTTATTTCGACGTAAATTTGCGGTACACCAAACAGAACGGTTATGAAGCAATTATTTATGGCCTTACTAGTAGCGTGTTCAACTACATCACTTCCAGCAAGGGCACAGGATTATAGCGGTCTTTTCATGACCTTGGACGATTACAAGGCAGCCAAGCTCAGCTATAAGGACGCAAAAATCAATGCCGATGTTGCATTTCATCCAAAACTCGTGAAAGTTAGCGGGACCGAAAAACACCAGTTCGAAAAAGGACAATTGTACGGTTTCAAGGATGCCCGGAACAGGGTTTTCCGTTTTTATGAAAACAACAGCTACCAGGTGGTTGACACCACGCATTTCGAGATGTACAGCCGCGTAGTGAACATCACTAACGGGAAAGAGCGTACCAAGGAAAAATTGTATTACTTCAGCACCGAACCCGGCGCACAAGTACAATTATTAACCAAGGAAAACTTGAAGAAAGCATTCCCGGGCAATGAAAGATTCCATGTCATGCTGGACATGCAGTTTAAGACCGACAGGTCTTTGCAGCGGGACATTTTGAAAGACGGTGCATCTAAAGTAAAACAACTGTACGCTGTTTCTTTAAACAACCTAGGTGTTTAAAAGGAAAGTTATGTATGAACCATGGCGGTTAACTGCGGTTAACCGCCATTTTTATTATTTATAAGTGTAAATAAAAGTTGGCCATCAAGCTGCTAAAAGTAGGCGTGTATTTATCATCACTATTTTTGATGACCAGGTCACCTACCGCGATAATTTCCGCTACATTCCTCCTAAAAAAGCCAATGGTTCTAAAATATTCATGCTTGGGCGTTTGCCTTAGGTGTAATAGCTCATGGACATGTAAATGCTGCCCGGCAGCTAGCTCCTGGAAACGCTGAAATTCTGCAAATGGTAATAATAATGCGAAAACGCCTCCTTCCGACAGGTTTTTTAGCACGCCCGCTATTAAATCAGGATAACTTAAGGTTACGGCATGCATAGCGCGGTTACGGCCCGCTGAGGGCCCCTGCAAGGACTGTTCGTAAAATGGCGGATTGCTAATGATTAAATCGAATGCTTTCCCGGGTTCAACCGTTTGAACGGCACCTTCCATTAAATGCAAGCGATCTGCCCATGGAGAGTTTTTAAAATTATCCTCCGCCTGTTGTGCAGCGGCCGGATCTAACTCGATCGCCGTAATATGAGCGGGGCTTTCCTGTGCCAGCATTAGTGACAATAAGCCCGTTCCGGCGCCGATATCCAGCACGTTCTCCATCGCTAAGTTAGATACCTTGGCAAACCTGGCGGTAAAGGCGCCAAATACCGAAGCATCGGTACAAACCTTCATCGCGCATTGCGATTGGTGTACGGTAAATCTTTTGAACTGAAAATATGAATTGCCCTTTCTTCCCATGAAAAATTAACCAAATACAGCCCTGGCACTTGGAATGGCATCCCAGCCCACGAACTCTCCTGCAATATATTTATAATGTGCTGTCATGGCGATCATGGCAGCATTATCTGTACAATATTCAAATTTAGGGATAAAAGTGCTCCAACCGTATTTTTCACCGTAATGGGTCAACGCGTTACGTAAGCCCGAATTAGCGCTTACTCCCCCGGCGATAGCGATATCCTTGATGCCGGTTTCCTTGCTGGCCTTCACCAGTTTATTCATCAGGATAGTCACGATCCTGTCTTGAATAGAAGCGCAGATATCCGGCATATTAGCCGCTAGGAAGCCCGGTTGCTCCTGTTCTTGTTGCTGCGTAAAATAAAGGATCGCGGTTTTCAGTCCGCTGAAGCTAAAATTCAAGCCCGGAATTTGAGGTTCGGGGAACTTGAAGCGTTTTGGATCTCCTTCTTTCGCATATTTATCAATTAATGGTCCACCCGGATACGGTAAGCCTAAAATCTTCGCTGATTTATCAAATGCCTCCCCCGCAGCATCATCGAGCGTTTCACCGATGACTGTCATCTGCAACGGGCCGTCGACGCGGACAATCTGTGTATGTCCACCGGAAACGGTTAAGCATAAGAATGGGAAACGGGGTTTCGGATCTTCGATGAAATTTGCCAAAACGTGTGCTTGCATATGGTGTACCCCGATTAAGGGTATATCCAGGGCCAGGGCCATCGCTTTCGCGAAGCAGGCGCCTACCAATAATGAACCTATTAATCCCGGCGATTGTGTAAAGGCAATGGCCTGCAAATCAGACTTCTGCAACCCGGATTTTTGTAGGGCTGCTTCCACCACGGGAACGATATTTTCCTGGTGCGCCCGCGATGCCAATTCCGGCACCACGCCCCCGTATTGCTCGTGCACGGTCTGGTTGGCGATGATGTTCGATAAAATCTTGCCCCCCGAGATTACCGCGGCGCTCGTTTCATCGCAAGAGGATTCTATTGCTAGTATATTAATTGACATAAACGCGGCAAAGTTACAAAACTGTTCACGGATTTTTATGGATTGCGGGATTTCACGGATTCTTTATTTTTTATTTTGGATTGCGGGGCTTACTGAGGGGGGATTGATTGGATGCTTTGTATTTTTTATTGATATTTTATCATTGTTGTCCGACTAAAAATGCTTTAAAGATACTTGAATTCCTTACCTGGTCAAGGATATAAGCGAAGGATGATACATTCAAAATCCGGGGTGCCCCGCCAAGAGAACCCTGGAACTTCGCACTGTTGATAGCGAAGGGAAGCTTGGCCATACAGTAGTAGAAAGGCCGGATCGAGCGATCAAATTGGCGGCCGTAAGGGCCAATTTGTGCCCTTTTTTCGTGCTTTTTTGGGTAAACAAAAAAGTACAAGAAACGAGCAGATGAACATTGAATCGAACTTTTAAGGCGATTATAATTTTTTCATTGAAAATTTAGTCGGACAATAATAATTCTTTATTTAATATTGAATATTTGATATATGATATACGAAGGATTGTATTGATGATTTTTATTATATACAAGCTTGGTGGATATTTTTAACTTGTATGTTTTTTAATAATCATGTTTGTTTTAAAATCTTCTATTGTTATACTTATTATTGATACATTAATTATATTAATAAATATTCGTTTATTTTATTGAGCGATTGAATTTTTCTCGACGGATTTTTCATACATTCGATTTAATTCAAAATCAATTTCAATTAGAGTTGATTCATTATTTTCGTGATTCTTAATATATAATTAAGCGTGTTTGTATCCTTCATCAGGGTAAGAACTAACCTGCACCTTTTTTACGCTTCCCAAGAATCCTTTCCGCCTCGGCATAATTATTTTTTTTTACCTCAAAAAGATCTTTGTTATGAAAAATGAGAAGAAAGCGTTAAATGTAAATTTGATCGACTTTTTAGATCAAGAATTAAAGAGTCTTCCCGGGATTTTCAAGCAAGAAGTTTGTGAACGTTTGAATATTGATGAAGCAACGTTTGAACAAATGCGTTCCCAAAATCAACCGATTTGTTCCTTTGAACAGCAAGTGGAAATCGCGGCCGTATTTAACGAAATCGGTAAAACCCTCCATGAGTGCAATGCGGATTTTATGATGGATGAAATGCGCATTGCCGAGAACCTTAGTAAACCTGGCAATTTATTCGTAGTGTATACTTGAATGGGTTGACCGATGCTTCGTGTGGAGACAGGGTATACCTTGTCTCTAACATTTGCGCGGATCCGGTAAAATGCGTCCGCTTATATAAATATCAATATAACTCGGCTTTCCCTTTCAATTGCTCTTTCAACAACACCTCCGCCCTTTCGACCTCCTTCCGGTAATTGATAATTTTATCTTCTTCATGTTTTATAATCACGGGTTGTTCAAAAACAAATGCATCCTGCCCGAACTCAAGCCAATCGTTTTGCAATGCAACCAATTCAAACTGCCCGCTGTTGAGCATGAACAATGTCCTGTTGATCAGCGCTTCAATGTTTATACTTCCCTCTACATACAACTTATTATTCCGGGTATTTGTAACGGTTAATACACCCATCGTAGGTTTTATGGAAGTGAATTGCTCACGCAATATTTTTCTTTTTTCTTTATTCATGCTCCTGGTTCTTTTAATGGTTCAATATCGCCACCCAGCGATTTTAAAAGCTGGTTGATGCTATTCAGCGATTTCGCAGTTGCGCCGGGAAATAATTTAACCGCGACATTTTCCGCCGTTTTACTCGCTTCTTTAAAAACTTTCGCCCCCGTTTCGGTAAGCACCACGTAACTCACCCGCGCATCCCTTTCATTGGTTTCCCGGGATACCAACCCAATTTTCTCCAACGGATTTAATACCCTCGTGATCCCGGATGCGGTAAGTCCCGTTTTTTCAGCCAAATCAATGCGGCGCAACTTCTGTTCTGCCGATCCCGACAACAGGTATAAAACCATGTAATCGGTTAATCCTAAGCCGTGTACACTCAGGGAATCAAACTTTCTTGATATTAATGATTGCACCTTCAGGATGTTCAATAATACGATTAACGCTGTTTTACTCATTGCTAATTACTTGAATACTCAAATATTTAGCAAATATATTGGATTTAGTTCGGATCGGGATTTTTTTTGTTTAGATTGATTTGGGTGGGATTTGGATGCAAGGCATGCGTTGGATCTACGGGCATGAAAATGGGGCGCCGTTTGGACGCCCCGTATAAAAATATATTCAGAATACTATTTACTTTTAATTTCCCCGGATGGCGACAACGGGATCTAATTTTGACGCCGAAAATGCCGGCACAAAACCCGCGATTAATCCAACGAAGGCCGAGATAGACAAACCGAACACCACGTTCTTAAGCGTTAAGGTCACCGTGATGTCCATTGACGTAAGCACGGCAGCAAGACCTAATACCATCAACAGGCCGAAGAGACCGCCGATCAGGCAAAGCATAACGGCTTCTAACAGGAATTCTTGTAATATAATAGATTTCTTTGCCCCGATTGCTTTCTTTAGCCCGATGATATTTGTCCTTTCCTTCACCGTCACAAACATGATGTTGGCAATTCCGAAACCACCCACCAAAAGGGAGAAGAAGGCAATCACTCCACCCACGACATTTAACAATGTAAACATCTCGTTCAAATCATCATCCACGGCAGTGATTTCGTTTAAACTGAAATCATCATCTTCCGTAGGTTTTAACCTGCGGATGGCACGCATATTACCATGTATATCATCTTTCATAGCCTCTAGCGAAACGCCATCCTTGGCTTTCACCATGATGTACGGATCCCCGAAGCGGCGTTCATCCACCAGTTTCCTGAGAAACTTGTAAGGCGTAATCACCGTATTATCTCCAAAAACACCATCTACCATACCACTTCCCTTGTATTTCAACAAACCGATCACGGTACATTTATACCCGGCCACCTTTACTTCGGTTCCTACGATTGTCATCCCTTCGGGGAAGAGTTGTTGCCAAATATTGGCCCCTAGAATCACGACATTACCACCGTCAGTAGCTTCTCTTGGCGTGAAATAGCGCCCGGCAACGATATCCATGCTCTGGATCTTGTCGAAATCGTAAGTAACGCCCAGTAAGCTGATATTTTCGATATAATCGGAACCGTATTCAATTTTCCGCCTGGCCACGTCGAACACGAAGGTACCTGCTGCCACCGTGGTAGAGCGATCCGTAAGTTGCTTCAGTTCTTCGAAGCGCGGTTCCGGGCGGTTTACATATTTCCACCAAGGGAAATCCGGTCCACCATCCCAGGGCCATTTCTGTATATAAATAACGTTATTGCCTAATGCAGCCACTTCGCTGCGGATATTAGTTTCCAGGCTATCCGTGGCTGTTTTCACCGCGATGATACAAAAGATACCGATCGTGATACCCAGTAGGGACAAAAACGTTCTCAACTTGTTAGAGCGAAGCTCCTGCAAAGCCATCAACAAGCTGTTAGTTAATATTTTCAGGGTAGAAAGCATAAACCAAATTTAATGTATATCATGAATTTTTACATTTATTTTTCGTTGAAAGGTAAAATATCTTGTCAAGTTTCCAAGTAAAAGAAGCCTTCAAATTGCCCGATTTTCGTTGCTTCTTCGTACCTTTGCAGCCATTTTACATGTATGAAGTACGCTAACGAGATCAATAAACGTAAATCCTTTGCCATCATCGCCCACCCGGATGCGGGTAAAACCACGCTCACGGAGAAATTCCTCCTGTTTGGCGGCGCGATTCAAACGGCGGGGGCGGTAAAGAGCAACAAGATTAAGAAACATACAACATCGGATTTCATGGAGATCGAACGCCAAAGAGGTATCTCTGTTGCCACTTCCGTAATGAGTTTCGATTACCGCGACACGATCGTGAATTTGCTAGATACCCCCGGTCACAAGGACTTTGCCGAGGATACTTACCGCACCTTAACCGCGGTAGACTCCGTTGTATTGGTGATCGACTGCGTAAAAGGCGTGGAAGAACAGACCGAGCGCTTGATGGAAGTGTGCCGCATGCGCGACACGCCCGTAATCATCTTCGTCAACAAGATGGATCGCGATGGTAAGATGCCTTTCGATTTGTTAGATGAGTTGGAAGAAAAATTGTCCATCAGGGTAAGACCCTTAAGTTGGCCGATCAATATGGGTAAGGACTTTAGAGGTGTATATAATTTGTATAACAAAAGTTACGTTTCCTTCTCCCCCAATAAAAAAGCTACGGACGATGACATCGTTCCGCTGAAAGATTTAAGCAGCAGTTTCGTTGATGAGAATTTCAATGAAAAAGATGCGGATCAATTGAGAAGCGATGTAGAATTGATTGAAGGGGTGTACGATCCTTTTGAAAAAGAACCTTACCTGGAGGGTAAATTGGCTCCCGTTTTCTTCGGTAGCGCCGTGAACAACTTCGGTGTAAAAGACCTGTTAGACACTTTCGTGGAAATCGCTCCCCTACCTAAACCACGCCCTGCCAGCACAAGGGATATTGATCCTTATGAAGATAAATTCACCGGGTTCATTTTCAAGATTCACGCGAACCTCGATCCCCGTCACCGTGACAGGATTGCATTCCTGCGGATCTGTTCCGGGAAATTTGAGCGTAATAAATTTTACCACCATGTACGTTTAGATAAGGACATGCGTTTCAGCAACCCTTATACCTTCATGGCACGCGAGAAAAATATCGTGGATGATGCTTACCCGGGCGATGTTGTTGGTTTGTTTGATACCGGCAACTTCAAAATCGGAGATACCTTAACCGAAGGGGAAGAACTCTTCTTTACCGGCATCCCGAGCTTCTCCCCTGAATTATTCAAGGAGTTGGTCAATAAAGACCCGATGAAGACCAAGCAACTGGAAAAAGGTATCCGCCAATTAACAGATGAAGGCGTGGCGCAGTTATTTACCCAACACAATGGTAACCGTAAAATCATCGGTTGCGTCGGTGATCTCCAGTTCGAAGTAATTCAGTACAGGTTGCTACAAGAATATGGCGCGGCCTGCCAATTTAATACTTTGCCTTTCTATAAAGCTTGCTGGATTACCGGCGATAAGCAAAAAATTGAAGATTTTATCCGCTTCAAGGGTCAAAATATCGTGGAAGATAAAGATGGACACCTGGTTTACCTCGCTCAATCCGAATGGTATTTGAATACGGAACGCAGCAACAACCCGGATATCGAATTCCATTTTAGTTCCGAGATACATAAGTAATAATCATCTTAAATGCACGGGGTTCGAAACCTGGCTTTCCGTGTTTGGGTGTTTGACTTTCGAATTTTATACTGAAAACAACCGGAAGCCCTCGCTAGTTCGATCTTCCCTGTTCGGACTCCCATATGGCGCCAGGTTCTACTGGTAGAACAGCCTGTTCGGCAACATTAGGGATCCAACAAATGGCAGTTCGCGGTGCAAGAAGTAAGTACCGCTTCCTTTACGGTACAATTGTGAAGTTCCTCAATTGACCGTGGAGCCGAGCTGGGAAGCTCGAACCATCAAGGGGAAACCGAACAAATAACAGAACCGAAAGCCACCATTCCTATGGCGGCTTTTTAGCTTTTGCTTGAAAAAATACCACGGCCAAGATTAGCCGTGGTGGTTTGGTACGTCCAACTCAATTATCGCTTGATAGATAAATCGTTTGTTAATGAAGTAAAATGTTGCAATGTCGTTTGGATCGCTTCATCCAATGCTTTTCCCCTTATAGTATTTTCGAATGCCTGCCTTTCCAAGTCAAGCATCGTTTTGTATAATGATTGACCCTTGTATTGCTTTTGCAATTGCAAGGTTTTGTTTTGAGCATATATACCTTGCCAGGCTTCCCGCACCTTGGCCCAAAATTCTTGATGCTGTTTCCACCAAGCTATGGCCTTTTCACAATGTGCATCATCAACTCTTTTATAAGTATTCAAGCCTTTCTCTTTTACGATGACAGAATCTTTCCCGGCGGCTCTCACAATCTTAAGATTATCCTGCTCATGCACGGAACCGGAGCCGGTGATTTCATGGTGGTTCGTTCTCCTCATCACGTTATAGTCATTGCGGGTTGTGTATTCTCTTCTCGGCAAAGGCGCATCGCTGGTAGCTTCCCAATAATGCCTTCCATCGGTATGCACCCAGGTAGCCGTTCCTTCGTAACGCGGCTCATCGTCAACGCCGTAAACCTTTTGAGTCCATTGTCCGGAAACGGAGCTGACCGGCAATTGAACAGGAACCCATTGTTGGTCTTTATCATATCGCAACAATTGCCGGCCTTGGTAAATCCAATCTTCCGTCCAATGTTTGATCACACCACCGCCGGCAATCAGTAAATGTTGCAGGATGATATGATTCATTTCATCTTTCACTAATGCAACATATTCTATTGCACCATCGATTTTATGATACCCTTTCGGGCTATAATTAGTATCCGAAGGAAATGTTTCGGCATATTCAAAGCTAACCTCCATGCAGCCGCACATATTTTTAATCGCCTCGCGATCCTCTTGTTGCTTCCCTGCCGATTGTGCCAATACAAAACCGGGTAAAAGCAGGCATGATAATAATTGGACGTAATTCTTTAGCATATCATGATTCAGTTTACGATCATTTTAATTTGGTTTTGGGATTAACAAACGGATAAAATCCGGTTGTTAAAGCAGGTATAGGGTTTTCATCAGGATAGAATAGATAGCTTATTATTACTCAAATTCACGGGTACCGCTAGCGTTCAGCACGTAATGAAAACTGATTAGCCTGCTGGGCATCGTGTACTCCGGATTTTCGGGAGCGTCTTTATAGTAACTGTAGATTTTAATTTTAGCATAATTACCCTTGCTGGTTTTGACCACGATTACCTTAGCAGGTAAAGGCGTCACCAGGTGGGAAGTAAAATCGTAATTGTACCAGGATTTAATCGGCATCATACCTTCGGCATCCACCTGGTAGCCATCTGCCGGCGCCACCATAACAGTATCGTACAAGGCATCGATAATTTGTCCAGAGGTAGCGCCCGGGCCGCTTGTACCACCGTTCATAATAACATTCAAAGATCTGAAACCGATATCCCATTTGGTACTTGCAGAATCAGCATTCGGGATGATCTTATTTTCTTCCAAGCTGAATAATGTGTAACTACCGGTGCCGGCAGTATCGGCAGCCAGGTTGGTAACAGTTTGCACGGTGATCGTTGGCTCTTGCGGATCAGGCTTTTCATCGTCATCTTTACTACAAGCAGCGGCACCAGCCATTGCGAAAGCGATAATTATGAAGTAGGATTTTTTCATTGTTGTTCTATTGATATTTAATAATTATTGTCCGACTAAATTTTAACCAGGGAGCAATTTGATCCCTCAAAAGTTCGATTCAATGTTCATCTGCTCGTTTCTTGCACTTTTTTGTTCACCCCAAAAAGCACCAAAAAAAGGGCACAAATTGGCCTTTACGGCCACCAATTTGATCGCTCGATCCGGCTTTTCTACTACTGTATGGCCAAGCTACCCTTCGCTATCAACGGTGCGAAGTTCCACGGTTCTCTTGACGGGGGGTTGCAATCTTAACATTCATAATTAATATCAAAAATTGATATGATTATATAATCCGCGGAGTGTTATGTTATGTTGTATTGCATTGCAAAAATAGTACGGGAAGAAATAAATGATTTACCTATTCGGGAATTAGAATAACTCGAAAGGGAAAAATTATGTTTCCTTCAATCAATAAAAAAGCCGGGACAAAACTGCCCCGGCTTACTTATTTCGTATTAAAATCTTTTGATTTAAATATCTACGATCGCTTCATCGCCGTAAATCTGTTTACGGTATTTTAACGAAGGCGATGCTACAAATTCGCCCAAGTTCAGTTCATTCCATATGAGATCCACTTTTTCGATGGTTGGCAGGTCGCTCACCACGATATTAGGCCAATCCCTTTGGAAGTTATCCCATTCCTTCGTTTTCAGCGTTCCGTCCAATCCTATGAGTGCTTCAACTTTCCCGGTACTTTCGATGGAATCTTTCTCTTCAATAAAATGATCCCTTTTAGGGTCAAGGTTATTACAGAAACGCCACAATGTTGATGGTAAATCTGTTACATCTACCGTATGTTCAACATACAGCAGCATCTTGATACCCTTCAAAGCAGGCAAGTCAAACAATTGCTTGTTCAATGTTTTTATATGTCCTTTCTTATTTTTCTTAACGGCAAGAATCAAGCAAGGGATATTATATTTTAATAAATCTTGATTAATCGCCGTGATGCCTGGCAATACACTTTGAATAGCCGCCACTTCTATCGCTTTCGGCGCTTCCGGGAAATGGTAACGTTCATCAATTTCTTCCTCGAATTTAGTTGTACCATCGATGCACATCTTTCCACCGAAGCCCATTTTCGAGCAAGAGTGATCCAGCACGTCCATAGGTCCTTGGCTGAAATATATATCTGTCGCGGGATTAAGGTGCTTAAATACATGCTGCGCCAGTTTTTTATAATCGGTGATCGGCGTATCTTTCCCTGCTACCACTAAAATTTTGTTGAACATCATCTGCCCGGCACCCCACATCGCGTTCATCACTTTTTGCGCTTGGCCGGGATAATCTTTCACGATTTGCGAGATCACCAGGTTATGGAATACCCCTTCTACCGGCATTTCCATGTCCACGATTTCCGGCACCAAGGTCATCTTGATCGGGGCCAGGAAAATCCGCTCCGTGGCTTTCCCGATCCAGGCATCTTCTTGCGGCGGCACCCCCACAATGGTAGCGGGATACACAGCATTCTTGCGATGCGTGATCGCCGTAACATGGAAACGGGGATACCAATCAGCCAAGGAATAATACCCGGTATGATCACCGAATGGACCTTCCCAGATCAGCGGATCGGCGGGATCAACATATCCTTCGATTACGAAATCTGCATCTGCGGGCACTTCTAACTCGGGCTGCGTGATACATTTCACCAATTCTACCTTCTTCTTCCGGAGAAATCCAGCCAACATATATTCATCAACATTCTCGGGTAGCGGTGCGGTTGCAGAATAAGTATAAACCGGGTCGCCGCCTAATACTACGGCAACCGGCATTTTCTTACCAAGTGCCTTATATTCGTTGAAATGCTTGGCGGAAACTTTATGTTTATGCCAATGCATCCCGGTTAAATCTTTTTCGAAGATCTGCATCCGGTACATCCCCACATTGCGGGTACCGTTGTGCGGATCTTTTGTATGGATAACGGGTAAGGTGATGAAGGGACCACCATCTTTCGGCCAGCATTGAATTACCGGCAATTTAGACAGGTCCGGCTGCTCCATCACTACTTCCTGGCAAGCTCCTTTTCCACCCACCACTTTCGGCATCCAGGAGGCAAATTGCCCCAGTTTCGGCAACATGGATAATTTATCGAGAATCCCTTCTTTCGGTTTGGAAAGCATTTTAAATAAATCTTCTATCTCGCGGGCAATATCATCCAACTCTGCCACGCCTAAAGCCAGGCACATCCGCTTATAACTTCCCATCGAGTTCATCAATACCGGGAAATCATAGCCCGTATTTTCAAATAGCAACGCTTTACCGCCACCCGGCATTTTGCTAACCCTGTCCGTGATCTCCGCAATCTCCAAATGGGGGTTCACGTAACGTTTTATGCGCACCAACTCCCCTGCTTGATCGAGTGTATTAATAAAATGTTCAAGATTCTTAAATGCCATACGTTCTTATTTCAATCTTCAAAAATACAAAAAAGGATGCTCCTTACGAAGCATCCTTTTGATATAACTGATCGTATGACAAAATTTATCCGCCAATAATCGTCACACCGGCGCTGATAATCACTTTCGGCGGCCTTGGAGCCGTGATAATTACCCTCCTTGGCGGCGGTACCGGCCTACCCGGCACAACGATCACTTGTTCATATCCATGGCAATACTTCATGTGATGGTGATGAACCTTACAGGTAGCCTTAGCATGATGATGTTTGGCAATATGTTTATGTTTCGGCATTTTATGCCCGTGATGATGATAGTGTCCTTTATGTTGTGCACTGGAAGCAATAGCAAATCCAAAGATGCAGGCTGACAGAAGTAAAATCCTTTTCATGTGATGGCATTTAATTGGTTCGTTCTTGTGTATTCGAGAATCACGATAATCGACTAAGTTTTTCTTAAATGGTCTACCTGTGTATTTTCAAGAAGTATGCCAACATGAAATCTTACCGGTTGGGACAGTTTTACAACGCGCGAACTTTATTGAAAAATCCTTTCATCAAAGGGGAACTTAACGCGCTTAACAATTTTAATTCTAGTGAAGTCTTTATGCTTGGGGTTGATCAACAAGTTATAGTCTCCTTGTGTAACAGCGGAAGGAACATGTAATAAACAGTACTTATTTTCCGAGATAAATTTATCCCCGATTGTTTGAGATGCCGGGTGATAGGGAAATGTATTCCAGTTCTTGGGAAGACGGGATACATCCAGTTTTAAGATAGCCATGTCATCCGGAATCTCTATTGTTAACATCATAAAATCTGCCGGAAGCATTGCCAGGGAGAGATGCACCGCCACCTCCGCCATGGCCAAAGAACGATTCATTGCTGTATAAATAACTTCCACCCCTTCAGAATTCCACCTGGCGCCTTTTAAAGCGGCGCCTTTACCGGAAAGCGTATTAGAAAATACCTTCCGGGATAAACGATAAACCTCCATTATACAAATATTCCGTAATTAATCCTAGTTAATTCGCCAATTACCAATTCCTTTCCATAGGAATCTTTAAGAAGCTCGATAGGTTTTATTTTGCCCAAAGCAAAACTGGGCGTATTTAACCAAAGTTTTAATTTATCGATATCTCCGAAAACTTCCAAACCTATTTTGGTGACTTCAGCCATCTCGATGATTTTCTCTGATTGAATCGGTCGAAAGCTTTTATCATCTTGGCGATACCTTTGCAATGTTTTCGTTGAAACATCCAGCAGATCCGCCCAGTAATTTTCTGTAAACGGCGTAAAATTTTGGATCTTATCGAACAAAGAATAAGGCACTCCATGCCTGATAACGCAAATCATCAAAATTTTATCAGCCAAAAAATTATAAAAAGTAATATCCTTTATTGAAAGATTCAATTTCTTATCAATTTTCGAACTTTTAATGAGGGTGAGTATTTCTTTATCCAGCCTTTTATCGTATGCAAGCGTTGCGGCAATCATAATACAGACATTTGTCCTCTAAATTACGACATTTGTCCCGGATTTCAAACTATAAGGTTATAATTAAAGAAAAACCCCGCCACGGAGGCAGGGTGATCTATGTCTATATGGACTTTGTTGGGGAACATCAGTCCAACAATGATTATGCCATTCTTAAAATTTCATGTTCGCGCAACCCGTATTTTTTATCGCGCGGCCGAATGATTTATTTCTTCCACCTAAACGGTAAGTAACAGTTAAGCCTGTAAATGCATACCAGTCTTTATTACCGGGATTCCCCCTCACGGTTCCATCCGGCGGGTATACGCCGGGGTTCCCTGTTTTCGGATTCACTTCATCTCCCCTGTAAGCCATATCCACCGCCAATTGACCACGGTACTGTAAGAGTAGATTTTCATCGACATAAGTTTTACTTACATCATCGAGGTAATCCGTAGAAGTATAACGCGCCCCTACTTCAACACCAACGGTCCATTTCGGATCCAATTCGTAACGGAACCCGACCCCGAAAGGCACGGCGAACTGAAAAAGGTTATAAGGAAGCCTATCAGCGTATTCCTGCATACCTTGACCTTCTGTACCGAGATCCCGCAGGTTTACCCAGTTGCCGTTTTGCGTTTTACCCATGGGGTTAAATAAGAATCCGCCGATACCGGCAAAAATATAAGGCGTATATCCCCTTTCATAAATATCGAAAAAATTGAATTCACCAACCAGGCTTATTTCACCAATATGGCTCCGGAAGCTGAGGTTCCGGTCTTTCAGCGCTTGGCTGCTATTAGAACTATCAGCCGCGGCAACCATTCCCCATTGGAAACCGGCCCTTACACTGAGATAACGGTTAACATCCCTCCTAACGAATAAACCTAGGGTGGGACCGATATGTTTGAAATTGATTGTTTTCTCAGAGAGGTCCCCGTTGTAATTACTAATACCTGCCATACCACCCACATGCCAATCCTGCCCCATTACGAGTACCGGTAAACAAAATAATACGATCGGGATGATGAAATACTTTTTCAAGATCGACGCGTTTTTGGTGAATACACTATTAACGTAAAAACAATTTAAAAATTACAAATTCTATTTGAAAAATATTGAATTTGAATTAATTACATACGTTTAATCATATTACTGTTTTGTAAAACAGTATCTTTTAAATGATTATTTTTTTATATCGGAACGGGCTTTTAATTTGATAACAAGAACTATCTTTATAAAAACGTCTTATGACCTTCCGTTCCCTCGCGAATATACCGGCCCAAGAAGTTGTACAATGTTTCCTTGAAGCATTTAAAGACTATTACGTAAAATTTAATGCCGCACCGCAATATTTCATTAACCGCTGGAAAGCAGCGAAAGTTGATTTCGATCTTTCATTCGGAGCTTTTATCGATGAGCGGTTAGTTGGATTTGTTTTGATGGGTATTGATGATTGGAATGGTTATAAAACTGCTTATAATGCCGGGACGGGCGTCATTCCACAATTTAGGGGTAAGCGAATTGTACAAAAACTTTACGATCACTTTATTCCGCTGCTCAAAGCGCAAGGAATAGAACAAAGTATCTTGGAAGTAATCACGGTGAACGAAATTGCAATTAGAGCCTACAATGCTATCGGTTATGAAATAGAGCGGGAATTGTTTTGCTTTTCCGGCACATGCAAACAAAAAACAACTAGAAAAATATTAAAGGAACCTTTTCATACCGGCATATCAATCGGCGCTCAGCCACAGGCATATTCCTGGGAAAACACTACCGAACATTTATTAATGACCCCGCAATTATATGAATGCTGGACTACGGTTGATGACAGCGGAGGTATTATCGGGAAGGCACTGATACAACCCAATACAGGCTATATAGCGCAATATGAATTTCAATCGGTTGAAAATGGTATTGAATTGATGCAAAGTATTGCTTCCCACTGCAACATTCTCAAGATTAATAACGTGGATGAACATCACCAAATGGCGCTCGAAGTTTTTAGAAGCTCGGGCTTACAGGATATTATCCAACAATACGAGATGAAATTAGTCCTGAGCTAAAGTGCCCCGGTATTAGGCGGGGCACTTCAAGCGTTTTAGTGTACGTGGATTTTATAAAGCATCAGAACTTACCATTTCCCAGCTATCAACTTGCGCCATCGCCAAGTCGTCTTTAACCCGCTGCGGCAAATCGCCGGACAATAAATATCCCGGTTTAGCAGAGGGGTAAATTTCTTCAAAGCTGCGCACTTCGTTCATAAATACGCGGCGTTGAATATGCTTGCGGGTCAATTTTTTAGGATCGCTCAAACCTGCGGCAGCGCTAAGTTCAATAGCACTTTCAATCGTATCGCGGTGATAATTTGCGACGCGGCTTTTCTTATCTTCCACAACTAGTCCCGCCATCAACCATTTATCTTGGGTAGCCACGCCTGCCGGGCATTTATTTGTATTACATTGCAAAGCCTGGATACAACCGATGGCCATCATCATGGCACGCGCGCTATTACAAGCATCGGCTCCCAACGCCATAGCCCTCAAAATATGAAAGCCGGTTAAAATTTTACCGGATGCCAGGATTTTGATTTCTTTACGGATCCCGAAACCCACCAGCGTATCATGAACGAATGAAAGGGCGTCCATAAAGGGCATACCAACCGAATTGGAAAATTCCGGCGGCGCTGCTCCCGTTCCTCCTTCACCACCGTCTACGGTGATAAAATCGGGATAGATATCCGTTGCCATCATGGCTTTACAGATCGCGTAAAATTCGCTTTTCTGCCCTATGCATAATTTAAAACCTACGGGTTTTCCACCGCTGAGCTCCCTCATCTGTTTTATAAAAAGCAAGAGTTCTCTCGGGGTAGAAAACGAAGTATGGTACGGTGGTGAAAATATTGTTGTATGGGGTTGTACATGCCGGATAGCAGCTACTTCTTCCGTATTCTTCGCCGCTGGTAAAATACCACCGTGACCGGGCTTTGCTCCTTGTGAAATCTTCAGCTCAATCATCCTAACAGATGCTTGCTTAGATTTCTCTGCAAATAAACCGGGGTGAAAATTTCCATGATCATCCCGGCAACCGAAATAACCGGTACCGATTTGCCAGATGATATCCCCCCCATGCTTCAGGTGGTAAGGACTGATTCCGCCTTCGCCGGTATTATGTGCGAAGTTTCCAATTTTTGCACCGGCATTTAAGGCTTCAACCGCGTTGGAACTCAGGGAGCCGTAACTCATGGCGGAGATATTGAAAATACTACAGGAGTAAGGTTGTTTACAATCCTTCCCGCCGATTACGATCCTGGGATCTTTATCCATTTTATCAAAACCGATCGGTTGGATGGAATGTGCCAGCCATTCATACCCTTCCGCATACACGTTGAATTGCGTTCCGAAAGGTTGAGAATTTAACTCCCTCTTTGCCCTCTGGTAAATCGTGGAGCGGTCAACCCTGTTAATAGGGCTTCCGTCGATATCGCTCTCCACGAAATATTGGTAGATTTTTGGCCGTAAATCTTCCATCCAGTAACGCATCCTACCGAAGATAGGATAGTTTCTCATGATGGCATGTTTGCTTTGCGCCATGTCTGCAATTAACATGGTTGCCAAAGGCGCTACCAAGATAAAAAGTATCCAAAACCAAGGATAATAAAATGCTAATAAAGCCAGTCCTATCAAAACTAAAACAGCTGTGAAGATCAAGATTTTTCTCATAACACCACCTATTTGCGGGCAAAGGTATAGAATTAATATAATAGAAAAAGTCCGTAGATGCTGTATTCCAGCCAGGTTTTAGATAATTTCAAAAAAAAGGCGAATAACTATCACGGATATGAAATTTAACATCGAACCCTTCAATGATCGTGAGTACATCCCAGGTTTTATTTATAATTTGTTTTTCTCCCATCAATATGCTACCGTAAACCTGCTCCGGATATGCTTGGGTCGTTCTAACTCGTCGATCATCGCTACGGCGTAATCGGCCACGGTAATCTTACTATGCCCGTTGCTATCAAAAACAACCTGGTCCCCTCCCATCCTGTAATTACCGGTGCGCTTGCCGGGGTCTATGCTGATAGGTGGTGATAAAAATGTCCAATCCAGGTCCGCGTCTTTTTGCAAAAGTATGAGCATCTCCCGGGTTGCCATGGCCCCGCCCTTGAAGAGGGCTGGAAAATCCGGTGTATTGATGAGTTCCACGCCGGGCGCGACCTCCAAGCTGCCGGCCCCGCCAACTGCTAAGAAACGCCTTATCCCCGATTTATGCAAGGCATCAACGATACTATGATTGGCTGCAACCTGTTCCGTGTATATATCCGGGTTTTGCCAACCCGCGTTATACGCGCTGATCACGGCATCGTGCCCTTTGATTATCTCCGACAGGTTTTCTTCATCGAGGGCATCCCCTTTTAGCTTCGTCAATTTTGGATGTTCCAAGTTAATTTTTTCAGGGTGCCTGACAATTGCGGTTACTGCAATGTCCCTGTCCAATGCTTCTTTTAAAATGGCACTACCAATAAATCCGCTAGCTCCAATTAATGCTATTTTCATCTGGGTTCTGTATTTTTGATGAATGACAATTTGAACGCGTGTTGATCCCGGCAAAAGCTTATTCTTTACTTTCAACGTTATTATTATTAAACAAATAAAACATTTAAGTGTTTAGTCTATTTAACACTCCCGGGTTAACTATGTTTCCAACTACAGTGCATTACTTGATAACGGCAGGATGCTAAATAAGTAATAATTTGATCGCGGGCAATCTATCAAATGAAACATTACCGTAGGTATAATATTTGTTATATTAGAACGAATAGCAGACAGTATTAAAAATAAACATAATTTGTGAGCGAAACGCCTTCCAAAAAATCTATCAAAAGAAAACTCTTAAAATGGTTACTAGGAATTATATTAGCCCTGGTCTTATTGCCGTTTATCATCCTTTTGATCCTCCAGCTCCCCCCGGTTCAGAACTTCGTGAAAAACAAAGCGCAAAATTACCTTCACAAGCAGTTAGGAACGGAAGTAAGCATCAAATCCCTGCGTTTTAAATGGTGGAATGAATTATCCTTGAAGGGATTGTATGTAGAGGATAAAACCAGGACGCCACTGGTTGCATCCGGTTCCCTTGATGTGGAATATAACTTGTTGGCTTTGATGCGGAACAAGGTAATTATCAGCTCCCTAGACTGGAACGAGCTGGATGTGAATATTTACCGACCCAAAACCGACAGCAATTTCAATTATCAATTTATTATCGATGCTTTTTCAAGCGGCCAAGCCACCCCACCCGATACGCTCGTTGATGAAAGCAGCACCACGATCGACTTTGAAATTGGAAATGTACATTTGAATAAATTCAACTTAAAATATAATGATTCCCTCGGCGGCATGTTGCTAAGTGCAAGCTGGCACGGCATCGAATTGATCCCGGGAAAGCTCAACCCCGGGAAAAATTCATACCATGTGCGGGAGTTAAACATAGATAGTTTACACGTTGCCTTCCAACAAGATTATATCCCGTCTCCTTCCGAACCAGAACCGGGAGCCGGCGATACCGGCACCGCTTTTCTATTAGCAGTCGATAAGTTCAACCTGACCCATAGCAAATGGCTTTACAAGGATGAAGCCAGCGGTCTTTCAACCTCTGGAAACACGGACCGGATCGCTATAGAAAATGCCCGTTTCGATTTACTTAAAACACTTATAGATGCCGATATCCTGACTATTGCTAAAACCCGGGTTCAACTTTCGTTGGATACGGCGGCAGCACCGCCACCCGCAGATACTTCCGTTTCTTCACCGAATACATGGGTTGTCCAAGCAAATAAAATTGATGTCGATTCCTTATATTTTCAAATGGATGATGAGACGGCCCCCCGCCTAGCTAAGGGGATCGATTACATGCACCTCGGCATTTATCCCTTGGTATTGAATGCAAGTGATGTATATTATAGCAATGACAGTTCTTCTGTTAATATCGGCCATACTTACTTAATTGA
This sequence comes from Chitinophaga caeni, assembly GCF_002557795.1. NCBI lineage: Bacteria > Pseudomonadati > Bacteroidota > Chitinophagia > Chitinophagales > Chitinophagaceae > Chitinophaga > Chitinophaga caeni. The sequence goes on along the minus strand of NZ_CP023777.1, from coordinate 3,469,585 downwards.
AAAAAGCGGCTTGCAATTAAAGGAGATGAAAGGTAACGTGGTGTATACTTCGAAAGGCGCTAGCTTGAAAAAGTTCGTACTGCAAACTGCCGGAAGTAAACTGGATGTGGACATTGATCTCGGGGTACCCGGCTGGGAAAACATCAGTGATCAATTAGGTCAATTACAAATTAAGGCTAACATACGCCCTTCCGTTCTCGCGGTAAATGAAGCCGGGTATTTTGTGCCAGATCTTACTAACGACACATCGATGGAAAACATCATGCAAAAAAGGTTAAGCTTACAAGGGAACCTGGCAGGCAGCATGGCGAACTTAATCATCCCTAAATTCATCGCCAGGGACCAAGACGGCACCCTGATCGATTTAAGTGGAAGCGCTACCAATATAACGAGTACGGATAAACTTGGTTTTGACTTCAGCCGTATTAAACTACAAGGAAACAAGCAAAGTATCGCATCTTGGCTGCCTGGCAATACTTTGCCTGGAAATGTGGAGCTTCCTCAGAATATGTTACTTACAGGTAGTATTAAAGGTGGCGTACAAAGACTACACCCCAACCTGATGTTCCAGTCTTCCTTCGGAAATATCGGTATCTCGGGTGATGTGATCGATTTTACCGATACTGCGAATTTGAGTTATGATTTACAGCTCAGGACTGAAAATTTGTACGTGGGTAAATTTATACGTGATACCACGATAGGCATCTTGAACAGCGAAGTAACCGCTAAAGGAAAAGGTACCGATCCCTATCATGCCAATTTAAACAGCCTGGTCGACATCCATCAATTCACTTATAATAATTATACTTATAATGATATCCATCTCGAAGCGGAACTCTTAGAAGCCCAATATAAGGCGCTTGGTTATGTCAAAGATTCAAGTCTTAAATTACAATTGCATGCAACCGGGAAAGTTGATACGCTGCATCCAGGCATTGATGCTTCTGTAGACATCGACAAGTTCGATTTATACAATACGCATTTTATGACGCGCCCCTTTATATTAAAATCTTGCCTGGCGGCCCATATCGACAACCTCCAGCCAAGAAACTTGGATGCCTCCGTTATCGTCGATAAAATACAGTTTGTCGATAACGACCAACTGTATGTTTTGGATAGTATTATTTTGACGGCGGGAAAGGAAGATGATCTACAAACGGTTCGACTGCGATCTCCATTTGGATACCTGTCTGCGCAGGGTGATTTTAATTACCAGACATTTGCTTCATCGCTTCAAGAATTAATTAATCGCCAGTTGATGGCGCCAAGTTTGGTACAGGCATACCAGCCTTCAGAAAGGCAATGGTTACAGTTTGACGGAACTTTTTCAATTCCCAAATCATTGCGCAAATGGTTGCCCGGCATTGTTATGGCTCAACCTTTAACTTTAAACGGTAGGTTTGACACTGACAGCGCTAGCTTAAGAACCAATATTTTCTTACCTGCGTTCCAATATGATGAATTTGTAATTGACACTATCCGCGCTCACATCGATGCAGATACGAATGCATTGCATGCGAACCTGAACTTGGCCCGTTTACAGCACCCGCAATTCCCCTTGGAACGAACGTCCGTCATAGCTAGGGCGCAACAGGGAAAATTGGATTGGCACCTCGTTCTGGATGATCATAAACTTCAACCGAAATACCGCTTCGGCGGCATACTGGAATATTTACAAAAGGATAGTTTGATGTTCTCCTTACAAGATAGCCTTTTATTAAATTACCAAACGTGGTCTACTGTCGGAGAGAACCGCGTATTGATCGGTGATAGCGGGTTGGTGTTCGCTGATCTCGGGATGAGCCAAGGGGCGCAAATGATTCAAATCAAGACTGAGGATAAAAAACCCGGCGAGTTATTACCCGGGATCATCGTGCAGTTAAAGGAGTTTAACTTGGCTTCATTAACCAGCTTAATTGAAAAAGATACCGCGTTAGTTGGAGGGTTTGCCACCGGTAAAGTTCAGATTACCAACCTTGATACGAACCCGTTACTGGACGCAGATGTAAAAATTGATTCTGTGAAAGTTATGGGAACGGGCGTAGGCAACCTTGCACTTTCCGCTACAACCCCGGAAGTAAATCAATATAGGATAAACGCTCATATATCCGGGAACGATAATGATATAACGCTGTTCGGTACTTATGGCGATCAACTCGATTTCGAATTACTACTCGATAAATTAAATATGAAAACCGTGGAGCCATTCACATTCGGCGCACTCACCGAGATGGACGGCATCGCCAACGGTAAACTTGAAATTAAAGGCACCACCGATGATCCGGGTATTACCGGTCAACTTTATTTCAAAAATGTACAGTCGCGTGTCACAATGATCAACAGCTTATTCAGATTACCTGGTGAAGAACTTACTTTTACCCAGCGGGGACTGGAGTTTAAAAATTTTGTAGTTACGGATAGCGCCCGGAATGAAGCCGTCATCAACGGACAAATACTCACCAGGAATATGGATAATTTCATTTTCCGGTTAGATGTTACCGCCAGGAATATGATGGTCCTAGGTCCGAAAGTAAACAAAGATCAATGGTATTACGGTCCCGCCTATATTGATGCGGATGCGCAGATCCGCGGTAGTTCAAATCTTCCAAGGATCACGATGAATGTGAAGCTACGTGAAAAATCGCAGGTAACGGTTACCGTCCCCGAAGATGATCCCGGCATCGCTAACCGTGAAGGAGTCGTTCAATTTATAGATATGGATTCACCTATCGACTCCAGCCTATTATCTGCCCAAGATACTTTATCGCTTACCAATACCCATATGAGCGGTTTCTCTTTCCTCGGCGACATTGAAGTTGATCCACAATCAACAATGCGCATCGTGATCGATCCATCTAACGGGGATTATTTAGAAGTGAAAGGAACCGCGACATTGAATTTATCTATGGATCCAAGTGGTAAGATGAGTTTAACCGGCAGGTATGAAATTGACCAGGGGAAATATGCAATGTCCCTGAGTCAATTGATAAAAAGGGAGTTTGATATCCAAAAAGGCAGCACCATTATTTGGAATGGAGATCCTTTGAGCGCCGATGTTAACATCACGGCAAGATATTCTACTGCCGCGCCCGCAATTGATCTTATTGGCGACCAGCTAACTGATGGTAATACCAATAGGAACATGTACAATCAAAAAGTGCCGGTATACGTGTACTTGAAAATTACGGGGGAATTGCTCAAGCCCGATATTGGCTTCGAATTAGACATGCCTGAAAAAGATCAGAATATATTTGGAGGCGCCGTGATTACGCGCTTACGGCAGATCAACCAGGTAGAAAGCGACTTGAACAAACAGGTTATGGGCTTGTTGGTATTAAACCGGTTTATATCAGATAATCCTTTCGATGCATTGAGCAGCGGCGGTGGTTCCGTCGAGGACGTTGCCCGAAAGAGCGTTAGTAAAATACTTTCCCAACAGCTCAATAACTTGGCAGGGTCTTTAATTAAAGGTGTCGATATTAATTTCGATCTTGAATCTCAAGAAGATTATACTTCGGGCTCAAAAACTGAGCGCACCGACCTGAATGTGGATGTTTCCAAAAGGCTGTTCAGTGATCGTTTAACCGTGTCCGTAGGTTCCAATATACCGCTATCAGGATCCGGGGCGCAACAGAACGCCAGTAACATTATCGGTGATGTTACCGTGGAATATACTTTAACCAAGGACGGTCGCTACCGGGTACGCGCATACAGGAGAAATTTAACAGACGTGATCCTAGAAGGGCAAAATATTGAAACCGGGGTAAGCTTTATCTTGGTAATGGATTATGACGAATTTAGGGAAATCCTTCACCGGAAAAAAATCAGGACGGAACAGAAACTAAGAAACAACGAAAATTAGCAAACTAACAAATGCTACGTAAGCTCAACATATTAGCAATTATATTACTAGTTATCCTGGGAAGTTGTTCCACTACGCGAACCGTTCCCGAAGGAGATCGATTATATACCGGCACCAGCTTTAAATGGGATACTAGCAAACCGAAAGACTACAGCGTCTTGATGGGCGCTATCGAAGATAGAACACGCCCGAAAAGAAATAAGAAATTCCTCGGGATGCCCATAAAATTATGGTTATACAACCTGGGCAACGAACCGAAAGGTAAAGGGCTGAATTATTTGCTAAGAGAAAAATGGGGAGAACCACCGGTATTATTGAGCCAAGCCAAACCTGCGAGCACAAGTCTTATTTTAGAAAGTTACCTGGAAGATAAAGGGTATTTTCAAGCATTGACAAACTATGAAATTAAGAATTCCGGTAAAAAGAAAGCTTCCATAACTTATATATTATCACCACAACACCGGTATACTATTGAAAAAGTTGAGTTCAGGGTCGATTCCAGCACTAAACTAGGCAACTTCATACTATCATCTACCAAACGCTCATTATTAAAAGTTGGTGAAAATTATGACCTGGATATCATCAAGGACGAAAGAACCCGTATTGCTAATCTATTGAAAGAACAAGGCTATTATTATTTTACAGACGAGAACTTACTCGTTCAAGTTGATAGTACTAATAACGGTAAAGTTGATTTGTATGTAAAAATTAAAGAGAATAGCAGCCGCATTGCCTTAAGGCAATATTATATGAAAGAGGTAGAATTATTTACTAATTATACCCTGGGGCGCGACAGTCTCATCCGGGATTATAAAGGTCATAATTACGAGGGGTTTACCATTATTGATCCCGATAGTTTATATAGGCCGCAAGTATTCAAAAATTCCGTGTTCTTGAAGGAAGATAGTTTGTACAGGCTGAGCTCGCATAATATCACGTTACACAGGTTAGTCAATCTAGGTACATTCAAATTTGTCCGTGGGCAATTCCGCCCCAGCAGGGATAGTAGTTATTTGTATGCTAATTTTTACTTGACTCCCTACCCTAAACGATCATTACAATTACAAGTTTCCGGTTATACGAAATCCAATAACTACGTTGGTTCAGAACTTAAATTATCTGCCAAGAATAGAAATTGGTTTCATGGCGCCAACTTGTTGGAAATAACTGTCGGTGGAGGCTACGAGGCACAAGTCGGTGGTAAAAGCACACAATTGGCAACCAATGCTTACAGCTTGAACCTGGGAGCTTCGGTAACTTTCCCCCGGTTTGTTTCCCCTATACCGGGACTGAATATCAGGACCCCGTATGTGCCCAGGACAAAACTTGGCATCGGGTATGAATTACTAAGTAACCCGAATCAGTATAATCTCAATGCTTTCAATTTACAGTTTGGGTACTCTTGGCGGCGCACCCTTTATTTGGATCATATTTTCAACCCTGTTTCTATTACATACGTGCTGCCATCCAAAATATCGCCGGAGTTTCAAGAGCGGCTTGATCGCGATCCTACTTTACAGCAGTCTATCTCGAAACAGTTTATAGTGGGAGGTAACTATACATTAAACTTTAATAATTTAAACCCGAACCGTTACCATTCGTTTTTTGCCAGCTTCAACGCGGATGCTGCCGGAAATATATTTGGACTAGTGGTACCCAAGGATAAGACGACCGGTAAGAAGACACTTTTTGGCCAGGATTTTTCGCAATATTTACGGTTGTCTATAGATGGTCGATATTACTGGAAATGGTCTAAAACATTAACTTGGGTAAATAGGGTATTTGCCGGTTATGGTATTCCTTATAATAACTCTTATTCATTACCATTTGTGAAACAATTCTTTATCGGAGGCAGTAACAGTTTACGTGCTTTCCGCGCCAGGACGCTAGGCCCCGGTAGTTTCCGATCAGATAGTAGTGAATATTATGCTAATGAAGCAGGAGATATTAAACTGGAATTTAATAGCGAAATCAGGTTTATGCTTTCTAAATACTTGCAACTTGCCGCGTTTATGGATGCCGGTAATATATGGCTGAAAAAAGAGGACACGAGCAAGCCGGGTAGCCAATTTAAGTTGAATAGCTTCTTGAGTCAAACCGCTGTTGGTGGCGGTATCGGCCTACGGATTGATGCATCTATCCTAGTAATCCGCTTCGATCTCGCCTTCCCGATGCGGAAACCTTACCTACCGGCAGGTGAACGCTGGGTAATTGATGAAATTAATTTCGGGGATCCGAGATGGCGGAAGGAGAACATGATTTTAAATATCGCGATCGGCTACCCCTTCTGATCACTGATTACACGGATTACACAGATGACGCTTGAACGGATTGCACCCGCACAGATTGCACTTGTACGGATCAGGTTTGAAAGTAGCATAATGGTTATTGGGGGTTCTGTTGTATAATTCTTGAGGGTTTTATACCATTCTTCTGAGTGTCGGTATTGGCTCCTTTATTGTCGCATATACACAGGAGGATATAAATGTTTCATCCCGATCTTTGTTGAAACAAAAATATATGTTTATGAATAAGCGTCAATTTGCTTCTTTCCTTCCTGCCCTATTTTCTTTTATTATTATCGCGGTTTCTTGCCAACAGGGTCCTCAAAGTTCATCGGGAACAGATCATGAAAAAAATGATTCTAGTTCTGTGAAAGCTACTGCTGCCCCGGTAGATAAAGGGTATGCAGAAGTTAATGGTTTAAAGATGTATTATGAAGTTTATGGAAAGGGTCAACCAATCGTGTTATTACATGGATCATTTATGACCATTCCGCTAAACTGGTCAAAGGTTATTCCTCAATTGGCCGCTAACAGGCAAGTAATTGTTGCAGAGATGCAAGGTCATGGCCGGACAAAAGATATAGATAGGGAATTTAGCTATGAAAATATGGCCGACGATGTTTCCGGATTATTAAAGCATCTCAAGGTCGATAGCGCCGATGTACTGGGCTACAGCATGGGCGCCGGGATCGCCTTTCAATTTGCGATTCGCCACCCCGAACAACTTAGAAGGTTGATTGTACTTTCAGGAACATATTCCCATGATGGATGGTGGCCCGATGTAGAAGAAAGTTTTAAGCATATGAATGCGGAGATGTTTAAAGGATCCCCTATAGAACAGCAGTATGATAGCCTTGGAAATGATCCTGCCCAATTCGAAAACTACATTAAAAAAATCATCAGTGCAGATACTAAATCCTATGACTGGACTAAAGAAGCCAAAAACATCAAGGCTCCCATATTTATGATCATCGGTGATGATGACGGTGTTAGATATGAACATGCAATAGAACTGTTCAAAGCTAAGGGCGGCGGCAAAATGGGAGATCTTCATGGACTACCGGCATCACGTTTAGCCATCCTTCCCGGTACGACCCACATCGGTATGATACAACACGCCGACTGGTGGATCCCCATGGTAACCGATTTCCTTGACTCTGACCTCAGCCCCACCCCACCAATGACATTCTAACCCCCACGGAATAATCAAAATTGAAATTGAAATTATAACTATAGTGATAAAATAATAAAAACAACTTCAGTTAAACACATTTCCGACCCCTGGGCCCCTGGGAATACAGGGAACACTGGGAACACTAGAAAATCCGTGAAATCCATAAATCCCTAAAAAATCCGTGAACAAAAATGGCGTTCCACCACAGGAACGCCATTCAATTATAATTTAATACTTCAAATCAGTGAACGATGTTGGTTTAGCCTCTCAGCGCCTCTAATTTCTTCTTGACAGCATCTACTTTATCATTTTTAGATTTGATGGCATAGATTTTTTGCAAAGCAATCAAACAGTTTTCGTAAGTAACACGATCATTTGGATCGATGTTCGCGCCTTGCGCTGTGAATGCTTCATCAGCTTTCTCAAAATACGGCAATGCTTGATCCATCAATGATTCAACCTTAGCTTGCAATTCCTTAGCCTTAGGAGAGCTCAAGTCCTTACTAGCCATGTTATTAATTTCCTTATTAAAATTAACGGCGCGGTTGAAATACAGCGCACCTAATTGGAAGTTAGCAGTGGCGTCATTAGGATTTAATGCCAATGCTTTCTTGTAATTAGTTTCCGCTTTACCAATCAATTCTTCATAGTTAGCGGGGCGAGGTAAATCGTTTCCAGTTTCATCGCGGGGGTTAGCCACGTTATCCAGGCGGATTGCGTAATCCAATACAACTTCGAAGTCATTCGGATTGTCGGCCACTTTTTTATCCAGCATGCTTAACAATTCAGACGTTTTACCGGTTTTGGAATAATAAATCATTTCCATATCGTTAAAACGTTTGTCATCCGGGAACAAAGATTTACCTTGCTCGATGGTTTTCAACCAATTAGCATTATCACCGCGCTCTTCATATTGCTGTGCAAGGATCACGTACAATGCGGGTTCGCCTTTGTATTGCAGGTCAGCTGCTTTTTTCAGATTTTCGAAAGCCTTATCTTTTTCACCTGCTTGGTTAGCAACATAGCCGGCATAAAAAACCATGGCAGTATCTTCAGCGATGGTACCGCTCAATTCCTTACTATTCGTAAACTCTTTAATTTGAAAAGCCTTATCGAAATCAGCAGAAGCTTCCGCCCATTTCTGATCATTCAGGTACCCGTAAGCAGAGTTACCCACGGTTGCGTACAAGTTAAATAAACGGTTGTACAAATCGAGAACAGCTTCGGTGTATTTCGGGTTCAACTCCAATGCCTTTTTAAAGGCGCTGAAAGCTTCCATAGACTGTGGAACACTTTTATCTTTGATAGCCAAAGCTTCCAGGATTTTACCTTTCAAATACCAAGCTCTTACATCATCTTTCGTTTTGTCGTGTTGAAGGGCAAGATCGATGTCCTCGTTAGCTTTGTCGTACTCTTTACTATTGTAGTGATTCTCAGCGCTGTTAACTTTAGAACGTTGAGCTATCGCACCGAGCGTAAGACTACATAAGAGAAGAGATACAATGATTCTTTTCATGTTAGCCAGATTTTGTTTTTAGTTAGCAGTTAAATTAATGAATTTTTGTATTTATTTAAATAGGGCCGACTAAAAAGTACCTTTGACTTCGCTACACGCTACGTCTGAGTGAGTTTTTAATACAAAACTCTTCCTTTTTAGTCGGCCCCAACTATTTATGGGTAAATTAGTACTTAGATTACTCGCTTACAGGAGTTTCCCCTGTGTTCTCCCCGTTATCGGTAGTACCGGCTTCTTCATTATTACTTGCAGCACCGGGAGCATCCCCGTTTTCAACAGCCTCCTGGTCCAATAATTCTTCTTCCTCTTGTTCTTCCAGCTTGGCAACCGCGGCAATTGCATCAGAATCATCCAACCGGATCAGGCGAACGCCTTGCGTAGCCCTACCAGCTTCACGGATATCTGCTACTGCCATACGGATCGTGATACCGGACTTACAAGTAATCATCAAATCATTACTTTCCGTAACATCCAAGATACCGATTAATTTACCTGTTTTTTCCGTGACGTTAATGGTTTTAACACCTTTACCGCCCCTATTTGTAATCCTGTATTCTTCGATATGGGTACGTTTCCCGTAACCTTTCTCAGAAACCACCATCACCGTACGCGTGTTGTCATCTTTAGCTACACAAATCATACCAACTACTTCATCGGACTCATTTCCGACCTCGATACCACGTACACCGATCGCACCGCGGCCGGTATCGCGCACCGTTGTTTCCGGGAAGCGGATAGCCCTGCCACTCTTAACGGCCATCATAATTTCGCTTTTGCCGTTCGTTAACCTGGCTTCCAGCAATTGATCACCTTCGTTGATAGTGATCGCGTTTACACCGTTTTGACGAGGGCGGGAGAATTCTTCCAGCAAGGTTTTCTTGATGATACCCTTCTTCGTACAAAGTACGATATAATGATTATTGATATAATCTTTATCGCCTAAATCCTTGATATCAATAATTGCCCTGATCTTATCTTCACCCGGCAAGTTAATCAGGTTTTGTATGGCTCTACCCTTTCCAGATTTTTCACCATCGGGAATTTCGTAGACTTTCAACCAATAACAACGTCCCTTCTCTGTAAAGAAGAGCATCGTATGGTGGGTGGAAGCCACGAATAAGTGCTCGATATAATCTTCATCACGGGTCCTGCCACCGATGGCGCCACGGCCACCGCGCTTTTGCTGGCGGTAATCATCAGCCGAAGTACGCTTGATATAACCTAGGTGGGAGATGGTAATTACTACATCTTCTTCCGCGATGATATCTTCCATGCGCATCTCGCTGGCAAGGTATTGAATTTCAGTTTTGCGTTCATCACCGAAGCGTTTCTTCACATCTTCCAATTCTTCCTTGATGATACCGAAACGTAAACCTTCATCGGCCAAAATATCTTTACATTTCTGGATGAATTTCATCACTTCTTCAAATTCTTCCCGGATCTTATCGCGCTCCATGCCGGTCAAACGTTGTAAACGTAATTCCAGGATCGCCTTGGCTTGCAATTCTGTTAACCCGAAGTTACCCATCAAACCTTCACGGGCAATGTCCGGGGTGGCAGAATTTCTAATCAAGCTAATTACTTCATCCAGATGATCCAAAGCCACGAGGTAGCCTTGCAGGATATGGGCCTTTTCTTCGGCCTTCTTCAACTCGAATTTCGTTCTCCTCACCACAACTTCGTGGCGGAAATCGATAAATTCTGCGATCATCTCCCTGATATTCAAAATACGCGGGCGACCTTTAACGAGCGCCACGTTATTGATACCGAAGGAAGTTTGTAACTCTGTGTATTTATATAACTGGTTGATGATAACATTCGGGATCGCGTCACGTTTCAGGTCGATCACGAGGCGGATACCTTCACGATCAGATTCATCGCGTACATCCGAGATACCTTCGATCACCTTATCATTTACCAACTGAGCAATTTTCTGGTGTAAAACAGCCTTATTGATCTGGTACGGCAATTCGTAAATCACCAATTTTTCCTTCCCGTTTTTACCGGTTTCAGAAGTGATTTTACCCCTTACTACTACCCTTCCATGGCCGGTTTCAAAACCTTGCTTCACCCCTTCAAAACCGTAAATGACGCCACCGGTAGGAAAATCCGGCGCCTTGATGTGCTGGATAATTTCTTCAACGGTAATGTCCCTATTATCCACGTAAGCGACACAGGCATCCATTACTTCGCTCAAGTTGTGGGGCAAAATATTGGTAGCCATCCCTACGGCGATTCCGGAACCGCCATTCACGATCAAGTTGGGAATACGGGTTGGCAATACGATAGGTTCTTCGAGCGTGTCGTCGAAGTTGAGGGAGAAGTCTACCGTATCTTTATCGATATCCTCCAGCATGGCCTCCGCCAGCTTAGTCATCCTCACCTCGGTATAACGCATTGCAGCCGGCATATCACCATCGATAGAACCGAAGTTACCCTGCCCATCGATGAGCTGGTAACGCATCGACCAAGGCTGTGCCATGCGGACCATGGTAAAATAAACGGCAGAATCACCATGCGGGTGATATTTACCGAGTACCTCACCAACCACACGGGCAGATTTCTTATGGGGTTTGTTGTGGGTATTGCCCAGTTCGGACATACCGAACAAAACACGGCGGTGTACGGGTTTAAAGCCATCTCTAACGTCAGGCAAAGCACGGCCAACAATTACAGACATCGAATAATCGATATAAGCCGTTTTCATTTGCTCCTCGATATTGATCTGTACAATTTTGCCTTCCTGCTGATTGTCCGAATTCTCTATCATTAGTTATTGGTTTACAGGTTTTTCTGCTACAAAATTTGATCTGCAAATATACGCTTTTACCCCGTATTTTTGCGGCTTTCGGGATGAAATGTGAATAAATACTTAGCCCCGTGGCAACCTAGATTTTGGCGAGCCTAAAAACGGGAAAATAAATTAATTACGTTAATTTCGTTATATCTCGATTTATTATGCAATATTTAAATTTATTAATATATACCCCGGTTTATATTTTGGCAAGAGATTTGCATGCAACAACATGAAAATCAATCATCTTTTTGAACGATAAACGGATTCCAGCTCTCGAATGTTTTTCCTATTTTCGAACTTTCGTTGCATCCCGTTGTTAGTTCCTGTAAATATTTAACCATTTTCTATAAGAATATTATATGAAGCATGTTCTATTGTTTGGTGCAGGGAAATCTGCAACTTGCCTTATAGACTATTTATTGGCGAATGCCCCCAAATACAAATGGCATCTCACGGTAGTTGATAGTGACCTACTCTTGATAAAATCGAAGATCGGTAAATCATATTACGCAAGCCCGGCAGCTATTGATATCAAAGATCAAGCAGAAAGACAAAAGTTGATCCAGGAAACCGATCTTGTTATTTCTTTATTGCCGCCACATCTGCATATTACAATCGCGAAAGATTGCCTTAAGTTCAAGAAAAATTTACTGACCGCGTCTTACATCGACCCGGAAATATCTAAGCTGGCCAAGGATATCGAAGATGCCAACTTGCTATTCATGTATGAAATGGGGCTCGACCCAGGTATCGATCATATGTCCGCGATGAAATTGATCCATTCCATCGAGAAAAAAGGGGGCCAAATATTTTCCTTCAAATCTTACTGCGGTGGGCTGGTTTCCCCCGATAGCAATGATAACCCCTGGGAGTATAAGATTTCTTGGAACGCGAGGAATGTTGTGCTGGCAGGTAGCTCTGGCGCTATTTACCGCGAAAAAGGTAAAATAAAGGAGCTGGGCTACAAACAATTGTTTGATCATAATAAAACGGTCAATATTCCGGGCCTGGGCAAACTCGCTTTTTACCCGAACCGGGATTCCCTGAACTATATCGACTTATACAACCTGCAAAACATACCCACTTTCATGCGGGCAACACTCCGCTATCCCGACTTTTGCGAAGGGTGGAACGCCTTGATTAAGTTGGGATTAACCAAGGATGCCGATAAATTTGATACAAGTAATTTATCGTTCTTAAAATGGTCTACCAGGGCGGTAAAAATGGATAAATCCCTCACTATTGAAGATAACATGGCGAATTTTTTAGGCGTGACCGGGAAGTCCAAAGTCATCAAGCAGCTGAAGTTTTTGGGAATTTTCAGCGAAGAATTGATTAACTTAGGAGATAAGAACGATGCCGAGATTTTGCAGCATGTCTTGGAAAACCAGTTGAGAATGGAACCCCATGATAAGGATATGATCGTGATGTTACACGAGATAGACTTCGAGAGAAGGGATCTGAATACCAAGATGCAGAGCTACATGATTGTTCAAGGAGAAGATAACCTCCGTACCGCCATGGCGAAAACCGTTGGCCTCCCGCTGGGCATCTTAGCAAAGATGGTTTTGTTGGATAAAGTGGACTTGAAAGGTTTGCATATACCGGTACTCCCCAGTATCTACAATCCCGTGCTGAAAGAATTAGAAGAACACGATATCAGGTTCGAAGAAATTTTCGATTAATCCATTTTACCAGGAACATACATTATTATTTCCTATGACACCCTTGTCTTAAGAGAAGATTGTTTATTGTGAAAGGAAAAGAGGTCAACCAGATACCAAGGTTGACCTCTTTTTATAAATTCCCTTCTACCCCGGCCATTTTACACGCGCGGAACCGGGAAATACCTATGATTTTCTCACCCGTTATTTCTTCAGCAAACCGCTGATTAAAGAAATAACAAATAATACGATGAATATAAAAAACAAGATTTTAGCTATGGAAGCCGCCCCTGCAGCGATTCCGGTGAAACCAAAGATAGCAGCAGCTATCGCGATCAATAGGAAAATGACTGTCCAACGTAACATAACTTTTGGGTTTTTAGGGTGAATAAATTCTACAAATTCTGGCCGCTTCTAATATTTATATAACGGTTAACTAGTTAATTTGGATTAATTAATGCAGGAACAATGCCAAATTTTTCATCCGGGTGCAACTTTTTGCTTTACCGGTCGTCTTTACTACATGGCATACCGAAAAAACATTTGACTATGGAATTTTTTCAACAACTTCTGGAAGCTAACGGTCAATTTCAATACCAAGCGAAGAGCTTCAGCCTAAAGTTGCCGGGCGGTAGGGTGCGGTATCATTGGAATGAAGTGAGTACAATTTTTGGCGGGCAGGATAACGAAGTAAGTTCCGGGGATTTATATGTAGATCTATTTTTTAAAGACGGTTCCCAGGTGCGGGTAAAGGAAGAGATGGAGGGATGGTACCGCTTTTTAAAAGAGTTGGTGGCACACTTTCCAGGCTTGGAACCCGATTGGGATATTGATATTTCCTCACCTATTAATCAATCCAATTTAACTTTACTATACGATAAATTGAAACGAAGTATGCCCAGGGCATTAGAAGATTGTTACGATCTGCCGCTTATTTAGTTCCGTGGTGATGTTCGAGTGATGAAAGGCTTTCATTCAGCCAATTATTGTACCACTCGTTAAAATTAACCCTTTCCGATGCCGGGTATTGCAGCGGGTATAACCCGTTTTCATTGGCCCTGTCATCCACCCAAATATTACCGCTTTCTTCCCCGCAAACAACTAAAATATAATAAACACCACCCCCTTGGTAGCTAATTCTCATGGTACCTGACAGGAGATCATCATCGTAATAATGTGTTTCCCAAAACTGGTAGCCGGGGCTTTCATAAAAGTGTTCATCATTCATATCAAATTCCATTTCCATATTCCAAGGCCTGTTGTGCGGGAATGGCGTGGAAAGAAAATGATCATGAACGGCAATATCTACGCACCATTTCTCAATTGGAAGTATACCGTACCCGGGACCTGCACCACCGTTCCCCATATTTATAAGAAATTGGCGGTAATCTGCGGGTAAATGCACATTATATTGAGCTTCGAACGCCGCTACAGTTTTTTCACATAGAGTTCTATTGAGTTTATAATGATGCGCAATGGATCCAAAAACCCGGTAACGGACTTTGCGGAAAAGCCGCCACCCATCCTTCCGCTTAAGATAAGCTAGCTTGGTGGCTAATTCTTGCGTTTTCATTGTTATAAAATGTGATATTGATAAGCCTGTCCCTAAAGTAGCTGTTGTTTTCACATCATTCAATTTTTGGTCGGCAAATTAATTTTGATCATTTTTCCAATTATACTCCTTGGCAACGGTATATACGATTTCCTTGAATATCCGGTCATTATCCGAGTTGATCATAATAATCAACCCTTTGCCCGTTGACAGGCTGCCGCAATAAAAGGAACGGAAACCTTCATTTCCGCCACCGTGGTTAAAAAAGGGCGTTCCTCCCCATTTAGAGAGAAATACTCCTAAACCCACGTTAGAGTCTGCCAAGTAAGGACTAAGCATTCTTTTGGCCGTTGCCTGCTTTATAAATCCCCTTTTTTTATTATAAGATTGTTGCACTGCTATGATAAACTTTGCTAAGTCAGTAGGTGTGGTCCACAGTCCCGCCGCAGCTTGCTCTGGATAAATATGATATTTCCCCGCTACCGCTTTCCCTGTTACCCTGTACCCTGTGGCTGCACCAGCTCTCCAAGCTTCTGGCAAAGGTTGCTGGAAAGTACTGTTTGACATCCGTAAGGATTTCAACACTTTTTTATCCAAAATAGTTGAATAGGGAGCCTTAAAAATTTCTTCTAAAATCTCCTGGACCACGGTAATTCCTCCACCGGAGTACCTAAACTTGCTACCCGGCGCAGCGATAAACTTGATGGGCTGGTTATTGGCAAACCCGGTTCCGTTCAATATATCTACCGTGGTAGCCGGCCTCGGTTTGCCTTCTTCGTAACCCGAAAAACCGCTAACATTTAACCCTGCACTATGACTTAAGAGTTGCGCTAAGGAAACGGTGGAATCTTTAAATTTATCGCCTTTCGGCAAAGACCAACGCTGCATATACTGATCCACGTCATTATCCAGCGATAATTTCCTGGCATCCACGCATTTCATGACGCATAATGCATTCAGGGATTTACTGATAGATGCCGCCTGGAACAAGGTTCCGGGGCTGGCCAAAATCTGTTCATCAATATCTGCATACCCGTATGCCTTGGCCCATTCCAACTTTCCATCGTTGATTACGGCGATAGATAGTCCTTGAACTTTATAATAAGTCATACGTTCCGTAAGGGAAGCATACCCGGTAATAGAATCCGTTTTGGGCAAAAAAATGGCCAAATGCGATTCAATCGTATTGATATGCTTTTGGATGGAATCCTGGAGTTGTTGTTTTCTTAATTTCCTCCCCTGTCCTGAAACAATCGAAAAATTAACAATCGATAATGTAAATAAGATTCCTAGCAGATAAATAAATCTCGTCGAAACGCGGTGCATGACTCTAGTCCTAAATAATTTTCTGTAATCTTAGTTAAATTAATTCCTTGGCAGTTACACGGCTAATATGAGTAAATATACACTTGGCAACACCTTGAACTTAAAGATAGTAAATATAATGTCAAGTGTTCCTAACCCGCCTTTCCATTCCCCTGCAAATACTGAACTATGATTAATATACTATTAGTTTTAACGAATTTAAAACCATACTTCGTCTTTGTATAACAAAACCCCACAAATTTTAACAGTAGTGGTATTTTTCGCGGGGCATTTTCTTTCGCCGGCTAACTTGTACTGATCTTCAGTGTATTACCATATCTTTTGGTAAAAAATCTTTATCCTTTAATATTTGAACAACTGCTAATAATGTAAACTCCACCTGGTCCAGTTCCTGGATCGTTTTAAATGCGCCGTCGGGACTCACCAGGAGGTCAGCGCCCTCTTCGATCGGCATCAAACCCTTAAATTGTTCCTTTTGCGTAGCGTTGAGGCTCAAAGTTATAAAAGATAATAATAATTTAGGTTTGGCCGGGTTGCTAAACAGGTAAGTATGGTACCCGTTCACTTTTCCCTGCTTGACTTCTTGTACCAATAAAGTCACGCTGTTCCCTCCCATCTTAACATTTTTAAAGCCATACTGTTCACAGAACTTTTTCACTGCCGGGTGATTGAACAGCTTTGCTTGCCTCCTGTATACCAGGTAGCCCCGAAGGTAAATTAGGCCCGACACGAATAGCCCCCCTATAACAGCAACGGCAGCTACATTTAAAACATTATAAGGCTGGCCTTTCTTATTTATTAAGTATTCCAAACTCAACAAGAGCGCGAAGCCGATAAAGCCGATCAAAGCAACGATGCTTAGCTGCTTGGTATTATTTATGAATAATCTTCCCATAATATATTTGGCAAATGTACAGGTTCTTATAAAACAGGGCATAAAAAAACGGCCACGATGGACCGTTTTTTTCTCACAATGGGGGTTGGCAATTAAAAATATAGGGATTAAATAGTGCCTATTATTTTATTTCACCTTCACAAATTTCGTTTTATACTGAAGTCCTTCTGCACCAACGATATGAACAAAATACATACCTGCGGGCAAAGCAGATACATCTACCTGCCCCTGCCAGTTATCCGAAGCAGAGCCGATAACTTGCTTTATCACCGGTACGCCTTTATTATCGTAGATCCAAAGGGTTGCGTCTTTTATCGTGTGCGTTTTAATCTGCAACCTGATATATTCTACAGCAGGGTTCGGAAATAAATTAACTTCTAAAGTATTATCCAGGTTGAGGACTTCAACCACGATAGTATTTTTAGCTACAAGGTTGCCATTGTCCGTAACAGCCAGTTCAACCGTGTATTTACCTACTTTCGTAAAGTTAATACTTGCCTTAGCGGCTGTTGGAGTGCTGATAATGGCTGATGGATCACCCTCAAGTATCGTCCACTCATATTTTACAATAGAACCGTCAGGATCATAGGAAGCCGTACCATCGAGTGAGGCGCTTCTCTCGGATAAGCTGATCGTGATATTTGCTCCCGGGATACTAACCGGCGGCTTGTTAGCCACGGCATTCACCGTAACTTTTACCTGGTCTTTCGAGCTTGCTCCATTATTATCTTTCACCGTTAGCTCAAATATGTATTCACCTTCCGCCAAACCGCTAACTTGCGTGCTGGCATTAGATGGACTACTGATTGTGATCGCGGCGCCGCTAATCTTAACCCAACTGTATGAAACAATGGAACCGTCCGGATCTGAAGAAGCTGTACCGTTAAGCGTGACGCTGTTATTTGGTAAAGTGATAGACTGGTTGCTCCCCGCGTTGGCTACCGGCGCCTGGTTGGAGACAGCTTTGACCACCACGGTAATATTATCCGTTGCAGTAGCGCCATTATTATCTTTCACGGTCAGCTCAAAAACATATGTTCCTTCTACCAAACCGTTGATACTCGTAACGGCAGCATTTGGGGTTGCAATATTCACAGCTCCCCCGCTCACTTTGCGCCATGTATAGCTCGCGATGGTTCCATCCGGATCATTGGACTGCGAACCGCTTAAGGTAGTACTATTAGTAGGTAAAGTTATCGTGATATCGTTGCCCGCTTTCGCTACCGGCGCTTGGTTGGCGGCAGCTTGTACCGTGATTTTCACCTGGTCTTTCGCCGTTGCACCATTATTATCTGTAACGGTCAATTCGAAAACATACGTTCCTGTTGTTAGTCCTGTTACACTTGTTGAAACGGAGTTTGGAGCATTTATATATGCATTTCCGCCGCTCACTTTTGTCCAGGAATAGCTTAGGATAGATCCGTCACTATCGGACGACTGATCTGCATTGAGTGTTACACTATTTGTTGGTAAGCTGATACTTTGGTCGGCGCCAGCGTTTGCAACCGGGGCTTGGTTAGTAGCGGGTAGTACGGTAACAGAAACTTTGTCGGAAGCCGTTGCCCCGTCATCATCTTTGACTGTCAGTTCAAAAACATAAGTACCTGCTTCCAAGCCGGTAACCGCTGTTTGCGCTGCCGTTGTTTGAACGATATAGGCATTCCCCCCGCTAATTTTATTCCAAGAATAACTTACGATGCTGCCATCACTATCAGTAGAAGCAGTACCGTTTAGGTTAATGCTGTTCGTGGGTAAGGTGATCGATTTATCATCTCCCGCATTAGCAACGGGCGCTGTATTTTGACTGGATTGAACGGTAACTGTTACCTGGTCTTTCGCGGTAGCCCCCTTATCATCTGCCACGGTTAGTTCAAACACGTAAGTACCGGCAGACAAGTTACTGATTAATGTCTTGGCGCTATTAGGATTGGCAATTGCATAAGAAGGTCCGCTTACCTTTTTCCAAGTATAAGATTGTATGTTACCATCCGCATCGTAGGACTTGCTACCGTCTAATGTTGTACTAGCTGCCGGCAAAGTGATTGTAATATCATTTCCCGCGTCAGCAACCGGAACTTTATTCGGTTCTGGTTTAACGATTACGTTTACATCGGCAGTATCCTTGGCTCCACCGTTATCAGTCACTATTAATTGAAAGCTGTAAGTTCCTTCTACCAGGCCGGAGATCGCGGTAAGCGCGGCTTGTTTATTTTCAAAAGTGGCTGTATTGGGTCCGGCAACCTGGCTCCATAGGTAACTTTCTACAGTGCCATCCTGGTCTTGCGAAGCCTCGCCGTTTAAAGATGCCGTATTTGTAGGTAATGTTATCGTAATATCGGTCCCGGCATTCGCGATCGGCGCTTTATTAACCGCGGGATTCACGGTAACCGAAACCTGGTCTTTCGCGGTAGCACCATCGTTATCAGTAACAGTGACTTCAAAAACATAAGTACCCACGGTTAAACTGTAAACGGGTGTTTTAGAAGCATTCGGCAAAGAAAATGTTGCCGTACTGGGGCCGCTGATTTGCTGCCAGGAAAAAGTTTGAATGAAGCCGTCCGCATCCGTTGATGATACGGCATCTAAAGTTACCGTATTTGTTGGCAAGGTAATCGTTTGATCGCTTCCAGCATTAGCTACCGGCGCTTTATTAGCCGCGGGATTCACGGTCACTTTTACCTCTACCGTATTACTGGCATTATCATCATCAGTTACTGTTAGGCTGAAGGTATAAGTTCCTTCTACCAATTTGCTGACAAGGGTTTTATTGGCAGCAGGACTAGCTATGGTAGCAGTACCTGGGCCACTGACCTGTTTCCAAGCAAATGCTTTGATCGTTCCATCCGGATCTGATGAAGCGCTACCATCAAGGGTAACGGATTCATCCGGCAAAGTAATAGTGATAGCTCCACCGGCATTGGCTACCGGCGGTTTATTTACCGGCGTGGAACCGGAAACAAACTCATATGCACCGATATCAAACGCGCTGCCCGATGGGCGGGCGTTATTATCCAAGTCGATATTAACTCCGTAAGTAGCGGCGTTATAACCTTTATCCACAGCGGGGGAAGATGCAGTCAAATGGAAATCATTTCCACCTGCATTTACAAACTTGGCATCAGCGATATTGGCGATATTGAGATTGTTCCCGGATGTATAATCTACGGTATTCGAAATATTAATGTATGCACTGGAGCTCGTTCCGGCGCCAGGAGCAACGACCAGGTTATTATAAAAAAGGTTACCTTTTCCCACCGTTCCTTTAGAGTTAAAAAAGGCAATACCTGCACGTCCAGACCGGATTACCGTGTTATTAAACATGTAAACACGGATACCTTTATATAAGTAATTCGTAGGCTTATCATCAACTAAAATAGCATCCTGACCTGCGCTGGTACCATCAAAACCAGCATCGATCACGAGGTTATTGTACACTTTCACGAGATCGCCACCGAAGATCTGCATCCCGTTACCAGTTCCTTTTTCCACGATATTGTTATAAACGCTGCCCACGCTTTCACCACCGAAGATGATACCTGCTTGTTGGCTGCCTTTATTTTCCAAACCGTAATTACTAACGTAGTTATCATGGATGTAAGCGCCTTCCGGGGCAGCTGAAAGCTGTATACCATCCCAACCCGTGTTATTGGTGATACAGTTGTAAATCTCGACATTGTAAATCCTGGGCGGCGGGATCATTTTGGTGACGCCGTCGCAAGTAACCTCCATCCCGTTCTGCGCCGTATTACCGATATACATCCCTTCCCCGAGTACATCATGAATATACAAGTCGTGAAACTTGATATTTCTTATTTCGAAGTTGGGATACCAGTTATTAGGATCGCAATCGGGATTTACCTTGCAGAGCATTCCCGCTTCCGCGTGGGAAATTTCAATATGATCTACTTCATAATCACTACAACCTTTACCCGCGGCAAAACCGCTAGACAAATAGGTGCCCGTAGTACTTACAACGAAGCCGTATTTATCGGTAGTACCGGTACCGGTGATTTTGAAAAACTTGGCATTATTGAAATTGATCCCGTAATTTCCCCCGTCACCTACAAACACCTGGCCGCCACAGTTAATAAACGTGATCGGTTGTGCCGCGGTTCCCGAGAAATTAAAGAATTGAATGTATTTATATTTACCTGCTTTAATACAAACCCTATCCCCGGGTTGCACACCCCTGCTGGACAGATCCACGTAAATCCCCCCGTCCGAATCAGGCCCAAACTCGAAATCACAATCGCAGCTTCCCGGCTGGGTCGTGGCTTCTGCAACCGTAACACTAACGTTGGCAGTAGCAGTCTTACTTTGATTATCAGTTACCGTTAAGGAATACAGGTATGTTCCTGCGATCAATCCACTGAT
Organism: Chitinophaga caeni; assembly: GCF_002557795.1. Taxonomy (NCBI): domain Bacteria; kingdom Pseudomonadati; phylum Bacteroidota; class Chitinophagia; order Chitinophagales; family Chitinophagaceae; genus Chitinophaga; species Chitinophaga caeni. Next base: position 3,448,140 of record NZ_CP023777.1, on the reverse strand, counting down.
GTTTGTGCTAGCGCTGTTCGGGGATGCGATAGCGCTCGTATTGGGACCGCTGACCTGTTGCCAAGCATACTTTGAAATACTTCCGTCCGGATCGGAAGAGCCGCTCCCGTTTAATGTTGTACTCGCTGTAGGTAATTGCAAGCTGATATTCTGGCCGGCATTGGCGATGGGCGCTTGATTAGAAGCAGCGTTTACTGTAACCGTCTTGGAAGCTGTAGCAGTGGCTCCATCATCATCTGTCACCGTAACGCTGAAGGTATAAGTACCAGCAATAAGTCCAGAAGCTGTAGCCTTGGATGTATTAGCATTGGAGATGCTAGCAGTATTGGGTCCGCCAGTTTGTTTCCATGTAAATGATACGATAGAACCATCGGCATCAGAGGAAGCGGAGGCGTCCAGTACCAGCGAATTTGCCGGTAATGTTACCGTAGCGCTGCCACCGGAATTAGCAACCGGGGATTGGTTGGCCGGGGTTGTACTCCCCGCCCTGCTAAACCCCAACATCCACTCGTAAATATTTGGATTTAGATAAGTATGATCAGCGGAATAAGCGCGATCCCATACGGCAGAACTATGCCCCATCCCGGCATAGGTCGTAAGTTTCGGCGCCGTCTTGGGATTACATGCGTTGATACGATCTATATAATCTAGTGTAGTGCCGTAAAAAGAGTCCTGGTCACCGCATAAAGTCCATACCGCGACATTATTTTGTGCGATGTTACATAATCCCGAAGGGTCATCGATCGGGGCAGCGCTAACCGGCACTATAGCTGCAATTTTGCTACTATAGGTCATATTAGCGGCCACGTAACCCCAAACAGCAAATCCCCCGGCGCTTAACCCCGTGAGATAAATGCGATTTTCATCGATCCTGTATTTGCTGATAATATCTTTCAAAATGGCATCTACCATGGCAGGCTTTGTCCAACCGTTATCGGGATTCTGCGGGCAAACGGTAATTAACTTCTCCGTTTTGCCATTCACGACGAAATCCATCTTGGCGCCGTTGGCAATAGCTTTCGGTAAGCCTTGGTTCAAAACGACATCCAAGTTGGTACCTCTTTCACCGATACCGTGAAAGAAAATTACTAAGGGATACTTTTCGGAAGTGCTATTATAATCTCCAGGTAGGTGTAGCCATGCGCCAGTAGTACCGCCACTCGAATTAGTCGAGACGGTAATCTTCGTCTGGTCGCCCTGGGCTAGGACATTTAAGTGGGACAGAATACAAAAAATGCATAACCCAATACAAGATTGTATTTTGGTTCGTCCCCGGTTAAGAAGGTTCTTCACTAGATGGTTAATTTTTAGTAGGTAAAGACTATGGCTTTTTCAATAATAGATTATAAAAAACCTCAACACGTCGAACGTATGCAAAGTTAACCTGGAAATTGATACAATGTGTGGAATAAATGCATTTTACATATATAATTTTTTTAATAACTTATTAATACTTTATATATGTATAATATTAACAAACAATTATTTAATTAAAATAACATATTAATATTATGTTTATATTGACAATTTTAATGAATTATTTTTAATTACAATACCTATATTTTTTTAACCTGCTGCAATAATATCGCAGTCATTTTAAAACCCCGTCTAAAAGTCCCCGGCTTAGTCACGGTTAACAAGGTGCTTATTTAGCATCCTGGTAAGCTTCGTATAGGCTAAAATGCCCTTTACAGATGCTGAACTGGAAGTTTCGGGTCGTTCGAAATTAAAACGGTGCAATATCTTGGGAGAAATATCTTGTTTATGATTTGCGGTTCCAAATACCAGGTCCAATTTTGGATCTGTTCCAGTGAGCAATTCGTTGAAAAACTTCTTGCTAACGCCGCTATCATAATGTGGGAACGCGAAGATTTTATAAGGCAAATTGAACCGCTCTACCAGGGGTGTGACGCTCCCCAAAGTTTGATGTATTTGTTCTTCGTAAGAAATCATGTCATAATAAGGGTGATCGATGCTATGCCCCCCTATCTCGAAGCCTTTCCGCACGATATCCCCAACTTGATCCCAGGTCATAAACGGACGCGCTGATTTTAAGTATGCTTCCCAATCGAGCCCCAGTATCTTGCCTAATTCGTCTGTAATTTCCTTCCTTGGGTACTTAATATTGTAAATAGCTTCCCGGGTATCTTCTAAATTACTGCCGCGTGGTATCTCCAAGACATCACAGATTAAATTTAAATTCACTTCTTGATAATTATTGATATGCAATGCATCAATAATCAAGCTGATCTTCAGTTTGTAAAACAGTTCTTTATTATCGAGGAATGCCGGGTTTAAGAAAAATATTGCCGGGATACCTTTCTTCTCAAGCAAGGGGACGATTATTTCCGCCACTTCCCTGAACCCGTCATCGAAAGAAAGGCAAAAAGAACGCTTGGGCAAGGGTGAAGCTTCGTTTATATGCCGGATGATCTGCTCTGCTGTTAGCGGTTGAAAATTCTTGGCTAATACATCTAAATCCTTCTCAAACGCTTTCACGTTTTTAAAGGGATACAAGTTCCTTACATGCGGCACGGCTTGATCGCTGACAATATGCTGGTACGGTAGAATGATCCTGTTGGGATTGCTATCCTGCAACCAGTTCATTGGAAGCATATTCACAGCGGAATAAAATAATTTCTTAGCGGGGTTCATAAGTTTAGCCGGGTTTTATTTTGCGCCGTTAAATTAATGAGAATACTTGATAGGGAGAAATATCCTGTCATTTCTTGATCTGTACGTACCTCAGTTCCAATAAATTCATCCCGTTGTTTACCAGGCCTTTTACATTGGGTTGGATGAAACGGATGACCTGGTCGTAAAAAAGCGGTACTACCGGGGCTTCTTCAACAATGATTCGATCCATCGCCCTGTATGCTTCATAACGGCTGCTATCATCGGTTTCCTGCAATGCCTGTTCATAAAGCCGGTCAAACTTGGCATTGGAAAAACGCGTATAATTCGGCGGCGCAGGATTCTTACTATAAAACACGGTCATGAATGATTCTGCATCGGGATAATCCGCAATCCAACTTCCACGGAAAAATGGGACGGCCGATTTAGCGGTGAGATCAATCAAGGCGCTTTTCTGCATTATTTCCACGTTCACTTTTATACCTGAAAAAGATAATTGGTTCGCGACGTAATTTGCCATATCGGCGTACATCGGGATGGAAACCAATTTTATCTCCGGCAAACCTTTCCCCCCCGGAAAACCGGCCGCTGCCAAAAGTTCTTGCGTTTTCACGGGATCATAATGGTAACCGGGTACTTTTGAGGCATCGAACGAAGGGAGACCCATGGGCAGAAACCCGGATTGGGCAGGCGTTCCGATGTTATTCCTTAAATAAGTCATCATCTTCACCCTATCAAACCCGTAATTGATTGCCTGCCTCACTTTCTTCCACCTCAGCGGCGAATGTTTCACGATGGCCAAGTTCGTATCAACAACCATCCCCAGGTATTCCACGTTGAGGTAAAAAGATTTTGAGAGTTGAATTTTCCCTTTCCATTCGGGTTTTAATGCCCCTGACTTCGTTAGTACTTCATCTTTAAACGAAGATTCGATATCGTTAATAAAATCCAGCTTCCCTTGCATAAATAGTAAAAACTCCGTGGCACGGCTATCGGAAAAACTGACTTTTACCGCGTCGATATATGGTAGGCGCCGTCCTAGGCTATCCTTTTCGAAATAATCCGGGTTCTTATGCAAGATGAGCGCCTGCCCTTCGTCCCAAAAGTGGAACATGAAAGGTCCCGTGCCCACGGGGTGTTTCCTAAAATCTTTTCCATACATATTGACCACTTCATAGGGTACGATGGAGCAATACTGCATACTTAATATTCCAAGTATCGGCATGAATGGCTTGTTCAATCGTAATACGAAGGTACTGTCATCCCTGGCAATAAAACCGCTGTCCGGATCCAGTTTACCGTTAAATATCCATGCGCCGGGCGATGCGGTTAAAGGATTTATCACCCTTTTAAAGCTATAAACCACGTCGCCGGCCGTCATCTTCCGTCCCTTTCCACCTTCGAATGCGGGATGATCATGAAAATATACATCATTACGGAGATGAAATGTATAGGTTTTCCTATCTGCCGAGATATCCCATGATTTGGCTAGCGAAGGCTGTATCCTCAACAAGCTATCGGGCTCAACAAGCGTATTAAATATTTGCCTGACTCCCCAAATGATAGCTTGGTTCTTAGCAAATGCGGGATCCAGCGTAGGGATCCCTTCGGGTTGATTATAACGGAAAACGATCTTACCCGCTTGTTTATCTTGCCTGCAAGAGAATAAAATGCAGCAAATCCCAGCCAAGAGGAACAATATCCGTTTATGTATTATGCCAATCCCTGTGTATTTCATTTGCTGTTAAATTAATATCTTTCCAGCTAAAAATATACAGAATACTATGCGTAGGTTGTTATTATCGATATTGGGCGTTGTGTGTTTAGCTATGACGGCTATAGGACAGGAACAGAAATTTACCCGTGCCGATACCTTGAGGGGTAGTATTTCACCGGAACGCAGTTGGTGGGACGTGACTTTTTATGATCTACATGTGGATGTACATCCCGGCGATAGCAGCATCCAGGGCTATAATACCATTCGATTCAAGGTGTTGAAACCTTATAATAAAATGCAGGTTGACCTCCAGGAGCCGTTAAACATTGACAGCGTACTTTACAATGGCAAACAGCTTCAATTTACACGCGATGGCAATGCTTTCTTCCTGGACCTGGTAGAAATGCCCCGAACCGGTAGTATTGAAGATATCACGATCTACTATTCAGGTAGGCCCCGCGTGGCGGTTAGAGCCCCTTGGGATGGTGGTATCGTTTGGGCAAAGGATTCGTTGAACAGGCCATGGATCGCGACTGCCTGCCAAGGTTTGGGCGCGAGCGTTTGGTGGCCCAACAAGGATCATCAATCCGAGGAACCGGACTCCATGCAAATTCATGTAACCGTACCCAAGGATCTCGTAAATGTTTCGAATGGCAGGTTAAGAAATGTTAGCATCAATGATGCTAATGGCACCACCACTTATACTTGGTTCGTTTCCAACCCGATCAATAATTACGATGTGGCTTTGAACATCGCGCATTATAAACATTTTAATGATGCTTACGACGGGGAAAAAGGTAAACTAGATATCGATTACTGGGTATTGGATTACAACTTGGACAAAGCTAAAAAACACTTCAGCGTAGTAAAACCGATGCTGAAATGTTTTGAATACTGGTTCGGCCCTTACCCCTTTTATGAAGATAGTTATAAATTAGTTGAAACACCGCACCTGGGCATGGAACATCAAAGCGCTGTAGCTTACGGGAATAGGTATAAGTTCGGCTATGCCGGCAGGGATTTATCAGGTAGCGGTTGGGGTTTGAAATGGGACTTCTTAATTGTACATGAAAGCGGCCACGAATGGTTTGGCAATAATATAACATCCAAAGATATTGCTGATATGTGGATCCATGAAGGTTTTACAAACTATTCGGAAACATTGTTTACCGAATGCGAATATGGCAAAGATGCTGCAAATGCTTATAACATCGGTAGCAGGAGAAATATTGCGAATGATATTCCCATCATCGGGCAATACGGTGTAAACAACGAAGGTTCAGGCGACATGTATTATAAAGGCGCCAGCATGCTTCATACGATCAGGCAAATCATTGATAACGATGAAGTATTTAGAAATATATTGAGAGGCTTGAATAAAACATTCTACCATCAAACGGTTACCACGCAACAGGTTGAATCTTATATCAATAAAATGTCGAAGATGAATTTTGACAAGGTATTCGATCAATACCTCAGAACTACAGGGGTACCGGTATTGGAATATAAAGTTGATGGTCACAGGTTAAGTTATCGTTGGGTAGCCGATGTTGCGGACTTCAATATGCCGGTAAAAGTGAGCATCAACGGTAAAGATTATAAATTTATTAAGCCGCGAACCGATTGGACGAACATGAAAGTCGAAACATTCAAATCGTTAAAAGTTGATCCAACCTTTTACGTTAAATCAAAAGAAGTGAAATAAATATCCGATAGGATAAAAGTTCAAAATTACGAAGCGGGGAAGCGTTGCAGCTCCCCGCTTTTCTATTCTTACAGAAGTAAATATGCTTTATTGATTGATGAGTTGATCGATTTGCTTGTAAAAGTTACCGGAGCTATAATTGGCCATACCTTCATGATGCAACCGTATATTACCTTGCTTACCTAGTATGACCGTTGTAGGTAGCGAGCCTTGGAAAATTGTTTCCGGGATGTTACCGGCTGGTTTCAAAAAAGGTACCGTGTATTGTTTCTTTTCCATGTAAGCCTTTGCTATCTCTACATTTTTATCGAGGTTGACCGTTATAAAAACAATGTTCTTATTATGCTGGTATTTCTCGTAAAACTGCTGCAAGGAAGGAAATTCGGCGCGGCAAGGTGGGCACCAGGAAGCCCAAAAATTGATAAACACCACCTTCCCCTTCAAATCCTTGATATTTATATATTTCCCGGATGCATCCGTTACGCTAAAGTCAATGGATCCCGGGCTGCTTGGAACATTTTTCTCAATCGAGGGATTCATAATTCCCGTCGCGATTACCTGCCGTAAAAACCAGGCCTTGGCATCAGGACTGACCAATAACAACAGCAGCATACCCATCAAAATGATGCTAACGATATTTTTCTTCAACCACAACTGCAACTTTTCCATTTTAAACCCGTTTTCCGATTAATCCCGAATCAATTTAAAAGCATGGTGCCAAGTCCCTGTTCTAAAACCGTAAGCGCACCAGATTACACAGAGCGCTTCCAGCTCCCTAGAAAACTCTATATTACCCAAATCAATGACATCCGCCCAGCCCCAATGTTTCAAAATATCTGCCACTGCCTGTTTAGCTAATTTATCATTGCCACAAATAAACATCGTGGGAGGACCGTCGTTAAATTTCGGTTCCAACATGCTATCACTGCCGATGGAATTCAGCGCTTTAACTACGTGTGCGCCGGGCAGCCAGGCCTGCACTTGCTCGCCTGCCGAAAGGCTATTATGTAATGCTAGATGTAGTTTACCGTTTTCATCCGGCCCCTTTCCATCCAGCGGGTTCGTAATATCGACAACGATCTTGTGATTAAAGTTCCATACTCCCGCAGATTCAATCACAGCTTGAGTTCCCAACCAATTTGTACATAAAAAGATGATATCACCAAAGATGGCGGCTTCGCTAAATTTCCCCAACTGAACCTCAGCATTTTGTTTCGACAACCAAGCCTGCAAAGCCGGCTTCGACGGGTGATTCGTCCCTATTTTCACCTGGTAACCAATTTTCAAACAAGCACCGGCAATTGCCAAACCCACGTTCCCGGTACCCAAAACCCCAATTTTCATAGCAACTCATTTTTATACCATGAATTTACCGAAAATTCGTGGCTGCAAATACAAAGCAGCAATAAAATGAAAACCTTAAAGGAAAAAACCCTTGAAACCCCTCGATCCAAAAAAATTCTTGACCCTAATTACCATTCATCAAATATGAGATAAACCGTTGCATTCCCTGCCGCTTGGCAGGAGTCAAGGGGTAACTGATGTTCTGGGTATAATAAATATTCATGTCATAAATCGGTGAAGGATTTTCCGCGATGACGGCCGGAAGGTTCTTTAAACCGATGCTATTCGCATCATTAAAGGCGTTTATAAATTCTTTCGGCAAGGCCCTATTACTAATCCATGCCGCGAAAACAAAGGGCAAACTGGTATATTTCATCCAGGCATCGGCCAGGTCAAATATGTAGGGCGATTTAAGACGTTGTTCCAGGGCGCGATCCCCGATAACTAAGCCGGCATCGGTACCTTTAATAAATTGTTGATAATGCCCCGTTGTTTCCACGAATTCGACATCCAGCTTCCAATATTCCTTAACGAGCAGTTTCAATAAAGCTACCGAGCTACGGCTCTGGTAATCTAAAAATATCCGCTTGATTTCATGTAAGGGCACATCGCTAAACAAACACACTGAGGCCACGGGCCCATCCGCCCCGATGCAATAATCTGCTATGATATGAGCTTCTTTGAGTTTCGGTACAATTGCCACCGGTACCAGGGCAACATCCACATCCCCATCTATTAATTGTTGGGCGATTTTAGCCGGGTAATCTACCGTTAATTCCATCATTTCCATGACCGGGTGATTCCTAAAACCGTACAATAATGGTCTAGTATTTGAATAACTTACTGCCGCAACTTTTACTTTCCGTTCCAATTTCTGTAATTTTGAAGCCGCAAAAATACTTAAATTCCAGTTTAGATACTCAACATCCATGATCTTGAGCTGTTAAATAGGAATTAAATTGTGAATACGAGTTATATATATCAATCTATGCAATTACAAGCCTTAACTGCTATTTCCCCTATCGATGGGCGTTACAGGAGCCAAGTGGAAGAACTGGCCCCTTATTTTTCCGAGTTTGCCTTGATACGCTACCGCGTGATGGTGGAAGTGGAATATTTCATTGCCTTGGCAGAACAGAAAGTGTTTAGCCTATCCAAGACGAAATTCCCGGCCCTGCGCAAAATCTACCAAGAATTTACGGTGGAGCAAGCACAGGTGATTAAGGACACCGAAAAAATCACTAACCATGATGTGAAAGCAGTGGAATACTTCCTCAAGAATGAGCTGAAAGGCCTTGGGATGGAAGATTTGTTGGAATGGGTGCATTTCGGCTTAACATCGCAAGATATTAACAATACTGCAACACCACTGATGTGGCGCGATGCCGTGGAACAAGCCTACATGCCCGCGGTGGCCAACCTCATCCTCGCCTTGAAAAAAATGGCAAAAAGTTGGATGAAAGTGCCTATGCTGGCTCGTACACATGGCCAACCGGCATCCCCGACGATCCTCGGTAAAGAAATCATGGTATTCGTGGAAAGGCTGGAAGGACAAGTAAACTTGCTAGGCCAAATTCCATTCGCCGCTAAATTTGGAGGGGCAACCGGAAATTTCAATGCGCACCACGTTGCGTTCCCGAAAGTCAACTGGGAAAAGTTTGCCAACAAGTTCGTGAACAGCACGCTCGGCTTAACCCGTATGCAGTACACCACGCAAATTGAGCATTACGATAACATCGCCGCACAATTTGACAGCTTGAAACGCATCAATACCATTTTAATCGACTTTGCTAGGGATGTATGGCAATATATTTCCATGGATTATTTCAAACAGAAGATCAAGAAAAACGAAGTTGGTTCCTCAGCGATGCCGCACAAGGTAAACCCGATCGATTTCGAAAATGCGGAAGGTAATCTTGGTATCGCCAATGCCCTTTTTGAGCACCTGGCCGTAAAATTGCCTATCAGCCGCCTGCAACGCGATTTAACTGATTCAACTGTACTGAGAAATATCGGTGTTCCATTATCCCACACTTTCATCGCCCTCCGCTCCCTAGATAAAGGGATGGGTAAACTAATCCTCAACGAATCAAAACTTAAAGCGGATTTGGAAGATAATTGGGCAGTAGTTGCGGAAGCAATTCAAACCGTGTTGCGACGCGAAAACTACCCGCAACCTTACGAGGCATTGAAAGCATTAACTCGCGGGGGGGAACAAATCAATCAAAAAACGATCCACGCTTTCATAAACAGCTTAAAAATCAGCGCAGCTTTAAAGAAAGAATTGAAAGCTATAAGCCCGCATAATTATACGGGCGTTTGGCAATAAATAAATAATTTGAACACATTTAATACACCCGGTATTTACTGGTACCGGGTGTTTTTTTATATGCGGGGACTTATATCCAGTTTCAAAATTTGTGTCGGTATTGCAATTATTTTTATTGCCATGGCGGCGATATATTGGGACGGTTCCATCGAATTTTTATATCCCGATGGAAAAAAATTGACCGTTCAAATTAGCAGCATTTTTTTTAATACCGGGCTCGCATGGTTGATACATGCCTTTGTCTACAGGGCTACCGCAAAACTATACAAGGCGGCGACACCATTCACATGGCGAATTTTACAATGGCTGCAAATACTTTTATTTGCAATTGCAAGTTTTTACTTGCTATACCTGGCCAGGCTATATGCTGGTCACACCCATATCCTGCGATCCACGCCGGGAGAAGACCAGTTTATCTATGCGATCAATTACTTGCTATATGCTGGAGCCGGGCTACCGTTGATCGTCGTATTACAGATCTTTGTAGGCATGTTTGTTAAGAAAGGAATCGCAACAAAGGTTGAAGAGCATTTCGCATCGACAGATGAATAAATTTATTACCTTCCAGTTAGACTAAGTATTAATTTTCCCGATGAATTCAATCAAGCCAAAGCCTGCATTTTTTCCACGTACCGTATTGCCCTGGTTGATAGCCTTCTTCCTGCTTTCAGCATATTTATTATTCATCTCTACCGGCAAGATTAACCTACGCATGCATAATTCATATTACGAATTAACCAATGGCTTCCTGGTCACTGTATTTGGCATGTTACTGTTAGCTTTTACCGGCTTATATTGGATGGGTAAGGGAATATTAACGGTCCGGTGGCTCAATACAGCACATTTTGCAGGTACGGTACTGGGGATTATCGGCATTTTAGCAAGCGCCAGGTTAGCTCCACATTCATTCGTCATGAGGAATAATTACTTGCGGCTTTTCGAGTATAGTTGCTTTACCCTCGGGCTGTCACAAGTAATATTTATTATTCACTTGTGGATCGGTAAGCCCGGCAAGATGAAAGGAAACAGCTAATTATTCTTCCCCTTTTTTCTTCAAACGATCTTTTACATAGGTTACTTCCGTCTTCCCATGGGGTTGGGGAACGCCGTGTTCATCCAGGTTTACAAACACCATCCTATCAATAGTTAAAACCTTTTGTTGCGTTAATTTGTTCCTTACTTCGCAACGCATGGTGAGAGATGTAACTCCAAATTTCGTTGCCACGATTCCCAATTCTATAATATCCCCTTGTCTCGGTGCAGAGATGAAATTTATTTCGGAGATCAACTTCGTTACCACGTGTGGATTTTCAAGTTGTATGATTGCATAAATCACCGCCTCTTCATCGATCCATTTCAGTAAACTACCGCCGAACAAAGTTTGGTTGGGGTTCAGATCTTCCGGTTTCACCCACCTACGGGTGTGAAAATTTAATTCTGGAGTTGATTTCATGTCATGTATCCGATTGATTCAGGGCAAAGTTCGCAAATATAGCCCGAATACTTCGATCGAGTTTTTCAATAATGATATAGAAATGAAAAAGCAGGATAGAAGACTATCCCGCTTTCTTTAAATATTGCATGCTGTTGTTTGAAAACAATGTTACTTATCCTCTCCTATGACTTTCTCCCCTAGAACTTCTTGAAGATGATCCATTCGAAGATCTAGCAGGGCTAGATTGCCTTTGCGGTGCAGAACGTTGTACCCTCGGGCTAGATTGCCTTTGTGGCGCTGTGCGTTGTACCTGCGGACTAGATTGCCTTTGGGGCGCCGTACGTTGTACCTGCGGGCGTGATTGCCTTTGCGGTGCAGCGCGTTGCACTTCCGCTCTTTGTTGTGAACGGGCAGCCGGTTGGGGAGCAGATCTCCTTTGCGGTGTCTCCCTTCTTACCGAACGTTCGGCAGGTTGCGTATTCCGGGAATTATTACGGTTCACATCCGGGGATGTTGACCTGTTAACAGGCCTGCCGGAACGCATCATCGGATCATCCGGGCGGCGGTTAATAGCGGACCTGTCATTATTTGCTTGCACCCTGCTTCTACCCGGGATATTCGTTCTCGTTGCCCTACTATTATTAGGACTTGGTGAACTGATCCTCCCGTTATTCGGGGAACGGCTATCTGCTACGGAGTTTCTAACCGGCCTACTATTATTGGAAACAACGGCGCGGTTATTACCCCTGTTATAATATTGACGCGGGGCCGGGCGATTGGCTTCACGGGCGTTATTAGCAATGTTAGGCCTGTAAATAGCTAACCTCCTACCGTTATTACTTGCCACACCAGGACGGGAGGTTCCCCTTACAACGGTTGTTCTAATAGGTCTCCTAACATAACGGTTTACTTCCCTGATTTGTGGTCCCCTTACATATACATTCCTATTGACAACATAAGTATTATTAATAATTGTAGTTCGACCATAGTAATAATTATTCCGGCCGAAAGGAATATGGTAGCGGTACCAAGACCTGTCGCAAATATAACGACCGGGCAAGAACACCCAATGCGCAGCAGGAATGTTGAAGCTGATATTGATATTGATACCGGGGCTTAATGGCGCCCAGCCATAATATCCATCGGAATGTCTCCAACTAACCCATGCCGGCCCCCATACGCGTCCGGGAATCCAAACCCATCCGTAATATGGATCTTGTCTCCATCTACCGTAGTGGAAAGGCGCCCAGCCCCAACTGTAATTCGACACCCAGGTCCAACCGTAATTGGTATAAGACCAGTAGCCATTGGAATAATAAGGTCTGAAATCCCTACCGGCATTCGGGGCCCAGATATAACCGTATTGCGGGTCGTTGATCCATCTACCGTAAGGACTTAATTCATCATAAAAAGTTTGATACGACGTTTGGTCATAGTTATCGTTGTATTGCTCGTTTTGATCATCATAATAGCCCTCACTATAATCATCATCGTAATCGCTTTGGTATTGCTGACCGGCAGCAATGCTGTAGCTAGTCACGGTCAACAGACCGGTAAAAACTACTATAAATGGTAACAAAAGCTTTCTCATAAGTTGATGTTTTAGCCAGATAGAAAGTAATTATTCTACTGAGGTTCGATGATAATAATGCAAATGCGTTGCCAAGAAATAATAAATTCAGTTTCTTTAACACTGTTTAACTTTAGAATTTAACAGAGTATTAGCATAAGACAATTTATTAACTGTAAAACAATCATTTAAAAATAACCAAAATCAACATATTTCTAAAATGGCCTGAAGGGTCGCCCATTTCATGCAACCGATTGTAGGTAAATTTTTAAGCCAAATTCTGAAAAAAGGCAAGGGTTCTATGTTCCGACCAATAATACGGGTTACCGAATGTAACGAATCCGACATGGCCGCCATTAGAAGGTGTTTCGAGGAAAAAATTAGGGTTTTGAGCCGCGGCTTCGAAAGGATAGCAAGACTTGCCCAGGAATGGATCATTTTGCGCATTCACCAGCAGCGTAGGTATTTTTATATCGCGTAGTAACGGTTTAGAACTAGATAAAGTCCAATATTGAATAGCGTCCTTAAAACCGTGTATAGGCGCCGTAAATCGATCATCGAATTGCCTGAAAGTCTTTATGCGCTCAAAGCCGTCGAGGTCAATGGCCCCAGGGAAACGCAAGGCTTTCTCTTCCAATTTCCCTTTCAGGTTGCCGATAAAGCGTTTCATGTAAATGAAGTTTTGCCTTTGCTCCAATGCCTTGGAGCTATCTGCCAGGTCGCAAGGCACGGAGATCGCTACCGCTGCCTGCACGATGCCCTGCAAAGCGTTCGCCTCTTCCCCTAAAAACTTAAGCAATACATTTCCTCCCAATGAAAAACCGGCCAAGTAGAGCTGCTTTCCCGGGTATTTTTGCCTTAAACCAGTTAATACATGCCGCAAGTCACCGGTATCGCCGCTATGATAGAACCTTAGTTGGCGATTGGGCTCGCCGCTACAGCCACGGAAATTCATTGATACGGTATCAAAACCATTACGGTTTAATAAATGTACTAAGCCCAACATATATTTCCGGGAAGCATCACCTTCCAAACCGTGCAAGATAAGCACCATTTTATCTTGCCCGCTAGCAGAAATATCAAGATCTATGAAATCATCATCCGGCGTGGCAATACGCTGTCTTTGATAGGCTACCTGCGGAACATTTCTAAAGAGCGTAGGGTACATCGTTTGGACATGCTTATTTCCAAATAAGACCGGCGCTTTATATGTTGTTACAGGAATAATTGGCATTATATATAATCACTTCCCGCTATCATAAAAGATAAGGCGCCTATGTTTAGCGCCCCGTTCCTTTATTTAGCTATTTCTATTTTAACTTTCTGTTTCTTGATCTTTTCCCCCTTAACCATGGGTAATACAAGGCTGGCTTTTGATTTGCGGATGGCAACGAAAGACATGAAATCCTTCACTTCGATCAAGCCTATATCTTCTGCCCGGAGCTGCGCTTTATTTGTGAAGAAGCCTACGAGGTCGATCTTGTTCACTTTATTCTTCTTCCCGGCTGAAATATAAAATGTAACCCATTTCGGTTTTTCAGGGATGGTCAATCCTGTTGTCGGGATAGATATTTCAGACGTTTCTTCCAAGATGTAAGCCGGAACCTGTTCTGAGGGGCCGAGGATCAATATAGCGGTACCACTTGCCTCCATTCTTGCCGTACGACCATTCCTGTGCGTGAATACCGCTTCATTTACAGGTAAATGGTAATGTATGATGTAACGGATATACGGAATGTCTAATCCCCTGGCAGCTAAATCGGTTGTTACCAAGAAGTTTACAGTGCCGTTCCTGAATTTGAACAGGGCGCTATCCCGGTCCCTTTGTTCCATTGACCCGTGGTAATATTCGTTCGCTATTCCTTTCCCGGACAAGTATTCACTCACCCTTTCCACGGATTCTTTATGATTACAGAAGATAATACTGGGCCTGTTTCCAAGGTAGCAAAGCAGTTCGAACAAGGTCTCCAACTTATCAACTTCCGGACTTCGAACGGTTTGTAACGCTAACCTTTGGATGATAGCACCATCTGCGGGCAGGAAATCTAATACCTGCGGTTCATTGAATTGAACGAATGACGGCACATCTACCAAGCGTGTGGCCGATGTAAGGACACGGTGATCAACATTTTTTAAAGCATCCACGATAAAAGACACTTCTTCTGAGAATCCATGTTCCAAGGTTTTATCAAATTCATCTAGTACTAAACTGTTGATGGTATCGAGCGTGATGTTTCCCCTCTTGATATGATCTTTCAAACGCCCTGGCGTCCCGATGATGAGCACGGGGGCTTCTTGCAAGTTGTTTTCTTCCGTCTCACGTAAATGCCCACCATAGCACACCGTTACTTTATACCCGGTGCGCATTGAGCGGAATACCTGCTCAATCTGCATTGCCAATTCCCTGGAAGGCACTATCACCATGGCTTGCGTGCCCTTCTTAGAAGGGTCCAAACGTTCCAGCAAGGGGATTAAGAAAGCCAATGTCTTTCCTGAACCTGTCGCAGATAACAACATCACGTTATCATTTTGGCGGTTGGCTTCGATAGAAGCTTCCTGCATTTCGTTGAGCGCTTCGATATCGAGGTAATTCAGTATATCTTGAACCGATAAAGATCCTTGTTCCATAATAATTATTAGTGTTCTACCAACAAAGCGTCATTACTTTTTCCGCTTCGCTTGTTTTTGTTTTTTCTCATGCTGGTCAATTAATAATTGCCAGTTATCGTTAGGAGTATCATCGGAAAGGGCCACCGTTTCATTGTATTCCCCTTTCGTGATGGTCAGTTCATGAATTTCTTTGCCGATGTATTTTTCAATTTTCTTTAGCATGTCCTGCTCCTCCTTACTGCAAAAGGAAACGGCCCTACCTTTCTGTACGCCGCGCCCGGTTCTACCTACGCGGTGTACATAATTTTCCGGCTCATCGGGTAAATCGTAATTCACCACGATCTCAACATTAGGAATATCGATACCCCGGGCATTAACATCGGTGGTGATCAGCAAATGGATGTTCCCACTTTTGAATTGTTCCATTACATCCAGCCGGTCTACCTGTTCTTTCCCACCATGCATGGTTAGGCTGGGTATGCCCACCCTTTCCATTGCCGCGGCTACCCGTTCTGCCCTGACCTTCGTTCTTACAAATACCAGAACTTTCTTCCCTTCATTATCTTTTACAACGCGTTCCAGGAAAAAGCGTTTATCGTCCATCTCGATATAAGCTACGCTGTGCGTGACATTCTTCGAAACGGGGTCATCGGGAGAAATCTGTATCCTGATCGGGTTATTCACCACGGAATAAGCGAGATCTTTGATTTCTTTATCCAGCGTCGCGGAGAAAAACAAAGTCTGATGTTTTCTCGGTATATGGCGGAGGATATCCTGGATATCTTTCATGAAGCCCAGGTCCAACATATGATCCGCTTCATCCAAAATTAATATCTCAACATACTTAAAATTGATATGCCCCTGGTTCAAGAGATCGAACATCCTGCCCGGGGTCGCGATCAAAACATCTACACCTTTATTTAAAGCCTTAATTTGATCATCTTGACCTACGCCGCCAGTTAGCGCTAATACATGCAGGGAAGTATATTTAGCCAGTTCACTAAAAACCCCGGCAATTTGTATGGCCAACTCCCGTGTAGGTACCATGACAAGGCTGCGTACCTCTCCTTTTACTTTCTTTGGGTGAATCGTTTGTAAAATATGTAATACGGGGATCGCGAAGGCGGCTGTTTTACCGGTACCCGTTTGGGCAATCGCCATAACATCTTCCCCTTTTAGTATAGATGGGATGGCCTTATACTGGATATCTGTAGGCCGTTTAAAGCCCAAATCAGCCAAGCTACGCTTGATTTCCCCTGAAATGTTATACTGTTCAAATTTCATAATAGCATTGATCTTGCTAACTTTGCAAGTACGCAAAGGTAGCTATTTGCAACGGATTTGTAGAAAATAACAATATTTAGCCTTCCAAGTTCCCTATTTCTTCAAAAATCGCTCCCATTAAACAAAAAAAGAATAGGTAAAGGTTCTATGCTCCCGCATAATCACGTCCAAAGGGAAATATACTTGAAATCCAACCATCCCGAAAAACCGGTGTATCGGAATCTTCGCAACTCTTTGGCAGCTTTTTTGTAATTTATGTAACAATACTACTATATGAAGAAATGGCTCAAATTATTAATATGGATAATAGGCGTATCTATAGGATTAATTATTATACTTTGGTTAGGACTTGCCTTAATAATCCAACAACAGAAAAAGGCTTTATTAAGTCAAATCAATGATAAGCTCAATGAAGAACTGGAAGCGAATGTAACCATAGCAGATATAGAACCCACCCTGCTTAGAAGTTTCCCCAACATTTCCGTCGCATTAATAGATGTCAGTATTAAAGATAGCCTTTGGAATAGCCATAGGAGGTCACTATTAGAAGTCAAAAACATCTTTTTGAAAGTTAATACCTTTTCCATTTTAAAAAAGAAAATTGACATCAAGGAAGTTTCTTTTGAAGATGGACAGGTGTATTTGTATACTGATTCTACCGGCTATACGAATACCAGCGCTTTCAAATTAAAAGACGCGGCCGATGCGGGACAGCCCAAGAAAAATCGTTTACTGGATATACAGCATCTCGTATTTAAGGATATGCAATTATTTATCGAGCATGTGCCCAGGCATAAATATTTTCATATCGACATCAAATCGATGAGTGGGGAAGTTATACCTAAAGATAGCGTGCTGGATATTCGCCTGGTAAATGATATTCATTTGCCCAATATTGAATTTAACCAGGAAAAGGGATCATTTTTTAAAGATAAAAGGTTGTGGGGTAAGCTTTACCTGAAGTATCACACCCCCTCCCAACTAATGGAAGTCCCGCAGCAGGATATCCATATTGATATGCAAACTTACAATATAACAGGTTCATTTTCCTTCTTGAAGGATCATAAAAATTGGCAACTCTACATCATAGCGAATAAACTGCCGTTTCAAGAGGGATTATCAATCTTATCTTCCAATATCTCCAGCAAACTTGATACGATCGAGTTTGAAAAGCCGCTGGACATAAGAGCGTCTTTGAATGGCATCTTGAGATACCCAGATACTCCCCTAATACATGTGCAATGGCAAACCTTGAACAACAACCTGCTGGTTAAAGGTAGCCCGTTGACGGATTGTAGTTTTCACGGGGAGTTTTACAACGAAGTAGTGCCGGGGTTGGGGCATAATGATCCCAATTCAATGATCAGGATTGAAGATATGAAGGCCAAGTACTTCGGCGTTCCTTTCCAAGCAGATTCCGTCACCATTCATAATTTAACCCAACCGGTGCTGAAAGCCTTGTTCAGATCTTCCTTCCGCTTAAGCAACCTCAACGAACTAACAGCGGGAACATTTAAATTTGATTCCGGTCATGCCACGGCATTGTTGAGATATGAAGGCGGCATATTACCATCTGATACCATCATTCCAACTATCAATGGAAACCTAAACCTGGAAAATGGCGCCTTTGAATATCTCCCCAGGAATATCAAGGTGCAAAGGTGTAATGTTATATTAAATTTTAAGGATACCGACCTGTACATGGATAATTTCATCTTGCAAACAAAATCCAGCAAGCTTGCTTTAAATGGTATTATTAAAAACATTACCACTCTTTATTTTAACGCACCCGAAAAAGCGCTGATATCATGGAATATAGAAAGCCCCAAGGTAGATCTCAACGAATTCAAATTCTTATTAGCACAACGTAAAAAAATTACCCCGGCCAGGAAACACCAGGTAATGAGCCGTTTTACCAAGCAACTGGATGCTTTCCTCGATGCCAGCAACGTGGAAATGGACGTAAATATTGACGAGGTGAACTACCGGCACTTTAAAGCAGCCAATGTCCATTCTTTCGTTGGCATCAACCAGGATGCTATAACTTTAAAGAAACTGGGCGTACAACATGCCGGCGGCAAAATTTTAGTGGACGGGAAAATCGGGCTGGGACAAAGCCAGAACCCTTTTAACTTGGATGCTTCGATTCAGCAAGTACATATCAACCAGTTGTTTTACGCTTTCGAGAACTTCGGGATAGATGCGCTCACCAGCAATAATTTAAAAGGTATTTTCTCTGCCAATGCAAATATTACCGGGAAAATAAAAGATAACGGGGAATTGTTGCCACATTCTTTTTTCGGGAAGATTAAATTCGATTTAAGAAAAGGCGCCCTCTTGAACTTTGGTCCTTTAGAAGATATCAGCAAGTTTATATTTAAGAAAAGGAATTTGGATAATGTTGAATTTGAAAGGATTCAAAATACCTTGGAATTAAAAGGTGATAAAATCATCATTCCCCCCATGCAAATTTCCAGCTCCGCTATTAATTTAGACGTTGAAGGCGTATATGGAATCGTTAAAGGTACTGATATATATATGACGGTGCCCTTACGGAATCCAAAGAAAGATGAAGGCTTGAGTAAAGAAGAGAAAGCGAAAAGGAGAAACAAGGGGATCGTGTTGCACTTGCATGCCACCGATGATGGGCAAGATGACGGGAAAGTAAAGATAAAACTGGGAAAGAAAAAAGATAAATAACCTGCTGTTAAAGACCCGGAGCCCTATAAATAGTATGAAATTATGTGCCTTCCTACTTATTTAGTAATACTGTAAAGAACAATTCCCATTTACCACGCGCGCGGTAAATGGGAACATGATTTTGTACTGCAAATACTAGCTACCGTGCTAGCAAGGTTTTATATAGAACAGGGGTTTACTCTATACAAATAGCTTTCCTGATGATCGCATTGGGCTCCTCTCCACGGGTAGTAAATTCCGTATAATGCGTTGGTCCACCCGGCATTGTCACCCTGATTTCGTAATCGGTGTCCGGTTCCAAGGTGAGTACGATCTCCCGGTTAGGATGGCCAATAAAACACCACCCTACTTGCCTTTGCTTATTATAAATATAAATACATGCCCCCGGGATCGATGGACAGACCGTTCCGATCAATGTAATAATCGGCTTTCTAGGGATAGTTTCGATCACCGTTGGTGTTGCAAGGGCATATATATCATCGCTCCCCATACCACCGGCACGGTTGGAAGCAAAATATGTAAAGCCATTCTGATTGACATTATAATAAAAATCATCCGCCGGGGAGTTTGTAGGGTATTTCAAGTTCTCGGGGCTTGACCAGTTTGTCTTAAAGCCGGTGGAACGAAAGATATCATATCCACCCATGCCGCTCCAACCCTTACTGGAGAAGTATAAATTATTACCGCTTATAGTCGGGAACGCTTCATCTTCCGGCGTATTGATGGTTGCCCCGCAATTAACTGGCTGAGACCATGTACCATCCGGCTGCCGCGTACTGTACCATATGTCTGTTCCTCCTTGGCCTCCGGGCATATCAGAAGTAAAATAAATAGTTTGTCCATCGCCGCTAAAAGCAGCCTGTCCTAAAGAATATGCACCGGGATTATTATATGGGAAGGGTACGGGTTGCTTCCAAATACCGGAGCTACTATCTTTCTCGGTATAATATAGCTCTAACCTCCTATAACCGTAAACGATACTTGGCTTTTCGCCTTCTTTTTCCCGGGCGATATGCTTTGACTTAACCGGGTTGGTAAGTGTAAAATAGGCCGCGTTAAAATCTTTATTAAAAACGATGGGGCCAACGTGATATTTGTATTGATTAAATGTCGATGAAAAGTCCCAGGCTTTCAGGTCCTTATTATCCTGATGTTCGGCGTAATAAAGTTTGTAATAGCTGTTGTTAGTGCGACCATAACGGTTTTTATTATAGTTACTATTGGGATTTAGTTGTTTTTTCAGCAAGGTATCAGTCATAAAGATGATACCACCTGGATAAAAAGTGGCGGCCCAATCGGAGCTGCTGGAATTAAGACCATTAACCGGTTGTATTTGCGCTATAGTTGGTTGTGCAATCCAAGCCGGGGCAAGATCGCAACCTTCTAGCCTATGTTGAACTTTACCCCCGCCATTCCCACCGTTTGCATATTGTTGGAAAGCCTCTTTCGCCTCATCATATTTTCCCAGGGACATCAGCATATCACCGTAATATAGTTTCCAATCGGGTTGGGCACCAGGGCGGGCAATCAATTTAGCGTAAATATCCGCCGCTTGACTGTAATGGTTCATCTGCCTGTAACAATCAGCCAAGCGCACCCAGGTAATATCCCTCACACGTTTTCTTTTTACCAAGCGTTCATAGATGGAAGCCGCCCGGGCGTAATCGTAATTATTATACAGGATATCGGCTTGTTGATCCAAGGATTGCTGTTCCTGTGCATTGACGGAAAACACGGTAAAGAAAAGGAATACTATGCTAAAATATTTTCTCATAATGCTTGCTATATTATAGAAGGCGTCCATTTCTATTTTTCCTGTTTAAAAATACCGGGGACTATTTACCCTCGGCCTTTTGCCGGAAAACAAATAGCCGATAGAAATTTCATGCGAACCACTTTGCGCAGAAGATAGCTTACTGATCGTTAAATCGTAAGCATAGCCTAACCTAACCTGCTTCGTGATATTGAACTGGACGATGGCGCTGGCCGCATCTACCTGTTCCAAGTTCTTATCCAGCGCCGGCTTATTCCATATCTTTACGCCGGTACGGTATGAGCCGCCTATCCAAAGCCTATCCACTATTAGTAACATTGCGTTCAGGTCAAGGTTAGTAGGCCCTTTAAAGTCTTCCTTAATTAAAAAAGATGGTTTCAGTTTAACATGTTCCGATAATTCGAACATCGCTCCGGCATTTACATATAAATGTTGTGTTTTCCGGATTGTTTTATATTCATAACCGCTCCAGTAGTAACGGGAAGCATCAGAATACAACGAAAACAAATCCATCACCGAAGCCCCGACATAAAAGCGGGAACTATAAAAATATACGCCGAAACGGGCATCGGGAACCCATTGCGAAGCCCGTCCCAAGGGGATCGAGGGATCATTTTCATCATTATAAACCAAGGCAGCGCCATCAATACCATATTGGGTAACACCGGCGCCAACCCCGAAGCATAAACGTTTATCTCCATCTTCATTTAAAGGGATACGGTAAGCATACATACCGTAAATAGAAGTAGCATCCTGCGGGCCCAACTTATCGTACATTACCTGTAAGCCCAAGCCTACACGCTGATCCCGGCTGGCATTTAAGGAGCCGTCAACCGACAAACCACCGGTTTGAGGGCCACCGGGGAAATCCACCCATTGCTTCCTGTAAAAAGCATTTGCGTAAACATCTTCCTTATAACCGGCATACGCGGGGTTCACGCTGAGCATGTTGAAGATGTATTGACTAAACTGTACATTCTGTTGCCCTGTCACCCTAAGATCGGAGAACAAGATTAAACATAACAGTCCGGTAAAAATTCGAATAGGTGTAAAGGTCACCGTCATACGAGAATCGTTTTCGATTATAAACTACATTCTCCGGGAAATGGTTATATGTCCTTATCTATTGTGCATGATCTTCTTCTTTTCACAGTAGGCCAACAAAAACATCTCATATCAAGAAAGGTATCATAAAATAAATCTCATACCACACTTGGGCTTACAATTTGCCGGTAGCCAGTTAATAGGGGTATACTTCCCTAGTACATTGATTTTGATTCAACTACATCACATCGCTAATACTCCTTACAACAAGAAAAAATGCAGAAAGTTCAAAAAACGGGTTTTCTAACACAATAATTTTAAATAAGTTATTGATAAGGTGCAACAGGATATTGCCAGATGAAGACTAAACTAGACGGAATAATAATATATCTATAATATCATATAT
The DNA here is from genome assembly GCF_002557795.1 of Chitinophaga caeni. NCBI lineage: Bacteria > Pseudomonadati > Bacteroidota > Chitinophagia > Chitinophagales > Chitinophagaceae > Chitinophaga > Chitinophaga caeni. The sequence goes on along the minus strand of NZ_CP023777.1, from coordinate 3,425,588 downwards.
TCGATTTCAAACCACCGTTTTTATATAAAAAATAAGCGGTTTGGTAATTGGCGATGGCCTCCTGGATTAAGGCCGGGGAAGGTTTGTATTCCTTTTGTTGGTTGGTATTATAATCGTATAGATAGGAATCAACATTTTGTTGCGGCGCCAGTAATACCAACGAATCCCGTTTTAAATATCCCAATGTTTGGTAAGTGCCTAGGAATGCGCGCTCTTGATAGCCCGGCGATAATACATCTTTACCGTAAATATTACTTTCGTAACTCCAATGCAGCAAAGAAAATAAAGTAGGGTAAATGTCAATTTGTGAACATAGCTTGTCGATAGACAAGGGCGCTATACCGGAGTTCACTACCATGGCCGGAATGTGGTATTTAGCAACATCGATTACATCTTTACCAGCGCTGCTGGCACAATGGTCGGCAACTAAAATTACGATGGTATTCTGGAACCATGGTTTCTTACTAATATCCTGTAAGAATTTACCAATTGCATAATCCGTATAACGTACCGCTCCTTTCCTACCCGATCCGGAAGGGATATCAATCCTACCGGGGGGATAAGTATAAGGGCGGTGATTGGAAGTCGTCATCACGAAAAAATAAAAAGGCTTGGATTGGGAATAGCTGCTATCGGCGCCCCTCTCCACGGCTTTGTACAAATCTTCATCACAAATCCCCCAGGCATTTTCAAACTGCACCGCGCTGTCCGGGATTATATACCTCGGCGCATCAAAATTATCCCATGAGGTAAGATTGCGTCCACGGTCGGTTACGGAATACCCATTACTACCGAAATATTGATTCATATTATCGAAATAACCATCTCCACCGTAGAAAAAATGTGTTTCGTACCCCTTGCTTTTGAAGATACTTCCTACTGTACTGAGGTGACCATTGCGGGGTCTGCGCACGATACTGTTACCCGGTGTAGGGGGAACGCTTAAAGTCAGGGCTTCCATTCCCCGAACGGTCCGCGTGCCGGTGGCATATAAATTATTAAACCGTAGGCTGTGTTCCCAGAGAGAATCCATTACGGGCGTGATATTCTCACGGTTGCCATAATGCGACATAAAACCAGCGCTGAAGCTTTCAATGGTAATCATAATGACATTAGGATGCAGTTCGGTGCCATTTGACTGGATATGGCGTCGGATGGAATTTTCGGTATCAACAAAAGTTGTATTAGAGTCAGCGAGTTCATTCCTTACAATTTTGAATGCTTCCTGGTTATCAATCAGCCGGTAAAATTTATCAAAATTAAGTTCATTGTTTTTGAATGCGGCAAAGAAAGAATATATGCCCGCTTTAGACAATTCATCTGCGAATCTATTTTTCCCGGATTCAGCAAAACTGTTATTCACACTAAAAATATAAACCAAACTGATGCTTATCGTTACAAGGAACATCAAAGCTTTCTTACCGAAGCCGAGATCACCGTTAAAACTCTCCTTGAAATAAGATCTTTTTATAAAGATGTATACCACCAGCATACTCAGGATAATCATTCCGCCGATCAGTAAAGGTAAAGGGTAAGATTCATTGATATTATGGATAACTTCGTAAGTGTATACCAGGTAATCGACCGCGATAAAATTAAACCTGCTTTGAAACTCATCCCAGAAAGTAATCTCCGCGAAAAAAGAAAACATCGTAATTAAGATCACCAGGAAAAAGCCCGAATAAGTTACGATTTTATTGAAAAGGGAATTACTCCATTTCGTCGGAAGCAAAAGCAGGTAAACCGTGTACGGTATAGAAAAAAACAAAGCAACACCGAAGTCGAACATTGCGCCGGTCAAGAATATTTTGACTACTCCTAAAAATGAAAGGTCGATTTTCGGTAAACTTATCAATAACAGGCCGGCCCTGATTAGAAACGATACGAGTAAAAAATAGATAATAAACCTTGTTAATATCTTAAAAGTATTGCTCCGCAACAACGATTTCATGTGTTAAAAATTCTTTCTTAGCGCTAAATACGGTATCAAATCTGAATAAAAGCTGAATTTAACCGTTTCCTTGCCCCTACTGTAACATCATGATAGAAAATATATGGTAGCCTTCAACAAATTCGTAAGAAAGGTTAAAATGGTACAGGTGGCAGATCTTGGAAACTATCTCTAAACCTAAGCCCGTACTCTTGGCATCTTGGTTTACCTTTTGGAACCTGCCCAACAAACGTTGTATGTCTAAGGGGGCATTCCCGGAATTTTTCACCTGGATGGCATCCGCGCTAACGGTGGTTTCCAGTATGCCGTTCTCCGTGCTGTGCCTGATCGCATTAACGATAAGGTTATTAATTAATATTTCGATCAGCGCCTTATTGGCTATCACGTTCAAATTACCGGTATGCCGGATCGTTAGATGCAAGTGTTTCTTGGCCAACTGCTCCCGGTATTGATCCATAAATTGATCAACGATCTGGTTACAGGGCACTTCTTCTACTTGCGTAAATAAGTTATTGTCGATTTTGGTCAGTAAAACCAGCGACTTATTTAACCTTACCATCCTCCTGACGGCATCGGCAGATTCATCAATCAAAACGGCTTGCCGTTCGGTTAGCGGGGAGGTTTGCATCAGCAATTCCAGCTTCCCTTGAATGATGGCCAGCGGGGTTTGCAGTTCATGAGCAGCATTCTCAGCGAACTCTTTTTGGCTGGTATAAGATTGGTAATTCCGCTCTGTTAATTGCCGCAAGTTATGATTCAGATCATCCATTTCCTTAATCCCTGTGGTAGGGAGATGCAGCTTGGTGTGATCTTCAATATTGTACCTTTTTACAGATTCCAACGTATTATAAAACGGTTTCCAAAGTCGCCGGTTCAAGCGCCAATTAATCCATTGCAATCCGATAAAAAGTAGTACCAGTAGAATAGTAAGCACGATCAATATCCCTTGTATCAAGAAATTATAATCCACGAGCGAAGTACGGATGTGCAGGTTAAAATACCTGCCCTTGGCTATTACGTTCGTTGCTAATACCCGGTAAGGCACATTTTCCCTGGTCAGGGTATCGATGATATGAATTGTATAAAGGGAATCTTTTAGCGGTGCGGGCCCTATTTCTATAATCTCCAAGTTCGGAATCCAGAAATTTACTTTATCGCCGGGGGCTAGTTGTTCTAATTTACTTGCTACCTGCGCTCTCGTGGCACGCAGTTCTTCTTCCATATCTTCTTTAACGATACCCATGATGGTAAAGTAGAAGATGGGTATCGTGAGTAAAATTATGATGATAGAATAGACAAAATATTGCCTACTTGCTTTTTGTAATAACCTCATGAAGCTGAAAACTTATAACCCATTCCGTATATCGACTTAATATAATCTTCACAACCAGCCGCTGTTAACTTTCTTTTTAAATTCTTTATATGCGCATAAATAAAATCATAATTATCAAATGCATCCACTTCTTCCCCGGCTAAGTTCTCCGCGATCGCGTTTTTTGATACGACCCTGTTCTGGTTAGCTACCAGGTACAACAGTAAACCGTATTCTTTGCGGGTAAGCTCTACCAACTGTTCATTTACTTTTACCGTTTTAGCCATCGTATCGATCACTAATTCATTAAACGCCAGTTGATTACTACCGGAAAACTGCCTTCTCCGGATCACTGCTGCCACGCGGGCGCCCAACTCCGAAAGATGAAACGGTTTGGCCAGGTAATCATCGGCGCCTAATTGCAAACCGGCAATTTTATCATCCAGGGAGTTTTTAGCAGAGATAATGATCACGCCATCGTCTTTACGATCCCTTTTCAATTCCTTCAATATATTCAAGCCGCTTCCACCCGGCAAGGTGATGTCTAACAAGATACAATCATAGTCGAAAGAACCGATTTTGTCCAAGGCGGAACGGTAATCGTATGCCAATTCGCAAGTATACTTTTCTTCTTCCAAGTAATCCAAGATACTTTTTCCCAGCTCTGTTTCATCTTCTATGATCAAAATTTTCATACGGTCAATTTTGATAAATTTATACCTCTAATTCTGTAGAAATACTGAATCTTGGTTTTTCACCCCTTTTTTACCACCAATCTTTCTGCATGAAAAATTCTGCCGGCGCCTTCCCCGTGTACTTTTTGAAATCGTGGATAAAATGTGCTTGATCAAAATAACCGGCCTCGTAAGCCAGTTCTGTCAATGATGCAACCTGTCCTTGCAAAGCAATTACCCGGTGTAAACGCTTGATGGTCGAGAACTGTTTCGGACTGGCGCCCGTAACTTTACGGAAACGCTTTTCGAAGGCGTCACGGCTGATGTTCAGGCTGGGTAATATTTCCTTTACCCGGGTATTTTGCCCCGGTATGTTCATTAACCGGATTGCTTCGGCTACCAGCAGATCGGGCTGATGCCCCTTAATTTGCTTTACTAGGTAATCCTGGAGCCAGGAAACTTTCGCCGCCACCGTACCGAGATTATAAAAATGATCTTCTATTTCCCGGGTAAGTGCTTTCGGAAATACCTGGTCGAATGCCAATACTTCACCGAATAATTCATGTAATGGTATATTGATAAATATTCCGGCGCCCAGCTCTTCAAAGATGACCAACAAGATGCCGGAGGATTTGGAATATTGCATGATCCGGGCAGAATTTCTCAACCCCGAGATCGCCATACCTGGAAAATCGGTACTACCGTTTTCGTTCATTTCTGCAACGGCCCCTTCCAGGTTTAGCGCGAGCGAAATCCCAGTAGTCGGTAACACCCGGTTATTTGATCCATCCGAGCTTTGCAGCACCAAAATTTTCTTGATATATGGACGCAATTCTTGCCGGATAGAAAAATTCTCCATCCTCATGTTTCCCGCGCGGCTAACTTCTACCTTATGTCGTTGAATCGATACTATGGGAGCGTTCATCCTGCTAATCAATTACATGTTGAATATAAAATTAAGCAAAATTTCACCTTTCGTTAATCGGCTTCTTCATCAAGGAAGGCGGCAATTACACCCAGGGCGTTAGCTTTCGGTAATTCCTTTCCCTTGATCGACTCAAGGGTACCGATATATGTGCCGTGCCCGCCCGGAAATACTGCCAACTGTGCATTTGGCAAGGTACGGTATATCCTTACGGCAATCTCTACAGGAACTACATCATAATTCCCGGTAATAACAAGGCTGGGTATTTCGATTGTACGCACTTTTTCATCTGGCCAACCCACGAAATGCGCCATCCTTTCAACATCCCTGTTAAACATATTTTGCAATGCACCGGGGTCATTATTAACTTCCAGGAAGGCATCTTGCATTGCCCGGGGCATTGCATCTAAAGTAACCTGGTCGAAACCGTCCCAGAAGCCGGGTGGTACCGTATCCCTGTTTAAAAATGTTGATGCCAGGATCATTTTCCTGATGATGGAGGGGTTCTTAAGCGCTAAAGCTGTCAAGGTCTGAGCGCCGTTACTAAAACCGAGAAAATCAGCGCGATCGATTTCCAAGAATTTCAAAAGCGCTTCAATATCCGCAGCATCCTGTTCGAAACTCAAGGCAGTATCCCGGTCGGCAGTTCTGCCATGTGCTTGCATATCCATCGCGATAACTTGCCTACTGGCAGACAGTTCCGGTATTATCCGGCCAAAGCTCGAATCTAACGTGGAACCACCGCCATGAATTAATACTATGGGCCTGCCTGAGCCATGAATTTCATAATACATTTCAATGCCGTTTACCGGGGCATAACCATGTTGTTTCATCAATCATTTTTTTAGGTTACCGAAGCATTTATTGATATAGAACATTTTTTCGCCAACTCCCCTACCATCAAAACGTTTTAGCCCGATCATACGGATCTAAAACTAGTTTGTTGAAGGTAACTATTATTTTATTGCCAGCGATGAAAGGCCCGGTATTTTACTTATTTAATCCCCAATGGAATCCATCATGAATAGTGGCATTACGAAATGCCCCGTTTGGATATGGCGTTTTGCTATCCGGGTTCAGGATCTTGATTACCTGGTTTTTCACGGTGGAAAATGAAATCAATCTCTTCCCGTTTTCTATTTTAACGTCGAAGGGAATACGTTCACCCTCAAGGGAGAGCACTTGCGGTCTTTGGATATCCGTTAAAATACTACATTTATTCCCGGCAAGCGATTGTATTTTTATCCAGCCCGTATGCCCATTTTCCTGCACTGCCGATACGAGGAAAGCGCCCGCGGCTCTTAAATCTTTGAAAGAAGCGTATTTCCAGCCCGATGGAACCGCGGGGAATACGCGGATTTTATCATCCCAACATTGTAATAATAACTCCAAGATAGAGGTGGCCGCTGCCAAGGGTGTTTCAATTACCGGTCCCGATTCACGGTATAATGTATTGGGCTGAATAAATCTATCCAGCAGTATGTTTAACAGTTCGTAAGCCTTATCGCCGTTTCCCATAGTGGCATACATGGAAGCAGATCCCGTAAACGTGTAGCCCTGTAAAGCGCCTTTCATGGAAATCCAGTGAGCAATTGACTTTTCGATTAGATCGCGGTTAGCCGGCTGTTCCCAGTTGATCAAATGATAGGGATATATTGCTAATAGATGCGAATAATGCCTATGCGATGAAGTCAATGCCACATCTTTGCCGATCATAAATCCCGTTTCATCTACCGGGTACGGGGCCAGGTGATTTTGAAGATACGACCAATATTCCCTCTTGCCGCGATCAATGCCCAGTAGCTTACTGGTTGAAATCAAGGTCTTGAGCCCCCATTGCAAACTTGACAAGGTATAATGCGCATCAACAGCCGATTTATATTCCGGGGATAAAGAATTAGGTACATGGTAAATGCCTTGTTGATCTTTTTCCAAGATAACAATTAGAAAATTAACGGCCTTTTTTAGTAAAGGGTATATATCTTTTCTTAATGCGGCGGTATCACCCGAATAGCTAAAATATTGATAGTAATAAAACAATGTCCACGTAAGATTCGCGGGTTCGAAGTTACCTTTAGCGACAGCCTCGTCCGTGATAGGACTTTTTAAATCGAAGGAAGATGTTCTAGCCATGGCCATTACGGAATCGGACCTCCAACCCGGGGGAACGTTCTCAAGCAGCGCTGATTGGTGACTTAATAAAGCGTTAAATAACGATTGCCCCATTTCCAAGTGGTTTGACAAAAATACCGGCGAATATGAAAGCTGCGTATTGAGATTCCACCAAATGGCGGGCCAAGGTGTAGGGTTCGTCCAGGGGCCCTGAAGGTCTATCATGGGTTTTCCCTGCCCGGTTATACAGGCCAATTTATACAGTTGCGCCCAGTAAAAAGAGAGCATTCTCTGGTCAGGGATATTTATCGTACTTGCTCGGAAATATTTATGCCACCAATTTTTATGTTCCGATAAACTTTTCCCGCGCGGCATGTCCAGGTAGTTTTTGATATCGTTAATGGCTTCCTTGATTTCGTCCGTCTTACCATGACTATCATAGCCAATGCTAATCAATACACTTTCTCCCCCGTCATTTTTAAGCAATTTCCATGCAGTGGCGTAGCCACCATCATTTAACAGCGCCTGGTGACTAACTTCATAGCCCTCCACCTTCAATCGGCTAGGTGCAGGATTACCGGGAAAATTTTCCGGTTTATCGGAAGGATAGCTTTGCAACATCCTCGGGGAAATGCTTCGCCCGGGATTCCACTTCAGCGTCGGGGCATTAACCGGCTTAGTGGATTTATAATCAACCACGATCACATTCCTGGTTGCCGGTACGTAAGCGATGAATGATATAGTATCTGAAGACGTTATTACCTGGCCCCTGGCCTGGGCATTGTACAAATCCAAACGGGCGTTTACACTGCGAATTTCATCTTTACAGATCAAGCTAAAATGACCTATTGGCAAACTCGCCTTTGTATAAAGCTTCGAGACCCCGGGGAATAACTCTTCCCGGTTGTCCGTCACATCCGTCCTACCAATATCTATGCGAACCGAGCGAGCATTTTCCTTGTAGATATTAGCGCCGAGTTGTCCATTACCCAGCAAAATCCCGGTGTAATAATTTGTACTCATCGAATCCCAAACCATATCATACCGTGACATTATTTTTTCCCCACCGGCTAGGCCTGATCTCAACTGGGCCTTTGCTGCTAAAAATGAAATCGTGAAATTGATAAAGAGTAGCAAAATTATCTTTTGCCAAACGGCAGTCTTCATATAATTAATGTTGGAGGCGTGAATATATTATCTAGCTGAAAAATAATTACTTTAAAGTAAATAACTATAATGATAGGAATATCGTATTAATACTGGGTAATTTAATCGGCAAATAGGGAAACGATATGTAAAAATAAATGTTTTATGCCCCTTAGATTGTCGCAATAGACCTGTTAATTTAACTGTAAATTGAAATACTTTTACAGCGAACTTATAAATCACTTAAATATAGCAACCATGTCATTTCAAGCATACCTCGACAATATCCAAACTAAAACGGGTAAATCACCGGAAGATTTTAAAAAGATGGCGGATAAAAAAGGTTTTACCGAAAAAGGGTTGATTAAGGAGGGTGTAAAAGCTACTCAAATCACGAATTGGTTGAAGGATGAATTTCAATTAGGTCATGGCCATGCCATGGCAATATATGCTTTACTGAAAGGGAAGACAGCCTGATTAAAGGTTACAACTGTTAATTGCCTTTCTTTCCATAATGCAAGGATTATCGCATCCGGGTATTTTCCTTTATACCATTGTAGAAAGTTCCAGCAGCCCAATAAGAATTAAAAGACCCGGGCTTTATAAAAACCCGGGTCATTATAAAAAATCATTATTGTCTGACTAAATTTTCAAAAAAAAATTATCATCGCCTCTAAAGTTCGATTCAATGTCCACCTGCACATTTCTTTGTACTTTTTTGCTTGCCCAAAAAATGGCACAAATTTGCCATCACGGCCGCCAATTTGATCGCCCGATCCGGCTTTTGTACTACTGTATGTCTTCGCTATCTACAGCGCGAAGTTCCGCGGTTTTATTGGCGGGGCTGAATAGATCATCCTTCGCTTATGCCCTTGACCCGGTAAGGAATCCAAGTAAATTTAATTTAATTTAATTCAAGCCGGGCAACAATGATAAAAAATGAAAAACGAACTTATTGTAAACGCTTCAACCTGAAGAGTAATTGCTTGACGCCTTCTTGATAATCATCGAAGATAGATTGTGTGAAGGTTTCCGTAAAAATATGCCTCTGGGATTCAACATGGTCGTAAAAACCTTCAATATGCTTGACATAATTAGCAGGACGTTTTGTTTCCGGCAACACAATATCAAGGTCTCCGAGACTGGCCATCGTTGTTTCGACCAAGCTGTCTGTAGCCTCCTGTAAAGTATCGATGGCCTGGTCCAAAGAAATATGGGCAGCGTAACTCCCTTCCCCGGTAATGCCCCAATGAATGAGTTTCAGACTATTATTAAAAGCAAATATTTCCCCTAGTAATCGTGCCACCTCTTTCTTTACAGTAGCACTTTTGGATTGTGATGATGCTGTTTGAGTGCTCATAGTTTCTAGATTTAAGTTTCATTAAATACATCTATATAACAAGGCTGCTACTAAAAAGTTTCTTAATGAAATCCTAAAAGAACACTATTATAAATCATTATTGTCCGACTAAATTTTAACCGGGGAGCAATTTGATCCCTCAAAAGTTCGATTCAATGTTCATCTGCTCGTTTCTTGTACTTTTTTGCTTGCCCAAAAAAGTACAAGAAAAGGGCACAAATTGGCCATTACGGCCGCCAATTTGATCGCTCGATCCAGCTTTTGTACTACTGTATCACCAGCCTTCGTTCGCTATCAAAAGTGCAGAGCATTCTTGTTTTCTTGGGGGGAGCTACCCCGTATGTAGAACATATCATCCTTAGCTGGTATTCCATAACTGGCAAGGAATACAGCAAAGCTTAAATCAATTTTAATCGGACAACAATATTATTTATACATAAAAACTATTAATCATTCATGAAATTAATCTACTGAAGGATGTTCCTTGTAACTGTTCCAAAGCTCGTTAATGGATTCTCCCGTTTCTTTCGACCAGAAATCTTCGTCATAAGTACCTTCCCGCATAGCTTTATCCAGCGCTTGCATGATCCCCTTTTTTCTTTTCGTTTCCAACCAGTAAAAAAAGCGGGCAGTTATTCTATATGCATCGGTATAATTCTGTCCAGCCTTGTAATCGGGCCAGTACCAATTTGCTTCCTTATTATACCGCCCTAAAGTATATCGAACATAATCCGCGATACCTTCGGTTACCCAAAGAGGTTGGTAATTTACCTTGGTGTATGCCTGTGTTATATGCATTACCTCGTGGGTGACAACATCGTAGTCGGTCGGGTGACTAACAAACCAATTGGAATTGAACCGCGTAATATTATTTGCCGATGCCGCTACGCCTTCAAAGCCGGGATCCATGATAAAAATTACTTCTTTCGGCGCTTCCGGGTTATATAGTTCAGCCTGCGCAGGGTACACCGCAAAAAACACCTCGATCATCTTTGATTTGACTAGTGGGTCCAGATCTGCGAATTTATTTATAAACACAAGGGTATATCCATTATTTGCAATTGTATCGTTGGAGATGATTCCTTCTGGGTCGATATAGTTCCAATCCATATTCCTACGTTTCCTTTTTTTCGCAGCCTCTTTTTCTTTTGCCATTTGTGGAATCATGGTCATATTATATAAGGAAAATGTTTTTTCAGCTACTACTTCGTTACTAAATAATGCCACCTCTTTACCGAAGAATTCGGCGGGCAATTGTATACCATGGCCAGCACATTGTAGCATGATATCGGATGATGCAACCAGGTCAGCAGTGAGCCCCCTTTCAATATGAAAACTGTCTTTAAGGAAAGTCTTAGTAAACCTTACCACCTGGGGGATGATAGACAGGTAAGCATATTTATCAAGGTAAGAATTTATTGCCGAAGGATTATTCTGAATAAGTTGATCTTTCTCCTGTGGAGTTGCCCGCAATAATAACTTGATAAAGTTAAGGTCTTCTGCATCCAGGATCGTGGCTAGATCCTTCGTCCATCTAAAAACCGTTAAAAGTGAATCCATTGTTGGATCCTGGTAAGGTTGCTTAAAATCATTGTCCACATCTTTCATATTCTTCATTCTCCGGATAAAGCCCGTGTAACCCGGTGCGATAATGCCCAGGTCGTTAACCGGTAAGGAATCCACAAAATCAAAATAAGAAAAGGGCAGCTTGACAGCCTCGTAATTTCCTCCTAATTTTTTGGAGGCTTTGTACATGATATCATTATACCTGCATTTGAAAGCAGCGATCGAATATTCAATATTGAGTTGCTGAACCTGGTAAGTCCTGGGGCTGATGGACTTCGAAGCGTTTACGGAGTCTAAAAACCTCAATTGCCGGGCTTTATATTGATCTAAGAAAACTTTATACGCGGCAGGAGATAATCCCTTGACCTTGTCTAAATAATTCAAAGGATCACTTAAATAATCGATATTCCCGGCAAATATCCAATTTTCCCTTGCCAACAGGCCACCATCGCCACCATATGCGGGTTTACCCGGCTTAAAAATCTCGAATAAATGCGTACCGGGTTCCACGTAAACATTAAAACCGTGATATGGGCCAACAGCTTGCAAGTACCCGGGACAGGCCACCGGTATTTTAGCGTTGAAGTACCCACCGGGTTGTACTTTTATCCTAAAAGACTCCTGGCTGGCGCCGAGGTAATTATTAAGGATATTGTTATTTAAAACCGTGATGACGGAATCCTTTTCAGAATGATTGACTATATAACCTGAATAATAAACGGTATCATTTTTAAGGACATTACCATCGTACCTGCGCAAACGGTGCTTCACCGAGCCTTCTTCTACTTCCCTGGCATAATGCCCTGATTCATTCTTTGAACTTGATATTTTCAACCCTTTTTTCCCAAAGTCAAGCTTTAATGCAACCCGGCTCCCCCTTTCATTTTGTATAGTCAGTACCAGGTATCTTCCGTTCTGCTTTATATCTTGGTAATGCCAAAGAGTTTCGTGGTAGATTAGTTCATCTTTGTAAAAAGCATATGTAAAATCCCCGGTCTTGGCATCAAACCATTCGCCAAGCAATGCTTCCGGGATTTGGGTGTAGGTTAACCCGCGGGCTTTTGATTGATGGGCATTTGCAAACAATAAACCCAAAACCATTAAAATTCCAAATCTCATAAGGATAGTTTAGATGCATTAAAATACAATTATTTAAAGCACCTGGCCTACCGTTATCAAAGATTCATGGGATAGTCCATCAATAAAAATTGATCATCTTACCTTTTCTATTTTAGCAATGCAAAGCTGTTTTCTCCTTACCTCAGCGAATTTTCCTACTGTAACCCGGCACAGATTTCCCAAAAAATGGCGGGTAGAAGAATCTCACCTTACAATAGTATAGTTCAAATTAATTGCATCAACTCCGCGACCCGGCAGGCTTCCATAGAATTATCAACCATCAATTTAGCCAGGATGTTTTGCCTGTGGCGGTTTACGGTGTTGACGCTAATCTTCAAAATCCCGGCGATCTCCTTACTCATTTTACCTTGCCTGATACATTTCAACACTTCTCTTTCCCTTTCCGAAAGCAAACCGTTCGCCGGGGAAAGTGGCATTCGGATTAATTCGGCATTTGCTGTATTCACGATAAAATTGTCTTGCGATTCTCTCCCCTGTTGACTATAATCTACTTGGTATAAACAAAGCGTTAATCCAAGGCTACTGTTAGGCAAACTATACAGGTAAAATATCCGGTGTATCACGGGAATTATGATCCCGGCGCCGTTGCGCATACGGAGCCGGATATTGGCATGATAGTTAACCCTTTCCTTGATGGGCAGTTGTTTCAATAACTGGAAAAAACGGTATTCGACCGCGTATTTAGCTTGCAAATCGCCCGGTATGATACAACCGAGGATATCCTCTTCCCATATTGAATCGATTTCCTTCTCCGTATTACCGCGGGCCAGGGCCAACATTTCAGCCAAAGCCCCGTAAAAAATGTAACTTTTATTCGATACGAGATCACTTAAAACAGCTATGCCGTTTTCCAATTTAGCATAATTCCTTGCTATGCTTTGGCACTCGGACAAGGCGGAGAGCAATGCCCCCGCATCCTCAAAATCCTGGTGCAATAAGTTATTATGTAAGGTCTTGGCAATATCCATGGCATTCAAAGTTACAGCTTATGGTTATTTTTCAGTATTGTGCGCCGCAAGCGGTGGAAGTACTTTTACAATTCTAAAAGGAAAATTAAAATAATGATCAAGAAAATCGTAGCTGCCTGCTTGCTGATTCTAACAAGTTCCGGCTTACTCTCCGCTCAAAGTTTGGAAAAGATGCATTGGTTCAATGAACCTGGGAAATGGGATATCCAGGACGGCGTATTGAAAATGTTTGTTACACCGCAAAGCGACTATTGGCGTATTTCGCATTACGGTTTTACGGTAGATGATGCACCGTTTTATTATGCAAACTACGGCGGCGAGTTTGAAGTGAAAGTAAAAATCACGGGGAATTACAAGGCCAGGTTTGATCAAATGGGACTAATGATCCGGATAGATCATGAGAATTACATAAAAGCGGGGGTAGAATATGTAGACGGGAAATTCAACTTGAGTACGGTTGTTACCCATAAAACAAGTGATTGGAGCGTTATTACGCTGGATAAAACCCTACCCTACGTGTGGATTAAGGCTGTCCGCAGGCTTGATGCCGTAGAAATATTTTATTCATATGATGATATTACTTACACCATGATGCGGAATGCACATTTGCAGGATAATATCCCCGTGCAAGTTGGCATGATGGGCGCCAGTCCCGACGGGAATGGTTTCGAGGCAGTTTTCGAGCATTTTCAAGTGAAGCATTTGCCGGATCAGCGCAGGTTAGAATGGCTAAAATCGCATAGCGGCGAATAATTTCGTCCACAAGTCAATCCAACATACCGCGTGTTGTATATTATAATGATCGTATCTTATAGTATGCAACACGCCATTCTATTTTAAATGCCGCCGCACCAAACTAAGCGTTCAACATCTACAGAACACTTGCATTTAAGAATATTTTGCCTACCTTTGCGCCTCTATATGCGCGTTATTACTCAACATACACGTCCTACTCCACCTTGATAGCAGGTTCTAAAACGGCTAACTAGAGCAGCATTGCCAACCGGCATTGTAGCATAATCCATTTATTATCCAAATAATTTATTGCAATCGTTTCAACATAAACCATCTATATGAGGGCTTATCTAAATTTATTTGACTTCAAGCAAAAAGTAAATTACAAAACCGAGGTTTTATCCGGGCTAACAGTGGCCTTGGCCTTGATACCGGAAGCAGTAGCCTTTGCATTTATTGCCGGGCTATCGCCATTAACAGGTTTGTATGCAGCCTTTACAATGGGTTTTGTAACATCCATTTTCGGTGGCCGCCCCGGTATGATTTCCGGCGCTACCGGCGCCGTGGCAGTTGTGATCGTGGCATTGGCCAAAACCCACGGGGTGGAATATATATTTGCGACGGTGATATTGGCCGGTATATTACAATTCATCGCCGGCATGCTCCGCTTGGGAAAATTCATCCGGCTAGTCCCGCACCCCGTAATGTTCGGTTTCGTAAACGGTTTGGCAATCATCATCTTCATGGCGCAGTTAGTACAATTCAAAACTGCCGATGCAGCCGGGATACTACATTGGATGACGGGTTCCCAATTATATACCATGTTAGGCCTCGTATTATTAACCATGCTCATCATTTGGGGTTTGCCCAAAATTACGAAGGCATTTCCCTCTTCCTTGGCAGCTATATTAGTTATATCGGCTATCGTGATCGGCTTCGGGGTAGACACCCGAACTGTTGGAGACGTAGCTTCTATCAAAGGCGGTTTCCCGCCGTTCCATATACCGGCAATTCCATTTAATTTCGAAACGCTTCAGATTATCTTTCCTTATGCCGCAATTGTTGCGGGTGTAGGCTTAATCGAGAGCCTGTTAACCTTAAACCTGATCGATGAAATCACTGAAACCCGCGGTAACGGCAATAAAGAGGCAGCAGCCCAAGGTATGGCCAATATCGTTACGGGGCTATTTTCCGGGATGGGCGGCTGTGCTATGATCGGGCAGAGCCTAATCAATATTTCGGCAGGCGCGAGGGCCAGGTTATCAGGTATCGTAGCCTCGGTAATGCTCCTGGTTTTTATCATGTTCGGATCTTCATTGATCGAGAAGGTACCGATGGCTGCATTGACGGGGGTGATGGTCATGGTATCGATCGGTACATTCGAATGGGTCAGTTTGCGCATGATCGGTAAGATGCCGAGGCATGATATTTTTGTTGGAATACTGGTGGCTGCCGTAACTATTTTCTTACATAATTTAGCCTTAGCAGTATTGATAGGTGTCATAATTTCAGCGTTAGTGTTTGCATGGGAAAGCGCGAAAAGAATCCGCGCCAAAAAATACATCGATGAACACGGGATTAAGCATTATGAAATATACGGCCCCTTGTTTTTCGGATCGATCAGCGCGTTCAATGAAAAATTTGACGTTGCCAACGACCCGGGGGAAGTAATTATCGATTTTAAAGATAGCCGCGTGGCAGATATGAGCGGAATCGAAGCATTAAATAAACTGACAGAACGTTACAGTAAACTAAATAAGAGGCTACATCTCAGGCATCTTAGTGAAGATTGCAAACTGCTGTTGAAAAATGCGGACAATTTAATCGAGGTAAACGTATTGGAGGACCCGCATTACAAGGTAGTCGTGGATAGTATCCGGAATAAATAAACGGAACACTTCAATCTGTAAAAGACGGTTTATGCTGGTATTGTTGTCAAACAGTACCAGCATATTTTTTTTGCCCTTTACGTGGTGGGTATTATTTCCCGGTTACTTCCTTGCGGGGATATCCTTATTCCAGGTATCGATTACTACAGGAATGCGCAGATTTTCTCCTGGCAAGGCATCGGGGTGACGGGAATAGAGATCTACCCAAACGCCATTACCTTATTCTATAAAAATTATGGCGCTAAAATAAAAGTGCAACTAGGTTCATTAAGAGAGATGGCCTTTGATCAGCATTTATATCAAGGAATATTTTGTCATGGCTTCCTGTAACCCGCTAATTAGAAAAAACGATTTCAAATACCACCTGGTAAAATGCCTTAAATAGCTTGCGAAGTTAAACATGGTACCCCGGGGTTAGGCCATGTTTATGTCCTTATCACTCTTTAGCAATGCAACATAAATTATTACCAGTAATACAGCCAAAGAAGTTGTCAAAAACATAGCCCGGGATCCGAATTGATACCAAAGCAATCCCGCAATACTACTGGCAAGCATAGAACAGATACTTTGAAAACCTGTATAAGTACCGATAGCAGTTGCTGTATCTCCCTTGTTTACCAGGTTACTGATCCATGCTTTAGATACCCCTTCGGTTGCAGCAGCATAAATGCCGTAAAGAAAAAATAGCAAGATAAACCCTATCATCCCTGAACTTATCGACATACCGCCATACACCATTGCAAATATGGCTAAACCAGCAATGAAGATATTTTTTAGACCGAGTTTATCCGCCAAGATACCCAGGGGATAGGCTGCAATTGCATAAACAAGGTTATAAAAAACATAAATACCGATAGTATAGGTATCATCCATGCCACTCTCCTTCAGCCTTAAAAGAAGAAAAACATCTGAACTATTAAACAAGGTAAATAACAACAATCCTATTACCAATCCCCGGTAAAATTTAGGGCTGGTTTTCCAATAACGGAAGAAATCAAAAAAAGAAGTTCTAACCTTATGAATGCGCGTAGCCACTGGTTTTTCCTTCAACAAGAAAGTAATTAAAATAGCCGTCAAACCCGGGAAGAACGCCAGTAAAAACAATGTTTTATAATGAGCGGGATAGAAATATAAGAATACAAGCGCAATAATTGGTCCCATCACCGCACCTAAAGTATCCATTGAACGGTGAAATCCAAATACCGTGGCCCTGGTTTGAGCACTAGCCTCAGCGGATAACATGGCGTCCCTAGCACCGGTCCGGATACCTTTTCCAAGCCGGTCAATCGTCCGTGCCGAAAAAATCCAGGCAGGGAAAGTAAAGATAGCCATCATCGGTTTTGACAGGGCGCTAAGAAAATACCCCCATCTAACAAAAGGTAAGCGAAACCCCAAGTTATCCGACATTTTACCAAAGTATCCTTTACTTAAACCTGCCACGGCTTCAGCCAAACCTTCCAAGATACCGATTAAAACAATGGAAAAACCAATGCTTTCGAGGTAAATAGGCATCACGGGATACAACATTTCACTCGCTACATCAGTAAATAAACTGACAAGGGAAAGCATCAATACAACTTTGGTAATGATCTTCGCAGAGCGGTTCTTTTGATCCATGGTACCCAATTTAGCCGGGTGTATATTTAGCGCCTTGCCGGGCGATTGGCCTTCAACCGGTTAATTCGCTTCCGTGTACTTCTTAAAATTGTCAAGGATGGCTTGCCAACCATCACGTTGCATTTCAATTGGATTTTCGGTTTCGGCATCGAAAGTTACGTCAATTCCGGTTGAACCGTTATTCCCATTGAAAACAACAGTTACTTGCCTCCCACCTGGCATCGTGTAGGTAAACTTCTTCCCTTCTACTACTTCATCGTATGTAGCTTCAAAATCAAAGCCAAAACTTCCGTCTTTCGCTTCCATTCTTGATACATATTTTCCACCTACACGCATATCATTTGTGGCGGAAGGACAATGCCAGGAAGGATCTGCAAAATTCCATTTCGTAATATGTTCGGGTTGATTATAATAGTCCCAAACTTTTTTGCTATCTGCATTTACGGTGGCCGTAACTGTTACTTTGTTACTCATATTTTAAAGTTTTAATTTCATTATTGTCCGACTAAATTTTCAATGAAAAAATTATCGTCGCCTCGATAGTTCGATTCAATGTTCATCTGCTCGTTTCTTGTACTTTTTTGCTTGCCCAAAAAAGGTACCAAAAAAGGGCACAAATTGGCCATCACGGCCGCCAATTTGATCGCTCGATCCAGCTTTTGTACTACTGTATCGCCCAGCTTCCGTTCGCTATCAACGGTGCGAAGTTTCACGGTTCTCTTGGCGGGGGGGTGAATGCATCATCCTTCGCTTATGTCCTTGACCAGGTAAGGAATCCAAGTAATTTTAATTCAATTTTACTCGGACAATAATGTTTTAATTTATAAACTAATTTAAGAATATTACATATCACCACTAACAAGGGAAAGCAGCAATTCATCCAACTTTTCCAGGGTAGATATCATCCCCTGTTCCATGCCCATCTGGATAACCGTTTCCAAATCAGAAAGCGACTTATAAGTAACTACCGTTTCCACCAAAGCATTTTCGTCCTTATCGGTAAAAGTTACGAGCCATTCCGCGCGGGGTAAATCCTGGTTAATTTCGCCCGCGGCATTGCTGAAAGCATCGAGAGCAGTGTAATAATTAACGGGTTCAATTTTAATATAATCCATGAGCCCCCAATATTCCGTACCGTTGGGCTCCACCATGGCATAATGCCAATGCCCACCTTCACGGAAATCCATCGATTTTGTTTTCGTGCTAAGCGGGGCAGGCGCAAACCAACGGTCCAGTAATTCGCTTTCGGTATAGCAGCGCCAAACCAAGGCGCGTTCGGCTAAAAACTCCCTTCGAATCGTGAGGGTATTCTTTTGTTTATCAGCGATAAAATCAAATTGTACATTAGGGTTCATTTCTATTTCTTTTTTATGGAAGCTAAAAGTTGATCAAGTTGTTCGAAGCGGCTTTCCCAAATCTGCCTGAATTGTTCCAGCCACTTATCAATTTCCTTCATCTTGTCAATTTCCAATTGATAATATATTTCCCGGCCACGTTGCTCAGGCTTCACAAGCTCACATTCCGTCAAAATTTTCAAGTGCTTGGAAACGGCTTGACGCGTCGTAGCAAAATGCTCCGCGATGGCATTGGGCGTCATCGCATGCAAGGCAATTAATGCAATGATAGCCCGGCGTGTCGGATCAGCGATTGCCTGAAAAATATCTCGTCTCATCAGAAGGGTGTTATTTAATCGTATTATGTCCGTATCAATGGTAAATACTTATCCTTATTATCGAACATTGCCCATAGTATTATGGCCGTGATCACCAATGCAATTGGTAAACCAGACGGAGCAGTGGTAATATTTGACAGTAATATACCGCACAAAATCGGGAAAAGAACGATGGCGCCTAAGGCCCTTGTCCTCTTAAATATCAACAGCACCCCGCCCACGATCTCAAAAGTCGCAATGAGCGGAAGTAACCAGCCTATTTCCAGGAATGCCATCCCGGCTTTCACCATCTTCTCCGGCATATCGGCAGGTAGAGGCATATAGTGGAAAAACTTATCTAAACCGGCGTTGATAAACATAATACCGGTCAACAAACATAAAACAAAAAGGATCTTAGTTTTCATGAATAATATTTTAAATAAAGAAACCGTTCGGTTGCAAATATACGTGCAACTAATCGGTTTCGCAAAATTTATTTTTAGTAAATGAAATTGGAATAATGATGTAAACTATTATAATATAGGAAAGTACAGATTCAGCAGAAAAATGTTGGCCCGATTAATTTAAAAAACTAATGCACTTGCTAAATGATTGAGGATTTTGGTTATACAAATGTTGAAAATTTATATCTTTAGCTTTAAAATTCCTAACTATGAAATATTTATCATTCATTATTTTGTTGACCTTAGTCAATTATGCTTATGGACAAGATTATATAGAGAATCAATCGTCCTCCATACAACCCGCATCTTTCAAGATCAATAGTACGAGTTACATTATAGGCAGCGGTAATACCTATTTGAATATTGGTCAAACTGGTACCACGACGACTAACGCAGCAGGTTTCTCCATAGATGGAGTGAACGGCGATTTTAGCGGCTTGGATTATTTGCAGATATATCAACAAAAAGATGGAAATGCATTTATAAAGAATAATAATACCGCCGGTAATTTAATCCTAGGTACAGGCGGGGGAACTGAACGAATGCGTATTACGTTGGACGGTTCTATCGGTATAGGTACCGCTAACCCAAGCTCATTGCTACATTTAAAGAAAGATGTAATCGGGGATACATATTTACGGGTTCAAAACAACCTGGATAACCCGGCAGCTACTGCGGGAATCATGTTTAGTACTTTAAATGGTAATTGGCAGTTGACTGCAAAAAGAAGTACCGGCTTTTCTCTTAGTGCGCCAACCATGAATAATGTCTTATACGTAATGAATAATGGCAATATCGGCATTGGAACGACAGCTCCCCAATCCCTATTGTCCGTTAACGGCGAGGTGACTGCGAAAAAAATCAGGGTTACACAAAACGGTTGGGCAGATTTCGTGTTTGAGCCTGGCTACGATTTACCGAGTTTAGCCGAATTAGCCAGCTTCATAAAAGAAAATAAACATTTGCCCGGTATCCCTTCTACCGAGGAAGTCAATGAAGAGGGGGTTGACGTGAGCGAGATGAACCAGAAGTTGTTGCAGAAAATAGAAGAACTCACTTTGTATGTCATCCAACTAAAGGAAGAGATTGAGGAATTGAAGGCTGGGAAATAGTCTCATTTACACCAATGATGGCAACATCTATAGTGGACTCGGGCTTATTATAATACCTTCCCTATTCGACTACAATTCTATTTCGTAAATAATAAATTTTCAAAAGTGTTTACCCGGTAACTTAAATACTAATACCGGGTAAACACTCATATTTATTACTGACATTTTTATTTATTTTGTAATTATTGCTATCAGATAGAGAACTGTAGCCGTAAATACAATGTTTTATTAATATACATCAACACTATTTGCCATTTGGCAAACATGGAGATTTTTTCGAATATTTTTTATTGTATCTAACCAGGAGTATGTCATCCCCAGGCATTTCATTTTGACTACGATAATAGTCATTCCGGATACATTTATCCTTACAGGAAGCCGCAACTTTGTATAAACAAAATAATAAAAATGAAAATCGTTTTAACAGGCTCATTGGGGAATATTAGCAAACCACTTGCAATAGAATTAATTGCGAAAGGACATTCGGTAACCGTTATCAGTAGCAATCCCGACAAACAAAAAGAGATTGAAGCCATTGGTGGCAAAGCTGCAATCGGCTCAATTAGCGACATTAATTTTCTAACAACAACTTTTGCAGGTGCGGATGCTGTGTATTGTATGATACCCTTCAATTTTATGGAAGAAGACCAAACAGCTTATTTCAAAAATATTGAAACTAATTATGTGCAAGCAATCAGGCTGAATGGAATCAAAAAAATAGTATTTCTAACCGGCTGGGCGGCTAATGTGAAAGATTCGCCTCTACTAAATCAACTATCAGACAGAACAGTTATCGAGCTACGTCCCGGTTCTTTTTACACAAATTTTTACAATGATATTAAAACCATAAAAGAACACGGCGTACTAATGGCAGGCTATGGCGGAAGCGATAAAATTGCTTTTGTTTCACCAACCGATATTGCCGACGCAGCTCTTGAAGAATTGACCGCACCGTTTCAAGGGACAAAAGTCCGTTACGTAGCAAGCGAAGAATTAACCTGTAATGAAGCAGCAAAAATTTTAGGTGAAGCCATCGGCAAGCCCGACCTGCAATGGATAACACTTTCAGAAGATCAATTACTAAACGGATTAATTCAATCAGGCTTTCCACAACAGCTTGCACATGATTTTGTAAGAATGCAGATGGAGACGCACAGCGGAAAAACATTTGAGAACTATCTCAGAAACAGACCCATCTTAGGTAAAACAAAACTAAAAGAATTTGCAAAGGAATTTGCAAGAGCATACCATCAACAATAATTAACTTTGTATATGGCACATACAAAACCGCGAAGGATAAAATCAATCAGCGAGTTTCATCGGCTAAGAGGTTTACCTAAGCCCGAACACCCTTTGGTTAGCGTTGTCACTACAGACGATTTTACGAAGCTGCCCGACCCCATCGCTATGAATACGGTCTTTGATTTTTATTTTATTGCAATGAAACGTTTGAAAGGTGTGAAGTATAAATACGGACAGATGCACTACGATTTTGAAGATGAAGGTGTGCTGTTCTTTATGTCGCCCAACCAGGTGCTCGAACTTGAAATCATAGAAGAAGAAAATCCGGGAAAACAATCAGGTTGGATATTGCTCTTTCACCCTGACTTTATTTGGAACACACCGCTGGCAAAAACAATCAAGCGCTATGAATTTTTTGATTATTCGGTAAATGAAGCGTTACTGTTATCGGAAAAAGAAGAATTAACCCTAAGTGGCATTATACACAATATCAGGCAGGAGTATCTTTCCAATATTGATAAGTTCAGTAAACAAATCATTATTACACATATTGAAAATTTGCTTAGTTATTCAGAGCGATTCTACCATCGTCAGTTTATCACAAGGGAAAAAGCCAATCATCAGATTTTGGAACGTTTGGAAAAACTGTTGACAGATTACTTTAATAGGGACGATTTGGCAATAAGGGGCCTCCCATCTGTTCAATATGTATCGCAAGAACTAAATATTTCGAGGGGGTATCTAGGAAGTTTGCTTAGAATGGTAACTGGTCAAAGCACACAGCAACACATACATGATAAACTGATAGAAAAAGCCAGGGAAAAACTATCTACTACAAACCTTTCCGTAAGCGAAATAGCCTATGAATTGGGCTTTGAACATTCACAATCGTTCAGTAAACTGTTCAAGACAAAGACAAATGTTTCACCTTTGAAGTTTAGGCAATCCTTTAACTGAAAAGCGAACTGCCCAAGCCATCTAACTAGTCCTCGTCAGAAATCAAGATTACTTTGCATTGCTAATGTTCTACAAAATCATTAATAAAACCATATAGTTCGTCAAGTGGGATTTTACAACGTTCAACATCATCAAATATCATTATACGATTCCCTTTGATTTTATCATTTGAAGATTTGAAAATAGAGATTGGATCAAATTTTATATTGATACTTCCGTCAGCTTTATTGTCTTTGTCATAGTCAAAATCAATTTTTAACGTTGATTTGATAAAACCTTTGAAAATGTCGGATGCGAATTTTGCACCTTTCGAATATAGAAATGGAGATATTTTAGCCTTTAGAGATTCAATAATTTCACTTTTTTTTAGCAACGCCATTAAGTGAAACATACACGGGTTTTAAATTTATATCGCCTTCTTCAATTACATGTGCATTTTCCCATTCTTCAATTATTCCTCTAATGAAATATGTTTTCCCTGCACCTCATTTCCCTTTTAACATTACCGCAAAGTTTGGCTTTTGAGAAGCCACGAAGTAATTTAGATATTCTTTTGTTGTCTGATTTGTCATTGTCTAAGTTGGAGTGTTCTTAATATAGCTGCTAACGTTTTACGTATTGGCGAATGTGGTGCATTTGAAAAACGTCAGATCAACACTTGCACATGCCCAATAAAATTACAAATGTTGAGTTTATAACTGTCAGCTCCACTATTACCAATATGATGTTATGGCCAGTTTTTCTTATTACCATATTTTCCACCATTTCTTTTTTGCCTGTTCTTCTATTATTTGTGTTGTCTTGGTTGGCTCAACTTTGTATTCTTCTAATAGTTTGCCGTCAAAATCAAACTTATATCTGTTATAATTCCAATCAGTCGCTAAAATATGGTCGTCATAAACAGCAAAGTCG
The DNA here is from genome assembly GCF_002557795.1 of Chitinophaga caeni. Taxonomy (NCBI): domain Bacteria; kingdom Pseudomonadati; phylum Bacteroidota; class Chitinophagia; order Chitinophagales; family Chitinophagaceae; genus Chitinophaga; species Chitinophaga caeni. The sequence continues at coordinate 3,401,855 of NZ_CP023777.1, read as the reverse complement.
TCAATTCCTTCTGCTGTTGTCCAAATGTCACGTCCACCTTGTTGCCAAATTATTTTACCATTTTTGTCAAGCCGTGAAATTTCAAGCTCTCCGTGAACAACATAATCTTTGTCAAGGTAGTAAATACCAAAACAAGATGCCGTATCAGTGATTGTTTTCCATTCCAACTTTAAGTCAGGAATTGTTAGCTTAAATATGGTGTTTGCACAACAGATTACGATTCCACCATAACTTATGAGTAATGAATTGTCATTTATCCCTGTCACTCCTCCTTCTGAACCAATTAAGCAATTTGTAACTAATTTTTCATCTTCAAATAGTTCAACTCCAATTTGACTTGTCAAAACGTTGCTGTCGCCACTTGTAAAAATCTTGTCGTAATTTTTGATGTTGTCAGAAGATCCAAAAGCATAATCAGTTTCGTCATAAAACTTAATTATGTGTCTTTCCAAAACTAATATTTCAATTGGTTCTTTCATTTTATAGTGGTCGTCTTAAAATTGCCCATAACGGTTTGGCGCTTGGCGCAGTGGCGGATTTCGGAGCACAAAACTGTCAATACACCACAAAAGTTGATGTGAGGTAGAATGTTTAATTAACTACGTCACCCGCCATTGAGCCAAACGCCTGTTATAGGCTGTGTTTCTATATTGTTGCTCTGTCTGCAAGTTCTTTAAGTTTTTTTCGTTCGTCTTCAGTTAGTAACTGTTGTCTGTCATTTTCCTTTTTCTTGCTTACTCCAACTGCTTTGTAAGGATTTAAAAACTCTATGTTGTCCAAGGTTTGTAAATTTTGTTGAATGTAACGGTTTAGTTGTCTTTCAAGTTCATTCACTTTTTCTTTGTCAGTATTTTGTGTTTCAATTTTATATTGCCCAAATGTTGCGTAGTAAACCTTGTAGTCAAACAAAGTCGTTTCTGATATTTTATTTCGCAATTGTGAATGAATTTTGTTATGAGAAAAATGGTTTCCAATTCTAGAAATTATGGGATTACATCCGTCCCTGTTGTCGCCAACCTTGCCAACATAAAATATTTTATTGTTAGTTGTGTTTTGTCGTGCCACTATTACATAAACTGCCCATTCTCGCCTTGTTGTGTGGGCAGGAATTTCAAATTCAAATATTTGCATAATTTTTTAATTATTGTCGAGATGTGTTTCTTCTCTCTACCAGCATAAGTTCTTTACAGTATGGCAACTTGTAACATTAAATTTAACTTTCAAGTCAAACGTAAATCCGTCAAGGTCTGGGAATACCGTTTCGTGTCTAATACCTAATAGGTAAAGTTGCTTTTGAATTTGTTGAGCAGTCTCGCAGCTAAATTCAATTTTCTTTATCCAGTTTCCTTCGTTCTCGTCAATCTCTTCGTTTAGTTCTTTAGTAGGGTCGGCTTGAATAGAAAAAAGTCCGAACTGACCAGTTATTCGTCTAGTTATATGCGGAGGGTAAAAGAGTCCGAACTCAGTAAAGTCTGTCGGAGGAGCCAAACAACTTGTGTCCAAATAACTACAAGTATGAAATGCAAAAATTGCACCGCCATTGTCATTACACTTTTTTAAACTACCATCATTTTGAAATTCAGGTTTGGTCGCAAAATACAAAGCTATTAATGGACTTGAAGTCCAGTCAAGAAGTCTTGTCGGCAAACCGTGGTGTTGTGCTAATGCAAGCCATTCCCAATCGTCTTTGGGTTGAGGGTTAATCTCCGAGTTTGCTCTCAACTTAAATCTGTTTAAGGTTTCTCTTTCGTATTCAGCAATTGATAGTCCGCATAAAATTGATTCGTCAATTCGTCCAACAGAAGGAACAAGTTTATGATTTTTAGCGTCTGTCACACCACGAAAAACAACGTGTCCGCATCCAAATTCTCCAGTTGTCACCAACTCAATTAACTTTTCTAAACTGTCTATTTTAATTGTTTCCATATGTCGATTGTCTGTCGTTTAACATAGCCCATAACTCGAAAATAGACGCAATCGTCCAATTTTCAAAATATTTAATATTAACCCGATTAGCACTGTTAATCAATTGATTGTAAAAACAATACGCAATGCGTATTTTGTATAAATTTTTACTCACAACGATCAATTATTCATTTTGCGCTATACGTATTTATACATCAATAGCATCGTAATGGGATAAACATCTCATAAGGCCCAGCCGGCGATCCGGCCCCAGGGAGCGAGCGGAAGGCATCGGCATCAGCCAGTTTCTCCAGGGCGGCCATCCCGACACCGGCATCGCACAGCTCGTTGATGCTGTTCAATGCGCATCAGTTCATAAAGGTCCAGTTTCTTCCTCTTCGGCTTTTTAGGGTTCTGCGTGTAGTCTTCGAGGGGATCGATCTCTATCCATTTCAATTTTTTTGCCCAGGAAACCATGCCCCTGAGCCGTTGCAGATGTTTAATAACCCCATTTCCGACACATGGATCGGATGCCTTTATTGGATTGTTTCTTACATAATGCTCAAACTCTGTGAGGAATTCGTAGTCCAATTCAATTAGAAATATATCATCCCTATGTAGTTGTGTTGTTAGAAAGTTTTTGAAGTACTTTTCAGTTGCACCGTAGTTTTTCATCGTGCCCTTTGCGAGGATACCTGTATTGATCTTCCTGTGGTAAGCGGTCAACTGATTTAAAGTGTGCCCGGATTTCTTTATGAACTTCCCGAGCTAGGCCTGCTTTACAAGATCAGCAGACATCCGCTTACCACTATCTTGCAGCTCCCTGTACTTTTGCCGTATTTTTGAACGGACGTCTTCAATATAATTGTTGATCTTCTGAACTTCGGCAGCTCTTCCCTTTAAGCATTCGCTGCCCGGTATCCAGCTTTCGGAACTGACTTCCTCCTTAAGGGATAATTCTTTGATGTCTCCATCGACCGTAATTCTTGCGTATATATATCCACGATGTGGGTCGCTTTCCTTTTTGCGCATGACAAAATCAACGGAGAATGTGGCTTCTGTTCTCATACAAAACGATTTAATTTGAACGTGTTTAAACTCGTCCTAAGAATAGCAGCCGTAAATACACCGAAAAGGATTTCAAACGAGGCTAAACAATAGCTACTTATTTCAATACAAAATATTGACAATCAGTATATTACTAGCTATTCCGTGAGTCAAAAGTATCAAAAAAAATTACTCACGGAATTACTCACGAGAACTTGGATATTTGTTGCAATAAATTGATACGGAAAAAATAAAAAACCCTTGTAAACACTATCATTTACAAGGGTTTGATGTTATTTAAATCGTCAAAAGTCGGGATGACTGGATTCGAACCAGCGGCCTCTTCGTCCCGAACGAAGCGCGCTACCGGGCTGCGCTACATCCCGAAAATCTGCTCCCAAATATAATAGTCTCCGGCAAATTTTCAAAAAATGTTCCTTGTTAACAGGCCTTGCAATTATGTTAATGAACCTTAATGAACAGCTCAGCTATCAATTCATGGCCGTATCTTTAAAGTATGGATAAAATCGTCAGGAGAATATGGTGGATCGTGGTACCGACTGCTATAGCGGTACTTGGATTTCAATTGTATTGGCTCTATACGGTCTACAATGGCCAGCAACAGAGCTTCCACCAGGTGGCGGCTGATGCCTTCCAAAAGGCTTATGACAAAGCCCTGTTTCAGCAACTGGGCAAAATGGAGTATATATCCAGTAATGATACAGGCCGACAAGCTATACAAAAAACGATCTCCCGCAGCATTAACCTCGAAAGTGTATTCCAATCCTCCCCTAACTTCAAAGAAGCGCCCAGCTCGAAAACCGTTACCAAGGGTACCGTCATGTTGTTCGCTGATGATTCTACCGGGACTGCTTACAAGGATTCCGTCCTGGTAAAAAAGGATATCGACCTGCGGAATTTCGGCGTCGATCCTACCAGGCTACTGTCGTCCCTCCTGGGTAGAGATAACATCGTGATGATTGATACGGCAGTCTTAAAAAAACTTTACGATGAAGAACTTGCTAACCGGAACATCGATTTACCCTTCAGAATCATACAGCCTGCAAATGAAGACAGCATCAGCAGCCAAGCGGGCTTCATCAGGTTAAAGGCTGAAAATTATACGCAAACGCCCGCTATCGCGGCTCAATTCCAAGGTTTGAGTACCTGGTTGTTACTGAAAATCATCTCCCCTATCATATTGTCATTCCTCCTGGTTTTGTTAATCATCTTTTGCATCTGGATCCTATGGCGTATCATCCTGAAACAGAAGAAACTGGAAGACATGAAGAATGATTTCATCAGCAATATTACACATGAATTGAAAACACCTGTTGCCATACTGAGCGCCACCAATGAAACCTTGCTCAATTTTGATGGTATCCATGATGCCGAAAAAACCGGCAGGTACTTACGCTTGGAGCGCGATGAATTGAAAAAACTACAAGTACAACTGGATCGGATCATCCACTTAACGAGATTAGAAAATAAAGAGGGTTTCCAGGAATCGCTGCGGGAAATAAATCTCGGTGTCTTGGTGAATAAGGTGGCCGATAGGTTTCGCTCCCTTCCCGGTGTCGAGATATCGATTGATAATAAGTTAACGGATCCCGTCATTCAAACCCAGGCTTTACATCTTGAAACGGTTTTGTCTAACCTGGTCGATAATGCTATCAAGTATAGTCCCCGGGATACGAAACCGGTAGTGATCCACTTAAGCGAAGAAAATCAATATATCCAGATCGATATCACAGATGAGGGCTTAGGGATTGAGAAATCTCAATTGCCTTTTATTTTTGATAAATTCTACCGGGTGCCACATGGCAATATCCACGATGTAAAGGGCTACGGTTTAGGTTTAAGTCATGTTAAGAGTTTATTGTCACATCTCGGGGGTAGCATCGGCGTGAAAACGGAACCGGGAAAGGGCAGCACGTTCAGCATCCAATTGAAAAAAGTATGGAAGTAATCAAAGTTTTATTGGTAGAAGACGAACTCGTACTCGCAGGTGTTTTAAAAGAAACGCTTGCGCTCAAAGGGTTCGAGGTATGCCTCGCTGCTAACGGGCTGGAGGGCTTCAGCGCCTTCAAGGAATTTAAACCCGATATCTGCATCGTAGATATCATGATGCCTAAAAAAGATGGTATCTCTATGGTCAAGGAAATCAGGACGGTGGATCAACAAACGCCCCTCATCTTCCTCACGGCAAAAAGCGAAACGCAGGACGTTATCCAGGGATTTCATGTAGGCGCTGATGATTATATTAAGAAACCCTTTAGCATAGAAGAACTCATCCTCCGGATGCAGGCGCTCCTGAAACGATCCAAGCAAAGCGCAGGTTCGGTTGCCATGCTACCGGGCCCCAATACCATCGTATCAATTGGTCAATACCGTTTCGATTACAACCGGCTGGAACTTCATCTTGATAAAGAAATTCAACGCCTGTCGCAACGCGAAGCCGACATCCTCAAAATGCTTACGGACAACCTCCGCAATATAACACCCAGGAAAGACATATTACTTCAACTCTGGGGGGATGATAGTTTTTTCAATGCCCGGAATATGGATGTTTACATTTCCCGGCTGCGTAAGTTCCTTTCCGGTGACGAAAAAGTTCAAATTATAAATGTCAGGGGTAAAGGCATCAAGCTCGTGATTTAAATATTCATGTTCATTAAGGTTAAGTTCAACTTCATTAACCCGCTTTCCTAGATCCGCTAGCTAGCTTTGTATCATACAAATGGCTAAAGCAATATGCGGATCATACATTTACTTTTATTCATATTACTCACCACGGCATCACGAGCCCAAAACGGGCCTGTGAAAACCCAAATATTAGCTCATGATAAAAAAACGCCCATGGCGTATCAACGCTTTGGCGTCTTTAATGACAAGACGGGTGATATGATGCTGCAAGGTATGACCGACTCGCTCGGCAATATCATCATGGGTTTAAACCCGGGTAATTATTGGCTTAAAATGAATGCCATGGGTTACCATAACCTGGAACTCCCCTTCTCGATCGGTGAAGGCTCCTTTGCTGCATTACCTGCGAAAATTACGTTGCAGGAAAACAAGGCGGTTCAATTGAAAGAAGTTACCGTAAGGGATAATACCCCACCGGTCAGTATGAAGGGTGATACCATCGAGTACAACGCTTCCCGCTTCAAGACGAAAGATGGCGCCGTAGTAGAAGAGCTTTTACGAAAATTGCCCGGAGTACAAGTTGACCGTGACGGCAGCATCAAGGCACAAGGCGAAACTGTTCAAAGAATTTTAGTAGATGGTAAAGAGTTCTTCGGTAGCGACCCAGCTATTGCTTCCAAGAATCTCCCGGCTGACATGATCGACAAAGTCCAAGTGCTAGATAAACAAAGTGAAATGGCTGAATTTACCGGTATTAAGGATGGACAGGAAACTAAAACCATCAACCTCGTGACCAAGAAAAACAGTAAACGGGGCATTTTTGGAAATGCACATGCGGGATTCGGTAACCGGGACCGGTATGATGCCGGGTTTAATATCAATAGCCTGGTTGATGATATGCAGCTATCGGCCCTATTAAAAGGCAATAATGTGAACAAATCCGGTTTCAGTTCCGCGGAGTTAATCCGCATGGCTTCCAGCAACCCTGATATGTTGAATAACCTCCCCCCTGCTGCCTTATCAGATCTAATGCATATGAAAGGGGTCAGCATCAGTGGATCGGCGGAAGCACTATCTGAAATCGCCAGGCCGGTCGGTATGACGGATGTATTATTCGGTGGACTGAATTTTAACAATGACTGGAAAAATCTTAGTTGGAGAAGCGATTACTTTTTCAATCAATCCAAAAACACGAACCAATTTGAATACAACAAACTAGTGCAATTAGTTGATACGAGTTATCAATACCTGCAACAGGGCAATCAAGTGCAGGACATGATAAATCATAGAATAGGTATTAGCGCCGATTGGAAAATCAATCCTAGAAGTAGTATCAAGTTCAATCCCAATTTTTATATCAATAGAAACAGTTCATCGCAAAACCGTGATTTCAGTTCCCTGGGTTTGAAGGGTGATCTATTGAATGAAGGAACAGCGAATTTACATGCTACATCCCGGCAGGTTACCGGGGCCATGGATATCTTGTTGCGCCACCGTTTTAAACGCCCGGGCAATACCTTAATGATAAATGTGAAACCCGAAATATATGCTTTCCGGCAAAATCAATCCAATCATTCCAGCACAAAATTTTATAATGTCAAAAATGAAGAGCAGGTAGATATTAACCAGCTTTCTGATAACGAAAGCCGGCAATTCCACACGAATATCAACGGGATATATACGATGCCGGTTAGCCGGCATTTATTCCTACAGGCAGGACAACGTCTATATCTAGGCAGTGCCCGGTACGATACCAGGATTAAAGACGATCAATATCCCAATTTAAACCCTGACCTCAGCGATTTATTAGAAACGGATCAATGGCAAAGCCAATCCAAGCTGGCGCTGGCCGGGAATTGGGATCGATTCAATTTCACGGCGAACGCAGGTTTTATCCGGAACGAATTAAAAGGTAGTTCACAATGGCAGGACTATACCATCGATCAAAAATTCTCCGCCTTCGCCCCGGAAATCATTTCAGAATACAAGTGGACACAAACATCGCGCTTAAAATTTCAATACAATTATAATACGTCGCTGCCTTCTATTCAAAATCTGCAAGGCTTAGTCGACAAGAGTGATCCATTATATATCAGGATGGGGAATCCGGACTTGTCGCCCCTTCGCAAGCACAACATTACTGCCGGGTTCAGGAAATTTGATATCAAAAATGGTAAAAATTTTTATCTCAATGCGAAGGCTCAATATGAAGATGTTGCTGTAACAGATAGCGTTGGCATCGATCTGAATAGCGGGGCACAGGTAATAAAGCCCGTTAATATTTCCGGGAACTACAACATCTCCCTTTCTTCCGGGCAAAGTTTCCGCTTGAAAAATAACGGTTCTTATCTCAACACTAGCCTTTCCATAGGTTACGGCAAACAAAGTATTTACAACAACAACATTCTCAGCACTAGCCGCTCGCTAAATATCGACCCGCAAATAGATGCCAATTATTATATCGGTTCCCATACCAGTTTATACGGAAAATTCAGGGCAACATGGAATCAACGGAGCTTGCGAATACCGGGATTGGAAGATCAAAGCAATTGGTTATTGAACTATTCATTGGAATCTATTCATATACTTCCCCTGAATTTTACATGTGAAAGTTCAATAGAATTTTACCAAACCCTTGGTATGAGTGAAAATTACAACCAAACCATCTCCATCCTCAACCTGGCCCTGCAAAAAGGTTTTGGAAAATCCTGGTCCCTGCGACTTGAAGCGAAAGATTTACTGAATAAAAACGCCGGTATCAATAGTATCGTCGGAAACGGTTATATCGAAGAAAGGAGCAATACAGCACTCGGTCGATTTTTCTTATTGAGCGCTCAATACAAATTCAGAAAATTCAAAAAAATAAAATAAAATGATCATGAAGAAACTAATATTATTATGCTTATCCTTGTTCGTAGCAGGATTCGTTTCCGCGCAAGAATCCGGTAAAATCCAATACGAGTTAACTTTAAATATCCATGCTACTTTAAAACCGGATCAATTGCAGTATAAAGACTTAATCCCCGAAACATCTACCGTGCGATCCGTTTTATTTTTCAACGGAGGAAATGCCAAGATAATGCTGCTACCCGAAAATACCGAGTCTGAAGAAGGTGGGGTAAAAATGAAAATCCAGATGGACAACAGTATCAAGTTCATTGAAACGGCCAGTCAATCCATTTTTAAACTCGATGAAAGTGGTAGCCAGAAGAAATTAATAGTAACAAAATTCGACGAAAACGGGGAAAAACAATCTACTTCTAAAATAGGCACCAAAACCAAGACAATTGCTGGCTATACCTGCAAGGAAGTAAAAGTTAAGTCGGATGACGGCCCGATTACTTTATGGGTAACGGATAAACTACCCTTCAAAGGAGGTATTATTGGGATGTACAGCCCTTATGGGGCGATCCTAGGTATGGAAAGCAAAAAAATGTCTATCCTCGCCACCAGCATACAGTTCGAACCGGTTGATCCCGGCACCGTAAAAATTCCAGAGGGTGTACCTATTGAAGAAAGTAACGGAAAACTCAGCTTATAATACGGTTCAAATAATGATTGGAATAGCCTTACAAAATCAATTTTGTAAGGCTATTCTGTAGAATGAGTCCAAGTAAAAATACGACCATTGAACACCTTTTCTATACCTCCTGGCAATTTTCCCGAAACATATCCTTAAGTTTTGTATCTTGTCAATGCTCTATCTTGTTTTTTGCTTGCGCATACGGTATGCCAGGCATTTAAACTCCTTCACATTATATTTCATCGACTGAATTTTCCATATTCTTTTAGAATAATTCTGTTGCTATAATAGTACCAAATGGTCAAAAGCCATATATACCATTATTGACGATAGGATTTTTCATGATGGCGATGTTATTATTTAACCATTTAAATCATTATTGTCCAACTAAAATTGCATTCAATTTACTTGGATTCCTTACCTGGTCAAGGACATAAGCAAAGGATGATCTATTCAGCTCTGCCAAGAGAACCGTGGAACTTAGCACTGTTGATAGCGAAGGGTAGCTGGGCCATACAGTAGTACAAAAGCCGGATCGAGTGATCAAATTGGCGGCCGTAATGGCCAATTTGTGCCCTTTTTGGGGCAAGCAAAAAAGTACAAGAAACGGGCAGATGAACATTGAATCGAACTATTGAGAGATTAAAAGTCCTCCCCGGTTAAAATTTAGTCGGACAATAATGTATTTAAATCAATAATTGGAGACGGAATAAAATGAAAAGGTATTTGGTATACACGGGTATTTTCGCAAGCCTGCTGACCGCTTGCAAAAATGCCGCGAAGGACAAGGATCAAAGCAAACGACCCAATATCATACTGATCCTGGCAGATGATCTTGGATATTCGGATATCGGTTGTTACGGTGGCGAAATCCAGACACCCAATTTGGATGCCCTCGCAGCCGGTGGAACGCGGTTTACACAATTCTATAACACTTCCCGTTGCTGTCCCTCCAGGGCTTCTCTCCTAACCGGCCTATACAATCATGATGCGGGCATCGGGGAAATGACGAGCGATCGCCATGAACCGGGATACCGGGGCTACCTCACAGAAAATACGGTTACATTAGCCGAGGTACTGAAAAGTGCAGGTTACCATACGGCTATGAGCGGTAAATGGCATGTTTCCAACACCATTGAACAACCAAGGGGGGAAGAGCAGTTAAAATGGTTGAATCACCAGGCTTCACACCCTTATTTTTCCCCGGTGGAGCAATACCCGGTTAACAGGGGTTTCGAAAAGTATTATGGTAATATTTGGGGTGTCGTGGACTATTTTGATCCTTTCAGCCTTGTGAATGGTACCAACGCGGTGGAACATGTTCCTGCCGGGTATTATCATACCGATGCTATCAATGATACTGCCGTAAGCTATATCAGGCAATTTAGCAAGGAAGATAAACCGTTCTTTTTATATGTTGCCCATACAGCGCCGCATTGGCCTTTAATGGCAAAAGAAGAAGATATTGAAAAATATAAAGACACCTATAAAAAAGGTTGGGACGCTACCCGGCAAGCCCGTTACCGGAGGATGGCGCAAATGGGGTTAATCGATACCTTGAAAGCACCTTTATCACCACGCTGGCACAGCGACCTGGCTTGGGAACAAAACCCCGACTCTGCTTGGGATGCCCGCGCCATGGCTGTTCATGCCGCCATGGTTGACAGGATGGATCAAGGAATTGGCCGAATTATCAAGACCTTGAAAGAAACCGGGGAGTGGGAGAATACCCTGATCGTTTTCCTGAGCGATAATGGCGCCAGCCCGGAGGATTGCAGTCGCTATGGTACCGGTTTTGACCGTCCGAGCGAAACGAGGAATGGTCAAAAAATAGTTTACCCCGTGCATAAGAAAGTAATGCCGGGCACGGAGCAAGTATTCGCTTCTATCGGTCCACGTTGGGCGAACGTTGCCAATACACCTTATCAATATGCGAAGGCACAATCCTACGAAGGAGGAATCCATACGCCGATGATCGTACATTGGCCGTCCGGAACTGCTCAAAAAGGTGGTTATTCAACCCAGGTTGGCCACGTCATGGATTTCATGCCAACTTTCATCGAGCTGGCAGGGGCCACTTATCCGGGAGAGTATAACGGGCATAAGATCAGCCCCTATTCCGGGAAGAGCCTGGTTCCAGCCATCAAGGATGGTAAAGTGCAGCCGAGAACACCGTTGTACAACGAGCATTACAATGCCAGGTATGTACGGGATGCAAATTGGAAAATGGTTTCCTTATCGTCTGATAGTACCTGGCACTTATATAAAATCGGGGAAGATCAAACGGAGCTTAATGATTTGGCGGGACAACATCCTGAAATCGTTGAAAAACTTTCCAACCAATGGCAACAATGGGCACATGAACATCATGCCTTACCAAAGAAAAGTCATTAACCTAGTAATCATATTCCATAACGCGATAGATTTTGCATAGAGAAGTAACAGGTACACTTTGAGTAATTTCTTTCAAAAACTGGTAGCAATTTTATTAAACTTAATTAGATGAAAAAAACCTTAACATTCCTATTGTTGATCTTAGGAAAACTCGTATCAGCCCAACAAAAAGCGCCGGCCTATCCATTGATTACACATGACCCCTATTTTAGTATTTGGTCGATGACAGATCAATTAAATGCTTCCCCTACCAAACATTGGACAGGTGCAGAGCAGTCAATTGTAGGAATGCTGAACGTGGATGGCAAATTTTATAGATTAATCGGCCATGAAGGCCGCAACTACAAAACGGTGGCGCCACTCAGCGAAGAAAATGCGTACGATGCCAAATATGTAACCCAAAAACCCTCCGGGGATTGGCAACAACCCGGTTTTAATGATGCTTCTTGGAAAAGCGGGGCGGCTCCCTTTACTTTACCCGGTATCGGCGCAGGAACTATTTGGAATAGCCGCGAGATTTGGTTGAGGCGCCATTTTACAATCAATAATGACATTCCGAAAGGGAAAGCTTATTTGTATATCAAGTATGATGATGATGCGGAAGTTTACCTGAACGGTTCCTTGATCCACAGCCGCAAAGGCGTTACCCGAAATTATGAATACTTCCCGATCGATGAAGCCGCCGTGTCGAAACTGAAAAAGGGCGAAAATATCTTGGCTATTCACGTGGTGAATACCGGTGGGGATGCCTTTATCGATGCAGGCATTTCTGTGGATGTGCCTCAAAAGCTAGATGAGTCGGTATTAACGGCTGTTCAGAAAAATGTTACGATCAATGCCACGCAAACAATTTATGATTTCAGTTGTGGGCCTGTAGATGCCAGGGTAACTTTTACTTCTCCGCTGATCATTACAGACCTTAAATTATTGTCTCGCCCGGTATCTTATATTACTTACAGCGTTCGTTCAAATGACGGCAGCAAGCACCGGGTAAGTGCGTATTTAGGCGCTTCTGCCAACCTAGCTACCAACTCGGGCATTCAACCTGTAGTAGCCAGCGATGCCTCTACCAAAAATCTCCAACTGTTGAAAGCCGGTACGCTAAGCCAGTCAGTATTAGCTAAAAAGGGAGATGACCTGAGAATTGATTGGGGCTACCTGTACATCGGCGCTCCTAAAAGCAAACAGGTACATCAATATATCAGCCCAGTGGCAGAAGCCACCCCGTCTTTCCTTAACCCGGGTAGCATTAAAGGCAAGCATAAACTTGAAGGAACACGGCTGGTATTGAATACTACCGCCGATTTAGGTGTTGTTGGCGCTTCAACTAAAGAACAATTCTTTCTAATCGGTTATGATGATGAATATGCCATTCAATATTTCGGTACGAATCTGAAACCTTGGTGGCAAACGGAATATGGTCAAACCATTGAGCAAGAATTGTCTACTGCGGCTAAAGACTATAAAAAGGTGATGCAACGATGCCGCGACTTCAACGGGGAGCTGTACAAAGACTTGGAAAAAAGCGGTGGTAAAGCATATGCCGACTTATCAGTGCTGGCCTACCGTCAAAGTATTGCCGCGCATAAATTGGTAAAAAGCCCGCAAGGAGAATTATTGTTCTTGTCAAAAGAGAATTTTAGCAACGGTTCTATCAATACCGTGGATGTTACTTACCCTTCTGCGCCGTTATACTTGGCATACAATCCAGAATTGATGAAAGGGATGCTCAACGGTATTTTTTACTATAGTGAAAGCGGCAAATGGAAAAAACCTTTCGCGGCCCACGACTTGGGCACTTATCCATTAGCCAACGGTCAAACTTACGGGGAAGATATGCCGGTGGAAGAATCCGGAAATATGATTATCCTCACCGCGGCTATCGCCAAGGTTGAAGGCAATGCGAACTACGCTAAAAAACATTGGAACACCCTGACGCAATGGGTAAATTTCTTAGTAACGGATGGTTTCGACCCTGCCAACCAGTTGTGCACGGATGACTTTGCCGGTCACCTTGCCAGGAATACAAATTTATCGGTTAAAGCGATAGTAGGCATCGGCTGTTATAGTATGTTGGCCGATATGCTAGGTCATAAAGAAATAGCGCAACAATACCGGGATACAGCCCGCAATATGGCAAAAAGATGGATGCAGATGGCCGATGAAGGTGATCACTACGCGTTAACATTCGATAAGAATAATACCTGGAGCCAGAAATACAACCTGGTTTGGGATAAGGTGCTGGGCTTGAATATTTTCCCGGCTTCCGTGGCAAAGAAGGAAATTGCCTACTACCTCGGCAAGCAGCATGCATACGGATTACCGTTGGATAGTCGCCGTACATACACTAAGAACGATTGGATCATGTGGACGGCAACTCTCACGGATAACCAAGCCGATTTCGCTGCCTTCATCGACCCAATTTACAAATTTGCCTTGGAAACGACTGATCGCATCCCTTTAAGCGATTGGCATGAAACTACTAACGGTAAGCATATCGGTTTCCAAGCAAGAAGTGTGGTAGGTGGATATTATATGAAATTACTAAATGATAAACTGAATCGCTGATAACAGGTTTACGTAATAAAAACCGCTATGCCAAATACATAGCGGTTTTTTTTGTCGACTAACTACCAATTTCATCAATAATTTCCGGTAAGTGACCGGCGTAATATTTTATATGGGTTGGATAATAAATGATAGGTGGCAAGTATTGTCTGGCACCAAATATTTTGGTAATTGAATTGGGCCGCAACTGCCATTTCCAACACCCATTTGATATGCATCCAAGTGTAAATAGGTGGTTTTGCCGGGATGTAATTGATATAAATGAGCTGCTGTTCCCAGATCAATTTCTGAAACATGTAAAGCGCTAAAGCTCATTTTGCTTCTTGTAACTACCCTAATACCTTTTTTGCTTTCAGGGTTAGTTAATTGCAACCAACGCAGATCTTCACGGTTACCCATGCTTTGCGGTTTCTCATACGGTTCTATCATTTTACTTACCGGTAAATGGTATATTCCCAATGGGGCAGATGTTTCCCTGTCGATATAATTCTCCTGGGGGCCGCGTCCATACCAGGTTGCCAGGTTTAAGTCGCCCTGGAGCGCCATTTTCAAACCTATTCTTGGGATAAAATACCGGGTCGTTGCCGGGACTACCGTGGCAGAAACAGCAATATTACCATCGGCATTTACCGTATAATCCAAGCGCACTTGCAGGCTAAATCCGGAATTCGTCGTTGCTTCCATGTTTGTGTGGACGTATACGACGCTACCTCTTTCCTGCACCTGCATTTCCACCAACTTAAAGCTAGGATGATCGAAGCCTAATTTACGGGTATCATAAGCCTGTCCCCAATCGCCGGTATGGTCATTATCCAGCATAGCCCTGTAAATATCCAGTTGTAAACCTTCATCCGTATTGGTTACATAAGATTGGTTGCCATACTTCAAGGTTTTCATCATGCCTGATTGCTTATCAAATTCCAAGATGAATGAATTGTTGAAGATCTTCACGCTCTCCCTATTTTCATTTACATGTATTTTATCAGCTTTATCAGTAATTGGCAACGGGGGAATATTGGCTACGGACACCGGCATAGAAAATTGCTCGAAAGCCACGCTGTGACCTTTCTTAGCCCAAAGCTGATCCTCACCCAAGCGTACTTCCACATTCAACAAATATTCCGAACCTTGCTTCCATGGGATTTTGGTGATCGGCAGGTTCATCATTAAGCTCTTATTCGGTTGCAATGCACCCAGGGTTTCTACCCCTTCCTTGATCACGTGACCATCTTCCAAAACCGTCCAATGGAATTGATATCCTGATAAATTGGTGAAGTCATATTTATTAATCAACAATACTTTTCCGTCTACAATTCCTGCATCTTTAAACTTGACATATTCATACACTTTTTTCACTTCCAACAAGGGCGCTTTCACTTGCCTATCCGAAGTAACAAGTCCTTTAATACTGAACGTACCATCATTGGGCTTATCACCCAAATCACCTCCGTAAGCATAATACACGGCGCCGGAAGCATCCCCCGGAACGGGAACCGCCAAACCTTGATCTACCCATTCCCAAATACAGCCGCCGATGAGTCTCTTATGCGATTCAATAGCATCCCAATATTCCTGTAGATTACCTACCGAGTTGCCCATGGCATGGGCATATTCACACATAAAATACGGTTTCTCCGAATCAGCCTCTCCCCTTTTAATGATATAATCAACAGAAGGATACATGTTAGATTCAATATCGGCTACGCTGTTCATACCTTCATAATGCACCGGGCGAGTGGTATCCAGGTTTTTTACCGCTTGGCGGGCAGCCACGAAGTTCGGTCCGCCACCGGCTTCATTTCCAAGTGACCAAATAATTACAGCGGGATGATTTTTATCCCTTTCAACGAGCCGCACGGTCCTATCGATGATCGCAGGCTGCCAAGACGGGTATTTTGCTATTTGTTGATGACCATGCGTTTCATGGTTCGCTTCATCGATTAAATATAAACCGTAAGCATCGCAAAGTTTCAACCACAAGGGATCATTAGGGTAATGACAAGTACGCACCGTATTAATATTATGCTTCTTCATCAACATAATATCCTGCAACATACTCTCTACTGATACTGCCTTACCCAAAGTTGGATGAATTTCGTGCCTGTTGACACCTTTCAACAAGATAGGCTCACCATTTAACAAAAGTTGACCATCACGTATACTCACTTCTCGGAAACCATGTTTTATATTGATGGCTTCCAGGGTATTTCCATCTGCGTCTTTCAGTTCTAATAAAACATTATACAATACAGGGTGTTCAGCATTCCATAATTCCGGTTGATCAACTTCCGCTTTTAAAACATATGCTGCTTCCCAGTTCTTTTGCAATCGATCCACTTGGACTGGCTTGAACTTTACCGCTACATTACCACCAGGATCCAATAGGCTGGCATCCAAATAAGCAGCGGATTTTAACTTCCTACCACTATTTTTGACATGCGCATCGATAGATAAAATTGCTTTCGAAAAATGATCTTCAAATTGGTTATTCACGGCAATATCGCGTATATGCAATTTAGGTACTGCCATTAGGTAAACACGCCTGTGAATACCGCTAAAACGTGTCATGTCCTGATCTTCCAGGTAGCTGCCATCGCTGTATTTATATACTTCCACCGCCACCAGGTTTTTACCGGGCTTAAGAAATGATGTAATATTAAATTCTGCGGGGCTAAAGCTATTCTCACTATAGCCAACTTTTTTACCATTGACCCATACATACATGGCACTGATCACACCATCGAAATGCAAAAACACTTCTTTGCCATCCCAATCGGCAGGTAGTTCGAATTCCTTGCGGTAAGAGCCCACCGGGTTCGGCTCCTTGGCAGCAGTCCAATCGGCAGGAACAGCGCCCATTACCCTGGGCGGATCGTTCTTAAATGGATAGGTAATATTTGTATAGATCGGGGTGCCATATCCTTCCATCTCCATATTTGAAGGAACGGTAATGTATTTCCAGGACTGGTCATCAAAATTCACTTTATAAAAATCCAGCGGACGTTCAGACGGTTGCTTGACCCAATGAAATTTCCAGTCGCCATTTAACGAAAATATCCAGGGAGAACGGGTGCTTGTTCCCGTATCAAGAAAAGATGGATCGCTTTTCAAGGATGAAATCCCGGGGAAAGGAATATAGCTGGCATGGGTAGGTTCTTTATGAACAGCGAAGATAGATTCATCTTCCCAAGCTTCCCCTTTGAACGGGGGCGGAAATTTCAGTTTTTCTTTAATAGGTTCTAATGCCCATAACTGCGTAATATCTGTAGAATCGGCAGGCACTTGGAACAGGTATCCGTTTCCATTCCTTTCCTTGGCAGCTAAATTTTGTCCACTTTTGATACTTGTAACGATGAACTTACCAGTGGATAATTCGCGGAAACGCCAATGCTGGTTTTCATTCCCCCGATCGCTATCCCAAAGCAACGCCGGGTTCCCGTTTGGCGACCTACGGTTGCCATTATCAATATTCTTAGTCGCGGCAGCCATTTTAACTTGGTAAATGTCCTTATCTAACTTGATTAATTGCCAAGCTTGACCAATATTACCTTTCTCTTTAGCATCGAGAAGAATACGGTCGTTATTACCGGCATTCGCCGCAACTTCCAGCACGCGGCCACGGCTGTCGACAAGGCGGTAATACTTTTGGCGACTTAAATCTTGTCCATAAAGCTGTATACCCAACAAGAACCCGCCTAGCAACAAGGCAAAAGGTTTCATGAATCTACTTAGAAAACACATGCTAAAATCCAATTTCAACGAATAAATATTGATATAAAACGCTATTATTACGCTCCGTTTAGAAGCAACGCTCAAGATATGGTAAGTATCGCGGTTAAACAATGGACAATCCGCAAAGCCGCAGGGAAATTGATATTGTCCACCGATAAATTTGAAAACGAACCACCTATTATTTAAACCACATACATTAAATTTACCCATGCTTAGTAATGAAAAGATTGCGCATTATTTAGAATTATTCAAGGATATTTCCTTCGTCGACTTGCAGTTGGTATTCAGCTTAGCCAGGGAAAAGCGTTTGAAAGCAGGGGAAAAGTATATCGACCAGGGCGCTGTTTCCCAGAACCTGGCATATGTGAAAAGTGGGTTAGTCCGTACCTTCCTGATTACAGATGACGGGGAAGAACGCACGGTGATGTTAAAATGGGAAGACCAGTTTTTTGCCAGTTACGATACCATCCTTTGGAACAGGCCCTCCCGTTTCATTTACGAAGCATACGAAGACACGATTTTACTTGAATCTGATTACAAAAGCTTCATGGAAGTAATTGACAACCAACCCAAGTTTTCGAAAGCTAAAACATTTTTCTTACAGAACATGCTTGCCGAAGCGCTCGAAAGGGTCGAAAGCTTCGTGTTGCTGAGTCCCGAGGAGCGCTATTTACAGTTGATCCGGGAGAAATCCAACCTGGCGCAAAGGGTTCCCTCGAAGCACCTGGCCAGCCTACTGGGCATCACGCCGGTTTCCCTGAGCCGGATCAGGAGCAGGATCGCGCACAAGTGAAATTATCTTTTGTAAATTTTTAAGCCGGGCCAAGCCGTTAGATTTGCCATATAAAAATATTAAGATATGGCTAAGATATTCGAATGGATCATTTACCTGTTCAGCTTTTCAATGATACGCTATTTCAGCATTGCCGGTTTGGCATACTTGCTAGTTTACAAAGTCTTTACAAAAAAACTTGCCGGCAACAAAATCCAGGCAAAACATGCAAAGAAAGCAGATTTCGCCAGGGAGATTATCCACTCTATCAACGCCAGCCTCTGGATGGTCTTCGTAGCCATCCCGTTTTTTATTCCACCGATCAATCAATATACGCAACAGTATGCCAATATCAGTGATTATGGTGTCGTTTACCTCGTGTTCAGCGTCATCGCATCCCTGGTAATCCACGATACGTATTTTTATTGGATGCACCGGTTATTGCATCACCCGCTGTTATTTAAGCATACACATTTATTACACCATAAATCCACGAACCCCTCCCCTTGGACTTCTTACGCCTTTCACACCTTTGAAGCCATCACGGAAGGCATGATTTTACCCATATTATTATTCGTATTACCCATGCATTCCGTTGGTATCAGTTTATTCATCGTTTCGGGTTTTATTATCAATGTTTACGGTCACCTCGGCTATGAAATCATGCCGAAATGGTTCCGCCGTTCCGTATTATTCGAAGTTTTTAATACATCCGTACACCATAATTTACATCACAGCAAATTCAAAGGCAACTACGGTTTATACCTGCGTATTTGGGACAGGCTCATGAAAACCGAACATCCGCAATACGTTGCCACCTTCGATAAGGTCCAGGAACAACGCTTCGGCAAATCAAAACAAGATATCAGCGAAGCGGTAATGATCTCCGAATAATCCGGTGTTTTCTAACGATTTTACCTACATCCTTTATATATTTGCCCCGCGGAAGTCCTAATGACGGGCTTCCGCGAACGCAAAATATCAAGTAAAAGATGATAACGCTCAACCGGGACCAGCAATACGCCCTTGAAAATATATTATTTGTTTTCGCATTAGATTCAGAAGCGGCGCAAGAATTTGATCATTGCAAAAAAGTGATTACGGGAATCGGGAAGGTTAATGCAGCATTCGAACTGACAAAAGCTATATACCGTGAGAAACCGGGGTTGATCGTTAACCTGGGATCGGCGGGAAGCAATCATTTTAAGAAGGGAGATGTGATCTGTTGCAACCGTTTCATACAACGCGATATGGATGTGCGCGGCCTGGGGTATGAATTATACGAAACACCGCTGTCAGGCATCCCGCCGGTATTGGAATACGGTATCCACTTGGAAACCTTACCTAACGGGACTTGCGGCACCGGCGACAGTTTCGAGATGAATCATTCCGTATTGCCGTACAATGTAGTAGACATGGAAGCCTATTCCCTGGCCATGATAGCAAAAAAAGAAGGGATACCGTTCTTATGTTTGAAATACATTTCCGATGGTGCAGATAGCGATGCTGCCGACGATTGGTTTGTACAAGTACATAAAGCAGCGGAAGCGTATAGAAAGATTTTGTTCGGGTAAAACGTAATCCACCGGGCATTATTCCAAATAAAAAAATTCCAGGGCTTGCCCCTTCGGGCTGGGCTGTTCCAGGGCGCGCCCTCCGTATCCCTCACGCAGATATTAATATTGGTCAAGTTCCTCGGGCTGGTAAGGATGGTAAGCAGAACTCCCCATTAAATAAGTAAAAAAGTACCTGTCCAGATTTTGTAAACTCAAAAAGTTTAGGTGTAAAGTAAATTTAATTCAATCAAAGGTTTCGACCCCTAGTGGTACAGCACTCTCCAAAAAGCCCCTACCCTACAATCACCAGCCGCTTACCTTCAAGCCTAAACTGGATATCCCCCGAACGCAAAATCTTCAGGATACTCGACAAGGGCAAACTTCTTTGAATTTTCCCTTTAAATATGCGGTCCGGTACTTTGCCTTCATAAACGATTTCCAAGTCATACCAACGGCCAATTTGCCTTAGTATTACCGGCAGCGGCGTTTGATCGAACTGGAAGTAACCGTTTACCCATGCAACGGACTGATCCACTTTTGCAGGTGCAATGGAAAGTTGCCCGGCCTTGTTATAGTTCGCTGCCTCTCCCGGGGACAGTTGCCCGGCCTGGTTCCCGGCTGTAATTTTCACCGAACCTTCCAACAAGGAAGTTTTAACCTCCGCTTCATCATCATAAGCATTAATATTAAAATGGGTACCAAGCACCGCTACATCAATTCCCTTGGCAAGTACATGAAAAGGTTTCGTCTTATCCTTGGCGACCTCGAAATAGGCTTCCCCGGTAATTTCCACAGTACGGGTAGATTCGATAAAGCTGGTGGGAAATTTTATCGAAGAGGCGGCATTTAACCAAACCTTAGTGCCATCTCTCAAAATTAATTGATACTGATTCGCTTTGGCAGTTGTTACCATGTTATAACCTGCTTTCGAGTTATTGCCAGCATTGCCACCTTCGTATGCAAGTTGCCCGTTCAGGTTTATGATCTTTACATTTCCCTGTTGGCTGATCGTGCCGGTAGCAGTGCTATCTAAAACAATCTCCTGCCCGTTGGCCAAGGTTAATACTGCTTGCTGAATACCGGGCTTTACCTTTCGGGCAGCTTCCATATTGTTGAGCGCTAACGTTTGTTTGCCCGGAGATTCTTTCCCCAGGTACATTATAGCAGCCGTTACAATTACTCCGGTCAACATAGCTGCCGCTGCGATTTTCCACCAATTTAACTGTATTACCGGGCGGGCATCCCGCTGTTCAGACTGAATAATAGCATGGTATAATTTCTCTTTATCGAATGATTTCAGGCTATTCGCATTATCTTTATTGGAAGATTTCAACCAAAGTTCATATAAAGGGGCAGAAAGTGTTACCGTATCTTCTTCGGGAATAGAAGATACCAGGACTAACAGCTCTTCCCATTCTTCGGGGCTACAGGTACCTTGCAGGTATTTATCAAACAAATGGTTTATATGTTCTTGTAAAGTCATCAATTTATCAGTTTACTGGTGGATGAAAACAGGCACCCCGGTTAACGTACATGCCAACCCGGAAAATAAGCGCTACCTATAAGAGCCTGGAATGACCGGATTGGTACTAATGTAGTAGCCATTTTTATTCACTCTTTTAAAATAGCATGCAAAATGCTGAAAACAAGCATGAATTGCTTGAATTTGTGATATTAATTGGTATTATTGTTATATAAATTTGCTCAGAAAATATGCCCGGCCACCTTTCCGAACCACTGCAAGATGAACAAGCTTTTAGAACGCTGTATGATGAGTATGCAGAAAGGGTGTACCAATATGCAAATGCCTTTACCCGCTCCCCCGAGCTAGCCGAAGATATTACGCAGGAGCTCTTTCTCATCCTTTGGCGGAAAAGGGATGATCTTCACCAGGTTGAAAATATGGACGGTTATATTTTCAGGATCGCCCGCAATCTTGCTATCAAGCTACTGAAAAAAGCAGCGCTGGATATCCAGCTTTCGGTAGAATTGTACCGCCATGCCATAAAGGAAAATAACGCGATAGATGAAGCTTTAGGTAGTAAAGCAGTTAAAGACTTACTCGAAAAAGCCGTTTTGGAACTGCCTCCGCAACCCAGGAAAATTTACTTGCTCAGCCGCAAAGAATTTATGAATTTCGACGAGATAGCTGAAGTAACCGGTTTGTCAAGAAATACCGTGAAAAATCATTTGCAAAAAGCATTGAATGAAATCCGCGATTACCTGGTAAAACATGGTTATCAAATCAGTATTGCGGCATTGATCGTCCGCGAATTTTACTTATTCTGATCGGGCACCCTGCCAACTGCTTACAAGAAGCGGTTTTTGTAATTCGTATGACCACTCCTTACAAAAACCGCTATACCCTGCTTATCTACAATTTTATTTAATATACCGCTGTAGTTGCTCCAACAGATCTTCCCCGCGCAAGTTTTTGGCGATTATTTTCCCTGAAGGATCTACTAAAACATTCTGCGGGATCGCTGTAATACCATACTTTACCGCGAGATCGCTTTTAAAGCCCTTCAGATCACTGACTTGTTTCCAAGGCATCCCGTCTTGCTCAACTGCATGCAGCCAACCTTTCTTTCCTTCATCCAGGGAAACACCTACGATCGTAAAGTTTTTGTCTTTCAAATGTTGATAGGCTTTCAATAAGTTCGGATTCTCGGCACGGCAAGGCTTGCACCAGCTTGCCCAGAAATCTACCAGGACGTATTGTCCCCTCAGTGACGAAAGCGTAAACTCCTTACCCTCAACATCAGTTTGGGTGAAGTCAATCGACTTCCCGATGAACAATTGCTTGGCTTTTTCATATTTCGCCGCTAACTTTTTACCATTGAAACTTTCCAATAAGGCCGGGTTCAATGATTTGTAGATGGGATCAAATTTTTCAGGCTCGATTACACTTGTTTTATTATAGTATACCAAATCTAACGATACGTAAGAGTCGGGATGATTATAAATAAAAGCATCCAATGTTGAATCCATCTTGTGCATCACGGGCGGCGCTGTTTGTTTCAACTTCTGCAACGTGGCGCTATCTTTTGCCCGGGATGCCGTATTATACTCATCCACGATGGCCCGCCATTGTTTCATCAAGGGATCCATCTGGGTATTATATGCTTTGAAATCTTCTTGTACCGGTGTACCCTTGATGTCAGCGCCGGAAATATGACCGGTACCTTTCACGGTATAATTACCTTTTGCGAGGTAAAAGTCCTGGCCATCGTAGGTTCTGCGCCGGGTCGTATCACGTTTTACCGGTTCTAACGAGAGGTAGGCTTTGTTTCCGTAAGCCGTAAAACCTTCAAATGAGAACCGCCCTTTTTTTAATAAGCAGGTGTCATTGACCTTTTCTCCATTACTATCTAAGTAATCCAACACGACCATCTTGTTGCCCTCGATACCGGAGATTTTCCCGGAGATTTTGAACTTATCCTGGGCCATTACCAAACCGGGCAACAATAGTAATAATCCCCACCAACTTTTATTATTCATCATTAATATTTTATTTTCATTATTGTCCGACTAAATTTTAACCGGGGAGCACTTGTGATCCCTCAATAGTTGGATTCAATGTTCTTCTGCCCGTTTCTTGTACTTTTTTGCTTGCTCAAAAAAGGGCACAAATTGGCCATCACGGCCGCCAATTTGATCGCTCGATCCAGCTTTTGTACTACTGTAACGCCCAGCTACCGTTCGCTATTAAAAGTGCGAAGTTCCACGGTTTTGTTGGCGGGGCTGAATAGATCATCTTTCGCTTATATCCTCGGCTAGAAAAGGATTTCAAGTACTTTTGAAGCAATTTTAGTCGGACAACAATATTTTATTTTATATACTTCTTTACCTGTTCCGTCAAGTTTTCGCCACGCAAGTTTTTAGCAACAACTTTTCCATCCGGATCTACTAAAACATTCTGCGGGATGGCCGAGATGCCATAATCTACGGCGATACCGGTTTTAAACCCTGTCATATTACATACTTGTTTCCATGGTAAACCATCTTGCTTTACTGCATACAACCAACCTGCTTTACTTTCATCTAACGAAACGCTGACGATCGTAAAGTTTTGATCTTTCAGGTCTTGGTAAGCTTTCAACAAGTTGGGGTTTTCCGCGCGGCAAGGTTTACACCAGCTTGCCCAGAAATCCACCAAAACATATTGCCCCCTGAGCGATGATAATTTAAATGGCTTCCCCTCTTCATCCATCTGGGTAAAATCCACGGTTTTACCGGCAAACAATTGCTTGGCGTTGTCGTATGTTGTTACCAATTTTTTCCCGGTGAAACTTTGCAGTAAGGCGGGGTTCAACGCATTGAATAGCGGATCAAAAGTTGCTGGTTCGATGGTTCCCGTCCGGTAGAAATACACCAAATCCACCGACAGGTAAGAATCCGGATGACTGTAAATGAACCCGTTCATCGTATCATCCAGTTTCTGTCTCAATCCGGGCGCTTCCTTTCTCAACTTCTGAATGGTTAGGCTGTCCTTTTCTTTAACAGCTTCGCTATACTCATCCGTTAACTTAATCCAGGCATTGGTAACCGGGTCCATCTTGGAACGGTACTCTTTAAATTCTTCCTGAACTTGAGTCCCGCTGATCTCAGCCGCGGACATTTTGCCATCCGAACCAGTAACTGTATAGTTTCCCTTGGCGAGATAAAATTCTTTTACATCGTAAACTCTACGCCGGGTAGTATCCCGCTTTAGCGGTTCTAAGGCAAGATGCGCCCTGTTGGCATAGGCAGTAAAACCATTAAAGGAAAATTTGCCACCGTGTAACAGGCTCGTATCGCGCATTTCCTTGCCATGATTATCAAGGTAACTTAAGACGACCATCTTTTGTCCTTCTACGCTACTGATATTTCCAGAAATCGTGAATTTATCTTGGGCTATTGCCATTGTTGGAAACAATAGCAATATGCTCCACCATTTTTTCAGTCTCATAAGTAATATTTAATAATTGGTTTCTTAAAAGTTTGGATTTTCCGCTAATATCTTCGGTGGAATATCGAACACGAAATCTTCCGGGTTATCAAAATTGATTGTTTGCGAAATTTCTCCCGCTTCCGAATACACGTAATGTTGAAAATTCTTATTACCGAATAAAGGATCCACAGATAAACGGCGCATATCGAACCAGCGGTAACCTTGCGTTGCAAATTCACGGATCCTTTCATCCATGATAAATTGTAACAGGGGGATCTTCGATGTAGCAATATTTGTAGGCACCATGGCTTTATCTGCCGGCATACGGTGTTTCCTGAAAAACTCCAAGTCGGCAACCGCACCTTGAAGATCATCTAAGCGGGCTTTCACCTCCGCCCTCAACAGGTATAATTCACCTACGCGAACGCCGATAGAAGTAGTGAAGGTATTCGCCCTTTTATATAAAGTAAGTCCGTTTGGATAAGTGTTCGTGATATACCATTTTTGCAATCTCAGGTCCGTTGAATCATACAAAGCAGCCACTTCCGGTTTTAACCAAAGTACACGGTTCGAGGTTCCGGTATAAGAGTTAAAAACTGTTTTGGCATAAACATTTTCGTAATCATTGACTACTGTCGGAAAGCCTTGAAACTCCGTATTAAAATCAACCAGTTTCGTCGTCGTCGTCGATGCATCAATATCATCTAATGCTTCATTTAGCACTGGCAAAGCATCCGGATAACGACCCATGAAAACATACACCTTTGCTAAAACTCCTTTTGCCGCGGCTTTAGACATCCTGATTCTATGCCAGGGCCCTACTGAAGATAAATTTGGGATAGCTGTTTGCAGGTCGCTGACAATGTGTTCATACACCGCTTGCACGGAAGCACGGGTAAAATTCTTCGTGTTGATATCCGCCTTGGTAATGATCGGGAATCCCGGATCTGTAGCCGCAGTTGCAGGATCATAAGGTTTGCCGTAATAATTGATCAGCAAGAAGTTTGTCCAGGCACGACCGGCATAAGCTTCGGCTTGCAAAGATTTCTTAGCGGCCTCGGTGCCATTAGTAGCATCCATTACTTCTGCGATGATCTTATTATACACGTATAATCCTTTAACCGGTGCAAGCGTTTCCTTGGCATCTTCATCCGCCCCGTAAACATCAGATTTCCATTGAAACAATTGTTTATCCCTGAAAGAAGCACCGGTCCAGATCGGCTCTATGGAAACCAGCTCATCTCCCATGGGAATAGAGCCATCAGCACCGATGTTAATCAGGTCAAGGTTATTTAACAGTAGGTCATAGTCAGAAGTTTTCGAAGCGATGACCTTTCCTTTAGGCTTTACCTCCAAGAATGATTTTTTACAGGATACGGCTAATGCCAATAGGGCAATCATACCGATCCAGCTACCTGTATGTTTATATATTTTCAGCATCGTAACATTTTTTATTATTAGAAACTAACATGGGCGCCTAATGTCAATGAATTTTGCTCACTAGGCAGTACTAAGCCTTGGAATTCGGGATCTATGCCCTGGTGATTCGCTTTCCAGATCATGACATTCGAAACTTGCGCGCGGAATGTAATACCATCTACTTTTACCCTGCTGAGCAGGCGCTTCGGCAAATCGTAGAACAAGGTGATATCCCTTAATTTAATAAAAGATGCATCCAGCACGTTCCTACTACCCTTCCTGAAATAATCGTAGTTCGCGAAACCGGAATTAGGGTTGGCATTCGTTATATAGGGCGGGATATCAGTCACCAATTCATCTCCTTTTTGCTGCCATCTTTCCAGGAAATCAACAGAAACATTTCTTTGGAATTGTCCGCCGAATGTGAGGTTACGCTCCCACCGCATTTTGTGTCCCATGTTATAAATCATATTTGCAGACAAGCGGAAATTTTTATAGCGGAAGTTGTTCATGAAACCGCCATTCCAAATGGGTTGCGTAGAACCCATGTATAATAGATCTTCAGGAGTTGTGATTAGCCTGTCTGTAGTAATTGTACCATCGGCCAACTCCACCAATGGAGCGCCCGTCTCGTCCAAGCCTGCATAGTTATAGGCAAAAAGTGTAAACGCGGGATAACCTTCTTTCACGATGGCATTCACCTGCTGGGCCCCCGTTGTAAAGGGCGCACCGGAAGTCAGCTTAATAATCTTGTTCTTATTGTATGCAAATACCAAGTTGGTACTCCAGCTAAAATCCCGGGTTCTGACATTCACCGAAGTCAGGCTTAGTTCGATCCCCCTATTGGAAAGGCTCCCCTGGTTGCCCACTACGGCTGGCCATCCCGTTAAGCTGTTCGGATAAATTAAACCGAGTAAGTTATCCGTTTTCTTATAATACAGATCCACACTTCCGCTCAAACGGCTGTCCAGGACCGCGAAATCAATACCCAGGTTGGTAGTCTTAGTACTTTCCCAGGATAATTGACCATTTCCCGGGGTCGTAATCCTCATCCCAATATTGCTGGGAAAGAAGGCGCTCCCGGAAGGACTGGTAATATCCTGCGAAGCGGCTACCCCCGGGTTCGGGGAGTTGCCCGTGATACCGTACGTCAACCGTAAAGACAAGCGATCTACCCAGGTAACCGGCTGCATAAATGCTTCGTTATAGGCATTCCACCTAATACCGGCGCTCCAAACCGGTTTATTTTGAGCAGCCTTATCTTTACCGAATAAGTTACTTTGATCAATACGCCAACTACCATTAATAGCATACCTACGGTCAAATGTATAAGACATATTAGCGTAGTATGATGTAAAGCGGGAAATCACTTCTGATGAGCGGAAATTATCATTAGACATGGTGCTTCCGTAGATGCTGTAGTTAGGCCAAACGGTGTTCAGGATCAAGCCTGTCAAGGTGTTATAATCAACGGAACCGTAAGTCAGCAAGTCTTCATCAAAACCGCGGACTACCGTTGTTTGGGAGGTAGACATCTGTTCTTGCGCTTCCTGCCCGGCCAACAATTTTAGTTCATGTTTATCCCAAGTATTATCATATACCAATTGATTCCGGATTGTCCAATTGCGTTGATCCGCGTTGCCCGTGGTTAACCTGCCACCATTGGTTGGCAAATAATATTTCGGAGTCGTGTTAGGATCGGGCGCCACGGTAAAAGTCACTATTTCCTTACGAACAGCAAAGCTCTGCAAGCTTTCGAACTGCCTTTGCTTATTATTCCCCTTGATATAACCATAATTGCCTTCAAACCTCAATCCTTTAGCAATGTCCAAGGTAGCTCCCGCATTAATCCTGGCCATCAATTGATCGTTCTTGGTATAACCATAATTAAACTCGTCCAAGGGATTATAATCCAGGCTGATGCGGCTACGCGCTTCCAAGGAAGCCAGGGTAGAATCAGACAATCCCGTCAAAAACGGAAGGGAAAGATTATTGCCATCAGCATCCCTGAACAGTTGGTAAGGGTAGAAATAATAATCTATATCCCTATTCCTTTTAGAAGAAGCGCTGTTGGTAGATAAATCGGTAATGACATGGAACCGTAAAAACTTGGCCGCCTTGATATCCTGGCGGAGATTTACCTTGTAAGTATTGTTTTTATCCCCCGGCTGATTACTTACATTATTTGTATAACTCAATGATCCGTAGAATGAATAGTTTTCACTACCGCCCGATAAAGAAATGGTATGATTCGTTAACAAGGCATTCCTATAAAACAGGTCGTTGATCTGCCCGTGGTTACTAATAGCAGCTAAGCTGTCCAGGCTTTTTTGCGCTTGTTCGGCAGAAATGAGTCCCCGTTGTTGATTGTATAAAATTAATTCGTGGGGTGCAATGCCGCTACCTCCGCCGCCGATAACCGATACCTGCGACCATGGGTATTGCTCGGCATAACCCGGCGTATTAAAAACATCCACCGCCGCATCGATATATTGGCGGGAATTGAGCATATCAAGATATCCCAGGTCCGGTTTGCCCTTGAAGCTAACGAAACCATCGTAGTTCACGCGCAACTTACTATTGAACGTTCCTTTTTTGGTGGTGATCACGATGACCCCGTTGGCTGCGCGGGAGCCCCAAATGGAGGCCGCGGTAGCATCTTTTAACACGGTGATATCCTTGACATCTTGCGGATTAATGGCAGAGATATCTTCCATCACCAAGCCATCAACTACGAAGAGCGGTTGGGGACTGGTGCCGCTATAATAACCGACGCCGTTAAGATCCGGCGCCCCGATCGTAGCCAAACCGCGGATCAGGAATTGGTTCTTGTTGGGAGCGTTATTGACCACCAAGCCTGGAATCAAGCCGTCCAGGCTCTGGATGATATTCATGGAAGTGGAGCGGTTGGCGACCACATCCATATCGGCCTGGGCAAAAGAGCCGGCGCTTCTTTCACGGGCCAGGGTTTGGTAACCCGTGTTCACGGTGACATTAATTTCATCGAGATCCGAAATCCTGCTTTTCGCTTTCAATACCCCGAGGTTTGCCCTGTTCTTTACAGCAACTTCCAGGCGATGGATTCCTAGTGCGGAAATGATCAAGGTGGCGTTCTGATCAATACTTTCCAGGTGGAAAACACCGAGGCTGTCGGTTGTCGTACCGGTATTGGTACCCTTTACGATCACCGTTGCCATGACAACGGGCTTCCCTTGATCATCCACGACCTTGCCGGTAACATCAATGGGTTGAGCCAGCAATACTTTATCTAAAGTAGATGAGAGGATACTTTTATTATCCTTGGCTATCACGATGGTTTTATCCTCGATAGCATAAGTAAATGGTTGGTTTTTGAAACATAAGTTCAGGAAAGTTGCCAAGGGCAAATTTTTTACATCGATAGATATAGGTTTTGCTCCAACAATTTGGCGGTAATCGTAAAAGACCACGTAACCGGTTTGTTTTTCTACCGCGGAGAAAGCGGTTTCCAGGGAAACATTTTTCCCGGAGAAAGTAATGGTTTGGGACCAGGCTCTAGCGTTGACGTGCAATGCGAATACCAGGAGCACAAAAGTCGTTAACTTCATAACCCGAAGCATTTTGGCGATAAAAGGCATAATTTTGTCTCTCAATTTTGGTTCTAAAATGGTTGCTATCCCGCCCAGCAGGATCAGCAGTCAAATTTGATGGGGCCACTGTTTCGCCTGCAACGCGGAACGGTGGCTTTTTACATCCCAAGTAAACCAAAGAGTTACAAAATCGTATTTAGTACTAACTAGGTACTAAATTTTTATTAAGTTTTCATTGTTGTTCGACTAAAAATGCTTTAAAGGTACTTGAATTCCTTACCTGGTCAAGGATATAAGCGAAGGATGATACATTCCCCCCCCGCCAAGAGAACCGCGGAACTTCGCACTGTTGATAGCGAAGGGTAGCTGGGCCATACAGTAGTAGAAAGACCGGATCGAGCGATCAAATTGCTTCCCGGTTAAAATTTAGTCGGACAATAATATTAAGTTTTTATAAAAAAGGGAGCTAAAGGATAAATGTTAGGCTAAATGAGCAGTTGGACATTGAATAGAACTTTCGAAGGGAGATGATAATTATTGAAAATTTAGTCGGGCAATAATAACAAAATATATAAATAATAATTAACATGAAGTCGTGGGGAAGCCATATGATTATAGCTTCGATGATTCATTTGCATTTTTGATTAACTGAAGGAATTGAAGTACTTGTCTATTAATAAATATACCTGACGAATCTCAAATCCCATATATACTCCCTGGTAGAGTTGCCATGAGATTGTACATATTGCCAAGAGCGACAAGGAACTTTGATTTTATCATCCCTTTAAAGCAAGAGAATATTAGCCAATTTATTGAACATTTCCAAGATGCCAAAAACCCATTATAAAAATATTTATATGCACATGCCATCAAAAGGGTGATATAGTCTTACCTATTTGAATATCTTTACATAAGCCATTCTTTCCAATAAGAGCGTAAGCAACACAGGTTAACTTATACATAGCACAATATTTCATCAAACTACAAAAGTCAATATTATTTGTCTATGAAAAAAATGAGCAGCACTAAGAAAATATTGATCATATTATTACTGGTCTTTATCGTTATACAAGTTATCAGGCCCGGCAAAAACGAAGGACAAGCAATGGGAACGGAAGATATTACTTCCGTGGTCCAGGTTCCGGATAGTATAATGGTTATCCTGAAAGCATCCTGTTACGACTGTCATTCCGATCATAGCGAATATCCCTGGTTCGACCAGGTAACCCCGGTCAATTGGTGGGTTAACCACCATATAAATGAAGGGAAATCCGAATTGAATTTTACCCACTTCGGTACCTATTCAGCCAAAAAGATGCATCATAAGTTGGATGAGATAGCCGAAACGGTTGAAAAAGGGGAAATGCCCCTTCCTTCTTACCTGTGGATGCACGGCGAAGCCAAGTTAAGTCCCGCTCAAAGAGAAGCCATCATCAATTGGGCTAAATCGGCTCAAGGTTCGCTGCAACTTCAGCAACCTTAAACGGGAGATAGATCTCCCCCGGAACAGTTATTAAAAACGGGATAAAAAACAAGGCAAACAATTATAAACCGTTTGCCCGGCGAGGTGCAATTTGATATTTTTACAAAAGTTAAGCAAAAGCCACTAATTTGTCCCCATGTAGCCCTTTCGATCGTCATAAAGATGAACAAAACTTTTTAAAATGAAAGAATTTGCATTGATCTTCAGGCTAAAAGACATCGATGATTTCAGGCCTTCCCCCGAACAAATGCAGGAGCGGATGAATTGGCTAGCCAACATTGCCGCCCAAAACAAGCTGGTAGATAAAGGCAATACCCTGATTCCCGCCGCGGGTAGCGCCAAAGTTGTCGGGAAGGATAAAATGGTAACCGATGGACCGTATACTGAAATCAAGGAGTTCATCAGCGGTTATATTGTTATCAGGGCAGAAAACATAGAAGAAGCCGTTGAACTCGCCAAGGGAAATCCCATTTACAAGGTCGGCGGAAATATCGAGATCCGGGAAATACTTAAACGCGATTAACATTGGCCCAAAACCCGGCATATAAAGAATTGTTACCGCATTTATTCCGGCAGGAATATGCTAAAATGACGGCAGTATTGTGCCGTCATTTTGGTTTAAAACATATAGAGATAGCCGAAGATATTGCCAGTGATACCTTCTTAAAGGCTTCTGAGCAATGGGCCATAGACGGCATTCCCAGCAACCCGGTAGCATGGTTATACACGGTAGCTAAAAATAAAGCCAAAGATTATTTCAAGCATGAAAGTATTTTTGAATCGAAGGTTAAGAACGGGTTAACTCCCGGCACTTATTCGTACGAAACTGGTTTTGAATTTAACCACCAAATTATTGCAGATAGTCAATTGGCCATGATCTTCGCAGTATGCAATCCCGCCAACACGCCGGAAAGTCAAATCTGCCTGGCCCTACAAATACTCTGCGGTTTTAGCGTTGAAGAAATCGCCAATGCTTTCCTAAGCAATAACGAAACGATTAAGAAACGCTTGTACCGCGCCAGGGCTAATCTTCGCAACAATAATTTCCAAATACATAATCTAGGCGGAGCAGACATTGAAGAACGTTTAGAAGTCGTGCTTAAGACATTATATTTATTGTTTAACGAAGGTTATTATTCGAAATCCGGCAACCAGGTTATCCGCGGGGAGCTATGCTCCGAGGCAATCCGCTTGGCGGTATTTTTGAGTGGAAACCCGCTAACTTTGAATACCAAGGTACAGGCGCTAATTGCCTTGATGTATTATCAAAGTTCCAGGTTATCGGCAAGAACCGGCGAACATGGCGAAGTCATATTATTTGATAACCAAGATCGACGCCAGTGGGATTCATCACTCATTGCACAGGGCCATTACTACCTGGTTAATGCATGCACAGGCGAGCAAATCTCAAAATATCATTTAGAAGCGGGCATCGCCTATTGGCATACCACCCCGGCTGATCAAAATAAGTGGCCACACATCCTGCAATTATATAATCAACTGATCCTCGTTGAATATTCACCAATCACTGCACTGAACCGGCTATTCGCCTATGCTAAAGTGTACGGAGCAGCAAGAACGATCCCGGAAGCGGAGCAATTACAATTAACGGATATCCATTATTACCACGAGTTACTAGGCTACCTCTATACAGAAATTGACACCTTCAAAGCGATTGAACATTATGAAAATGCTATCCAGCTAACGAAATCTCCGGTGGAAAGGGAGATGATTTTAAAGGAGCTGGGGAGGTTAAGGGAGGAAAAGATATAAAGCGGGTCCTGGTTACTACAAGTAAATTAAACTGATTCACATACATCAAATACATTCGTTTCCTTATGTATCGATTCCCAATTTCGACTTTAGTACGAAATAACAATCTTTTTTCTCGTCATATTTCACTCAAACTTGTTTCTCACGAATATTTATTTTAGTTTTGTAACTAAACTATTTAGTGAATGAACAAAAAAACTAAAGAGGAATTCCGGTCTGCGAGCCGTGGTTATTCGGATGCATCGATTTTTATGCATGAAGCTATTGCCCGGAAAGCAGGATTAACAGGTGCAGATCACAAGTACCTGGGACTGATCTTACAACATGAAAAGCTGACTGCCGGGGAACTTTCAAAACTCACGGGGTTAACGAAAGGGGCAGTAACGGGATTAATTGACCGGCTATTGGAAAAAAAACTCGTAGAAAGACAATTCGTTGAAAATGACCGGAGGAAAGTAATCATAGTACCCAATGTAGAGAATAGTATGAAGCTTTTGCAACCGTTTTTTACAGAACTGCAAGAAAAGACGGCCAAGCTCCTAAAGACTTTCTCCGAAACCGAAATACAGGCGATACAACGTTATTTTGTTGAAGCAACCAACATAATGAAAGCCACGACCGAAAAATTAAATAACAGCTAAATTTATAAAAATGCAACAGGTTACAACGAATTACTTAACGAAAGCAGAAATATGGCTCGGCCTCTCCATACTACTCTATTTCTTAATGAATGGTGCGCAAATCTTCGAAACATTTGTTTTCGTGCCTAAGTGGGTAGCTTCCCCTCCCCATAATTTCAACCTCTTGGTAGACGGGCAAGGCGCCAGTTTAAAGTTCTTTTGGATCATCATGCATTCATTACATGAAATTACCTTTATCCTGGCAATTATTTTCTGTTGGAAAATTGCCATGGTTAGAAATTGGCTGTTGATCTTATTCGCGATCCACTTTGCAGTGCGCGTTTGGACCCTTTCCTATTTTGCACCCAATATTATCGCGTTCCAGGGAATGGCAGAAAATCCTTCCTTAGCGAAAGACCTGGTAAGCAGCACCAAGTTATGGCAAACGCTGAACTACATTAGGGTCGCCATTTTTATTGCTGTTTCATTGGGTTTAATCCCGGTATGGTTGAAGTTGGTAGGGTTGAGAGGATGATAAATTCAAAACGTAGCCAATCAAGATTTTTTCCATGGTCAATTATGTTGAATTCCCACGCAAATCCTTGGTATGTGACCCGAAGATTTAGAAAATCTTCCATCTTGAGCATTCATCATTACAATAGTACAACGTTATTTAAAACATTGTCTTCGTTATAGAAGTCATGCTAATATTCACCAAATCTCCGTATATATCCGCAGTCAATAAAATTATTTGTACAGCTTTAAAGGAAGGGAACGATCTCTCTTTTTGTAACTATAAATTTACCAAGTAAAGTCAATGTTATTAGCATTGGCTTTTTTTGTATTTTAGTATTCCGACTTTAGCTTTTGTCAATAATTAAACACGTAAAACTTTATCCAACCTGAAAGTGCTGCGACATTCGTAATAACTCTATGCTTAATTAACCTTTTGAAAAATAAAATGATGACATTCAAAAAAAGGATCTATTTATTTTTTGTATTCATATTATGTATATCAAATGCTGTGGCACAGGTTAAAAATAATATGTTAGACAGCCTTACGGCAGATTTAGCCAGAGGAAAATATAACAACATTGATGGCATTATCTTATCTCAAAACGGAAGTATTTTTTACGAAAAATATTTTAACAATTACCATAAAGACAGTTTACATGATAGCCGTTCTGCATTTAAGTCAATAACGAGCTTGCTTATTGGGATAGCTATTGACAAAGGTTATATAAAAAGTGTCCGGGAAAAAGTATACCCTTTTTTCAATAATTATAAACCTTCGGGGAATTGGGATGAAAGGAAAAATAGCATGACCCTTCAACATTTATTGGAAATGAAATCTGGCTATGACTGTGAAGAATGGAATGGAAGTAAGGATTGTGAAAGCGAAATGGAAAACGCTAAGGATTGGATTCAATTCTCATTGGATTTGCCCTTAGCGGAACGTCCGGGGCAAAAATGGTCATACGCTTCTTCTAATGCGATGATTTTGGGTGGAGTTTTATCAAAATCGTCAAAAATGACGGTTACTGAATTCGCAAATAAATTCTTGTTTCAACCTTTAGACATTCAAAACTATCGTTGGACAAAAGACCCATCCGGACAAGAAATGACAGCAGGGTCATTTTACGTATTACCAAAAGATTTTCTTAAGATCGGAGAGCTAGTATTAAATAAGGGTACATACAAAAATCAAGCTATAGTTTCTAGCACCTGGATTACCCAATCTACAAAACCTATAACCGAGATTGAAGGCTTTTCTAATGTCAAAATCTCGAAAACAAATTTAGCCATCCCCCAACCAACATATTATGGTTATGGATGGTATAATGAGAAGATAAAAACTGATAAATACAATTACGATCTGATTTTTGCCTCAGGGAACGGTGGACAATACATAATGATCCTTCAAGAATTAAACCTGGTAGCGGTATTCACCGGCAATAGTTACAACTCATCAAAATCCAAATTACCTTTCGAGGTGCTGATAAAATATATTTTACCGTATCTACGACAAAATTAGTTTAAAAGACATCGTACAAAATCGTTGCAACAACCGGACGTAAAAAATGTCCGACAACATTAAATCGTTATCTTTGTGACGGCTAAGGAGTTCAGTTTGAACCTTCGGCCTCCCAAGCACCCACACGGGTGCTTTTTTTGTGACCAGCTTGTTTCTAGTATTAAAATATCCAATTGTCCGTCCAGTCGATCATTAGGCACTCCCCCCGATTTTTAAGTTTACACACTTATTGAAATAGTCCCCCATCGAGCTGCGGTCTAAAATACAAAGCTTCCTTTGGCTTATCTAACCTGGTAAAACCGTAGAGGTGCTGCTCAAGCTGGCAAAAGTCTTTAATGTCAGCGTAGATTTCCTCTTCGGAGAAGCTGAGCTGGCTAACTATTAATATTTTATAATTTTAGAAATTTGCTTAATGCTTTAAGTACTGAGGCACTTAATTCGACTTTTCTATAAATCTCCACCCATTTTCTAATATGAGCACGTTTCTAAATGGAATGTCAACCCATACTTTCACTCTAGGCAATTCTAGAAATACTGCAATCAAAATTAGCTTTCAATTTTGCCAACTTATTTACTATCAACTTATTTAAATGAAAACCGGGATTATTATCATCTATATATTCAACCTCAACATGTATGTTCAAGTTGTTGAATAAAACCAGGGGCTCAGATTCCGAATAAAAAATTAAGAATACCCTATTGATAAAATGTTCTATAAGAAATTCAACATTTCCTTCACATGGTAAATATTCTTCCGAATATTCATAAAACACATTTTGCTCTTTATAAAGAGTTTCTTTTAAAAACTCTTTTGAGGCTGTCTTTTGCAGCAAATCAACATTTATTCTGAAACGATCTTTAGACCCTAAAAAAATTTTATTTTCTTCAGCAACCCTTATTGCAATAATAGTTTTCTGCATGTTTTCTTAAATTAAATACTATCCGATCTAAAATAAAGATCCACATCAATTTCAGCACCTGTATTAGTCAAAAGATTAAATTCGTCTCTAGAAAATTGAAATCTCGCTTTATCATATTTAACAAAATATCCAGTTACAAAAAAAACAATATTAGCATACTTTTTAAGTTCTTTAAACCTATCCTCTCTTGTTCTTATAATACGGCTGATAAAATCCTTGGTATGATAAATATCATGGTCAATGTATTCTTCTCTATACTCCCAAAAATCATGATTCCACATCTTTCTTAAATGACCATTTTGGGTATTTAAAGTATATAAATCCCCCTTTCTATGGCTATAAGTTGGCTGAATATTTAGTAGAGCAGACACCTCTTCCATTGCAAGACTGCTTGATGTAATCTTAATTGCCAATGATATTTTACTCATGAAACTATAAGTCTTTAATATTATATTCTGTTTATCCCCCTGGTGCATTAGGGTTATTTATGGGTTTTATAAAAATATCACCAGTTTGTTCTTCAATAAATAAATCAACTTTTCCGGCATTATTACCGGACATCGTTTTCAACTTTTCAATAAACTTTTCCTCTCCTTCTCCATATTTATCAACTAACAACATTATCTGCCTATCTGTCAATTTTAAAAATGTGATTTTTTATTATCTCCAACTGCACCGTTATCATTATCTCTCTTTCTTCTTAATATTTCATCTTGATACAAATAATCTTGTACTACTGCTGTTCCATCCTTAATCCTTGCTTCTACTTCTTTATAATAAAAATTTGGCAACTTTGATGGATCATCGGTAACTAATATTAAAGGATCATCAGATGCAATTATAGGATGCTTCTTTGAAGATGAACCAGCATCATCATAATTGGCAGGGGCAAATACCAGGCAGGTAAACAATAGAAAAGGAGATTGGGTAACTGCGCGTACCGCAACTGTTTTAATTAATGCCTTTGTTGCCTCTCTTCTCAAAGTACTTCTCCCTAACCTTTCAACCTCTTCTAGAAGCTCCTTAGCTTCCTTTGTATTCAAGGTAGGGATTAATTTGAGGATATATGGTTTATTCGTTGCCGATAATTTTTCAGCCCCTTCCAGATCTATATTCCTAATAGGTTCATTTTCAGCAAAAGAATAACTACTATTCCACGGATATTCCCTCGTCAACGGATCCACGCTCAAAAACCGCCCTAACCTCGGATCATACACCCGCATCCCGTAATCCTGCTGGTTTCCTTCTCCCTTCACCTCGTTATCATTCTCCTGCCCATTAAACCCTTACCGATACCCTCCACCGTTAAACACCCCCCCGGCATCTGTATACCGAAAGGGTAATAATCCACCGCGCACTATAACACAAACCAAAGCTGGCTTTAAAAGCAAAACATTATACTGACTGAAAATGTAACCTTGGGGGAACTATATTTTCTTCAAAAATCTCCACAAATTAATCAACAAACAAACCCAATTTCTCGATCTTTGGCCACAGTGAACTTTCAATCTTCTTATTAGATATAAAATACATGTAATAGTCGTAACCAAATTCCACTCTACTCTTCTTATCTAATGACACTAATTCGCACCATATATACGCCCTTAGGTTCATTCTCACAATCATGGACAACTTGTCTAAAGAGTAAACTTGTTCATTAATAGCTTCTTCATAATTTTTAATATCTTCGCTTGCTAAATTTTCAATTCCATATTTTTCCAATTTTAACACCAGAAATTGGGTAATTCCTAATTCCTTAAAAAACAAATCAACAGCATTTATATATGCTCCTTCAACTTTCAAATATTCTTCTATACTTAGTACATTACCCCCTATATTTTCCCCAACATCAGTATAAGATGTCCATTCATCCTTGAGAAATCTCCCGGAAGTATCTCTATAGATTGGATTATATTTTGTTATTCTTTTTTCAGTAATAAATAATTTTTCAGGCATAATTTTAATTACCAATTTTATTTAAATCAGAATCATAAGTCTCATCTCTATGTTTTTTATTTTTACCAACATCATTTGGATTATCATATACTTTCCAAACCCCTCCATTATGCCCATCTTTATCAGGAGTAATCCACCGTTTGCCATCCGAATATACTTTCTGTTCATGAGAAACCAGATTAGTTTTTTTAAACCCTTTAGGTAGTTTTATAACTATTTTTTTAGCATTTGAACCAATCCCTTGTATAAATTGGACTATTTCATTCTCCTCCTTACCACTTAAATTACCTTTCTTCCTCTTTTTGATTTCATCCTGATATTGATAGTCTTGAGGAATTGCAGTACCATTATTAATCCTAGCGTCAACTTCCTTTAAATAAAAATCTGGTATTGCTACCCTGTAAATGCAGAAAGCCTACAGTTGCAACGGCTTCACTAACATTTTAGACACTATTTCACAAACAAAAACTTTCGGTATTTCTCTATTTCATTCTTCTCTTCTGCCACTTTTACTGTTGTTCTTTCACAAACATCTGTGTATAAAAAGGTTTTTACTTTAGGCCCTTCATTAAAATATCTTTTTCTTTTGTTTGCATATACAACATAACTCTTCCCGATTTCAAATTTATATCCACAATCACCGCTACCAACTCCCGTAGTAATTTCTATAGCACTCGTTTTAACTTTTCCTTTGTACCGTTTTTCTATCGTGAATGTGAACCTGTAGAAGTAATGATTAATATTTGTTTCTGTACCTGAAAGATTTTGTGTTATAGTGATTTTTTCCATAGATATCACTTTACCAATAAATACTATGTCGTTTTTTTTGAGAGCCTTTTTTACACTCATTTCACCTACACAACTACAAGCCCAAGTGCTACTATGAGCAAACAGCAAAAGTATTCCAAACATGAGACCTATTTGTCTATTCATTATCTTTTTTGTTAATGGTTGACTTTCTGTTAAATTAATTTTTCCGACTTAAAAAACGCTGCCATATCCGATTTAAACCGCTCCTTTTCAAAATCTTTTACTTTCTTGGGCAAGGCATCTAAATTGGATAAAGAGTTTAGAATTTCTTGGGCTAATATCTTTCTGCTTTCTGTTTCAGAAGCTGAAACAAACTCTTTAAATCGCTCACCTGTAACTTTTATACTGTAATGAAATTGCTTTTCTATTTCCATTTTATCTCCTGAAAATTTATTAATCAAAGCTTTATATTCAGTATATTTTGGTTTAAAATCTTTATGTAAATGCTCATACCCTTTTGGGGGATTGACTATGTACAAACTGACTAAGTATTGATAAATATCATTGCCGTATTTACGGTCTTTGATATAGCTATTTATCTGTCCAAAAAAATCATTTATGAGAAGCGACTTCTTTTGGGCTTCACTTTCTCCCATTGAGTGAGAATCTATCGTAAGTGCTAAAGAAAACTCCATCTTATCTAAATATTTTATTTCCTGGTGGCAAATGTCCATTTTGCAAGAAGTAACCGTAAATCTTGGTTTTCTCCATTACTTTTATTTGAACCTGATTGCCAAAAAACTCATCAAACTGTTGAACGCCCATACCATTTTTAAAAGATTCGGAATACCTTGTTGCAGGATTAATTGTTTCCCCATATTTCCATACATCACCTACACCTAAATTCATTGTTCCACTTCCACAAGTATAACAAGTATAAGGGCCTGTTGCTGTTGCCCTTAAAGAATATTGCACACCTTGTGGCCCTCCTGCACGTCTCATTATGCCTTCTATTTCGCCCTCCATCTTAGCAACATAATAAGCGGCTATACCGCCTGCAACCGCATAAGCTGCCCATTTCGGCCAGGCTGCATCCGTTGGTTCTGGTATTGCTGCATCTGTTGATATAAATCCTATAACTCCTGCAGAAGCTGTATAATTTCCTCTAACACCTGCAATTTGGCTTTGAGCATTTGCCATTGCTTGGGTTGGGTTTGTATATGCTAATGAATTTTGAGCTAAATCAGGTGACGAGAATATTTGTCCATTACTCTTAAAAAAGCCATAATCACCCAATTCAATATTTGCACCATTTGACGCAGTGTACGTATATCCGTTTGGTCTATAAGTCGCTCCTTCTCCATATAGAGCTGTTGCATCTGCCTGATTGGCTACCCTGTTATCATACATCATTTTACCGTCTTTCTCAATCCAATCTTCTGGGGCCATTCCTGTCGGGTCGGTAAATCGTAACGGATTATTATTGAACGCAGCATATGGTGACATATGAGGAAAGGAACTTGCTAATGGGTCAACAGATAAAAATTTTCCAATTCTGGGATCATATATCCTGAACCCATAATCG
This sequence comes from Chitinophaga caeni, assembly GCF_002557795.1. Lineage (NCBI taxonomy): Bacteria > Pseudomonadati > Bacteroidota > Chitinophagia > Chitinophagales > Chitinophagaceae > Chitinophaga > Chitinophaga caeni. The sequence continues at coordinate 3,360,669 of NZ_CP023777.1, read as the reverse complement.
TATTGGTTTCCCACTCCCTTCACCTCATTATCATTCTCTTTCCCATTAAACCCATAACGATACCCACCACCGTTAAACACCCTTCCCGGCATCTGCATACCGAAAGGATAATAATCCACCGCGCTCAACAAATCTACATCATAATACGCAACCGTCATACCATCATTTTCATAAACCGGGATGCGCTTATCGCTGATCGTGGCCAGCACGTTGCCCAGGTGGTTCGTCAGCTCGTAGGTGCGGCGGCCTTCGGAGAGCCAGCTCGTGTCGATATCGAAGGTCGTACTTAGGTCCAAGCGGGGGTTCCACAGGCCGAGGCGGCTGCTGCCGTAGAGGTGCTGCTCCGCCCAGCGCGGCCCGCTGCTGCCGCTCTCCTGCTCGTACACGGCCAGCACATTGCCCGATGGCTCCCGGAGGTACCAGGTCGTCTTCGTGGCCTCGCCCGGCGGCGTGAAGGCTTTCGATACCCGCTGGCCACCGGCATCGTAGCCGTAATCGAGGATGCCGCCACCCGATTTCGTGATCTTCCCGATCTTGCCGTACACCGTCCAGCTGATCTTGTCGATGCCGCCGGAAAAATCCTTGACGAGGTTGCCCACGCGGTCGTAGGCATAGTTCTCCGGCACCTGCGTCTCGATATCGCCGCCGTAGGCGGCATCGTTCACCGCGTCCTCGACGTAGTTCAGGCGGTTGTCCAGGAGGCGGCCGTCCATGCCGCGGTTGTAGCGGTAAGAGAGGCGGTCCATCTCCGTGCCGTTGCCGCGGAAGCGGCGGTAAGTAAGGATGTTGCCGTTCGCATCGTAGGCGATATCCTCGGCGTAGGATTGCCCGGGCGAGAGCGCGTGCCAGGTCGTGGCTCCCGGCGACAGTGACCGTTGCCGCATCGATACCAGGCGGTTGAGCTGGTCGTAACCGTACAGGTTGCCCACCGTGGCGCCGTTGCCGATTCCCTTGATCGCAACGTTCATCCGCGAGATGTTCCCGTTGAACAGGTCACGGCCGATCGTATCGGCGCCGTTGACCTGGAAATGCAAGGGGAAGGCCCCCGCGTTATTACCCCCGATCGGCAGGTAATCCCCAGCGTAATAATCCAGCGCGTAGGCGTACGCATCGCGGGCCACCGTGGCCATCGGGCTACCGGGCTGCCCGTCGCCCCCCATCTCGGAAGATGCGTCCAGGTAATGGCCGTTCACACCTTTCAGCCATCCCTGCAAGGTGTAGGCATAATCGACACCCTGCACCTTGTTATCCCCCAACTCCAGGCGTGCCAGCGGCCCGTGCAAGTAATAGCGGTACTCGGCATCCGTTTTAGGGCTGTTGATCTTGTAACCGTCGAAGTTAGCGTGGACGCCGCTGGTCGCTTTCACCAGGCGGTTTTCCGCGTCGTACTCGTAATTGTACAGGAAATGATCCTTGGCGGAACTGTAGCTTAAGAGGACTATTCAAACCCTAAGAATTGTTTAGCAAACTCAAATAAATACTAAAATAGCAAACCCGGCCTTTGTACCGGGTTTTGTAAAAGATTAAATTTTATTAAAAAATCAACTTGTTTTAGTCCAAAAAGGTTTAAACATAATAGTTACGAGCTTTTTCATAAAGGTAATGTACCCTCAACTTTTTACGCTTCCAACCTCATTACTAAGTCGAGTAAGCAACACTGTCCAAATTATTGGAGCAATTAAAAACAAATACAACAACCAAAATACATTCCCAACCGCACTCAAATGCGTTACATAAGTGCCTAGTTCAGTAAACACATATATTCCGTAAGTAAGCAAAAATGTTAAAAGATAGCTTAAAAAAAATATCAAAACTTTACTGTATCCTTTACTAAAGGATAATTTATTAACCAGTATTATAACAATAGGTATCCAGACTAAAATTGGTAAAAAATACATGTATTGCTTATTTTAGTTTTCCCCTTCCCCCTCTCCTCGCTCTAGATCGGGAGCAGGCTTTTTATCAAAATTCAATTTATTCCAAGCACTTATCGTTGTCTCATTCCACGCTCCTTTTTCGCCCCCAAGCCACATCTTTCCAGTAAAATTACCTTTTGCATCTAGTTCAAATCTGAAAGATAGCGAACGCCTATAATCATATGAAGGGTTTAAGAGCTCCTTACCTAACTGCAACCTATCCGGCGCTGAATAAGTATGTAAAAAAACTTTCATTCCTGCTTCATCTTGTATAAAGCTTTCATAAGCAGGAAAAGCCTTACCTTTTACATTTCCAGCCACTTCCAATAATGTGGGTGTTACTACCGTAAACTTAAGCTCTATTTTCCAATCTATATCTGGCGCTACGCTTACTAAAGGATCTGACCCTTCGACCTGTTGTATTAAATTATTATTCTTAAAACTTTCTTTACCACTTGGTTTCGCAAATGCACTGTTTCTCTTGCCTTCCAACAAAATTTTTATAGCCAGTGGTTATACTAGCAAAGTGACCTTCTTCACTAACGCCATCTGTTCCTAAAGTAAACTTTGCCATGGAGTGCAAACGTGCCGTAGCTTTCATCACATCCCATCGAGAACCTGACTCAAACAAGGAAAAACCACGATCATCACCTTTAAAGCTTTTCTTAAATGTACCAAATGCATCTCCAAATCGTCTCCAGGGAGCAAATGATCTCTGAGTAACTTTAAACGCCTCCAACCCGTCTAAATCAACAGCCCAAATAGGCATATTAGTAGCGAACTGACAGGGTGTTAATTCAGGATATTGCTTAGTTATCGGATCCACGGATAAAAACCGCCCCAACCTCGGATCATACACCCGCATCCCGTAATCCTGCTGGCTCCCTTCTCCCTTCACCTCGTTATCATTCTCTTTCCCATTAAACCCATACCGATACCCACCACCGTTAAACACCCTACCCGGCATCTGCATACCGAAAGGGTAATAATCCACCGCGCTCAACAAATCTACATCATAATACGCAACCGTCGTACCATCATTTTCATAAACCGGGATGCGTTTATCGCTGATCGTGGCCAGCACGTTGCCCAGGTGGTTCGTCAGCTCGTAGGTGCGGCGGCCTTCGGAGAGCCAGCTCGTGTCGATATCGAAAGTCGTACTTAGGTCCAAGCCGGGGTTCCACAAGCCGAGGCGGCGGCTGCCGTAGAGGTGCTGATCCGACCAACGTGGGCCACCGTGGCCATCGGGCTACAGGTTTGGCCATTGTCTCCAACCTCAGAGGACGCCTTCAGGTAATGCCCGTTTACACCTTTCAGCCATCCCTGGAAGGTGTAGGCATAATCGCCCCCCTGTAGCTACCCATTGAGAGAAAACGAACAGGCTGACCTTTTTAAAGATTCCGCTATGCTCAAACGGTTTCAGGATATTGTAACGCTCCCCGAAAAGGAAAAGGAATGCCTGCTCACTACCGTTGACCACTTTATCAAAGCAAGTAAAATTTATCTGCAAAAATACTGCCCCTGTAAATGCAGAAAGCCGCTACAAGTGCAGCGGCTTATACAGTTCATTACAATCCCTAAAAAGTATCAGATAAAATTTCATACTATTGATAGCCTGTTACAAAATGCCAGAACTAAAAAGGCGTTCTCTCATAAATGATAAAACCCGGTCGTTAAACCGGGCTTTATCATTTTTTACCACTAAACAATTATTTTATTTTCTTTAAATAATCTTCTCTAATAGAGTCTGCACGATAAATGTATGAGTAATGATCAGAAACATAAATATAAAATTGATAATAAAATTCATTAACACTATCTACTGTCTTTTTGTCTAAGGTAGCCATATACCCATTACCATAAAGTGCTTCAATATAATGAATTTTAAAATACCTGTTCTCTAGTATAAATTTGCTGTCACATATAACCCGGGCATTATAATAATCAATATGAGCATGATTAGTCTCCATACACTTACAATATTTCTCCGCCACAGCAGCTCCGTCAAAGGAAGATTCTTTACATCCAATAACAAACAAAAAAGAAACTAACAAAATAACTTTAGTTCTAATTACTTTCATATCATTTACCATTAAGGTGATTCTTTATCATTATTTCCAGTTACAGTCCTATCTCCTGTCTGTCCTGTAGGAACCGGCGCCTTTTTCACACTATTATAGTAGTTATAAAAATTAGGAACGGTAGACATCCCAAAAGTAGTTGGTGTTCCCTTAAGCTTTCCAAATACCCCTTTAAGGATATCCATGTCTCTACGCTGTAGTTGAGCATCAGCAACCCTTGGATGTCTATAGCTAAATCTAGTACCAAAAGCATTGGCTTCAAATTCTGCCTCAGCTTCATTACTATAATCATCATCTCGCTGTCGTCCATTATTACCCCCCCATAATGTGCTGATTCATGCATAATAGTAGTCGTAACTATAAACATTGTCTCTGCAATTGCATCTTCATCGCCTTTCTTAACGGCAGTTTCCAAATTCTCAATCAGGCCATATCCTATAAATAGATTCTCAGGAAAGTAATTTCCATCAAATTCTCCTCCACCATCACCTGAAAAAACCTTATTTATTATAGGAATTCTATCTGTCTTTGCCTCTGACTCTGGTCGGGTAGGGCTTATCCATGGTCCATTACCATAAGTCACCATTTCATCAAAAGCTTTCCCTCCTGCCTCAATATCCTTATATCCAGAAGATTTTATCCAGGCATCTCTTACTGCGGGATTATCTTTAAGCAACGGCAGATAATATTTTATGATTTTAGCTAAAGTCGGATAACGTTTTGCAAAGAAGGGTGATATTTTAAACATCCCATTATAATCTACGTATGACACGGGGTTATTTCCTGCAAATCCGTATGGAGATTCTTCCAGAAACTTTCTCTCAAAGGGATCTGTAGATAAGAACCTTCCCAATCTCGGATCATAAATTCTCGCACCGAAGTCTAAACTATTCCCATCTCCCTTTACCTCGTTATCATTCTCCTGCCCATTAAACCCATACCGATACCCAACACCGTTAAACACCCTACCCGGCATCTGCATACCGAAAGGGTAATAATCCACCGCGCTCAACAAATCTACATCATAATACGCAACCGTCATACCATCATTTTCATAAACCGGGATGCGTTTATCGCTGATCGTGGCCAGCACGTTGCCCAGGTGGTTCGTCAGCTCGTAGGTGCGGCGGCCTTCGGAGAGCCAGCTCGTGTCGATATCGAAGGTCGTACTTAGGTCCAAGCCGGGGTTCCACAGGCCGAGGCGGTTGCTGCCGTAGAGGTGCTGCTCCGCCCAGCGCGGCCCGATGGCTCCCGGAGGTACCAGGTCGTCTTCGTGGCCTCGCCCGGCGGCGTGAAGGCTTTCGATACCCGCTGGCCACCGGCGGCGTAGCCGTAATCGAGGATGCCGCCACCCGATTTCGTGATCTTCCCGATCTTGCCGTACACCATCCAGCTGATCTTGTCGATGCCGCCGGAAAAATCCTTGACGAGGTTGCCCACGCGGTCGTAGGCATAGGCATCGCGGGCCACCGTGCCCATCACTCCTCATCTCGGAAGACGCCTTCAGGTAATGCCCGTTTACATCTTCAGCTAACCCTGCAAGGTGTAGGCATAAACGATCCTCTTGTAGCTACCTGTTAAGAGAAAACGAACAGGCTGACCTTTTTAAAGACACCGCTATGGTCAAACGGTTCCGGGTAATTCTCAATATCTTTCTCGATCTGTATTGGATCTCATTGAAATGACAATAGAATCACACATCATGCTACAGCGCAAGCAGAAAAATATCTCCCGGCTTGGCAAACGCATCAGCACCTCCGTAGATATCATCGGGCGCTATGAACGCGATGCCATGATGCCTTTTATCGAGGTCATTATTAAAATTGCGGATATACTGGATATCTCTATAGACTACCTGGTGGGCAAAACAAACCTGGTACTAGATCAGGCTACGCTTAAAAGACTGGAGGATATTAATGCGCTGGCACCGGATGCTAAAATTTATATCCTCGAACATATTGATATGACGATCAGGGATTTTAAAAATAAAACGGCTTACAGTAGGTAAGAACGCAGTATATTAACAGCATTCTTACTTACTATTAGTTATAATCATTCCACATTAAAGAAAAGTAAATTTGCACTGCTATCCAATACGCATGTATTAATGTCGCACATTTTTGAGATAAACCTCGCTAACCATAGAGAAAGATCATGCATTTGCCCAAGAGATAACTCATCACTACTCAACTCTGTCTGCATTTCGATTACATAGCCGTAGCCAGGTATTATACTAGCTTCATTTAACCAAATCTCAAAACCTAATGCCTCACATGAACCGGTAAGCTCATATGGAGGCTCTTCTCTAAATTTAACCGTAAAATTAGATAACAGTAACCCTTTACTAAGCACCTTTGATAGCCCTTCGAGGTTATCCTCATACTTCATAAACACTTTGGCTTGAGCTCCAAATATTTTACTCATACAATACTCTTTCTTCGATGGTTTAAATTTTATAGAGAATCCTTCTTTGTTAGGCTTTACTCCTTCAAATCCTGGAGTTTCACTTCATATCTTCCTAAATTCTGGATCCGCCCTAAGATTAGATCCATATTTTTCATACAAAATATCACTCTCAATCCAGAAATCAATATCAAATTTATTTAAGTCAACAGCTTGTCCAAAGGAAGCCTTATTGGGATTTCCAACCTTACCTGTTTTGAAAGATCCGGTATATCCGGATTTTAAATTAGGATCGTCTTTCAAATATTTTGGCAATAATTTCTGATTAACTAATTCCTCAAATGAACTCTGAAGGTTAAACAAACGCGTTTCAGCGACATCTACTACAGCCGCACTTAGTTGTGCCGTTTTAGGTGCAGTTACAAGCTTTGTACCTAACCAAATTTGCACCACAGCCTCATAAGACGACATGTTAGTTGCAGCCTCACCCAAATCAGAAAGCCGCTGTTTTAGTGGTGTCTTCGTAAAATACCTGGTAGCATCTTCCTGTGCTACCATAAAGTTATCAATCAAATCCTTTCCGGATACATGGTTGTATTCCCCTTTAAACAATCCAACACCAAAATTCCACACACTTTTTTCTGCCTCCATAAAACCGCCACCAGTGCTATTCCAGCACAGGGCAATAACATTATGAAGGGCATTCCCAATTCCATCTATTACAGTCGGAGCTTTTAGTACCGGTTTGTAATCTAACGTATACTGCGTAGAAACCTTTTCTTCCGCACCGTCTAGGTCTACTGCCCAAATCGGCTTATTCCCCGCGAACTGATAAGGCGTGTACCAAGGGAAGGACTTAATTAACGGGTCAACACTCAGGAACTTAGCAATACGTGGATCATAGACTCTTAGTCCATAATCCTGCTGATTCCCATCGCCTTTAACTTCATCATCATTCTCCTTCCCATTAAACCCATAACGATACCCACCACCGTTAAACAGCCTACCCGGCATCTGCATACCGAAAGGGTAATAATCCACCGCGCTCAACAAATCTACATCATAATACGCAACCGTCATACCATCATTTTCATAAACCGGGATGCGTTTATCGCTGATCGTGGCCAGCACGTTGCCCAGGTGGTTCGTCAGCTCGTAGGTGCGGCGGCCTTCGGAGAGCCAGCTCGTGTCGATATCGAAAGTCGTACTTAGGTCCAAGCCGGGGTTCCACAGGCCGAGGCTGCTGCTGCTGTAGAGGTGCTGATCCGCCCAGCGCGGCCCGATGGCTCCCGGAGGTACCAGGTCGTCTTCGTGGCCTCGCCCGGCGGCGTGAAGGCTTTCGATACCCGCTGGCCACCGGCATCGTAGCCGTAATCGAGGATGCCGCCACCCTGGAACAGATCCAGTTCATCAACGAACTGGACAAGGAAGTAGAAACCTTTCTCCTTAAACTCATGGAAACATTCGTCTCAAAAAAGCGCTTCAAAGATTACCTGCAAAAAATATTACTGCCCTGTAAATACAGAAAGCCGCTGATTACTCAACGGCTCCTATGTTCCATTTTTTATACTTACAGTTTGAACTTGTCCAACTCGATATCTATGCTTTGAGCAATAGTTATTTTTGTTTTCTCAACAAAGGATTCCAAAAATTCAGCATACGGGATATAAACCCTGCCTTTATTGTCCTTTACAACAGGTCGATAATAATTTGTTCCGCTAATCGGCTCCACATCCACTGATCCATTTATCTCTGCGGCGCATGCCTCACAGCTATAATACAAGATTGCATAAAACAATTCCCTTTCCTTCGCGATGTTTTCTATTTTTAATTTACTCACTGCTGATAAAGATTGCTGGCTGTAATCAAGGATCTTTCCTGCTTTCTCTTTAAGTAGCTGCAAACTTTTCTCTTTAATTGTTGGTAGGTTCTCTTTACTTTTAATCCAGCCCGTCATGTTAAATACCTCTGTTTCTTTCTCCACTTTAACCATAATTTCATTGACTTGTTCTAAAGATTTCCAATAAGCTCCTTTCCCATCCGGATTTTTGAAAATCACTCTGCCATCAGAAAATTTATATACTTCCATAAATTTTTCTTTAGACAGAGCCGTATCGTATACAGCCTCTCCGCTTTCAATAAAAGACTGTACTTCTTTTTTAGATAGCATTCTTGGAAATTTTTCTTCCTTCATCGTTTGTGATTTTAATTCACAGCTATAACAAAGCAACACAATTGCTAATATTTGCTTTAATGTACTCATTGTTCTACCTCCTCTACATCTGGATTTTTAGGATTCTCAGGTCTTACCCACCTTGGATTTAGCATGTATCCAAATTTTATATCAACAAGCTTTACAATTGGCGTTACATCAATTGGAACATTTTTCCCATTGACTGGAAGCGCTAAAGGAATAGGCGGAGAAAAGTGTATAGAGTTATCGTCTGTTTCTTGAAAAGAAAATACCTGATATACTTTCAGTTTGTTGGCCATTGCATATTCAATCACATCAGGTCCAATAACCGTATTAGCTGTTGTAATAAATGTCATTGTGCCAACGCCGGCCTTCCCGCCCGCTGTATTTTTTAATGCATCAAGCTCACCCCGTATTTGATGATTATTACTTGATAAACTTATAACCCCATTTACTGCTTTTACTTCAGCAAATGAACTATTAGGATAAATACTAGTCTTTAATCCAGGAGGAATCAGTCTGATCTGTATTTTTTTTGCAGACCGAACGCCATCGGGAATAACTGATGTACTTGTACCGGCAGTTGCGTAGCTTCTCTCGGTTGATGTGAAGCGTGTTGTATTCTCAGAACCAAATCCTCCGCCATAAAGCCCAATCATTTCAAATGCCTTACCTACTTTTCTATTAAACACAATACCAGTTCCAGTAAAACCAGTTTTCCTGGCCATATCCCTTAAAACATGAGTGGTTAATGGTCTTAGTGTATCGCCTAAAGGATCTGCATTAAAGATCGGATTATTTGCAAAAGCTGCGTAATCGCTAATGCCAACTGTAGGTTTAAGGTCAACATTCCAGCGACTTCCCAATCGTGGGTCATATTCCCAAAATTTAGCAGTATAGCTATTTCCTTCTCCTTTTATTTCATTTGACTTCTCCTGCCCATTAAACCCATACCGATACCCAACACCGTTAAACACCCTACCCGGCATCTGCATACCGAAAGGGTAATAATCCACCGCGCTCAACAAATTATCCTCATTCCCCGACTTTTGAATTTACACAGTTTATGAAATAGTGTTTTTTAAAAGAAAGTAATCATTAAGGCGAATCGTTCTTATTTGTTCTCTTGCGAAGAGACCGATTTACAACTCTTTATTTGGAATGAAAAAAATCCGCGTATTTAATCATTTCATCAATCGTAGATTTGCTATACTTATAAGGGATCAAAAGATTAATGACAACCTTTCTTTTGGTATTAAAATCAAAATCAGACCAGTTATTCAAACGCTCCAAATAACTTTCAACAACTTGTCGTTCATGTTCTCGATGCTCAATATATAATTGTTCCCCTATCACATTCGGACTATGCGACAATTTAATCAACTCTTCCTCTAATGCCCTATTTACTCGTTCAAAAACCCTTCCATAAAGCGGGCTATTAATCAGATCAACAACGTCCTCTTCCTTTCCAAATTTAAACACATATAAACACTGCCTGAGAACATTTAACTCTGCGAGATCATTTATAGAAAACATATCTTCTTTATTTCTCTTCATCTTTTTTAGGATTTGGGCCAATATAGATTAGATTCTTCTCCCTAATTTTCAGCGTACCACGATCATAAATGTATTCAAGAATATTAGATGGATCAGCCTGAATATTAGTATCTTGATCAGGATCAACAGCAAAAACAACCATATACTTACCTTTACCTTTCTTGTCGGGAATACCTAAAAATAAAAGTTCCTCAACCTGCTTTTCTGTTAATAAAGCTTTTGTTAAATAAACCTTATTTTTTTGTTTGGAATTAATACTCGAGTTCCCGCAATCTCAACAATACTTTTCCTGTCGGAATAATGTATATAAACATTTTTCTTCTCTTCATCTTTTGTAACATCCTCCTTTAAAGGTAATCCCATAAAATGCCCTTGCCTCTCCATTTCAGAATCCCATCCTGGTAAGTCTTTTCGATCAACAACGGGATCATTTTTGGGATTTATTCCTTTATACAATTCATCAGCTGTATGCTGATCGTTAGGAGAAGTAAAAAGCTCCATCACAATACTTAATGCCAGCCCTATAAGAGTAGAGCTCTTAGGCGATCCTACTTTCTTTGCTGCCTCCTCTGCCATTCTCTTAGCAGATTCAGCAGCCATCTTCTCAGCAGCCTTTTTCGCTTGTTCTTTAAGCACATGATCGGTCACCTTCTTCAGCGCAGCCTTACCCCGTTTAGTAGCAGTAACTACATTTGAATTTGCGTCCTCCAATCCATCTACATCTATATTTGTAACAGGACTGTTATTAGCATACTGATAAGGCGTAAGTTCTGGATAATCAGGCGATAAAGGATCCACGGATAAAAACCGCCCCAACCTCGGATCATACACCCGCATCCCGTAATCCTGCTGGTTCCCTTCCCCCTTCACCTCGTTATCATTCTCCTTCCCATTAAACCCATAACGATACCCTCCACCGTTAAACTCCCTTCCCGGCATCTGCATACCGAAAGGGTAATAATCCACCGCGCTCAACAAATCTACATCATAATAAGCAACCGTCATACCTTCATTTTCAAAAACCGGGATGCGTTTATCGCTGATCGTGGCCAGCACGTTGCCCAGGTGGTTCGTCAGCTCGTAGGTGCGGCGGCCCTCGGAGAGCCAGCTCGTGTCGATATCGAAGGTCGTACTTAAGTCCAAGCCGGGGTTCCACAGGCCGAGGCGGCTGCTGCCGTAGAGGTGCTCTTCCGCCCAACGCGGGCCGCTGCCGCCGCACTACTGCTCGTACACTGCCAGCACATTGCCTGATGGCTCCCGGAGGTACCAGGTCGTCTTCGTGGCCTCGCCCGGCGGCGTGAAGGCTTTCGATACCCGCTGGCCACCGGCGGCGTAGCTGTAATCGAGGATGCCGCCACCCGATTTCGTGATCTTGCCGATCTTGTCGATACCGCCGGAAAAATCCTTGACAAGGTTGCCCACGCAGTCGTAGACGTAGGCATCGCGGGCCCCACCGCACCCATCACTCCACATCTCGGAAGACGCCTTCAGGTAATGCCTTTCACATCTTCAGCTAACCCTGCATTGTGTAGGCATAAACGATCCTCTTGTAGCTACCTGCTAAGTGGAAACGAACAGGCTGACCTATTTAAAGACACCGCTATGGTCAAACGGTTCCGGGTAATTCTCAATAACTTTCTCGATCTGTATTGGATCACAGTAAAATGACAATAGGATCACACATCATGCTACTGCCCAAGCAGAAAAATATCTCCCGGCTTGGCAAACACATCAGCACCTCCGGAGATATCATCGGGCGCTATGAACGCGATGCCATGATGCCTTCTATCGAAGTCATTATTAAAATTGCGGATATGCTGGATATTTCTATAGACAACCTGGTGAGCAAATCAGACCTGGTGCTCGATCAGGCTACATTTAAAAGACTGGAGGATATTAATGCACTCCCACCGGAAGCTAAAGAGTACGTACTCGGACACATCGAAATCATGATCCGGGATTTCAAAAACAAAGTTTCCGGGGCAAACGTCTTCAAAAATCTCTGCAACCCATCTTTACACAGGTAGTATTACTATTATGCGAAGAAGGTGTTTTGAGTTTGAAAGAGCTTTACACCGACGGCACTAAAATCGAAGCGAATGCAAACAGGTACACTTTTGTATGGGGCAACTCCATAAAAACCAATAAAGCAAAGATAAAACCCATACCGGACAGACAAACTTACCTATAACCAGGAAAAAGACAGATATATATGCCCGTGTGGCAAAACGATGAAAAATATAGGTAGTTATGAACATGTTACCAAGGCGGGCTTTAAACAAACAATCACAAAATACAGGGCTGGGAACTGCAATGGATGCCCATTGCGCAGTGATTGCCATGGACAAAAGGATAATCGAATAATAGAGGTGAATCATAATCTAAATCGCCTGAAAAGACAAGCGGAAAAGAGATTGAAAACGAAGCGGGGCATCCAAAAACGTAAGCAAAGATGCCATGACACTGAACCCGTTTTTGCCAATATCAAGCATAATCACCTATTTAAACGATTTATGATGCGTGGTCTGGATAAAGTGAGTATTGAGGCGGGATTATTAGCATTAGCACATAATCTGCGTAAGAGGACCGCTTAAAATGACAGGCGAAGCCTTTATTTTTTCAATTCTAACATCAAATTGATAGAAATATTATTATAAACATAAGAAGCTGCCTCAATATTTATGAGACAGCTTCTCTTGCCTTTTATTACCGGCTTTTTCTTTATCCCCTTTTACCTCTCAACATTTATAGTACAAACGGAACGCTTGCACATGGTTCATGAATATTTACAACCTTGCGCCTGATTTGGGATATCTTCTTAGCATAATTACTAAATGTGCTGTAAAGCAAAATATCCAAAAGGCTATCAATAAATCTAATCTCTTGAATGTATTATATGCACTGTCTGTAAAAATATAGTTTATCGTTAATCCATAAGCAATAACCAATGCCACATCGTAAATGTTTATTTTAAATGAAAAAAACAGGTAGAATAATAATAAATAAACTAATCCATTGAACGGTAAAAAAGTTACTCGCCTAAAATCCAATAATAAGGAATAATTTTTTGATAAATATGCAATGGTGACAAAAAACAAAAATGTTCCAGCTATCACAAACCCTATGACGTTTGAGCTATTAGCAAAAGAATTATATTGGATAATTTTAACTAACAGAATTGAAAACCATATACCGAAAGTAGCAATAAAAAAAAGCCATATTGCCATATTAATTTGGGGCAGTAAATAATATAGTAGCCCAAATATGACACTACTGATAATTGGGATTAGAAATTGCTTAATCGTCATTGCCATATCTTTCTTTATAATATCTACCTGTGTCTTCTGTTGCATTATTCATAATAGTTTGTTTTGCTTTGTCGTCAATCTTTTGTCCGTGCATCTGATACATTAAAACTTGTCCTATAACCATTCTGTGTTTTATGCTTCCAAAATCAATATCACCACCTATGACTGAACTTGCAACGTTTAAGTAATGGTCTTTACCTTTGATAGCCTGAAATACTTTGAACCCTGCGTTGTATTCTCTTAAGTATTTGTCCAAGTCTTTTACATCAAGCGAATACATAAAATCTTGTATTTTGGATTGTTCATTATACAGCAATTCTCTGTCTAATGCCATTCCTCCTGTTTTACTATTAAAAGAACCTATGGAATTTAATTGGTTATATACTCCCATATTTTCTTTAAGCACTAAAGAGCCAATGTTGTTTAAAAATCCTTTCGTGTCTTTTGATAACATTACACCTGGGTCTAACTCTGTCAATCCTACCTCAAAAGGTCCAACAATTTTAGCATCCATTGAAAACCATTGAGTATTTACTTTCTTGTCATTCATTTGACTTTGTGCCCACTTATAATATTCCTCCTTTTGACCGAATGAAGAGTAAAACTGTGTATTAAGATTTACAGTATTAAATTGAGCAGCACTACTAAACGTTTTAGGGTCAGTTACATAAGTCGTATGACTACCAGACAAACCATTGTTTATATAGCTATAAACAAGCCACTGTGAAGATTTAGTAATTTTAGGATTACCTACTTTAATTCCATTAGCAAAATTGACATATAAGGGTTCAGCACCATCTAAATCTATCGCCTGTATAGGTGTATTACCTGCAAATTGGTATGGACTATACCACGGGAACTTACGTGTCAATGGATCCACACTTAAAAACCTTCCCATCCGGGTATCATAAATCCGCATGCCATAGTCCTGCTGGTTGCCCCATCCTTTTACCTCATTATCCTGTTCTTTGCCATTAAACCCATAACGATAACCACCACCGTTAAACACCCTCCCCGGCATCTGCATACCGAAAGGATAATAATCCACCGCGCTCAACAAATCTACATCATAATACGCAACCGTCATAGCATCATTTTCATAAACCGGGATGCGTTTATCGCTGATCGTAGCCAGCACGTTGCCCAGGTGGTTCGTCAGCTCGTAAGTGCGGCGGCCCTCGGAAAGCCAGCTCGTGTCGATATCGAAGGTCGTACTTAGGTCCAAGCCGGGGTTCCACAGGCCGAGGCGGCTGCTGCCGTAGAGGTGCTGCTCCGCCCAGCGCGGCCCGATGGCTCCCGGAGGTACCAGGTCGTCTTCGTGGCCTCGCCCGGCGGCGTGAAAGCTTTCGATACCCGCTGGCCACCGGCATCGTAGCCGTAATCGAGGATGCCGCCACCCGATTTCGTGATCTTCCCGATCTTGCCGTACACCGTCCAGCTGATCTTGTCGATGCCGCCGGAAAAATCCTTGACGAGGTTGCCCACGCGGTCGTAGGCATAGTTCTCCGGCACCTGCGTCTCGATATCGCCGCCGTAGGCGGCATCGTTCACCGCGTCCTCGACGTAGTTCAGGCGGTTGTCCAGGAGGCGGCCGTCCGTGCCACGGTTGTAGCGGTAAGAGAGGCGGTCCATCTCCGTGCCGTTGCCGCGGAAGCGGCGGTAAGTAAGGATGTTGCCGTTCGCATCGTAGGCGATATCCTCGGCGTAGGATTGGCCGGGCGAGAGCGCGTGCCAGGTCGTCGCTCCCGGCGACAGTGACCGTTGCCGCATCGATACCAGGCGGTTGAGCTGGTCGTAACCGTACAGGTTGCCCACCGTGGCGCCGTTGCCGATTCCCTTGATCGCAACGTTCATCAGCGAGATGTTCCCGTTGAACAGGTCACGGCCGATCGTATCGGCACCGTTGACCTGGAAATGCAAGGGGAAGGCCCCCGCGTTATTACCCCCGATCGGCAGGTAATCCCCAGCGTAATAATCCAGCGCGTAGGCGTAGGCATCGCGGGCCACCGTGGCCATCGGGCTACCGGGCTGCCCGTCGCCCCCCATCTCGGAAGATGCGTCCAGGTAATGGCCGTTCACACCTTTCAGCCATCCCTGCAAGGTGTAGGCATAATCGACACCCTGCACCTTGTTATCCCCCAACTCCAGGCGTGCCAGCGGCCCGTGCAAGTAATAGCGGTACTCGGCATCCGTTTTAGGGCTGTTGATCTTGTAACCGTCGAAGTTAGCGTGGACGCCGCTGGTCGCTTTCACCAGGCGGTTTTCCGCGTCGTACTCGTAATTGTACAGGAAATGATCCTTGGCGGAACTGTAGCTTAAGAGGACTATTCAAACCCTAAGAATTGTTTAGCAAACTCAAATAAATACTAAAATAGCAAACCCGGCCTTTGTACCGGGTTTTGTAAAAGATTAAATTTTATTAAAAAATCAACTTGTTTTAGTCCAAAAAGGTTTAAACATAATAGTTACGAGCTTTTTCATAAAGGTAATGTACCCTCAACTTTTTACGCTTCCAACCTCATTACTAAGTCGAGTAAGCAACACTGTCCAAATTATTGGAGCAATTAAAAACAAATACAACAACCAAAATACATTCCCAACCGCACTCAAATGCGTTACATAAGTGCCTAGTTCAGTAAACACATATATTCCGTAAGTAAGCAAAAATGTTAAAAGATAGCTTAAAAAAAATATCAAAACTTTACTGTATCCTTTACTAAAGGATAATTTATTAACCAGTATTATAACAATAGGTATCCAGACTAAAATTGGTAAAAAATACATGTATTGCTTATTTTAGTTTTCCCCTTCCCCCTCTCCTCGCTCTAGATCGGGAGCAGGCTTTTTATCAAAATTCAATTTATTCCAAGCACTTATCGTTGTCTCATTCCACGCTCCTTCTTCGCCCCCAAGCCACATCTTTCCAGTAAAATTACCTTTTGCATCTAGTTCAAATCTGAAAGATAGCGAACGCCTATAATCATATGAAGGGTTTAAGAGCTCCTTACCTAACTGCAACCTATCCGGCGCTGAATAAGTATGTAAAAAAACTTTCATTCCTGCTTCATCTTGTATAAAGCTTTCATAAGCAGGAAAAGCCTTACCTTTTACATTTCCAGCCACTTCCAATAATGTGGGTGTTACTACCGTAAACTTAAGCTCTATTTTCCAATCTATATCTGGCGCTACGCTTACTAAAGGATCTGACCCTACGACCTGTTGTATTAAATTATTATTCTTAAAACTTTCTTTACCACTTGGTTTCGCAAATGCACTGTTTCTCTTGCCTTCCAACAAAATTTTTATAGCCAGTGGTTATACTAGCAAAGTGACCTTCTTCACTAACGCCATCTGTTCCTAAAGTAAACTTTGCCATGGAGTGCAAACGTGCCGTAGCTTTCATCACATCCCATCGAGAACCTGACTCAAACAAGGAAAAACCACGATCATCACCTTTAAAGCTTTTCTTAAATGTACCAAATGCATCTCCAAATCGTCTCCAGGGAGCAAATGATCTCTGAGTAACTTTAAACGCCTCCAACCCGTCTAAATCAACAGCCCAAATAGGCATATTAGTAGCGAACTGACAGGGTGTTAATTCAGGATATTGCTTAGTTATCGGATCCACGGATAAAAACCGCCCCAACCTCGGATCATACACCCGCATCCCGTAATCCTGCTGGTTCCCTTCTCCCTTCACCTCGTTATCATTCTCTTTCCCATTAAACCCATACCGATACCCACCACCATTAAACTCCCTTCCCGGCATCTGCATACCGAAAGGGTAATAATCCACCGCGCTCAACAAATCTACATCATAATAAGCAACCGTCATACCTTCATTTTCAAAAACCGGGATGCGTTTATCGCTGATCGTGGCCAGCACGTTGCCCAGGTGGTTCGTCAGCTCGTAGGTGCGGCGGCCTTCGGAGAGCCAGCTCGTGTCGATATCGAAGGTCGTACTTAGATCCAAGCCGGGGTTCCACAGGCTGAGGCGGCTGCTGCCGTAGAGGTGCTGCTCAAGCTGGTAAAATAACAAAAGTGACACTGTCAGAATATCTAATAATGCAAATGGCTTTTATAAGCCTTCCCATAATCTACATAATATTCAAAATTATAATTGCCTTCTGAGTATCCACTACTTAATAAAAAAATATATTTTTTCTCTCTATTGTGGATAGTATCTTTCAAATAGTTATTTTCATAAAACTCAAAAATTTGATTTGTACTATCCTTACTTACGAGTTCATAAAAAGTAAATGTTTGATTTGGGTATGCCGTCCCTTGCTTAATAGGCAAAGCACTTAAACATTTTCCATCTTTAGGAATAGAATAAACAATACACCCATCTTTATCATACTGTTTTTGACCGTTCTTTTGATTAAAATAAACAGTAACCTTTCCAACATATCCACTTGGAATAAAATGTTTTTCGCAATGCAATGTGTGATCGCATGACATCAGCATAAAACTTAAACCAACAACAATAACCCATAAACTTATTTTCATACTAAGGAATTTTTTTTCCAGGTAAATCTCTCGCTGGAGAGGCATTGGATATTTGAGCATTATAAGTCGCAGGACTCACAACAACATCATTTCCATTTCTATCCTTGGTATAAACACCATTAAAATTTCCATCTAGATCTGTTGATATCTTGGTATTAAATGTTCTTGAAAGAGATAGCTCTGAACCTGATAATGCTTGAAGTATATTACTTTTTGCAGGCGAAGTATAGGCGCCTATAAACAATTTTGTACCCTTTGCATCTTCAATAAATGATTCAAATGCAGGAAAACCTTTCCCAATCAAACTATAAGAAACATTTATATATCCATCTGATATATGATTATCTATAGATGTTTTCCCTGTCCAAACTATCGGTTGATCAATCAATGAACTAATCGGGTCAAGTATAGGAAAGGGTACAAGTGGAGCCTGCCCCTCAATTCTGGCCTTTACTGAAACTTCACTCTCATTACGTTGTGCATTCCACATGATAACTTCTGGATTTACTATTGGCGCGGTCTTCAATGCCTCACCTGTTTCTCCATCATACCTTATTGTATTGCCAAATTGCTTGGCAACTGTTAAGGTAGCTTTTGCAGCAGATATATCTACAGTTATTGCAGTGGACACTTTAGTCTTGATCATATTATCTGACAAAATAGAAAATCCACGATGATCTCCAGAATACTTATACTGCCCTCCGCTAGCTATCTCTCCGAAAAACTCCCAAGGAGCAAAACTTCTTTGGTGTATAATATATTTTTCTAGCCCATCTAAATCTATACTTCTAATTACATCCCCCTCAGCGTACGAATATGGACAATTCCAGGGATAAGATTTCGCCAACGGATCTACAGATAAAAATTTTCCAATTCTGGGATCATATATCCTGAACCCATAATCGTATTGGTTTCCCACCCCCTTCACCTCGTTATCATTCTCCTTCCCATTAAACCCATACCGATACCCACCACCGTTAAACACCCTACCCGGCATCTGCATACCGAAAGGGTAATAATCCACCGCGCTCAACAAATCTACATCTTAATACGCAACCGTCGTATCATCATTTTCATAAACCGGGATGCGCTTATCGCTGATCGTGGCCAGCACGTTGCCCAGGTGGTTCGTCAGCTCGTAGATGCGGCGGCCTTCGGAGAGCCAGCTCGTGTCGATATCGAAGGATGTACTTAGGTCCAAGCCGAGGTTCCACAGGCCGAGGCGGCGGCTGCCGTAGAGGTGCTGCTCAAGCTGGCCAAAGTCTTTAATGTCAGCGTAGATTTCCTCTTCGGAGAAGCTGAGCTGGCTAACTATTAATATTTTATAATTTTAGAAATTCGCATAATGCTTTAAGTACTGAGGCACTTAATTCGACTTTTCTATAAATCTCCACCCATTTTCTAATATGAGCACGTTTCTAAATGGAATGTCAACCCATACTTTCACTCTAGGCAATTCTAGAAATACTGCAATCAAAATTAGCTTTCAATTTTGCCAACTTATTTACTATCAACTTATTTAAATGAAAACCGGGATTATTATCATCTATATATTCAACCTCAACATGTATGTTCAAGTTGTTGAATAAAACCAGGGGCTCAGATTCTGAATAAAAAATTAAGAATACCCTATTGATAAAATGTTCTATAAGAAATTCAACATTTCCTTCACATGGTAAATATTCTTCCGAATATTCATAAAACACATTTTGCTCTTTATAAAGAGTTTCTTTTAAAAACTCTTTTGAGGCTGTCTTTTGCAGCAAATCAACATTTATTCTGAAACGATCTTTAGACCCTAAAAAAATTTTATTTTCTTCAGCAACCCTTATTGCAATAATAGTTTTCTGCATGTTTTCTTAAATTAAATACTATCCGATCTAAAATAAAGATCCACATCAATTTCAGCACCTGTATTAGTCAAAAGATTAAATTCGTCTCTAGAAAATTGAAATCTCGCTTTATCATATTTAACAAAATATCCAGTTACAAAAAAAACAATATTAGCATACTTTTTAAGTTCTTTAAACCTATCCTCTCTTGTTCTTATAATACGGCTGATAAAATCCTTGGTATGATAAATATCATGGTCAATGTATTCTTCTCTATACTCCCAAAAATCATGATTCCACATCTTTCTTAAATGACCATTTTGGGTATTTAAAGTATATAAATCCCCCTTTCTATGGCTATAAGTTGGCTGAATATTTAGTAGAGCAGACACCTCTTCCATTGCAAGACTGCTTGATGTAATCTTAATTGCCAATGATATTTTACTCATGAAACTATAAGTCTTTAATATTATATTCTGTTTATCCCCCTGGTGCATTAGGGTTATTTATGGGTTTTATAAAAATATCACCAGTTTGTTCTTCAAAAAATAAATCAACTTTTCCGGCATTATTACCGGACATAGTTTTCAACTTTTCAATAAACTTTTCCTCTCCTTCTCCATATTTATCAACTAACAACATTATCTGCCTATCTGTCAATTTTAAAAATGTGATTTTTTTATCATCTCCAACTGCACTGTTATCATTATCTCTCTTTCTTCTTAATATTTCATCTTGATACAAATAATCTTGTACAACTGCTGTTCCATCCTTAATCCTTGCTTCTACTTCTTTAAAATAAAAATTTGGCAACTTTGATGGATCATCGGTAACTAATATATTAAAGGATCATCAGATGCAATTATAGGATGCTTCTTTGAAGATGAACCAGCATCATCATAATTGGCAGGGGTAAATACCAGGCAGGTAAACAATAGAAAAGGAGATTTGGTAACTGCGCGTACCGCAACTGTTTTAATTAATGCCCCACGGATATTCCCTCGTCAACGGATCCACGCTCAAAAACCGCCCTAACCTCGGATCACACACCCGCATTCCGTAATCCTGTTGATTCCATTCTCCCTTCACCTCGTTATCATTCTCCTGCCCATTAAACCCATACCGAAACCCTCCACCGTTAAACACCCTTCCCGGCATCTGCATACCGAAAGGGTAATAATCCTCCGCGATCTATAAACACAAACCAAAGCTGACTTTAAAAGCAAAACATTATACTGACTGAAAATGTAACCTTGGGGCGAACTATATTTTCTTCAAAAATCTCCACAAATTAATCAACAAACAAACCCAATTTCTCGATCTTAGACCAAAGTGAACTTTCAATCTTTTTATTAGATATAAAATACATATAATAGTCGTAACCAAATTCCACTCTGCTCTTCTTATCTAATGACACTAATTCGCACCAAATATACGCCCTTAGGTTCATTCTCACAATCATGGACAACTTGTCTAAAGAGTAAACTTGTTCATTAATAGCCTCTTTATAATTTTTAATATCTTCGCTTGCTAAATTTTCAATTCCATATTTTTCCAATTTTAGCACTAGAAATTGGGTAATTCCTAATTCCTTAAAAAACAAATCAACAGCATTTATATATGCTCCTTCAACTTTCAGATATTCTTCTATACTTAGTACCTTACCCCCTATATTTTCCCCAACATCAGTATAAGATGTCCATTCATCCTTGAGAAATCTCCCGGAAGTATCTCTATAGATTGGATTATATTTTGTAATTCTTTTTTCAGTAATAAATAATTTTTCAGTCATAATTTTAATTACCAATTTTATTTAAATCAGAATCATAAGTTCCATCTCTATGTTTTTTATTTTTACCAACATCATTTGGATTATCATATACTTTCCAAACCCCTCCATTATGCCCATCTTTATCAGGAGTAATCCACCGTTTGACATCCGAATATACTTTCTGTCCATGAGAAACCAGATTAGTTTTTTTAAACCCTTTAGGTAGTTTTATAACTATTTTTTTAGCATTTGAACCAATCCCTTGAATAAATTGGACTATTTCATTCTCCTCCTTACCACTTAAATTACCTTTCTTCCTCTTTTTGATTTCATCCTGATATTGATAGTCTTGAGGAATTGCAGTACCATTATTAATCCTAGCGTCAACTTCCTTTAAATAAAAATCTGGTATTGCTACCCTGTAAATGCAGAAAGCCGCTACAGTGCAAGCGATATTGTCAGAAAATAACTTAATCCTCAAACTGATAAAGAAG
The DNA here is from genome assembly GCF_002557795.1 of Chitinophaga caeni. Classification (NCBI taxonomy): domain Bacteria; kingdom Pseudomonadati; phylum Bacteroidota; class Chitinophagia; order Chitinophagales; family Chitinophagaceae; genus Chitinophaga; species Chitinophaga caeni. Next base: position 3,338,604 of record NZ_CP023777.1, on the reverse strand, counting down.
GAAGTTCTATAATATCCAGTTCTTTAAAATCCTCAAAATCTGTTTTATTTGCCCCATATATGTCCTCAATAATTCTAAACTCCTGAACGCTGTGCTTAAAATCTAAGTTAAGAATATACTCAATCGCCAAAATAAACTTACCCGATATTAATAAGTACATGTTACTATCATAGGTTATACGCACCTCATCAATATAAAGCTTCCCATACTTATTTCTTAGATTATCAATCTCACTACCACGATTCATTTCTCCAAACTCATTAAATTTTCTAAAGTCCAAACTTGTAATATTATATTTAAGCACCCCAAAGTTTGTTTCAAAAAAGATGTCCATGTACCCAGGAATATCTTTATTCTGGCGGTAAAATATATTTATTAATTCTAACTTACTCATGCTTCTTTTATTTGGCACTAACTTCTTTTGTAAATATATAATCATAAACAATCTGGGTTGCTGTTGAACCTGCCCAATAACCTAGAATGCCTCCAATAATACCTCCTCCTATTGCTCCGACTGCATTCCCCGCACCAGGCAAAATTGTTCCGCCTCCACCACCAACACTTGCTCCGTAACTTGCTCCAGCCAAAGCTCCTGCCCAACCTCCTACCTTTATATTTATGGTTTTAATAGCTCATTTATTGTCTGTATTTTTGCACAATCAAAGAGTTAAAGGCTTTTTAGTACCATAAATGCGTAGAACATGGATACATTCGGTAAAAAACTAAGGGAAGGAAGGGAAGCCAAGGGGTTTTCTCAGGCGGAACTGGCAAGGCAAATCAAGTCTCACCATTCCATTGTGGGCAAGTATGAACGGGACGAAGTAAAACCTACTATTGACGTGGTTAAAAAACTGGCGGATGTACTCGATACTACCGTAGGTTATCTGTTGGGGGAAACAGAGGACAGGGAACTTTTAAAAGATCCTTCCATGATGAAGCGGCTCAACGATATTGCAAAGTTACCTGAACAGGACAAACAATGTATCCCCTACGCCCTCGATGCCATGATTAATAATGTGAAGCTTAAAGCTATTCAATAAAAAAGCCCGGCAAGTCCGGGCTTTTGATTATGCTGTAAGTTCTGAACTCTTTAATTGCGATATTTTTTTGTCCTGCTTGTTTGCTTCTATCTGCTTTAAAAATTCATCTCTGTTAGATATTGTTGTCTGCAAACTTTGAAGCCATTCGTTTACATCTACACCACATGCTTTAAAGTGGTTTGTGTCCCAGTTTCTTTTGTTGATTTGCTCCAATACACTTTGAGCCTCTGTAACGCCTATAAACAAAGCCGTTTTTAGTTTTGCTTCCTGAAGGGCTGCCTGCAAGTAGGAGTTAGGAGCGGCACTCAATGGCGGTGTTTTGGAATGTTCATCTATTACAGATACTATTTTCTTTAAAGAAATATTGCTATCAAAGGGCAATGGAGTCTGTTTCTTTACACTTTCTATCACATCACTAATGAAAGTACTGTGCTTTGTATAAGGTATATCATATTGAAAACCCTTTTTGTTGGAATATTCTTGTAGTAATATTGGGCCGGCCAAACAAGCCTTAACATCATTTCCCATTTTATTACCAAATAAAGAATAGACAACAAAGTGCGGTCTGTATTCTTCTGTTCTTGGCAGCTTTATCAACTCTAAACCGATTATTACCGGGCCTACCACCTTATATAGTTTGTCTTGAGCATACAAAGTCAATTGAGGAAAGGCATTTTGCCAATCCTCAATCACTTTCTTTTTTAATTCTTTATCTATCGCCATTCTTAAATTAAGGTCTGATTATTTGGATTGAATATCCCTGAAAATTGTTTGAGTATTTCAGGAATTGACTGTTACTCATGACAGCATTACCAAACTTGTAATCATAAATTGTCATTGTTTGTCTGTTAATTACATCTAAGAAACCTCTGTTTCCGGGGCCATACAAAGCGTTGTTGTTAAAGTATTGATTAAATCTTAAACCTCTATCTCCGTAAATGCTCTGATAACGGCTTAATAGATTGTTGGCGTAAGTATGTTTAGCTGTTCCTGCAAACCTTCCTGTCCCTCCAATTGCAGTTTCCGCTTTCTGTGCTGCCCTTGTTACGAGCTGCAAATCGGTCATTCCCCCCTTAGCGGCTGTAGCCCCAGCTTTTGTTACTGTTACTTCCGCCTTGACCACTGTCGATGTAGCCTTTGCCGTATTCGCACCTACAGCCTCCAATCCGCCTATTGGAACCAATGATGTCCCTGCCGTCACAAATGCGGAAATATTTTCGCTTACTGTTGTTGATCCACCACCTAAATGATACGCATTGCCATCCCCAAAGGTATTCTTTATAAATAAATTTTGCGCGGTTACGTAAAAATCATCGGCAAAAGAATACGATACTGCTGCAAAAAAGTTCTTACTTTGACCCCAGTTATACAAAGCATTAGGTTTCCATTCATTGACCTCACCTGCCGGGTTTACTAAACTACCATTCTTATTAAAATATTGAGAACCTGACCAAACGTTTACAACACCATCCGAACCTGTAAAACTTTTTTGATATCTCACATATATGGACCGCTTCCAAATATTTTTAACTTCACCGCCGGTTCTCTCTGCAAATTCTCTCGCTGATTGCCGTTGAGAAGATGTAGAACCAAATAAACCCCAAAAATAATCCCCCTTGATATCTACATTATTAACTGGATTATTCCCCAAGGTCGAATAATCACTTAATGTAACCTGGGGCATAGGATCCAAATTCCACCTCCTTCCTAACCTCGGATCATACTCCCAAAACTGCGCTGTATAACTATTTCCAACACCCTTGATCTCATCACTCTTCTCCTGCCCATTAAACCCATAACGATAACCACCACCGTTAAACACCCTCCCCGGCATCTGCATACCGAAAGGGTAATAATCCACCGCGCTCAACAAATCTACATCATAATAAGCAACCGTCATACCATCATTTTCATAAACGGGGATACGTTTATCGCTGATCGTGGCCAACACGTTGCCCAGGTGGTTCGTCAGCTCGTAGGAACGGCGGCCTTCAGACTGCCAGCTCGTGTCGATATCGAAGGTCGTGCTTATATGCCAGGTAATACAACTTACTATAATAGTAAAACCCGGCACGACGGCCGGGTTTTACGTGGTATGTTAGATTAAGATGGTTGATATTCTTCAAAAACCACTATATTAATTTTTGATAATTCGCAAACATCCTCAATTACTTCCTTTACATCACCCCAATTTAGCCCGCCCAACCCTGCTCCAATACGAGGCAGGCCTATTTCCGCTATGCCGTATTGCTCAGCAGCACTTAGCATCTTTTTTAGACTTTCTCTAATTGCGGGCAACTCCGCCTTCGTACGCCAAGATTGCTGGGTTCCCAAGTTAAAAATGATAAATGGATCAGCCCTATAAATAAACACGCTTCCCAATACAAAATCGCCAATAGTACAAAGTGATTTATACTCCTTATACATTTCAGGGAAACGATTTTTAAACTCAACTGCGATCCCTTTCCCCATAGCACCTTTACAATTACAACCGTGAGCTAACGCTTTAAGGTTAGGCGTGTTAAACAAATCCCCCTTTACAAAAACTACAGACATATTACTTTCGGGTATTCCATATTTGAAAAAATTCTTCAGCACTTATTATATCAGACGGATCATAATCAAAATAACGTATTGATTGATCACCAAGCATATGCCCCTCTATCTCCGGATTAGCTTCGTCCAAAAAAAAGGTTGCTGTTGGATAAACCTCTATTTGCCTTATTATGTAATCTGCCTCAAACTCAAAGTAAAAAACAACCCACCCTTCATCTAACTCCGTTCCCTTTTTAAAATATTGCTTGTCTTTCATAGTATATTTTTTATTATCCCCCGCCTAATGTAAGACCACTACCCTTAATTCTTCCCCCTAAGTTCAAATTAGTATTTGATTTATTCAAAAATATCCCTGGTTTAGGATTAGATATATCAAGCCCTTTCACGTCAATCTGGATATAGTGTGTCATCTTTTTTGCATTATATGGTATACCATATAATTTTTGCGATGCCTGCCCTAATGAAATTTGACCAGAAGATATTTGCTCGGCTGACAAATCTTTCTTAGCGAAAGTAACAATATTATCAGGTGACATATCTGTAAAATACTGCCCATCACCATGTCGCGCATTCTTATAACCAATCGATGGTCTGAACTCCTGAGACTCCAAGATGCCATTGTATCCAGCCTCGTCTGTATAATGTGTTAATATTTGAGCTCCGTCATCAACAAGATCGCCTGTCACTTTGGATGGCGGCATAAATTTCAGACCTAACCAAAGTTGAGTTACCGCCTCATAAGACGACATATTTGTGGCAGCCTCGCCTAAATCAGAAAGCTGCTGTTTTAATGGTGTCTTCGTAAAATACCTGGCAACATCTTCCTGTGCAACCATAAAGTTGTCAACCAAATCCTTTCCGGACACATGATTGTACTCCCCGTTAAACAATCCAACACCAAAATTCCATACAGCTTTCTCTCCCTCCATAAAGCCACCACCAGTGCTATTCCAGCCCAGAGCAATAACATTATGAAGGGCATTGCCAATTCCATCTATGACAGTCGGCGCATTTAATACTGGTTTATAATCGAGCGTGTACTGCGTTGTAACCTTTTCCTCTGCACCATCTAGGTCTACTGCCCAAATTGGTTTATTACCTGCAAACTGATAAGGCGTATACCAAGGGAAGGACTTAGTTAAAGGGTCCACACTCAAGAACTTCGCAATTCGAGGATCATACATCCGCATCCCGTAATCCTGCTGGTTCCCATCTCCCTTCACTTCATCATCATTCTCCTTCCCGTTAAAACCATACCGATACCCACCACCATTAAACACCCTCCCCGGCATCTGCATACCGAAAGGGTAATAATCCACCGCGCTCAACAAATCTACATCATAATACGCAACCGTCGTACCATCATTTTCATAAACCGGGATGCGCTTATCGCTGATCGTGGCCAGCACGTTGCCCAGGTGGTTCGTCAACTCGTAAGTGCGGCGGCCTTCGGAGAGCCAGCTCGTGTCGATATCGAAGGTCGTACTTAGGTCCAAGCCGGGGTTCCACAGGCCGAGGCGGCTGCTGCCGTAGAGGTGCTGCTCCGCCCAGCGCGGCCCGCTGCTGCCGCTCTCCTGCTCGTACACCGCCAGCACGTTGCCCGATGGCTCCCGGAGGTACCAGGTCGTCTTCGTGGCCTCGCCCGGCGGCGTGAAGGCTTTCGATACCCGCTGGCCACCGGCATCGTAGCCGTAATCGAGGATGCCGCCACCCGATTTCGTGATCTTGCCGATCTTGCCGTACACCGTCCAGCCGATCTTGTCGATGCCGCCGGAAAAATCCTTGACGAGGTTACCCACGCGGTCGTAGGCGTAGGCATCGCGGGCCACTGTGCCCATCACTCCCCCAACTCGGAAGACGCCTTCAGGTAATGCCCGTTTACATCTTCAGCTAACCCTGCAAGGTGTAGGCATAAACGATCCTCTTGTAGCTACCTGTTAAGTGGAAACGAACAGGCTGACCTATTTAAAGACACCGCTATGCTCAAACGGTTCCGGGTAATTCTCAATGTCTTTCTCGATCTGTATTGGATCACAGTAAAATGACAATAGGATCACACATCATGCTACTGCGCAAGCAGAAAAATATCTCCCGGCTTGGCAAACACATCAGCACCTCCGGAGATATCATCGGGCGCTATGAACGCGATGCCATAATGCCTTCTATCGAAGTCATTATTAAAATTGCGGATATGCTGGATATTTCTATAGACAACCTGGTGGGCAAATCAGACCTGGTGCTCGATCAGGCTACATTTAAAAGACTGGAGGATATTAATGCACTCCCACCGGAAGCTAAAGAGTAAGTACTCGGACACATCGACATCATGATCCGGGATTTCAAAAACAAAAAAGCCTACGCTAAATAAGAAAACCGCAGCACATCGAGCTGCGGTCTAAAATACAAAGCTTACTTTGGCTTATCTAACCTGGTAAAACCTATGCTCTTCTCAATCTTCAGGCATAGGAGAATTATTAAGATACACTTTACATTCCTCTGCTTTTTTTAGTCTTTCAACAGCTTCCTTATATATTTCTTGTTCAAACGCACTACCGGATACCCCTATATTCTTTTCAAAGATGCTGAGAATTTGTCCTGCATTTTCATCATCCATCACAGAATATATTTGGAAAATGTCACCATTGGAAAGACCCACATACGTTTTATTTAAAAGATCATCTTGTCTTATATCTTCTATCTCAAAAAAAACCTTTTCTTGTTGTATAGAATATTCCAACTCTTTAAAAAATTCTGCTACGTCAATTAAAAATGCCTTGTAAATAAAATCAAACCCATCAAAATGTAGTGCTGTGCTATTTGTCTCATTATAAAAAAGCAATTCGATGCGCTTATACTCGTTATAAGCAAAATATATTTTAGTATAAATACGTTGTTGCAACATCATAAATTCTTATTTCATCCCGGTTTTTCGAACTCAACCTTCAATTACCTTAAACTCAGAACTCCCATCAACCCTTTCCAACTCGGTACCTTCCGGTAAATTTAAATATGGGATTATAGCTTTATCATAGTTCACAATAGTATTAACATCAAAAAAAGCCATGTTGTCGGGATCATCAATGTAATCCTGGCTTTCATTTCCAGAAAAGAAACGCCATTCTGAATCAAACTCTGTTTCTGGCTCCTCCCGATACATATATCTTACCAATTTGCCTTCCACGGTAATCTGATCAGATGCTATACAAGCTCCCATTGGTGTAATTATTTGCATTATTTGGTCTTCAGCTAACCTATACTCTTTTTTAATCTGCATACTTAGATAGTTAAAGTATAAAATATCTAATCCTTCTTCTCATGCTTATGAGACCTATTGCTACGTCTGTCTTCAAGCTGATACAAATCTGGATTATTTTCTTCCTATATTACTTTTTCACTTGCGCTACCCCTTTCTTCATGCATTTTCTTTCTCTTCCACCTTTCGTTTCCAGGCTTATGCCCTGTATCTATCTCACCAGGCTTTAGCACTTGCTTGGCATTTGGATCGATCATTTCGCCTTTATCGTTCCTTGGTTGAATCTCCTCTATTATCTCTTTAACATCCTTCCGAAGTTATACTCTTTTCTTCGTTGCATTACTAGCATCATTCACCAATTCCTTTGAAGCATCAGCCACATCACCTACCTTGGATGCTGCTTCCTGCGCGGTTTTAACATCGTTAATTTTATCAGCAGCCTTTACAACCTTAGTTAACTATTTAACCTTTCCTAAATAATCCCCCCATAATACGCTCTCTGGTAGAAAGCTAGTTCCCCGCTAAATCCTCTCCCGCTATTCCTTCAATTAGTCCTTTCAGAGATCCGACAACAGGTATAAAATCCAATGCCATTGATACTCCAGCTAGATCCCCATTACCAGCAGAAATAAACTCTCCATTCTGTTGTACATATTGAGGAATAGGTAATCTTAAGTGATCGTATACCTCCGCCATCAGACTTCATAAAGTCGGCTAACTTAGAATAGCGTATCCCATCTGCTATACCCATATATTCCAATGTTTGAGCTCGGAACACTGGTCGTATACCCGTGTTGTAAATAAGTCATTTACCTATATTGCCGCTGTATATTCGAATATTCCAAATTCCAAAATCCTTTAGAGTAGTTAACATACAACACTCTCTTACCAACAACAGGATAAAAATACACACAATTACCTCTTCTTAATAAAACAGAAATTTTAGGTAATTGATCATATTTGCTATAATTAATATCAATTAATCTTTTACTAGCTCCGATGGAAGGCGATGTTTTAATAATCGAATCAAAAACAAGAGTTTGGTTCAAATAAATCGTTACAGAGTCATCAAAATCTCTCTCAAAGATAATCCTGATCTTCCTTATAAGGCTATCACTAAAATAAAGTTCTCCATCCTCATTATCTCTATTACTTTCAATTGTAGGAATAACAAACTTATTACAGTTTCTATTTTGGCTGAATACATTACCGTATCCAAATAAAATGTAAATAATTATAATTACTAGACTATGGACGTTTTTCCCCTTTTTCATCTTTATCAATTTGAGTTTCTATTTGTGTGGCCTGACCTGGCCTGACCTTATTTCGCTCCAATTTATTAGGTACATAATCACTCACCTTTTACCCATTTATTTTAGTGTTACTATATACCATAATATTATGAATCACTTTCGCTAATATAGCTGAAGGACTCAACATGTGATCTATAACCAAAGTTCCGTCAACAGCTATCCTATCATTTCTTATTAGCTGTATATCCTCGGCCTGATTAGCACCATCAGGATGATTGGGCCCTGCGGTATGAATCAGTTCATGTACTATATCTTGAGCAACGTTTTCAGCAGCTCTTGGTGTACTAGCAGCAACACCCTTTCTCGAATCGTAAACATTGATCTCTGAGTTATTACTCTTAGGATTGACAAAAATAGAAGTTCCTCCAATCGCTTGATCTGCATCATCAATAAGTGTTGCTGAAAAATCATTAGGTTCCTTCGTGCCTAATGATATGTTAAGTGTGCCTGAATAAGTAGTTTTGGAATCTCCAATATCTTTAAATGCTTCTGAAAATTGCTTGGAAGCAAACTTCATCATATCATTTTCGTTTTTCAAAATTTCTGATCTATTAATCAATTTCAACTTCACATGAAATTGAATATTAGTACCCCCCGTTTTAGGATCATATGTTTTATTATATGTCCATTCTAGCCCATCACGATCGACACTATCAATTGGTCTATTACTTGCAAATTGATAAGGCGTCAACATTGGATACCCATTTGTCAAAGGATCAACGCTAAAAAACCGCCCCAACCTAGGATCATACACCCTCAGCCCGTAATCCTGCTGGTTTCCTTCTCCCTTCACTTCACCATCATCCTTCCAGTTAAAACCTTATAGTTCTATAATTTTCTACAACGTTTAAATATAAAAGACAAATCCGCGGACGGCTCACTAGGACCCTGCAACATCAATATTCTCAGACTAAACTCACCGCCTGGCATTGTAATTAGTTCGTGTGAATATATCTGCAAATAAACAAATTCTTTCAAATCCATAGTGATTGCTAACCGTCGAATTCCATCAAACTCAAATATTATTATGGCATCATCCAAACCTATATCAACAAAAATCGAGAAGGAAATTCTTATTACTTCTTCATCAAAATCAATTTCAATGTGCTCAATGCATTGATCGTGCAACTCTAGTTTTCTTAATTCATCAATAGTTCCCATAAAAAAGGACATAATTTATTTGTTTAGCTCACACGAGAAATCGATTTTTTCAGAAGCTTCTGTTCCTAGCACATATGTATCGAGCCACTCTTTTATACGATCAATAGCCTTTTTTTAAACCAACTTTTCCTTTCTAGCCAAGATTTTACAATTATTTCGTTTTAGATAATAATCCCTAAAGAGATTATATGAAACTAATATAAAGATAAAAAACAACAGGCAATTTCATATCCCCCCCTACCTCGGCAATATCCCCGCCGCTTCCTTGATTCGCTGTTCGGCAATATCCATCGAGATGGAATCCCTGATTTTAAACAGATCCATCACCGGCTGCTCCGAAGCCAGTATTTTATAATATAGAATCAAATGCTTCCTTGGCGGCACTTCGCTCCTGGGTTTCCCTACATATATAGCCACGGTATTCACAGCAGTTAACGTTTCCATAATCGAATTCCCTAAATAATAACGCGGGGTTCCATGAAGATTCATAATTATTATCGGGCCGACTTTTAAGCTAGGCTCATTTGCTTTATCTTGCACGGTTTTCACAGATTTTGAGGTCATATAATAACGCAATTATAAAGAAAATTTGCCACATGTTGCAAGTATGAGCAAAACGCTTACACAAATAGGCAAGAATATTAGGAAACTACGGAATGAAAAAGATTGGTCAATCCGTCACTTTGCTGATTTGCTTGAAACGGATTCTTCCTACCTTGGAAGGGTCGAAAGGGGACAACAAAATGTTTCTATTAAACAATTGGAGAAAATTGCCGATTTATTCAGTATTAAAGTAATTGACTTGTTTAAATGAGCGGATTAATTACTTTGGATTCAAATCTCCTAGTTTTCTTTCCCACTTCTCTTAAAGCATTATTTACACTGCATATTCTCAAACGTACTATCTATATACACTTCAAGGTACCGGGAACGTGTCCGGTACCTTGAGAAATTTTATTTATACCTGATCCTAGCAATTGAAGAATATAATGCCATCACTCATATGTTGGCCAGGACAACCTTCAATGCCTTTTCTTTCGCTGCATTTTGGAAGGTGTCATAAGCATTTTCAATATCGCTTAGTTTGAAATGATGGGTGATCAATTGCTTGGCGTTTAATTTTTTGGATTGCACCGTTTTTAACAACATCGGCGTCGTAACGGTATCTACCAACCTCGTCGTGATGGTAATATTATGCGACCATAGTTTTTCCAGGTAGAGCGTTGCGCTCTTGCCGTGCACACCGATATTAGCTATTGTACCGCCGGGCGCTACCAGTGATTCGCATAATTCAAAGGTTGCCGGGATACCTACCGCTTCAATTACAGTATCTGCGCCTTTATTTCCGGTAAGCTGTTTCACTTTCTCTACCGGGTTCACCGTGCTGTTATTAATAATATCCGTTGCACCGAATTTTTGAGCCGTAGCCAAGCGGTTATCATCCGGGTCAATCATGATGATCTGCGCCGGGGAATAAAATTGTGCGGTGAGCAATGCGGCCAAGCCTATTGGTCCACTACCTACAATTGCCACGGTACTCCCCGGCTGAACCTTCCCATTCAATACGCCGCATTCAAAACCAGTAGGCAAAATGTCGCTGAGCATCACCAGCGCATCTTCATCGCTACCCTTAGGAACATGGTATAGGCTGTTGTCGGCATGTGGTATGCGAACATATTCCGCTTGTGTACCATCGATTAAATGCCCTAATATCCATCCACCATCTTCGCAATGTGAGTACATCCCCCTCTTGCAATAGTCACATTTACCGCAGGACGTGATACATGAAATTAATACATGGTCGCCTTTCTTGAAATTGTTGACCGCGCTGCCTACTTCCTCGATGATACCGACACCTTCGTGGCCTATGGTTGTGCCTGCTGCCACATCGGGCACATCTCCTTTCAGGATATGAAGATCGGTGCCACAGATAGTCGTTTTGAGAATTTTCACCAGGGCATCTGTCGGCTTTTGTATTACGGGCATTGCCTTGTCTTCCCAAGATTTTTTCCCGGGCCCGTGGTAAACCAATGCTTTCATTTTTTGATGGTTGCCACCCTTCTTATGGGTTTCCCCTGGAGCCTGCACTGGCTTCCTAGTTTTGATTGGTGCTGTAGTTGCCATGTCTAATATTTTTAATTAATAATTACTTTTATCAATGATATAATGACTGGTAATACCACGTTAATCACGGGTATTTGATACCGCTATTATGAGCCCCCATAGGACTTATATAAGACTTTTAGTACTGTAATGAATCCGGCGATTTACAAATCGTCCTTCTTATAACCATCAAACCGGCTGCTTTTAGGTATTTATTAAAACTGGAATTGATAGCCGACATTTATCGCGGCTGCCCCGGTTTTATTCTTACCATTCACCTCCGTCTTCTGTATATCGATCAGCCCATAATTGCCGCCGGCTTCAAAAAAGACCTTTCCATTCCCTATTCTACAATCCACTCCCAGGTGCCCGCTGATTCCAGCATTAAAATGATGCAAATCATTCCTGATATTATCTTTGCTATTGAATGACTGGGGACTGGAAACCAGGGCTTGTGTTTCTTCTTTGTCGAGGTAAACCATGCTGGAACCTTTCGTTATGTTTTTAGCACTTAACAGGTAGCTTACAAAGGGACCTATAGCAACATAGGCCCCCCATTTTTTATCTAGGAGAGGATGAAATTTTGCTAAAATAGGGAGCAACAGGTAATTCATCCGTGCTTCGCTTTTATAGGTAGCATACAAATACGGGGGCGCCTGCCCGGGAGGAAATAGCGGCATCATTTCCACGGGTACCGTAAAGGCTTGTGTACCATCCTTTTTTCCACCTTGTGAGGAATATTCAAACTGCGGTTGAATAGAGAACCAGCCATTGATGTGAAATTCAATATGTACGGCCGCATCAACGTCCAATCGAGAACTGTACCCATTACTGATCGGGTTATCAGAACTCCCGGAAGTTAAATTCGGGATACTCAGCCCGGCTTTAAAACCGATTTCCGGGGCCGTTTGTGAAAATGAAGACCCAACACCAATGACTGTTGAAAGTAAAACCGTAATAAGAATATTACCTTTCATCTTCCCTGGATTTTATTATCGTATGTTTAACTTTGTACTGCATGGCAACCGGGCTCAGTCATTCAATTTCTGTGTTAAGCGGATAGCTTAGCCCGCCCTTCCGTCAGCCCTTCTTTAAGAGCTTCTTACAATCTTTGTGTACCACACCTTTCCGGTCACAGCATTCACCTTCCTTCAGCATGACCGTTTTTCCATTTTTCATTTTGCAGGTTCCGTTAGGCATGACTTTAACCCCACCCATATTCATTTCTTTCATAATTTCTGTTTCTTTCCCATCCTTGTAATGCATCATTTTACCGTCTTTCATCATGCAGCATTCAGAAATCATTTGATGTTGCTTTTCCATTTTTTGCTGGGGCTTCTTCATCGTCGAATCTTGAGCCATTATACCGGAGGTCAAGAAGCACAACAACACGGGTATTAACAATAACTTTTTCATTTTTTGTAGTTTTTAATTAAATAAAAAGTAAGTAAATCTACTATTACCCTTACTGACTTTACAATGATTCCGGTCATCCAAAATATTGATTTCAATCCGGCGAATCAAAACCTAGCTTAAGGCCATCTGTTCCAGTATAAACATATTTTCCGCTATATAAAACTTCATGATCAATCAGTGAAACTCACCGTTCTCATCGGTTTTCACCCGCAAACGTTTGGAACCGTTTTCCAAGATCAATTTATAATCCTTTTTAGCGCCGCTGGGTTCATTATATTTTACGAGGTAAATGTCTTTAGATATCTTCCATTGGGGGAACCTGTTTACCACGGCTTTTCTTACTGCCGGGGGAAGATCTATATCTTTAAAGCGTTCGGCAGTGCGCAATAGCTTACCGTCCTTATCATAAACGGCGAGAACATATCCTTCCGGGAGGTAAAAAGAGATATAATAAGTTTCATTGTCATCATCATAAAACTCGGAGTTCTTCACATCGTAGGCGGCGGCTTTCCGCTCCAATATCTTTACAGGTTCAGCGTCATTTTTATTATCCACTGACCTCAGATACTTATAATTTTTTGCCTCTACTACAACTTCGGGCAATGTTTTTACATCCTGTGCTACAACCTGCGTAGCAAATCCGGCAATAAATATGCCTAGGATGAGTGGCAATTTGACTTGTCTCATTTTTTTTGATTTTTAGCATATTAATAGAATATTTCACTAGCGAGTTTTATTGTTCAAACCCAAGAATTTGTCCCTTTCCATGTTTTTATAGCATAAAATTGATCATCGAACATTAGCCTTTTATACGGGACAATCCAATCATTAAACTCCACAGCTATCAGCCATCAAGAAAAAATAAATGTAAACAAGAGATATGCTAAGAATAGGGCGACAATAAAAACAATACTTTAAACATCGTTTTCATAATTAAATTGAAGAACATAATTACCGCGAATCTAAAAACGAACACAAATAATTTTTTGAAAAATTCTAGACTGGCATTTAACCTGCCCTAATTTTGAAAATAGAAAAATCAAGGGATTAGTAACCATATGTACTGACTGAACGGGCAGCCGCCAATACAAACACTCGAATCATTACTTCAATTTTGTTCTTGCCATTTTATTAACCGACACCAATCCACCCTTTCATAAGCGAAAAAATAATAAACCGCGTTTTCAAGGATTCAAATTTATGCCCCGGTGCATTACAATAAAAATGAGTCCCGTCAGCCTCCTTGCTGACCTATATCAGAGAAATATTTGGAGCAATACAAGTAATTGTAAATAAGAGAATTAATTCTATCCGGTTGGAAGTTTTCCGGGAAACGGCACCGTAGTTTTACCTATGAAAAAAGCCTTCATGGAATACATCCATAAAGGCTTGATTTTGTTCGTCGGGACGACTAGATTCGAACTAGCGACCCCTTGCACCCCATGCAAGTGCGCTACCGGGCTGCGCTACGTCCCGAACTCCCTGTATTTGTAAGACGGGGATGCAAATGTAGTAAATTATTTCATTTTACAAAATAATTAACCACAAAAACCAGGTATATAATTGAATATTACTTCTTTACAAACATTATGTTGATTAAAATCAAAACCTTATTCCAAAGTCAAATTTCTTATCTACGGCCCTTTTTACCATTCCCATTTGACCGCAATGCCACATAGTATGCTTAATATTCCAGTCCAATGCTTCGAACTTATTTTTGGCTACAGGATGCGCTACTCGGAATGGTTCCAATGGCGATACCAACGATGCTTCATCTAAACTTAGAATAATCTCAACTGATCGATCACCGATAAATTTTAAATATTCCAACAATTGATCCGGATCTACTTTACCGATCGACTTTGATGCCAAACCTTGTGTAAAATAACCATCATACTCCTTCATCGGTATTCTAGATAGTATATCCTGTTGATGTCCTTTCACGACGATGATTGAATGATAATAAATACTCATAATTAAATGACCGACCTGCCAAGAGATGCTGCTCTCGATACCTACAGGAATATTCTCCCAAACTTCCCGGGGTGTAGCGCTTGCAACTTTGTACGCCCATTTGTAAGCATCTTGCGTTTGATAGCCTAACATTTCAACCGGATTTTTCATAAACGTGTAGCTCATATAAACCTAAAGCTTTAATCTTGTTAATTTAAGCAATACCCGCTACACTTTCTAAATTTTAACCCCTGTAATACGCAGATCCTCCAAAAATAAAAAAGAATCTGTGCTACCCGATCCCTAAAAATCTGTGAACATGGATTGCAAGGCTGCCGAATCTTTCAAGGGCCGCATTGCAATGTCTAAATCAAACCACATCACCCTTGGCTGCCCCGGATCATAAGGTTCCCATTCAAGCATTCCTTCCGCGTTCGGACTACCTGTCTTGGCAAAATTCACCCAGTAAGCCGACATCTTACGCGATAATTCAAAATCTTGTTCGGTCCATGGCCGGTTGACAAATTTCAAATTACCGAGTACAAACGGTACCTCTGCTGTATGGAAAGCGCCGTAGTTCGTCGTTTCATCCGCATAAGGCAACTGCCTGGCAAAACGGTACAAGTAAACCTTAGTTCCTTGCTTAGCCGCCACATTGGCCCATCTAAAATTCTGCATGCCGAAGTGTCGATCCCTTGAAAAAGCAACCTGTGAACGCAGGGCAATGCTATCATTACCTGCCGGGTAATATGACAACATCTTCATAGCATTTTCTCCATATAACTGTTGTAACTGCTGCTTAAATTCTGCCGCGCTCTTAAAAGGTGGAAATACCAAGGCATCTTCCTGGTTCCAACCCGTAATTAGGTCGACCGGGTTCTGCCCACGGTTTTCGAATATCCTGTAAATCTGCTTGGGCAGAAAATGTCCATCTACAATAGGGCCGATCCCACCCGATGCCAGCAAGGCACTGGCCGGTGCTTTCCTGAGCGAGTCAATATCCGGAATGCCTAGCGCTGCCATCTTCTGAACGCCTAATTCTTCCGCTTCGCCCAAACCGGGGTAACCACCGGTAAAATGAGCCCCGCTTTCCGCGATAGCGTGATGAAATAGTCCTTTTGCCAAGGGCGAGGCTACCAAGCAATTTACACTCATGGAGCCGGCAGATTGACCAGCTATCGTTACATTAGCTGGATCACCGCCAAATTGCGCGATGTTATCCCTAACCCATTTCAATGCGGCCACCTGGTCCAACAAGCCATAGTTGCCTGATACATGCGATGCCGATTCTTTACTTAATTCCGGGTGCGCGAAGAAACCGAATAAACCTACGCGGTAATTAATACTTACAAAAACAAGGCCCTGGTCGGCCATGGCTTTACCATCATAAATCGGCACCGCGCTCCCCCCGCTTTGAAAACCGCCGCCATAGATCCATACAAACACCGGGCGTTTCTCGATTTTATTTTCGGCTGCCGTCCAGACATTCAGGTATAAACAGTCTTCGCTGATTGGTTGGGAAGGAATTAGATATTCTTCAGACCATACGTTAAATGGTTGCGGCGCTCTTTGCATGGGGCTAGGACCAAATGCCGTACAAGATTTCACCCCATCCCAGGGCCTGACGGGTTGCGGAGCTTTCCAACGTAAACTATCCACCGGGGGAGCGGCAAATGGAATGCCTTTGAAGATATGAACATTGCTGTCAGTAATACCGCTGATATATCCACCGGTAACTTTCAACTTACCCCAATCCGTTATAGAAATGCTGCAAGAATGAAAAATCGCAATGCAAATAATTAGGCTAATTGTTGATAATAAATAACGCATGATCATGTATTGGAGATAAAGGATAGATCTAATTTACTAAAATCGTGCGTTTATTTTTTCTAAAATAAAAGGGGGAAGTTCAAGGATAAAGAATTATCCCGGCTTCCCCCGTATCCTGTAATAACGGTTCTCTATTTAATCAATTCAAATGGTACGCTTCCCACTATAAATAGTTTCTGTATGGGTACCCCACCGTATTGGTTTGGGTTTTTAAGCTGCGCCGGCGAACTGAACCATGTTACGTCTGCCAAACGGTTCGGCGCCATTCTTTGCGCTGTTTTTATAAAATCGAAACCTGTACCCATCGTTCCTACAATTGGGATAATATTGGCGCCATCCGGTGGATCAGTTTTTCCTTTATAATACTTGAAGGTTATAGAGGAATTATAACTAGGCGGCCAACGCACCTGTACCGTAGGCGCATAGTTTGGAGTTGCGATCGGTGTCCTCGGGAAAATAATTGTATTCTCTGCGTCGGGACCAGGTACATAAAACTCGATCTCCCCATCCGTCGGTAGGTTTTGGCATTGCACCCCGACGTTTAACAAACCTCCATATTCTGCACCCATGATGGACGCATAATTTTCGATCGTAGGTTGTGTAGCATCTACTTCGGTGGTATTTTTCCAACCTATATTCGGATGTGTCAGGATAAAATTTGCCATATCATTAACAGTCCCGATACTGTACAAATCCGGTGGTACTAGTTGATCAGCTCCATCTTTAACCCAGGCGGCCAAGCAATAGTGATTATTATCCCTGGGCGGGATCCAGCTAAAAGGGCTTATCGTTGCAGCAAGCCCCTGGGGATCTGCTATAACCTGGGCCGCATTGATAGGAATACCCGGTTCATTAATGTGGGTAATCGTATCCATCTTCCAATTCTGTGGCCATAGCACAATACTTGTATCAACATAATATAAATAGATGGTTGCTGTCAGTGGATTATCCGTCGTATTTAGCCCCCTTACATACACGAAGTTGGATTGCAACGGAGTTTGATCATTCATGGAAGGTGATCCTTTATCGTATTGTTCCCGGTTGACCAAGACCTGGGGATCCGGTAAAGGCGTTGGGCCGCTTACACATATATCGGGCGATTGGGTCCAACTGGTACCCTTGGCGCCATCTGGCGTTTCTCCAACATAATCCCTTATAAAAAGTCCTTCATATGCCATAATTAAATCGGTTTATTTTATGAATTGATTTGTTTTAATTGCGCGATATTGCCACTATTCATACCCGTGAAGTAAATAGCGCTCGCATCCGGCACCATGGCGATTCCCATCGGGTAACGGATATTGGATTCATATGAAAGCGTTTGCACTATCCTTAGGTTCGTGGCGTTGATGATCCTGACGCCTGTCATGTCTGCATCGGTGGCAAATAAGCGGCTTCCATCCGGTGATATGGCAAGCCTTTGCAGGTTGAGAATTTGGCCGTAAGAAACAGGGTACGTATAGTTCCTTACTTCCATCGTTTCAATATCTAAAATTGTGAAGCCGGTTTTCAGGTTAATCTGTGTCAGGATATACAAAGTATTGTTGCTGGGGGAACAAATCATCGATTTGGCAATGGAACTGATCGTGATATCTTTATTTAACAATTCGAATGTCCCCCCTGCATCCCTTTTAACTGTATATAGATTGCCGCTAAATACATCAAGTACAAAAGCATGGTTCCCGCTGGGTGAATTTGCTAATAATACGAGGTTTGATTTCACCGTTGAATTAAATAACTCTTGATCAAAAATTACTTTGTATACATTCGACCCTATATCGCAAGAATATATGAGCATGGAGTAATTCCCTTTCGAATCCTTTGTTACTACATACATATTCTGACCGCTTGCCGAAATAGATATTGCATTTGGATAACGCTTTTCCCCGCTCGTAGCATCAGGGATGGGTATTTTCAATTCAGAGGTAAAATCGCTTGTACTGAGAACATCAATACTATTATTGCTTTTCGACACCATGAACATTTTAGTCACCGGTAACGCCTGGGAAAATACCGCATCGATCACCTCCGTATCTTTCATGGCAAGTGTAACGGTTCCCGTTAATGTATTGTAGATATATAGTCCCGGAACATCGGAATCATTCCCCATACTTATTAAGGCGCTATGCCAGGTAACGGCATACTTATTATCATTACTCACGATCACACCGGTCGGAGATTTTCCCACATCTGTAGGATTACCCTTCAATTGATAATTTACCAGGTTGATGATTGTAAATTTCTGTTCGGAATTACTGGCAACAAAAACCATCGTATCATCCATGGAAAGCGAAATTCCATCAGGATGCGCTACTACAGGGATACCTTGTTCTAAAATCTTACAATTACCTACACCTGCGCCACAGCCGATCAGGCTTACCGAATTTGTGCTATCATTTGTTATGAAAGCGTATGCCCTGTCATAAGTTACATCAATACTTACAGGCGTTCCACCCAAATCCAACTCTTGCCTATCTGAATACCCCCTGTCATCATGATTTATGGCAAGTAGCTTCCCGTTATTTTTACAAACTACCAGCAACGTATTTCCCAGCGGATCGGCTACCACGATATCTAAAGGATAGCCGCTGATATCCGAGATGGTATTCGTAATACTGAAATCATCATCGAAGGAATTATATGCGATCACGCTGACGGAGTCACTCCCGGCATTACAAACATAGATCATGGCCCCGCTTGGATCAGTTGCTATCCCGGCGGCATTCAAACCAATGGGTAAGTCACTTTTCACAGCGTAAGTACTGGGATCGAGCTGTTCAACAACCAGTAAATGCCCTTGTTGATCGCCGGTATCATTAGCGCTTACGTAAACATATTTATTTTGTTGCGATAGCGCCAAACTGGCCGGTTTAAAATCTAATTGAACCGTATTTAAAATATTGAAAGTATATATGGACGTCCCGGTATCGAAACTGATACCGATTACTACTAATGAATTATTTTCTAGTATTGTAAATAAATACGTGCCATCTTCCGAAAAGATTAAATCTATCGGCGCCGCACCTAACTGTATAGCCGGCGCATAAGAATCATAAGTCAATGAATTAATTATTTGGATGCTTTTACTTGCCGGATCCATCGCTGCAAGGAACTGCGCCGTTGGTGACGCTACGATTTTGCGGGGAACATAATTCAAGTTTGCATCCTTATGCTGCTGATCAAATGCTTCAATCAATACATTCCTCCTTAATTGAAACATATTGCTGTCGTTCTTTGGCACGATAGACCACATACCGGCTTGAGAAACGTCTTTGTAGAGGGTACCGGTTCTATCAACTACCTCCTTGGTATTTTCGCTGACATTAACAAGATAAACGGTTTCATTGGTATCTACATCCCAATAAAATTTCACCATATGGGGAAAATCCTTCTTATAAATATTGGTAGGTGTAGCGTTGAAAGAGTTGATCTCCGGCAACACGTTTGCCGATACCGTTTTCATCACGGTATTCGTTGCACCGCCGGGGCCATTAGCTACCAGGGTAATATCCAGGCTGGTTTCAAGGTCGAGATCGATACTATCCATATTCGTAACATCCTTGTAAAAAGGCATTAAGGTTAGTAGCACATAATGCTGTACTTTCCAACTAACGGTAACTTGCGCCTTACCGTTTTTAACCGTGGAAGGATTGGGCGTTACCGTGAGTTCATTGATGTCAACATGGGGAATTTTATTAAGTACGAGATAATAAGAACCGTCATTATAACCCGGCACATGGCTGTATTGTACAAACATCAGGGTGGGTCCGGGTTCAAAAGTGGTGACAATTTTTTGCACTTCAAATTGCACGACCGATTTTACCCCTTCACCTATAATGGGCGCTCCTGCCTTCGGCACTAAGTTCCAACTTGGGTTTTGCGCGTCGGGATCTTGGGACACCGCCCAATCTTCGGCATTTTGCCCTTGCCTTACCTCGATATTCAATGCTGTATCCGGGGTAGTTAAAGCGCCGTAACCGGGCCAAGCATCGGCATAAACAAAAGAAACCGTGAATACCGTATCGGGGCCGGCAAGTACATTTGCAGCCTTATTCCCGGGTTTGAACAAGAATGAGACCTGGTTGCTGACCGGTTCATAGCCATCGATAGAATTGAAAATATTACCGCTGCCGTTGAGGTCGCAAACGATAGCATCAGGCAAATTTTTCTTATTGCTTGGCGCTTCTTGCAACAAGACTTTAAAGAATGAAACCTGCGGTAATTTTCCAGTTGCGACGGGGTCTACCCTGAATGCCGTTACATTCAGGCTTGCACTCGGTGAAGAAGGCGGGTTTTCCATTACCAGGTTATTAATGGTAATAGAGAATTGATCTCCCACGCCACTGCCCAAGGATAATGATCTTGTAGGGGTCATACCAACAGTGAAAGTATCCGGGTATAATTTGAATGTCCAATCGGTAGCTGCCACTTCCAAGTTATTAAACTCGGTTGCACTTAATTGTAAAGCTTTCAAATCGAGGTATAACAAGGAGCCACTACTATCCGGGGCATCGATCTTAGGCACTAATGTTCCGGGAACAAACGTTGCCACACCCAAATTTAAGGTGATCAGCAGGCTCAATTTGTTTACGGTAGGATCATCCGTTATATAAATAGTATTCGGGGCTCCCGGGTTATTAATCGCATACGAAAGTTGTGGGCTGGAAATTTGCGAATCTTTCATAATCGTTATTTATACATGATATAATTGGTTTATCAACTAGTGAGTGTTATAAGGGAAGCATCCGTACCATCGTTCACACCTTGGATATTGATAAAATCAACATACACCTGGATCTGTATTTCACCTTCATTTGCTGCAACGTAAACCCTTGCTAAGTTGAAGCTGACAAAAGCGCCCTTATCCAGTATTAATCCTTCTTTCAGGGTGGCTACCCAATAATTGCCGAACCTTTGATCTGTCACCGCTTTAAAATCCCATCCGTCTGCACTGGGTTGTATGCCTGCAACCCTATCTTCCGGCACTAATGTTCCGAAATGGATAAAGAAAGCAGCACCGTTATTCGGCACACCTTCGGGTAATAGTTGCCCCGGGATGAATTTGAGCTGATTTGATTTTTCATTTTTCATGGTCAATACGAAAGTATTCTCTTGGCCAGGCACGGCCGTGGGCTGCCCGGCGGAATTGAGCAATGAAAATGATAAGATCTGCGGGGTTAATTTTAACCAGCCTTCCCGGATCGTTTGCGGCGTATACGCGGCGATGGCCTCGTTGGTATTAAATTTCAAGCCGGCAACGGTAGTCCATAATGGTTGATTGCCCAAGCTATCTTCTTCAACCCAACTCCATTGGTAACCCTCTTCTTTAGCCAAGGGAATATTCATACCGGTAACGCCCCTTAAAACGGGGGAAGCCAAGAAGGTCATTTCCAAGGTGCTGATTACATCTACATATTGATTGGCGGGAATCTCCAATTTGCATATCGGCTGAATCCCCGATGTAGCATAAATTGCAGCCCTGGGATCAACTAGCATCAATATTTTCATGGAACCCTTGGAAATATCTTCATAAGAATCGCTCATTAAAGCAGGACTAGGTGTGATCAGTATGTTCTTAGGGCCGGGCTTTTGCACCCCGTTTTCAGAAACCGCGGCTTCACAATAAAAATTACCGAAATCATAACCGCTTGTTCCTTCTTTAAAGTAACCGATCAACCCGTCGTTAATATTCTCCAGGTCTCCCAGTATCACTGGAAATTGTACGCCCGTATAATTGTTATTATTAGGATCAATCGTATTCCAAGCTTGGTTAACCTGGGATCCGCCCGCTATTTCCAAGCGTAATAGCGCTTGGGTTACAGCTACGGGTCGCCCTATCAATACAGCCAGGTCATTATTTTGAGAAAAGTTAGAAGGATTTACAAAATTATGCATATCATCTATCGCCTTCCAAAAACTGGAAAAGAACCCCGGCCCGTTTTCCATTAATGCATTTGCCAAGTCCGATAACACCGGGTCTTCATATTGAAAAACTTCCTGTACGCTTTTGCCGATGGTCTGATTATTTCCCGGCGCCGACAACCACAACACTTTCGAATGGTTACCGTCCAGGTAAATACTTCCCAGGGCTTTCCCCAGTTCATCATAAAAAAATAAGCTTTCATCGAGGTGGTTTGGCACGATCCATCCACAAACGGGCGTGGTAGCAGGCTGCACGTTCATCTCTTGAAAACCGCTGCTATCCGCGTTGGAGATCCACCTGAAGTTTAGCCTTGCAGGTTGACTCAGCCTAGGCGGTACGAAAATGACATCCTTAATCTGCTGACTATTAAAATAGCTGACCATCGAGCTGGCATTAACCTGTTGCTGTATTTTCAGCGACCTTTTCCTGCCGTAAACATCCACCACAAAAAAAGCAACATCCATGTACCCTGCCCTCAGCGGGTTAAAATGCCCGTTAGGACGTGGTGAAATATTGTATGCTTCGCCAACGATTTTGCTGACGCTTTCCGTAATGAAATAATAGGGATTACTTTCCGGAACCTTAATATTGAGTTGCAGCTCGTCTTCCTTCATCAACAAACCCGCGTTCAAACCACTCAATGGGAAGGATAAATATTTCCCGGTAGCCAGATCATCCAATATTTCTTGCAAGGTATTATCCGGATGTACGGCCAGATATCCCGCCAGCTGCTTTCCAAAGGCCAATGCCGCGCTGGAAGAAAGTATGGCGCTACCTGTATAGATCTCCTGCCCGAAACGGATGACCTGTTCTGGATCCGTCGCTCCTTTATAAGTGATAAATCCACCTTCATCCTGGTTGACCGTATAATTGTTTGTAAAGAAATTAGGATTGTATTCCTTAATCTCCCCATCCTGCCTGGTAGGTTGTAATGGCGAAAACCGGGCTTCCCACCCGGTGAGTATAGGATTCCAAGGATTTTCATCCCACCATTGCACCGCCTTTAAGATGGGGGGAAAGCCGGTAAATGTATACACTGTTTGATCGCGTCTTTGTAAAGCGAGCTTTAAATTTTCTTCCAGCAGGGCAACATCCAACCCGGTAATTTTACCCGCGATCGACGTATTTAGCAAACAGGCTTCCTGTAAAAGTTGATCCGATAATGCGGCATAGGGTAAATGATTCGGCTGGGGCAATAATATGGAATTAAAATCGCTAGCTGGTATGCCTGTTCCTTCAATTGCCAGGGCAGTTAATACTTGGTTGGTAACCCTGCATAATAACCAGCCCTCCGACTCCGAATTAATTTCAAGTTCTTCGAAACGCAAGGTTCCTTCAAAACTGGGGGCGGTCAATAAAATCACCGGCTCATTGGGCTGCCAATATTTATTAACAGCCGTGATCTTGAGTTCTAATACCGGAACAATGTCCCTTTCCGTATTTAAAGCCGCGATTTGATCATTTACCACTTCCAACTGATCCGTTAAATTCGTTTGCAGTCGTTGTAAAGTATCTTCGAGTTGATTTGTATACAAGTTGATTTGTTCCTGCAACAGTAGGTATAAATCATTTTTTTCATCATCGCCTTCCGCTTTCATCAAGCGGTACCAGTTTGCAAACAATTGGGATTTATATTGATCGATATAAGTAGTGAAATAATCTACTTGTTGCTGGTAAATATTCAATTGATTTAAGGCAATGCCCAACTGTAACGGCAAATCTGTTACGGGGCTTTCTGCTGATGGATCATTGATATTATCATCATCAGGTTTTCGAACCACCATGTAAATATTTCCGGCGTCCGTAGGATTGAACTGTTTCCCGTGTAGCACTTGTTGTAATAATGCTAATTGCCCGGCTGCCGGTTCTCTAAAAATGGGTAAGATACCGGTTTGGAATGCATTCAGCAGGTCTTCAAAAAAATCGATACCGGGGTGTATCCGCTCTTTAAAATACGCGGAAAAGGTTTCCGGCGGGTTATTCCCTATCGTTGCAGTAACCTCGATATCATTATTGCCGGCATCCACGATATAACTACGGTTCTCATCCCACTGGACGGATTGTGTTAGTCCATAATAAGTTGAATAGCCCGGTACCTCTTGACTGTCTTCAAATGTCCAGCCCAGGATATCTTGCAATTGCTCATTTGTTAATCCACCGTGTAAAGGATCATCTTCACTCACGCTATACCAGCCTAGCACTTGGTACATAATCTGAACAGGTCCTTTATAGCTTTCCAATGCATCATAAAAACCGAATACATTCCTACAATTAGGGTAAAATGCCGCGAAAGTAGAATCTCCATTAGCTACCGCCGAAAGCGGCTGCCCGGTTAAGTTTTTGAAGACCTCCGAGTTATTGGGCTCCGTCCATTCAGAACTAAAAACAACAGGTTTCCCGACGTATTGATAGTCCGTATCCGAGGGAGTTAGTTGCCGCACGGGTAAGGTAATTAACACGTCATCTTGTTGACTGCCGGGAACGGTTAAGGCATCGCTTTCGATGACCCATGTAGTTCTGCTGGGTTGACCATCCGTGATAATCATCCGGCTAATTAGCCAGCGGTTAGGCGTTGCCACAAAGCTGCTTGTATTTGTGCCGGGATCGAAATTCCCTTGCGAGAGGGAGGAAGGCAAAGCCCAATGTATATGAATACCTTTTTTTAGCTGATGCAAGGGAGCTTCCACTAATGTGCGCACGACATTGGAGCCGAGGAATGCATCGTAGATTCCCATTTGATTGATATATGATGTAGTGGCCCCGGCAAACTTGCTGGTACCATCGGGATCTTGTTGATCCTTGATCCCTACGCATAAAGCGGTAACATTTACGGGGACGATCAACCCGAAATTACTATCAGCCATTTTTTAACTTTTGTCGTTTACAAAATCAACTTTCACTGCTCCCTTCACCATCTCCAGTGCAAATTGCGAGGAATTAAAATCCTCTATACCTTCATTCAAAGGCGGGGCATTTAATACCGTTTTCATATTCT
This sequence comes from Chitinophaga caeni, assembly GCF_002557795.1. Classification (NCBI taxonomy): domain Bacteria; kingdom Pseudomonadati; phylum Bacteroidota; class Chitinophagia; order Chitinophagales; family Chitinophagaceae; genus Chitinophaga; species Chitinophaga caeni. The sequence goes on along the minus strand of NZ_CP023777.1, from coordinate 3,313,061 downwards.
CCGCCGCGATTCCCATTTGCAAAGTAGCGGTTCCGTTGCGCGTGGGTATGTCGGCTCTAGCTCCTTCAATCCCCTTTCCCGGTGTACCTTCACCCTGTACTACCCGCAAACCGGTATAATAATCCGGGGCTTCACCGTCGACGCCAGAATGCAAAGATTCAGGTGGCTCGCGCAGGGAAACCCGCTGTATGTCACCGTTGAAAATGCAGATGATGACCTCGTCAGAAAGTCTATCCATTCTAAGTTTGCATATCTCGTTCCCAGCATCTTTATCGCTATAACCTACTATTTCCAACCCCGGCCAGCCAGCCAGCAGGGCGGAACGCAATAAACACCCGGTAATTATCCCGTCAACATTGTTGCAATCGCTTACCCTCGCTTTTCGCAACCTGAAACCGGCCGCCTTTCCACGCGCATGCATTTTCAATCTTTCCAGGTGTGGCGCTTCGATAGTCATAGATGCAGTTGTAGCTCTTCCAATGCTAAATGCACCGTCCATCAATGCATCGATCCAACAATTATCGATATAAAAAAAGCGGAGCGATTCCGGTGGCAACATGCGTTCATCCGGTACGAGGTAATTAAACGGTACACCGCACAGAAGGCTGAGCCTGCCCATCCATTCAACAATATTTTCCGGGATATCCAAAGTGGATTCCATCTTCGTTATCCGGCGGGAAAAAATATGTTCAAAAGCATTGATGCCCTTGTATTTATTAGCGATGATGGATTGTTCTGCCTCCAACACCTGGTACGCGTATAAACTCTTCTTCCAATTATATAATTCGGAAGAGAAACTCTTATTTTGCAAGGCTAACAATTGTCCCAATTGCCAAGCTGCGCCGTAAGAAACATCGAACATCCCCGTTTCAGGGTTGTAACCCGTTACGGCATCCGGGCAGGAAACCGGGAAGCCTAATTTGTTCACGATATTGAAAGACGTTAAGGGACCGCGGTACCAGGAAACAGAATGCCCACCGAAGCGCATCGAGTGACCATGAGGTGTATAACCCATCATAACAGCATTCTTAGCTAGAATTGTTGCGTCGGTGGTACTGAGACTACCTGATTTCTGCTTGGTCAAGGCGAGTTGTACCGCTTCATTACTGGGACTTTCGCCGTGGAACGGAACTTGTAAAACCGTCAACTCCTGCTTACCGTCCGCTGTTTTATTCAAACCTTCCAGTAAATCGGTAAAGGATTGATCTTGATGATTGGCGGTGTAACTCCAATTCATATAACTTAATAACCGGACTGTATTTTTACCTGCCGGGATATTATTCGTTCCATCATTTCCAGGTAAGTATTCACCGAAATCTTCCAATGAAACCAAGTATGCATAACTCGGTTGATCGACTTGCGGCAAACGGTTCCCGATAACGAGGGCGAAGTCTTCTAATAAATTAGCCAGCGCATCTGTTTTATCGAGCGTCTCCATTTGCCTGATGTGCGCCAGGTAAGGTAGATCTTGCGCTGATGGCGCCACTTGGTTGAATAAATCCAGCGGGATATCGATGACGTTGCAACTTTCATCCGGCGTTTCCCCGTAACTTAACTGCTGCAAACCGGGATAAGAAAAAATATTGTTCGCCATCGTACCGGTACCGGTAACGCTGGATCCGGCTACCGTGATAGTTGTACCGGCAGGAACAAGATCTTTTGCTTGCAACTTATTGATCTTAGGTTGAGATCCTTCATCGAATAACAATATAGCCAACCAGGGCGCCTTATCATTATTTTTAATACTGAACCGTTCCCAGGGTAAGTTCTTCTTGTTGAATAAAACATGTGGTACCGCCTTATCAAAAGAACCGTTGGCCAAATTCTGTGGAAATACCGAATCGATATCGTTCACATCGATAGAAAATCTTTCCGATGTAACGGCAAACTTCCGGGAGCTTGAGAAAGTGCCGGGATCTTGATTTGTCTCCTGCGTAACTTTCACGGTGTATTCTGCCGACTTCAGCGCCGGCATTTCGTACTCGATGAAAGTCATCTCCCTTTCAGCATCTTGCAAAGTTATTTTCATACGGTAGTTTTTTCTTCCCCCAGTAAACGCAACAAGGGTGCAGCTAATAGATAATATGTAGAAGGATCGGCTAATGTTACAACATCAACATTCGAATAAATATCAAACCCCAGGTCGGGAATTGCAGCGATTAACATGGAACGATTTTGTTGCGCCGCGGTATCCATGATGGTTCCGGGCACGGTTTCACCTTGAAAATCATCGTCCCCGGGTATGTATGTATTGACCCAGGAAAAATGTTGCTGCGGCGGGTTAACATTATATTGCAAATATTGCATCAAGACTGTTAAAGCCGTGGCTGGTGTTTCTATGAAGGGTTTCAAACTAAAACCTGTCAACACGTTGGTAAGCGTCGTATCATTTAACGGATCTCCTACATCGGGGTTGCCGGATCTATTGAAACTGATTTTCTGCCAGAGCCCCTTAGGAATATTTTTAAATACCGGTTCGGCGTGGAAAGTGTAAGCATCCCCGCTGCTTGAAGTGATTTGAACGATATGCTTCGATTGGAAATCAGCGGAAGCCAAGCCCACGGGTCGTACACCGAAATCTGTATTTGCCGAAGCGGCCTTCGCAAGATTTCTATGCACGATTTGGATTTGCGGCGACAAGCTATTTTTAATATCATAATCTTTAGAAGGTATGATCGATTCCGTTATAATTTCGAGTTGCGAGCTATTCACTACCCAGTTTAATTCACCTTCAACATCACTTAATTGTTGCAGTAATCCATTCGTTACTTTTATTTTACAGATATCCGGGTTTGCATTACCGGTTAGAGTCCTGTTACTGCCAGCCTTCTGGGGCAACATTTCCCCAATAAATTCATCCCAAGAAATAGATTTTTGAATATTTGTATCGCCCGCACCGAAGGAAATTGTGAAGGATATGATCGCTACTTTAATTTTTGCCTTACCGCTAAACTCGGGTCCCCAAACATGCAAACCCACCCCTACATGTATCGTGATGGTTTTCTTCGTAAATAATAAGTTGATCGTGAATGAAGCGCCGATATCCGTGTTAGCAACAATATCATAATGGAAGGGTTTCCACATAATCAGGAAGTCGGCTTGCAATATGAACCATGCCCTGATACCGCCACTGCTCCATACAGCCTCTAGCAGTCCCCCTGCCATCACGGCATTGGAGGTAAGTGCAAAGTATAAACTACCGCTGATTAACAAGTTGCCGTCTACCTTCCAATTAGCGCCCAACCTCGGTACCTTCGGGTAATTTCGCGGTACATCATAATTGGGATTATAACCACCGAGTGAAATCACGAAATCCCCTTCATGATCACCGCTAAACCAAAAATAAAATGCAAATCCACCCGTGAGATGGCAGGACCGGGATAACACGTACGAGTTTTCAGTAAGTTGTCCTTCGATAGATATTAACCCCGTTCCATCCACGTACGATGCTTTGATCGCCAGTTCCGCGAAAGCAACCGGCGGAATACCGGTGCTGCCACCCGAACCAGGCGGGATCACGATCCTAGATAAACCCAGCAGGTCAATTTCGAACCTCGTTCCGAATATCACGGTAACCAATACGAAGGAGTTGACCATCTCGAAAGAAGTAAAACAAATACCGGCCGCTAACCACGAGCTTCCAACTTCCGGTGCAACGATTCCCTTATTTTCGATATCGGCCAAAACACTATTGACCTGCGCTGCTAAATCCTTTGTAGGATCAGGCACCGGCGCACCGCTACCCGGCATGGCCCAAACAACGAACGGAAATGTAGACACCCCTTCTATCCCGGGAATCAGTAACTTCCTGTTAAATCCGAATCCCGCGGATAAACCCGTAATAAAGAAAAACGGCGGCCCGCCAATCGGGAAGTTTAATACGGCATACAAGAACATCGAAGGCTTCCCTTCCAACTCTGTATATCCGCCGATGCCCCCAATTGCCAGGGCAGATGTTTTAATCAGGATATCCCCGTATAAATTTACCGGGCTAAATGAGCCCATCAAGCCACCGCTGATTAATATAGGCCCGTTATTATAGGTTATGGAGATACCGCTTATCGTGAATGATATTTCGAAGGTGGTAACCGGTGAAGAAATTCCGAAGCCGTTCAGGGCAAGACTCAAGCCGCTAGCCGTTGCGGTGACGTTCACCATTACGTAAATCCGGGAGTCTTTATAACCCAAACCAATCTTATCGAAATAAAGCGGTCCGAAATTCTTCTGTATGTTGAACCACTTGGTTTTGACTTCTTCTCCACTGTCAAGCGTTACGAGGGCTTGGTCATTATTTGAACCGCCCAGTACCAGGTTAACCGGGTATAAGGTTCCGCCGATATTAACCGTCATTGAAAAGGATACGGTTCCGTCCATGCCTTCAGCAGGTAGCGCCGGGATATTCTTCTCATCCGGCAATAACGCCTTGATCTGTTGATTCAATAGCACAGCCAGCGCCGCAGATGTTGCCGTAGAAACGAAGTTTACATCGATAGCCGTAATTTCAAGTTTCCCGGCATCGATAAAAGTCAATTTATCGATGATCGGTAAGTTCGCCAAGTTGATGACCAGGTCTGAAGCGAGGCCGAAGAAGTACACCCATTGCTGATCCGCAGGATTCCGCATCGCGATAAACACCGCCTTACCGTAATTAGCAGATTGAATGGATAAAGCCAGGCTGGAATTTGTAAAATCATAAATGATGGTCGCCGCCGACAGGGCCAAGTCTAACCCTTCCGGGATGCTGGGAGCATTGAAACCGAAAGCATTCAGTAAATCTGCAAATTGCAAATATTCCGATGCATCCTTGGCTTTCCAAGCAGCGGTTAGTTTCGTGTTATCCGTACCGGTTTCAAAATCGATTTTAAATTCCGAAGCGCCGCCATCGATATGCTGAATCGTAATAATACCCGACAGTACATTTTTGTATTTACCGGCATCCTCATGTTGTAAACTGAATCCTACCTGGATGGCCAATTCGGTGGATGTAAATTTTATCTTGGCAGTTGCTCCGAATGAGAAGTCCTTGGTGGCCGAGTTAAAAGCCACCGATAAATCTTGTAAACTGGTAGTGCGTATCCAAGCCGGGGGTTGATCTACGCCGAATTTTTGCACGACGTATGCAATAACATCGCCAATCACGATAGGATCTCCCGGCTTTGTTTTGCCGGAGAATTGCCAACCGCTATCCGTAGTACTATTAATCGATGCTGATAAAAACACCCCTACACTTGCAATGTTCAAGGTGGTAGACACATTGCCTTGAATCGGGTTCTCGGCATCATCCGGGTTCCTGGAGAATACCAGGTCGAATGCATCTACTGAAATAGATTCCGTTATTTTCCAAACATCCGTTGAGCGGGCTTCGAACTGAAAAGATTGCTTTGAAGGAACAACCGTTATCAACAAGGTAGAAAACTTGAAATCAGGAATGCTCGCGGGTACGGTAACTTTTCCTTCAAATAATTGTAAAGCGATGGCGGTAAGACTCAAGGTCTTACCCGGAGGCAAACCGGCGGTAACCATCCAATCAGGGTTATCTTCCGTTTTATCGATAGAGCACATCAATAAATTCCCCGTACCGACTTCGAACAAACCATTGAGCGTCCCGTAAATATTTCTTGTCAGCGGATTGTTTACATCCCTGGTATCAAATGCTATGTAAATTTTTGCTATCGAAAAATAACCTTCGATAATAGGCCAACTACTACCCGTATTTACACCGAAAGCGAGGCGGGTCAATACATTCTTCGTTGCATCAAATTCTATCGCGAGCGTATTGACAATAATTTCCGGAATTTCACTGAGCCCCGAAGGTAAAGAGTTCAAAAAAACCTGTCCCCCGGCTAAACCCAACAAATCGGAAAAGCTTGGCAAGGTAACGGTAGTATCCGGCTGCAAACCGAAAGTCCAGGTAGTGGTACTCCCCATGATGGCGCCGAGATAAACGGGAACGTTTACACCTCCCAATACGAAGGTACCCAGGACCGATGCCGAAGTAAGCCAGTTGGACTTCTCGGTAAATTTAAAGAGCGATAAATTGATTTGAAGTCCCGGTAGCAATACCACGGCATCCTCCACGATTGCCCAACCGTTGGTCACACCGATCCCGATAGAGAAAAAATTGATGGTATGTAACTCCACGTTATACCGGGTAGATAAATTATTCAGGCTGAGACCCGCGAGGATATTCACCAATTGGGCGGGTAAAAAATCATCCACGGATTGTCCTGCCAACAACGCTACCAGTTGATCAATCGTGATGGCTTTATTATCATTACCGGTTAAATTGATTTCCCAATCAGCCGCGCCGGAATTTTGCAGTAAAACAGGTAAAGTTACATCCCGGTAGCTGGAACTGCATATACTGAAATCAAATTTAAAATCAACTACGGTATTCTCTTCGTACAATATTTTAGTAAAGGAAAGATCGGCGGCCTGCATCCAGTTAATTACCGGCAAAATGGGATTATAAGTAGCGGGGAATACAGCATAAACTTTAGCCTTCACCTGTTCATCTTCCTCGTAAAAACTAATTTCTAAAGCAAGGTTTATATAACCAAACAAACCGCTCTTCCCGTTAAGGGTTATGGCGGTATTTCCCGTAGCATTCTTTACCGCGTCCTGCAACACCAGGGAATCCTGTAATAAAACGTCGTTAAAAAATGCGGTCATGAACGGCAGATCGAAATCTGAAGCAGCCAAGGTCAAACTACCACCAGGTTCGATTGGGATAGCTTCGATATCATTTATGATTTGTTCGATTAAACTAGCCATGGGAGTTTAATTATTTATCGGGATTACGAGGGTCGGGTTCTTGATAGCATCATCTAATCCGTCACTAATGGAATTGGACAAGGCCAATTTCCTTTGCAGGAATAAAAGTGGGGTCGTTAAAATATTTAACTGTTGTGCTTGTATGATAGCAAAGGGTGGAATATTAGCCAGGAAGGTGTTTCTGCCGATATTAACGTTTTGCTGTACTGTAGCGGGTGGCGGGTTATTATTATCTATTTGAATTGTTGCGGGGATTTGTACCTGGTTGCCATCCGAGTCCAATATATCCTGCATCCCCACCCTGTAATAATATATAGGTATATCTAGCGCCAGCAAATCTGTTAAGCATTGTGCTCCATTCAATACTAAAAAATTGGGGTTTGCCGGTGCTTGATAGTTGTTAAACTTATCCGTTAAGGCCGTTTGCAACAACGTCGCCATAGCGGTATTACCCGTTGCATTTTGAGGGGACAAATAATACGTCGCAATAAAATTATTTTTGAAATATGCCGTTGGGAAAGGAATATAACGCACAACTACATCTTGTATCCTATTAAACCAGGCATTAAAATCATTATTACCTTGCGCTTCTTTTAATATGAGCATACCTTGATCAAAACCAGATTGTAAGACGTTTTCATTTACAGGTATATTTCTCTTGTAATAAGCTACATTCGCCCATTCCCAGAGCCTATTCTCGCAAAACTCCGGTACAGCCGTATAATCAAGACCCAGGTTTCTTCCCGTATTAGTCGGATCATTCACTTCCCAAACCATCTTCTGGGCTTCGAGGCAAATTCCATTAATCCCCCCTATTGCATCACCGAGTGCATTTGAAATAAGAACCGTATTTTCAATGATATCCGTTGGCTTGGTAAGGGATATTTCCATATCAATAAAGTAGGGCAAATAATTCTTAACCCTCAAGTTTTCTAAATGCAAATCTTGTATTGAAAAGGTACACGCGATAGCAGTCATCGCTCCCACCGTCCTATAGAAATCGTTGATAATCTGATTCTTGTCTAAGCTTTTAAAGATCAGGTAGTCGCTCTGGGCATAAGGGTAATAACCGAAAAACTGTATCCAGGCGCCATTTAGATCATGGTTCAAATATTCAATGTAACCGTAAGCGTTTCTAACAGGTAAGGGTGGACCTCCGCCATGTATAGATTGGTATACCATTGGCAGAATACCGTAAGTAGTTACCGGTAAACCATCAAAAGCGGGATTTGCAGCTTTATAAATACGTAGGCGTTCGTTATATATTTCGAATAGACTACGGTTCATAAAATTGTCATGGATAGCATTTACAACACCAGATTTTCCTGCTATCAAACAATCGAGTTCAATATCGCTTGGTTTATACACGAGTTTATAATCAGCATAAAAAATGGCCTGTTGCCCCTCATCATCAAGCCCTTCATAAGAACCTAGGTAGGTTAATATTAAAACTTGCTTACCTCCCTTATGAAAATCGGAACCGGATGATTTAATTTTTTTTAATGACCTGACGATTATTGCGCGGTTATAAATCTGTTCATAGAAAGTGGCTATAGAAGGACGATCATTGAAAACCCTAGTGCAAGCTTCCCTGATATTATTCCGGAAATGTTGATCAACCAATTGAAGCGCGGTAGTAGAAACAGTATAAGTATTTCTAAAAGCAGCCAAATTAGCAGCATAGTTATTTCCCAGGATGACATTATTAAAAAATTGTGCATAATCCCAATTATTGCCTGCATTCACAAATAATGCCTGCTCAACAGCCGCCCCGATGTAAAGGTCAAAAACCTCGGCCATCTCGTTGAGTAAATTTGTTGACCGTACAGCCGATCTTACAAAATTGTAATTATTCGCGGGAATATTCATTCCCGCCGCGCTGGAAAAATACTGCTGGGCAGCTTGCAAGTAATCGAGGTACAACGAGGCCCTGTAAGTATCGGGCGGGGTTACGCCCAAGCGCTTCAATTCAGCAACGAGTTCATTATAATTCATAACAAAACGGGGTCAAGCCCATTGGGCTGTTTTGGTAATCATTAATAAATAAAATCACGGCATGCCGCTTAATGACTATTTACGCGTAAATAGCAAGGAAAGTAATCGCATCAAACAATCGATTCAGAACATTTAAACAAACAATTCTCCTCCGCTCGTATTCCTGAACGTCTGAAATTATGGTTAACGTAATTTTTAATTTTGAACCGGGGTATTACAGAATAAAAATATAACTGCGATCTGTTTTCGAGTTATAAACAGTACTTGCTAAAGATATTCTTTCACGCTGCAATTCCTGTGCAGCGAGGCAACAAATACAGTTAACAATCTATTATCAAAATAAGAGCAATAAATTTATAATAACAAAGTTTTTTTTAAAGTATATATATTTTATATAATTCAAGATATAATAATCAATATCCTATCAATTATTGTTATTCATAATTGCTATAAATTCTTAATCTTTCTGTACACTTAATTATTATTTATCCAATGCGATTGTTGGTGTATCACCATAAAAAAGCTTAAACTCTTTTATAAAATGAGCTTGGTCATAATATCCCGCATCAAAAAAAAGTTTGTGCCTTTTTAGGCTGGCAACGGAAGGTTTTGCGCGGAGCAAATTTTGAAAACGGATAATTTTACTGAACAGTTTCGGTGATTCCCCTATATATTGATGAAACAAACGGCGCAATTGACGGTCGCTCAACCCGCAATACAAATCTTTTCCCAATTGCACGTTACCGTTTGTATCGATTATTTTTTTCAATGCATCCATTAAACGCATGTCGATTGTTGAAGGGCAATTTTCGATTAAAGTCGACCAGTACTGATCCAAAACTACTTTGTAGGTTCTAATGTTCTTCTTGCCGGCTAATAATGGTTTTAACTCCTTTGCTATACCGGGCAATACATCGCTCAATAGTTCGCACCTATCAGTTACCAGCGCAGCATCTAAACCGCAAATAAAAGGTAAGGCAACAGGCAGGAAACGGATACCGATATAATGAAATTCATTCCCGGTTTCAAAACTTGTGTAACGGCTCGAAAGCCCCATGATATAAGGAGCTTCTTCATTGCTGATATCAAAAAATATATCGATGCAACCATCTGCCACCACCCGGTAATAAAATGAGTCCGTCAATACCTGCCGCGTTCGTAATTCCCAATAACAATAAATATGGGATCTTAGGTTCATGGCGGGCTGCAATTCCGAATACGTGACTGCCGCCCCTGCTTTTACGCTTGGTTGCTGCGGTTGATAACATGAAGCGATACCGGGTAAAGTTGCCATTAAACCTAAACATTAAAATTATAAAGAACCGGTTATGGAACGATCTGCCTGCATAATTCGCGGATCTTCAAACTAGTTGGAAACGTTTTCTGTCCACCTTCCGTCAATATGAACGTAAAAATAATTCCTGTAATCTTCTTCCCCCTATTTATCCAGGGATGCGAACCGAAAGCGCCGGGGCTACTGTTCTCGATAAGTGTTCCGTCAGACGATAGCAAGTCCCTCCAGTTGCCAATCCCGTAAATCCCGCTGGCATCCAGCTTATCCACCGGGTAAGGACTATACAAGATAGTAGCATTCGCGGTTTGGTTGGCTTCCAGCTGCTGTACTGCCTGCTCACTCAAAACCTTGGTTCCGCCAGGGGCGATGCCATTTTGCATTAACATAACGAGGAAACGGAGATAATCGTTGGGAGTACTTCTTGCACCACCTGCTACCAATGGATTTCTCCCGCTGCCATAATCCGTTTGGGTCATCCCGCACGGATCAGCGATTTTATCCTTGAATAACGCTGACCATGATTTACCGCTCACCACCTCGCAAATTCGCCCCGCGATTTGCATGCCCACGCTGCCATAATTAAAAACGGTACCGGGTGTATGTTCCAACGGCACATTTTGGGCGATCTGGTTCACGGCAGTTTCCAAGGTAATCAACTGGTTATTCTCGTAACCTTCTTCCGATGCACCGGGGAAGCCGCTCGTATGCGAGAAACACTGTGCTATGGTGACATTTCCTTTGCCGTATTGCGAAAATACCGGCAGGTATTTCCCGATGGTATCAGACAGTTTGAACTTTCCTTCGTCGACCATGCTCATAACAACCGCACCGGAGAGCCACTTAGAGCAAGATGCTACCAATTGCCTCGTGTTGCCATCGTAGTTGCCATATCCTTTTTGAAACACTACTTTCCCATCCACGGCGATCAAAGCGAAACATTTTCCACCCATTACCCTTGGAACGGAATCATCCAATACTTTTTCAACGCTAGAAAAATCATATGAATCGCTAGAACCCGGTAAAGGATTATCTTTTTTGCAGGAATACAACGCCACACAACATAATAACAAGATCAAGGAAATTCTCATGGATATAAATATTTTCAACTTTGACGATGAAAATTACTTAAAGTTTAGAGCAATAGAAAATAAATCCATGGAACTAAATATATATCAAACTAAAAAAACTACTTGAACTTTTATCGATTAAAATTGTTCCTAGTTATTGTTCTTAGGAATGAAAAGAAGCCGGTAGATTACGAGCCTTATTTTATAATTGTTGTCCAGCTAAAAATGCTTTAAAGGCACTTGAATTCCTTACCTGTTCAAGGATATAAGCGAAGGATGATACATTCACCCCCCGCCAAGAGAACCGTGGAACTTCGCACCGTTGATAGCGAAGGGTAGCTTGGCCATACAGTAGTAGAAAGGCCAGATCGAGCGATCAAATTGGTGGCCGTAATAGCCAATTTGTGCCCTTTTTGGGTTCTTTTTTGGGCAAGCAAAAAAGTACAAGAAACGAGCAGATGAACATTGAATCGAACTATTGAGGGATCAAATTGCTCCCCAGTTAAAATTTGGTCGGACAACAATGTTATTTTATCATCAAATATTTACTGAATGATTTGGTTACAGTTTGCTATCCTGATCGTTGCCATACTGATAGGTTCCAGGATGAAAGGGATCGGTTTAGGCGTGATGGGAATGATCGGTATGCTCCTATTCACCTTGGGGTTTCATTTAGAACCTGCCGATCCACCGGTGGAAGTAATCTTGATTATCCTCTGCGTAGTATCAACGGCGGCAGCACTACAAGCAGCCGGAGGCATGGATTACCTGGTTAACCTGGCAGCGAAACTTTTACGCAAAAACCCCAAGCAAGTAGTATTCTTTGCACCACTAGCAACGTATAGCTTTACCTTGTTCGCCGGCACTTCGCACATTAATTATTCGATATTACCCATCATTGCCGAAGTAGCTACCAAGAGCCGCATCCGGCCAGAACGCCCGCTCAGCATAGCGGTAATTGCTTCGCATATCGCGCTCACGGCAAGTCCCGTTTCTGCTGCTACCGCTACGATGTTGGCCTTGATGAAAGACTATGCCAATTTCCAGCTGTCTGATATTATCAAGGTATGTATCCCGGCAACGATGATCGGTATATTTATCGGGATCTTATCAGTACTTAAAATGGGAAAAGACCTAGATAAAGACCCAGTGTTCCTAGAGAAGATGAAAGATCCCGAGTTTGCTAAGAACCTCGATGCAAAACAGCATACCGACCCGCTTCCCTTGAAACCGGGTGCGAAATTGTCGGTGTTATTATTCGGTCTAGGTGTAATCACGATTATATTGTTGGGATCATTCCCAGGGTTAATGCCTAACTTTTCCGGTAATGAAAACTTCAGCCCGAACCTAGTTGTAGGCGTTGATGGAAACATCCGCATGGCAGCCATGATACAAATGGTAATGTTATCGGTTTTAGCATTGATTATATTATTGACAAAGACTCCCGCCGTAGAAGTTGCGAAAGCATCTCTTTTCAGCTCAGGCGCCCAGGCGGCCATTTCGGTTCTCGGTGTAGTTTGGATGAGCGCTACATTTATGGCAGCTAATGAAGCGATGATCGAGCATGCCTTAGCCGATGTGGTACAAGCACACCCCTGGGCATTTTCATTTGCATTATTTGCACTGTGTGCATTATTATTTAGCCAAGCAGCCACCACCAGGGCCATGATGCCATTGGGAATCAGCCTTGGTATTGCACCGGCGCACCTGGTTGCGATGTTCCCGGCGGCAAACGGTGATTTCTTTTTACCGGGTTATCCAACCTTATTGGCAGCAATCGAGTTTGACAGGACGGGAAGTACCAGGATCGGGAAATATTTATTCAACCACAGTTTCATGCGACCGGGATTGGTTTCCGTGGCCAGTACGGTAGCAGCAGGTTTTGCCCTGTCGGCCATCCTATTATAATAATATGATAGGCTGCAACCTATTAACAGCAACCTTGTTTAATTTAGTGTACAGCCATACAATTCGAAAGGTTAGAATTGACCCTTCTTTCAAAGTGTTTCAGCAGGGATTCTCCAAGCCTTGCAGGAAATTGTTGTTGAAATTATACATAAAAACCTTCCCGTAGCAATGGGAAGGTTTTTATGTAAGTTATTTATTAACGTAGCGATTAACTTGTAAGGATGCTATCAAGCATCAACCAGTACCCTATCCACGTTTTCTCCCGCAAACAACACCACGATGTGATGCGAGCCGGCATGATATGTTTCGAAAGTTAGCTCCCATTCAACAGGTTCTATTTGCAAACCCGGGATATTGACATACACCAACTGGAACTCCCCGTGAAAATCCTTGATCTTAAAGCCGGGAATCCATTCTCCCAATTCATGTTCGATGTTACCGGTAAACTTGGTAATATAATTATCTATATGCTCTTCGATATTCTTGTAGAAAGACCGTTGTGCCGCCGTGGGTTTATCTGCGACGGCATCGAGCATAATCATCACTTCCACACCTGTTGGATGAAATTTCACCTTGCCCTCAAAGTAATTCTTACTGGAATCTTTGAATGTCACCAACCGAAGTTTCCCGAAATATTCGTCCTCGATAAATTTAGGACGCTTAAATAAACTGAATAATCCCATGGCTCAAATGCTTTGCGTTTTACAAACATACAAAGCAATTTTCAATTCGGTAAACTAGTTAGCATTCAAAATTTTAACGGGGTTCGAATCGGCAGCACGCATTGCTTGGAAGCCAACTGTCAACCAGCTTATCAATAAAGCCGTAACAGCCGCTGCAAGGAAATATAACAAATCTAAATGTACATGGTACTCAAATGTTTGCAGCCAGTTCGTCGATATCCAATAACTCAACGGGATAGCCAATATTATAGCAATAACCACGAGCCTTGTAAATTCCCCGGTGAGCAACAATACTATATTGCTCTTGCTCGAACCAAGTATTTTCCGGATGCTGATTTCCTTCATCCTGCGTTCGGCGGTATAAGCGCTTAAACCAAACAAGCCCAGGCAAGATATTAAAATAGCGAGACCTGCAAAGTACCTGGAAAGAATGGCCACGCGGATTTCGCTCGTGTACATTTGATCGTATTGAACATCCAGGAAATTATATTCAAACGGGAAACCGGGGTTTAAATCTTCATACAACTTTTGAATACGCGGCATAACGGCCTGTTCCTGCCCTTTCGCAATCTTAACAACCGCCCTCGGCATTCGATCTCCTTTGAAACGGAAAATCCAGGGATAGATAGGTGTATGTAACGAGGCATAATTAAAATCTTTAACAACGCCAATGATATGTTTCTTCTCTCCCCAAAATTGGATCTCTTGCCCGATAGGATTGTCTAAGTGCATGGCATTGGCTGCCGCCTGGTTAATGATCAAACCTTGGCTGTCGGTCGGAAATTGGCGCGAAAAGCTCCTTCCTTGCGCGAGCTCCATTCCCAATGCCTCGATAAAGTCGTAAGAAATTCCCTGTTGTCCAAATACCACCGATTCACCTGCTTGCTTTCCTTTCCACTCTACCCCTATGGTAGTTCCATATTCGCTCACGACTCCCCCGCCGGAAAGCGCGGCTTTTTCAACGCCTTTTATTTCCCTGGCCTGGGAAATAAAATGGTTCCCATCTTTCAACAGTTCACCATCCAAATTAAGGAAAACCACATTAGACCTATCGAAGCCTAAATGTTTCTCCTGAATAAAACGTATCTGGCGGTACGTCACCAAAACACCGACCACGAGAACAATTGACAATACGAACTGTAAAACCACCAAGGACTTCCTGGCCCATTTCTCTCCCCCGATTTTCAACATGCTCCCCCTCAAGATCGCGATGGGCTGGAACCCGGATAGATAAATAGCGGGGTAACTCCCAGCTAACAAACCGGTTCCGATGGTAATACCCAGCATTAGGGCCATGTTGGAGATAGAGAATCTCAAGTGTAAATCTTTCCCGGTAATTTCATTGAAGGTGGGTAAGAATATTTTGACGATCAGTACAGCGACGAATAATGCAACGCAAGCTAATAGCAATGATTCCAAAAAATATTGTTGCATGATCGTTTTCCTGCTGGCGCCGATGGCTTTTTTAACACTGATCTCTTTTATCCGCTGCGTGGCTTTAGCCGTAGATAAGTTCATGAAGTTTATGCAGGCAATCAAGAGAATAAAAATGGCAATCCAACCAAACAACCGCACATATTCAATTCTACCATCGGCAAGTTTCCCATCTTTATAGGTTCCGTATAAATAGCGTTCCGCGTAAGGTTTCAGGAATAAAGTGACCAAGGATTCGGGAAATTTCCCCTTGATAAAATTCTCGATCTTCGCATTTACCTTGTTGATATCTGTTCCTTCCTTTAGTTTAACCAAGGTTTGCGTATTATGGTTATCCCAATGAATGAATACGCCCCTATCTATAAACATCTGGTATGGCAATAGGAAGTCAAATTTCGAATCAGCATTCGAAGGCAGATCTTCAAAGACCCCACGAACAGCCAAAGATTTATCATGATTTAATTGGATAGCCTTACCCATGGCAGCTTGCGGGCTACCGAATAACCTTGTCGCCATGTTGCGCGACAATACTATAATATTGTTCTCCTGGAGGGCTGTTTCCCGGTTCCCCGTAATTAAATTCAAGGAAAAGATATCAAAGAAAGACTTTCCCGCGTATTCCCCCTTTCCTTTTATATTCTGTTCACCGTATGATAAGGTAAATGCCGCAGAGTAAAACTCGGGAACAATTTGCACGGCATCTTCAATTTCCGGTATTTCCTCCCGTAATGCTTCGGCCAATATACCGGGAGAGGCTTCCACCGTCATGATGCGGTTCGTTTGATGGTGGTTTTCCATTACGGTATATATGCGATCCTCATCCTCCAGGAAATGATCCATATGCAATTCGTCCTGTATCCAGAAATAGATTAACAAGGCACATGCAAGGCCGGAAGATAAGCCGAGCAAGTTGACAATGAAGGTTCTCTTGAAACGGAGTGCATTTCTATAGAATACTAACAAATGATGATGCCACATAATATATATATGAAATATTAGTTCCGGTATGGCCAACAACAGCCGTGCCACTAATAAAACCCTTGTAAATGACCGTTTTTAGGAATCATTATCCCTGTTACCCGTCCGTGAACGTACAGCTTTTGTCCGATATCGGACACATGTTATATAAAACTTGCCCGCCTGCGAGATCGCAAGCGGGTTTACCAAGGTTCAACTGCGTGTTATATATTTCATTTACTTACGGGTAATTGTTCCGGGCAAAAAATTGAATACCATGGGCATCTCCCCATCCATTGTAAACACCGGGATACCTGTATTGTTCATTCAATAAAATCGTGGTATTCTTCAATAAAAACATATAGAATTACATATATATAAATATCTGTTTCCTTAAAATTTGACTAATATCAGCAAAGCCGGTTTTTAGGATTAACACTTTTATACTACCTTTGCGAACGATTGGTTTTGAATGAAAAGATCATAATCCTGCAATGCAAATACTTCTTAAAAGCGCAAGAATCATTTCTGAAAACAGCCCATTTAAAGGGCAAACAAAAGACATCCTCATTTCTAACGGTATTATCCAAAAAATTGGTGATCGCATCCAGGCTGATGGCGCACAGGTAATCGAAGCTGAAAACCTGCACGTTTCCGGCGGCTGGATGGATATATTCGCCCATTTTAATGATCCCGGGCAGGAATACAAGGAAGATTTGCAATCCGGTAGCCGGGCGGCGGCAAAGGGTGGTTTCACCACCGTGCTGATCGTGCCCAATACGCAACCGGCCATGCAGTCAAAACCGCAGATCGAATATGTAATCAGCAAAACCCGCCATGGCGCCGTGCAAGTATTGCCCATGGGTGCGGTTTCTAAGAATATAGAGGGTAGCTCCCTCGCGGAGATGATCGAGATGAAAGAAGCCGGTGCGGTAGCTTTTACCGATGGGTTGAAGCCAATCCAATCACCCGGCATCATGCTGAAAGCGCTCCAATATGTGAAGGCTTTTGATGGCGTAATCGTCCAGGTGCCGGAAGATACCAGTATTGCCGGCCATGGTTTGATGAACGAAGGTATCCAGTCAACCCAACTCGGTATGCCCGGGAAACCGGCCATCGCGGAAGAACTAATGGTTAAACGTGACCTTGAATTGGCGGCATATACCGATTCCAAGATACACTTCACGGGTGTAAGCACGGCCGAAAGCATCCGGTTAATTGCCGAGGCCAAAGCCAAAGGTGTGAAGGTTACTTGCTCCGTTACGCCGTACCACCTGCTGCTGCATGATGGCTTACTCCGTAACTACGATACTAATTTAAAAGTCAATCCACCCCTCCGCACCGAAGCTGACGTAGCTGCCTTGAGGAAAGCGGTGGAAGATGGAACCGTGGATTGTTTTGCCAGTCACCACCTTCCGCAAGATTGGGATGCTAAAACGGTAGAGTTTGAATATGCCAAGAATGGAATGATCGGACTGGAAACAGCTTTCGGATTGGTCTCCAAAGCTTTACCAAATGTTCCGGTAGAAAAAATCATTTCCATGTTAAGCGATGTACCGAGGACGATCTTCGGTTTACCCGCGGTACAAATAGAAGAAGGCGCCCAAGCAAATATTACCTGCTTCGTGCCGGGATTGAAATATATTTTCGAACAGGAACATATCGGTTCCCTATCGAAAAATACTTACTTCCTCGGGGAAGAATTGCAGGGTAAAGTGATCGCGATCTGCAATAATCAACAATATGCTATCAATTAGGAGATTTACATGAATCAAAAGATACATATAAAATACGGTTTGGGAACAACCTTGATAGGCGCTATCTTGTTTAGCTTGTTCTATTTCCTGGACAAGCAACCGGATAATAATACTTTCAGGGGAGCTTTCGTGGTTATCACGATGCTGGGAATTATCCTTTCCACCCTTCAATTCAGCAAGCAGGCGGAAGGTAAAGCCAGTTTCGGGGCGTTGTTTTCAAACGGTTTCCGAACTACTGCCGTAATAATTGTACTGTTTATCGTGTTTTTGTTAATTTGTGTGACCATTGCCCCTGACTTGAAAGCTAAAATCTTGGCCGAGGCAGCGCAAGCCGATGCCGGTAGTCATTTATCTCCCGAAGCAATAAAGGAACAGCAAGAATTCGTGTCCAAGCAATTTATTCCTTTCATTTTCTCCGGGGTACTGATTACCTTGTTAATTATCGGTGGCTTTGCCTCCTTGATCGGCGCATTAATTGCAAGGAAAAAATAACCACCATCCTTACATCCATTAAAAACCGGTAATAATTTATGACAATCGATATATCTGTCATCATACCTCTTAAGAATGAAGAAGAGTCCTTGCCTGAACTAGCGGCATGGATCGAACGGGTGATGAACGAACACCATTATTCATACGAAATATGGATGGTTGATGATGGCAGTACAGACGATTCGTGGAGTGTTATCCAAAATCTCAGCAAATCCAACAAAAATATAAAGGGTATCCGGTTTCAACGGAATTACGGGAAGTCCGCTGCTTTGAACGAAGGGTTCAGGGTGGCCCAAGGCAACGTAGTGATCACCATGGATGCGGATCTGCAAGATAGCCCGGACGAGATTCCGGGACTGTATAAAATGATCGTGGTTGATGGTTATGACCTGGTGAGCGGCTGGAAGAAAAAGCGCTACGATCCTATAATGAAAACGATCCCGTCGAAGTTTTTTAATTGGACGACCACGAAGTTGAGCGGAATCAAACTGCATGATTTCAACTGCGGATTAAAATCATATAAGAAAAAGGTAGTAAAGTCTATCGAGGTTTACGGGGAGATGCACCGCTATATTCCCGTGATTGCTAAATGGGCTGGGTTCAGGAAAATAGGCGAAAAAGTGGTGGAACACCGTTCGAGAAAGTACGGGGTAACTAAATTTGGCCTGGAACGATTCATCAACGGCTTCCTCGATCTGGCCTCTATCATGTTCGTCGGCAAATTCGGGAAACGCCCGATGCACTTCTTCGGTGCTCTCGGCTCACTTTTTTTCCTGGTAGGTTTTATCATCGCCCTTTATCTTGCCGTGATGAAAATAGCTTACCTACAGTATAAAATGACCGATAGGCCACTATTTTTCTTGGCGCTCCTGATCATGATTATCGGTTCACAATTATTCCTTACCGGTTTTATTGCCGAGCTAGTGACCAGGAATGCCGCGGATAGGAATAGCTACCTGGTAGAAGAGGTTATCGATCATAAGAAACCGGAAGAAGTTCGCCTTTAATGAATTTTTATACAAATTAACATCCCCTTATCGACAGTAAATCAACGCGGTAAGGGGATGTTGCTTTTTACAGGATTTCGCTACACAATAGCCGGTTAGATTTCCCGTTTAACAAGAGAAATCATTTGGATTGAGTATTTTGCAAATATGAAGACGAAGATCATTCTACTATGCTTGGGTATTTTGACATTGGCCAACGCGGTAAAATCCCAAAGAATATCCCCGGAAGATTTAAAACGGTTGATGATTGAACAAGATACATTAGCCGACCTGAGCTATAAGATCGTGAATGCCTACAATGAAGAAGATAGGGTGAATGCGAATTATACTTTTATTCCCGCTTTAGTGAGATCCTTGAAAATCAAGAATTCATTTTATTTTCCATACGACAGCATTCAAACCGTTTCGATTCTATACCCCACAGATAGCACTTTCCGTATATTCACCTGGGCGCTGGCGAGGGATAACGGGAGCTTTCGTCATTTTGGAACCATCCAGATGAATACAAAGGACGGTAGCCTGAAAATGTTCCCTTTATTCGACAATTCCGATTTTATCCGCGATCAAGATACCATTACAAACCATCAAACCTGGTATGGCTGCTTGTATTACAGGCTTTTAACTACACGGTATTTTAATAAAAACTATTATACTTTAATGGGCTGGGACGGGAACAATATCCGTAGCAACAAAAAGATGATCGAGATGCTGAGTTTCGATGATAAAGGAATGCCTGTATTCGGGGCCCATCTGTTTAGTTTTATAGAAGATACTTTGAAAAGGCCGGTGCAAAACCGGTTCATCCTGGAATACAAGAAAAATGCAAGCGTCAGCTTGAATTATAATGCGGATGTTGACATGATCGTTTATGACCACTTAGTGCCTGAAGATTCTTTGCAAGCCGGGAAAAAATATACGTACGTTTCAGATCTGGATTACGAGGCTTTTAAATGGAAAGCTGGAAAATGGGTGCATGTTGAGAAACCATTCTCGATCAAGGTAAAGCAAGGACAATTCCCGGTTGAGCAGCCGCTCGATTTCAGGGCTAAAGATTCGTTATATAAAAAAGAAGACTAGCCATGTTCACGGATTTTATTAATGATTTAAGGATTCCACGGATTTTGTTTCAATTATGATTGATTTATAGAAACTGTTGCTTTGGAATGCCCTATAAATTCTTTGGTGAATGATTATCCTGAATGTTTTTGGCATCTGTGGAATCCGTGGAATCTGTTGAATCCGTGAACGTTGGAGCTTATTCAAGAATGATTGTTAGAAACAGTTGCTTTGGAATGCCTTATAACTTCTTTGGTGAATGATTATCCTGAGTTTTTTTGGCATCCGTGGAATCTGTGGAATCTGTTGAATCCGTGAACGTTGGAGCTTATTCAAGAATGATTGTTAGAAACTGTTGCTTTGGAATGCCTTATTACTTCTTTGGTGAATGATTATCCTGAGTATTTTTGGCATCCGTGGAATCCGTGGAATCTGTTGAATCCGTGAACGTTGGGACTTTAATTAATTCGCCTTTTTTATAGTATTCTTGACTCAATAGGTGACCCCGTTCGTCATACATTTTCCACCAGCCGTTTTTTACAGATTGACCATCAAACTCTACAGCTTGCATCTTGTTTTCATCCGTGGCGATATCATAAACGCGGGCAGAATCGCGGCGAATTTCTTGGGCTAAGTAACTTCCTTCTAAACTCAGCTGACCATTTGGGTAATAGTATTTTACAGGTCCATGCAATTTATCATTTCTAAAACTTTCCATGGAAATGATATCCCCGGCATGGTTGAACTTTTTCCAAGGGCCGTCTTTTTTACCATCTTTGTAAGTACCTTCCATTGTATAAGCCCTTTCCCCGCGTAAAGCAGGCATCTCCACGACCCAATATCCCTGCTTGCGGCCTTGTGCGTCTGATTGGTTAATTTTGTTCTGCCCAAAAACAGAGCAGCATAACAATACATAACAACAACATTGAAACACCTTTAACATACCTGGCAACTTATTGATCAATGATAAATGGATTTGAAACGATATAAAATTAAAAAAACAAAAATAATCTGCGGCTAATAAAAGAAGCCACCTACAAAATGCAGGTGGCTGAAATCAAAGTTTATATGTCTACTTTTCGAGGGTTATCGTCGGGATCTTGGTTTCTTTTCCACGATCTATTTGAATCCCAGTAATAGTTGTATCTCCATAACCATTAGAAGGATTTACAAATAAGCTATACTCCCCTACTTTTAATCCGCGGATTTTGTATTTACCGTCATGGAACGGGATAGCATATGCCGTATCCGTATCATTATAAACGGAAATCACCGGGTTCGCATCTTTCGGCAGAACGATACCGGAAAGGCTGCCCGTTTGTTTCAATGTCCAAACTAAAATATATGGCTTCAACACGAACGAATTATTCCTCAACTGGATGATAGAACGTTGAACATCAAAGTCTAACCATAGTCTTAACTGGTCTGTTGAATATTCTTCCCATTCGCTATGCCTAACTTTAACTATCAGCTTTGATTGCCCGGTAATTGTATTTAAAGGATAGGTCACCCCGTTTTTCACAAGCGAATTTTCCGAACCTATCGTAATACGGATCTTCGTAATATAACCTTGGTGCGCTGGTCCGCTAGCAAACATAGTATCGATACCGTTACGCAAGCTCAATAAATCATAAACCCCGGGATTAATCGCAAGGGTATCCCAAATACTGCATTCATCATCGAAACGGCCATCGTCCCAAGAGCAACGCTCATGATCATCCCATTTGCCATTATCACCATTATCTTCCATACAAGTGTCGACCAATACTTCCACGCTACGTATATCAATATTTACCTCGTCAAATAAACCGGGATCATCTGTTAGATAAATGCTCACTTTCTGCTTTCCCGGAGGAATTTCATCATTCCTTCCAGCAGAATTGTCTTTTGAACATGCAAAAATGATAAAGGAACAGCATGCCAGGGCTAGAGAGGGGAAGCCCCATTTTCGGAACATGTTTTTCATGATAAAGATGGTTTTATAAGTACTAAAGATTTGGTTTATTAATCAAACGGTTTGCTAATTATCTTATTGTATCCTAGTGGTAATGAAATTTTATACAGCAATCTTTATTCCAAACTTTTCACGGATTTTTAGATGGATTGAGCGGATTACGCGGATTTTTAATACCGAGGATTATTTAGGTCGGGATAATTGTGAGGACCAGCTCTTTAGGGTTATTTTAGACAGTTCTTATGAATAAGATCGATATCATAAATATAGTATAACTATAATTGTTACTATAATTGTTATTATTATTGTTACTATAATTGATATAATATAGACCTGTGTTGGTTTATCCTGGTATGAGATCCATTTTTAACTGGTTAAAATATTTTTTGACTTAAAGATGGCGGCGCCTAATGGGGGCACGTTTACTAATAATAAGTAGTCATCTCCATGCTTCCCTGGTAATAATTCTCCTTCATTTACGATCCCACTTCCGAAAAATTCTGTTGCATCACTGTTTAATATTTCAATCCAAGGTTCTTTTCCCTGTACTTTAATACCGTAATTATGCCTGGCTACCGGGGTCATATTTAGTACTATATATAGAGTATTTTTAGGGTCTTCGCTTTTGCGGGCATACACCATTACACTTTGGGAGCGGTCGTTTAAGTTGATCCATTCAAAGCCAAGCGGATCAAATTGCGTAGCGTAAAGTGATGGTTCTGTTTTATATAGATGATTTAAGCGTTTTACATAATGCTGTAAGCCTTGGTGGGAAGGGTACTGTAATAAAGTCCAATCTAATTGGGTGGCATCATTCCATTCATGAGTAACGCCCCATTCGTTGCCCATGAACAATAATTTTGTTCCCGGGTGGGTAAACATATAACTATATAGCAATCTCGTGTTAGCCATCTTTTGCCAGTCATCTCCCGGCATCTTGAATACGATCGGTGATTTTCCATGTACCACTTCATCATGGCTTAAGGGCAGCATGAAATTCTCTTTGAAGGCGTACATGATACTAAAGGTAAACTCGTCTTGGTGGAATTGCCTGAAATATGGATCTTTCTTAAAGTATTTCAAGGTATCATTCATCCAACCCATCATCCATTTCATACCGAAACCGACTCCACCTAAGTGCACCGGCCTAGTAATACCATCATAGCTCGACGATTCTTCAGCAATGGTTTGTACCCCGGGGTAATATTGATATACGGCCATATTAAATTCCCTTAAAAATTGCAGGGCCTCCAAATGTTCATTACCACCGTATACATTGGGCTCCCAATCGCCGTCTTCCCGGGAATAATCCAGGTGGATCATCGATGCTACCGCATCTACGCGGAAGCCATCGATATGATATTTATCCAACCAATAAAGAGCATTGCTGATTAGGAAGGAACGTACCTCATTACGCCCGTAATTAAAAATGTAACTATTCCAATCGGGATGGAAACCCTTCCTTGGATCTTCATATTCATAAACATGCGATCCATCGAAACGGTACAGGCCATGATCATCGTAAGGGAAATGCGAAGGTACCCAATCCAGCAAAACGCCGATTCCTGCCCTGTGCAAGCTATCCACGAAATACATGAAATCTTGCGGTGTACCAAAACGGCTGGTAGGTGCGAAATACCCGGTAATTTGATACCCCCAGGAGGCATCGAGAGGATGCTCCATCACCGGCAATAACTCCACGTGAGTAAAACCCATTTCCTGGATATAAGGCACCAGCATTTTGGCGATTTCGCGGTAATTGTAAAAAGATTCCCGGTCGAAAGCATCCGGTCGCCTCCAAGAAGCAAGATGTAATTCATATACCGACCAAGGTTTGTCGAGTGCATTTGTTACCTCCCGATCTTTCATCCATGCCTTATCTCTCCAACGGAAATCCAAGTTAGTAGTGATGCTAGCCGTTCTTGGTCTCTTCTCCCAGTGGAAAGCATAGGGATCCCCTTTGCGCAGCTCCGAACCATCCTTTGCACGGATAAAGTATTTGTATAACTCCCCTTCGGCAACCCCGGCAATGAAACCTTCCCAAATCCCGGAATTATCCCAACGGGGGAACAAGGTATGCGAGTAAGCATCCCAGTCGTTGAAATTACCGATTACCGATACGAAGACAGCGTCTGGCGCCCATACCGAGAAGTAAGTCCCTTCAACCCCTTCGTAATTCATGCGGTGTGCGCCAAATTTTTCATATAGGCGGTAATGCTTTCCTTCCCTGAATAAGTAAACATCCTGGGCGGTGAACAAGGTAAAAGGTTCAACGTTGGCAAGATTACGGAAAGGTTCTGTCGTTGTAGCCATTTCCTGTACTGGGTCTTGAGGTTTCGGTGTAGGTTTCACTTTGGCCTTGGAAGCAGCTTTTGCTTTAGGCTTTGCAGTGGTTTTCTTTTGAGTTCCTGCCTTGGATTCATTCTTTTTCGCTGTTGCCATAATTTCAATGATGGGGAGTTGATAAATGCCTTGCTTGTAACAATATACAAATTTCCTTCTCATTTACTCATAAAAACAAAAATGGAATCCCGTTTTCGGAATTCCATTTCAATCATTTATGAAAACGCATCAGCTATTTCTCATATTTCCTGCCCCTGAAGGAAGGACGACCACCGTATTCTTTTCTTTCACGGAAACCGCCTTCAGAACCTCCCCCGGACCAAGATCTCCTGCGACCGCCACCTTCATCACGACGGCCACCGCTACTGCGGCGTCTTCCGCCTCCGCCACCTTCGTTACCACCGTCTTGAGACATTTCAATACGAACGGCACGGCCGTTACGTTCTACTTTCTTAAAACCGGTAACAACTTTATCAACAGCTTCATTTTCAACTTCGAAGAAAGAATAAACTCCTTTCAGGTCGATGCGACCTACCTTGTTGCCGCGCAAGCCGGTATTATCGCAGATGAAACGCAACATGTCACCACGTGTGAAATCGTCAACGGAACCAAGGTTGATGAACAGGCGTGTAAATTTGCCATCACCGCTACCCCTACCGCTGCTGCTGCGTCCTTCAGAAGAACGGCGGCTATCTTCTTTCACATTCAGATCTGCTGCATCTTGATAATATTCTAAGAATTGGTTGAACTCGATAGAAGCGAAACGCTTGATCAGCTCTTCTTTGCTCAATTCGTTAAACTCTTCGTAGATACGTCCTAAGTACGGCTCGATCTGCTCTTCGTTTACAACCACGTTGTGTACTTTATGTACAAGGGCAAACAATTGTTTTTCACAAACGGCAACACCATCCGGCACCTCTGCCTTGATGAATTTCTTGCCGATCACCCTTTCAATCTGGCGGATCTTACCCAGATCCCTGCTGCTGATAATAGCGATAGATACACCGCTACGACCGGCGCGGGCAGTACGACCACTCCTGTGGGTATAGTTCTCGACATCATCCGGTAATTCATAGTTGATTACGTGGGTGATATTGTCAACATCGATACCGCGGGCAGCTACATCCGTAGCAACCAGCACTTGGATAGATCTTTCGCGGAAACGCTTCATCACCTTATCACGTTGTTGCTGGGTAAGGTCACCGTGCAAAGCATCGGCATTGTACCCGTCACGGATCAGGGATTCTGCAATTTCCTGGGATTCGATCTTGGTGCGGGTGAAGATAATACCGAAGATTTCAGGGTTGAAATCCACGATCCTTTTCAGCGCCGCGTATTTATCGCGTGGACGTACCACGTAATATTCGTGTTCGATATTAGCGTTACCGCTATTTTTAGTACCCACTGTTAATTCAAATGGGTCGGTCATGTAGTTTTTAGAGATACGACGCACCTCTGCCGGCATGGTAGCCGAGAACAACCAGGTGGTCTTGTTGTCAGGCGTGTTGGAAAGGATGCTGTTAATGTCTTCTTGGAAGCCCATGTTTAACATTTCATCCGCTTCATCCAATACGACGTAACGTACATTTTCGAAATTGATCGCGCCACGGTCGATGATATCGAGTAAACGACCGGGGGTAGCTACCACGATTTGGCCACCGCGTTTCAATTCACGCAATTGCATACCGATGTTAGCGCCACCGTAAACGGCCACGATGTTTACATCACCTACAAACTTGCTAAAGTTTTTAAGATCATTCGCGATTTGAAGACACAATTCGCGTGTAGGACATAAGATCAAGCCTTGAGGCTTCGTGACCTTCATATCAATTTGTTGCAAAAGAGGTAAACCAAAGGCCGCGGTTTTACCTGTACCCGTTTGAGCTAATCCTACGAAGTCCTTATCGCCACTTAACAAGATGGGGATCGCTTGTTCTTGGATTGGAGTTGGAGCTTCGAAACCTAGCTCTTGGATACCTTTAAGAATGGATTCATTTAATCCTAATGATTCAAATGTTGTCATTGATTTGATTTGTAGCAGGGTTTTATCTGTTCCCCGCGATGAATAACCGCTGCCGGATGCAGCGAGTCGACGATTTTAATACTTACGAGCTTACACCAGCTCGCCTTCGAGGTCGTAATCGTATGCTTTCGTGATACGAACATTCACGAATTCACCCGGCTTCAACCTGCGGTTTGTGTTGATAATCACTTCATTGTCAACTTCAACCGAATCAAATTCGGTTCTGCCAATAAAGCGACCAGCTTCTTTTTTATCGATGATTACCTTGTAGATCTTCCCGAGTTTCTCCTGGTTTTTCTCCAGCGAGATTTCCTGCTGCACTTCCATGATATCTTGCGCGCGGCGCTCTTTTTCTTCCGCCGGCACATCATCATCCATATCGTGAGCAGTAGTACCTTCTTCGTGGCTGTAAGTAAATACACCCACCCTGTCGAAGCGCACTTCTTCCAAGAAGGCTTTTACATCTTCTACATCTTCGAGGGTTTCCCCTGGGAATCCGGTGATCAGGGTCGTCCTCAAGCAAATGCCGGGTACCTCCTCCCTGATGGCCTTGATCAGATCCAGGATTTCCTGGCGGGAAATCTGGCGTTTCATGGCCTTCAACATGGGATCAGAGATATGTTGAAGCGGCATATCTAGGTAATTACAAATATTGTCACGTTCTTTCATGACCTGCAAAATCTCCATCGGGAACTTGGTAGGATACGCGTAATGCAAACGGATCCACTCCAAGCCTTCCACGTCAGCCAAGGCATTCATTAAATCTGCCAAGCGACGTTTTTTATAAAGATCCAGGCCATAGTAAGTCAATTCTTGCGCGATCAGCATGATTTCCTTGACGCCCATCTTTACCAGCCTTTCAGCTTCCGCAACCAATTCTTCGATTGGTTTGGAAACGTGTTTGCCACGCATCAACGGGATGGCACAGAAGGCGCATGTTCGGTTACAGCCTTCGGCAATTTTCATGTAAGCGTAATGCGAGGGCGTGCTGAGCATGCGCTCTCCCAACAACTCCACTTTATAATCCGCATCAAATTTCTTCAAGATCAGGGGTAGTTCCATGGTACCGAACCAAGCATCCACCTCGGGAATTTCTTTTTCTAGATCCCCGCGGTACCTTTCGCTCAAGCAACCGGTAACATATACTTTATCCAAACGCCCCTGGCGTTTAAGATCCACCTGGTCAAGAATGGTATTAACCGATTCCTCCTTAGCCTTGTCTATAAATCCACATGTGTTGACTACCACGATATTGTGATCACGTTTGCCACTTTCATGAACCACGTCAACATCGTTAGCCTTAAGCTGACCGCTTAATACTTCGGAATCAACCATGTTCTTAGAACAACCTAATGTGATAATGTTTACTTTGTCTTTCTTTAAAGTTCTTGTCTTCAATAGCGTTATTTTATTTAGTATGCAATCCTACGGATCGCTTTGCTACCGCCACGAAGACACCCAGGCACGATTGGAAAAACAGCAGACTACTGTTAGAAGTGTGACTTGAAGCCTTGTGGGCTGTGTAAGGAAGATGCAAAGTTATGAAAAATTTCAATGCAACGTGCAAAATATTGTTAATTAAGTGAAAATAATTGAAAAAAGTCGATCAAATATCGTTTTTTAATCATATGCTGTCCGACTAAAAATGCTTCAAAAGTACTTGAATTCCTTACCTGGTCAAGGACATAAGCGAAAGATGATCTATTCAGCCCCGCCAACAAAACCGTGGAACTTCGCACTTTTAATAGCGAAGCAATACAGTAGTAAAAAGCTGGATCGAGCGATCAAATTGGCGGCCGTGATGGCCAATTTGTGCCCTTTTTGGGGACTTTTTTGGGCAAGCAAAAAAGTACAAGAAACGAGCAGGTGGACATTGAATCGAACTATTGAGGGACCAAATTGCTCCCCGGTTAAAATTTAGTCGGACAATAATGCTTTTTATAATGAATCAAGTTTTGCAGGTAATCTATTGATAGCCCTGTCAGCCCGCCTTTTGGCGATATCCCTTTTCTTATGATACCACCATTCGGGAGCCAACTTAATTAATAAGTTATTAATGTTCCGCATACCGGCAATATGGTATAAGCCGTTTAACTTCCCGGCCAAGGTATGATCTAAGGCCCTTAGGCTCATAGCGAAGCCGCTTTCCATATATTCCATGTGGTGCCAGTAACCGCCCGGCATAAAAAGCGTATCGCCATGCTCCAGGATAGCCGTAAACCCGCGGGCATAATTCAATGCCGGGAAATGTTCCGTTTCCAAGTGGTCGGCCCAGTTAACGAAACTAGCGGCGCTTTCCACGGTATACGGCATCCGGTATATCAACTCCGATTGATTATTCTCCAATAGGAGCACACGTTTCCTGCCAATGAACTGCGTATGCATAATATGCGACATATCGATATCGTAATGCATGTGGGCAACCGAGCCCGCACCGCCGACAAATAGCATCGGGTACTTCTTCAAGAAGCCGCCCATAAACTCATCGGGCCAGGAAAAGTCTTCCACCAGTTGCGGGGCATGCTGAAATATGTTGAAAAGGAATATCCTCAGGGCAACAGGCCCCTGCTGGATCATATCGAGGTATTGACCGAAACGGATATATTCATCGGCGCCATTTACCGGCGTATTAGCCGAAGCACGGGTATTATTATATACCCCTACCGTTTTATCACCGACGATTGATTTAAAATATTCCCATGTCCATTTAGAAAGAGCAGACCAATTTTTTGAAAGACCTTTTATCACTAAAGGCCTCTTTGGCAAAAAGTAATCTTTTTTAAACTCCTCGATAGTAATCTCCTCTACGCGATCAATAGATTTCACTTGCATAGTGAACTACAGTTAATTTTAAGAAATGGTAATGATCACGGCCTGCCGGTGCAACTAAGTTGGCGGGCACGGGCGTCCGGGCATTTAAAATAAGATAGCCGGTATGTATAAAACATCCGGCTACCAAATTTTGTTAAATTTTCAAACAACTGCATATTATTACAATTGATGCATCATAAAAGTTCGAGAATTTATTACTTAAATATCATTTACTTTTTCAAGGAGTTCAATGCCAATTACTTAAGACTGAATAAGGAGTCAACGAATTCATGTTTGTCAAATACCTGTAAATCTTCCATCTTTTCACCCACCCCGATATATTTAACAGGTATTTTGAAGTTATTAGCAATTGCCAACACGACGCCCCCCTTGGCAGTGCCATCTAACTTGGTAATCGCGAGGGAACTCACTTCCGTGGCCGCCGTAAACTGCTTAGCTTGTTCCAGCGCATTTTGCCCGGTGGAACCGTCTAACACGAGCAATACCTCGTGCGGGGCATCCGGTATCTGCTTAGCCATGACCCGTTTAATTTTGCTCAATTCCTCCATCAGGTGCGCCTTGTTATGCAGGCGGCCCGCCGTATCGATGATGATGACATCCATATCCCTCGCTACACCGCTTTGAACGGTATCGAAAGCAACGGAAGCCGGGTCGGACCCCATGGATTGTTTCACGATGGGCACGCCGACACGCTCGCTCCAAACCGTTAGCTGGTCAACCGCGGCAGCCCTGAAAGTATCAGCAGCCCCTAGTAATACAGATTTCCCAGCCTTCTTAAAGTTATAAGCTAATTTACCGATGGTCGTTGTTTTGCCAACACCGTTGACACCTACCACCATAATTACGTAAGGTTTCT
This sequence comes from Chitinophaga caeni, assembly GCF_002557795.1. Classification (NCBI taxonomy): domain Bacteria; kingdom Pseudomonadati; phylum Bacteroidota; class Chitinophagia; order Chitinophagales; family Chitinophagaceae; genus Chitinophaga; species Chitinophaga caeni. Next base: position 3,282,629 of record NZ_CP023777.1, on the reverse strand, counting down.
TACCCGGCGGCGTTTCAAAATCTTTATAATCGGGATCCGGGGCATCGATGAGCAAGGATGCGATTTCCTCTTGCAACACCTTATTTAACTCGTTAGTACCCAAATATTTATCTTTCGCAACCCGGGCTTCAATCTTCTCGATAATCTTGATGGTGGTATCGATTCCAACGTCTGCGCTCACGAGGGCTTCTTCCAAATTATCGAGCACTTCGGTATCTACGGTAGACTTACCGGCCACGGCCCTGCTAATTTTGGAGAGGAAACTTTCCTTGGTTTTTTGCAACCCTTGATCCAGGCTTTCTTTCTTTTCCCGGGAAAACAACTTATTAAAGAAACTCATACAGTCGAATTTAAGCCTAAGTCCAAGAGGTTCAGGCCAAATGAGCGTCTAAATTAGTGAATAAAAATGTAATGAATAAAAAAATCGCCACGGGGGCGAATTCCATCAATAGCCTTTGAAGCTTCTAGGTAAAACAAAAAGCCGTTCACCACAGGCGAACAGCTTTTATGCAGTATGATTAGTAAAGCCGAATTACTTTTCTTTCATGAACTCCTGCACTTTATCCTTGTGGATAATAGACTCTTTAAAGGTATACGCACCTGATTTTGGTGAACGTACAGCTTTAATTACTTTAGTCCATACCTTCGCGTCAGCTGCTGCTTTCGAGTCTTTCAGTTTTGAGTTTTTGGAAGCTGCTTTTGCCATTTCATTAAAAATTAATGGTGATCATTTGAGTTAATGCTGAATGTATTGTTGGCCGATTCCAACATTTCTTCGAGACCTTTAACCCGCTTACTTAATTTCTTTGTGAACAGTTACTTTCCTTAAAATAGGATTGTACTTTTTCAATTCGATACGTTCCGGAGTGTTCTTCTTGTTTTTAGTTGTGATATAACGAGAAGTACCTGGTTGACCAGAAGTTTTATGTTCTGTACACTCCAAAATTACTTGTACCCTATTACCTTTTTTTGCCATTGTTATGTATCAATTAAATTGCTTGATAAAAATTAGATCGTTTGACCAGCCGCACGTAAATCTTTTACTACAGCGTACAAACCTCTTTTGTTGATCGTCCTGATCGCATCAGATGATACTTTCAATGTAATCCAACGATCTTCTTCTGCCAAAAAGAAACGTTTCTTCTGCAAGTTAGGCAGAAATCTTCTCCTTGTCTTAATATTGGAGAAAGAAACATGGTGACCTGTGGTCGGCTTCTTTCCTGTCACCTGACAAACTCTAGCCATTTTCAAAAAAATTTTGGAATGCAAATGTGAGACTTTTTTGGCTAATAATCAAACATTGTGTTAATTATTTATCCACAATATTCAAATATTTGCCAATTTATCTCCCAACTGCAAGGTTAGAAAATAATGGGCCGTATCAATATTTATTTACAATAACTGCCACAAAGCAGTCACAATCAAGCAATTAAATCGATCACAACCTTATAAAAGAACTGCAAAGCTACGTAAAATTGCACTTAAACGAACAGCGTCTAGAATTCTTTGTTGTTCGGTGCCATGTTTCAGCAGTGCATCTTCATGCGAGGCCACGCACATTTCGCAACCGTTCAGGGCGGAAACCACCAGGCTCAACAGTTCAAAAAACTCCTTGCCCAAAACGGGGTTCGCCATGATGCTCATCCTGATACCTGCCGGGGCCGAAGTGTAAAATTCCTTGTTCACGAAATGGCGGAACCGGTAATACACGTTGTTCGTATTCATTAGCGAAGTGGCGCTAATCACTTCCGCGATCTCCTTGATATTTGCCCCTTCACGGGTTGCCAATTCTTTAAATGCAGCTTCAAGATCAGGTTGCTGCTCATTTACAGCAACCGCCAAACCGAGCAGGTAAGCTTCTTTCTTGCTGAGGGTAGCTGCATCAAGCGCATTGCTGATATTGATTTTCAAGTCCTTCAAGTACCTTGCATCCGCATCTGCCAAAGTTTGTAACCTGGGCGATACCTTCTCCTGGTCTAAACCTACCAAGGCTAATAACTGGTATACCGTATCAATCGTATTCGTAGCAAACATATAATTATTTTGTAATATTAAAAATTGTAAAGAAGGCGGCACGCAGGTGGCATCGATACCACCGGTACCGCCTTAATAAATTAAGCTACTTCCAAGGTAGCTTCACCTTTTTGCCAGTTGCAAGGGCAAAGCTCATCGGTTTGTAACGCATCCAGTACGCGTAATACTTCTTTCACGTTACGGCCAACGGAAAGGTCATAAACGGAAGTCCAACGCACGATACCTTGTGGATCAACGATGAAAGTTGCACGGTAAGCCACTTTCTCGTTCTCTTCCAAGATACCCAGCTCAGCTGCCAGTGATTTGGAAGTGTCGGCCAACATCGGGAACTTCAATCCTTTTAGATCTTCATGATCCCTTCTCCATGCCGCGTGTACGAACTCGCTATCCGTAGAAGCGCCGATCAGGATTGCATCACGGTCAGCAAAATCTTCAGCATGCTTGTTAAATTCAGCTATCTCGGTAGGACAAACGAAAGTGAAATCTTTCGGCCACCAGAACATTACCATCCATTTACCGGTTGCCTTTACAGCTTCCAATGAAATGTCTTCGAATTCTTTGCCTTTCTCGATAGAAACTACTGCCTTCTTGTTGAAATCAGGGAAACTTGTACCCACTGATAATACTGCGTTTTTCATGCTCTATTATTGATTTATTGTTTTGCTTTCTCAATTGCGACGCAAAATTGCCATTGTAAAACCTAAAAATCAAATAGATTTTTAAAGTTAAACTATCAAATTTATCTATACTTTTAAAAAAGTCTATAGACAATCATGCAATAAAACCCTTTACCCTGTTGGATTTAAGAACCCGGGAGCTGGCAAGCGGCACAAATAAGGGATTTTTTTATGTTTTAGGCTTAACCTTTTGGCACAGAATTTAGTTATATAAATAGCAAGTAAAAATTGGTAGGATATGAAAATTAGAACTGTACTTTTAGCAATTGTAACGATTGGCCTTGCCCTGATTCCGTTTTTCAAAAACAGTATCAACAAACAAGATGAATTTGATGCCACCCGCGATCTTTTCATCTGATATTGCGCCCAGGATCGACATAGTTTTACATCTTTTAGGCAACCCAGCAGTAATTGACCGTTTGCACTACTGTACCCGATTGAACAAGGATGGCAATGCCCATTGTTACGTTATCGCATGATTTAGAAATGTTCCGCCATGGAACCAGTCATTTGTTTGCTGCCCGGCTCGAAATGCTTCCAAATGGCCAAGGCTACCTTTCGCAATAATTGTTTTGCCTCGTTATCGCGACCCCAGCTTTGGTCAATGTTATTTTTAGTACAAATACAGTAAACATAATCGCCGGAGGGCGCATTTACCATGATCACCTCGGACCTGGATTCGTTGACAGCCCCATTTTTTGAGGCCGTACGGATGTTCTTCGGCACCATCGCCAAACCTTCTGTATCCCAAAAATTACGGGTAAGATTCCGGTACATGCGTTCACTTGTAACCGGGTTTATAAGTTCTCCCTTATAAATGCGCTTCATCAAATCTGCCATTTCTGACGGGCTGGTTTGTCCCCAACCGTAGAGCGCCTGGTTGGCCGCCCTACCCGGTGTCCTAGAATTTACACGGGTTATTTTATAGCCATGTTCTTCCAACCAGGTATTTATCCTGCTACCGCCCCCGGCCAATGACTGCAACCATAGGCTAGCCGTATTATCACTCATTGTCAACATCAACATCATTACCTTGCTTAGTTGAATCGTAGCTCCCTCCTTGAAGGAACCCAGGATATCTTCCCCAGGGTAGAGCAGGGAATCCTTGTAGATCAAGTCCTGGTGATATTGTAAACTATCCCGGTCGATCTTATTAAACACCCCTATCATAATCGGCACCTTGATCATACTGGCAGTTGGGAAAATGCTGTCTGCATTGATGGCAACGGTTTTGCCATTGCCGAGATGCTCCACGTAAATGCCTACCTGCCCGCGGAAGTCCTTTATAATCTGCGAGAGTTCTTTAGTGAGGGCTTTATCTGTTTTTTGAGCTAAAATTGCTTTTGATGCCAAGAGTAATGCGAGGAGAACCAGGATTTTTTTCATAGCTAAATAATGATTGTGCATTAAGATACATCAATAATCATGTAAATGAAATGGAAGCGCTGGAAAAACAAGGGGGCCCGGCATAAAAGCCCGCCCCACTGCCAATATTAACTCGAAACATCTTGATATGTTTATTCTGCCTTCACAAATACAACTTTACTTCCATCCGTATCACGGATAGCGTTCATATATTTGACGAATGCTTGGTAATCTGCCGCGGGGTATACTCCCTCTTTAAACTCTACCCTACGGTATAAATGCAGGATATCCCCTTCCAATTGCACATGGTAGGTGTATTTACCTACGGGGTTGTTGAGCGACACTTGCTTGGGTATTGTTTCCAGTTTATAACCTGCCGGAATTTTGATATTCACGGTATCTACATCTACATAAGCGTAGCTAAACTGGAAGTCAAACCTGCGTTCTTCCTTCTCTTCTAAAAATTTCGTCTTCTGTTTCGTGAGCATATTAGGCTCAACGAATAATCTTTTCCCGCTTTTTGTAACATAATTCCTTGCCAGCAACTCAAGGTCTTCCTCCAGTGCGGGCACTTCTTCCGGCGGGGGGATGGCATAATTATAGTTGACTAAGTCAAACGATGGCAAGTCTATCCTCTGCCGCAAATACTTGGTCATATCTTCCTTATTAAAAACCCGGTGGGCCATATAAGGATCATCATGTTGTAAGCCGGTATACATCGTTTTGGCAGAAAGTTTCACATTCCCACTTTGCGGGTCTATTTCAGCATTTACGATCCTAAGTTGTAAATTCTGATGGTTTTGATAAGCCGGCGTGTGTACCAATTTTCCACCGAAATCACCGTAAAGTAAAGTGGCACGGTCCGAAGTGAAGCCTCCCAGGTAGCCAAATTCTATATCTTGGCTCGTACATTCCAGCCAGGTGGTATCCCGCGCGGAAAATGGAACGCAAAGTATTACGTGGTTAAATTGGCTCGACGGGAAATCTTCCAATATAAACCCGCTATTATTCCCTGCATCGATCACGGAACAGTAAGCTTTGATCCCGGCTTCTTTGAGCAAAGCTTTCATGAAATTGGTCAAAGCTTTACAATCACCGTAATTATTTTCCGCCACATACGCTGCATCGTAGGTTTGCAGCCCACCGACGCCCAATTGCACACTAATATAACGGGTATTATTTTGCAGGTATCGGTATAAGATTCTAGCTTTTTCCTTAGGGTCTTGCACGTTGTCGGTAAGTTTGTGCACTACCTGTTTAACCTTTCCAGGTAATTCATCCCGTTCTTTATTCAGAGTATAAATAAATTTACCGAAGCTGTCCCAACTATCAACTTGGCCATCAAACTTCCCATACTGAAATTTCGAGCTGGCGATTAATACCAACGGGTATTTATCAACCTTGAACGCCTCCATTACCTCGGAAGGTTTCGCTTTGAAATTTTCGAGTTCCCAGGAATATGTCCAATTATTTTTGTGTTGCACCTTGGCAGGCACTCCCGTTATGCCAACTTGTTTATAGCGCAGGTTTCCATCCCCGGGAACTGAAACGTTAAAAGTTGCATGCTGTACGGAAACGTAATTACCCAAAACTGGCTGCCAGGTTGGAAGGAACAAGGCCGTGTTATAAGTTACATCCACATCGAACATGACGGTATAAGGATAATAACTTTGATAGAAGGTATATTTCTTAAACCTGGCATCTGACATCAAGGAAGCATCGTCTACACCGCTCAAATCGGAGATATCAGACTTTTTTAATTTTTTCACCTGCTTCCCCTGGGCGTTGTACAAGGCGCCCTGGATACTTTTTATCTCCTTCATCTTGCTGTAGTATTCATACAATGTTGCATAGTTCCTACCGCTTTCATTAAGAATTGTAATGGCATATTTATGTGAATACTTTACCGTACCGGGAGAAACGATTTGCACATCTTCGATGCTATACCGTACTACCGCGTCTGCCTTCTTCATTAAAGAATCGGGTATATTTCTAACATCGAGGTCAATATCCTGCGCGTAAGTATACGTGAGGCAGCATAAACTTGCTATAAATATTGTTAACTTCTTCAACATTTGATTTACGTTCTTCTGGAATTACTTTACATGGAACCGGCAACGGCGCCTTCTTTTTTCTTGAATACGATTTGTTCCGCGTGTTTTTTTACGATTACATCAAAGAACTGGCGTAGCGAGGCATAATCTTCACGGGCAAAGTTGGCTTTATTCAACTTAATCCGGGAACGCATCTGTATATAATTATCGCCTTTTTGCAAGAGGTATTGGAATACACCGTCGGCTTCATTTAGTTTAACAATTGTTGACTTCGGCACCTCTTCTATTTCGTACCCTTCGGGGATTGTAATATTGATCGTATAGTTCTCATCGATCGCGTAATCCATCTCTACCGGGTAAAACCTCTTTTCAGATTTGAAAGGGTTGCTTTTATAACTTTCCCCGAACATAGGGTTTAAGTAAATGATATCGCCCCCTTCTCCCGGCTCGCTAAAGTCGAAAGAAACTGATAATGGCTGATCCAACTGCTGCAACCTGTCCAGTTTGAACTTCGTCAGGCTAGCTTTTTCGCTGATAGCTTTTTTGTAGATTTTCTCAATAGATTCCGTCCCGTCTTTCTTTGAATTTTGACGGAGCTTAAGCGATTCAAAATATGAAGGTATCTGTTGTAGCGAACCTTTTATAGCTCCATCATTACCGATCACGATAAATAAATTCGTAAGTTTCTGTTGTAGCAATTTATTAGGATCAAAATCCAGTGGTTCTGCCCCTTCGCTCACGATCCGGGCGTGACCGTTGTAAACTTCGGGAGGCAACTTATTGAAACCGAGTTGATCATAAGAGGCATCGAGGTAGTAATAATTGCTATCCAGTTTGAGTTCTGCAATTGTATAGTTGAATTTGTCTACGATCGGGTATAATTCATAGGTTCGACCATGCGCCCTGGTGCTGAGCAAGACGGGATTCGAGAAGAAGCCGGCTTTTTGCAACATGGCCACCAACAAAAGGTTTAACTCAGTAACGGTTCCATTTTTACTTCTAAAAATTTCCTTTAGAGAACGGTCGATATACAAATCGCTATGGCTGGTGCAAGTATAATTGTCCCTCACGTATTTGTAAATATTCTTAGCCTTCTCAAGATTATCTTTCGCGTTCCAGGTCAATTCCTTCAACTGGTCTTCCAGGTAATTATTACCCTTCGACAGGTCGGCCCCGTAATAGTCTGATTTTAACAGGCTTTCCATCAAGCTGTTGTAAGTAGTTCGTACCGGTTTAAAGCCCTCGTTGGGCCAGCGGGTGCCAGAAAACTGGAAGGAAATCTGCGAAATATGGTTCATCGGCGTTGTTGTAAAGCTTTCGACCTTCAATGCCGGCAAATCCTTCATAACAAAGCGGTATTCGGTGATGCCCGCGTCTGCCCTGTAGGTATCGGAAGCACCGGCCCCGCGGGTATCGCGGAGGAGGAACATCTTTCTTCCATTCTTGGAATCCCTCAGGTGAAAAGGGAAATAACCTTGCGTTAGGAAAGTAAATTCAAAATACTGCGGGATCATAACATTATACTCGCTCCACAAGGTAGGAACGGAAGCCTTTTGAAATGACCAAGAAGGAATTTCATTCCAGTACGGCGAGCGGATGGTATAACTAAATTCGATAATAGAACCTTCCTTTACCGCCGGTAAAGTAAATTTCTTCACCATGTAGTTCTTGTTATACTTATCGGTAAAGACCTGGTCGTTATCCAACTTGGTAGTCACCACTTTTCCCCCTTCCAGGTTGTAAGTCGTACCCCTGATATTCAATACTTTTTCATATTCAGTATCTCCTTTATAAAAAAGCACCTCGATAGTGGATTCATCGAAGCCGTTCTTATTGAGAATATGAATGCGGCATTCCCTTTTAAAGACCACTTCGAAACCGTTATTGCCCCCATCGTAAATAGCCGATGCAACGTCTGCTATGACCACGGCGTTCGCAGAGCTATCAACGGGGTAAATTTTTTGTTTTAAATCATTCGCCGTTACTTTACCGAATTTAATACCGGGATTATCCTGGGAATGAACATTTAGAGTCAAAATAGTAAGTACAAGGATTACGGAACAAACAATCCTATTTTTTTGCTGAAACATAGTATAGGTTGATTAATTAAATGGGATAATTTTGCCAAAAATAAGAGAAAGTATTTTAAGATACTAATTTTTAGGCATATCTAACACAAAAGTCGTAGGGGTGCTAAACATAGAAAAAAATACACTTTTCGTTAAAGAACAAGCGAAAGCATTCGGTTTTGATCATTGCGGGATAGCGCAGGCAGCGGAATTAACCGGGGATGCCTTCCGCTTGGAAAACTGGCTGCATAAAGGGATGCATGGAGGGATGAAGTACATGGAAAACTATTTTGACAAGCGCATTGACCCCAGGAAGCTCGTTGATGGTGCAAAATCTGTTATTACTTTGTTACTCAATTATTACCCTTCGCAATTCCAGCAACCGGGGGCTCCCAAGGTAGCAAAATATGCATATGGAAATGATTACCATGAAATTATTAAAGAGCGGCTGAATAGTTTTTTACAAGTATTAAGATCCAAGTTAGGTGATATACAAGGTAGGGGCTTCGTAGATTCAGCCCCCGTGCTGGAACGAAGCTGGGCACAGCGAAGCGGCTTGGGCTGGATTGGAAAAAACGGGAACCTATTACATAAGCAAGCTGGTTCATTTTTCTTTATTGCCACTTTAATTGTAGATGTCCCTTTTTTATATGATGCACCTACGGGCGACTATTGCGGCAGCTGCACCCGCTGCCTCGAAGCCTGCCCTACCGGCGCGTTGGTATCGCCTAGCGTGGTTGACGGGAGCAAGTGTATTTCATATTTCACGATAGAACTTAAAGAACAATTGATACCGGGATCGATGCAAGGAAAATTCGAAGATTGGTTCTTCGGATGCGATATATGCCAAGATGTATGTCCATGGAATAGGTTTGCCAAGGCCCACCGCGATGAAGCATTCCGTCCTATCCCGGAAATATTGAACTTTTCAACCAGTGATTGGGAAGCCTTAACCGAAGAGGAGTTTAAAAATATTTTCAAGAAATCACCCCTGAAGAGAAGCAAGTATGCAGGTATCAGGCGGAATTTGAAATTTATCGAAACTAAGAATAGCGGCAAAGGCTAAATGCGCTGCTGTGCATTTTTAAACCATTACCGGGTTAAACCCTATCAAAATTTACACCTGTACCTTCTTCATCTTCGGCGCTAAGAAATGCATGGGCACCCAAGCGACTAGGTAAGCGGACCTACATATCACGAGCTCCACGCATCTTTCTAATACATAAGAAAAGGTTGGAAGGATATAAAGATGACTTGTAAAAACATCAAATTGCCATCAATGAAAACTTGATCAAATATTGTCATCACGGTGGAATGATCAACGGGAAGTTGCCCGGCAGTCCAATCCTTGTTCAAGGCGACGTTTTTACTAACCCTAACTTGTCCGGTTTATCGAGTTCCTCGCTAAGCGTTATCCGCCAGCCCATATTCGATACCGGTCAAGCAGCTACCGGGTTATTAACGAACGTGATAGAAATTAAGCGCCCTATCACGGAATCCGGTATAAAAATACTAGGTACGCATATGATTACCAGGGAATCTTGGCTTGGCAAAAAAAGCAGGGAAGTTTAATATATCCATTTTATTTATTTATATTTATTTGATTAAAAATATATTGAGAGGAAAATCAGTTTTTAATTTTTTTTACAAACAATTGAAAACCAAATTTTTATCTCGAAACCGGCCAATTAAATAAACCAAGGCTGTATCAAAACTGTTATTAGAATTGCACCGTGGAAAAACAGTGTCTAACCGTACACCGTGAGAACAGTATACAAATGAAACCATTATGCAAGCAAAAACTACCCCCGTTGAACGAAATATTTTAACTGAATTTCTAGAAACGTTAAGCCCCGAGCAATTGATACAATTCGAGGAATCCATGAAAAAACATGAGAATATCCAGGAATTGCTGCGGGCCATCGCGATACATAAAAATTCGACGGGCAGTAATAAAAACCAGGAAGCCGTTATCATCCCGATGAGCTTGCCGGAAGTGGATAGTAACCACCTGGAGGAAGAGCAAAAAATGAAAATGCTGACATATGTTGCCATAATTTTGCTCGTGACGAGCTGCATGGCAGGGTTCTTCGGTTACGCAACCTGGCGGAACCTGGAGGCCCAAAGCCAATTACATGGGCAACAAGGCCCGGCTGCACCTAATCACACGATCCTCGTAAAGCAATAAAGAAGATTTCCTACCCATCCACGTTTATTTGCGACAATTAGCTTCATAATTTGATGGACAGCAATAATTAATGGCCATTACAGGATGCCCATTTTATTTAAAAGGCCATCTAAATACTCACTAGCGTCAATTCAAACATTCACTAGAGCCATATTTCATTTTCATATAAAGAATTGGGCATTCGTTCAAACCCTTTACTACAGCATGTTTGACAGTTTTATCAAGATTTTTTTTCAATTTTTTGAAAAAAAGTTGACTTTTTTATAACCCATAATTTCAAAAAAAGACATTTATAAGTAGAAAGAGTAATCCATCTCACGTTCAAACGGTTTAAATTAGGTTAGACGTAATGTGCGGGCCTATAATCTTATAGGCCCCATCTTTTTAAAAGATAAATGGAACGTACTCATATTTTGCTACAAACAATAATTGATACTTATTATAAAAAATTGGAGGAATCAAAAACCAACTATCTGTTATGAAACACGAATTAAAGCCTGACATTGTTATCAATGTTGCTAATCATAGCATAGCAATGAAGTTCTCAATACATGACAATACCAATAAATTCGGCTGTCTACGTGCGCCTACAGGGTCATAAAACTGTAAGCAAACTATCTTGATATAGAAACTATGGATATAAATGGGTATTCATTTAAATAAAATGGTAACCATTCATGTAATTGGAAATTATTAAATCTACTCCTCAAGAACTACCAAACCACTTGTAATGGAATGATCTCAAAACATCGACAAACTCAACATAGATATAGGTTTTACCCATTCAATGTTGTTTTATTTAATGGTGGTTTTTATAGCAGCGCCGTTCACGGCGCTGCCACTTTTTAGATGTACAAAACCCCGTAAACTTTCAACTGCCTGAAAGTTTACATGTTTATACGTACATTTGCACAGTCAGGAAGTATTGGCTAGGCCATGCAAAACCAATTGTTAAAATTTTGTTGAAATTTGGATCATGCCAGCTTATTGCTGTTCGAGAATAACAACTAATCAACAACACCAACTTCAGCTCAATACCCTGCAAAAAACTGATCAGCCCACCTGCGCGGGCAATTTCACATAATCATTCGTTAACCTGTATAAGCTATCATCAATATTATTGTAGGCTTAACAGGATTTTAACTTGACTAGTTTTTTATTTATCAATTATATTTGTGTCAAATATTAGTTATGGCAGTAGAGAAAACAAGCGACATTCTGTTCAACACGATCGATGTGACTATGAAAAAATACCGTCAATTGATCCAGCAATCATTGGTAGCCCACAACGTAGATATCACGATCGATCAATGGATGGTGTTGAATGCGTTTAACGATGCCCCGGATGCTACCCAGCAACAAATTGCAAATACGATCAACAAGGATTACGCTTCTGTAACCCGTATGATCGAATTGTTAGTGCAAAAGAAATTGTTGAAAAGAACAGCCCACGCAACAGACAGGCGTAGGTTCAACCTTGCAATCACTAACCAGGCAGCGAACTTGCTAAAAGAATTACAACCCGTAATGAAAGCTAACCGTAAAGTAGCTTTGAAAGGCATCAAATCTCAAGATGTCGAGCACCTGAATAATTTGTTGATTAAGATCATCAACAACTGCGAACAATAGTTCATTCGCCCCTTTACAAAAATTAAACGACCGGCAGTTAACCAGCACTGCCTGCATCATATTGAAAAGCCCATGGATACATGTTCCATGGGCTTTTGTATATAAAATTGGTGTATATGATGCCTACCTGGTTTTATATGAGCGTATGTATTCACTCGGCGACAAGCCCGTAGTTTTCTTGAATACCCGGTTGAAGTTAATCGCGCTATTGAAGCCCGTTGCATAAGCAATGCCCGCGATACTTGAAAAGTCCCCGCTAATAATTTTCTTGCAAGCCTCGTTAATCCTGATCTCGTTCAAGAATGCCATATACGTTTTGCGGGTATGCTTTTTAAAATATTTACAAAATGCATGCGGCGTAATGTGTGCAATGGCGGCCACCTGCTGTAATGAGATTTGCTTATCGTAATGCTCCATCGTATACTGGAAAATGTCATTCATCCGTATGCCCTCTGAATCAGGGAAAGAGTATTTAGAAAAGCCGGTGGATAACGATTTCCACTCTTTTATTTCTTTTGAAAAGTGTTGTAATAATTGCAAGAAACTCATCAACCTATTAAACCCGGAACTACTGCTCACCTTCTTAATCAAAGGCGCCAACTCATCTTGAACCCGTAAGTCCAACACTTGTAACCCGTGCTGTGTTTTATCAAGAAATTTCTTGATATACTCCATTTCTTGCAGATGTAGCAAGTTCTTCAAAATCCTTTCGTGGTCAAAGAATATATGGATGGCATGTGCATTGTCATCTTTCATATTTAAAAAATGCAGCGGGTCGGATTTAAAGATATGGGGCTGGTTAGCTCCCATTACATACACGTTCCCCGGCTCGAAAGACTGGGTGTAGTTACCAGCAATCAAGGTGCCTGATCCTTTAACGATCAACGTTACCTGCATTTCTTTGTGCCGGTGCAAGTAATTATAAAAATTTGGCAAGATGTCTTCTTCTACCACGACTGAATCATCGGTAGACATTGGCACGGTAAATTGAATGACTTTCACTAACTAATATTAATCAATATTTCCGAAACCGACCAAATACAGGATAATATTTGTTTATCCTTTAACAATTATTGTTTGCCAAGCCTTCGGTTGATTTCCTTGTTAATTAGCTGTAATTCCCTTCCTGTTTCACCGGATACGGCACTATTTTCCTGTGCCCGGCGCATCAGGTAGGGTACCACGTCTTCAAGCGGTCCATATGGCAAATACTTGCTGGCATTGCAGCCCTTTTTAGCCAAATTAAACGTAAGATGATCGCTCATCCCGTATAATTGCGAGAAATGAATATGGGGATGCTGTATGGATACACCCTGCTTTTCAACCACGGAAGTGGCCATGGCAGCGCTTTCCTCATTATGGGATGCAATAATTATCGAGCAGTGATCCAAATTTTGAAGCGCCAATAAAATAGCAGCGTCAAAATCCCGGTCACTCGACTGCTTGTCTACTTGTATCGGTGATTCGTAGTTCATGGCTATGGCCCGCGCCCTTTCCTTTTCCATGTAAGCGCCACGGACAACCTTGGCGCCGAGGATCAACTTATTAGTCCCGGCCCATGCCAAGTTGCTTTCGAGGAATGACAAGCGGTCATGGCGGTACATTTGGTAGGTATTATACACGGCGCAGAAACCCTGGTTGTAATTTGCCATAGCCTGCAAGGCCAATGCATCGATCGTATTTTGAATCCAAGATTCCTCGGCATCGATGAGTACACCTACTTTACAGGCTGCCGCTTTATTGCAAATCCTGTCCAGCCTTAGCAAAACCTGCTGCCATTCCTGCAATTCGGAGATGCTGAGTACAGTGGTATCGACCTGTATCGAAGGATCGAACTTTATACAATCGTTGAGTTTTTCAAGGAGGGCAAAACGGGCAAAACCGGTAATTTTAATCCCGATAAAAGGAATGTTGGATTTTCCTGAAGCAAACTCCAGTAGCTTAATAAACTCTAGCGTAACTTTCTCGAAGTCATCTTCAGATTCCTTTCCTTCAGCCCCGTAATCCATAATTACCTGCACGTTAAAATCATTCAGCTTATCCACAACGGCGCTTACCTCTTGCAAGTTCTCGCCCCCAACGAACTGTTTGAAAATCGTTTTACGTAGTAGCCCCCTTACCGGCAAGTTCCATTCTATCGCCAAGGGAGTAAACCGCGTGGCCAGTTTTACAAGGCTGGGCATCCCCATCATATTAAATAAGAAGCGTGCTTTCTTTAATTCGGCATCCGATTTATAAGCAAAAGCTGTTTCCGTATCCGAAAAAAGCTGAACTGGTTGATTTGACATGAAATAATTTGCAGATTTTTTGCAAATGTTAGAAAGGAAGTCCATTTCACCAAGAAGCAGGCAATTATGGATAATTCTTGGATAATTTAAGCAACAATTTGTATAAAAAAGCCCCCTACCAAGGTAGGGAGCTGGATTGTTTCGGTGTTTGATGATTACTATAAACTGTATAATTTTAAGCAAACATACGAAGACTTCCTATACCGGAAAACTATTTGCAAAATCTGTTTAGCATTGGACTATATAATTCATTTTATAAATAAAAATTAAGTAAGTGCACTAATAAAATATTTTAAATTAGAAATCATTGTTGTCCGACTAAAATTGTATCAAATTTACTTGGATTCCTTACCTGCTCAAGGACATAAGCGAAGGATGATACGTTCAAAACCCGGGTTTACCCCGCCAAGAGAACCGTGGAACTTCGCACCGTTGATAGCGAAGGGAAGCTTGGCCATACAGTAGTACAAAAGCCGGATCGAGCGATCAAATTGGCGGCCGTGATGGCCAATTTATGCCCTTTTTTCGTGCTTTTTTGGGTAAACAAAAAAGTACAAGAAACGAGCAGATGAACATCGAATCGAACTATTGAGGGATCAAATTGCTCCCCGGTTAAAATTTAGTCGGACAATAATGATTATTAGAAATATGAAATAACAATGAATTATAAAAACAACGGATATATTTAACAATTTTCCGTAACCCAGCCGTTCAGACTTGTTCAAGGTTTATAAAGCTAAACTGACAATTAAAAAATTTACGCTTAGTATTCAATAAGCGAGCCTCCATTTCACGTTGTAAAATGGAGGCTCGCTTATAAAAAAAATTATCACTAGCTGGTAAGAAGCTTAACTTTACAAGCTAGAAGGAAAATTATATGGCATCCAAGTAGGATATTTGCTGAGCCTAGCTTTCACATCAGAGGATATAGGAATCCCCCATGCTTCGAAAAATGGCGCGATGTTCTTACCTGTTACTTCCGAGAAAGTACTGGCCCACAAGTCCCTTTTAGCTTCATCTCCCTTTACGTATGAACCTTCCGGATCAGCTGCCGCCAGGGCCTGGTATTTGCGGAAAAACGATTTAAAAGATTCCCAGCCAAATGCTTCTTGCAATTGGCGGAACATGACCAGGCCAAGGAAAGGATTGCTTTTCCAATCATCATAATTTGCCCCTTTCGTAAAATATTCGCGCATCATTTTCTGGGTCGTTTCATTTGAAATGCCACTGTGTGCGCCATCACGACCACCCAGCAAACGATCAAACATGTATAGCGAGAAGAAATTGCAACTTACCTCTGTAGTGCCGCCAAATACCCAATCCAAGTTCTGCATATTATGCCCGATCTCGTGGAAGAAACCCCAGTTGGCTCCCCCTTTGCTCGGTATTAATAACTTGGTGGGATCCGCGATAATATCTGCCGATAACAAGCCGCGGGAAGGCGAATGGTGAATCATGATAGGGTAACCACTATGCATAAAACCGCCACCGATATGTTCATCGATTACCATTCTTTGCGGGCGGTAAAATGGTAAAGGAATTTGTGCCAGCTCCATCTCTCCTTTTATAATTAAATCCCAGATCGACATCACCTTTGCAGGGTCAGCCAGGTTTTCCACGATGCCGCGGGGCACGGTTAGGATAATATTGCTTGTCGTCAATTCCACCCATGGAGCCTTGGAACGTTGCAATTGACCAGCCCAATCTTCAGCAGTAGTTTTGCCATAAACATATACGGCTGCTTCCGTAGCGCCGCCAATCTTGATATCTCCCGACCAATCTCCTTCCTTGGGATTACTAGCGATATAAATTAAGCCGCCGAAAGGGGAAGCCATTTGGAACTTCCGCTTGGTAACCTTCATCTTTTTCACGATCAATGGCATCCTCCTCCAATCTTCTTTACCTGCGACCCAATAACCCAAGTTATCGGAATGCGAGCCGATTTGAATAGAGATTTCCTTACCTACTAAAGATGCCGGCAGCTCGATGCTGATAGGTTTACCGGCAAATGCATACAGCCCGGTAGTATAAAGATTGTCATTCCATGGTCCCGAATACCTCAACCTGGAAACGATCGGCACTAAATCATCGGCTATCTTCCGATGGTCGATATGCACCACTTTATTAATGACGGCAGCCCCTTCTCCAACCGCGCCGGGGTAATAAGCAGCCGAAGCTTGCGCTTTAATTTTCTTTACATCCGTTTCCTTGGCTTGTGCCTCGCACCATTCCAGGATTTCCTTGCGGAGCTCTACCCTATCTTTTTTCAAAGTTTGTTGCGGGGTGATAACGAAGTTTGCCAAGGTATCTTGTTGTTTGGATTTCCTTTGTGCATGGACCAATACGGTGCCTACCAATAGAATACCGGCAACGAGTGTGAGTCTTTTCATAAAAAGTAGCGTATAGATTGATTGATATATTCTTTTCTCTGCCCAACAAAATAATTTGAAAGACATTGCTATCATAGCAACTGGGTATAACCGGTTATTTCAATATGAGAAAAGGTCGAGAAAAATTATAAGCGTACAAATGACACCCGTAATAATTCAGCTGCGCATAATGATGAAGCCAGGGTATAACAATCCCCACAAATAATTCGTAATCAATTTATTATAAACTTCAAATAGATCAACATGAACTGTTCCGTACAAATTATATTGCCCGCAGCTGGAAAATGACTGGTATAAATGAAATATTTGGTAGAAAAATTGTTATAAGATAGCGACCCCGGTTACATGCAAAGCTGAATCAATATTTAAATAAGATTATAAACTGTAAATGCAACAAAGTATGCTTCAAAAATTATATACCGCCCATGCTACTGCGACAGGCGGAAGGGATGGACATGTTAGTTCTAGTGACAGCATTCTGAATCTTGATGTTAGGGTACCGAAAGAAATGGGTGGTAACGGTGGCGCTTATACGAACCCCGAACAACTGTTTGCCGCGGGTTATGCTGCTTGCTTCGACAGCGCGTTGAACCACGTTACCAGGATGCAGAAAATAAAAACCGGCACAACAAAGGTAACCGCTTCCGTGAGCATCGGTAAAATCGATAACGGGGGATTTGGCTTATCTGTTGAGCTGGAAGCTGAGATACCGGGCATAGAGCAGGATTTGGCCGAAGAACTCGTTGCAAAGGCACACCAGGTTTGTCCCTATTCTAACGCAACACGCGGAAATATAGCGGTCAAACTGGTCGTAAAAGTAGCGTAACGTTATACCGGCCAATTCTATTACCTATTGAATCTAACAGAAAAAACTAAACGATGAAAGCAACAAAAATTGTATTGGCATCCAGACCTAAAGGTATGCCAACAGCAGCAAATTTCAGGTTTGAAGATTTTGAAATACCCAGCTTAAATGAGGGTGAATTATTGCTTCAACCATTATATATCAGTGTTGACCCGTACATGAGGGGCAGGATGAACGATGCTAAATCTTATGTTCCGCCATACGAAGTAAATGAGCCTATCTCCGGTGGTATTGTAGCCAAGGTGCTGGAATCTAAGAGTGAGCATATCGATAATGGGGATACCGTACTAGGTATGTTGCCTTGGTGTAATTACATTATCACGCATGAAAAGATGGTAAAAAAATTAGATGATAATGGCGTACCTCCAAGTTATTATCTCGGGATACTGGGAATGCCGGGGCTGACAGCATATTTTGGTTTAATGGATATCTGCAAACCCAAAGCGGGAGAAACCGTGGTGGTCTCCGGGGCTGCCGGCGCAGTGGGAACTATCGTAGGACAAATAGCCAAGATCCAAGGTTGTAACGTGATCGGCATTGCCGGCTCGGATGAGAAGGCCAGCATGCTCAAAGATGATTTTGGTTACGACCAGGTCATCAATTACAAAACGACTACCGACATGGGGCAGGCTATCGCGGAAGCGGCCACAAACGGCGTGGATATTTATTTTGATAACGTCGGGGGTGATATAACTGACGCGGTCATCGTGAATATCAATTTTCATGCGAGGATCGCTCTTTGTGGCCAAATATCATTATACAATGAGACGGGCGTTAGCAATGGTCCCAGGATTTTACCCATGATCTTAACGCGGAGCGCCCTGATAAAGGGATTCATAGTGAGCGATTACCAGGAACGTTTCGGTGAAGCATACCAGCAATTAGGTACCTGGGTCAAAGAAGGTAAGTTAGTGTATACGGAAACGATTGTTGAAGGGTTCGAAAAGCTACCCGATGCCTTCCTCGGCTTATTCAGCGGCCAGAACCAGGGCAAGATGCTGGTAAAAATTTAACAAGGCAACCTGGCAATACCTGGTATCACGATGGGTTGCCTCGAAGACTACCCATCGTGATATTGAAGATTATATCGTATCAAGAAATATGAACAGGAAATAGAAAATTATTCCTCAATCAATATTCCCATCTTGCCAACCTGGAAATCCCTCATCGCTTCCAAGATCGCGGTTTCCGTATGCATGACATACGGTCCATGGGCTACTACCTTCTCATGGATGGGTAGCCCCGATGCAAAAAACAAGCTGGCATCGCGGCTCACTTCGAATTGGATGCCCTCTCCATCCTGTTTGAATACAACTGTATTCCATGGCCCTACTTCTTCACCGCTCGTAAATTTCAAGGCCCCATCCAGGATGTACAGAAAAGCTTGGTGATCCCTTGGAAAGTCCCATGCTAATTTGGCCCCGGCTTTAGCTGATATCATGGCAGTATTGACAGGGGTAACCGTAGGAATCGCGCCCTTGGTTCCCAGGATATCACCGCTTACGACCCTGATCGTAGCTAAACCATCTTCCGTCTTGACAGTTGGCGTAGCGTCGGCATCTAAAGAAAAGTAAGAAGGTTGATCCATTTTATGGGCTATCGGTACATTTACCCACAATTGTATCATCTCCTGTTCACCCCCGATTTCCTGGATATCCGCCGGGGGGCGTTCACTATGGATGATGCCCATGCCTGCATTTAACCACTGCGTGCCACCTTCGTAAACCGTGTTATTATTTCCCCGGCTATCCCGGTGGTGAACGCCGCCTTTATAAACGAATGTTACGGGGGAGAAGCCCCTGTGAGGATGTGGAGGCACACCTGCATGCCTGGGTGAAACGTAGGCCGGCACTTTCATTTGCAGGTGATGCAAGAGTAAAAATGGATCGATCCGATCCTGGTGTGCCGTAGGAAAACCTTGCCATACCGGTACACCGTCCATATCTTTCAGGCTGGCAAGTACTATAGCCTGTATGTTTCGCAAGCTCATAAAAAACTCCTGAACAGTTTACGATTAAGTATCCTGCTTGTCTTTATTCATATAAAAACTCAATGCTCCAGATGGGCATTTTTTTACCTGCTCAATCAAAGCATCCGTTGATGCAGCATCTATTTTAATCCATGGCCGCTCCCTCGGTTGAAAAACCTGCGGAAGGCCCCTAGCGCAAATGCCGGTATGTTGGCAGATCTTAGGTTGCCAAACGATGGTCACCTCACCATTAGTATATTCAAACTTCGTTTCCATCCAAGATTAATTTAGTAATTATTTTATTGCTTCCTTCCAAGGCTTTATGAACGGGGCAAGCGTTTGCAATGTTCAACATCCTTTGCAACTGCTCACCGGTAAAATCTCCTTTCACCGTAATATTGCAAGTAAAGATCGGCTTCAAGTTAGGTGTGGCGGTTCTCTCTACCTCTGCACTGATTCCTCCCACCGGCCATTCTTTCCTATTGACATACATCTTCAGCGTCGCAACGGTGCAAGCGCCCAGGGCAGCGCAAAGCAACTCCATAGATGCGGGCCCGGTATCACCACCGCCAACTTTTGCCGGTTCATCTAGTAATATTTCATGTTGCCGCATTACGGCATTCATTTCGAAATCTGTATTCCCTAAAGTGACGGTTGCATTCATAACGTTTACAAAGAATTTTTAAATTTCTGGAATTCAACGCGCAGCTCATTAAATAAGCGGTTGAACCATTCCATGTCTTCTTTCATCTTTTGATGCCAAATCTCGACTTCTGATTCTTTAGCGGAATTTTCACTCATAACCTTGTCGGCTTTAACTACTTCCGCTAATTTCTCATTGATAACTTCTTTCTGCCGGATCAGTGAATTTTGTAAGTGCTCTACTTCCTTTTTTTGATCTTCCGATTGCGCGTCTTTTACCAATATAAGCAATTCTTCGTTCATAGATTTCACCTCTTTCTCACTTAAGAGTAAATTCTGTTTCCATTCTTGATGCAATTGGTGCGCTTCATTAAAATTAACGGGCATGACTAAACGTATTTAAATAATGTTATAGATTGATTCCATGTGCGAGTAAACGTTTCCAATCTGGATGCCTCCGGAGATAGCTGGCTACATAAGGGCATAAGGGCACCAGTTTGAGCCCCCTTTCTTCAACTATATGCAGCACTTTCTCTACCAATATAGCGGCTACGCCTTTGCCTTCCAAAGCCGGCGGCACCTCCGTATGAGTCAAAAAAATCCTGTCCCCGGTGATTTTATATTCGATTTTCGCGATCTTATTATCAATGCGCATTTCGAATTGGTTTGCGAGTTCATTATCCGTTACCGGAATTTGCTTCAAATCCATTAGCTTGAAATTTAACGATGATACTTAATAACCTGGGGAATGTTTCAAAAGGGTACAGATTGCACACTACTCCAGCATGCTTAACACAAAGTTAAGCAAAATAGTTGCAAGTTTATGTTAAATAGCTGTTTACACCTGGGGACAAAACTTATATACATTTAAATAATATTAAGGTATGCTGAGACCCGGTTAATTTCTCCCGTTTCGCCCCCGGCCAATTAAATTGATATCCGTCAGTTACTAAAAAGTGAAAACCCCTACCTTTGTCCGCATGAATAAAAGTTTAAGCCAAAGGGATCAAGCAGTAATATGGCATCCGTACACGCAGCATCAAACAGCCCCGGCCCCCATCGGAATTACGAGGGGCGAGGGAGCTTTGCTGTTTGATGAAGCGGGGAATGAATATATCGATGCCACCTCCAGTTGGTGGGTAAATATTCACGGTCATTCACATCCGCATATTGCTAAAAAACTAGCCGGGCAAGCTAATACCTTGCAGCATTGCATCTTCGCCGGTTATACCCACGAACCCGCGGTGCAACTAGCTGAGCGGCTGCTACCGATTTTGCCTGGCCAACAGGCAAGGGTATTTTATTCGGATAATGGCTCTACAGCGGTAGAAGTGGCGATCAAGATGGCGATTCAATACTGGAATAATACCGGGCAAAAACGTAATAAAATTATTGCTTTCCACCATGCTTATCACGGCGATACTTTCGGCGCCATGAGCGTAAGTGCCCGTAGCGTTTTCACCAAGGCTTTCGACCCTTATTTATTCGATGTCATATTTATCGATACTCCCAATCACGGGAATATCGCCGGGCTAAAACAACAGGTAAAAGAACTTGCCGGGCAAAGCATCGCTTTTATCTACGAACCGCTGGTTCAAGGTGCGGGAGGAATGCTAATGTATAGCGCTTCTCTGATGGACGAGCTGTTAACTATTTGCAAAGAGCAAGGTCTACTGCTCATTGCCGATGAAATCATGACCGGGTTCGGAAGAACCGGTAGAAACTTCGCCAGCGAGTATATGCGCACGGAACCGGATATCGTTTGCCTTTCAAAAGGACTTACCGGAGGGGCGATGGCGCTGGGTGTCACGACATGCACCCAGGCCGTTTATGGGGCCTTCCTTTCAGACGATGCCTTAAAAACCTTGTTCCACGGGCATTCTTTCACTGCAAATCCCCTGGCCTGTAGCGTTGCTTTAGCCAGCCTGGATATATTTTTGGAACCGGCTTGCCGGGAAAACAGGCTCAGGATACAACAGCAGCATCTCAACTTCAAGACCAGGTTAGAGCAATGCAATGAGGTTAAGCAGGTACGTATGCTGGGAACAATTATGGCCTTCGAGGTCGTGAGCCCCGGGGAAGATAATTACATCAACGGCTTGGCTAACTTATTACATACTTATTTTAAAAATAAACGTATCATGCTACGCCCATTGGGAAATACATTGTATATCTTGCCCCCTTATTGTATCACCAACGAGCAACTCGGCAAAGTATACCAAGCCATCCTGGACCTGGTGTCTGAATTAGCGCAAGGCGCCATAATGACAAAATGATCATAAATAGGCGCCAAAACAACTTTTTCAGCAGATTTTAATTATGTAAATGCTTAAAACAATAGTAGTTTTACGCCGTTTTGAAAAAATAATGTATGGCAGAAAATTACAGCCAATGGAAAGCAATGTTGGCGATATCGAAGGCAAGCATCAGGGCCATCTTTAGGAGTCCTTCCGCCGTGGTATTCAGCTTGGCTTTCCCTTTGGTGTTCATCTTGGTTTTTGGCTTTATCGGCGGTAAGTCCAGTTCGGTAAAAGTGGGTATCGATGCTACTTCTAATTTAGAAAACCCTGTTTACATGGGTTTGCTGAGAAATAAAACGATGAAGCTGCTCACCGGGAAGCCGGCTGACCAGCTGGAAGCTGATCTCCAGAGAGGTAAGATTGCCGCCATTATGAAAATTGATGCCAAGTCCGACAGTGGTACTTATAAAGTACATGTCAAAACCTCTACAGCAGCCGGGGCCAGCTATACCTTTTTCATGACCGAGCTTGCTGAAACCATAAATAAAATAGACCTTTCTACCCATCCGAGGCCTTCTATAGCCAAAATTGAATCGATCACGGTTCCGGGGAGAAAGTATAAGACCATCGATTTCATTTTACCGGGTCAACTGGGTTTTTCCCTTTTAAGTGCGGCGGTTTTCGGGACGGCCTTTTTATTCTTCAGCCTAAGGCAAACACTGGTTTTAAAAAGATTCTTTGCTACGCCTATTAAACGGTCGTACATTATACTAGGTGAAGGCTTGAGCCGCTTGGTATTCCAATTATTCGGATCAATTATCATCATCGGGATCGGTTATTTCGGGTTTGGCTTTACGCTCATCCACGGCTTTGCCACCTTTTTGGAGATGTTGTTTTTATCGGTCCTGGGTTTGCTCGTTTTCATGGGATTCGGGTTTATTGTAAGTGGAATAGCGAAAAACGAGAGCACGATACCACCCTTTGCTAATATCGTTACCCTACCCCAGTTTTTATTGGCAGGCACCTTCTTCCCTGTCGAGGATTTTCCCAATTGGTTACAACCGGTATGTAAGGCGATGCCCCTGACTTACCTCAACGATGCGATGCGGCAAGTGGCATTCGAGGGCTTGCATATCTGGGATGTTTGGCCACAAATCGGGGTTTTATTACTTTGGGGATGCATCGCTTACGGTATCGCCGTGAAAGTATTCCGCTGGGAATAAAATGTAAATTCAAAAGAATAGCTTAACTTTTACCCGGCAACCGGGTGCATTTTGCCTTTATCGAGGTAAACCTAAAAATTCTATCTATGCAAGGCTTATATATTTTACTGGGCGCCTTACTCCTAGTAATATTAGGTTTATTTATTTACGCGATGTTCCTCCCGAACCTCGTGAAAGTAGAACGAAGCCGTACCATCCCCTCCTCACAAGAACAGTTATTCGAGAAGATAAACGACCTTAAATCCTGGCCTTCATGGAGCCCATGGTTCGCGCTGGATCCGGGTATGCTCACCAAGTTCAGCGAAATATCACATGGAGCCGGGGCGCATTATACCTGGGAAAGTAAAAACCAGCATGTTGGGAAAGGATCGGTTACCATCCTGGAATCCAAACCTTACACGTTGATTATCACCCAAGTAAAATTCGTGGGACGCCGGGAATCCAAAAGTATGTTCAGGCTAGAAGCCATGGAAGGCAACCAGGTTAAAACGCGCGTTACCTGGACACTTGAATCCAATCTCGGGCAAAACCCGGTTAGCCGCATCTTCGGTAGGATGATGGATAAATTCGTTGGCCCGGATTTCGAAAAAGGCTTACAACGTTTAGAAGAAGTTACAACAAGTTAGAATTATTACCACTATATGCGAATCATTAAACTATTCATTTCCAGCTTATTAATTTTCGGGATACTGCTATTTTTAATATCCCTGCTATTTCCGTCCACGGCTAGTTCAGAAAGATCGGGAAGCATCAATGCCCCGATGAACGTAGTTATGGAACAAGTATCGGATCTTAAAAACTGGCATAATTGGAATCCCTGGAGCCCGGGGTTCGATGAAAAATCCGGCCTGGAATTAATCAGTATGTCAGCACCCAGCAAGGGCGTCGGTGCGCATTTTGAATACAAGAATCCCGCAAATGGTGAAATGGGTAAAGTAACCATCACGAAAAGTACCGCTACGGAATTGGAATACGGTGTTACTTTCGAAGGACGCAAGCCGATGAAGGGTATTATACAAATTAAACCTACTGTAGATCAAAAAGGAACGGCGATCCGCTGGGTGTTGGAAATGCACGTAGGCTTATTGCCCTGGTGGAAAATCCGCGGGTTCGTGATGGATCGTTTATACGGCCCCTACATCGAGCGAGGTTTGAACCATCTTGACAAAGTCTGCTCGGGACAATAATTTTATTCCATCAGCATAAGCCGGACAAAGGCATAAATAATTAAAGCAGGTCTACCCGGCCTGCTTTAATTATTGCTACTATCTCCCCCTATTGAATATTTTTAGGGGAGTACCCGTAATATTTCTTGAAGGCATGAGAAAAATGGGTAAGATCTTCGAAACCGAGGTCTAAATAAATGTCAGAGGATGATTTACCCTTTTTTGTAAGCAAGTAATATGCCTCTTCCAATCTTTTTTGTTGCAACCATTTCCGGGGAGGGCTATGAAAGATTTTCGAGAAATCCCTTTTAAACGTAGCTAAGCTCCTACCCGTCAGATAAGCAAAACGATCCAAGTTCACGTTAAAGTGATAATTCTGCATCATGAATGCTTCTAAATCGATTTTGAACGGATCGGAAAAATCAAATAATACATCCTTTAACCCGGGGTAAGATTGTAATAACAACAGTATGCCCTCGTTGATTTTCACCTTTACAAATTCGATATCCCCCAGGTATCCGGCTTCGCCGTAAGCAAGTAATGATTGTATATAAATTTCCAATGAATGGCTTTTCCCCAGGTCCCATACCGCCGGATTGTGCGTGGCTTCCCCGGCCTGAATACCGTGCAACAGGCTGAAATCTTTTAAGGACTGTTGATCGAGGTAAATGCTGATGGACTTAAATTGCCCGTCAACAGGCGGATACTTCATAAATTTCAGTAATTGATTCCTCCTGATAAAGCGGAAAGAACCCTTGGCAGATGGATACTCCCGCTGCCCATCATCCAAGATTAGGGAGCCATCAATTTGAAAACTTAGGGTATGCTCGGGAACAAATTGTTCTCCATCCTTATTCACGTTATGATAACATGAGTAAGTGATCCCCGGAATCGTTTCTTTTATCTTTCCTCCTTCCATTGAAACAATCATTTACATTGAAGCATTCTTGCAGCAATTACCATCATTAAATCTCCTGCAATCCTTTGAATTTACTTGATAAATTTAGCCCATTATATTTCAATTCCTTTCTGGGCAAGAAATTTTTTCCCTTCTTCCGTATCATAGAATTTTGCAGCATCATCGTCATCCGTTGAAAGACTAACATCCAACCATTTTTCAAGTTCTGCCTTCCTGTCCAGGTCCGCTTTTTGCAAAATGGCGATGGCTTCGCTACCTAAAACGAGGTGCATGGGAGGTTCGGGATGATCGGCAAGATTTATTATAACTTTAGCCGCTTTCCGCGGATCGCCTAGCGGATGGAATTTGCCGCTACTGAGAAATTCTTTAGTAGCTTCCACCGTATTGTCATAACCTTCTACATACGGCGCAAAAGTCATGGAAGCGCCAGCCCAATCCGTTTTAAATCCACCCGGCTCAATCGAAGTTACCATGATCCCGAGATGTGCAACTTCTTTTCTCAATGCTTCCGAAAATCCTGCCAACCCGAATTTGGCCGCCTGGTAAATGCTTAAGCTAGCATTTCCGACCCTGCCGCCAACGGAACTGATTTGCAATATCCTCCCCGAGCCTTGTTTTCTCATGATCGGCAAAACTTTCCGGGTGATTTCTATCGGCGCCCATAAATTAATGTTCAATTGACTATTCACCTGTTCATCGGTAAAGGCTTCCGCGGCGCCGGTAATTCCGAAGCCGGCATTATTGACCAAAACGTCGATCCGGCCAAAATGTTTATATGCTTTTTCTACCGCATCCGCTATCTGCAATGAGTCACTAACATCGAGATCGATCAATAGCACTTGTGCAGGATACATCCCGGGTAAGCCAGCCAAGCTACCGGTATTTCTAGCGGTAGCCACCACTTTATCGCCGTTATCTAAAACTGCTTCCAAGATACGTTTACCTAAACCCCTGGAGCTCCCGGTAATAAACCAAACTTTTTCCATAATTGTAATTTTTTGTTACAACAAAGTTCCTATAGAATTAGGAAATCCATTTGGCTGTATAGCTCTATTTACTTTGTTAAATAGCTCATATCCAACAAGCAGTTCCTATATATATTCAATAGTGAAGCAATAGTTACAAGCGTATATGTAGAACCGTATTAGCCTTCTCTCATCATTTTAATAGGAATAAAAAAATATTGATTAGAAGGGTAACAAAGTTTCAACTACGGTGATCTAGTATAAATCAATCAACAATTGGCGACTGCCGAAAAGCCAAAATAAAGTAGGCATCACTAAAACTATGTAATATGAAACACTTATTGAAAAGCATTACCGGGATTGCACTTTGTATAACTATATTTTCTGCTTGCAGTAAAAACGATCAACCGGCGCCCGACTCTTCTTCCGTTTCTTCTACCAAGGAATTCATCGAGCAGCTGGGGCCGCAGATACAACAATTTAATATGAATTCAAATGAATTGCCCAAAACCATTACGCTGGAGAGCGGTATGAAAATTACCATCCCTAGCGGTACTTTCAGGAAAGACGGTGCCGAATACAACGGGGCATTCAGCGTGGAAGTGATGGAGTTCATGGATCGTGCGAGCATGGTTGCAGGTGGACTGAACACACTTGAAATCAACGGTAACTTATTAGAATCTCAAGGTTCATTTTACTTTAATGCTACCGCCGGCGGCGTTAACCTCGATCCTAATCTTGCGAAAGGAATCGAAGTAGAACTCCCAGCTAAAGGTGCTGATTTTACGGTGATTTGGGCAGGCAAGGATACAGCGCAACAGTTTGCCTGGGGGCAACCCAATAACAGGTTGAACTTACCCATAGAGATGAAAGCAGAAGACGATAAGTTCATTTTCAGCTTCGGTGATTTAGGTTGGGTGAATTGCGACATCTTTTATCAATATGCCAACCCCAAAACTACCGTGACCGTTGAAGTACAAAATAATCCCGGCACGATGGCAACCTTTAGGGCAGCGGCTGGAGAGACATATGTTTACTTTATCGCGAAAAATGCGAACGTGGTAGCGCAACTTTATACAAGTGCCGGTACAAATACGGTGAAGAGTTATGACAACTCTATGCCAATCGGTGAAGAAGGAACATTAATGTCATTCAGTATTAAAGACGGCAATTTTTACCTTGCCAAGAAAGAAATTACGATATCTGCCGATCAAAGTGAAATACTAGTGTTACAACCTTCAACACAAGAAGCCATTCAAGCTGCGATCGATGCATTAAACTAATTCAATTCTTTAGTTAGGTATAGGTTTAACCCCAAACGGGCTTTTCTCTTGAATCCGCCACCTTTTTGCAAGGTGGCGGTTGCCTGTTTGTACCCTCTCATTTAGGGAAAATCTCAAGCAAGGAGGATGTGCTTCTTCATTTCCGCTACTTTTATTTATTCCCTTTATTGTGCGTGGGTCCGAGCTTGGAAGCTCGAACCAGCATGGTTTTAGGATAGCATTCATAAACCGAACACCCATCCCGAACATACTGGCATTTCCATGGCATCGAATACAAATGGCCGATCTTTCCAGGATCGGCCATTTGCAATATTGTAAATCAACGAAAAATTAATGGATCGTAAAATCGAAAGGTAACCTTGCTTGCGGTTCCCCCGTCATACTTTGAATCATCTTCAATTGCTTATAGATCGGGTAATTAATGCCAAGCTCATCTTTCAACATGGATTCTTTTACATGGGAATTGGACATCGATTCAACAATGGTGCTGAGTACATCTTTCAATTCGGGGTATTCCAGTAAATAATAGCTTGGTATATTCGCCATCTTTGCAGCGGAAGCAATTGCATCATCCAAGCCGCCAATCTTATCAACCAAACCTAATTTCAAGGCCTCTGTTCCACTCCAAACCCTTCCTTGAGCAATGGAATCTACCACCCCGCTGCTAAGTTTACGACCTTCAACCACCCGCGACTTAAAGCTGGCATAAATCGAATCAACCGACTGCTGAACTAACTTCTTTTCCGTCTCGGTCAAAGGGCGGGAAACTGTACCCAAATCAGCATATTGTGCTGTTTTAACCTCGTCAAAAGTAACGCCAAGTTTATTATTGAAAAAGCCCTGCATATTCGGCAATACTGTAAATACGCCGATGGAGCCGGTTAATGTATTAGGCTCGGCAAATATTGAATCGGCCATGCAGGAAATATAATAACCGCCGCTAGCGGCATAATCTCCCATTGAAACGATCACAGGTTTTTCTTTTTTAGCCAGGGTCAATTCTCTCCAGATCACTTCGGAAGCAAGGGCGCTACCGCCACCGGAATTTACCCTGAAAACGATGGCCTTCACTTCACTATTCATCCGCGCCTCCCGGATCATTCTCACGTACTCATCGCTTGCGATCGTTCCGATAGCTTTACTGGAACCACTTATGATATCTCCTTGAGCGTAAATCACGGCGATAGCCGGATCCCCCGCGTTGATAAAGTCATGGTAAACAGTTAAATAATCTGCCGCGGAAACATAATTAATTCTTTCGTATTTGCCCAATCCCAATGATTGCCTAATTTGTGCCTGAACCTGGTCATCATAATACAAAGCATCTATGAGCTTGTATTGCAAGGCATCCGAAGAAGAGCTGATCTTCGCTTCGTTGGCATAACCATGCAAAGTAGCTGTATCGATTTTACGGGCTGCCGCGATTCCCGATAAGTAATGGCCGTATAACTCACCGAGGAAAACAGATGTTTGTAAACGGTTGGCATCCGTCATACGTGTTTCACGTAATGGTTCCGTTGCACTTTTAAATTTACCGTTATAGAAGATCTGCGGTTGGATTTCCAATTTTGCAAGTGCATTTTTCAAATAAAATGTTTGCATGACGAAGCCGTTGAATTCGAGGCCGCCCTTGGGATTCAAGTAAATTTTATCGGCTACGGAAGCGACGTAATAACTTTGCTGGGTCATTACTTCGGCATAAGCATATATAAATTTCTTACTTTGCTTAAAGTCCTTCAAGGCATTCCTAATTTCTTCCGTGGCGCCAAAACCGTTGCCATTACCGCCTACTTTCAAGTAAATACCTTTGATATTGTCATCGATGGCAGCATTTCTGATCATGCGGGTCAATTCGTGTAAACCCGGCTCATCTTTCTCATGCGTAAGCACGGCAAAGGGTTTGATCAACCGCTGCTCACTATAAGAGCGGGATACATCAACTACGAGTACGCTGTTGGAAGCTACCCTAGTAGGCTCGATGGAATATAAGCTACCCAGGAAACCTGCGAAAAGGAAAAAACTGATGATAGTAAAAACGATAAGGGCTAATAGTGCCGCGAAAAAGAATTTGAGGAAACTTCGCATAATTTATATATAATTTATCAACTTGGCTGCCATATTTCATAGGAATTAGCAGCATTTCCAAGGGAAATTTGAAAAAATTTAATTATTTCCCGGCTCAAAGATGAAGAAAAATAAGGAATATAGCTACTTTTGGATTTCAAATATTCCATGAATCGTACAATTTTACTTTTAGGGGGCAACTTGGGCGATCGGATCGCCAACCTACAAAAAGCCGTTGAACTGATACAGGAAAAGGTAGGACAGGTATTGTCATGCTCAAAATTTTATGAAACCGCCCCGTGGGGTAACCCGGACCAACCGGATTTTATCAACCAAGCATTAGTAGTTGATACCCCGTTAAGACCTGTTCAGTTGATGTTGGCATTATTGGAGATCGAGAAATCGATCGGGCGTATCCGCCACGAAAAGTGGGGTTCCAGGTTAATAGATATTGACATTATCTTTTATAATGATGCGATTATTGAAGTGCATAGCCTTCAAATTCCGCACCCGAGGATGCAAAAGCGCCGCTTCGTGTTAGTTCCGATTGCGGAAATAGCGCCTTCTTGGGTTCATCCCGAACTCAAACAGGATATCGGTAACTTGTTAGCTTCTTGCGAAGATTCCCTCGAAGTGCGACCCATGTCGTCTACGGCACAATCTTAGATAACCTGATCCAGAGCTACATTTTACATGCACTACCCATTTATTACGATCGAAGGGAATATCGGGGCCGGGAAAACGACCCTATCGCAAAAACTGGCCGCGCATTATAATGCGAAATTGATATTGGAAGAGTTTGCAGATAACCCTTTCCTGCCAAATTTCTATAAAGATCCGGCTCAATACGCTTTCCCTTTAGAATTATTCTTCATGGCGGAAAGATATAAGCAGTTGAAGGAAATGCTGGTAGCGCAAGATTTATTTACAGCGGGGGTTGTTTCAGATTATTTGTTTATCAAGAGCTTATTGTTCGCTAAAATTAATTTAAGCGGGGATGAATATTCCCTCTACCAAAAATTATTCGATATCATCAATCCACAATTGAAACAGCCCGATTTACTGGTATACCTCAATTCTCCTATTGAACAACTACAACGAAATATTCATAAACGTAACCGCTCATACGAGCAGAATATAGCGGATCAATACTTGGAAAAGGTGCATGGTATGTACATGCAATATATCAAGCAACATCCTGTCAGGACCTTGATTATCGATACAACACAGGTGGACTTCGTACAAAGCGAACAGGACTTTTTAGCCATCGTAGCTGCATTAGAAAAAGATTATGAACCCGGTATACATTATTTTTCCCAAGATGGCCAGTAAACTTTAGGCACCTAGCATATGCCGGGAAAACATACATAAAATGACAAGGATGGACATAATAATAGTCCATCCTTGTCATTTATGAGGTAAGTTATTATTTTAAAATACTTTTTCAATATACCCGACATTCCCGTTGATGTCAAAACCTTGCACGATGACCCTGAAATGCTTGGTAAAATCATTGTTATAAAAACGGATTTTACCGGTTTGATAACGATCGATCTCGATCTCAGGCTCCCAGTACAAGGTCAGGCGTTTATCTCCCAATTCATGTTCTGGCTTCCTTAACGAGTAATCAGGATGATAAAACTCCTTCACGATGGTGAAGCCTGCTTGTTTGAAATTATCCAAACCCTTGAAATTGTCCTGGTTACTACGAACTTCATCTCCCCTGCGCGTGTATACGGCAATGGCACCTCCTGCGCCGCCGCCACCCGGACCCATAAACGGCGGGCGGAATACCTTGATCATAGCAATATCCTGGATAGCGATCGTGGATAACATGGAAACGTCCGATTGCATTTCATTCAGGTACAAAGTCGGCACGGAACCTCTCCAGCTTAAACTAGGATTATTTATATCACCGGTAATCTGCAACCCGGGCACCCGAGATTGCAGGTATTGGAATACGTTCATCGCGATCGGATCTTCGGTTACCAAATCGAAAGTATAGCCGTTGCTGGAAGTAAATAAGCCTGATACATACTTCTTTTCATCGATCCCCTGTTGTTTTTTCTCAACAACATTGAACTCTTTCAACTGTATCGTCTTATCAAGGATCCTTTTATTGATGACATTCCCCTGCTCTACCGTGGCCAGGTATGATTTCAACGAATCCGGATTCAAAGTTACAAGCGCCCTGATCGGTTTCGGCGAGTTGAATGCGGCTTTTACATCGAAGAAATGCGTATCGAATTTCACCCGGACGGTGCGCCCCATCTTATCATTATTTTGTCCTTGGTAATAAATACTTGCCGTATCCCTAAACATCAGGTTAGGCACTAAGAATTTACCATTCAAATCTGTTGGTGCGGATAAGATCGTTTGGAAGGAATCTTTCGGAACACTTACGATCAGGTTTACCGCGCCGTTAGCCAATGGAGTTCTTCCATTAGCAGTAGTAGCCGTACCGCTCACTTCAATTCCCTGTTCATAAGGATATTTTTTAACACTATTCGTATCATATGCCATCACGTCCTTCCAGGTGTACCTACGCCAGCCGTTGGTCATCATTACCAGGTCAAGCGCATGCAAGGTAGCTGCCGTCGTATCTTTAAAATACCAGTAAGGGTTGTGAACATACCCCTTGATCTCCGAGGTTAACAGTAAGTTGGAGATGATATTATCCCCCTGCAAGTTCATCTTCACAGCATCCGCATCAGTTACGGAAACCGACCATGAACCGATACTTGAATCCGGCACTTGCAACGTGATTTCGTTCATTTCCCTCGGGCCGCGCTTGATTTCATTTACATCGAGGAACATTAACATCCCATCATTTTTTTGCAAAAATACCAGGCGCTCCGCGAGCGGTTGTTTTAATTTATTAAAGATCGTGAGCTGTAAAATACCCGAAGGTAATTCCTTGGTAGGAATGAACCCGCTGATTCTACCTTCGTTGGCATTCAACATGGCCCTGTAAATGATCGTGTTTTTAAACTTGGCCACGATCATATAGTTTTCCGTTAAATCAGCATTAGGGCTCAAATTTGTTAGATAGAATACCCTATCGGCCCTACTGAAAACCTGCATAGCGATGCCGTTATCCTTGGCTGCCGGCAATGAAAACTGCTTGCTGGAAGATGCCGTTTGCACTTCGGCAGTATAGGTAATCCCGGCTTCCGGGGTCAGGGAGAATACCCCCATACCATCATGCTCGGTAATTATTTGTGCTACCACCTTGCCGTTACTGTCCTTCACCTTTCCCGTTACATCAACTGGGTATCCATTCTCATCAACGGCTTTAAAGGCCACGTTAGATTTTACACCGGTAATCATATCACCGCCTTCTGGAAAAAATTGTACGGAGTATTGCAAATTTGCAGCGGTATGTTTACCGCTAGCGGCTGCATTACTACCGGGTTTATTCCCTGTATCTTTTGCAGGCGGGGTATCATCCGATACGATTTCGATATTCCTGTAAAAATTAAAAGCATCATCGCCGTTCAGCATCCAACTGGTATATGCTCTCACTTGGTATAATCCCGCTTTCATATTTAAAGGCACCTGCATGCTGCCGGGTGCAACGCCACCGTTTACCAACAGCTTCTGTTTTTGCGTAACATTCCCATC
Organism: Chitinophaga caeni; assembly: GCF_002557795.1. Classification (NCBI taxonomy): domain Bacteria; kingdom Pseudomonadati; phylum Bacteroidota; class Chitinophagia; order Chitinophagales; family Chitinophagaceae; genus Chitinophaga; species Chitinophaga caeni. Next base: position 3,248,975 of record NZ_CP023777.1, on the reverse strand, counting down.
CGGATCTCTCAACTCAACGTACAGTACTTTGGCGCGTATATCGGGTATATCTTGGATGGTAAGGTACCCTTTAAACCAGATGGTTTCACCCGGTGCGTAATAGTCTTTATCAAAATGAATAAACACTTTTTCTTGCGGGTTACGGGCAATATAATTCTGAAATGCAATGATTACTTCATCAGCCCAATCTATTGCCGGTTTAAATGCGAACAACGCGATGCAACCCAGCACAAAACTGCCAATAACGAGCCTTTTCCTGTTGAACCTTTTCTTTTGCTTTGACATGGATACCTAATGTTTAAAATACTGCGTGAAATTAATCACTTACATTTGTTCCTTATAAATATACACGGAAAATTAAGGAAACTCATGGGAGTTATCAGAAAAAAAGATGCGGAACTTAAAAAATTAGTGGTTATCGGTGGCGGCGCAGCAGGTTTCTTTTGCGCGGTCAATGCCGCCAGGTTAAACCCTCATTTGCAAGTTACGATACTGGAAAAGGGCACCAAGCTACTTTCCAAGGTCAAGGTTTCCGGTGGCGGGCGGTGCAACGTAACGCATCATGGATTGAGTATTACAGAAATGTTAAAAAAATATCCCAGGGGACAACAACTCTTGAAGAAATCGTTCCATCAATTCTTTGTCCCCGATACGGTAGCTTGGTTCAAAGAGCGGGATGTAACGCTTAAGACAGAGGCCGATGGTAGGATGTTCCCAACTACCGACAACTCCCAAACAATCATAGATTGCTTATTAAAAGAGGCTGATAAATATAACGTGCAAGTTGCAACCGGGCAAGAAGTCATGGCACTTTACCCGGGGTCAACATCCCCTTGGTTATTAGAGCTGAAGGGAGGCAAATTGGAACCTGCCGAATATGTTTGCATTGCCAGCGGGGGCTATTCTCAAATGCAGAAGTTCCATTGGCTCCAACAATTGGGACACAGTATCGCGGCCCCGGTACCCTCGCTTTTTACATTTAATATGCCCAGGCATCCCATTACGGAATTAATGGGTGTAACCGTACAAGGCGTACAGGTAAAGATCGCGGGTTCCAAGTTCATGGAATCAGGTCCCTTATTGATTACGCACTGGGGATTCAGCGGACCGTCGATCCTAAGGTTATCTGCTTGGGGTGCGGAATGGTTAGCGGAAAAGAATTATCAATTCCAAGTGATCGTGAATTGGTTGCCGGAATTTAATGAGCATACTTTACGGGAAGCATGGCAGGGGTTCAGAAGCGCGCATGGCAAGCAAAAAATTTATAACAAGTCCCCTTTTCAATTACCGGTGCGGCTCTGGAATTATTTACTGGAAACAGCCGGCATCCTTCCAGGGATGAGATGGGCCGATATACCGGCCAAGGAACAGAATAAATTTATCAAGATTTTAACTGCCATGGAGTTCGATATTTCCGGTAAAACAACATTCAAGGAGGAGTTCGTAACATGCGGCGGGGTGCAGCTCAACGAGATAGATGCCAATACGATGCAGAGTAAAATTAAAGAGGGTATATATTTTGCCGGGGAGGTATTGAACGTGGATGGTATTACCGGTGGATTTAATTTCCAGAATGCATGGACTAGCGGCTGGGTTGCCGCCACGGCTATAGCTTCCGCGGCAACAGGAGCTTAATAGGCAAGGATCGGGTTGCAGGCTGTAGATTTTTCTAGTAATTTTATCTTTCTTTTTGATTGTCTAACCAAGGAATTAAACAGGAATCATGGAACATATGCCCTCTATTGCCATAGACATGGACGAAACCATTGCAGATCCGATTAAAAAAGTTAGGGAACTGTATTATCAGGATTTTGGCACCCGCTATTCAGAAGAGGAAATGCACGGCAAATCATTTAGCCAGGTAGTACCCGGGCACCATAAACCTAAAATCACGGAATATTTAAACAGGCCGGGTTTTTTCAGGGATTTGGATATTTTCCCCGACGCGCAGCAAGTAATCGAAGCGTTGAATAAAAAGTACCGCGTGTACATCGTTTCCGCCGCTATGGAGTTTCCAAATTCCCTGCTGGATAAAGTACAATGGCTACAGGAATACTTACCCTTTTTGAACTGGAAACAATATTGTTTATGCGGCGACAAGAGCGTGGTGCAAACCGATTTTATGATCGATGATCTCACGCGGAATTTCGTAAATTTTAAAGGCAAAGCATACTTGTACCACGGTCACCACAACGTGCATGTTGAAGGATATGAGCGGGTGATGGATTGGGCTGATGTAGCGAATAAATTGTTGTAAGGCTCCATCCTCCAAGGCATAAATAAAATGAATGATGCATATGAAAAAACCGCCTTCAAACGAGGCGGTTTTTACTTTGAAAATAATAGGTTAGTCCTTTAACTTATTCAGGTAAAAAGATAATTGAAATAATAGCTCATCCTGCAATCCAGCGCGGAGTTTGGCCTCTTCATCCGAGATACCTAACCTCTTCAGCCTCTGGTAATGAACGTAAGATGCGCCTACCAATTCGAGGCATTCCTGTATATTTTCTTTTATTTCCTCTTCTTTAACACGTTTATCATATTCCCTTTTGGATAGAATCCGTTCCACGAAGAAGATAGGTTCTTTTTCTTCGACCCATTTTTTGCCGTCAAGAAATTGCGGTTTATAGATTTCCATGTAACAAGAATCGATCTTGAGAATCTGCCCGAATTCGGCTTTTAAGTCAACCACCAGGGGTTGCGGTACATCTTTAACGGAAAGCTTTTTCTTGATAGCGGTATTTATTTCCGCGCCCAAGGTATTGCCGGCGGCAAGTACTTGGCTAAGCTGCGAAAAATCCAGTACCAGGCTGATCCTTGTTAACTTCGTTCCGACCCTTATCTTACCGATGATGGTAGGTAAAGCTTTATCATCAAAAATGACATCTTCCACTTGTAATTTAGATATCAATTGAAAGTTGGGTTGGTAACCGGCATCAAGGCTGGCAGGTGATTTAGCAAGCGATGGGCGGGCAGAAGATTTGGTTTTCTTCTTGTGGCAAAATTGGACGAAGTCGTCTACGAAGATCAGTTTAAACTTCCTCAATTTCGCGTACAATACATGCTCCGTATGATCCTGCAACTTTGACAACAAGACGATCTCTTCCCAGCATTGATGTTGCTGAATTTTTTTCATCTCGTCAAGTATATCTTTTGCCGGGACGTTTCTTTTATATAATAGTTCCGACAATAAGAAGAGCGCGTATTCATTTACCGGGATACCGATTTCCGGTAATACATCGTAAGGGCTTTTCTTTTGATCTTTCGCCAAGACAAGTTGATCTATATCCGTCATTGCCGGGGCCAAGAGATATTTCCTGGCAGCCGTGCGCAGTTTTTGACTAACATTATCAATCAACTGTTCATTCATATTTCCGCTTTGTACGAAATCGTGCAAAATTTGTACGAAGCGCTTCGATGCCGGGAGCCCGAACTGGGAAAGGATATCTTGTTCCAGGTCGCCCATTTCAGCTTTTCCCCTAGCAGGTTTACCTTTCTCCTTGAAGCGGTTATAGTACTCCTGGAGTTTCAATTTAAGTTGATCCATATAAATATTTATTACAACAAATTTCAATTTATAAGTATGGCATGATCAAAAATCCGGCTTAGGTTAGAGCAGAAAATTGGCACATACTTTTCCCGTACTCTATACGGGGATAGAATTTAATGGCGGGTTAATAATAGTTTAGTGGATTAGTTAGTTAATGGGAAGTATTGCAAAGATAACCGATTTTTCAACGCACCCAAATGAGTCATTAACGGGGATTCATATATTAAAAATTGCCCTTACATAGACCCTTGGAATAGAAAATACTCCTACAATTCGGCCAGAAAATTTTTCTGTATAATTTTTAGAAAAATATTTGGATTTACTAATACAATTAGCTTATCTTTGCACTCCCTTAAACGGTATACGGTGGCTGTAGCTCAGTTGGTTAGAGCATCAGATTGTGGTTCTGAGGGTCGTGGGTTCGAGACCCATCAGTCACCCTGGAAGCGCTTGGCAAATTGCCCGGCGCTTTTTTTTTTGCAGCTAGCCCTGGTTAGCCATTATTATAAAAATATTAACCCTGACTAGTATTTTAATACAATTGCTAGTATCATTGGGGTAGTGAAAATCTGCCTCATGAAATATATCAATTCCTTTATTTATATAACTTTCATTTTTGTAACGCCTTTATTACTATGTGCCACGGCACTTTCGGCGCAATCTACGGCGGCTCATGCCGGGGCTCTCCTCACCGGGGGAAAGTCATTAAGCTTATATGAGAGGATTTCCGCAATAGAACAACGCTATAGTATTCAAATTCATTTCAGCGAGTTCCCAATTGATACGGGTAGGTTTGCAATATCGGCAGCTCCCAGGGAAACCGGGGCTCAAAAAAAATTAAAAACCAGGCACCCATATCAAAATAAGGATACTACGCAAGTTCCCAACCTGGTTAAACCGGGCGAACGGAAAACAAGGTTTGCTTACTTACAAGTGGCAGATAGCATTTACAGGGACTCCCTTCTGCAAATATTCTCCGAAGAATGGGAAAAATATCCCCCGGCGTTCATCCGCTCTATCGATATAAAAAATGTCTACTTCGTAAGAAACCTGCAAGTGTACGGTCAAACCCGGTACGCGATGCCCGATGGGGCTTCCAATGATTTATATTACAACACCGATTATGTAGGCATCCGCAAGGAAAGCTACCTAAGGCATTCCTTGCACCACGAGTTATACCACCTCATAGAAAAACAATTCTTCGGTGATTTTTACTACGTGGATGCCACCTGGGCTTCTTTTAACCCTCCCCTTTTCAGCTATAGCACTGGTGGCGCCGATGCTTATGCTAAGCAGCAATTCTCAAAACAGGTGCATCCCTACAAAGGTTTTGTATCCGGCTACGCGACCAGCGGCTTGGAAGAAGATAAGGCGGAAGTATTTGCTTACATGATGACCGGCAACCAGTTCTTACAATTATTGAGATGGAGCCAAGACGATATCATACTGGCGCAAAAGATGGCCTATATGATGGGGTTTACCAGGGGCATATGCCGGGAAATGGACATGGAATATTTTTTAAAAATCCATGAAATAAAAACCAAACAAGTATCACAGCCTTTACTTCCAAATGACATTTATTAAATCTCAAACAGCTCAAACAAGATAATTATGTAAAGTAATTGTAAACAATAATTATCTATCTGTTTACCTCTTTTATCCAAAGCTTTGATTAAGCAAGGTTTGCTTCTATTTTGGTAAAATAAACTTACTAGATATGAAGAAACTACTACTTCTATTCTTGTGCTTTGCATTTATCAACCAAATTTCTGCACAAAACCGGTCGGTCAAGGGGACTGTAACCGATGAAAACGGCCAACCTATTGCCAATGCTTCAATAGGCGTCAAAGGCACCACGCTTGGGGCCTTCTCTTCAGAGAAAGGTGAATTCAGCCTAGAAATTCCTACAACGGCCAAAGTAATCGTGGTATCATTCCTCGGTTATACCACGCGGGAAATTCAACTTACCGGCGAATCCTCCTACCAAGTACAATTGCAGCCAAGTTCTCAAAACCTTGAAGGCGTGGTCGTAACCGCTTACGGTACAACCAACCGGAAAGCGTTTACAGGGACTGCTACCACTATCACGAACGAGAAATTCAAGGACCTGCAAATCTCGACCATCACCGGAGCATTACAAGGGAATGCCAGCGGTGTATTATCCGTCACCAGCACCGGGCAACCGGGGGAAAATCCTACTATCAGGATACGGGGTATCGGGTCATTCAACGCTTCCAATGAACCGCTGATCCTGGTAGATGGCGCACCTTATTCGGGTAGCATCAACAATATCAACCCGGCTGATGTAGAATCGATCACCGTATTGAAAGATGCCTCCGCAACGGCCATCTATGGCTCCAGGGCGGCTAACGGCATACTCCAAATCGTTACTAAAAAAGGTAAAGGCAAAACTCGCTTTTCCTTCTCCGGCATTTCAGGTTATTCAAAAAGGGCGGTTAAAGAATATGAAAAAATCAGCCCCGCTCAAATGTATGAACTCACCTGGGAAACACTTAAGAACGATGCCATTGCCGACCCTAGTTTGCTGACGCAAAACAGTGTTGCCAGCCCGGAAGAATATGCCACGAAAGTTGTTGCGCCGAGGTTACGCTACAACCCCTTCGATGTTGCACAACCGGTAGGCATGGATGGCAAACTGGTTGACAACGCGAAACTGTTGTACCACGATGATTGGATCGATGAGTTGACCCGCACCGGTGTAAGGAATGATTACAATTTCAATATCTCCGGTTCTGATCCAGCTAATACGATCAGCTATTTCCTAAGCGGTGGCTACTTACATGACCAGGGAATTATCATCGAGTCAGATTTCAAACGTTACACCGGAAGGGCGCGCGTAGACATCAAACCTACCACCTGGTTAAAGTCCGGGGTTAATATTAACTTGGCCTACTCTAATCAAAACTATCCTTACCAGGGTAGCGGTGGAGGATCGGATGTACTCTCATTTGCCAGGAGGATCGGCCCCATTTACCCGGTTTACCTCAGGGATCGTACCACGGGAGATTATCTACTTGATGGCAACGGCAATAAAATCTTTGACTTCGGTAATAACAGTGCTGAATTGGGCATATTAAGACCTGCGGCTGAAACCAGGTTATACGTACCGGGGCAAAATCCGGCTGCCACTACCACCCTCAATCCCATTACGAATGAGAGGCTGACTGCGAACGGAATACTGTATGGCGAAGTTCAGCTACTGAAAGAGTTAAGTTTTTTATCGCAATACGCTATCAATTATAACCAGATAGATGCTAACCTATTCTGGAACCCTTTTTATGGGGATGGAACAACTTCCGGCGGGTATAGTTACAGGGGCATTACCAATCTTTATGCTCAAAATTTCACCAATACCTTTACATTCAAAAAATCATTCGGCAACATCCATTACCTCAACATTGTAGCAGGTATGGAAGCTGTAAAGAACCGCAGTGAAATTACAACGGCATCAACAACAGGTTTTACTTCTACCTATAGCACACAACCAAGTTACGGTACCGTGCAAAGTTCATCGGGCACATTAGATCAATCCAGGATGCTCGGTTTCTTCGGCAGGTTAAACTATGATGTTGCGGAAAAATACCACCTATCATTATCCCTGCGCCGTGACGGAACAACCCGCTTTGCTGACAGCTCCCGTTGGGGTACCTTCTACGCGGTAGGTGGCGCATGGAACCTTGATAAAGAAGCGTTCATGAAGTCGGCTGAATTTTTAAGTGATTTAAAACTGAAAGCGAGTTACGGAACTCAAGGTAACCAGTTCTTGCCGGGCAGTTTTCCTTACCTGGGAGTCTATCAATCCGGTTGGAACATCGGCAGCGCTAGCGGCGTGATCGTAAATTCTGTAAACAATGGATACCTCACCTGGGAAAAACAACAACAACTCGACCTGGGTGTTGAATTCGGTTTCTGGGAAGATCGTTTGACAGGTTCCGTGGTATATTTCCGTAGAACATCTGATGCCCTGTTATTTGATCGTCCGCTGGCGCCATCGTCCGGCATCAACGATGTAAGCGATAACGTCGGTGGGGTTGAAAACAACGGCATAGAAGTAGAATTGAACAGCCTGAATATTAAAAAGAAAAATTTTGAATGGCGTACTTCTTTCAATATCACGAAATTGAAAAACAAGATTACGCAACCTGCGCCGGGAACAACACAGGAAAAAGGCGGTAGCTGGTATTATTGGTACTTACCGGAATATGCCGGCGTTGATGCTTCCGATGGTTTACCCACCTGGTATATGGACGACCCCGACAACGAGGGCAAAAAAATCACCACCAAAGATTATAACCTCGCAACACGCTACCATGTTGGGAGCAGGTTACCGGATTATACCGGCGGTATTACCAACACGTTCCGGTACAAGGATTTTGACCTGACGATCTTAGCTTCATTCGCCTTAGGCGGAAAAATGTATGATGGCGATTACGCGGGACTCATGGGAGCCTTCAATTCGGGAACAGCGCTGGGTAGTAATGCCAGCATCGACATCTTGAACAGGTGGCAAAGTGTTGATAATCCCGGCGACGGCCAAACACCAAAATTAACCACCGCCGCGATTAATGCAACGGCAAGCTCCACGAGATTCCTGTATAATCTCGATTACATGAGGATCAGGAATATCACTTTAGGTTACAGGTTACCGCAACATTTATTGAGGCAATTCCATCTTGAAAACGCGCGTTTCTTCGTGGACCTTCAAAACCCATTCACATTTTTCGGCGGACCCAAAGGTACCGATCCCGAAGCCGGGGGATTAAACGCACAGAGTGGTAGCAACAACACGACTACCAACAAAACATTAGCGATCGGTATCAACATCGGTTTATAAAACGATAAAAAACTTTGATATGAAAATAAATCACCGGATAATACTTGTATTTGCATACATCCTTTTGGGATCGTCATGCAGCAAGGATTTCTTGAACGAAATCAAACCTGAAAACGGGGATGTTACGGAAGATGTCGTTTTCTCCAGTAAAGAAGGCGCCGAAAGCGCCATTACAGGCATGCTGGATATTTTCCGTGAAGAAAACTACAATGGATATCCAAACACCGGTAACCTGACGAACCGGGGCTTACAAACAACCATGTTCCTTTTCGAAGTACGTGCCAATGATGTTTTTGATGCGTATTATAGTTGGTGGCGGGCGGAAGGATCTTGGGAAGAGTCCGGCTACGGCCGCATCCAAACCGGTACCAGGACCAAGCAAATTTGGGATATGTTTTACAAGGTAATCAACAACGCTAACGTAATCATTAAGCGTGTTCCAGATTTAACGGACGTCGCGCCCGAACAGAAAGAAGCCTTTATCGCGGAAGCGAAGGCCGCCAGGGCATATGCTTATTTCTGGCTAGCCAGGGTATACCAGTTTACCTACGCTAAAGATCCCCAGGCTAAAGCGATCCCTATTTACATGGAACCGACAACAAGTGCTACCATAGGCAATCCGCGCAGTACATTACAAGAAGTGTATGATTTGATCCTGGAAGATTTGCTGTACGCGGTTGATAAATTACCAACAGATCGTACCGGGAAATTCAGGATCAATAAAAATGTTGCCAGCGGCATTCTTGCTGAAGTTTACCAGGAACTCGCACCCGGCAATGCCGCTTACTGGGAAAAAGTTAGCACTTATGCGCATGCTGCCAGGGAAGGTTTCCCTTTGACCTCTAACGCTGAATATAACTCCGGCTTCAACAGCGTTTCCAATAGCGGTTGGATCTGGGCGTTCCCGGTTCCGGATGAACAAAGTTTAAGTTATTATTCACAGTTCAGTTACATGGATCCATATTATGGTTATTATAGAAATATAGCTATCAATACAAGTTTCGTGAACCTGTTCAGCGCTACCGATATCCGTAAGAGCCGTTTCCTGTATTGGGGCGATGTAGCAGGTTACCCTGCCCTCGTTTACCAGACAACGAAATATACTTCACGTTCCACGAGCGCTATTCAAGGAGATATTTTATTGATGCGTTCCGCGGAGATGTTGTTGGCTGAAGCGGAAGCCTTAGCGCAACAGGATGAGCTCCAAGGAGCCATTGACCTGCTATTCGAGTTACAGGGCTTAAGGGATCCCAATGCAACGAAACTGGCCGCCAACACTCCTAAGCAGGATATCATCGATGCCATTTTACTGGAAAGAAGAAAAGAATTGTATGCAGAAAACGGCATGTCGTATTTCGACTTAAAACGTTATCAAAAAGACCTGGTAAGAAACGGCAACCACCCTTACCCGATCACGGTGCCTAATGATGATAAACGTTGGGTATTTCAAATTCCTTTGGCTGAAATAGATGCCAATCCTAATATTAACCCGGGAGATCAAAACCCGTAAGCATTATTCTTCAACATTTATTGATAGCAAAACGGGCCAAAGGTGTGGCCCGTTTTGCATAACAGGTAGTGCTAAACATTTACTATCTTTGGCGCTTTCTAAACCCCTAAACCTAACTTTACCTATGCTTAAAAAGTATTTATGGCTGCTTTTGTTCATTGCGTTGCCACTGAAAGCCGTTCATGCCCAAGACGATAAGAAAATAAAGCCCCGGATAGCAACAAGCGATGGATTTGAAGAACCGCAAACCGGTAGCGCCAGGGTCATCTTGCTGAAAAACGGTAATACTTTATTCCTAAACTTCTCGCTCAAAAATGGTATCACTGTCACCCTTTACGGGCCTGATCACAAGAAAAAAAGCCAATCGGGAATGGAGATCGAAGGGTTTAGACAAAGGGCTTTGAAAAACGCCGAACTAAAAGGTTATTTCGAAGCGGATGGCAACCTGTTGGTCTTTATAGAAAAACAGATGGGCAGTGAATTAAATCTCTTTAGAATACTCATCAGCGGTACCACGGGTAAAAAGATATCGGAAACCAGGATCAAAACGATAGAAAATGTTAGCCTGATGAGGTTAGGTGTAGTTGAATTCTCAACCATGGCCCGCTCGGGCTTCATCGTGCGTAAAGATCCCAATTCGGAATATTATGCCATACTAACATTTAACTCTTTCGAAAAGGGCAATAAAAGAGTGCACGTAAGCCACTATTCTCCTGGTAATAACTTGATCCGCGAATCTTTTTACGATTCACCCGGAAAGAAATTCACCTTTATTGACCCGGTAGATTTGTATGTAAACAAGGATCATTATGTTTGCTTGATTACCTATCTTTTTAATACCAGGCGTACCGGAGGGAAAGCATCTGCCGTAGGTATCGCCAAGCTGGATGCCGGTGATACCGATTTCCACGGTTCAATACTTGAAGATAGTGATGACTATACGGTTAAAAATGTTGCCATGAAGTTGAATAGCAACAATGGTAGCTTGTACCTCGTCAGCCGGATTGACCACAGGAAAAAGGGCAAAGGTGCGGTTAATCCAAATAGTAACGACCTCCTGAGGTTCAGGCGAACTAAATTGCTCGTCAATATTATTGATCCGGATAAGATGAAATCTACGGGCAGCTTTTTAGTTACCCAGGACCTGTTGAATCAATATGTAAATAAATACCTCGGATACAAACATGCTTATGGTGGCGAAATACAAGATTTTTTAATTAATGAAGATAACAGCATCACGCTGCTCTATGAAGAATTAGACAGGAAGGTGCATCATCATAGCTACCAGTCATCCGGCGGGTCCACGCAAGGGGGAATGGATACGTACAGTACCCGCTTAGGCGAAATCGGTATTTCCATCCTGGATACACGTGGCAAAGAATTAGATGCATATGCCGTTCCTAAAGCACAGATAACCGAGGGATCCGTATATGAATTTAACCTGTATAACAGGAATCAAACCGATTGGAAATTTAGACGGAAAATAACCCGGGATGAGGTTATGGGCTATTATTCTTACGATGCCTTACAGCTTGGCGGCAATCAAATTCTAATCTATAATGATTATATCAAGAATTTTAATAACGAACGAACCAATTACCGCTCTATTAAAAATGTGAAATATGTAAGCGAAACGAATACCCTATTTGCCATTTACGATGGGAAAAATATAGACCGGCAATTCCTTTTCGGTGAACCGGGCAAAAAAAACAGCAACTTCATCAACATGGAAATGATCTCCAAGAACCGGGACAATACCGGCTTCGCTACCATGATGGTGGAGAAAAGAGGGAAAAAGAAAGTGGCCAAGGTACTTTGGGTTGATTTTAAATAGTTGATTCAACCATCGTGACAAAAAATTGTTCTCAATTATGGGACATTTTTTTGGAAATAAGATTTCAATTCTCTTATATTTGCACTCCGAAAAAATAGATGGTGGCTGTAGCTCAGTTGGTTAGAGCATCAGATTGTGGTTCTGAGGGTCGTGGGTTCGAGACCCATCAGTCACCCCGAAAAGCACTGGGTAATTGCCCGGTGCTTTTTTTTATTCGCCCCAGGTATTGCCTAATTTTCAACTATTTATCTTTTCTTTGCAAGTCTAAATTGCTTGGTATGCTATATTTGATCCCTGTAATAAGTGCCTTTATTACCTGGTTTGTGACCTGGGTAATATTCAAGTTGATTTTTTCACCGATCCGCCCGGTCAACTTAGGGTTCTTCACGCTACAGGGAATTTTACCCAAACACCAGCCATCCATCGCCAATGACTTGGGAAAATATGTAGCGCAACAATTCCCTGTTGATTCCATCAAGCAATCCATCGCGTCCCCGGAAAAAATCAAGGCTATATTACCTTTCGTAGAACAACATATAGATGATTTCCTGAGAAATAAATTACCGAAAAAGATGCCCGTGATTGCGATGTTCATCGGTGACAGCACCATTAACCAGATGAAGGCAACCCTGATGGGTGAACTGGATGAGCTGATCCCGAAATTAATCGGGCAGTACCTCGACAAAACAGCGGAAGAAGTAGATATTGCGGGTTTGGTTGCTAAAAAGATCGAAACGGTTTCCATGGAAGAATTATCCCAAAATTTCTACGGAAAAATGGGTAAAACCATTACCGCGATACAATGGAGTGCCGCAGCATTCGGTTTCGTTGCAGGATGGATTCAATGGTGCATTGCCATTGGATTTTAGCCGGATTAACTACGCTTGTGTTAACGAATGTTAATACCTTTTGACCTCATTTTTAAGAAGTTCGTAGCGAAAATTCCCCCTTTCATCAAATACGCCCCCGAGCGACTCGATTTGCCACTACATTTACGGCCAGTTTATGTAAAAAAGGTCATTTAAATCAGTCGAAAAGCAAATTTGATAATGAAACTCAGTTACAACATCCTTGCTATCCTGCTGCTTTTTCAGCTCCAGGTATTTGCTCAAGCGCCGCAAGGAAAGAGGCCCGGGGGAATGCCCGGGGGAATGCCCGGGGGAAATATGCCCCAAATCGGTAGAGTTTACGGAAAACTATTAGATGCCTCTACCGGGAAGCCGATTGAATATGCTTCCGTAGCCCTACTCAAACAGCAAGATTCCAGCTTGATTACAGGGATGCTTACGCAAGGCAACGGCGACTTCAACTTCGAAAAATTACCCTTTGGCCCGATGATCGCCAGGATCAACTTCATGGGTTATATCACGATCTATAAAAAAGTAACGGTTACCCCGCGGGCAACGGACCAGGACTTGGGCAACATCAAGATGAAGCCCAATGTAAAAGAACTCGCTGCCGTTGAAGTAACCGGTCAGAAAAGCGATTTCCAGCTGGGGATCGATAAAAAGATATTTAACGTGGACAGGAATCTTTCCAGCGTTGGAGGAACCGCCACCGATGTTTTAAAAAACGTCCCTGCCGTTAACGTGGATATAGACGGGAATGTCAAGGTAAGAAATGCTTCTCCGACAATTTTTGTGGATGGCAGACCTTCCACCCTTACCTTAGATCAGATACCTGCCGATGCGATCGAAAGCGTGGAATTGATCACCAACCCATCTGCCAAATATGATGCGGAAGGTATGAGTGGTATTTTGAACATCGTACTGAAAAAAAATAAAAAAGCAGGGGTCAACGGGATGATCCAAGGTGGCATTGCCACCGGGGAAAAGTATAACGGTAGCGGTAACATCAATATCCGCCAAGGAAAAGTCAATTTCTTCGCCAATTACAGCATTAATGCCAATAGAAACTGGGGGCGCGGGGAAACCAATACGACCTATTTCCAACCGGGCAAGGATACTTCTTACCAGGATCAATCTAGTAATAGCATCAGCAAGGGCAGCTTCCAGTTCGGTCGTGCCGGGTTAGACTATTTCATCGATAACCGCAACACGATTTCCTTATCGCAGAACATCGTGGCAGGTAATTTTAAAAATACGGAGGATCTAAGAACAGTTTCATCGAATTATAACAAGGATCCCTTGATGGAAAACCTCCGTAACTCGATCAGTGAATTTGAATTTAGAAATTATACCACGCAATTGGGTTGGAAACATACTTATGCCAAACCCAAGAAAGAGTGGACGGCTGATTTCAGTTTAAGTAAAAGCAATAATTCTCGCGATGGTGATATATATACAGATTATCTCGATGGAGCCGGTAACACTACCCTACCTTCTAGCTTCCAATATCAACGAACCAAAGGTAGTAGCACTTTCGGCAGCCTGCAAACAGATTTTGTAAACCCGGTAAGCGAAAACGGTAAACTGGAGTTCGGTTTAAAAGGTACTTACCGCGATTATTCCAGCGATTACAAGGTATTTGATCGCGATAACGATAGTGGTGAGGACATTTACAACGATCGTTTGTCGAGCGCATATAAGTACAACGAACAAATCTATGCAGGTTATGTAAATTTCTCCAACAGCATTGGCAACTTCGGTTACCAAGCCGGCCTACGCGCGGAACAATATATTTATGCCGGGGAAAGCGCCGGGGTAAAATACAAACCCACCAAGGCTGTGCCCGGATTGTACCCCAGTGTATACTTATCACAAAGGTTAAAAAACGAGCAAGAATTACAACTGAATTATAGTCGCCGGGTAAATCGCCCTAACTTCTTCCAGTTGATTCCGTACAGGGACTTTACCGATCCGTATAACCAAAGGGAAGGTAACCCGAACCTGAAACCGGAATACACTAACAGCTTCGAATTTTCTTACATGAAAACATGGAAGCAACATAATTTCTTGGCCAGCGTTTATTTCAGGAATACCAACAACATGATCTCTACTTACACGGAACCAATCCAGGGAGATAGCATGTTGACCCGCTTCGTGAATGCAAACCGGAGTAATTCTTACGGCGCCGAGCTGACATTAAAAAATCAACTGTTTAAAATATGGAGCTTGACCACGAACGTGAACCTGTTCCAAACCGATTTGAGTATTAACACGAACAATGAGCAGTCCCAAAACTCCGGTTTCAGCTGGTTGGCAAAGATCAACTCGGAAGTTAAATTACCTTGGAACTTCACGTTCCAACAAAACTATCAATACCAGGCCGACGCGATTGCATTGCCGAGCAGCGGCGGCGGTGGCAGGGGCTACATGATGATCCCTACTTCCACCCAGGGAACGATCAAGGGATATCATACCTTGGATCTATCGATTAAGAAAGATTTCTTGAAGAACAAGGCATTATCCGTAACCCTTACCTGGTCGGATGTGTTCGATACCCGTGAATTTGGAATGGACTTAGCAACGGCAAGCTATAAGCAAAGCTCTTACCGCAAGAGGGAATCTGAAATCGGCAGGCTAAATATCAGCTACCGCTTCGGGAAAATGGACATGCAACTCTTCAAGAGAAAAAGTAATAAAGGAGAGAACGGCATGGGAGATATCCAGGCATTTTAGTTTTTTACGCGCTATAACAATCAAATCCAGGGAAGGAGCGGCCAATAGCCGTTCCTTTTCATTTTATAATCCATTGTAAGCACCGCTTATCACAAATCGGGAATATAGCGCGATCCGCTGCTTACTTTTACGGGCTAAACTATCTATCATCCCGTACATGAGATTCCTTGCTTACATCCTGGTCTTTAATATATTTCTAAGTGTAAACCTTTTTGCCCAAGATTCTATCCAGGCAAAAAATTACCAGGTAACAGGTAATATCCAGGATCAGCAAACCCGCCAACCCGTAGAATATGCCTCGATAGTACTCCTTCATGCAAGGGATTCAAGTTTACTCGGTGGAATATATTCAGATGTCAAGGGGCATTTCTCGATCCCCGTTCAAGAGCCAGGCAACTACGTGCTAAAGATCACTTTCATGGGTTATGAAACATATGAAGCAGCTTGTAACGTGGTGGCTGGCCAACCCAACACCCAGCTGGGGAAAATATTACTAGTGCCGCAGGGGAAAAAGTTAAACGCCGTTGAAATTACTTCGCAAAAACCTGCATTCAGCATGCAAATAGATAGGCAAGTATTTGATGGTAGCAGCATCATTACAGCCGAAGGAGGTACCGCCACCGATGCATTGAGGAACCTGCCGGGCGTTGACGTGGACATGGACAATAATGTGACGATCCGCGGTAAAAGTATCTCCGTTTATATTGATGGTAAACCTTCTCCCTTCGGAGATCCGCAAACAGCATTGGAAATAATTCCGGCAGAATCAATCGACCGGATAGAAATCATCAATAACCCTTCGGCAAAGTTCGAAGCCCAAGGAGGGGGCGGCATTATCAACATCGTTCTAAAAAGAGATCGTGCGATGGGTTACAATACGATGCTAACAGCGGGGATTGACAACCGCGGACAAAATAATGCTTCCGTAAATGGAAACTTAAGGGTCAGGAGATTCAATTTGTTTGGGCATCTAAATATGCGGAACGGTAACGGGAACGGAGAAGGACTAAGCCGCAGGAAAAACCTTTACCAAGACAGTAGCTCCTATTTCAATCAATCTACTTTTAACGATTACAGTAACCATAACTGGAACGGTAAAATAGGAATCGATTATTATATCAACAATCATAACACGGTAACGATTAGCCAAGGCCTTAGTAATTATTCCAACAGTAATAATGACAGCCTTTACCTCTCCTACCTCGACGAGCATTACATGCAAAGCCAATACCGCCTGCGCGATAATCACGGGCAAAGAACAGGGGGTAATAACAGTACCACGTTGTATTACAAAAGGACATATGAAAAAGCCGGCAAGGAACTAACAGCATATATTACCCACTCCGGTAATCATAGCGATCCATCCAGCGAATACAATACCGACGTATTCCGCATGCCGGCCGATACATTTATAAGGCGGGAACTTCGGACCAACACGGGCCGTAGCCGGCAACAATATTGGAATGCCCAGGTAGATTACACGACGCCCGTAGGAAATAAAGGTAAGTTCGAGAGCGGCGCTAAAGCGGTCAAAAGAGATCATTCCACCAACAACCTGGCCTTGATATACGATTTTGATCTCAAGCAATTCGACACCAGTGTAAATTTATCCAACCATTACGATTATGATGAACAATTGTTTGCCGCATACGGTACATACGCCAATGTGCTAGGCAGGATCGGTTACCAAGCGGGACTTCGCGTAGAACAAGTCACATTAGAAGGATATTCATATACCAAGAATTTACCGGTAAGCAATAAGTTCTTAAACTTCTTCCCGAGTTTATTTTTAAAATATGACTTGAAAGAAAATCGCAACCTGGTATTTAATTATGCCACGCGAACCGAGCGCCCGCGCTTTGACCAATTATTACCATATATCAATGATTCCGATCCGCAGAACCTGCGTACCGGCAACCCCGAACTACAACCCTCCTTTACCCATAAATTGGAATTAAATTATACAGAGTATTACCCGGAAACCAGGAATTACCTGAATACCGGGTTTTATTACAACCGGACGGAAGATCTCGTTGACCGTGTCAGTACGATCAACAAAACGACGGGCATTACCACCACGATGCCGCAAAACGTGGCAACCAACCAAGATTGGGGAATCATGGCCACCTACAGGTGGAAGATCACGGACTGGTGGACGCATACCACGACCCTTCACGGGGTTTATGCCCGCTTTGATGGCATTTTGGATACGGCGGCGTACAGCAGGGAAAATGCCAGTTTAAAGATAAGCTTCAACAGCCAATTTAGACTTCCACGCAAGTTCAGCTTGCAACTATCCGGAAGATATGCCACGGCAAACATTATGGCCCAGGGATCATCTAAACCAATGAACGGCATCGACCTTGGAATACGCAAGCAATTGATGAAGCATAATAAATTAGTTATCGCCGTAAATATCAGCGACCTATTGAATACAAGGCAGTACAGCTCCCATATAGAAACGGCTAACTTTATCCAGGATTACGAAAGAAAACGCTTGAGCAGGTTGATACGTTTGAATATACGTTACCGCTTCGGGAAGATCGATCCGAATCTTTTTAGCAGGAAAAAAGTTGCTGGCTAGCCATAAAGATTCCCAGGGGAATTAATACTGTTAGTTTAAGGATTTAATCTTGGAAAGATCAGCGGTAGAAAGAATAGTAATAAAGTAGATTAAGCCGTATTTGATCAGAATACTTTAACCATTTTTACCACTTAACATCGGTACGAAAGAGAAGTCATCGAAGGTTTCCGTATTGTATTCAGTTTCTCCAACTTTTGTAATACGGAGCATACGTTGTACATCCTTTTCACCGACGGGGATCACCATTTTGCCGCCAATTTTTAACTGCTGTAATAATTTGGTAGGAATACTGGGAGCAGCAGCCGTTACCAATACTTTATCAAACGGTGCATAAGTAGGGAGCCCCTCGTATCCATCACCGTAAAAGAAACGGATTGTCCTGTATTTGCTTAAGAAAGAAAATTGTTTGTTATGTTCGAATAATTTGCGTTGCCGCTCAATCGTGAAAACATTAGCTTTCAATTCAGCAAGCACGCAAGCTTGGTAAGCGCTCCCGGTGCCGATTTCAAGAATTTTTTCCATCGGCTTCACCTCCAGCAATTGGGTTTGATAAGCAACCGTATAAGGCTGGGAAATAGTTTGACCTTCACCGATTGGAAATGCCCGGTCTTCGTAAGCAATACCTTCAAAAGCATTATCGAGGAAGAAATGCCTGGGGATATTACCGATCGCGTTTAAAACATTCTCATCCGTGATTCCTTTAGCACGGATACCGTCTACCAGTTGTTTACGTAATCCTTTCTGTTTATAATCATCAATATAAGACCGCCTCATAACCGCAAAAGTAATTTTTTGGATGAACAGTTCCTCATACAATTTTAAAATAAGCGGAAAGTAAGGCTATGACGGTGGTAGCTGGAAATAAGTGGTAGGTTATTAAAGCGGGCTTCCAACTAGTCGCAGGATCGGGGATGAAACAGTTCTACATTCAAAAACGCCGGTAAACATATTATAAATGTAACCGGCGTTTATCACTGTAATCTGCCATCATAATCACGTTAGTTTAGTAGTGAAGGGATTTTTCACCGGAATTGTTCCAAGGAACATCTCCAGTTTCCCACGAAATGATTACGATTTCGCTTTAATGGAAATTTCAATCACCGGGTGGATGTACACCAACCCTTTCCAATCTTGCTTTGCAGAATCAGGCCAAATTTGCTCGTTCACAGTAGATTCCAATGTAATTTGAGGCCTGTTTGAGTTTGTTCCATTACAACTAGCGGCTAACACGATAGCACCCATCGCTACCAAAAATTTGATCTTTTTCATCTTTAGGGGTTGTTTTTTTAAAAAAATGTTTTTATACTTGCAATCGGAGATTTTCTATCTAGCAATTCCCCTAATTGCGCCGCAAAGATAGAAAGATTTTTGCATACGTACAACTTCCCTCAAAGCCTATTTAAATATTTCGACACCATCTATTAATATGGTAATTTCTCTTGATATTATTTAAAGTTTCTATTCATTTATTAGTAATATTTCACCTCCGCTGCAAAGCATCCTGATTTTTGGCTTACATTTTTTTATCGTTACTTTACATTCCCAATTTAAATAGTTGTTGAAAACTAGAATTATATGGATGCAAACATTCAGTCAAAAGTAAATTCCTGGTTGCAACCGCCTTATGATGAGGCCACGATAGCAGCAGTGAAAACCTTGGAGTCAGAACACCCGGAAGAATTAATGGATGCCTTTTACCGGAACCTGGAATTTGGTACCGGTGGACTAAGAGGGGTAATGGGCGTAGGAACCAACAGGATGAATAAATACACGGTGGGAATGGCCACGCAGGGTTTCGCCAATTACATCCTTAAAAGCGTTGTAAACGGCGTACCTAAAATAGCCATCGCGCACGACAGCAGGAATAATAGCCGTTACTTTGCTGAAGTTGCTGCCAATGTTATGGCTGCCAACGGCGTGGAAGTGTACCTCTTCGAAAGCTTGCGCCCTACACCCGAACTGTCTTTCACGATTCGCCACCTGGCATGCAGCGCGGGCATCGTCCTCACTGCCTCCCACAACCCGAAAGAATATAATGGATATAAAGCATATTGGGATGATGGCGCCCAGTTAGTTTCGCCGCATGATAAAAATGTTATCCGCGAAGTTGAACAAATCGCCAGCATCGATGATGTGAAATGGAATGGCGATGCCGCTCCTATCCACATCATCGGCAAAGAAATTGATGATGCTTACTTATCTATGCTACAATCGCTTTCGATTAACCCGGAAGTGAACCGTAAACAACATGATCTCAAGATCGTGTATACGCCGATCCATGGAACTGGAATCACCTTGGTACCGGAAATATTAAAACGTTTCGGCTTCGATAAAGTACATGTAGTAGAAGAACAAGCCAGCCCGGATGGCAATTTCCCAACGGTTGTTTACCCGAATCCAGAAGAGGCCGAAGCGATGAGCATGGGCTTAAAGAAAGCCAAGGAATTGGATGCTGACATCCTTTTAGGAACGGATCCCGATGCTGACCGTGTAGGCATTGCCGTTAAAAATTTAGAAGGCGACTGGATTTTGCTAAACGGAAATCAAACCGCTGCATTATTATTCAATTACATCATCGAACAACGCAAGCAAAAAGGTTTAGCCAAGCCGAATGATTTCGTTTGTAAAACGGTCGTAACCTCCGAATTGATCGATGTATTTGCCGCTGCACATCAAATTCAATGCTACAACGTGTTGACCGGCTTTAAATGGATCGCGTCTTTAATTCATAGCTTGGAAGGAAAAGAAAACTTCGTATGCGGCGGCGAAGAGTCGTACGGTTATATGATCGGTGACAATGTGCGTGATAAGGATGCCATTGCATCGGTGGCGATGATTTGCGAAATGGCTGCATTCGCGAAGGAAAGTGGCAAATCTTTATTTGAGCAGTTGATAGAAGTTTATACCAAATACGGTTTTTACAAGGAGCACTTGATTTCCATCACTAAGAAAGGCATGAAAGGCGCAGAAGAGATTGCTGCCATGATGCAAAGTTACCGTACTGCCCCCCCGGCCACTATCAACGGCTCGGAAGTGCTGAAGATCTACGACTATCAAACGCAACAGATCACGGAGTTGAAAAGTGGCCAAGTAACGGGAATAGATTTACCGGTTTCCAATGTTTTGCAATTTGTTTTGGCAGATGGCAGTAAAATTTCTGCTAGACCATCCGGTACCGAACCAAAAATCAAATTCTATTTCAGTGTATGTGCGCCGTTGGCTAGCAAAGGCGAATTTAATACGGTAGAAACCCAGTTAAATGAAAAAATAAAGGGTATAATTTCAGACATGAAGTTATAAGCCCCGCTAAATATTGAACTTTTTCCGTTCCCGGCGATACTTTTATTGCCGGGAACATCATTGAACTACGATCCTATTGAAAATGAACCTGCGGGCGATATTATGCTTACTGTTTGTCAACTTTTCCTTCATATTTGCTGCTCCCGCACAGCAACGTTTAAGATTTACAGATATTCCCGACACCACTGTACCTTCCAGGGTTTGGATCATGGGCGGATTTACTGCCGGGCTAACAGCCGGTTCGCTCGTTGCTCTCAATCAATATTGGTACAAGGATTATGATAAAACTTCGTTTCATTTTTTTAATGATGGCAGGGAATGGCAGCAGATGGATAAGATCGGGCATGCTTTCACCGCCTACATGACTGCAAAATACAGCAGGGAATTGTGGCGTTGGACCGGCATCCCGAAGAAAAAACAAATTTGGTTAGGGGCTGCCAGTAGTATTGTATATCAATCTGTCATCGAAGTATTGGATGGATACTCCAGCGAATGGGGCTTTTCTTGGAAAGATATGGGCGCCAACCTCCTAGGTACCGGCTTAATGGTGAGCCAAGAATTAGCGTGGGATGAACAAAGGATACATTTGAAATTTTCGTATCTAGGCGAAAAATATCCGGGTGATCCCGTTATCAAGAACAGGACGGATGATATTTTTGGTAATGGCTTTCCGGAAAGGGTATTGAAAGATTATAACGGGCAAACATATTGGCTGTCTGTTAACCTGTTTGCATTCTCCGCACAGAAAAATCACCGTTTAAAATGGCTTAACCTTGCCCTCGGTTATGGCGGCAAAAACATGTACGGCGGCGATGATAATACCTGGGAATATGATGGCGTTCATTACGATTATAACCACGTAAAACGGCTCCGGCAATTTTATCTTTCACCGGATATAGATTTCACGCAAATACCCACCAAGAAAAAAGGCTTGAAGATATTATTCCAAGTAATGAATATGATCAAAATTCCGGCGCCAACATTGGAATACAGAACAGACGGACACTGGAAAGGACATTGGCTCTTCTGATGTTCCCGGGCTGCGCGGATTTCACCGATGAATAATCCTTTCCCCCGGAAAATTATTTCATCGCCGAGTCAAGGCATGCCTCCTCTCTACCCCGCACGGATCAACCCCACGGTACCCGATCAAGCCCTATCACACCAAATACGCGGACACGATCTCTTCGCCATTTGTATCTACCATTACCATCTCCTGCAAAGTCGTTGCCAGGGAATAACCTACAAAATCGACCGACAATGGGAATGATTTGTGCTTACGATCCACGAGCACGGCAGTTTGAATCTTTCTTGGTAAATTATTAAGGAAGGGTTTTAATGCATATAACATTGTTCTACCGGAATTAGCTACATCATCAACCACCACGATTACTTTACCTGTAAAATCCATCTCCTTGGAAATATCAACTTGGGAAGGATTTTCTTTATTCAATTTCAATTCGATTAGTTCCACGTCGATATCGGAAATTTCTTTGAGCTGATCCGCTATTTTGCGGGCAATGATCGATCCCCTATCCCAGATACCGGCCAAAACAATACCTTTCTCGGCACTGTTATGTTCATATATTTCGTATGCGATGCGGATGATCTTTTGCGCGATCACCTCTTGCGACAGTATTACATTCTTATTTTCCATATCCTTGGTTATAACCGCTGTAAAAATACATAAAATGTTGGCCGATAATAACATTGTTAACAGATTATACATTAAATTGAAGCGTCAAATCGGAAGGAAATGTCTATAATGCAACAAATTTTATTCGTAATTGCTTTTGCAATTGCCGTCATCTTATTTTCTAAGAAGGTGATGCAAATACGCCGAAACATCTTATTGGGAAGAGACATTGACCTTACGGATAACCGGGGTCAACGATGGAAGAACATGTTATTACTGGCTTTTGGGCAAAAGAAGATGTTCCGTAATCCATTAGTGGGTTTATTACACTTTTTCGTTTATGCCGGGTTCGTGATTATCAATATCGAAATTCTTGAAATTATCCTCGATGGCATTACCGGTAAACACAGGCTTTTCGCGCCGCTTACAGGAAGTCTTTACACGGTATTAATCGGCTGCTTCGAAGTATTGGCCGTATTGGTAATTTTAGGCTGCGCGATCTTTTTAATCCGCAGGAATATCATCCATGTAAAACGCTTGGCCAACAAGGAACTGAATGGCTGGCCAAAAACGGATGCCAACCTGATCTTGATCACTGAAATTGTATTGATGTGCCTGTTCTTAAGCATGAATACTTCGGATCAAATCTTACAAGCCCGTGGCCACGAACATTATACGGCTACAGGCTCCTTTTGGATCAGCAGCCAATTGATCCCGGTATTTAGCGGTTTGAGCGATGCAAACTTGATCGGCATAGAAAGAGGCGCATGGTGGTTACACATTTTGGGGATATTAGCATTCTTAAACTACCTACCCTATTCCAAACACCTCCATATAATATTGGCATTTCCGAATGCCTTTTATAACCGCTTGGTTCCCAAAGGCGAAATGGAGAATATGCCTGCCATCCAGCAGGAAGTACTATATGCGATGCAGCCGGAAATGGCACCCACCGAACCTTCCACGGGAGAAATGCCGAAGTTCGGCGCCAAGGATGTCCAAGATCTTACCTGGAAAAACTTACTCGATGCTTATACTTGCACCGAATGCGGCCGTTGTTCCGCCGCATGTCCGGCTACAACCACCGGCAAGGCGCTGAGCCCGCGGTTAATCATGATGAAAACCCGTGACCGCGCCGAGTTGGTTGGCAAAGAGCTGAATAAAAAAGAAGATTTTAAAGAAGACGGCAAATCACTTTTATATGATTATATCACTGAAGAAGAACTGAGGGCGTGTACTACCTGCAACGCCTGTGTGCAAGAATGCCCTGTAAGCATTAACCCGCTGGATATCATATTGCAATTAAGAAGGCACCTCGTAATGGAAGCCTCATCGGCTCCTGCCGAGTGGACGAACATGTTCAGCAATATAGAAAACAACATGGCGCCGTGGAAGTTTTCCCCGGATGATCGCGACAAATGGGCTATAGAGATGAATGCCTAGTTCATCAAGATTCTTTTTCATTAAAAAAACTATTAACATGCATATAAAGTCAATGGCGGAATATACGGCGAGCGGGGAAACACCGGATATCTTATTCTGGGTGGGATGTGCCGGGAGTTTCGATCAAAGGGCACAGAAAATTACCAAGGCTTTTGCCATGATCCTCGATAAAGTAGGAATGAAATTCGCTATCCTAGGTAAAGAAGAAGCTTGCACGGGAGACCCGGCAAGGCGCGCCGGGAACGAATTCTTATTCCAAATGATGGCTTATAATAATATCCAGGTATTAAATTCATACAATGTGTCCAAGATCGTAACGACCTGCCCGCATTGTTTTAATACCTTGAAAAATGAATACCCCGAGCTGGGCGGTACTTACGAAGTTATGCATCACACGCAATTACTGCAACAACTCATCAATGAAGGCAAAATAACGCTGAAAGACGGCGGCACTTTTAAAGGTAAAAAAATCACGTACCACGATTCCTGTTACCTGGGCAGGGCTAATGATGTTTACGAAGCGCCCAGGCAAGTGCTCGAAATACTTGATGCCGAGCTGGTTGAAATGAAGCGATGCCGGAGTAAAGGATTGTGCTGCGGCGCAGGTGGTGCGCAGATGTTTAAAGAAGAAGAAAAAGGTAATACCCGCATCAATACCGAGCGCGGAAAAGAAGCCGTGGAAACCGGCGCTTCCGTGGTAGCCATGAATTGCCCTTTCTGTATGACGATGCTTACCGATGGCGTCAAAGAACAGGGCAAAGAAGATGATGTAAAAGTATTGGACCTGGCTGAAATTATAGCGGAAAGCATGCAATAAATTGGAATTCGTAACTTTGCCGTATGAAAACAAATTATCTCGATATATTACCGGGGGATTTTGCAGGTAACTCCAGGGTCTGGATTTATCAAAGCAACCGCCCGTTCATGGAACGTGAAGCGATAGAAATTACCGAACAACTGGATCAATTCGTGATGCAATGGAATGCACACGGTGCAGGCGTAAAAGGTTGGGGTAAATTATTATTTAACCAAACCATCATACTCGTTGCCGATGAAACGGAAACAGCGGTAAGTGGTTGTAGCACCGATAGTTCCGTAAGAATCATAAAAAGCATCGAAAGGCAGTATAATGTTAATATGTTCGACCGGCTCCTGTTGGGCTTCATCGTGAAAGATAAAATTGAATTATTGCCGATGGCCCAAGTTGGCTATGCCCTTGAAAAAGGCTATATCTCACCGGACACCTTGTACCTGGACAATACCGTTCTCAACCTGGAAGATCTCAAGAATAAATGGTTGGTGCCTATCAAGGATAGTTGGTTGAAAGATAAGTTATCAATATCAGCAGCTTAATACTGCATGATTATAAAAATTACCCGATCCCCGCTACAAAATGCTGCGGGGATTTTCATTTACAGGAAAATGATCTGATAAAACCAGGATTTCATCCTGTCATAATGTCATTTTTCGACTTATTTGATTATTTTTGCTGTCCAAAAATTGATGGAATGTTGGATCAAAAAGTGCACGATGAAAGTCGCCAAGGTGAAGCATACGCTCCCGGGGTAGAAACGGTAAATGAATTTGCGAAAAAATTCTATATAGAAAGCTATGGTTGTCAAATGAACTTCAACGATAGTGAAATTGTCGCTTCAATCTTGCAAAACGAAGGATTCGGGGCTACCAGGAATTATGAAGAAGCAGATTTTATATTGTTAAATACTTGCTCTATCCGCGAAAAGGCCGAACAAACGGTTCGTACACGCTTGACGGAATTCCGCAAGCTGAAACGCGGCAAACCGGGGATGCTAGTCGGGGTATTGGGTTGTATGGCCGAGCGGCTGAAGTCTAAGTTCCTCGAAGAAGAAAAATTGGTAGATATCGTGGTGGGTCCTGATGCTTACCGTACCCTTCCCGGGCTGATCCAAGAAGCCGAAACCGGGCAAAAAGCGATCAACGTGTTACTGAGCCGCGAAGAAACATATGCAGATATCAACCCCGTTAGACTAGATAGCAACGGCGTCACCGCCTTCGTATCGATCATGCGTGGCTGCAATAATATGTGCACCTTCTGCGTGGTACCTTTTACACGCGGCCGCGAACGCAGCCGGGATCCCCACTCGATCGTTGCAGAAGCGAGGGACTTATATGACAGGGGCTTCCGCGAAGTGACCCTGCTGGGACAAAATGTTGATTCTTACTATTATATAAATGGTGAGGACCAAAGCACCAACTTCGCGCAATTGCTCGAAAAAGTGGCTTTGATCTCCCCCTTATTACGCGTTCGTTTTAGTACTTCACACCCCAAGGATATTACGGATGAAGTACTCTACACGATGGCTAAGTACGAGAACATTTGCAAATACATCCACCTGCCGGTTCAAAGCGGCAGCACGCGGGTACTGCAACTGATGAACCGTACTTATACGCGCGAATGGTACATGAAGAAAGTAGATCGTATCAAGGAAATCCTGCCGGGTTGCGGCATTTCTACCGACATCATCACCGGTTTCTGCACGGAAACGGAAGAAGATCACCGGGATACGCTCGACATCATGGAATATGCCAAGTACGATTTAGCGTATATGTTTGCCTATTCGGAGCGCCCAGGTACATTGGCAGCCCGCAGGTACCAAGACGATGTTCCAGACGAAGTAAAGAAAAGAAGATTGACGGAAGTGGTAAGTCTTCACCGCAGGCACGCCTTGGAGGGCATGCAACAGGAAGTAGGCAAAACCTTGAAAGTGCTGATCGAAGGAACCTCCAAACGCTCCGAAGAACAATTATTTGGACGTACCGATCAAAACCGCGTTGTCGTATTCCCAAGGGAACATTACAAGAAAGGGGAATATGTCATGGTAAAAGTAAATGACTGCACGGCGGCTACCCTGTTGGGAGAAGTTGTAGAGCCCGTAGAAGCATAAACACAGGAGGGCATTAACCGGACAAATAAAAGCATATTCGACATGGATAATATTCAAAGCATTAAGAACAGGTTTGGAATCATTGGTAATTCAGCAGCATTGAATTATGCTTTAACCGTGGCCGCCCAAGTTTCCAATACGGATCTAACGGTCCTGATTGTCGGTGAAAGTGGTGTAGGTAAAGAAGTTTTCTCTCAAATCATCCATACATTAAGCGCACGCAAACATAATCCTTTCATTGCCGTTAACTGCGGCGCCATACCGGAAGGAACGATAGATTCCGAGCTATTCGGCCATGAGAAAGGGTCTTTCACAGGTGCGGTAGATAGCCGGAAAGGTTATTTTGAAACGGTGAATGGCGGTACGATCTTCCTCGATGAAATTGGAGAAATGCCGCTAGGTACGCAAGCCCGTTTGCTAAGAGTGCTGGAAACCGGTGAATATATCCGGGTAGGATCATCTAAAGTTCAGAAAACCGATGTGAGGGTTATCGCGGCTACCAACCGCGATTTACTGGATCTTACACAGGCGGGAAAGTTTAGGGAAGATCTATACTACCGTTTAAATACCGTACCCATCCGCGTACCTTCATTGAGGGATCGCAAGGAAGATATTCCCTTGCTGTTCCGCAAATTCTGCGTAGATTTTGCAGAACGGTATAAAACCACCGCTATCCAGTTGGATGATGAAGCTAAAAATATCTTGATCAATTACCCTTGGCGCGGTAACGTGCGGGAATTGAAAAACATGGCGGAACAAATCTCCGTTTTAGCGCAAGAAAAATTAGTTTCGTCGGAAGAACTGAAACGCTTTTTGCCGGAGCAAGTGCCCATGCAACAATTACCCGTCTTAGCCAACAGCGGTAACAAGTCACAAAATGGCGATTTCAATAGCGAAAGGGATATCCTGTACAAGCTCTTTTTCGATATGAAAAAGGATGTCAACGAATTGAAAAAAATGTTTTTTGATATCCTTCAAAATCCGAACATCGCCCATGCACCCGCCTACCAAGATGCGGATCTATTACATAATTACGCGCCGGCCGAAATGAATGCCGGTCAAAATGCGGGTAGCCATCAACCGATCTTGCTTTCGGGTGATAAAATAGCACAACATGAAGAGGTGGAAGAAACCCTGTCCATTGCAGACAAGGAGAAAGAACTAATCGTGAAAGCTTTGAAAAAACATAAAGGTAAAAGGAAGGATGCGGCACTGGAACTCGGTATCTCGGAAAGAACCTTGTACCGCAAGTTGAAAGAGTACAATATCAACGACTAAGTCCTTGGCCAATTTTCAATAAAATATGATAAAAAATTTTATGTTTTCTAAATATCCGCTTACATTTACAACTTCTATGGCCAAGTTTAGTAGAATATGGCTCTTGCTAGGATTGATTTTTATAATAGATGCCTGCTCAATAAAATATTCGCTGACAGGCGCTAGTATCGATAACGATGCCAAGACTGTAAATGTACACTTTATTGAAAACCGGGCTCCTTTAAATAACCCGACCCTCAGCCAAAGGATTACGGAGGGTTTGCGCCAAAAAATCATGTCGCAAACAAGGTTAACACAAACCAATGAAGCCAATGCTGATTATGATTTCAAAGGCGCTATTACCGGGTATTCCTTCTCCAGCGTAGCCGTAACCGATGTCGACAAACCGGCCAATGCCCGTTTGACGGTAACCGTAACGATTACATTTGCAAAAAGAATCGGGGATAAGAAAGGTTTCAGCAACCAGACTTTCTCCCGCTCGGAAGATTTTCCAGCGACGCAAACGCCCAGTGAAGCCGAACCCAGGCTGCTTGAGAAGATTATTCCACAGCTAGTCGACGATATTTTCAACAGGGCATTCGCGAATTGGTAACATTATTTTAATATTTTAGCAAAATGACCGCGAATAAGATTATCCACCATATTTTTCATCAGCAAAGCCTTCATCAAGTATCGAAAGCCGAGTTGGAACAATTAGTGGCAGCACATCCTTATTTTGCTGCGGCACATTTGTTACTTGCCCAAAAAGAATTTGCTGCCGAGTCTAACATGAATCTTCCCCTTATAAAGGAAGCGCGCTTGTATAGCTCTAACCAACATTACTTTAACCAGTTTATAACGCAACCCATAGAGGAAAGTATCCGGGAAATACCGCTGACTACTCTTCCATTGGAAGAAAGCTCTCCACTGGCAGAAGCGGATCAGCAGGACACTTCCGCAGGTATCGAACCCGGTTTTACAGAGGACCAGGATTTCAAACCATTCGATACGCCCAACTTTGAAAACAGTTTCGAAGATGAAAGCTCACCCGGTGATGAAATGGATATACTGCCCGCGCAAAATATTCACTTTGAAGGGAGATCAGCTGCCATTTTAGAAAAAGCGTATGACGAGAACAACATCGCGGATCCCGGCGAAGATGAATTTGTTCCCGAATCAGCATTTGTAGTACCCGCTGTTCCAAGCGGAAATACTGAAACTCCCCGGGAAGAAGAAGCCCCTATTGAAACTACAACGGCAATACCGGCTGATAATCTCCTGGAACAACACCCGAGGGAAGATGATGGGGAACAATGGGAAGCAGTCATCCCGAACCCTTCCGGGTCTACGGAAGATGACCTCTCTACGGAGGTACCCGGCCTTACGGCTGCTGAAATCAGCATAGAAGATAATGATGATGAATGGGAAGCGCCCCAAGCAATTATCCCTGTAACAGGTACACATGAAACAGATGGCGTTGAAGCGGAAGCGGGAATCGCAAACACAGGCGCCCCGGGAGAGCAAGAACCGCCGGAAACGGCTCCATTCAACCTTGCAGGAAACGAAGAAGAAATGGAGGCCGCAAACCAGGGGGGCATCGAAGAAGAAATCATTCCCCAGCAAGTGTTCACGACTATTAACGGAACCACTGCTACTGGGCAATACCACGATTTGATACAAGCGGAACAAGAGGAATCTACCGCCGTGGAACTTGAAGAAACAAGCAATGTAGAGCCATTAAGTTCGCAAGCGCATTTCCATGAAACGGAAATAGAGGAAGAAGACAGTAATTTTTACATTGAAAGCAGTTTAGATACGAAAACAATAGAGGAACCAGCGGAAATGGAATCAACAGTACAGGAAGAAGTCAGCGAAAAAACGGGTAACCCCGCAGCAGTGGAAACAAATACCATCTCGCAGCCCGCCTTCGAAGAAGCGGAAGTTCCCCAAGCAGAACAGGCATTACCGATCAAGATCCGCCCCTTCGAAGCCGAAGAGTTTACCGGCAACGAATTAACGTTCCAACCATTGTATACCGAGGATTATTTCGCCTATAAAAAACTAAAAAGTCCGGCGGATGCGGATGCGTTGGATGAGAAAGGCGCCAGGGAAATGAAGAGTTTCACCTCATGGTTAAGGCAATTAAAACAAAACTTCAGCGATAAATCGTCCAAGGATTGGTACCATCAGCAACTGGGTAAGATGTATGAGGATGAGGCGCCGGAAGTATCAGAAAGGGTTGAAAAAATGGCAATTGACTCTATTACACTCCAAGATGATATTATTTCAGAGACCTTGGCGGAAATATGGTCATCGCAAAAACAGTATAAGAAAGCAATTTCAGTTTACCAAAAATTAAGTTTGCTTTATCCCGACAAAAATCTTTATTTTGCGCAAAAGATCAAAGATCTAGAACTACAAATCAAGCATTTATAAATAAAACAGATTTATGTTAATTTTATTTGGAATACTTATCGTACTAACTTGTGTACTTTTAGGCGTTATCATCCTGATACAAAACCCTAAAGGTGGTGGATTAAGTGGTACATTAGGTGGTGTGGGTTCTCAAGTAATGGGTGTTCGCCAAACTACCGATGCCTTGGAAAAAGGTACTTGGATCTTGGCTACGATCATTGCAGTTTTATGCATGACATCAACTATTTTTACACCTAAAGGTGCTGGAGGGCAACAACAAAAAGGTATCATGGAACAAAATATAGGTAATACCGCACCGGCTCCCATGCCTAGCCAAGCGCCGGCCAATACGGCTACCTTGCCAACAGCCCCGGCTGATAGCCAAGCACAATAATTACGGCAAACTTAATAAGTCTAAGTATATAAGCTATTTTCTAAACCTCGCCTTTTTGTGCGGGGTTTTTTCATGAGAAACCCGCTACCCTTCCACCCGGCGTAGTTAAAAATATTAACTGGAGATGAACAGAAGAAAAACTCATATGCCCAAAAGATCGAACAAGCTGAGAATAATCGTCGCTATTCTCTGCCTTTTGGCAGGTGTTGCCGTTTACTTGGCATACCAGATCTTTGGCCCCACTTCTAAAGCATTCAGCGATAAGAATTATTTTTACATACATACCGGGAGCACTTATCAAGATGTAATCGATGGATTGACATCCGAACGTATCGTGACTCACCCGGATATCTTCAGCTTCGTTGCAAAACAATTAGATTATCCTGAGAATGTGAAAGCGGGGCGTTACCAGATCAAGAAAGGGATGAGTAATTTCGAGATCGTCAGGATGCTGAGAAATGGCAGGCAAGTTCCAGTTAGGTTGGTGATCAACAAACTACGAACCAGGGCAGACTTTTGCCGCCTCATCGGTAAAAATCTTGAAGCCGATTCCGCATCGGTTCAACATCTTTTACAAGATAATATATACTTGAGGCAATTCGGTTTAGACACCAATACCGTTATGTGTGCCATTATGCCGAACACATATGAATTTTTTTGGAACACCACGGCAACCAAGGCCTTCGAGAAGCTTCAAAAAGAGTATGATAAATTTTGGACATCAACACGTAAAGATAAGGCGCGTGATAAAGGTTTAAGCCCTAATGAAGCTATCATCCTGGCATCGATTATTGAAGAAGAAACCAATAAGAATGACGAAAAGCCTGTCATAGCCAGCGTTTACCTGAACC
This sequence comes from Chitinophaga caeni, assembly GCF_002557795.1. Lineage (NCBI taxonomy): Bacteria > Pseudomonadati > Bacteroidota > Chitinophagia > Chitinophagales > Chitinophagaceae > Chitinophaga > Chitinophaga caeni. The sequence continues at coordinate 3,216,841 of NZ_CP023777.1, read as the reverse complement.
GTTTGCGGAAGGGTTGGAAATTGGGAGCAGACCCGACCGTTAAGTTTGCGTTGCAAGATTTCGGTTTAAGAAGAATTTACAATAAACACCTGGAGTATCCCTCGCCTTACAATACTTATTATGTAAAAGGGTTGCCTCCAGGCCCTATCTGCACACCTTCCACGGCCTCCATCGATGCCGTGTTGAATGCCGTGAATAGCGATTACATGTACTTCAGCGCTAAATCGGATTTCTCCGGCTACCATGACTTTGCCGTATCCTGGCAGGAACACCTCTCTAACGCGCGGAAATACCACAAGGCATTAGAAAACAGGAATATCAGGTAAATTTTATATATAGGAGATAGGAGTACGTATAAAAAAAACGTACTCCTATTTTATTGCCCCAATATTTCTAAAACCGTATTTTTACACCTAGTACTATCTACTTACCTACCCATGATCAATTTAGAACGGACATTAAAAGGTTCAGCCCCTTATCAATATCTACATAATAAGAGCAAAATATGGATATTGCCCGGTTTCGGTGGCGCTGCCCTTTACGATGTTTTAAAATTCTTCTTACAGGAGATCAAGAGTAGAAACCTGGCCGATAGGGCCGCTGCCATTGCTTTTAATTTCATGTTGGCTATTCCCCCGTTCTGCATTTTCCTATTTACATTGGTGCCGTTTATTCCCTTGCAAAACATTGAACCTACCCTTTATGACCTGGCTAAGAGCCTAACCCCGAACTATAATAGTTACATGATCGTCAGGGAAATGATCCACGATTTCCTGTACACGTATAGAAACGGTTTACTTTCCGTGGCTTTCGTGATCGGGTTTTACTACTCCAGCAACGGTGTTATGGGAATTTTGCGCTCTTTTCAAAAAATGCTACCGGGTTTTAAAAGACGTAAATGGTGGCAGAATCGACTTACAGCGATTAAACTTACCTCATTATTAGTGCTATTAGTACTGGCCACCTTGGTGTTAATAGTTACCCAGGGAAACTTATTCCGCTATATCCTGAAAGAATTGGGTATTATGAATGAATATACACGCATCCTGATAGGAGCCACGCGCTGGTTAATTATCGTACTGCTGTTTTTCTTCACGATTTCATTTATTTACAAGTTTGGTCCCGCTACTACAACGAAGTGGAAATTCATTACGCCCGGCTCTACCCTAGCCGCTTTTTTAATGATCTTGGTAACCCTCGGCTTTTCATTTTGGGTCAACAATTTCGGTAATTATAATAGGATCTACGGTTCAATAGGCACGATCCTTATCATGATGCTCTGGATATACTTCAATTCATTTATCATACTCATCGGTTTCGAATTAAATGCCAGCATCGGCGCCTTAAAAGAAATCAACAACGCGAAAGAGATAGAATTGAATGCCCAGGAGGAAGAAAATAATATGTTCCAGGAAGACGATGAATAGCCAACCTATTGATAGCCATGCCGATGCTTTTTGTTAAAAATCATTGAATACCCGCTCAACACATATATGTATTTCTTTTCATAAATTTTACTTAATTTAATCTTGGATCAAATCCATACACTATGAAGAGGACCATTGCATTGATTGCTTGCTCTGCATTGATGGCCACTGCTTTCAAACCTGCATGGGAAGAAGTTTCACTCGAAATTGGATCTACTGCTCCAAAGGCAGGTGTTAAAATGAAAGATGTTAGTGGGAAGACTGTTTCGCTGAACGATGCTAAGAAGGCTAATGGTTTATTGGTAATGTTTTCCAGCAATACCTGCCCTTATGTAATACGTAATCAAGGGCGTACGAAAGATGTATGCCAATTTGCACTGAAAAACAAGATCGGGGTCATACTAGTTAATTCAAATGAAGCCCAAAGAGATTATAGCGATTCTTACGATGCCATGAAGGCTTACGCCCAGAAGCAACAGTATGCCTGGTATTACGTGATCGATAAAAATGCGGAACTTGCCGATGCCTTCGCTGCGGATAGAACACCCGAATGTTTCTTATTCGACAAAAGCATGAAACTTATATATAAAGGCGCCATCGATGATCATCCCGGTAATGCGGCCGATGTAAAAGAAGCCTACCTGGTGAATGCCATCAAGGCGAATTTAGCAGGTAAAACAGTTTCTCCCAACGCTACGGCTTCTATTGGTTGTAACATTAAGAGGAAATTATACGATTGATTTTTTTATGCCCGCGTAGAGAGAAGGCATACCCGCTCTCTATACGCGGCTATTCTCCAACCAAGAACACCGCGTTGGCAAACAATAATTTTCCATTTTCCCAAAAACTCCTGAAAATCGGGTCATCGGCAAAAATAATAACCTGCCCCGCCCCCAATTCTTTGGCGCCGAGCAACATTCCTTGTTTCAACTTATCTTTCAAAGTAGCGCCTACAAAACCGCTTAGATAGTTGTCATCACGGATAACACCGACATTCCAACCATCTTTCATCCATTCGAAAACCTGGTCGTTCTGTTTAAGTGTGAAATACGTTGTACCGTATCCGAATGCTAATGGGTGTGTATTATCTATGTCAACCCGGTAAATTGCCCCCGGGATAAAATCTTTAACGCTCTCGCGTTCCCTTTCTGCATAAGCGGTTAGCTCCGGTACAACGGCCTTCTCATCTTTTTCCTTTTCTTCATTGTCCTTTCCTGATTTTAATTTAAATCCCCAATCGCCCGTGCCCAATTGTTGCGCTGCACCGTCCATCACGATCAATTTGCCACCGTTCCTGACCCAATCTTTCAACTTATCCGCACTTTCTTTCAGGGAGATAAAATTGTATCTACCATCCGCTAAAATCAGTACATCCAATTTTGACAGATCAATAGATGTTAAATCTTCTTGGTTTACTACGGTCAAGGGATAATCAAATTGTTGATCAAAAAGGTGCCAAACCTCCCCCATTCCTAGCGATGATACTCCTTTCCCTGCCAGCAATGCTACCTTCGGTGGTTTGATATAACGAATCTTGCTGGAACCAAAATCGGCGCCCTTATCTACAAACCCCGTGTTAACCGGTACAAGTTCAATATTGCAATCCTTTGCACCCGCTTGTATGATGGCATCGAAACGGTTGATATGATGATTTCCCGCGCGGGTGATAATTAATGAGCCCGCTGGAAAAGTACGGTTATTAGCAACAAAAGGTACTTCTGCATACCTCACCTTGATTCCTTCCTGTAACAGGCGGGATAAGAATTTCACGTTATTCATTCCTAACCATGGCGACACGTACGCATAATATTTTCCAGCTGTGATATCCTCAACGTTAGCTTGGGGCAATTCCTTATTTGCCGGCCTAATATCCTGCTTTAACCCGTAAGTTTCCAAACCGTATGCATAGGGCAGCGCCCAAGCCGTGATATCATAAGTGACGGAATCCGACAAATGCGACTTCGGTTCAAACAATACCTGCAACAAGGTACTGTGCGGTTGATAAGCTGAAATCACCATGTCTTCACCGGAAACTGTTACCGCGTTGGACTTCCCCGTAAGGTAGTTCCATCCATTGACACGTTGCACATCACTACCATAACCAAAGTCGATTTTATTGTTACGTAATAGTGTAGCCAATGCAGCCAAGCGTTGGGGATGATCTTTACCCTTGACTACATAAGACTTGAACTGCCCGGCAGGTTGCTTTAGAGCTTGTTGGTAATAGTCGCGGTAAGCATTCATTACCTCCCTTGCATGTAGGGAGGTAGTTTCGATGGTGGCTATGCCGGTTGTAAAATGATGTTCAATCCGACTTTCCAGAGTCAAAGTATCCCCGTCACTTTTCATCACGGCCAATCCCGCCGCACCGGATCCCCCTTGCTCATAAGTCATCCCGATGGCTCCATTATACAACGGGTAAGTATCCCCGTAACTCGGGTAAAACAGATCGAAGACTTCCTTGGTAAAATATAACCATCCATTTTCATCGAAATACCGAGCGTTATTTTTACCAATGGTAACCTGGAAAGACCGCTGCCAAGGCGTAATGACTTCATGAAAAGGTTCTGCTGCCGGGGCAAAGTAGTAAGGGTTATCAATCCCTTGTTCATGAAAATCTACATGTACTTGCGGCATCCATTCATGGTAAACTTTCAAACGCTCCTTAGATTCCACCTGCGTTTGCCAAGCCCAGTCCCTGTTCAGATCAAAATAATAGTGATTGGAACGCCCTCCTGGCCAGGGTTCCCTATGTTCTCGCGCAAACCGTGTAGCATCATATTTTTTACCGACGTTACTATTATAAAAATTGATATACCGCTCCCTACCATCTGGATTTAAGCAAGGGTCAATAACCACAACGGTATTATCTAATAACTTGGCGTAAGGCGCTTGCAATAAAGCATATAATGTTTTCATTGCCGCCTCGGAAGATACGGCCTCGTTGCCATGTACATTATAGCTCAACCAAACCACGGGAGGTAATTTCGTGTTGGCCTCGTTCCCGTTGGATAGGCTCAAATTATTTCCCCGGATTTCTTCAAGTTGGCTGTAATTTTGGGATGAGGTGATCGTAGCAATAATCAAGGGTCGCCCTTCGTAAGTTTCGCCATAATGTTGCAATTTCACATTTGGCGCAATGGCTGCCACTTTTTCAAAATAGCCGACAACTTTGTAATGAGGGGTAAAATGGCTCCCCAAGGGGTAACCTAAAAACGATTCTGGAGATGGAATTTCTTGTCCAAATGCACCCTGGATCAGCAAGGAGCATAAAATCATACTGGATAGCAAAAATCGCATAGCGGTTGATTAAATTGCTTTAAAGATACTGCAAAATTGTTCCTTCAGGTTACCACGGCAAGAGAAAAAACCCGGGTTATCAATTTTATACCTTGATCTTACACACTTTCCTATTAAATTTATTCTGAAATGTTTTCAACTATGATCATATCGGTATTACGCAAAACCGGCTTGCTTTTATTGCTGGCCAGCATTCAAATGCAGGTGCGGGCCCAAACGGTGCAAGCCTTCAACTACAAGGTTGAAAAACACGGGATATTCCGGGAGGCTGCCGTAGCGAGCGCCCACCCTTTAGCAAGCAAAGTAGGTCGCATGATCCTGGCAAAAGGTGGAAATGCTGTAGATGCAGCTATTGCCATGCAATGGGCATTGGCTGTAGTGTATCCACAAGCGGGAAACATCGGTGGCGGAGGATTCATGGTGGCACATTTAAACGATGGCCGCAATTTGGCGATCGATTACAGGGAGATGGCTCCTGCTGCGGCTTACCGCGATATGTACCTCGATGAAGACGGCTCGGTCAATAGCCGTAAGAGTATCGATGGTCACCTAGCTGTAGGTGTACCTGGAACCGTGGCCGGTTTATTCGCATCGCACCGCTATGCAAAATTGCCCATGGCAACATTAATCGCCCCAGCTATAGAATTAGCAAAATTGGGTTTCGCGGTGACGGCTGCCGAAGCCAGGGGATTGAATTCACTACAATCCCGCTTCAAGCAATTCAATACCAGCGGGAATGCATTTATTAGAGATGTGCCTTGGCAGGAAGGCGATACCTTGGTTCAAACCGATCTTGCCAATACTTTGATGCGCATCAGCGTTGCGGGAGAAAAGGGCTTTTACGAGGGGGAAACCGCGCAATTGATCGTAGCAGAAATGCAGCGTGGCCACGGCATTATTACCCTAGATGATTTAAAAAATTATAAAGCGAAATACAGGGACGCTATAATATTTCCATATAAAGGATACAAAGTTATCACGATGCCCTTACCCTCTAGCGGTGGGATCATTTTACAACAGATGATGGGCATGGTTGAGCCTTATTCCATCGGGAAATTCAAACATAATTCCGCGGAAGCAGTGCAACTAATGACAGAAATCGAAAGACGTGCGTATGCCGACAGGGCCGCATTTCTTGGAGATGAAGATTTTGTAAACGTTCCTGTTGCAGCTATCACTAACCCGGGGTACCTTACCCGGAGAATGCAAGGTTATCAACCGGGAATTGCCGGGAATAGCGAACAAATTCAAGCAGGACAAATACCCGATCCCAGCGAACAAACGACGCATCTTAACGTACTGGATGCAGCCGGGAACGCCGTTTCAGTCACAACAACATTAAATGGCAGCTACGGCTCAAAGGTCGTTGTAAGCCGGGCCGGCTTTTTCCTTAATAACGAAATGGACGACTTCAGTGCTAAACCTGGTGTAGCCAATATGTACGGGCTGGTAGGCAACGAAGCCAATGCCATTGCTCCCGGCAAACGGATGCTCAGCTCCATGACACCGACGATTGTTTTGAAAGAGAATCAACCGTACATCGTAACCGGCACACCGGGAGGATCAACAATTATAACATCCGTTTTTCAAACCTTACTCAATGTCATTGATTTTAAACTGGACGCCATGGAAACCGTAAATGCGCCTAAGTTCCACCACCAATGGTTGCCGGACGTAATCGATGTGGAGGCAGACTTCCCGGAGCCGGTGATAGAAGCCTTAGAAAAAATGGGATACAAGGTGCATAAACGGGGAGCCATTGGCAGAACAGAATTAATTATCAAGCACGGGGAGAATGGACAAATTGAAGCTGTTGGAGATAAACGTGGAGATGATAGCGTAGCAGGAATTTAATTACCTTGGTATCCAAATACAGAATGATGGACGCAAAAATTTACGTGGATAGCATGTGCAGGAGAATGGCAGCACAGAAAGTACTGGCGGAAAAAACGATCGCCCAGTTAAGCGACGAACAATTACTTTGGCAACCCGGCGCGGGTTCAAACAGCATTTTTATCTTGATGAAACACATCGCGGGCAACATGGTTTCCCGGTTTACAGATTTTTTGGATACAGATGGGGAAAAAACATGGAGAAACCGTGATGAAGAATTTAGCAGTAAAGATTTTCAAGGAAGAAAACAATTGTTGGAAGTTTGGGACAGGGCTTGGCAATGTTTCTTCAATACCCTGCATGATTTAGAAGATAAAGATTTTAGCAGGACCGTATTCGTTAAACAGGAAGCCCATACCGCGATAGATGCCATCAACCGGCAGGTAGTCCATTACGCTGATCATGTTGGTCAAATTGTATATATCGGGAAGATGCTTCAAAAAGAGCAGTGGCAATCATTATCTATCCCTAGAAAAGTTTAAGGTCAAAACATTTATTAGCATGAGATTAAAAATATATTATTCCACGTTGCTGCTCCTGTTTTTAGTAGCATGCAATGCATCGAAAACGGATCAGTTGCTAAAAAATAAAAAATGGCGCGTTTACGATGTACAGGTACCGCCGAATGACCCGTATAATCTTACGCAGGTAACGCAAGCGAAGGATTTTAAATCGGGCTATTACAGCAATGTATATTACCAATTTTTAGATAATAACGTTTTCATTGCTACTATCGATAATGTGCCCGATACGGGGCATTACGAACTACTGAGCAACGGGAAAATCATATCCGTTACCAGCGCTAAAAATAAAAGCCGTAAATCGGAACACCTTGTAAATATTGTACAACTTGATGACGATCATTTTGATATGAAAGTTTACACCGGGGAATTTCATTTTATCCTTAGAACTAAGCCAAGTAAATAATGTTCCACTCACTCTCCACGCCAGCTAGAACGGTACGCCAATCTGACAACGGCAAAACATGTTTATTTTTTTCGGGATTTGCCTATCTCGGGATGCATCAAAACAAGCAATTCCTTGGATATATGAAGGAAGGCTTGGATCATTTCGGTAGCTTGCACCCTTCTTCTAGAATTGCCAATATTCAATTACAATTGTACGATGAACTGGAACATGCGCTGAGCCGCAGCCTTTTCCAACAAGCGGCCGCGAGCTTTTCCAGCGGCTACCTTGCAGCGCAAGCTGCCAGCGCCTTCGCTTATACCAAGGGCACCGTTATTTATGCTCCAGGCACCCATAGCTCCTTGATACAAGGCGTAACAACTGTCGAAAATGCAAGTTGGGAAGATTGGTCGGCCAACTGCCTGGCCCAAATTAACGGCGGCGAAGACGATCAGTACGCAATTCTTGGGGATTCCGTGAATCCGCTGGCATCTAAAATCAATGATTACAGCTGGCTTGACCTGGTTGAGAAAAGGGTATGGTTAGTTCTTGATGACTCCCACGGGTTCGGCATCTTGGGCGATGAAGGGGAAGGAATTATCTCGCAACTACCTTCCAATGACAAGGTTCAATTAATGATAACGGCTTCCTTAAGTAAAGCCTTTAGTGCCGAGGGAGGAGTGGTTGCATCTTCCGCTGCCGCGATTTCGCAGTTGAAACATTTACCGCAATTTACCGCTTCCACGCCCATGATGCCCGCAAGCGCTTTTGCCTGGCTAAAAGCGGGTGAGTTGTATGATAATGCCCGCCTCAAACTCCTGGGCAATGCCCGCCAAATGCATGAACTCATGGAAGAAGTGGAACAGGTATGGCAACATCCCCAATTATCCATATCTTTATTACAAGATATACCGGGGAAAGAACCGATTTACCCGTTTTTGCTTTCACATGATATCCTGGTATCGTCGTTTGCTTACCCCAACCCTTCCGGTCCCCCTGTGAACCGGGCAGTGATATCCGCGGTACATGAACCGGGCGATATCGCTTTATTAGCTACATTAATTAAAAAATATTACGGCCTGATACCATGATAAAAAATTTTTTAGCCCTTTTCTTGTCGGTACTCGGTATCCCTGCCCTGAAGGCACAGGAAAAATCGTTGCTGTGGGAAATATCCGGGAAGGAGATTCAAAGTCCCAGTTACCTTTACGGTACCATCCACCTGGTCTGCGAACAAGATTTAAACATTAGTCCCGGGATCATCAACGCGGTAAAAAGCTCGAAAGTGATTTACCTGGAGATCGATATAGATGATCCGGAAATGTATACCAAGATGGCCCCGCATATGATGTTGCACGGCGACACGACCCTGCAAATGCTTTTCGGTGATGATTACCCGAAGGTCTCCCGTTTCTTCTCTGAAAATGTGAGCATCAACCTGGAGCAGGTGAAGAAGTTCAGGCCCTTTAGCATCATGAGCTTAATTATTTCCAAGCTGGCTAATTGTAAGAAAACAACATCGTATGAGAATATCTTCAGCGAAATGGCCAAGCAGCAGCATAAAAACGTGGAAGGACTTGAAACGGTGGAGAGCCAGTTAGAAATGCTCAACAGCATCCCAGACTCCAGCTACTGCCGTCAAATACTGGCCACCATCGAAGAACTGCCAAAACAAAAAGCTTCCTTTTCCCGCTTGCTAGATGCTTATAAAAAACAGGATATCGACGCTTTATATCAATTGGGCATGGAATCCCCGGACATGAAAGGTTTCGAAGATATTTTATTGACCCGCAGAAATAAAAACTGGATACCAGTAATAGAAGAAATCACCAAATCACAATCCGCCTTTATCGCCGTGGGCGCCATGCATCTTGGCGGACCGCAAGGGGTAATACGGTTATTAAGAGAAGCCGGTTATACGGTTAACCCGGTTATCATGTAAATGATCAATTTAAATCATGTGCTTACAAACCGCATTCTAGGCATAGCTTTTGTAAAATAATCGTGATTATAACCCGTTTGAACTACCAGGCGTCCCCCTTGGTAGAAATATTTGATTTTTGGCTCATTACCAAGGGTTAGGTGGTACATTTCAGTTATTTTTGCCGGATAAATGTCGATTGCACTGAGAAAGTTTCGCAAAATATTAGGAATCGTGGTGATCAGTTTGTTAGGGCTACTGCTGCTAACAAGCATCTTAGTGAATACACCTTTCATGCAAAATTTTCTTGTTAAGCAAGTAACCAAGCGGCTTAGCAATACCTTACACACCAAGGTTGAAATAGAGAGGGTTAACTTCCGCCTGTTTAACAGCTTCTTGATGCAAGGGGTATACGTGGAAGATCAAAAACAGGATACGTTGCTCTATGCCGGTAGGCTAACCATGCGCATCACCGATTGGTTTTTCTTCGTGGATAAACCGGAGGTGAAATTCGTGGGTTTACAAAATGCGAAAATTAACCTCACCAGGCCGCCGCATGATTCCACCTGGAATTACCAGTTCGTGATCGATGCCTTCTCCAACCCCACATCCCAAACACCTTCCGGGCAACAATCCAACCTCGCTTTCGACTTAAAAAAAATAGATCTTAAAAATATCCGGTTCAATTATGTTGACGGATGGGTCGGTCAAGACTACTATGTTTCTGCCAAAAGAATTTACATGGATGCCGACCGCCTCGACGTGAAAAACAAGGATATCCTGATCAATGATCTAGACTTAGATCAACCTTCCTTCGTGGTTAATACTTACGAGGCTACCAGGCCCAAACGCCCCAATACAACTAGCTCTCCGATGGCCAATACGCCGGCTCCCGGCGATTCCGTCAACATATTAAAACCGCTGCAATGGAATAATGACAACTGGAAATTAATAGTAAAATCTTTACACCTAAAAAATGGATTGCTTGGCGTTGATAGCTATAACGACAGTACGAAACCACGGAAAGGCGTATTTAAACCGGATTATATCAGGTTTGAAAAAATCAATTTAACCCTCACCAATAGCCACATATCGCAAGACAGCATTTTCGCAGATTTGCAATTAAGTACGAATGAAAGAAGCGGGTTCGAAATAACCAAGTTAACCGGCCGCTTTAAAATGTCGCCCGTGGAAATTGAACTGGACAATATGGATCTGGTTACTCCTAATAGCCATTTGAGAGACTATTTCACCATGCAGTACAATGATTTATCTGATATGAATGATTTCGTGGACAACGTTATCATGCGGGCGAATTTCAGAAATTCTTATTTATCATCAGATGATATCGCTTATTTCGCCCCCGAATTAAGCGATTGGAAAACCGATATTAAAATTAATGGTAAGGCCCATGGCCCGGTGAGCAACTTAACCGGGGAAAACTTTGAAATAACCGGGGGAACCGCAACCAAGGTAAAAGGTAACCTCGAAATGCGCGGGTTGCCTAACATATATGAAACATTTATCAGCTTCGACGCACAGGAACTAACCACGAATGGCCGGGATATCTTGCATTTCTTCCCGGAACTAGCCAATATCGACCCGGTACAAATCCATTTGCTCGATTTTATCAGCTTTAAAGGAAATTATACGGGGTTCATAAACGACTTTGTTGCTTACGGTAATTTCAGTACGAACCTTGGGAATTTCAACTCGGATCTAAACTTTAAAACCAGCGGCGATATACCTATATACAGCGGTAACATCAGGACAGATCATTTCGATCTGGGCGCCTTACTGAATAATAACAACTTTAGCGAAATTACGGCTAATGCGAAGATTGACGGCGCAGGATTTAACTTTCACAACCTGAGGGCCAGCCTTGACGCCCAAGTACAGGAGCTGAATATCAGGGATTACCCTTATCAAAATATCACGACCAAGGGAGAACTAAGCCGGAAATTTTTCAACGGTTCATTAGAAGTTGATGATCCCAATTTGGACTTGAGCTTTGCCGGCACCATCGATTTTAACGGCGCGTTGCCCCTGTTCCAATTCGATGCGGACCTGCGGAAAAGTGACCTCAAATCTTTACACATCACGGAAGATTCGATCACCTTGCAAGCCAAAGCTTACCTGAATTTTGCAGGGAATAGTATCGATAACTTCGACGGGATAGCGCGTTTGTACGATGTTTCCCTTTTTAAAGATCAAAAAAGAATTGAATTTGACTCCCTCGCCTTAAGAACAGAAGTGCTCGATAATCACCAGAAAGTCCTGAACATACAAGGAAGTGAAATCAGCGGCTATATTAAAGGCGACTACCACTTCATGCAATTCCCTAATACCTTGCAATTTTACCGGAACAAATATTTCCCGGCTTTCTATACAAAAAGTCCCGATGAACTGGTACCACAAGATTTCTCATTTGAATTTAACTTCGGTGCGATAGATAAGATTCTATCTTCATTCGATCGCAGTATTAAAGGTTTTAATGATACCCGGGTTTCCGGTACTTTAAATACGCAAAACGGCAACTTACAGTTACATGCCAATGTTCCCTACGCCGCTTATGCCGGCGTTGGAGCAAAGGATTTAGAGATCGTTGCCAAGGGGGATCTTGATAAGATAAACCTCAGCACGATGATCGGGGAATTAACTTGGCGAGATAGCACATTGTTCGAAAACCCGGGCCTGGTTGCCAGCTCAAGTAAAGATACCGCTTTTATAAAGCTCAACTTAAGGGATACGGATACCAGCGCACTAGACGGTTTCTATGCCAGGTTAATTACCGTTTCTGACGGGGTAAAAATCAACTTCCTGAACTCTACCTTCACGATGAATGAAAAAGAGTGGCAAGTTACCCCGGGCAGTGAAATTTATTGGTCAACTCATTTCTTAACCATCCATAACGTGCAAGTTTCACGGAACGATCAAAGCATAATTGTATCTACGAACGAATTTAGTCCCGATGAAGAGCGGTTCATCATTAACATAAAAAATCTTAACCTGGCCGATATTATCCCGGTTCAACTTACAGGGAGCCGTATCGAAGGATTAGCCAACGGAACGATTAATATTTCCAACCCGACAAGTCATTTAGAAGTAGATGCAGATATCAGGGCCGAACAATTTAGATATGCAGATGATTCAATTGGCGTAGTACAATTATCCGGCGACTATAACCAAAGAACCCAACAGGCGAACTTTCATGTACAATCCGACAATCAAATTGCCGATTTCTTGGCCGATGCCGCCATCGGGTTCGGGAATAATAATAAGTTGGAAGCCCGGTTGGATATGAAGGGTACCTCCATGTCATTATTACAACGTTTCATTGATCCGTATGTCAGTAATCTATCCGGTAAAATGACAGGTATTGTTACGGTTGGCGGAACTACGGATTTACCATCCGTGCATGCAACTAACTTGCAATTGGAAGATGTAGGGGTTACAGTAAATTATTTAAATACCGATTACAGGATTCCTAAAATGACGGTCAACATGGACGACAACTTATTGGAATTCGGCCGGTTTACAATGTTGGACAAGTATAACAATACCGCCACGGTGAACGGCTTTATCACCCATGACCATTTCAATAAAATGAACTTCGAATTTGATCTTAGCACGAATAAATTCATGTTCCTCAATACGAAGTCGACCGACAATGATCTGTATTACGGGGATGTAATAGCCAGTGCGAAATTATATTTCAATGGTCCGATCAACAATCTGCAATTGAACGTTTTGGCAAGACCATTAACCAATACGCATTTCTATTTGCCTATTTCAGATAGCCGCGATGTAGGTAAATATGAATTTATCAGGTTTAAATCTTATGGTAAAGAAGCGGTAGCGCCCAAACCGAAAAAAGATGAGACCAAGCTCAATATGCGTTTAGATATAGCCGCTAACCCGGACGCACAGATAGATGTAATCTTAGACCAGGTAACCGGCGACATGATTTCTGCGAATGGATCAGGCAACCTTCAAATCAATGTAAACCTCGATGGAGATCTTAGCATGATCGGGAACTACGTGATCAATTCTGGCTCATACAATTTCTCGTTACGAAATTTCGCCAATTGGAAGTTTGGAATCGAGAAGAACAGTAGCATTACTTTCAATGGAGATCCTTTGGATGCCAAGGTAAATATCGATGCCAAATACACGGTACCCAAGGTGAGCCTTTACAACTTATCCAATTCGGCCGCCAGCCAAACGGTGGATGAATTAGCCCGCAGATCACAAAGGGTTGATATTTTGTTGAATCTAACCGGGGCGCTGATGCAGCCTGACATTACTTACAAGATCGTTTTACCGGAAGTAGGCACCGTATCATATGAAAGTTCGGTAGTGGCCAGGTTACGTGAAATTAACCAGGACCAGAACAAGACATTGTACCAGATATACGGCTTATTGGTATCACAACAATTTTTACCGGATGACGCTTCCGCAGGTGGCGCCAACGTGGCGATCACGGGTAAGAATAGCGTGGGGCAAGCATTATCAGCCCAAGCATCCGCCATCTTAAATAACCTGTCTAACCAACTGTTTAAAAATAGCGGCATCGGGTTCACGATTAATTACAGCGCCTACAATATTGGCAACCAGGATAACGGCAGTTACGACCGGAACCTTGTTAGCGGCGGGATCAATAGTACCTTGTTTAATGACAGGATACGTTTGTATGTTGGGGGCGACTATGATTGGGGTAAGGTTTCCGCTACAGCCACCTCTAACCGCTTTGCCGGTGATTTCAGGATAGAATACCTACTTACCCCGGATGGCAGGGTACGGGTCAATGCATTCAGTAAGTCCGATTACGATGTGTATAACCTTTCGAACAGGAACCGGGGCGGCGTAGGTATTTCATACATCAGGGATTATAATACATTCTCCGAGCTATTCAGCCGCAGCATGAGATTAAGAGCTATAAAAGATTCAAGCCAACAGCAACAGCCCCCTGTGGATACACCTAAAACAACGCAATTGCCACATTTGGATAGCATAGCCCCGGCCCCGGCCAGGAAAGATACGATAGAGGATGATCTACCGGAGATATATAAAAGGATCGGCAGGTCAAAGCCATAAAAAAACCGGTTCTTTCGAAACCGGTCTTCCTGTATGCATTATGATATTTATCGAAATAAATTTATCCTTTCATGATTTCATGCCCTAACTTATCACGCTTCGTTTGTAAATAAAACTCGTTATGCGGGTTAGGACAAATTTCGATCGGAACATTTTCCACGATTTCTAAGCCGTAACCGCTTAATCCGGCACGTTTCCTAGGATTATTGGTAATTAAACGGATTTTGGAGATGCCGAGGTATCTTAAAATCTGTGCCCCGACGCCGTAGTCACGCTCATCCATTTGAAAACCGAGCGCCAAGTTGGCTTCCACCGTATCTTTCCCCTCTTCCTGTAACTTGTAAGCCTTCAATTTATTTAATAGGCCGATTCCCCTGCCCTCTTGGTTCATATAAAGTATCAAACCCTTCCCGGCTTTCTCAACCATTTCCATGGCCGCAGCCAGTTGTTCACCGCAATCGCAACGTAGAGAATGCAGGATATCTCCGGTAAAGCAGGAAGAGTGCACCCTTAGTAACACGGGCTCGTCCTTCTGCCAATCGCCCTTTTTCAAGGCCATATGCGTTTCACCGGAATTGAGTTGTTTAAAGGCAATAAGTTCAAAATTGCCGTGCTTGGTAGGCATTTGCACCCTTACTTCCTCTTCGATCAAGGTTTCAGTATCAAGCCTGTAAGCGATTAAATCCTTGATAGAGATTAATTTCAGGTCAAACTTTTCCGCGATTTCTTTTAACTGCGGCAACCGGGCCATGGAACCATCTTCATTCATGATCTCCACTAAAACACCGGCCGGTTCGAAGCCTGCCAAGCGGGCCAAGTCGATCGTAGCTTCCGTATGACCGGCACGTCTCAGTACGCCGCCTTTTTTAGCTTTCAAGGGAAAAATATGACCGGGTTTGCCCAGGTCTTGCGGTTTCGTAGCAGGGTTTATTAAAGCCTGTACAGTTTTGGCGCGGTCGTGGGCAGAAATTCCCGTGGTACAACCTTGGCCTAATAAATCTACCGAGATGGTAAATGGGGTTTGATGTAAAGCAGTATTATCGCGCACCATCAAGTCGAGACCTAACTCCTCGCAACGCTCTTCAATTAGCGGGGCGCAAATCAGTCCGCGACCGTGCGTACTCATAAAGTTGATAATTTCCGGTGTTACATTCCGTGCTGCCGTTACGAAATCGCCTTCATTTTCGCGATCTTCATCATCCACGACGATCACCAGTTTCCCATTCTTAATATCTTCTATGGCAGATGCTATACTATCCAACATAATATCTCCTAATAATTGATTCGCAAAGTTAGGTTATTCTTGCGTTACTTCTCCCGAACTTACAACCGGATTACAACAAGATGATACAGGTATAACAAAACTATGTTGCAGAGGGCGGTTCAAGAAATATGAAATATTTTAAATAGCTAGAAGTTAATCTTTATAAAATATATATAAGAAACGTTTACAATCCATTACAGATAAGACTTAGAGTAGATTTGACAAATATAAAAAGTTATATAATAATTTAAACATTTGACGACATATATGAGTTATAACAATGTTAAGTCTAATTTTTTCGCGATAGCAATGTAAAATAATCAACAGTTAACAATTTGTTAAAATTTAATTGGCCGATCTATTTACTTAATTGCCATCTTTGCGGCACAAATCAAATCTGTTGTTATGGGATTCAAAAAATTACTCATCACTTTTTTGCTTATGATGGGCGTTGTTACTACCTATGCCCAGGTAACAACCAGTAGTCTACAGGGCATTGTTAAAGATTCCAAAGGGGAAGGTTTGATCGGCGCGACCGTGAAAGCTACCCACGTACCGAGTGGAACCATATATGGTACCACGACCCAAGAAGGCGGGCGTTACACGATCCCCAATATGCGCGCGGGCGGCCCATATACCGTGGAAGTAAGTTATATCGGTTACGCTTCTCAAAAATTTGAAAACATCCAGTTGCGCCTGGGTACAGCATTCAAGCTGGACGCTACCCTCGGGGATGATTCCAAAACATTGCAAGAAGTAACGATTACAGGTACCCGGAACGGCATCATTAACCCGAACCACAACGGTACTTCCGTGAACATTTCCCGCAACCAGTTGGACAATTTGCCAACCGTAACCCGTAGTATCCAAGATTTTGCCCGTTTGAGTACGCAGGCAGTAACTTACAACAACGGTTCCGACGGTTCCCCGCTAGGTATTTCCTTCGGTGGACAGAACAACCGTTACAATCAATTCGCCATTGACGGCGCCAACACATCCGATGTATTCGGTTTATCAGGTTCAGGTACGAACGGCGGCCAATCCGGCGCTAACCCTATTTCCATCGAAGCGATCGACCAGGTACAAGTTGTCTTGAATCCTTATGATATCAAGCAAAGCGGTTTTACCGGCGGTGGCATCAACGCTATTACAAAGAGTGGAACGAACCAGTTTGTAGGTTCTATCTACGGCTTGTATCAAAACCAGGATTTCGTAGGTAAATCGCAATCAGGCGCCAAGTACGGCGACTTTAAAAATCAAATCTTCGGCGCTACGATCGGCGGTCCAATCGTGAAGAACAAGTTATTCTTCTTCCTGAATTATGAAAGGGGCAAACAAACCAGCCCGGTAGATTTTAACCCGGCAGATCCGAGCACAGGAAAGGCACCTTTCAGCGTGGATACCTTGCAACAAATTTATGATGTACTTCAAAGCAGGTACGGTTATGATGCCGGCGGATTCACCGCTTTGGAAAAAGATAAGCCATCTACCAATTTCTTGGCCCGTATTGACTGGAACATCAACCAAGTGCATAAACTGACCGTTCGTCACAGCTTGATGGATGCTGAAAATGTACTGGGTTCCAGGAGCAATACGAACGCTAAATATTACAACAACTTTTATACGTTCCCATCGACCAGTAACAATACGATCGTTGAACTGAACTCGAACTTCTCCAACAAGATGAGTAACGAGTTGAGGATCGGTTTTAACCGCACAGTTGATAAAAGAAAATATTTGGGAGAGATGTTCCCATCTGTAACAATCAACGGATCCGGTAATACTTCTATCAATTTCGGTTCCGAATATTCATCGCAAGTTAATGCCCTGACCCAAAATATCTGGACATTAACAGACAATTTGACTTTATATAGAGGTAATCATACGATCACATTAGGAACCAATAACGAGTTCTATTCAATTCAAAATGATTTCATTCAAAATAACTTCGGTAGTTATACTTATCGTAGTTTGGATGATTTCTTTAATGATGCCCAGCCTAGCAATTACCGCGTATCATACACTACTTCAGATCCTTCTAAACGGGAAGGCGTGAAATTCAATGCTATGCAATTAGGCTTCTATGCCCAAGACCAATGGGATATCAAAGACAATTTCCGTTTGACAGCCGGTTTGAGAATAGACATTCCTATCATCTCAACCGACCCAATCGCGAACCCAGATTTCGACAAGAACCCGATTTTCGCGGGATATTCAACTACAACTACTCCCAAAACCCGCTTGATGTTTGCACCGAGGGTAGGTTTCAACTGGGATGTATTTAAGGATGGTAAAACTCAAATACGGGGTGGATCCGGGATCTTTACCGGCCGTGTTCCCTTCGTATGGATATCTAACCAGTACAGCAATAATGGTTCTCTTTACACAAGTGTGAACTATTACCCTTCTACCGGGGATGGTTTTAAATTCAGGTTCGACCGAAATGATCCTTTCCTAGGCCAATACACCTTGGAAGAAATCCAAGCGCTCGCCAGTTCAGTGCAACCATTGGGTAGCAACGTCAATCTGACAAGCAGCAACTTTAAATTCCCGCAATCGTGGAAAAGCAACTTGGCAGTTGATCAACAATTACCTTGGGGAATCTTCGGAACAATCGAAGCTAACTTCACTAAAACAATTAATAACACTACCTGGACAAATGTCAATGTTGTAAAAGATGGTGGCAATGTTGATTTAGGTGATGGTCCCCGTCCTACTTGGGAAGTGCAAACCCGTGATTATGACCAAGTAATCGTACTTGGTAATACGAACAAAGGTTTTGCTTATAACCTGACTACGGAATTTACAAAATCTACTAAGAACGGTTTATTTGCCAAAATCGGCTATAGCTACGGTGAAGCCAAATCATTAAACGACGGTACTTCTTCAACTGCAAGTTCCAACTGGCGCTATTCAGCCAATACTATGGGTCTGAATGATCCTGCTTACGGTTATTCTAAATTCAGGATGGGTAGCCGCGTGATCGGCGTGATCAGCAAAACATTTCGCTATGGTAAAGACAAGGCCTGGGCTACCGGTGTTACCTTGTTCTACACCGGTCAATCAGGAACTCCATATACTTGGGTTTACTATAACAGCGGTTCCAATGACCCTACCCATGACGATTCTGGCACCAACGGTAACAACGACCTGATTTACGTAGGTACTAAGGACCAGGTAAACCAGATGAATTTCTTGCCGATTACTTCAAGTGGTAACGTAGTTCGTTCTACTGAAGAGCAACGTCAAGATTGGAATGACTATATTGATAGTGATAAATATTTATCAGATCGCCGCGGTAAAGCAGCTGAGAAATATGCAGCACGTACTCCTTTCGAAAACCTTTTCGATTTCAAATTCGTTCAGGATTTACCGATCGTGAAAGGACATAAAATTCAATTAACCTTCGACATATTGAATGTTGGAAACTTATTGAATAAAGAATGGGGACGCACTTACTTCATCAGCAACAACGTGGCCACACCTTTAACGATTACCCAAAGCGGCGGCCAAATTGCCTACCAATTTGACAAGAGAAGGTTAAATGATATAGATGGTAAAGCAAGACCATACTATATCAACAACTTTACTTCCCGTTGGAGAGGACAGATTGGTGTTCGTTATAATTTCCACCAATAGACTACCTTTTCATTCAAATAAAAACACCGGCAATTTTAAAGTTGCCGGTGTTTTTTTATAAGGAAAACTATAAATAACTCCCTATCCCATCCCACCTAACCAGTTCAGAAAACGGGGCATCGCAGTTGCCCAGGTCGCATAATCATCTTTCCCTCCTTTTATCTTTTCAAGGTGCAATTGTTCTCTCAGCTTATATCCTTTCTCTTTCATCAGCTTAATAAGATCTAAAGTATGGCTGGAAACCAGGTCATTAGCCCTCGCGTTATCAGGGTATTCAAAAAAGAAAGCCAGGTGTTGCCTGAAAGCGCCCTTTTTTACTTGCCGGTGCATCACCCGGCATTCATTTGCAACATCCCGATTACAACTCCAGCCCAGCATCCCCGAAAATACCCCGGCCCTGTCAAATATATCGGGGTGATTCCACACGATATCCAGTGCGCTTAGACCGCCGAATGTGAAGCCTGCAAAAGCCTTATGCTCCCAATCCCTATGAAAAAAATGCTTCAAAAACGGTAATAATTCCTTGATTATAAACCTCGTGTATAAATCAGCCTTACTACCCCGCCCTTCCGCTTCCATATAACTGGCCGTTCCATATTCCTGCACCTTGTTTTTATTGGCATGGATGGCAACAGTCCACAGGCCTTTACCTTCGGAATGCAATAGGTAATCCTGTAATATACCGGTGTACCCCAACTGGGCTAAATCTTGCCCATCGTTTAGTAACAACAAGGTATTCCGCTCAAAATGACCCTGCGGAATATACACATCGAAGACCACTTCCCGTTGCAGGAAAACGGAATATTGACTGAAGTTTTCTTGTTTGAATGCCTGTAGTATTTCCATATACTAAATTTAACAATTGCGGGGTGTAAAATGATCGCTTCAATAGAGATTTAACCCCGCGGTAACATATTTGTTCATCACATTTTATTTGATTTTTCGCGCCCGAAAGGATAAATTTGAGAAACTCGGTTTGTTCCCTTTTATTAGAACCATCTCATGTTTATTGAAAACTATCGAAAATGGTATTCACCGCATTTGGAGAGAGAATTTGAAATGCTGGTTTTCGGGGATCAAGGCTACCCGTTGATCATTTTCCCTTCCACGATGGGAAGATATTATGAACCTAAGGATCGCGGCCTTATCGACGCTGTGAAGTGGTTCGTAGAACAAGGCTTGATCAAAATTTATTGTGTAGACAGCATCGATGCTCTCAGTTGGTATAATACCCATGTACTCCCTGCTTCCAGGGCCTACAATCACGCTTGTTATGATAACTTGCTTTATCATGAAGTTTTGCCATTTATCCAATCCGATAGTGGCCACGAACGTATCGCCGTGGCCGGTTGCAGCTTCGGGGGCTACCACGCTTCCAATTTCGCGTTTAAGTACCCGGCGCGGGTATCTTACTTATTTTCGATGAGCGCCGTATATGATATCAAACCCCGCGTTGATGATCATTACGACGATAACGTGTATTTCAATAACCCGATCGATTACATGCCGGACAATGAAGATCCCGATCTTTGGCGCATGGGCATTATACTCGGTAGCGCTGCCAATGATGTTGCAAGACAACATACCGAGTTCATGAGCCGTGTCCTGGATTTTAAGAATATCAGTCATTGGCTCGATATCCGCCAGGATGCCTCGCACGATTGGCCAACATGGAAAAACATGTTACCCCATTATTTATCCTTGATAAAATGATATATCTACTTAAATACTAGTATGCAACATATCGGAATATTATTCGGAATGGAAAATAACTTTCCAAACGCGGTAATGGAGCGGATCAATCAAAAGCAGTCACGGCTTATTGCCCAACCGGTTCATATAAGCGATGTACTGGATAATCGACCACCTCGCTACCAGGTAATTATTGACCGGATTTCGCATGATGTACCCTTTTATCGATCGTATCTGAAACAAGCTGCTTACCAGGGCGTCAAAGTCATCAATGATCCCTTCTGGAATAGCGCCGATGATAAATATTTTAATACCGTTTTAGCCAGGCAGCAAAACATTCCCGTGCCAGCCACGGCCTTGCTTCCTTCTTATATAAAACCGGAAAGCACCGGGGAACAATCGTTCCGCAACCTGGCATACCCGATGCAATGGGAGGAAATATTCCACTATGTTGGATTCCCGGCATATTTAAAACCAATTTACGGTGGCGGCGGCAAGAACGTTTTCCGGGTCGAAAACGAACCGGAGTTTTTCGAAATATACTCCCAAACGGGAAAATTAACCATGATGTTACAGGCGGCGATAGACTACGAAGCCTATGTAAGGTGCTATTTCGTTGCCGGTCAAGGCGTTCATATCATGCATTACGAACCCAGGCTTCAAGAAATGGATCGGTATAAAGTTTTTTTTGACATCGACAATGACACCGCGCGCGCTGTCGAATACTATACCGAACTGTTGAATCGTAGTTTAAGTTACCAAATCAACTCCGTGGAATTTGCCATTAAAGGTGGGATACCCTATGCGATCGATTTCTGCAATCCCGTGCCGGATGCAGATGTGGAAAGAGTGGGTCTAATTAATGCCGAATGGTTCGTTGAAGCCGTGGCAACCTTGGCTATATCGCGTACCCAATGCGGGTAGCTCCTTAATATGCCAGACTTTCCCCTATCTTTGTACAGCAAAAAGCAGCATCCAAATTAAACCAGGTAATGGATTTCAAACACTTGACTCTCGGTATCGAAGAAGAATACATGATCATGGACCCTGAAACGCGCGAACTGCGTTCCCATGAACAAAAAATCGTTGAACAAGCGCATCGAATCATCAACGATAAAGTTAAAGCCGAAATGCACCAAGCGGTCGTGGAAGTGGGCACGCAAATTTGTGCCAATGTTGACGAAGCTTACGATGATATCAAGTTGCTTAGGAAAACGATCGCCGGAATTGCCAATGAACTAGGCTTTTCCATTGGCGCCTCGGGCACACACCCATTTTCTAAATGGGAAAAACAACTCATTACCGATCATCCACGGTACTTTGAAATCGTGAACGAATTCCAAGATACCGCGCGTTCTAACCTGATTTTCGGCCTGCATGTTCACGTCGGTATGGAAAACCGTGAAATAGCGATCCATATCGCTAACTCCGTCCGGTATTTTTTACCGCATATCTTTGCCCTCAGCACGAACTCACCCTTTTGGGAAGGAAGGAATACCGGGTTCAAATCATTCCGCACCAAGGTCTTCGATAAGTTTCCCAGGACCGGGATACCGGATTATTTTTCAAGTATCGAGGAGTACGATAATTATATCAAGCTATTGATCAAAACAAATTGTATCGATAATGCTAAGAAAGTATGGTGGGATCTCAGGGTTCACCCATATTTCAACACGGTTGAATGCCGGATATGCGACGTTCCGCTAACCGCGAGGGAAACGATTACACTTGCAGCACTTTTCCAAGCTGTTTGCGCCAAAATTTATAAACTTAGGCAGCAAAACCTGAACTTCATGATCTATAACAGGGCCCTCGTCAACGAAAATAAATGGCGTGCCAGCCGTTATGGAATCGATGGAAAACTCATTGACTTCGGCAAAGAGATGGAGGTAAATACCCGTGCGCTGATTTATGAATTACTGAATTTCATTGATGATGCCATCGACGAAATGGGCTCCCGTCACGTGATTGATCATGTACATACTATCTTAGAACAGGGAACCGGCGCGGACCAACAACTGAAAGTATTCGAAGAAAGCGGTCAACTGGAAAGTGTAGTAGATTTCATACAAATGAAATTCCTGGAAGGCATCGAGTGATCAAGGGGTGAAGATAATATCAAATCGCGGCCAACATTCCCCTGCCAAATTTGTAACTTTGCAACATGAGCGGTACTACAACAGTTTGGAAAGTAGCCATATTGGATATGTACGAAGGTGTGCCTAATGAAGGTATGCGTTGCCTTAGGGAAATATTACACCATTATGCCCAGGTAAAGCAGGTTGCACTCCAACTGGATGAATTTGAAGTAAGGGAACAAATGCAATTACCCGGATTAGATTATGATGTTTACATCTCGACCGGTGGCCCGGGTAGCCCGGTGGAAAGCGCCGGTAGTGAATGGGAAAACGGCTACTTCAAGCTCATGCAAGATATTATCTCCTGGAATGAACAGCACGGGAGGAAGAAATACACTTTCCTCATTTGTCATTCCTACCAACTGTGGTGCCGTCATTATGAACTCGGCAATGTTTGTAAAAGACGTTCCCCTGCTTTCGGCGTTTTCCCGGTACATCCTACCGCGGCAGGCCAGCAAGAACCGGTATTTTCAGGTCTACCCGACCCATTTTATATCGTGGATAGCCGCAATTGGCAAGTCATAGAACTAAATGAAGAGCAGTTTGAGAAGATGGGCGCCAAAGTGTTGGCCATTGAGAAAGAACGTCCGCATGTACCGCTAGAAAGGGCTACGATGGCGATCCGCTTTAACGATTATTGTATCGGTACGCAGTTCCATCCTGAAGCCGATGCACAAGGAATGTTGAAACATCTCCTGCAAAACAATAAAAAAGAAAACGTGATCCGCGATCACGGTATCGAAAAATACCAGGATATGCTGCAACAACTGAACGATCCCGATAAGATTATGCTGACGCATGATTTACTATTACCCAGGTTCCTTGATATTGCGCATTACAACTTTGCAGATAAAAACCCGGTCACGGTTGTATAACCTTTACAATTATTGTATGATAGCTGCTATTAGAGCACGATATAACGAAGATTTTACCAGGGAGAAATACCAAGCTTTCCTAGATGAAATTTGGAAAGATAATGGGCTGGAACCTGTTTTTAGAATTGCGGAAACCCCGGTATTTATCCCGGCAGATTTCTTAGCTATGATGAAATCGGCCAGCGATACGATCATCAATACCATCGGCCGACCAGATTACCTCAAGGCTTCTGATAAAGCGATCCCGAAACAATGGAAAGTACCGCATGAGAAAGATCGCCCCAACTTCATCGTCATAGATTTTGCCGTTTGCCAAGCAGGGAACGGCCGGTTAGAACCACGCTTAATAGAATTGCAAGGCTTCCCTAGCTTATTTGCCTTCCAAGATACCATGACACAAGCATTCCGGCATCATTTTAATATCCCTGCCGGTTGGGATAATTTCCTAAATAATTTTAACTCCGGTAGTTATAAGGAATTGCTAAAAAAAATGATCGTCGCAGATCATGACCCGAAGGAAGTAATACTCTTGGAATGGAAACCTTCCCAGCAAAAAACATTTATCGACTTTAAAATAACCGCTGATTGGCTAGGTATTAAAATTCTTTGCTTAACGGAACTTAAGCAAGATGGAAGAAAATTATATTATCTTGATGAAAAGGGTCAGCCCATCACCGTAAAACGCATCTATAACCGCCTCATATTCGATGATCTACAAACGGAAAAATCGGACTTGCCGGAACAGCTGGTGGATTTGACCCAAGATTTGGATGTAGAATGGGTATCGCATCCGAATTGGTTCTACAGGCTGAGTAAATTTACGTTACCCTTTATACAACATGAATATGTGCCCAAATCATGGTTCCTTGATGAAATCCCGGTACTTCCCAATGACTTGGAGCATTTTGTTTTGAAACCCCTGTTTTCTTACGCGGGTCAAGGTGTTAAAATAGATTGCAACAAGGAAGATATCGAGGCCATCAAAGATCCTCAAAACTGGATTCTCCAGGAGAAGGTTCAGTATGCACCCGCAGTTCAAACTCCCACGGGCCCCGCCATTACAGAAATCAGGTTAATGTACTTTTGGCCGGATGATGCAAAGCAACCCATCCTCGTTCATAACCTGGCCAGGATCAGCAAAGGAAAGATGATCGGCGTAGGGTTTAATGATGATGTAAATTGGGTGGGCGGAAGTTGCGCTTTCTTTGAAACCCGCTAATACATATACGTATGTCTAGAACAAATTTTTCTTCCGGCGCCACCTGGGAAAACCATGTCGGTTATTCCAGGGCAGTTAAAATTGGGAATGTTATCGAAGTGTCCGGCACTGTCGCGGCCGATGGCGACAAGGTTATCGGTGAAGGAGATGCTTACGCTCAGACCAAATATATCATCGCGAAAATAGAAGCGGTACTCATCAAAGCAGGTGCAAGCTTGCATGATGTTGTACGTACAAGGATGTTCGTGACGGATATTTCAGCATGGGAAGATATCGGGAAAGCACACGGGGAATTTTTCCAAGCTATTAAACCGGCTACAACGATGGTGGAAGTAAAGAGGTTGATCGATGACCGGTACTTGGTAGAAATCGAGGTTACCGCCGTTATTTAAAAAACAGGTAGTGATATGGCATGATTTTGTAGAGATAAGGCATGCCTTATCTCTACTACATAATATTATTTCCCGAACTTTTGTTCCCAAGCCAACATACCACCTTCCAAGTTCACAACATTGCTGAAACCCATTGTTTCCAACAACATAGCCGCTTGTCCACTACGGTTGCCACTGCGGCAATACACGATGACTTCCTCCTCCTTTAACGGCTCAATATCTTCCACGTCCATCATCCTGATTTGACCTAATGGCAATAATACGCCGCCGATATTAAATTCCTCGTGTTCATTCGGTTCCCTTACGTCAACTAAATTTACTTTCTCGCCACTATCAAGGCGTTGTTTTAATGCTTCTGAAGTTATGTTTTGCATTATGCGTTGATTTTTAATTTCTGTCAAAGTTACTGATTAATATCCGTTGAATCCTTCACTCCCCTTTCGGCCGACAACCAAATATCGATGCTTTCACCGGCGCGGATCAGGTTCAAGTCGCCCAGCCCATTTTTAGGTGTTGGCGTTTGCTTGGAGATAAATGCATTCAAGGTATCAAATACGGTTTCATCAACAAGCACGGTTCCTAATATCAGGCTCCGGGCTGCTAATAATTCCCTTGCTTCAACATAAGTCAATCCAACCAAATCTGGTACCGGGTTCTCGATGCTGCCCTTTCCACTACTCAGTACAAGCGTGATCCTACTGCCTTCCGGTATCATGGTGCCGGGCTTCACGATCTTGCCTTCCAACATTTGCTTTAACACGCTATTGGTTGCGAAATCGGGCTTATAAATTGTATCACCAACCCTCAGCCGGCGACTTTTCAGCGTCATCTCGGCACTCCGGTAAGTCAGCCCTTCCAAGTCGGGCATAGCCACCGTGGGTGCTACAACCTTATTAATAGTCAGGTAAATAGTCCTGTTTACTTTTACCACATCGTTTCTTTCCGGTGTTTGTTCCCACACGGCCAGCGGCTTCAGGGAATCTATATAAATAGAATCCCTTACTTCTACTTCGAAGCCCTTATTTTTCAGGATGGCAGTTGCTTCCTTGAGATCCTTACCCCTTACATCCGGCACGGTGATGGTTTCCCCGTGATGCGTCAAAAAGCCCAAGGAAAAAAAGAACAGCAATGCCAATACAAAAACGAATATAATGGCAGCGATTAAGTTGGCAATGAAAGATTTCTTCGTAATAAAATTAAACACTTTATAAATTTTTGTTTTGTTACCCTGGTGGGGGTAATGAAAGTATAGCGATCCTATGATTTGCGGAGGCATTCCTCGATCAAGTTACCATAGAATTGACCCAAATTCATGCCCGCAGCCCTTACCTGTTGCGGGATAATGCTGGCTTCAGACTGCCCGGGGGTCGTATTAACCTCCAAAAAATACAATTTATCTTTGGATTCATCCCAAATAAAATCGATCCTCACCATTCCTTTACAGTTCAATGCATCGTATAACTTGGCAATGATCCCCTGTGCTTTGGCAGCCATAGCCGGCGGTACATTGGCCGGCGTCACTTCCTCGCTCATGCCGGGTGTATATTTTGCTTCGTAGTCGAAAAATTCCTTTTTAGAAATAATCTCCGTAATAGGCAATACTTTTACAGCTCCTTGTTCCGTAAAAGCGCCGCAGCTAAATTCGCGGCCCGACATAAATTCTTCAACAAGCACCTGGACATCTTCCCGGAAGGCCCTTTCAATAGCGCCCGGTAGTTCCTCGGCGGTTTTTACCTTCGTCATACCGATACTGGATCCACCGCCGGCAGGCTTCACGAACAAAGGCAGTTCCAAGGCTTGCAAAATTGATGCCGTATCATAGGCTTTGCCTTTAAAAAGGTGGGCGCTTTTAGCAACGTGGATAATATCCAGTGCCGCCACGACCTTGTTACAATAGCTTTTATTAAAAGTGAGCGCCGAGCTCATCAATCCGCAGTTAGTATAGGGAATGTCCAGCATATCCAGGTAGCCTTGCAACAGGCCATCTTCGCCCGGGGTTCCATGGATAATAATAAATGCCGCATCAAATTTTATCTTTTCCCCATTAATAGTTAGGGAAAAATCGTTTTTATCAACCGGGATATTTTCCCCCGAAGCCCCTGTATAAGTCCAGTCTTTCTTCGTAATAACGATTTTGTATACTTCGTATAATTGTGCATCCAAGTGCTTCTGCACTGTATTTGCACTGTTCATGGAGACTTCAAATTCTCCTGAATAACCACCTGCTAAGAGCGCGATATTTTTCTTCATAAAGAAATTAGTGAAAGGCAAAAATAAAGAGGAGATTTTAAAAAAGAGATATCAAACTGTTAAATAAAAAAATATATCTATATATATATGCTTAATTCCCGATATCGACCACGAATCTCCAGTTCCCCCGGTTATTTTTCCGCCAAATGGAGCAGTAATTACCTTTTATAGAAGTATCGGTAGTGTTATATGTATAGGTACCGTAAGTATAGCCCAGTTCGCCGGAGGCGGCCACATCGGCAAATAATGGTTTCCAAGTCAAGGTAGCCCCGCTGTCCGAAGTTGCAGCTAAGATTGCCAAGGCATCTTTTCCTTTTACGGGCGGCTTCCCGGCCCTAATCAGGGTACCATCTGTACTATCGATATATGATAAAAAGGCCTTTTTATGGCCAATACCCGCCGAAAGCGCAGAAAAACTACTATCTGCCGCCATCAGTTCTTTTCGTAAGGCATCCCTGCCGGCGGCTGTACGCTGCACCCGCTGCTTACAGGATAAGGCTGTAAATAGTAGCAACAAAAGTAATACCTGGGATAACTTCATGGGTCAGCTGATTTATTATTACAATAAAAACGCCTTGTACTCATAAAATTGTACAAGGCGTAAAAAGTTCTGACAAAAAAAGTATTACAGGTGTAATTTATCTTTTTTAGCCATCAGTTCATCAACTGTTTCTTGGTACATTTCGTCCGGAACACAACAGTCAACCGGGCAAACGGCAGCGCATTGAGGTTCTTCGTGGAAACCTTGGCATTCTGTACATTTATTCGGAACAATGTAATAAGTATCTACGCTAATTGGTGCATTTCTTTGATCAGCATCCATCATAGAACCGTCCATTAGTGTAAACGCACCTTTTACTGTAGTACCATCGGCCAAAGCCCATTCTACACCACCTTCATAAATAGCATTATTGGGGCATTCCGGTTCGCAGGCACCACAGTTTATACATTCGTCAGTTATCTTAATTGCCATGATGTTAATTTTTATAAATTGATAGTAAAGCCGTTAATTCAGGACAAAAATAAAATATATCCTATTTAAAACATCAATTATTTGAAATAATAGTCTACAAAATAGGTAAACTTTTTGATTCGCGGGGAAGCTATTAACTTTGCGGTACATTTGCATTCGCTAAGAATAGCGTTTGATTCAATTTAAATACTTACATGGATATCAAGGAAAAAGTTGCTGCGCTGGTACGTTTAGGTAATTACTTGGCCAATGATGGCTTAACAGGATCGGAAGGCCCGTACGGGGAAAGCGCTTGGCAGGTCGCCAAAAGGAAAGCCACGCATGCCAACGGTTGGTTTACCCCCGAATTTATTGACCTTTCCGTTCAAAATATATGTCAACATTTCTTGCAAGAAGAGCTCTTACAAAATTGGCTCTTGCATTACCCCGGCGCCGGTCAACCGGGAGTTGTCAAAACGATAGGCGTGGTGGCTGCCGGGAACATCCCCCTGGTGGGTTTCCACGATTGGATGTGCGCCTTTTTGAGCGGCCACCGCTTGAAAATAAAGTTATCCAGTAAAGATGATATCCTGATGAGGCATATCATTGAAACGATGTCTTCCTTCTACCCGGGGCAACACACGGAAGTCGCGGAAGTATTAAAGGGCTGCGATGCTTACATCGCTACGGGCAGCAATAACTCTGCCCGCTATTTCGAATACTATTTTTCCAAGTACCCCCATATTATCAGGAGAAACCGTACTTCCGTTGCGGTCCTCACAGGTGAAGAAACGGCGGAAGAATTATCTTCGCTAGCTGATGATATCATGATGTATTTCGGCCTGGGATGCAGGAATGTAACCAAGGTATACGTTCCGCGTGATTACAATTTCGAACCTTTGCTCAAGGCCCTCGAAAAATATGCATACCTCGCGGATCATCACAAGTACAAGAATAATTATGATTATAACCTGGCCTTGTTATTACTCAACAACCAATTTTATATGAGTAATGACAACATCCTGATGCAAGAACAGGAATCTATCTTTTCTCCATTAAGTGTATTGCATTACGGTTATTATGATGACCAGCATGACATCACTGCAAACTTGCAACAGCACCCTGATGTCCAATGCTTGGTTTCCCGTGCCACGGTTATGTTCGGGAAAGCGCAGGAACCTTCCCTCTCTGATTATGCCGATGGGGTTGATACAATGCACTTCCTAAGTACTTTATAACAAATTGTCTGAAATATTGTTAAGTTGTCAGGGCTGTACATTAAAAATGTCAGCCCTTTTTCATGCAGATATTAATGTGACTTTAACGATTAATATAAAATACTGTTAAAGTGTCTTGTCCTAAGACCTAATGATTAAACTACACGTTTAAATTTGTATCAAAGAGCATAGAATTTGATGGAGTTATAGAGCACGAATATTATTTAACTTTTTAAAACAACCCTAATCATATGACATTCAAACAAGTTTTAGCGACCGTTCTAATTGCCGGTGCTACTTCTGTGGCTAGCGTGTTTGTTTATAACAAGTATTTTGAACAACGCAGCCCGGGTATTTACCAGAACGGGTCGACCAATATCCCTGTAAATTATACTAGTTACATTCCAAATGCTATCAAGACGAATGATAGCAATAATACACCATTCGATTTCACATACGCTTCGAAAGTCGCGGTACCCGGCGTGGTGCATATCAGGACCAAGACCAACCCGCGCCAAGTACAAAATTCTAGAAGACAAGCCAGCCCGTTGCAACAACTCTTCGGTGATGATGATTTTTGGGATGAATTCATGGGCAATAACCAACGGAAATATTATATCCCGGGACAAATGGCTTCCGGGTCAGGTGTAATAATATCAGATGACGGGTATATTGTAACCAATAACCACGTCGTTGATAATGCAGATGAAGTAACCGTAACTTTAGCCAATAGCAATAGAACGTATACAGCAAAAGTGATCGGTACCGATCCTTACACCGACTTGGCCGTTATTAAAATCGACGCCAAGGATCTGCCCTACCTCGTATATGGCAACTCGGATGATGTGCAAGTAGGACAATGGGTATTAGCCGTAGGGTATCCCTTAAACTTGGAAACTACCGTTACCGCGGGTATTGTCAGCGCTAAAAGTAGAACGATCGGTATCAACAAGGTAGGAACCAGCAATATTAGCCCGATCGAATCCTTTATCCAAACGGATGCCGCGGTAAACCAAGGTAACAGCGGTGGAGCATTGATTAATACCGGCGGCGAACTCGTGGGTATCAACTCCGCGATTGCTTCGCCTACGGGATCATTTGCTGGGTATTCATATGCCATTCCCGTGAACTTGGTGAAGAAGGTCGTAGCGGATATCATGCAATACGGCAGTGTACAGAGAGCCTTTCTTGGTATCAGTTACTACGATCCCAACAAGATAAGTGATAGCGATGCGAAGGAATTAAATATCCGTAAAGATGTTAACGGAGTCTTGGTGGCCAATGCACCCGATGGCGGGGCTGCCAGCGCCGCGGGCATCAAGGAAGGAGATGTAATTACGAAGATCAACGGTATCAATACATTGGGAATACCGCAGATGACCGAGCAATTAGCGCGCTACAAACCGGGGGACAAAGTAAGTGTAACTTACCTGCGGGATAACAAGGAGCATACTGTAAACGTTCTATTAAAGAACCGCGCGGGCACCACCGATATTGTAAAAAGTTACGCGATAGACAAGCTCGGCGCCGAGTTATATACCGTGCCGGCAAATAGGGCTTCGCAATTCGGGTTAAACGGCGGTGTATTAGTCGGCAAAATTAGTTCCGGTATAATCCGCAACCAAACAACCATGCGTCCAGGTTTTATTATCATCAAGGCAGGAGATTCCCAGGTTACCAGCTTGGAAGATCTGCAAAACGCATTGCAGGAAAACAGCAAGATCCGTTTAGAAGGAATTTATGCTAATAATTCCGGCAACGGCGTTTATTATTATGATATCAACACCAATAATTAGATAATCAAAGAATTTTCATATAGGTTTTATAGGTTAGGATGAATGGCCCCAGGTTTATACCGGGGCTTTTCTTTAGGCACGAAATAAAAGTAAACGGGTACGTTTTTTAAACGTACCCGTAATAATTTTAGGTGGATTTTGAATACCGCTTTCTTGAAGGTGGCAGCTTTATGAATATTTACAAAGTAAAATTTACCTTATCAACCTTGTTTATATTATTATAAATTGATCACACCTTTCAACTGGGTAAAAAATTCGTCTTTTTTCCTGGACGAAATAGGGATATTCTTCTGGTCGCTCATTACTACAGCCGTTCCAAGCCCCTTTATAATTTTCACGATATGGTGAATATTGATCAGGAATGACTTGTGTACCCGGTAAAAACCTTTATCCGATAACATCTCCTCGTATTCTTTCAGGGATTTCGAGATCAGGTGATTAACGTTGTTGATGAGTTGAATCTTGGTGTAACTATCGAAGGCTTCACAATAAATGATGTCCTTAAGATCAATTACATTGTAACCGTCATTTACCGGGATGACGATCTTAGAAAAGGCGTTGTCGTTGTTTTTCACGTAATCTTTCAAGATAGACGCCAGTTCATTGAGGCGCCCTTTCTTGCTTTTCTTTACTTTTTCCAACGCATCTTCGACCTCGCTCACTTTAATCGGCTTTAGCAAATAATCCAGCGCTGCAAACTTAATAGCTTGCAAAGCATATTCTTGAAAAGCAGTGATGAAGATTACTTCGAAGTTCAGGACAGGGAACATTTCCAATAACTGGAAGCCGTTGTGCGGAGGCATTTCAATATCCAGGAACAACACATCGATCGGATTATTCTTGATCATTTCTGCGGCTTCATGGATATTTTGCGCTTCCCCTATAACCTTCACATCCTTACAGTAATTCTCCAAAATGTTTCGAAGGATATGTATATTGCGGACCTCATCGTCAACAATGGCAGCTTTAATTATACTCATAACATCTTTACAATGGGAATTAGGATTTCAACCAAGGTACCATCCTTGCTGCTGAATCCAGAGTTAAATTTATCAATTATTTCCAATTTTCCAACACTTCCATTAAAAGATTTTATAATCTGCAACCTTTCCTTGATCACGCTTAATGCCGTCGATTCGTGCTTCATTAGCTTACCAGTCTTGATACTGTTGGAGCGATCCCAACCGATACCATCGTCTTCTACCGTGCAATATAATATGTCTTCTTTCATCCAAAATTTTACATCCAGTTGCCCGCTGCCGTTCTTGGGAGCTAACCCATGTTTTATGGCATTCTCGATAATTGGTTGTATCAGCATGGGCGGAATATAAACTGTATGGTCTTTCAATGCCGGCTCCAATTCAAATCGGTACATGAAAGAACTGGCAAACCTGATTTTTTCCAATTCCAAGTACCGGGTAAGAAAAGTGATCTCGTCATCCAACGAAATATACGATTTCCGGGAATTATTGAGCATTTGCCGCATTAAGGTAGCAAAATCCGCTAAAAAATTCAAAGCCTGCTTTTCTTCCTTTTCCAGGATCAAATGCTGCACCGAATTTAAGGAATTAAAAATAAAATGCGGGTTCATTTGATTGGTCAACGCTTTTGCTTCCAATTCCGCTATCCGCCTGTTGTACTCTGTTTTACGCTTTTCGGCTGCCTTGATACGGGTAATAATAAACCGTAAAATCAAGGTCACGAGCAATAATCCCAGCACCAAAAGTATTCCCCGCGCCCACCATTGCTGGTACCACTGGGGCCGGATGATAATTGACAATACCAACGGCTTTCCCCATTCGCTTTTATACTTCTTCGCCCGGATCAATAATTGGTAATTACCCGGTTGCAGGTTCGGGTAAGGGATTATATTTGATTTAGTAGTTACCCACCCACGGGCAGAATCGTTGGAAAAGTTATATTGATATTCTACCAGGTCCGGCAAATCGAAGGCAATCGCGCCAAATTCCACTTCAAAAGATCCTTTCCGTTCAAAAAGATGCTCAAAACTGGATTGGTGCATATAATAGGTGCTGTCGCCATAGCGGATTACATCGAGGTAAATTTTAGGCGGTACGGAATCTACCGGGATGTTGTCTTCGCGGAAATAACAAAGCCCGTTAGAAGTCGCTATAAATAACGTATCGCCCGACTTGCATACATTCCGTACATCATCACTCATCAAACCATCATTGGAGGTTATTTTCGTAATAAATTCCAACTTGTTGACATCAATTACCGATACCCCTTTATTGGTAGCTACATACAACTTATCTTTCCCGTCGTAATAAAGCTGTTGACAGATATCGCTCGTTAATCCATCTTTCGTGGTAAATTGCTTGATTACCTTCCGGTTCTGCATTACGCAGATACCGTTGTCACTGGTGCCGATAAATAATTTATCGCCCACCCATTTTAAATCCTTGATACTATGTTTGAGCAAACTATCCGTTGCTGATAAACTTATAAAGGGAGCACCTTCCCTACCTTCGTACAAGCCGTTGTTACTCCCTACAAAATATGCCGAATCACCTACCGATGATATAGAGGTAATCAGGATATCGGCCGGGGCTATATCCTGGATACCGCCGGGGACGGTTACCACCCTGTTGTACGTTGCAATCCTAAGTTTGCCGGATTTACTGACATCGATATCGCGAACAGCTTTTATAGATTCCAGCAGGCGTGGTTTCTGTTGATCCAGCAGGAAACTGAACACGCCGTTGTCGGTACTGATTACAACTTCGTTATTTTTATATTGTAATATGCTTAAAATGCTATTACGGATGCCCGAAGAATCCAAGTTAAATTGCTTCGAGACACCGCGGTTATCGATCGTGTTAAGTATCCCCGCGTTCTGCCCGACAAGCAGCAGGTCGGAAATCCTGCTATTTTTAAATACGCTGAAAACAGAATGGGAATATAAACCGTTGGTATTATCGAGGTAGCTGAAGTAGAAATTTTTATGAGGTATATAATAAACGCCATCGCCGTAGGTGGTAATCCAAATATTGCCTTCCCTGTCGTATAATATGGAGGTTACGTAATGATTTTCCAATAAACGGGTAACCTTCCTTTCCCCTTTAAAGAAATTCTTTACCATGTACAAGGCCCTTTGCGTACCGATCCATAGATGGTCGCCTACCACGCACACGGTACTGATATCTTCCGCTATCCCGATATTCTCTCCTGAAAGAAACGGGATGATCGACTTCTCGTTATAAGTATACAAGTCGTTGCCGTTGATCAAGATCGATTTAGAGCGGATCAGCGTTGCCAGCTGGGCAGTCATCGGGGCAATGGAATGGTAAATATTTAGTTTATTCGATGGAACGACTAATTCGTTAAGATTCGCGATATTATAATAAGGTTGCAGCGGTTTGAAGATCGAATCGTTCTTGAGCCAATAAAATAAGTTTATGGCGCTGAAACGATCATCGTTAATGGCTTTGCGGCCGTTATAACGGGTAACGGTATTATTGGACGTTTGAAACCATACCACCTTCGCAGCATCCTCGAAAGCATACAACATGAAATGCCCCCTGTTGTCGTACACTAGGGAGCTATCATTATTCTCATTATGGATATAATTATTGCTATAAAAAGATGGTTTCCCACTGTATGTAAAGAACCAAACGCGGTTTTTATCATCAGCAGCCAAACGGACAACCTCGTTATCGGGCAACCCGTCCTTCTTGGCATAATTGCGGAAGCGTTTGCCATCGAATCGGCTCACACCCGTCGGGGTTGCAAACCAGATAAAGCCATCGCGATCTTGTACAGCAGCAAAAACCGTGGCATTGGTAAGACCATCTTTCACATTGTAATTATGGATCAATAGCCCCTGTCCATGAGCCCACTTGCCGCACAAGCAACAGCTCAAGACAAAGACGATCATATAGCGAAA
Organism: Chitinophaga caeni; assembly: GCF_002557795.1. Lineage (NCBI taxonomy): Bacteria > Pseudomonadati > Bacteroidota > Chitinophagia > Chitinophagales > Chitinophagaceae > Chitinophaga > Chitinophaga caeni. The sequence goes on along the minus strand of NZ_CP023777.1, from coordinate 3,180,956 downwards.
TGATGGCATCAGGCTAATTTAATTCTTTACTAGCAAATTACGTATGTTAAGTTAAATGTATTTTATTGTTAATTTAAAACAAATAGTAATTCTTAGGTTAACCAACAAACATTTTATGCATTACGGGTCATCAAAAATACACTCATACCCGCACTATCGGCACGGGCATGAGTGTTCAAATCTTTAGTATGCTTTCGCGAACAACACCCTTTCTTTCGAAGGTTTACCCGTTAGGATACATTTTCCTTCTTCCTGGGGATTATTAAGCGGTATACAACGAATGGTCGCTTTAGTTAATTCTTTAATTTTTTCTTCCGTTTCAGTCGTTCCGTCCCAGTGAGCGGAAACGAAACCGGTCTTTTCCTCCAATAATTTTTCAAATTCTTCGAAAGTATCAGCTTTCGTGATATGCTCATCCCTAAACACCTTGGCCTTGTTAAACATGGATTGCTGGATATTATCAAGCAATTCGACCAGTTGCCCGGCCAGGTTATCGAGCGGGAGACTTTCCTTGCTGCGGGTATCCCTGCGGGCCACTTCCGCCACGTTATTTTGAATATCCCTGGCCCCGATGGCCACCCTTAGCGGTACACCTTTCAGCTCATATTCCGCGAACTTCCAACCTGGGCGTGCATTATCACCATCATCATACTTTACCCTGATCCCGGCCTTTTTCAATTCTGCCATGATCTCGTGAACCTTATCATCGATAGCAGCCTTTTGATCATCACCTTTATAGATCGGTACAAAAACGACCTGTATAGGAGCAATTTTAGGAGGTAAAATCAGGCCTTCATCATCGCTGTGGGCCATTACGAGGGCGCCGACCAAGCGGGTAGAAACGCCCCAGCTGGTAGCCCAGACGTAATCAAGTTTATTTTCCTTGTTAGAGAATTTAACATCGAAAGCCTTCGCGAAATTTTGACCGAGAAAATGCGAAGTTCCGGCTTGCAAAGCTTTACCATCTTGCATCAGCGCTTCAATACAATAAGTATCTACGGCGCCGGCAAACCTTTCCGAAGGTGATTTCACACCTTTTATTACAGGCACCGCCATGTAATTTTCAACGAAATCAGCATATACATCCAACATCTGCTTCGTTTCGGCCACGGCCTCTTCGGCGGTAGCATGGGCGGTATGACCTTCCTGCCAAAGAAACTCGGCGGTACGCAAAAACAACCTGGTCCTCATTTCCCAACGCACCACGTTGGCCCACTGGTTTACCAACAGCGGCAAATCCCGGTAAGATTGGATCCAGTCCTTGTACGTATTCCAAATAATGGTTTCAGAGGTCGGGCGAACGATCAACTCTTCATCGAGCTTCGCTTCGGGATCCACGATCACGCCACCGCCACCAGGATCATTTTTAAGCCGGTAATGCGTTACAACCGCGCATTCCTTGGCAAAGCCTTCCACGTGATCCGCTTCGCGGCTCAGGAAGCTTTTTGGAATGAATAGCGGGAAATAAGCGTTCTGGTGCCCCGTTTCTTTAAACATCCTGTCTAAAACATCGCGCATATTTTCCCAAAGCGCAAAACCGTATGGCTTGATCACCATACAACCCCTTACGGCCGAATAATCGGCCAAACCACCTTTCAGAATCAAATCATTATACCATTGGGCGTAATCTTGTGAACGTGCCGTGATCTCTTTACTCATATATTTTGAATTGCAATAAGTTCTTAACTTTTAACATTGAAAATCAACACTTTAACAACATAAATACCATTGCAAAATAAAAGATATTTTCTTAATATTTGGCGTAATTTTTGTTGTATTTCAAGTGTAACAAAGTGCGCTACCGGGACGTTGTATTACTGTAGGAACACCTGCCGGTGTGCGAAGATAATAAAACCCGTTAGCGTAAGCAGCTTTCTACGAAAAAATTCGTTTAATTTGATTAAATTTACACTATAAATAAACCAATGCAGATGAAACCTATACTATACGGAGCAGGTGTACTGCTGTTTCTCTTGAGCAGCTGTTCTTCTGCCTACAAAACAGCGAAAACGCCCGATGATGTTTATTATTCTTCGGGACGTTCGAAAAAAGCTTATGCTTCTAATAAATCGCCTGATAAAGCGATCGAATTAGAAGAAACTCAAAAATACGTTACTTATGACGATGATGGTAATGCCACGTATGTCAACGGTTCGGAAGATGAGAATGAATACGCACGCCGCATAAACAGGTTCCATAATGATTATTCCGGCAATTACTGGGATGGTTATAATTCAGGGTACAATGCCGGTTTCCGAAACGGCGCCTGGGCTAATTCTTGGTATTCTCCTTATAGCATGTGGTATTCTCCATACAGTTCTTGGTATTCACCGTATTATTCTTCTTGGGGATACCCAGGCTGGTCAATGGGATTTGGATTAGGATGGCGTAGTTCATTCTATTTCGGATACGGATGGGGCAGCCCCTTCTATAACTCCTGGTATTCACCGTGGTATTATCCCGGCCATTATTATTATGGCGGTGGTGGTTATTATGGTCACCCAGGATATTACACTTCCCGCCCCGGCAGCTCATGGGGACCCAGAAGTACCTCCAGGGGTTCTTATACCAGGACCGTTAGGACTGTAAATAATCAATTTACAAACAGCTCTGGCGCCCGTGCACCGAGAGTAGTAAGAAGCGCTAACGATGGCGGAAGAATTGCTGCACCGGGTACTTCATCCGGCATATCTTCTCCAAGGAGAGTGTTCCGTGGAGCGCCTAACGAAAGAGCAATTACCAGTCCAGCTTATAACAACTACAGGAGATCAACTAACAACGGAAGTTATTCTCCCCCATCTAGGCCAACACGCGTTTACCGTGATGTAAGACCAAGTAATTCCAATTACAACAGGAGCAGCGCCCCGACAAGGTCATATACTCCATCTAGGTCATCATCAGCGCCGGTACGTTCCGTGTCACCTCCAAGCAGCGGTTCACGCAGCAGCGGTGCAAGTAGGCCAGTACGTTCAAGAGGTTAATTTTACCGAAAAATATCGAATGCCCCGGTGTAAGCAAATGGTTACCCGGGGTATTTTTATACCATGATAACCCTGATTATCGTTATATAGTAGTTCAGTAATACTGCATAAACATAATTGACAATTGATTGTAATGATGAATATAAGATTGAAAAGGCTTCTATTAGCCGGTACCATGCTAACGCTCTCTACAACGATCCTCAAAGCCCAAGATGCTTCGGAAGCCCTCAGGTATAGCCAAACCGTTCCGGTAGGTACTGCCCGCTCGCAAGCTATAGGCGGCGCGATGGGTTCACTCGGTGGAGATTATAGCGCATCGAGTATAAACCCGGCGGGACTAGGGTTTTACAACACCAGCGAAATCGTTATCGCCCCTAATTTCTTCTTCAATACCAATACGACGAAGTATGCTTTAAGCACACAAAATCCTAATCAATTCGGTACTTACAAGGAGAATAAAAATGGATTGCAGGTTCCAACCATCGGGATTGTACTATCGATGCCGAATATGAAACCCAGCTCTCCGTGGAGAAACTTTACCGTGGGCATCGGCGTAAATACAATCGCTAATTTTAGGCGTGTAACTTACCTGGAAGGCGATAACTATAATTATTCAATGTCTGACAGGTGGGTGCAACAACTTACCGAAGACGGGGCTAGTTTAAGCGATGCCTTGACTAATTATGTTGATGGCGCAGGATTAGCGGTAAACACGTACCTGGTTGATACATTTAATGTTTCCCCTAATAACCCTTCCTGGTTTACCAGCGTAAACCCGACCACCGGTATACAACAACGCGACAGGAAGGTAGAATCAGGCGGAATCTATGAAACCAACCTTTCATTTGCCACGAATTATGGCGATAAGCTATACCTCGGGATGAACTTAGGCTATACCATCCTCCGCTATAAACAGGAACGCCTATATCAAGAAGACGATATTTCCGGTGATGATCTGAATGAATTTAAATATTTCGATTACAACGTGAACCAAGAGACGGAAGGCACGGGCGTAAACATTAAAATTGGCGCCATCTACGCCCCCGTTAGTAACGTGAGGATCGGCGTAGCCTTTCATACTCCTACCTGGTACAGCATGAACGACGTAACAAACAACAGCGTTTTGGCTAATACAGAAAACTTCCAAGTTAATGGATCTTCAGAAAGGATGACTGCTACCACCGATTTAAATGACGGTTACCCGTTGGAATTTTCTTATAACTACAGGACGCCGTTAAAAGCTACGGGAAGCCTCTCCTACGTATTCGGGACCTTCCAGGCAGCGAAGCAACAAGGTTTTATCACTGCCGATGTAGATTATATTGATTATAGCACCTCCCGCTATAAATTCCCGGGTTTTCAATCGATTTCGGATCAAGTGAACGAGGATATTAAAGCAACTTACAAGGCAACGTTCAATGCCCGCGTGGGTGGCGAATTGAAGTTTGATTGGTTTGCCGTACGTGCAGGATACGCTTATTACGGTTCCCCTTATGAGAACAGCGATTTCGATGCCAGCATCCAGCGCCTCAGCGGCGGTGTCGGCTACCGCGGGAAGGGCATGTTTGTTGATCTTACGTATGTGAATAGCATGCAGAAAGACACTTATTACCCTTATACTTTATTATACAAGTATTCCGATTTGCCGATTTCTTCCGGCAGCACAAAACTGAGCACCAGTACTATAGTTGCCTCCGTGGGATTCAAATTCTAAGCGATTATTTTAAATATTATAAAGCAGGAAATCCCCTCCCGTAATATTCACGGGAGGGGATTTTTTGTTTCAAGAATTTTAATATTTACTAAAAGGATTAAAAGTTGGTATCGATGATTAACTTATTCCGGTTGGCATTTGCGAAATCCATCGGGATGATACCAAATCTACCGCCGGTATTCGTTGTAAAATAAGTTTCCAGTTTCGGGTTAATATTATTCGAAACAGTTGTTATACTGGGAATACCAAAGATCAAAGGTTTATAACCACTACTGAAGTTTATATACAATGTACTGTTACTATTAGTAGCGGATTCATTGAATAGGTTCGTGATATTCGTCCACTTGGTATTGTTATCCGGCACTTGATACTGGTCCTGTACCCTTAATGATGCATTTGCATTAGAAATGCTGAAGGTGGTATTGTCGGCCCAGCTCGTTGCATCGATACCCTTAGGCGTCGTAGATGCACCGAACCGGCGCAACAAAACGATCTTTCCCCTTACATCACCCAAATCCGGTACTGATGCTTGCATGTACCACTTTGAGGGATTCAATTGTATATAAGAATCGAAGGTAGCTTCGAAGCTCCTCGTTGTATTCGAAGAATTGTATTCTTCCTTTACACTCATCACGATGGTTTCAGAAGGATGTGCATCGAGGAAGTCGTAACACATATTGAGTACATCGGTAAAGTTCATATTCTGATAAATAGAACCGTGATGAATGGCGAAGGCATCATCGATATGACGGCAGCGGATGTCAAGGAAACGGGTCCCGGCATTTAGTTGCTCCGAAATGGTGAGATCCTGGCATTTGGCCGTACCGCCGATCGGTTCAAAACGGGCGCCGCTATCATGTGTACCGGGGATGGACAGTTGTGTTAAGTTCATGCTACCCGGTAAATTCATCATCCATTCATTAGCGTTAACAACCAGGCTTTCAAGGGTTGATACATCGTGGGCTTCCAAATCTTGGGGTTCAACAGGACCGGTAAGCTCTTTTTGACAGCTCATAAAACTGAAGGCTAATAAGCCTAGCAAAAGGGTTTGTTTTTTCATAGCATAACATTTTATGTACAGGTAAGAACACTTTTGCCATGCCGAATAACCATCCCTTCCCGGGATTTAACAATCTCGTAATGTAAAGCCAAGGTATGCCTTGGCTCTACCCGCGCACGATCAATTCAACCACTTCAGACAAACCGGCTTGAAAACCTTGATCCGCTTCCCGGTATCCGACAACATCCCGGTGTGCATATCCCTTTCAAAAATCACGACCTCATTCGTATTTTGATTGGCGACTAATAAATACTTGGCACTAGGGTCGAAATTGAAATTTCTCGGCGCCTTTCCTAATACCGGTTGAAAGCTGATGCTTTTAATATTCCCGGACTGATTGTCCACTGCATATATCGCAATATTATTGGCAGTACCCCTATTGGAAGCATATAAAAAATTTCCATCCGGGCTAATATGAATATCGGCACTCCCGGCATCATGATTCATGATAGTAGCCCCGGGCGGCAATGATGAAATAGATTGTAACCTGGTTAACCTACCCTCGTGGTAAGCATATACTGTTACCGTACCGCTTAACTCTTCGACTAGGTAAGCAAATTTATTACCAGGGGAAAAAGTAAAATGCCTGGGACCGGAACCCGGCAACACCGACTCAAATGCCTGCTTGGCAGAACTTACTTTCCCGGTAACCTTATTAAAATTATAAATCATGATCTTATCGATACCAAGATCCATGATTAACAGGTATTTCCCATCGGGAGAAAAGGCGGCAGAATGTACATGCGCCTTCTCTTGCCTATTTTTATTGGCGCCTGTACCTTTATGCTGCACCACTTGCACCGCTGCGCCTATTGCACCATCCTTATCAACAGGGTAAATAGAAAAATTTCCACCCGAGTAATTAGACACTACTAACCAGCGCCCGCTTTTATCCAAAACAACATGGCATGGATGATCGCCACCGCTGGGGCGAGAATTGATAAAAGTTAATGTTCCGTTAGACGAATTAAATTGATATGCACTGACCGCCCCATTTCCACCGCCATTTTCATTTACCGCGTATAAAAATTTATTATCGGGCGATATTGCCAAGTAAGACGGGTTTACAGAAGGAGTCACCGATACTTCCTTTGTTTCGGCTGTATTTTCATCAAACTTAAGTACATGGATGCCCTGCTGTGCATTTTCCGTATAGGTACCGATGAATAAATATTTTTGTTGTGCTTGGCTGCCGAGTGCTAACAGGCAACACATACCGATAAAAAGACCTTGTTTCATAATGGAATTATTAAAGCAGTGTTATTTAACACCCAACTAATATAGCAAAAATTGTATCCAATTTGCCTATTAATTGGCCGGGGAAGTAATATTCACCATTGCTGCTATTCATTTTTGCATGTCCATCTCCTGGCAATAAATATTTCGTCGCATAAAATATTTATTTCTAAACGATCCATGGTGCACTAAAATCACCTTATTTTGACATGCCAAATAAATAGCCATAATAAAATCGATGTAACACTTCATGAAATAGCTTGCCAAACGGTAAAATGCATTGGCATGCAAAAGGCAATCCCTATAAGCTGGATTGCCTTTTATCCATGTTAATAAATTTTACTTGTAATTTATTCCTAAATATAATCTAACTATAAAATCATTATTGTTCGACTAAATTTTCAATGAAAAAATTATCGTCGCCTCAAAAGTTCGATTCAATGTCCACCCGCGATCCAGCTTTTGTACTACTATATAGCTTCGCTATTAACAGTGCGAAGTTCCACGGTGTTGTTGGCGGGGCTGAATAGATCATCCTTCGCTTATGTCCTTGACCAGGTAAGGAATCCAAGTAGATTTAATACAATTTTAGTCGGACAACAATGCTATAAAATGAATCATCCATCCGTATCAAATCCATATTTACGGTAAATTCTTTTTACCTCATCGGACTGCATAAAGTTAAAAAAATCAGTAGCAGCGCAGCTATGTATAGCATGCTTCAATTTCGCGATAACATAAGTTGCCCTGATATTTTCCGATGCCGGTATCTTTATTGATTCCACCGGGTGATGCATCCTTTCCTGGTAAAGCACCTCCGACAACCATACCGGGGCCACATCGCTTTGTTCATTTAATATCCTTAAGGGACTTTCCCTATGGTGGATCTTGGTGAGCCAAGTGCTACCATCCGCAACCTTTGTTTTCATGACTGCCTCCAGCAAGCGCTCACCCCCGGCAGCGATATACGCCTTTTCGATTTGTTTAGCGATGCCTTCCCACGCAGGGTTAGGCATACTGATGCGCAGATCTTCCCTTGATAGATCTTTCAAACCCGCCACCTTCTTAGGGTTCCCTTGATGCACCATCAAGCTTAAGGAATTATATGCATAGGTTGCCGTATCAGAAAACAATGTATTCATGGATGCCACCCTGGCCTTCCCGGCGGCATAAATATCCGGCTGCACGGTAATGCGCATATTCCCTATCGTTAAACTCCCACCCTGAATTTGTTTAGCCAATATCCCGGGAGGTAAAGTTTCAACAAGGACGCGCTTGTATTGCGGGTACTGCTTTTTAAAAGCAGCTAATAAATCGTCCACGCACATGAATTGATTCCCGGCAAAAAAAACAACAAGTTGCGGATCATTGATATCACCATAAATATCCGGGACATTATCAATACCGGGAACAGTAAAATTCACGGCGGCTTCCGGCGCATCGTTCCATGGTGGATCAAAACGGTGTTCTTGAGCTTGTACGGCGATCGTAATTATACCCGCGCCAATACAAGATATGATCTTTTTCATCTCCGATATTATTTAACTGCTTATGGTTTCACGATTACCCAACCATCACTACCCCTTATGACCAGTTCACCATTCCCCGAAGGAACGTAAGCAACGAAATCATACAGTTGGTCTTTAGACAGTTTCCTTTCCCTCATCGTGTTTTCGCATTGCGCGATTATGACTCCTTTCTCTGCCAACTCTCTGAATGCCTTCTCAAAACCGGAGTTCTTCAGATAAGCATCCGTTCCCTTGGAAAAAGCCACCAGTTCAACCTCAATTTTACCTTTCAAACGTGGGTCATTCAATAGGTTATTAATGTTCCTGATGGCCTTGTTTATTCTTCCAGGTACATTGGTGTCTAATTGGTAAATAGCCTTGTAGAAGGACTTCCCCGCTTTCGCACCGGTGAACTGTCGATGCTGTTCAATTTGACCTTGTGCGAATCCCGCCCGGGATACAACCACTAACGCTAACAACAGGAATAGATACTTTCTCATAATTATTGATTGAATATTGAATGACATATTTCTTTACATTGTAAATTTACCGGGATGCTTTCCTTTACCCAAGCTAAGTTTAACGGGCGGTAAAATATGGCCCATAGCGATGCTGTTCCCGCGGGATGTTATCCGCGTAAGGAGGGTAAGGACAATCTTTTGGTTTCTTCGCTAAATCGGGGTAATCTAGTTCCTTGTTCCTTTTTACCGGCCTGTCATGGCTATTCACGAAAGCCGCGACATCATACGCTTCTTCATCGCTGAGGATGGAAGTTGCCGCACTGGCTCCGAACGGCATATTTCCTTTAATAAATGCTGCCGCGGTAAGTAAACGCGCCATGCCGGCGCCATCGTTATAAGAATCATTACCCCACAAGGGCGGGTAAATATACCCTCCTTCTTTGTTGCCACCGGAACCGGGCAATCCTTGCCCATGATCGCCGTGGCAGGAAACACATTTCGCCTTGTATATTTTCGCTCCCGCTACCAAGTTAGCAGCACGGTTGGGTACCTCAATTTTGGTAAAGCCTTGTCCTTCGAGTCTTTTGCCAACACCTGTATTATAGCTCAGGTGTTTAATATAAGTTACGATCGCCCGCATTTCCTTGCTTGTATCAGCCAGGGCATGACCGTTCATACTCCTTTCAAAGCAACCGTTCACGCGCTCCTCCAGCGACTCAACTTTATTCTCCCGGCCTATATAAATTGGGAAGACACCCATTAACCCGATATAAGGGGCGGCGAAGGCTTTCGTCCCGGCATCTAGGTGGCAATTGGAGCAGGCCAGATGATTCCCCGTTATCTTCAAAGCGCTTTCCGGGCCGATGAACTTGTAAGTTTCGGTAATTAGTTTTTTCCCGTATTCGGCTAGTTTCCCTTCATCATTAGCAGGAAATGGCATGATAGGAAAGGCCGATACGGATGGTAATTGAGGAGCATTGCTTTTTAACTCCTCCGACGGTTGGGGGTTGGATGCTTGCCGCGGTTGATAAAACCAGTAAAAATTGGCCAGCATGGCCAGGGTTAAAATAACCAGCACCACCATTAAATTGATCAGCTTACTGATGCGCTTAACTGTTTGTTGTGGAATAGCCGCACTTGAATCTTGCGTTTTCATGCTCCAAAAATAGCTACCATGGCTTGTATTATCTCATTCATTTATATTATTGGTCATAACCTTAAGTTATAACCTTATTTGGTCAATTATAATTCCTAATGATTATTATAGCCCTTTGAAAAATCAACCTATTCCCGGGAAATACCCACTTCGGAAGTACCCCTACCCACCTTGGAAGTACCCCCTCCCACTTTGGAGGTACCCCCACCCACTTCGGAAGTACCCCCACCCACTTCGGAACTCCAAGCGAGGATCTTTTAACCGGATATTTGGATAAATTAGGTGGATATCCCCGTTTCCGAGGGCTTTCATCCGGGCAAAAACAGGCAAAAAACAGCTAAAAAAGCCGATTTTATTAAAATCGGCAGGAAGGTACCCACTTCGGAAGTACCCCCTCCCACTTGCCCGGAGGGTATAGACCTTCAAATAATCCCGAAACCGGAGTTCGGAAGTACCCACCCCCACTTCAGAGGTACCCCCACCCACTTCGGAAGTACCCCATAGGGCTTCCGAAGTGGGTAAATGCGGTTATTTTATCTTATTTCTATTACGGAAACACCCCTTCAAGGGCAAAAAGCGTAATTAATAAAAAAACGGGGAAGATCCCCGTTTCTCAAATCACATATATCTTTTTGTTCGCTTATACGTAAGGTTTCTTGATCAAGTAATCATAGCTTTTCTTGATACTTTCAAACATGTCTCCTTTGCTTACATCCTGTTCAACGAACCATTGTTCGAGCCCGGCTTTTTTCCTGGCGGCGAAGATCTTATCGAAGTTAATGACACCCCCGCCTACATTCGTGATATCTCCAGTGCCGGCTTCCATGTCTTTAACATGCCACAACGGGAAGCGACCGGGATATTTATCGAAATACGCCACCGGGTCATGCCCCGCTTTACTGATCCAATAAAGGTCCATTTCCATCTTTACCAGGTTCGCTTGCGTGCTGTTGACCAGGTAATCGTATACCAAGGTATCCTTATATTTTTCAAATTCGAAATCGTGGTTGTGATAGGCGAATTGAATACCGGCCTTCTTGGATTTTTCGCCAGATTTATTGAGCAGATCAGGCAATTTTGCATAATTCTCCGCCGTTCTTTCTTGCGGGAAAAGAAATGCGCAGGCCATATACTTCGCTCCCAGGCTATGGATATCTTCCACCGCCTTATCCCAACCATCGGTCAGTGTGCCTTTCATTTTCATGGCGATGCCGGTGGTGTGATGCGAGCTGATCACCTTCATGCCGGTATTATCCAGGATCCGTTTAAACTCGGCTGTAGTTTTGCCGAAGAATTTCCCATCGTAACCGTAGATTTCCAGCTTTTTATAGCCGATCTTGGCAAGTCGTTCCAAGGTACCTTCCAGGTCTTTGGCCACGTAATCCCTCACTGAAAAAAGTTGTAATCCCAAGGATTTACTATGGGGCGCCCTCGCAAATAAGGACGAAGTTGCGGACAAGCTAACGGCTCCAACCGCTAGTGATTGCAGAAATTGTCTTCTTCTCATAACGTGAAATATTTGTATTACAGGTAAATACTAAAGTCTAATTAGTTTGCTCACCACCGGTTACATAAAAAGCAGCTTGATATCAAAAATTCGGTTGCTACCAATAGCTATTATCCAAAAGCCTGTTCAAACATGAAATAAATATATTCATTTTTGGGATGCGCTGGCTCAAGTTTTCCAGATTTTAAGCTGAAATTAACCAGGGCCAGTGAATTTTTACACCTCGACCGGGTAGCAACAGCTTCATTGAATGGAATTTTTGCGTGAGGGATGCGGAAGGCGGCGACGCAGGCGCCGGTGCGTAGCACGGGAGCGAAGCGTACCCTGTAGCAGCCCGACCCGCAGGGGCACGCCATGAATACCCGGGGGAAAACTTTCTGAACCGGCGCGCTGTGTTATTTTGTCTTGGATTTCCGGGAAGCCTTGCTGGTAGGAGCTTACAAACTTGTATAGCATTTATAAAAAAGCCGGCAGTTATGTGAACTGCCGGCCTGCTAATTTATTTATTGAGGATAACCATCATTTTGTGACATATTGGGGCCGTTCCGTACCTCGTTGACAGGGATCGGAAACCTGAGCCAATCTTCATCCCAAACACCGCCTTTTACCGGTGTAACGACCGACATGATTTCTTCTGCGCGGGAAATAGCGGGGTTATTGATGCCCGGCCAGCGTTTCAGATCCATCCAACGCTGCCCCCATTCCAAGAATAATTCCAACTGCCGCTCATGCTCGATGGCTGCCATGATGCCTGCCCTTGTGCTTGGGACAGTGGTCGGCAACAATCTTGCCCGGGAACGAACCGTGTCAATGTCTTGGCGGGCGCCATCAAAATTATTTTGCCCGAGCCTTGCCTCGGCGCGGACCAGGTATTGCTCCGACAAACGGAGTACCATTAAATAATCCAAGGTACCTACGGCATCTATACCTGTTTTATATTTATATGGCACGTAGTATTTCCGGGTACCATCGTTCAAAGAATCAATCCAACTGGATTTGCGTGCATCGCCGGGTTCGAAAAGCGCCACGAAGCTATCCGGTATATAATTGCTCAGATCGTAACCGAAAGATTGCGGCCCGACACCGAAACTCTTGATGTAATTAACAGAAAAGCTACTTCCGTCTCCCGTATATAAAGTTTGCCCGTTGGTGGTAATACCGGGTGGCAGGTGCCAAATGGCTTCCCGTGTACCGGGTTTAAAAACATTGTTAAGGTTCGGATCCAGGATATAGGTAGCGGCTTGCGAGATTACTTCATTGGCTTGTAATTCCGAGTTAGGCCAATCTTCGAGGTATAAATAAACCCTTGCCAGCAAGGCCGTGGCCGCCCATTTGTTGGGGCGGATCCTTTTAGTGGTGGCGGCGCCCGTATTATCCAAGTAGTTGACCGATAACATCGATTTAGACAGCTTGAGATCTTCCGCGATATTATTTAAAATATTTTTCACCGGTTCGCGGGCAGCTTGCAAGTTTTTTTCGTAATCTGTCCCGGTGAGGAATGGTACATCCCCGAAAAGATTGACCAATTGAAAGTATAAAAACGATCTTAAGAAATATGCCTCCCCTAATATTTGGTTGCGGGCATTCGTAGACAAAGCCGTGGAACGGCTAGCGCCCTCGATGATAGCATTCGTTGCATAAATATGTTTGTAAGCGCGGTTCCATATTTCTGCTATGATGGTATTACCAGGCAAGAGGGTGTTGGTATATATTTCTTGGTAAGCGGGTTGTATTGAAACCGTGGTAAGTTCATCGGCCACCAGGCCACTTACGATGCTGATGCCACCGAAACCCTGGGAGAAAGAATTATATCCCCCGAGTTCCCCCAGGATGGAAGTAACCGCTGAAATGCCCGTGATATCGGATTGAAAAACCTTATCGGCTTCCAGCGAAGTATCCGGCGGGGTAAGTTCAACAAATTTTTTGCAGGATGCGCAGAGGGCGAATATAGAAAATATGATGATGATTCTTGACATAAACAAATGATTTAAAAGGTAAGTTGAATACCTACGGTTACTACTCTCAACAGCGGGATATTCGCGGATGCGTTTTCCGGGTCCCAGCCTTTGTAGTTCGTAATTGTAAACAGGTTCTGGGCTTGTGCATATACCTTGGCAGATTGCATCTTCCAACGTTCCATCAAGTTGCGGGGTAAAGCATAAGAAAGCGCCAGGTTCTTTAACCTCATAAAAGTGATACCAGTGTAGTAAGTCTCATTATAAGCGGAACCAACGTAGGTGTTGGCGGCGGCGGATGCAGGATTATTAAATAGCTTCGGCACATCGGTCATGTCGCCCGGCTGCGTCCAACGGCGTTCGTAAAGATCCAGGGGCATGTTAGCAATGCCGCCGCGCATGGTAGATGCCGGGAAATTTGCAAACGGGCCCACTTGCTTGGAAAAGTTAAAGAATACATCCAGTTGGAACCCTTTATAAGAAAAGCTGTTATTGATCCCGCCAAAAAATTGTTTGCCCACATTAATAGGTACCGTTAGGTCCGACAAGGTAAGCGCCCTTGCATTAGAGGTATCAACACCCGCCGCCGTGCGCCAAACGTAGAGCCCTGTTTTTTCATCTACCCTAACAAAATTGTAAGCTTTCTGTATGGATAATGGTTGACCTACGATGTAAGTATTTGCATAAGAGGAACCTTCGATATTGTCGTAACGTACCAGTTTATTTCTCGGTAATGCAACATTAAAAGATGTATTCCAGTGGAAATTTTTGCTCCGGATATTGGTGGTATTCAGCTCGAACTCGAAACCGGTATTCCTTACAATAGCGGGCATGTTTACCTGTACCCCGGCGAAACCTACGAAAGAAGGTAAAGGATAATTCACCAATTGATTGGAAGAGCGGTTATTGTAATAACTGGTGGCAAGGTAGATGCGATCATTGAAGAAGCCCAGTTCCAAGGCCAGTTCTGCCTTCCTGGTGGTTTCCCAGCTATAATCTTTGTTGGCCAAACCCGTTGGCGTTACACCGATGCTACCATCAAAATTATATGTTGAAGCCGTGTAGAGCGACATATAACCATAATCGGGAATTACATCGTTCCCGGTAGTACCGTAACTACCCCTCAATTTGCCATAACTGAGTAGCGGTACATTATTCTTAATAAAGTTTTCATCCGAGAATATCCATGCAGCGCCTATCGCGGCGAAGTTGCCAAAGCGGTTGCCGGGTGCGAAACGGCTGGAACCATCGCGGCGCGCGGTGAGATTCAATATGTATTTTTCGTCCAAGTTGTAGTTGATCCTACCGAATACCGCGTTGTATAAATACTTCGTATTTTCGGCATTCGGTGTACGTATCGTACCGAAAGCAGGGTTCCCCATTAGGCCATCATCAGAATATCCCTGCACTGTTAAGTAGGAACCTTCGCCCACGGTTTTTTGAAAGGTGGTACCGAGCAATACATTCAATTTACCGGGCCCTAACTTTCTTTCGTAATCGATTTGCGGCTCGATATTCCAGGTGGCGTTGCTTAGGTTCATATCAATGGTTTGCCGCAAATACTGTCCGCGGCTAACCCATTCTGCCGGGTTAAAAAAGTACTGTCCCCGTTTTGAAGAACTCCTGTTTTGCACCACGTTATAACCTAGGTTCGCCCTGATATGCAAACCGTCGATGATTTGATAACTGAGTACAGCATTACTTACCAGGCTAGACAGTTTGCCGTCATAGATTTCCTGTAAGCGGCCCAATGGATTTTGGTAAGCGCCATCTGTTGGACCCCAGTAAAGTTTTCCCGTGGAATCATAAAGAGGTGGAGCGATCGGTGGTAAGGTTAAGGCAAAACTGGCGATCGACCAACCGGGCAAACGGTTGTTATCAATACCATAAGTAACGCCGAGTTGAGCGGTAAATTTTTTATTCTTGGAACTGTGGTTAACGCTCAGCCTGCCATTATATTTTTCGTTGGCCAGGTCTACCGGCATGATGGTGGTTTCCCTGGAATACCCTGCATTGAAGCCGAAAGAAGTATTGGCATTGCCGCCGGAAAGAGAAACTTGCGCGCGGGTATATTGAGCGGTTCCCCCGAGAATTACATCCTGCCAATCGGTGCTGCGGGTTGTATCCCACTTTACCAGGTCGTACACGGAGCTGGCGGGCGCCGTCCCGATCGTTTGGCCATCATTTTTAATCGCTTCGTACCGCATATCCAGGTATTGTCTCCTGTTGAGTACCGGTTGCTTGCTGGCCATTTCCGCGAAGCCTGTAGAAGCGTTGAGATTGACCAGTGTTTTACCTTCCCGGCCTTGCTTTGTAGTAATGAGGATAACCCCGTTGGCGCCCCGGCTGCCATAAATAGAGGTCGCGTCGGCATCTTTTAATACCTCGATACTTTCGATATCGTTAGGATTAAGGCTATTCAGCGGGCTGATATCCACGTATCCTATAGGTGATGAACCGTTAACCGTATTAAAAGACCCGGCAGGATAAGCGGAGCCATCCACGATAATTAAAGGGGCATTCGCTCCAGGACGCACGCTGTTAAGCCCGCGTAAGCGTATCGTGAAGCCGGTACCGGGCAGCCCGCTTTGCTGGACGATGTCCAGTCCTGCTACGCGACCTGTAAGTGCAGCCAGGGGGTTGCTAACAGGTTGGTTTTCGATTACCTTGCTGGTAACTTTACTGACATTACCCGTATTGAGTCTCCGGGTAGTGCTATAATATCCTTTGTTAATAGTAACTTCTTTAAGACCTGTATTGCTCCATTTTAGAACCAGCGGTGTTCCATCCTGCAAATCTGCCGCGGCAACTTCAAGGGTTTCGAAACCTACGGAAGAAAAGATCAACACATCCCCCGGTGATACTTCGATCGAGAAACGACCGTTCGCATCGCTAACAGTACCCATTTTTTTTCCTTTCACACGGATGTTGATACCATATAACGGGGCGCCCGAGGTATCGACGATACGTCCATTTAACGGCGGCAGTGATTCCGGAACGGGTAGATTACCGTCATTAGAAATTTCGGAATGACTTTCCCCTACCCTCAAAATAATGGTCTTACCGGTTACTTTATATACAATATTTTGATACAACAATACTTTATCCAAAAACTCCAAAAGCGGTAAATGTTCCGCTTGGATGGTGACAGGTTTAGCATATTTCAAAATATCCTTATTGCTATAAAAAACGGCGTAGCCCGTTTGCTTTTCTACCGCATTAAACACCTGCTTCAATGGAACCGAAGCCCCTGAGAAAGTGACCGATTGCGCCCTCAGGGCTGCAAAAGTTTGTGCCAATGTAAATATGGTGATGAATAATGCCAGCTTCATGACCAACATGATTTTGATAATGGTTGAATACCGGGCAGGGCCGCGTTTGGGCAATAGGATTCCTGCACCGAAACAATACGCATTTTTTTGCATAAATTGCATTCGTTTTGGTTGATAAAAAGAGATATTTCCGTGTCACTTCTATTCAGCCTGATATTACCGGGAGTGTTAGCGCACTTCCGGTTTACTGTTTTATAGAAGATTCGATTTTGATTGCTTTACTTGGTAATGATCAATTTCCTTCCCGGCTCCCATCTAAATTTCAAATCCGTTCCTGCAAAAACCTGTAAAAGTTCATCCAGGCTGATATCGCGGCTGATCTTACCGGAAAAACTCATCTCCGGCACACCATTTTCATAAATAACCTCGATATCGTACCAGCGCTCGATTTCTTCCATAGCTTCTTTGAGACTTACATCTTCGAAGTTGAACATCCCGTTTTTCCAAGCGATCACTTTATCCAGGTTGGCTTTATTCACCTTTATTTGCGCAGGTGTGGCCACAGCCTGTTCACCGGGACTTAATAATATTTGCCTTCCATCTCTTATTATTCCTACGCTACCTTCCAACAAGGTAGTTTGAATATTTCCGGAACTTGAATATGCATCGATATTGAACTGGGTACCGAGTACCCGGATTTCCAAGTCATCGCCCACCTTTACTTTGAAAGGAGCCTGAACATCCTGCGCTACATCGAGGAAGACCTCCCCGCTTATTTCTATGCGCCTTTCATTTTCCTGGAATGCCAACGGAAAACGGATGGAAGACGCGGCATTGAGCCAAGCCCGGGAACCATCCGGCAATACCACTTTAAATTGTCCGCCTTTGGGTGTGCTCAATGTGTTGTAAACAGGGTTATCCTTCCCGTTACGTTTCATTTCATAGCTCAATAAGCCACCTGCTTGATGTACGGAAGCATTTCCTTGCTTGATAAACCTGTTCCCGGTGCTATCCAACAAAATAGTGGAACCGTCTGCCAGGGTAAGCACCGCTTTATCCGTACCGGGATGAATCGCTTCAACCACCCTTGCACGATCCGGTTTCCAGTAGAAATAAGTCAAGGCCGATATCAAAATTACGGAAGCGGCCACCCCGATCCATTTATAAACAGGATTCCTTACAGGACGGAGTTTAGTTGGCAAATCTTCCTCTAAGCCCAGTTTATGTTGAATCCTGGCTTCTACATCCAATAGCTGTCCCAATTCATGCTGGAGCATCGCCCGGTCCGTCAGCGCTATAAAAAGAGCTTCGTTAGCAGGATCGCGGCGTTTCCAGGCATCCAATTCGGCCTGTTCATCTTGCGAAAGCTCCGCTTTCATCGATTTAAAAATCAACGCGGCGATATGTTCACTATTAGAAGTGTAATCCATAGATAATATATATACTGGAAAAGATGATGAATGTCCCCTAAATTCCCGGGAAAATTTTTAAAATGCCGATCAGCGTGCAAGCAGGGCCCAGGCTAAGCCTTAATGCCCGGAGCGCTTCGGCCTTTTTATTGCGGACTGTTTTGTCTTTGATATTTAATATTTCCGAAATATCGGCATTCGATTTACCTTCGATATAGCTCAATTTGAAGACAGTTCTTGCCAGCTTCGGTAATTTTTCAATCTCGTCTAATACCATTTTATATAATGCGGCCCTGATATCATCCTGCTCATGGGCACCTAGTTCAAGACCATCCCCGGTGATATAATTAAATGCCTCTTGCTCAAGCTGTTCTTTTTTTTCTGATTTCAGCCAGTCAATACAAGCATTCCGAGTCATGATAGCAAGATAATTGGCGATGTGTGCCAGGCTTTCAAAAGACCTGGGTTGATGAAGCAGCTTGACATAAGATTCCGATACGATATCTTTGGCCGTATCTTCATCTACCAAGCGCTTGGCAATGAAATACAACCGGGTATACGTGAGTTTGTACACTTCCGCCAGCGCATATTTATCGCCGGAAGCAACTTTGACCAACAATTCATTTTCTTGATATGTACCGGGAGAAGGCAATAAAATAGGTATATTAATTATTCACGGCAAGCTACAATAAAAAAATAAAACTTTTTTACCCGATACAATTGATGGGTGATGGATGCCTTGAAAATAAGAATTATGGATAAGATATAAAACAGATGCTTACCATTTTAGCAGTATCAATTTCCTTACTTTTGAACCATGGAAAACCTTAGCCCATACATTTTTCAACACACGCAACATCATACTTTACCGATCAGGTTAGTTGCGCCGAATTTCGGCCAGTTGCCTTTAGCGGTAATCAAGCAATACAGCTTAACACACCGTAAGACGCATTATTTCTTCATCTTCATGATAGATGGTACTACCCGACACAGCGTGGACTTGCAACATTACGATGTAGCCTCCGGCGAACTTCTTTTTATTTTGCCCCATCAAATACACCAATTACCGCCGAGCAAGCAGGGAACCGACTATTATAAGTTGGCTTTTGACGAAAGTTGTTTATCAAGGTTGCCCAAGCAATACCCCTTTCTTATTAATCCCTTTAACCAACAAAAGATACACTTTACGGGAAATGCCGCCCAGCGATTGCAACACATCTTCGGTATGCTGGCCGAATTATTAAGTACGGCAGATGCGGATACGGAATTGATATTAGCCCATCTCAACAGCTTATTGACAGAGATCAATACGGCGTATTTTTTAAGCCGTGAAAACCTCGTGGAAGATAAGCTATCGAAATACATCGGCTTTAAACAATTCGTTGAAGAGCAGCTCAGGGAGCATCCAACGATTAATGACATCGCGGCAAAACTTGCCTTGAATACCAACAGCTTGTATTACATCGTTAAACATTACTCCGGCCTCTCTCCCAAAGAATTTATTACCAACAGGCTTATTTTAGAGGCTAAGCGGCGACTGTACTATTCTGAAAGCTCTGTCAAGGAGCTGGCATTTGACCTTGGCTATAATGATCCTGAATACTTTTCCCGCTTGTTTAAAAAAGTTACGGGAAAAACGGTTTCTGGCTTCGTTCAGGATTTGTCAGGGAAATAATACGCTTTGTCCGGGTTCCTTTTCTTCCAGATGTAGAACTTTGTTTTACAAATACTACATATTATGAATAGGAAACTTGGAACAAACGGGCCGCTCGTTTCAGCGGTAGGCTTAGGCTGCATGGGAATGTCAGGCGCTTATGGAGAAAGCGATGATGAACAATCTGTCGCGACCATTGAAAGGGCTTTAGCACTGGGACATAACTTCCTAGACACTGCCGACTTTTACGGCATGGGACATAATGAAGAAATTATTTCCAAAGCGATCAAAGGCAAGAGGGAACAAGCATTTATATCTTTAAAAACCGGGCAATTTAGATCCCCTGGACCTAATGGCAGCGTCGGCTTCGGGCCGGTAAACGCACACCCCGACTATTTACGCAACGCGGTGCTGTTCAGCTTGCAAAGATTGAAAACGGATTACATCGATTTATACACGCCGGCGAGGGTTGATCCCAATGTTCCGGTAGAAGAAACCGTGGGCGCTTTAGCGGACCTGGTACAAAAAGGTGTTATCAGGTACATCGGTTTATCGGAAGCATCAGCCGACACGCTGCGCCGGGCTGCAACTGTTCACCCGATTACAGCATTACAAATTGAATATTCATTATGGAGCAGGGATATTGAATCGGAAGTATTGCCAACAACTAAGGAACTCGGTATAGGACTGGTGGCTTATTCGCCCTTAAGCCGCGGATTTTTAAGCGGGGACATCAAGAATCCCGGGGACATCAAGGATCACCGGGTGCATATGCCACGTTTCCAGGGAGAGAATTTTTACAAGAACCTGGAACTGGTTAAGCGGGTAGAAAGCTTAGCGGCAGATAAAGGCTGTACTCCCGCACAACTGGCCATTGCATGGGTATTAGCACAGGGTGAAAATATCATAGCGATACCCGGTACGAAACGCATAAAAACCTTGGAAGAAAATATCGCTGCCGGGGATGTGAATTTAAGCGCCGAAGAGCTAAAAAGTATCGATGAGATTTTACCGGCGGGTGTGGTTTCAGGAACACGATATCCCGAGATGTTAATGGGAGCCTTGATGGCTTAATAATTATAAGGAGATCATGATACAGTTATTCCCGGTTAAACATTTCTGTTTGTTATGCAACATCCAAATTAATTTGCTATAACTGTACTACACCGGGTGTGTTGCTATAATCCTAGTTAAAAAATAAATGACAGGGACAACCACAAAGATGGTTGCCCCTGTCATCAGAGAAGTTGAACCGTAGCTTACCCCGTAATTCCTTTAATCCAATCCTTAAACTGGTTGATTTTTTCTACCAGGAAGGAATCTTGTTCCTCTTCTACATCTCCTACCGGCAAAATATGTTCAAAATAAGTGCCCTTTAATACCCTGCGGAGTAATCCTTCCCCGAGGAAAGTTTTGCCGTCGTTCAGCGTTTTCGCTGCTTTTAATAAATGGCGGATATCATATTGTAATGGATTGATATCAGGCACTTGCTTATTTAAATTCAACAGTTCATAAACCGCTATCCGGGCAGTCCTCACCGAACTTTCCATCGTAAATACGACATCGTTATTCGTTTCAACAAATTGTCCTATCAATGCCAAGTTTTTACAGCCATCAGGCACAACACGGGGCCGATCCCCTTTAGCTCTCGGCATAAACATGGAGGTGATATAAGGCATAAAGGAAGTCCTAACGATCGTATTTTTGATAACATCATCTAGCTGGTCAATGATACCCAGATGGTAGCATAGTTCAGCCAATATCTCGTCACCGGTACACATCGGCATGCGCTTTTTAACATAGTCGCCTTCTTTATCCATGAACAAAGCATATACCCATAAGACCAATACATCACCTGGCTGCCCGGGGAAATGCGGTTGCCGATTGCAAGTAAAACTCATCAACCAATTGGAATCCGTAATGGTAATAATTCCACCGGTAACCGTTTTACCAGAATATGGATCATTGACGGCATAAGCTTTAAGTTTTTCAACTAAAGCTGAGGGTTTACAGGTTAGTGTAACAGATTCCCATGCAGACTTCTCAATATTATTGCAAAACTTCTCCGGCTTACCGAACACGGTAGATTTGGCCGCAAGATTTTTCCATAACATCCACCCGGCGCTTTTGCCACTGGTGCTATTATCGATGGTAATTACCGGCGCATTCTTATTGTCGCCATACGCCGTATCTTCCGTCATGGAGCCTGTTGTCACGATCACAAAATCGTTTTCCCTTACCGGGATTCGAACTTCTTTTCCACCTTGGTCGGTGATGAGTTCTTTAACGACTTTCCCTTCGGTATTAACATGCATATCAAGATCCTTGGTCAACGTGTTAAATTGGATTTTAACACCCTTTGCTTTCAAGAAATTGCGCAAGGGGGTAACGAAAGTGTCGTATTGATTATACTTCGGGAAAACCAGGGAAGATAAGTCATTCAAACCATCGATCGCATGTAAGAACCGATGCATATAGAGTTTTAATTCCAAGAGGCTGTGCCAGTTTTCAAAAGCGAACATCGTACGCCAGAATGTCCAGAAATTGCTTGCCAGGAAAGATTCGCTGAAATAATCTTCGATCGTGATATTATCCAGGTCCTCTTTCTTCTTCAATAAAAGTTTGATGATGGCTAACTGATCCTTCTTGGCTAATCCGAATTTGCTAAAATCCTGGATCAAGCCTTTTTTATGAATCAACCTGGCCTTGGAGTAGTTGGAATCATTATCATTAACCAGCCTGTATTCATCTAAAACACTGTAAGGTGGCGGCATTTCTAAGGCAGGAATATCCTGGAACATATCCCAAAGGTTCTCGTAGGTCATATCCATTTCCCGGCCACCGCGAATTAGGTATCCCTCCTTTGCATTGCCGGAGCCATCCAAAGAGCCTCCCTCTATATGCAACTGTTCCAGGAAAGTGATATGCTCTGCCGGGATATGCCCATCGCGGATCATATAATAAGCCACTGCCATTCCTCCAATGCCACTCCCGACAATGAAGACTTTACTGTCATCAAAAGATTGGCGGGGCAGTCCTTTATTTCTTTGATAATTACCGATCTGGTCGGAGAAAGGCATCGATTTTTCGGGGGTGTTCCGTTGTTGTTCCTTGCTGGAATCCGGTTCGTGGTCAACTTTAAGACCTTTCGCGAAAGCTTTGAAATCTTTATCGAGATTAAACATGGCCGGGGATTTAAATTAAATGATAGTTGTACTTGTGATCCTGAAAAATAAAATCATACAACTATATAACTATTGATCCCCGATTTTGTTCTGCCCATCTTTCTAAAAACTAAAATTAACTAGTCGATTTAACGAAAGCATCCAAGTACAGTACATATAAATCATTCAGCATTATTTTGACTACGTTTATAAATCCATTCGCTTAAAAAACAACTTATGAATATTGCCAACGTAACATAGATGCCTGCCCTGTTTGAATTGTATTGTTGAGCAATAAGAATGGCCAATGCTGCCAAACACATAAAAAATCCCAGTAATGGAACAATTTTATTACCCTTGATAGATTGATATAATTTGAAACTGGCAAAGTTTACCGTTGCGAAAATAAATAAGAAACCCACGCTACCGGCAGTAGATATGCTCTCCAATTCCAGCAGATTGACTAAGACCAATGTAGATACGGCAGTAATCATCAATCCAACGGGTTGGTTCCACAGCATCATGGTGAGATGCTTCGGCAATTCATTATCTTCAGCCAGCTCGTAATTGACGCGGCTGCCACCGTACAAAGATGCGTTAATAGCTGAAAAAGTTGACAATAATGCCGCTACCGTGATAATGAAAAACCCGGCTTTTCCAAGCATCGGCTTGGCCGCTTCTGCAAGCACATAGTCTTCAGCTTTCGCAATTTCACCGAAAGGTAGCGAACCAACGGTAACGATAGCGATAAGAATATATAATATGATAACGAATATCACTGAGTAATAATAGGCTCTCGGGATATTTTTTTGCGGGGAAATAATATCAGGCGCCGCGTTGGCAATTAATTCAAATCCCTCGTAAGCAACGAAGATAACCATCCCACCTGTAAGAAATTTTACCGGCGTTACCCAGTGTGTTACGGCGAGTTGATCTATATTAGAGTTGCCGAACAAGCCGTACAAACCAATGATTACAAAAGTAATTAGGATAACCAACTTGATCGTTACCGCGTAAGATTCGATTTGTCCTACCACCTTGATACTATAATAATTGATCATAGTTGCCAAAATGATTATGAAACTCGCGTATATATGGAAGTCTATTTTCCTGCCGAATATCTCCAGCAAGTTAGGCGCGTAAGACCCAAAGGCCGATGCATAGAGGGATAGCATTATTATATAGCTGATCCATAACAGGTTATTGACGCCACCGCTAAACACCGATTCCCCGAAAGCCTCGTTAATAAAACGGACGGTACCGCCTTTATCAGGGTAAGCCAGGGAGAGTTTTACATAACTATAGCAGGTTATCAATGCAATGATACCCGCGAATAGAAATGCGACCGGCGTAGCGCCTTCTGCTAATGAAACCGCCAAACCAAGAACAGCGAATATCCCACCGCCCACCATCCCGCCTATCCCGATTGAAATAGCTTCTTTCAGGCTTATTTTCTTATCCATAGGCTGTAAATTTTATGTAGTAAAGGCAATAATGTTACAAAAATCGAATGCTGGTAATAAGTTGAAACGCATTGAACCTTCCCGGTGGTTAAATAATTGTTTCTATTAGATTATTTAATCATTAAGGTCTTTTCCAAGTATTTTGATGTATAATAATTCATTCTATTTTCACGTCCATATCATGTGATTGAATATATGGAAAATATTTAGTTAATATATAATCCAGTTCTTCAAATCATCAAATTATGGACCTACAACTAGTTAGCACGCCCGGCATAACGAAGCCTGCATATGTAAAGTTGCGAAAAATGAATCCATTTTTCATGCTTTTCATCTTTTGGAATATCGGTATGATCTTCATTTTCTTCAATGCCAGTAAAGAGCTCGCATTTATTTCCATCAACCATTTTAGAAGTTTCGCGGGCGATATTTTCTTCTCCGTATTTTCATTCCTTGGTAACGGAACGATTCTCATTCCGCTTGCATTGCTATTTATTTACCAAAAAAAATATAAATACTTAGCAGGACTTGTAACGAGCGCCTTATTGAATACATTATTGGTGAGTTGGTTAAAACATGCCTTCGACCATTTCCGCCCGCTAGCATGCTATGGAGAAAATGTTGTACAGACGGCAAGTTGGATTACTTTATATCAAAAATATTCATTTCCCTCCGGCCACACTGCTATCGCATTCTGTATTGCATTGTACATGTCGCTTGCCTATAGAAAGAATCCATACATCGCTATGGCGGCTTTCTTAGCAGCTTGCCTAACAGGATACTCAAGGGTTTATTTGGGGGAGCATTTCCTGGAAGATGTTTGGTTCGGATCCGCAGTGGGCGTTTGTACCGCATATATATCATTTATTGCCATTGAGTATATATTCAAAATAACATCCTGGAAGCGTAAATACAATACCTTTGAAACCATAAAAATTTAGATACGAAGTATTATCCAGCGTTCAAGCTTACATAATTCTTATTAATTTTATATTACAGCAAATAGCCGGGGAAGTTTCAAGTACAATTGGGATGCAAATATTACTGTTGATCAATAACGATATTATACATGTATAGCTTTAAATATTCCCGTTATACTTATTATATTATCATAGTATCTTTTGTTGCTAGGTGTATTCTTTCCATTTCATTTCAACTCGGAAACGACGAATCGTATTATTTCACATACGCGGTACAACCGGATTGGAATCACTTCGATCACCCACCGCTGGTTGGTTTATTCATAAGGATGTGTACGTTCAACCTGCATATCGTGAACGATTTCACGTTGCGGTTAACGGCTATTATCAGCGCGGCTGTCAGCACTTACTTAATTTTCTTAATAGGAACTTCCATTAAGAATAGCCGTACAGGGTTTATTGCAGCGGTTTTGTACAATGCATCCTTTTACAGCGGTATCATTGCGGGTTTATTTATCTTGCCCGATTCACCGCAAATGGTATTTTGGTTGGCGGCTATATATACCGCGATCAAACTAATAATTGGCAACGCGCCCACTAAAGAAAGGTTGTATTTTATACTATTCGGCCTTTACGCCGGCTTAGCTACGATGTGCAAGATACACGGCGCCTTCCTCTTCACCGGGTTGGGCTTGTACTTTTTACTATGCGACCGCAGCTATTTTAAAAAGCCAAATTTGTATATTTCCCTGTTAATTTACCTGCTTATTATTTCCCCGATCCTGCTTTGGAACACCGGGAATGATTTTATTATGTTCAAGTTCCAGGGGGAAAGGATCCAGGTACACCGTGCTTTTGTAAACTTCAATTCCTTCATCACAACACTATCGGGACAATTATTCTACAACAACCCGATCAACATAATTATATATATCCTTTGTGCCGGAAAAGTCAAACAGGTATTTCCCAAAAACAAAATACCTAACGCACTAAAATGTTTTGCCTTACCCATAATTATCGCGACCTGTTTCATTTCCCTGTTCAGAACAACCTTGCCGCACTGGAGCGGACCGGGATTTATTCCGCTTATGCTTCTTTCTGGTTCTGTTATAGATGCATATATTGACAAGGGCAAATATCGATTACAGCGCTGGATGTATGCTTCGGCAAGCTTAATGATTGTTGCGGTCATACTTTCTGTGCCCCTCATCAATTTTTATCCCGGTACGATAGGCAGTAAACAGATGCCCCGGTTTGGCGCCGGTGACTTTACCTTGGATATGTACGGATGGAAAGACATGAAAAATGAATTTTCGAAGATACGTCAGCTCGATATAGATAACGGCCTCATGTTGCCCGGCGATCCGGTCGTGATAGATAAATGGTTCCCGGCCTGTCATTATTATTTATATATAACTTACCCGCTTAAAATACGTACCGTAGGACTCGGAAAAATCAACAGCCTGCATAAGTTCGCCTGGTTAAACCGGTTGGAAGGTAATATCAAGAAAGGGGAAAATGCTTATTATATCAATACTTCGGAAAACTATAAAGATCCGGAGGCCATATATGTTAATGACTTCGAAAAGATAACGCTGGTAAAAAGAATTTGGCAGCAGCGTAATCAAAAAGAGGCCCGCTACTGGGAAGTATACCGGCTGGAAGGCGCCAGGAGGGAATTGGGGACGCCCGTAGAATAGTTAAACAAAGATATAGAATATACATATTTATACAATTGATTATCAAACATTTAATTATAAATAATACTAATTCAAATTTCCTTCGAATTTGGGGTTTAGGTTCGTAGCATGAAAATTCTGCTTATTGAAGATGAACGGGAATTAGCGCAAAGCATCATGGAGTACTTGGGCAAGGAAAATTATACCTGTGAACGGGCCTCCACGTTTAGAGAAGCAGTTGCCAAGATCGATGTTTATCACTATGATTGTATCCTCCTGGATATTACTTTGCCGGATGGTGACGGATTAAAAATTTTAGACCAATTAAACCGCGATGATAAGCAAGATGGCGTCATCATCATTTCCGCGAAAAATTCGCTCGATGATAAAGTGAAAGGCCTGCAAGAAGGAGCGGATGATTACCTCACCAAACCTTTCCATTTACCGGAGCTGACTGCAAGAATTTATTCTGTCATCCGCAGGAAACAGTTTAACAATTCCAATATTGTTCGCCAAGATGAATTAGAAATTGACCTTTTGGCTAAAACGGTTTCTTCTAATGGACAAATCATTGCTCTTACAAAAAAAGAATTTGGATTACTCATATTATTCATCGGCAACAAGAACCGGGTACTTTCCAAAAGCACCTTGGCAGAGCATCTTTCAGGAGATTTCGCGGATATGCTGGATAATTTTGATTTCGTATATGCCCATGTTAAAAACCTGAAGCGGAAACTTAACGAAGCAGGCTGTACACAGTATTTGAAAACCGTGTATGGCACCGGGTATAAATGGGAAAGTAATTAATATCATGAAACCATTACTGAGCAAAGCTACCAAGCCATTCTTGATATATGTCCTAATCGTGTTGGTAGTAAGTGTACCGATCTACTACCTAGTTGTTGACGCGATTTGGAAAGCGGAACTGGATGAACATAATAAAATTATCGCCGAAAAGACAGCATACGGATTGGGGCAACTCCAGCTTACGGCAGACAAGCTGGGTAAAAGCATCGAACTATGGAACAGCATCCAGCCCGGTACAAGCATCAGGCAATTGCAGGCCGGGGAAAATAAAGGGGATAGTACTTACACCGTGGAGAAACAAAGAGTATATAGCAAGAGCGAGATTATAGATCGCTTCCGTTGCTTGAATACAACTATAGCCATTAACGGGAAACCATATAGATTTTCCGTGGAAACGAACATCGAGGAATCCGTGGAAACGATCGCGGTCATCGCCGCCGTAACAATTTTCCTATTCTTATTGATCGTGACCGGGTTACTGCTATTAACGAGGAGACTTTCCAGTACCGTTTGGAAACCTTTTCATAATACCCTGGATACGTTGAAAACATTCCAGCTAAACAGTCATGCAAATATTGAATTTGAGCAAACAAGCACCCTTGAATTTGAAGAGCTGAATGCTTCCCTGGCTAAGCTGATCGATCACAGCGTAGCGACATATAAATCTCAGAAAGAATTTACTGAAAATGCTTCCCACGAATTGCAAACGCCATTAGCCGTATTAAAAAACAAACTTGATATTTTACTGCAAAGCGATGATTTAACTGAAAGACAATATAACATCGCGGAAGATATGAACAAAGCGCTGATCAGGAGCGCTAGAATTAATAAAAACTTGTTGTTGCTAGCCAAGATAGATAACAATCAATTTATAAATTCAGAAAATATCGTATTCGACCCATTAGTATTGCAATGCATAGATGGCTTAAAGGAACATTTTGAACAAAAGCATTTAAGCATTGAAACGTCCACCAGCGAAAATATCAGGCTAAAGGGCAACAGCAGCTTAACCGAGATTTTAATAAACAACCTGTTACTGAATGCTGTTCGTTATACCCAGCCGGGAGGCCGCGTTAAAGTGCGTATCTCGGGGCAGGGAATTTATTTTATCAACAGCGGTGAATCCCCCCTTAACCGGGATTTATTATTCAAAAGATTTACGAGATTATCATTTGATAAGAATGGTAACGGCAGCGGTTTGGGATTATCAATAGTAAGGGAAATATCGCGTTTTCACGGTTGGCAAGTAAACTATTCATTTGAAAACGGGTTTCACATTTTCGCTGTTATTCCCTGAAATAAACCTGCTGATATGCTAAACGATCATCCCGTGTTATTCATATTAAAAATACCTTAACATTCCCGGGGTATTGTATTAATCTCCCTTGCATTCAGATTTTCTTCTAAATCTCGAAATAGGTTTGTAAATAAAAGCTATGAAGCAGATAAACAAGGTAGCACCGATCACATTGCTATTCTGGTTAATGAAAATCGTGGCTACGACCCTGGGGGAAACACTGGGCGATTTCATTTCAATGACCCTGCACAGTGGATATATAGTAGGCATAATGATTACGCTCAGCATCTTCATCGTTGCACTCTTCGTACAACTATCATCCGAAGAATACGTCCCGGCAAAATATTGGTTCGTCATTATAGGCACTACAACCCTAGGAACAGAAATATCGGACTTCATGGACAGAACCTTACATTTCGGTTACCTATTGGGCAGCCTGTTCTTAATGGTCCTATTAGTAATCACCCTGGTACTTTGGCACAGGAAATTCGGAAACCTCGAAGTATACCCTATATACCGAAGGAACCAGGAAGTCTATTTCTGGACAGCAGTACTTATCTCTAACAGCCTCGGTACAGCTTTTGGCGATTTCCTCAGCGACAACCTGGGGCTCTCCTACTTGCAAGGATCTTTGGCAGCCGGGATCATTATATTGGTTGTAGTGATGCTGCATTATTTTACCCGGCTGAACTCGATCGCTTTATTCTGGATCGCCTTCATTTTTACAAGGCCTTTCGGTGCAACATTCGGTGATCTGCTCACCAAACCGGTATCCACCGGGGGGCTGGACCTGGGCACGCTCAATGCGTCCGTAGTTTGCATCGTATTAATGGCGATTATGATTATTATCTCGCATTCATTACATCCATCATCCAAGCAATCCGCTTGATGTTCCAAATATATTCTAAATCACTTCGGAAAATTGCATGGTACCATTAAAACACTCCATCATGAAAAAATTATTATTGCTGCTATTAGCCATTCTCTGCGTAGGAATTACAAATGCGCAAAAGTTACCCGGAAAAGATGTTCCTAGCATTGTAAAATCAGCGCTGAAAAGCAAATTCCCAAATGCAAAACAGGTTAAGTGGGAACAGGAAAAGGAACATTACGAAGCAAGTTTTAAATTAAATAAAAAGAACTATTCTGTACTGATAGGCACACCGGGGAATATATTGGAAACAGAAGAAGAGATCAAGATCGAAAACTTACCGGTAAAGGCAAAAGCATACCTCGCGAAAAATTATGCAAAGCAAAAAATTAAGGAAGCTGCAAAGATTACAGATCATAAAGGAATGATTACTTACGAGGCTGAAATAGGTGGAAAAGACATCATCTTTGATCTTCAGGGGAATTTTTTGCGGGAGGTAAATGCATAGCAGATGAATAAATTATGGTTACTCCTCGTATTATTAGGTAGTCTCTATACCAGGACCGGTTTTGCGCAGGTAAAGTCGATCACCGTTTCAGGGATGATAAAAAACAAAAAAGATCATAGCGCGATGCCTTACGTGAATGTCGTGGTAAAAAATGAAAAGGACAGCTCATTTGTAACCGGTACCCTCTCCGGTGAAGACGGGCGGTTCTCCATCAATGGAATCAAACCGGGAAATTACCTTCTAGATGTATCATTTATGGGTTTCGCCAAGAAAGTGCAGCCATTGTTTATCGGCAGCCTTTCCCCCTTCCTGGACATACCGGCAATTGAACTGGAAGGGGCAACCAAAGAACTCAATGGTATCACCGTTATTGCCCAAGCTGGCAAGGCCGGTATCAAATTGGATAAGAAAACCTTCAAGATGGCAGATAATATTAGCCAGGGCGGAGGCTCAATTCTTCAAGGCTTACAAAATTTACCGGGTGTTACCGTGCAGGATGGGAAAGTTCAGCTACGCGGTAACGATAAAGTGACGGTACTGATCGATGGTAAACAGACTGCTATAACAGGCTTCGGCAGTCAATCCGGGCTGGATAATATCCCGGCTTCCGCGATCGATAAAATAGAGATCATCAATAACCCTTCATCGAAATATGATGCTAATGGTAATGCCGGGATCATCAACATTATCATGCATCAAAACAAACAGCAAGGCTTTAACGGCAAGGTTGGCATCACGGCAGGCTTGGGCTCACTTTGGACCAGGAAAGCGAATTTGCCTTCAATACGGCCACAATACAAAGCTACGCCAAAGATCAATCCTTCGCTATCCCTTAACTACCGGAAAGAAAAAGTGAATATTTTTTTCCAGGCCGATGATTTATATACCCATACCTTAAACAAGAACGAATTCGTAACCCGCACCTATGACGATGGCGCCATTATTAAATCACAGCTAAAGCGCAACAGGAATACGAACTTCTTCACGGGCAGAACCGGTGTTGATTGGTTGATTGACGGTCAAAATACGCTGACCGTTTCAGGTATGTTTGGCAGCGAGAAAATCATTGACAGGGGCGATCAACCATTTTTCAATGAAGACTTGTCAAAACGGCTTCGCCTTTGGCAGTTTTTGGAAGATGAGCTAAAAACCACAGCGATGGCTACCACGACCTTCCAACATAAGTATAAGGAAGCCGGGCACCTGCTCAATATCGGGTTCAATTATACTTTTCACAGGGAAAACGAGCAATATTTCTATCACAATTACTTGCCCGCATCAAGGGGTACCGATGCATTCAAACTGTTATCAGATGAACAGGTGTTCGATCTTAATATCGATTATTCCAAGCCATTGCGCTACGGGAGAATAGAAACCGGTTTCAAGTTACGCAACAGGCGCATTCCCACTAATATGGACTTCAGACCGGGAGAGAACTCCGTATTGGATACCGATGCCGGAGGTTGGGCCAAGTATAAAGAATTTATACCGGCGCTTTACGGCAATTATATTTATGAGAATGAAAAATGGGAAGCCGAGCTAGGGTTGCGACTAGAATATGTAAAAATACGCTATGATGTCAATCCCGGCCACAGCACCTATAAAAGTGATGGATATGACTATAGCCAACCATTTCCCAACTTAAGGATGGCCTACAAACTGGATGATCATAACAAGCTCTCCGTTTCCTACAACCGTAGGGTAGACAGACCGAATGAAGTTGATATCCGTATTTTTCCAAAATATGACGATGCGGAAATTATCAAGGTGGGCAACCCCGCCCTGCGTCCGCAATTTACTAATTCTTTAGAGCTGGGTTATAAAACCACCTGGGAGAAAGGTTATATGTATACCGCGTTATACCACCGCTTTGCAAACGGTACAATAACGAGAATATCCAGTATCATACCCGGCAGCACTTTGATTTATGCCATCTTCCAAAATGCAGGGAAAAGCTACAATACAGGCTTTGAA
The DNA here is from genome assembly GCF_002557795.1 of Chitinophaga caeni. Classification (NCBI taxonomy): domain Bacteria; kingdom Pseudomonadati; phylum Bacteroidota; class Chitinophagia; order Chitinophagales; family Chitinophagaceae; genus Chitinophaga; species Chitinophaga caeni. Next base: position 3,148,360 of record NZ_CP023777.1, on the reverse strand, counting down.
GCGATATGGAACCAAAATGTTTCCGAAAACTATTCATTTAATTTGAACGGCAATATTTACAGGAATCAAATCGATGCCTTTTCCGTTGAAAACTTATATCCCGAGCCTAACCCCTATTCCTCCAACCTGCAAACTGCCATATCGGGCAACCTTAAACTAAACAATTCACTCCGATGGGGTAACAGTTGGAATGCACAACTAACCGCAACTTACTGGGCGCCGGATATTATTCCGCAGGGAAAGATTTCTGCCAGGTTCTCAATGGATGCAGGACTCAAGAAATCAATTCAGAAGGGAAAGGGAGAAATTGTCATGAATGCTACCGATCTTTTGAATACGATGGTTATTAAAAAGCAAATCGATGGAGTCGGCTTCCGATACAGCAGCGATGACTACTATGAAACCCAGGTAATACGGCTGGGTTACAGCTATAAATTCTAAATAAGATTATTCGAAACAAGACTCATTGGCCAGGTTAAGCAAGAAAAAATTCAAGAATAAAGTGGCTAGATCAAAAGTATTTTACAGTCCTTGACAATCGTGTAAATAAAATTTGTACCCATCAGGTACACGAATAAAAAGAGGCCGGATCAACTTTTGATCCGGCCTCTTTAGCATTCTCGAACAAAATACTATTTCCCTTACCGCGTGGTGTACCCACCATTCGCGAAAATGGTTTGGCCGGTAATCCACCATCCGTCGGTTACCAAAAATTCTATCAAGGGAGCAATGTCCTTGATATCCGTTAATCCACCCAAAGCCGAAGCAGATTTATGGTAAGCAACGGCATCATCAGATTCCTGGCCGTAGAAAAATGGCGTATCCATTGGCCCGGGAGCTACACCCGTAACCGATATTCCCCTATTTCCAAACTCCTTGGATGCCATCCTGGTAAAATGTTCAACAGGCGCTTTAGCCCCAGCATAAGTGGAATATAAACCCGTGTATGCAGCTAAAAGAGAGGTAACGATCGTACAAATTTTCCCATTATCATTCAATGCTCTACCCGCTTCCTGGATAAAGAAATATGCTACTTTCGAGTTGATATCGAACATGGTATCATACTCTTCTTCCGTTGTTTCCAGGAAAGGTTTCTTCAGCACCATCCCGACCGTGTTGATCGCGATATCGATTCCCCCGAACTTAGATACCGTTTCGTTAAAGAGTTTTTTAATATTTTCAAGTTTCGTTAAGTCAGCTTGAAAAAGAAATGCTTCGCCACCATTCTTCGTGATATCGGCCAATGTTTTTTCCGCATCTGCTTTTGTGCCATTACTGTTGTAATGGATGGCTACTTTTGCACCCTTTGCTGCAAAATCACGGCTTAATAAGCCACCTAAGTTCTTGGCGCCGCCAGCTATTAGTACAACTTTTCCTTTTAAATCGTTTCTTGCCATCTGGATTGATTTTAAATATGTAAATAGATAAAACAAAGATGACAAAACCCGGATTGTTGATCGTGGTGAACTTTTCGGAACTTTATTTTTGTTGTTCTTTCCTGAATTGACCCGGGGTAAGGCCAACAAATTTTTTGAAGAATTTTGAGAAGTTGGAAGGATCGTAAGTCAGTAACCTGGCGATTTCGGAAGTGGATCGATCTGTTTCTAGCAGCATCTTTTTGGCGCTTTCAATTATTTTTAAATCATAAAAGTAACAGGGATGATGCCCCGTTTCCTTCTGGATCGTATCCGTAAGATGTTTATGCGAAATATATAACTGGGCCGCAATTTGGTTAATCTCCATAAAATCGGGCGCCTTCCCCGATATAACATCCGGAACATGCGTATCAAGGAATTGAAAATACGCGTCCTTAATTTCTTTGCTTCTCTTTAATACATCTCGATTTGTTGTATCCATCATAATTTTTTCTACGCCCAATAAAACAATGATAGTGGAATTTACGGAATTCTTTCCGCTTCGTTAAGATTAATTATATCCGCCCAAGGTGAGTTGATAAAGTATTTGATCGGAATCCTATCTTTTCAATTAAATGCTAAATATAAATCCATCATTGCCCCGATGGAAATTAAAAAAGGGAATGTTCACAGATGTGACGGATCTACCCCTATGACATTCCCTGCTATATTTCACCGGATCGACCGTATTTTTTCGAATATTTCTTCCTTCGATTGCTCGAATATTTCACCCCCAAATTCTTCGTTATCAAGAGAAATAGTCGTAACATCACCTACTCCCATAATACCGAGAATAAATTTCAAATAAGTAGTTTGAAAATTCATATGACTGTTTTTCTCATTTTCCCCATAACCGGTATCCCCGCGACTGGAGAGTATAAAAGCCTTCTTATTATCGAGCAATCCTACATAATCTCCATCGGGAACACCCGATCTAAACTTCCATGTTTCATGGATCCGCATCACTTGATCCAGGTATGCTTTTAAACCGCTGGGTATTGACCAATTATACATGGGCGTTGCAATCACGTAAACATCGTGTTCCTTTAGCTCCTTTACCAGCTCATTGCTAAGTTTCAAAGCTTTTTGATTCTCTCCGGTTCTATTGGCTGGATGGATAAAAGCGCCGGCAATCCAGGATTCATCGATCGCTGGAATTACATTGATGCCCACTTCCCGGAAGGTAAATAAGTCGCCGGGATATTTAGCTTTCCAGCTTTCCTCGAAAAGGGTGGATAATTTACGGCTATAGGACCTCTTATCCCTAACACTGGCATTAATAATCAAAATTTTTCTCATTGCTTAATTCTTTTATAAAGCAAATGTTTTGATTATTACGTTCAAAAATATTGACCTAGTTCAAGAGAATTTATTTTTTTTGATCCTGCTTAAAAATTCAGCAGACATCCCCAGGTAGGATGCGATCAAATATTGAGGCACCTTGGAAGCGATAGAGGGGTAATTAGCTAAAAAATCGAGATACCGTTGTTCAGCATCAAAAACATTGTTATAAACAATCCTTTTCTGCAAGGTGCTAACATATCCTTCCAATATGATCCTAAAATACCTTTCCAGTGAAGGAATTTCGGACAATAATTTTTGAAAGGAATGATGATCGATCTGTAAGACCGATGTTTTCTTAATAGTTTGTATGTTGTATATAGAGGGTTTTTGTTTTGAGAAACTTTCTATATCCGTGGCCCACCAATCATCAACCGCAAAATAGAGAATTTCTTCTTTACCATTTTCTGCATTGATATAAAAAGCCTTGACTACACCTGAAAGCAGGTAATTATCATAGCGGCAAATATTACCTTCCCTTAACAGGTACTCTCCTTTCTCCAGGGTTTTACTCAGCCAAAAATTTTCAAATACTGAAACTTCGGCAGGACTTAATTTTAGGAATCGAGAAATGTTATTTATCAATGGATTGATGTTCATGATGCTGTATAACTTTCAAATAGAAATACAATAATATGCCTTCATTGGAAGAGTTGCGCGATAAATTTTGCATTAAATATATTCAAACATTATTGTCCGACTAAATTTTAACCGGGGAGCAATTTGATCCCTCATTAGTTCGATTCAATGTTCATCGGCTCGTTTCTTGTACTTTTTTGTTCACCCCAAAAAGCACCAAAAAAGGGCACAAATTGGCCCTTACGGCCACCAATTTGATCGCTCGATCTGGCATTTCTACTACTGTATGGCTTCGCTATTAACAGTGCGAAGTTCCACTGTTTTGTTGGTGTGGCTGAATAGATCATCCTTCGCTTACATCCTTGACCAGGTAAGGAATCCAAATAAATTTAATGCAATTTTAGCCGGACGACAAGGATATTCAATTTGGAATTATCTACACGTTCTTTCAATTTGCCCCGGCTCTTTTGGCATAAACGCGGCGGCTGCCCGGCGAACTTAATTTTTATAAGCTGGTATTTCAATATTTACAACCCGAAAGTAATAGCAATGCAATAGGAATTTAGCGCGAAAACCTGAAAATTGATATATATATTTCATTATAATGCAAAATGGCTTATATTAGCTTAACCATTCGATCAATCGATGGCTAACCCTAATTCTACCTGAACATCGGAACCAGCATTATGTTTAGGACCCGGTCATATTACGTTGAAACCTAGTTTAACCCGTATTTACCCTAATTTTTAATTATAATTTTTTAACCCTAAATGTTGATCCAAATGTCGTCCATTATTTCACATGAAGCGCTTGTTGCAAAGCTCAAACATCTACCCCAGCCTAAGTATCCATGGCCGAATTCAATCCATCCAAATTTTCTTGAAGCGAGGCAATCATATTATGCATGGATTGACCGCGATTACAAGTTTCAAAGTGAATCAGCCCGTAAAAAACATAAAAGTCATAACCTGACGGATCTGGCGGCCCGCGGATTCCCCTACTTACGTACCCTCGAAGAGCTTCGTCCCGTAGCTAGTTACGCGGCGAACGGGGCCATGATGGATGACTATTTCGATCGTTGTTCCCGGCAGGAAATGCTTGGCATCGTGCAACACATCATGGCGCTATTAAAAGGAGAGGAAACCGAAGAGCCGATCAACAATGGATTCTTGCGCCAATGGTGGGTGCTACGGCAAGATGCGCTTCAATGCGACATCCCGGCGAGCATTTACCGAAGATTCATAGATACCATCGCGGATACATTCAACGGTTATGCCGAAGAGAAAGCCTATTATGCTGCCAATATAATCCCACCGCTGGCCGTATATACATTGATCAGGGAGGCTACCAGCGGCGCTGTTCCCTTTTGCAAGTATGTATGTATGCAGAAAGATTATCGCCGCTTACCCGATGCCATTCTAAATCATCCGCACCTACTCCGTATAGAGGTTATTTGTGCCCTGCTGATCGGGATGCACAATGATTTCATCTCCTTGCCGAAAGAACTCATGAGGCCCGGCGATACGATGAACATCGTGAAAGTATTCCAAAACGAGCATAAAATGCCATTGGAAGAAGCTTATATGGCAGCGCTGGCGCATCATGATAATTATTTGAAGGAGTTCCTGGTACTGCAACAACATTTACCACGATTTGATGACGAATGGAAAAACATGGTAGCAGAATATGTGGAAGACCTCGGTATAATGGTTTCCGGTGTTTATGCTTGGCATACTAATGACACAACAAGGTATGTTCCGGGAGGTTATGTAGAGGGTGAGTTTGGGGGGTGATAAATGTTATTGCTTTCATTAGCAACTGGCACCATAGCAATATCAATAAAAATCTCCGTATTCCTTATGAAAGGATATGGCACCCGGTTTTATGCGAATACGCGGTACAGTCAACAATTTCTTTATCATCTTGACTATTGAACCGCTTTAAAACTTTGATTGCTAAATGGTGGCGTAGAAGGAACAATAATAACATTGAACTCATGCTTGGTAGCCTGGTGACAACTATTGCAGGTTGATGTGAGAGTCATGAAGCTGTTTTTAAATTCTTTGATGTTTTTATCCTGGATAGCATTGCTTACATTTTGTAAAGGTTGTTCGATCATATCAATAGAATTGGTTTCAGGCCTATCGGTGCAATATTTCGTAATATCATCTAAGCTTTCCTTGATTTCGTTGATTTCAAATTCAGCTAGGTCCCAGTTGTTGTTTATTCCTGCAAACCATAACTTGTCGTGGTGTACTTGTATATTGCCCATAAATTCACCGAATCCGGGTTTATAAGCATTATCCAGTTGATGTTTCAGGCTGTCTATCTCCGCCTGTAACCCCGGTATCTTACTTTCCTGCTGCCGGCAAGCAGCAAGTACAAACATTACTGACAAAACCACTATATATTTCATTCCCGGTTTACTTTTGTAATGAAGCAATTATTAGTGTAATAAATTTACGCAATAAAGAAATATTATCATATTGACGTATTATAGGCCAAGTAACAGGAAGCCCTGCCGTTACCCACTGATACATATAACACAAATGGAGGGTTTAGGTTAAGACGGATGCCCACAGGTGTAACTATACGGTTGAAGCGTTAAATACCGTAAATCACGGATAAGCAATCCCGATGCCTTCCAGGATATGATAAATTGTTTGAAGGCGACCTGGTTTGTTAAACCCTACATGGAGCAATCGGATACCCAGTGCACAGTTATGCATTCTGCCGGGATGTGACCACGTTGGCCTGATTCAATCCCCTGCCATTTTTGAGCGGATTGTTATTCCTTACCTGAGAATGTGAAAGAAAGAAGTTTTTCGGACACGACAGTCGTTGTATCATGCCGCTCAAAGGTAAGACCGGCTTAGCAGCCTAGAGAAGAGGAAATAATTTTCGCGTGTCTATTATGTGCGGCAATAGTGGCAAAAGCGCACAAAAACGGCATCCACATAAAAAAATAGGTTGTAAGTAAAGTACTTACAACCTACCAGGTGCCCAAGACTGGATTCGAACCAGCACGTCCTTGCGAACGCTGCGACCTGAACACAGTGCGTCTACCAATTTCGCCACTTGGGCAGCCCCTCGTTTTTAAGAGTGGGCAAAGATAAAGATATAATTTCTTAATCTCCAAATTTTTATGCAAAAATTAAACGGCAACATTGAATTCTCTCAACGTATCGTTTAAGCTCGTTTTCAAATCCGTAGATGCTTTACGTTGACCGATGATCAACGCGCAACTTACCTGGTAATCACCTGCCGGGAATTTCTTCGTGTAAGAACCGGGGATCACCACGCTGCGCGCCGGTACCCTACCCTTGTATTCTACCGGGGTTTCGCCACTCACATCGATGATCTTAGTGGATTGCGTCAATACCACGTTGGCGCCTAATACGGCTTCTTTTTCAACGTGAACGCCTTCTACCACGATACAACGGCTCCCCACGAAAACACCGTCTTCAATGATTACCGGGCTGGCTTGTAACGGCTCCAATACGCCGCCGATACCCACGCCACCGCTCAGGTGTACATGTTTCCCGATCTGGGCGCAAGAACCGACCGTTGCCCAGGTATCTACCATCGTTCCCTCGTCAACATAAGCGCCGATATTAACATAAGAAGGCATCAAGATAGCGCCCTTCGCAATGTACGCGCCGTAGCGTGCCACGGCATGGGGTACCACGCGAACACCCAATTCTTTATAATTGGTTTTCAATTTCATTTTATCATGAAATTCAAAGGGGGGCAATGACATCGTTTCCATGGGTTGAATGGCGAAATACATCAGGATCGCCTGTTTTACCCATTCATTTACCTGCCAGCCGTTCGCCGTTGGCTCTGCCACGCGTAAATGTCCCTTGTCTACCGATTCTATTACAGCCCTCACCGCGTCGGAGTAGGTATTGTCTTGCAACAAAGCCCTGTCGTTCCATGCAGCTAGTATCAATTCTTTTAATTCCATTGGTTCTAAATTTTGCACAAAAATAGGGCTCATTTCGGATTTATCTTAGTGATTTGTTCTATAGGCTTGTATAATCTGTCTATACGGGAGGATCAAATGAATTATTTTTTCAAGGATTTACTAATTTTGTATTTATGGATTTCGAAAAGGATATCGTGAATTGTTTGCAAGTTTTAAGGCAAGGTGGTACTATTTTATACCCTACTGATACCATTTGGGGCATCGGCGCCGATGCTACCGATGAGATGGCTGTACGCAAGGTGTATGAACTCAAACAACGGGACGAAAAAAAGAGCTTGGTCATCCTGCTGACCGATCACCGCGATCTCAAACATTACATCGCGAATCCCCCGCATGATATCGATTCCATTATCGGCGGCTTTGACCGGCCTACCACCGTTATTTACCAGGGCGCCATCCACCTGGCTCCTAATGTCATCAATGAAGACGGTACGGTAGCTATCCGCTTCGTCCGAGATACCTTTTGCCGCCACCTTGTAAAAAGGTTGCGCAAGCCCCTGGTCTCCACTTCCGCTAATATCAGCGGGCAGGCATCCCCGGAGAATTTCGCCGCAGTATCTTCCGAAATTAAAAAAGGGGTGGATTACGTCGTGGAATACCGGCAAGATGATACGGAAAAACACCCGCCATCTAGGATTATCAAACTGCACCAATCCGGTGATTTTGAGGTAATTAGACCCTAACATTTCTATAATAATTCAGGACTTTACGCTTCGTTTGACTACATTTGCGGGCAAACAGAGGAAAATTTTTATAATATAATGGCCAAGATGCGTTTCGATATACCTGTTTCACCGAAAGAAAGAACCTTATTCGAGCTGGTAGCAATGGCTGCCGGGGAGAAAAAAATGCCTACCTATATCGTGGGCGGCTTCGTTAGGGATAAGTTGCTGAACAGGAATACCAAGGATATTGATTTCGTGTGTATTGGCGATGGAATCGACCTGGCAAATGCCCTGGCCGACAAGTTGGAACCGAGGCCCAATGTAAATTTCTTTAAAACCTTCGGTACGGCCCAGATAAAATGGTTCGATTTTGAACTGGAATTCGTGGGCGCCCGCAAGGAAAGCTATAACCGCGATTCGCGGAAACCCATGGTGGCCCCGGGCACCTTGGAAGATGACCAGAACCGCCGCGATTTCACGATCAACGCGATGGCAATAAGCCTCAACCCGAGCAATTACGGTCACCTGGTTGACCCTTTTAATGGAATGCAGGCACTGGAAGACCAGGTGATCCGCACCCCCCTGGAACCCGGCCAAACCTTCAGCGATGATCCGCTTAGAATGATGCGGGCTATCAGGTTCGCATCCCAACTTAATTTCAAGATCGACCCGGCTACTTTTCAATCGATCAAGGAAAATGCCGCGAGGATCAAGATCATTTCCCAGGAGCGCATTACCGACGAGTTTAACAAGATCATGCTCTCCCCCAAGCCTTCCCTCGGGCTCGACTTATTATACAAGGCGGGTTTATTGAAGTTGATTTTCCCGGCCATGATCGACCTGGTTGGAGTAGAAATGGTAGAAGGTAAAGGGCATAAGGATAATTTCTACCACACGTTGCAGGTTGTTGATAATATTTCTAAAAATACCAAGGACTTATGGTTGCGTTGGGCTGCCCTTTTGCACGACATCGGCAAACCGGCCACCAAGCGTTTCGAGGTTGGCCATGGATGGACTTTCCACGGGCATGATGCCGTAGGCGGAAAGATGGTGCCCAAGATTTTCTCGAAGTTCAAACTCCCGATGACCGAAAAAATGCGCTTTGTTAAGAAATTAGTAGAATTGCATTTGCGCCCGATCAGCTTGACAAAGGAGAATATAACGGATTCGGCTATACGTAGATTATTGTTTGATGCAGGGGATGATATTGGCTCGTTGATGATGCTCTGCGAAGCGGACATTACATCGAAAAATAAGGCTAAAGTGAAAAGGCACCTGGAGAATTTCGAAATGGTTAGGAGCAGGTTGAAGGAAGTAGAGGAAAAAGATCGCGTCCGCAATTGGCAACCTCCCATTACGGGAGAATTGATCATGGAAGTATTTAATTTGCCTCCCGGCAGGATCGTCGGTGATTTGAAAAATGCGATCCGCGAAGCTATACTGGATGGGGAAATAAGTAATAATTACGAAGAGGCTTACCAATTCATGTTGGAAAAAGCAAGGGCATTTAACTTGACCCCTGTTAAATAAATTCATAATTTTACATAATCGGGCATTTTGCATTTGAATTCGGACGACAATAAATCACTACAACAATATTTAATCTTAAACATTACATAACGTTACATATATGCCGGTATTGAAATTCAGAGTTTACTGGGAAGAAGATGAAAGTGTTTATAGAGACATCAGCATTAAACCTGATCAAAGTTTCTTTCAATTGCATCAAGCTATCTTGACAGCCTTTGAATTTGACAGTAAACACAAAGCTTCGTTTTTCAGGAGTAACGACAATTGGCAACGCGGCCGCGAAATTATTATTGAAGCTGATGACATCCAAAGGGTGGCAGAACCCCTTATCATGGTTGAAACGACTATCGGCTCGGCCGTAAAAGCGCCTAACCAGAAATTTATCTACCTGTATGATTATGCCAAGCAATGGACTTTCTTGGTAGAATTAATCGGCGTATCAAAGGATGAAAACATTAAATTGTCATACCCGGTATGTGTACGTAAGGAAGGGCTTGCCCCCAGCCAATACGGAACAAAGGGCATCATCGGCAACGATAAACTGGTGGAGATGGAAGAAAAATACGATCTTAACCGTGAAGGGATGGACGCTGACGGCTTCGGGGAAGAAGGTGAAGATGGCATTTCTGATGAAGGCAGCGACGGGGGTGAAAGCAACGATGACTCATATTAATATTTGTTCAAATAATTGATTTAACCCGAAACCAAAGTTGCCCTGCTGCTTTGGTTTCTTCATTTAGGATGGAAAGAAAGAAAAATACGGTGATCGTGGTAGCCGGGCCAACCGCAGCCGGGAAAACGGCCATGGCCATCCGTTTGGCGCAACTGTTACAAACGGAAATCATCTCCGCAGATTCCAGGCAATGTTACCGCGAACTCAGTATCGGAACGGCAAAGCCTAGCCCGGAAGAACTCGCCGCGGTGCACCATTATTTCATCAACTCCCATTCTATCAAGGAAGAAGTAAATGCGGGCACTTACGAGCAGTTAGCCCTGGGCTACGCGGCTGAAATATTTCAAAAGCGGCCTGTTGCCGTGGTTTGCGGTGGCACGGGTTTGTATATAAAAGCTTTTTGTGAAGGGATGGACGCCATGCCGAAAGTTCCTGCTGAAACTAGGGAGCGCATCCGCCGGCAATACGAAGTGTACGGTATCGATTGGCTACAGTCTGAAATCAAGCAAAAAGATGCGGCATTTTTCGAGGTTGGAGAGATACAGAATCCGCAGCGCTTGATGCGTGCATTGGAAATCATTGAAAGTACAGGGCAATCTATTTTGAGTTTCAGGAAATCTAACCCTGTTGAAAGAGATTTCAATATACTGAAAGTGGGTGTTACGTTGCCGAAAACATTATTACATGAAAATATTCACCTGCGAGTAGATAAAATGATGGATGCTGGTTTGGTTGAGGAAGTCCGATCGGTACAGGATTATAGGCAACATAATGCATTACAAACGGTGGGTTATACCGAGATTTTTAATTATTTCGATGGCAAACTTTCCATTGATGAAGCGGTGGAACAAATTAAAACCCATACCCGTCAATATGCAAAACGTCAACTGACTTGGTTCAGGAAAGATACCGCTTACCATTGGTTCGATGCCAGGGAACCGGGGAAGGTGCTGGAATTTGTTAAATCAGAGTTATAACAATGATTACATCAATGATCAACACGAATAAAAGTCGATCATTGATGCAAGTTCTGTTTTAAGCTATTTATTTATTGGCTGGTGCAGCATTTCTGCCTAATCCCCTACCCGCTTCCATAATGGGTAATCCTGCTTCCGTTGGAATATACACCACGTTGGCTTTTTCGAGGTGTTCCAACCAGAGGTAATGCAGGTACACTTCATTATTCTTCAAGCTTTCACCGATAATTTGGTTTGCTTTGGCAACACCTTGCGCGCGGATCACCTCTGCCTCAGCCAGCGATTTAGCGCTTTCCCGCTTGGCTTCAGCTTCCTGGATCGCGATTTTACGGTTTTGTTCGGCGCGTTTCAATTCTGCTTCACCGGCAAGCTGTTGTTGCCATACATTATACTTCGGGCAGCCGTATAGTCCAGCAGCAACCAGCACTAACAAGGTCGCGATGGCGCCAAAAAATGATTTAAAAAATTTGTTGGATTCCATGTTCTTAGAAGATTTCATAATAGATTTACGATTAGTTCGCTATGATAAAAATAATCATATTCTATTGAACAGGAATATATTCGTAAGTATAAGTAAATTTATTAGTAGAGTTAAAATTGGGATAATAGGTTACTCTTTCTTCTTCTAATGGATAATAATTATCTAAATATTTTGTAATCCTCCTATTAATAATATAATCGCCCTTCTGGTATTCCTCGTTAAATGAAGTTTTTTCAATTACAAAGGCTGTATGCTTTGATCCTCCTGACCATTTATTCGTAAAGGTTGAATCCTCTATCTTAGAAAAATCAGAATACATAATATAATAACTAGTCTCAGGAGACTCTTCCGATAGATACTCGACCTTGAAACGATTATTATGCTTATCATAATAATGTATCCTTCTTTCATGTTTCACAGAATTTGCATTTTTCCGAACTAAAACTTCCTCGATCATGCGATTTCCTACTACTTTCCGGCTTGTAGAGCCTCTAAAAACATAGTCATCAGGTAAATGATTTTTCAACGAATCTTCTGTTCCAATTAGGTTCATATTATTATCATATTTAAAGATTCGCTTTAAATAAGTATAAATTGAATCATAGCCAGAAACATAAGTTTGAGATTTAGGGTAAAAATTAGGATAATATTCATAATCAACCCTTGTATAGATCGTATCATCGAAGTATTGTAAGAATTGCTTAACGGTATAATTTTCATTGTAGATGTATTCTGACTTTAAATAGCCATTGTAATAAGTTTTACTAAGAAGCCACTTAGGGTGAAATGGCGTTACTACTACTTCATTTTCTTTCTTCGCACAAGAAATAAAAAGCAACATCATACTAAATACTAAGTATAGAAATTTACGTATCATAATTTATAATGATTATTAAAAGGAATTTTAGTTAGGTTTATCACACTCTACAGATTTACATTTAATTAATTAAAAACTAATTATCATTAATTGATATTTCTGTATATTTAAAGCATAGAATAATTGGCTAGCTTATGTTCTGATATTATTGAAAGCAATACTATATTACAGTTTATTAAAAATATCGTTGTGTAAACTGAATTGATAAATCATATCCTATTGAACAGGAATATATTCAAATTTCAAATGGTTAGTAGATAACGTATCATTATCCTCATCAATATTGTAAACTAATTCTTCAGAAACGTACGAGTCTTCTAAGTAGCTTAGTACCTGTATAACTGTCGTTAAAACTTTACCATAGTTGTACGTCCCTGGTACTGCATTAGGGTAAGTCAATTGATACTTACGAGGTGTACGTTTGGAACTTTCTGAGAATTTATCTGTGAAGTTTTTATTTACCAACTCGGAAAAGTTATCATAAGTCATAACATAATTGTACTCCGGATCGTCAATGTCAAAATGTTCCTCTTTAATCAGGTTGTCTTGATTGTCATAGGTATATATCTCCTTTAACATATAACTATTGCCTCCTGCTGCGAACGTACGTTCATCAGTTAATTTATTACCGGATAGCGTTCTATTTGAGATGCTATAAAATGTGTATGGCCCAGTTGAAGTACTTGCTAAAGAATCTTCGATTTTTATTAGGCTTCCATTGTCATTATAACTAAAGGTACGTTTTAAACTATTAGTACGATTGATATAAACCTTTGACTTCATTTTGCCATCTGGATAATAACTATATTCATATTGGGTTTTTGAATAAAGGGTATCGGCATTATACAACCAATATGCTATAGCGATATTATTTTCATCGTAAAAATATTGCGACTGCAATTTATCATTGGAATATGTTTTGGAACGTAACCATTTCGGTTGAAATGATCCCGGCATATTTTCATCATTGTCTTTTGAGCAAGCAGCAAAAAAATAAAGTTGCACTAAGTAATAGGCATAGAGTTTTACCTGTCATGATTTCTTTCGATCATTTAAATTAATAATAGGGAAATTGGGTTATCTTGCTTTAAATTCAGATTAACACTGCAATATAACAAAAGGCTGTTATATATTTTGAAAATATAATAACCAAAGACGCTGTAGAATAGTTTAGGTAGCTTTTACAAATTCATAATTATAACGCGTACAAATAACCGGGGTATTAATTTCCTAGGGTTCACCTTTTAATTGAATTATGTTTTTTCCTAGTTCCACTATGTCATTAATTGCAGAACAATTTGTATAACCTTCCGGGGATGACAACCCTGCATCTGGATAAGCACATAATTTTCTCCGGAATAAATTCTAGATGGATTATTGTGTCTTGCATATATTGACCAACTAGTATATTATTTAAATTCCAAAAAATCGAAAGCAAATAGCGTCAACATATTTTTCATAAACAAAAAAAGGGCCGCAACCCAAATTGCGACCCTCTATACAGTTGGTTCTTGTTAAATAAATTATTCCAAACCGGCTACTTGCTAAAAATCTCCGCTAGCTTCCGATCCATCGCGGCATCATCTTCTCCTCCTCCACCGTAGCGGCCGATTATTTTTCCATCAGGGTTAATTAAGATTTTCGTCGGTAAAGTATGAATACCATACGCTTCGGACTTATCCTCGCTCCGGTCAAATTCGCCATTGTTGAATTTCAAACCCCGTAACACATGTTTCCATACACCGATCCCATCTTTAACAACAGCTTTTTTCCAGGCGGCTTCATTCCTATCATCATCAGATACACCGATGATTTCAAATCCCTTGGGTTTGTATTCCTTGTATAACTTCAATAAGTGTGGGTTTCCACGGCGACAAGGCACGCACCAACTAGCCCAAAAGTCCAACAGCACATACTTTCCGCGGAAATCATCGAGGCTAAGCATTTTCCCGTTTATATCCTTTCCCGAAAAATTGGTGGCCATGCTACCTGGGGAGCCGGACAATAACTTGTCCATCTCCTTTTTAAATTCTACTCCATACGAAGATTGCTGCATCGCTTTCCCCATGCTTGTATACATCTCTTGCATCGATTGGAGATTCATATCCGAAGCGAGGAAACGAAGCATACTTGCGCTTAAGAAAGACTGGGGATGTTCTTTACAATAATTCAAAGAAAAATCCTTCCTTGCCTCAAAATAAGGCTCCAGCATGTCGCGGGCTTCCTGGGCCTCATTTTTTAAGACATCCAATTCTTCCTGGGGCGCCTTCCTTTTCGAAGCATCCATATACTGCTTATTTTTATCACTGTAGTTTTGCAACTCCTTACTATACCGGTCTTCGATTTTCGAAATCTCTCTCTCATAAGCATCTGATTCAAATTCAGTATAGCCACCGCCTACAGAAGCTTTGGAAATGTCCTTTCCGTGCAAGGAAACATGCATTACAGTAGGATCTACAAAAAATCTTTTATACAGCGTTTGATCATAAGGATCTGCTTGCATATCCACCAATACCAGGGCCATATCTACCGGGTGACGAATCTCCCGAGAAAAAGAAAATTTACCTTCTTTAATTTGAGCACTGTCCGTATGATACTTCCCTGTAATGTCCATGCCGCTGAGTTTGAGCCACCTTCCATTAAGCTCCGCCGTACTTTCACCTTCAAGCGTAAATGTACCCCCGTAGAGCGGCTTCTCTTTGAAAATCGAATCTAGCTTCTGATCTAAATCTTCTCCTCTCAAATTTTTTCCTATAATAATACCCTTCGGATCTACCAATACATTCGCCGGAATTGACCTGATATCAAAAATTTTCCCTACGGCATTATTCCAGTACTTTAAATCCGACACATGTGTCCAGGTTAATTCATCATCGTGAATCGCTTTCAACCAACGGTCTTTACCATTGGGTTGATCAAAGGAAATACCCAATACTGTAAACCCTTTACTATAATATTTCCTGAAAGCTTTCACCACGTTGGGGTTCTCATGCCTACAGGGTACACACCAACTAGCCCAGAAGTCTATCAATACATATTTCCCACGGAAATCCTTGATGGCAACCACCTTTCCGCTGGTATCTGCCTGGCTGAAATCCGGCACCTGTTGACCACTAGCCGTAATTTTCGCTGCATTGATTGAATTGCTAATCGCTCTTCCCGCAAAATTTTGCTTCGCTCCTGGTCCCATCTTTTCATATAATGCTTCCTGTTCATCCAGCGAAAGATCATAAGCTAGGTAGAACTTCATCACGGAAGAACTAACGGGCGATGACAGGTGCGATTCCACCCATTCTTTTTGAATGCCGGTCGTGATTTTTCTCATTTCATCCAACTTGGGTTGCAATGCGGCTAGCTTTACGGAATCTTTCTCTTTATACAAGCGGTTAGCCTCTGCATATAATTCCTTCCTACCTTTTAACGCGGGATTTTTATCAACAGCCTCTTGGAAATCATTAAAATCCTTTACGAATGAATCCCCTGAGAATACGGCATCTTTAAAATCCTCCCCTTTACCTTTAATGAGCACCTTGCCATTATCCAGGTATAGCTGGATCAACTTGCCTTCTGAATATGCTTTCCCAATACGGATCATATAGAGTCCGCCTTCACCGGGTTGAATGGTCTTATCGAAGCGGAATCCTCCTTTAATGCTGGTAACCGAATCTTCCGTACCTGCACCGCCCATTTCGGAAATGTAAATTGTTTTACCCGCGGGCATGTTCTTCAACTTCGCTTGTAAGTGTAAAGCCTCTTGAGCGAAGGCAGGAAGGATCGCTGTGCTGAAAATTAAGATTAAACTAATCTTTTTCATATGTTAACTTAGTTTATATAACCGGGATTTTGATCACCGATCATAGGGTTTCTTTGAAATTCTACTAATGGAATTGGTAATATAAATTGCGTGTTAGATACAATAGTCGGCCTTAGCTCTTGGATTTTTGCCATGGGTAAGCGCAATAAAGCTTGCCAATCCTGCCCGTCTTCGCAAAATAAATTCCTCACCGTTTCGGCATATAGCTCCATTCGCAATTCATCACGATCCGTGATGGCATCTAAGCTGCTAAAATCGGTGATCCCCGCTTTGCCCATAACGGTTTTCATCAGCCCCTTCACTTCGTCGATATCACCATTGGAGCGCAACAAGGCTTCCGCTTCTTGCAAATACACTTCTGTAAGGCGGAACATGTACCCTACTTCTACCTGCTCTCCCAAGAACTTGGAAATGCCCAGGTAGTCAGAAACGGTATGAAAACACCAAGCTACGCGCGGGTCGCCGTTCATGATTTCGGACAATGGTTCTTTAACTATATCTGCCGGTAAGTCGCGGTATAAATAGCTGTCCCTTTTGTTGACTTGCGCTGCAAATGGAACGGTACCGAGCATTACCTCGGAGCTGGACAACCCTTTCGTTTTGAAGATATCTTCCTGGTGGTCTTCTAAAAGGTAAGGACTGTTCGCAATGATATCCTTCGTCAAGGTAACAACTTCGGTAAAATCGCTCTCTAATCCCCTGTTGAGCAATATTCTTGCTTTCAAGGCTTTCGCTGTCCAGGATGTAACCCTCTTGGCTGATTGCGCGCTAGGTGCATCTTGGATCGCTTTATCGACATCAGCAAGAATAAAATCATAACTCTCCTGAACAGATTTCCGGGTTGCAGGGATGTTCGAAGTTGTCACCGGTTCATCGCGGATCATTACACCGTAAGGGCTGTTAACATCGAAATATTGAGCGTAGTAAGCCATCAGTTGATAATGCCCGTAGGCACGCATAAAATAAGCCTCTCCCAAGATCTCGTTGCGGCGTTGTTCCTGAATTTTATTTGAAGGTAATAGCTGAACATCCTTGATGACACTATTGGCAGCATTGATCAGCAAATATGCTGACTCCCAAATATAAGTCGCATCATAAGCGGTTGGAGTGACGGCGTTCATGTTCAATGCAGAGGCACCGGTACGGTTCTCGATAAACCCGGCCAAGCTCGATGGCAGCTTTTCATGTGTATAAGAAGTTTGGGTGCTCTGAACCCCGCGATCATCCCCGGCTTCAGCAAAACGGTAATAAACCCCGTTGAGTGCTACCTCGGCGCTTTTTTGATCTATGATGACGTTACCTTCTACTTTCGATTGCGGTGGTAACTCGTTCAACGATTTCTTGCATGAAAAAAAGTTCAACGCAAGGAACGAAATAGTTATATAGATTGATAATTTCTTCATGTTGGATACATTTTTCTTGTTATAGCCCTAAACGGATACCTGCCACGAAATAACGGCTGGTCGGGTAAGAACTCACATCTCGTCCGCCCCCGATGATGCTTCCCGGATCATCACTCACTTCGGGATCAAGGCCCGGGTACGAGGTGATCGTGAACAAGTTTGTGGCAGAGAAATAAATCGATGCGCTTTTCATATGAACTTTTTCTAACAATCTATGCGAGAAGGCATAGTTTAATGTCAAGGATTTCAATTTCAGGTAAGAGGCATCGTAAACGTTTTCGTCGGTTAATAAATTAATACTACCATATATTAACCTAGGCCTGTTTGAATTTGGATTATCAGCGTTGTAATGATCCAAAATGCGGGTACTGCGGTTCGCTAAGTTATCAGTCGAAATGCTGGCCACATCATTTTGATACATCAATTCGTTCCCGTAAGAGAATGTAAACAGTGTTGTTAAACTCAAATTCTTATAATTCAAGGTACTGGTCAAGCCCCCGTAAAAATCCGGGATCGATTTACCGATGATATCCTGTTTCCAAAAACCGGTTTCATCCATTTCGTAAGCTAAATCTCCAATATTCAAATACGGGCTGAAGATGCTCCAATAAGGGAAAGCGTTCTTAAAATCTTCGAGCTGCTTTTCCGTTTTAATAACTCCTTTCGAAATTCTTCCATATAGTAAACCTAAAGGTTCTCCTTCTTTCACGATACTGGTACCCAGGTTCAGCGCATCGCGATCATTCGGGTTAGAGAATGGCCCGCCGTTTACATTCAACACCTTGGAGCGGTTCGTGGAAATGTTAAAGGCCAGCGTCCATTGGAAATCTTTTTTACGGATCACATCTCCGCGCAAATCAAATTCGAAACCGTTGTTGCGGACTTTGGCTATGTTCAGAATTACATTAGTATAAGCAGCACTCGGCGCGGTAGAGATGTTTAACAATAATCCATCCGTTGTTTTATCATAATAGCCGAAAGTACCTCTCAACCGACTTTGGAACAAGGTAAAGTCAAGACCTAAGTCCTTCTGCAAAGTAGATTCCCATTTAATAGCATCATTGCCGAGTTGTGAAGGGATCACGGCATTTTGGCCATCGTAAGCAACCGGTGTGTACAAGGTTCTCCATAGGTGATCGCCTATGTTTTGCGTACCCGTTGTTCCGGCGCTCACCCTCAATTTCAACTCATCAACCCAATTTACATGCGACATGAACGGTTCTTCAGAAATACGCCATGCAAAGGCTCCCGATGGGAAATACCCCACCTGGTTGGAAGGAGCGAATTTGGACGAAGCATCCGAACGACCTGTGAATGTAAAGAGATACCTTTCTTTCCAAGTATAATTGGCGCGTAAATAGAACGACAATAACGAGTTCATCCTGGAAGGATCGCTCCCTTTCACGGAAACAGGCACGGCAGCAGCGTCCAGGTTATTGAGGAAATCATCATCCGGGTAGCCGCGACCCGTTGCTGAGAAGAAACTGGCTTTGTATTTCTCCCAGGAAGTTCCCGCTACTACATTGAGGCGGTGCCTCTCGTTAAACGTTTTATTATAGGTCAAAGTATTTTCGAAGAAAGAGTTCAAGGAAGTACTGTTCGACTGCGAACCCAAACCACCACCGGAACTTTCCCTGCCGTAAAATCCACCGATATCAACGTAGCTAGGAACATAATTCAACTGGTGGTAATTAGTATAGTTGACGGAAACCACGGAGCGGAATCGCAGATCTTTCATCACATCATAGTTTAAAGCCATGGATCCGAGCAAAGAAGTGGTTTTGGTCCTGTTTATACCGGAAGCCACGGCCAAGGGGTTTTGAAAACCTTGGTAGGCTGTACTGATTTTGCCCAGGTTGGAATAGCTTCCATCTTCGTTATAAGGACTTTCCGTTGGCGGTGCAAACATGGCCTGGGTATAAATCCCGTTGGTAATGTTATTCGTTGTAAAACCGTAATCCAAGTTGGTTTGAACCTGTAACTTATCGCTGATATTATTATCCAGGTTTACCTTTCCCGAAATTCTTTCAAAATCGGTTCCGATCAGTACCCCGTCCTGGCGGGTATAAGCGAGGGAAGTATAATAGCGGCTACCGTTACCGCCACCTCTCACGGCGATATCAGCATTTTGGTTGAAGCCGTTACGGAGTACTAAACCCAACCAATCGGTATTAGCGTTACCGAAGAAATTAGGATCATTTAATATTTCCGTAGCTGTTGCATTCGGTTCCCTCCCGATGCGCACCCTTTCATCGTTAAGATTTTTAGCCGCTTCTTTGAATACAGCTTTGTATTGCTCCGCGTTCAACATTTTTTCTTTCAATGGAACGGAAAGCCCAGCGTAATAATTTGCTTCCAAGGTGGGCTTCATATTGATCTTACCCTTTTTAGTGGTAATAATCACTACGCCGTTGGCAGCTTTGGAGCCGTAAATTGCCGTAGCAGAGACATCTTTGAGGATATCAATAGATTCTATATCATTGATATTCAATCCAGCCAGGCTGTTCAATCCCCTGGAAAAAGCCCCTGAAACACTGTTATTAAAATCTTCACCGTAGTATGATTCTACCGGGTTAACGATCTCCGCAGAATTTTGGATATACCTGTTCTGGATCGTTACCGGTACACCATCGATAATGTACAAAGGGTCGTTGGTACCGATCAGCGAAGCGCCACCGCGTATCCTGATCCTGGCAACACCACCGGGAGAACCGTCAGCCTGGATCACCTGCACACCGGCAGCTTTACCATTTAAGGCTTGGTCGATACTGGTAAAAGGCACATTTTTTATTTCATCCGGGTTTACCGAAGCTACGGAGCCGGTCAAATCTTTCCGGCGGGTTGTACCGTAACCGATAACTACGGGCGCATTCAGTTCTGTTGGTTCGATGCCCATCTGCACTTGAAAAGGCTTACCGTCAGCGAGATTAGAAGCATTTACCTTGTAACGCTCTTTTTTATATCCCAGGAAAGTAAACTCAAGGATATTCCCCTCCTTAGCTAAGATGGAAAAGTCGCCTTTTGTAGACGTGATGGCAGTTTTTCCATTCGATAAATTTCTAACGGAAACACCTATCAGCGCTTGGCCCTGGTCATCTTTCACGATGCCCTGGACAGGCTTTTCCTGCGCCGGAAGTTCGAACAATGAAGCCGGGTCTATTTTTGGTTGTAAAACAACGATATTTTGATCCAGTATCTTGAAACTGATCGGCTGATCTTTCAAGCAGATCTCCATCAGTTCGGCAACCGTAACGTTCCTGGCCTCGACATTGAAAGGCGTTGTTTTGCGAAGGAGCTCATCGGTATAAATAAAATTAAAACCCGATTGCTTCCTGGCATCCTTGATAACTTCCTTCAGCGAAGTGTGATTTCGAACTATGGTGACCCGTTGAGCCAGGCTCGTGGCGCTTAATTTTAAGCAAGCGACCAATATTAATGCGGCTGTTAATTTCATAACCAGCAGATTTTGGCGGATGGGATTTAATAGACATAGCAATTTCCCATGCAAAGTCAATTTCATACATTTGCAGTGTTTGAGTTAAGAATAGAGATGTGTCGAAAGCATTTACATTCACTCAAATTTAGCCGGGGGTGTAGCAGCACTCCCGGTTTTTAAGTTCGTGTAAGCGATTAGATTTATGGTTTAAGAATCGTAATTTTATTCCCTTCTATTTTAAACTTCACCCCGTTGGTTAGCTCCAGTGTTTTCAATACGGTTGTTATATTAACATTTTTAGGAATAGTTCCCGAAAAATGTATATCTACTTCATCCTCGTAAATTACCTCGATATCGTACCAGCGCTCCAATTGATGCATTACCTCGTTGATATTGGCATTATTAAACCAAAAGAGGCCATTTTTCCATGCCATTACCTCTTCGGTATCCACCTTATCCGTTTCTATTTTTTCTGCGGAACGCTCCCATGAGGCTTGTTTTCCCGGTGATAAGAGTTGTATTTCCCGGCCTACCTGTACCTTGACGGCTCCTTCCAGCAAGGTTGTTCTCCAGGTATTTTCATTGTCATAAGCCTTTACATTAAAGTGTGTTCCCAGGACAAGGATCTCCATATCCTTGGTATTCACGATAAAGGGATCCAGCTCCGGGGCAACTTCGAAATATGCCTCACCGGAAAGTGATACTTTGCGTTCGCCTCCGCGGAAACTTACCGGGTACGTGATGCTTGAACCGGCATTCAGCCAAACCCTTGTACCATCAGATAACTGGATTTGGAAACTGTTGCCTTTAGGCGTTGTAAGCGTGTTATAACTAAGCGTTTTACCACCTTGTTTATCTTCATAGCTCAATATCCCGTTCGACTGCAAAGCCGCCTGTTCTTGTCCCGGTATGGCCTTACCTTTATGAATCTCTTCCAAAGGAACTTTTTGGCCGTTGCCTAAAGTCAACACGGCACCTTCATTTGCAGGGGGTATATCATTTTTAAAGCGTTCGGATTGCGTTAGCTGCGAAACAGGTACTTGTTTTTTCCCGAGTTGCATCCATAGCAAGGAAATTACTGCCATCACGGTAACAGCAGCCACCCCAACCCAAGGTTTCCAATTCAATGTCCTTGTTTTAGCTACGGGCATGTTCCTTTTCGATTGTAAAGTCTCCCAACCAACTTCCACGGGAAAATCCTGGTACATAGATTCCATTTGTTGGCCAATCCACTCCTTGTCGGTCAATTTTTGAAAAAGCGCTTCATGCTCCGGGGCATCTTGCCTCCAAAGATCCAGGCTTTCCCTATCGCCCGCGTTAATTTCCCCGCGTAAATAGTTCAATATCAATTGATAAACATCCTGTTGCATCTCCCGTAATTTATTAGGTGGCCATTACTCCCCATATGAGAACGAAGTCCGGTTGATTTTAACCAATCGTTTTTAAAATTTTTTTTGATAGGATTTAGTAACATGCCTGAACGCATGTATAAACTGTAGGATAGTTATTGAAAATGGTAAACTAATGGAGGGAATTAGGATGTTGATGTAACAAATAAGTATGTATAGGTATGATACCCCATAACAGGATGTCAATATAGCCTTTTTTCTTCAAATAATTTTGTAAATGCTTTATAGCCCGTGTTTTATGATTTAAAACCGTTTGCGGAGAAAGGCCCAATTCATCCGCGATGGTAGCCGTGGCTTTTCCATCGAAGAAAAACGATTTGAAAACAAGGCGCGATTGGGTAGGCAAGTTTTCAATTTCCTCGTATACTGCCTGTAAAACCAATGCCGTTGTACCGAGGTGCTCCTCTAATTGTTCCGGTCCCTGGATGTGTAATAATTCTGCGTGAGCCGACTGGTGCCGTTTCGTTTTACGAAGAAAATCGATACTGGCGTTGCGCACCGTCGTAAAGAGAAAAGATTTTACGGCCGGGATCGATTCAAATTGTTGTTTGCGTTGCAGGAATTTCATGAATGCTTCCACGGCGATATCTTCCGCCTCGTCTTTTTGATGGATCAGGCTATTGGCATAATATCCTAAGGGCGCATAATACATGCTAAATAAGCGATGAATCGCTTGTTCATCGTCTTTTATGGCTGCTTTTAATAATTCCTTATTTCGCTGATGGTGGTGCATTTATCGACCGAAAGATATAAAATTTCCAATAATTCTTTGTCAAGGAATTGCAGTTTACAAGTATTGAGTATTCAACAGGTTTCAATAACTGCTTTCATGTTATCAAAAAAAATATAAATAGTTGATGTTGTACCAAATAAAAAATCGCCATATGTAAAATAAGTTACACATGGCGATTCCTGGTTTCCAAAAAAATTATAGCTTTTCGAATTACTTCAATGCTTTTTTCAAGGTAGCCGCAGCATGTATGAGTGCGGATTGCACCTCGGGAATATGCGCCAAGGGGTTTAATAATCCGTAATCGTGTATCATGCCCAGGTACCTAACCATCGTCACATCAACACCTGCTTCATTCAATTTGCGGGCATAAGCCTCCCCTTCATCGCGCAGCACATCATTTTCAGCTGTTTGTACCAGCGCTGGCGGCAAACCTTTTAGTTGTTCGAGGCTGGCACGAAGCGGGGAAGCATATATTTCGGCACGCTCTTTTTCATCTTTTGTATATGCATCCCAGAACCAGGTCATCATATTTTTGGTCAGGAAGCGATCATTTGCATATTTATGATAGGACTCCGTATCGAAGGCGGCATTTGTAACCGGCCAGAACAGGACTTGTTGTTTCAATGCAGGGCCTTTCTTATCTTTCGCCATCAAGGCTACCACGGCAGTCATGTTACCACCGACACTATTCCCGACAACAGCAAGTTTGCTACCATCTATCCCGATTTCTTTGCCATTTTCAGCAACCCATTTCGTTGCAGCATAGGCTTGATTGATGGCAACGGGGTAATGTTTTTCGGGCGAGCGATCGTAATCTACATATACCGCAGGTAAACCGGAGTAAACAACCAGGTCACGGATGAATCTTTGGTGGGTTGGATAATCACCCAATACCCATCCGCCACCGTGAAAGAACATAAAACCGGGGCTAATATCCTTTAATCCCGATGGTTTTACAACGATGATTTTCACGCTGATCCCATCCTGCTCAATCATCTTTTCGGAGGAATCTACACCGGAAATATCCACTTCAACCGATTTTTGTGCGCCTTCAAGCACAGCCCTGGCTTCGCCGGGTTGCATGGTTTCCATAGGTTTACCACCGCTGCTATTAAGCGTCTTTAAGAATTCTCTAACCTGCCTTTCGATAGATGGGTCTTTTGCTGCGTCCATAATAAATAGGATTTAAAAGTTAAGAATAATGAGATTGCTAACCAGCTTAATAATAACCCGCTTTATAAAATATTGTTTATCTCACCATTAGAATTGATTTTTTAACGATATTTAGAAAACATGATACACATCATATTATTCAGCTATATTAAACCTAGCAAGTTGCATAATTCATGGTGTTAAATAATCATTATTGTCCGACTAAATTTTAACCGGGGAGCAATTTGATCCCTCAAAAGTTCGAATCAATGTTCATCTGCTCGTTTCTTGTACTTTTTTGTTTACCCAAAAAAGCACCAAAAAAGGGCACAAATTGGCCATCACGGCCGCCAATTTGATCGCTCGATCTGGCCTAGCTACTACTGTATGGCCAAGCTACCCTTCGCTATCAACGGCGCAAAGTTCCACGGTTCTCTTGGCGGGGGGTGAATGTATCATCCTTCGCTTATACCCTTGAACAAGGTAAGGAATTCAGGTACCTTGAAAGCATTTTTACTCGGACAATAATGTTAAATAATTATTATTTGAGCGAAAAATTCCCGGAATATATTTCGCACCAAGAATTCCTTATAATAAAAAACCGCTCCAAATTAGGAAGCGGTTCAAGACTATATAAAATGTATGATATTACCCGTTATAAGCGGCTTCTAGCTGTGCAATATCGAGCTTCTTCATTTGCATGAGAGCACCCATCATCCGGCCTTGTTTTTCTGGCTCTTTCGATTGCATCATTTTTTGTAGCGCAGCGGGAACTACCTGCCAAGAAACGCCGAATTTATCTTTCAACCATCCGCATACCTGCGACTTTGGATCACCGCCTTCCGATAATTTTTCCCAGTAATAATCTACCTCTTCCTGGTTTTCACAGCTTATAATAAAAGATATTGATTCATTGAAAGTGAAGTTCGGATTTCCATTCAAAGCTAAAAATGATTGTCCTTCGAGCTTAAATTCCATCGTCAATACGGTACCTTCCGGCATACCGTGAAATTCGAAGCCTTCCTTTCCATACCGGGAGATATGCCCGGTGCTAGAATTTTTAAAAATACCAACGTAAAAGTTAACAGCCTCTTCGGCATTGGTAGTGAACCATAAATTCGGAGTAAGTTTTTGAGAGTGGATCTTGTTATTCATAATGTCGTGTTTTTATGATTCAAAGGTAGCAGAAGGCATATTTATAAATGCTGTACGATGGCGACAAATTGGGGGGAACTTTGCGACGGGAAAAAATAGCCATAAAAAACCGGGATACTTGAATATCCCGGTTTATATAAAGATTCTATATGCTACCTTATATTATTGTACAGGTTCCGCGCTTTTTTGCGTTTCCCATTCCCCGGCATTTTTGATGCCTATTTCCGAAGGTTTAAACCGGATCGGCTTACCCGCCTTCACTTGCTTGCTATAATCTTTTAGGGCCTTCAATGCTGGCTTTTGCAAGATAAAGATCGCGATAATATTAAGCCATGCCATGATACCGACACCGATGTCACCGAGTGTCCAGGCAGTATTTGCAGTCTTGATAGAACCATAAAAGGTTGTTACAATAATGCCCAGCCTCAGTATCCAAATTAACCAGGGTTTGTTGCCCTTTTTATCGAGGTAGCTCAAGTTTGTTTCGGCGATATAATAATAAGCCATGATTGTAGTGAAGGCGAAGAACAATAAAGAAACCGCTATGAAGCCACTTCCCAACCAGGGGAAATGCGAGTTTACCGCGGCTTGCGTAAATGCTGCACCTTCCTTCACCCCCGGCAAGTTTTCAACGATAAAACCACCACCGGGATTTACAACATTGTATTTACCTGTAAATAAAATCATGAAAGCCGTAGCCGTGCAAACAAACAAGGTATCAACATAAACGGAGAAGGCTTGTACCAAACCCTGCTCTGCCGGATGATTCACTTCAGCAGCCGCGGCTGCATGGGGGGCGGTGCCCTGCCCCGCTTCGTTCGAGTAGATACCACGCTTAACTCCCCAGGCAATAGCAGCACCGAACAAGCCGGAGAACGTGGCTTCCAAGTTAAAGGCAGATTTAATAATCAACATGAACATATCCGGTACTTCCTTGATATTGATACAGATAATTACTAATGCCATTAAAATATACAAACCCGCCATGAAAGGAACAACAAACTCGGCCACCGTACCGATCCTTTTCACGCCCCCGATGATAATCATACCGAGAAATACCGCGACGATACCGCCGGTTAAAGCCACCGGTACGTTGAAAGCCTCTTTCATACCCACGGCAATACTGTTACTTTGTACGCCGGGAAGCAATAAAGCAGTGCTGATGATGGTTGCTATCGCGAAAATAACGGCATACCATTTTAAGCCCATCCCCTTTTCTATATAAAATGCCGGGCCACCACGGTATTGGCCGTCTTTCACCTCTTTGAAGATTTGCCCCAGCGTAGCTTCTACGAATGCAGATGCCGCACCGAGGAAAGCGATCAGCCACATCCAGAATACGGCACCCGGGCCACCCATCGCGATAGCCGTGGCTACACCCGCAATGTTGCCGGTTCCCACCCTCCCGGAGATAGCTATGGCAAATGCTTGGAAAGAACTTACTCCCTTATCGGACGCTTTACCTTTGAATAGCAATCCAACCATTTTCCTCAAATACCGTACTTGCAAAAAACCGGTCCGTAAAGAAAAGTATACACCTGCAAATAAACACAAAATCACCAGCGCATTACTCCAAACAATATCATAAATAGATTGAATAATCGAGTCGAAATTAAATTGTTGCATAGGTTGATAAAATAATGTTGTAGACCTTGAATCAGCCTTGATTTTAAATAAGGCGGTAATTAAGGCAATTTTTATTAAAAAACCGGGAATATGGTGAAAAAATTGTACACATCAGGCCAAATTGGCATAATATAAACCATACTTCACCTGTATTTCCGTAATTATGACTCCTTAATGTTTATATTATGATAATATAAATATTTATTAAGTCGGAAAGCGACCTTATCCCTGTAGCACAAATAAGGCCACAGTTCATTCTATTAGAATTAATCACCTAATTATTATTTGTTTTATCAATTATTGATACTAATATAAATACCATTTAATGTTACTTAAATGCTAAAAGTTACTGCAACAGAGGTATTGGGATATATTGAAAAACTAGACTCGCACAATTATTTATTCATATAAAAGATTTAGGGACAGCTAAATCAACCTAAGTTTCAGCAGAAATTTAATCCAGAAGCTGCAGGAGGCTAATTTTAGTCCTTTTCCTGTAGCATTCAACTTTCCCCGTAAAAAATTGTTTAGATGAAGAAGTAAACTATATCAGCATGAAAACATTAGCCATCAATTTCCTTTATTGCCTCCTGGTGATTACAATCGTCGAACTTTCATTTAAACAAGATGCACACGCCCAATTGAAACGCTTCAGCATCGGTCCTTACGTGGAAGCGGCCTTTCCCACGGGCGATTTTAGCGACACCCATAAAACCGGGATCGGCGTGGGCCTTGGCGCCGATATTAAATTGGTAGCCGGCTTAACTGCCGTCGGCTCCGTTGGTTTTAATTACTTCAAAGGGGAAACCCTCAACTCGGTTAAGATCCCCGATGCGAAGGTGATACCGATCAGGCTGGGCTTACGTTACAAGCTTGTTTCCATACTTTATATCAAGGTTGAAGGGGGTACTGCTCAATTCTTGGGAGACTATAACGATGGTGTTGGCGCCTTGTTTGCCCCCGGCATCGGGATACGTATACTCGGGCTTGATGTTGAAGGGAAATACGAGTCCTGGTTTAAAGATGGTACGCATGCTTTCTGGGGATTGAAAGCGAGTTATAATTTCTGATGTCTTTGATAACCTGCTTCTCCGGGAAGCAGGTGGTTTTAAAATAACGTGACTAGTCCTGAAAATACGATACAGGATTAGAGAATAAATAAAAAGGGGCCGTATCGAGATACGACCCCTTATGCTATCGTTATGGCAAATAGCAGTTACAAATCACTAAGATTTTAGTGTTTAGCCCACCAGAGTGGTGTTAACACTGCATCGGGACCTCCCAACATGCTTACAGCTTCCTGGTAACCCGTAGCATTTGAGTTGCTCAGGTTAGTCGGGTAACGTAAACGTTGCGGGAAGAAACGGATATCGCTAGTCATATAAGTTGAACTATTCAAAGCCGGCAATGCTGGCAATGGTTCTTCTACGGCAGGATTCTCAAAGAAAGGTAAACCTAATCTTCTTTGATCATTCCAACCTTCCAATGGCAGCCAAGGCACTTGGGCAAGATATTTCTGCGTGATGATCTTCGTTAAATGATCATTACGAACGCTTCCATTCTTGTACAGGTTGTTGACAGGGTACTTGATCGCTACTGTACCGGTAGCATTCGTGTATCCATTTTTGAAGTTCATACTCCTTGTAGCGGGAGGTTCAGCGGTATGATCCCAAGAAACGGAAGTACCATCATTGTTATAAGAGGTAGAAGTTAAGTAAGCGCCCAAGTATTGACTTACGCCATTGTACTCGAAACTGGAAGTAATACCCGCTTCATAAGCTTCTTTACCACTCATTGGTACGGTCCAACCTCTTTCAGCAGCCTCCGCAACCAGGAAGTACGTTTCCCAAGGAGCAAAGAAGATACGTTTATTGGTGCTGGTTCTATACTCTTGTGCCATACGAGGCCAGCCACCAACGGTACCGCTCCTGAAAGCATTACGCGTTCCTTTTACGCCCCAGTTACCTGCATTTGTACCATTCCAGGTAAATTTACCATCTAGCTCTACCTGTACATTATTGTTGGCATCATTTAAATTACCAACTGTATTTTCCCAAGTAGGTTGATCGTATGATGGGTATTTACTGAAATTTGGATTACTATAGTCGCCCGGTAAGATAAATGTTGCAAGACCACGTGGATCCACTACGTTTGGAATACCATCTAACCAGTAACCTGCTAATGGATCATTAGTAGCCATTGCAAAATGGTCAGGTAAATAAAGACCCGCGTAATCGGCAGGTTTTACATACGGTTGTTTATCGGCATCCAATTGGCTAGCAGAAGGAACGCCACCTAAACCGGTATACAAGTTCTCCAACGTGGTAGACAGTATCTGGGAATTCCATTCGCGGCTCATTACACCGGATAATGGATCCCAACCGGTTTGTTCTTGTACCTGGAAGGTTTCATCCATAGTTTTGATGTACTTCCCGGTTGCTACGGCCGCTTCAAATTCTGATTGGGCTTTACCGGCATCCACTTCTGAAAGACGCATAGCTAAACGCATTCTTAACGAATTGGCGTACTTGATCCACTTGGTGTAATTATAACCGTATGCAAGGTCAAATTTACCTAGTGCATCAGGGTTCACAACATTTTCATCAATTTTTGAAACCGCATCTTTCAACTCGTCCAGCATGTAATAATAAATATCTTTTACAGAGCTGTAAGTTGGGTTCGTACCGTTGAAACCTTCGATGGGAATCGGGCCGAAGTTATCGCTCATTTCACTCATCAGGTAAGCTCTCCAGATACGGGCTACTTGAATCAGGTTGTTCGTGTATTCTTTAATATCACCACTTTCAACTTTCTTTTCTCCGAGTTGTATAGCCGTGTTAATGCTATTCAACCAACCATTCAGATACCGGTAATAGTCGGTACTCCAACCATCGTCGGAGCTACCGCTTGACAAACCACCACCAAACTGCTGGCGGCCAGCGGTTTTCCAATATAATACAAACACCCTTTCGGCGATGTGCGGATCCATTTGTGCACCAGTGATAGAGTTATGGATAAAGAACTCTAACTGCACTTGATCTTCCGACGCCGACTTTGGGTCAACGTTCAGATCTTCAAATTTACTACAAGAGGCTAGCGTCATAACGGCAGCTAATAGCCAACTTGATTTTATGAGAATTTTTTTCATTACAATACCAATTTTACATTAGAAACTAAGACCCAAGTTCACGTAGAATGCGCGGGTTGTTGGAGGGCTAGAGTTCTCGAAACCTGTTGCATTAGTACCTGTTGCGAAGATTGACTCCGGATCAATACCTTTCATATGGCTGGAAATCATCCATACGTTCGTGCAGGAAACACCGATCCTGGCACCTTGCATGGCAATTTTTTGAGCCATGGATTTAGGCAATTGATAGTTTAATTGAATATTACGCAAGCGTACATTTGTTGCATCGTAAATATTAGCTTCGATGATACCGATATTGCCACCGTTAATCGCTTGGTAGTATTGTTGAGGTGTAACCTCTTCAGTGTTTGTAGTATAACCACCTGATCCATCAGAAACAACGCCGCCAACTACGAAGTTATCACGTGCGCCGCCTTTAACCGTTTCAGCAGCTAAACCATTGTACTGTAATACAGACTGGGAACCGGAGAAGATTTCACCACCGAATCTAGCATCTACTAAGAAAGAGAAAGTAAAGCCTTTGTAAGCGAAGCTATTGGTAATACCTAGTAATGCTTTAGGCATTTGGTTACCCAAGAGGTAGGTTTCATTTGTAGCCTGCGGCAAACCGTTATTCAATAATAACTGGCCGTAATATTCGCTCTTCTCATCAGTTACCCTCTGGTACTTGGTACCGTAAATTTGACCGTACAATTGGCCGGCTTCTGCAATGATTGAAACGTTTTCATACCCACCTAAACGGTAACTTTTAACGTCTTCATTACTTAGGATATCTTTTACAGTATTCCTGTTCCTAGAGAAGTTAGCCATCAAGTTCCAACTCAAACCGGTCGGGTTATCAAGGATCTTAGCATCCAGCATCAATTCCACACCTTCGTTCTGGATGTCACCGGCATTGATTTTCCTACTTTCATAACCACTACCCGGATCCATTGGCAAATCGATCAATTGGCGGGTTGCATTGGATTTGTAA
Source organism: Chitinophaga caeni (assembly GCF_002557795.1). Classification (NCBI taxonomy): domain Bacteria; kingdom Pseudomonadati; phylum Bacteroidota; class Chitinophagia; order Chitinophagales; family Chitinophagaceae; genus Chitinophaga; species Chitinophaga caeni. The sequence continues at coordinate 3,116,985 of NZ_CP023777.1, read as the reverse complement.
TAAGTTACATCCAAACCAATCCTGTTATTTACGAACCTGAACTCACCACCAAATTCCCATGATTTAATCAACTCGCTTCTAACATTGGGATCATACAATACTGTTTTACGGCCTGCCGTAACGGGACCACTTGGAGATTTGCCAATATCATAAGTATTGAATAATTGGTAAGGTTGGAGGGAATTACCTACGGCAGCGTAAGAAGCTCTTACTTTACCGTAAGACCACCAGCTTGGCAAGCTCTTAATAGATTCTGTAATCAAGTAAGACAAACTTACTGAAGGATAGAAGAATGACCTGTTGGCCTTGCTTAAGGTAGATGACCAGTCATTCCTACCCGTGATATCTAAGAATACCACACCATCATAATTCATAGACAACATACCGTATGCGGAGTTAATCTTGTATTCAGAATAAACATCCGTCAAACCGATATTACCATCTACGTTATCGATCTTGAACAAATTCGGTACTTGCAGGTTGGCAGCACTATTGCTGAAGTAAGAATACTTGTTGTGCATCAAGTTACCACCCAAAGAGAATGATCCACCGAATTTACCGAACAAGTTGTCCTTTTTAGCAGTAATTAAAGTACTGTAGTTAACCTCGCTGAAGTTTTCTTTACCGATGCTGTAAGAACCGTTGGTTGCACCCGGTGCACCACCGTATCTTTTATTTTCGAATTGGGTATTGTAAAGATCTCCACCACCCCTTACTTCAGCATCCAACCAGTCAGTGAATTGGTACTTGATACTACCTGACATGATGAAACGGTTACGGTTATCATCATTCAAATTATAAACGCTGTTCCAGTAAGGGTTCAATTGGTTAGATTGGTTATACCAAATCATGTTACCGAACTCGTCCACTTTATTTTTCTTGAAATAACCGATATCCAGTGTGCTCGGGAAACCGTACAGGATCCTGGCGGGGTTCCTATCATTCAAACCGGCAACTGGCCTGTTATGCGCTTTAGAGTTGATGTATTGAACTTTCATATCTGTAGTCCAACGATCACCTTTACCAAAGCGGCTCACAGCGCGGGTTGTCAAGTTCAAACGACCCAATTCCGACCCGGGAATCATACTGTTGTCTTTCAGGTAATTCATTGATGTGTAGAGCGAAGATTTGTTAATCTGCTGTTGGAAAACAACACCTGTATTAGTAGAATTACCAGAATTGTAGAAGTTTTTGAAGTTATCGTATGCTTTCAGCGCAACCTGCTCGCCAGCCCAGTTCGTAACAGTTTGGCCGGAGATTTTCTCACCCCAAGATTGGTTGCTGATGGCATTGAAAGCGCCGCTTTCACCTTGACCGAAAGTCGATTGAATTTCCGGTTTCAGGAACAGGCTTTCAAAACCGTTTGTTTGGGTAACTGTAATCCCTAGGCCCGGTGTTTTACGACCCGTTTTGGTTGTGATCAAAATAACACCGTTACCAGCGCGGCTACCGTAAAGAGCAGCAGCGGCAGGACCTTTCAATACGGAAACATTCTCGATATCGTTAGGGTTGATATCAGAAAGACCATTACCGGCATCCATACCAGGTTCCCACATGTCGACATTCGCAGTTCCGTTGGCACTAGTGCGCAGGCCACCTGAAGCGTTATTAATCGGAACCCCATCAACAACTATCAAGGGCTGGTTATCACCGGTTAAGGAGTTGTTACCGCGAAGCAAAATTTTAGAAGAACCCGCGGGGCCGTTACTGGAACGCATTACTTGCAAACCGGCAACTTTACCGGACAACGCGTTTGTTACGTTTACCTCGCGTGCATTTACAAGGTCTCCACCTTTTACTTCTTGCATGGAATAACCGATAGCTTTCTTCTCGCGGGAGATACCCAAGGCGGTTACCACCACTTCGTTTAAACCTTTGGAAGCGTACTGGAGCGTAATATTTAATGAACCTTGGCCAACAATCACCTGGGCAGATTCGTAACCCATGGAACTAATTTCAAGAGTAGCACCGTCAGCAACTTGGATGCGGAATGCACCCTTCTCATCTGTAGGGACTTGATTAGCGGTACCTTTTTCATGTACCCTGGCGAAGATTACCGGTGTACCGGTGGTATCCTTGACGGTACCGGTCACCCATTTCTTTTCTTGAGCGCTAACATCATGCGAGCACAATGCTGCAAAACAAGTTAGCAGTAAGAGGCTTAGCCATCTTTTCATTGCAGATAATTTAGTTTGTGGAATAATAAAAAAAGCATAGCCTGAATTAAAGCAAATGCCTTAAACTTTAGGATGATGTCCTATCCATTCATGAAACCGGATAATTTTGATTTTTAACTACCTAGTTTGGTTGATAATCAATTTAAATACTACCGTTACTTTTCATTTGATTGAATATTAATCTTACGTTTTCATTCGTTTTTTACAGTCGGAAAATCATTTGTTTTATAGCGACTAATTACTTTTATAAAGCTTCTTCTGATCAAAGTGTTCCATCACCAAGGCTGCCGCCCCTAATCTTTCCGCTTCATTTCCCAGGGAGGATATCTTAAATTCTACGTTCTCAGCAATTTTGGGGATACAATGCTCGTTAAGCGCATGCTGAATGGGCGCTAACCATAATCTACCTGCCGAAGCTCCCCTGCCACTTAATATGATCAAACCCGGATTCAAAATATGTATCAATATCGCGATACCCCGTCCTATCTTATACGCCGCTTCGGAGACTAGCTCCACGGCATATTTGTCACCCCTCGATGCCGAATACATTATAGTCTTCACGCTTTCTTCCAAGTTATCCAGCGTAAGATCCTTCATGACAGATGTTTTCCCTTCATTCAACCCTTCAATTGCTTTCTCGGCAATCACGCTAAGCGATGCCTCCGTTTCCAGGCAGCCCATCTTTCCACAACTGCAAATCTTGTTATTCGTGAATAAAGGAATGTGACTAAACTCACCGGCAAAGCCATTATCGCCCCTAAACAGGCTACCGTTCAAGATCATTCCCAAACCGATTCCCCAACCTACATTCACTACCATTGCATTCTTGGAATGCTTTGCTGAACCTAACCTGCATTCTGCCAAGGCTATTAAACTCGAATCATTATCTATTAATACCGAAACACCCGTTACCATTTCGAGGTAACTAATAATATTATGCGCACCGGTATCGAAATACGAATAATTGATGCCCTTGTTCGTGTCAACGAAACCGGGCATCCCGATGCCGATCCCAGCGAATTTTTCCTTGGGGATGCCTGAATCTTTCATAAGCCCCACCAACTGCGCCCCCAATTCGGTTAGCGCTGCCGTGTTGGACGACAAATCCAAGCTGATTTTCAGTTCCTCTCCTACTACGTTATTATAAAGATCTAATATGCTAACGCTTGTTACAAACTGGTCCATCGCTACGGAAATAATATAGCGCATGTCCCGCTTTAACGAGTACATCTGTGCCCTTCTGCCCCCGGTCGAGTTCGCGTATCCCGACTCTATGATCCACCCTTTCTCCAGTAAATCATTTATAGCCTTGGAAGTATGCGCTAAGCTCTTATCCGTAATTACACTAAGTTCTGCACATGACAGCTCCTTATTGAAATATAAGTGCTTGATTAAAGTCCTGTTATATTGTTGCTGCCTAGTCGACACTTCTCATAATGTTTTGGTATAACCCCGTGTAATTTTCTACAAATTAGAAAACTTCTTTAATTTTTGCAAGAAGTCGGACTGCAATTTTAAGTAGTTCAACATATTTCTCCAAATAAAAATGAAGTAAATCGTTTTAGGTTAATTTTATATTAGATTTTGTATGGATTGTGGAGGTTTACACCCGGGTAAAGTATTCCATTCAAAGCTACTACTAGCAACGGTTTAATGGATTTTCACTACAGGTTACCGAGGTAATTAAAAATAATATTTAAAAAGTAAAGTTTGTTAATAATTTAATTAAATAAATAGGGCCGGTAAAATACCGGCCCCATTGCTTATTTATTTACATTAAATAAGCTTTATCAATCCAAAGCGGGGTTAAAAGTTCCTCCCCAGTTATTATTTTGTTCTATGCTCGGGTTCTTATCTATCACATCACTTTGAATCGGGAAGAAGTAATACGATTCGGGTAGTGACATCACTTTCACACCTGACAATGGAACTTGCAGAACGCTGTATTTAAAATTAACTTCCGTAAGTTCGTAATCATCCGCTTTCTTTTTCGCTTGGCTAATGGGCATTTCAGTACCGTCCGCGTTGATCGCTATAGCTTCAACGCCATGCTTTGTAATTCCATCCAAGCGATCCAGCATACGCCACCTACGCAGATCCCAAAAGCGCTGGCCTTCGAAACAAAACTCGATATTCCTTTCACTTATGATCGCTTCCCGCACTTCTTCACGTGTCGTTGCAGTGATACCGTAATTCCCGTCTAAGCCGGGTTCGATACCTGCCCTTCCGCGTATTTCTTTCAAGATTGTTAATGCTTCACCTTGTTTGCCGGTTTCGTTAGCAGTTTCAGCATAATTCAACATCACCTCCGCGAAACGCATGAGCACGAAGTCCAGGTCATATTGTTGCACTTCTGCCTGGGTAAGGTTTAACAAGCTGTTCTTCAGGATGAAGAACCCGGTATACCTATTCAAGTTAGTCGAGTTGGTTTCCGCTGCCGGGTTGACCCCGAAATCATCCAATTCGTGCGCAACGCCCAAGGCGGTATACTGGCGTTTACCGGCTTTCCCGGATACCGGGTATTCCTTACCATTCCAAACTACGGATTTTACGAAACGCGGATCCCTGTTTTCCCAGTAACTTTGCAGGAATTCCGCATCGGTTTTGTAATATGCCCCTGTAGGATCATTATATAATTTTCCATCTTTCATAGGAAACTCCTTTACGAATTCCCAAGTCGGGCAAGCAGATGCAGGACCGCGGCTTTCAGATCCCGGTCTTACACCGTAATCCCAATTCGTAACTTTATTCGGGTAAGAATTTATCACCGCGAATACCACTTCAGGCCCTTTTTCTACCAAGGCAATGTTACTGTAATCGCTAGCTAATGCATACCCTTGCGCTTTTAGATCTTCATAGGCCTTTTTATTTACCTCGTAGGCCATCTGCCAATCGCTATTATCCCAGGGATTATTAGGATGGAATTGCGGCGATGCCTTGTAAAGTAATACTTTGGCTTTAAATGCAAGTGCGAAGTTGGCATCGATCTTCCCGTATTCCGTGGAAGATTTATCGATGTGCGGAGGCAGCATAGTTATGGCATCATCTAAATCGTTCAAGATCGAATCAAAACATGCCGCTGTAGAATTTCTTGGCAGCATTAAATCATCTTCAAAACGATCCAGCGGCCTTGTAACGTAAGGCACCCCACCGTGGTACATCACCATTTGAAAATAACTGTAAGCACGCATAAAAAGCGCTTGCCCCGTAATATTATCTTTCAAATCTTGCTTAATCGCACCGGAACCGATATCCTGTAAAACTTGGTTAATTAACCTGATACGGTCATAGTTCCATGACTTAAACTCACCGTTTGAAATCGTGATCCTGTTCTCGTAAAAATAGATGCCGGCCAACTGTTCGCTTTTCTGTTCCAAACCGGTTGACCAGTTGCCGAACATTTGGTAAAGGTTTACCATGTAAGCATTTGCCAAGTTGGGATCATTCCAAATCTGGTCAGGATTATAATAGTTGATGTCCTTGATGTCGAGCACATCTTTACATGCGGTAGCGCCGATGGCTAACGCGGTTATGAGGATTAATATCTTTTTCATAATCATGATTTTCTAAAACTTTATGTCTAAACCAAACGTGAATGTCTTCATGATTGGAAATGAATCGTAATTTTTCTGTTCCGGATCGTGAAACTCCTTCATCTTGGAAATGGTAAACAAGTTGGTACCGTTGAAATATAACTGGGCATTGCTGAGACGCAATGCATCCAACCAACTTTTTGGTAACCGGTAGCCAAGGTTCAGCATGCGCATACGCAGGTAGGCGCCGTTGCGGATCCAGAACGAGGTAGAACCTGTTCCAGACTCATACCAATTCTGCCCGATCGGGCGTGGATACTTTGCATTTGGATTTTCGGGTGTCCATACATCGGATGCCCAGATCGGGTAATACGGACGGATCGCGCCACCGTGTTGGCGCATCCCCGCGCCTTCCTGGTTGCTGATAATACGATCGTAAGCACCCACACCTTGCATATGCGTTTGCAACGTAAAGTTCTTCCAAGAAACATCGAAGCCAAAACCGAAGTTGATCCTAGGAGCAGCATTATCCGAAAGTAATTGCACATCATTCCCATCGATCTTCCCATCAGGACCGGGAGAATAACCATCTCCGCGGATATCTTCAAAATACAGTCCACCGAGGTACGGATCACGACCATATTGTTTAAAACCCTTATCCATCAATGCATTCAACTGTTCTTCCGTGCGGACGATGCCCAGGGCTTTTAAACCAACAATCTGGTTAACGGGTTTCCCTATTTTAGAAAGATCATGACGGTTGCCTCCAGGGCCATAAGAAGGTTCTTCATCCAGGATATCCCAGCGATCTTTTGCATAACCTATATTAGCATGCACTGAATACCTGAGTTTTTCATTCAGCGCCATATCGTTCCACATCAGCGTGAGTTCTCCTCCACGGTAAGAGCGTGCGGCGTAATTTTCCGGCGCTAAGCTTTGCCCGTAAAGATCCGGGATTGTAACTTGTCGCCCGCCGAGAATATCCGTTTCTTTCCTAAGGAAAACGTCGATGGTACCGCTGAGCCTATTTCTTAAGGTAGCGAAATCAATTCCGAGGTTATAAGTCGTGGATGTTGCCCATGTCAAGTTCGGGTTGGGTGTAGCCCTGGGAACAATTCCTTGATAAAGCCTGTCCCCGAAAATATAGCTCCCCCCGTTTTCATATAACTTCACGTAAGAAAACGGATCGATCTTGTTCCCGTTAACATCAAGATCATTACCTGTTGTTCCGTAAGAAGCTCTCAACTTCAAGTCATCGAATACCCGGGCATTATCTTTCATGAAAGATTCCTCCGAAATTCTCCAAGCCGCGGAAACGGATGGGAAAAATCCCCAACGCTTATCGCTCGGGAATAAGGTATTACCATCGTAGCGGAAAGAAAATTCCGCGATATACCTGCTGTCATAATTATAATTGAAACGTCCTATCCATGATTGCCTAGCCCCAATTACTTCACTGGCATTACCAAACCGCATGGTAATATCTTCAGGGTATGCAAAGAATTGATCGATTGATGTCAAGGGGTTTTCCGCCTTTGCTAATGATTTATATCCCCCGTTCTCTGCTTGTTCAAATACCACCAGTGCATTCACACCATGTTTTTTGAAAGTTCTATTATAAGTCAAGAACCAATCTACCTGGTAATCCCACAACGTAAACATCTCGTAACTCATGAATGGTTGGTTCTGGCTAAATGTGAAGATGTTGGTTTTATCGGGGTCCGGGGCAGCGGGAACGAACCTGTTACCATCGGGATCTGCCGAAGTAAACACATAATTCTTTTGATACGTGAGATATTTCTTACGCATATAATCCTGTGCATTATAACTACCGACAACCTTGGTAGAAAGACCTTTCACATATTTATCCAAGCTGATATCCAAGGTAAGGATGGAATTTAATTGGCGCTTCCTCGTTTTGATGTACCTGTCCCCGATAACTTGGTCGATTACGCTCCAGGCTTGCCAGGATCCCATCGGCGTCTGAACCGGGAACTCCGTAACATAATTTGCCGGCGTTCCATCTGCTTCCAGGTAGAAAGGGTACGTTTTAGGCCAGTTAAATGTTACGCGGTAAAGGTCGGACACATCGAAATCATCATCACCGGTGAATGGCCAATAAAAGCGATCCAGGTTTTGCTGGTACGCGCCTAAATTCAGATCTACCTTGATGGCATCCGATATTTTGGCCGAAACATTACTACGGAGGTTAACCTTGTTGAAATCTACGGTTTTGTAAGCTCCTTGTTCTCCCCTGTAACTCAATAATGAATAATAAGTGATCTTATCTGAGCCCCCGTTTACGCTGAGGGTATGCCGGTGACTGGAAGGGTTACGCCAAATAAAATCATTCACATTATAACTCCGGTTCTTGAAATATTCGAACTCGTCATCCCCGTTTGGAATCGGCGTCCCGTTATATTCCGCAACGCGGTTTTGATAAATCAATTCGTCCGTTGCGGTGGTCAGATCCGACAATAAAGTCATCGTTGGCTTACCGGTTGTATAACTATTCTGAAAATTTACGGTTGGTTTCTGGGCAGCGCCGCGCCTGGTGGTTACAAGAACTACGCCATTACCCGCGCGTGATCCATAAATAGAAGCCGTGGCAGCATCTTTCAAGAAACTGATCTGGTCTACTTCCGCTGCTTCCAAGGCATCGAAGGCTTCCTTATCGCGCACAATTCCATCAATCACGTACAACGGTTCACCGAAACTACCGCGTATCCTGATGCTGGAACTGGCGCCGGAAAGACCGGAAGTATTGGTAACGTTGACGCCTGGCGCCCTACCCGCCAAGGTATTAGAAAGGTTAGACGGGGCGATGTTGTTAACGTCGGCGGCATTTACGGAAGTGATCGCACCGGTGAGATTTACTTTTTTCTGTGTACCGTAACCTACGACCACCACTTCATCCAAACCCTTGGAATCGCCCGACAATACTACATCGTGTTTCGTTTGTGTACCCACCGTTACTTCTTTAGTTTCATAACCTACGAATCTAAATACTAATATAGAAGTTGCGCCGGGCACGGATATTTTGTAATTACCCTCTATATCAGTTACCGTACCTTTAGCCGTACCTTTGACGGCCACCGTAACACCGGGTAAAGCCACGCCGGATTCATCGGTCACCTTCCCTGATACACTAACTTCTTTAGCTTGGAACGGTACTGCTGCATGTAACTTTATAAATACTAAACAAGCGGATAATAAAATAAATAAGAATCGGCAAAGGAAGATTTTAGATGGATGCACCATACCTCTAAGACCCGGTGTTAACGGACTTTTTAGGCATGGCGATGCCGTTCTATTATTATTGCGAATAGAATGATACATCTTAGTGATTTGTTTTTGGATTGATAAATAACAGACTTGTAGCTAGGCGACAACATACGAATATGTCCATAACCTACAGTCGCCCGCAAAGCCTCTTAAGGAGCCCTGGGAAGTACTTTCATTGCAAACTGTTATGATAAATTATAATAAATGACGCTATAATTGCAAATGCTATTCAATAGGAATCCTAACCAGTCATTTCAACAACCGGCCACATGGTCTTTCAATAGTATTTAAAACTATACTACAGTGGATTCAAAGCATTACGCTTAATAAAAATGATACTACCTTTGCAAACTCCCTTAAATAAAAACATGATACTGCATTATATTGGTGACAACTATTACTGCACTGCACTTTGACAATAAATCAACCAGGATATGTTACTAATTCTCTACATTAAACAAGACACGCTATTACTCAAAGCATTGAGTTCATTATTTTCTACATTAGAAATAGCAGAAAGTAGAATTAACCTGGGTTTCCAAAAGACTATTTAATTCCATTTATTCGCATTTACAAGATAATTGCTAATCTCTATAAATTGTAATTTTTCAATTGAAATTTTCGGTTAATTTTAAAATAAGTTATTCACATTACCGTGCGAGAACGCTAAGGGCATTGGGAAACATCATGTTATATCAATTAAATCATATGTATCAAAAAGCCCAAAGGCATACTCCCTTGGGCTTGTGATTGATTGTACTTGAAGGCAAACTAATACTATCTTAATGATTAACCATATTATTTTAAGTGTATTCAGGCAATAATCAACGGGGCATAATTAAGTATCCCATCGATAAAAGGTATTGCATAACTTTTAGTTCCATCGCTATTGGCGCCCAATATAATCCCCACGATATAATGCGTACTTGAAAAAATAACGCTACCCGAATTACCCGCTTCAGAAAACTGCCCATCGCTGGTAGGTGTGATTTCTACGAGGCGCGTGAAAAGGAAAGGGCTTTTACATAGGGAGAATTCCATCACGTGATTAATAGCGCTCTTGCTGATTACACCTTCACGGATTTCGCCACCGGGCAACATCATATAAACCTGTCCCTTTTGCCTCGGTTCAATAAATCCTAGGGGCTTTTGAAGAGAGGTGTCTTTCATTATCCACTCGCAAGCAAGGCCGGCATTTAATTTAACCAATGCCATATCAACATAATTGATCTTTTGCAGTGCCTCGTATTTCAATAACGGCACCCAATGACTCAGCGAACCAACTTGCTGGCCTGATCCCACATCCCTAATGGCATCGCCAACTTGGCATTGGTTCAGGTTAGCAGCCACATGGTTATTGGTGATGCCATACACGAACTCCCGGTTCGGCATCTTGAAGAATCCGCCCAGGCTACCGGCGCCACAGGTACCCCCGCGTATGATTTTAGTATTGTTCTTCATTTTCTTCAGGGTTTATAATCGCCCCAGGAGGGTTTCTTTGAAGTAAAAAGATTGAAGAAAGTGACATCGACACCTAAGAATATCCCGAACCGGAAAGCATTCGAGCTGTACGTATTTCCATCCTGGTTAATCTTCCTTAAATCAGGTGTATAGTTACATGCAGCACCGATTACAACCGGGGAATTATTAAAATGCCACATTAATTGCAATCCCGGCGAGAAAAGTTGCTTCCAACTTACATCGGGCGCGGTTTCCACGGTAGAATCGCTGGATAAACGATAATTCAACACCGCCCCGAGATCAACCAGTTGAATACCGATGTTCATACTTCCCGACTTCTTTTTCATGGCCTTTTGATACAATTTTTCACCACCTGCAACATGGAAGCTGATATCAAAACCGATCGGCAGGTAAGGCGCTAAAGAATACTTTGTTTGCACTTCCTTCTTGCTGCCGGGAATAACCGCCCCGCCGGCATCTACCGGGTATTTCTTGATATTTTCCCCACCGAACATCACACCCGGAAACGCGCTCAATGACACCACGGTACGCTTATAATTCTTGAGTTGGTAACTACCTTTGGGTATCAATTCGTCTAACGCGGCCTCTACCTGTCCCGCATCTTTCGATGCAATGATGTTAAGCATGAAACTACCGTAGCGCTGCAAATTCTTCGTTACCGTATCAGCTAAGCGCGAAGGATACTCTTTTGTAACGGTGTTGAATACGCCGATAGTGCCATCTAACACTTTCCCGTATTGCTGTGTAGATATACCTTCACCCATTTCAGTAACGAAACCGGAATATTGTTTGAACGATTGATAAAATGTGTCATCCTTTACAATATTGTAATGCAAGAGAAACTGGTTTCCCGTTCCAAATAATGCAAAGGCAGATTCAAACAGTTTCCGGCTTTCTTCGAACGACAGCTTCTCCCCTTTCTCAAGGCTTAACAAATCCTGTATATTTTGAAATTGCGCGATACCGTTTTCAAGCAAGAGCCGGAACTCGTTAAAGTCGGTTAAGCTGGAGCGGGTTAAATTGTCGAAAGTTTTATTGTTTTGAAATACGTATTTCAGTTGCAGGTGATTCCTAGTATAAATTAACTTGATTAATATTTCCCAACTTTCAAGATCCATCTTCCTGGCATCTGAAATATTGACTACCGTGTAAGTCTGCTTTTCGCTCATCGTTCCCGCCACTTCCGATAACACTTGGAGTAGCACCATCATCCTTTTGAATACCGGCGCTTTATCCCCCGTCTTACTTGGCAAGTAGTAGTTCGCAGCCATCGTATTGATAACATTTACAGCATGTTCTTTCATATAGATCCTGTACGCCAATTGGGCGCTGCCCGAGATAGCAGCCACGAACTCCGAACGCTGTGTGCTTTCCATCTTTGGCCATAGGCGCTCCATGGTATTGGAAACAAATGTTTCCCCTTGCAGTAAGTTGGGAAAATTGCGGATATCTTCCTGCATAGCCACCTTCCATTTATCACCGTATTTGGCAAGACTAATACCGTTATCCTGGATAAAAGCGTTCATCACATCCAGGGTTTGCGGCAACATTTGCCGGAGCGTTTCATCGCTTTCCAATTTATCGTACCAACCTTCGAGGTAAACTTCCACCAATTGTTCCTTTGCACGCTTGATAATAAAATCCGTCACACCGTAAATTATGGCGGCTTCAGAAAAAGCGAAGTTGGTCGGTTGCCCTTCAGATTGACCGAAACCTCCCTCGATGATATTACTTTTAATTCTCTTCAACATCGGGAAGCTTTTGGGAAAATCATTTACAGCAAGCAAATCCACTTCCGAATTATTATTAAGCAACCAGGCTGCCGCCAATAGTTCTTTCTTCAATGCTGATTCCTCTTCGGCTTTTTTCAACAAACTGGTTTCCGTTGCCGGGGTCGTTTCGTTTTGATTATTAGTATTCACTAACTCCCCCTCGTTTACAGTGTTGGTATCGTTACCTGCGTACGCATCGCCGGTAACGGCTTGCGCTTGATGCAACAGGTTGATAAAAGGTGTAAAAGGATCAGCCAGCGGATCGGCCAACCGCAAGGTATCCCCATCTAAAACAACCTTTATTTGGGATATATAAGGCTTGAGGGATTTGAGCAATTGAGCATCTTTAAAATAATTATCCTGTGCCAGGCAATAAGTAGCCATAGCGGATAGCATCATTGTTAAAAGGATCTTCTTCATGTATAAGGATTAAAAACTATTGTTTAGGTGATAACGCCCCTTCATCCGGGGTCTCCATGTTTACGAAGGTTGCTTGGCCGGGTTCAGGAATTTTTTTATATGCATCGCCTTCATCCGGTTGATCTATTTGGCCTGGTTCCTTTCCAGGAGGCTTGAATGTAAGTTGCTTTTTAGCCCATTCCCATATCCTGTCACTAAAAACAGCGCCTACGAGGCATGTAAAAAATAAAACGTGCGGGTTAGGGTTATTGCTGCCATTATTTATTATGGCAATACCGCCCTTGGTGGCTAAAAATATGACGATCGCAGCGCTGAATCCCCGTACAACGATGACATGCAGGTCTTTCATATACGATACCGCAGCATCCTCTTCTTTCCTGTTGATATAACTACTAATCGCGGCTCCCAACATACCGAAGCCAAACATACCGATGATTAAAACGAGGTCGGCGTTATTAGGTAGTAGTAGCCAACTTGCGCTCCTGCCGATCCACCCCCACTCTTCTCCCGGGACGGGCTCCTTGGGTTCCGGCCGCCAGTTAAAGTTAGTCCAGGCATAATAGGTATTTCCCGGCGTTACGGCCGTCCTGACATAGAAATAGTCGTATAAATACTGGGGGGCTTGTGCATTTCCAAGCTTCTGTAACTCGGTAATAAAATCGTCGTAAATAGAAATATAATAATTGGCGTAATTAGCGATATAATTATCATAATCGTTTAAAATACGGTATTGGAAGCTTTTCAATTCAATTTCGCGGCTTCCTAATTCCGTATCAAAATAATCTTGTAATCTTTGGAAATACTCGTATTGCAAACGTTTGCCACCACTGTAATTTCTTAATTTGGATTCCAGCGCAGCTTTCTTGGTATTCCCACTGGTTAAATATTCATCCAGGGAACGGTTATATTGGGCCACCAAGTTATTGATATAGATACTTTTGCTACCCAGGCTATGTTGCAAACCTTTGAAATTATGGATAAAAATTTCCTGTGCCGAAGGGGAGAGTTTCGAGACATCTTGTTCCCTGAACTTTTGAAACACATTCGCGGAATCGAGCTTGAACCGTTCCGTGTTCAGTAATAACTTGCTGCCGTTGGCTACATTCAATTGAAGCCAAGTGCGGGAAGAGTCGGCCCTACCATCGGCCTGGTTGTAATTTATATAGGGAATCGCGATTGTTACACATAAAACAAGGTATAAGCTCAATAGTAGCAGCAAGGTTAAGGCCACGTTCTGTTTTACGCGGGTGGATGCTTGCAAGATATGATGCTTATAAAAGTACTGCAAGTTATCCTGGACCTCGTACCGGTTCGTTTTTTTATTGTAAAATACCCCGGTCAAGACAGCTTGCAACAACCAGGCAATTAACACTCCCAGCAATACATCGAAGTTGAGCAAATTCCCCGTTATCCAATTCATACAATTTTCGAATAAGCCCGATACATATTGCAAGGTTTCTTGCAAGTTGAGCTGATCGCCGTCCAGCCGGCCAACCCACTTTATAAGCGCATTTATCAATATGAGGAATAAATTAAAGGGGGCTGTCCAAAACGCGTAAAAGAATGCTTTTTTGATCGCGCCGGCCACCATGAGCGTCAATAACCGCACGGTAATTGTTTCTCCGAATAGATTGTGTTTAAAAAGTGAAAATTTATAAAAGAGGAAAATGCCGTAAGCACAAGCTACCAGCAACAAAGCAATCAACAATGACGTGATGCCAAAAAAAAGGTAATGGGGCATACCAAGAATATTTATTTATACAGTTTTTACAGGTTTTGATCCCCGGTAACTACGCACTGTGGAGCAGCTCGAAAGATCAAGTTGGTTTTATCCATTAATCGATGTAACGAAATTCCATGCTCTCATACCCTTTGACATGAAACGATAGAATTGGGGCAAATTTCATTTTGGGGTATTATCAAATAAATCCTATTTTCGGATCAGTTTCAAATGTAAGTAAAATATTAACTATTTTCTTATTTTGTAATGAGAATATTCTACTGGATTTTTTAAGCTTTCCCTTCCCGGAAAAAACTTGTATAATGCGATATTCATTACTAAGCTTTACGTTGGTTTTATCCTGCCTGGCATGCAATAATTCCACCAAGAACGACAAGAACCTGCAACAGGAAACCGATCCGCAACCGGACACGCTTTGTTACCAGTTCTCCAATAACAAGGACCTGGTAAGTATGCAACTTTTTATACTTGGCGACAATGTAAACGGTAAATTGGAATATGCCTTTTTCGAGAAAGATAAAAATTCCGGGACATTGGTGGGTAATTTCCATGGTGACACATTGGTAGCCGATTATACCTTCAAATCGGAAGGTATCTTCAGCACTAGGCAGGTTATTTTCTTGAGGAAAGGCAATGAAATGATCGAGGGCTATGGCCCCATGGCAGATCAAGATGGAAAAATGATATTTAGCCGCCCGGACTCCATCCGGTTTAATGAAAACACCCCGCTATATAATATTGATTGTCAATAATATACAATAAAATTTTGCAGCTCCCTTCTTGCTAACTAATAAGTAGTAATTGAAAATCAACATTTTAGAATTTCCCGGTGTTGAATTTTTCCTTATCTCGTAAATAAATTTCCCGATTGGACTTCTCATAGCCTTTAAACTGATAGAATTTTGCGCCAGCAGATCTAAAAGAAATAAGGTTATGGTATTTTTACGCAATTCGATTAATTGGAAAGGAATCAGCATGTTATGCGCAATGTTATTCGCGCTAATGGCCCCCGTATTGGCCGAAGATGTAGAAAATGGCGGTACTATCAAGGGTACCATCACTACATCCGATAATAAACCGGCTCCCTCCGTAATAGTTTTATTAAAAGGAACGAAAAAAGGCACCATCAGCGATGAAAATGGTCAATATACAATCCGCAACGTAGCCCCGGGTAATTATACGATTGAAGTATCGCTGATCGGTTACGAAACTGTCAGTCAACCCGTAACCGTAGAAAAGGAAAAAACGGTGACGGTAAACCTGCAACTGGATGTTTCCGAGCAGAAACTAAACGAAGTGGTGATTACGGCTGCCAGGAATAAATACCAACAGCCCAACTCTCAATATATCGCGAGGTTACCAATTGCCGATATTGAAAATCCGCAAGTTTATAATACAATTTCAAGTGGTGTCATGCGCGACCAAGTGGTTACCAACTTCGACGATGCGTTGAAAAATGCACCGGGGATCGATAAATTATGGTCGTCTACCGGTCGCGGCGGCGATGGCGCCGGTTATTTCGCACTCCGCGGCTTCGCGGTTCAACCAACCATGAAAAACGGTTTGGCCGGGATTACCAATGGTGGTTTAGATGTTGCCGGGATAGAAAGAATTGAAGTAATTAAAGGTCCCTCCGGTACATTATTCGGTAGCTCCCTGGTTTCTTACGGCGGTTTGATTAACGTGGTTACCAAGCGCCCGTATGACCATTTCGGTGGCTCCGTTTCCTATACCGGCGGTAGTTACGGTTTAAATCGCTTCACGCTGGATGTAAATACTCCCCTAGACAAAGATGGAAAAATATTGTTCCGCGTAGTTGGCGCTTACCATGATGAGAACAGCTTCCAGGATGCCGGTTTTGCTAAAAACCGTTATATCGCCCCTTCATTAACGTACAAAGTAAATGATCGTTTGAGCTTCCTGGTAAATGCGGAGTTTTATCAAACGGAGCGTACCAATCCTACGATGATCTTCTTCGATCGTAGTACGACGCTATTCGCCAAGAATTTAGACGAATTGGGATATAACCCTAAAAATTCATTTACCAGCAATGATTTAAGTATTAAAAATCCAACTTCAAACGTGCAGGCGCAAATGTTGTATCAATTGTCTGACAGTTGGACTTCGCAAACCGTGGTTTCCAGAAGTACCGCGAAGACGCAGGGTTATTATTCTTATTTGTACGAAGGAACGCAATATTTACCGGGCTTTCCAGATGTAAAAAGCACATTTGCCCGCTACATCAGCAACCAAGATGCATATACAAACACAACGGATATCCAACAAAACTTTACCGGTGATTTCTATTTAGGCAAGTTCCGCAACCGCGTGGTAGTAGGATTGGATTACTTCGAAAGCGATGCTAACGGTAGCAATTCAAACTACGTACAAAACGGTGAGGTTCGTATGGACGGATTCGATAACGGGGTCTTAACCAAAGCCCATATGGATGAATTGCTTAAGAACGATTCCTTGAACATTTCTAATGCCAACCAGAAAATTTACAGCGCTTACATTTCCGATGTGTTCAATATCTTGCCGTCCCTATCCGCGATGGCAAGCGTGCGCGTAGATCGATTTGAAAATGGCGGTACAACGGTAAGCGAGTCCAGTAAATACGGTCAAACAGCAGTATCCCCTAAGTTTGGTATCGTTTACCAACCTATCATCAATACTTTAAGCGTTTTTGCCAATTACATGAACGGGTTCACAAATGCTGCCCCTAGGATGAACAAAGACAACGTGATGCAATCTTTTGACCCGGAACAAGCCAATCAGCTAGAAGGCGGCATCAAGGTCAATTTACTGGGTGGACTATTGAGTGGTAGCTTAAGCTATTACGACATCAAGGTAAAAAACATCATATTGAGCACCGGTCCGCAGGAATATACCCAAGGTGGAACAAGGTACAGCAAAGGCATCGAGGCGGCGGTAACTGCTAGCCCGGCACCAGGCTTAAACATCTTGGCAGGTTATAGCTATAACGATAGCAAAATAACGAAAGCTGAAGGCACCTCTGATTACCTCGATAGGCGCCCGGAAGAAGCGGGACCACAAAACTTGGCCAACCTTTGGGCTACTTACAAGTTAACCAGTGGAAAACTGAAAGGTTTCGGGATCGGTTTCGGCGGTAACTACGCCAGCGAGAACAAGATATTAAACCGTGTTACCACCGGCGTATTTACCCTACCATCTTACACCGTAATCAATGCTTCCCTATTCTATAATTCACCTAAGTTTGACGTAACTTTCAAACTGGATAATATCACGAACGAGGTATATTATAAAGGTTGGAGCACCTTAGAACCGCAAATGCCAAGAAGGTTCGTGGGTAACGTTGCATTCAAATTCTAATAAGATATATTATCATTGTTGTCCGGCTAAAAAAGTACCAAGAAATGTGCAGGTGGACATTGAATCGAACTTTTGAGGCGACGATAATTTTTCATTGAAAATTTAGTCTGACAATAAAGATATTTTATAGTGAAAAAATCCCGGCTATCATAATTAGCCGGGATTTTTTGCTTTTAGACGATTAATAGCTTACATTTAGAAACAGGACGGTTTATTCTATGATTTTTGCAGTATGGCACACCCGAACCCGTTCCCAGGATAAAGAAAAGTAATAAGTGGAAAAGATTAATTATTAAAGGCATCATCCCCAAAAAACTAATATTGAAGGGTAAAATTTCGATATTAGCATATCAAGAAGCGATTTGCCAAAAAATATCAAAACATTTTATAACACTGAACATAACGCTTTTTAAACGCCCCCATTTCCTTATATGGAGAATAGCATAATTAACAATCTATACTAGATAACTTCAACACTGAAAAGATATGATCCCGATAATCAGCATGTTATCAATTGGGGCTATTTTAAAAGTTAAAAGATGAACACGGCCTAATGGAGTTAAATTTCATGGTAAACCGGGTATTCTTATCAATAATGATATGGCAATAGCATTGATGGCAATAGAAGGTCAAGTATATTAATAAAAGGCTGCCATTCCCCGATCGCAATGGGGAACAAAATACAATAAAAAAAATAAATATTTTAATCAAGATATTAATGGGAAGATAGTATTTTAGTTACAGTAAAATTATAAAGCAACCAAAATCAGTAAATTAAAAACAAGGTGATTTCTAAGCAAACAAGGCTTAGGTAGTAAACTCGAATCCATCAACCAAGTAAATCGAGAATGGTAGTAGTAAAAGTATCTCAAGGCTATCAACCCTATGCATGATCTATAGATCGGCTATTGATAGATTATATCTGCAATTATATCAACTCAAATCTAAAACTTCAAAACATGAGAACATTTCTCCGGTTATTGACGATCTTTTCGTTGGTAATGTTAGTACTACCGGGAACCATGTGGGCACAACAGAAAGCTATTACGGGCACCGTTATAGCAGAAGGTGAAGGGCCTATTCCCGGTGCAACAGTCAGGGTCAAAGGAACCCAGCGCATTACGCAATCAGACGTGAAAGGTCAATTCAAAATTGAAGCCGCTACGGGCGAAATCCTCGAAATCAGTTATGTAGGCTACGAAACAAAAGAAGTGGTGATCGGAACAAGCACCACGCTAAGTATTACCCTTCAAACATCACAGGAATCACTCGGGGAAGTGGTAGTTACTGCCATGGGTATCAAGAAAGAGAAGAAAGCATTGGGCTATTCCGTGCAGGAAGTCCGCGCAGATGAGCTGATGCGGAATAAAAATGCTAACCTGGTAAACTCCCTGAATGGTAAAGTGGCAGGGTTGAACATTACCAACTCAGGCGGCGCTCCCGGCGCTTCCGCTTCTATTATTATCAGGGGCGGTACCTCCTTGGAAAGAAATAACCAACCGCTATTCGTGATCGATGGGATGCCGATGGATAACTCTACCGGGCAAGGTGATAACAGTGCCTTTGACGGGTCTGTTAACCTGTCTACCACGAACAGTAACAGGGCCATGGATATTAACCCCGAGGATATCGAATCGATCTCGGTGTTGAAAGGCCCAGCGGCATCGGCGCTTTACGGTTTAAGGGCAGCAGCAGGCGCGATTATTATCACGACGAAAAGAGGTTCTACCGGTTCAACTAATATCAATATTAATAGCAGGTATACCAACAATTGGGCAAACAGGTTACCGGATCAACAAAAAATTTACAAGCAAGGTTCTTATTACGGGGGAGCATTTACAGATCAAACCATGACCTCATGGGGCGACCCATTCGCAAGTGGTGAAAAACAATATGATAATATGGAAGATTTCTTCCAACATGCGAATGCTTTTGATAACAACATTAGTATATCAGGTGGTAATGCTAACGGAAATTTTTACCTGTCCGCATCTGACTTATACCAAAGCGGTATCGTTCCTACTACAGATTTCAAACGCTCTACCGTTAGGTTAAATGCTGAACAAAAGAAAGGAATATTCACTTTTGGCGTTAATGCTACCTACAGCAAAAGTAAAACGCAAAAAACACTTACCGGTAGTGGCCTTTGGGGCGCCGGGGGAAATGGTTATATGGAAACGGTGGTTACTTGGCCACGCAACTTGGACATGAAGCATTATCTCAACGATGACGGTGGTAAGTATCGCCTTTTCCCGGATCAAGATACCAGCGCCGATGTTGACAACCCCTACTGGATTATCAACAAGAACCCGCAATCCGATAGAAATAGCAGAATTGTAGGTAGCGCATATGTAAATGCTAAGATCACCGATTGGTTCGATGCTAGCTACAGGTTAGGTATCGATAATTACACTTCGACATTCAGGAACCTGATTTCTCCCGGTTCCGGGGTTAAAGAAGCTTGGTACCATGGAATGCTTTCGGAAACCAATAAAAATTATAGCTACCTATACTCAAACCTTTTATTGACTTTCCATAAAAAATTCAAAGATTGGGATTTGAGCTTGATTGCAGGTACCTCCGCAGAAAATACATATATAAAAAGCACCTCGGTTCGGGCGGAAGATTTCGTAATACCGGGGTTTATCAGCTTGGAGAATGCGACGACCGACAATCAATACTTTAACGACAATATCAGTAGAAACAGGATTGTCGGCGCTTTCGGTGATTTAAAAATAGGGTATAAAAACATGATCTACCTGGGCTTTACGGGTCGTAATGATTGGACTTCTACCTTCGCCCGTTGGAACCGCTCTTTCTTCTACCCCTCTGCCAATGCGAGTTTCATCTTTACGGAATTGATGCAACCTAACAAGGTTCTTTCCTTCGGTAAGATCCGGGCATCTATTGCAGGGGTAGGTAAAGACGCTAACCCTTATCAAACCAATACCTATCTATTTGGGCCAGAAGAAACTATCGGCGGAGGATTCAGGAACTATTGGAGCAGGGGTAATGAAGGTCTTAAACCCGAATATACGTATTCTTACGAGTTCGGAACAGAATTACGCTTCTTAAATAACAGGTTAGGATTCGATGCAACTTATTATATTAATCGAAGTGTGGACCAAATTTTAACGCCAAGGGTAAGTAACGCAACGGGGTATATCCTGAGCTCAGTAAATACCGGTGAAATTCAAAATAAAGGGATTGAATTTATTATTAATGCAACCCCGATCAAGAATAAGAACCTGACATGGGATGTGGCATTGAACTTCTCCCATAATAATGGCCGCGTTAAATCTTTGCCGGGAGATATCTCTATCTTATATGTAACGGATGTGCAAATAGGTTATGCTAAAGCCGCGTCATTTAACGATGGTTATTTCATGGGACTGAGTGGCTCTAAATGGCAGACGGATAGCACAGGTGCCTTGTTATTAGATTGGAATACGGGTTACCCGCTTACAAGCACTTCAACAACTGACCTAGTAGGAAATAGGGAACCTAAATTCATCGGTGGTATTAATAATAGCTTCACCTTCAAAAATTTCAATCTTAACTTCTTGATTGATTTCCGTAAAGGTGGTGATGTTTACAATGGTACTGATTACCTGTTAACAGCTTATGGAATGAGCAAGGAAACTGAAAAACGGGGCGAAGAAATGACCTTTACAGGAAAGTCACTCAACCCCGGTACCGGTAAATATGAAGATGTAACTCGTACTGTAGAAGCGACAGAACAGTTTTATAGGGATATCTACGTTAAAAACTCCCCTTTCTTTATACAGGAAGTAAATTGGGTTAGGTTGCGTGCCATTAATCTATCGTATAGCTTACCAACCAAAGTACTTAACCGTACTAATTTCTTGAAGGGAGCTACATTAACTTTAAGCGGGACCAACTTGCTCCTATTGACAAACTACGATGGAATGGATCCAGAAACTAGTGCAGCAGGCGCAGGTGTGGTAGGTTCCGGCTCTTCTGGTATTGACTATGCAGGTGTTCCAAATACAGCAGGCTTTTCCGTTGGTTTGAATCTAAAATTTTAAATGTTGGATTATGAAAAAATTACTCGCAATACTATCTATAACGGTTGCCTTTACATCCTGTAATACTTGGTTAGATGTAAACGACAACCCCAACTCCGCTAACTCAGCCGTGCCTACGGCCGAGCAAAGGCTTCCACCCATCTTGGCGCAATTTTCCGATTGCTATGAAAGTGCAGGAACGAGGGCGGCGTTTGTAAGCCAGCAATTGGCAGTAACATACGCTATTAATAATAACTATAACCTTACCCGTTGGTATTCTAACCTTTCAAGCGCCAACTGGCCTTGGCAATGTTGGTATGTAAATACAGCTGTCAATATTGCACCGATGATTACTGCCGCGGAAAAAGTGGGCGCATACCATTATATCGGCGTTGGTAAAATCATCAAAGCTTGGGGCTTTTCAGCATTATCAGACTTTTACGGCATGATGCCATATGATGAATTTGATGATCCCAATACCTTTACGCCTAAGTTCGACGATGGCTCCTACATCCAAGGTAAAGTTTTGGAATTATTGGACGAAGCCATTCAAGATTTACAAAAACAACAAGCTCCAGGTGCGCCTTCGCTTGCTGAAGGAGATACTTGGAACCATGGTAATGTGGACAATTGGATCCGTCTTGCCAACGGTATAAAAGCGCGTTGTTTATTGCATTTAGTAAAGAAAGCCGATTTCGATCCCGAGGCCGTTTTAGCTGCCGCAAATGCTGGTCCGCAAACGGAGGATCAAAGTACAATCATGCAATATATCGATGATCCTTCTACCACCAATAACGCTAAATCGAGCTTACAATATCAAAATACCGGCACTTCTGCCAGGTTTACAAAACTTTATATCGATTATTTAAGTAATAATTATACCGGGGCTCCAACCGGCGCCAATGACATGGAAGACCCCAGGATGGATATAATCTTGCCAAGAATGCAAGATGGTAGCGGTAATTGGGTACGCACGCAAGGGGTTGATATGACTTCCGATGTAGTTCTAAATGGTCCGAAAGCCGTATCATTTAACAGCACTACTAACAAGTTCTCCAACGCCGATTCGATTTACATCCAGTTGCGTAGAAACCCCATGAGCCCCGCAGCCGGTAATAGAATCGCTTCAACAGGTTGTTGGTATACGGATCGCGGTGCTAAAGGTTTGTTGCTAACGAATGCTGAAATGCATTTTATAGTAGCTGAAATTAAACTGCGTCAAAATAAACCTAATGAAGCATTACAAGCATATCAAGCTGGCATCAAGGCTCATATGACTTTGGTCGGTGTTGACGGCAGCGTATCTGATAATTTCTTAGCCAGTACTTCCGTGGTGCAGGACCCGGCCAAATTAACATTGAGCGATATCATGATCCAAAAATATATCGCCCTTTCGTTCTCTATCGAAGTATGGTGCGATCTTAGGAGATTAAACTATTGTACTGATGCCTCGGGTGTTTACAATGAAAGTACCGGTGTCTATAAAGGTTTCAAAAGACCGAAGCACGTCTATTTGGAATCTTATCCCAATGAAACAGATTGGCCCCGTAGATTTGCAGTTCCAAGCTATGAAATCAACTATAACCTTGACCAGGTTAGAGCCGCCAATCCCAACGCGGAAAAACCGACTTATATAAATCAACCGGTTTGGTGGGACAAGCCCTAAGTTTAGCAATTAATTCTTATAAAATCAGAAGGGATCGCAATTATTCGCGATCCCTTCTAATTTATACATTATAACCGCGGGAAACATAGCCGCATTCCCCCCTAAAATTGTCGCAATCCTGTCCTAGATAAATACATTGTCACCAGTACATTTGCCATATCAATACTGATGCGACATGGTTGAAATATTTAAAACAAACGTCAAAAATATCGAGGTAGCGGATCAATGCATAACCATACTAAATGAACAATGTCCTTCATATAAAGCCAATTTCGACCTAATGGACATTGACAATATCTTGCGGATAAAAAGCGAACAAGAAATCGAAATAGACATCCCCAACATCTTACAAATTGTAAAATCCCTCGGGATTGAAATTGAATTAATCAACGATGAAATAAATCAGCCTACCCCGCTGCAAGAAATTGAATCCGCGAGATCCCGTAATACTTGAAATCCGTGAACCTTATGCTTTAATGGACACCTGCAAATCCCTATTGTATTTATTTCTATACTCGATCGGGGACAATCCTGTCGTCTTCTTAAAAACCGACCTGAAAGCCTTGGTATCCGAATATCCCACCATGTACATCACCTCGTTAACATTATCCCGTGATGTTTCAAGGCTCATCTTGGCAGCTTCGATCTTTACACGTTGGATATATTCCAAGATAGTATTAGAAGTAGCCTTTTTGAACCTACGTTCCAGGTTTCGCCTACCGATCGCCAGCATTGTTGCCAATTGATCTACGGTAATTTTTTCCTGGTAATTTTTCTCGATATACTCTTGGGCCCTAATTATCGATTCATCATCATGCCCCTTCTGTCCACGGAACATGATAAATTGCGATTGGCTACCGCGATCAAATTCAATCTGGAAAGTTTTGGAGCAAAGGATCGCGATCTCCCTCCCGGCATACTTCTCGATAATGTATAGCACCAGGTTTAGGAATGAATAAGCGCCTCCACTAGAATAAATACCTTGCTCATCCGTAATAATTTTTTCATCTACCAAGTCTATGCGGGGATAAGTTTTTCTAAATTCATTGGCATATAACCAATGCGTTGCACAACGTTTTCCATCTACCAAGCCCGTTTCTGCCAAAAGGAAAGCCCCCACGCATAAACTCGCAATCTCGGCACCCTTATTATATTGTTCCACTACCCATGGAATAAATTCTCTATTCATGCTAACAGACTCCTGCATATCACCATGCATCGCCGGTATAAATATCAAATCGGTATGATCTATATCATGGATCATCTTCTCCGGAAATACAGAAAACAGTCCCTTGTTTAATACGGTCGAACTATTTGCCCCTACCAACTCCACCTTGAATACGGGATCATTCCCCATGCTTTCCGCGATATCATTAACTGCCGTTAACAATTTATGGGTTCCTTCTATACTGCCCAGTATGGCTTCGTTTAAAACGAGAATGGAAATGTGTTTCATAACATAAAATTATGTAAATATTTTGTCGCAAACTGCCCCTAAAATTGGCAATTTCAACCATCAATTCAAAATTAGGAGATAATTAGCTTTGTAAAATAATCATTCTCAATGGAAAATAATTTTTATATGTTTAAACAACAATTTACATATTTCGAAGATGCTTTACAGGATCTCGAAAATGCCATCGCGACATTTAATGATCAAAATTTTAATACGAAACCGGCTGAAGGCGCCTGGTCGGCAGGACAGGTAGTGGAACACCTCATAAAATCTTCCGATGGACTGGATGCCCTCATGATCAACCCCGTTACCAAAACTCAACGGGATCCCCTGGAAAAAATACCACTGATAGAATCGGTATTCCTCGATTTTGAGGCTAAATACAAAGCGCCGGAGTTCAATACGCCATCTGAAGAGCCGAAGGACAAAACTTTATTGCTACATCAAATATTAGAAAACTATAGAAATTTCCGGGAGACTTACCTACAACTTCCACCGGGAGAATTGTGCACCGGTTTCGAAGTTCCGACAATGGGTACATTCACCAGGGCTGAATGGCTGGCATTCGTAAGATGCCATACCACCAGGCATACCAGGCAACTACGCAACATTTTCAATACTGTTTAACCGGGCAGTTAACTTGTAAAACCATCACAGCATATATACTTCCCATCCCGGTAAACATCATTGCAACTAGATGTAATTTTTCCGTCGATGTTCCATGTTTATAGTAAAATTTTCGGTAGATTTAACGCCTAATCAATTTTAATAACTGCCGATATGGAGCAAAGTAAATATATAACGAACAACATCAGCATTAATGCTACTGCGGAAGAGGTTTGGGATGCTCTTGTAAACCCTTTGAAAACCCGGCAATACATGTTCGGTTGCGAAACGGTTTCAGATTGGAAAGTTGGGAGTGAATTACGCTGGCGTGGAAAGATGGATGGCAAAGAAATAGATTTTGTTACTGGATATATCGTAAGTATCGATCCGCCATCAAAATTAGTCTATACAGTTTTTGATCCCCTTTCTGATATGGAAGATATCCCGGAAAACCATCTCACCGTAACTTACGATCTAATCACCGAAAACGGCGCCACGACTTTAACGGTAACCCAAGGTGATTATTCCAAGGTAGCTAACGGTGAAAAACGGTATGCCGATTCTTATAATAATGGCGAGGGTTGGATGCCCGTCCTGAAAGCGATAAAAGATTTAGTCGAAAATGGATAAACCTACATTTTTTAAAAATGCAGCGGCATTTAAAAATTGGTTAAAGAAAAATCATGATAAAGAAACGGCCTTCTTGGTAGGTTTCTACAAGGCTGGCACGGGAAAACCCAGTATGACCTGGGCGGAATCGGTGGAAGAAGCACTTTGTTACGGCTGGATTGATGGTATGCGCAAAAGCATTGATGAAGAAAGCTATTTTATCCGTTTCTCGCCGCGCAAAATGAATAGTACCTGGAGCGCCAAGAACATACAGACCGTAGCAAAGCTAATCCTTGAAAAAAGAATGCAAGCGCCGGGTTTACATCTATTCGAAAACCGTGCCCCGGGTAATACAAATAAGTATAGCTTCGAAAATAAGGGCACCGCATTAGATGCAAACCTTCAAAGAATACTTAGAAACAATAAAAACGCTTTCAAATTTTTTGAGCAGCAAGCGCCTAATTATAAAAAAGTAATGAATCATTGGATCATGTCGGCCAAACAGGAAACAACACGGTTAAGAAGGTTGGAAAAGCTGATATCCGCTTGCGTTGAAGGGAAAAGATTACATTAGCAATGAATTACCAGGTTTTCTTACCATCACCCGAATTAGCGCCTTATATCCGCTTGTATTGGAGCCTTTCCAGCGATCAAGCTTATATTCATCACGCGATGGCGGATGCATGCGCGGAAATGATTTTTCACCTTGATGGCCAATTTGAAGAAATCTTGCCCGGTAATTTGTTTTCACGATCTCCCCTAACAGGCCTAATCGGCCCCGCCCAGCAAGCCAGGAGATTCCGTATCGAAAACGGCTTCCAAATTTTCGGGGTATACCTCTATCCTTTCAGCATCCCCTTGATATTTGATTTACCTGCCGCGGCACTGACCGATGAGATGCCTCCATTAGAAGATATTTTGCATAAAAATCACCGCCATCTTGTAGAACAAATTATGCTGGCCGGTAGACACGAAGAAAGGATAGCCATTATGAACCGGTTCTTCATGGAGAGGTTGCAACGTAAACAACACGATGACCTGCCCGTCTTTGGCGCCATCCGGCAAATTATACAACAAAAAGGACTCGTCGATATACAAGATTTATTTAAATCCGGTTACCTTTCTAACCGTCAATTTGAACGGCAATTCAAAAAATTCGCCGGCCTACCCGCCAAAAAACTGGCCCGGATTGCGCGGTTCCAGGCTGCAACGGCAATGTACGGTCAAGATATTCAGCTCACGGAAATGGCGTATAGTCTCGGCTATTATGATCAGTCCCATTTCATCCACGATTTCAAGTCCTTTTCGGGCGTTTTGCCAAAGGATTATTTTGCCGGCAATACTGCTGCCAGCGATTGGCGTGAATAATGTCGTTTTTCTACAATTCTCCCGGTAAAAACCCTCATAACTTTGTGATCATTACCATAAAGAAATAAAATTCATCATTATGAAAATTCCATCCACCCACCAAAGCTTAATGGCTTACTTGATTGTACCCGACGCCAAGCAATTTTTCAATTTTTGCCAAAAAGTATTCGGCGCCGAAAAGACTTATGAGCTATTACGCGAGGGAACAGATACCATTCAACATGCTGAACTGCAAATAAATGGCATCACCATCATGTTTGCTAATGCGATAGAACAATGGCCGCCTGAAACCGGCAGTTTCTTTATTTATGTAGATGATGCCGACAAAACTTATAAAGTTGCATTAGAAAATGGCGCAAGTTCCATTTTGGATTTAAGCACCAAGGATTATGGGCGAACTTGCGGCGTAAAAGACCCTTCCGGCAACACCTGGTGGATCACGTCATTACCCGGTAAATAAAATTCTTACTTTTTTTAAGTTGCGAAGGCTTTAAATTTGCCGGATGGATTATTTCAAGAAGCTATCCGGGCTATTGAGGGAAGAACGTAAAGAAGACCGGTCTATTTATGAAACATTGACCGCCAGTACTTCGATTTACGATCGTAGGGCAAATGGGCTTACCTGGTACCCCTTGGCCAACAGGGGTACCGAACCCAGCAAAGGTGATTATATCAACGTGGAGTTCGAAAGAACTTCCTACCAAGATATTAACCCGCAATTCAAAAGCGGCTCTGCCGTCATGTTGTTCTCCAACCACAATCCCAAGGAAGATCGCTTAGAAGGTACAGTGACCTATCTATCCGGGAATAAGCTGAAAATTAATTTCCGCACGGAAGAGCTCCCCGATTGGGCTGATGACGGGAAACTGGGTATCGATACGCTTTTCGATGATAATAGTTATGACGAGATGGAAAAGGCGCTTACCATAGCTGAAAAACGCTTGGAAGCCGGCGGAAAGGACGATCGCCTGGTAAAAATCATCACGGGTCTCAAAAAACCCGAATTTTACGAACAACGTAAAGTTCATGGTCTTTCCGAACATTTGAATACTTCGCAACAATTAGCCATCACTAAAATTATCCAGGCAGAAGATCTCGCTATCGTTCACGGCCCGCCGGGAACGGGAAAAACAACGACCCTCGTGCAAGCGATCGCCATGCAGTTGGAACAAGGCGCCAAGAAGGTTTTAGTAACTGCACCGAGCAACACTGCCGTTGATCTGCTGAGTGAAAGACTATCAGAAAAGGGCTTGAAGGTTTTACGCATCGGCAACCCTGCCAGGATCAGCGAACGGCTGGAGTCGCTCAGCTTAGACTATCAACTGGCCCAACATCCGGCTAATAAGGAGATCAGGGCGTTCAAGAAAAGGGCTAAAGAATTTAAAGACATGGCCCACAAATACAAACGCAATTTCGGTAAGGCCGAAAGGGAACAGAGAAAAGCGCTCTTCGATGAAGCCAGGAACATCATGAAATCGGTAGAAAAAACCGAGCAATACATGATGGACGACCTGGTAGCAAAGGCTCAAATCATCACGGCCACCTTGGTGGGAAGCCAACATTACAGTATAGCGAAAATCACCTACGATGCCGTATTTATTGATGAAGCCGGGCAAGCATTGGAGCCCGCCTGCTGGATACCGATCCTGAAAGCGCCTAAACTGGTACTTGCCGGCGATCATCAACAATTGCCCCCTACCATTAAATCCCGCGAAGCAGCAAAACAGGGCCTGGCTGAAACGTTAATGGAAAAGTGTACACGGCTTTATCCCGAAGCAGTAGTTTTGCTCGAAGAGCAATACCGGATGCACCGATCGATCATGCATTACGCTTCCCAAGTATTTTATGATAATAAATTAAGAGCACATCATACCGTAGCAGAACAACTACTATTCACCGGAGATTTACCGGTTAGTTTTATCGATACCGCCGGCTGCGGTTTCGAGGAGAAAATCGAAAATACGGCTATCTCGAACCCCGAAGAAGCACAATTCCTTTTTCAACATCTCATGCAGTTTTGCCTTCAACTTGTTCAACATTTCAAGGATAAAAAATACCCTTCCATCGCGATCATTTCACCTTATAAAGCACAGGTTCAGTTGCTAAAAGACTTATTGATCGAATCGCAATTGCCGGGCGATATAAAAAATTATATCACGGTGAATACGATCGATAGCTACCAAGGACAAGAACGGGAGGTCGTATACATCAGTATGACACGCAGCAACCCCGACAGTAAAATCGGCTTTCTTTCAGATAACAGGCGGATGAATGTTGCAATGACACGCGCCAAGAAGAAATTGGTAGTAATTGGCGACAGCGCCACTTTATCGCAATTTGATTTCTATAAAAATTTTATTCAATATACCGAAGCGCAAGACTCCTACTTGAGCGCATGGGAGTTTATGGAATATTAGCCGGCGATTGAAAGCAGCTTTTTTTAGTAAATTGGAAACGGCAAGGAAAGAAAATGTATCTTTCGGCCACAGATATCGAGGCTACTAATTGGGCAGTGGCA
Source organism: Chitinophaga caeni (assembly GCF_002557795.1). Lineage (NCBI taxonomy): Bacteria > Pseudomonadati > Bacteroidota > Chitinophagia > Chitinophagales > Chitinophagaceae > Chitinophaga > Chitinophaga caeni. The sequence continues at coordinate 3,086,970 of NZ_CP023777.1, read as the reverse complement.
AGATGAAGAAAAATTTTACCTAGAATACGATGCAGAACTCCAAGTTTAAGTTATTGAAATTGACGTTATCCTTATTGTTGTTGCAGATCAATATTGCAACGGCGCAAGAGGTTAATAATAAACCGAAAGTGCTTTCATTTTTCTACGGGAAAGATGATTTGGCCCATGTTAGCTTTGATCATGAAGCTAATGAATGGTTTTCTAAACTAGCTGTGGAGAAAGGCTTTATTTACGATACCACGAGTAATTGGGACCTGTTGGATACCGCCGTTTTGAAAAACTACCAAGCTGTATTCTTTCTCGATTACCGTCCCAACACTGCAAAACAAAGGGCGGCATTTGAATATTATATGGAGAATGGCGGCTCTTGGCTCGGATTTCATTTCGCCGCATTCGCATTAACGCCGAGCAAATACCCGCAAGACTGGGATTGGTACCATATCCATTTTCTAGGTTCGGGAAGTTATGTAAGTAATACTTGGAGACCGACGCCCGCCTATTTAAAAGTTGAATCAAGGCACCGTACTACGCGCCGGCTTGACAGTGTATTCATTTCCGGGGCCAATGAATGGTACCGCTGGGAAAGGGATCTGCGCAATAATCCTAAAATAAAAATATTACTATCCATCCACCCGGAAAGCTTTCCTTTAGGCACCGGGCCGAAGCCTTCCGAAATATGGCACCGCGGGTTCTACCCCGTTGCCTGGACGAATAAAGATTACAGGATGGTTTATATCAATATGGGGCATAATGATATGGATTACGAAGGAGGCACCAATAAAACATTAAGCCATACGTTCGGCCATGAAATGCAGGATAAGTTCATCACCCAATGCGTGGCATGGCTATTGGATTTATATTAAACAGGTTTACGGTCGCTATGGCCCAGGCTTTTACCGGGATTAACATGATCCCTGACCGTTTGTTTCAACTGTTTTATTTCCGGGAACTGCCCATCACGCTTCCGGTCGAATAAAACGACCTGGTCCAGTAAAACCTGGTAAGAACCGGCAATCTCGGCAGGCTGTAAACTCACCGCGCTTAAATCTTCTTCGAAAGTAGTTAACAACTCCTGGGCCATGTATGCGGCCCTCAAAAGCCATCCACATTTCGGGCAATAACGTATCGTAATGCCGGGTTTATTTTGTAGTTCCATAAATGTTCCTGTTGGCATTTAATTAATAAACAAGCTACAATTTTGAGCCGCAATATTTGCAAAATTCCGCATCGTGGTCATGCCCATCCTTCCCGCAAGAAGGACAAGCTTCGTTAGTATGAAATTTTCTCCTCGCGGCTAAAGCCATCTCCGTAGTAACAATTCCCGTGGGCACGGCAATAATACCGTATCCCAACAGCATGATAAAGCTCGCGATGAATTTCCCGAGCGTAGTTGCCGGGGCAATATCACCGTAACCGACGGTTGTAATCGTTACGATCGCCCAATATACCGATTGCGGGATGCTGGTAAAACCAGAATTCTCGTCTTCCACGAGGTAAATCACCGAACCGAGAATTATTACGATCGTAATAACGAACAAGATGAATACGCTGATCTTGCGTAAACTATTGGTAACGGCGATCGTTAAAAATTTGATCTCCGAAACGAAATGCACCAACCTAAATATCCGGAATACCCTTAATAAACGTAAAGCCCGTAATACAAGCAAGGATTGCGATCCCGGGATCAATACGCTTAAATAACTCGGTATAACGGCAAGTAAATCAATAATACCAAAAGGGCTCAGGGCATATTTCCAAGGGCGGGTGATGCAGAGCAGGCGGAGTAAGTATTCCACGGTGAACACGGCAGTCAAACCCCATTCGATAGCGTGGAACAAGACCCCGTAACGGGCGCTTAGCTCCTGTACACTATCGAGCATAACGACGATGATACTTAAAATAATACAGCACAATAGGGCCACATCAAAAGCCCTTCCTGCCGGGGTATCCGCTTCATAGATGATCCTATGAACCTTTTCTTGCCAAGGTGAGGGTGTTTTGTTATCGTTCATAATACTGGTAGAATCCGGTCAATGATAATGAATTGCACTTTAAAAACAAAACAGTCCCGTTCTAGTTACATGAAAAAGTTCTCGGAAACAATTTTACCATCCTTTACAACATACACGCAAATTTCATCCATCTTATTACGCCCCATCTTCGGATCTTTATAAGTCGCATCGAGAGAAAGGACGACGGAAAAAGAATTGCCGGCAATGACAGGTTTGCCAACTTCGCAACTATGAAATTCCTGGACGATCTCGTTAAACCGCCTGCTTTTATCAAAAAGATTATCCAGCCCCTTCGTTACCTTTGGAAAGCCAGGGGTATCGTATAATTCAATACTTTCAGCATCCTTGGAATACAGTTCCTCCAATGCTTTTTCAAACTCGCCCCGATTGCATAACTCAACGAGGCGATCTGCAATTTCTTGGATTTTCATACCGTATATTTTTTAGAACATCAATTTAACCAATTTCTTTACCATTGCCATTTATAAAATAAGCAGAACCGCTATCCGTTTAAAAATGTAAATTAGACACTTATACTATCTACCTACAGTTATGAAGAAATATTTATGCTACTTGTTGGCAGGTTGTTTATTTACAGCTTGCCAAAACTCCGGATCTAAAACGGGACATGCCGAATGGCAATATTTATTCAACGGCAAAGATCTTAACGATTGGATTGTCAAGATTCACCACCACGAAACCGGCGATAATTACGGGCAAACATTCAGGGTGCAGGACAGCATGTTACTGGTTCGCTATGACCAGTACGATCATTTTAATGAACAGTTCGGGCATATTTATTACAAAACGCCTTTCTCAAGATACCACCTCAAGTTCGAGTACCGCTTTACCGGTAAATGGCGGCAAGATGCACCCGGCTACACGATCCTCAACAGCGGGGTAATGTACCATTCCCAAGATCCCCGTACCATGCCAAAGGAGCAGGATTGGCCCATCTCGGTAGAAATGCAGTTATTGGGTGGTTTGGATGATGGCCAGCCACGCCCTACAGGTAATATGTGTTCACCAGGTACGCATGTAGTTTATGAAGGAAAATTAGATCAACGCCATTGCATAGATTCCCATTCCAAGACTTACCGGGGCGATCAATGGGTGAAGGCTGAATTGATAGTGTACGGAGATTCATTGGTACAACATATTATAAACGGGGATACAGTTTTGCAATATAGCCAACCACAAATTGGCGGAGCTGTCGTGAATCGCTACGACAGTACCCAAAAAATAGATGGCAAAATATTGTCATCCGGTTACATCGCCTTTCAAAGTGAAGGCCAACCCATTGATTTCAAGAATATTATGATCAAGGATTTGTCAAAATAAATATTCCAGGGGGGAATTATACTAATAATCCCCCCTTTTACTACTTCCTCTCCAGGATTAGTGATAATTTTGCGTTTTAAATTAATGATTTTGAGCGCGACAGTATTATTAATCACACCTCCATTTACACAACTCAATACCCCCTACCCGGCAACGGCTTACCTGAAAGGCTTCCTGAATACGAAGGGAATCAGCTCTTTCCAGGTTGATCTGGGCATAGAAGTAACGGTAGCCCTGTTCTCGTCGGGAGGTTTAACCACGCTCTTCCAACAACTAAATCAAAATCCCCGGGAATGGGATGCTAACATTCAACGGATATTAGCTTTACAAGATGATTATATCCAAACCATCGATGATGTAATTTCCTTCCTTCAAGGTCATAATCCTACCCTGGCGCACCGAATTTGCAAAAGGGCCTTTTTACCGGAAGCCGGTCGATTTTCCCAATTGGAGGATATCCACTGGGCATTCGGCAGCATGGGGATACAAGATCAAGCTAAGCACCTGGCCACGATGTACCTTGAAGATCTTTCGGATTTAATTATGACAACCGTAGATGAACATTTCGGTTTCAGTAGGTACGCGGAAAGGTTAGGAAGATCAGCAAATAGCTTTGATGAGCTTTATCAGGCTTTGCAAGCCCCTTTTACTTATATAGATCAACTTACAATAGCATTATTACAACAACACCTGGAAACCGTGCAGCCGGAATTGGTAGCCCTTTCTGTCCCGTTTCCCGGCAATCTTTATACCTCCCTACGTTGCGGTCAATTCATCAAGAAGCATTATCCCAAGGTGAAAGTGGCCATGGGTGGTGGATTTGCCAATACCGAATTACGGTCAATCTCGGATCCGAGGGTGTTTGAATTTTACGACTTCATCACCTTGGATGATGGAGAAGCGCCGGTAGAGCAATTGGTAAAATTCGTTCAAGGCGACATTCCCAGGGATGCATTGAAAAGGACGTTTTTACTCGATGAACAGCAGGTAATCTTTATCAATAACACGGCCTGCAAGGATTATAAACAAAGCGAGGTCGGCACCCCGGATTACAGCGATTTTTTGCTTGGTAAATATATATCCGCTATAGAGGTGATCAACCCTATGCACCGCCTTTGGAGTGATGGCAGGTGGAATAAATTAACGATGGCGCATGGTTGCTATTGGGGCAAATGTACATTCTGCGATATTTCGCTTGATTATATAAAGATTTACGAACCTATTGCCGCAAGCATGATTTGCGACCGCATGGAAACCATCATGCAACAAACGGGGCAAACAGGCTTTCACTTCGTGGATGAAGCGGCGCCGCCTTCGCTGATGAAAGCGGTTGCACTGGAAATTATTAAGCGTAAACTAACCCTCAGCTGGTGGACGAACATCCGTTTCGAAAAAAGTTTCACAAGGGATTTGTGTTTGCTCTTGAAACAGTCCGGCTGTATTGCCGTATCTGGCGGTTTGGAAGTGGCTTCAGACAGGTTGTTGGCATTAATTCAAAAAGGGATTACCGTTGCGCAAGTAGCCCAGGTAAATCGCAATTTCATGGAAGCCGGTATCATGGTTCATGCGTACCTGATGTATGGATTTCCAACGCAAACAGCACAGGAAACCATCGATTCACTGGAAATGGTCCGGCAGATGTTCAAAACCGGGATCTTGCAATCCGCCTTTTGGCATCAATTCGCGATGACAGCTCATAGCCCGGTGGGCATAGACCCGGCAGCCTTCGGGGTAAAGAAAGAAAAAGAATTGATGGGCACTTTCGCAAATAATGATATCGTCCATATCGATGAGCAAGGCGCTGATCATGAAATGTTTAGTTTCGGGCTGAAAAAGTCTTTATTCAATTTCATGCACGGACTTTGCCTTGATGATCCCTTGCAAAAGTGGTTTGATTTCAAAGTACCCAAAACGAAAGTGGCCCCGGATTTTATCGAGCAGTCCCTTGAAGAAATTCAATATCAAACGAAGAAATCAAACACCAAGGTCGTATTTACCGGTAAACTACCCTCGCTTGAGATAGTTACCAAATCAAAGAAAGGGCAGCAATGGGAAGTTTGCAGCCTTACTTTCCAAGGATTGAAAAGTTCACATAATATCCAAGTATCCCCGGGGCAAGGAAAATGGCTTAGGGCAATGCTCGGAGAATTACAGCCCAACCGGGCCAAGTTATATTCCTTGCAAGAAATCAGCCAGTCATACGAAGCGGCCGGTTTAGAAGATTTCGAATTATTTTGGGATAATAAGCCGGTAAACACACTTCATAAAGTAGGCTTATTACAGGTATAACTGCAAGATTACGGTGGTTGCCCTTACTTTTCCGCGGCCATCCTTTCAGCAGCATCTTTCAATTGTGCTATGATTAACGGGATCGTATTTAAACCCCAATGCTCAAGATATTGACCATCTTTCAGGCGCACCATATCCATCACATCGATCTTGATATCTAAGCCCGTGGGAGGAATTCCCAATAAGTTACCGGTATGCTTACCCGTGATCGTTTTCCTGCTCGACACGAGATCACCTTCCGCGATTTGCTCCAGGATATCGACTTTCAGACCAGGGAAAGCTTGGTGCAATACATTCTTCACCGTGTTAATCATACCTTGAGCGCCGTTGTCAGCAGTGGGTGGCGCCGTGCGATTGATAAATTCCGGGTGCATAATTTCAGCGAAGCTATCCAGGTTGCCATCCTGTAATACTTCGTAATTAAAGCGTCTTACTACCGCTTTGTTTAGTTCTAATAAATCTTGCATGATTTCAAACTGGGTTTTACTTGGTAGGCTTGTAGATGTATTGAATGGTAAAAATATGAAAATTAGAAAGAACACGGGAAGTCAAATTAAATGGTCATATTTTCTTGCTTTTCGATAAAATACGCAATACCCTCAACCGGTTGTATTGTTGTAAGAATATTGGATATAAATTATAAAGAATATTATTTAGAAAAATGATGATAGCCCAAATCCAATCCTTTTCTACGGCAGCATAAATTGAAACCGCCAACATAAAAATCCATAGCAACATATGGAAACGTTCGAAGAAGTATGTTTTAGCAATATAGCCATCGATATCCTGCCGCCTGAAAATGACCGTATAGTTAGGGTAACGCCTCCTAACGGCCTGGTTGACCCAATCACCGTCCTGGCTAAATTTCCGGATCAACAAGATGCCAACTTTATGGTAAACCCTGATCCGGTTAGATAATTGAATCCAGAAATAAAAACGGTGCGGTAAAGCCGCGAATACAATGCTGATCCCCCCGAATATGTATAAATATTTCAAAGGTAAATCTGAAAAGCAATACACGGTTACCGGCGTAAGATGCAAAACCGTCCATATCATATTAGGAATAATATTATATAAAGAAGCTAACCTTTTCCCTTCGGTATAAGATTGCCGCCTGGATATATGTCTATTTTCTAACATAATAATTGCAATAATATCTAAGAAATGTCGCTATTGAAACGGATGAATAAAATACAACATATTTTATTGGCGTACAAGTGCGCGGTATCCCGGTTTGCAGTATTCTTAAACAACTGTCAAATTCTGTATTTTTTAACAAATCCCCACTCACAGGAAGTCAATTTTCCGACTATCTTTGCCTTGCTAACAAGATGGCCATTTTCCCTACCTTATATCGATTTGCAAAACGTACCTGGCACTACATCGTCAACGTAGGTGTTTATGAGGGTATGCCGTTTATCGAATCGCGGCGCACCAAGTTGCTGAACTTGATTACCATCCCTTGTATACCTTTTATGTTTTACTTCGGCTGCTTAAATGTTTACCAAGGCAGGTACTTGCTTTCAATAGTCAATTTCACAACCACCTCGATAGGTATTGCCGTATTTTTCCTGCACCAATCAAGGCGTTACGTTACGGCAAGGTTCCAAATGATTATTTTAAGTATCCTTTTATACACTTTTACGGGTGTATATTTTCATAATGGTTCCGAATACTTCCTGCTTAATATCTTGATCGTTTCCATCCTCGTATATGATCATAAATGGATCGTTACGGGTTTAAGTATGTTGATTATTACCGCCTTCCTCTTTATCATTTTTATGCCCCAGGATAAGGTTTGGGCAGATCCCGTTCCTACGCAAAGGGTTTGGGTCAACGTGGGAATGGCTATTTCTTTCATTGCCGTTGCATTGGCCTATTTCAAATATATTCAATCCGATTACCAGAAGGAAATCGAGCATCAACGGCAAGCCCTTGCTAACATGAACAAGGACAAGGAAAAATTGTTCTCCATCGTGGCGCATGATATCCGTAGCCCATTGGCCACATTGGAAGTTTTGCTGGAGATGTTTCAAAAAGGAGAATACCCGGAAAAAGAGATGGTAGAGGCCGCGGCTGCCTTGCACCAAAAGGTTTCACAACTCGGGGGCACCTTGGATAACCTACTCCGCTGGAGCACCAAAAGTATGAAAGGCATCCAAACGCAACCGCAAGATTTCCTCATAGATCCCTTACTGAACGAGGTAATTGGTTTTTTCCAGATGATACTACAGCAAAAGAACATTCAACTACTTATCGAACATCAAGAACCGGTAGCTGTATACGCTGACCGGGACCAGGTTTCAGTAATACTGCGTAATGTACTTAGCAACGCCATTAAATTCAGCCCTGCCGGGTCACAGGTTAAAGTTGCGTTCTTTCAACAAGATGACCTAGCTATTATCGAGGTAATGGATCATGGCCAAGGGATGAGTAGCAAGCAATTGAAATCGCTGTTTACGTTTAACAGCACCCCTTCTTACGGTACCCATGGAGAAAGGGGCAGCGGTCTTGGTTTAATGCTTTGTATAGAATTTATCAAGTCAAATAATGGCACCATCGATATACAAAGCAAGGTTGACCAGGGAACCCGCATCAGGATTGGCCTTCCCAAAGGAAACCTCATGGCAAAAATGAACGCCTCCCCACCCGCTTTGTCCAATTGAGAACTTTAATTGCCGGTTAATCAAATACCACTGTTTTATTTCTAAATACGAACACCCGGTCATCGAATACTAATTGCAAAGCCCTCGCCAATACTGCCATCTCTATTTCCTTGCCGGCCTGGCGCATTTTCTGGGCATTGTAAGTATGGTTTACAGGAATTATTTCCTGGAAGATAATAGGCCCTTCATCAAGATCATCAGTAACGAAATGTGCCGTAGCGCCGATCAACTTCACACCTCTTTCAAATGCCTGTTTATACGGGTTAGCGCCGATGAAAGCCGGTAAGAATGAATGGTGGATATTGATAATCTTCAAGGGATATTTCGCGTTAAATGCAGCGCTTAATATCCGCATAAATTTTGCCAAGACTATAAAGTCAGGTTGGTATTGATCGATTATACTTGTAATACCTGCTTCGAAACCGGCTTTATCTTTCCCTTCTGCTGCGACTGCATAAAACGGCACATCGAAACGCTGGCACAAATCCTCCAAATCAGGATGATTTCCAATCACACATTGAATAGATGCCCCCAATTCTTTAAAATGATGGCGCACCAATAAATCGGAAAGACAATGATGCTCCTTGGTAACCATTACCACTATTTTTTTAAGTGCGATCGGGTTCACCTGGACGGTAGCCGTGGCTGGCAAAATCCCCGATAATTCCCGCTGCAATAACAAGGCCTCCGCATCATTAACCTGGCCGGATGTCTCTATCCTTATAAAAAACCTGGTTGTTGACGGATCCACGTATTCCCTTAGGGAAATGATGTTCCACCCCTGCTTTGCTAACACACTTGAAATAGCTGCTACCAAGCCTACTTGATCTGTACTTTGTATGAGGATAACCATAACTTGAAGATACACTTTGCCTTCAAAATTATTTACTATTTCATCCTGCCCCTGGTAAATCAGATAGGGATAACTTCCAAATACTACCGCATGGTAAATTCCTGGATCCAGTCTAAAAACTGCCGGAATTATTCTCCTGACTGCCCTCTAGCAAATGCCGGCATCTAAGTTCATGGCTGGGCTTAAAAGTAAAAACAGGTTTTCGATCCATAAAGATATTTAAAGAATTGTTTGAGAATCGCGGATAGATAGTAGCGCAAATCCGTAAATATTCTCTTACGGATCGCGGTATTCACCTGGAAATAAAAGACTTCCGGGGAATATGGTTTTAATTATCAGGCGTCCCGCACGCTATATTATCGGAATTTCCGAACGGCCTCACCGACTATAGCTATTGCGCAGCAAGAAAGGCACTGGCAGTTTGTACACTCTCAACCCATAATCCGGAATTAGGCATGATTACAAACTCGCTCAGACCATTCTTTTCAGACTCTCCCGGCGCCCAATCGTAAGTATAGCCCATCCGCGTCCAAGGGTAGTGGTAAGCGGTAGCTGACACCAGGCTACGGTAATACGCAAAGATGATATAGTTATCGAACCAAGTGGCGTACTCTTGCGAAACATTATCAACAAGATTATAAGTAGCGCTATTGGTTAGCACGCTTGGATTCCCTGCCGGCCTATAAACGTTGGATAACTTCACCCATACTTGCGCGATATGTGTATTACTGTTTTCCCCTAAAGGCGGTAATCCTAACAATTGATTAATTCTTAACGTGGTATCGGAGCTTGCCGTGAATCGACCATTTAACTTCGTCTTCATCTGTCCAGGTACAAATACCCAGGACTCGCCCCAGGTATTGGTAATAGAATCCCCTGCCGGATAGCTACCGGGGTATTTCATATAAGTAGCCATCAATACGTACTCCTGGCCATGAATGGTTTTCCACTTTACAGCCGGGTTTGAACCGGAAAGAATCATCAGGTTATTCGCGATTTCATCATCCTCCGCCACCATTGCATCCTTCACTGCTGCTGAATACAATGTCTGAAGATCCGATGGTAAAGGTTCGCCATCACTATCTTTACTACAACTCCAAATTAAAATGGGAAATGTAAGAACAAGCAGGCAGCGCAAACAATGTTTTCTCGTTTTCATAGTGATTGGTTTGTTAAACGCAATCTAACGAAATTCAAAATAATTCGGGAGCAAGCTTAGCTATAAAACAACCCTAAATATAAAAATGAACGAAATGAACAAAGATTATGGGTCGAACAAGCCGTTCATTGCGCCTTATCATAAATTGACAAGTCAATAAATATTACTTCTTTTTAGCGCCTCTCGTTTTGGGTTTGCCATATTTTACCCGCATTTTATCCGCATGGCTGATTTTACGATTTACTTTTTTATTCTTGGCTTTCTTTTCATGGAATGCAGGTCCACCGGGCTCCCATTTCGGTAGTTTTGCCGAAGGCAGGTTCTTCACGGGAATCTTGGGCATCTCGTCTTCTGTAAGGCGGGTTTCAATAGTCACTTCAGCCGGGAATTCGACTTTCTCGATCGATTGTCCCATAGATGCTTCAATCGCTTCCTTGTTGGCCGTCTCCGCGGGACTAGTGAATGTAATTGCCACGCCTTTTTTATCGGCACGGCCGGTTCTACCGATACGGTGAATATAACTCGCCGGGACATCCGGGGTATCAAAATTGATGACATGGGATACGCCTTCTATATCGATGCCGCGCGCAACTAAATCGGTTGCGATGATGAAGCGGTAGGTTCCTTCCTTGAACTGGTTAACCGTGTTGAAGCGGTATTTTTGATCCTTGTTGGCATGCATCACGCCCATCTGGTTCTCAAACTTGGGCAACAAGGCTTCAAAAAGCTCATCGGCCATTTTCTTCGTACTAGCGAACACGAGAACTTTATTCATACTTTCATCGTTCGATAATAAATATTCCAAGAGGTTTACCTTGGTATAAAAGTTCGGCACCCCGTAATAAAGTTGCAAAATATTTTCAACAGGAGTACCGGCCGGCGCAGCTTCTACCCGTTCCGGGAACTCGAAATGGGTATCCATAATTTCTTCTACCTCCGGGGATAAGGTAGCAGAGAAAAGCAAATTTTGACGCTTGGGTGGCAGCAAGTCCAAGATATTATTCAGTTGAACTTTAAAGCCGAGGTTCAACATTTCATCGACCTCATCTATTACCAATTTCTTGACGGACTTCAACTTTAAAGCGCCGCTCAAAACGATGTCATATAATCGCCCCGGTGTGGCCACGATAATATTCGCGCCCTCTTTCACGGCTTCCATCTGCGGGTTCATATTAACGCCACCGAATACGCCGATGGTCTTAAAGCTCGTATAGGCATTCAATTTATTCGATGCTTCCACTACCTGCGCAACGAGCTCCCTCGTCGGTACCAATATCAATACGGAAGGGTTCTTTTCCTTCGTAAATTTCATCTGCCTAAGAATTGGAACCAAGTAAGCAAAGGTTTTCCCGGTGCCTGTTTGCGCAATCCCGCACACATCCCGACCCGACATGATAACGGAAAAAGACTTCTCCTGGATCGCGGTGGGCGTTTCCAAGCCCATCTCGTCCAAAGCATTCAGTAACGGCGTATTGATATTTAAGGATCTAAATGACATCTTTATATAAAATTGAACCGCAAATTTAGTGATATTCTGCCGACACCCGGCAATAAAAAAGCCCGGGACGCTTAAACCCCGGGCTATCCAATATTAAAATCCGGTTATCGTCAATACCTGGTTACCAATGCAACGCCATTATAAATTGAAAGCGTACCTGGGTCCATGAAAACCACGTTGCCGCCACTTTTCGCAACTGCATCCACCAAATCCAGCACCACATCGGGAGCATCTTTTTCTTGAGATACCGAGATGAGTCCATCTTTTATTCGGCCAGGTTGAAAAAAGTCTCTTTCCAGGTAAAGGCTTTCAGCATTGCCCCCGGTCGCGGCCCGGTAAATATCATTCAAATCGTCCATTACTCTTTGTGCACGTTGCCCTGCTTCAATTTGGTGCAAATAGGCAGATTGGCGATCTTTAATAACCTGGCTCACAACGGGGTAAACCATCCTAACCAATTCTCCCGGATCGGTATGATCGTAGCTACCTTCCAAGGTACCCATCACGATATCCTTGATATCCATCTGGTGCGGATAATGTGATAAATTCCAGGAATCACCTGCCAATACAACCGGCAAGGGGTTATTATAGTAATAAGTTTTGAACCTCTTATCTGCCACGTTAAAATATTCCATCAGGTATTTATCTTCCACGTTGCCTTGGCCCTTTCTAATCGGATCGGAAGTATAATATTGCGTATTCTCGAATGGAAAATCCTTATTACTAAACTCCTGCACTAACTTGTTATTAAATGCTTCCAGCAAGCGGATCTTCTGCATGCTAATTGAAATAATATAGTAATGCTCCACCTGTTGCATTGCTTTGTAGACCGGTCTAACATCGAAAGAATCACCGATTACGACGCGGGCAGTAACTTCGGTAGCCAACTTAACCAGCTTAGCAAAGGTAGGCGTTGCGTAAATGATCAGCGCGTCCAGGTTGTAATCGCGGTTAATATCGCTCTCGATGGCTTGCAAATGCTCCAAAATAGGCCAAACGGTCCTTTTCTCATATTTTTCATACAACTGCTCTTCCGCGGTTTTAATTAAATTTTTCAACTGGATTTCATCCTGTAAATTATCAGGGTGAGTCCTATGCGTTGGCAACATGATCGTAACTGCCGGTACATCCTTTTGCTGCATCAAGAGGGCGAGTAATTCTTTCATCGGGTATTGCTTTTTGCAAACTATAACAAGGATAAAAAGATGAATGTTTAGATAATTTAATGAATACCTGATAAAATTGACCCCTTATTTGCAACACCGTCTTCCCCTAAGCCGCGTGAACCCCGGTTGACCTGGCATTTTTCTAAACCGTAAGTGCCGGCCTTTTCTTGCTAATAGCATTACAACTGCCCGCAAGCTATGGCGCCCCGGTATTCATCAGCTCGATAACACGCTCACTAAATATATAACCGGCTAATATCCAAGCCCCTATAACGGCACATTATCAATTCTTGATAAAACCGTATCTTTACAGATTGAATTTTTGATTAAAGTAGCGATGGATCATCAATTATTTGAACCTTACCAACTAGGAAGACTGCAATTAAAGAATAGGATCGTGATGGCCCCGATGACGAGGAGCAGGGCAATCGACAATCTCCCCAATGAGCTGATCAGCACCTATTACCAACAGCGTGCCAGCGCCGGGTTGATTATCGTGGAAGGTACAGCCCCGTCTATCAACGGTTGTGGCTATTGCAGGATTCCCGGGATTTATACCGAAGAACAAGTAAAGGCATGGCAACAAGTTACCACCGCGGTACACGGTAAAGGGGGGCATATTTTCTTGCAAATCATGCATACCGGGCGGGTGGCACATCCACATAATATTCCGGAAGGCGGTAACATCCTGGCCCCATCAGCCATCGCTATAAAAAATGGACATATCTATACGGATAAGGCCGGGATGCAACCTTACGCCCTCCCGAAAGAAATGGATCAAGAAGATATCGATAACGCTATTGAAGAGCACGTAACCGCGGCAAAGAACGCGGTAGCAGCCGGGTTCGATGGAATCGAGTTACATGCAGCCTACGGGTACCTGGTCGAACAATTCCTGAGTCCGAATAGCAACCGGCGTACCGATGCATATGGCGGATCCCCGGTTAAAAGGGCCAAGTTCTTACTAGATTTATGCAGCGCATTAAGCGAAGCTATCGGTGCAGACAGGCTCGGCGTGCGCATCTCCCCGTATAATACGGCGCTGGATATAGGCGCCTACCCGGAACCTGATATAGTGGAAACTTACCGTGGCATCGCGGGGCATTTAAACGACTTACAAGTTAATTATCTACATATTTCATCGCAACCGCAGCTCCCCGCTTCCTTTTTAAAAATGCTGCGTAGCAGGTTTAACGGGAGTATCATTATTTGCGGGCAGATGGACAATGAAAAAGCACAGGAAGTAATAGCCCAAAACCTGGCTGACCTCGTAGCGTTTGGAAAACCATTCCTGGCCAATCCCGATTTCGTGGAGAGGCTTAAAAATCAATTGCCGCTAAATGAAGCTAGGCCACACTTGTATTTCACACCGGGAGAGGAAGGTTTGATCGATTATCCATTTTATCAAGCTTAAACAAATGCTGCCGCTAAGGATAGCTCAAGACCGTTAAATACAGAAAGAAATGGCGTACCATTTCCTTCGAAAAAGTATACATCAAGCGATATGTAAGCTTTTTATTACGTAATTACTTGTTAATATCCGCGATACTCACAACCCTCGTTTCCCCTTCTATGATATCCGTTGTAAAGGTGTAAACTTTTTCGCCGTTCGGGTATTCAAAATACATCTCCAAGGGCAATACAACCAGGGGGTAATTCCCTTCCATTTTCATGATTTCAATTTCGGTGCGGAACCCGTCGGGAATAAAAGCGTAGGCTGGGAATACGGAACGCGGATCCATCGGTATCCAAATATGCGCCGTAACATTTTCATGTTTTCCACTGGCCTGGTTTACATCCAGTTTTTTAGTGTGCGTAATATATTCTTCACAGGCAACGCCGGTAATCAATTTTGTTTGGCCGGTCTTTTTCAACTGGGTCAGCTGGTTGATCTCGCCGGGGTATTCGGGGTTCATAGTTTTTAGATCCATCAAGTCCTTATCACCTGTAGCCATGCGGTATAAACCCGTCATATTGACCTGGGTACGGTTATTAAAATCCCCGTAAAAATGGTGCTTCGTTTGCGTGGCCCTATCTATAACCTGGATGCTGTACTGGGGCAATTTACTACTGTAGTAAATCACGATGTATTCACCGCTGTTCTTCACTTTGTTCATCCCTTTATAGCGAACTGATTCCTGGTAAACAGCGACATCATATTCAAATGCGGAATCAATATAGATCGATTCATCCCCGCTTATTACCAAAGATTTCTGCACGGCATGCTTGGCCGCTGTATTATTTTCAGAAGCGTTAGAACCTTTAGCATGTTCGCTGGTTTTCAGGGATGCCGTGGGCATCGGCTTTTTCTTTGCTGGAGTGGAAGTGCTTTTCTTCTGCTGCGGCAATTCCTTCGTAGGCTTTACCACCTGCGCACGCAACGCCGGGGAACACAAAAACAAGGCAGCCGCTAATAGCGTTTGTAATTTCATAGGTGTAGTGTTTCTAAAACACGAACTTATGAAAGTTTTTTATGTTATTAGTAATTTTATGTATAAATAATTTAAATCAACTAACCATTAAACTGCATCCCCTTAAGGCAGATTGATCCAACCTGCCCAGCACCTCGAAGCTTCCACCGGGATGTAGCTTACCGATATCATCCGTGGCTATAAATGAGCAGGAAAAAATATTGGCTAAGTCTACCACGTTAATTACACCGGACCGGCGTTGCAAAGATGCGTCCAGGGGATCACTTTCATCCCTCAATAAAACTTTCATCCAAGCGGGGCATTCAAACTTGCCCCCGCCTTTCGAATATGCTTGGGACAATAACTCTGTCATACCGTATTCCGAATGAATAGTTTGCACACCCAAGCGGGTGGATAAAAAACTATGTACCTCGTCGCGCGTCCATTCTTCCCGGCGACCTTTCATCCCACCCGTCTCCATGATGATCGTATTTTTCAAGTGCACCTGGTGGCTATCTGCAAAATCCAACAATGCGAAGGTGACACCGATCAACAAGGTCGGTGTTTGTTCATCTTGTAATACCTGCTTCAGTTTATCATGTTCATACAAGTAGAAACCGCTTTGCGGGTGGGCGCTCTGCTCTATCATATCTTTTACCATGTATACCAGGGAAGAATGTTTCCTTTCGAGGTAAGAAGGCAGCAAACCGATTACCCTGTAGCCTTGAGCCCGCCCATAAAAATGTTCAAACGCTAAGCGGAAACTCTTTTCATAAATACGAACTTCTTTTACGAGATGTTGACTGTTGACCGTTTGCGTGGTTCCGCTGCTTTCAAACAAAACTTCAGGCTCGAAAGAACCGCAGGTAACCCGGTGCGTCTTAAAAAATTGTATTGGTAAAAATGGTATTTGCTGCAATTCCTTCACCTCCGGGGGTTTCACCCGCAATTGATCTGTATAGGCCCGGTAGATTTCATTCTGCTGGTATTGGTAACGGAAAATTGATAAGGCAGCTGCCTCGAAATCCGCCTCCTTGAGAGAAAATATACTGTTGATAAAAGCCTCGTTCATAAAATGCTAGCCTGGTTGCCGGCAAAGTTAGTGATTCGCGGGGGTAATTGTTCAAATTACAAGGGAAGCAGGTAGGGCCAGCTTAAAAAATACTACGGTTGCCACGTAACAAACGCGATGTTATGCCGTTATATTAACGGATGACGAAACTTTTGGATATTTCCTAAATTAATGTAGGTTTGTTATATGAAGAAATTGCTTTCATTTTTTGCCATAGCCTTGATCTTGGTTATTTCAGCTTGTTCGAAAGAAAGTAGCGGGGATTCAAAACCGGCGATATCCTTCAAGGAATTTAGTACGGATGTGCTGACATTGGACTTCCCCTCCGATTATAAATTTGGTATCACGCTCAATATTCAAGATAAAGACGGGGACATTGAAGACTCCGCGTTTGTAAAAATCCGTTTCCTCGATCCTCCGGAAGATAGGAACTATCAACCTTACCAAATGCCGGAACTCGGTGTTTACGGCGGTAAAGATATCGATGCCGAGCTGGTTTTATATCTAAACATGATCGATTTCAACAGGGATAACCAACCCGAGGTAGATTCCGTTTATTTCGACATCTTCGTTAAAGACCGTAAAGGGAATTACAGCGATACGATTACCACCCCTAAAATGGCTTACCATTCATTATAATCTTTCCCCATCCCCGAAATTATTAAAGGATACCTCCATGGGTATCCTTTTTATTTTTTAGCTTTACCCCTCATATTAGAAAACCATGGATAAAATCGAACAACTTCAGCAGCAAGTGGCAACAGCCCAATTAGGCGGTGGACAAGTACGTATTGACTCGCAACACAAGAAAGGGAAGCTGACCGCCAGGGAGCGCTTGCAACTGCTATTAGACGAAGGTTCTTTCGAAGAATTGGGTATGCTAGTACGTAACCGGAATAAAGGTATTACAGCCGAGCAAGAGCAATTTCTTGGTGATGGCGTAGTAACGGGTTATGGAACAATTAACGGTCGCTTAGTATATGTATTCTCACAAGATTTTACCGTGTATGGCGGTAGCCTTTCAGAACCCCATGCGGAGAAGATCTGCAAGGTGATGGATTTGGCCATAGAAAACGGCGCCCCGGTAATCGGGTTGAACGATAGCGGTGGCGCGAGAATCCAAGAAGGCGTTGTAAGCCTCGGTGGTTACGCGGATATTTTTTATAGAAATACGAAAGCATCGGGAGTAATTCCCCAAATATCTGCCATCATGGGCCCCTGTGCCGGTGGTGCAGTGTATTCACCTGCTATAACGGACTTTATCATGATGGTTGAACATAGTTCATATATGTTCGTTACAGGTCCTAATGTCGTGAAAACGGTGACCCATGAAGAAGTTACTTCCGAAGAACTCGGCGGCGCACAAACACATGCTTCTAAAAGCGGCGTGACCCACTTCGCTTGTTCCAACGAGATTGAATGTATACAATATATCAAGCAGCTATTAAGTTATATCCCGCAAAACTGCGAAGATAAAGCTCCCATGTACCCGTATACGACGGGCAATGAATCCAGGAAAGCTTTGAACACGCTCATCCCTTCGAACCCGAATCAGCCCTATGATATGAAAGAGGTGATCGAGGAACTGGTAGATGCTGAAAGCTTTTTCGAAGTTCACAAGGACTATGCAGAAAATATCATCGTGGGTTTTGCCAGGATTGCAGGCCGCAGCATTGGTATTGTAGCCAATCAACCCGCCCACCTGGCCGGCGTGTTGGATATCAAGGCTTCTGTAAAAGGCGCCAGGTTCACACGTTTTTGCGATTCCTTCAATATACCTTTGCTGGTATTAGTAGATGTTCCAGGATTCTTACCGGGAACAGACCAGGAATGGAACGGGATCATCACCAACGGCGCCAAGCTTTTATACGCCCTTTGTGAAGCCACCGTACCTAAATTAACGCTTACCACGCGCAAGGCATACGGCGGCGCATATTGCGTAATGAATTCCAAGCATATCGGTGCTGATTTGAATTTTGCATTTCCCCAGGCAGAAATTGCTGTAATGGGCGCAAAAGGAGCCGTTGAAATTATTTATAAAAAGGAAATAGATGCTTCCCCTAACCCGGAAGAACGGATGAATGAGTTGGTTGCCGAATACACGGAACGTTTCGCCAATCCTTATCTTGCCGCGGAAAAGGGTTATATAGATGAAGTAATCGTACCGGATCAAGCAAGGATTAAACTCATAAAAGGATTTGCCATGTTGGAAAATAAAGTGGTCAATATGCCACGGAAAAAGCATGGTAATATACCATTGTAATTAAGGCCATGTTCAAGGCATTATTTAACTTCATATTATTCAGCTCTATCTACATCGCTATTTGCGCAGTCTGCATGACCTGGCAAACAAACGTGCTTTTAGCGCTGAATTATGACGCGACGGACTATTACAAGTTTGTATTTTTCGCCACACTTTGCAGCTATAACTTTCACTGGTACCTTACCCCCGTGAGCCTGGATGCATCGCACCGGATACAATGGGGCGCGGGAAAGAGAAGGCTGCAAATGGCTTTTACGATCTTGGGAGGACTGGCATCGGCCTATTACGTCATACCCTTATTACAACATTGGTTCTGGATCGCCATCGCCATGGTAATGACCTTTTTATATTCCGCCCCGAAAATCCCACACCCGCTGGCCCGGCATTTACAAAAGGTGGCCTTCGGTAAAACCTTGTTCTTAACATTTGTCTGGACTTACGTAACCACTACGCTACCCGGATTGATAGCCGGAAATTGGGAATGGCTCCCGTTCCTAGCCTTGAACATACACCGCTTTTTCCTAATTTATGCAATCTGCATCCTGTTTGACTGGAGGGATAAGGTTCCCGACAAGGCAGCAGGTATCAGGAGCTTAATCACCTACATGGATGACCGTCACCTATTCATGTTGTATTTTGCTTGCCTGGCGGTATCTGGAATCGCAGCAATTTCGTTGCTGCCCCATACCCCTACTTGGATCGTAGCCACGCTGCTGGTTCCCGTGATTATTATAGCCACGATCCGCAAGTTTGCGCAAAAAAATACTAATGATTATGTTTATTATTTCGTATTAGACGGGATGATGGCATTTTCTGCATTCTTACATATTTTAACCTTAATACTATTACACCCCGGGGTTCGTTTAGAATACTTACATTTGTAACGCAAAATTCGAAGAGCTATGGCAAAGAAACAGAAATCGATCTTGAACAAATCATCCTTGGAGTTTTTAAAGACTTATCTCAATACCGCTGCTCCGACAGGTTTTGAGAAAGCAGGACAAAAAGTTTGGTTGAAATATTTGACGCCTTATATTGATAAACATATCGTGGATCCTTACGGTTCCGTGGTGGGTATTATTAACCCCGATGCACCGTTCAAGGTTGTTATCGAGGCTCATGCCGATGAGATTAGTTGGTTTGTTAACTACATCTCTCCTGAAGGTTTGATTTACGTAATCCGTAACGGTGGTTCCGACCAGCAGATCGCTCCTGCCAAAAGGGTGCATATCCATACGGAAAAAGGTGTGGTAAAAGGCGTTTTCGGATGGCCCGCGATCCATACCCGTTTAAAAAGCGGTGAAGGAAAAGAACCACAGCCTAAAGTAGACAATATCTTCATCGATTGCGGCGCTAGATCCCGTAAAGAAGTAGAGGATCTAGGCATCAAGGTCGGCAACGTGATTACGTTTGAAGATGGTTTCGATGAACTAAACTACGATTATTTTATCTGCCGCGCTATTGACAATAGGATCGGTGGCTTCATGATCGCGGAAGTTGCCCGCATGCTGAAAGAAAATAAGCAAAAATTGCCATTTGGTTTATATATTGTGAACGCTGTACAGGAAGAAGTAGGGTTACGTGGCGCCGAGATGATCGCCAAACGTATCAAAGCAGATGTTGCCATCATCACCGATGTTACACATGACACCACCACGCCGATGATCAATAAAAATATCGAAGGTGAAACCAAGTGTGGCGACGGTCCCGCAATTACATACGGGCCAGCTGTACATAACATACTAAGAGACCTGATCATCAAAACAGCAGAAAACGAAAAGATACCGTTCCAACTAAGAGCTACCAGCCGCAGTACCGGGACCGATACCGATGCTTTTGCTTATGCCAATGACGGTACGCCATCAGCATTGATCAGCATCCCATTGCGATACATGCATACAACGGTGGAAATGGTGAAGAAAAATGATATCGAGAATACTATTTTATTGATATATCATTCCTTGTTAAATATTACCCCGAAAACAAATTTCTTATACTTGTAAGGATTATTATCCAACAAAAATCTATCGAATATGGAAGATCTGCAAATACGCCACGATTGGACATTGGCAGAAATAAATGATATATATAACATGCCATTGCTTGAGCTGCTTTATAAAGCGGCAACAGTACACCGTCAATACCAGGCCACGGGGGAAGTACAAGTTTGTACACTACTCTCCATTAAAACCGGAGGTTGCCCTGAAGATTGCGCTTACTGTCCCCAAGCGGCTCGTTATAATACCGGGATCGATGTAAAATCTCTCATGCAAAAAGAAGAAGTATTGGCTTACGCACAGAAAGCGAAAGACGCCGGATCTACACGCTTTTGCATGGGTGCAGCGTGGAGGGAAGTACGCGATAACCGCGATTTTGACCGCGTGCTAGACATGGTCAAGGGCGTAAATGCAATCGGGTTAGAAGTTTGCTGCACGCTGGGCATGCTTACAGAAGAGCAAGCTCAAAAATTGGCTGATGCAGGATTGTATTCCTACAACCATAATTTGGACACATCTAAGGAGCATTACAACGATATCATTTCTACCCGTACGTACGATGATCGTCTGCATACCCTGGATAACGTGCGCAAAGCCGGTGTAACGGTTTGTTGCGGCGGCATTATCGGTTTGGGCGAGAAACATGATGATCGCCTGGGAATGTTGCATACTTTATCTACCATGCCTGAGCATCCAGATTCTGTTCCGATCAATGCCTTAGTGCGCGTGGAAGGTACACCGCTAGCACATTTACCGAAAGTTGAATTTTGGGACATGGCCCGCATGATCGCTACGGCACGTATCTTGATGCCGAAAGCAATGGTTCGGCTCAGCGCCGGGAGGGCCGAGATGAGCGTGGCAGAGCAGGCATTCTGCTTTATGGCTGGAGCCAACTCCATCTTCACTGGTGAAAAATTATTGACAACACCGAATCCTACTTTCGATGAAGATAAAATGATGTTCGAACTACTTGGATTAACGCCCC
Organism: Chitinophaga caeni; assembly: GCF_002557795.1. Lineage (NCBI taxonomy): Bacteria > Pseudomonadati > Bacteroidota > Chitinophagia > Chitinophagales > Chitinophagaceae > Chitinophaga > Chitinophaga caeni. The sequence continues at coordinate 3,065,258 of NZ_CP023777.1, read as the reverse complement.
GCGAAGCTTTCAAAGAAGAAAAAGCGGAAAGCTGTTGCTCGAATTAAATGATGAATTTAAATATTTAGAGAGCTGTTGCTCGAATTAACTAATGAATTTAAATATTTAGAGAGCTGTTGCTCGAATTAAATGATGAATTTAAATCATTGTTGTCCGACTAAAATTGCATTAAATTTACTTGGATTCCTTACTTGGTCAAGGACATAAGCGAAGGATGATCTATTCAGCCCCGCCAACAAAACCGTGGAACTTCGCACCGTTGATAGCGAACGGCAGCTGAGCAATACAGTAGTACAAATGCTGGATCGAGCGATCAAATTGGCGGCCGTAATGGCCAATTTGTGCCCTTTTTGGGTACCTTTTTTGGGCAAGCAAAAAAGTACAAGAAACGGGCAGATGAACATTGAATCGAACTATTGAGGAATCAAATTGCTCCCCGGTTAAAATTTAGTCGGACAATAATGAATTAAAATATATAATTCGAGCAGCAGCTCGAATTAACTGATGAACTTGTTATAATAATAAATTGAAAGCCGCTGAATTCAGCGGCTTTCAATTTATTAAAGAATAAAAAAAGATTGAGCATCTTACCCAATCTTTTCCATATATGCAACAAATCATTTTTTCATCAGGGTAAGAAATATTGTAATCCAAGCTCGTACCCCTTCATTCCCAAACCGAAGATTCCGCCCACACATTTCGGCGCTATCAAAGAAGTATGCCTGAAGCTCTCCCTTGCATAAACATTAGAGATATGTATTTCCACAACAGGGGATTTAATACCGGCAATAGCGTCCCTAATTGCAACGGAAGTATGCGTATAAGCGCCGGCATTAATCAGGATGCCGTCAACTTCGAAGCCTACTTGGTGTAATTGGTTGATGAGCTCCCCTTCCACGTTACTTTGAAAATATGAAAATTCCACGGCGGGATATTTTGCCTGCAGTGCTTTATAATATTCTTCAAAACTTTCATTCCCGTAAATTCCGGGTTCTCTTTTCCCTAACAAGTTCAAATTAGGCCCGTTAATAATCGCAATTTTCATGATAACACAAGATAAGGAAAAGTTAAGATTCATTCCCCCAGCGGAATGTTTTTTGAGATAACCCGGCCAGGTCAATGACACGGTCAGTAACCGTCGCAGCCACTTCTTCTATCGTTGCCGGCTTGCTGTAAAAAGAAGGCGTTGCCGGGCATACGATACCGCCCGCTTCCGTGAGCGCCTGCATATTCTTGATATGAATTAAACTGTAAGGCGTTTCCCTGGCTACGCAAACCAGTTTACGGCGCTCTTTCAGGATTACATCGGCCGCCCTGGTAATTAAATCATTGGAAATGCCCTGCGCGATCCTTCCGAGCGTTCCCATCGAACATGGACAAATAATCATCGTATTATACAATCCGGAACCGGAAGCGAAAGGTGCATGAAAATCTTGTTGGGAATAAATCTTGAAGGGATGGTCATTATAAGAAGCATCACCTAATTCGGTTTCCCAAACGGTACGGGCATTCGTCGTCATGACCACGGAAACCTGGTCAATTTGATCTTTTAGCACCGATAATTTTTGCAATACCTGCCTCGCGTATATAGAGCCGCTTGCCCCCGTGATCGCCACAACAATTCTATGTTTCATTTCCATCCTTCAAATTTACGACAAAGCGGTACATTCCAACAAAAAATCCCCCCGGTCGCGGAAACATGTTTCGCAACTAGTGGTTTTTCATAGGTTTTGCCCGTAAGCGAAGATACTGGTTGAATGAATTTAAGATTGGGTGGCAACGGATTCTATCTCGTCCATGCTGATCGCGAAATGACTTTCCGAATAAATACACTCCCCGTTTTTAATCAGCAAAACCTGGGGCGATTCATGCGGAACATTAAATTTAGCCGCGATAAAGTCCGAGAGGTTCCTGTAACGGATCAAGTCCAGGAAATAAAATTCAATGGAAACAGTTGTAGCAGAGCGTTCCATGCGGTTTAAAACCATGCTGCTAATACTACAACGGGTACTGTGCTTGTAAATCAATACAGGCAGCTCGTAAGAGCGCGCTTGTAAGGATGTTAACCCGGCCTCTGCATTCAGCTCATGCCATTCCATACGCTAGCAATGATGATCTTGAATGGTTTGAGATTGCGTGATTTTGCTAGGACAACCCATTTGCCTGGAGGATGCACAAGAACCCATAACAGCAACTAATCCCACTAATAATACCGCAACAAGCAAAAAGCGTTGGTTCAATTTCATAAAATTTTACTTTAATTTAAGAACGATTTTTTTCATCACAAGCATGATTAAACTTTGCCATTCATTTTTTGTGATGTTATTTTGCAAAGATAACCAATATATTAAAAAAAACAACACTATGTTGGCGTAAGCCTCCAATAGTTCGAATATATGGCAAAAGTACATTTTATTGCAATTGGCGGGAGCGTAATGCACCAATTAGCCATTGCTTTGAAGAAAAAAGGTTACCAGGTAAGTGGTAGCGACGATGAAATCTTCGAACCGGCGCTTGGCAACCTAAACAAAGAGGGCATACTTCCCGCTCAAATGGGCTGGAATCCCGGCAATATTACGCCCGATTTGGACGCCGTAATACTGGGGATGCATGCCCGTGCCGACAATCCCGAATTACAAAAAGCGCAAGAATTAGGCCTAAAAATATACTCCTTCCCCGCTTACATCTACCAAGAAAGCAAGGATAAAAAAAGGGTAATCGTAGGTGGTAGCCATGGTAAAACCACTACAACCAGCATGATTATGCATGCCTTGCAGGTAAGTGGTACCGCTTTTGACTACCTGGTGGGCGCCAAATTGGACGGGTTCGAACAATCCGTGCAGGTAACCGGGGCCCCTATAATTGTTTGCGAGGGCGATGAATACCCTGCATCCGCTATAGAAAAACGGCCCAAATTCCATTTTTTGCACCCGCAGGTCGCAATTTTGACGGGCGTTGCTTGGGATCATATTAACGTATTTCCCACCTTCGAAAATTACAAGGAACAATTTGCTATATTTATTAGGACAATGGAACCGGGAGCCATCTTAATTTACAATGAAACGGATCCCGTGCTGCAAGAAATAGTGGTAAATGAAGCGCAACACTTGCAAAAAATACCTTATAACATCCCGGTTCACCGGGTAGATCAAGGTATTACAAGCGTAACTTTCAGTGAGCATACCGTACCTTTGCAGGTTTTTGGAGATCATAATTTACTCAACCTTCACGCGGCCATGCTGGCCTGCAAACAATTGGGTATAGGGGAAGCAGCATTTCTTTCTGCCATGCAAAGCTTCAAAGGAGCTGCCAAAAGGATGGAGTTAATCGGTAAAAATGATCAAACAGCGATCTACCGCGATTTTGCCCATGCCCCTTCGAAGGTTAAAGCAACGATCGCGGCAGTAAAACTGCAATTCCCGGGACGCAAGCTGATAGCCGTATTGGAATTGCACACTTATAGCAGCCTGAACGCAGATTTCATGCGGGAATACCTCCACGCTATGGATGCTGCAAATATTGCCGTAGTGTATTACAGTAGCCATGCGCTGGAGATCAAGAGGATGCCGGATTTAGACCCGGCCACTATCCGCGGCGGTTTCGGCAGGGAAGATTTAGTGGTGATAAATCAGCCCGCTGCGCTTCAAGCTTTCCTTGATCAACAACATTATGAACAGGCGAATCTCTTGATGATGAGCTCCGGAACATACGATGGACTAGATTTTCAAACCTTGAAAAAATATTTATAATTGGCTGACCCGGTTTTCGCCGGCGACATTTATATCGATAAAATTATGTGTGCATTACAACTGACAAGGCCCTTAGCCTTTATTGACTTGGAAACAACCGGTACGAATGTTGCGACCGACAGGATTATTGAGATTGCGATCGTGAAGGTATTTCCCGACAAAAGTTCTCAATCCAAAGTAAAAAGGATTAATCCGGGGATGCCCATCCCTCCTTCTTCGACAGCCATACATGGCATCAAGGATGAAGATGTTTCGGATGCGCCTACATTCAAGCAAATGGCTAACGAGTTGAGACAATTCCTCGATAATTGCGATATCGCCGGTTACAACTCCAACCGCTTCGATATTCCGATGCTGGTAGAAGAGTTTTTACGCGCCAACCTCGATTTTGAAGTGGGTAGCCGTAAATTTGTTGACGTGCAGAAGATTTTCCACCAAATGGAAAAAAGAACTTTAGGGGCCGCTTATAAATTTTATTGCGAGAAAGAATTGACTAACGCTCACAGCGCGGAAGCGGATGCTAGTGCTACTTATGAAATCTTGGAAGCGCAATTGTTGCGTTACGAAATTTTAGGCCGCGATGTTGATGCCTTGGCAAAATTTACCAAGGAAGATGATTACGTCGATTTCGCGAGGAGGATTATCTTCCAAAACGGTGTTGAAACGTTCAATTTCGGTAAATATAAAGGTCGCGCGGTAAGGGATGTTTTGAAAGTTGAACCCCAGTATTACGATTGGATGATGAAAGCCGATTTCCCTCTAAACACCAAGCAGAAACTCACGGAAATCTACCACAGTATGATGTTAAAAAAATAATAATGTTTTTTTAAAAGATACTAACTTGCCGTGAAAATGTGCTAATTTCGCGGTTTCATAAATGACCCAATCGATTGGAAAAGCTCGTCATCATACCTACTTATAACGAAAAGGATAATGTCCGGAAAATTATTGAAGCAGTATTTCAATTGCAGCAAGGTTTTCATGTGCTCATCGTTGACGATGGCTCACCGGACGGGACAGGACAAATAGTAAAGGAAATGCAGCACCAATACCCCGATCAACTTTTCATCGAGGAGAGAAGCGGGAAACTTGGTTTAGGTACAGCTTATATTCACGGTTTTAAATGGGCACTGGCAAGGGATTACCAATACATCTTCGAGATGGATGCCGATTTCTCGCACAATCCCAATGATTTACCACGCTTGTACAATGCTTGCAAAGTAGGTGGCGCAGATCTTTCCGTCGGTTCCAGGTATGTGAAAGGAGGTAAAACAGAAAACTGGCCCTGGGACCGGGCAGTACTGTCTTACGGCGCATCGATTTATGTTAGAACTGTGACCTGGATGCCTGTAAAGGATGCAACGGCAGGATTCGTATGTTATACTAACAAAGTGCTCAAAGCCATTAACTTGGATGCGATCCAGTTCGTCGGTTATGCTTTCCAAATAGAAATGAAGTTCACGGCTTGGAAATTAGGTTTTAAAATTCAAGAAGTACCCATTACCTTCGTGGATAGGAAAGAAGGCTACTCCAAGATGAACAAGGGGATTATCAAGGAAGGTATCCTGGGCGTCTTAAAAATTCAGCTGCAAAGTTTATCTGGCAAATATCCAGGTAAAACAAAGAAATAACAACAGCACGATATATACCCGCTAAAGGTATCAGCATATTAAAGTGCTTTCAACATATTGCCCCGGCAAGTTGGAAGCACTTTTTTAATACGAGATCAATTGATTTTGCATGAAAAAGGCATTTCTACAATTACACCTTTCCGTTTTCCTGGCAGGCTTTACAGGAGTTTTCGGGAAACTGATCAACCTAAGCGAAGGAGTCTTGGTTTGGTACAGGTTGCTGATTACCGTGGTGAGCATGTATTTATTATACCGCTGGAAAGGCTCTTTACCCAGGATACCCAGGAAAGAAGTTATGCCGGTGGCCTTAACAGGTTGTATCGTGATGCTACACTGGTTGTTTTTTTACGGGAGTATCAAGTATGCTAATGTTTCGATCGGTGTTGTTTGTTTTTCATTAACTAGCCTATTCACGGCGCTATTTGACCCTATTATAAACAGGAAGGCTTTCGATAAAATAGAGCTGCTTTTAAGCCTGCTAACATTGTCAGGTATATTATTGATCTTCCATTTCGATACGCAATACCGTACAGGTATTATCCTCGGCATCATTTCCGCGATGTTTGCCGCGTTATTTACCGTGTATAATAAGCGCTGGGTAGCCCGTTTTGACACCAAGGCAATTACATTTTACGAGTTGGGCGCCGGGTTCGCAGGATTAACGATCTTGATGCCCTTATACCTTTGGCTTTTCCCGGGTGTTAAATTGACTCCCAGCATCCAGGATACTACTTTCCTTATCATACTGGCTTGGTGCTGTACGATATTGATGTATCAATTATCCATGGAAGCATTGAAGAAAATTTCTCCCTTCACCGTGAACCTGTGCTTTAACCTGGAACCTTTGTATAGCATCCTGCTGGCCTTTATCCTATTTAATGAAGGCAAATATTTACATAAAGGTTTTTATGCGGGCTTAGCGCTGATCGCATTATCGGTAATATTACAAATGTTGAGAGTTGCCAGGCAAAGCAGGAAAGATAGCTTGGCAGGAGTAGCCAATTAAACAAGCCGGTATAACCGATTCCCGTATCTTTTCTTGCAACCGGGCCGTTTATGATCGGCATATAAAAGTTGCTATTCCTTCACGTAAATCTCCACAATTTCATGGTAAACATCGAGCGAGTCAATCTTCTCAACTCCTTTTTGCATGAGTGTATCATTGCTCCGGGTTAATGTAAATGTGAAATCGTTATTTTCCCAGCCCCTTGCGTTGCAAAACTCCAAATGCTCCTTGTAATCGGTCCCATCCAAACTATAGGTCCCGCTACCTGCTGCAAAAAAGGCGTTGGTAGAATCCGTCCCCTTGCTAAGGTCATGTTGGAAGAAGGCAAAATGCGAACCGTTAAATATCTTGATGATCTTCCGTTGTTGCCCGGCAACCGGGTATGTAATGGTGGTATCATTTTCTTTTATCAACTTGCTGGACACAAGTTTCCAAGTTCCTTCAATTCCAGTCTTAGTATTTTCTTCCACGGGCTTATCCGGTTGTTGACAAGCCATGAGGACCGGGAATAATAGGGCAAATAGTATCTTTTTTTTCATAAACGTGCTGATTTGTATAATAGATTTGTAAAGATATTTTACCAAGGTAAACAGGAATTGTAAATATGCTAACAACTATTTTCTTCCATGAACCAAGATAAAATATTCTTTATTAATTTTTCCAGGTATTCAGCAAATAGTACGCGAAACCCTGGTCTTAAAATTAACTGCGAGGATATTTTTTAAATACGTGCTCCCTTTTATTAGTTTGTATACATGTTAACTTCTCTGTTCCCCCGGAGATAGCTACGAAGAAAGGAGCTGAATTGGCTATTACGGTCGCTTGTTTGATCGCGCGACCAAGCTTATGTACTACTGCTTTTCCAGGTTTCAATACGACCGTTAATGAAAATAGTATTCATTCCCCGCTTTCGACCTTCCGGGTGGTATTATCTTCCCAAGTTTCGTGTTATTCCACTTTTAACACCGTGTAAATCGTAAAACATGCATTATTAATTGCTATGTCCCGCGGCAACGATACGGTTCCATTCGGGATGTTTCTGCAAATAGGCTACGACTAATGGGCATAAAGGAATCATCTCGAAGCGGTTGGCTTCCAGGTAATCCAATGTTTTTTCGATCAAGGCCGTGGCAACTCCCTTACCTTGTAATTGTTCAGGGGATTCGGTATGGATCAACCATATTTTACCATGCCGTTCCTTGAAGTCGATAAAAGCGGTATGCCCGCTGACAGTCAATTCAAACCTGTGGGTTTCGTCATTTTTAACTAGTGGTAATTCCAAGTATTCTGCTTTCATAATCTTTATATTAGGAGTTAGACGATGCGGGTCTTGATTTATCTTCCGGTAACGGAACAAAGCCTGTTTCACCGGGCACTTGTCCGAAACCTTGCCGTTGCCATCTTTCTTTAGCCGCTTCAATTTTATCCTTACTAGAGGAAACAAAATTCCAATAAATGAACCGCTCTTCCGGAAATGCCTCACCACCGAAAATGAAAACCGTGGTATTAGCTTCCATTGTAAAACTGCACAACGATGCATCTTTTGCTACCAGGATATGTTTCGGTTCGTAAATATTTCCATCACTTTCAACGGAGCCTTGCAAAATATACATCCCAGCTTCACCAAATAAGCCGTGGCCAATATTAATTTCTTGCTTCGAAAGACTGTGTATTTCCAAGAAAAATTGCGGGCTATAAGTTGGTACGGGGGAAACATGCCCCAGCACCTCCCCTGCTATTAGCCGGAAAGTCACATCCCCTTCTTCCCAATACGGAATTTTAGTTGCTTCAACATGGTGAAAAGTGGGATCCATATCCTCTATATCCTTAGGTAATGCCACCCAAATTTGTAAACCATGGATGGATTTATCAGAATGCCGCAAGTATTCCGGCGTTCGTTCTGAATGCACGATACCTTTGCCCGCCGTCATCCAATTGACCGCCCCGGGTTGAATTTCCATCTCTGTACCCAGGCTGTCTTTATGCATGATACTACCTTCGAAAAGATAGGTTAAAGTAGACAAACCTATGTGCGGATGCGGAGGTACATCAAAATTTTCATGGTTGCTCATCGCCGCGGGCCCCATGTGGTCAATAAAAATATAGGGCCCTACCATCCGTTTTCCCTGGAACGGTAATAATCTCCCTACCATGAAGTTGCCTATGCTACGGGGTCTTTCCTCAATTATCAATCCAACATTTGACATAATTAGTAATTTAATAGAATAATAACACGGTGACTATTTCATTGCGATTAACAATTTCAATATATACCCTGGGAAACGAATTTCTGAAAATTTTGCAGTATTATCAATAATATTGACCTGGTAAAAAAAATTCTAACGTCTTATCCCGGTTAACATTAACAGCAAATGGCATCCAAAGAATTTTTATATCCTTGTGAATGCCATTTGAACTATAATTAAAAACTATGATTTAAGGCAAAGTACTAAAATTGATAACCGGTGCACTGGCGGTATTCGTATAATTTAATACGGTATTAGGCGCTACGATGGTATTAAAGAACCCGCCGTTTTGCAAGAAATAACCGTAACTATTGGTTCCACCCATCGCGTCTATTCTTTGATTTGCGGAATAAGTCCCATCTACGGTGAACTTTGCAGCATTAACCTTCATCCATGAACCTGCCGCTGTATAAACCCATTGATTCTTATAATTTGCCGTTCTGCCATGGTAACCATTATCAGGCGAGAAATTCTCCAAGAAGCTATGGAATCCCTTGAGATAGGTATTCGTATACGGCCGTTTAAAACTCGCTATCAACTGCCAAGAACCGGGCGACGGAGCATAAAACCAAGCTGTGAAATCTGTTTTACCTGTCCCATCGGGAACGCCTTTCAATAAGAATTTATAAGTCGTTGCAGACGACCAGTTATAAACGAGGTAACTTTGTCCCCCCGCACCTTCATTGCCAAACTCCCCTACGGTCACACCTGTACCTTTACGGTTCAAAGTAATTTTATAATCTTCCGGGATGGATGAAGGATCATCCGTGCTATACGGGCTCCATACGGAGAATAATATTCTCCTTTCACTGGCTGAATTAACCTGCATACCGAAATAACCTTGGGAGAAACCATCGGCCATAAAATAGGAGCCGATTGGGTCTTGCCCGCTCGGCACTTCCAGCTCGCAATAATAATATGACACATCTGAAGAAGTCGGTAAGGTATAGCCAAGATGGCAAGAAGGTCCGCGGCGAGCCCAGTAATAATAATCCGGATCATCAGAATATACCACGCCGTTAGCTACAGCCGAGCCACCCACGATGATATGCGATACATCCCCGAAATAAGATCCCGTTTTAGATACCCCTTGCAAGTCAACCCTGACATAACCCGGCGTATCAATATCAAATTCCCCTACGTAATAATCCTGGTAACTGGATCCACTCATATTTAGGTTTTGGCTTGTGCCGTTAACCGTAACTTTTACCACGCTACTATTCCCGGAAGGGGCAACTTTAGCTCGGAGGCTAAGGCTTAGCTTACCCGTATCATTTACCCTCACATAAGCACTGGCAATGGCCCCGCCGTTGGTCCAGTTAGCCAAGCCATTAGAGCCTATTAACTCGCTGGCGCCACCCGGTAAAGTTGTAATGAAAGCATTCCCGGCAAGCGCCACTTCATAAGATGGCCCGGAGCTACCATTCATCGCGGATCCATCAACGATGATGTGGGACAGGTCAGCGTAATAGCCCCCGGTTTTGGATACACCTTGAAAGTCGATGCGAACCGTTTTGGGAGATGATATGCTAAAGCTACCCACGGTGACTTCATGAAATGTGCCACCCGAGATAGCAACATTTTGAGAAACACCATCGACGGTAACCTTGATGACGCTATTATTTCCATCCGGTGCAACTTTCAAGATCAGCTTAAGATCGAGGTTGCCAGCATAAGGAACTGCCACATCGATACTGGTTATCGTGCTTGCACTGGTCCAATTGGCCAAGCCGTTCGAGGAAGTAATAACTTCGTATGCTCCCGATGCTTTATAGGTAAAATAAGCGTTTCCATACAACGGAATTTCAGTACTGGTTGCCGACATGACTGATGCATCGAGGTTCGATAACTGTCCTGCTGAGCCTGCATCTAAAATAGCTTGGTTTTTTTGACATGACAATAGCATAGCTATGCCAAACATAAAGAATAGCAATTGTTTCATGGATGATTTGTAGGTTTTAAATGTTGAGATATTGTAAGCTATCTTTATAAATGTATCTAATACGTTTTAAAATTCAAAATATTATTATTCACATTTATACGGATTATAAAAAATATTGAACTAACTAATTGTGCTACAGTAATTATTGATATGATATTTTTTTTAGAAAGTCATTCATACTGGTAATTATTTATAAGAAGTACAGTAATTATAATGACCAGGCAAATATTTTCGGTCATTGTTGTCCGGCTAAAATTGCATTAAATTTACTTGGATTCCTTACCTGGTCAAGGACATAAGCGAAGGGTGATCTATTCAGCCCCGCCAACAAAACCGTCGAACCTCGCACTGTTAATAGCGAAGGGTAGCTGGGCTATACAGTAGTACAAAAGTTGTATTGAGCGATCAAATTAGCGGCCTTGATGGCCAATTTGTGTCTTTTTTTGGTACTCGTTTTTTGGGTAAGCAAAAAAGTACAAGAAACGAGCAGATGAACATTGAATCGAACTTTTAAGGCGATGATAATTTTTTCGTTGAAAATTTAGTCGGACAATAATGATTTTCAGTTATAAATTAATTATTGTGAAGATCATTAAATTGACATATCAATTTAAATACTTATTACACCCAAATGTCAAAACTTATATTTCCTTCTTTATTTACTGGTAATAATCGATCAAATTTCTAACAACACCTGATGAACCTATACTGCATTTCATCCGGCGGATAGCCCTCTCCTACTTTTATTTCCATGGTTGCACCGGAATATTAACCCTAAAAACGCAGCCCAACGCTTGTTCATCCGTCAAGTAGCTCATTCATCCCAATTTTAACCTAGAAGTCCCCAGATTCATTAACTTAGGGGCAAGTCAACCAAAATACGATAACATCTAAACCATGAAGAAATACATTAATTGGCTGAGCTGCTTGATGGTAGCCGCCCCGATGTCAATTTTAGCACAATCTAAAAAACCGCTGGACCATTCTGTTTACGACGGCTGGCAAAACATCGGTCAACAGAAAATTAGTACCGACGGGCATTGGATTTTATACAATATAGATGTCCAAGAAGGGGATGACCAGCTTGTTATTAAAAGTACAAAGGATCAAACAACCTACTTGGTAGATCGCGGTTACAATGGGAATTTTTCATTTAATAACCAATACATGGTTTGTTCGGTAAAGCCGCATTTCAAGGATCTCCGGCAAGCTAAGATCGATAAGAAAAAGCCTAATGAAATGCCGCACGACAGCCTAGTTGTACTCAACTTAGCTTCAGGAATCGTGGAACGTATAGCGGATGTGAAATCATACGCGGTAGCCGAAGAAGGCGGGGATGTATTTGCTTACCAAAGACATCCGCAAAAAGATACTACCCATAAAAAGAAAACAACTGGAAATGAAGCTGAAAAAAGTGATGCGGCGGCTCCTTATTTTGCACCGCCACGCGGTGGGAAAGATAATGATGAAGGGAGTTTAATCATCCGGAAATTCGATCAGAAGTTTGCTGACACGCTGGAAGGAGTGAGTCATTACGAGTTTAACAGGCCGGGAAGTTCCTTGTTGATCGTCAAGGAGAAAACTAAAAAGGATTCCCTTTCCGCCGTAGGGTTAGCGATCTGGATGGTAGATAAACGCGATACCAAATTTATCAGCTACGGTGATGGCATGTATAAACAATTCAATTTCGATAAACGAGGAGAACAAGTCGCATTCGTTGTTTCAAGGGACAGCAGCAAGGCTTTACAACACTTCTACGAACTGAAATATTACCAGCCTAAACTCGATAGCGCTGAAACCGTTGTAACTAATGCTTCCCCTGGAATACCCCGGGGCTGGGGCGTTTCAGAAAACGGGAGAATTAGTTTTAGTGATGACGGTTCTAAATTATTCTTCGGAACAGCGCCTATTCGTCCACCGAAAGATACTAGCATCGTGGATTTTGAAGTTGCCAAAGTTGATATCTGGCATTACCAGGACGATTATTTACAACCGATGCAACTGAAGAATTTGGACCGGGAGCTTAAACGTACCTACACGGCGGTATATTACCCCGCTTCAAATAAGTACCTGCAACTATCCGACGGGGACCTGGAAAATATCCGTTTGACACAGGATAAAAATGCTACTTACGCCTTGGGCTTTACAGATAAGGGTAACCGCATCCGCATGCAATGGACCGGTAGTACTTTGAAGAAATTATATGCCGTAAACACGGAAACGGGCGCTAAAACCTTGATCGTTGACAACCTGGATTCCTACGGTGAAATTTCTCCTTCAGGCAAATACATTACCTGGTACGACCAAAATACAAAGCAATGGAATGCTTATGAAATTGCTAGTCAAACTACACGTGTAATCACGAAAGAGATACCGCAACCTTTATACGATGTTGAGAATGATGTTCCGGACGCCCCGCGCGCCTATGGTATCGCTTGCTGGTCTGAAGATGACCAGTCCGTTTTCATTTATGATCAATACGACATTTGGCAAGTTGACCCCAAAGCCGGCAAGGCGCCATTTATGATTACAGGCGGATACGGGCGCTCGCATAAAACCCGCTTGCGTTACGAGCGCTTAGATCCGGAGCAATATTTCGTTAGCACTAAGGATACCTGGTACTTGGAAGCATTTAATGATACATCTAAATACAGTGGTTATTTTACTTACAATGCGCGCCGTAAGAAAGCTTTGCAAGAAGTGATAATGGCTCCCTTTGCCTACCGCTCTTTACGGAAGGCAAAAAATGCTTCTTATTTCACCTTCACGAAGAGCACCTACGAAATGTCTCCGAATGTTTTCGGGGGAAAAGATATCGCGGATGCCACCCAGTATAGCCAGATCAACCCACAACAGGCAAATTATAATTGGGGTACAGCCGAACTCTATACCTGGACAACTTTTAAAGGACATAAAAGTACGGGGATATTATACAAACCGGAAGACTTTAACCCGGGTAAAAAGTACCCTGTACTACTTTATTTCTACGAGAAATTGTCGGACGGGCTATATAATTACCAAGCTCCTGCTCCCACTCCATCACGCTTAAACATATCATTTTTCGTAAGCCGCGGCTATATTGTTTTCGCACCGGACATCACTTACGAGAAGGGGCAGCCGGGAGAAAGCGCTTACGATTATATCGTGAGCGGGGCAGAGAGTTTAACCAAATTGCCCTATATCGATGGTAAAAATATGGGCATACAAGGTCAAAGCTGGGGCGGTTACCAGGTAGCTTATTTAATAACCCGCACCAATTTGTTTAAAGCAGCATGGTCGGGCGCCCCAGTTGCCAATATGACCAGTGCATATGGCGGAATCCGCTGGGGAAGCGGGATGAACCGTCAGTTCCAATATGAATTAGGTCAATCAAGGATCGGGGCAACACTCTGGGAAGACCAGGAAGCATATATTGCCAACTCACCCTTATTCCATTTGCCAAATGTTGAAACGCCCGTAGTTATCATGGCAAACGATGGTGATGGCGCTGTACCTTGGTACCAAGGTATCGAGATGTTTACCGGTTTGAGAAGACTGGGGAAACCTACTTGGTTGTTGAACTACAACAATGATGAACATAACCTGATGATGCGTCAGAACCGGAAAGATATACAGCGGCGGGAACAACAGTTCTTTGATTATTACCTCAAGGGCGGACCGAACGTTGAATGGATAAAATACGGTGTTCCCGCAACAGAAAAAGGGATCGATTGGGGTTGGGATACCGTGAAATAACAAGTATGATATAACTTTTCGATAGGCGGCTGAAATTCATTTTCAGCCGCCTATTGATTTTCAAGCAATTATAAACAGATCAAAATTTATCGCCCCGGCTATTTAAAAATTTTCATGCAAAACGATTTATATGTGAATAATATTGTATATTTACTATAAATTTAGAAAACCGAAACTATCCTATTGCTTCATATTAATGCCTTGCACCTATGAAAAGCCAGTCAAAACTTGCTCAATTGTCATTGCGACCTTATGTACAGCAATATACTTATGTTGAGATGGAAAGCTGGGATGAGCTGTCCCACCATCATAAGTTGTTTACCCTCGGTGAACAATCGCTCGTATTTATACTTTCCGGTTCCATTACATGCCAGCCCTGCGAGCACGTACCGTTTGAACTACCGAAGGCGTCCGTAGTAGGACCGTTCAGTTGCAAACAAACCACGAAAGTTAGCGGCCCGGTAAAAGCATTCGTGGTGCGCTTGAACACTTACGGCGCTTATCGCCTCCTAGGTCTGAGCATGGATACCGTTGTTAATTATTACAGGGACCTGCTGAAGATAGATTTTAACTTTTGGCAAAATATATGCGATTCAATATCCTCGGCAAGATCATTCGACGAAATGATCCGCTTGATGGATAGCAGCTTGATACAAAAAATGCAATACCATACCTGCTATTTAAAAGAAGTTGATAGCATGATTCATTATATGGAGATGCAGAAAACGGTAATAGACTGGGATGCCATGGCTAAATATTTCAAAACTTCCCGGCATACATTGGAAAGACAGTTCATGGAAGTTACCGGTCTTACCCCTCAAATGTATTGCAGGATTACGCGGTTTACCGCAACGATGCAGCAGGTGCATAAGCTGCATACGCCGGCATGGCGCCATGTATTGGCCCAAAATGGCTATAGCAGTCCTTCGCAATTCGTAAAAGATTTTTATTATTTCGGTTCCAATAAAAATATTCTAGCAACGCAAAAAGATCGAAAACCGACAATGCAGATTTCTTTCAGGAAGATTCAGCAAGTAGCACAATCATTGTACCCTGCTGCTGCTAGCTGATCCTTTCAATAAGGACACTTTATCAATATTGAGCCGGCTTCATTTTTGGAGCCGGCTTAATTATATTTAGCTTCCAGCAATTATTTGGGATTTATGAATTGCACTGATTTTTGCTTGGCTTTGTTTTTGGGATGGAGATACTTATTAAAAGATTTATTTTCGTTGAAAAATAGTTATGGATGTGTATGAAGTTTTGTCTGATGGGTTTAAGCTGAGTACCGATAAGGATTTGCTGGATTTAGAATTGATTTACAAGGTATTGTCTGGTACCTATTGGGCTGAAAATATCCCGGTAGAAGTTATAGCTAAATCTGTGGAACATTCTTTATGTTTTGGTTTATATCATGGCGGTGGGCAGCAGCTGGGCTTTGCCAGGATGGTTACCGATAGAGCCACCTTTGCATATTTGGCAGATGTATTTGTTATTCCTGGTTACAGGGGAAAAGGACTGTCTAAATTCATGATGAAAGCTATCTTGGAACATCCGGATATGAAGGGCTTGAGAAGAATTATGTTAGCCACCCGGGATGCACATGGTTTATACAAACAATTTGGATTTACGGCGGTGCCCAACCCTGAAATTTTCATGCAAATTCATAGACCCAGCATTTATAAAAATCAAATTCAAAATGACTAAGTCAGCCCAATACTGGAAATCTACTTTAGGCTTGTTACCTCATCCTGAAGGCGGGGCCTTCAAAGAAACTTACCGTGCTGCTATTGAAATACCAACCGATCGCGGTACACGGCATGCTTCCACAGCAATTTATTTTTTGCTTGAGGCGGGGCAATTTTCCGCCTTTCACCGCATCCGATCCGATGAGATGTGGCATTTTTATGATGGTGTGCCCCTGCATATTTACGAGATTCAAGTTGACGGTACCTTTATTTTACATAAGCTGGGAAATGCAGCAAGTCAAGGTTGCCAATTCCAAGTTGTAATACCGGCGGGTAGCTGGTTCGCAGCCAAGGTGGCAGAACCGGGCGGGTATAGTTTAGTAGGCTGCACGGTATCTCCCGGGTTTGATTTCCAGGATTTTGAAATGGCAGAACGGAACCGTTTACAGTCACAATTTCCCGAACATGCAACTTTAATCGCGAGCCTAACATACGAACAGAAGCCATCATAAAATTTTCTTATATTGGAAAGCAGATTACCACCAATATTATGAAGAAAATATTAGCTTGGATTGTCATCCTGTTTATTTTAATCGCGGTTTTCGCATTGGGCAAGAGATACGGAAGCAAGACCGTAACGCAACAGGTAGTTTCCAATAGTTTCGTTGTTAAGGAGATCGCAGAATTGGCCACCCTCGAAGTGCGGGGAACTGCCAGTATAAAGCGGAGTAATATTGAAAATTCAGGGGACTGGACCGATAATCTGAAAAAAACATTCGCTGAAAATACCGTTTGGGTGAACGTACCCTATATAGCCAAGTATGGAGTTGACTTGGACGACAAGAATTTTAAGCTCCATTTTAAAGAAGGCGAGGGTATTACCATCGAGTTACCGGCACCCAAATTACTCTCCTACGAGCTAAGGCTCAACGAAATGGAAGCATCCGCCAGGAAGGGTTGGTTCACGTTTTCAGATGATGAAACGTACACGGAAGTACAAAAGAAATTATACCAACAATCCCGGCAACAGCTGGCCGGCAATAAAATTTATACCGACCAATCCAAGAAAAAAATCAAGGGCATACTAGAAAATTATTACAGTCCTTTAAACATAAAGGTTACCGTTCGTTTCGATGATGAAAAAATGGATAAGATTACGCTGCCTTAAGCCGCATGCGTCGAAATATACTTTACCAGCGACCTTTTAGCAATGGGTAATAATGTTTCCCTTACTGGCACCACCAGGTCAGTTTCAATACAAAAGACGGCAGGGTTCGGGAAATCCCATTGATGCTTTTTAATTAGCTCATATTTTATTTGCTCCCTTGTATTGCTAAAGCTTTTCTTGAAATGATAGCGGTAATCCATATGAATCCCCCGGTACTGCTCGTCGTGCCGTTCGAACAATGTTACCCGGTACTGGTATACGAGGGTGCCTCGGTGGCGCCCATCTCGCAGCAACATAAACCCTTCATCCATCTTTAGCGGCATGATACCTACCGGTTCAACGCCAAGATGTTCTTCAATAAAATCGTAAATACCGGTACCTTCCTGGATCGTGCCTTCCATCTCGGCAATAGCATATTCTATAATATCTTCCAGTTCAGCCATCATTTCATCATCATTCACAATCCTTTCATACAATAGCTGGACCTTTTCCAGGTCAACCCCGGAAAGTTTTTTGGGAAATTGCTGTTGCATCCAATGTTTATGTTCTTTGATTGCGACCAGGTTATTAAAATGAAAAACGAGGTCAGATAAAGAAGGGTATAATTTCACCTGGTTGAAATGTTCATTTATAGCTTGTAAATAAGCCAGGAGGGTGTATTTCTTCAATTCGAAATCAATATATCCGTCTGCAAACCAAGTATGACTGAGTTGACGCATAATTACAGGTTTAATGGGCTCTATTAATATACAAAAAAATAAGCAACTTCCCCATTTCAAAATTCCTGCCTTGCCCGCCACCGGGAGGTATTTAAATTATTGGCGACCTGGTAGTTATATGACATGCTAAAATATATTAGGGGTGAATCTGTTTTTGCGGTATATTTACTAAGTTCAATATTATCTCATTTTTTAACTTTCATTCTCATGAACATCTACGTAGCCAACCTGAACTACAGGTTGAACGATGAAGACCTTCACCAGCTCTTCAGCGAATTCGGACAAGTAACCTCAGCTAAGATCATCAAAGATCATGAAACTGGCCGTTCCCGCGGTTTCGGTTTCGTGGAAATGCCTAACGAAGAAGAAGGATTAAAAGCTCTGGAAAATCTGAATGGCAGCGAGGTGGATGGTAAACAATTAACAGTAAACGAAGCTAGACCCAAGCAACCGAATAATAATTTTAGAGGTGGTGGTAATAGCCGTGGTGGAGGATATGGTCCACGTCGTTACTAATCACCATTTATTCGAAAAAATAAACGCGCCGGTGAAAATTCGCCGGCGCGTTTATTTTTGCTCTACAGGGATGGGCCACAACCCATCCCCAGCCTATCGTGAACCCATCACGCGGATTATAGCCCGCGTTCCGGATCAAAATTCTCCAATTCCGCAGCCACTGCACTCAAGAATGATGCCCCGATGGAACCATCCACAATACGGTGATCGTAGCTCATAGAAAGGTACATCATATGACGGATCGCTATAGAGTCGCCTTGCGGTGTCTCGATCACTACCGGCCGTTTTTTAATCGCGCCAACAGCCAAGATCGCTACTTGGGGTTGGTTGATGATCGGTGTGCCGCCCAAGCTGCCGAAAGTACCGACATTTGTAATGGTGAAGGTACCATTCTGGGTATCATCGGGCTTCAATTTATTGTTCCTGGCAGCGGTAGCCAAGCTATTTACCTGTTTGGTTAACCCGACCAAGTTCAGCATATCTGCGTTCTTAATAACGGGAACGATCAGGTTACCACTTGGTAAAGCTGTTGCCATGCCGATATTAATATCTTTCTTGATAATGATCTTATCGCCATCGATAGAGCAATTCACCAACGGGTATTTCTTTATGCATTTCACGATTGCTTCGATGAACAGGGGCATGAAAGTGATCTTCTCCCCTTCGCGTTTTTCGAAAGTACCCTTCACACGGTTTCTCCAGTTTACCATGTTAGTAACGTCCGCTTCCGCGAAGCTACTTACGTGCGGGCTCACTTGCTTGCTTTTCACCATATGATCCGCGATCAACTTGCGCATGCGATCCATTTCGATGATCTCGACATTGCCCCCGTAAGAACGGCTTTCGGGGTTAGCTGCTTTCGCAGGCGCCTGGGCAGTTGTATTTTCTATTGGAGCTGAAACGGGCGCTGTAGCGGCGGGAGCCACTTTCCCGGCTTTCTTATCCGCCACGTATTGCAAGATATCTTTTTTCGTTACACGGCCTTCATTTCCTGAACCCGGAATCTTTTCCAATTCAGAGAAACTTACACCTTCCTGTTGTGCAATTGTTAAAACAAGCGGAGAATAAAAACGGGGTTCGTTGCTACTTAAAGGAGCAGCTGTAACGGGCGCTTCCTGTGCTACCGGGGCAGGAGTCGGCGCTTCTTGCGTTGTTGGCGGTTCGGGCGCAGCAGGGCTTGCAACGGCGCCGGCGCCGTTTTCTGTTTTGATCCGTGCAATGACGGTACCAACGGGCACTACATCGTTCTCGTTAAATAGGATTTCGGATATTTCACCATCCGCTATAGAAGGAACTTCGCTATCCACTTTATCGGTAGCAATTTCCAATACGGTATCATCCACTTTTACGGGATCTCCTGGCTTTTTATGCCAACGCAGAATGGTTGCTTCCATAATGCTTTCACCCATCTTGGGCATCACCAATTCGACTATAGCCATAATTTTTGTTTTAGTGTTTTAGTGTTTAGCGGGTCACAAAAATAAGGGAATTGCACCTAAATCGCGCAGCTTCGGCCCTAATATCAGCACGGTGCCGCAATTTTCACGGGAATTACAGCTTTGCTTCAACAAATCGTTTCAATTGTACGAGCGCCGCCGTAATCGTCAATGCCGTATTCCTTTTGCGATCGTATCTCCATTCGTATTTCCGCGTGTAAGCCCGCTTATTATTGGCCGTGGCAATCCAGACGGTACCTACCGGTTTATCATCTGAGCCACCGCCCGGCCCCATAATACCGGTCACCGCAACGGCATAATCGGTATGTAATACTTTTAACGCCCCGTTTACCATTTCGAGTGCCGTTTCTTCGCTTACTGCGCCATATAATTTTAACGTATTTTCCTGTACACCTAAAATTCCCGTCTTTACCTCGTTAGCATAACTGGTCACACCACCTTTAAAATAATCGCTACTGCCTGCAATCGAGGAAATTACAGCGCCGATTCCGCCACCGGTACAACTTTCTGCCGTACCGATACTGGCGCCTGCTTTCCGCATTATTTGCGCTACGATTTCAGCCATGGATATATCTTCATCGGCCACCATGATATCTTCCACCAAAGCTGCAAGCTTATGAAATTGTATTTCCAATTCTTTTTCAGCAGCGATTTTATCTACGCCGTTAGCCGTTAACCTCAATTTTAAAACACCGAAACTAGGCAAATATGCCAACTTGATATTCCCGGGCAATTGTGCTTCGAAATCCACCAGTCTTTCCGCAACAAAAGATTCTCCCATGCCTGCCGTTAACAATGTTTTATGTAATAGTCCCGGGGGTTGAAATTTCTCAACCAAGGCCGGGATTACCGATGCTTCCATCAATCCTTTCATTTCAAAGGGCACGCCCGGCATCGATACGAATACTTTTCCGTTTTGTTCGAACCACATTCCCGGCGCCGTACCTCTTAAATTATCGATCACCGTGCAAACATCCGGCACCATGGCCTGTTGCATATTTCTATCCAGGGTTGCCAGCCCGCGTTTCTGCATCATTTCAATCAACCTGGCTTTCGTGGGCGCATGTTCTACCAACTTCCCGCCGAAATACTTGCATAAGGTAGGTTTCGTGATATCATCTGCTGTCGGCCCTAATCCCCCGGTGATCAAGATGATATTTGTTTTCGATTTTTCCTCATCCAAAGCCTGTGCGATCGCGTTGGCATCATCCCCGATCGCCACGCGGCGATGTACCCATATGCCTGCCGCGTTCAATTGCTGCGCCATCCAGGCAGAATTTGTATCAATAGTCTGTCCTATCAAGAGTTCATCCCCGATCGTAATTATAGTGGCAGTAACTTTTTCCACGCTGAAAGGTTTTTAAATAAACGATAAACAAATTTACAGGAGAAATAATTGCCAACACATTATTAATTTAGTCGCATGAAAAAAATACTTTCCCTCGTTGTGTCGAGTTGTATCTGTATAACGATGCAGGCACAACAGATTGAAGGCACACTTCAGAAAGCCATTAACAGCTTAGTACAAGATGATCAATTTAAATACGCCTCCTATTCCATTTGCGTTTTGGATGGCAATAGCGGTAAAATATTATTCAAGGTCAATGAAAACCAAGCGCTGGCGCCAGCATCTTGCCTGAAAGTTTTGACCGCCGCAACGGCTTTAAAAAAACTGGGACCACGATATCAATATAAAACCCGGCTACAATATACCGGTCATATCGATAGCGCGGGAACTTTGCATGGCGATATCATTATTAAAGGCGGCGGGGATCCAAGTTTGGCTAGCCCGCGCTGGTCATCAACCATTGAAGAAAAATTACTCGATAAATGGACAGCTGCCTTACAAGGCATCGGCATAAAAAAAGTGAATGGCAGGATAATCGGCGATGATAGTTTTTTCGATACGCAAACCACTCCCGATGGCTGGATCGTACAAGACATCGGCAACTATTACGGGGCCGGGCCAAGCGGGCTAAGCTGGCGTGAAAACCAGTTCGACATCTTACTAAAACCAACACAAACCGGGAAAGAAGTAGAGTATATCCAGATGAAACCCTGGATCCCTCAATTAACACTGGTCAATGAATTAACTACCGGCGCCAACGGAACAGGGGATAATGCTTACGTTTACTCTGCACCGTACAGCAATATTGCTTATATGCGCGGTACCGTCGGCGCAGACGAAAGAAACTTCGACATCTCCGCCTCCACGCCTGACCCGGCATTAGATGCGGCATTCCGTTTGAGAACCGCACTTAAATCAGGCGGTATCGATGTAACCGGGGAATTTACCACGGTAAGACGTAATCAACAAGCGATTCCCGCTGAAGGCACTACTATTGACATTACCACCTCCCCCGGGCTTGACAAGATCATATTTTGGTTCTTAAGAAAAAGCGTCAACCTTTTCGGGGAACATCTGATTAAAACGATAGCATACGAAGAGCATTTGCCGGTTTCCACCAAGAACGGCGTTACGGCGCTTCGTTCGATATGGCAAATGGAAGGTATCGATTCTAATTCCATGAATATTTTTGATGGAAGCGGACTTTCCCCGGCCAACCGTATAACAACGGAAAGTTTGGCCAAGGTAATGTTCCTTGCGCAAAAGGAACCCTGGTTCAATGTTTTTTACGATGCATTACCAACCATTAACCAGTTGAAGATGAAAGACGGGTATATCAACGGCGTGAGAAGCTACACGGGTTATGCAACGGCTAAGAACGGTCACAAATATGTATTCTCTTTTATAGTAAATAATTTTGTAGGATCGCCGGGTACAGCAAGACAAAAAATGTGGCGGTTACTAGATGAATTGAAATAAATGCTGGGGGGCGATCGCGATCGCCCCCCGCATTTGTGATCGCCCCCCAGCATTCGCCGCAGGTTATTTAAAATAAGGCAGTAGCCGTTCATTCAGTGCAGGAGGTAGACCTACTTTTTTCTTAGTTGTAGCATCAACGAATACGAGTGTAGTCACACCGACATTTAGCAATTCATCCTTTTCATTATACAATTCGCTGTGAAACTGGATTTTAGAAGCGGAAGGTAATTCTTTCAAAATTGTTTTTACGGTGATCAAATCATCGTAAAATGCTGGTCTTAAATATTTAACATTTAATTCGGCGACCGGCATAATTACGCCTTGCTCTTCTAACTCGCGGTAAGTAAAGCCCAGTTCGCGTATAGCTTCC
Source organism: Chitinophaga caeni (assembly GCF_002557795.1). Taxonomy (NCBI): domain Bacteria; kingdom Pseudomonadati; phylum Bacteroidota; class Chitinophagia; order Chitinophagales; family Chitinophagaceae; genus Chitinophaga; species Chitinophaga caeni. The sequence continues at coordinate 3,042,204 of NZ_CP023777.1, read as the reverse complement.
GCCCTGCCTACTTCATAATACAAACCGTAATTCCCGTAATATAAATAACCCATTTGGTCGGTCTCACCATACCGCACCCTGATTCGTGTCGTACTCGTAAACATGGTTCTACAATTATAATATTATCATTTCCAGATCAGGCTATCCAAGGAGAAACGGCCCGGTCCGCAAAGCAATAATACGAAGAAAGATGCCAAATACATCATACCTGGCTCTTGTTTTGCAACGGCATCATTGCCATGGATCATGAAAACGATCACGCACATGCAAATAATTACAGGGATTGCTGCTAAACGTGTAAAAAGTCCGATCACGGCCAATCCGGCACAAAATACTTCAGCGAAAATGACCAAGGTCAAGGAAATTTTGGATGTGACGTGAAATGGATCGGGGAAAGATCCCGACATCTGGCTAAAATTCTCGATTTTCATCCAGCCATGGGTCATCAGCAGGATACCGAAAACCAGGCGGATCACAAGTAAAGAAAAATTAACGGAACCATTGGTAAAGCGCACAGAAAATAGTTTTCTCATAGATTTAAATTGTGGTTTGATTCTTGTAAGGATGATCTCCATGCAAGATAAGGAATTGCCATATTATTGCAGCCCGAGTTATCCACATCTTGTGCTTATCCACAACACTGTAGATAACCTATCGCCAGGTAAAGAGCAGAATCGATTATATTTGTTCCAAAGGCCAACTTCCACGCGCAGTTTACGGGGAATCCAGCAGTTCCCGGGTGGAATTGGATGCTCTCTTTTGGGTGTACCAGTTAGGGCTATTGAAATATTTTAGCGGACAATTCGTTTTAAAACGCAAACAAAGGCTTAAAGGATAAAGCATGAAGCAATTCATAACACGCATTTTTATTTCCCAAAGGGTTACCTGTTGGGCTATTGCCGTTTCAGGGGCCAGTGTCTTGGTGCCTAGCATGACACATGCCCAGCAAACCAAGATTTATACTGACGAGGATAAGACTTTTAAAGATGCTCAATTACTATATAAAGAGGGCAAATATGCCGTGGCGCTACAAATGTTCAGGCAAGTAATCGATGAAGTCGGTTATTTCAAAGAAACGAACCGCTCGCTAGTTAATGCGGATGCGCATTACTATTACGCAGTTTGCGCTTTGAAGCTGGGCCAACCCAATGCTGAACAAGTAGCTTTGGATTATGTGAAAATGTTTAACAATACCCCGAGGGAACAACTTCTTAGTTACGAGCTTGGGAAATATTATTTTCATAAAAATCAATTTAAAGAAGCGATTCCCTATTACGAAAATGCGAGCATCGACAACCTTTCTAATGACGAGATCGCGGATGCCAAGTTCGAACTGGCGTACTGCTATTTCAACGTGAAAGATTTCAAGAAAGCCCAACCGCTTTTTGCATCTATCAAGGAAATTCAGAATAAATATTATATCCCGGCGAATTATTACTACGGTTTCATCGCTTATTACAATAAACAGTACGCGGAAGCATTAAGAAGCTTCCAAAGGGTTGAAAAAGAACCTAAATACGCGACGATCGTCCCTTACTATATCGCGGAGATCTATTATTTCCAAAAGCAACATGATAAATTGTTGGCCTACGCGCAACCGTATATCGACAAAGGCAACCTTTATTACGATGCCGAAATGAGGAAATTAGTTGGTCAAGCTTATTTTGAGAAAGGCGAATACAAGAAAGCATTACCTTACTTAGAAGAATTTAATAAAAATGCCGACCAGGTTAGCCGTGAAGATGTATATGAATTGTCATTCAGCCATTATCAAAACGGGAATTATCTCAAGGCGATCGACGGTTTTAAACAACTCAGCAGCGAACAGGATTCCTTGGGACAAAACTCTATGTACCTATTAGGCGATTGCTATTTGAAAACAAACCAAAAAGCAAATGCCCGGAATGCCTTTGCATTTTGTTCCCGCAATAGCAGCAACCCGGTGCAACAAGAAATATCCAGGTTCAACTATGGCAAATTATCTTACGAATTAGGTTATGCCGATATCGCATTGGCAGAACTAACAGGCTTCCTGAAATCTTATCCTGGTTCCAAGTACAATAAAGAAGCCCGCGAAATTATCGTGGGATTATTTATGAATACGAATAATTACCGCGATGCTTTGGCTACTATTGAACAGATCGGGGAAAAATCCCCTACCATTCAAAAAGCGCATCAAAGGGTTGCATATGGCAGGGCCACGGAATTGATAAACGACGGGAATCTTGCTGAAGCCAACCGTTTATTGGACGAAGCGCTCTCTTACAATTTCGATCCTGAAATAAAGAGCCTCGCGCAATTCTGGAAAGCTGAAATCGCTTTGCGTCAAAATAAAAGCGAACAAGCAATCCCTTATTTGAAATCATACCTTTCCAGCACATTCCCCCCTACTTCCGGGGAAGCAAATGCACAGAATGCCAGCTATAACCTCGGTTACAGCTTGTTGAAAGCGGAGAAATATTCTGAAGCGCTTCCTTATTTCGAAACGGCCCAGCAAGCAAAGGGACCGAATGCCTCTAGGATCGCCAGTGATGCTGCATTGAGAAGCGCCGATTGCTATTACATGGTAAAAGATTACGGCAGGGCCAGCGCTATTTATGATAGAATCATCGCTAACAATGATCAAGGGGCGGATTATGCCACCTATCAAAAAAGCGTGATCGCGGGATTACAAGGAAGGAATAACGAGAAATTGAGCTTGCTGAAACAATTGAACAGCAAATTCCCGAACTCTCCATTTAACAATGACGCTGAATTTGATATCGGTAACACTTACCTTTCTAACCGTCAATACAACGAAGCGATACCTTATTTCAAAAATATTCTCGACAAACAACCTAACGGCGCCAACGCCCCCAAGGCTTTGTTGAAGCTTGGGCTGGCATATTACAATGCGGGCAATCAAAGAACTGCCATCTCTTATTACAAGCAAGTGGCAGAAAAATTCCCCAATACCTCGGAAGCCAATGAAGCAGTAGAAAGCTTGAGATCCATTTATCTCAGCGAAGGAAAAACGGATGAGCTGACGGCGTTTATGAAATCTATCGGTAGAACTTTGAGTACTTCGGCAGAAGATTCATTGACCTATACTGCTGCAGAAAATAAATTCATGCAAAATGATTATACCGCTGCGGCCAATGCATTCAATAGCTACTTGCAACGTTATCCCGACGGGCAGTTCGCATTATCAGCCAATTTCTATAAAGCTGAATCTTACTATAATGTAAAAGATTATAAGAATGCTTTGAGCGGGTATGAATACGTATTGTCACAAAGCGCTAGTCCTTTCACGGAACGTGCAGCTTTACAGGCGGCATCATTAAATTATTCGCAGGAGAAAAATTATCAGAAAGCATATGATTATTTCCTAAAACTACAGGAAGTAGCTACTTCGAAAGAAAATAGCCTGGCTGCAACACGCGGGTTATTGAGATCCAGCTACCAGTTAGAGCAATGGGATAATATTTCGCAATACGCGGAGATGTTGCTTTCCAGTACGAATATCAGTACGGATGATCAGATCATCGGTCATTTCTATCTCGGTAAAGCACAACAACAAAAATCGGCTTACGATGAGGCAATCCGTGAATACAAAACCGTGATCGGCCTTACCAAATCAGAAATTGGCGCCGAAGCAAGGTACAATGTTGCTTATTGTTACTTCTTGAAAAATGAACTGTCTACCGCCGAAAAATCAGCCTTCGACGTGATCAAGAATACGCCTTCATACGAATTCTGGATCGCCAAAACATATATACTGTTGGGAGATATATTCACCAAGCAGAAAGATTATTTCAACGCGAAAGCTACTTTCCAAAGCGTGGCAGAAAATTGCCCGATCGAGGCATTAAAAAATGAAGCGAAAGAAAAACTGGAAAAAGTGACCGCGGATGAGAAAGCTAATTCAAAAATTAAGTAGACAGGTTATTGTTCAAGATAAATAACATGTATCAAAAAGAAACTTTAGGAATGAACCGCATATTCAAATATAGTACACGCTTATTCGTTGCATTAGGAGCCGGGCTTTTGATCGGGCCCGCTGCCTTTGCACAAGATTCCCTGAAGCAGGCAACCATCGAATTGATTTCGACCTACCAGCCCAAGCTGCGGGATGCCGCCAAGTTGAATTTAACCGCCAGTCTCCCGGCTGCCGATACCAGTAGGGCACGTATGACTTACGATATTCCGGCATTGAACCTCAACTTCATGTACCAACCGGTTCCCTTGCGACCACTAGCCCTGGGAAAAGACTCGGTAAATGCCTTGCAGAATAACTTCGTGAAAGTGGGTTTCGGTAATCTCAAAACCCCGCTCGTGCAAGCAGGCATCGGCAGCGGCAGAAATGATCAATACAATTTCGGGCTATTCGTTAATTACATCGGGTCCAAGGGAAATATCGAGTATCAAGATTATAACAACGTGAACGTTTTAGCCTCCGGTACTTACTATTCACCCTTGTTCGAGATTGATGGCAAAGTAGCTTACAACCGCAACCAGGTTCATTATTATGGATACGATCATGCATTGTACGATTATAGCAAAGCGGATGTAAAACAAACGTTCAACGAGTTTATAGGTAAAATCGGTCTGAAAAACAGGCCTACCAACGAATGGGGTTTCATTTTTAAACCGGCTGCGGAATTTATTTATTTCAATGATGCCTTCGACCGTAACGAGCGCACTTTCACATTGAAAGCCTTGCTTAGAAAACAAATATTCGAAGACATCTACCTGCAAGCGGAAGGCATTGCCGACCTATCAACCTTCAAGGAGAAAGACCTCGAAAGTATTAACAATAACGTAGTAAGCATCCATCCTGCATTGGAAATTGCCAAACCCGGATTTTTCTTGCATGCCGGTGCAAACCCTACCTGGACGAACGGTTATGATAATACTGGCTTCGTAAAGAGTAAATTCTATTTGTTGCCGGACATCGTGAATGAAACGCATCTCGTGAAAAAGAAATTAATTCTTAGCAGCGGTTGGATTTCATATTTCGAGAAGAATAATTTCCGCAACCTGGCCCAGAAAAATCCTTTCATCGACAGCTATCCGGGTGAACCGGCAAATACCCGTATCGAAGAGCGGTATACCGGTATTAAAGGTACTATCGGCGGACATTTTAACTACAATACAAAGTTTTCCTCTATCGTATATGAAAACATGGCCCTTTTCGTAAATAATGATACCGACGGTAAAACGTTTAATGTTAGGAACGAAACTGAAATGAAAGCGTTCCAAGTACATGCGGAAGTTGGATATATAGAAGAAGAAAAATTCCAGGTGCGTGTTTCAGGAGATTGGTTTAATTACCGCAAACAGGCGACCGAATTAAAACCTTGGGGCTTGGTGCCATTTATGGCTAACCTGAATGCACAGGTGAGCGTGGCGAAGAAATTACATTTAACAGGGGACTTATACGGTTTCAGCGGTAGCTATTACCTGGTGGCGCCAAATGATTTCGCTAAAACAGACGGCGCCTTCGATTTAAACCTCGGCGCTAATTACGATATCGGGAAGAACGTAAACCTTTGGATAAATGCGAATAACCTGTTTAACTCGGAGTACCAACGTTGGAACGGTTATAAATCCTACGGCTTTAACATCGTCGGTGGTATAATGCTGAAATTTTAATCGTAAACTTGTATTCTAAACTAGTTAACAGCCCATGTTGCAACAGTATATCGCTGAAGTTTTATATAAACAACAAACGTGTGTAGTACCCGGTTTGGGGACTTTCACAGTCGAGCATATCCCGGCACAGTTTGATGTTGCAGAAAAAAAACTGATGCCGCCCAAGGAACAAATTACTTTCAGTAATACTTGGACGGACGACGGTTCCTGCGTGCAATGGATCGCCAATAACGAACATCTTGTTTCCGATGTAGCCAAGCTCAAATACGATAAATATTTAGAAGAATTAAAATCGCAACTAGCTACGGGAGCGCCTTTTGTCATAGATGGTATCGGCACTTTGAGGATGAATGCCAACCAGGAGTTGCAATTCATCCCCCAACAGATACCCGGTTCTTTCGAAGCGCTGGATGTACAGCATGTATTAAGGGGCGCTGATGCTCCGCCACCCGTTGTAAAAGTTGGTAATACGGAGCAGGTGAACCAAGAAGTGGTGGAACATCTTTCTGCCGCACCTTTTGAAGAAGAAAATTCGGGTAGGTTAAAATGGTATTGGATTGTATTACCAATTTTGGCAATCGTTGCTGTAGTAGTAGTATGGTTGTTGTATAAAAATATGTTGCCAGGCCAGGAAAGTATTTTTCCAGCTGCTCCCAATACAACTTTAACCTCCAGTAAAGCGGATAGTACCCAGCAACAAATGAATACCGCGGATTCAATAGCGAAAACTGCGGCAGATTCATCAAATAATATAGTTGAGGCTCCCCAGGTTGTAGCGAACTGGCCTGAAGATTCTATAATTACCTACAAAGTAATATTTGAATCCAAGCCTACCTTAGCGTCTGCAACGAAAAGATATGAACAACTGAAACGATATAAGCAGGATGTTTATATCATTCCAGCAAAAGACTCCAGCCAATATTTTATTGCTATTCAAAAAAGCTCAGCAGTCCAAGATACAGCCGCGGAAACTTCGAAAATCAGGATAAATTACGGTTCAAAAACCTCTAGTATTGTTTTTGAATAAATGAATTTTTTGGCAAGCATTATCATTGTAGGTACAGGTTCCGACCTGTACCTATATTTTTTCATCTATGTTGGTCAGGGTCGCGACCCTGACCAGCAGATTCTGACCAGCTGATTCTGACCAGATGAATCTGAACAGATGATTCTGACCAGCTGACCCATTCTGACCAGCTGATTCTGACCAGATGAATCTGAACAGCTGATTCTGACCAGCTGATTCTGACCAGATGATTCTGACCAGCAGATCTGGATCTACAATTGCTACAATTGCTCCAATAACCGAATCCCCTCATTAAATGAAATCGGTTGATAACCGAGTACAGCCTTCGCTTTTTCAATTATAAAACCAGTTTTGGCAGGTCGCATAGCGGGTTGTGTGAAAGAATCGGCATCAACAGGAATCATTAACCCTGCATCCAAACTGTAATATTTTGCAACCTGCTGAGCCATTTCGAATGGGGTAAGCATTTCCTCTCCACTGATATGAAAAATGCCTCCAGCCCTCTTCCCGGCAATTAAACGGCAAGCTTCCGCCAGATCTCCTGCATAAGTGGGCGTTCTCCATTGATCCGTTACCACCTTGATATTTTTTCCGGAGCGAAGGTTATCCCTCACCCAGGTAATGATATTGCCCCTTTTAGGATCATCGGCCAAACCGTATACCAATACGGTTCTTACGATAGCCCAATTCTTAGCGGTTTGCATGACGACCCTCTCGGCTGCCACTTTGGATGCCCCGTAATAATTAACCGGGTTTACCAGGTCTTCTTCACGGTAGGGTCCTGATAGCCCATCAAAAACAAAGTCTGTAGAGAGAAATACTAGGAATGCACCAACCTCGTTCGCAATCTTGACAATTTGTTCCGTTGCCGTAACATTCGTATTCCAACAAGCTTCCTTATTTCTTTCGCAATCGTCGGCTTGCGTCATCGCCCCGGCATGGATAATAACTTGTGGCCGGTGCTTTCTAACAAGGGTTTGAAATGCTTCTTCGCTTGTAAAATCGACCGGTTCGTAAACATACCCCTCGGTTTGTTTCAAACGGTTAGCTCCCCTGCTACAAGCGATGCAGCGGATCTCCTTCTGTTGGCTATATAACTGCACCAAGTATTTTCCTAGCAAGCCGTTACTCCCGGTAATCAATACTTTTTCCATCATTCAATTTATTATAGCTTTTTCTTATTAATCTTTATACTCCATTCCAAGGTTGTACATCGTGAATGCCCAAACATCCGTCGCTTCATCGATAACTTTGGATACCGGTTTACCGGCGCCATGCCCTGCTTTTTCCTCTATCCTAATAAGTACCGGGTTATTACCTGCTTGGTCAGCTTGTAAAGTGGCGGCGAATTTAAAAGAATGTGCAGGTACAACGCGATCATCATGATCTGCCGTAGTAATCAACGTCGCAGGATATTCAACGCCTTTTTTCAAATTATGAAGAGGGGAATATTTATATAAATATGGAAATTGATCAGCTTTATCACTCGAACCATATTCCACTACCCAGGCCCAGCCGATCGTAAACTTTTGAAATCTCAGCATGTCCATCACACCTACTGCGGGCAATGCCACTTTAAACAAATCGGGGCGTTGCGTCATACAGGCGCCTACGAGCAATCCGCCATTTGACCCTCCCCTGATGGCTATTTTATCTTTGTTGGTATATTTTTCTTGAACCAAGTAGCTGGCAGCGGCAATAAAGTCATCGAATACATTTTGTTTCCGTTCCAACATGCCCGCTTTATGCCAAGCTTCGCCGTATTCACCCCCACCCCTCAAGCAGGCAACGGCATAAATTCCTCCCTGCTCCATAAAAAACAGGTTCGATGTACTGAAGCTAGGCGTTAACGAGATATTAAATCCCCCGTAAGCATATAATAAAACCGGGTTATTACCATCTTGGACTAACCCTTTCTTATATGATATGAATAAAGGAACCTTCGTGCCGTCTTTACTGGGATAAAAAACCAATTTCGTTTCAAAATCAGCCGGGTCAAACTTTACTTCAGGTTGATAGAATAGGGATGATTTGCCGCTGGCGATTTCATATTTATACACTGTAGTCGGAGCGGTATAGGTCGAAAAGGAATAAAATACGATATCATCTTCAATCTTCCCGCTGAAACCGTTTGCTGTACCGAGACCCGGAAATTTGATCTCCCTTTCGCGGGTACCGTCTTTTTGATACTGCACCACTTTACTTACCGCATCCTTCATGTAACTAGCGAATAATTTCCCGCCGGATGATTGCACCCCGCTTAAAGTTTCTTCTCCCTCCGGAATTATTTCCTTCCATTGTTGCTTGCCTGGATTTCGCGGGTCAATTTGGACTAATTTATAATTAGGGGCATCCTCATTTGTATAAACAAGTAACTGATCACCAACATTATCAACAGCGGAAGGGTCATATTTAAATCCCGGCACCAGCACTTTCAGCGACTCTTGGGCAGGATTTTGTAGATCGCGATACAATAATTCGACACCCGAAGTACCCTCCGACGCCGATACAAACAGGAATCGCTCATCTTCAGTCACCCCTGCATACGCCGTGCGCAAAGGGTGTTCATTATCGACATATATTAATAGATCTTGTTCCTGTGCGTCACCGATCCTGTGGTAATACACTTTGTGGAACTCATTTTTCCCGGATAATTGACTTTCTTCCGAAGGTTCGTCGTAGCGGCTGTAATAAAAACCATCTCCTTTCCAAGCGATACCGCTAAACTTGATCCATTCGAGATGATCTTCGAGCAAAGTCTTGGTATTGACCTCCATTATAAAGGCCTCCTGCCAATCGGAGCCGGATTTTGAAATAAAATATACCATATATTTCCCATCCTTGGAAAAGCCCAGGTTCCCGAGTGCAACAGTACCGTCGTTTGACAATTTATTGGGATCTAAAAAAATTTCGGGTTCCCCCTCTAAACCCTCTTGCCGGTAAAGGATGGATTGATCTTGCAAACCATCATTTTTAAAATAATAATAATATTTACCTTCCCTCCAAGGATTGCCAAGCCGGGGAAAATTAATCAGTTCGGCCAAGCGCTTCCTAATTTTATCTTTAAAAGGGATTTGTGCCAAGTACGAATCGGTAACTTTATTTTGAGCATTAACCCATTCCTTGGTCGCTTCGCTATTATCATCTTCTAACCAACGGTAAGGGTCTTTTACGACTGTTCCATGGTAATTATCGACCGAATCTACCTGTTTTGCCTGTGGATATGCCAGTCTAATTTGCGCAAAATTGTTGCTAGTCATGAGAATCAAGGTTATACAACCAAATAAAAAGAATTTCATGCGAATATCACACATAGGGTTAAAATTTTAAAAATTTAAGTGACTTATTTGATTATTTTTAAAAATTACGGTTATTTCATGAGATAAAAATTAGAAACAGAAGTAAAAAATGTTATTTTTGTGCGCCCTGTCCGGGTATCATATATTAACGTAGTCTATGAAAAAAGTGAATAACATCGCGGTTCTCACTTCCGGTGGCGATGCACCGGGCATGAATGCTGCCATACGTGCAGTGGTGAGAACGGGAATATACCATCAGTTGAATGTTTATGGCGTAATGTACGGTTATAGGGGAATGTTGACTGGAGATATTTTTCCCATGGAAAATCAAACTGTGGCCAACATTATCCAACGCGGGGGCACCATCCTTAAAACTGCCCGCTGTAAAGAATTTTACGAGTATGAAGGTAGAAAAAAAGCTTATGAGAATTTAAAGAAATTCGGCATTGATGGTATTGTGGTGATCGGTGGTGACGGTTCTTTTAAAGGAGCCCAGAAATTCAGTACCGAGTTCGATATCCCTTGTATCGGTTTACCCGGCACTATCGATAAAGACATTGCAGGTTCCGACTTCACAATTGGTTTTGATACGGCCGTGAATACTGCGGTTGAAGCCATCGATAAGATCAGGGATACCGCGGATGCGCATGATCGCTTATTTATTATAGAAGTAATGGGACGTGATGCAGGCTATATTGCTTTGCATAGCGGGATTGCCACCGGCGCTGAAAATATCCTGATGCCGGAACGTAAAACAAATATTGAAGATATTATCGACGACCTCCAAGCTAACGAACGTCGTCAAAAATTGGTAAACTTAATCGTTGTAGCGGAAGGAGATGAATTTGGCGGTGCCAACGAAGTTGCCAAAGCTGTTAAAGAAAGATTACCCCACTTAGATACACGCGTTTGTATATTAGGCCACATCCAACGTGGTGGCAGCCCTACTTGCCTGGATCGCCTCGTTGCCAGCAGGATGGGCTACGCAGCCGTAATGGCGCTGCTTGATGGCGAACACCACAACAACATGATCGGTATCGTCAATAATCAAATTGAGTATACACCTTTAGACCATGCTGTAAAAGCTACACAAAAAATTGATCCTGAATGGTTCAAGATCGTTAAAATACTTGCGAGTTAAATTTTATGCTATGAGTACAAAAGATTTGTCTAAATACTATCACAAGCAAATGGACAATGCTGCCGCGCGCCAACACTCTTCCCACAAAACGAAGATCGTTGCCACGGTAGGTCCCGCCTGCGATACTTATGAAAAATTGTTGGAACTGGTACAAGCCGGGGTGAATGTTTTCCGTTTGAATTTCTCGCACGGAGATCATGAGAATAAATTAAAAATCATTTCTTACATCCGCCAAATAAATAATACCGAACCTTATAATATCGCCATCCTGGCCGATTTACAAGGCCCAAAATTACGCGTGGGTGAAATCGAAAATAATGCCCTTCCCCTGGTAACAGGTGATATATTGACTTTCGTCAACGAGAAGGTTGTTGGTACCAAAGAAAAGATCTACGTGTCTTACCATGATCTTCATAAAGATGTAAAACCGGGCCAGAAAATCTTGTTGGATGATGGTAAGATCGAAACCATCGTTCGAGAAGTTACCCCGAACCATGAAATTAAAGCGGAAGTTTTACTAGGCGGTATCCTTTCCTCCAAGAAAGGGTTTAACCTTCCTGATACAAAGGTGAATTTGCCTGCCCTGACGGAAAAAGATGAAATTGACCTACAATTCATCATCGATAACGAATGTGATTGGGTCGCCTTATCCTTCGTACGCAGCGCCAAGGATTTGATCCACCTCCGCAAGAAGATCGAAGAACGCAATTCAAAGATCAAGATCATCTCCAAAATCGAAAAGCCGGAAGCAATTCAAAATTTGAAAGAGATCATCTGGGAAAGTGATGGCGTGATGATTGCCCGCGGTGACCTCGGTGTTGAACTGCCGGTTGAACAAGTGCCGATGATCCAAAAAGATATCATCCGCAAATGTATCCACCGCGCGAAACCGGTAATCGTTGCTACGCAGATGATGGAAAGTATGATCGATCGTACCCGCCCCAACCGTAGCGAAATCACCGACGTTGCTAATGCCGTGCTGGAAGGCGCCGATGCGGTAATGTTGAGCGGGGAAACAGCTACCGGTCAACACCCGACCCTGGTTATTGAAACGATGACAAAAATCATCCAGGAAGTAGAAAAAGAATCTATTATTTATAACAGGAATTTGATTCCTCACCGTCACTCCCCTACATTCTTAAGTGATGCACTTTGCTACAATGCATGTAAGATCGCTGAAGATCTAGAGGCCGATGCATTGATCGGGATGACGCAATCGGGATACACGGGCTTCATGTTGAGTAGCTACCGTCCTAAATCACCGTTGTACGTATTTACCAAGGAGCAATCACTGGTAAACCAATTGAGCTTAAGTTGGGGAGTACGTGCCTTCTATTATGCAGAAGAACACAGTTTGGACGAAATTATTTTCGATCAAATCAATATCCTGAAAGAACGCGGCTTCTTGAAAACAGATGATGTAGTTGTAAATACAGGTAGCACACCTGTAAAAGAACATTTACCTACAAATATCATCAAGATTACCCGTGTAGAGCAATAGTTGACATTTTTAGATGGTAATAAAGATAAACGCACACCTTCAACCGGTGTGCGTTTTATTTTTTATGCCCAATCCAGGTATTTATTTTAATGCTGGGGGCAATACTGTTTATATCCTTAAAGACATTAAAAAAATGTTACCGCTGCGTAGCTATTTTAACGCCAATTTATTGCCGGGCTTATAAGTCAAGAAATAAATAAGAAATGCGCATCCGGCAAGTAAAAGCGCCGCAATACAAACACCGCCCCATTTAGCGATTCCCCAAACCCATAACCCGATCCCTGACCCCGCAGCAGTACCGAGGAAACTAATCGTCATAAAAACGGTATTCATCCTGTTACGTGCTTCCGGAAGTATCGCGTATATCCTCGTCTGATTCGAAACATGGATGCCTTGTAATCCCAAGTCTAAAAGGATAATACCTATAATAATTCCAATAACATTGGTCCTGGAGAACCAAAATAATACGAACCCGGCTATCATAAATGTAATCCCGTACCCGATCGCGATCCTGGGATTTTTATTATCTGCAATTTTGCCGATCAACGGAGCGCCCAAGGCGCCGAATGCAGCGGCTAATCCCATCAAACCGATTACTTCACTGCCATAATTAAATGGTGGCGCTGCTAATAAAAACACGACTGTAGTCCAGAATAACCCGAAAGTAGCGAAACTACAGGCATTGATAGCAGCCGCTTCCCTTAATAACGGCTGTTCTTTCGTGAGTGTCAGCAAAGATCGCATTAAGCTACCGTAGGTACCTTCGAACCGCGGCTTACTTAACGGGAAAGTCGCGAACATAACGATCAATAATACGGTCGAGATTCCACCGGCGATCCAAAACATGGCCCGCCAGCCGAAATGCGCACCGATGATACCACTTACGGTTCTCGATACCAATATACCCACCAATAGCCCGCTCATGATTGTACCGATAACCTTACCCCTCTTCTGCGGTTCTGCCAAATGCGCAGCCATCGGCAAGATTAACTGCGGCACTACCGATGTAAAGCCAATGAAAAAGCTTACAACTTTAAGGATAAGAATATTTCCGGACAATGCAGCGGCGAACAATGATACTACCGCCAGTGCCGTCATAATCAATATCTGCTGCTTACGCTCTAATTTGTCGCCCAAGGGTACGCAAAACAGCAAGCCCATCGCATAGCCAAATTGATTCAAAAATGTAACTTGTCCCGCATTGCTTTCAGATACGCCAAAATCTTGGCTGATCAAGACGAGCAATGGCTGGCTATAATATATATTCGCTACGATCAAGCCTGTCGATAAGGCCATGATCATGATATTAGATCTACTTAAACTCATAACTTATACTTTATTCCCCTTCTTTTTTGGATATGCAAAATTACGTAACTCCCGGATCTATAATTGTGTTATTTATACGACAACTTGTAGGATTGGTGACATTAAAGCTATAATTGCCGTAAATTTATAGTCTTGTAGCACCATTTCACTTAAAAAACCCTTGATTTATGAGTTTTAAAAGTATTAACCCGTATACGAATGAAGTTGTTGCGAATTATGTAGCGGATACTGCCGCCTCGATTGAAAAAAAACTCGGCCTGGGGCATCAACAATTCCTCGAATTCCAACATTCTAGCCTTGATTTGCGTAAATCTATGATGCTTTCATTGGTTAAACACCTGGAAGATCATGCAGATGAGCACGCGGCTATCATCGTTACCGAAATGGGTAAGACACATAAAGAAGCAAAGGCAGAAGTGCTAAAATGTGCAGCTACAGCTAAATATTACGTGGAGCATATCGCGGAAATGTTGCAACCGAAACCGCTACCATCCGATGATTCCGTCAAAAGTTATATCTCCTACGAAGCAAAAGGCATCATCTTAGCAATAATGCCGTGGAACTTCCCATTTTGGCAGGTTTTCAGGTTCGCGATACCCAATATCCTTGCCGGGAATACTGCCGTATTAAAACATGCTAGCAATGTGAGCGGTTGCGCATTAGCTATTGAGCAGATCTTCCTGGATGCAGGTTTCCCACCGGGAACATTCCAAACGCTACTCGTATCATCGAAAGACATTGAACCTGTTATCGCGGATGTGCGCGTACAAGGAGTAACAATAACCGGAAGTACCCCGGCGGGCATGAGCGTGGCTTCCTTGGCAGGAAAATACCTGAAAAAATCGGTATTAGAACTCGGTGGCAGCGACCCTTTCATCGTATTGAAAGATGCCGATATCGCCCAAGCTGCAAAGGTAGCAGTACAAGCAAGGATGCAAAATGCAGGACAGTCTTGCATCGCGGCAAAAAGGTGGATCGTTGAAAAAAGTATTTTAGCTCCCTTTACCGAACAGGTAACGAACATTATTCAAAATATTAAACAGGGAGATCCTACCAGTACCGGGACAGATATGGGGCCAATGGCCAGGCTGGATTTAGCCAACGATTTAATGAAACAACTGCAACAAAGTATAAGGCAAGGTGCAAAATTAGTTACCGGCGGACAACAGCAAGGCTGCAATGTGTTACCGGCGCTCTTAACCGGCGTACAACCGGGTATGACAGCCTTCGATGAAGAAACCTTCGGCCCTTTAGCTGCTATTACTTCCGCTAATGATGAAACACATGCTATACAACTTGCCAACACTACTAATTTCGGGCTCGGCGCATCCTTATGGACAAACGATTTGGAAAAAGCAGCCGCGCTGGTCAAGAGAATCGAAAGCGGGAACGTATTTGTAAACGCGATGGTTCGCTCCGATGCTAGGTTGCCCTTTGGCGGCATTAAACAGTCGGGGTACGGAAGGGAGCTTTCGGAAGTAGGCGCCCATGAATTTTTAAACATTAAGACGGTGTATTTGCAAGAATAATACCGTCAAAACAGGATCTATGAGCACCGCGATAGTTAAAGAACAAATACGGAAACTAACCAATTTGGAGGAGCAGGATTGGCAAGATTTTGAATCGATCTTGCAAGCTTTTGAATACCGTCAAGGTCATACCCTTGTAAAAATAGGCCATCCCGTTCACGCAATCTATTTTATAGCGGAAGGCGCTGTCAAGGTTTTTACTTTAAACGGCGAAGAGGAGATCAACTTGGACTTTGCATTTCCCAACATGTTTGTAACGGCTTACCATTCATTTATTACACGCACCCCCTCCCTTGTTGGCTTGGAAACATTGACCGATGTAAAAGGTTACTATTTTGAATATCAACATTTGCAGGAACTTTATCAAAAATCGCATACCGCGGAAAGAATCGGCCGGCTATTAGCCGAGCAGCAATACATACGCAAATACTTACGGGAGTTATCATTCCTAAAATTCACGGCGCAAGAACGCTACGTTCAATTATTATCCGAACATGCCGAGATTGCCCAGCAGATCCCAATTAAATACATTGCCAGCTACCTGGGCATCGCCCCCGAAAGTTTAAGCCGTATCAGGAAACAATTAAGCGGGAAATAATTCCTAACATTTGTTAGTTCGACCGGGTCCACATTTGATGGATATTTGTTTTTATAAAAACAAATATCCATGGTATTTTTTATCGGTTTATTGGCTATCAGTTCATTTTCGTGGTTAATAGGGCTTACCGGTTCGATTCCCTATTTGAAAGCATTCCCTAACTGTATGAAAATAGCAGTTGCAATATTATTTGTCATCATCGGGTTTATGCACTTATTAAAGCCGGAAAAATTTCTTTACATGCTTACTTGGACAAAGTATGCTCCTGCTTGCGTATTGATTTCCGGCGTTTTGGAAATTCTATTCGGCCTCTCCCTTTTCGTGCCAAGCTTGCAGACTGTTGCTGCTTGGGGAATCATCATTTTGCTGGTATTGATGTTTCCGGCTAATATCTATGTTGCGATAAAACAATTACCTGCTCCCGGCGGCTTGCCTGCAAAGCCCTGGTATACTTGGAGCCGGTTACTATTTCAACCTATCTATATTTTATGGGTATATTATGCAGCTATCCTGCCATTAGCGCAATTCAAAGCAGGTTAATTTTACCGGGTTATAGATTGATTTCATATTATGAACGGAGCAATGTGGCGCCGGTTCCCGGTAAATCTGCATAAAAAATTTTTCCGTTTTCAATGCGAACGCCCGTAGCGGTATCTTCTGCAAGTAATAGCGGGCCATCCATATCAACATGGTCAAGGTAGGGTAATAAATGCGCTACAGCCGAGGTCCCCACGGTACTTTCGTTCATGCTCCCGGTCATTACTTGCATTCCCAATGATTTGGCTTCAAATATCATTCTCCGCGCAGGCGTGATGCCGCCACATTTAGTCAATTTAATATTGATACCGTGAAACAGCCCGAAACATTTGCGCACATCTTGCTCCACGATGCAGCTTTCATCTGCAAATAACGGCAGCGCAGATTCGCGGTAGACTTTTTTCATACCTTCCCAATCTTCTGCCGGCATTGGTTGTTCTATAAACTCTACCCCTAGCTCCTTGAGTGCAGCGGCATTACGCAAGGTTTCATCTACGCCCCAAGCGCAGTTTGCGTCTACCCTGAAAACAGAATCCGTATGTTTTCTCAGCTCCCGGATAATTTTTATATCGTCCTTCGTACCTAGCTTAACCTTATAAATCGGCCATGGAAATTCAACTAATTTCTTCACCATGTTTTCCACTGAATCAATACCGATGGTATAATCTGTCAGCGGGTTATTTGAGATATCGAGATTCCATACTTCGTATAATTTCTTCCCGAGTAACCTTGCATGCAGATCATGTGCGGCGATATCCAGGGCACAAAGCGCAAACATATTATCTTTAAACTTGGGGTATAATTCTTCCCAAAATACTTCGGGACTTCTTAATTTATAAGATTCTATAAAATCGCGATGTTGCTCGATGGCATTCATCAGTATGGGGACGGTCATGTTATAATAACTATTGTCTGCTGTCTCGCCTAGACCGGTTTGTCCATTTTCTGACAAAGCTACTACCAATAATGGTTGCACATCTTTTGATTTCCTCGAGATGGTAAAAGTGTGCCGAAATTTTAATTCGTATGGATATAGATTCAGTTCCATGATACTTTCAATCTTATAATACTAACTATAACGACTAAACGACAATTATAGCCTACCTACATTTTTCAGTTTAGCCTGCCAGGTAGCCTGAAAATCCTTATCGGCAATTAATGAATCCAAGTTTACATGAACCCTGTATTTCCAATAATGCTCCGCATTCGACGGGATATTAATCCGCTCTCCCGACGGATCCGGGAACTGCCATTTAGAAGAGATTGCCAGGATATCTTGTATAGGAAAGATACACCACATTGCCGGTGATTGCAAGTGCTGTTGCAAGATGGTATCCAGGTGATTGACTTCGAGCTCCGCGGGTACTTCTCCTGTTAACTTTAGGAAATCACGCGAATACCTCGCTCTTTCTGTTGGCGTCAATTCCTTCCACCAGGCCCGTAATACGCTTACATCGTGCGTACCCGGCGCTACTACGGCGAGATAATCACTTTCCGAGAGGTTGGCGAATACCTGCCCTTCATTTTTGGGCATCCGCTGGATGTCTAAGCGTAAAATTCCTAAGCTGTTCAATACGCCGGTTACAGATTTCGGTATCATACCCAGGTCCTCCGCGCACATTAGCATATCGGCGGCATGGTATAAAGCCGGTAGTTTTAATAATGCGGAACGTCTCCAAGTCGCATCCGAACGTTGATAGTAATAATCATCGTGCATCTGCTTTAGCTTGTACCGGGTCGGGATATCCAGTTCATCGAAACCCAATGTATCTTCCAATTGAAACCTAGGATGGTAACGAAAGCCATTTTCATCTACCGACTCAATGAATAATACATTAGACAACAGCTGTAATATTCCGCTCAATAAAGATCCGGGGATATTGCCTTCATCGAATTGATCCAATACGCTCCGCTGGTCACTTAAACCGGGTTTAAGCTGGAAGGTGCCATCATATTGCTCTATCAAATATGCTTTTTTCACCTGCCCGGCAGCATTTCCAAAGATGCCCGTTAATACTTTGCCATTGATATACGGCTCACAAAATCTTTTCCTATCGAAAATGATATTAGCAGCTTCGAAATCTTCGTATTTAAAAGCATCCGCGGGAGAGAAATAACCCAGTATACCTTCTACCTGCTTGGCAGGTATTTGCCAAATCCTAAAAAAGCCTAGGATATGATCTACACGGTAAGCATCGAAATAGCTTGACATAAGCTGTAACCTCCGCCTCCACCAATGGTATCCATCTTTAGCCATTTCATCCCAATTATAAGTGGGGAATCCCCAATTCTGCCCCTTTTCGGCAAATAAGTCCGGTGGCGCACCCGCTTGGAAGCCACGGTTAAATAACTCGGGATGCGTCCATACATCGGCGCTTTGCGGATGCACTCCTATCGCGATATCTCCTTTTAGGATGATCCCTTTTCCATGCAAATACTTCGTGGCCAGCTCCAGTTGTAAATGTAATTGGTACTGGATAAAGGCATAGAATAATTGCCCCGTTGTATAAGCTGTTCCATGATTGTCGATATATTCCCGGTAAGTTCTAAACTCCCATAGATCGAACTTCGTATCACCCACTTGGTCGCGTAACACGCAAAAAGCAGTATAAGCATGGAGCCAATCCTGTGCTTCCAACCACGTTAAAAAGGCAGGCTCTTTTACGATACTTGCCATGTTTATATCAAAATAAGCCCTTAAATATTGCATCTTGAAGGACATCACCGCCTCGTAATCCAAACTATCCATTTGATTCAGCCTATCCTTGGTAGCAGTATAATCCTTCTGAAGCGGATGATCTTCCGGTAATAAACCGACCGCATGTAAATCCAGGTAGATCGGGTGTAATGCAAACACGGAGATCGCGGCATAAGGATAGGAATCTTTCCAATTCAAATTAGCCCCGGTATCATTAACCGGTAAAACCTGGATCAATTTGAAGCCACATGCAGCCGCCCAATCACCCAGCGGAATTAAATCAAGGAACTCCCCGCAACCGGAAGCATTGCTAGTACGTAAACTGAATACCGGGACAACGATCCCCGCGCCTTTCCAGGGATATTGCGGCACACGTATAAACCCGTCATGCGCAGAAAGGCTCATTCCACCCGGCAACATCAAATCCAACTTACGGTTCTCCCCTTCTTCATACCGTAGCAATTTAGCTTCCTTGGTATCGAAGAGAGCGTATTTATATTGCATTCCAGGATGATACTTATCAATGTAAGCGCGGTATTTGCCATTGCCGGCATGTTGCATCATTAGGGGATGATTTACATCCCAAGGAATGGCATCTTGTAGTTCCCCTAGCACGCATACATTTATATGCGCAGGTAATAAAGGGGCGATGATTTCCAATGTAACTTTCGCAGGTTCCTGCTGTGAAAGCACTTCCCTGGGTTGCAAGATACCGGGAAACATTTTCTTCGTGAGCGTATTCCTAAAATCACGGGGAGCGATCCAAGTATCCAGCAATACCATTCCCTCTTTTTCATGCCCCGGCAACCGGCATGAGAACTGTTGGCCGGATGGTAAAATTTCGCCCTGCTCTAATAATGCAAATTGATATACCAATTCTTCCCCTGCAAGGGTCTCCACATTACATTCTATGTACCAGGTATTTTCATCAAGGTATTGCATCGTCTTGGCATAATGCCAATTCATATTCCCGAGCCCGGGATCGGAGCCGACGAGCAGCATTTGCTGTCCCCATTTGGAAGAAAACCGGAGGTAAAATTTTATCAACATGAAATAAAACGCAGATTCAATAAGTTTCAACGAATATACTTTTTTCCACGCTGAATAGGCTGCAAAAAAAAGAACCTTCCACTGGGGAAGGTTCCTGTATTATTAACGGTCAATACCGTATTATTTCACTTCTTCAAACTCAGCATCCGTTACACCGGGATCAGCGCCTTGCTGACCGCCGCCAGCATTTTGTTGAGCGCCGTCAGCACCAGGTTCAGCTTGACCTTGCGTAGCTTTGTACATTTCTTCGGAAGCAGCAGTCCAAGCAGCATTCAATTCAGCAGTTGCCGCATCGATTTCTGCGAAGTTTTGAGCTTTATGTGCTTCTTTCAATTTGTTAGCCGCAGTTTCGATTACCGTTTTCTTTTCAGCCGGGATTTTATCACCATATTCTTTCAACTGTTTTTCAGTTTGGAATACTAAGCCGTCGGCTTGGTTCAGCTTCTCAATTTGCTCGCGTTGTTCCTTATCGGCTGTTTCGTTTGCTTTAGCTTCTGCCTTCATTTTTTCCACTTCCTCTTTGCTCAAACCGCTACCTGCTTCGATGCGGATATTTTGAGATTTACCGGTGCCTTTATCTTTAGCGGTAACGTGCAAGATACCGTTGGCATCGATATCGAAGATCACTTCGATTTGAGGAACTCCACGTGGAGCAGGTGGAATATCATTCAAGATAAAGCGGCCCAAGGTACGGTTTTGATTCGCCATTGGCCTTTCACCTTGCAATACGTGAATTTCCACGCTAGGTTGATTATCCGCAGCAGTTGAGAATGATTCGGATTTCTTGGTAGGGATCGTAGTGTTGGACTCGATCAATTTAGTGAATACACCGCCCATGGTTTCGATACCGAGAGACAATGGAGTCACATCGAGCAACAATACATCTTTCACCTCACCTGTTAATACACCACCTTGGATGGCAGCGCCGATAGCAACTACCTCATCAGGATTCACACCTTTATTCGGTTTTTTGCCGAAGAATTTTTCAACTACTTCCTGGATCTTAGGAATACGTGTAGAACCACCTACCAAGATCACTTCGTCGATATCGGAAGTAGACATGCCGGCATCTTGTAAAGCTTTACGGCAAGGTTCCAATGTTCTTTCAACCAAGCTATCGCTTAATTGCTCGAACTTGGCACGGGTTAATTTCTTCACCAAGTGCTTCGGAACACCGTCTACAGCCGTGATGTAAGGCAAGTTAATTTCTGTTTCAGCAGAAGAAGACAACTCGATCTTAGCTTTTTCTGACGCTTCTTTCAAACGTTGCCAAGCCATCGGATCTTTATGCAGATCTACCGCTTCATCTTTCTTAAACTCTTCAGCCAACCAGTCCATGATCACTTTATCGAAGTCATCACCACCTAAGTGAGTATCACCATTGGTAGATTTTACTTCGAATACACCGTCACCTAATTCCAAGATGGAGATATCGAATGTACCACCACCGAGGTCAAATACGGCAATTTTGCTATCCTGGTGTTGCTTTTCCAAACCGTAAGCCAAGGCAGCAGCGGTAGGTTCGTTGATGATCCTGCGAACGGTAAGGCCAGCGATCTCACCGGCTTCCTTGGTAGCCTGGCGTTGCGCATCGTTAAAGTAAGCAGGCACGGTAATTACCGCTTCTGTTACTTCTTGACCTAAATAATCTTCCGCAGTTTTTTTCATTTTTTGAAGGATCATAGCCGAAATCTCTTGCGGCGTGTACAACCTTCCATCGATATCAATACGAGTTGTATTATTTTCACCTCTCGCCACTTTGTAACTCCAGTGGGGGATTTCATTTGATACTTCATCGAAATGACGGCCCATAAAGCGTTTTACTGACATTATGGTATTAATTGGGTTGGTAATAGCCTGGCGTTTTGCCGGATCACCCACCTTTCTTTCACCGTTTTTCAAGAAAGCCACAACCGAAGGCGTGGTTCTACGTCCTTCGTCGTTTGCAATTACTACCGGTTCGTTACCTTCCATTACGGCAACGCAAGAGTTGGTAGTACCTAAGTCAATGCCTATGATTTTTCCCATAATTATAAATATTCTCCTTGTGTATGTTGTAAGATTTACCCCGCTAAAGGGTATGTCACTCAATAGTCAATGATTATGCCAAGCGAACAAATGTGCAATTATGACAGTTTTCAATAAAAATTAAGTTCTTCGATCAACAATCTGTCTGTTTTCTCCATGCATAGCTGCCTAATTTTCAGCATTTTTTGTCGTTAATACCCCCAAACACCCCAATTTTCATATGAAATGCCTACAATTTCAACTATTATGAATAGCCTTCCCATTTATTCAAACAGCCTAAATTTTCAATTTGTTGCTTCCCTGCCAAGTATGCAGCAACCTGTCATTTTCTCAAATAAGGCTGTTAATTATATACCAGGGACCAAGCGAGATGAACATTTTCGACAGATGATTGTTGCTTGATTATAAATAATTAATTGAATATCACAACTATGATGAAACCTTTTTTAAAGAATTTAGCAATCATTGTTGGTTTGGCCCTTGCTCCAAGCATCCTCTTTGCCCAAAACATGAACAATGATAATGACAATGCCAATGGCGGTGTATTTAAAGGCACCAAGGATTTTAGGAAATGGTCTATCGGTGTAAATGCAGGGTTACTGGCCCCGGTAGCAGTTACCGGTGGCAGTAATGATTTCACCAAGTGGAAGGTTTCCTATGGTTACGGCGCTTACGTGAAGTACCAAGTAATTCATTCATTTGGTTTGAGAGCCAATTTTACCGCCGGCGAATTGCAGGGAAATAATGATAACAAACTGGGTAATGGCCAAGCTCCCAATAGCCCTTACCAATCGTTTACAACCAAGCTCAACTGGTCCGGAAGCTTGAATGCCGTCGTGAACGTGTTTACCCTGAATTGGTTGCAACGCAGGAGCTACGTGCAACTTTATGCTTCCGTTGGGGGCGGACTGGCCGGTTATAAACCCAAAATAACCGACAACATGAATAACGAGATGGACTACAATGCGAACGGTGACGGCATCACGGAATTTTTCATCCCGGTAGGCGCAGGCCTAAAATTTAAATTGAACGATTTCATGAACCTCGACCTGGGCTATACCATGCACTACGTGGATGGTGATAACCTCGATGGTTACGTTAAAGGCCCCGATAAGGATAAATTCTCATACGGGTATGCCGGGCTAGAATTTAGCCTGGGAAAGAAAAACAAGCCGCAACTCGCTTGGACAAACTCCGCTGCCGTAGCATACGATGAATTGAAAGCTGAAAGGGACAACGTAATGCGGGAGCTGGATAACGTGAAGAAGGAAAATGCTCACCTTAGTAGCCAAATTGATAAGTTAAGCCAGGATAGCGATAATGATGGTGTCAGTGATATGTTTGATAAATGTCCCGATACGCCGCCAAATACCAAGGTTGATGGCTCCGGCTGCGAACTGCCCAAGCCGCCGCCTGAAAAAGTGGAAGTACGCGTTACGGAAGAAGATAACCGTATTGTAAGGGATGCCATCCATAACTTGGAATTCGAAGTTGGTAAAGCCGCGATTCATCCCTCGTCCTACCCAACGCTTAACAAGGTAGCTGAATTATTAAAAACTAAAGGTTTGAGTTTACGCCTGAGCGGACATACGGATAACACGGGTAATGCCCAGAAAAACATGATCCTGTCAAGGCAACGTGCCGAGGCCGTGAAGAGTTACCTGGTATCGCAAGGGGCTAACCCGAGCCGCATTGAGGCGATCGGTTTCGGGGAAACACAACCGATTGCTACAAATAAAACAGCGGCGGGCAGACAACAAAACCGCCGTGTTGAATTTACCTTGTATTAACTTAACATGTTGTTTTAGAAATTAAGATAAAATTAGATCAATTAAATTAAGTTGTTGTGGCGCCGCCTAGATTTTGGGCGGCGCTTTTTTATAGGCATATTTTTTGCCTTGAAGCGGTCATTAACCTAAACTTAATATGAAAAAACTGGGATTTTTATTTTTATCTATTTGTTTTGCTGGCCTTTCCGTTGCTGCACAAGAAATGCATTTCGGGCTGAAAGCGGGTCTTAATATCGCCAATATTACCAATACATCCAGCGACGGCAGCCGCGCTGCATTCCATATCGGTGCTTTCGCGAGGACTTACCTGGATGAAAAATGGGCGTTCCAGCCTGAAATCTTGTATTCCGGTCAAGGAAATAAATACGAGGTACTGGATGAAAAATTTAAAACGGCCTTGGGTTATCTTAATGTGCCCTTGATAGTGCAATACTATATTGTTCCTGCCTTTAACTTGGAAATAGGCCCCCAAGTGGGTTTTAAATTGGGCGCCAAAATTAAACATGAAGGAGATAGCGAGGATGTGGGCGAACAGTTCAAGACCGCTGATTTAGGCTTGGGATTGGGTTGCGGGTACGAAATATCCAGGGGATTAGGAGTTTCCTTCAGGTATGTATTCGGGCTGACCGATATTGCGGAGGCTTCATTTTTCGGCTTGGTAAACGATGGCTGCCAAAGTAACTCCTTGGCTCAATTCAGCCTATTTTATAGATTTAAATAATCGCTACATATTTATCACAACTAAAGAAACGCATCTCGGAACCTAGCTCCGGATGCGTTTCATCTTTCGGGCGATAGAAACTTTGAGCGGAAAATTATCCCCAGAACTACATTGTAGCCTCCCCTCCAGAGATAATGCTGCTTAAATTAGAATTTCGAATTACCTTTGCAATCCGCATTTAATGGATTAAATTCAATACATGAGTATAGTTACAGCTATAAGAAAAGCTGCCGTTGAGGCAGTACAATCGCTTTATCAACAAGCAGTTGGTGAACAGGACATCGCCGTAAATATTACTAAACCGGAATTTGAAGGGGAATATACCATCGTGGTGTTCCCATTCACAAAAATGAGCCGCCAAAAGCCGGAAGAAACGGGCCAGGCCATTGGCGAAACGCTGCTGCGCATTGCCCCCGGGCTGTTTAGCGGATTCAACGTGGTAAAAGGATTTTTAAACCTAAATATAGCCCATCAATTTTGGGCAACATTCTCCCAAAAGGCGCATTCAATTGAGCAATTAGGTCAAAAACCTGCTAACGGGAAGAAAATCATGGTCGAGTATTCATCGCCCAATACCAATAAACCGCTTCACCTCGGCCACTTGAGGAATAACTTCCTGGGCTACAGCGTAGCTGAAATCTTGAAAGCGAACGGTTACGAGGTGATTAAAGCGAACCTGGTAAATGACAGGGGCATACATATTTGTAAGTCAATGCTGGCTTGGCAATTATATGCCCACGGAGATACCCCGGCATCTACCGGTATCAAGGGAGATCACCTCGTAGGTGATTATTACGTGAAGTTTGAATCTGTATTGAGAGACCAGGCAGAAGGATTAAAAATCCGCGTGTTCGATGGTGATTTCAAGGATTTTGATGGGGACGACCGGGAGAAGATTGAAAAGTTGACCGCCGCTTTCCAAAAACTGGAAACAGAAAAAAGCAAGCTCGAAAAAGCCGGCAATGCCGATGATTCCAAAAACCCGGAGATCAACAAGCTGAAGGAAAAACTATCAAAGCTAAAAGACGAGATCAACGAGATGTGCCGCAACCGCACCGAAATTATGCAACAAGCCAAAATCATGTTGCAACAGTGGGAAGCCGGTAATCCAGAAGTTCGTTCTTTATGGGCAATGATGAACCAGTGGGTTTATGATGGTTTCGAAGAAACCTATACCCGCATGGGCGTAGATTTCGATAAATATTACTTTGAAAGCGATACTTACTTGCTGGGTAAAGACCTGGTTGAAGAAGGGTTGCGTAAAGGGGTGCTCTTTAAAAAAGAAGATAACTCTGTTTGGATCGACCTTACCGCCGATGGCCTGGATGAAAAATTACTTCTCCGCGGTGACGGCACATCCGTCTATATGACGCAAGACCTTGGTACAGCGCGGTTAAAATACAATGACTACCATATGGATCAAAGTATTTACGTGGTAGCCGACGAACAGAATTATCATTTCAAAGTCTTAAAATTAATCCTTGAAAAGTTAGGAGAACCCTGTGCCGCCGGTATTTACCACCTCTCTTACGGAATGGTAGAACTGCCTTTCGGGAAGATGAAAAGCCGTGAAGGCACCGTTGTGGATGCTGATGACTTGGTTGAAGAGATGATTGCAACAGCTGCACAACAAACTCAAGAACTTGGAAAAGTAAAGGATTTCAATAAAGACGAGCTGGATCAACTTTATTATACGATCGGGGTTGGCGCGATGAAATTCTTCTTGTTAAAAGTAGATCCTAAAAAGCGTATCGTATTTGACCCGAAAGACTCCATCGACTTACACGGATTTACGGCTCCATTTATACAATATTCTTACGCGAGGATTAAATCTATATTGCGAGATATCCCATCAGCAGAAATTGAGAAAGCGAATAGCTTCGTATTCGAAGGTAATTTATTACCGATGGAAAAGGAACTCATAATGATGTGCGAACAATTTGAAAGCATCATAGAAGATGCAGCCAAAGAAATGAGTCCATCTGTAATCGCAAATTATACATTTAACTTAGCGCAAAGCTTTAACTCCTTCTATGCAAAAAAGGAGCAAGGTAAATATGTTTATTCAATTGTTGATGCTGAAAATGAAGCAGCCAAATTACTAAGGATCCAGATAGCTATTTTAACCGCAAAAACGATCCAAAGAGCATTACAACTAATGGGCATCCTTGTTCCGGAAAGAATGTAATTTACTCTAGACATTAAAAAAAGCACATACCAATTGATAAACAAAAAATATAGAAAAACATTATTGTCCGACTAAATTTTAACCGGGGAGAACTTTTGATCCCTCAATAGTTCGATTCAATGTTCATCTGCTCGTTTCTTGTACTTTTTTGCTTGCCCAAAAAAGGTACCAAAAAAGGGCACAAATTGGCCATTACGGCCGCCAATTTGATTGCTCGATCCAGCTTTTGTACTACTGTATAGCCAAGCTGTGGTTCGCTATCAACAGTGCGAAGCTCCAGGGTTATTTTTGCAGGAGCCAGATTTTGAATTTATCATCCTTCGCTTATGTCCTTGACCAGGTAAGGAATCCAAGTTAATTTAATGCAATTTTAGTCGGAGAAAAATTATAGAATAGACGATAAAAAAGGGAAGGAAGAAATAGAAGATAGAAAAACATTATTGTCCGACTAAATTTTAGCCGGGGAGAACTTTTGATCCCTCAATAGTTCGATTCAATGTTCATTTGCTCGTTTCTTGTACTTTTTTGCTTGCCCAAAAAAGGTACCAAAAAAGGGCACAAATTGGCCATTACGGCCGCCAATTTGATCGCTCGATCCAGCTTTTGTACTACTGTATAGCCAAGCTGTGGTTCGCTATCAAGGGTGCGAAGTTCCAGGGTTCTCTTTGCAGGGGCCATATTTTGAATTTATCATCCTTCGCCTATATCCTTGACCAGGTAAGGAATCCAAGTATTTTAGCCGGACAACAAGGATAGAAAAATTATAGAATAGAAGATAAAAAAGGTAAGGAAGATTTAGAAGATATAGAATATAGAAAAGATAAAAAACCTTTGAGATCATTAAAAAAGTTCACAATCGCTTACATCACCGTGAAATCTGTAAATCCGATAAATCCGTGAACAAAGAACCAGGTGTTAGTGGAAGAAAGAAGTTGCTGGAACATTTCTCGAAATGTTGTTCTGCGCATGCTTCCCGGTTATAAGCAATATTAATTAATGATTGCAAAAATCGAAATGGCGTTTCAAGCCACTGCTAACACCTGGCAACAAATACCACAGCCAACACAAAGCAGTTTTCAAGTAAAAATGCTTGCCTTATTCCTACTCCACCTTGTGTTAAACAACTGCGGCGA
This sequence comes from Chitinophaga caeni, assembly GCF_002557795.1. NCBI lineage: Bacteria > Pseudomonadati > Bacteroidota > Chitinophagia > Chitinophagales > Chitinophagaceae > Chitinophaga > Chitinophaga caeni. The sequence continues at coordinate 3,014,004 of NZ_CP023777.1, read as the reverse complement.
TATCATTTAAAGATCTTTATCAATATTTAACCTATCAACTACCTTGCATCTCCCAAATTCAGGGCTTGATCACAAATCAGTTGACCTTTTTCCACTTCGCCGTTTCCCATTAAAGATTTGCCAAGCATAAACATGGCAAAAGCATTCTGGGGTTGCAAAATTAAGATATTCTTCCATAGATGCACAGCCTTGGAAAACATTCCTTGCTTGAAATAAGCATCCGCCAAAACCTGCATTACCCGGATATCGTTTGTACGCAAAACTTGTGCCGATTCTAAGTTGGCAATACCTTCTTTGAAATTATTTTGATTAATTTGAGTTAGTCCCAGGTGGTAGAAATAATCGGCATCTTTCATCCTCCCCCAATTGGCGGCTTGTATAAAAGCCGGGGCTGCACCTTGATAGTTTGACATAAGAAAATACATCTTTGCCAACTGGTAACAAGCTTCTGCACGTAAGCTACTGTCTGCCAGGGCGGTTAAATAATAGGGTATGCTAAAAGCAAATTCTTGTTGCTTTGCATAAAGTGAAGCGAGGCGAAAAGCGATATGCGCATCTGATGGTTCTCTTTGTAAAGCTAGGGTATATTGCTGCAAGGCTAATTCAGCCTGTTGCATTGCCTCGTAACAATTCCCGAGAAAAGCTGTAGCAGGTTTACAATTCATCCTACCGGCCACTTTCCCGTAAGCCAAGGCCATGTCAAACTGTTCCCGTTCAAAATACAATTGCGCCAACTCGAAATAAGCGGCTGCAAATTGATTATCTTCATGAATGGCCGCTTCAAACTTGGCAATCGCCGCCCCTAACTTGCCTTCTTTATGCAAGAGCTGTCCTTCCTCGAAATATTCTCGTGCTTTATCTTCCCGCGGTATAGCGTGGAGTGATTGCCATTGACTGAACAATAGCATAATGCATAGGATATAGGTATTTCTCATGTAAGGATAAGGGGAAACCTCTTGGGGTTTCAATATCAAATATAATAAAATTTTAATTTAAAATCCGCGGGAGGGTAAATTTTCCAGGTATTATTTCATATCTGTAACCGAGAAAGTTAAGGGCAATAAATCTTCGGCATCATCTATTACGTACACTTCACCGCTTAAGCCTGCCAGTATTAAACGGATGGGATGGCCAAATCTCAACTGGTATTCCGTCAACGTTTGCCGGCAAATGCCGCAGGGTGAAATCGGGTGGGTACTTTGCCCGTCTAGGTTGCGGTAGCTGATGGCAATCGTCAGAATTGGAATACCGGGGTACAAAGATGCGGCTGCGGATAATGCTACGCGCTCGGCGCAAATTCCCACCGGAAAGGAAGCGTTCTCCTGGTTGGTACCTGCTACTATTTCCCCGTTAACCAACTTGATCACGGCCCCAACCTGGAAATGCGAATATGGAGCATATGCATGTTCTGTCACTTCCCTAGCTTCATTCAACAACCATGCATCATCCGGATCCAATTCGCTGCTATCCGGGTATTTTGTATAACTAAACGATTGCAGTACTTTTTCCATATGCACTCCGTATTTATCCTTGAATATAAGCATATTCCATGATAAATACGGGGCGCTAATAGAACAATTAATAACCGGTTTCTTCCTGGTGTTTCAATAATGCCGTAAGCTCTTCAACTTTTCCAGGATAACGGTTAGCGACGTTATGCCTTTCAGAAATATCGGATTTAAGATTAAACAATTGCACTTCGGCATCTTTAACTTTTGCAATTCTCAGTTTCCAGTCGCCCTTGCGTACGGCTTCATATTTTCCGCCGGCATTCAGGTAATAAATCGTGCGATCGCCACCTTTACTTTTTCCTGAAATTACAGGCCAATTGTTTACACCATCCAAGTCTCGGGGCAACTGGTTTCCGGGGAAACCGATCACATCTGCCAAAGTTGGCATCATATCAAACATCACCAATGATTGTAATGAATATTGCGCGGCAGGGATATGCCCAGGCCACCTGGCGATAAAAGGTACCCGGTGCCCACCTTCGTAGGTATTGGCCTTACCGCCGCGTAAAGGTCCCACGGAACCGTGATCCCAAGGTTGCACGATATTTTCCCCGAACATACGTTCCGGCATTTCGTTCCAGGGGCCGTTATCACTAGAAAACATGACCAATGTATTTTCATCGATATCCAATTGGCGCAGCAGGGTTAATATTTGTCCTACGCATCCGTCAATATGTTCGATCACGTCACCGTACTTCCCGGCGTCCGATTTACCGTTCCACTGGTCGGTGGTCCCAACGGGTGCATGCGGCATCGGGTAAGGTAAGTATAAAAAGAACGGTTGATCTTTTTTCGATGCTTCACTGATAAATTCTTTCGCTTTATCCGTATAATGATCCATTAACTTCGTAAAGTCGGGTTTCTCTATTACCCTTTTATTATCTTCAAAGATGGCGAGCGTTGTATCGGTCTTAACGAACGGATATTTATAATCGTGCGAGTACATCATCCCGTAATAATGATCGAAGCCATGGCCTGTTGGTTTGGTATCTGAACGATCTCCAAGATGCCATTTCCCGATCATCATGGTTTGATAGTTTTCCCTTTTAAACATCTTGGCAATGCTGAAATAGGTATCGTTTAAGCCGTGTTTATTCCCTGGACCCAAGGCATAAGGTATCCCGACACGGATCGGGTATTTACCGGTTAAAAAAGATGCCCTGGCAGGGGAACAAGTCGGCGCCGGCACCACGAAACTACCAGCTTTAAAGCCTTCTGCTGCCATCTGGTCTAAATGGGGAGTACGTATTTGCATATTTCCATAACAGGATAGGTCGGCAAAACCCATATCATCTGCCAAGATGAAGATTACGTTTGGCTTTTTAGATTTCTTTTGGGCAGGGAGCAATGTACTCCAGGCGGTCAAACTTATCAAGACTAAACATTTGAATACGTTCCGGGTAGATAACATTTGGCAATTGAAATTTAATAGTCAATAAAAAACGGTACAAGTTAATAACTCGTACCGTTTAATTTTTATCTAATAATAGTATTATTTTATAGCCTTAAAGAGCCTGCTCCAACGGATGCCGTTATCGCCGTAGCTCATCCAGATCAACCAGGCTTTACCTACGACATGATCTTCGGGCACAAAGCCCCAGAAACGGGAATCCAGTGAATCATTCCGGTTATCCCCCATCATGAAATAATAATTCATTTTAAAAGTATATTGGTTGGTAGCTTGACCGTTGATATATATTTGCCCGTCCTTGATTTGGAGGTCATTATCCTCGTATACATCGATAATCCTGCGGTACAAGGAAATATTTTGGAGGGTCAAAGTAATGGTGGCGCCTTTCTTCGGAATGTACAGGGGTCCAAAATTATCAAGGTTCCATTTATAATTAGCCGTGTCAGAAGGAAATACGCTCGGATCCACCCTTTTTTCAACCAGGGAATCAACCGACATCACATTGGGCGCCCAGGACCTCACCGTTTCTGCCATGCTTTTTGTCAGGTTATAAGTATAAAAGTTGCCGGGTTCTTGCTTGCCAGATGAATCATACTTTGCGAACATGGCCCTATTGGGATATCCTTCGCTCTTGGCATCGACATCCATCTCGTCTAACCGGGAGTTACTCAATTCCCCTTCAGCGGTTTGCACCACGTATACGCGCTCGCTACCTTCCGGTACCGGGGCCGCTTTCCCGTTGATATGTACTTGACCGCCAATTATTTGTAGCGTATCGCCGGCAATACCCATACAGCGTTTAATGTAGTTTTCCCTTTTATCAACCGGTCGCGCTATGATATGATACTGGTTCCAAACGGCTTCCCTGCCATATCGTCTCACCAGGTCGTAATAACTAACATCCTGCTGCTCCAAGGCTACGGTATCGCCCTCTGGGAAGTTAAATACGACAACATCATTATTTTTAATATCCTTAAAACCGGGAATACGCCTGTATTTCCAGTGAATGGCATCAGAGTAAGCCTTGGTATATTTGGTAAAAGGCAATGTATGATGTGTAAATGGTACCGCGAGGGGTGTCATGGGGATTCTCGGCCCGTAAGCGATCTTACTAACGAATAAGAAATCGTTTACGAGTAACGATTTTTCCATGGAGGGAGTCGGGATGGTGTATGCTTCAAAAATGAAGGTACGGATGAGGGTAGCCGCTATGATAGCGAATATCGCTGCATCTAACCATTCTCTAACGGCCGATTTTTTCTTCTTCGGCTTATCCTCTTTTTTCTTCCAAAATGCCCAATTCATTAATGTACGTTTAGAGTTTTAACAACAAATATAATATTCTGTAAATTGATAGCTAATTTTCTTCCGCAAAAGTTTTCTTAAAATGCTAAGGTCTAACGCTAGTTTATTTCTATTTTTGTTTGACCTATATCAAAACATTGAACAGTTTTACCATAAAAGACGTCGAAAAGCTAACGGGTATAAAGGCGCATACGATCCGGATTTGGGAGCAACGATACCAGATACTGCGGCCCAAACGCAAGGATACGAATCATAGGGTGTACGATAACGATGATCTGAAGCATATAATGAGAATAGCCTATTTGTACCATAACGGGTACAAAATCTCAAAATTAGCCCAGATGAGTGATGAGGAGATCATACGTTTATCACTTGAACAGCCAACGAGTAACAATTATTACCAATTGCAAGTCAACCAATTGGTGGAAGCGATGATTGATTTTGATCAAGCCAAGTTCGAGAAGATCTTCCATACCGTAATTTTACGCATCGGCTTCGAGCAATGCATCTTGCAAGTCATTTACCCCTATCTTGAGAAAGTGGGCCTACTTTGGCTCACCGGGAGCGTTGTGCCCGCACAGGAACACTTTGCCAGCATGATTATCAGGAAGAAAATGCTGGTAGCTATCGATGGGCTGGAATTGCCTACTAACGGCAATTACCATTTCCTGCTGTTCTTACCTGAAGGCGAACACCACGAGATACCTGTATTATTCGTTCAATATTTACTGAAGAAAACCGGGTTCCCCGTAATCAATTTCGGGCCGAACGTTCCGTTAGAAGACCTCAAATTTTACACGATGCATAAGCCGGTGAGCCATCTTTATGCACATATCGTTACCCATTATATGAAAAAAGAAATGGATCACTTCGTCCAGAATCTAAGTAGCCTCTTCCCGGGAACGACGGTCATCGTATCGGGTGCTTCCGTAGAAAATGTCAGCCAACCGGCGCCAGCCAATGTAATATTACTGAAATCTGTACACGAGGTAATGCAATATATTTACGCCTTGGCATAAATAAGAGCAACAAGAACGGTTAACCTACTTAGCTAAATAAGAATTTGGAAATCAATTCGCTGATCTCTTTAGCACGGTTTAATACCATGAAATGGCCGCCCCCTTCAATAATGTGGGTGGGATTGGAGCTCCGTACCGGGAAAGGTCGGTCTTTAGAGCCATGGATATGAATCATCGGCGCAGCCGGTATCCAGGTATTATCCCAATCCAATACGGCACCAACTGCCCAACGTAGGTAGCTGTAATCTTTCTTATTTAAATAATCCCTTACGAGGGCTTTTTCTTCAGCAGAATGTGATTGTAAGAATAACCTGACAAAGAAAGCACGGTTTTTAAAAACGAAGTTATCGGAAAAGTGATTGAAGAGGTACTGGGTAAACTTATTATAGAAATAAGGCTTTTCATCTTTATTCTTGATCGAAGAAATCAAGATAATTTTCTCGACGCGGATCAACTTGGCAATCTCGATACACATCATGCCCCCGAAAGAAACCCCGACGAGATATACTTCTCCTGGAGTATCAATTTTTTCAATCATCCTGGCAGCATAAGAAGCGATCGGTTCAAACGGGCCAAGAGGTTGAATCCACGGCAGGTAATGTACCTTGTAACCTGCCGGGAAAACCAGGTTATGAAATATCCTCTCATCCGCACCTAAACCACTGATCAAGTATATATTTTTCAACTCCATCAGGATTAAAATGATGAAATAACAAGAGCGATGCGATTTTAAACATTGCTCTTATTAGCAGGAAGGACGTAATTTTCTACATCATCTGCATTAATAGTTTTACCGGACAAGATCACCAGGCGTTCTACCACGTTCCTGAGTTCCCGGATGTTTCCCGACCAACGATGTTCCTGCAAAGCTTTCACCGCTTGTTTATCGATGCCTTTCTTCGCGATGCCGTATTCCGCGCAAACACTTTCGAGGAAATGATCTACAAGTAAAGGAATATCATCGGAACGTTCGTTCAATGCTGGGACGTGTATCAGGATAACGCTGAGGCGGTGATATAGATCCAGACGGAAGTTTTTCTCTTCCACTTCTTTTAACAAATCTTTATTGGTAGCGGCAATTACACGCACATCCACGCTAATTTCCTTATCGCCGCCTACGCGTGTAATTTTTCCTTCTTGCAAGGCGCGTAATACCTTGGCTTGTGCACTCAAGCTCATGTCCCCGATTTCGTCTAGGAACAGGGTACCGCCACTTGCTTGTTCAAATTTCCCTATCCGCTGCTTGATAGCGGAAGTAAAGGAACCTTTTTCGTGGCCAAACAATTCGCTTTCGATCAACTCGCTCGGGATGGCCGCGCAGTTAACTTCTATCATCGGGCCTTTCGAACGGTTGCTATACTCGTGTATCCATCTTGCTACCAACTCCTTACCTACCCCGTTCTCACCTGTAACTAATACGCGGGCATCCGTTGGGGCGACTTTTTCAATCGTGTCCTTGATCTTGGTAATGGGTACAGAATCCCCTATCATTTGCGGGGTTTTGTTCACCTTTTTCCTCAATACTTTCGTTTCTGCAACGAGCGAAGTTTTATCGAGTGCATTCCTCAACGTGATAAGCAGTCGATTCAAATCTGGCGGTTTCGAAATATAATCATAAGCGCCCTTTTTCACCGCATCTACGGCTGTATCGATATTACCGTGACCGCTCACCATAACGATGGGAACATCCGGGTTCGCTTCCTTTGCTTTTTCCAAGAACTCAAGGCCATCCATCTTTGGCATCTTGATATCACATAATACTGCGTCGTAGCTTTTCTCTTTAAACATTTTAAAGCCTTCAGCACCATCCGCCGCTTCATCTATTTTGTAACCTTCATAACTTAAAATTTCGGTTAAGGTCTTACGGATACTTTTTTCATCATCAATGATTAAGATATTAGCCATATAGTATTTTTAATTAAACAGTGCCAAAATTAGGGAAATGTTTACTGTATTAATAGTTTTATTCAAATTTTGCTGCCCCGTTAACAGATTGTTAAAAGTTTCTCCCCCTGCTTTCCCTGCCGAACATTCAATTCATAACGTGAAAGTGCATACGAAAAATTTATGGCAGCTTTGCTGTACCTTTAAATGGAAAATAATACATTTTTTTGATTAAAAGTATTTTACACTGCGGTCATTTGTACGCGAATAGTCGTTATTTCACTTTTATTTCAATAATAATAGTAGTCTACTATATTTACAGGGTAAATATGTAATTTTAATCCGCCATAGGTAACTATACATTTTATGATGGACAATTTTTTGCACTCGCTCCAAGAACGTCATGCGGCTGCCGCGGCGGCGGCGTATCCTTGTACCGAAATAGTGCATAGCTTCTGTAACCGCTTGATCAACTGGATGTTCCCCGAACATACCGGCAGGGTATTGCCCAAGGACGAGATTATTGCATATATGCAGCAATTGCAAACTGACTTGACCCATTTATTGGAGCCGATCGCCCAACAATTGCTTCAAAGTCCCGGCGTAACCGCCGCGGAATTCATGGAAATGGTACCCGGGATTTATGATGACTTAACAAAAGATGCCGAAGCTATTCTTGCAGGGGATCCGGCTGCAACTTGCCAATACGAGATCATCCGCACTTACCCCGGTTTTTACGCGGTTGCTTCCTACCGTATCGCCCATGCCTTGCATTTGTTGAGAATTCCCCTGATGCCGCGGATCATCACGGAAATAGCGCATACGCGCACCGGTGTTGATATTCACCCAGCAGCTACGATCGCCCCGTATTTCTGCATCGACCATGGAACAGGCATCGTAATCGGTGAAACAACAATTATCGGCATGCATGTAAAACTATACCAGGGTGTGACTCTCGGCGCCCTAAGCGTTGACAAGTCCATGGCTCAAAGCAAAAGGCACCCAACGATAGAGGATCATGTCGTGATTTACTCCGGGGCTACTATTCTTGGAGGAGATACGGTTATTGGTCACCATAGTATCATAGGTGGGAATGTATGGATGATTAAATCCGTTCCCCCCTATTCTAGGATTTACTACAGGCCGGATGGCAGTATGAATATTATAGAGAACAGGAATATTTAATTAATTAACAATGAACAACCTTCCCAAAACATCCGTGTTAGACCTCGTGGGTAATACTCCCATGGTTGCACTGAAGCATTTAAATACTAAGCCGGGTGTTACGATATATGCCAAATTAGAAGGCACCAACCCAGGCGGTAGCGTGAAAGACAGGGCTGCCTACGGCATGATCAAAGGAGCTTTGGACAGGGGCGAATTAAAACCCGGCATGAAGCTCATCGAAGCGACTAGTGGTAATACGGGCATCGCCTTGGCCATGATTGCCAACCTCTTCGGCGTGGAGATAGAAATCGTGATGCCGGAAGATGCTACCCGGGAACGCGTACTGACCATGCAAGCATTCGGCGCCAAAGTAATACTTACACCGAAAGAACAATCCATGGAAGGCGCCATTGATTACACGAACGCCCAAGTTGCCAAGGGGGGATATTTTAACCTTAACCAATTCGGCAACCCGGATAATTATATGATGCATTACCGGACTACCGGTCCTGAAATTTGGAAAGATACTTTGCAACAGGTTACGCATTTCGTCTCTGCCATGGGAACTACCGGCACAATTATGGGTGTTTCCAAGTTTTTGAAGGAACAAAACCCGGCCATACAAATCGTGGGCTGCCAACCTACGGAGGGCTCAAAGATTCCGGGCATCCGCAAATGGCCGGAAGCGTATCTGCCCAAAATATTTGACAGGAGCCGTATAGATCGCATCATGGACATCGATGAGAAAGATGCCCGTACCATGACCAAAAGGTTGGCTAAAGAGGAGGCTATTTTTTGTGGAATGAGCAGCGGCGGCGCTATTTCTGCGGCTACCAGGTTAGCAGCAGAACTGGAAAAAGGCGTAATTGTCGCGATTATTTGTGACCGCGGCGACCGTTATCTTTCCTCGGATTTATTTGATTGACATGATCCGGCTTCGCGGGTCAACCCCGGAGTCCCCATAAAATATATTACCCATTGCAGGTCTTGCCTTTCCAGGCAGCCCCGGCAATGGGTATATTTTTAGATTACAGGTTCATAATAAATGATCCCGAGGCGTTCGAAATGGGCAAGGTTGCCCTGGTGGTTAAACTCGCGCGTCTCCACGGTATTCCCATCCGCGATGGCGGTTGATAGGATAAAATCATTATCGAAAGAAATCTTCACCCCGAAAGGTTCCCTCCCCTTTAATTTTACATATTCAACCTTTTTAATTGTTTGCCCGCTAATATTAGCAAACAGCGGATCACTTGTTATCTCGAAATATTCGAAGCCGAACTGGTCTTGCATTTTGGATTCCATCCATGAGAGCATTCTCGGTTTGTATTCATTCCAATCGAATATTTTTCCCGGCAATGGCTCTGGGAAGATACAGGGCGACCAGTGGTCCCTTTCATCCGTGGCAATTACAATGAGCCGTTCGGGGTTGATCCGGAAAACGAATCCGAAAGAAATATCCAGTTGTGCCCAATCCGGTTCCCCGAAAGGTGGGTAAACGACGAGGAAAAGCCTGGCTATTTCCAACCCCATGATCCCTTCGAACCGGGTATCATATTCTGGTAAACCGTGTAGATGTTGATGCATGTTAACCAAATAAAAACGTCCCGCCTTTTTAAAGGTACGGGACGTTTGATATGATAAATTTACAGGAAATTACTTTTTCATGTACATCACTTCCTTCACCAATTTCACGGTACGCTCAACATCGGGAAGATATAACTTCACCAGGTTCGGCGCATAGTGCATCGGTGCGTCAGCAGCGGTGATACGGCGGATCGGGGCATCGAGGTAATCGAAACCTTCTTTCTGGATACGGTAAGAGATCTCGGAAGAAATGCTCGCGAACGGCCATTGTTCTTCGACGATCACCAAGCGGTTTGTTTTCTTTACAGATTCCAGGATGGTAAACCAATCCAACGGGCGGATGGTGCGTAAATCGATCACTTCTGCTTCGATACCTTCCTTGGCTAATTCTTCAGCTGCATCCAAGGCAACTTTCATCATTTTATTGAAGGAAACGATCGTTACATCTTTACCTGCACGTTTGATATCTGCTTTACCGATCGGAATAATGTACTCTTCTTCCGGCACTTCGCCCATTTCACCGTACATCACTTCACTTTCCATAAAAATTACCGGGTCATCATCCCTGATAGCGGATTTCAATAAACCCTTGGCATCGTAAGGGTTAGAAACAGAAATCACCTTGATACCGGGAATATTTGCATAATAACTTTCGAATGCAGTAGAGTGTTGAGCGCCCAATTGACCTGCGGAGCCGTTAGGCCCGCGGAAAACTATCGGGCAACCAACCTGGCCGCCGCTCATTGCCAGCATTTTAGAAGCGGTATTTAATATTTGGTCGAGTGCTAAAACAGCAAAGTTCCAAGTCATAAATTCTACTACCGGGCGTAACCCGTTTTGAGCAGCACCTACACCGATAGCAGCGAAACCGAGTTCCGCGATCGGGGTATCAATAACCCTACGTTCCCCGAATTCTTCCAGCATTCCCTGGCTTACTTTATAGGCTCCGTTGTATTCTGCCACTTCTTCTCCCATCAGGAATACGTTTTCATCGCGACGCATTTCCTCTTGCAGGGCTTCTCTTAAGGCTTGTCTAAAAGCTATTTGACGCATTTTACTCTAAATAAAGTTTGAACGTTAATCACCTTTCCTTCAAAAGGCTTGGCAAAAATATCGTTTGTTCGCGAAAATCCAAAGGAAAAAGGAGAAAGCAAGGGGATTGTTTGCCTGGAAACTATCATAAAATGAAAGCACGGATGCTTCCCTTACTCCTGGTAAAGACTTTCAGCATCCGTGCCTAAAATATTTTAATTTTTTGAATGAATTTATACCCGCTCGATGATCATCGCGCTAGCGCCGCCGCCGCCGTTGCAAATCCCGGCAACGCCATACTTGGCATTATTGGCATGCAGGATAGAATTCAACGTGATTAAAATCCTGGCGCCGCTACAGCCGATCGGGTGGCCGATAGCTACTGCCCCACCCCAAACGTTCACTTTAGCAGGATCCATGCCTAAGTCCCGTTCATTCGCAATAGGAACGCAGGAGAATGCTTCGTTGATCTCGGCAAAATCCATATCGGAAACTTCGAGTTTGGCTTTCTTCAAGGCATTGTTAACCGCTTTCACTGGGCTGGTAGTAAACCATTCCGGATCCTGGGATGCATCGGCAAAGCTGATGATCTTTGCCAATGGTTTTACGCCTAGTTCCTTTACCTTTTCCCCGCTCATAAGCACTACAGCCGCCGCTCCATCGTTAATATTGGAAGCGTTGGCAGCCGTAATTGTACCATCTTTCTGAAAACTAGGCTTCAAACTTGGTATCTTTTCAAATTTCACTTTCTTGAAATCTTCATCTTCAGCTACGGTAACGGGCGCTTTTCCCGGCACTTCTACTGGAATCACCTCGTTGTTAAACCAGCCTTTTTCCCAGGCTTGCGCTGCACGTTTGTAGCTTTCGATAGCGTAATTATCCTGGTCTTCGCGGGAAATTTTATACTCTTTCGCGCAAACTTCCGCGGCATTTCCCATATGGTAATCTTTATACGGATCCCACAATCCATCGCGGATAATACCATCGATTACGGTACCATGGCCGAGGCGGTAACCATTCCTAGCTTTATCCAGGTAATAAGGCGTGTTACTCATACTTTCCATACCCCCCGCGACGACGATATCGTTATCCCCTAACATGATACTTTGTGCACCCAGCATTATCGCTTTCATGCCGGAGGCGCATACTTTATTAACAGTAGTACAGGGTACATTCGTAGGGATCCCTGCATATATGCTGGCTTGATTAGCCGGGGCTTGCCCCAGGTTAGCGCTTAACACGTTTCCCATATACACTTCCTGCACCGATGCAGGATCTAGTTTGGCTCTTTCCAAGGCGGCTTTCATTACCAATGCGCCCAATTGCGTTGCTTGCAGCGGTGCTAAGCCCCCATTTAAACTCCCGATGGGGGTACGGGCTGTCGATACGATATAAACCTCTTTCATTTCTTTTAATTTTGAAGCAACCAAATTTAGGGAAAATGTAGCCCCAAAGAGCGTTTCTACCGGGAAATAGCCGATACTTATAAATATGCTTGGAATGGTAAATTTTATTCAATGTTTTGTAACAATCATTTGAGATGATCGAATTAGGAATGCAGCATTCGGTCAATTTTCCTTAAGTTTGCACGTTACACCTAATCATTTTGATTAAGCAAGAGTCCATACAACAGATACTAAGCCGGATTGATGTCGTTGAGATCGTCGGTTCCTTCGTTCGCCTGAAAAAAAGGGGAGCGAATTACCTTGGCTTATGCCCTTTCCATAACGAAAAAACGCCTTCGTTTACCGTATCTCCCAGCAAGGAGATCTATAAATGTTTCGGTTGTGGCAAAAGCGGCAACGCGATCAATTTCCTGATGGAGCATGAGAAATATTCTTATGTTGAAGCCATCCGGTGGTTGGCGCAGAAGTATAATGTTGAACTGGAAGAAACCGAAGTTAGCCCGGAAATAAAGGAGAAGCAACAATTAGCAGACAGCCTTTTCATTATAAATAATTACGCGCGGGATTATTTCCAGGAAACCTTATTTAATTCCGAGGAAGGTCAAAGCGTGGGTTTGAGTTATTTCGAAGAGAGGGGCTTTACCGAGGAAACGATCCGGAAATTCCAGCTCGGGTATTGCTTAAACACCCGGGATACCTTCGTTCATACTGCCCTTGCAAAGGGTTACAACCTGGAATATTTGCAGAAAACAGGCTTGGTAACCATCCGTAACGAGCAACCGGCAGATAATTACCGGGGCAGGGTCATCTTCCCTATCCATAACCAATCGGGCAAGATACTCGGTTTCGGGGCGCGTATTTTAGGGAAGCACGATCGTGCCCCAAAGTACATCAACTCCCCTGAAAACGAGATTTATATCAAGAGCCGCGTGTTATACGGCACCTACTTTGCACGGCACGCGATCGATCGGCAAGATGAGTGCTTACTGGTGGAAGGTTATACCGATGTTGTTTCTTTACATCAAGCCGGGGTTGAAAACGTGGTGGCCAGCAGCGGTACTTCATTAACGCAGGACCAATTACGCTTAATCAGGAAATATACTAACAACCTCACCATTTTATACGATGGTGATAGCGCCGGTGTTAAAGCCGCGTTGAGGGGCTTAGATATGGCCGTGGAGGAAGGTTTGAACGTAAGGTTGGTGCTGTTTCCGGATAAAGAAGATCCGGATAGTTATGTCAGGAAAATCGGGGCCGATGCATTCCGGGAATTTATTGCCGAAAATAAGCAGGACTTTATCCTCTTCAAGCTTCATACTTCCTTGCAAGATGCCGGGAATGATACACAAAAAAAGGCACAGCTCGTTAATGAAATCGCGGAAACGATTTCAAAAATTGATAAGGTCGAGGATTTCACCAAGCAGCAGGATTACATCCGTCAATGCAGCCAGCTACTCAAAATTGATGAGCAGGGTTTGGTTCAACTGGTCAATAAATTCATCCGCGAACGCATCAGCAAAATAGAATCCCAATTTAAAACTAAAGAGCCGGAAGCCCCCGTAGATGAAGAACTAAAGGACGAAGCGGTAGCTGATGCCCTGTTATTTAACTCCGATGAGAAACAGGAAAGGGAACTCGTTAAAATATTATTGCGGTTCGGTGATAGAAGTTTCAGCGAAGAAGACCGCAACACGGTAGCCGATTATGTTTTCAACCTACCTTACGATTTTGAGTCGCTGGCTGATAGCGAAATCGTTAAAAAAATTCTGAGGGAATATAAAAAGGTGTACGATGAAGGGAATATCCCGGATAAGAAATGGTTTTTATACCATTCCGATCAAGAGATCGCGCAGCATACTGCTTTAATTTTAGAAGATAAAGAAGCGGAACTTAGCCAAAACTGGAAAGATCGTTTCGAGATCGATACCGTTTGTGGCGATGATGCTTACTTGAAAGATACCCTTTCTACTACCAACTACCTCGTACTGCGGAAAATCCGCAAGCTGATGCAAGAAAACCAGTCAGAGATGGAGTTATCTCAAAAAAATGAAGATGCTGACGCCTTGCTAAAATGCATGGAGCTACATCAGCACCTAAAACAAATTGAACGGGAACTCGTACAAAATTTAGGTACGGTTATCTTCAGGTAGTTAAAAATCCATTTTTACGCTCCCACACTTGGAATTCGTACTCATAAGGATTCTTTTCATCGGCCTCATGTAACTCGCCGCGGCTCAACTCCCATTCACCGGTTGGTAGTTCAGGAAAATATGCATCCCCATCAACGATCGCTTTTACACGGGTTAAATAAACGCGATCAGTGATCGGCAAAGCTTGTTTAAAAATTTCCGATCCACCGGTTATAAAAGCTTCATTCACATCCCATGCGCGTGCCAAGGACAGGGCATTTTCTATGGAGTTGGTTACCTGCACCCCTTCCGCCTTCCAATCTTCCTGGCGGGTGATCACGATATTTTGCCTGCCGGGTAAAGGTTTTCCCAGGGAATCATAGGTTTTTCTTCCCATGATTACGGGCATCCCCCAGGTCGTATTCTTAAAATATTTCAAGTCTGCCGGTAAACGCCAGGGCAAGTCATTATTTTTACCGATCACGTTATTTTCGGATGCAGCCACGATGATAGAAACGATCATGATTTATAATTTTTACGGGTTCATTCACATTCATTACACAGCTACCGGGGCTTTAATGTGCGGGTGCGACTGATAATTTTCCAGCGTGAAATCTTCGAATTTAAAATCGAAAATATTCTTTACAGCCGGGTTTAGCTTCATCGTTGGCAATGGTAAAGGTTCGCGGGTTAATTGTAATGCCGCCTGCTCTATATGATTATTATACAAATGAACATCCCCGAAGGTATGTATAAATTCACCCGGCTCAAGATCGCATACCTGCGCGATCATCAAGGTCAACAAAGCATAAGACGCGATATTAAACGGCACGCCCAAAAACACATCGGCGCTGCGTTGGTATAATTGGCAATCCAACTTACCATCGGCCACGTTAAACTGGAACATACAATGACAGGGACTTAAAGCCATCTTGGGAAGATCACCTACGTTCCAAGCGTTGACGATCAGGCGGCGGGAATGCGGGTTGTTTTTAATTTGTTCAACCACATCGCTGACCTGGTCAATCACCCTGCCATCACTAGCTTCCCAGCTTCTCCACTGTTTGCCATATACAGGCCCCAGGTCACCGTTTTCATCAGCCCATTCGTCCCATATCTTCACACCATGCTCTTTCAGGTAAGCGATATTGGTATCTCCTTTCAAAAACCACAACAATTCATAGATGATCGATTTAAGATGTAATTTCTTGGTCGTTACCATGGGGAAACCATCCTGTAGATTAAACCGCATTTGGTAACCGAAGCAGCTGGTTGTTCCCGTCCCGGTACGGTCGCTTTTCTTGGAACCGTTATCAATAATGTGTTGCAGTAGTTGTAAGTATTGTTGCATCGGGTGAAAGGTTAATGAATTTAAGCAAAAATAATAGAAACGGGCATCTTCTATAACATGGGTTGGTAAAAAATAAAACGCACCGCCAAGATAAAACATCATGGCGGCCTTTCCTGTTCAATTTTAAGGTAAACAGGTCATTATCTTATACCGCGGCGTTTCATTTCCTCGCGGATCAATTTCAATTCGCGCCCCATTTGCCCCGACATCGAGGTATTTTCCTGCGCCCGTCTTAATAAATAAGGCAAAACATCCCTCACGGGACCGTAGGGTAAATATTTAGAGACCTTGTAACCCGCATGTGCCAGGTTAAATGAAATATTATCACTCATACCGTATAATTGGGAAAAACTCACATGCGGATGCTGGTGATCGTAGCCTTTTTCATGCAACAAACGGGCGGCCAACATGCAACTATTTTCATTATGTGTACCGATAAAAACGGCGATCTCGTCCAGGTGATCGAGGCAAAACATGACCGCCTTGTCATAATCCCGATCGGTCGCATCCTTGCTAGGTTGGATCGGTGAAGGGTAGCCCATCTCTTCGGCACGCTTACGCTCCTTTTCCATGTATGCGCCCCTTACTAGCTTGGCCCCTAAAACGTAGCCGGCGGATTTCGCTTTCCGGTACGATGCTTCCAAAAACGCCAGGCGATCATGGCGGTACATTTGGAAAGTATTATAAACGATCACTTCCTGCTTATTGAACAAGGACATCATTTCATCGGTCAAATCATCTACCGGCTGTTGAATCCAAGATTCTTCGGCATCAACCAAAACGGCCACATGGTGTTTGGCGGCAGCGTCGCAAATAGCGAGTATGCGTTGGCGCACCCTTTCAAACTCGGCAATTTCGGCACCGGAGAGCGCTTGCTTTGCATCGAGTTTTTCCAGTAGTTCCACGTTGGCAAAACCGGTTATTTTTATGCTGATATAGGGGATATTTGGTTGTGACGCAGCATATTGGATGGCCCTAATAAATTCCGGAACGGCAGCATCGTAATTCTCCTCCCCTTCCATCGCTTCCACACCGTAGTCTAATACAACCCCTACATGGTATTTATCCAGTTGGCGGGCCGTTGCAGCAGCCTCATCCAGGGTTTCTCCGCCGCAAAACTGTTCGAAAATGGTGTTTTTAATTATCCCCCTGATCGGGAGATGCAATTTTAATGCTATGGGAGTCATAATACCTCCCAGCTTTACAAGCCAGGGTTTCCCGATATTACTAAACAGGAAATTGGCTTTTTTTAAAGCCTTGTCCGACTTGCTTTCGAAAGCTATAGCGGTATCCTCGAAAGATAATGATAGCTGCTTATTCATGGCACGCAAAGATAGTGCAGTCCAAAATCATTAACAAAATCCCGGGAGAAGATGGCGGAACGATTAATATTCAGTAGCTTAGGAGGAAATTAAATGTCATCCAACCATCACAACTATTTATTAAAAAAATTACAACAATGCGGCGAAAAGATTGCAATTCATCATTTGTACATCCTTAAAAAAAATTGCAATTTTAGGTTTACGTTATTAAAACTGTGAAACTATCCATGGGAGAAGAACATCAACAACCTGTATCAAAGAAAAATTGGCTGCGGAGAAAAAAGAAGAACAAATGGCAAAGAAATGCTTACGTATTAGCATTCTTAGTGTTAGTCGTAGCCATCGCGTTATACTACCCCAGGATGCCGGCAAGCAACTCTTCCAGTTTGCTCGACAAGAACGAGCATTACGAATCATATGAAAGCCAGTGCGCCCATCGCAAGAAAGTGGTGCTGGCCGATGGTACGGAAGTAACTTTAAATTCCACTTCCCGTTTATACGTGCCCGAATCTTTCAGCAAGTCTAGGCAGGTGATCCTGAACGGGGAAGCCTACTTCAACGTCGTAGAAGAAAACGAGCGGCCTTTTGTCGTGAAAACCGATAAACTAACCGCCACTACGCTGGGGACCTCATTTAAGATCCGTTCGATGGAAAGCCAACCGGGCGCTACATTATATGTCCGTTCCGGGAAGCTGAGGGTAGTTAAATCTTACCATTCTTCCACCGATAATGAGCCTGCGACCTTAGGCCCGGGAGATATGATCTTGGCTAATAAACAGATCGACCTGATGGAAACAGAACATTACGAGGTTAAGGAGATGGATGACTGGTTGACGCAAAACCTGGAGTTACAGGATGTCTCTTTGCCTGTAGCACTGCGTAAGTTGGAGGATTGGTACGGAATACAAATCGAAGTAAGGGGGAATTACGATCCGGGAACGAAGGTCAACGCACAATTTAAAAATGCTGGTTTACAAGAAGTTATGACTGCTTTGGGTGATAAACTGGATTTCGATTTCAAAATTAAGGGCAATAAGGTTGTCTTGAAATTTTAATTCGCGGCGCTCTTGTTACGGAGCAATAGATCACTTATATTTGAAGAGCCATAGTTATTATTGTTATTTTTTATTTAAAACTTACCATATCCATTCGGCAATGCCGGTAGTTCAATCCTACCGGCATTGCCGTTTTTATTACTCTTTGAAAATCAAATGTTCTTCGCGATCTTCGATCGGCATGTTACGGATCATCTCGTCAAAATCATCCCCATCAAAATCACTGTACGCCCCGTAAGCATTAATGAGATAACCGATCTCCTCTTTTTCATTTTCGATTAAATATAGGATCGCGGCATCAGAGGGATTCGAATCTCCTTCAAAACGGTATGTCTTAATAATATGTAAATTCTTAGGATCGTACTTATTGCCGTTAGCTAAACATTCGAGGTGTCCGCCGGGAACCGGTTTATATTCCTTGTCATAGCCCCGCTCCTTTAATACTTCCAATACGCCTAATAATGTGGTCATTCCTTTTGGTTCCATTGATACGAGTTTTGAATGTTAAACAATCGAGGACATCTTAAAGTTCGTACTTATTCTTGTAATTTCCATCGGTGTTGAAAGCTTTTACCCTAACATGAAAGGCTGATCATAATTTCAAAAAAATCCCCGGTCAAATGTATGACCGGGGAGCAATAATTATCTCAAACAAATTATACGATTAGGACAGTGCACTTCCCGCGCGGATCAACAACTCCTTCGTCAAACGTACACCTTCATCTTCCGACACGCCTGAACCTTCAAACTCGATGTCTATATAACCGGTGTACCCTGCATCTTTCACGATCTTCAACATGCGGGAATAGTCCGTTTCAATACAGTTACCGTTCGCATCAAATTCATGTGTTTTCCCGCTAACACCTTTAGCATAAGGCATCAATTCGGTAACACCTTGGTAGCGATCATACTCTTCCAAGCACTTGGTCGCTGCCCATGCTTCGGGCGTATTGGCAGTAGGCTTCGTTCTTTCGATACAGAAGTTACCGAAATCGGGCAAGGTACCCACATTCGGCATATTAACCTGCTTCATAACATTGGCTAACCATTTACCATTTGATGAATAGCCACCGTGGTTTTCTACGATAACATTGATGCCATGATCTTTACCGAACGTTCCCAAGGTGGTCAGCGATTCGATTACGGATTTAGATACTTCATCAGCCGAACCTTCACCGGCAGCATTTACGCGGATGGCGTGGCATCCTAAATACTTGGCGGCTTCCACCCATTGATAGTGGTTTTCTACCGCTTTAACACGGGCTTTAGCATCCGCATCACCGAGGTTTCCTTCGCCATCGATCATGATTAATACGTTGGTAACGCCATTATCATCGGCACGTTTTTTCAATTCGGCTAAATACTGCTGGTCTTTAGCTTTGTCTTTGAAAAATTGATTAACATACTCCACCGCGCTGATATCAAAATCTTTTTTGGCTTTCACCGGAAAATCGAGGTTCGTCATCTTACCATCAAATAAGGACTTGTGGAAAGACCATTCTGCCAATGAAATTTTGAAGAATAACTCCTTGGCGCCGGCGGTAGCATCCTGGCCGGTAGAGTCCGTTCCGTTACTAGTTTTATTTCCTGAATTGCATGCAGCAAATACTGTAGGGACAAGAGTAGCTCCCGCGGCAAATAATCCCATTTGACGCAAAAATGCCCTACGATTGTTGTTAGTGGTCATTGATAAAATTTTATGCGATGATAAAAACGTGGAAATTTCTATATACCAATATACAATTAATCAGGAGTTTTTTAAAGAAATTTTCATCCCGCCCGTAATATTTAAAAATTTATAGGAAGTATCGTAACGCGTATGCAGCCGGCTCCCGGAAAATGTAGAAGAAAGCTTCTAACATCAATATTGCTCCTGTAACCACAAAAAATGTAGCTGCACCAATTTCAATTCATCGTAAGAATATTGGTTACCCAAAGCATCGCGCATACTTTTTAATGGCAACATCCCTTTTGTTTGTAACAAGTTCAACGCATCCCGTACTTTCATAGGCGGCATGATTTGGTTAACATCCAATTCGCCGCTGCGTACATAATTCCCGAGGTGATTATAAACAGTAGATTCTGTAATTCCCCTTTCTTGCGCAATGCGGGCTACCCGGTGCCCGTCGTTAAACATTTGCCAGCTTTGCTGTGTACTGGCATTCGGCCCTTGCGATGATTTGCGTTTAGTTGCAGGGGGCTCCTTCCCTGCTTTGGCGTGTACCTGGGTAGACAAATGATTTTTCAGGCAATAATCCTGGACTTCTTCTAAGAAAGCATCCCCGTACTTGGCGAGCTTATGTTCACCAAAGCCGCTGATCTGGGCAATATGGCTTGATGTTAATGGCAAAAACGTGGCTAACTCCTGCAAGGTTGCATCCGAGAAAACGAGGTACGGGGGTACGTTTTCTTTTACCGCGAACTCTTTTCTCAATGCTTTCAGGGATTGCAATAATTCCTGGTGTAAAGGAACGATCTGCGATGGTTCCACCCAGGTACTGCCGGGCAATGTTCCGATGCCGGCTTGAACTTTCCCCGTACTTGCAGCCGGTATTTCCTTCCTTGATTTTTTATATAATGCGAACTCTGCCAAGCAGGCCAACATAACTTTAGCATTTTTGAATAATACTTCTTCGCTGGCAGGCGTCAACATCAACACCGGGTATTCTCCCTGCGATTGTTGCAGGTAGCCTTGGTGTAATACCTCCCTGATGATCTCCCTCCATTCTTTTTTATTGTATTCCTTACCGATACCGAAAGTCTTGATAGCGCTATGTTCGTGCTTAACCGTGCTACTTCCCCGTAAAAAATCAATCACGTAATTGATACCGAAGCGCCCTTGCAAGCGGAAAACAGCGCTCAGTAATTTCTGAACGGGAATCGTCCCTTCCACTTTTAAATCCTTCTGCAAACAACGATCGCATTTACCACAATATTCCGGCGCCTCTTCATCGAAATAATTCAATAAATATTTCCTGCGGCACACGCGCGTTTCACAGAGCCCGGCCATCTGGTCCAGCTTCTTGAGCATGATGTCACTCTGCGCCCTGTTACCGTCGATCGTGGTCATGTTCTTCAGCTTGAACACATCCCCGGCGCTATAATACAATAAAGCTTCGCTGGGCAAACCATCGCGGCCCGCACGGCCCGTTTCCTGGTAATAGCCTTCAATATTTTTCGGAAGATCCACATGCACTACGAAACGTACATTACTTTTATTGATACCCATACCGAAAGCGATGGTGGCTACCATTATCCTGATATCATCCTTTAAAAACCTTTCCTGCCTTTCTTCTCGAACCTGGCGGTTTAAACCTGCATGATATGCTTCCGCGGCAATTCCTTCCGCCCGCAAATCATCCGCCAAGGTTTCGGTGCTAGCCCTTGAAAGGCAATAAATGATACCGGAATCATCACCCTTAGATTTTAAATACGGTACGAGGTGCGAAAAGTATTGTTTTTTAGGGCGTACATAATAGTTGATATTGGGCCGGTTAAAAGAGTTTTCAAACAACTTGTAACGCTTCAGTGCCAACTTCTCGATGATGTCCTTGCGGGTTAATTGATCCGCTGTTGCAGTTAATGCAATGATAGGAACTCCCGGAAACTGTGTTTTTAATTGTCCCAATGCCAAGTATTCCGGTCGAAAATCATGCCCCCATTGGCTGATACAATGCGCTTCATCTATCGCGATCAAGGAAATATTGCAACCTGATAAATATTCCAAGAATTTACCATCGCCACCGATTAATCTTTCGGGTGCCACGTACAGCAACTTGATATGTCCATCGCGGAGCTGATTATAAACAAAATGTTGTTCCCTTGTATTCAAAGTACTATTCAGGTAAGCTGCTTCGATACCGTTTTGCAAGAGTGCATCCACCTGGTCTTTCATTAATGCAATTAACGGCGACACCACTATGGTAACACCTTTCAGCGCTAATGCCGGGAGTTGGTAACAAATAGATTTACCTCCACCGGTTGGCATCAGTACCACGGTATCTTCGCCGGCCATTATATTTTCTATGATCGCCCTTTGATTGTGCCTAAACTCCGTGTAACCGAAGTGCTGCTTCAGTAATGTTAACATATCCTGCATAGTACATCTTTCCTCTTCGTTAAGATGGACAAATATAGTACAACCAAGAAACTTGGCTGTACCGAATTTCTCAACCGGAACCTAATATTGTTGTAAGCCCGTTTATAACTTTATACCAGGTATTCTTTTATAAGTTTTTAACGCGTTATAAAAAACTATTTCTTCAAATTATACATTATATATATACATACGTTTATATATTCAAATACAATGTTGTGCGAATAAAATTGCATTAAATGTACTTGAATTCATTACCTGGTCAAGGATATAAGCGAAGGAAGATATATAAAATCCCGGCTAACCCGCCAAGAAAAGGATGAAACTTCGCACCGATGATAGCGAAGCCCTACAGCAGTAGAGAAGCTAAATCGAGCGATCAAATTGACGGCCCTGATGGCCAATTTGTGCCCTTTTTTTGGGCAAGCAAAAAACTGCAAGAAATGAACAGGAGGACATTTAATATAACTGTTGAGGGCGGTTATAATTTCTCCACTGAAAAATTAGCCGGGCAATTATAATTCAAATAGATTGTTGATATTCTTGTTAATATCAACATTGAATAAAATCAACTGGCACTTTCTATCCTTTCATTGCTTAAATTTGTTTGTTTACCAGGTAAGAGTCCATGAAAATATTATTAATAGAAGACGAACCATCGGTTGTTTCCGTGATTACGCGCGGTTTACAGGAAGTCGGCTACGAAGTAAGCGTTGCCCTAGATGGCCATTCGGGTTACCAGATGGCCACGGAACACGCGTTCCAGTTGATTATCCTGGATGTCATGTTGCCGGGAATTAACGGGATCGAGGTCTGCAAAAGATTACGTAAACATGGATTGGAAACACCCATACTCATGCTAACGGCTCTTGGCACTACCGAAAATATTGTAATGGGCTTGGATTCGGGCGCGGACGATTACATGTTAAAACCCTTCAAACAATTGGAGCTTCAAGCTAGGGTTCGCTCCCTGTTGAGAAGGAATAATAACGGGCCGTCTCCTGCACCAGGACCGTTACAGAACCCTGCCATCCAAGCTGAAACAGAAGTCCTGAGATTGGCCGATTTACAACTTAACCTGGATACGAAAAGCGCCCAACGCAACGGGCGTGAAATCGCGCTAACCGCCACGGAGTACCGTTTGCTGGAATACCTGTTTAAAAACCCGCGCAAGGTATTATCTCGTATGGAAATATTGGAGCATGTTTGGGGCATAGATTTTAATATGAACACCAAGGTGGTGGATGTTTACATTAATTATCTCAGGAAAAAAATCAATAAAAATGAGTCGCCGGAGTTAATCCAAACCGTGGTGGGCTTAGGATACATGTTGAAAGAAAGTAAGGCCGATGAAAATACGCACTAAGATCATGATGCTTTTTGCCGCGTTGACCGTTTCCATCATCGTGGCCATGAGTTTCTTCGTATATTATTTTGCTACGCAATACTCGTTCGAGGATTTTTATAAACGGCTTGAGATCAGGGCTTACCTGACCGCGAAAGCGGCTATTCCTTCATCGGAATCATTCAGCTCCATATATAACGAGATCCGTGAAGAAAATTTGGAAGTGATGCCTTCCGAGCAGGAATTCGTACTAAGGGTAGATCCCGTGACCAAACAGGTTCAAACCAGCCATAACCTGGAGTTACCGGCTTACTTTTACCGGGAAGCCATCGCTTTGGGAAAAACATTTTACCGGGAAGGAGACCGTTTTTTTGCCGGGGTATATTATCATAATAACGAACATGCTTACCTGGTCATCGTTTCAGCTATCAACCATTATAGTGCGGAATATTCGCTGATGTTGAGGAAAATACTCGTCATCAGTTCCATATTTGCAGCGCTGATGATCATGGCGGGCGGATATTTCTTCTCCAGGGTTATTTTACGGCCTATCAGGAACATGATGACGCAGGTAAAAAGCATCAGCAGCCGGAACCTCCATTCGAGGTTGGAAACCGGGGGGAATAAAGATGAGATGAACGAGCTTGCAGCTACTTTTAACAACATGCTCGACCGCCTGGAAACATCTTTCGAAACGCAAAATAACTTTGTTAGTAATGCTTCCCATGAGCTGAGTACGCCCTTAACCGCCATCATAGGGGAAGCGGAGCTATCCCTATGCCGCGACCGCTCTCAAGAAAATTACGTGCAAGCCATCCGCAATATCTTGCGGGAAGCCGAAAGGTTAGAACATATCACTAAAAGTTTATTACACTTAGCACAAACCGGTTTTGACGGCCAGAAGCAAGATTGGGGACCGATCAGAACGGATGAGCTACTTTTTTCCGTGAAAGAAGTGGTAGATAAAATTCACCCGGATAACCATGTCGAGATAGATTATTCCCTTTTCCCAGAAGAAGATGAAAAGCTTGTCATACAAGGAAATTTCCAATTACTGGAATTAGCGCTTAGCAATATCGTTTTAAATGCTATCAAATATTCGGATAACCAACCCGTTTCCATGGCATTAGCCGCTACGGATAAGAAAAATTTCATCATCGTAAAAGACCGGGGCATCGGCATCCCGCAAGAGGATTTACCCTATATCTTCTCCCCCTTTTTCCGGGCATCCAATACAGGAAAATTCAAAGGTTACGGCATCGGTTTGCCACTGGCTCAAAACATTATCCGCATGCATAAAGGGGAAATCGTAGTATTCAGCAAGGTTAACATGGGCACTGAAATAAGGCTAGAACTGCCGATTTAAGTCGATTCTTACCGTTTTCTTACCGGCGCTTACCAGGTTCTTACCACTTTTTTAAACACCTTTAATATACCTCTAACGGCTTCCTAATATCACCGTGGTAGTTTTGTATCAAAATAAAAATTACCATGAAAAACATATTGATCCCAACAGACTTTTCAATCCGTTCTTTAGGTTACGTGCATGCCATCGCGGAGCAACATGCAGAGGAAACTATTAATATTATTTATTTCCATGCATTGAAGATGCCTTCTTCATTGATGGACTTAATGAGTTTCACCCGCGATAAAAGTCATATCAAGTTAATGAGCCGCGATTTTTGCGATGCTTGCGAAATCCTTAAAAACAAGTACGGCAAATCCTTCGGCAAACTGGATATCACTTACTTCCACGGAGATACTAAAGTTGCTTTCAAAAACTTCTTGTTGGCCAACAATATTGATGTCATCGCATTGCCGCAAGATTTCGAATACCATGCAGCAAGCCCGGAAAGTTATGATCCCAGCGCATTAATTCGCCGCTCGGGCTGGGAACTGATGACGGTAAAATTCCCCCAGAAGAGAAATTACATTACACGTGCAACGATTTCCGAGCTGTTGACCGATAACATCCATCAATAAATATCAAGGAAAGCTTATAAGCCAGTATTCGTAACCATTAAATGAAGAGGACATGCTGCTGAAGAAAAATATACCCATCGGGTATGTATATGGAAAAATAAAGTACGAAATTTTAGCCGTGGCGGTTTATACATTGATCATCAACGTGATGTATCATTATTATGATATCAATTATATCTCCATCCCGCTTGCAGTGCCGATGGTATTGGGAACGGTACTATCGCTGTTATTAGCCTTCCGCTCCAACCAGGCTTACGACCGTTGGTGGGAAGCCAGGACTATATGGGGCGCCATCGTGAACGATTCCCGCAGCTTGGGCAGGCAGGTACTTTCCTTGATGAACGAACCGATAGAATCGGAAGATCATAGGCAATTTCAAAGGCGGTTCATATTGCGGCAGTCAGCTTGGACTTACGCGCTGGCTGCATCACTGAGGAAACAAGACCCATTGAAAGGATTAGAGAATAAATTATCAAGGCGGGAACTGAATTACATCAGCCAGTTTAGCAATGTGCCAGCCGCCATCTTGAAATTGCATGCCAGGGATATCCGTTATGCCTTACGCAAACAATGGATCAATCCGTACCAGCAGGTAGCCATAGACCAAATACTTACTAGGTTATGTGATTCGATGGGTAAATGCGAGCGAATCAAGAATACCGTATTCCCTGCCACGTACAGCTTGTACACGCATTTCACGGTACTATTTTTTATTATGCTATTACCCTTCGCGTTGATTGATATCTTTGGCGCCATGGAAATACCATTGGTTATAGCGATCTCCGCTTCTTTCTTGTTAATCGAGAAGATGGCCATTCACCTGCAAGATCCGTTTGAAAATAAACCTACAGATACACCAATGACAAGTATATGCAATACCATTGAACGGGATTTGAGACAGATGCTGCACGAGGAAGACTGGAACATGCAAAAGACCGAAAATAAGCCACAGCCAGCTTATTACGTGATGTAATTATCAACTTTTTTTCTGCTACACTGTTTTAAATGACCCTAGTTCATGCAGGCTCCCATCTTCTGGTGGGAGTTTTCTTTTTTAACCGCTTATAGCAAAACCGGGATTAAAGCCCCGTATGTTTACTCCCCCGGGGCGACACCCAATAAAACCCGGCAGGTCTTCAAAGTTTTTAGACAATTCCTTTACATTCTTTTGCCTAAAAATGCTTCTCTTTGATAAATATATGGATAGATGCTTTTGATATAAACTTGAATGTATGGGAAAATTGAAATTAAGCATCCTCGATCAATCTCAAATTAGATTAGGAAGTAATGCCAGGGAGGCCGTGCAAGAGTCGAGCCAACTGGTTAGGCATGCAGACGAATTAGGATATACCCGCTACTGGGTTTCCGAACATCATAACATCCAATGGTTGGCAGGCTCCACACCGGAAGTTTTAATAGCGCACCTCGCCGGGGAATCTAAAAGAATACGGGTCGGCTCCGGCGGCATTATGCTGCCCAACCATAGCGCCCTGAAGGTGGCCGAAAATTTCAGGATGTTGGAAACGCTCTTCCCCGGAAGAATTGACCTCGGTATTGGCCGCGCCCCGGGGGGAGATAGGCTCACGGCTTATCTCTTAAACCCCTCGAACCAATTTAAAGAAGAGGATTTTGTTCAGCAAATCACGGATTTGAGGGGCTGGTTGACGGATAATGACTTAGCAGGTACCGTTCACCAAAAAGTAAAAGCGATACCGAAGGCTGAAACTCAACCTGGGATGTGGATATTAACTTCCAGCGGTGGAAGCGCCTTAATAGCAGCTCATTTCGGCTTGGCACTTTCTTTCGCGCAGTTTATTAATCCGCATGGCGGTCCTGAAACGATCGCGCAGTATTACCGCAACTTCCAGCCATCGGAACAACTGCCAGAACCGAAAGCTAACGTAGGCATATTCGCTTTCTGTTCGGAAGATGAACAAAAAATCTTGGATTGGCAGATGCAAATCGACCATAGGATATTGCATATCGAGAAAGGAAGAAACGGCCCGATGCCCAGCTTGGAAGAGATTAAAGAGATCGAATATTCCCTTGAAGAAATGGCCAGGATACGCTTCAACCGCGGCAGGATGCTTTGCGGTACGCCCGCAACTTTAAAGCCGAAGCTGGAAGCCCTCGCATCGAGTTACGGGGTCGATGAAATCGTTATCTCTACCATTAGCGACCAAGTGCAGGACAGGTTAGATTCCTATAGCTTGCTGGCGAATATGTTCGAATTAAGTGGATTATAACGTTATTTGAATAAAATCGGGGAACCGATAAAATGGAAAGTAGCAAGAAATCAAATCTTGCTACTTTTCATTCTATGAACTCTACATTTCCATCCGGGGCGATACAAAGAATAATTTGTTTTCCCATATTCGTTA
The DNA here is from genome assembly GCF_002557795.1 of Chitinophaga caeni. Classification (NCBI taxonomy): domain Bacteria; kingdom Pseudomonadati; phylum Bacteroidota; class Chitinophagia; order Chitinophagales; family Chitinophagaceae; genus Chitinophaga; species Chitinophaga caeni. The sequence continues at coordinate 2,986,023 of NZ_CP023777.1, read as the reverse complement.
AGGGGATAGATAAAACACAGTAGATATATAATTTACCATCTTCGAACCTGGTCTTATCAACATGTAAAACCAGGTAATCCATCCAGTAACCATTGATCCTACCGACAAAATCTTCACGAACGACCGGCATCTCGAAAGACGGGAACCCGTTTTTAGTCACCTTAACTATGCAAGAAGCTGCCTTAGCATCAAAATACGGGATATCATAGCCTTTTAATAAGTTTCGGGGGATCCTTATTTTCTGTTGTAAATAATGGTGTTGTAAATTAAAGCGGTACATATTTCCTTTCCAACGAAAACTCGTATCAAATACATAAGTATTGAGTTCCCTTTTCCTATACATAGCAATATTTCTAAGCAAGATTTCATCTCCCGTGGTATCTACCGAAAAACCACGGGCATACTTACCCACAGCGAATCCAATACGTGGTAGGAAAGCCTGTAGGAAAATGAATAATATTACATTACAACATAGAAAAACTACTATTCTAGGCAAGGGCGACAGATTTAAAATGTTGTACGTTTTGCTTACTACAAATTACGACATTTCTCCAGCATTTGACATTCAAAAGTCTTATCGTCAAACCATAGGTATCCGAAACCCCGGTTAATGGCTATTGGTATCGTTTGCAATTTATTGATACAAGATACTGGAATGTACGTTGGTTCGAGCTTAAAGTCTGACCCACGCACAACTGAAGACATTTACAATTGTATTGAAAAAAAGGTACGTACTCTATGTACCATAAACGGCCATTTGTTGGATTGCTAATCCTGCCGAGCACGGTATGCTATCAGTTGAACGTTGTTCCGCACGGGAGTCCGATCTTGGAAGCTCAAACTAGCAAGGGGGCGCAGATTATTTCAAGATAAAATTCAAAGGTCGGAACACGAAAAATCAAGTTTCCAGCAGCAAGGCAAACGGACCTATACAGGATATAGACAGATTTTTGTATTTTCAATCCACGGTTGTCGCTAAAGGCAATCATCTACGCAAATTTTAAAAATTCCAATGTATGAGTTCTACTAGCAGAAGAAAATTCTTAGGTACTGCCGCTGCACTATGCGCGGGTGGCACTGCCATGGCCAATACAAGCCATGGCGAAAAGCCCAAGTTACCGTTATCACACCATGTATTTTTTTGGCTTAAAAACCCCGATTCTATAGAAGATCGCGACAAGCTAATCGAAGGTTTACGCACTTTGAAAAAGATCGAAACCGTAAAAGTCTTACATATCGGCGTCGTGGCCAGCACGGAAAAAAGGGATGTAGTTGAAAACTCCTGGCAAGTTTCGGAATTAATGTTCTTCAAGAACTTGGAAGATCAAGCTGTATATCAATCACATCCCATTCACCTTGAATTCATTAAGAATTACGGGCATCTTTGGGACAAAGTGATCGTTTATGATACCATGGAAGTATAATATCCCTGCATATCGCAAGTAAATTCTATTTCAAACAAGTTACCACCATGAAAAAGCTCAGCGCCTTAATTTGTATTATAGCTATCCTACCGTTCAGTTTAAAAGCCCAACGCACACAGAAGCCACCGCTGCACGGGAAACACTGGATGGCCATTACAGGGAAACCCCTGGCTGCTACTGCCGGGGCGGGAATTTTTCAAAAAGGTGGTAACGCTGTTGATGCGGCTTGTGCTATGCTTGCGGCAACCTGCACGATGTGGGATGTATTAAGCTGGGGTGGTGAAACCCAAGCGCTGATTTACAATCCGCATACTAAAAAAGTAATCGCCATCAACGCGCTGGGAGTTGCTCCCAGCGGGGCGACACCGGAATTTTTCAAAAACAAAGGTTATAACTTTCCCCCGGAGTACGGCCCGCTGGCGGCGGTAACACCCGGTACGCCCGGCGGGCTCTGCCTGATGCTGGCCCGGTATGGAAGCCTTAGCCTGGAAGAAGTGCTCGCACCTGCTATGGAAATGGCAGCCGGTTATCCTATCGAAGCCCAAACAGCAAATAGCATCGAAAGAAATAAAAAGAGAATCAGTCAATGGCCGTATAGTAAAAAAGTTTTCTTGGTACACCAAGGCGAAAAACGCGAAGCACCCGAAGCCGGTGAAATATTTGTTCAAAAGGATCTGCTGGCTACCTTACAAAAATTAGTAGATACTGAACAAGCCGCACTTAAAGCGGGAAAAAGTCGCGAAGAGGCAATCATGGCCGCTTGCGATCGCTTTTATAAAGGTGATATCGCGGCAGAAATCGCGAGGGGATGCCAGGAGCAAGGCGGCTTGATTACCAAGGAAGATCTCGCCAACTGGAAACCGGTTATCGAAGAACCTTTGCATATCAATTATAGAGGTATTGAAGTTTATAAATTACAACCTTGGACCCAGGGTCCCAGCATGTTGCAAAGCTTGAATATCCTGGAGCAGTTCGATTTAAAATCGATGGGATATAATTCACCTGAATATATCCATACCGTATATCAAGCCATGAACTTGGCTTTTGCCGATAGGGATTTTTATTACGGTGATCCCGCCTTCTCTCCTACTATTCCCGTCAAGGGTTTACTAAGTAAAGGGTATGCCAAGGAAAGGGCAGCACTTATACAACCGGGCAAAAATCTAGCAAATGCAGCTCCCGGCAATCCATATCCCTATGAGGACAGGCAACAACCTTTTCAAAAACTACTGGATATAAGGGAGCAATGGGTTGAAAATCCGGGTAAAGATAAACCCGGTTCTTTTGTACCTAAACATGATGCCACCTACCATTCTGAAAATAAAAATGAAATGGGCTGGGCCACCACAAAAGACTTGGCGGTTGATAGTCTTTACATGGACAGGTTATGGCGCGGCACCACGAGTATTGAAGCTGCGGACGAAGAAGGCTGGGTTGTATCCGTTACGCCGAGTGGCGGGTGGGTCCCGGCATGTATTGCAGGAAATACCGGTGTGGGCATGAGCCAAAGAATGCAGAGCTTCGTTTTAGATTCTATACTGGATCCGTACAATGTGGTGGCGCCGGGAAAAAGGCCGAGGGTAACCCTAACACCTTCCATGGCATTGAAAGATGGATTACCCTATTTGTCATTTGCCGTACAGGGTGGAGATACGCAGGATCAAAATCTATTACAATTTTTCCTGAATATGGTCGAATTCAATATGACGGTACAACAAGCTGCGGAAGCAGCTAACTTCAACTCAAATCAACTGTGGCTATCCTTGGGTGGCACCCAAGTTAAAGACCGGCAGCCTAGGCCTGGGAGTTTATTACTCAACCGGTCAACCCCGGATGCAACACGCTCCAGCTTGGAAAAGATGGGATACAGCTTGCAATTTGGCGACCGTACCAGTGGGCCGATCAATGCCATATACCTGGATAGGAAACATGGATCTATCTGGGGAGGCAGTAGCAATAATGGTGAGGATTACGGTATCGGTTGGTAAATGCTTTGCTTAACTAAATATACCAGGTTTCTTGGCCGTTAATCGCAATATGCACCTGGCTTCCTTTCTGAACGTTCATGTTAGCCACCTGGATGTAAAACACTTCCTTGGAAGCAGTTAATACTTCGACAATGTAACAATTACCGTGGTAGTTAATCCGCTGAACGGTACCCGGCAAAGCCTGGTTGCCCCCCGCCACGATCCGCATCTGGTGTGGCCTGAGCAACAGATGCTTGCCCGGTTTCCCCGACGGCATTAATACGGCTGCATCCTGTTCATTGATCAAGTTATAAGGACCGAATAATGCGGCTGTATATTCTGATAAAGGTTGCGCGTAAATCTCATGCGGGGTGCCGGATTGTACGATTTTCCCTTGCTGCATCACTAAAATCCGGTCTGCCCAGGGCAAGGTATCCATCGGGTCATGCGATGTAAGTAAACAGGTGATTTGTAGTTGTTCGGACAGATCCCGGATCACGGCTTTCAGGATTTCTTTATGTATTAAGTCGAGGTTGGAATACGGTTCATCCAGTATAAATAATCCGGGGGCGCCATTTAGTAAACGCGCCATGGCGATGCGCTGCCTTTCTCCACCTGATAATTGGCTGGTATAACGTTTCAACAAATGATCGATCCTACAGATACGGTAGAGTTGCATCGCGGCATCTTCGGGCAGTTTATTTCCGTAAGAAAGCACATCTTCTACCCTATAGTTATTCCAAAGTTCGAAATGCTGCGATAAATATGCAATCCCCGGGTGGCCAGGCATCAACTTTTCATCCACTCCTTTCACCCGGCTCCCATCATAGAAAACAGCGCCTTCATCGGCTTGCGACAGCCCCGCTACAATTTTCAACAGGGTACTTTTCCCTGCCCCGGAAGCGCCAACTATAGCTACTTTCTCCAATTCATCCACCTGGAAATCCACCCCGTGCAAGATGGTTTTATCCTTTTCGCTCTTAATAATTCCCGAAACATTTAAAAAATCCATATGAGCTTTCCCTTTTACAATCTGTTGAAATGATAATATTGACCGCGGCACAAAAATAGGCATTAGCACTCTTTATCCAATAGAATTATATCAACCAGCGGCTCAGCCGGACTAAAAAGCAACATCCCCAGCTCTATGGAACCGGGGATGCGCCTGATGATTGCTAATTTGAATGATATTCAATTAGCTAGGTTCACTAAGGTAGTACAATTTTCTTCGTACTCCTCAAGTTCCCTTTATAACATACGACGAAATACACTCCTTTAGATTGTTTGTTTAAATCAATCGATGCGGATTGTTCAACAATTCCCGCATAAACTTTCATTCCTAAAGCATCGTATATCTCCACGAACATTTTCGGGTTCTTGGAGTTGTTACGGATCTTGACTACTTTATCTTGTACGGGATTGGGATAAATCTCGATACTTTGATCGAGTTCAACCTGCAAACTATCTACCTGTAAAACACTGGAATCAACCATCATACCTTTTCGAGCCGTTGTCATCAAGGCAGCGCTTTCATCGTAAGTGAAAGGGAAATCGATCCTGGCCTGGTTGAATTGGTCTTCATAAGTAGTTGACCAACCGAATGCATCGGTCGCTAATTCCTTCAGGTTTACACCGGCTGCACCGCTCCAGAAGTGAACAAATTCACCGAAGTTCATGCTGCGTGCGTAAATAGCATTTTGTTGGGGGAAATACTGGTACAAGAGATCAAAATAATTAGCTAATACTTGCCCGTGACCGTAATTACTCCAGATCGGGTAGAACCAATCTCGAAACCAATAAGTATTGGCTCTCGGGTAAGAATCGGAAGTACTCATCGCGCCGTTATAGTAATTTGTAGCCTCGGTAGTCCAACCTACCGCGTAATACAAGTCATACTGGTATATTTCACACCATTTACTATCGCCCCAAATACCGAATGCCGGTGAGCCTTTCACCCCCCTGGCGCCCCCTTCAACTATATGCCCGATCTCGTGTATGGTAGCATTCAAGTTCCAACCGGTATTGGTTGCCCAGGAACCGGAGCTACCTACACAGATTGCATTCCTGTAATCACGCTTGGAGTCGATATAAGTGGAAGGGTTACCACCTCCATATTTGTCCTGGTGGAAAATAGCGTATAACCTGGGATCACTGAAGCCTCCATAAAGTTGCTTGGTATAAGCCCAGGCCCTGGAAACGGTAGTATCCATCCAGTTGATAGAATCATCCATATCATCATCGAAATAAATACCTACGTGGCTGTCGGTATATTTCCTCGAAACCAGTTGAACGTGTTCATCCCAATGTTCTTGCCATGTGGCGGGGTAGTCGTTAGCAACGGTAGTAATATTAGCCGTATTCGAATAACCGGAATTAGCCGTGGCATTTTCAGCACGTACCCTATAGTATAATGTTTGCCCACCCGTTAAACCCGTATCGCGGTACTGGGATGTATTTGCGGGCAAATTATGTAACAAGCTCCATGAAGAACCATTGGTAGAGCGTTCCAAGCGGTATCGCGTTTCAGATGTTGCATTATCCGTCCAGCTAACTATATTCTGGTTGCCTGATACATTGTTGATAGACAAGCTAGTCGGCGCTGCCGGGCCAGGAATGCTACCGCTGCCGGTACCAAATATCTCCCACTCAGCCATTTGCGTAATGCTGGCGCCATTGTTAGCCGTGATATTCAATCGGTAATAAGTATAAGCCGTGGAATTAGAAAAGCTGAAATTGCTCTTTTGGAACCGGTTGATAAAACTGTGGTTGCTCACCGTGTGCAAAGTTGTCCAGGAACTGCCGTTGTTGGAACCTTCAAAAGTCCAGCTTTTAGGATCGCGGTCGGGATAATCATTTGCGGATGTTACGGAATAAGAGGTAACCGTAGAACTGTTGGCTCCTTGAAATTGTAACCAGGTAGTAGCGTGAAAAGTTAAGTACTTGGAATAGGTATTATTATCAATAACTTTGGCATTGCCTTCATTTCCGGTAACATTATATTGATCAGAGATAGCGCCCCCCGAGAAATCGGTGATATCAGCGCCTACCGTTGTAGCGGTAAATATCTCCCATTCCGCCAATTGCAAGATACTCCCGCTATTATTACTCATTTGCAACCGATAATATTGATATGCAGTCAAATTAGTAAACGTGAACTCGCGGGTTTGATAGCGGTTGGGAAAATCTTCATTACTGCGGGTATCTAATGTTACCCAGGTGGTACCGTTGGTAGAACCTTCAAAAGTCCAGTTTAAAGGGTCTCTCGTCGGCGCATCATTCGCAGAGGTAACCGTGTATTTATTCACGACAACGCTGCTGGTATTTTGGTACTGAATCCAGCCTGAACTATGGAAGGTTAAGTACTTAGTGGCCGATTGGTTGTCAATCACTTTGCTGATATCTTCCCCGCTGGGAGAATCCGAATACTGGGCGCTGATAGTTCCCCCGCTACCCGTTATGTCGGTTTGGGCAAATACTTGCACCTGGATTAACAGGATGCCGATTAAAGGAAGAATTTTTAGACTTCTTTTCATACGTACGAAGTTTTTGTTTGTTAATGAGGGTTTTACGATTTTGGTTATAGGATTTTATGTATGTTTTCAATTGATTACAGGGCATACAACGCTACCGATCCATCGAGGAATGGATCTGCCTTCATCACGGGTTTTCTACTGTTAATACGAGGTACTTTTATCCTTTTTATATCTACACAACTACACTTCGAGCGGGATTACAAAAACTTTTACACTATTCAAAACCTTTATCTAAATCGATTTAGCAAAAAGACAAAAAAATATAAATCCAGAATTTAATGCTCCGCGATCCATGTTGATTATTGGCTCAAACCAGGGATTGATTTTCATAAACTTTTCATAACATGGAACGTCAACGTTCCTACTAAAATACGATTTTCTTTTTGCTAAATCGATTTTGGTGTAAAAAAAATTAAAAAATCTTGTTATTTGTTGATATATAGGTCAATTAACAACCTGCAACTTCCCAATAATTTCATTTGGCAGCCTGCATATGCTAGCCCCCAAAGAAAGAAGTTTTCATAAGTTTAAAAAAGGGGCTTGACAGCCTATGACTACCCTACCCAGGGTATATTTCACCTCGCCAAAAGGATAAATTTTGAATAAACGGTTGATTATTCTTTATTTGTATTAATAATGCGAACAAAACCATTCTAACCACTCTTTATTGAAATCCCAAGTAATTACTGTCTACCCCCAACTTTGGGTTTGTGGAATGTCAGTATTCCGTGCATCATGCAGGAAAATTATTATTTACAGCGACATGGGCTCTTGAAAATTGAGTAAAGCATGAAAATCGTAACACTGGTATGCTTGGCACTACTTTTTGCTACCGGCACACAAGCACAAAAAGAAGCGCTTAAAAGCTTTAACAGGATTGAGTTTAATAATCTACGAGGCATGAATGGCTACGTAGAATTTTACAGTGCGCCTGCCAATAGCCCCGGCCTGGTAATGAGAGCTTCCGCCGGTAAAATGTATATCACTTCTTATATGGATGGAAAATATAACGAAGCCCTGAACGATGCCGGCATTACTATAGGAGCATTCCGTGGTTACCCGCTTTCCAGCTTTACCTTCCAGGTTAAAACGAAAGCCCGGTTTAAAGAGCCTAGTAAATACCTTCACTCGCTTACAAAATGGTATTACTCTGAAGAATTCACGCTCGAGATCATGAATGGTTCTGATGAAAAATCAGTCAATGACTTTTCTGCCGTAACATTCGATAAGCCTTCCATCGCTGTGTATCTCCAATACAAAAAAAACCAGGATAAAGACCTGTGGCTAGAATCGGGAGCACTCGCTTTTGAACGCGTTACCAGGATATGGTGCCCGGATTTTGATTGGAAATGCAAACAAGCAATCAGGGATTGGGAAGAAAAGCAAAGGAAAAAAGAAGAAAAGAAAGAAAAAAAGGATGATAACGAAAATGGTTCTAAAGAGAAAGATGAAGACTTCTGGGAATCCTCTGCCGACCAATCGTCATCTGACAAAAAACACACTAGGCAAAAACAAACCGCTTCGCGGGAAGAAAACGATGCTTTTTCATTTCCCGGTAAAAAAAAGGCCGCTGCTAAAAATAATTCGGAGGGCAATGAAAGCGATGATTTCTGGGATGTAAGTAGTAGTAGTAGTAGTAACAATAATAACTCGAAGGGCGACTTTTGGTCATCCTCCACCAGTAAACCAAAGGATAACGACAAAAAGAGCCGTTCCCGTATTCAATATGATTATAAGAAACACCAGGGTTGGGTCGAAGATGAAAAAGGGAACATATTGATCCCCAAAGGCAACTACCTCGTGAAATCCTACCATGACGGCATGGCTAAAGTATGGATTGTTCTAGGTAACGAAACTTACCATACCGATATTAACAATTATAAACATTACATCTCCCTTTATCAAGAACAAATCATTGATAAAAATGGGAAAGTAATTATCCGCGGTGACAAAGGGTATACGTTGGGCGATAACCGGCCCAAGGTTTTTCTTACCGTAAAACATCATTATGATAATTACGATGAAGAAAAAGCGGCGGAAGCAGCGGCGAAAAGAAGGAAACAACAGAATGAAAATCAAATCAACAAGGCCCGGGATGCTATCGTTAGCAGGTATAAAAGCTTAGGCTATAAACGTTTTTGATCATGGAAATAAGACAAATTTTACTCGTACTAATATTTTCTGCCCTTGGACTACCCCTTTTTGCACAAAGTAAGCAGGAAAAAGCCAAGGCGTATTTCTTCGAGGCATTGGATGCTTTCGAGAAGCAAGAATATAAATCTTGCATAGAGAACTGCGATAAGGCGGAAACTTTACTAGGAGAAAAAAAGGCTAAAATAGAATCATTACGCATCCGCTCAAACTTCAACCTGGGTAACTACCGCGAAACGCAACGTTTACTAAATATCTTCACGACTCTTAATGCTGATGACGGTTTGAAGGAAGAAGTCTACCCTATCGTTGTTCGCATGGAAGAAAAGATGCAGGAAATAAAAGCGAAAGAAGAAGCTGACCGGCTAGCCGCGATTAAAGCACGGGAGGAAGCGGAACGCAAAGCAAAAGAAGAAGCGGTAAGATTGAAAAGAGAGGCTGCGATTGCTGCCGAAAAAGCCAGGCAACAGGCTATCGCAGATTCTATTGCCGCCATCAAAAAAGCGAAGGACGATGCCATCGACAGGGCTAAAGTTTATTCCGCGCATCAATTCGGCGTTTACTGGGTAAAACATGAAGGGAAATACGCCCTTTTTAATGAATCGCAACAGCAGTTAACGCCTTTTAAATATACTTCCGTTTACCAAGGTAAAGATCTGAGCTTATTTAAAGATGGCTTAGCCACGGTGAAATATTATGATAAAATCGGCATGATCGATCCTAAAGGCGAAGAGGTGGTACCTGTTGATTACGATGCCATCGAGCCTTATTCCCATGATTGGTTCCTCGCTAAGAAAAATGGAAAATATGGCCTGATCACGAAAGATGGGAATATAAAAGTTCCCTTTCAATACGATTTTATTTACCCTGTTAACAATAATAGGATCCCGGTTGGCAACCATAACGTGATCGGCTTATTAAATACTGACGGGGCCATTATAGTTCCTGTTAAATATCAAGCTATTGCTGCATTTGGAGATGATAATGTGCGCTTGGCGGAAGTGGTTTATAACAATAAACACGGGATGATTGACATCAATGGTAAAGTTGTTATACCGATCCGGTATGATGATATTGTAAGCGCTCCATCTGGTGGATATCAAACGAAATATGTACGCGAAGGCAATGTAATTGTAGTTAAATCGGCCGGCAAAAGAGGCTTAGTGACCGTTGAAGGGAAAGAAATCATTCCTCCTCAATATGATGGAATCAACTTAAAAGACGGGATGATTGAAATTAAAGATGGTCAATTCAACGGTTTAATGAGCAAGGATGGCCAACTGGTGCTGCCCGCAAAATTTAAAAGCATTCATAAACAAGGGAGTATTTACAAAGTTTATGACGGTAAATATTTTGGGATGTATGATTTGACCGGGAAGGAATTAATTCCCGTGAAATATGAAATCATCTATCCTAATGCATATCAAGAAAATATCTATATCGTAAAAGATGCAAACAACCATTACGGCGCTTATAGCAAGCAGGGACAACTTCTGATCCCGGCAAACTATGATGAGATCGTGGAATCTTCCCAGCCTTTAATAAAAGTTGGGAAAAATGGCTTATACGGTTATTACGATATGAACGGGAAGATGCTTATTCCCGCGAAATACGCGGAAATTGATTTTATTCTATACAAGGATGGTTCTTTTGGAAGTGATAATATTGCCAAGTATAAAAGGAATGGTAAATACGGGGTCGTTGATCAAAATGGTCATGAAATACTTCCTGCCGAATATGAAAATATCGGCCATGAAATCCTCGATATCTCCGGCGGAGCTGTCGTGGTACAACAGAATCGTAAGCTGGGTATGGTTTCCCTTCAAGGTAAGATCGTGCTTCCTATTGAATATACCCGGATCAGCCCGGTAAAAAATAACGGGGCATGGATCTTTAAGGATAATAAATTCGGTCTTATCGATGCACATGCAACATCGATACTGCCATTAGCTTACACCGCTATCGAAAAATTAACTGGGGATGCGAATTGGTACGCGGTGGGCAAAGGTAAATATACCGGTGTTTGGAGTACCCGGGAGCAGCAATTCGTGATCCCAATCAAATATGATAAGATTGAAATCAACCGTTCATTCATCAAAAACTCTGTAATAGTTAATCTTTACAATGGCGACAAAATCGGCTTGTATGATTTAAAGAGGGAGGTGCAAATCGTGGAACCGAAATATGATTATATCGGGCCAAGGGATGAATACTTAATGAAGCACGTCCTGGTTAAGAAAAACGGTAAGATCGGTTTCATGAACTTGGATGGACAGGAAATTATCTCGGTAAAGTATGATAAGGTAGAGAAATTGGGACAACAGAAAAAGGCGGTGATGGTTTACAAAGGGAATAAGGGGAAAAAAGTGGTTATTCCTTAAATTGCTGTACATCTGCCACGGGGTTGGGAACAAATATAGGTTCACGGATTTTTGGACACTATCTCAAAAACTGTGTAAATTATAAAAATCGGGGTTTCACTCCGATTTTTTAATTTTAAAGTATATACAGTTTTATGCAGACAGAAGATTTTTTATCAGACGACTTTCTGAAGCAGTTTAAAACGGCCGATCAACTAAACAATTTCCTGGCCCAGATTCAGAAGCGGGGCATTGAAAAGATGCTGGAAGGCGAACTTGATAGCCATTTAGGCTATGATAAGCATGAGCCCAATGAAAGTAACAATAGCCGTAATGGGTACGGTAAAAAGAAGATTAAGACCAGCTATGGTGAATCTGAAATAAAAGTTCCCAGGGATCGTGATGCCAGTTTTAACCCTATGATAGTACCTAAACGCGAAGGAATGGTTCAGGGGCTGGAAGAGATAATAGTGTCTTTTTATGCCAAGGGGATGAGCGTATCTGACATAGAAGAGCAAATAAGGGAAGCCTATAAATTTGACGTTTCCACGGCCACTATCAGCCGCATCACCAGCCGTGTGACTGAAGATATTGTCGCCTGGCAAAACCGACCGTTAGAACCGGTTTATCTCATCGTTTGGATGGATGGCATTGTGTTCAAGGTACGGGAGAACAGCAAAGTAGTGAATAAAACCGTCTATATCGCTGTGGGCCTGAAGCGGGATGGCCTCAAAGAAGTGCTAGGGATGTGGCTGGGTAAGAATGAGTCAGCCGCTTATTGGATGACTGTACTTACTGATCTGAAGGCCCGTGGCCTGGAAGATATTCTAATAACGGCCACCGATAATCTTAATGGCTTCACTCAGACTATCAAATCAGTGTTCCCTCAGTCTGCCACCCAGGTTTGTGTCGTACACCAGGTCCGTAACAGCTGCCGCTATGTTGTCTGGAAAGATAAAAAGGAATTTACCGCAGACATGAAAGATGTTTATGCCGCACCGACCAGGCAGGCTGCGATGGCGGCTCTTGATGCCCTGGATGCTAAGTGGAGCGCAAAGTATGCCTACGCCATCAAAAGCTGGCGTGAAAACTGGGAGGAACTGACTGTCTTTTTTGACTTCCCCCTGGAGATCAGGCAGATCATCTACACAACAAATCTCATCGAAAATCTAAACGGTAAGATTAGAAAATATACCAAAAACAAGCTATCCTTCCCTACAGATGAAGCCGTGCTTAAATCCGTATACCTGGCTTTGCGGGAAGTATCAAAAAAATGGACCATGCCCATTAGAAACTGGGGCATGATCCTGAATCAGTTTTTAACTATTTTTGATAAAAGGGTGAGAATCTAATTATTACTCTGATTCCCCGATTTTTAAGTTTACACACTTATTGAAATAGTCCCTTTTTGGGGATGCATGGGTTTCACATGTTTGTTTTCGGTTTAGAGGATTCTGCTCTCTTTTTTTCTATTTGCAGTATATTATTTTGAATGTCTTTCATGATCCATTTAGCCCACAGGCTGGCGTAAAAATTGAAGGTAGTTTTTAGTTCAAAATGACTGTAGAGATGTAATCTTATGGTGCTGTCGTTTAGCTGTTCCAATTCGTAGGTTCCGTTCAGGACATCGAAAAATTGGCCGCCGATTACAACATGTTCATCCAGGGTTGTAGATGGTATTTCGTGTGGTTTAGCTTTGATGTTGAAACTCATCTTTTTCAGCGCTTCGTATTCCGTTACTGTTTCGTGAAATACTAATCCGTTCGTAAAGATCGCCTCGCGGGATGCGCCTACCCCCAGGTAATTTAATTCTGCTTTTACCGGCCTGGGAAAGCCTAAACTCCTAGTTAACCAACCTTTATCTTCTGCTCCGGGTATTTCTTCTACACGGGTTATTTCTTCCCAGATTACTGCTGCCGGGGCATGAATATCAATATAAGTGTATGCTTTATAAACTCCTGGAATGGCGCCGATACTTCTTTCTATCGGTCCTGCTACCAGTGGAAGGAAACATAATAAAGAGATATAGGTCTTTTGATGCTTTTTCTCTTTCAATTTATAGTACCCCGCAATCAGTCCGCCTATGGAAGCTATAATTAAAAATATAGGCAAAATCATGATCCAACAAGCCCAACCTTCAATATTAAATAACAGTGTAATAATTGCGAATATGAATATAGGCGCCCAGGGAGCAAAAAAACGGTAAATAAATTTCTTGACGGACTCCATTGGAGATAGGGCAATGGTTAGCATACCGACTATCAAGGGTAAACAGAATAGAAAAGAAATCGTCATAACGTAAAACACCTTGTCCCAAGAATCGATTCCGAATAAGAGTCTTAATATGAGGGCGTACAATACCGGAATGAATACGATAAGTAAAGCTCTTCTAAGTTTATTGTTCATAGGTTGGGTATAAGTTCGGTGCGTGGCGCCCCGTGTTTACATTATATAAAATACAGTGTCCATAAAGAATAATACATAATTGCTCATCATCACATTATCATCATGCATATCTCCTGGAAACAATCCAAATTCTTTATCTTAGTCTTACCATTTAACATTTACGAACCCATTAAAAGTAAGCACTTCCCTGGTAATTTCAAGATCAACATGCCCACCTTCTATTAAAGGCTGTTGTAATTCGATACAAACATCTTTATTCTTATTTTCTATAAAGCCAGTTAAAATAAATAAACTTGAAGGAAATAATAAATTATGGATTATAAGGCTATTAAAATATTCCATCCAACTGGCATAAAAGACACCATCATTGACCTTAATCAGGTCGGCATTATCTTCCTGCCCCTCAATGATAACTCCTCCAATGATATTCTGAAGTTTTTAGCGGATTTCATCGCTAAGTATTAATACTATAACGTGAAAAATAAGAATACTGAGCTAACTTAGCTTCTTACCCGGTTAACAAACATTTATATCATTATTGTCCGGCTAAATTTTCAATAAAAAAATTATCGTCTCCTCAAAAGTTCGGTTCAATGTCCCCCCCTGCACATTTCTTTGTACTTTTTGCTTGCCAAAAAAGGGCACAAATTGGCCATCACGGCTGCCAATTTGATCGCTCGATCCAGCTTTTGTACTACTGTATGGCTTCACTATTAAAAGTGCGAAGTTCCACGGTTTTGTTGGCGGGGCTGAATAGAACATCCTTCGCTTATGTCCTTGACCAGGTAAGGAATCCAAGTAAATTTAATGCAATTTTAGTTGGAAAACAATGATTTATAATCAAAATTTGTGGAGTCGGCGGGATTCGAACCCGCGTCCAAACATATTCTCCGATAGCTTTCTACATGCTTATTTGTGCATTAGTTTGTCGGGACTTGGCAGGAACACAACACACCAACTTCGTCCTTATCCGTTTGAGTTTCAGCCCTCACTCACAGAAACCATGAAAGCCTATCCCACTAAGTTTTATGATTCAGCGGCGGACACTGCAGCGGGCGGCAGTAATCGGCGGCTATAATGGTGTCTAATCTCTGATTAGGCAGCCATGGCGTAGTTATTTTCGCCATTTAAATTTTGAGCATTCAGATTTACGTGCTAATTACACAACGCACGACATGCTTACACTATCAAAGACCCTATGCTGTCAAAACCGGTCGACCCCAGTTTTATGTTTACAAAGAAACAGCTTGCAAATATACGAATATTTCCGCAATCTGCAAGCTGCTTCAAAAGCTATTTTATGAGTATCAATTACTTAAATAAGTTCCGCCACACATCCAAACCGTTGGCAAATAAAAGCAATCCGAACAGGATCACCATACCTACAATTTGGGCGTATTCCATGAATTTCAAACTCGGTTTCCGGCCTGAAATCATCTCGTACAACAGGAACAACACATGCCCCCCGTCCAATGCCGGGATCGGTAAGATGTTCATGAAAGCCAAGATCAAGGATAATAAAGCGGTCAATGTCCAGAAACTCTGCCAATCCCAAATGGAAGGAAACAGGCTGCCGATCGACATAAATCCACCCAACGATTCAGTTACCTTCACCTCGCTCTTCACGAAAAGCAATTTCAACTGGCGAACATATTTCACCAAGGTTTCTATGGCTTTATTAAAGCCGGCGGGAATTGCTTCTGCGAAAGTATATTGATGCGTTACAGTTTTGAAAATTTTACCGTATTCTTTACCGCCAGCCCACATGCCCAATTTACCATCTTCCGGAACCGGGGTTTTGATGAGCAATGTATCTGCCAGGTTTCTAACTACTGTCAAGGTTACTGCGCCACTCTTATTGGCTTGTAAATTGCTAACCACGTCAGACATGTACGGTGTTGGATTGCCATTCACCGCTACGATATGATCCTCTTCCTTTAAACCGGCTTTCTTACCCTGGGAGTCCTTGGTAAACTTACCGATATAAAACGGCCCCCTCAACTCGAAAGTTCCCACGCCTTTTGTTGAGATCAAGCCCCCGATAAACCCGGGTTTAATCGGTACGTTTACTTCCTGCCCATCACGATCAACCTGGATGGACTGGGAAGTGTTCAAGATAATATAACCGGGAATTTGGGTGAAGGATTCAATCTTGTTATGATCCACGCTCAAAATCTTGTCGCCATCCTGCAAACCGGTACTCCTACCCAGGGAATCGGTGGAAATACCGTAAACGGCATTCTCCGTAGGTAAATATTCTTCACCGTAATGCCAAAGGATCATCGAATAGATAAAGAAGCCTAGGAACAAGTTCACCGTTACCCCGCCGATCATCACGATCAGGCGTTGCCAAGCAGGTTTAGAGCGGAATTCCCAAGGTTGGGGCGGCTGTGCCATCTGTTCCTTATCCATACTTTCATCAATCATCCCGGCAATTTTTACATAACCACCGAGAGGCAACCAACCGACACCATATTCGGTATCACCTTTTTTAAATTTGAACAAAGAAAACCCGGCATCGAAGAAAAGGTAAAACTTCTCCACCTTGATTTTAAATAAACGGGCAGGGATAAAGTGCCCCAGTTCGTGCAGGATCACCAGGATCGACAGCGACAAGATCAACTGTCCTGCTTTCACTAATATTTCTTGAATAGCCATGTGCTTTAATGCGCTTTATTGTGCTAGTTAAATTTGGATGATTAGGATAAAGAATTAATCAAAGATGTGGCATGTTCCCGCGCTGCCGTATCAGTTTGGTAATAATCATGCAAACTTGGCAACTCTATATGCGGTATTTTTTCAATCGTTTCTTCGATTATTTCAGTCATTTGCAGGAAGCCGATGCGATTTTTCAGGAAAGCATGGACCACTTCCTCGTTGGCAGCGTTCATGATACAGGCGGTATTCCCTCCTTTCTTCAGTGCTTCTATTGCTATTGCCAAGTTACGGAAGGTCTTTACATCCGGCTGTTCAAATGTGAGCGCCGGGTAATTTTTGAAGGAAAAACGGGGGAAATCATTATCCAGGCGACCCGGATACCCCATGGCATACTGGATCGGTAGTTTCATATCGGGAAGTCCCATCTGGGCCTTAAGTGAACCATCGGTAAATTGCACCATGGAATGGATAATTGACTGCGGGTGAATCACCACTTCTATTTGATCCGCGTCCAAGCCGAAGAGCCATTTTGCCTCGATCATTTCCAAACCCTTGTTCATCAGGGTAGCGGAATCGATGCTGATCTTCGCCCCCATGCTCCAATTGGGATGTTGCAAGGCATGATCTTTCTTAACATTAATCAGGTAATTCGTTTTCTTCCCGAGGAAAGGTCCGCCAGATGCGGTTAAGATAACTTTTTCGATCTTGTGCAAAGGTTCTCCTTGCAAGCATTGGAAGATGGCGGAATGTTCGGAATCAACCGGGATGATAGGCACCTGTTTCTTCCTAGCGGCAGCCATCACGATATCCCCGGCAACCACCAGGGTTTCCTTGTTGGCCAAAGCCACGGGCGTTCCCTGGTCAATTGCTGCCAAGGTCGGCGCCAAACCGGCGAAGCCAACAATAGCAGCCAGTACCAAGTCGATCGTGTTCCAAGTAGCCACTTCAACCATGGCTTGGGGACCGGCGAATACCTTGATACCTTTATCAAATAATACGTTTTTAACTTCTTGGTATTTACTTTCATCTGCAATTACTACCGCGTTGGGTTTAAATTGCAAGGCTTGGGTAATTAACAAGTCGGCGTTGGCATGGGCTGTTAGCACTTCCACCTCGAATAATTGTGGATGGGCCGCGATCACCTCTAAAGCCTGCTTTCCGATAGACCCCGTGGATCCGAATATTCCAATTCGTTTTTTATTCATGTCAAGTATGTCAAACAAAATACGCTTGGCTGCGTATCAAACTGATTTTATTGTTTAAAACTTCCGTAAGATAGGGATATGCTAAAAAAACGCCAAACCTTGTTTTTAAGCGATGTAGGTTCCTAGCCCATCGGCGACTTTACGGTCATTGCTTAAGCGGGGCACCTTGTTTTGCCCGCCCAGCTTGCCGATGGAACGCATATAGTCTATAAACGCGTTTTTTTGCAATGACCTGATCTTCAAGGGTTGCAAAATATTACCGGTCAGCAAATCATCATAATATATATTCTTTTGACGCATCAATTGATCTACTTTCATCGCGAAGCTTGCCAGGTCTGCCGGGGCTTCTTCAAACTCGACAAACCATTCGTGGTATGGTAATTCACCGTTGACCTGGATCTTCGGCGCAACCGTGAACTCCGTAACCCGTACGTTTTCAGCTTCCGCGATGGTCATCAGGCTCTGTTCTACCTCCTCCCCGATCACGTGCTCACCGAAGGCCGATATATAATGCTTCGTTCTACCCGTAACCACGATGCGGTAGGGCTCCGTTGAAACAAATTTCACCGTATCGCCTATATTATAAGCCCAAAGCCCGGCATTGGTACTCACTAACAAGGCATAGTTTACACCCACTTTAACATCCTTGAGGGAAAGACGGGTAGGATTTTCATTAAAAATTTCTTCCGCCGGCACAAATTCGAAGAAAATACCTGAATTGGTGTTCAGTAATAAGCCTTCAGATTTCTGGGAATCCTGGAAAGCCATGAAACCTTCCGATGCGGGATATGTTTCGATGGTCGGGATTTGCCTACCCAACGCATCCATCAATTTGGCCTTATAGGGTTCAAAGTTGACGCCACCATGCACGATTACGCCGAGATTCTTGAACAATTCACCCACTTTTTTGCCGCTTTTCTCGATAAGCAGGTCAAAATACATCTGCATCCAAGGCGGGATACCGCTGATGAGGGTCATGTTTTGATCGATGGTTTCGGCCACGATCTTCTCAAGCTTGGTTTCCCAGTCATCGATGCAATTCGTTTCATAAGTCGGCAACTGGTTCGTTCTCAAGTAACGCGGTACGTGATGGTTCACGATGCCGCTCAACCTGCCGGTGGGTATGCCCCCAATCCTTTCCAGTTCGGGAGAACCCGATAAAAAGATCAGTTTACCGTCGGCAAACTGGGTTTGCCCCGTTTCAGCCATGAACATTAGCAAGGAATTACGGGCCGTATCGATATGGTTCGAGATGGAATCCTTTGAAATGGGTATATATTTAATACCGCTGGTGGTACCGGAAGTTTTGGCAAAATAAATGGGTTGCCCTTTCCAAAGTACGTTGTGTTTGCCTTCTTTTATCTTTTCTATATACGGTTTAAACTGTTCGTAGTCGCGGATCGGGACTGCCTTCACAAAATCCTCGTAAGAATTGATCGAGTCAAAATGGTGATCCTTACCAAAGATAGTCTTCTTACCAACTTTTACGAGTTCCTCCCAAATAGCTTCCTGGTCCTCTACCGCCCTGTACATTTCCTTCTTAATCCGGCTCGCGATAATAGAAGCAAATGGTTTGGCTAGCAGTGCTTTTAACTTCATGCCCCAAATTTTTAGTATTCAAATAAAATGAACGTAAAAAACAAAAGTATAAAAATTGTAACGCATTCAACCCATCCATGGTACTTTTTGGGGATGCCCGTCCCGGGTCGATTTTACAGATTAATTGCAAATAACAGCAGGGCACACGGTTACATATACAAGAAAACAATTGTTAAAAAAATCTAAAATTGTAAAAACTGCGTATCTTTGTGGGTGTTAAAGTGTTATTCCTAGGGGAAAATTCTCACCAGGAGGCACGTTGCTTTAAAAAATATGCAAAATCTTTGTTCTTTACAAAACAAAGCATACCTTTGCAGGAAATTATTTTTGGAATATTATGTTCGCAGTTGTAAAAATCGCAGGTCAGCAATTTAAAGTACAAAAAGATCAGGAGATCTTTGTTCACCAGTTACCTGGCAACGTAGGTGATAAAGTAGAATTTCCTGAAGTATTACTGTTAAACAACGGTTCTCAGCTGACAGTAGGATCTGATGTAAAATCAGTGATCAAAGCAGAAATCTTAGCACATGTCCAAGGTGACAAAGTGATTGCTTTCAAAATGAAGAGAAGAAAAGGCTTCAGAAAGAAAATCGGTCATAGAACTCACTTTACAAGAATTAAGATCAACGAAATCGCGTAATTGTACTTTTTTACGTAAATTTTCATTAATTGTAATTATTATTAAAGTTATTATACAATGGCACATAAAAAAGGTGAAGGTAGTGTAAAGAATGGTCGTGACTCCCGCAGTAAAAGGTTGGGAGTAAAAATCTTTGGTGGACAACCTGCTATCGCTGGTAACATTATCGTTCGCCAGAGAGGTACTGTTTATCACCCGGGAAACAACGTAGGTATCGGTAAAGATTTTACCATCTTTGCTATGACTGATGGTGTTGTGGAATTCCGTAAAGGTCGTGAGAACAAAACTTACGTTTCCGTAAATTAATTTTGACACCATCACATAGGCGAAAGTCTTTGTGATGTTTGCCATAAAGTTTTTTATAGCCCAAATTTTTATTACTAACCCAAAATTCAAAAAACAATGGCAACAATCAGAAAAGGTAAAGCGGCTACCAAAAAAGCTGCACCTAAGAAAGCTGCTCCTAAGAAAAAGGCCGCTGCTAAAAAAGCTGCTCCTAAGAAAAAGGCTGCTGCTAAAAAAGCTGCTCCTAAGAAAAAAGTAGCTGCTAAAAAAGCTGCTCCTAAGAAAAAAGTAGCTGCTAAGAAAGCTGCTCCTAAGAAAAAGGCTGCTGCTAAGAAAGCTGCTCCTAAGAAAAAGGCTGCTGCTAAGAAAGCTGCTCCTAAGAAAAAGGCTGCTGCTAAGAAAGCTGCTCCTAAGAAAAAGGCCGCTGCTAAGAAAGCTGCTCCTAAGAAAAAGGCTGCCGCTAAGAAAGCTGCTCCTAAGAAAAAGGCTGCCGCTAAAAAAGCTGCTCCTAAAAAGAAAGCTGCAAGCAAGAAAAAAGCATCTAAAGCCCCGGCTGCTCCTGCACCGTCTTCAGATTCTTCTTCTTCAGCAATGTAAGATCGGATTTACAAACTGTAAGATAAATACCTTGGTTTACCACCAAGGTATTTTTTTGTCCCAGCAAGCCCAATAGGCTTGGCTAACAAGATGGTCAATACCCCCAAATAATCCCCCCCTAAGACAGCATATCCAAATATCCAAATATCCAAATATTACAATATCAATAAGCCCCAAGTACAAAAGATAAGATATTAGCCCATACATCATAATCTATAATCAACAATCGATAATCTATAATACCCAAAATCAACACACCAAATCTCCCCCCAATCCGTGAAATCCCTAAATCCAAAAAAATCCGTGAACAAAGATGAGAACTTCTTCCTAACTTTCCCCTATGGACAATCATGTTATCGCAGATCAATTCACCTTGCTGGCCAAGCTGATGGACGTGCATGGCGAAAATTCATTTAAGGCTAAATCATATGCCAACGCGGCATTCCAGATCGATAAATTAACCGTACCCCTGTCTGAAACTCCGAGGGATGCGATTTTCAAGATAAAAGGCATCGGTGACTCAACCGGCAAGAGTATCATTGAAATGCTAGATACCGGTAGGTTCAAGATGCTGGAAGACTATATCGACAAAACACCGGCAGGCGTCCTGGATATGATGAAAATCAAGGGACTTGGCCCGAAGAAGATCGCCACGATTTGGAAAGAGCTAGAGATTGAATCGCTGGGAGAGTTACTCTACGCTTGTAATGAAAACCGCCTGTTGCTATTAAAAGGCTTCGGTGAAAAAACGCAGGCCAGCACCAAGCAGAGCATCGAATTTTTCTTGTCGAACAGGGAAAGACATCTATATGCTGAAATAGAGCCGCTTGCAATGGATCTATTGAACAAATTTGAGGAAACATTTTCCCCTAAGTCCGTAAGTTTAACGGGCGCCTACAGGCGTCAGCAACCCGTTATCGACGAGATCGAATTTGTAATAGCCGTCCCGGTGCAAACAATTAAAGATCAATGGGTACAAACCGGGATATTTACTGAATTAGAAACAACACCACAATATTTACTGTTACAACATGAGCAACAGGTGAAAGTAAAAATCTATACCACGAACGAAGAAGATTTTGCCAACACCTTATTTGTAACTTCAGCAACAGAAGCATTTCTCGATGCATTTTATGGTATTGACGGCGGAGAATCAGCCCTTAGCAATGTTTCATCAGAAACCGAAATTTTCGAAAAGGCCCGGTTACCTTATATAGAGCCCTGCCTACGGGAAACGGCGGATCAACTAAACCGTATCGCGAGCAAAGGGGCGCCGAAATTAATCCATACCAGCGACATCAAGGGGATTATCCATTCCCACAGCCAATGGAGCGATGGCTTAAACAGTTTGCAAAACATGGCAGAAGCAGCCAGGGCAGAAGGCTTCGAATATCTCGTGATCAGTGACCACTCCAAATCAGCATTCTACGCGAATGGATTGCAACCCGAAAGGATTACCGCGCAACACCAGGAGATCGAGGCATTGAACCAACAATTAGCTCCCTTCAAAATTTTTAAAAGTATCGAAGCCGATATTCTAAATGACGGAAGCCTCGATTACCCGGATGAAATATTGGCCAGCTTCGACCTCGCGATTGCATCCGTCCACACAAATTTGAAGATGAGCGAAACCAAGGCCATGGAAAGATTGTTAAAAGCTATCCAGAATCCTTATACTACCATTTTGGGACATCTAACGGGGCGTTTATTATTAAGCCGCAATGGCTATCCCCTGGATCATTCCGCAATAATAGATGCCTGTATTGAAAATAATGTTATTATTGAGCTGAATGCCCACCCTAGAAGGTTGGATATCGATTGGAGCTACCTGGCAGAAGCGGTTGAAAAAGGCGCGATGATATCGATCGATCCGGATGCACATAGCATAGAGGGGTATAAAGATATTCGATACGGGGTATTAGCAGCACAAAAAGGAGGCTTGCCCGCATCGCAAAACTTTAGCAGCTTTAACCGGGAAGCAATAGAAAGTTATATCCAGGAAAGAAAACAAAAGAAAGGCATCATATGATCTTACTCCTGGCATTGGCAATAGCTCCAGGAATAGCCATCTCCATATTTATCTATTTTCTAGATAAATATGATAAAGAACCGCTTTCCCTACTGGTAAAAAGCTTTTTACTGGGATGCCTTTGCACAGTTTTCCCCTTGCTGCTGCAATTACTTGCAGTGAACAACGGGATCAAACTGGATCCTTCTAATACTTGGCAAACATTTTCTTATTCCTTTATCATCATCGGGTTCAGTGAAGAATTTGCCAAGTTCGGGATACTGTTGATTTATCCATTTCGTAAGAAAGCATTTAACGAACCGTACGACGGCATCGTTTATAGCGTGATGATCGGGATGGGATTTGCCACGGCGGAGAATGTCGCGTATGTATTAGAATTCGGAGCCAGGACAGCCGTAGTGCGGATGTTCCTGTCTATCCCGGCACATGCATGCTTTGCTATAATTATGGGTTATTTTATAGGTCTTGCCAAGTTTGTCAACAAGGAAAAGAGCCTATTATTAGCGCAAGGTATTATTTGGCCGGTCTTATTGCACGGGGGCTTTGATTTTTTCCTATTACTTGATAAAGGAGCCTATTTATTAATCGGCTCATTATTTATCTTATTCGTAGCTACCCGCCTATCTATTAAAGCCGTTCGCAGGCACCGGGAGATCAGCACCTATTTACATCATAAAAATGCTTATAACGAACGAAAAGACGATTATATATTTTAATTGATCATTATGGAAATTATTTATGTCTACGACGCTTTATGTGGATGGTGCTATGGGTTTACACCTGTGATGATGGAGTTCCAAAAGCGTCATCCCGAATACGAATACCAGGTTTTATCGGGTGGGATGATGCAACAAACACCGGCGCGAAAAATGGCGGCTTATATACAGCAGGCCTACAAATCAGTAGAACAAGCAACCGGCGTAAAATTCGGCCCGGGATTCCTTGAAGGGATACTTAACTCCCCGGCATATATTATGGACTCATTAAAGCCCGCTATTGCATTAACTGCATTTAAAAGTATGGCTGCCAACGAAGCGCTGGCATTTGCACATGAAATACAGGTAGCATTTAATTACGATGGGAAAGATCTCAATAAAGATGAAACCTACCTTGAGATAGCCTCTAAGTTCAATATAGATGCCGGTAAATTCGCGCAATTATTAGGAGATCCGGACACTCTAAAGGCCAGTATAGCGGAGATTGAACAAGTTCAACAATGGGGTATAACAGGATTTCCAGCCGTGATATTCGGTACCGGGCAACAACTTTACCTGGTTGCCAGGGGTTTCCTTCCCTTGGAAAACCTGGAAGAAACTATTCAAAAGATACTAGCGTCAGAACGGGAAGGAGAAGGTTGATGTATAATTATGAATCAGCCGCATTTCCCCTGTTATAGCCGGCCGTGATATAGAAATACAACAGGTAGCCTAAATAGGGTAAGAAAAAAACCAACATCAACCATTTTAAATGGTAAGGCCTATGATTATCGGTGCTCTTAAATGTATGCATAACCACGAAACGGGACACTAACCACATATGCACAAGGAATGCAAGCATCAACCATATTTCAGAATTTAGCATATAGATAGAATTTTACTTAAGTTAATAAATCCACGGGGATAGACCTAAAATACCGGGAAGTAATTTGATATGATTATGTTAAAAAATGGCCCGGTTGAATAACCAGGCCCAGAATCTAATTAACTAGTAATGCAAAGTGGATAAAAATTTATATAAAGTAAATATTTTTTCAATTAACCCCTATTCCCGATAAATGTACTAAAAAAAACTTATCGTTAGGACTGCGAAACAGAACATTGTACGTGTTTGTATAAAAAATAGTCAGAAGGCCAAGTACGGACATCTATGACCGTTCCTATTATAAATAGAAAAGCCCGGTACGATTACCGGGCCGAAAATTTCTGTTTTAGATTAAAGTATTGCCAACTAAACTCATTGTTTATGAGAATCTTAAATATCTTATATTATAATAATCATAATTGTTGTTTTACCATTCACGCCAAAAAAACTCAACACACCCACATAATTTTTTATTTCAATAGAATGAAGATTTATTAATTTAATAAAATCATTCAACGATATAATTAATGTTGCCCTTTTAATTAAAAAGAGGCCCGATAGGAGTACCAGGCCTATCCAAGTTAACTATTAAAGACACAACTTAAGAATATTTTAACCAGAATATTCTATCTGTAAAATAATTTTTGACCCTCGAAAACATTATATAACATTAAACTGTAGTGTAATCGAACTAGAGGCTACCGGGTACTGCAACAAACGTTTCACATACTTTTAGCTCAAATTGTTCACTACTGCCCGTGATTTCAATCACATTGTAAAAGAACTAACTTTTATCGACAATTTCGTTAAGCGTACGTTAATGGAACTAACAAATATTTTAAAAATCCTCCATACTTCTTTATGTCATTTACGTAAGGGCGTTGATTTTGGATTTTTGACCAACTAGGGCATTTGTAAAAATCCTGCTAATAAACGGCATAAAAAAGCCTTCCCCGGCATTTCGAGGAAGGCAAAAACCATCAATATTAAAAAATACTTTAAACTAAAACATTCGCTGGGTAACAGGCTTGTCCTTCTTCCATGAAAAGCGGTAATTGACGCTTAATTCATGGGTTCCGGATTGATATGATTTCAGGTAGTTATTATTATCAAAATCGTATGAATATCCAAATAACAGGTTTTTATTGATTTGAACTTGGGCGAAAGCCGCGGTTGTTTTCTCCGTTCTCCAATTCAAACCGAGCCAAATAACATCTTTAAGTAAACAGGAAGCGCTGATATCAAAATTCACTCCTGCCCCCGGCGCCTGGCGCATGAGAAGCCCGGGTTTCAGCTTCACATCTTTATTCAAGGTAAAGATGTAGGCAGTTTGTAAATAAAGATGCCGCTTAAACTCTACCTTATTTTCGGAAGTACCCAGGTCGAAATTTTGGAATGAAGGTGCGGAAAACCCGACGAAGAAATGTTCATTATACAGCATGAAACCAAAACCTATATCGGTTTTCCAATAACGCTTGTCATCTGCAAAAACGTAATCGTCCCCGGCAGCAAGTTGCGAGTTGTCCTCTTTAAATTGTTGCATCCCGCCCTGGATACCTAATGCCAGGTTAAGATGATCCGACAACTTCACTTTCTGGGATATATTGAAATGGAAACCCGTTTGGGAATAAATCGTGATCTTATCTTGAAACACCATTAACCCAAGACTCGTATTCGTGGCTTTTACCGGGGTATAAAAGGAAAATGTACCCGTTTTAGGTGCACCTTCCATGCCTACCCATTGATTACGCCCCACGAGCGTAACGCTCGCCGCAGTATCCA
The DNA here is from genome assembly GCF_002557795.1 of Chitinophaga caeni. Classification (NCBI taxonomy): domain Bacteria; kingdom Pseudomonadati; phylum Bacteroidota; class Chitinophagia; order Chitinophagales; family Chitinophagaceae; genus Chitinophaga; species Chitinophaga caeni. The sequence goes on along the minus strand of NZ_CP023777.1, from coordinate 2,959,806 downwards.
GGGATGGATAAGCAGGGTTGATCACCATCCCATTACTCATGTATTGCGCGTATAATGGATGTTGCTGGGCCATCAAGGACATATTAAATGCCATTATGACTACCGTTAGCGCAAAAATCAATTTACATGTTTTCATAACCATAGATTAAACATGATTATCATTAAGTGAATACATTTCATCAACCTCTTTTAATTACAATATATCCTGAGAACCTTTTATGCTTGCCTGTTGAATCCCACACATTTATTATATAGAAATAGCTACCGTCCGTTACCTGCCTACCATCTCCTCCACCGTTATTAGACTTACCATCAAACCTCACGCTTTGGTTGTTGTAGCCGTAAGCTTTGAAAACTACGCCTCCCCAACGGTTGACAATCACGACTTCATTCTTCGGATATGATTCGATATTGTTAATCTTCATATAATCATTTCCAACCCCGTCATTATTTGGAGAGATCGCTTTCGGAACATCGATATGAATCTCGTTACCGCCGGGAAGTATATCTCCTACAATAGTAAGGGTATTGCTCCTGGAGAATGTGAAGCCGGTGGCTTGCCCTCCCAAGATGATCGTTTCATCTTGCTCCGGCAGCCCATCTTCCTGGATATTCAAATCAAATGTTACTTCGCTGGCCCCCGCTGGAATAGTTAACTCGAGCGGGATTCCGTTGTAATCCATAGCATCAACAGTGGAGGTACCATCTACCAGCACCTTGATAACAATCGGGTTCACCGAAGTAATACCCGGAGCCAAGCTATAAGTAACCTTTGTACTGCTCCCTTCATGGATCTTTGAAGAATCTACGTGGACAGATATATTTTTATTTCCGCTATTATTGGCCGTAGCATCTTTTATTTGAATGATGGCCTGGTTAAATGTGAAACCTGTCAAAGAACCGTTCAATTTCAAAGTTTTCGAGTTGCCGATAATATTATCCATATATGCATTCACACTAAATGCCTCGCTAATATTCTGACCAGCCGGAATCATGATTGTTGTAGGAATTGTGGCAATGTCGCTAGGCGCAGCAGTTGAACTTGCATCCATCGCAATATTTACGACCAGCGGGTAAGCTGCTACAATATTACCTGGCAACTTCACTTGTAAGGCAATGGAGCCTCCTTCATCTATCGTAGCATTTGCAGGGCTAAAGTTTAAATGCATGTTCTGCTCCACTTGCGAAGTTTTATCTATTATCTCCAGGCTCAAACCATTTACCGCGTAACCACTTGCCGAACTAGCCGAAAGGACAAGTATTTCCTTATGTTCCAAGATATTATCAGCTAATGCCTCGAATGGAACGCTAGCCGAATTACTACCTGCCGGAATAGTTACTTGCAATGGTAACGTACTATAATCATTGGTACTTGCAGTTGAACCAGCATCAATGGTAAGATCAATCACTATGTCATGGTCCGGTGCAATACCTTGAGGGAGGGAGAATACAATCTGCTGTGTTGGATCGCCTTCGGTAATTGAATTGTTACTAGTGGTCATAGCAATTACCAACCCGGTTCCATCCGCATCTATAACATCTATATTGACATTTCCTACTATGTTGAATCCAGCCGCACTTGCCCCGAGAATCAATTTCTCAGTAGATTCAACCAGGTTATCAGCTATAACATCAAGTGAAATTGAAGCGCTGTTTTGATTTGCAGGAATGGTAATGCTGGAAGGGATACCTCCTGTAAAGTCTGCATCTATAGTCGTGCTGCCATTATCTGTTAATAAGACCGTTACCGGCGCCTCACTAGTTATTCCGCTTGGTAAACTAGCCGTGATTATTACACTGTTGCCCTCTGTTACAGTACTTGGACTTGTTATATTAATTACAGCATTTGAAGGAATAGTACTGGTATGATCAATAATTTCGAGCACAGTTTGTGTACTTGATAAATTTCCAGCAATATTGCTTTCTGCATTGATTTCCAAGTGTTTCGTAGGTTCTAAAACCCCATCATCAGGACTTGCTGTCACCGTGAAGTTAGCGCTGTTACTACCTGCCGCTATCGTTACGCTGCTTGGGAAGCTGTACTCGCCGGGAGAAAGATCCGCGGAGGTGTTCGTTCCGCTCGATAACGCCACCGTGATATCGCTGCTGCTTGTGATACCGGCCGGTAAGCTCACCGTGACCGTGCTGCTACCTCCTTCCGCTATGCTGGACGGGGAAGCCGATAAACTCAATGCGCGGTTCGCGGCGATCGTACCCGTTTTATCGGAGATCGTTACCGTCGTGCCGATTACCGTGTAACCGTTGGCGTTAGTGCCGTTTATTACCAGTGTTTCGTTACTTTCTATGATACCGTCTTCCGTGGCAGGCACCGTGAATGTCGCGCTGTTATCCCCGGCTAAGATCGTCACGCTCGATGGGATAGTCCCGTGGTCGGAAGAGCCCGCAGTGGAAGCCCCGCCTTTAGATAAGGATATCTCCATGTCTGTTCCGGCGATTAGACCGCCCGGTAAGCTCACCGAGAACGTTGCCGATGCTCCTTCAGCTATGCTGGAAGGGCTTGCACTTATCGTGATATTGCCGCTGACCGCTTCATCGGTTACCGTCATATCTATACTACCGCTGATCGTGAAGCCGCTTGAGCTGCCGCTCAATTTCAATGTTTCATCACCTTCAATACTGTTGTCTGCTATTACTTCTATGCTCACGCTGCCGCTGTTGCTACCTGCCGGGATCGTGATACTGGCTGGGATACCGCCGCTGAAATCCGCTCCCAGGGCACTGCTGCCGTTATCGACCAAGGTTACCGTGATAGCGGTGGCCGAGGTGATACCACTTGGCAGGCTCGCCGTTAGCGTGGCAGCCGCTCCCCCTTCGGAAATGGTTGCACTGGAACTGCCCAGCGTGATCTCCTTGTTCGCCGGGATAGTACCCGTCGCATCCGTGATGCTCAACGTGGACGCCGTGCTCTCGCTGCTGCCGCCAACTGTTGCTTCCGCGAGTATTTCAAGGTCCTCGGCGGGTTCTAAAATATTATCGTCTGCACTGGCAGTTACCGTGAAGGTAGCGCTGTTGCTACCCGCAGCAATTGTCACGCTAGCCGGGAAGCTGTACTCGCTGGCCGAAAGACCCGCTGAAGTACCCGCACCGCTCGATAACGCCACCACTATATCGCTACTGCTAGTGATACCGGCCGGTAAACTTACCGTGAACGCGCTGCTACCACCTTCCGCTATGCTGGACGGGGAAGCCGATAAACTCAATGCCCGGTTCGCGGCAATCGTACCCGTTTTATCGGAGATCGTTACCGTCGTGCCAATTACCGTGTATCCGTTGGCGTTAGTTCCGTTTATTACCAGTGTTTCGTTACTTTCTATGATACCGTCTTCCGTGGCAGACACCGTGAATGTCGCGCTGTTATCCCCGGCTAAGATCGTCACGCTCGATGGGATAGTCCCGTGGTCGGAAGAGCCCGCAGTGGAAGCCCTGCCTTTAGATAAGGATATCTCCATGTCTGTTCCAGCAGTGACGCCGATCGGTAAGCTCACCTTGAACGTGGCTGACTCCCCTTCAGCTATGCTGGAAGGGCTTGCACTTATCGTGATATTGCCGCTGACCGCTTCATCGGTTACCGTCATATCTATACTACCGCTGATCGTGAAGCCACTTGAGCTTCCGGTCAACTTCAAGCTCTCGTCCCCTTCCACGCTGTTGTCTGCAACCGCGGCGATCGTCGCGCTGCCGCTGTTGCTACCTGCCGGGATCGTGATACTGATTGGCATACCGCCGCTGAAATCCGCTCCCAGGGCACTGCTGCCGTTATCAACCAAGGTTACCGTGATAGCGGTGGCCGAGGTGATGCCACTTGGCAGGCTCGCCGTTAGCGTGGCAGCCGCTCCCCCCTCGGAAATGGTTGCACTGGAACTGCCCAGCGTGATCACCTTGTTCGCCGGGATAGTACCCGTCGCATCCGTGATGCTCAACGTGGACGCCGTGCTCTCGCTGCTGCCGCCAACTATCGCTTCCGCGAGGATCTCCAGGTCCTCGGCGGGTTCTAAAATATTATCGTCTGCACTGGCAGTGACCGTGAAGATAGCACTGTTGCTACCCGCAGCGATTGTCACGCTCGCCGAGATGCTGTACTCGCTGGCCGAAAGACCCGCTGAAGTACCAGCACCACTCGACAACGCCACCGTGATATCGCTACTGCTAGTGATACCGGCCGGTAAACTTACCGTGAACGCGCTGCTACCACCTTCCGCTATGCTGGACGGGGAAGCCGTTAAGCTCAATGCACGGTTCGCGGCGATCGTACCCGTTTTATCGGAGATCGTTACCGTCGTTCCGATTACCGTGTAACCGTTGGCGTTAGTGCCGTTTATTTCCAGTGTTTCGTTGCTTTCTATGATACCGTCTTCCGTGGCAGGCACCGTGAATGTGGCGCTGTTATCCCCGGCTAAGATCGTCACGCTCGATGGGATAGTCCCGTGGTCGGAAGAGCCCGCAGTGGAAGCCCCGCCTTTAGATAAGGATATTTCCATGTCTGTTCCGGCGATTAGACCGCCCGGTAAACTCACCTTGAATGTGGCCGACTCTCCTTCCGCTATGCTGGAAGGGCTTGCACTCATCGTGATATTGCCGCTGACCGCTTCATCGGTTACCGTCATATCTATACTACCGCTGATCGTGAAGCCACTTGAGCTGCCGGTCAACTTCAAGCTCTCGTCCCCTTCCACGCTGTTGTCTGCAACCGCCGCGATCGTCGCGCTGCCGCTGTTGCTGCCTGCCGGGATCGTGATGCTGGTTGGCATACCGCCGCTGAAATCCGCTCCCAGGGCACTGCTGCCGTTATCAACCAAGGTTACCGTGATATCGGTGGCCGAGGTGATGCCACTTGGCAGGCTCGCCGTTAGCGTGGCAGCCGCTCCCCCTTCGGAAATGGTTGCACTGGAACTGCCCAGCGTGATCTCCTTGTTCTCCGGGATAGTACCCGTAGCATCCGTGATGCTCAACGTGGACGCCGTGCTCTCGCTGCTGCCGCCAACTGTCGCTTCCGCGAGGATCTCCAGGTCCTCGGCAGGTTCTAAAATATTATCGTCTGCACTGGCAGTTACCGTGAAGACCGCGCTGTTGCTACCCGCAGCGATTGTCACGCTCGCCGGGAAGCTGTACTCGCCGGCCGAAAGACCCGCGGAGGTGTTCGTTCCGCTCGACAACGCCACCACTATATCGCTACTGCTGGTGATACCGGCCGGTAAACTTACCGTGAACGCGCTGCTGCCACCTTCCGCTATGCTGGACGGGGAAGCCGTTAAGCTCAATGCCCGGTTCGCGGCGATCGTACCCGTTTTATCGGAGATCGTTACCGTCGTGCCGATTACCGTGTAACCGTTGGCGTTAGTACCGTTTATTACCAGTGTTTCGTTACTTTCTATGATACCGTCTTCCGTGGCAGACACCGTGAATGTCGCGCTGTTATCCCCGGCTAAGATCGTCACGCTCGCGGGGAGGGAACCGTGATCCGCTGAACTGGCCGTAGACGTGCCGCCCTTCGATAGGTTCACCAACATGTCCGTTCCAGCGGTGACGCCGACCGGTAAGCTCACCGTGAACGTGGCTGACTCCCCTTCCGCAATAATAGTTGGGCTGGAAGTAATGCTGATGTCACCGCTGACCGCTTCATCGGTTACCGTCATATCTATGCTTCCGCTGATCGTGAAGCCAATTGAACTGCCGGTCAATTTCAAGCTCTCGTCCCCTTCCACGCTGTTGTCTGCAACCGCGGCGATCGTCGTGCTGCCGCTGTTGCTACCTGCCGGGATCGTGATGCTGGTTGGCATACCGCCGCTGAAATCCGCTCCCAGGGCACTGCTACCGTTATCAACCAAGGTTACCGTGATATCGGTGGCCGAGGTGATGCCACTTGGCAGGCTCGCCATTAGCGTGGCAGCCGCTCCCCCTTCGGAAATGGTTGCACTGGAACTGCCCAGGGTGATCTCCTTGTTCTCCGGGATAGTACCCGTAGCATCCGTGATGCTCAACGTGGACGCCGTGCTCTCGCTGCTGCCGCCAACTGTCGCTTCCGCGAGGATCTCCAGGTCCTCGGCGGGTTCTAAAATATTATCGTCTGCACTGGCAGTTACCGTGAAGGTAGCACTGTTGCTACCCGCAGCGATTGTCACGCTCGCCGGGAAGCTGTACTCGCTGGCCGAAAGACCCGCTGAAGTACCCGCACCGCTCGATAACGCCACCACTATATCGCTACTGCTAGTGATACCGGCCGGTAAACTTACCGTGAACGCGCTGCTGCCACCTTCCGCTATGCTGGACGGGGAGGCCGATAAACTCAATGCGCGGTTCGCGGCGATCGTACCCGTTTTATCGGAGATCGTTACCGTCGTGCCGATTACCGTGTAACCGTTGGCGTTAGTGCCGTTTATTACCAGTGTTTCGTTACTTTCTATGATACCGTCTTCCGTGGCAGGCACCGTGAACGTCGCGCTGTTGTTCCCCGCGCTGATCGTCACGCTCGCGGGGAGGGAACCGTGATCCGCTGAACTGGCAGTAGACGTGCCGCCCTTCGATAGGTTCACCAACATGTCCGTTCCAGCAGTGACGCCAGCCGGTAAGCTCACAGTGAACGTGGCTGACTCTCCTTCCGCAATTATAGTTGGGCTGGAAGTAATGCTGATGTCACCGCTGACCGCTTCATCGGTTACCGTCATATCTATACTACCGCTGATCGTGAAGCCACTTGAGCTGCCGCTCAATTTCAAGCTCTCGTCCCCTTCCACGCTGTTGTCTGCAACCGCGGCGATCGTCGTGCTGCCGCTGTTGCTGCCTGCCGGGATCGTGATACTGGTTGGCATACCGCCGCTGAAATCCGCTCCCAGGGCACTGCTGCCGTTATCAACCAAGGTTACCGTGATATCGGTGGCCGAGGTGATGCCACTTGGCAGGCTCGCCGTTAGCGTGGCAGCCGCTCCCCCTTCGGAAATGGTTGCACTGGAACTGCCCAGCGTGATCACCTTGTTCGCCGGGATAGTACCCGTCGCATCCGTGATGCTCAACGTGGACGCCGTGCTCTCACTGCTGCCGCCAACTGTCGCTTCCGCGAGGATCTCCAGGTCCTCGGCGGGTTCTAAAATATTATCGTCGGCACTGGCAGTTACCGTGAAGGTAGCACTGTTGCTACCCGCAGCGATTGTCACGCTTGCCGGGAAGCTGTACTCGCTGGCCGAAAGACCCGCTGAAGTGTTCGTTCCGCTCGATAACGCCACTACTATATCGCTACTGCTAGTGATACCGGCCGGTAAACTTACCGTGAACGCGCTGCTACCACCTTCCGCTATGCTGGACGGGGAAGCCGTTAAGCTCAATGCCCGGTTAGCGGCGATCGTACCCGTCTTGTCGCTGATTGTTACTGTCGTACCTGTTACTGAGAAACCATCAGAATTAGTACCTTTTATTACTAAGGTTTCGTCTGACTCTATAATGTCATCTTCTAATGAGTTAATTATAAAGGTGGCTTCTGAATCCCCTTCCGCTATCATTATATCACCCGGAATAGCTAAATGATCTGCTCCTGAAGCCGTTGAAGCTCCATCCTTAGAGAGATCGATTATAATCTGTTTACCAGCGCTATATCCTGCCGGTAAACTCACTTTAACAGTTGTCGAGCCTCCTTCTATTACCGTGGATGGTGAAGCGGTAATTAAGATGTTACCAGCTACTACTTCATCCGTGATCGTGATATCGATGTTGCCACTGATCGTGAAGCCACTTGAGCTGCCGCTCAACTTCAAGCTCTCGTCCCCTTCCACGCTGTTGTCTGCAACCGCGGCGATCGTCGCGCTGCCGCTGTTGCTACCTGCCGGGATCGTGATGCTGGTTAGGATACCGCCGCTGAAATCCGCTCCCAGGGCACTGCTGCCGTTATCAACCAAGGTTACCGTGATAGCGGTGGCCGAGGTGATACCACTTGGCAGGCTCGCTGTTAAGCTCACGCTGCCACCTTCAGCTAGTGATGAACCGGAGCTACCCAGCGTGATCACCTTGTTCGCCGGGATAGTACCCGTCGCATCCGTGATGCTCAACGTGGATGCCGCGCTCTCGTTGTTGCTGCCAACTGTCGCTTCCGCGAGGATTTCAAGGTCCTCGGCGGGTTCTAAAATATTATCGTCTGCACTGGCAGTTACCGTGAACGTCGCGCTGTTACTACCTACCGCTATCGTTACGCTGCTTGGGAAGCTGTACTCGCTGGCCGAAAGACCCGCTGAAGTGTTCGTTCCGCTTGATAACGCCACCGTGATATCGCTACTGCTAGTGATACCGGTCGGTAAGCTTACCGTGAACGCGCTGCTACCACCTTCCGCTATGCTGGACGGGGAAGCCGTTAAGCTCAATGCCCGGTTCGCGGCGATCGTACCCGTTTTATCGGAGATCGTTACCGTCGTGCCAACAACCGTGTAACCGTTGGCGTTAGTGCCGTTTATTGCCAGTGTTTCGTTACTTTCTATGATACCGTCTTCCGTGGCAGGCACCGTGAAAGTCGCGCTGTTATCCCCGGCTAAGATCGTCACGCTCGATGGGATAGTCCCGTGGTCGGAAGAGCCCGCAGTGGAAGCCCCGCCTTTAGATAAGGATATCTCCATGTCCGTTCCAGCAGTGACGCCGACCGGTAAGCTCACCTTGAACGTGGCTGACTCCCCTTCAGCTATGCTGGAAGGGCTTGCACTTATCGTGATATTGCCGCTGACCGCTTCATCGGTTACCGTCATATCTATACTACCGCTGATCGTGAAGCCGCTTGAGCTGCCGGTCAACTTCAAGCTCTCGTCCCCTTCCACGCTGTTGTCTGCAACCGCGGCGATCGTCGCGCTGCCGCTGTTGCTGCCTGCCGGGATCGTGATACTGGTTGGCATACCGCCGCTGAAATCCGCTCCCAGGGCACTGCTGCCGTTATCAACCAAGGTTACCGTGATATCGGTGGCCGAGGTGATGCCACTTGGCAGGCTCGCCGTTAGCGTGGCAGCCGCTCCCCCTTCGGAAATGGTTGCACTGGAACTGCCCAGCGTGATCACCTTGTTCGCCGGGATAGTACCCGTAGCATCCGTGATGCTCAACGTGGACGCCGTGCTCTCACTGCTGCCGCCAACTGTCGCTTCCGCGAGGATCTCCAGGTCCTCGGCGGGTTCTAAAATATTATCGTCTGCACTGGCAGTTACCGTGAAGGTAGCACCGTTGCTACCCGCAGCGATCGTGATGCTGCTTGGGAAGCTGTACTCGCTGGCCGAAAGACCCGCTGAAGTGTTCGTTCCGCTCGATAACGCCACCGTGATATCGCTGCTGCTAGTGATACCGGCCGGTAAACTTACCGTGAACGCGCTGCTACCACCTTCCGCTATGCTGGACGGGGAAGCCGTTAAGCTCAATGCCCGGTTAGCGGCGATCGTACCCGTCTTGTCGCTGATTGTTAACGCTGTACCAGTAATCGTGTAACCGCTAGCGTTCGTACCAGCTATATTTAAAGTTTCATCATCTTCAATTATATCATCTAAAAGGGCGCTTAAAGATATGGTCGCACTATTTTGACCAGAAGGAATTGTAATAGAGCTTGCACCAAAAGAATAATCCCCGCTCGCTACAGTAGATCCACTTCCCGCTGAAAGATCTATCACTATATCCTGTCCTGCCGCGATGCCGCTAGGTAACTGCGCCGTAACCGTAGCCGGAGCATCATCTTCCATCATTGATAATTTATCAATAGACAGAACGATCATAGGATTTACATTTTCTATCGCGATGAGCACATGATCCGTGGCATCAACATTGCCAGCAAAATCAAATCCGGCGGCCGACAATAAGAATTTCAAGTTCTCGGTCGCTTCATTAATACCATCTTCCTTTACCTCCATAGTTACAAATGCGGAATTACTTCCAGCCGGAATAACAATGCTTGTTGGAACCGGGTTAACAAAATCACTCGCATCAGCAGATGGAGCATCCATTACCTGGGTTAGATTCACAGTAATATCATAGCTTGCCGTTATTCCCGGAGGTAATGACGCCATTAATTGCGTTGTATTTCCTTCCGATACGTTTGCGTCTGCCGAGATCGTGATTATTGTATTGGCAGGGTTGATGCCGGTAATATCTGTTATAGTTACCGTACTTTCTGCCGTGGAACTATTTCCGTAAACATCACCTTCGGCATGAATCACTAAATCCCGGTTTAAATCCAGCACGCCGTTATCAGCGCTAGCCGTTAATTGAAAAGAAATACTTGTTGCACCTGTTGGTATCGTTACGCTTGCCGGGAAGCTGTAGGCGGCAGCATTTAAACCAGGATCTGTACCTGTGCCTACCGTCAAATTAAAAGTGAGATCTTCCGTTGCAGGTGTACCGCTATCCAAACTTAACCAAACAGTTGTCGAACCTCCTTCCGTTATGGAAGTAAGATCCGGTGTTAAAGTGATATCAAAATTAGAACCTGTGGTTGTTTTATCAACAATTGTTACACCGAATGGAGCATCATAGCTGCTGAACGTTGAGCCAGTGAAAGTAAAATCTAAACGTTCGTTCGCTTCCACTTCAGTATCGGTGGCAGCGCTAATTGTTACCGTAACTTGACTTTCGCCCTTGTGCAGTATGACCGGGTATGTGCTGATTGTATAGTCGGAAGCTCCTGCCGCGGAAGAAGCCACCCTACCAATTTCCAGGTCAAAGTCGCTCCCTGCAATAAGTCCTCCATCAAGCGTTAAAACGAAAGTAGCTGTTCCGGTTCCTTCATCAATCAGAGCATTATGATCACCGGTAACATTTACATATACGGGTAAGAATCCCGGATCCAAATACCAATCGTTGATGGTTATTTCTGTCGGGTTCACTGTGAAGTTCACGGCAGTACCGGTAATCTTAAACATCTCTTGTTCTTCCAAATACGAGTCGAAAGAAACAGACATGAAATAGGTACCATTATTGTTTTCCGCATCTGCCGGAATGATAATTTCAGTTGGCAACGCGTTATCAAAATCACTTAGATCGGCAGTGCTGTTTAATTGATCCCAGTCGATGCTAATCGTTATGGGCTCTTCGCTGGTGATTCCCGCCGGCAATGCAGCATTCAAATAATAACCATCTCCTTCATACAGGGAAGCTGACTCCAATGTAATCACCATATTCGCGGGATTCTCCTTCGTGACATCTTCAATCTGTATATTGGCTGCGGCTGTTTTTGTTAGCCCAGTAATGGTGGCCGTAGCAACCAGTGACAGCTGCTCATGTGTCGGCTCAAGGATGTTATCCGCATTAGCTTGAATAGTAAAGCTAGCTTCGCTGCTTCCCGTAGGGATCGTAACGGTCATAGGAAATGCAGCCGGCATCGTATAATCGCCATCTTCCGCATCCGTGGTTAAGTCGTCCTTGGTGATCGTAACAGTTATAGGAGATGGCGCGATACCGCCATTTAACATCACTTTCATCGTCATCGAATTCCCTTCTCTCAAAATGGTATCAGAGGGTTCGAAAGTTAGTTTCCCATTATCATCATCCAAAATTGTATAGGTAGCCGTGGTATGGGCTGCATCCAGGGTGATTAAGGGGCTAAAGGTTTGCAATTCCAATTGCATGCCCCGGTTAGATTGTAAAGATGTATTTCCTTTTATGATGATATTGGAAAGATCAATATCCGTCTCGCTGCTATAAATACCGGCAGGGATCCAAAGATCCCCAAGGTATTCGTAATCTGACGCGGTAACACCATCACTAGGCGTTGGTGTTACTAATATTTTTACGAGCTGCGGGCTTCCCAAGATTCCTGTAGACAGATGTAATTGTAAGCCTGTTATAACATGGGAATCATCCCCTTCCGCATCACTGGCCGTGGTAGCGGTGAGTCCTACCGTAAGCCCGGTACTGTTATCTGCTACAAGCGGATCTTCATAACTTAATCCATGAAATGCAGTATCGGCGCCGTATCCGATCAAAATCCTTTTCGTCTTAGCCTCGTAATTAGAACCGACTAGATTCCCGTTAAATTCGATGGCTTTATGAACTGATATCCCTTTTTCGGCATCGGGATATAATGATTCGTTATAAACGCTTTTTAGCCGGTACCCCGGGGTAATCTTTTCATTCCTTTCATCGGGGGAAGAAGCGTAAAAAGAGGTAAATCCGCCTTTCGTTCTATAGATATGTCCATCAAAAGAAGTGGCGCTACATTCTCCCACGGGCCTGTACACCCTAACAATGTCCGGTAAGTCTACATTAATGCCCTGGTAATCATCCCAACTATCAAATTTCGCGGCTTGACCATAAGCGCAATCACTCCCGCCCATCGCGACCCGCTCACTATGATACAGGTGAACGTAGTAAGATTCGGAACCCGGCGAAGCTAAAATCACGTAGTCGAGGAAAAAATAATTATCCCCTGCTATGTAAGAAAGCGTAGTATTAACGGTGTAGGTTTTACCATCAAAGTTGTTCAGGGTATCGGTCAGCATCACTTGCCAGGGAGCACCCACGGAGCCGTCCCCTGCAACGGAACTTTTCAACCTATTTTTCAAGAAATGTGCTACCGGTGCGCCGGAGGCAGATAATCTTTTTTCGAAGATGATGTATGGCCTGATCCCATTATCGAGATAAGAGCTCTGCACACCGGGTATTTCCCAGGTACCGTTGCGCTTAACTACGAGGTTGGTATCCGTGATCTTGATGCTGAGGCCATCCCCCGGCCCGTTACCACCATCGGGATTAATGATAATGTCCTGCGCGGAGGCAGCACCAACCGAACCTAACAGCAAACTCAAGAGCATCCAAACGGCAATTGCCCACGCACGTAGGGAGGTACGCGCAGGCTTTACCTGCTTTTTCAAAGGATAGGATAGGACAAACATAAATTCTAAAATTTCTTTATACCGAAATACTATAAAGTCCTTTTTTCTCGTTATTACCCGGTTAATCTAAAAGATCATATCCAGGTAATTTTTCAAGGGAGCAAACCCACCCAGGCCCATCATTAAAATTTGAGGGCTTTCACTAATTCGCTTTCTCGTAGCGACTAATCATAAATTAATTAATGCTAATCCAGGGGTATAACGCTTATGCCGCGCAATCAATACTTCTTACTAAGAGCCTTTCTGCCGATCCTTGAGAGAATTTTTAATATATATTTAATACATTTACTGCATTATATATAATATAATTAGCAAATCTATAATATTTATTATATTAAAACAAATAAACCTTTGTATTTTTTAGACTTCGTTACTCCCCGCTGCGGGGATTGTCATTAAATCGCCTGCCAGGGCAATTCAGTGCACCTAACTATTTTTATATCATCCTGATAGGTCGGCAAAAACATTATGCTAAAAGGTAAAATAAAGGTAGATTTGCAAAAAAATATATAATCTAAGGATGTCAACAGTTACAAGATCAAAAATAGACTTTAGCTTACCTTACAAGGTGAAGGATATGAGCCTTGCTGAATGGGGTCGCAAAGAAATTGAATTGGCAGAGGCAGAAATGCCCGGCTTGATGAGTTTAAGGGAAGAATATGGTGCTTCTCAACCACTTAAGGGAGCGCGTATCGCAGGATGCTTGCATATGACCATCCAAACCGCGGTATTAATTGAAACATTAGTTGCTCTCGGTGCGGAAGTGCGTTGGAGCTCCTGTAATATCTTCTCTACCCAAGATCATGCTGCCGCGGCCATCGCTGCTGCCGGTGTCCCTGTTTTTGCTTGGAAAGGCTTATCTGAAGAAGAGTTTGACTGGTGTATAGAACAAACATTGTTCTTCGGTAGCGAGGAACGCCCGTTGAATATGATCCTCGATGATGGTGGTGATTTAACCAACATGGTTCTCGATAATTATACCGAGTTGATCCAGCATATCAAAGGTTTAAGCGAAGAAACAACTACCGGTGTTCACCGCCTGTATGAAAGGATGAAAAACGGTACCTTACCGATGCCGGCTATCAATATCAACGATTCTGTTACCAAATCTAAATTTGATAACAAATACGGTTGCCGCGAATCTTGCGTTGATGCTATCCGCCGTGCTACCGATGTTATGATCGCAGGTAAAGTTGCCGTAGTTGCTGGATTTGGCGATGTGGGTAAAGGTTCTGCCGAGTCTTTGGCCGGCGCAGGCGCCCGTGTTATCGTTACTGAAATCGATCCGATCTGTGCGCTGCAAGCTGCCATGGAAGGTTACGAAGTAAAGAAAATGGTGGATGCCGTGAAAGAAGCGGATATCGTTGTGACCACTACCGGTTGCCGCGACATCATTGCCGGTGAGCATTTCAAATTAATGAAAGACAAGTGCATCGTTTGTAACATCGGTCACTTCGATATAGAGATTGACGTTGCTTGGCTGAATAACAATTACGGCCATACGAAAGTCGTGATCAAACCGCAAGTTGATAAATACACGATCGATGGTAAAGACATCATCTTGTTGGCTGAAGGTAGATTAGTAAACTTGGGTTGTGCTACCGGTCACCCTTCTTTCGTTATGAGTAACTCTTTTACGAACCAGACCTTGGCACAGATCGAGTTGTGGACCAATAGCGGTAACTACGAAAATAAAGTGTACGTATTGCCTAAACATCTCGATGAGAAAGTAGCCCGTTTGCATTTGAAGAAAATCGGCGTGGAACTAGACGAATTAACACCCGCACAATCTTCTTATCTCGGTATTCCGGCAGCTGGTCCTTACAAACCGGACTACTACCGTTACTAATAAAGAATGGTTCAAAATTTGTTATAAAAAAAGCATTCCGGGCAGATCCGCCTGGAATGCTTTTTTGTTAGGGCCGGTTTCTATTTTCATTCTACATCCCGTAATTTTGTAAGTATGACAAAGCTTAGTGTAAACATTAATAAATTTGCTACCCTCAGAAATGCCAGGGGTGGCAATTTACCTGATATATTAAAAGTTGCTGCCGATTGTGAAACGTTCGGCGCCGATGGTATCACGGTACACCCACGACCCGATGAAAGACATATCCGCTACCGGGATGTAAGGGAATTAAAACCATTGGTCACAACCGAGTTTAATATAGAAGGCTACCCTTCGAAAGAATTTTTGGATTTGGTCCTGGAAGTAAAACCAGAACAATGTACGCTGGTTCCGGATCCCCCGGGTGTACTTACTTCGAATACCGGTTGGGACACCATTCAACATCAATCTTTCTTAAAAGAAGTGATCGGCACATTAAAGGCAGCAGGCATCAGGGTTTCTATCTTTTTAAACCCCGAGGTGGATAAGGTGGAAGGCGCTAAAACTGCGGGGGCAGACAGGATTGAACTGTATACCGGGCCTTATGCTGAAGAGTATCACAATGCCCTGACCCAACCGCAGAACCTCGCCTTGTTTAACGATTATAAAAATACGGCTGTAAAAGCCACTGAAATAGGACTTGATATTAATGCAGGACACGATTTGAACCTTGATAATTTGCGCTATTTCAAATTGCATATCCCGCAGCTTAAAGAAGTTTCTATCGGCCATGCGCTGGTATGTGACGCCATCTATTTCGGTTTGGAAAATACCATCCAGATGTATAAACGTTTACTAGTAGATTAATGACTGTTAATCTCGTCAGCATGGGAACTATTTTTTGGCTAATTGTTCCCATGTTGTATTTCTATAAGAAGTATATACCAACCAAAAAAGCGCTGCCGAGATTGGCATAAACATATATACCAGGTAAATATTTTTGACCACCAAATAATGCACTAAGCCGATCGAACCGGGGATAATCATTATTAAAAAGCCCTTCAGGTATGTTGCCATCCCTTTGTTAGCCTCTATCTTTAAGGAAAAAGGTAATTTTCTCATGAACACGTAAGCGTACATGATGGCGATCGTAAATACATTGATAATACCCAATAGCAGGTTCGGCAAAATCTTAACGCCCCAAACGCTTAATGATAATACCACGATCATTAAATAAAACGGTAAAAAATATTTTACGAACAATGATTTGAATGCGCCTGCCATAATCGCACCGGGTTTTTGAACGGGGCTGCTGAAAAACACCCAGGCAGACTGGAACTTTTCAGAATATGGCAATGTTGATGCGGCCGTTATAAAAACGAAACTCGAAATGTAGATCAATAAAATATAACTGTTCGTACCCGGTAGATCTTGTAAAGCCTGCATCAAATTACCACCGCGGCTCCCCGGTAATATCAGTACGACAAAATACACCAGTACATAACCAAAGGAAGGATATACTTTCAATCTAAATTCCCTACTCCTGCCACTTACCAGCCATGTAAAATCGAAACCCGCCTTTTCGAGGTAATCCTTGGAAAGCCATCGGCTCAATCGTTGGGCGAATGTTTGTCCTTCTCCTTTCAACTTTTTCAACTTCGATTTATTTCGTTCCGTATCCCCTTGTAAACTGCTTATGTTTTTATTGAAGCTCGGCGCAAAATATTTTATAACTATCCATATACTGATGATGGGCACCAGCAAAGCTAAAATAAAACATACCCATAACAATACTGAATGATCTCCATAAACTAAAAATTTAAAGGCGCCTGCAAACCAGGTTGGTGGTAGGAAATATAAAAAAGGGTAATCATCCACCGTCATGCTGATATCCTTCTCTACCAAACGGGGAATTAAATAGTAAGAAGCAAAAATCAAGATTGAAAAGACTACCTGTATGGAACTAATGATCTCCTTGAACCGCGTAGGCGTCAAGAATTTCATCATCACCAGGTACAATGCATTGACCAGGAAGAGGGTAAATAAACTGATCAATACAACTAATAAGAAAAAAACTACCGCGACGAAAAATGATTTCCTGTTTATAGCCAAATACACCAAGGTAGGGCATGCCAAAGGAAATACCACCGTTGAAATATGTATAAAAATATGTAATAGCCGGGCGACTAAAACAGTCCTGTCATTGACTGGTCGCGGTAATATGATATAATTATCTTTTACATCTAATAGTACTTGTGTAAAATCTGAGATCAGGGTAATGGCCATCATGCTTACGAAAGCACTGAAGAAGATGAGCAATTGCATCACCGGGTCTGTTATAAATTTGAAGATGAGTAAAAACAATAGGCCCATCAGCAATGAAACGCCCATCGTAAACAATGTAGCGTAGTTGACTTCTTTTGTTTTACCACTATTGCCGCCCATCAACCGGTAAGCCGGGCGGCGGTTATCCATGATCAACTTTATTCTCAAAATTTCATTTAGCTGGTAAATATCTACCCCCATCTTCCTCCAAACGGGATTCAGGACAGACAAAAGCGATAATATGATAGCGTTCATACGGTCGGGTTAAAGGTTCCATCAATTAAAGGCATCCATAAAGTCATCTGCTACAGAAGAAAGGTTGTCCTTTCCGGTGAGATGCGCGAATATTTTTTCAAGCGTATCTCCTTCCTGTTGCTTCAACTGGCTAAAACTGCCATCGGCAATAATTTTTCCATCATTGATTAACAGGATACGGTCAGACACCTTCTCAACTACATCCATCATATGACTGCAATAAAAGATGGTTTTACCTTCCTTTTTCAGCAAGGACATGATTTCTTTGAAAATGATTACAGCGTTAGCATCTAATCCACTTAAAGGCTCATCGAAGAATACAATTTGCGGATTATGTATTAAACCAGAAATGATTAATACCTTTTGACGCATGCCCTTGGAAAATGTATCCATGCGGTCATGGCGGTTTTCAAAAAGCCCGAATGCGGTTAACATCTTTTTGGCGCGATCCTCGATCTTGGCATCTTCCATATAATACAAACGTCCAACGAAATACAAGTATTCCATCGGCGTCAAGACATCGTATATTTCAGCGTTTTCAGGAATGTACCCCACCTTCTTTTTCAAGGCTACCGTATCATCCTTCAAATTCATCCCATCGATGATGATCTCGCCTTCATAATCGGATAGCAGCCCGATCAGGATTTTCACCGTGGTAGATTTCCCGGCGCCGTTAGGCCCGATATAACCAATTACCTGCCCGGCAAATACATCGAACGAAATTCCTTTCAAAATTTCCTTATTACCGTATGATTTTCTCAAATTTTTTATTGTAATAATCGGCTTGGGTTCTATCACCGTTTCACTTATTCCTGGCATCTGTAAGGGTTTTACAATTTTTTTCAGAAAATTCCCGGTTTTATTTTAACCGGATCATTATGAAAAATACTGATTTAATTTAATATTCAATGGAATATCCTGGGGGAAACGGGGAGCAACAAATATTTTCGACCTACGTATCTTATTGATTATTAAAAGAATAAAGCCATCCTGTTTTGAACAAGATGGCTCTACTCAAACCCTTAAAACAATCAACATGAATGTGTACAGGCTTTGCCAAGATTAGCTGCTCGTACCGCTATTTCTTTAATAACGCAGTTTCGAGCACTTGGTTCATTTCTTTTACATAATGAAATTTCACCCCCTTGATATAAGCCGGGTTAATTTCTTTTACATCCTTTTCATTTTGCCAGCAAAGCACGATTTCCTTGATACCTGCCCTTTTCGCAGCCAGGATTTTTTCCTTGATCCCGCCAACAGGTAAAACTTGCCCCCTGAGGGTAATTTCTCCTGTCATAGCCAAGTAAGGCTTCACCTTCCTGCCCGTTAATACGGAAGCCAAGGCTGTAACCATGGTAATCCCCGCACTTGGGCCATCCTTGGGCACGGCTCCTTCCGGCACGTGGACGTGAATATTTTTCGTTGCAAATAACTTAGAATCAATATGATATTTCTTGGCATTGGATTGTAAATAACTTAAGGCTGTCGCGGCAGATTCTTTCATCACGTTGCCCAGGTTCCCGGTCAACTTCACCTCACCTTTCCCTTCTGCCAAGCTGGATTCAATCGTCAAGATATCACCGCCAACATAAGTCCAAGCCAATCCTACGGCCACTCCCGGCGGATAACCTACCTTGTACATCTCGTTGCTGTACCTGGGTTTACCGAGTATCTCCCCGACGATTTCATCGGTTATCGAGCTGGGCACTTTTTCTTCCATCGCAACTTTTTTCGCGATCGCCCTCATGATGGCAGCAAACTGGCGATCCAGTTCCCGCACACCACTTTCACGGGTATAATCCGCAATTAACTTTTCAATACCGGCTTTCGTGAAGGTAAATTTCACTTTATCGAGACCATGGGCTTCTTTTTGCTTGGGTATCAAGTGCCGCTTGGCGATTTCAACTTTTTCTTCGATCGAATAGCCGCTCAGGTCGATAATTTCCAAGCGGTCCCTCAAAGCGGGATGGATATTATTAATATTATTGGCCGTAGCGATAAACAACACTTTGCTCAAATCGTATTCCAATTCGAGATAATTATCGTAGAAAGTATTGTTCTGTTCAGGGTCGAGTACTTCTAATAAAGCAGAACCCGGATCTCCCCTAAAATCACTGCCGATCTTATCGATCTCATCCAAAATCATTACCGGGTTAGAAGTTTTGACCTTGCGGATCGATTGCAAAATTCTTCCGGGCATAGCACCGATATATGTTTTGCGGTGACCGCGGATCTCGCTTTCATCATGTAAGCCACCCAGGCTCAAGCGCACGTATTTCCTTCCGATGGCGTTAGCGATAGATCTTCCGAGGGATGTTTTACCGATCCCCGGGGGACCAACGAAACATAAGATCGGGGATTTCATATCGCCTTTCAGCTTCAGTACGGCCAAATATTCCAAGATCCTTTCCTTGATACGATCCATACCGTAATGATCATGATCCAAGATTTTCTTGGCTTTCTTCAGATCATATACATCTTTTGTATAGTCGGCCCAAGGTAAATCAAGCATCAGGTCCAGGTGATTGTACACAACCGAGTAATCCGGTGTGCTGGGATGCATCCTTTCCAACTTTTCAATGCCTTTATTAAAGGCTTCTTTCGCTTGCTCCGACCATTTTTTGTCTTCCGCTTTGCGTTTCATTTCGCGCAGCTCGCGGTCGTTCGTATCACCACCCAGCTCTTCCTTGATCGATTTAAGCTGTTGCTGTAAGAAATATTCCCTTTGTTGTTTATCGAGATCAGCCTTGGTTTTATTGGTGATCTTGTTTTTCAGCTCTGCCAGTTGCAATTCTGTTTGTAGCAACCTGAGCAATAATTCAGCCCTGATATGCAGCTGGTTCGTTTCCAGCAATTTCTGCTTATCCTTCAGGTCGCTATTCAGGTTAGAAGAAACGAAATGGATCAAGAAAGATGCATTTTCGATATTCTTCAAGATCATGCTGGCCTCGGAAGGGATATTGGGGGATAAAGCGATGATTTGGCTGGCCAGATCCTTGATGGAAGAGATGTAAGCATCAAATTCTTCCTGGTTTTCCGTGGGGATATCAGCTAAGAGGTCGTATTTCATTTTGAAATATGGCTCCTCCGAGATGATTTCAGTGATTTTAAAGCGTTTTTTACCTTGTATAATGACCGTGGTACCGCCATCGGGCATCTTAATTAATTTCACGATTTTGGCTATGGTACCAACATCTGATAAATCAGCAACCGTAGGTTCTTCTACATTACTGTCTTTTTGCGCTACGACACCTACCAATTTGTCAGCTTTATAAGCATCGTTTACAGCCTTGATGGACTTGTCCCTACCAACGGTAATTGGAATTACAACACCGGGGAACAAAACTGTATTTCTTAATGGTAAGAGGGCTAATTCATCGGGAAGTTGCCCATCATCCTCATTCTCGCTATCTTCTCCCAAGGGAATCAATGGCATAAATTCCATCTCTTCCTCCGAGTTTCCTAAAAAAAATTTATTCATCTGATTAATTTAAAGCCTAAAAGACAAGCTGTCAGTCAACATAACTAGAAGTCTTCTTTTATGGTTTTATACTATATTGACAACTTTGATGCCAATAGGATTGAACTATTAAACCGGGCGAAAGATAGCTAAAAAAAGCGTTTCACTTGGCAAATTGCTATAATACCAAGTGAAACGCTTATAAATATTTTCTTATAAATTAAAGAGGTGTTGTGAAGACATCTTATAACGTGACGCCTACACCCAGTTGGATAGTTTGATTTTTCCAACTTTTTGTGTCTGTTAGATCGTTGATATCATTTAAACCGATACCGTAACGGGCGCTTAAGTTAACGATCGGCAATTGTAACCAAAGTCCTCCAACCACGGCGAAATCACCGCTTTTGAATGCATTTTTACCATTTTGCCAAAGGTTATCTTTTTTGCTAAGCAAGATGCTGTATTGCGGACCAACTTGCAATTTCAGCCTTTGGTTCATAGCGATCGGAATGTTAGCTAAGATGGGAATACTGAGGTAATTCAGTTTAACGTCTATATCGTCTGATGTAGGATCCGTTTGATAAATGGTTGAGAACTGGTTCGTCGTTCTTTGTTTGGATTCCGAGAAGATAACCTCGCCCTGAACACCGAAACCTTTGGCGATATTCACCTGGACCAAGCCACCCAAATGGTAGCCCCATTTAAAACCGTTTTCGAAACCGTCTGCATCCAATTGCTGGATATTGGCTCCACCCTTGATACCGAATCTAACAAATCTTTGGGCATTAACTGTAGATATGGCTACTACAGACATCAGCAACGCGGCGATGAATAGTTTTTTCATAAAAAAATAGTTTAATCCTTTGTTTGTAATTAAGACGAATAAATACTGTTCCACCCCCAGTCACTTAGACATAATTCTTTGATTTGTTAAGATTTTACAAAATTCATGCTAAGAATTAATAAAGCTGTCTAGAATGGGGCTAATATTTACACAAGGTATATATTAACAAGCAATTTTATATTACAAAAAAATTAATTCATAACTATTTTTAATGTACTTTCCGAGATGATTAACTTTCAATCGTATTTAAGCAGATGTGGGAGTATTGGGGTAAACCGGGAAAACTTGCAAGTTTAAGCACTTTTTAGCCCGAGTACCCAAGCCATTGGAGTAACCGGGGCATCAACTTCAGAGTTCAGAACAGCAGTGTTGGAGCCCGGAACACCGACATTGGAGCGCGGAACACGCTCTTAAGCCAATTCGATCACCGTAATTTCCGGTAGGATACCTACCCTGCCGGGATAGCCTAAAAATCCGAAACCGCGGTTAACATATAGCATTTGTCTATTTTCTTTATATAATCCGGCCCATTGTTTATAAAGATATTGGGCGGGACTCCATTTAAAATATGGTATCTCGATGCCGAATTGCATTCCATGGGTATGCCCGGCAAGCGTCAGATCCACATCGGGATACTCCGGCCTCACTTGGGCGTCCCAATGCGAAGGATCATGCGACATTAATATTTTAAATGGAATACCTTCCGTACCTGCCATGGCCTTCGGCATATCACCTTTCCGCGGGAATCGGTGATTGACACTCCAATTTTCGATACCTACCAGGGCTATTTTATCTTCACCCCGCTCAAAGATGATATTTTCATTCATCATCAATCGCCAGCCAAGTTCGGCATGCGTATCCTTAACTTGCTGCAAGTTGGCTTCCTTCTGGCGGCTGTGGTGGAATTGATCATAATCGGGCCAAGGGTAATAATCACCGTAATCATGATTTCCAAGGGTTGAATATACGCCCATCGGCGCTTGGATCTTGTTAAAAACATCCATATAATGCTCCATTTCAACGGCACGATCATTTACCAAATCACCGGTAAAGAGGATCAAATCTGCCTTCTGCGCATTGATCATGGCAACACCGCGCTCAACGGCTTGTTTATTATTAAAGCTGCCGGAATGGATATCTGATACTTGGACGATCTTAAGTCCTTTAAAAGCTTGGGGCAAGTTAGAGAAATGCAGTTTCACCCTGCGGATATGATAATTATACTTGTTTGAAAAACCATAAGCCAAGGTTGCAAACATGCCGCCACCCATTAACAAGCCCAGGCTGGTAATGAATTTCGAGCGGCTGATACCTTCCCTTAGCTGCTGCTGCTCCCTCGGTGTTCGGAAACGTTTGAAACGATCGATGGACCAAATAATAAACCTCCTAAGGTCATCAACGATCATAAATAAGATCGCGATTGCCTTCGCAAAAAATTGCCCCATCACCAAGCTGATCACGTAGCTGCGGGCTTCAGGATGTTGCTCCCAATGCACCGATTTAAAATTAAATGTCAGCATCACGATATACACGATCGCAGCAAATCCCCAGTAAGCAAAATATACAATTCTCTTGTTACGTTCCGACCTGTTCCTAACCACGGCCCGCACGGCCATGAAAACGTACAGATCTATAATCAATAATACTAAAACGATCAACCAGTAATTAAGTCCTTGGCGCATTAATAATCAGAATATTGGTTCCTAAAATGATCGAAATTAAATGCTTGGTGTTGATTTGAAAAGTTAAATTCAACCCGGGCCTTTCCTTTCGTGTCATGAGAAGACGGATGAGCTCAAAAAAAATTGTATATTACTTGCAAAAGTATCGATTATTCAAGAATGTAAGAGGGCTATGTGCATTGATAACCAATCTTTGAATATTGAAACCCGGTTGAGAACCGTTTTCCATTGTGAATAAATAATACGATCTCCTTGGCCTGAATTTTGGGTATTCGTTGTATTTTTGTCCGATTGGGTAATTATAAACTATTTTTACAATATGAAGCTTACCTATTATGGCCATTCTTGTTTCAATGTAGATATCCAGGGAAAGAAAATTTTATTCGACCCATTTATTACTCCGAACGAGTTGGCAAAAAAAATTGATATTTCGAGCATTGAGGCTGATTATATTTTTGTTTCCCACGGTCATGAAGATCATGTAGCCGACCTGGTTAGTTTAGCGAAGCGCACCGGTGCGAAAGTCGTTTCGAACTACGAGATCGTGATGTGGACACTGAAACAGGGAATTGAGAAAGCCCACCCAATGAATACCGGCGGGCAATGGAATTTCAGCTTCGGTACGGTGAAATGTACCGCGGCACAGCACTCCAGCGGGTTACCTGATGGTTCTTACGGCGGGAGCCCGATGGGATTTATATTCAAAACCACGGACGGAACGTTTTATTTCAGTGGAGATACCGCGTTAACGCTGGATATGCAATTGGTTCCCAAATATGCCGAACTGGGTTTTGCCATCTTACCGATTGGTGATAACTTCACGATGGGGATTGATGATGCCATTGAAGCGGCCAAGATGATTCAATGTAATAAAATTGTCGGGGTACATTACGATACATTCGGCTATATCAAAATAGATCATGCAAAAGCGGTACAAGCATTTAAAGAAGCCGGCTTAGAGCTGATATTACCTGGAATCGGGGAAACAATAGACGTGTGATCGTCCTTTTAACTTTGAACACTTATAATATACAATGGCAAGAATTATAGCAATCGCCAATCAGAAAGGGGGCGTCGGTAAAACGACCAGCGCTATTAACCTGGCCAGCAGCCTAGCAGTACTGGAATACAAGACATTGCTCGTGGATGCTGACCCCCAGGCCAATAGCACCACGGGTTTGGGATTTGACCTTCGGAATGTTCAACAAAGCCTGTACGATTGTATGGTCAACGATGTGCAAGCTAAAGATGTAGTCCTGGAGTCCGATACACCGAACTTAAAGGTTTTACCTTCGCACATTGACTTAGTCGGTGCAGAGCTGGAACTGATCAACCATCCTAACCGCGAGCGCGTGATGAAGCAGGTGATCGATTCGGTGAAAGATGATTACGATTTCGTAATTCTTGACTGCTCCCCTTCCCTCGGTTTAATTACCGTGAATGCCCTGGTGGCTGCCAACTCGGTAATTATCCCGGTACAATGTGAATTCTTCGCCTTGGAAGGACTGGGTAAATTACTCAATACCATCAAGATCGTTCAAAGCAGGCTAAATACCGACTTGGAAATTGAAGGTATCCTGATGACCATGTACGATGGCAGGCTACGACTCAGCAACCAGGTGGTGGATGAAGTAAAACAGCATTTCGAAGAAAGCGTATTCAATACCATCATACACAGGAATACCAAGCTGGGCGAAGCGCCGAGCTTCGGTAAATCCGTTATCATGTACGATGCTTCCAGCACGGGAGCCATCAACTACCTTAACTTGGCCAAGGAAATATTGCAAAAGCACGATTTCACCAAGATCCAAAACAAAGATAAAATTCTAGTTTCCAAAGATGACCAATCCGAATAAGAAAGCGGCGTTGGGTAAAGGTATCCGCTCGCTGTTACAAAACATCGATACCGAGTTGAAACAAACTTCAAGTGCATTGGACAAACAAATTGTTGCCACTGCAACCGGTATCGAGCGCATCCCGCTGAAGGATATCGATGTCAACCCGAAGCAACCCCGTAGGGATTTTGATGAACAGGCATTACAGGAATTGAGTCATTCTATTAAACTGCACGACGTGATCCAACCGATCACCGTTGCCAGGGTAGGAAAAAAGTTCCAACTGATTGCCGGTGAAAGAAGGCTCCGCGCCAGTAAGATGGCCGGCTTGAAAGATATCCCGGCATACATCCGCCAAGCCAACGACCAAGAATTATTGGAGCTGGCTTTGCTCGAAAATTTGCAGCGTGAAAACTTGAATGCTATCGAGATAGCCTTGAGTTATAAGAGGCTAATGGACGAATGTGTATTTACGCAAGAACAGGTGGCCGACCGGATGGGGAAAGAACGCAGCACCGTTACGAATTATATGCGCCTGTTAAAACTGCCCCCAGACATCCAGGTGGCCGTTAGGAACGGGACAATTTCAATGGGGCACGCAAGGGCTTTGATCAGCATCGAAAACGTTGACAAGCAACTTTTTGTTTATAACGAAATCACGAAAAACGGCTTGTCCGTTCGTCAAACCGAAGAGCTCGTGCGCAGGATGCACCAGGCCAATAAGGGTAATGAAAAAAAGACCCTCCCTGGCTTACCACCGGCATACAAGAGGATCGAAGATAAACTGGCTTCCCATTTTGCAACGAAAGTTAAACTAGATAGGAGCAAGAACGGGAAAGGAAACATCCAGATCGAATTCTATTCAGATGAAGAACTGGAGAGTATCCTGGAAAAAATATCTTTATACGGTGAAAAATAAGGCTCAAAGGATGCAAAAAAAATTCATCCAACGGGGGTTTTCCCTGTTGATGATACTTTTAATTACAGGGCAGGCACAGGCACAGAGAATGGATTCGGCACGCAAGGCCAAGATAATGCAAGATTCTATCGATTTGGCCAATACGGCAAAGTTGAGGGATACTTTATCGCAACCGGTAGTTGACACGTCTTTAATTATCAATTCGATCCAACCGGACTCTTCCGTAAAGGCTAAAGTTAAACTGAACCCGAAAGGCGAACATGATCCCGGGAAAGCAGCATTTTACAGCGCGGTTCTACCGGGCATGGGCCAGGCTTATAACCGGGAATACTGGAAAATACCGATCGTGTATGCCGCCCTGGGTATCAGCGCGGGTTTCTTTATATCGAACCTCGATAATTACAAGCTTTATAGGGACGCGTACCGGATGCGGATCGCCAACCAAGGCAACCCGAATTATACAGATGATTTCAAATATACGAATTCGGATCTCGTTTACCTCCGGGACGCCTACCGGCAATATGTCGATTACTCGGTACTAGTTTTTGCTTTGGCATACGGTCTGAATATCGTGGATGCAACCGTTTTTGCCCACCTCAAACAATTTGATATTTCGGATGACCTCAGCATGTATATCACCCCGAAGATTATCAATAACCAGGCAATCGGCATCGGCATCAACCTCCAGATTGGCAATAAACGCGGCCGCAAGTACAACCGGGGCGGATTTGCCAGTTTAAGATTCTAAATCAATAATAACAGTTACACTAAACTCATTTGCGCTAAATACCAGCACTATGAAAATTGCATTGATCGGCTACGGGAAAATGGGCAAAGCGATTGAAAAAATCGCCTTGGAAAAAGGACACGAAATCATATATAAAATTGATTTCGACAGTCAACATTTATTAGAAAAAGAAGCACTATCGAAGGCTGATGTGGCAATTGAATTTACGACGCCCGCTACGGCATACGGCAACATCATGAAATGTTTTGCAGCCGGAGTTCCCGTTGTTGTCGGAACAACCGGTTGGTTAGAAAAACTTCCGGAAGTAGAAGAACAATGCAAGGCAGGTAATCATAGCTTCTTATGCACGAGCAATTTCAGTATCGGGGTAAATATATTCTTCGAGTTGAATAAAAGGTTGGCGGAATTGATGGCCCCCCACCCCGAATACAACGTGCGTATGCATGAAATCCATCATACACAAAAAAAGGACGCCCCCAGCGGAACAGCGATATCCTTGGCCAAGCAAATAATCGAAATCAACCCACGAAAAGATTCCTGGGTCGATGGTTTTGCCAGCGAGGTGAAAGAATTGGGCATCACTTCCGAAAGGATTGATCCAACACCGGGAACGCACAGCGTAACTTACACATCCAAAATCGATGATATCGAGATAAAACATACCGCCCATTCCCGCGAGGGATTTGCCGCGGGAGCAATAGCAGCAGCCGAGTTCATCCATGATAAGAAGGGTGTTTTCACGATGAAGGATGTATTGCGGTTCTAAATTCGATACTACAGGCAAACGACAAGCTGTCATATATTGAGTGCAACTATTGCAGAAACCGTTATATTTGCAACAATTGTGCATTCATGTTGCGGTAACCCGATCGGGAATGCTATCAATCTAGGAGAAAATTATGTTATCAAAGAAAACACAGTACGCGTTTCACGCATTGATTCATTTGGCCGAAAACTCAGATAAAGGCCCGATCCTGATATCGGAAATTGCGAAGGAAAAAAATATCTCCATCAAGTTCTTGGAGAATATCCTGCTGGAATTAAAAAATGCAGGTATTCTCGGCAGTAAGAAAGGAAAAGGTGGCGGTTATTACCTGATGCGTACCCCGAAGGAGATTCCTTTAGCTAGAATTATACGCTTACTCGATGGCCCCATCGCATTACTCCCCTGCGTGAGTTTAAACTATTATGAACGTTGTGAAAATTGCCGCGATGAAACCATTTGCGGCTTACACGAAGTCATGAGCCGTGTAAGGGATGCCTCGCTTAAAATATTAGAAAACAAGACCTTGAAGGATTTAGTACATAAATCCCCGGCTTAAAATAACTTCCTTGGTACCGCGGCATACACCGCGGTATTTTTTTACCTCCCAGGCCCCCCTCCCAACCCCATTTATCATTTTTTTTAAATATTATCTCCCTTTAGTCTATCTTTTTTATAGGATTTATGTAATTTTGCCCTACGGGCTTTTAAAACAGATACATGCAAGAATTAGATAGTTTACTAGCAGATCAACCTTCCATAGCGGAAACGATTGCCAGGTTGACCCGGGAATTTCCCGGCCAGGTGGCATTTTCGTCTTCATTCGGGCAGGAAGACCAGGTAATTGCGGATATCATCTGGAAGAACAACTTACCGGTAAGGGTATTTACCCTGGACACGGGTCGCTTGTTCCAAGAAACATACGATGTCATGGACCTCACCCGTGCGAGGTATAAACAGCCCTTCGAGGTGTATTTCCCCCGGACGGAAGCCGTGGAGCAACTCGTGCAAGAAAAAGGGCTGAACAGTTTTTACGATTCCGTGGAAAACAGGAAAGAATGCTGTTTCATCCGCAAGGTGGAACCACTCAACCGGGCATTGCAAGGGGTGAAAGTTTGGATTACTGGCCTGCGGGCGGAACAATCCGATAACAGGCATGATATGAAACCCATTGAATGGGATGAACACCGCCAACTTTATAAATACAATCCCCTGATCGATTGGTCATACGAACGAATGTTGGAATACTTAGACCAGCATAATGTTCCGTTCAACAAATTACATCACAAAGGATTTATCAGCATCGGTTGTGCCCCCTGTACCAGGGCTATCGAACCGGGAGAACACCCCAGGGCAGGCAGGTGGTGGTGGGAACAATCGCATAAAGAGTGCGGGCTCCACGGTTAAAAAATCCTTTCAGGCATTTATAAAAAAATTATTCAATGAGCAAGATACAATGGCAATTTCCAAGAGCCTTGGAAGATGAAGCAATCTACATCCTTCGTGAAACGGCCGCGCAGTTTGAAAAGCCCGCCATCCTTTTCTCCGGCGGAAAGGACTCCATTACCTTGGTTCGTTTAGCTCAAAAGGCATTCGCACCCGGCAAAATCCCGTTCCCTTTATTACATGTGGATACGGGTCATAATTTTCCTGAGACCATTCAATTCAGGGATTGGTTAGTAGAAACCCTGGGCTTGGAACTGATCGTGAGAAATGTTCAAGATTCGATCGATCAAGGAAAGGTGAAGGAAGAAACCGGCAAATACGCCAGCCGTAACGCCTTGCAAACCGTTACCCTGCTGGATGCCATCGAGGAGTTGAAATTTGACGCCTGCATAGGTGGCGCCCGGCGCGACGAGGAGAAAGCCCGTGCCAAAGAACGCATCTTCAGCGTAAGGGATGAGTTTGGTCAATGGAATGCCAAGATACAACGCCCTGAACTGTTCGACATGCTGAACGGGAAAATCAACATCGGTGAAAATGTCCGCATATTCCCGATTTCCAACTGGACCGAGCTCGATGTTTGGAATTATATACGCGAGGAGAACCTTGCCATACCGAGCATCTATTTTTCGCACGAACGTGAAATCATCGAAAGGGATGGAATGTATTGGCCTTATTCTCCCTTCCTGAACACGACGGAAGAAGAAAAACCATTCAAAGGAAAAGTACGCTTCCGCACCGTGGGCGATATGACTTGTACGGCCGCGGTAGTATCAGAAGCCAGCAAACTGGAAGATATTATCGAGGAGATATTAGCAGCCAAGATATCTGAAAGGGGCGCCCGTATTGATGATAAACGATCCGAAGCGGCCATGGAAAGAAGGAAACAGGCAGGTTACTTCTAAAATATTAGCAATTATTTCGACAGGTTCATCACCTACCGGTGATTAAAAATATTGAATATGGATGTTTTAAGAATTACAACTTCTGGAAGTGTAGACGACGGTAAAAGTACGTTGATCGGCAGGTTGCTGTACGATACCAATTCCATCACCCAGGATAAGCTGGAAGCATTGCACGCTGCCAGTAAAAGGAAAGGGCTGGACTTTACCGACCTTTCCCTGCTTACCGACGGCTTAATTGCCGAAAGGGAACAAGGTATCACGATCGATGTAGCCCACATTTACTTTTCCACGCCGAACCGTAAGTATATTATCGCCGATACACCGGGCCATTTTGAATATACCCGCAATATGGTCACCGGCTCTTCCACGGCACAGGTATCGTTGATCCTGATCGATGCCAGGAAGGGAATCGTGGAGCAAACTTACCGTCACTATTACATCGCGCAAATGTTGCGCATCCCGCACCTGGTAGTATGTGTCAACAAGATGGATCTTGTGAATTACGACCAGGCGAGGTTCGATGCTATCGTGAATGACTTTAAGCAGTTGATAGAACAATCTACTTTTAAAGAGCAAGAAGTTCATTTCGTTCCTATTTCATCCATCTACGGGGAAAACCTCGTGACCCAAGGAGAGAAAATGCCTTGGTATCAAGGTACGCCGCTCCTTCCTTACCTCGAACAAGTAGAACATGCAGAAAATGCGCAGCATAGACCTGCAAGGTTCCCCGTGCAATATGTGATCCGTCCAAAAACAGAACAATTTCACGATTTCCGTGGATTCGCCGGGAAGGTGGCCAGTGGCGTTTTCAGCGTGGGCGATGAAGTGGTTTCATTGCCATCGCTGCACAAAAGCAAGATTAAATCCATCGAGAAATTCGACCAGCAGTTACAATCGGCAAAAGCACAAGAAAGCATCGTGATAACCCTGGAAGATGAGATAGATGTAAGCCGCGGCAACTTGTTAGTGAAAAGTGATGAAGTACCGGGGGGGTTGAAAGAAATCAAAGCGCAGGTTTGCTGGATGGATCAACAAAAGTTAACGGCGGGGAGAACATTTCTATTACAACATGGATCCAACCGTGTGAAAGCGAAAGTGCAGCAGGTTAACCATGTAGTGGAAGTGACGACCCAAAGAGTTTTAGACGGGCAACATGAACTAGGTTTAAACGACATCGGCGCTATCACGCTTAAAACAGCGCAACCGATATTTGCAGATACATATGCAAGCAATCCATCAAACGGAACTTTCATCTTGATCGATGAATCAACGAATGCAACCGTTGCGGTGGGATTTGTAAGGTAGATATTTATATGTAAGCTATTACACTAAGCGGCTGCCGAGCGTAGCCGCTTTTCCCGTTTATAGGGCAACGTTATAAAATGAAAAACCCGGTACTGCACCGGGTTTTCATACTTTTATAGGGCTGCTTTTCTTGCCTTGTTTATTTGGAATACTTTGGTCCTAAGTGCGCCAACATATCAACGGTCATCTTCTCGAGGTCATATTCATGTTTCCAACCCCAATCTTTACGTGCAAGATCATCATCGATAGAACCCGGCCACCCGTTGGCAATCGCCTGGCGGTAATCCGGTTCGTAGCTGATCTTGAAACCCGGGATATGCTTTTTAATTTCCGCCGCTATTTCTTTCGGGGAGAAGCTCATGGCGCCGAGGTTGTAACCGGCACGGATGGAGATCTTCGAAGCATCTGCTTCCATCAACTCGATGGTGGCACGGATAGCATCCGGCATGTACATCATCGGTAAATAAGTATCTTCAGATAAGAAGCATTCATACTTCTGTTCTTCCAAAGCTTCATGGTAAATTTCCACCGCGTAATCAGTCGTACCGCCACCCGGTGCGGACTTATAGCTAATTAGGCCGGGGTAGCGCAAGCTGCGGACATCCACGTTATAACGTTCGTGGAAATATTCGCACCAGCGTTCACCTGCAAACTTGCTGATTCCATATATGGTGGTAGGTTCAATAATCGTATGTTGCGGAGTTTCTTCCTTCGGAGAGTTAGGGCCAAATACGGCGATAGAGCTAGGCCAATACACTTTATCCAAACCTTCTTCCTTGGCGATGTCGAGGACATTCAACAAACTTTGCATATTGATATGCCAAGCCAGCAGCGGGTTTTTCTCACCCGTAGCCGATAAGATAGCAGCCAGTAAATATACCTGCGTGATATTATGCCTGATGATCAACACGTGGAGCATTTCTTTATTCATCACATCCAACGACACGTAAGGACCGGTGCCTTTCAGCAAATCATGCTCTTCCCTTAAATCGGAAGCAACCACGTTTGCATCTCCGTACATCTTTCGCAAAGCCAGGGTAAGCTCCACACCAATTTGCCCACAGGCGCCGATGACTAAAATCTTATCTTTCTTCATATATAACTGCTAATTAAAGGCCAAATTTAGTTTGTTGACTGTAATATTAACGCGCTCTGCCCTATTTTTAATAACATGACCCCATCGCTTTACAATATCTTCAACATTGCCACACATCCTTTGATACAGAATTGTCATAAAACTATCATGCAATTACTTTGTAAAGCCTTCATAGGGCGATCTACGTAACCAAGTTGACTTTAAAATCCGTAATTTTGCGCCATGAAAATTTTAAAATCTTTATTTAAAGAACAATATAACCCCGACAATTTCTTTTTAATTGCCGGACCTTGTGTTGTTGAGGATGAGGCCCTGCTAATGACCGTTGCCGAGAAGGTTAGCACCATCTGTAAAAGGTTGAATATACCATATGTATTCAAGGCCTCTTACCGCAAAGCAAACAGAACGAGTATCCACTCCTTTACCGGTGTGGGCGATGTGGAAGGATTAGAGTTATTACAGAAAATCGGTCAAACTTTCAACGTACCGGTAACTTCCGATATTCACTCGGCAGCAGAAGCGGCCATGGCAGCAGCCTATGTAGACATTTTACAGATTCCGGCTTTCTTGTGCAGGCAAACCGACATCCTGTTAGCCGCGGCAGACACAGGTAAGTTTGTAAACGTTAAGAAAGGTCAATTCGTAAGTGGCGAAGCGATGAAGTTCGCTGTAGAAAAGATTGAACAAGCGGGGAATAAAAATATTATGCTCACTGAAAGGGGAACCACGTTCGGTTACCAGGATTTAGTAGTGGATTACCGGAATATCCCGATCATGAAATCGCATGGCGTGCCTGTCGTGATGGATGTAACCCATTCATTACAACAGCCGAATCAAACCGGTGGTGTGACGGGTGGTAATCCTCATATGATCGGAACAATTGCGAAAGCTGCTATCGCAACCGGTGCAGATGGATTATTTATAGAAACGCATCCCGATCCGGCTAATGCGAAATC
The DNA here is from genome assembly GCF_002557795.1 of Chitinophaga caeni. NCBI lineage: Bacteria > Pseudomonadati > Bacteroidota > Chitinophagia > Chitinophagales > Chitinophagaceae > Chitinophaga > Chitinophaga caeni. The sequence goes on along the minus strand of NZ_CP023777.1, from coordinate 2,926,588 downwards.
AGACGGCGCCAACATGCTCCGTTTGGACCTGTTGGAACCCTTATTGGAAGACTTGGTGCGTATCCGCCAAGCAGTGTATCAACCGGGTGTACAACATTCTTAAGCAATATCGGATAGATAATCCGTGGGCTGAGCAGGGCAACTTGTTCAGCCCATTTTTTTAAAAGGAGATTAAATTTTAAGCCGCGACACCCTGTCCGTGAAAATTTTAAATATAATTCCGTAAATTCATATCACACCAAAAAAATGCAAGCTATGATTCCATTAAACGAGTTAAAACCGGGAGATTGGGTAATGGCGAAATACGAAGAGGAAACCAAACAAGGCAGTATCGTTCAAGTTGACCACGAAGCCAAACAAGCCTGTGTTGCATTTGAAGAAAATGATACCGAGTATTGGTACGAACCCCAGGATCTTTCCCCCATTCCATTAGATGAGGCCCAATTGCTGAAATTACAGTTTACCCTGCAAAACGGGAATACGCCCAACGGGAAATTGTATGTCAAAGGTCCCTTTTCAATTATTTGGTATGCACCGGGGCATCACCCACAATTAATCTTGCATTATAGGGATGAGAGTCGCCAGCTTGGAGAAGCTATTATGGTTCATCAATTGCAGAATCATTATCATGGAATGACTAATTATTCATTGGCTTGATTTTTTTAATTGGGAGAACAAAATAATTTGTTAATCGCCGGGATTGATTTTCCTGATGGGGAGGAACAAGATAATTTGTTAATTGCCGGGATGGATTTTCCTGATGGGGGAACAAAATAATTTGTTAATTACCGGGATGGATTTTCCTGATGGGGGGAACAAAATAATTTGCTAATTGCCGGGATGGATTTTCCTGATGGGGGAGAACAAAATAATTTGTTAATTGCCGGGATGGATTTTCCTGATGGGGAGAACAAGATAATTTGTTAATTGCCGGATGGATTTTCCGGATGGGGGAACAAAATAATTTGTTAATTGCCGGGATGGATTTTCCTGATGGGGAGAACAAGATAATTTGTTAATTGCCGGGATGGCTTCGCGAAGCCATCCTAACAGCAGCCATCCTAACAGATCTATCCTGCAAAACAGATTTCATAATTGCAGATTATAGATATTTCAATGGATTGCGGCGACCATAGCTAATATAATTTTTCATATTTACCCAGAATGCGAGAATCATGTAAATAATTACCGGGGAACCCATGGTCAGGAAGCTGGCATAAATGAAAAACAATCGAATCCGGGAGCTTGCGACGCCCAGCTTGTTACCGATGGTAGAACATACTCCAAAGGCTTGCCATTCGATAAAATCTCTCAACCTGTTCATATATCAAATTTATCATAATTATTTTTCATTTCAAAATACCTCTTACCAGGTAATCCAGGAGGTAATTTATGACGGTAAGGTTAAAAAGGCTTATTTATAACTGGCTGGTATCATAGATTTAAGGCCAGGAACCAGGTTGAAAAGTTTAAAAACTGTCCAAATTTGATTAACTTCGCGGTGCATTTTTTAACCGCTCTTAAATTCTTAATTTCCATGGTGTTTGATATTGACATGATTAAAAAAGTGTATGCGGAACTGCCGGGTAAAGTGGAAGCTACCCGTAAAATGTTAGGTCGTCCGCTGACACTGTCAGAAAAGATTTTGTATGCACACTTATATGCACCAACCACTGCTGCTTATGAAAGAGGTAAATCTTATGTGGAGTTTGCCCCGGATCGCGTAGCGATGCAAGATGCTACGGCGCAAATGGCGCTTTTACAATTCATGACTTGCGGTCGTGATCAAGTAGCGGTTCCATCTACGGTGCATTGCGATCACCTCATTCAAGCGAAAGTAGGTGCTGAACAAGATTTAGCGGTTGCAATAGATACCAATAAAGAAGTTTACGACTTTTTATCTTCCATCTCAAATAAATACGGCATCGGTTTCTGGAAACCGGGCGCTGGTATTATCCACCAAGTAGTGATCGAAAACTACGCTTTTCCAGGCGGTATGATGATCGGTACTGATTCCCACACCCCTAATGCCGGCGGTATGGGTATGTTGGCAATCGGCGTTGGTGGTGCTGACGCGGTAGACGTGATGGCCGGTTTACCATGGGAGCTGAAAATGCCAAAACTAATCGGTGTGAAACTGACCGGTAAATTGAGCGGTTGGGTTTCTGCCAAAGATGTAATCTTGAAAGTAGCTGGTATCCTGACCGTAAAAGGTGGTACCGGTTGCATCGTTGAATATTTCGGTGAAGGCGCCGATAGCCTGAGCGCTACCGGTAAAGGAACCATCTGTAACATGGGTGCTGAAATCGGTGCTACTTGCTCCGTATTCGCATACGATCAAAAGATGTCTGACTACCTGAAAATCACTGCCCGCGAAGAAGTTGCAACGCTAGCTGATGGCGTAAAAGATCATTTACGTCCCGATACAGAAGTGTATGCAGATCCTTCTAAATACTACGATCAAGTTATCGAAATCAACCTGGATGAATTAGAGCCATATGTAAATGGTCCTTTCACCCCGGATTTAGCATGGCCGATCTCTAAATTTGCTCAAGCCGTTAAAGAAAACAACTGGCCGGAGAAATTGGAAGTAGCCTTGATCGGTTCTTGTACGAACTCTTCTTACGAAGATATTTCCCGCTCCGCTTCCTTAGCTGAACAAGCGGTTGCTAAAAATCTGAAAGTAAAATCTGAATTTACCATCACCCCGGGTTCCGAGCAAGTTCGCTTTACCATTGAAAGGGATGGTTTATTAAAGACTTTTGATAAAATAGGCGGTATCGTATTAGCCAATGCCTGCGGACCTTGTATCGGTCAATGGGCACGTCATATTGACGATCCTACCCGTAAAAACTCCATCATCACATCTTTCAACCGTAACTTCGCAAAACGTAACGACGGTTTAGCTTCGACCCACGCTTTCGTAGCTTCCCCGGAAATCGTTACCGCTTTGGCTATCGCGGGTGATTTAACTTTCAATCCTTTGAAAGACACCTTGAAAAACGAAGAAGGTAAAGATGTTAAACTGGATGAACCTAAAGGATTTGAATTACCTCCGAACGGTTTCGCAGTGGATGATCCCGGTTACCAAGCTCCGGCAGCGGACGGTAGCAATGTTGAAGTTGTAGTATCTCCTACCAGCGACCGTTTACAGTTATTAGCTCCATTTAAAGCTTGGGAAGGTACTGACCTAAAAGGGTTGAAATTGTTGATTAAAGCCAAAGGTAAATGTACCACTGACCACATCTCTATGGCTGGTCCCTGGTTGAAATACCGCGGTCACTTAGACAACATCTCTAATAACATGTTGATCGGCGCCGTGAATGCTTACAACGATAAAACAGACAGCGTTAAAAATCAATTGACGGGTGAATACGGTCCTGTACCGGCTACAGCCCGCGCCTACAAAGCTGCCAATATCGGTTCTGTTGTAGTGGGTGATGAAAACTACGGAGAAGGTTCTTCCCGTGAGCACGCTGCCATGGAACCCCGTCATTTAGGTGTTCGCGCGATCCTGGTGAAATCATTTGCCCGTATCCACGAAACGAACCTGAAGAAACAAGGTATGTTGGCATTGACATTCGCTAACAAGGAAGACTATGACCTGATCCAAGAAGATGATACATTTGACATCAATGGCTTGACCAGCTTTACACCTGGACAACCTTTGACTGTTGTTGCACATCATAAAGACGGTTCCAGCTCAGAAATAGTTGCGAACCATACTTATAATGAGCAACAAATCGAATGGTTTAAATCCGGTGGTGCTTTGAATGTGATCAGGGCGCAATTTGCTAAGTAAGAGCATAGATCTGAATAAATTCAAAAGAAGCTGTCCCATAAATATTGAGGCAGCTTCTTATGTTTATAATAATATTTCTATCAATTTGATGTTAAAATTGAAAAAATAAAGGCTTCGCCTGTCATTTTAAGCGGTCCTCTTACGCAGATTATGTGCTAATGCTAATAATCCCGCCTCAATACTCACTTTATCCAGACCACGCATCATAAATCGTTTAAATAGGTGATTATGCTTGATATTGGCAAAAACGGGTTCAGTGTCATGGCATCTTTGCTTACGTTTTTGGATGCCCCGCTTCGTTTTCAATCTCTTTTCCGCTTGTCTTTTCAGGCGATTTAGATTGTGATTCACCTCTATTATTCGATTACCCTTTTGTCCATGGCAATCACTGCGCAATGGGCATCCATTGCAGTTCCCAGCCCTGTATTTTGTGATTGTTTGTTTAAAGCCCGCCTTGGTAACATGTTCATAACTACCTATATTTTTCATCGTTTTGCCACACGGGCATATATAGCTGTCTTTTTCGTGGTTATAGGTAAGTTTGTCTGTCCGGTATGGGTTTTTAGCACGGTTTTTTCTACGCTGATCGCGGTCAAAATGATTATACTTTACATAAGCGGTAATCCGCTTTTTTTCAAGCCACTCGTAGTTTTGTTCGCTTCCGTAGCCTGCGTCAGCAGTGATGTTGGCTGGATTCTTACCATACTGATCCCTAAATATATTTAAGTGTTGCTGAAGGGTGTTGGTATCGGTAGTATTCTGATGAAGACTGTAATTAACAATGTATTGGTTATTAGTACTTATCTGTAAGTTATAAGCAGGTTTTAACTGGCCGTTTTTCATATGATCTTCCTTCATCCGCATGAAGGTGGCGGCTTCATCTGTTTTGCTATAACTGCTTCTATTATCGCCAATTATCCTTTCCTGTTCAGCATAACGTTCCAATGCAGGTGGCCAGTTTTTCTTAGCATAGCCCAGTTTCTGACGTATTTTTTTGTCGATTGGTTTATCCTTCAGTGCCGCATTTATTGTGGCTATTGTTTGCTCAATTTTTTCGCTATCAATTTTATCAAAGCCGGAAGGATCATGGTCATCGTCTAATTCGGCGGCGGCAATAGTTTGAGCGTATTTCCATAATTCATTCAGCTGCTGCTGCATCTTTGCTTTATTGGTTTTTATGGAGTTGCCCCATACAAAAGTGTACCTGTTTGCATTCGCTTCGATTTTAGTGCCGTCGGTGTAAAGCTCTTTCAAACTCAAAACACCTTCTTCGCATAATAGTAATACTACCTGTGTAAAGATGGGTTGCAGAGATTTTTGAAGACGTTTGCCCCGGAAACGGTTAATTGTATTGTGATCGGGCTTACTCATCCCGCTTAACCACATAAAGTTTATATTCTGATGGAGGGCTTCCTCTATCTTTCGGCTACTATATATATTATTTATATATGCAAAAACCAGCACCTTCAGCAACATTCGGGGATGATAATTACTTGCACCGCCTGGTTTATACTGCTGAATTAACTGCCCTATGTCTACTTTATCCAGAACATCGCTGACCACTCGTACAGGGTGGTTTTGACCAACCAACTCGCTTAGATCGGGGGGAAGAAGCATTCCCTGGTGCTGGTGATTACTTTTAAAGGACACTATTAATGATTTTCCTCTTGCCATACATTAAAAATAGGCAATCATTCTGGGTGCGGATACAAGAAAATCAAAATACTTCTCCACCTGGAACGTGGATAAATGGGGCTAATTTGAAAAATTAAGAGGCTGCATCATTTATTTATGATACAGCCTCTTTTAACTTATACACGAAATCAGAATTCATTACATACCACTACAATCTTGCGGCTCCCCGGCATAGTTGTAGCAAATCATCTTGATAATCTTACCATTTTGATCTTTAACTAACCAAAGTCTTCCCCTGTTATCATATTCATAATAAGTAGTAACACCGCTAGCTGATGTTTCACTCGTCATCCCAACCATAGCTTTATAAGTATAAGTAAATACTTGTGCATTCGTATTAGCCAATCCGGTTCGAATTTTGTTTAACTCTGTCCTGATCTGCTCATCAGTATAATTGTGAGCATTGTTCAACATATCCTGATCAATAAATCCCTGCACTGTATTATAATCACTCCCAATAACTTTAGCTACAGGGTATAAAGATTTGTATCCCCATATATAAGTTTCCGTTATATCATCGGCTTTACGTTGTTCCAGGATATTACCGGTATCATCGTAAAGGTTCATCTGGATCTTTTTCTCCAATGGGTTATTATTGATTGACGTGAGGATTGCCGATGGATAAATTCTGGATGCAGAATAACTGTTGTATTGCCGTTGAACCGTTTCCAATAAATCCCCTTCCTTGTAGCGTCGAATCTCCACCGGTTGATTTATACGGTTAATAGTTTGCAATGAGTTTAATAAGGTAGCTTGCCCAGCTGGTAAATCCGTAAGTGAACCTTGTTGGAAAGGATAATAATAATTGGTACTTAATACCTCATTCTTACTTGTTAACGTCGAGTCATAACTTTTATAATAATTTGTCGGCTCGTAACCGGTAATAGTCCTTTTGGCAATAAATTCTGCCGGGTTGTCCGGGTTAAATAATGTATCATATACGGCCGTTTGCTTGTGAACGCCTGAGTAAATATCATATTGAATGCGCGGGAATGGGTCAGTAGTATAAGTGTAAACATTATCAAGAGGTCCCAGATTACTGTAGGTATGATAATACTTCATATATGTTTGCGCAGCGGTAACCGTATCTGTAAAAATATCTTTATATTGATATGCAGTACGGGAAAAGAGGTCGTATTCTCCATCTTTATAGCGGTACTGAGCCACTTCTCTTAAGGAAGTTTCTTTCCAATCTGTTCGGTCATCGGCTTGCAGCGGTGTATTATAAATCCATGTTTCATTTTTTGAATTGATGTTGTACCGATATACTGTTTTACCTATTGATATACTATCAGGTAAGGAAATCGAATACTCAGCTACTTCAGGATATATAATTGCAGCTCCCCCCGCAAATGACATATCCAGTGTCGGCTTAGAATTAACTGTTGTTACAATGGTACGAAATTCGGTAGTTACAGATCCATCGGTGTACGGAATAATTTGAATTTGCTCCGATTTAAAATTGGCATCATAATTTTGATACCTCGTACGACCAGTTCCATCTTCATTTACCCCGTATTTATACAGCCGCATCAACGAATCCCTTCCATCCCCGGTTGTATATTTAATCTGTTTGACTCTAATGCCGCCTCCATAGTTAGGAACTGAATTATAAGAAGCCAAATACATGTTATGCTCCCATGTAAATTCTGCATAGCCCCCTGTTGGATAATTAACACGACTTAATACCCCAGGGATAATTGGATAATTAAAATTATTATCAATTCCAGGTTCTTGCCTATCCCCAATCGCCAACCATGCAGGGGTAGTATTTGAATTACCTGAAGGACTATTACTATCTGTGTTTAATAAAGCGGTATGCCAAGTGTAATAATTCATGTGATGTAAAAGCCTAGGTACAGTGCTTACTAAATGTCCATTATAAAACCCCCAAAAATCTGTATTAAAACCTCCATAAATACCTATAGACTCCTTACTACCTTGCTTATCATAATTCATTTTATACAGGAGGCCGTCAACATTAACAGAATCTAACCCCCACCGATTAAAGTTCTGATCATAATAAGCAATAGGTTGATCTGGATAATGATTAAGTTCATGCTGATATAAAGTAGCCTTCTTTACCAGTTGAAAACTGTTATTTGTTGGGTTGTTATACAGCATTACTGATACTAGCTGGGTACCATCGTATTCTAGTGCCACAACCCCACCTCTAAACGTAATATAGCTTAAAGGCAAACAATCTGTATAATTGACACGGAATACCTCATCTGCATTATTCTTATCATCTCCATAATTAATTGACCATGCTGCTTCCAACCGAGGTGTTTGCGGAGTACCACTACCATTTACAAGCATAACCCAGTCTTGAGTACTAAGTAGCGGTGGAGTAAAGTCACAGCCCTCTGGAAAATCTTGATAATAGTTTTGAGTAGCTGCCGTCGGTTTCTGTGCTTGCAATTTAGGAGTTGCGTCATAATAATAACTCATATATACATGCCCCGGGTAAGCATAGGCTCTATCCAAGGGCTGAGCATCTGGGTATTCAGTAATCTTATACTTAATGTCATAGTAAGGAACCTCATCTGTTCTACTATTTTCGTAGTGGAAAGTTATCGTATCCGATTTATCAAATGGTATTATCTCCGTGATTTTCCATGCTGTCAAAACAGTACCCGCCCATTCGGTAGCTAACCTAGTTCCGGAAGAGTATTTTCCATATTTATATATAGTCCCATCATCATCCGTGATTGAAAAACTATTAGACTCAGAGTGTGTAATTTTTATAGAAGCAAAAGGAATTGTAATGAATTCACCCTCATGATTATAAATAAAACGCCCGCTCTTCGATAATAATGAATAAAAAAAATCATCCGGCTGCTCATCTAAGGTATTCGAAGAAGCAGATTGCAAGTAAGTCAAGTCGGTACTACCAAATAAATTATTTGCAGGGAATCCCGAATTTACCCCATCTATTCCCCCCTTCACCGATCTTGTAATACCAAGATTAGGTGATAAAGTCCACCCCCAACCTACAATACCGTTGGCATTTGAAGGCTTTAAACTGCCCGGATGGTAGCTCAATTTAAACGGTAAAACACCGGCTTTGGTAGGTACTTCAAACAAGGGAATTTCAATCGAAGGAGCTCCGGAACTATAGTCAACAGGGTAAGTTTGATAAGTTGCGATAGCTGCAGCATCAGGCGAAGCGTTTATTACCCGTGTTAATGATTGTTCACCAGGTGAGATGGTTTGAGCCTGAATTCTTAACATGGCTAACAGGGTTACCGATAATAATAAATAATATCTCATAGTCTCAAGAATGTCTTTTAGGGAATTTTTAATCTGCTGAAGAGATGACACCAAAGCTTAGCTCCGATGCATAAGTTAGGTAAATCGATTATCCGTTTTGTTTGTCAATTACAAGGATAGGCTTGTTACGAATAGTGTTAATATTTCATTGGTAATAGGTTTTTAATTCAAACTGATTCTAACAGGAAGAATACAGGTTAACAGTACTAAATTACCTACAAGTCTAATAAAAAATTCTCATAAATAAAACCCTACTGAAAGAATCAATTTCCCCACCAAAAACAAAGCGCGACCTAGAAAGATCACGCTTATTATCCATCCTTATATATACCTAAAACTGTTAAATGCAGTTTTATGGGTAGCTAAAATTTTATAACCGGCTTTGCTCTTCTTCTGCCCCACCTTTACGTTTGCGGCTCTCTTTCACATTCATATTGCCAAACCGGTAAGAGAAACTTAGGGTAATAACGCGGCTCTCCCACTTGTTATTGATCTCCAGGTGTTGGTTCTCTAACTCGTAAGTGCCCCTAAATTTCCTCGTGTTGAATACATCCTGTACATTCAGGCTCAATGTTCCTTTCTTATCAAGGACTTGCTTCCGTACACCAAAGTCAACACCATGCATTGCCGACATCCTGAACAAGCCTTCGTCTGCAATCTGCGGGGAAATATAGTTGTACGATAGTTGTAAGGAGAAATGCTTAGGCAGGTCGAATGAGTTTTGAATCTGCCCGTAAAAGCCGGCCGATCCGCGATCTACTAATTGCTTTCCTACAAATGTCTTGTAATGATTATAATATAATGAGGTCGTTACAAAGGCGCTCCACCATTTCGTGAAAGGCACCTGTGCCGATATGTTCAAACTAAAATTGTCACGGTTATCTACGTTCATTACCTTGTAGCGTACAAAGGTTGTATCGCCGGTAGCCGGGTCAATATCCGGTTCAACGATCCGCATAATGGTATTATTCGTATGTGCGTAACCGATAGACGAGGTTAGAAACTTCCTGAAGGTGTGTGTTAACTCGAAATTATTGGAATATTGCGGCTTCAGGTAAGGGTTGCCGGCTTCCTTGGTATAACGATCCAAATAAAACTCAAACGGGTTTAATTGATCGTAGTTCGGCCTTCTCAAACGCCTGCTATAAGAAACTGCTAACTGGTTATTCTCGTTGGCATTCCAGCTCACGGCTAAGCTTGGGAACAGGTTTATATAGGATGTATCCGCAAATGTGTTTTTAACGGCGTAAGAGGAAGTTTCAATATTCGTTTGTTCCGCGCGAAGACCGGCCTGGATTCCCCACTTCTTGATTTGCCGGATGTAATTGATATAGGCTGCGTTGATGTTCTCCTTATAAATAAAATGATTCGTACGATTAAGGTCCACCTTCCAATCACTTTGCTTCAAGCTATCGAACACGGCATTATTATCGGAGGTAACGAAACTGGATTTTACTCCAAGTTCAAACTTGCTACCGTCCTTCAAGGGGTGTACATAATCTATTTTTGCAGATTTCAGCCTGATATCGGAAGGTTGCATGGAGCGGGTGGTATCTGCACCCGTGATGGCCTTTTCATTGCCATCCCAAACGGCGGCATGAAATAGTGAAGTCACGTCTGCCCTATGCTTGGAATAATCGATATCCACGTTAATCTCGCGACCGAGGGTATCGAGTTTCCCACGGTAGTTCAGGTTATAATTGAACCTGTCTCCCGTTGGTTTATTATATGCTATCGTACGTAAAACACTATCCACGACAACATTATCCCCGATATACGACACGGCCTTGTTATCAATATTCAAATTCCTGATAAAACCATCCACCATGAAGCCGACCGTATGATTTTTACCGATAAAATAATCGGCACCTGCCTTGAAGCTCTGGAAACGCGAAACTTTGCTCATCCTGGTGCGTTGATCAAAGCGGATGGGATGATCACCCTCTGTACCTGCACGGTCGATATGCAAATCCTGGTAATTTTGGCGGAAGGAGTAGTTATATGAACCGTACAGGTTGACATTTTTATTGCGATAATTTAAATTGATCCCGGTATTCACCTTCGGATATATGCCCATACCACCCGAAAGATTGATGTTCCCGTTGGCGCCGTAATTTTTATTTTTCTTAAGCTTTAAGTTGATAATACCCGCATTACCGGCTGCATCATACTTTGCTGAAGGATTGGAGATGAGCTCAATCTGATCAAGATTTGAGCTGGGCATGCTCCTCAACAATTGCGCGAGATCCTGCGAACTCATATTCGTAATCTTACCGTCGATCATGATGATTACACCTGATTTCCCTTTTAAACTGATATTGTCGTCTTTATCAACCAAAATGGACGGAGATTTTTCCAAAACATCCATGGCGGTACCACCGGGGCCAACGATGCTGCTTTCAACGTTCACCACGAGTTTATCGGCATGTTGTTCTATAAAAGGACGTTTGGCTACGACTTCAACAGCATTCAATTGTTGAGCTTTTTCAACCAGGGTGATTGCATCGAGTGACAAGCCTTTCTGCGCAGTCCATTGAAATGGCAAGCCAAAAACTTTTGGCATCCCTGCATGGTAACCCGCTACCAAGTATTTGCCGGGAGCTACCTTATCAAATTCGTATTTCCCTTCAATGGTAGCAATTGCTCCTTTTACAAGGCTGGAGTCTTTAGCATTTAACAAGATAACGGTCGCAAATTCAACCGGACTTTTGTCGGTACGGATAACGGTACCTGTGATTTTGGGGGCTACTTGAGCCTTTGTTTTCATAGCAAAACTGACTAATCCTATGATTGTCAATATTTTAATAAACGATTTCATACAAGGCGGAGTTATAGTATTATTAGGTATATAGTTCCTTTCTTTAACAACTACAATGCAAAAGTAGGTATTATGCATTACATAGTACATAACAATACACGAATGGTAAGTTATTAGTGATAATTGGTAGGTTTTGCCGGGATAAAATGCGGTAAAGGGTCAATAAAATGATGATTTTGAGGCTATTTCAAGCGGGATTTGCTTTGTACAATACTTATCAAAATGAAAAACGCGGCCCACGAAGGACCGCGACTTCATCCATCCTTGTATACCCCAAATAAATGATCCGGGTAACAGTTGGAACTGTTAGCGTTAGTAATTATTGCAATCTTATTGGGCGCGGTTCAATTCCGCTTGGGCACCTGTACTACGTTGCCTGGCTTCTTTCACATTCTTATTCCCGAATCGGTAGGTGAAAGAGGCGCGTACCATCCTGCTATCCCAGGTATTACTGAGAATTACGTGACGGTTCCCGTTTTTAAAATCACCTGTAAAGCGATAAGTTCTAAATATATCCTGCACGTTCAAGGTAATGGTAGCCTTTTTATCCCAGAGCTGCTTTTTAAAACCCAACTCTACCCCGCCCATGGCATGCATGCGCATCAATCCTTCGTCTGTAACTTGCGGCGAAATGTATTCCCCGCTCAACTGGATGGAATAATCTTTCGGGAGGCTGAAAGTATGTTGCATCTGTGCATAAAATGCCGCGGAAGATACTTCCAAGGGATCGCCGGAAACATTTGTTTTAAAGCTATTATAATACAATGACATCGTCGTATAGACATTCCACCACTTCTTAATTTCGTAAGGAGCGGACACGTTGAAGCTATAATTATGACGCACGGCCACATTCTGATATTTATACCTCAAGATCAAGGTGTCTCCTGAAACAGGATCAATACCAGGTTCAATAATCCTCGTGATACCATCCTTCGTATGCCCATAACTAATGGATGTAGTCAGGAAAGAGTGAAATGTGTGGGAGATCTCGAAATTGTCCATATACTGCGGTTTCAAGCCTGGATTACCCGCAGTAGTGGTATAATTATCGAGAAATAACTCGAATGGGTTTAAATTCTCGTAACTCGGTCTCTGTAATCTCCTGCTGTAAGAAAATCCGAAGGTGTTCTTCTCGCTGGGATTGTAGCTGATGAATATGCTAGGAAATAAGTTGATATAAGAAGAATCATTTTCCTGGTGTTGTTTATGCGCTGTTGACACACCTGAAATATTGGTTTGCTCCATCCGTAAACCTGCTTGCAAAGACCATTTCTTCCAGTTTTTCGAAAAATTCAGGTAAGCTGCATTCACATTTTCTTTATAGACAAAATGATTAGAACGGATCGTGTCATAAACCCAACTTTCTTTTCTTAACGAATCGAAACGAACATCGTTATCACTGGTTACCCAACTTAACTTTACACCCGCTTCAAATTTTGCCCCGTTTTTCAAAGGATGTGTATAATCCAGCTTAGCCGTCCTGATATCGATGGTTGCCGGTTGATAATTTCTCACGAATGTCGGGTCGCTTACCATTTGCCCCTTTTCATACAATGAATAAATATGAGATTTCATATCATTCTTATTCCGCGCGATGTCTAAATCGATGTTCAACTCTTTTCCCAAAGTATCTAACTTTCCTTTATAGTTTACATTTACGGTATAGCGATCCCAATTAGCCTTATTGTCGGTTGTTGTTAATAAAGTAGAGTCGAAAGAATTGAGATCCCCGATCTTGGTTGATCCATCACCATTGCCGATCCAATTACTCAATGTCCCGTCTGCCATAAAACCCAGGGTATGATTTTTATTGATAAAATAATCCATACCGATTTTTCCGCTGTAGTTATCATACTTTTTATCCAGGTCGTTGATTTGTTTCATATGGATGGTACGATCCTTTTCCTCGTTATCCCTAGATAACCTTAAATGTTCGTACTGGGTTTGATAATAACGGCTCAAGTTCCCGAAGATGTTAAAGTTTTTGTTGCGGTGGTTCAGGAAGAGGGCAGCATTATATCTTTCCTTAACCCCTTTACCACCGGAGAGGGTAAAATTCCCGTTCGTGCCGTAGTTCTTATTCTTCTTCAGTTTAATATTGATAATACCCGCCGTGCCGGAAGCATCGTATTTTGAAGAAGGATTGGAGATAAGCTCGATTTGCTCCACATTACTGCTAGGCATAGATTTGAGGTATTGCGCCAAGTCTTGCGATGTCATATTGACCATCTTTCCATCAATCATTACGTTGACGCCTGATTTGCCTTTCAGGGAGATGTTATCATCTTTGTCGACCACTACGCCGGGAGCTTTCTGTAATACTTCCATGGCGGTACTGCCGGCGCCAACAATACTTTTCTCAACATTTACAATCGTTTTATCGGCCCTTTGTTCTATAAATGGTTTCTTCTTAATGATCTCCACGGTAGACAACTTCTTAGTATCAGCATGAAGTAATATATCCGGTACCGCGATATGCTTGTTACCATCCACAACCAGTACAGCAGAATAGTTCTTTGCCATTCCCATGTTGATAGCAGCGATAATGTATTTTCCGGGTATAATATTCTCAAAGCTATAAACGCCGTTTAAATCGGCAATGGCGCCTTTAACCAAGCTAGAATCTTGCGCTTTTAATAAGGTTGCCGTAGCAAAAGGAACCGGGGCTTTCGCCGCATCGGTAATCTTGCCTGAAATATGACTGGATTTGGTTTGGGCATTAACAATGCTCGTGAATGTCATGGCAATAAAAGTCACTACCAATATTTTCATATTCGTTTTCATACAAGGGGGATGCTTTAAATTTTCTTTATAGAATTCTTTGGATAACTAAATACAAGTTGTTACAACATTTTATCACATAACAATATTATACACAACTACTATGCACAATTATTATATACAGCATTTAAACAGCAATAATACATCCTGATTATTGATCAGCAATGATGCATGGTCAAAATAAAGACGCACGAAATTGCAAATGGTTACAATAATTCTCAAAAAAATCCATCACCTCCTACAAAACTAGCGCCAGCAAAGAGTTTCAAGCAAAAAATAAAATCCCAGGTAAACAAACAATAACAAAATAAAATGGGGCATAACCCAAGTTATGCCCCAACAACAATAAAAAAATAAAATTATCAAGTAATTAAAAACAATCGCCCGACCCCTACATATAATTCGTTAAACCTGCGGAACCCCTAAAAATCATTGACCCGTCTTGGGATCGATAAATTCCCATTCCGTGATATGTGCCCTTAAATGTTCCCGCTTCACGATATCATCCAGTTGTTTAATAAATTGCGGATTTTGACTCGCGATATCATTTTTCTCATCCGGATCCTTTGACAAATCATACACTTGCCAAGGCGCGTCATGATTCTTCTTCATCCCTGTCTTGATACCTTTCATGTCCCCGACACGGATTGCTAATTGGCCACCGCGCTCGGGAAACTCGAAATACATAAAATCGTGATGTTCCTTTTGTTTCTTGCCTTCCAAAGTAGGCAAGATATTAATACCGTCATTTTCCGGCGCTTTTATGCCTGCAATAGCAGCAAAGGTTGCCATCATATCGAACTGGTTTGATAATAAATCGCTGGTTGTTCCTGCCTTAACATGCCCCGGCCAACGAACGATAAACGGCGCACGGATGCCTCCTTCGTATAATTGACCTTTATATCCCCTCATACCTAGCTTGCTATTGAAATCATCCACGTTAATGCCGCCGGTGTGGAAAGTGGGGCCATTATCGCTCGAAAACATTACGACGGTGTTATCATCTAAACCTAACTGCTGCAGCAATTCCATGATAGCGCCTACGTTATGATCGAAATAAGAAATCATTGCCGCGTAAGTAGATTTGGGATGCAAGGTTGATGCATAACCTTGGTTACCACGGTAAGGTTGTTCATCGAAAGTGCCGATATATTTGGCTACAGCTTCCTTCGGCGCCTGCAAAGAGACATGCGGCCCGGTATAAGGAAGGTATAAGAAAAAAGGTTGGTCTTTATGTTGCTTAATAAACTGCACCGATTTCTCCAGCAACTTATCCATACTATACTCTTTCCCTATAAAATGATCGTAAGCAGCCTGCCCCGTATCCGAAGGCTTCAAAGGACTGTGCACCAAGAAGAATTCATTCTCCAAAGTATCCCAATGCCCATTTTCCCAAAGATGTGTAGGATAATAATTATGAGCCTGCTTTTGATCGAGGTACCCGTAGAAGTAATCAAAGCCCTGCTTATTAGGATTGCCTGAATTATCAAACATCCCTAATCCCCATTTCCCTATAGCACCTGTAACATAGCCTGCATTTTGCAACATGTGCCCAATGGTATACGTCCCTTCCGGTAAAGGCATTTGTCCACCCTCGGTAGCATCGGTAAAGCCTCCCAGCTCATAGTTGCCGCGGATATAAGAATGCCCGCTATGCCTACCGGTAAGTAACATACACCGGGAAGGTGCACATACGGCCGTACCGCTGTAGTGCTTTGTAAACTTCATGCCTTCCGATGCGAGTTGATCGAGATGGGGCGTTTTAATCTGTTGCTGACCGTAACAGCCCAATTCCCCGATACCCATATCATCAGCATAGATGTAAATAATATTAGGTTTACGCTGGTTATTAGCCTTTTGAGCGAAGGCGATGATTGGTAGCGTGGAACATAAAAGTAGCAATAACTTCCGCATAATAACTTGTTATAGTAATGATTACGAAAGTTTGAAAATAAAAAGTTATCCGCTAAATTTTAAATGTATTTTTTACACCTAATTTAATATTTCACGTTATCGAGGATGAATGGTAACCTTTCTTGGATCATCAGGTATATTTTATCATTCTCCTTATTAATATGTTCTTCCAAGCTGGTGGCAAGATTATGGAGATCTTCATCGAGCTGGTTGCTATCCATCAGGCGGCTGTACATTTTGGATATATGGTGATGTTCTTCCATTAGTGCTTTTATACAATGGTCGATTTCAGGATCGTGGCCCATGCAAAGTTCAAAAACGTGGTCTTCCTTTTGCAAATGCGGTACCATAACGGCTTTAAAAACCGTTACCACGAAATCCAATTTCTCTTGCTCACTCATAACGTGCTGCGAAGCACCGGCCGCGTCTTTCTTAGATTTACGGCATGCTTCAAGCAAGCGCTGGTGCTCTTCTATCAAGGGCACGAGGCTGGAATGTAATTGCATAATAAATGGTTAGGATGCTAATTCTTTTTGATAGCGTTTCTTACAGTAAATAATAAATAAGGTTCCGCCGATAACCATTCCTAGGGAGATTAACTCTGCCTGTGTCGGTTGCAATGGCAAAAACTCGTACTTCGTATTCACCCTGATCAATTCCACGAAGAAACGTTCGATTCCTACCAAAATTAAGTAAAAGCCGAACATGACTCCCGGGGTCGTAATTTTTTTGCGCAATGCCATCAGCAAGATGAACATGAGCATGCAAGTAATTATTTCGTATAAAGGTGTAGGAAAAACCGGGATCGGTAATACGCTGCAATACTGCCCTTCGCAACCGGGAATAGGCGCCCCCTCATTAATTACGTTGTGGGGATAGCTATACGCGAAAAACCAGTCGGGCAAAAAGCCCAAGGCATCAGGTTTCGCGAAGGAAGCATGCGGTACGTTATCAAAAGATTGATATTGATGTAAAAAGAAATCCTTATTCTTTTCCAGCGCCGATTGGAACTCCGCTTTCGGTACTTCTACCACCGTGCCTTTTACATCGGTAACATAAGCGCTATTGTAAATACCCCAATCGCCGTCACCGGAAAAATGGCAGCCCATTCTTCCCACGGCATATGCCAACATCAATGCCGGCGCAGCGCTGTCTATTAAATGACGGGTACTGATCTTTCGCTTTTTCGCATAGCGGATAATTACGTATGAAGCGAGGATCAAGCCACCGTAAAATGTAAAACCTCCACGGGAAAACAATGATCCCATCGGGTCACTTAAAAATTCTCCGAAGTTTTCGAGGTTATGGAAAATCTTCGCCCCGATGAATCCTACTATCGCCGCCAAAACCGTAAAATCCGGTACACGTTGGTGCGGCATTATCATCACTTCTGACTCCTTAGTTCCACCGGCAGCTTCCTTTTTCTTACTGTTATAACGCAGGAAAGCCATTAAACCTCCCAATGCGATACCGCCCAGCAAGTTCCCCTTGGAAGAAAGTAAGAAATCTACATAAGCCGTATCCTGGTTGGTGGCATTGATAGAAAATAAACCGAAAATTTTATACCCGAAGATAAACCAAACTAGCCCTACCCCGATTAATTCAAGCGGCGTAGCCGGTTTACCGACCAATTGCTTTTCTTTCACCCCTTGCATCAAACCGAGCCTCTCCCTGCGTTTCAATTCGGTGGTCAATACATACGCTGCGGCAAGGAATGCCATGGCAACAAAGAACCCAAAGGTCTGGACTACTTTTAAAAATGGTAATTCTATACCGAACAAATCCTGGAAGGCGTAATATAAATTAGGATACATAGGCGAAAAAAAATGGTGATTTGTATTCTCCTATGAACAAAGCCGAATTTATCATGAAGAATATCAAACCACCAAAGTAAGTTCGTTCCATTCGAAAAACAATAGGCATCAATAAATTTTATATGAATTTAGCATTTCATATAGGAATTTGCTCCGCCTTATCGAGGAAACTCTTGTTAAAAATTAATTATTAGCAATATTCTTCGAAAGCATCCACTAAAGAAGCCGCGATCAATTGTGCCGGGCGACCTTCAATCATATGTCTCTCGATGAAATGTACTAATTGTCCATCTTTAAATAAAGCAATTGAAGGAGAAGATGGCGGGTAAGGCATCAAATGCGTACGGATTTGTTGCACGGCCGCGCTATCAAAACCTGCAAAGCTAGTCGTAAGACGATCCGGTTTCTTCTCGCTGTTAGCTACAGCCAACAATACACCAGGACGGGCAGTACCAGCAGAACAACCGCAAACAGAATTGATTACTACCAAGGTAGTACCTTCTTGTTTTAACGCTTCATCTACTGCTCCGGGTGTCAATAACTCTGTAAAACCATTATCTGTTAATTCAGCCTTCATGGGCATCACTAATTCCGCAGGATACATATTTTAATTCTTTTTTGCAAAGTTAACAATATAAACGATCGATTTCAAAGTTACAGTTAAGACTTTTTGTCATTTAATATTCATTTATATAGACATATTGTCATTAAAATTTCAGAAAAACGTACAGTTTTGCAGTTTTTGAGGCTTGGTATCTAGTTTGATTTATACCGGTTACAAAAGCAAATTTTAAAAAACAAAAAACTTAAGAGATATGACACTGGTAAAATTTAATCAACATCCTGCAAAATCATTTAACGGCTTATTTAATGATTTATTCGGCAATCACCCGCTGAACAGGTTTTGGAATGAAGACGCCAACCAATTCTTCAGCGCTTTGCCCCCTGTAAATATCGTGGAAAGCAAGGATGCTTATAAATTGGATGTAGTGGCTCCCGGATTTGAAAAGTCAGATTTCAAGATCAACCTCGAAGGTGATCAGTTGACTATCAGCGTTGAAAAGAAAGAAAATGCCATCCAGGAAGGTGACAAACAAGTGCGCCGCGAGTTCTCTTTCAAGAGCTTTAAACGTAGTTTTAGCCTTGATGAATCCGTTGACATTGAAAAGATCAACGCGAAATATGAAAATGGCGTTTTAGCCTTGGTTTTACCTAAAAAAGAGGAAAAACAAGTCGCTAACAAAGAAATTACAATTGCGTAAGCAAAAGCATATAGTGGGAATATAGTAAATAGGGTAACAGCGGCCCCCCGTTTCCGGGGGGTCTTTTTGTTAATCATTTCCCAAGCCATACCATTTATCTGCCCCGGCTGTATAATTGTATAATTCACACAAAAGTTGTGTAACAGTCCTTTCAAATTAATATACCTTTCCTTTAGAACCAGCAAATTTATGCTTGCCCTATTGAAACGCTTGAGATCATTTGCCTACAACTCTTACACGACGGCTGAACAGCGCGCCTTGAAGAGTTATATGTTTTTAGGGGCCAATGCTTACGAATTAGCAAAAGCAAAGCTGCTGTTCGATTACATCTTCTTCGTACTCTTAACATCGATAACTATATTCATTCTCGTAATTGCGAGGCAAGATTATTATAACTTAATTAATTGCTCATTTTTCACGGCTATCTTCTTCGGTTGCTTCATATCCTTACATATAGGTAAAAAACTGGTTCACATTGGTATGCTAACAGCATACAATACGGTACTCTACACCGTTGCCGCTTCCATTATCAACAACCTGGATATAGGGCCGATGTTTACCGTGCCGATGTTACTCGGTATATTATTAGCGCATATCACGAATCCCGGAAAGCATACGTTCATATTGGTAGGAATTGTTTTTCTCTACTTATCGGCCGTTTCGTATGCAGAATTTAAAGGGATATCACTGAACTTAACCCGCTTGGAGGATTCCCAGGTAATCAATAACGCGCGACCGTTTTTCAGCGCCGTATATATATTATTACTTCTGCGGGTTTTCGGCCTTCATTACAGGGATGTGATAATACTGTCCCAGCAAGAATCAACCGAACACCAGAAACAATTTTCAGCATTGGTTAACCAAAATCTCATCAAGCAATTTATCATCGTAAAGGGATTGTCCCGCTCGGGAAAATCTAAATACCTGGATGGTACCATGGAGCTGGATGAATGTTTCACCGAGATTGAAAGACAATGCGATTCCGCGATCCAATACCTAGACCATCAAGGCTACGATGATCCCGGGCATAATCAACATACTTCGTAAAAGTCCGTCCTAATAGATTTAGCGGCATGGCCCAGGGTGCCTCGAATCTACCAGGTAAATGATTTTCCACAGGCCGTTTAACCGGGCTAATTGGAATGAGTTAGCCCCGCAATGCCAAAACCGCTCCCCTATGTAAAATTCATACGGCGTCCAAACACTGGCCAGATCACCGTCAATATGAATTCCGTCAAAACGGATCCTTTCATCGTACACTTCGGGATGATCAGCCGCGACTGCTATCAAAAATTCCCGGACAGAGCCGGAGCGTACAACGTTCATACCATCTTTTCTTGAAGCAACCGTTTGCATGATTGCCCCACTGGAGAAACAAGCTGATACTAACGTGCTATCTTTCTCCTTCATCCCTTTAAACAGTTGATTAATAACCGCTTTAATACTATCAGCAGTAGTTTGTTGCGCTTTCAAGGAAGGCGAAAACGTCAGGAGCAGGGTAATTATTGCGGGGAGAAAATATTTAATCATATGAATTTTATTGTGTCCGATTCGTTAAAAAGTCGTTAATAAGGACAAAAATTACAACTATTGGGGGTATTTCAATTCAATAAGTCCTATTACTTTTGACACTGAGCAGAAATTCATAACCTATTGCCTCTATGCCTAGAAAATTATTTATCCCTAATCTATGATTTCTCGCACATACGCTTAACCTATGAAATTGGGCTCTCGAAACGGGGGCCTTTTATATTTACAGGCTAGCCCGATTTTTGTACTTTTGCCGACTTAAAAGTATAAATAATGTTGCAGAGAAATTGTAAGGCACTGGCATTCTCGCTTACTGTCGCCGTGATCTTGATAGCCTCCTCTTGCACTACCTCCAAGGAATATACGAAGCCTTACCCGGCAGGTAGCGTTTACCCCTTCCCTGTTCCAGATTCTGTCCATACGGATCGGGTTTCACCACGCTAGTTATTAGACCCAGGACGGTTCAAGTCTGCCCATGGAAGCGATGGAAAAGAAGTTGCGGGTACTAAAGCTTGCCGTTCGAAACGGAATCGAAAGGGTAATTACTCAATGAGCCAAGAATTGCAAATTGTTGGATTCCTAATGCTGTAGAACTAGATACCCTTACAGTTGAACGTTTTCCTTGCGGGAGTCCGAGCTTGGAAGCTCGAACTAGCGGGGGGGGGCAAGTAATTTCAAAATAAAACTTGCAGGTCAAAACAAGGAATACTGGTTTCCAGTAAGGGTTGCTGGAAGATCCAACCTGCGGGGGGAAACCTGGATTCGGATTGCTGGTTCGAGCTTCCAAGCTCGGACCCACGCACTATTGAGGCCATTTACAATTGTAACGGAATCGAAAAGGTAATTACTCGTTGCACCAAGAATTGCAAATTGCTGGATTCCTAATGCTGTAGAACTAGATACCCTTACAGTTGAACGTTTTCCTTGCGGGAGTCCGAGCTTGGAAGCTCGAACTAGCCGCGGTTTCAAGTAATTTCAAAATAAAACTTGCAGGTCAAAACAGGGAAAACTGGTTTCCAGTACGGGTAGCTGGAAGCTCGAACTAGCCGCGGTTTCAAGTAATTTCAAAATAAAACTCGCAGGCCCCAACAGGGAAAACTGGTTTCCTGTACGGGTAGCTGGAAGTACCAAAAATATTTTCATTGAATTTTACCCCCCAACGAAACTTAGGTTCTAGCGATATGGGCGCAAATAAAAAGCCTCCCAAAACTGGGAGGCTCGGAGTGGATTACTAACCCATTTTTTTAATAACCCAAAATCTTTAACATGCTTTGAGCGCTCTGCTCTTTAGCGTATAACCAATCTTTTAGTTGTCCGTTCTTATCATAACCAACGATCACGTGCTTAGGCGATGGGATCAGGCAATGTTTAATACCACCGTATCCGCTAAGCTGATCTTGATAGGCCCCGGTATGGAAGAAACCGATATATAATGGTTCCCCTTTACCTTGCTTGGGTAAAAACACCGCGTTGATATGTTCCTCGGAAGTATAAAAATCGTAACCGTCACAGGTCAACCCTCCTAAATGCACTTCCTGGTATTCATTATCCCATTTATTGATGGGCAGCATCAGGAATTTCTCCCCGATCCCCCATGTGTCGGGCAAGGTGGTAATGAAAGAACTATCGATCATATACCAAATCTCGCGGTCGTTCTGCATCTTTTCACCAACAACGCTGTATATAACGGAACCGCTTTCTCCCACTGTGAAGGAGCCGAACTCGGTATAAATATCCGGCACAGGCACCTTGTTCTTTTTACAAACACTCTTAATATTTGCTACGAGCTCGTTAATGATGTACTTATAATCATAATCGAAACCTAGCGAGTGCTTGATCGGGAATCCTCCACCGATGTTGATGCTGGTCAACTCGGGACTGATCTTTTTCAGTTGGCAGTAAAGGCTCAATACTTTATTGAATTGGCTCCAATAGTAAATATCATCCTTAATACCTTTATTCATAAAGAAGTGGAGCATTTTCAGCTCGAACTTCGGATTATCTTTCAGCTTATCGATATAAAACTCCAGTACATCGCGGGAGCGGATACCGAGCCGGGAAGTATAGAAATCAAATGTAGGCTCTTCTTCCGCGGCGATCCTGATCCCGATCTTTACCGGGTTACCTGATCTCACCCTGGTATAATGGTCCAGCTCTTCCTTATTATCCAAAACCGGGATAACATTTTCGAAGCCGGAATTGATCAATTTGCCGATAGCGCGGGTGTAAGGTTTTGTTTTATACCCGTTACAAATTATATAAGTGCTTTTGCTGAGCTTCTTCTTCTCATGGAGCTTATTAATAATATCCACATCGTAAGCAGAAGAAGTTTCAATATGCACATCATGCTTCAGGACCTCCTCCATGATAAAAGAGAAGTGGGAGCTTTTCGTACAATAGCAATAATAATATTTGCCATCGTATCGATTTTTCTTGATCGCTTCCTTAAACATCTCTTTAGCCCGGTTAATCTGCATACCAATTTTAGGTAAGTAGGTTAACTTGAAGGGGGTGCCATACTTATCGATGAGCGCCTTAATGTCCAACCCATTGTACTGGAGGTAATTGTCTTTTACCTCGAAGCCATCCTGGGGAAACTCGAACGTTTGATTGACGAGATCCGTGTAGGTGTTGTTCATTTAATACTGAGAATGAATTTTAGAGTTAGAAATAAAATTTAAACTTCAGGATTAATGTCCTTGATTTTCCTGGCTGGAAAACTCCTGGTTTACACACCTACGTAAGTTAATTTCTCCAGCAAAACAGGCTGCAAATCTAAGCATTTGTTTTGGCCCTTTGCCAATTTTTTTAAACTTTTTTACAAATTCAATGCAAATGCAATCACAATCTGTAAATCAATCGGTTACGCAGCTTAATTTGCAAATAATAGTTATATATCCCGGCTAATGAATTGTAAGGCTGTAAAGGCCCGGTTCCCTGCCCATACATATAATATTATTTTAAATGTGCCAGGCAGTTTTTCCCTTCGTTAAATAGCAAATCAAGGATGGATAGGTTCGGTAAAAAACCGGTTCTTTCCCCGAATACCTGCGTATATCCGGGCAGCTGTTCCCCGTAGCTTTCCATGTTGGCCGGTAGCAATGTACCCCGCATATCAGTGATACCTGCTTCTAGCTCGGAGGCTCCGCGGTATGATTCGGTTAATGAAACCGGGGTTGTAACATTTATTCTTTTATTGACCCATTCGAAGCAGGCCATGTTCCAATCCAAGAGGTATGTAAACTTTTGGGAAAACAATGCTGCCAACTGGTCTTCGAAATATTCAAACCAAGGGGAACGTCTATATGCCGATAATAACGTCTTGAAATGTAAATCCTGCCATTTCTCATCATAACTAATCTTTACATCCTTCACAACGGTTCGCTGGTTCTTCCCGTGGGTCAGCGGAACGCTCAGCAATATCCTGCCATTTGGTCCGGCAACATAGCAGCGGTTCCTAAAACTCATTTTTTGGTAGTGTTCATATCTCTCAATTAACAATATATCGCTGTTAATTAAAGTTTTATAGTAAAAAATATTCGGAAAGTATTGACTTTCAATCAATATTGCATTTTCAAACTGATGACCTGCCATATAG
This sequence comes from Chitinophaga caeni, assembly GCF_002557795.1. NCBI lineage: Bacteria > Pseudomonadati > Bacteroidota > Chitinophagia > Chitinophagales > Chitinophagaceae > Chitinophaga > Chitinophaga caeni. The sequence goes on along the minus strand of NZ_CP023777.1, from coordinate 2,902,101 downwards.
TCTGCATTGAGTTCTTAATATGAGTAATAGTATAAAAACCAACCAGTTGAAATTAAATATTAAATAACAATATCTAAGTGCTATTTTATTGTAATACAGATCATAGAACAATTATAAATATGCTATTAATTTTAGCATTTAAAAATTCTAATTTCAAAACTGGAAAATGCAAAAATACTAAAGATATTAGTAAGAAAAGACAAGAATTTTAGACCGTTTTTTGCCCATTTTCCAAGTAGGGAAAAGACTGACAAAACTACAGTTACAATGGTTGCTCCTATCCTTAATCCGGGGTTGTTTTACTCCTGTGAAATGGGTTGCTTCAAACCGTGTAAAGATCCCTTCCGCCTAAAAGATGCTTTCGAAAGCGGGCGCAATTTATAAATATTAATCAAAATATTTAAATTTTTATGTATTTATTTTTATTAAATATAAATTTTAATGCTGGGGCGGAATGATGAAATCCAGATTCATTTGATACTTGTAAAAATGATGAATTTAAAATTTCAAGCCGCCAACCTGTAAATGCATTTGGAGGGCAAAAGCCAAAAATATATGATATTTTATCGTTATATATTTTCGGGTAATCCCCCCTATTTCCCTTCGGCGCATTTCCATTCATCAAGCAATTTTGGGAGTAGCTCGCATAATAATTATTTTTATTGTACCTCAAAATTCCGCGTTTATGAAACATCTTTTATTTTCAGTTGCCTGCATAATGTCCTGCTCCCTGCCCCTACAATTTTTAATGGCCCAACAAAAAATTATCAGCATCCTGGAGACCGTGGAAGTTAGCAGTGGCCAGAGGACAGTTTTATGCAGGGATACGTCACATTTCGAAGCACCTAATTGGTCCAGGGACGGCAAGTACTTATTGCTGAATAAAGCGGGGAAATTGTATCAATTTCAGATCGATTCTAAACAATGGAATACCCTACCTTTCGGGGCCGGCTTGAAAGCGAATAACGATCATGGATTTTCGCCTAACGGCGAACTATTAGCCATCAGCTCCGGGATCGTTGAAAAAGATGACCCCGCTTTTGGAAAAGGCTCCGTGATTTATATTGCGGATGCCCAAGGGGGCAATTTACGGCGTATCACGTCATTATCACCCTCTTACTGGCATGGCTGGAGCCCGGATGGGAAAACCTTGGCTTTCGTCGGCCAGCGGAACGGGGAGTTCGATATTTACTCAATTCCTGCCTCCGGGGGGACAGAAAAGCGCTTAACCAACACTCCCGGCTTAGATGATGGTCCCGATTATTCTCCCGATGGTAAATACATCTATTACAATTCCTACCGGTCCGGCAAAATGGAAATCTGGCGCATGGAAGCCGATGGCAGCAATGCAGAGCAGCTAACGGATGACGGCTACGCCAACTGGTTCCCACATCCGTCGCCGGATGGGAAACAACTCGTTTTCCTCAGTTTCATGGAGGACCAGGGGCAAGATCACCCTTTCGGGAAAGATGTACGGTTAAGGATCATCGATCTTGAGACGGGTGAAACCAGGAACCTGACCGGCATTTTCTTCGGTGGACAGGGCAGTATTAACGTGCCGTCCTGGTCTCCAGATAGCAGATATGTAGCTTTCGTCAGATACGAAGTCATTAAATAAATATATGTACTTGTCTATAAATCATAATTAGCACGTTAATTTTTTCCCAATTAGCGCGTTGCCTGTTTGACAATTGGGCTGGAACTTGTAGGTTTGATGTTCTTTAAATGCAGTATGATTTCCATGAAACTAGTTAAGACCAGCTTATTAATTGTGCTCATCTGGGCGGGAGCGACCGCTTGCGGAGGGATAAAAGACCTGGAATTTGTCCGGATAGCGGATGTTACCCTAGGGCAAATGGGTTTTACGAAATCCACCGTTAAGATGAACATCGCCTATTACAATCCCAACGGTTTTGCCCTGAAAATGAAGGATGCGGCATTCGATATTTTCATTGATGATGCCAAGGTTGGTCATTCGATGCAGGATACTTTGCTTTACATCCCCGCGAGAGATACTTTTTATTTCCCTGTAAAAATTGATCTCAACATGGCAAACCTGATGAAAAATGCTGCGAATATCCTGGCCAACAAGGAAGTTACTTTAAAGGCCATGGGCAATTGCAAGGTGGGAAAAAGCGGGGTCTTCGTTCCATTCCCGATCAAGGTAGAATCTAAGCAGAAGTTCGATTTATTTTAATTTAAAACATTGGTTATCAATAAAAAAATCCCCGCAAGTATTTTGCGGGGATTTGTATTTTGGAGTTACTTACTAACCATTAATGTTTCTTTTTGGTCTCTCCGCCACCGCCACCGTCTTCCGGTTTCTTACAGCATTTCGGTAAAGCGTTGTAAGAATCGGGGTTAGCAGTTACGTTATCAGCGTCATAGCCTGCATTGGCAATAGCTGTTTTGACATATTCAATATTGGTACGATCCGCGTAAAACTTCACCGTGGTAATCTTCTTTTTATAGTCAACTTTTGAAGAGATAACTCCTTCTTCCCTTTTCAGGTAACGCTCGATCGTGTTTTTACACATCTCGCATTGAACGGTTGGTGTTTTAATTTTCGCGGTAACGATACCTTTCTTGGCTTGTGCCATGGTTACACCCGTGCCTACAAGTAACAACAGCACGATCAGTTTCAAAATACGCATTACTTATGAGTTTAGAGATCGAATATACAAAAGATTTTTTGAATATATGACTATCTACCCCATTGACCCGGGTTATCTCTCCAAGATTCCAGGATATTCATATCAGCTTCGCTCACGATCCCCTTTTCCACTGCTAATTCGATCATCGCGTTATAGTTACTCATAGACTTGAAGCCCACATCCGCTGTTGCAAATGCTTGCAAAGCTGCATCAAATCCGTAGTTAAATACGGAAACCATGCCAATTACATTGCCACCCGCGGCCCTGATCGCCTGTACAGCTTCGAGACTACTCTTACCGGTTGAAATCAAATCCTCGATCACGACTACTTCTTGCCCTTCCTGTAATACACCTTCAATTTGGTTGCCCATCCCGTGTTCCTTCGGCTTGGAGCGAACATAAATGAACGGCAGCTTCAATTGATCTGCCACCAAGGCGCCCAAGGGAATACCTCCCGTGGCTACTCCTGCAATCACGGCGGCATCCGGGTAAGTTTCAAATACCAGGTTGCACATCTCCGACTTCATAAAATCCCGTACGTACGGGTATGACAGGATCTTGCGGTTGTCGCAATAGATAGGTGATTTCCAACCCGAAGCCCAGGTAAAAGGAGCGTTGGGGCTTAACTTAACCGCTTGAATTTGCAGCAATTTCTCAGCAACTTGCTTTTCTCGAATATTTGTGTTCATAACGCGGCAAAATTATTCATTTCAGCCGAGGAAAATCAAAATTTCTAAAAATGTACAGGGTTGTATGAAATAGTATCATTTATTTTGTGTTATGAATACAGTTTTTACAATTTATATAAATGAAAGGCCCCTGTACATTGCACGAAGCGCCATGGAAGCCCTTGCCAATTACCATCAAGGCAATGTTTTCGATGTTCCATCGCAGCAAGACATTGAAGCTGTAATAGCCCGGTTGGAAAAAGGGGACCTGCCCGGAGCCGTCTTAACAAGCCCAAACCCGCAATCGCTTTTGGACCAAGTCAAAAAACTTTATACCGAATTTTTAGCTGCCGGCGGCCTCGTTCTTAAAGAGCCGGGGGGAGAAATCCTGTTAATGTTCCGCCGGGGCAAATGGGACCTACCCAAGGGAAAATTGGACGATGGCGAGGATTTACCCACCTGCGCATTAAGGGAAGTACAGGAAGAAACAGGGTTACAAAATGTAAGGATTGATTCCCCGTTGATGGAAACCTACCATTATTACCCGTTGGAAGGAAAAAAAATATTAAAACATACCTATTGGTACAAGATGAAGTTTACCGGGAACGAGTTGACCATCCCCCAAATCGAAGAAGATATCCTCGATATCCAATGGGTTAAGCCGGAAAATATCACCAAGTATATCCCTTATACTTACTTGAATATTGCCGCGGTATTGGAACAGGGATTGGGATTATAACGGAAGTAAAAATTATTATGACATACTAGCAACAAAAGGGATCCCGGGATCCCTTTTATTATTTCTTTAATAATATGGCCACGGTGAGCCTGCTTGCACAGACCAACTTATGATCATCATCTAAGATCCTGATATCCCAAACATGGGTCGAGCTTCCAAGGTGTAATGGCTTGGCAATGCCGTGTACGTAACCTACTTTAACACCCCTGATATGGTTGGCATTAATCTCCAAGCCTACGCAAATTTGTTTGGCCGGATCAATTATTAAAGCCGAAGCTACGCTTCCCAGCGTCTCTGCCAATGCAGCGGAAGCGCCGCCATGCAGGAGGCCGTAAGGCTGTGTCGTTCTTTTATCTACCGGCATAATTGCCCGCAGGTAATCGGGGCCGATCTCTGTAAACTCGATCCCGATATGCTCCCCCATCGTACCGGTATTATATTCGTTAATTTGATCCAAGGATATATCCAACGAATGCCATATAGGTTTCATAAAATCAGATTATATGCATTAAAACATTCTTGTTCGCAGCTTGTTCAATTTATCAACCAAAGTGTTTCTTAAAAGTAGCGGCAACAGCTCCCGGAACGAAACGGGACACATCTCCACCGTTTTTCAATACATCGCGCACCAAGGTAGAAGCCATCGTGGCGTGCTCTGCCGATGCAGTTAAGAAAAAGGTTTCAACATCATGATCGAGCATGCGGTTCATATCGGCAATCGCCTTTTCATATTCAAAGTCACTCACGTACCGGATTCCCCTCAAGATGTATCTAGCGCCTACTTCCTTGCAGAAATTCACCGTCAAACCTTCGTAAGCAGCAGCTTTAATTTTAGGATCGTCCTTGTATATCTCCTGGAACCAGGCAACCCGTTGTTCAACGGAGAACATGGGAACCTTACCGGAATTTATGCCGATGCCAATAATCAATTCATCAAATAAATCCTTGGCCCGGTTGATCACATCGGTATGCCCTAAAGTTACAGGGTCAAATGTGCCGGGAAAAAGACAAATACGTCGTGCCATAATAACGGTTATGATTAATTATTTTTTCAAGGATTCACGGTTAATAAAAATGGTAAAGATCGTTGTGCCGTAATTTCTTTCCGTGCGGTAGTAGCTAAATTCCTTATAATTATTCCTGGGTGTATGCTCCAGGACAAACCACCCTTCCGGCTTCAATAAACCCTTGCCGAATATAATCTTCGGCAGCTCATCTATTTCTTCCAGTGCATAAGGTGGGCCAGCGAAAATGAAATCGTAGGTTTCATTACATTGTTCCAAGTACTTGAAAACATCCATCCGCACTAATTTGAGATGATCGATATGTAATGTTTTCGCCGTATTCTGGATGAAATCAGCCATCTTGCTATCCCTTTCCACGATGGTTTGATCCGTTGCACCACGGGACGCCAATTCGTAACTGATCGCGCCGGTACCACCGAAAATATCCAGTGTTTTCAGGCTGCCGATCTCCAAATTATTCTCGATGATATTAAATAACCCCGTTTTGGCAATATCTGTCGTGGGTCGCGTATGCGGCATATGTGATGGCGGTTGAATCCGCCTTCCCCCCATTTCTCCTCCAATTATACGCATAAGGCGAGTGAAAATAAATTTTGAAAATGATGTGAAGGTAATTCCAGCATGTTGGAAAGATATAAAATCCCGGAAGGTCTATCTAACCAATCTATATCCGGAACAAATTTATTCAGTTCTGCATAGATCAAAGAATCGCCGGATAGCGATCCTCCCAATTTAATTTTCACCAATTTTTCGTTCAACTTCAACTGCCTCAGGCTGTTGATAATGTAATATACCACATCGAGCCCCGACTGGTACGAAAAAGATTGTTGTAATAACAGCTTACCTGATTTAAATACGGTTATTACGAACTGGTTAGCCTGTATATCAATAAAAGCGGCGCCATCATAGCGGTGAATATCTACGCTTTTAATATAAGAATTTAACAAGGCGGTATTGACATGCACAATTTTATCTGTAGAAAACTCCTTTCTCAAGAACCCCAATACATCTTTATCGATCGCGTACACCTGTACCAAGCCCAGTGCATCAACATGATCGTACATAATAGCCTCATGGATCGTTTCCGGTTGCACGAGATGCAGGTATTCCTTGCGGAGTGAAGGAGTGAACAGTGATTCCGGTACCATGGAAGTTACCGTGGTATCAAATGCTAATAATACTTGTTTGAATGCTGTTAACAAGATCTTATCGGCATCGAAGATATGTTCGATCATTTCCAGGTCCTCTATTGCCAAGGTTTTCGGCGCAAAATGATAGGATTTAATAGCTAAGAACTTCCGTTGTAAAGGGTTAAATACGGCATACGTGAAGCTGCCATTTCCCACCAATACCAGCAAATGACAGGTTGTTAAATCTGTTTCCAGTAAGCTCGAATCATCGATGGCAAAGGCAGGTTGTATTGTATGAACCATGTGGTGTTCTTATGTTAGATGAATCACAATAATAACCATTTTTCATAAAAATGTGCGGGCTTTATGACAAGCGTTTTGCCATTCCCGACATTCCTGTATCTTTATCCCGCAATATTCGATCAATACTTATTGCTTTAGAACGGTTTATGCAAGTTTCGCTCAGTTACCGCCAAATCGTCAAGATCGCGGCACCTATCAGTTTAGCATTGGTTGTACCCCAGGTAAACCATATGACGAACACGGCCTTCCTGGGCCGCTTGGGTGATTTTGAACTGGCAGCCAATGCCATCGCGGGCATTTATTACCTTGTCATGTATATGGTCGCATACGGGTTGAATAACGGTATTCAAATCATGATCGCCCGCCGTGCCGGTGAAAATAATTACGAGGGAATCGGCAAGGTATTTTCGAACGGGATATTTTTATGTGTTGCTTTTTCCATGTTGGCAATCGCGACAACTTACATCTTTGCACCGGCAATTTTTAAAGCCAGCTTACATGATGCCCATATTTTCGATGCGGCGGTATCGTTTATCAAGATCCGCATATGGGGTTTGCCGTTCTTAATGTTACTCGGTTTAGCCAATGCCTTTTATATCGGCAGCAGCCATACTAAAATTTTGATCGTAACATCCCTTTTCCAGGAGCTGTTTAATATATTCTTCGATTATACGTTGATCTTCGGCAAACTGGGTTTCTCACCCCTAGGCTTAAACGGGGCTGCCGTTGCTTCTATTATCGCGGAAGGGATCGGTTGCGCGGTGGCTTTCGGCATGCTCTTCATCCTGAAGTTTTACAAGCGTTATTACTTATTTAAATCCTTGCGCTTCCGTTGGAATATTGCCAAGCACACCCTGATCGTTTCTGCTCCCTTAATCGTACAATATTTATTTAGCATCGGTAGCTGGATGGTATTTTTCATATTTATCGAGCACCTGGGGCAGCGACCCTTAGCGATTTCCAACATGATGCGCAGCATCTTCGGTTTTTTCGGGATCTTCACCTGGGCTTTGGGCGCTACTTGTAATACGATGGTTAGTAACCTGATAGGTCAAGGCAGGCAAGACGATGTATTCAAGGCTATCAGGATGATCGGCGCACTTAGCTTAGGCTGCGCAGTATTCGTATGTACTTTGCTGAATATTTTTCCTTACACACTATTACATATCTATACCCCTGATAATTCACTGATCACGGAAGCCATTCCCACGATAAGGGTCGTGAGCCTGAGCACTGTCCTTACTGCCATTGCCGCGATCGTATTTAACGGGGTTACCGGCACGGGCAATACGAAGGTAAACCTCGTCATCGAATTCAGCGCGGTTATTTGTTACCTTATTTATTGTGAAATAGTGATAGAACAATGGCGCAAACCCTTGCATTGGGCCTGGGGCAGTGAATTTCTTTATTGGCTTGTGGTCATTAGCCTCTGCCTCCTTTACTTGAGATCCGGAAGATGGAAAAATAAACAGATTTAATTACTGCATCTCGTCCAACACCTTGCGACAATTGACGCGGATTTGAACATCTTCCTGGTAAATAGGGCGCAGACCTGTTGCTTTCCCGAGTATTTCCATCGCTTCAGTTTCCTGCCCGATGCTTCTCAAGGCAATTCCCAGGTCATAATAATTGATGATATAAGAAGGTTTTAACTGCAAACATTTTCGGTAATTAACGATGGCGGCTTCCACGCCCGCGTTAGGGACGCCCCCGAAGAGCACTTTCGCGGCTGCCTTTTCAACCCGGTTCATGTTCACTAACATATAATTCCATTTCCCGAGCAAGTGGTAAGCCTCGGCATATGCAGTATCGAATTTTAACGCCAGGTCTACATATTTTTTCATATCCCGGTACGCGGCTACTTTTTCCTTCGTACCCAGCTCGGCGCTTAATTTTGAAAGGGCGAATGCCAATGCGAAGTTGGCTTGCGCATCGCTGGAATTTTGTTGTAGCGCGGTTTGCGCATAATCCCTGGCGGCCGTATAATACTGGATCCTATCATCCTTTTCACTCTTCCTATCTCCATCCCTGGCGCTCAACATACTTGCTGCCACCAAGGCTGACTGGTAAGTAGGTTTCAGTTTCAAGATTTCTTTATATTGATTCAGCGCTTCCGCTTCTTTTCTAACTTTTAGTAGTTGTTGGGCCTTTTTTTCCAAATCTTCTACTGATTGCGCCATTAAGTTGATTCCATATCCACAAAGAACTATCAATAACAAGATTTTCTTAACCATAGGATGATGTATTTTAATATTTAAGGGATAGCATAAATTTACGAAGCCTGTTACGAAATGAAAAATATGGGGGAAATTATTTAGGCAAATAGTCCTTTTCGAGGCGAACCAAGGAATTTTTAATGGCTGCACCCATAGGCGGCGCTAACTTTCTAAGCGAAACACTGCTATATAAAACTTCGGGGTGCCGCTCCTTGATCCGGTTACTGATATCCGCAACTACTTCTTCCAATAGCGGCTGCGGGATTTCCATTACCTGCTTGGCAATATTATAAAGGTGCATATAGTTCACCGTTTCCGAAAGATGCTCAACGGCACCTGCGGGGTTAATCTTCACGGCAATATCCAGGATAAAATTGTTCCCCAAGATTCTTTCCTCTTCATAATAACCATGGTAAGCAAAAAATTCTATGGATTCCAGGGCGATTGTTAACATGATAAAAAGTTTAATAAAAAACCGGGAAGCTCGCTTTGACGAAGTTCCCGGCTATAAAGTTGGAATAATTTTCTTAATTAATGGTGACCTTTGGCAGATAAATATCTTTCCGCATCCAATGCAGCCATACAACCGCTACCCGCAGCCGTAACCGCTTGACGGTAGATCTTATCCTGCACATCACCACATGCGAACACACCTTCAATGCTGGTGCGGGAAGAACCCGGTTCCGTTTTAATGTATCCTTGATCGTCCATTTCCAATTGGCCGGAGAAAATACCGGAATTCGGTTGGTGACCGATGGCTACGAAGAAGGCACTTACAGGGATTTCTTGTTTTTCCCCGGTTTGATTATTCTTGATACGAACCGCTTCTACCTTGTTTTCACCTAATATCTCGTCGGTTTCGCTGTTCCAGTACACGATGATGTTAGATGTTTTCAAGACACGGTCTTGCATGATCTTGGAAGCACGCATCTCGTGGCGGCGAACCAACATGTGCACATTCGATGTCAATTTAGACAGGTACAAAGCTTCTTCAGCGGCGGTATCACCGGCGCCGACGATAGCTACTTCCTTCCCGCGGAAGAAAAATCCGTCGCAAACGGCGCAAGCGGAAACCCCGCTACCATTGAGACGCTGTTCGGAAGGCAAGTTCAACCATTTGGCCGAGGCACCCGTAGCGATAATGATCGCATCGGCAGTCAGTACTTTTTCCTCGTCGATGGTGACAGTATAAGGTTGTTTTGAAAAATCAACGGAAGTCGCCATACCATAGCGAATATCAGCACCCATCCGGGTAGCTTGCTTTTCGAAATCGACCATCATCTCCGGGCCTTGAATCCCTTCCGGGTAGCCTGGATAGTTTTCCACTTCCGTGGTGATGGTTAATTGTCCACCGGGTTGAATCCCCTGGTAAAGCACAGGTTTCAGGTTGGCGCGGGCCGCGTAGATAGCCGCGGTATACCCGGCAGGGCCGGATCCTATGATTAATACGTGAACATGTTCAATTTGATTGTTCGTTTCCATGCTGTTGGTTTATTGATTATAATGGTTTTTACCGATTGGGTTCCCCTCGCCGGCATGTGGCGTGAGCAACCGTTCCCCCATACTCCCGGTTGAAACAACCGCGGTATGCGTTTACCTTCAAAGGCCGTGCAAATTCAAAAATAAGCCAAAACGGCAGGCATAGGCTATCGACAATATTGATAGGCGAATAGATTATGCATTGGCGTAGCCTAGAAAAAGGAATGCAAAAATACAGGGTATCCAGGTAAAACGAGCAAAGTTCTTATATCAAAAAAAACCGGCCGTGTAAAAAACGGCCGGTAGCAATTAAGAATATTAAGTATTTTTTGATGATATTAACCCAGGTAGGATTTCAATGCGCCGCTATAGCGTGCTTTTTGCAAGCGCTTGATAGCCCTTTCTTTAATTTGACGAATCCTTTCCTTCGTTAAGTCATATTTTTGCCCTATTTGTTCAATAGTAGCGCCGTTTTCTCCATCCAGACCAAAATACGCGTTTACGATCTCCGCTTCGCGTGGGCTTAAAGATTTAAGCACGCGGCGAATTTCTTCGCGCAATGAATCGCGCATAACATCATCATCAGTAATATCGCCTCCTTCCAGCAAATCACCCATTGCTACGTCTTCGGCTTCGTGTACCGGAGCATCCAAACTCATGTGGCGGGTATTGCTTTGGAAGATATTGTTGATTTCCGACTCAGACATTTCCAGGATTTCCGCGAGCTCCTCGGTAGAAGGTTCACGCTCGTTTTCCTGCTCAAAAGCCATATAAGCCTTATTAGCCTTGTTATAAGTGCCAATTTTGTTTTGTGGCAAACGAACCAAACGGCCCTGTTCTGCCAAAGCCTGCAAGATGGACTGGCGAATCCACCATACGGCGTACGAGATGAATTTAAAACCTTTCGTTTCGTCGAAACGTTGCGCAGCTTTGATCAAGCCGAGATTACCTTCATTGATGAGGTCACTTAGGCTAAGGCCCTGGTGCTGATATTGCTTGGCAACGGAAACCACGAAACGTAAGTTTCCCGTAGTTAATCTTTCCAACGCCCTTTGATCGCCCATCTTAATACGTTGGGCTAAAGTCGTCTCTTCTTCTGGGGTCAACAAAGGTATCTTCGAGATCTCCTGCAGGTACTTTTCTACCGCCTGCGAATCACGATTGGTGATCTGGGTGGCAATTTTAAGTTGCCTCATAATTATTAAATATTAGTTTACGAAATATTAACGCTTAGAAAATAATTTTGTTCAGCTTGAATTTTTATCTTACCTTACAAGATTATATTTTTTATATAAATTAGTCTGCAAAGATCGTGCTAATCCCCCACTCTTCCAAATAATGATTTTAGCCTGACATATAGCAAACCCTCTTTATACAATGTACTCATTATAAACGATATTTTATAGTGTTTTAGTTCTTATTTTTGTACGCTTTAGTTAAATTTTAACAATTGATAATAAATCATATTTAAATTAGCGACTTCTCTAATCTAATAGTTCAATATTTTTATTTTCTTTAACGTCATGATAGACTTTCGCAGTGACACCTTTACCAAACCCACGCCCGGCATGATGGATGCCATGATGAAGGCACAAGTAGGTGACGATGTTTTTGGTGAAGACCCCAGTGTCAACTTATTGGAAGCCAAAATGGCTGATCTTTTCGGTATGGAAGCGGCGCTTTACTGCCCTTCGGGAACCATGAGCAACCAGGTCGCCATCAAGGTGCATACCTTGCCCGGCGACGAGGTTATTTGCAGCCATTTGGCACATGTTTACATTTACGAGGGCGGCGGCATCGCCTTCAATGCGGGCGCACAAACTCGCCCAATCAACAGTAACAGGGGCATGATCAAAGCTGCCCAAGTGGAAGCTGCCATCAACCCGGATGATGTTCATAAAGCCCGAACTTCCCTAGTTTGCCTTGAAAACACTTCCAACCGCGGCGGCGGATGCTGCTATGACTGGAATGATATCGTCCAAATCAGCGAGGTATGCGAACAATCCAACCTACAGCTTCATCTCGATGGCGCCAGGCTATTTAATGCCCTGGTGGCCACCAAACAAGAAGCCAAGGATTACGGCGGTGTATTTGACAGCATTTCCGTTTGTTTTAATAAAGGGATGGGCTGCCCGATGGGTTCCGTGCTTATGGGCTCCCGGGATTTTATCCGCGAAGCCCGACGTGTCCGTAAGAAATTAGGGGGCGGATTAAGGCAGGCCGGTTACATGGCTGCAACTTGCTTATACGCGCTCGACCATCATATCGGCCGGTTACAGGAAGATCACGATCATGCCAAGATGCTGGCTACTGCCTTGATTGAAAACCAGTACGTGGGACATATGTTCCCGGTAGATACTAATATCATTATCTTCGATGTACAAAATGGCATGACAGCCCAACGCTTTTCTGACATCCTCCGTAAAGATGACATATTAGTAATGCCGGTTGCGGCCAATCAAGTCCGCATCGTGACCCACCTGGATGTAAACCGGGAAATGGTACAACAAGCCTGCGATGCCATCGTGCAGATGCAGAATCAACTTTAAAATCCCATTTTTTCATAATTTTTTGACCCGCCCCGGTTGTTTACAACCGGGATTGGGTTTTCTGTATAATCTAATTTATTTTTGCTCCTCAACTGTTTTTAAACTTTTATGGAATTATCGAAGAACTATACACCCGCCGATAGCGAAGGGAAATGGTACCAGCACTGGATGGACAAACAATACTTCCGCTCCGTGCCGGATAAGCGCAAACCGTACACGATTGTAATTCCCCCGCCAAATGTAACAGGCGTGTTGCATATGGGGCATACCCTGAATGAAACGGTCCAGGATATACTGGTCCGCCGTGCACGAATGAGTGGATTTAACGCTTGCTGGGTACCGGGTAGCGACCATGCTTCCATTGCGACCGAGGCCAAGGTGGTAGACATGTTGAAGAAAGAGAAGGGAATCGATAAAAACCAGTTGACAAGAGAAGAATTCTTGAAATATGCCTTCGAATGGAAAGAGAAATACGGGGGCATCATTTATTCCCAAATTAAGAAATTGGGTTGCTCTTGCGACTGGGATCGCGTAACCTTCACGATGGATGACCATTATTATAATGCAGTTATCAAGGTTTTCGTGGATCTGCACCAAAAAGGCTTGATCTACAGGGGTGCGAGGATGATAAACTGGGACCCTGCCGCTAAAACTGCCCTTAGCGATGAAGAGGTTGAATACAAAGAAATTACCGGTAAACTGTTTTACCTGCAATATAAAGTGGAAGGCAGCGATGAATTAATCACCATCGCCACGGGACGCCCTGAAACAATCATGGGGGATACTGCCATTTGCGTAAACCCAACGGACGAAAGATACCAGCATTTGAAAGGGAAATTCGCGTTCGTACCACTGGTGAACCGCCGCATCCCGATCATTTTCGACGAATACGTGGAGAAAGATTTCGGTACCGGCGCGTTGAAAGTAACGCCTGCCCACGACTTGAACGACTATAACCTCGGCCTAAGGCATAACCTCGAAGTAATCGATACTTTGAATGAAGACGGTACACTAAATGAAGCCGCTCAAATATATGTTGGTGAAGATCGATTTGCAGCCCGTAAAAAGATCGTAGCCGAATTAAAAGAAAAAGGCATCCTTATTAAAGAAGAGGAATACGCAACAAAAAGCGCTATTTCCCAACGTACCCATGCCGTTGTGGAACCACGTATTTCAACACAATGGTTCCTCAAAATGGCCGATCTAGCCAAACCCGCCCTGGATGCCGTTGTTAACGGCGATGTTAAAATTCATCCCGGCGACCGCTTCATGGCAACTTACCGCTATTGGATGGAAAACGTGAAAGATTGGTGCATATCCCGCCAGCTATGGTGGGGACAAAGAATCCCTGCTTGGTACGATGAAAGCGGCAAATTTGTCGTAGCGGCAAGCTTGGAGGAGGCCCGCTCGCTGTTTGAATCTACTCATGGTAATATCTCCGGCGACCTGGTGCAAGATCCTGATTGCCTGGATACCTGGTTCTCTTCCTGGCTCTGGCCGATGGAAGTATTTAACGGTATTTCTAACCCGGGAAATCCTGATATCAACTATTATTATCCCACCAGCGTGCTGGTTACCGGGCAAGATATCATCTTTTTCTGGGTGGCCCGTATGATCATGGCAGGTTTGGAATATAAGCAGGAGAAACCGTTCCAGGACGTTTATTTCACGGGTATGGTGCGCGATAAGCAAGGCCGTAAAATGAGTAAACAACTCGGTAATTCGCCCGACCTCCTGGAGCTAATCGATAAATTTGGTGCTGATGCCGTTCGTTTCGGTATCATGATCTCCTCCCCGGCTGGAAATGATTTGTTGTATGATGACAGCAGCGTAGAGCAAGGTAAATTCTTTACCAATAAAATGTGGAACGCGCTCAAGTTGGTGAAAATGTGGAAAGTAGCAGAAGCCGGAGTAGAAAACGAGATACCATTCGCGGTAAACTGGTTTGAAAACAGGCTAAACCAGGTAAAACTCGAACTGGCGGACTTGTTCAAGGATTTCCGTTTAAGCGAAGCATTAAAAACCTTATACAGCCTTATTTGGGATGATTTCTGTAGCTGGTACCTAGAGTGGATCAAACCCGGGTTCGAACAACCGATCGATGCTGTAACATATAATAAAACGATCTACTTCTTCGAGGAATTGTTGCAATTATTGCATCCATTCATGCCTTTCGCTACCGAAGAAATCTACCATCTATTGCAAGATCGTGCCGAGGGTGATGATATTATCGTAAGACAGTTATCTGCCCCGGGTGCAGCACATCAGGCAGCATTAGTTGAAGGCGCGTTGGCAAAAGAAGTGATTACCGGTATCCGCGACGTAAGGAATAAGAACCAAGTTAAGCCGAAAGATGAAATCGAGCTGTTCATCGAAACACATCATGAAAATGCCTTTAAGAAAATAGAAGATATCCTCGCAAAACAATTGAATGCCACATCTATTTCCTATACCAAGGAAGCGGTGAGCGGCGCAATTGCCTGCGTGATTCAAAAAGATAAATTCTACCTGAAAACAGAAGTGACACTCGATCCGGCAGCACAGAAGGAATCATTGTTAAAAGATTTGAAGTATTTGCAAGGTTTCCTGGTTTCAGTAGAGAAGAAGCTGAGCAATGAACGTTTCGTTCAAAATGCGAAACCGGAAGTTGTGGAAATAGAAAGGAAGAAAAAAGAAGATGCCGAAGTGAAAATTAAGGCTATCGAGGAAAGTTTAAAACTATTGTAAAGTATTCCATAATTTTTTTAATGCCCGGGCGTTTTATGTCCGGGCATTATTAAAAAGGGCAATGCAATGATATTGAAAACGAAAAGGGATGTACTCCTGGCACCATAAACGGCCATTTGTTGGATTGCTAATACTGCCGAACACGATGTTCCACCAGTTGAACGTTATTTAACACGGGAGCCAGAGCTTGGAAGCTCGAACCAGATAGGGTTTCAAGCTATACAGAATTCAAGATTCTTTAAGATAGGTTCAAAGGAATATTTTCCAATTCTAACGGACAGCAATAATAAAAAAACTATTGTTGTCCGACTAAAAATGCTCTAAAGGTACTTGAATTCCTTACCTGGTCAAGGATATAAGCGAAGGATGATACATTCAAAATCCGCCCCCCCCGCCAAGAGAACCGTGGAACTTCGCACCGTTGATAGCGAAGGGTAGCTTGGCCATACAGTAGTAGAAAGGCCGGATCGAGCGATCAAATTGGTGGCCGTAATGGCCAATTTGTGCCCTTTTTTGGTACCTTTTTTGGGCAAGCAAAAAAGTACAAGAAACGGGCAGATGAACATTGAATCGAACTATTGAGGGATCAAAAGTCCTCCCCGGTTAAAATTTAGTCGTACAGCAATAATAAAAAACTATGAAATTTCGCTCCTATTTATTGTGTTGCAGCCTGGTCATCTTTTCATTAAACATATCTGCCCAGCAGAAGAAAGCGACAGCTGCAAAAAAGAATAAACTCAGCTTCAAAAGCTCGTGGGGCCTACTGTTGGGAGATACCGTTCCCCGGCCTGCCGTACTGAATTTATTAGATTCCGCTATCCTTGTGAGAGATAATAAAAATGTATTATACCCGGTTGTTTCCTTTGAACTGATGTACGTAAAACATGAACCGTATATCAACGATACGACCAACCAAATTTCCTTTTATACGGAAACTACCGGTGACTTTTTCAAGAGAAACAGCCTTGACACACTTTGGAGAAATCACCTGGAAGAAAGCATAGAAAGAGGTGATATCCTGATGTTTAACAACATCACCGTGCAGTATAAAGATACGATGTACTACCGCGCGCCACCTTTAAAGTTTATTATAAAATAAACTTATTGACACATCAAGCACTGTATTTAATAGCTAAACAATTGTTGTAAAGGCAATATAAAATCGAACTTATTGCTCAATCCGGCATCTTGGGGATCATCGTTCAATAAATGACTGAAGCGCAGCCCGCAAGTAAAGGGCAAAGCATTGCCCAATTTCGTATCGAAATATAATTCGCCGCCAACAGAGTTGTACCTTGTTTTTAAGGCTTGGCTACCCGATGTTCCCTCGCTATAATCATAGAAAATGTTTCCACGGATCCTGGTAAAGTACAAGGCATTGGCAAAACCCCAATCAGGATATGCAACCGGGAAATGGTAATTCACACCGATCTTGTAAATATGATCATAATAAGGCGAATTATACCCGCGGGCATAACTGAAGTTATCCGTAAAACGGTATGTACTGCTGGTATCGATATCCTGGTAAGCCAAATTAATCACGATATTATGGTTGCGGGCAAAACCCGGCAAATATAAGTCCAACCTGGCAAATAGTTGGGCAGCCTTCGCTTCGTTCAGCGAATTATTGTATTGTACATACAATGTTTGTCCAAAGTGTGAAAAAATATTCTGCCGGGCTTTCATCCGTTGATTATTGAATGAAAAACCCAAAGAATAATATTGAATTTGATCAATATTGAACCTATACTTCGAATCATTTGTCGCGTTGCGCTTTACATAATTGTAATTAGCGGATAGGCTCATTCCCCTGGAAAACTTACCGGATGACAAGTTGATCGGCACGCCTAATCCGCCGCCCCATTTAAATTCGTTCCAGATCAGGTAATTTTGTTTTGAAACAAGAACGTTTCTCCTGAAAGTATAATCTGCCGTCGTAGTTAAATATGGAAACCAGCCGCCATAAGTGAGGCTACCACCTACTTTATGGCTTTCTTCATTCCGGTTGTAAGTATATCCTATCGCGGTTTCCGTTGTATTTAAAACGTTATTGCCATATATCGTATAGCTATAATCCGGATCATCGAAAGTAGGAATCCAACTGTGCAGGTTAAAGAAACCTTTTGTTTGACGGTATTTCTTGATATCGAAGGAATAAGCGGCCGCGTTCACTGCTGTACTCGAATCCCTACCCAGCTTGGGATGCAACCAATCGCCATGATATGATCTATGCAATTGAATGCTTTCCGCGTTTGCAAACGCCGTTTCTAGCGGCATCTCCAGTATTTTGTTACCCCCGGCCGTAAATTCGCTATAACGAATTTTATTGTCGCCCACCGCGAAAGAAGAAACATAATTATCGGCATGACTTACTTGCCGTATATTTTCACCCCGTAAATCGGTTGCGTAGATATTGGTAACATCCTTAAAATTCGCCGTAAAATATAATTGTTCACCCTTGATGCGCACCGGGCCAAGGGCATCCGTTCCGAACGGGATGATAATTTTGGCTTGTCCCGTTTCAACAGGCACTTCCACGAGCGCCATTTCACCGGAGAGGTTTCTTACGGTAGTATAAATTACGCTATTGTTTTGCGCAAATACAGGGTAGGTATATACCCAGTTATCCGGGTTTTCCAATTTACGGACTTGTTCACCTGTTTGCGCATTTAAAATAACGAGCTGCGTCTTCATATCATCCGAAGATTCAACGGCAACAATTTGTTGGTTATCGCTAGACAATGCAGGAGAGAAATACCTTGATTTCCGTGTTAACTGTACCAGGTGTTTCGTCGCGACATCATATATTCTTATTACAGAATAATCTTCATACCCCCAGCGTGGATGGTTTCTACTTTCGGTGTAAACAATTTTTCCACGGTTGTAGTAAAAATAATTATCGAAGTTATAGCCCGGCGCCCACAGCTTCTCTTCTGCCCCGTTCCGCTTCAACCTGTAAAATGCCGGTATCTTCTTAAAATCCTGTTTCAACACGATCCAATCTTCTCCATCAGCTTGGATCCATTGATAATCTTCGTAATGCTTTGACGAAGGACTAACCATCGTAGCATCATTATCTTCCTTACTATTCTCTTTCCAGTTTTCTTCATAATAATCTAAGCTCGCCCGGGAAAAAGCGGCGGCATTCATCCCGGTTCTCCGTTTCAGGCTTTGAGAAAATGGGTAAAACACACCTTTATATCGCACCGCATCATCCATCACATTTCCCCAAAACTCTTTTCCGTATTTTAGCTGACCGTAAGAAGTCATGATATAACCCAATTCGTAATGATTCGGCACATAATCTTTTAACGAACCGTTCCGAATCTTCATAAATGAATAAGCTTGAGGTAATCTTGATAATGCCCTGAAACCGGCAAAGAAAGAAGGTAAACGCCCCCTGCCCTGCGCACTTAATGCCGTTTCGGTTAACACGGCATCCCCTTCCCAAAACCAATTAGGTAAGGCAATGTTGGTAATCGCCGCCTGGCCAAGCTCCCCTCCAAGGATTGAAAATAACTTGGAAACACCTTTACGGGCATTCACATTTTGCAAAACATGCCGGTATTCATGGAGCGCCAATTGATCCGCCCAAGACATTGCCCCCAAGTCCATTGAATTTGGTGGCGGGGTCATATAAAATTCCGACCTGAAAGGCCCCATCTGCACGTATCCATTGGCCAACAAGGTTTCATTCTGCAATACGATATTTATTTTGCCCCGCCGGTTTCCGAGATTAACGGGCTGTGCCGAAACATCCCTAAGCAAACTCGCCACCCTTATGCCTTCGGTTGTAAGGTGCCCCGGGAAAATAACGCGGATCGTATCGGTATTGATCTGTAACCATTTATGTGTTGGCCTGTTGGCTCCGAACTGTTGTGCTGAGGCTGCTTTGAATAGGATAATAACTAAACAAGCCAATAAAAGACGTTTAGGCATAAGATTATTTAGCGATGTATAAGTTCTAAGATAACACATTGCAGCCAATTTGAAACTACCTAATCGTTAAATCCCGGTACACTCTAGCCGGATAGAATTTTTCACCCGCGATTCCCAGGTCAATATCATATTTGGCGCTCAAACTTAACATTTCGAGCATTTCAATTGAATTTCCTAATTTTGCAATAAATTTTATTACAGTATGACTACAACAGCTCCCGTAACATTAACAGCAGGTGCCATAAAGGAACTTAAAAGCCTGATGGATGCACCAGGATTTGATCAGCAACAGGTTTTAAGAATCGGTGTAAAAGGCGGGGGATGTTCGGGTATGTCGTATGTTCTTGGTTTTGATGAAAAACAAGAAGGTGATGATTTCTTTGAGATCGAAGGCATACCGGTTGTTATCAAGAAATCTCATGGTATTTATCTATTCGGAATGGAAGTAGATTACCAAGACGGCCTTAACAACCGCGGGTTTACCTTCCAAAATCCAAATGCCAGTTCCACCTGCGGATGCGGATCTTCCTTTGCAGTCTAAGCAGCTACTCCAACGGTGTATCAAATTCGGACCCCCGTGTCCGAAAACGGACATATTCAAACTCACCAAACTAGTGCATTATATTAATAGTCAACTGGTTATGATCATGGCATAATTTTTCGGCGCCTACCGCGAAACCTTGACTTTCAATAAAGCGCTCCTATGTTTTGGAATAATCTTATTATCACGTACCGGAATTTAAAGAACAGTAAGTGGTACACATTTATTAATATCAGCGGATTAGCGATCGGTCTTGCCAGTAGCATTTTACTACTGTTATATATTTTTAACCAGTGGAATTATAACCAATCGTTTCAAAATATTGATAGAACTTACGCTGTAATAAAACATTATATGCCACCCGGGCAAGAACCCAGTACTTCCTGGTCGCAACCCAATGTGCTCGGTCCAACCCTTGCACAAGAATACCCGGAAATAGCAAGCTTTACAAGACATACATTTAATTGGACAACTTTATTTACATATAAAGAGACCGGTATTAAAGGTGCCGGTCCTTTTGTTGATAGTGCCTTCCTGGAAATGTTTGATGTGAAATTGATCAAGAAAGCGACTTCCGACATTTTCGAAGATCCGAATAGTATCATCATCTCCAGCGAATTTGCCAAGAGGATTTTTAAAGATGAAGACCCTTTAAATAAGATTATTAAACGTCAGGACCAAGATGCGTTGAAAGTTGTAGGTGTTTACGAACCCTTCACTAAAAACAGTTTCCTGGCAGGAACAGACTTCTTGCTTCCCTGGAAGTATTTTGAGCAGACTACCCCGTATATCAAGGAAGCTAACTGGGGTAACTTCAATTATGATACTTATCTAGTATTGAAGCCGAATGTAGATTATAAAGAATTCAACAAAAAGATCAAGTATTTTATTGACAAACATTCCGATGATGCAGGAGAAGAAACAATAACCGCCTTATTCCCCTTAAGCAAGAAATACCTTTATGGCAAATTTGTGAATGGCAAATCCGTCGGTGGTAGAATTGACCTTATCAGGTTACTTTTAATTTTAACGATGGGTATATTGGTTATTGCTTGTATCAATTTCATGAACCTTAGCACTGCCAGGTCAGAAAAGCGGGCCAAGGAAGTTGGAATCCGCAAATCTATCGGCGCCAGCAGGGTTTCGCTGACCAGGCAATTCCTTGTTGAGTCTATCCTGCTATCATTTTGTAGCTGTCTCCTCGCGATCTTGATCGTCTTATTAGTACTTCCTTATTTCAACCGGCTATTATCTTTACAACTTATATTGCCATTCACACGACCCGGCTTTTGGTTAGGATTAGTAGGATTAATTTTATTTACGGGCTTCCTAGCCGGTAGTTACCCTGCCATTTACCTATCATCCTTCAAACCGATAGAAGTACTTAAAAACAGGATAAAAAAGGGCAAAAACCGCTTCTCCTTGAGACAAGTATTGGTAATTACCCAGTTCACTTTTGCCGTGGGACTCATCGTTTGTTCCATTATCATTTTCAACCAGGTGAATTATATCAAGAACCTGCCGATGGGATATGATAATAAACAAATCATCCAGGTAGATATCGAAGGGGCTACAGAAAATGATGGGCAAGCAGAACTTGTGAAGCAACGAATCCTCGATGAGGGAGCCGCCACATCTGTTTGTATCACGTCCAACAACGTGTCCCGCGAAAGCAGCTCAACCTGGGGCGTGGAATGGAGCGGGATGAAAGAAGATCAAAAGTTGACCGTATTTCAACAGGTTGCATGCAGCGATGACTTTGTAAAAACTTTCGGCATGCAATTAACTGCCGGCAGGGATTTCGAGAAAAGCCACAAGTCGGATAGCACTGCCGTGATACTGAATGATGCGGCTGTAAAAACGATGGGCTTCCAGGATCCAATCGGGCAAACCATAAAATGGCAAGGAGAGAATCGTACCGTTATAGGCGTTATAAAGAATTTCACCTTAGGTTCGCCTTATGAACAGCAAAACCCGCTGATTGTAGGCTATAGACCTGACTGGAGAAGCTTGTTCAATATTAAACTGCCATCGAACCTATCAACCAGCCAAGCTTTATCCAAGATTGAAAAGATCTTCAAGGAAGTGAATCCTGCTTATCCATTCGAATATAGATTCATCGATAAACAGTTCGAAATGAAGTTTATAAATGAAACTTTGCTGGGCGACCTGGTAAAGATTTTCGGCTCTTTAGCCATCATCATTTCCTGTTTGGGTTTGTTTGGTTTAGCGGCTTTTTCAGCCGAACAGCGAACAAAAGAAATCGGTGTAAGAAAAGTACTCGGCGCATCCGTGAACAGCATCGTGGTTTTATTGTCCGGCAACTTCATCAAGCTGGTCATCGTTTCAAACATTATCGGTTGGGGCCTGTCCTATTGGGCGATGCATAACTGGTTGCAGCAGTTCACATTTAAAACGGGCATCCATTTGTGGGAGTTTGCAGTTACCGGCGTTCTATCGATCCTGATTGCCATTTTAACGGTCAGCACACAGGCTATCCGGGCAGCTTGGATGAACCCGGTTAAAAGTTTGAAATCGGAATAAATATTTTTGCATACACAGTTTTATAACGGGTATTAGCTTCTGCTTTTGCCCGTTTTTTTTATGTAGCCATGCAGTTTTATGTGGCAACATCCCTTAGTCTTTGCTGGTTCGGGTTTCCAAGCCACAAGTATTTGTAACTGGGGTTAGATTTTTTGAGGACATTGCGCAAAACCTTGCCGGTTCTGGTTTCCAAGCTCGGTTCCAATCACTATTGAGGGTATTTACTCCTGTTAATCAAGTGGGGATGGATTCAATTATAATGGTAAAAAAAATGGGTCGCCAACAATTGACAACCCATTTCTATTATTTCAATTAAGATTATTATTTCTTAGCTGTGGCAGGTTTACCGCTTACTTCTACAGCATCGCCTTCCTGGCTCAATGAATTCTTTCTATCGAAGTCAATTAAGATAGGCGCAGCAACGAAGATAGAAGAGTAAGTACCTGTTAACACACCGATCAACATCGCGAAGGCGAAACCGCGGGTAACATCACCACCGAAGATGAACAATACCAGGATGGTAATGAACACGGTAACGGAAGTCATAATTGTGCGGCTCAACGTGTCATTGATCGCAGCATTGATCACTTCCTTATTATCACCCTTTCTACGGTTGCGGAAGTACTCCCTGATACGGTCAAATACGATTACGGTATCGTTCATCGAGAAACCTATAACCGTCAGGATGGCGGCGATAAAGTGCTGGTCGATCTCTAACGGGAAACTTACCCAGCTACGGCAAAATGAGAATACTGCTAATGTTACCAATACGTCGTGCAGCAAGGCAACGATCGTACCGATAGAATACTGCCATTTGCTAAAGCGCAACAGGATGTAAACGAAGATCGCAGCTAAAGATAACAAGGTAGCGTACACGGCGCCTCTCTTCAAATCGTTCGAGATCATCGGGGAAACGGACTGCGTACCCAGTATTTGCTTTTGTACGAAAGTGTTGTATTCGATATTATCAGGATAATAACCTTTCAAACCGTTGTACAGAGCAGTCATCACTTCATGATCCACTTCTAGGCTTTGCTCTTCGATTTTATAGGCAGTAGTGATATTCAGCTTGCGGTCGTCGCCCACGGTTTTTACAACCGGCGCTTCGCCACCGAAAACTGTTTTCAGTTGTTGACGAACATCATCTACTTTCATATCCTTCGTGAACTCAACCGTATAACTACGTCCACCGGAGAAATCCACACCGTGATCGAAACCGTTGAAGAAGGAAGCTACACCGAGGATCGTGATGATCGCGGATAAGATGTAAGCATACTTACGTTTTCCAACGAAATCGAAAGTTTTATGTGTAAATATTTTCTTAGAAAGCGGTGTAAAGTATTTAAAGTGTCTGCCTTTGCGCATCCAGGCATCCGTTACCATGCGGGAAATCAAGATTCCGCAGAAAAGGGATAACAGTAAACCGATGATCTGCGTGGTTGCGAAACCTAGTACGGGTCCTAAACCGAAGTAGAAAAGGATACATGCCGTGATCAAGGAAGTAATGTGACCATCTAATACGGGGGCGTAAGAACGTTTGTAGCCGTCTTTCACCGCTTGTTCGTATGATTTACCATGGTTGAGTTCATCCTTGATCCTCTCGAAGATGATTACGTTCGTATCCACGGCCATACCGATGGTTAATACCAAACCGGCAATACCGGCCATCGTTAAAGTAGCGCCCAGGGAAGCCAGGATACCGAAAGTGAACAACAAGTTTAATATCAATGCTGTATTAGCGACCCAACCGGCAGTATTGTAATACACCAACATCAATATGAAGATGATTACAAAGGAAATGATGAAAGATTTTGCACCGGCAGCAACAGATTCAGCACCTAAAGTTGGCCCTACTACTTGATCCTGAACAATTTTTGCAGGAGCAGGCATTTTACCGGACTTCAAGATATTAGCCAAATCTTTCGCTTCTTCCAATGTGAAAGAACCGGAAATAGAAGAACTACCATTTGGAATTTCATCATTGATGCCGGGAGCGGAATATACGATACCATCCAATACGATCGCAACATAATTGCGGGCATAAGGATCATTCGGGTTTTTGGGTTTCAACTCGCCGGTCATTTTTCTCCATTCGCGGGTACCGACTTGGTCCATACTCATGAAGATTTCGGGTTGACCGTTATAGCGATCGAAATCTTGGCGGGCATCCACGATACTTTCACCACCTACCCTTGGGGCAGGGTTCAAAGGATTCACCTTTAAAACGTAAACGGAAAGAATCCCGGAATTATCATCCCCCCTTTCGGAACCGTAAGCGAATACCGCATCCCTGGGGATGGCAGCTTTTACGGCAGGTATCTGAAGGTATTTATTAAATGTAGCCGTATCCTTAGCCATGATATAACCGATGGAAGGAGAAGGAACGGGATTACCAGTTTGTTGGTCAAATAACGGTTGCAAAATCGCGTAGATCGGGTTTTGTTGAGCCATCAGTTCTCTTTGGGCATCAACATCTTTTGCGGAATCACCCGCGTTTGCACCTTCTTTAGCCAAGATATCATTCAAGCTACCGGTTTTAGAAGTATCGCCGGGAGCGGTTGTTGCAGCAATAGCTGCTGTATCGGCAGTAGCTTTTGCTGCCGTATCTTTTGCTTTATTACCACCGGTTGCCAAAGCAGCGGCCTGGTTCATTGCGCCGAGGTATTGTGCGAAATCGGAGTTTTTATAAACTTCCCTGAATTCGAGGTTCGCGCTAGCTTGTAAATATTTACGAACGCGGTCCACATCATCTACACCCGCTAATTCTACGGAGATGATACCACGGTTTTTATCGAGGTTGATGTTAGGTTGAGCCACACCAAACTTATCGATACGCTTCATCAGTACCAGGTAAGTATTTTCGATGGCAGCGGCGGCAGATTGGCGGATCACGCTCAATACTTTATCATTGGAAGAGTTAAAATCGATTTCCTTCTGATAAGAGTTGGCGAATAGGCTGGCTAATTTACCATTAGGCGCTACTTCGCTATAAGCTTGCCCGAACAAGGTAACGAAATCCGCTTGGCTTTGTTTACGTTTCTCTTTAGCCAATTCCAGCGCTTGGTTGAAGGCGGGGTCATTCGAATGACCGGACAGTGCACGGATAACATCTTCCACGCTCACTTCCAACACCACGTTGATACCACCTTGCAGGTCAAGACCCAAATTGAGTTCTTTCTCTTTAGCTTTGGTGTAAGTAGTGAACCAAGGGAAACCGGCGATTTCTAAGTTCCTGGTGCTGTCGAAATAAGCCCTTTTTCTCTCTTTTAAAACATCCTCCAGCGTATCTTGGTAGAGTGCTTGCGCTTCCTTGTTACCGGGATATTTTACATCGGCGGCAGGGAATTGTTGAGATACTGCTTTCTCTACTTTTTCGTTTACCCCCTTCTCATAGTTCCGTACCACAAACGTGAAGGACAATTGATACAAAGAGATAAGGATCAGTGCGACGGCAAAAACTTTAACCAGTCCTTTAAGTTGCATATTGTTTCGGGTTTATAATAAAAATTTTTTAAGAGTTGCAAAGATAGAATTTAAATTGATATATTAAAGCTCTCTAAAAAACTGTTCAAAAACCGCTATCTGGTTGGTTTTGAGCCATTTTAAAGATAATATATACAACCTATGTGCTACTATCGTTTATATATCCTGTTAATGCTTTATACCCTTGCATCTTGTAATAACGCTACAAAAATGGAAAAAAATAAGTCCCCTCATAGCGAAAACGGCAATTTATTAACAAGGTTGATGGAGGATCCACAACTTGCCCCAGTTACCGGGAATTTATCCAAATACAGACTACAGGTCATTTATACGCAAATAAACAGGGATGCGCAAAATAAACCAACTTTTACAGATTTTTACTATAATGTGGATACTTTACGATATTTTTACCCGGCTTCCACAGTGAAATTGCCTGCCGCCATCCTTGCGTTAGAAAAACTTAATGATCTAAATATCAACAATTTAGATAAATTTTCCGCCGCATTTACCCGGGGTTTGCCAGGCATCTCAACCGAAGTAAATTTTGATTCCACCGCCCAAGATTTTCATCCCAGCATCGCGCATTATATTAAAAAAATCTTCCTGGTAAGTGATAATGATGCATTCAACAGGTTGTATGAATTCTTAGGACAGGAAGAATTTAACCGGAAATTATGGCAAAAAGGGTTTGCTTCGGCACAAATCAGGCATAGGTTGGATGTAGATTTATCCCCGGAGGCTAATCGTCATACCAATGGCATGTTTTTTATGGATGATGGTGATACGGTTTACCAACAACCCGGAAAAATCAGCAGCCTGGTGTTCCAGGATAAACATGATTTAATCGGGAAAGCGCATTATATTGGAGATAGCTTGGTTCGGACACCGATGGATTTCTATTATAAAAACCATATCAGTTTAGTTGACCTGCACCATATACTGCGGAATATAATTTTTCCGGGGACTGTAACATCTGGGCAAGCTTTTCGTTTAAAAGAAGAGGATTACCGTTTTTTATACCGTTACATGTCGCAGTTACCAACGGAAACTACTTATCCAGCTTATGACAGTACGGAATTTTACCCTGCATATGTAAAGTTCCTATTATTCGGGGGAGATAAGAACGCGGTAATGCCACCATATATCAGGATTTTTAATAAACCGGGATGGGCTTATGGTTTTTTAACAGACCTTGCCTACGTGGTTGATTTTAAAAACAAGGTAGAATTTATGGTATCGGCCAACTTATATGTCAACGAAGACGGTGTATTGAGTAGCGGGCACTATGAGTTTGACGAAATAGGGAAACCGTTCCTGCAAAAACTGGGATCCATCATTTACCAATACGAATTAGAAAGAAAACGTTTACATGAACCTGATTTAAGTAAGTTCATGATGACATATGATCGTTAAATTTTATCATTCAATCAAATAAATGCAAGAGAGCATGTCTATCAAAAAATTCCGTTATTTGGCTTTAGTGGCCGTTGTTGCGATGTTAGGTACCACATCTTGTTTGAAAGATCCAACTCCCTCTACTCCAGATTACAGCTCGGCTGTAGCTTTCGTCTTAGCTAGCCCAACTGGGGATTCTTTGGATATCTACGATGGATCTACCAAATTAACCGGGAATGGGTCCATTATTACCCCTTCCAGCAGGTTAAACGTGGGTTATTTTGACCCTGGTAGCCACCTGATATCATTTAAAACTAGCACGGGAGCTCCTTATCCGGCTGAATCTTCGTTTGCATTAAACCTGGATTCTACAAAGAATATTTACACTGTTTTCATGTACGACAACCCGGCTAAAAGCATTTATTTCAAGGAAGATTTCAGCGACCTGAGTACTACCAAGGCCAATATCCGTTTTTATAACCTTTGCCAAGATATGCCAGCGGTAGATTTGTATATCGGGAATACGAAGATTGGCAGCGCCACTTACCCCGAGTCCCTTTCAGAAATGTCAAGGCCATTTACCGAAATTGATGCTGCTTATGGCAACTTAACAGTAAAACTTGCCGGAACCGATAGCACGGTAGCAGGTATTGTAGGCGTGCAAATGGGAGCAGGTTATGTATCCAATATTATCCTGACCGGAAAAGTAGGCGGTACAGGTAACACGGCAGTGAAATTATACAACATGTCGTATTCCAACTAAGCATTATCATATTAATAATTTTATATTTTTAAAAAGACCGAGTTGTAAATCAGCCCGGTCTTTTTACTTTTCTTTTGATGACAACCAAGCCATTTGCCAATTTTCAAGATTATTTCCAACAAATCGGTCAAAATGTTGTGATTTTTAAAAAATGTGTTGTGGCAATCCATTTTTTTGTAGTAGGTTTGCGCCCGGTCAACCCAATAAAACAAATTTTCAAACATGAAACTGGCAGAAAGACTTTCACGTATCTCCGAGCCTCAGACCATCATGATGGCCAAGTTGAGCCGGGAACTAAAGGCACAAGGCATCGATGTTGTAGATTTAAGCCTTGGTGAACCTGACTTTGACACTCCCAACCACATCCGTGCCGCCGCTAAGTCGGCCATTGATGACGGGCACACGCATTACACACCCGTAGCTGGTATTGCTGATCTTAAAAAGGCCGTTGTTCATAAGCTAAAGCGGGACAATAATCTCGACTACAGCCCCGAACAAGTAGTGGTTTCTACAGGTGCGAAGCAAAGCTTGGCAAACGTGGTATTGAGCTTGGTAGATCCAGGTGATGAAGTGATTATACCTACCCCTTACTGGGTAACTTACGCGGCATTAGTAAATTTATGCCAAGGTAAGATCGTGACGATCAAGGGTTCTTTCGAACATGATTTCAAGATCACGCCGGAGCAATTGGAAGCTGCTATCACGCCAAAAACAAAGTTGTTCATGTTCTCTTCCCCTTGTAATCCAAGTGGCGCGGTTTATACCAAGGATGAACTGGAGGCTTTGGCTGCCGTATTCAGCAAACACCCCGAAGTATTCGTTATTTCCGATGAAATATATGAATACATCAATTACGATGGTCAACATGCAAGCATCGCTCAATTTGAAAGCATGCCGGAAAGAACGATCATCGTGAACGGTTTAAGTAAAGGGTTTGCCATGACTGGCTGGCGCTTAGGCTATATCGTAGCGCCCTTGGAAATCGCGAAAGCTACCGAGAAATTGCAAGGTCAATTTACTTCCGGCACTTCTTCCATCACACAATATGCTGCCGTAGCCGCCTTGATAAATGATACAAGCACTGCCGTTGAAATGGTGAAAGCTTTCAGGGAAAGAAGGGATTTGTTCTTCGACTTGTTGAAAGATATCCCCGGGTTGAAAATCAACAAACCGGAAGGCGCATTCTATCTCTTCCCGGATATCAGCTCATTCTTCGGAAAATCATACGAAGGCCAAGTCATCAAGGATTCCAGTGATTTATGTGCGTACCTGCTGCACAGGGCACACGTAACTACCGTTTCCGGAGACGCTTTCGAAGAGCCTAATTGCATCAGGATGTCTTATGCAACCAGCACTGAGAAATTGAAATTAGCCGCCGAAAGGTTACGCACCTGGTTAGCCAAATTGCAATAATAGTTGCACATGCTTTCGCAATAAGCAATTGCTATAAAAATTCAAGATCCTCCCCTTAGAACACTATCGGGAGGATTTTTTTGCCTGGATAGGCTATCGAGAAATTGCTCTTTAGAGCTTTTGATAAATAAAGCCAGGTCATAAGCCGTAGCATTTTGTAAGAATTCATAGCTGGGGCGATATTGATGCATGAACCATTCCAATGTATCTCCCCGGAAACCGGAGTATTGTTCTACCAGTGGGCTATTATACGTTTCTTCCAGGTATGCTTCCCGCTCATGATCGAGCAAGCGTTTTTTAAATTCAAAGCGGCGTTTATTGCCTTTGAACGATAACACTTTCTGGAGATTATTTAGCTGCACGGCCGGGGGAAAAACATTCACCACCTTATACCAGGGCGGAAGCTTAAATTCCATATTCCTGCCGTAAGTAACCCGTAGCGCCAGGGAATCCGTTTTATAGTCCTTCCGCGTAAAAGTCTTTAAGCTGATACCGCTCGCGTTCATCGTAATGATTAAAGGTTGGAAGTTCTTTACAATAACCAGGGTATCCAGGAAACCCGGTGCTGTGCATGTTAACCTGTCACCAAGCTCCACGTTGATTTTAAAATTACCGTTTTTGCCGGCGGCAATTATTTCGCCGGTTCGCAGGTTTCTAACTTCGGCGGCATCGATACGGGTACCGTATTTCCC
This sequence comes from Chitinophaga caeni, assembly GCF_002557795.1. NCBI lineage: Bacteria > Pseudomonadati > Bacteroidota > Chitinophagia > Chitinophagales > Chitinophagaceae > Chitinophaga > Chitinophaga caeni. The sequence continues at coordinate 2,871,841 of NZ_CP023777.1, read as the reverse complement.
GGAAATCATTCCGAAAATAGTTTGCTGCGCCTTAGCTACCATGGGTAAGACCAAGCAAAAGAAACATGTATACAAGCGTAATATTTTCATCATACCGGGCACCCGGTAAAACTAATTGTTCATATCTTAAATCAATGTTAAACCGATTGTAGGAGTTCTTCGTGGATGCGGAGTACTTGCGGGATGACCATCTGCTGTTCATCATTATAAATAACGTAATCAGCGAGCTTTTTCTTGATGTTTTCGTCCATCTGTTTATGGATACGGGCATATACCTCATCGGCGCTTAGGCCGTCGCGGCGCATTACCCTTTGCACGCGCATGGCTTGGGGAGCAAACACGGTAATGATCTTGTAAGTATGGTGGAAAGATTCCGTCTCGAACATCAACGCAGCTTCTTTAAGAACATAAGGGGCATTTTGTTCGGAAGCCCAACGATCGGCATCCCTGATCGTTGCCGGGTGAACGAAGGAATTTAATTTTTCCAGCTGCTCATTATTATTAAATACGATGTTTGCTATGAACTTACGGTTCAATTTACCTTCCGTATTATAAGATTCTTTCCCGAAATGCGAGGATATTTGATCTATCAACAATGGATCCTTTTCCATGATGCTCTTCGCTGCATCATCCGCATAATATACAGGAATCCCCAGCACTTCAAATATTTTCGCGACCGTAGTTTTGCCAGAGCCAATTCCGCCCGTTATTCCAATAATATGCATAATAATGGTTGTAAATCGAAAGGAATAAGCAAAATAAAAAAAATCCAGTTACCAATCACGGTAACTGGATTTTTTATTGAAAATACTTGTATTAAATTTTCTTATTTCTTCTCGGCAGCAGCTTTATTCTGGGTAGTATATTCCATACTCACCGCTACGCGCTCGATTGTCAAAGTGGTACCGGGACCAACTTCGATCACCAATGTATTGTCATCATTGATTCTTTTCACTTTACCGTGAATACCAGCGATAGTTACAATTTTGTCACCTTCTTGGAGATTGTCGATAAATTGTTTTTGTTGCTTGGCTTTCTTAGTTTGAGGGCGGATCATGAAGAGCCACATTACTAAGAACATACCACCTAAAAACAGTAAAGACTGGATACCCATACCGCCACCGCTACCGCCACTTCCTGAAGGCGCTGCCATTAATAAATTAAGCATGTTGATGTACATCGAAATAGTATTTGATAGAATGAATAAATTATGTTGATTAAATATTAACTATTTACAGGAGAAATTCCTATTCTGATTTGATTACACAACGAATCCTGGGCCCCGGAAATAATGGATCTTCAGTATTCGCCTTGATGGTGATCTCCTTTTCTTGATAGCCAAACTTACCTTTACTGTTAAATACTACCTTCATAAAGCCTGTAGCGCCCGGTTTGATCGGTTCTTTAGGCCATTCTGGCACGGTGCATCCACAGCTGGTAATGGCATCTTGGATAATTAAATCTTTCGTGCCCGTGTTGGTAAACTTGAAATTATATTCCATGATAGCCCCCTGCTCGATCTCACCGAAATCATGCTCCGGCTGCTCGAAGGTCATTTCGGGGAAACCACCGGTAGTATCCTGGGTGGTTACTGCCTTGCTATCATTGTTCCCTTCTTTCGGAGATTGATTACAGGCAGTTGCCATAAGCACTGCTGCTGCAAAAACTGTATATAAAATCGTTTTCATCGGGTGTAATTTGCGTAAAAATAAGTTTCTAGACAGATGTTTGCTAAAAAAACGCCTATTTTTTTGCCCGGTCCACCTTGTTAACGAGTTTATTCGCTTCCAGGTCTTTGAGGATGTTATCAAGGATACCGTTTACAAACTGGCCGCTCTGCGGTGTGCTGTAAGCCTTAGCCAAATCGATATACTCGTTGATAGTCACCTTGGTAGGGATGGTCGGGAAGTATAAAAATTCACAAACCCCCATTTCCATCAGCAGCATATCCACGGCAGCGATTCTTTCGGGATCCCAGTTCTGTAACTTCGGTTTAATCAATTCTAGGCAATATTCCTTTTTATCGATCACCGTTAATAATAACTCCCTAGCGTAATCAATCTTTTCTTTGCTGATAAGCTGTAGAAAATTAAATAGTTGCGGTTTATTGAAATAGTTAGAGACCAATACATCCATCATGCTGGCGTCATCGCCCCAATGGAGGAAGGTATCTTCAAGATGTTGTAAGAAAAGCTCGCTTTTCATCAATATCTCTTTATAGATATATTCAACGATTTGCTTTTCCTTATTCTTTTGGCGACCCTCTTCCTGGATATATTCCTGGTAAATTTCGGAAGCCACCAACTGGGTATAGAGTTTCCGGGTAATTTCAGTATCCGGTAAATTCTTGAGTTTCCACTGGTCGAGGTTGACCTGGAAGCCCCTGTCATTCAAGAGCTGGTAAACATATTCGTTACCTGCAATCTTGGTATTTACATTTAGATCTGCCTCGCTGGGAAGGTGCTTTGAAGAGCGGGCGATGGCATCCGTTTCGGCATATAAAGCCACGTTGGTCACGGAATATAGCAGGTATGTAAATACCTGGCATGTCTGATCTAATTTCTCGTTGAGCAAACCCGTGGCGGTACCCGGTCTAAGGGTTTCCGCATCCATTGTATCAATGGCGTACAAGGTTTGCATAACTTTGACCCTGATGTTTCTTCTACTAATCATGAACTCTTATAGGAAAATGGCCGCAAATCTACGTTTAAATATGCATTTGCAAAAATTTGCTTTTCACGCAATTATCTAAATAATTGAAATCCAGCTAAAAATGTAAATCCGACCGGTTACGAAGGTAACTGACATTTTTTAGATGAAAAAATGACAATTATCACAGACATAATTTCATTTAACTATCTTTACAACCTGCAATTTTGACTAGCTCCTGCCATTGGCACAATGTTAGAGAGAGATGCAAGCATTAAATTTTCCAAAATTTTCCATAAAAACCTGTTTAAAAAAACAACATTTATATGGCTAAGAAATTAAGTATTAAACCTTTAGCTGACAGGGTAATTGTAAAACCTGCAGCAGCAGAAGAAAAAACCGCTGGTGGCATTATCATTCCGGATACCGCAAAAGAGAAGCCGCAAAAAGGTACTGTAGTCGCTGCTGGTCCTGGTAAAAAAGATGAGCCGGTTACCGTTAAGGTTGGTGATACCGTTTTGTACGGTAAATATACCGGCACAGAGATCAGCCTCGAAGGCACTGATTACTTAATCATGCGTGAATCCGATATTTTGGCTATCGTTTAATCAACGTCGTCAAAAATTAAACTGAACTCCACACACAACTTATTTAAAATTTATTACACATCATGGCAAAACAAATATTCTTCAATATCGAGGCCCGCAACAAGATGAAAAAAGGCGTGGACACTTTGGCTGACGCCGTAAAAGTGACCCTCGGTCCTAAAGGTCGTAACGTAGTTATCGAGAAAAAATTCGGTGCTCCATCTGTTACTAAAGATGGTGTTACGGTTGCTAAAGAAATCGAATTGGAAGACGCTATCGAAAATATGGGCGCCCAAATGGTGAAAGAAGTAGCTTCTAAAACAGCGGATATCGCTGGTGATGGTACTACTACCGCTACCGTTTTGGCCCAGTCAATTATCGGCGAAGGTTTAAAAAACGTAGCTGCCGGCGCTAACCCGATGGATTTGAAACGCGGTATCGACAAAGCTGTAAAAGCTGTAGTTGCCAGCCTCGCTAAACAATCTGAAAAAGTAGGTAGCGATAATAAGAAAATCGAACAAGTTGCAACGATCTCCGCTAACAACGATAACGAAATCGGTAAATTGATCGCTGAAGCTATGCAGAAAGTGACCAAAGATGGCGTTATCACCGTTGAAGAAGCAAAAGGTACAGACACTACTGTAGAAGTAGTAGAAGGTATGCAGTTCGACCGCGGTTACCTCTCCCCTTACTTCATCACCAACAGCGAAAAAATGCAAGTGGAAATGCAAAATCCTTACATCCTGATCTACGACAAGAAGATCAGCACTATGAAGGATATCTTGCATATCTTGGAAAAAGTTGCCCAACAAGGCGCTCCACTGTTGATTATCAGTGAAGATCTTGAAGGTGAAGCGTTAGCTACCCTGGTTGTGAACAAATTACGCGGTACTTTGAAAGTAGCTGCCGTAAAAGCTCCAGGCTTCGGTGACAGGAGAAAAGAAATGTTGCAAGATATCGCTACCCTGACTGCCGGTGTAGTGATCAGCGAAGAACAAGGTTACAAGTTGGAGAATGCCGACCTGACTTACTTGGGCCGTGCAGAATCCGTAACTATTGATAAAGACAATACTACGATCGTTGGCGGTAAAGGTGCTAAGAAAGATATCGCGGCACGTATCAACCAGATCAAGAGCCAAATCGAGGTGAGCACTTCCGATTATGATAAAGAAAAATTGCAAGAGCGCTTAGCTAAATTAAGCGGTGGTGTTGCCGTTCTTTACGTAGGAGCTGCTACTGAAGTGGAAATGAAAGAGAAGAAAGATCGTGTTGATGATGCATTGCACGCTACCCGCGCTGCCGTTGAAGAAGGTATCGTTCCCGGTGGTGGTGTGGCTTACATCCGCGCTGTTGATTCTTTAGATAAATTAAAAGGTGATAACGATGACGAACAAACTGGTATCGCTATCGTGAAACGCGCTATCGAAGAACCTCTTCGTCAAATTACCGCGAACGCTGGTATCGAAGGCTCTATCGTTGTTCAGAAAGTTAAAGAAGGTAAAGCTGACTTCGGTTTCAACGCCCGTACAGAGAAATATGAAAAAATGTTATCCGCAGGTGTAATCGACCCAACTAAAGTGAGCCGTATCGCCTTGGAAAACGCTGCCTCTATCGCGGGTATGTTGTTGACTACTGAATGCGTGATCGCTGACAAACCGGAACCTAAATCTGCTGCCCCTGCAATGCCAGGCGGCCCAGGTATGGGTATGGATTACTAATCAAAAATTAGTAGCACTTTATATAAGCTCCAAGGTTTCTTGCCTTGGAGCTTTTTTATGAAAAAGCCCCCGCCCCGTGTAACTTTTTGAAAGGATGACCGTTTTTACTATTATAGTGCCATCAAATTATCAGCACTGAATTAACAAGTGATGGGAATGAAACGATTTGTATATTTGTTGCTTACGGTATGCTTATGCGCCACGGCTTGTAAAAAGGAAGAGTCCGGGCTCTATGATAGTCCCGCCCAGGCTTCTGATTACGAGGCCGAAATCAAGGCTTACATAGCCAAGCATGATATCAAGGATGTGGAAAGAGATCCCTCGGGGATTTATTATAAAATCATTAATCCGGGTACGGGGCAGGATGCCGAAGTAATTGGCCCCGATGATATCCCGACGATCAATTTTACTTTAACCTCGCTCGACGGGGAAAAAGTGTTGAATTCCAGCAACGGTATCCCGACGAACTTCAATGGCCGCCCATTGAAAGATCATATTGCCGGATGGCAATTGGGGCTCAGGAAAATTAAAAAAGGTGGTATCATCTGGCTGTTTATTCCGCCGCAATACGCCTTCGGAGATGCCGGTATTTCAGGTTTGGTGCCTGCAAATACAGCCCTTTTCAGCGAATTAAAATTGATAGACTTTTAATTTAATACCTATTAATAAAACTGACATATCTGTATGAAGCAATTTCTTTGGATGACGGGCTTGGCTGTCGCAACTGTACTGGCTGCATGTAATAAGAATGATTACAATGAATTTGATCAAATTCGAATTGAAAATCAAAAGATTGAGGCTTACCTCGCGGAGAATAGCATCGATGCGCAAGAAGATCAACAATATAATTTCTATTACAAGGTCATCGATGAAGGCAGCGGCCGTTCCTTCGATGATTCCAGCATGGTAAAATTCACATATAAAGCTTCTACCCTGGGTGGACCCGTTGTGATGAACGACAGCGCTACCAGTTACCTGATTGGCATTATCCGTGGCTTGAGATACGGTATTCCCAAGGTAAAAGAAGGCGGTAAAATTGATTTATACTTGCCCTCCCCTTATGCTTTCGGGCAATCCGGTAATGGATCCATCAGCAAAAACACCCCGGTTTATTTCCAAATCGAAGCCAAAGAACTCGTTGCTTCACTGAGCAACTCCGTTGAACTGGAATTAGAAACAGAAAAAATTGAGCATTACCTTGATACCAGCAACCTGGAATACGAGAAAGATCCTTCCGGTGTATATTATAAAATTGAAGAACCGGGAACCGGTGATTCTTTCACTAGCGAGGCTACCGTAAAAGTAGCCTACAAAGGCACCTTGATGAACGGAACGGTATTCGATCAAAACGCGGGTTACACCGCTAAATTGACATCCCTGATCAAGGGCTGGCAAATCGGGGTACCAAAGGTAAAAGTTGGCGGTAAGATCAAGCTGATCATTCCTTCTACCTTGGCTTACGATGATATGAGCTCCGGCCAGGTTCAAGCACACTCCATATTATTCTTCGATGTAGAAGTATTAGAAAAAATCCAATAGTCAATTACAAGTTTGTTTGAAATAAATACGAAAGCCTGCCCATGTGGCGGGCTTTCGTATTTTGATTGCTTTGCAATTTTATCAATAATAACCAGCAAGGGTTCTAATCATGTAGGCAATTCAAAAAACGAACAACAACTAGGAAGCCCCAACCCATCAATAGTACTTTTCATAAATGAAGACATCGAGAAACATGACAGTAAATTGTCATTTTTACATAGTAAATTTGTCAAAGATACCTGCTTGTACTTATTTAGAAGATTTACAAATGGGATACCATTTTTTGATGCAATCATTGGTTAAACAATAAAATCTATTACCGTGGCACACGAGTGCATTTCTGTTTTCGACATATTCAAAATCGGGGTAGGGCCTTCCAGCTCGCATACATTAGGCCCATGGAGGGCAGCTTTACGTTTCGTAGAGGAGTTAAAAGAAAAGGGGCGTTTACAAGATACGATACAGCTAAAAGTTTTGCTATACGGCTCCCTTGCAAAAACCGGGCATGGGCACGGTACCGATATTGCCGTTTTGATGGGCTTAAGCGGTGAAGATCCCGTAACTTGCGATGTTAACTTGCTGGATTCAAAGATCGATGATATTCGCCGGCACAAAAAGTTGAAACTCGGCAGTGAAATGGAGATTGATTTTGATCCCTTGATGGATCTTGAATTTCTTTACGATGAATCACTCCCTTTCCATCCGAATGCCATGACTTTGCTGGTATCATTCTCCAATGAAGAACAAATTGCCGAAACTTATTACTCTATCGGTGGCGGGTTTGTTGTTAAAGAAGGTGACCATACGGGTACCGGCAATCAAGTAGATCTCCCCTTCCCTATTGACACGGCCCAACAATTGTTGCAATGGTGTATTAAAACAGGCTATTCCATCTCGGAATTGGTACTGGAGAATGAAAGCGCTTGGCGCCCGGAAACTGCTACGAAAGAAGGTGTACTGAATACCTGGAACGTGATGCAATCCTGCATTTACCGGGGTTGTCATACTACCGGGGAACTACCCGGCGGGTTGAAAGTTGCACGCAGGGCTGCGGCACTAAATAAAAAGTTGCTTAAGGGAAGAACTTACACGGACTTTTCCAGTTGGATCGAAGCAATCCGTGCCGGAGGCAACCATTTCGGGTATACCCTTGATTGGGTCAGTTGCTTCGCCTTGGCTGTTAACGAGGAAAATGCTTCATTCGGGCGGGTAGTTACAGCGCCGACCAATGGTGCTGCCGGTGTAATACCAGCAGTATTACAATATTTCATCGTTTTCTGTGACGGGCATGATGATCAGAAAATTATCCAATTTATATTAACCGCTTCTGAAATCGGTAGTATCTTTAAAAAACGTTCTACGATCTCCGCCGCGATGGGTGGTTGCCAAGCCGAGATCGGCGTATCATCAGCCATGGCTGCCGCTGCGCTTACCGAAGCGCTTGGAGGCACGCAAAGACAAGCTTTAATGGCAGCTGAAATAGCCATGGAACACCACCTCGGCCTTACTTGCGACCCGATTGGCGGCTTGGTTCAAGTGCCATGCATTGAAAGGAATACCATGGGCGCTATCAAGGCTATCACCGCTTCGCAACTGGCATTACAAAGTAACCCTGAACTAGCAAAAGTATCTCTCGACGCCGTGGTAAAAACCATGTGGGATACCGCGCTAGACATGAACTCTAAATACAAGGAAACTTCCGATGGCGGGTTAGCTGTCAACATACCGATCAGTTTACCGGAATGTTAGAATTACCGCGGCAGATAGATAAATTTACAGATAAACATATAAATTAACTACTATATTTGTAGTCTAAATCAATAAAGTAGTCAAACTGTGAGCCAGGAAAAATTATTATACATCGTTCTCGGGGTCGGGGCAGCATTCTTAATCTTTATTACCGTGAAGGATCTAATTAAGAAACCTAAAAACCTGGTAGATAAAGACACTGATACGGCAAAAGCTTCGGCCGGCAGCCACAGCCAAGTATTATCGTTAAAGTTGCAGGCATACGAGCGGATGGTACTATTAGTTGACCGCTTAACACCTCAAAATTTAATCAGCCGCTTATATACAAGTGGCATGACGGTGAACGATATGCACCAAGTATTAGTGCATACGATTAAAACCGAGTTTGAACATAACATTACACAACAAATTTATGTATCCGCTGCTTCCTGGGATGCTGTCAAAACGATGAAAGATCAAACGATCGCGTTGATCCATCACGTGGCGGCAAGTTTTCCGGGCGATGCTCCAGCCTTGGAACTGAATAAAAAATTGTTGGAATTATTTAGCCAAACACAGGACGGAGCCACCGCTTCAGATATCGTATCAAGTATACTGAATGATGAAGCGAAAAAAATAATGGTCTAATTCGATTTTTATCTTCGAGATAGCAGGGCGATCCTTTACCGGGTTGCCCTTCTTTTTATAACACGGTTTAGAATGGTTATATTTGTGCGGGATGACAACTGCACAACAGCTAGAAAAACAATGGATATCAGCCTTTAGCCAATCGAACCTGGTAGATGGGAATACGAAGCAATTTAACCCTTTGATTGCCCACCAGCTATTTTATGGCAAACAACATGCAGAATACCCGGCGGAATACCCGGATCATTTCCTGGAACTTTACCAAGAATTGGAAGAACGGGAACAGGCGGATGCCGTTCAACAACTGTTAGTATTCTTGGCTTTCGTTGGTATCAACATTCCTGCCGACACGATTCAAATATTTATCGAGAAATATCCACATCAATACAAGCATATTTTCAAAAGAGCTTATTATATACTGAAAACGTTAGCCCACCGCGATACGAACTTAGATATAAACCAGCCGTTCACCGAGAACCGCGATGATATTTATTACCTGATTAACCTCGTGCTGGCAGATGCCCCGAAGGAATTACAATTGGAATTATTCGAGGATGTAGATTTGCCCACGCTGTATAATCGTTATGTGAATATTCCCGAAGGCTACGATCAAGATCCCGTTATCAAGGATTTATTTAATAGTCTTGAACAATCTAATACATCATTTTTTATAACGGGGAAAGCGGGCACCGGGAAATCAACTTTCCTGCATTACTTTGCACAGCATTCGAAGAAAACCGTGTTGATGACTGCCTTCACGGGTATCGCGGCGATTAATGTTGGCGGCGTAACTTTACATTCATTTTTCAAATTTCCTTTGAAACCCTTGTTGCCGGGAGATGATGAGATTCCGATCTTCAAGAGAAACGCGCCGAATCGAAAAATTATCGAGAAAACCGATACTATCGTTATCGATGAGGTGTCTATGCTCCGCGCGGATTTAATGCAAGCCATCGATTATTCATTAAGACATAACGGCGGCAACCCGCATTTACCTTTCGGGGGCAAACAGGTATTGCTAGTTGGCGATTTATTCCAACTCCCCCCGGTTGTTGATCAAAAGGATGAAGTAGAACGGTTTATATTCAAAGAAATTTATAAAAGTGAATATTTCTTCGATGCCCCCGCTTTCGAAGAACTGAACCCGGTATTCTTCGAATTTCAGAAAATCCACCGCCAAAAAGATGATCATCACTTCATTAAATTACTCAATGAAATCAGGGTATACGAATCATCCGAAGAAACACTGCGGCAAATCAATGCGCAACATCAACCTAATTATAGTGCTAAGCAAGACGAATTTGCCATTACGTTAACCAGCAATAATGCGATTGCTAACAAGGAAAACGCATATAAACTGGAAGCTTTACCCTTCGTGGAACACGTGTTTGAAGCTACGATCAACGGTGATTTCAAAACGGATCGTTACCCTACGCATAAAAGCCTGGTACTGAAAAAAAATGCACAGGTGATACTTGTTAAAAATGATATCACGACACCGGAATCGCCCGTTCGCCGCTGGGTAAACGGCACGATTGCCAAAGTAGATTTTATTTCGAGTGATATCATCGAAATACGCTTGCAAGATGGTACCACGCATAAAATTGTACCTGAAACTTGGGAAAACAGGCAATATACTTACGACAGGGAAAAAGGCCGCGTCATGTCGAAGGTCATCGGTACATTTACACAGTACCCGGTTAAACTGGCATGGGCCATCACGATCCATAAAAGTCAAGGCTTGAGCTTTGATAACGTCGTGATTGACCTGGGGCGCGGGGCATTCGTGAACGGGCAGGTTTACGTGGCCTTGAGCCGATGCAGGAGCTTGCAAGGCATCCATTTGAAAAATCCTATCCGCCAGCAAGATATTATTCCGGACAGGCGCATCGCTCAATTTTATTTAAGGCAGCCCGATATGCCGCAACATTATCAAGGCATTGAAGATTTCTTTAGCAGGCACCAGGATTTTGCTTTACAGTACTTATCATTGCATTACCCGTTTACCGATCAACAAGTTGAAAAATACTTCAACCTCCTGAGTGATGGCAGCGCGTATTATACGCATTTTATCGATCGCGAAGCCCGCATCGTGCAATCTAAGCTGGATATAAAGTTTAATCCTACCATCCAATGGACACCCGGCTTGCTACAAAAAATTCAAATGGGTATTACTGATCCCGCTAGCGGACAATTGAAAGGGTTACATGACGATACCCGGCCGCCGCTGTTGTTGAACGAAGAGTTGAAAGCTTGGAATCAAAGTTTGTGGGCCTTGGCATACAGCCAAGATTATGTTTCTGAAAGTACAAGGGATATCAACTTCGGTTTGCCTCCGCAAATTCTCGACCCGAAAGGATACGGGAAGCTTTCGGTTGAAGAGATCGTCGGTATGTACCCGAAGAAGAAGCTGGAATTATTAACTAACAAAAGCATTTGGCTGAAAACTGTCAAGCCTTTATTACGGCAGGAATTCGTAGTACAATTGCTCGACAACATGGTTCAACAACCGAAGTTACCCATCATCGACGTTTTATGATATCATTCAGTAAGTAAGCCTTTCCATCGAACTCAATATAAAGTGGTTTCCCCCGGTACCAGGCTTTCCCTCTTTCTTTTAGATGAACTTGGATATGTAAATGCGGCTCCATGCTGAAACCAGAATTTCCCACGCATCCCAAGGGATCACCGGTATTGACATATTGACCTTCCTTTACAAAGACCTTGTTTTGACCTAAATGCCCCATGAAAACAAAGAAGCTGTCCGTCTCAATCAACACCTGGTTGGTATTCTTAGGGCCGCGATTCATATTTGGGGGAATATTATCCGGATTCGCTGATTCGGTGCGCGCTACGATCCCGGCGCAAGGACTGTAAACCGTATCATTGTAAATATGGTAATCCCGTAAATCCTTTGAAAAAATCTTGTCTGCCCTTCTGCCATAAGTATCTAACTTCACGATGTCCATCGCGTAAATAGCCCCCCTCAGGCTGGAATGGAAAAAATTCGTAGGCAGGCCTTTACCACCTTGTAATACGTAATAAGTTCCCTTTTTAAAAGGCAATTGAAGATTTACCACCCCCGGCGTGCCGGTAGTTCCTGTAAAATACAGGATATTGAAAGTGTTTAATACTAAAATCCAAACAACAAACAACACCAACCGCCATCTTGGCAACACGCTGATCACTTCCTTAACCCGCCCCTTCCAAGTTCCATATAGCGCAACTAAGCAATACACGATCCAGAAGGCATATTTTAAATATACCGTTGTATAAACCCAGGTGCCGTAAAGGTATACGAAAACACCGAGGGAAAGAGACATCAACCAGCCCATCCGCCGTGCAAAGCCCTCCCTGCCAGAAGCTTTCAGCCATAAAATACATGACCAGGAGGCCAAGCACAATGTGATCAATAATAGGATATAAACAATCATAAATCTATCGTATAGTCGGTACTGTTAGAAGCTTAAATAAATTTACAGAATATTGCGTTCTACTATCATAAGGCTTCGTTAAATTTTACAAAAGCCGGTTGGAAGCTAACTTCGACTAATTGCTACGCATTCACCCAAATTTCAGTAACATTGCAATTATGGAAAAGATCATAAAGACAGATGCCGGGATCGAGATAAAACCCGTTTATACGACGCCTGTTCCCATGGATGAATTACCGGGAAAATTTCCCTTTACCCGGGGCATACATGCAACCATGTACCGTGATAAACTCTGGACTATGCGGCAGTACGCCGGGTTTAGTACCGCGGAAGCATCGAATCAAAGGTATCATTACCTGCTTAGCCAAGGGGTAATGGGACTAAGCGTAGCTTTTGATCTTCCTACACAAATAGGGTATGACAGCGATCACCCGATGGCCGAAGGTGAAGTAGGGAAAGTGGGTGTGGCCATCGACTCTATTGAAGACATGGAAGTACTTTTCCGGGGAATTTCCCTCGAAAATGTATCTACTTCTATGACTATCAATGCCACCGCTTATATTTTATTAGCATTTTACATAGCCTTGGCAAAGAAACAAGGCGCCGATCTTAAGAAAATCTCGGGCACCATACAGAACGATATCCTAAAGGAATATGCGGCCAGGGGAACATTTATCTATCCCCCGAAGCCATCCATGAGATTAATTACTGATATATTCGACTTTTGTAGCAAGGAAGTTCCGAAATGGAATACGATTTCCATTTCCGGTTACCATATCCGGGAAGCGGGGGCAAATGCAGTACAGGAACTTGCTTTCACCTTGGCCAACGGCAAAGCTTACCTACAAGCCGCCATGGAAAAAGGCCTGGACATTAACGTGTTTGCAAAACGTTTATCATTTTTCTTCAATGCGCATAATCATTTATTTGAAGAAGTGGCCAAATTCCGTGCTGCAAGGAAGATGTGGGCCAATATTACCAGCTCGCTCGGTGCAACTGATCCCAAGGCACAAATGTTGCGCTTCCATACCCAAACCGGGGGCAGCACTTTAACAGCTCAACAGCCGCATAATAATATTGTAAGGGTAGCTATTCAATCCATGGCCGCAACTTTAGGCGGAACGCAATCCTTACATACTAATGGTTACGATGAAGCGATCTCCTTACCTACGGAGGAAGCAGCAAGGATCGCTTTACGTACACAACAAATTATCGGGTTCGAAAGTGGGATTCCAGATACGGTAGATCCATTAGCCGGCTCTTTTTACGTGGAATCGCTTACACAGGAAATCGAAAACCGCGCCTGGGATTTGATTGCCAAAATCGATGCTATGGGCGGTGCAGTAAGTGCCATTGAGCAAGGATTTATCCAAGATGAGATCGCCAGGAGCGCTTATGAATACCAAAGAGCTATAGAGAACGGTGAAAAAATTATCGTAGGCGTAAACAAATTTACGGTAGAAGAAGGTATAAGCCCGGAACCGTTCCGCATCGACGATAGTATCCGTAAAGTGCAATCCGAAAAATTGGAGTCATTGCGATGCCGGCGCGATAGTGCCAAAGTAGTAGCAGTCCTGTCCAAATTAGAAGAAACAGCCCGCGGAACCGAGAACATTATGCCCATTGTTATCGAGGCGGTTGAAAATTATTGTACCCTTGGAGAAATAGCGGATACATTAAGAAAAGTTTTCGGGGAATACCATTAATACCCGAAGTATTCCAAATTTAACTAGGAAATTATATTTTCGCGGGGTTAATTTATTTTTAATTTATCGCCTTTGATGGCTCATCAGCGGCTCTTATATATACAATGCAATCCATCCACCATCAACATTGCCCTGTATGCCAGGGAAAAAATATAGCGTTCAAATTAAAAGCCGAGGATTACACGGTATCGCATCAACTATTCGAAATTTGGCAATGTTCGCAATGCAATGCCCGTTTTACGCAGGGCATCCCCTCCCCGGATGCCATCGGCCAATATTACCAATCTGAAGATTATATTTCCCATACGGAAACTAAATCGGGCCTGATAAACCGGATGTACCACAGCGTCAGGAAAATCACCTTGCGTTCCAAGCAAAATTGGGTAAAATCATCAGTGGGACTAAAACACGGCAGCATTTTGGATGTTGGTTGCGGAACGGGTTCTTTTCTCAGTTATATGAAACAGATCGGTTGGGATATTACCGGGCTAGAGCCGGATGCCGGCGCACGGCAAGTTGCCAAACAACTATATCAACTCGATATTCAACCGATAGATGAACTGTTTACATTACCGGCAGCTTCATTTGATGTAATTACACTATGGCATGTACTGGAACATGTACACGGGTTACATGCTTATATGGAACAGTTGCACCGGTTACTGAAACCGGGTGGTTCTTTATTAATTGCCGTACCGAATTATACATCGTTGGATGCTGCTCATTACGGAAAATATTGGGCTGCTTACGATGTTCCCAGGCATTTATACCATTTTTCGCCGCAGTCCATGCAATGGCTATTAGAAAAACATCATTTCAAATTGCATAAGAAGCACCCTATGGTGTTCGATTCATTTTATGTAAGCTTACTTAGTGAAAAATACAAAAGTGGCAAAAGCAGGTTATTAAGCGGGGGATGGAACGGATTTTTATCGTACCTCAAGGGGTTGAAATATGTTGATACTTGTAGTTCGATTGTTTACGAATCCAAATTAGGAAATTTGTAGCCGGGGTCGCGACCCCGGCACGCACCCCGGCGACAGGGGCGATACCCGGTAATTATTCCGACGAAATCATTATATTTACGCATATGCGGAATGGAATTGTTACCATATGGTTGATGTGTTTAATGATAGTGACGAGCTTTTCGGCTATAGCGCAACCACGCCCCCCAAAACAAAATCCATCAGAACATAAAGAACAAATCATACGCAGCGCCTATAAAAACCGGGCGTTGACAACCGCGCCAGGCAATTCCTGGGAAGCAGTAAACAATACCCAGCGGCCGGCCGGTCATTGTACCTGGGTTAAAAGAGCCGCGGACTATCCTTACGGATTTACTAAAGGGAATGCCGTTGCGAAGGATGAACCTTTTATCATCATCGAAGTAAATTCCCATTTAACATACCGCTATGGAATAATATTCCCGGTTCATTTCTTCTGGTGATATCCCTTATACAAAGGTGTAAAATTCACCTCATGCTTTCTAATTAGAGTAATCAAACGTGGGATTTTAATCGTTATATATTATATACGGTTGAACTTGTCATATATAAAATCATAAGTATTTAAATAAACGGATGCTTCATTTACCAAATTTAATAGTAGACCTCGCCTTGATATTAGGTGCCGCCGGCATCACGACACTGATTTTCAAAAAGCTGAAACAACCTCTCGTGCTGGGGTATATCATCGCGGGCATATTGGTTGGCCCCCATTTTACCTTGGTTCCCTCCATTACGGATATTGAAAATGTAAAAGTGTGGGCAGATATCGGTGTTATATTCTTGTTATTTAGCCTCGGTTTAGAATTTAGTTTTAAAAAACTAGTAAAAGTTGGCGGATCTGCTTCGATTTCTGCCATTGTAGAAGTGGCCGTAATGTTGGTATTGGGTTATGTTACCGGCCGTTTTATGGGTTGGTCATCGATGGATAGCATTTTCCTAGGCGGTATTTTGTCTATTTCTTCCACCACGATCATCATCCGGGCCTTTGATGAACTGGGTGTTAAAAACCAATTATTTGCCCGGCTCGTTTTCGGTATCTTGGTGGTAGAGGACTTGGTGGCAATTTTACTATTAGTATTATTATCCACGCTGGCAATTAGCCAAAAATTTGCCGGTGGAGAAATGGCGATGTCTGTAGGAAAACTTAGTTTCTTCTTGGTACTTTGGTTCCTAGCAGGCATATTCATAATACCAACTTTCTTGAAAAGAACGAAAAAGTTGATGAGCGATGAAACTTTGCTGATCGTTTCGTTAGCCTTGTGTTTATCGATGGTTATCCTCGCTACACAAGTCGGCTTCTCCCCTGCCCTCGGTGCCTTTATCATGGGTTCTATCCTTGCGGAAACGACCTCCGCAGAAAAGATCGAACACCTCACGATGTCGGTTAAAGATTTATTCGGCGCCATATTTTTCGTTTCCGTAGGTATGTTGATCGAGCCGAAAATGATCGTGGATTACGCGGGCCCTATCGGCATTATTATCGTTGTAACGATTATAGGGAAAACGCTTAGCACGGCAACGGGCGCTTTACTATCCGGGCAGGGCTTAAAACAGAGCTTGCAGGCAGGAATGAGCTTAGCCCAGATCGGGGAGTTCTCCTTTATCATCGCTACTTTGGGTATGACCTTAAACGTAACAAGTGATTTTCTATACCCGATCGCGGTGGCAGTTTCTGCATTGACAACCTTTACCACTCCTTACATGATAAGGTTTGCAGCCCCTTTCTATGATTGGCTGGAATCAAAAATGCCGGTCAAACTCAAACGGAAATTATCGCGCTACACATCCGGTACACAAACGATCAATAAGGAAAGCGACTGGCAAGCGATGTTGAAATCTTACGTAATTCACGTGGTCGTGCTGGGTGTAATTTTGATTGGTATTATCCTGGTTTCAAGTAGATACCTTGCTCCATTCCTTTTTGAAACCATGGAAAATATTGCCGCTGCAAAAGTATTGGCGACGGGGATTACCCTGCTGGCGATGACGCCTTTTTTATGGGCATTAACCATGCGTCCTATCAATAAATCGGCCAGGAACAGGATTTGGCTCAACAAATTACAACGGGCGCCACTCTTGGCATTGGATTTTTCACGCATATTGATCGCCGTGTTTTTGATTGGATTCTTACTAGATCAATTTTATACAACCGCTACCGCTATCGTAGTCACGTTGGTATTGATTGTTATTATCGTGATTCTTAATAAAAGGCTTCAGAAATTATACCAAGGGATCGAGGAAAGGTTTATCACCAATTTAAATGATCGCGAGATACAAGCTGCAAAAAGACACCGCAATATTACTCCCTGGGATGCCCACTTAACGAGCTTTATCGTTCCCGCGGAATCATTAGTTGTTGGACATACCTTGTCCGAATTGGAATTAAGGGAAAAATTCGGTGCAAATGTGGCTATGATCGAAAGAGGTAGCCTCATCATCATGCCACCGAGCCGGGATGAAAGACTTTTTCCCGGTGATAAGATATCGGTTATCAGCACGGACGATCAACTTCAAGGCATACAGGCATACCTCGAATCTCCGATCCAACAAATTTCGCCTGAACAAGCAAAAGAAGATATTACACTGGAGAATTTTGTTATCCAGGATGACTCGCCATTACTCGGGAAAACAATCCGCCAGTCCAGCGTGCGGGAAACAACACAAGGATTAATTGTAGGGATCGAACGCAGGGGCAATCGACTGTTAAACCCACCATCAGACTTCATCTTCCAAGAAGGAGATATCATCTGGATCGTGGGTCGCAAACAAAAGATCAAACAATTAATCAAACCCAGCAACAACCCGGTAACACCCGGATAATAAAGAAATAAAAAGAATTAAGAAACATAAAAAGGAAGACTTGCTTCTGCTTCTGCAATAGTCTTCCTTTTTACTTAGGTAAATTCCCGTAATCTTTATTTTGATGATCAAACTTAACGCAGCCCCCGTCATTTTGTCCCACATGCTAAAATAAGCTCCCGTGCGCACCTATCCCTTAATCCGGATAAACCCGTGAACGGGCAACTTTAGGCACGTTTCCGCTCCATCATCGGTCGAACTTTAGCCTTAGGATGCACCAATTTCATTTCATCTACCAAATGCTTTGCCCCTGCATATTTATCTATGATAAATAATACATAACGGATATCAACCATAATATTCCTACAAATCTTCGCATCGTAATTGATATCACTCATCGTACCTTCCCAAGTACGATCGAAGTTCAGCCCAACCAGGTTGCCGTAAGCATCTAAAGCGGGACTACCGGAATTTCCGCCCGTAGTATGATTAGAAGCAATGAAGCAAACCGGCATTTTGCCATCACTCCTTTTATATGGACCGTAATCTTTATCCCGGTATAAATCCCTCAATTTCCCTGGAACATCAAACTCATAATCACCCGGTTTATATTTCTCCATAACGCCTTCCAAGGTTGTTGAAATATTATATTGCACTGCATCTCTTGGACTATAGCCATCAACCTTACCGTAAGTAATACGCATGGTACTATTGGCATCAGGATAAAAGCGACGCTCATTCATAACTTCCATCTGCGCTTTCATATAAACACGCTGTAACTGATCGATTTCGTCCTGGATATCCTTGTTAACGTTATAAACATTTTCAACAAATCCATTTCTCAAAGCCATCATAAAGCGGGTCGCAGGATCCTGGTAAACTAGGTTCTGTATTTTTTCATATGGCTGGTCCAAAAAAGCTTCAAATTTTTCATAACTGGATAAGGCTGTCAACGCGAATATTTTGTTTGCCGTCATTTTCCCATCCTTATTGTTTTCCATCCAGATTTGGTACGCTTCTCCACCGATATAGCGACTTTTAACAGTACTGAAATATAAATCCAGTAAAGCCACCGCCACTTGTTGATCTACCTTCATAGAATAATCCTGGAAAATCCCCTTCATCGTTTTTAAAAGCAGCTCCTTATGTTCCGTGTAAGAATCAGGGCCATCCTTCTTCACCTTGTTCAACATATTCAATAACCGGTTCGAGAATGAAAATAGCTCGATATTCCGGGTCAACTCGTTATAATAATCCTGCGCCACCACGTATGGACCCGCTTTTATATACAAAGCGTTCAAACTATCCAGTACGCCGGCATATAATTGTTTCAGCGCGTTATTGTTGTTCAACCTCTTCGTATATTCTGTTTCATAAGCCACCTTACGATCTAAGCCTTTCGTTCTTTCAACACCCTGCATCTCCCCGATCCATTTTTTCCAGCCGTTAGCCGTAGAAGCATATTTTGCTGCGTATTGAATCTTGATTTGCTCATCTTCGCGCATAAAACCATCGATAATTTTCAAGGCTGCATCGCGCATACTGACACGTGCGGGATCTTGTCCTTCCACGATTAATCGCATACCTTCAGACGGCAAATATTCGTTTGTTCTTCCCGGGAAACCGAAGACCATTGTAAAATCATTTTTTTCAATTCCATCTATTGAAATAGGCAAGAAATGCTTGGGACTTAATGGTACATTGTCCGCAGCATATTCGGCAGGCAGACCATCTTTACCTGCATAAATTCTAAATAGGGAGAAGTCGCCGGTATGCCTTGGCCACATCCAGTTATCGGTATCCGCACCGAATTTCCCGATAGAAGATGGAGGCGCTCCCACTAGCCTGATATCCTTGTAAGTTTGTGTCACGAACAAAAAATACTGGTTGCCTTCAAACATCGGCTTCACCAGTACATCCTGGTATGCTTCCTTCTTGATTGAAGGTTTCAAAGCTTCAATATTTTTATTAATAAGCGCGGCCCTGTCCTTTTCATCCATGCCGTTTTGCACACCCGCCAAAGCCTGCTTGGTAATATCTTCAATACGCACGATGAAAGTAGCAGTCAAGCCCGGGTTCGGCAATTCCTGTTGCCTGTTCATAGCCCAGAAACCATCTGCCAGGTAATTACTTCCCACGGAAGAATGTTGCTGGATAGACCTGTACCCGCAATGATGGTTTGTTAATAATAAGCCTTGCGATGAAATGACTTCCCCGGTACAAAAACCGCCGAAGCTAACGATAGCATCTTTTAGGCTCCCCCTATTAACGTTATAAATATCTGCCGCGGAGATTTTCATTCCCATAGCTTTCATTTCCTTTTCGTTCAGTTGCCCCAAGAGTTGCGGCAACCACATTCCTTCCGTAGCGGAAGCAGCTTGTTGTAATAGTAAGCAAGACGCGAAAAGTAAGCCTTTTACAAATCGTAGCATATTGTTTTGGTTTTGTAGACCTGGCAATTTAGCAAAATCTGGCGGAATATCACCGGTTGAAAAAATTGCACCGCGGCGCTCACTACCACCGCGGCACAGATTTGCCGGGAAAACCGGCATAGATTAATACAAGTAATTCAAAGCAATGATATCATTTGCATTGAACGTAGCATTACCACCGCTGGAACAAGCCAACATCCATGATCCTGCATCCGGACCTGTCGGTGTACTGTTGATATGCACTGCTCCAACGCCGGCAGAACCTTCGTTGCCACCGGAACCGCAACTATAAGAACGGTTCATGTAATCCGTATGACGGAAACCGATCGTATGACCAATTTCATGCTGGATCACGGAACCCACGTAATTCACGTTCGGGTTTGAACCGTACGCGTAAGGATGCGTGTTCATCAGGATTTGAGGATAAGGATCCCCCCCGGATGGGAAACCGGCAGAACCCAAGGTGATATATCCACCGCTGGGACCCTGGTAAAATCCTTGGATGGTGATATCAGCAGATCCGCTGGTAACGCGCCTGAACGTAATAGATAATCCCAGGTTGTTGTAACGGGTAATCGCCAAATCCGCGCCCTGCACATAAGCAGTGCCTAAACCGCTTACTTTAACCGTAATTTCGCGGGGTAAGCTGGAAACTAAATTCCAGGTGCGGTATTGCTCTACTTCAGCAATTCTTAAAGTAGGCGATGTGACTTCCGATTGTAGGTACGCATCATTTAAAAAAATGTCTCCTTCTACAACATAGCCCCCATCAACTTTCTGGGCTTTATCTGTGCTGAATCCCCGGTCTTTAATTTTAGCGAGGACTTCCGATGAAATGTCTGAACTAGCTGTAGTTGGGGTTTCTACTTGGGTATCTTTTTGACAAGAAACCACTAAAGCTGATGCCAACAAGATAGTAAAGCCAACGGCTAGTGTGATTTGTTTGGTCATAACAATAGATTTTGGTTTATGAATTAATGAAACAATAGTGAGCTGTATAAAAAATTATGCATGGCTTCTCCCTTACGACCGGGATGTAGATCGATCGTTCACGCAAACAGGTTCCCTACCCGGTTTGCGACCGGGTTAAGGCAAAAGAAATCTATATCGAATGCAGCCATGCTTTCGACCATAAGGGCCATACTATTACTAGCCGGTACGATATGGTTACTTCGTACGGTTTAAAACAGGCTTAGACGATACTTTCGGCTACGTTGGGCGACAAACTAACATTACATAAAGTGATTTGAAATTGTTAACGAATGCTCTCTCTGACGATCTTGGCCATTAAAACGCTCCTTTTTTCATACACTAGTAAAAGCAGGTTCTATATTACAATATGCTCTTTAAAACGGAATCTTCCAGGCGGACAGATAGGTTCCGCTATGAATAATGATTATGATTAAGATCAACTACCCAAGCTTGGGTATATAGTTTTTCAATTTTTGATTGCTATATCAATATTACAATATTAATTACAAACCACCATAAAAAAAATAAAATTAAAAAAATAGATTGCAAGAAATATCGCAGTTACAAATTCCGATGTAATAAAATTTTTAGCCTTTGTAAACAGGCTATAGCAAAGGAATACATATAAACTTAATTATTTTAAATCGATTAATTAGGTTAAATTCAATTTCAGAACTACCCGCAGCGGTTATGACCAAAATCTAAATTAGCGAATCGATTGTCATGTAATATTCTGTCAGGAATCCTTTATATGTAATCAATATTTTTATAACTATTTACATCAATTACCATATAAATCACCGGGCAATATAATTTTTATGAAAAATATTGTTGTTAGCCATTTATTATTGATCCTAGGTTTTTTATTTCATTCCAATCACTGCATTGGTCAGTTGCAAGCTATCCACCAATCGAAAGACAGTTTATTGCAACTTTATGGCGCGGATACCACTGGCAAGAATTGGGCGAAAGGAACAATTGAAAATCTTCTCATCAAATTCAAAGAAATTCCTCCCGCGGGGCAACAATTTCCCTTCCATGTTCTAAAAAGAATCAGCCCTGTTCATTTTATTATTAATGGAAACTTCGATAACAGCTGGCAACAGAAAATCCTCTACGCTGTTCCGGCCAACTCAATGTGGAAAGCGAGTCCAGCCTTGCTGAATGCCTTACACAAAAGTACCCCGGGGCAATCTTTAAAACTGACTATCGTATTTAACAACAATCTTGAAAACCTTGATAGCAATTGGATGGGTAATGTTCAAACTATCCACTGGCATACCACTGCTCCTTATGGAATTTTCATTGTAAAAGTGAAAGACATTCCCGGGATTCTTTCTGAAAATTCTATAAAATTCTGCGACATTGCCAGGGCTCCGCAAATAGAAGGTCCCATAAAAGAAAAGGATTTCGGTTTGAATAATATAGAAAGTGCTCAATCTGCCTTCCCGAATTTCGCGAATCCACGCAGCACGATCAGCATTAAGGAAAATATGTTTGATACGACGGATATAGATTTACTATATAAACAAGTTGCCAATTCAAGGGCATCAAAAATATTTTCCTTACATGCTACAGATATGGCTGTAATCATGTCCGGTATTGGCAATAGCGGCTATCATGGAAAAGGAATTAGTCCCGGCGCCAATTTATTACCATCGAATTTTGAAGTATTACTCCCCGATGATGATGCCTTTTTCCTACACTGGCATTGCCTCTTACAAAATCATTCTTACGGGGTGGGTATCGAGAACTATTACGGGGCCGAAGCCCTTGCCTACGACCAACAAGTCAACCGCATCGATAGCCTGGTACATATATTTTCCAGCGGCAATAGCGGCACCACCACGCCCGATGCCGGTTTATATAAAGGCATTCACGGGTTTGCAAATCTTACAGGGACGTTCAAACAGGCAAAAAATGTTATTACAGTCGGTGCAACAGATCTTGACGGGCAGGTATCAACACTGAGTTCCAGGGGCCCGGGTTTCGATGGAAGGATCCAACCATTCATTGTTGCTTACGGTCCTGGAGGCACTTCCGAAGCAGCTGCGATGGTATCCGGAAGCGTCAACATCCTACAGAATGCTTACAGGTACCTATTTCAAGAATCTCCGTCTATTGCTTTGATAAAAGCCTTATTGATGAATACCGCCGACACGCCGCTCAATAACCCGCTCTCCTACCAATCGGGTTACGGTTCATTGAATACAAGGAGAGCGCTCAACAGCTTGCTGGAGCAACATTTCATAAAGGCAAGTTTAAATCCGGGCGGGAACTTTCAAAATACCATCCCTGTTCCACCGGGAACAGCCATTTTAAAAGTAAGCATTGCCTGGAACGACCCCGCGGCAAACATCGATACAGACCTCTCGCTTATAAATGATCTTGATCTACAGCTCGTAGATCCCGCTGGAAAAGTTTACCATCCCTGGGTATTAAGTTATTTTCCAAGTAAAGATTCCCTGGCTGCCAGCTCCAGGAGAGGCATTGATCATTTGAACAACCAGGAACTCACCAGTGTTCAAAACCCGGTAGCAGGAGATTACTTGGTTAACGTGCACAGTCAACAACTATCCGCGAACAATCAAGAATTTTACATGGCATGGGACATTGTTCCTAGCAATTATTTTGAGTGGGAGTTTCCGAACAAAAACTTGATCCTCACTCCCGGCGAAAGTAATACCATCCGCTGGCATTCCAATATCGGGGAAGCAGCGAATTTATATTATAGTTTAGACGCCGGTATTACCTGGAAGTCCATCGGAAGCAATATCCGGCTTAAGGACGGCGCAGTTAACTGGGAAATCCCGGAAGGGATATTTCACAAGGCATTGCTTAAAATAGAAAATAACGCCCGATCATTTACCAGCGATACATTCCGGATCAGCCCCAAACCAGATATTTCAGTTTTATATAACTGTAAAGAAAACCTAGCACTGCAATGGGCAGGTATTGAACAAGCAACGGCTTATACAATTTACGCGATCATTGGAAACCGCCTGCTTCCTATACAAGAAACCGAAGCTACTGAAATCGTCCTCCCGAAGCAAGATCAATTACCATTGTATTATTCCGTGGCGCCGGTTTCTAAAGATGGTTGGGTCGGACAAACCGGGAATGTAATCAATTATCAAATGCAGGGAGTAGGTTGTTTTGTAAAACAGATATTGGCGGATAAAATAACCGGGAGTACAGTGCATCTACAATTAAGATTGAGCGCAGCACACCTGCTGGAAGAAATGAGTTGGGAAAAATTACAGCATCAAAGCTTCAAGAAAATTTCCGGGGAGCGGGTTAACGGCAATAATTTTTTTCAAAGGATAGATACCGTATTACAACCCGGCGTGGTATATTATAGAGCTAAGCTCACTACCAAATCCGGACAAACGATTTATACAGATACGGTTGCCGTAGATATGGTAGGTAGTGGTCAATATTTTCTTTATCCCAATCCTGTACAGGATGTTTTCACATTACTCAATGCCGATTACGGGGATGACATCGTAGTTAGAATAATGGATGCAAAAGGTATAACAAGAAGAATGCGCTTACTAACGGGTTTGAGGCAGTCATTCGATGTCAAACAGCTCCCTGCCGGGCAATACTGGTGTGTTATCTATAGAAAAGGGCGGTTGGAGTTTAAAATTCCTTTTATTAAGTTATGATAACCGGAGCTTTGGGTGTAAAAAGATATTCAAAATTTCCGTAAATTTGATAAAGAAAATTAGGAATTGGACAGACTCGCAGCATACATAAAGGATATTAACAAGCTTTGTGAAACTCACAAGGTAAAAAGCTTGTACGCTTTCGGGTCCATTTTGACAGAAAAATTTAACGCAGACAGCGATATTGATCTAATTGTTGATTTCTCCAATATCAACGTAGAAGATTATGCGGACAATTATTTTGATCTCAAATTTTCGCTTCAAGACTTATTGAAAAGACCAGTTGATCTATTGGAAAGAAAAGCTATAAAAAACCCATATTTCAAGCAAGCTATAAACCAACAAATGCAACTCGTGTATAGATAAAATACAAACATGGCTTTATGACATTCTCAATGCAATAATAGAAATTGAAAGTTTTATCGAGGACACGGAGAGAAGTTTTGGAAGATATCAAGATGACTTGCGGACAAGGCGTGCGGTTGAAAGAAACATTGAAATTATTGGTGAAGCTCTTAGTAAAATCCTGAAATTAAACAGTAACATTGCCATTTCCAACTCTAGGTAAATTGTTGACGCAAGGAATAGAATAATGGTTACGACACCGTATCTGATGAGGTGTTTGGGGAATAATTGTAAACCATCTTCCAATTTTAAAAACAGAAGTTGAATCCTTGTTAGGTGAATAAATAACTTGAATGTATCTTACAATCTCATATTAAGTTTCCCCCTATAAGTTCGGTCGGATCGGTATTGAACCATGATTTCGTTGTAACAGTTTTTCCTAAACGAAGATAATTTCTAGCTAATTAGCCAATAGTACATTGTTCATTCTCGATTTGCATCGCAAGATTTTCCCGGAAAAACTACAAGAGTACCATAAGCTTTTACATGAAAGCATTATAAGTCGAATTTCAAGAATGATCACTTTAAATTAATAAGCCTAACTTCCCGGTTTAAATGATATACCGCGGATTGCTGTATATATTTGCTACATATCATAGAAACTTATTATTAACATGATATATCATTTTCCGCCTAAGGAAATAGACCCGGTAGACAGCTCCTTCCTGGTTGTTGAAAATACTTTTTTCGCCAAACATAAAATAGAAAACAAAACGGCCCTGCGCAACATATTTCTTACGGAAAATGTGTTGATTTTTATATTGAAGGGATACAAGCATTTACATATTCAAAATGAAACAGTAGAAGTTACACCGCAAGAAATTATATTCTTAAAAAAAGGCATTTACGCCATGGCGGAATATTTTGAAGAAAAGAGTGAATTTGAAGCCATTTTACTTTTTCTAAAACCCAAAATTGTCCAAGAGGTCACCGCTGAATACAACATAAAATCTTCTAATAATCTTTCAAATATTCCCTTCTTAAAGATAAAAAGTAACCCCGTTATAGAAACATACAAAAGTCAACTGGGTCAATATTTCATTCAAGAGCCGTTGAAAGAAAAAAATATTTTACTGCTCAAACAAAAAGAGATTTTACTCTACATCTTTAAAACCATTCCACTCTCGGAAACCATTCCATTTTGGGACGCTATCATCTCCACTTCAACTGAAAACATAACATACGTAATGGATAAATACTTATTCCATAAACTATCCCTTAAAGACTATGCAAACCTTACTAACAGGAGCTTATCATCTTTTAAAAGGGATTTCGCCACGATATATAGTTCTTCACCTGCAAAATGGATTAACCAAAAGCGTTTAGAATATTCATGCTTACTTTTAAAAAATACACAGGAGAGAATTTCAGAGATATCTGAAAAATGCGGCTTTGAAAGCCTTTCCTATTTCACTAGGATTTTTAAAAAAACCTATCATATGACGCCCTCCGAATTTAGAGCTGAAAGTTAAAATAACTGAACTTTTTGTAATAACAACCGCTCTATTACTAAGTATACTTTTGCTGTACAAGAAATACAAACAAAGTATATGAAAATTTTAATTGTAGGTGGTTGCGGAACCATAGGAAAAAAGATAGTTGATGCGCTACAGCCGAAGCATCAAGTTATTACGGCCGGAAGAAACAGCGGCGATATCCATGTTGATATTACCGATCCTAAGTCCATCCAAAAAATGTTTGAAGACATCAAACAAGTTGATGCCTGCGTATGTACGGCAGGAACCGGATTTTACGGCGATTATAACACGATGACAGCGGATGACTTTATGCCGGGCATACAGGGCAAAATGCTGGGGCAGATCAACCTTGTATTAACCGGTAAAAAGTATATATCCCGAGAAGGATCATTTACACTAACATCGGGCATCGCGGCAGAACACCCGGCAAAAAACGGCGCCGTCGTCGCAACCATAAATGGCGCTATCAATAGTTTTGTTTTGGCCTCCGCGCAAGAATTAAAAAATGACTTAAGGATTAATGCCGTTAGCCCGGGGCTTGTTGAAGACAGTTTCGAAAGGTATGGCAATTTATTTCCCGGCTTTAATCTTGCCCCGATGAGGAAGGTTGTTAATGCCTATATCTTAAGCATTGAAGGAGCTGTCAACGGTGAAATATTGAAAGTATATTCATAAATCCGCTAGTAAAATAAAAATCCCGGTGTTGCCACCGGGATCTATCATCTAAAAAGGAATATTATTATTCGTTACTACAGGTGAATCGCTTCACCGTAAGCCACTTCGATCGCATCTTTCACGGATTCGCTCATAGTCGGGTGCGGGTGAATTGAGTTCAACACCTCGTGGTAAGTAGTTTCCAGCTTACGTGCCACTACGGTTTCAGCGATGATTTCAGTAACGTTAGCACCAATCATGTGCGTACCTAACCATTCACCGTATTTAGCATCGAAGATCACTTTTACGAAACCTTCAGGAGCACCGGCAGCAGAAGCTTTACCGGAAGCTGAGAATGGGAATTTACCCACTTTAATTTCGTAACCGGCTTCTTTCGCAGCTTTTTCAGTATAACCAACAGAAGCAATCTCAGGCGCACAATAGGTACAACCCGGGATGTTCATATAATCGATCGCTTCAGGTTGATGCGCAAATTTCTTCTCGTTATAAGCGATATTTTCAACACAAACAATCGCTTCTTTAGAGGCAACGTGTGCCAAAGCTTGACCCGGCACCATATCACCGATAGCGTAGATACCGTTCACATTTGTTTGATAGAATTTATCAACCAAGACTTTACCTTTATCGGTTTTCACACCTAATGTTTCCAGGCCGATATTCTCGATATTAGCAGCGATCCCTACAGCGCTCAACACGACGTCTGCTTCCAAGGTGATTTCACCGTTGGCAGTTTTCACTTTCGCTTTAACGCCGTCACCACTTTTTTCAACAGCTTCCACGCTGGAATTAGTCATGATTTCGATACCTTTTTTCTTGTAGATTTTCTCCAGTTCTTTAGAGATATCTTCATCTTCTACAGGCACGATACGCGGCATAAATTCCACGATAGTAACCTTGGTACCCAAACTATTATAGAAGTAAGCAAATTCAACGCCGATAGCGCCAGAACCCACAACGATCATGGATTTAGGTTGTTTTGGCAATACCAATGCTTCACGGTAGCCGATCACGCCTTTACCATCGATTTTAAGATTAGGCAATTCACGGGAACGAGCGCCTGTAGCCAAGATGATGTGTTTAGCATCGTAAGTAGTTGCTTTACCGTCTTTATCAGTAACTTCTACTTGACCTTTGGCTTTCACTTTACCGTTACCCATCAGCACATCGATCTTGTTTTTCTTCATCAAGAACTGAACACCACGGCTCATCTTGTCGGCAACACCGCGGGAACGTTTGATGATGGCATCAAAATCAACCTGGGCATCATTCACGGTAAAACCGTAATCTTTTGAATGTTGGATATATTC
The DNA here is from genome assembly GCF_002557795.1 of Chitinophaga caeni. NCBI lineage: Bacteria > Pseudomonadati > Bacteroidota > Chitinophagia > Chitinophagales > Chitinophagaceae > Chitinophaga > Chitinophaga caeni. Next base: position 2,843,089 of record NZ_CP023777.1, on the reverse strand, counting down.
AAACACCTGGGCAGATTTCAATAATGCTTTAGTTGGGATACAGCCCCAGTTCAAACAAATACCACCCAAATTCTCCCTTTCTACGATTGCTGTTTTAAGTCCCAGTTGCGAAGCACGGATAGCAGCTACATAGCCACCAGGGCCGCTACCAATTACGATTACGTCGTATGCCATATTGCTTAATTTTTATTTAAAACTTGCCAAAGGTAGTAAGAAAATAGCAAAATTACTGCTAAATATACAGGACTTACATCCGCGTGATAAAACCAACGCCCATGGCCAATTTTGATTCAAAAATATGTTTATATAAAATTAAAAATGGATGTATAGCTCTTTTAAAATGAGTGGCCATACATCCATTTTTAGAATATCATGCACCCGGTTAGCGCAAGTCCACCACTTCTACGCCGGGATATTTCTTGGCATCGAAAGTAAATAGGCTTTCACTGACCGCTCCATTCGGTTTCAAATCGGTGATCTCGTAAGTAAAACGGTTACCGTTTTTCTCGAAAATTTTCATTCTAACGATTGTTTGTGCCTTTTTGTCTACATCCACCATCGCTTTAAACACGTTTTTGGATTTATCCACCGGCGTCAACTCGATCTGTTGCAAAACTTTGCCTTTCTCGGTTGTCTCACCTAACAAGCGGTACAAATAATCTTTATCATAAAAATTAGTAAACAATTTGGCCGGCGTCATGGATTGACCATTTTGATCTATCGTATTGACAGTCACCTCGTTAACATCCTTGGAATATGTCCAAGAAGTTTTATTATCACATATAATTTCTCGGTCGGCCATCGTAACTTTATACTTTGAACCTTTAACGTACACGGTACCTTTTTGGGAATCCATCACGTTATTTCCGCTTCCACCTTCAATTTTTAATACAAAGTTGGCCACCAATGATTTCAGGGATTGTAATTTTTTACTAACGCCATCGAGGATAGCTTTAGCTTTCGGGTCGCTTTTACCTATAGAATTTGCCGTGCTTTGCGCAACACTCATAAATGATAATCCTAACAGCAAAGTCCCTAGTATGACCGTTTTCTTCATTGTACTTGTTTTTGATTTTATACCGGCTATAAGACAAAAGTTATGCCGATACTAGTTATGACAGTTGTTAAAGGAATGCAAAAGTCGCCTTTTTCAATGAAAGACGGAAACGATCGATCAAATAATAAAAATTTATAACAAATCATTAAGAATTTCTTCTAAATCGGCCTCGGTTTTAACATGTACCTCCCGGGCTTTACTGCCCATGCTAGGGCCAACAATACCTGCCGCTTCCAGCTGATCCATTAATCTACCGGCGCGGTTATAGCCTAACTTCATTCTTCTTTGTAGCAATGATGTAGATCCTTGTTGGGATTGTACGATTACCCTGGCGGCATCTTCGAACAGCGAATCCCTTTCGGATAAAGCAAATTCCTTGCTCTCCATATCCTTTTCATCCACGTATTCGGGTAACATGTAGGCGTCTGTATAGCCGCGTTGCTGCCCGATAAATTCCGCGATCTCCTCCACCTCGGGCGTGTCTACGAAAGCACATTGCAAACGCACCAATTCCCCGTTATACGAGATCAACATATCCCCCTGCCCGATTAACTGCTCTGCTCCACCGGTATCCAGGATCGTCCTGGAATCAACTTTCGAGGAAACCTTGAAGGCGATACGGGCCGGGAAGTTAGCTTTGATCGTACCGGTGATAATATTTACGGAAGGTCTTTGCGTCGCGATTATTAAATGGATACCCACCGCGCGCGCCAATTGCGCTAAACGTGCGATCGGCATCTCCACTTCTTTACCCGCGGTCATGATCAGGTCGGCAAACTCATCCACTACCAATACTATAAAGGGTAAATAGCGATGCCCCTTTTGCGGGTTGAGTTTACGTTGTACGAATTTGTTATTGTATTCACGGATATTACGGGTACCGGCTTCCTTGAGAAGATCGTACCGCAGATCCATCTCGATACAAAGAGCATTCAAAGTATGGATTACCTTCTTCGTATCGGTGATGATGGCATCTTCTTCACCCGGCAATTTGGCCAGGAAATGCTTTTCGATCAATTTATATAAAGAAAGCTCTACCTTCTTGGGGTCTACCAAGATAAATTTCAATTGTGAAGGATGCTTTTTGTACAACAAGGAAACCAGTAAAGTATTGATACCAACAGATTTACCTTGCCCTGTTGCACCGGCCATCAACAAGTGCGGCATCTTGGCGAGATCGGCTATAAAGTTTTCGTTATCGATTTTTTTACCGATAGCCACCGGTAAATCCATCGTACTGTTTTGGAATTTATCCGAAGCGATCAAATTACGAAGCGATACGATGGTTTTCTTAACATTCGGCACCTCGATACCGATCGTTCCTTTACCCGGTATTGGCGCTATGATACGGATACCGAGCGCCGCCAAACTCAAGGCGATATCATCTTCCAGGTTCTTGATCTTGGAAATCCTTACACCTGCTGCGGGAACGATTTCGTACAAAGTAACCGTCGGCCCCACCGTCGCGCTGATTTTTTGGATATGTATATCGTAATTTTTGAGCGTTTCGATGATTTGATTCTTATTCTTTTCGAGCTCGGAAGTATCCTGCGTGATTTTCTCTGATCCATGCACGGCAAGCAGGTCGATTCCCGGGTGCTTGTAATCCCGAAGGTCCAAAGTGGGTTCGTATGGATCAAGAGGATCCGCGCTGGTAGTAATAGGCGTTAATTCCTCATGCACTGCATCATTTTCTGCCGCTGCTGCTTCCTCGCGGCCCGGATTTATTTCCAAAGACAATTCTTCATCCAGGGGTACCGCATGCTTTGCTTTTGATGCAGGCGTTGTTTCAAAGGGGGGAATAGCAAGTTCTTTCGCAGGCAATTCTTCATCCGCATCAGCGGAATCATGCGGGGAACTCTTCGGCGGAACATAACTAATATGATGTTCTTCCTGGTCCTTTTCTACGAGTTCATATCCATCTTCAAATCCATCTTCTTGGTTTGGAAAACTTACATGGATATTACCGTTATCTTTGAGTTTATTAGGTTTAGCCGGCAACATTTCTTCTACTACCCCTTCTCCAGCCGGGTCATCTTCTTGCAGCATGGGGTTAAGTTCCAGCTCCTCTTGCGGCAATACGATTTTCGATTTCTCTTTCGGCGGTTTTACTTTCTTTTCAGGCCATTTAAAATCCACGTTAAACTTGTAGATTACCCACGCGAAACCCGCAACAAATATCAACAAGGCCATTCCAATTTTACCGATGAATCCAGTGATCCAATGATTAATCGCGTCGCCTAATGCGCCGCCAAAAGGAAATTCTGCGGTATGTGCCAGGAAAGATGCCGTTGTGCTGATATAAATTAAACCGAATAAAATATACTTAATATTTCTCCAGGGGCGAAATACTCTCCTACCAACGATGGCATTTATCCCGAAGATAAAAAACAGGTAACAGAAAAGATATGATGCAATACCGAAACCGTTGAAGAAAAACCAGTTGGATAAAAAAGCGCCCAAACGGCCCAGCGCATTTTCAACTACTACATCGTCTCTAAAAAGAATATTAGGGCAAGCCTTGCAAAGTAGGCTTTGATCTTCATCCCAGGTGAAAAGGTAAGATGTAAAGGCTATTAAAAGGTATACTGATAATAACAACAAGATCGTACCCACCACTTTATGCGTACGCTCATCTTTTACCAGTTCCTTCATTTTTACATCCGCTTCCTTATCCGGTTTTAATACGCCCGGATCCGGTGGTGGCGGACTTTTCTTCTCTACTTTTTTGCTCTTTAATTTATTTCCAGCCATAATTATATTACCAAAATTAACAATTGCTTCCCGTATAAAACAGGATTATTTGTCCCCAGCGGTAATCTTGGAGATCCAACCGGTTACAAATTCCAGCACTTCGGGCGCTACCGTTTCATCAATCTCGGCATATTCCCCGATGGTGCAAGTTTTACAATGTTGGAATAAATGGTTCAGTTGATCAAATATCTTGGTTGTAACCTGTTTATTCCCACCTTTTGCCAACCAATATTGAAATCCTTCGATATTCTCTTTTGCCGGCACTTGAATATCCTTGGAACCATTTACCGCGAGAACGGGACAAGTTACTTTAGGTAAATACGTAGATGGATCCGTTTTTAGTATACCGAGCATTGAAGCTGTGCTAACGGCTAAAGCTGTTTGCGCATTATAAGCCACGCGGCTTTGTTTTGCCTTTTCACCCGGTTTCAGCGAAATATCGTACAACTTATCAAGAACATGGGCGGCAAGTTTAGGAATTTCATTTCTATTCGGTGCCCGGATCACGATCTGCCCCAACTCCTTGATATACTGTTGCCTTAACCGGCTGGTATCCTCGCTGATGCCTTCAGATTTGTAAATCCAGTAATTTTGGTCGGCCAACAAATCTACGCCATTAATACCTAAACCGGCCAAGCTTACCACGAATGCTACCGCGTGATTTCGGGATGCGAGCATGGGCGCAACAATGCCGCCCTCGCTATGCCCGATCAGGCCAATTTTTGTTACATCAATTAAAGAATCTTGTTGTTGTAAAAATTTAAAAGCGGCTTCCGCGTCCTTTACAAATTCAGGTATCCCTGCACTCGCGTAATTCCCTCCGGATTCGGCCGTCCCGCGATCATCATAGCGGAGCACGGCAATACCGTGTTTCGTGAGGTAATCAGCCCAGACAGCAAACGGGCGGTGGTTCATTAATTCTTCGTTGCGGTTCTGCGGGCCGGAGCCGGAAATGAGGATCACCGCAGGGAATGGCCCCTTTTTGATAGCCGGATAAGTAAGTGTTCCGGCTAAAGTTACATGGTCCTCTTCATTTATAAACTTAACCTCCTTCCTGAAATAACCAGCATACGGTGATGGATCTTGTGGCCGCCTAAGCCGGGAGTCCATCTTGGTAACGAAGCTCCTGCCGAATTTCAAAGGATTTGGATGTCTCCTTTGTATAAAAGTGCCCTCAATTGAATCCCGGTTCGCAACAAAAGCGCCCTCGTATTCGATGTAAAACGCTTTAATAATAAAAAAAAGTTGCCCGTTTTCCAGGCGAATCGAATCAACAGGTATTTTATCTCGAGACTGATCCAAACTAATCATCGTGGCCTTTAAGCCTTCAGCGGTTGAGTCAACGGTAAGCTGAAGCCTCAAGGGTGAACTCCGGATTTCCAACACCCCGTACCAATTTCCTGTTATAGACTGCGCTTTCAAGCCGAAAGACATTAAGCAAAATATAAACAAACAGCCAAATAGATACCGGGTTAAAAATCTCATGGGGTCATTTTTATTTCTTTAAGAACGAAAGCAATAGGCAGATCCAACCGGCGATAAAGAACAACCCTCCGATCGGCGTAATGATTCCAAGCTTGCGCAGGCCAACATCACCCGTAGTTTTCATTAATGTCATTACATATAGCGAACCGGAAAATAACAAGATACCGATCAAGAAACACCTGCCTGCCCAGATCATGCTGGATGTTGGATAAGAAGCATACAAGATGCCTACGGCCAACAGGGCAAAAACGTGGTAAAACTGGTATGTCACCCCGGTTTGAAAAGTATGAACATCTTTTTCAGAAACCAGCTCCTGCAATTTATGAGCGCCGAAAGCGCCCAGTATCACTGCCAATGCGCCTAATATCGCCGCCCAAATCAAAAAAGTCTTATGCATTTGTTATCTCGTTTATTAAATAATCTAAGCTCAGTTCATCCGCCGTAATTATCTTTTGTGACAGCTGGTAAAACTGTATTCTCTCGTTCAATTTTTTCTCAACGAAAGCAGACAGATCGTCATCGGTAAGATCTTGGATCAGCGGACGTTTATATTTTTTTCTTTGCAAGCGCTCCACCATAGTTTCTATACTAGGATTGATCCATACGGTTATGCCTTGGTTGTTCATCCAATCCATATTATCCGAAAAACAGGGTGTTCCGCCGCCGCAGGAAACGAGGAACTCCGGTTGTTCGCTGACATCTTTGAGTACCTCGGTTTCACGCATGCGGAAATAATCTTCGCCTTTCTCGGCAAAAATATCGCTTACCGGCATCCCTTCTTCTTCCACGATCACTTCATCAATGTCATAAAACGGCAGACCTAAATGTTCGGCTAACTGCTTTCCCCAGTAAGTTTTGCCGGCTCCCATGAAGCCGAGCAAAAATATCCTGCGTCCCATGTTCTTGTTGTTGTTGTTCAATTCCATATACCATGCTAATTGAAGGTGATAGGGGCTATTATATTTAAATTTAAGATATAACCCATGCCAATGATAGGTCATTCTCGTAAATGTATTGCAAATTTAAACGCGATGGGGTAGCAGATTTCATAAAATTACAATAAATACTACCGACTACGCCAAATGGAAACGGTTCGAGGGGCATGTCTTCTTTAAAATCTAACTTACCTAGCCCGTACCACTTAAATATAGCTTCCTTCGCACTCCAGCAAACTGTTTTGTGGGCCAGGGAGTGGGCCGGATCAATAAATGATCGCTCTACAGGTGATAGGAACTTATGGCTGACCTTCTCGATTTTCTCCTGCGCAAACTCAATATCTATGCCAACTGCGGCTTCCTTACTCACGATCGCTGCCGCATAATCTCCACAATGGGAGATTGAGAAATGAAAGGAATTGCAAACCAGGTGTGGTTTGCGGCTTTCCATCACGCGGATTTCCTCCAATGGAAATGAAGGGAACAAGGTCTTTAGCAACATCCGGCCAGCGAAATGCTGCAACCGCTTGTGCGGGTGATGGATGGCCGGGTCAATACTCACCTGCTGCCGGAAAAAGGACTCCTGTTCGCTAATTTTCCACACCCCGAGCTTTGTAGCTTCATTAATTTGTATCGTACGTATTAATGGCATATCTTGCCGCATTATTTGCGAATGTAACTGTTTTCATGTCGCATCAACCCAAACATCAGCAGAATTTACTATCTTGTTTCATGCAGGGCGAATGCAATATGTGGCAATGATACAATACATGTCGTAAAGATTCAAATCTAACATATCACAATTCAACAAGCAAACTATGATTTTGTCGGATACGCGCATCCTGGAAGAAATTGAAAAAGGGACGATCGTCATAGAACCGTATGACAGGAAATACCTGGGAACCAACTCGTATGATGTGCACTTGGGCAAATACTTAGCCACGTACAAGAACCGTGTCCTGGACGCCAAGCAACATAACGAAATCGTGCATTTTGAAATCCCGGGAGAAGGGTTTGTATTAGAACCCAACACGCTTTACCTCGGCGTAACTGAAGAGTATACAGAAACCCATGCGCATGTACCCTTCCTGGAGGGAAAATCCAGCACGGGGCGTCTCGGTATAGATATCCACGCTACCGCCGGTAAAGGCGATGTTGGTTTTTGCAATACCTGGACCCTTGAAATCTCTTGCGCTCAACCCGTGAGGATATACGCAGGAATGCCGATCGGTCAACTCATATATTTTGTCGTGGAAGGTGAAATAGAAACTTTTTACAACAAGAAAGGTAATGCTAAGTATAATAACCGTACCGTTCGCCCGGTAGAAAGCATGATGTGGAAGAATGAGTTTTAGTATGGTAAACTAATATTTTATATAAGATATTTTTAAAAATCCCTTGCATTGTATATGTATGCAAGGGATTTTTATACTTGGATGTTGCTGTTATTCAGCCAGTAATTTATCGATCAAGGCATTAAAATTCCTTTTAAATTCCTCGTAATGCTCCCCTGTCCCGGGACCTGAAAAGCCGGTATGTACCTCCCGGACCTCACCTTTCTTATCAATGAATATCGAAGTGGGGAAACCTTTCAATCCCGTTAGTTGCGGTAAAGTTTTCTCCGTTTTCTTTGGATCCCCGGGCGTTACCTGGGTAATTAAAACTGGGTAGGTAACCCGGAACCTTTCTGCGAATTTCGCAGCGGATTGCCTTGACTTTTCAAAATCGGTGGTACGTTCGTATGCTAATGCAATTACTTCTACCCCCCTTTGTTTATTTTCTTTATACCATTTGCTGAGGTAGGCCGTTTCATCCATACAGTTAGGACACCAGGAACCGCCAATGCTTACGATCACGACCTTGTTCCTAAACCTGGGATCATTAATACTTACTTTATGGCCGTTTAGATCCGGGAAGACAAAATCCAGGCGGCTTTCACCCGGACGCATTGTATTGAGCGTACGTTCATCGGGTAGTTTCGCAGCGGGATCATTCTTGGCTATCCAATGCTCCTTGGCGGTGATGCCCGCATAGAAAATACCCTCTTTCATTGTTTTACCCTCGACCCTGGCCGTGAACAAGTAGGCATGGGAGCCGTCAAAAGTAGATAACTTCAATTGGTTACCGTCTACAACTCCTTGCAAATACCTGTAATCACCGCTACTGGTAAGGAAAGTGCCGTATACGGTATTGCCATTTTGCTCGAACTCACCGATGGCGAAAGAAGAATCCGCTTCGCCCGGTTTATAGAAATATGTAGGCCAGCGACCGCTAACATCAGCAGCCGGCTTATTGCGAACTGGGAAGCGCACTTTTACACCGGGTTTAGCCGTAAATGGAATCGTTTGATCTCCCGTGGGTAAATGCCTGGTCCAAATCCCTTGTAAGCTACCATCCTTTAAGATGGCCGCTTTGAAGTCATTATCAAAAAAGGGCATTTTTATCCAAGCTGAATCCGCGGAAGTAGTTATTTCATCCACGCGCATCCTTTCTTTGGCATTGATAATATATATGACGGGCTTGCCTGACTCCCGTACCAAGTCAAAATTGAAAACGATATCCGCGCCATCGCTTCGATGGAGTTTCGCCTGCCAAATGCCTTTGGTTAAGCGTTGTTGCGCATGTAAACTTAGGCCGGCGAATAATGCCAGCGCTACAATCAGAAAATGCTTCATTAGATCGATGATGATTATGCCTTGCAAATTAAAAGCATTTATCCTACTCCACCTATAGACTAATTAAATTATGGTCGAATCCTGGCACCGAATAGTAAACTGCCGATGCGAACCAATGTGCTACCTTCTTCTAAAGCCAAGTGATAATCTCCACTCATGCCCATCGACAATTCCTTGAATGCCGGCTCATCAGCGAAGAAATCCGCTTTAATCTTGCCATGCAATGTTTTCAGCCCTGCAAATTCTTTGCGCACTTGTTCCAAGTTATCGGTATTGGTGGCCATCCCCATTAGCCCGGCAATTTTAACATATGGCCAAGCAGCAGCTTGGGTTTTATAATCGTTCAGCAAGTTCATCAACTCCGCTTCATCCAAGCCGAACTTGGTTTCCTCTTCAGCGATATGGATTTGAAGCAGGCAATAAATTACCCGGTTCGATTTAGCGGCTTGTTTATTAATTTCCTGTAATAGTTTCAAGCTATCGACCGCGTGGATCATCGTTACAAAGGGAGCAATGTATTTCACCTTGTTACTTTGAAGATGCCCGATAAAATGCCATTGTATATCTGCCGGGAGCTGGCTTTGCTTGTCTACCATCTCCTGAACATAGTTTTCGCCGAAAATTCTTTGTCCCGCATCGTATAACTCCCGGATATCGCTTGCCGGCTTCACCTTCGAAACAGCCACCAAGGCCGCTGCAAATGGTTGTAATTCCTTTAAAACAGATTGATAAGCTGATAAATTTACTGACATAAGCCTCAAAATTAAAGAAAAGCGACCATTGCTCATGCGTTTTGGCCACGGATTTTGTTCACGGATTTTAGGGGGATTTAAGGATTGCACGGATCGTTTTTTGTTTTTGAGCGGTACGGAAACAAAGGAGGGGGTAAAGATGTTTATCAAAAGAAATGTGGCTTTGTCCTTGTGTTTATTCAAAAATTTTCGCTGAAACTTGGATGTTGCCGAATTATGGAAGGCGTATTTTTTTAGATGCCCAAGAATAAATAGGTTTGTAAACATCATAAAGCAGGATACAATTAAACAATCTTATATGAATTTCCAGTTATCAGAAGAACATTTAATGATTCAGAAAGCGGCCAGGGATTTCGCTAATAACGAGTTACTACCCGGGGTTATCGAAAGGGATGAATTACAAAAATTCCCGGCTGAACAGGTGAAACAGTTAGGCGAGCTCGGTTTTCTCGGTATGATGGTTGATCCCAAATACGGGGGATCCGGTTTAGATACCATCTCTTATGTTTTGGCAATGGAAGAAATTTCCAAGATCGATGCCTCTGCCGCCGTGGTGATGAGCGTTAATAATTCTTTGGTATGCTGGGGTTTAGAACACTTTGGCAATGAAGAACAGAAACAAAAATACCTCGTACCCTTAGCTAAGGGCGAAGTGATCGGCGCATTCCTCTTAAGTGAGCCGGAAGCAGGTTCTGACGCAACATCACAAAGAACTACCGCCGAAGATAAAGGGGATCACTATTTATTAAACGGTACCAAGAACTGGATCACTAACGGTAACTCTGCCAGCACTTACCTCGTAATAGCTCAAACTCATCCTGAAAAAGGCAGTAAAGGCATCAATGCCCTGATCGTAGAGAAAAACAGTCCCGGCATTACCATCGGGGTAAAAGAAAATAAGCTGGGGATCCGTGGTAGTGATACACATAGTATCATGTTCCAAGATGTTAAAGTTCCGAAGGAAAACAGGATCGGTGAAGATGGGTTCGGATTTAAGTTTGCTATGAAAACTCTTGGTGGCGGCAGAATTGGTATTGCCAGCCAAGCTTTGGGAATTGCCAGCGGTGCTTACGAATTAGCCTTGAAATATTCCAAATCTCGCAAGGCTTTCGGAACTGAAATATGTAACCACCAAGCTATACAGTTTAAATTGGCCGACATGGCCACCCAGATCGAAGCAGCACGCCTGCTTTGCCTCAAGGCGGCATGGGAAAAAGATAATGGCTTAGATTATACACTGAGCGGCTCCATGGCCAAAGTATTTGCATCAGAAACAGCCATGTGGGTTGCTACCGAGGCAGTACAGGTACATGGCGGCTACGGCTATGTTAAAGAATACCACGTGGAACGCTTGATGAGAGATGCCAAGATCACCCAGATCTACGAAGGCACTTCCGAAGTACAACGGATCGTTATCGGTAGAAGTATTATTGGAAAATAAAAAATTATCGTTTAGGCAAGACCGTTGGAGCATTAGCCTGCGGCGGTTGGCGCTTACTTCATTTTGTAACTGCCTTGGGACTTCCGTTAAATTCCCGTAGCTTGCCAATAGTATTATGAAAAACATAAAAATCATAGAAGTAAAGTCGGAAATCGGAGCCGGAACACGGGGCGCCAGTCTCGGTGTAGATGCTATCAAAATAGCCGCACTGGATTTTATGAGTAGCTTTTTTGTTCATTTTCCAACCGAGGAAATCGAAACGGAGAACAAGCTCCTATTTGAACCGATCGAATCCCCTTATGCCAAGCGCATTAAAGGTACGTACACCATGTATGACAGGATCAGCAAAAGTGTATGTGATACAGTTAAGCAAAATTGGTTCCCGGTAGTTTTAAGTGGCGACCACAGTACCGCGGGAGCTACCATCGCCGGGCTTAAAATGGCGCATCCACAAGCTAAACTGGGCGTGATCTGGATAGATGCGCATGCCGATTTGCATACGCCGTATACCACGCCTTCCGGAAACATGCACGGGATGCCCCTGGCAACCGCTATTGCAGAAGATAACCTGGATTGCAAGGTCCATGAGTTGGATGAAAATACGACCAAAGCTTGGAGCGCCTTAAAAAATATCGGCAAAATCTCTCCGAAGGTATTACCTGAAGACATCGTCTTTATTTCATTAAGAGATTATGAAAAGGAAGAAGATTACCTGATAAAAAAATATGGCATGAAGGTGATCACGACCAGCGAAGTGCGAAGAAAAGGTCCGGAAAATGTTGCCAGGAGCGTATTTCGCTATTTAAGTGATTGCGATTTAATTTATATCTCGTTCGATGTGGACAGCCTGGATTCCTCGATTTCGAAAGGAACCGGCACCCCCGTTAGTAACGGTTTGAGGGAAAGGGAAGCGGAAGACCTGATCTCCAAGTTCATGCAGCACCGTAAAATTTGCTGCTTTGAAATAACAGAGGTCAACCCTACCCTGGATCGTGAAAACCTGATGGCAGAAATTGCGTTCAACATCTTACAACGTAGTGTCAACGTATTGATGATGAACTGACTGTAAAGTGTCAATCGGGATCGGTGGCGCCGCGGCGCTTATTCCATAGTAAACCAACAACCAGCGTACAACTTCGCTATAGCTCTGTACCCCCATTTCCTGTTGGTTTGCTTTTAAATATTGATCATACAGCAACCTCGAATAATCATCTACAGGACCTTGATAATTTTCATAGAAAGTTCTCAAGGTCTTGTAATCTTCCCGGATACCCGGCAAGGTTTTTTCCAAGATCACCTGCGCCAACGAGTCATTTTGTCGCCCCAGCATACGCACGCTGTACAGTAGCATTTCGAAATGCGCCGAGTACCGGAAGCGGGGATCTTTACTTTGGCTAGCTACGACGAAACCTACGAAATTAGCATCCTCTTCCGGTGCATAACCGAGCTGGTGGGCGATTTCATGGCAAGTAGTAAAAGGTAAAGTGAAACCCGGCACAGAGGTATTTACCTGCGCTTCGTTGGTAAAGGGGTTTAAATAACCGGTTACCCCGATATAATTCAACCACTTGTTATATAACGAAGGTTTAATAGAAGTATAAGTATAATTTAGATGTACATTTTCTGTAGCTAAGCGATCATATGCTGCTGCCGCCATCCCGAACAACTGTTCCTTGGGAAGATCGCGATCTAACTTTTCCCGGAAGATCATTTCCAGTTCCCCGTTAGCCATGTTGACCAGCGTATCCGATAAACGGTATAAAGAATTTGCATCATAATGGGCTGACGGCGGCAAATTAAAATCCTCCTCCACGGAGTTCCTCTGGTAATTATATCCCCATAAAAGCAGGAAAGCCAGGTAAATATGCAATACCGAGTGAACCGCTTGTAAGAGTATATACGCGGCCTCCCTCCATTTTACGCGTACAGCATTAAATACGATCTTAAATAAAAAAACAATCCCTATTATGATCCATGTTGTGTATATTACGTCACCTATACTAAACGGGACATTACCCAAAACATACCTTAAACCCTTACTTATAGAAACGTACCATCTATGGAAATAAAAATCAGCGAGCCGTATATTTGCATTGAGTAAAAACTGTACTATTGCAATCACCAATAAAGAAAGTGCAATCCTTATAAACTTGATTTTAAAATTGACGCGGTTCTCCATAATTATTTTAGGAACATGATCGATGATAAATTACTCCAAGATATTGCAATAAAACTCTCTGCAAAATTCGGGGTGAAAATACAGATAATTCAATCAGAAAAGTTATATGGCGGCGATATTAATTTCACATATAAAATCGCCACCAATGAAGGTGACTATTTTCTAAAAATAAACGATCATAAAAAATTCCCTAAAATCTTTCAAAAAGAATTACATGGATTACAGGCCTTGAGAGCGGCCAGAAGCATCGCGGTTCCCGAGCCTTACCTGTATGGCCATGTGGGCAATGCCGCTTACCTCGTAACGGAGTACATTCCCAAAGAAGCTGCCAGGCATGATTTCTGGGAGCATTTTGGCGCCGGTTTAGCGCAGCTTCACCGGCAATCGCAGCCTTATTTCGGCTTAAATGAATCGAATTATATCGGTTCTATAAAGCAATACAATACCCCTTATAACAACTGGCCCGTTTTTTATGCATTCAACCGTATTATGCCCCTGGTAAAGCTGGCTTACGATGAGCATCAGCTCGACAAAACGTTGGCGCAGCAATTAGAAGCACTTTGCAAGCGCTTTCCGCAGATTTTCCCCGGTGAACCGTCGTCATTATTGCATGGCGATCTATGGTCAGGTAATTTTATGGTTGGCAAAAAAGGACAGGCATATGTTTACGATCCCGCTATTTATTACGGTTACCGCGAGATGGATTTGGCTATGACCCGCTTGTTCGGCGGTTTCGACAACCGTTTTTACCAGGCCTACGATAAAACTTACCCGTTGCAACCGGGTTGGCAACAGCGGATCGGCATTTGCCAGTTATACCCATTGCTGGTGCATTATATCCTCTTTGGCGGCAGCTATTATAACAGCATCCGCGAGATCGTAAGGGCTTTCTAAAATTTATTTCTTGATAAAGTCTTGCATCTTTCCCAGTTCTTCCTTGATGATCGGGAAAAATTCAATTACTTCTTGCTGAACGGAAGTCAACATTTCAGTAACTACGTCTACATCATTATTTTTGCGCAGGTAATCTTCTAAGGTTTCCATTTTCCCGGTTATCCAGGTCAGTCCCACCATCGAAAAGTTGGGTTTGATTTTATGTACTTGGAATTTCAGTTGTTCCAAATCCTTGTTCTTCGCCGTATTGAGCAACTTTTGCATCTCCTCTTCCATCGTCATTACGAATATTTCAAACAGATCGACCGCGTACCCGATATTACTTTCGTATAAAGAGTTCAGGTATCGAACATCCAGTTTCGGATGAAATTCATAACCACTGTAGTTGGGAACTTCCATTATTAGTTCAGTTTCGTCTTCGTTCAAATATTTATTCAGGATCAGTAACAGTTGATCCGGTGTATATGGTTTTGTTAATATATCGGTGATACCGATGACCCTCGCCTTCGTAATGGTACTGGGCACCGCGGCAGCCGTGGTAGCAATAACAGGTGTGGCTACATTTGGTTTACTTTCATCTTCCCGGATCTTCTTGGCCAATTCGAAACCATCCATCCCGGGTATACGGATATCCATCAGTACCAGGTCAAATTGTTTAGAATTCAGGAAATAAAGCGCATCCGGGCCATTGGTTGCGAGTTGGTAATCGATCTTATATTTTTCGAGTAAACTCAAGATATACTTCAGGTTCATCTGGTTGTCTTCCACTACCAATACCTTGGAGCTACCGAAATTGATCCTGGCATATTTCTGTTCCAGCTCGCTGGTAGGCATCAACGGTTTTCCCGTATCGGCCAGTGGCAAAGTAAAAGTGAAACAAGTATTAAATACGGGCGCTTCCTCGATATAGATTTGTCCGCCCTGCAATTCTACCAATTGTTTGGCGATGGCCAGGCCTAAACCGGTTCCCCCGTAACGCTCACGGATATCCTTTTCGGCCTGTTTATAATTTTGGAAGATTAGTTCCAGTTTATCTTTCTTTATCCCGATGCCGGTATCGCAAACCCTGAATTTAGCCCACACCGTATTACCGATGCGCCGGTCCAGGTCCACGGAAAGGGCAATTTCCCCTTCCTTTGTGAACTTTTCAGCATTTCCGAGTAAATTCATCAGGATTTGGTTCAATAACTTATCATCTCCGACCAATAAGGAATCCAGCTGCTTGTCAAATTCGACCGTCAACTTGATCGGTCTTTGCCCCAATTTCAGTTGGAAGGTTTCCGTCATGGACTGTACCAATTCCCTCAAATCAAATTCCCTCGGATTCACATCCAGCTTACCGGCTTCGATCTTGCTGATATCCAAGATATCGGTGATAAGGTCGTGCAAGATGCCGGAGGAATGTTTTAATATCTTGATATATTCCTTCTGATCTTCATCGAGCGCCGTTTCATTCAACAAATGTATCATACCGATGATGGCGTTCAACGGTGTGCGGATTTCATGGCTCATATTAGCCAGGAACTCTTTCTGGATACGCTGGGCCTCTTCCGCGGCATGGCGGGCTTTCTCCAGTTCAATTTGCTGGAGTTTTTGCGCCGTGATATCCATATGGATCCCAACGCCGCCAACGGGTTTGCCGGCAGCATCGTAAATATTGCTGGAACTGGCCAGCACCCATTTGCGGGTACCGTCTTTCAAAATAATTTCCAGGTCGTACAATAGCGGCACATTGTTATCTACCCGGTACTTCCTCAAGTTCCTAGCATATTCGCGGCTTTCCTGGGGAACGAATAGTTCCGTGATATTCTGACCGATTAATTCCTCTTCGGAATAGCCTGAAAGGCGGCAAAAGCTATGGTGAACATGGGTGATATTTCCGTCGACATCAGTTTCGCAAACAGCCGCGTTCAGGTGATTTAAGACAACACTATATTTATTCGCATAATCGCGGACAGCCATTTGTTCGCGTTTTTGCTTGGTAACATCCACGATTTGCCATACGCTGCCCTGGAAAGATTTTTTTTCAAAAATGGGGATATAGCTAACTTCGCGGATAGCGCCGTCTGAAAAGAGAAGCTCCCAACCGAAATACGGTTTTTTCTTTCTCCGTAACTCTTTCATTTTCATTTCGAAAGCATCGGGAAAGAGTACGTAAGGCTTCATATATTCGATTACGCCGTTATAGGGTTGATGAAAGAAGTCATCAAGAAATGTAGGAAGAGCGGAGAAATAATCCAGGTAAATCTCGTTGGCCCAAATAAAACGGTGTTTTTCGTCGGTTACCAGCATCCCGGCATTCGAGTTTTGCAGGAAAGACAGGATGGGTAGGGACAAAACACCGGTTGGCGGCACGTTGTTGGCGCCACGTTGGAGGGGATTTTCTGGAGTTCTTTTAGATTTTTTGATACCGGGTCTTCCTTTAAAAGTCATAATTCAAATAAAAAATCAAATAGGGATATTTACAGGGCTTCATAGAATCTGGTCCAGTCGTAAGTTCTTAAAGCTTATGCTCGAAACAATGCTATATGATTAGCGGTAAATATCTGATTTTTTTGCAATAAATAATATATTAAATTTAAAAGCAAACAGGTTTTTCGCTAAATTTTTGCATTTGCAAATATTTAATTACCTTTGCATCCCTCTTAAAGCGAGGTTTTTTGTTATGAAACAACTCCGAGAATTTGATATAGCCTTTGTAGGACTAAAACCCGGGGTTCATACGTTTCAGTACGAAATTAATGATAGTTTCTTTGAAAACTATGGCCAACAGGACTTTAGTAATTGTAAAGCTACGGTGAAGTTACAATTTGACAAAAAAAGTAACTTCTTCATGCTAAAGTTCGAAATTGGCGGTACGGTTACTGTAACGTGCGACCGTTGCGGTCAGCCGTTCGAAATGCAACTATGGGATGATTTTGACCAGGTGGTAAAACTGGTTGAAAACCCCGGCGAGATGAACGACACCGGCGATCCTGATGTGAAATATATTTCGCAGACAGATTCCCATGTCAACGTAGCCGATTGGATCTACGAATTCATCAACCTGAGTATTCCCATGCAGCGCATTCACCCGGACAACAGCGAGGGTAAGAGCGGTTGCGATCCAAAGGTAATAGAAATGCTGGAAAAGATGCGCCAGCAAGCAAACGATGCATCAAATCCAATCTGGAAAGACTTGGAAAAATTTAGAGACAATTAATTTTAATTCGGACAATTAAAAATTAAATAAAATGCCAAATCCTAAACGCAGACATTCTCAGCAAAGATCAGCTAAGAGAAGAACGCATTACAAGGCAGTTGCTGACACATTAAGCACAGACAGTGCTACTGGCGAAGTGCATTTGAGACACCGTGCTCATTGGGTAGAAAACAAGTTATTCTACAAGGGTAAAGTTGTATTGGAAAAACAAGCCAACACTAAATAATTTTACTATTTTTACACCCGAGCTAACAGACAAATACATAGTTGCATGAGAATCGGGCTAGATATGATGGGTGGCGATTTTGCGCCCCTGGAAGCAGTAAAAGGAGTAAAACTATTTTTAGACACCGTTGCTACAAATGTGCACCTGGTGCTGATTGGTGACGAACAAGCTTTGTTACCTCTTATCGCTGATGCCCAGTTGGACCAATCAAAATATTCGATCGTTCATTCATCCCAAGTAATCGGGATGAATGAACATCCTACCAAAGCGCTGAAGGAAAAACAACAATCCTCTATCGCGATAGGTTTCTATCTCTTACAGCATAAGAAAATAGATGCCTTTATCAGCGCCGGTAATACGGGGGCTATGATGGTAGGCGCTATCTATTCTATCAAACCTATTGATGGTATACAAAGACCTACAATCTCTACTCCCCTCCCCCGCGAAGACGGCTCCGCTAATACTTTATTAGATGCGGGTATCAATGCCGATTGTAAACCGGAAAATCTCGTTCAATTCGCTGTTTTGGGTTCTTTATACTCGCAGTACATCCTCGGGGTGCCACAACCCAAAGTTGGATTATTGAATATCGGTGAAGAAGAAGGTAAAGGAAACTTGCTAGCGCAAGCGACTTACCCACTGCTGAAAGAAAACGAGCAAATCCATTTCATCGGTAACGTCGAAGGTAGGGATGTATTTACGGATAAAGCGGATGTAGTCGTTTGTGAAGGCTTTACTGGGAACGTAATCCTAAAAATGGCCGAATCATTCTATGACCTCTCCGTGAGAAGGAATATCCAGGATGAATACATCGCCCGTTTTGATTTTGAGACTTACGGTGGCACTCCCGTTCTCGGTGTATCCGAACCTGTTATCATCGGTCACGGCATCTCTAAAGCTACCGCTTTTAAGAACATGATCGTACTGGCAGAAAAGATGATCGAAACGAAATTGCTGGATAAAATAAAGGAAAGCTTTCCTACTAAGGTTGAATAACCTTTTCCGGGGATGACTTTGTCCATCTGCCTTGAAAATATTTAACGCTGCCGGTATAACCGGTAGCGTTTTTTTATTTGAGGGAGGCTAGAACGGGGAGGAAGGACGCGAATGTAGAGACGAGGCATGCCTTGTCTCTACGCTAGAACACCTTCCATCAAGGGCAATTTCACGTAAAAGGTCGTTCCTTGGCCGGTAGCGGTCACGAACCATATCTCCCCATGGGCATGTTCAACAATGTTTTTACACATCGCCAAACCGAGCCCCGTACCGGATGATTTCGTCGTGAAATTAGGTTCAAAAATTTTAGGGCGAACGTCTTCCGGGATCCCCTGGCCATTATCGCGGATGGCTACCGTTACATATGGAGGTTCCCCGCCGAGTTCCTGTATTCCTACATCGATTCGGCCAACAACCGTTTCATCCATGGCTTGAATGGCGTTCTGCAACAGGTTGGTAAATAAACGGTTCAACTGGGTTTTATCGGCCCAAACGTAAAGATCCTTAGCCGGTTCATGGTAATGCACGCTGCATTCCGGCAAACTTTGGTATAAGCCCGTTAAGGAGCGGAGCATTTCGTTTAAATGCACCGCTTCGTTATTTCCCTCGCTGATCTTGGCAAACGCCGAGAAGTCTGACGCGATATTGGCCAAGTGTTCAATCTGTTCTACCAATGTGTTAGCAACGTTCTTAGAAAGATCCTTAACATTAGGGGAATCATTGGCAATGGCCCGTTGAAGGTACTGGATGCTCAGCTTCATCGGCGTTAAAGGGTTCTTTATTTCGTGGGCCACCTGCCGAGCCATTTCTCTCCAAGCTCCTTCCCTTTCACTTTTAGCCAATTGGTTGGCACTGATTTCCAATTGTAAAACCATCTTGTTATACTCCTTTACAAGGGCGCCAATCTCGTCGTTGCGGTTCCATTCGATCTGATCATTTGCTTGATCCAGGTTGACACCGCGCAATTTCTCTGCTACCAATGAGAACGACTTGGTAATGCTATTGGTGATCAATATTGCCAGTATGCCCGCGATCAGGAATATAAAAGCGTTAATATTTATTAATGCCACGAGGAAAGTGGAAATCTGTTGATTCAATTCTGTCTGCGTAGCAAAATAAGGGATATTGATATAAGCGAATACTTCCCCTTGTTCACGCAGTGGCATGTAACCGGATAGGTATTGCATCTTACCGATCTTCTCGGACTGTATAAATTGAATTTTATTCAATCCCGATAATTCGTAAAATGCCATCGGGTTAATCTTTGTTGAGATCAAACCTTTCTGGTTAATTAAAGGCTGCGTACCGAGTTGTAGCTTCCCGTCTGTATCGTAAACGTTGATATCTACATTATGTTCGTCCGCAATCTTAGTAATGGAATTTGACAACTTTGCTTGGAAGATCGGATCATAAATACCTTCCAATGCATCAAACATCCTTTGCGTAGCAAAAATGTTTTCTATCTCTACAGAAATGTCATGTAGCGACTTGCTCAACATTTTCTTATTATCAACCTGGTACCTATCGATGTAAAAAAGGATTGTAGTAACACCAAGTACGATGAATGCAAACAACACCACGAAAATAATAGTCCCCTGCACTTTCCGGCGTATCGTGATGTTCAACATATCCTTGATATTGGCCATCCGCATCCTCGCTTTCACCAGTAAATCCAGGATGCTGTAAATAGCGATAATCAATAAGAACAGGCAAAACATGTATGCAAATAAGGTGATAAACTCCACGAAGTCCCGGTTCTTCTTTACTATGATCACGAGCTTGTCCTTCGATGCCTTGTAATATAGTTTTGAATACCCCGATATATCTTTCACCGCGTAATCTGTTGTAGGAATATCAGCTGCATAAAGCTTCACCGGAAATTGGAAATCATTATAATTGGTAACTAAATCCCCCTTGTCATAAACTGCATAAGAATAATTGCTAGTCAATTCGACCTCGTTATCCAATGTTTCACCGTCAATTAGCAATTCGGGATAAAGTTTCTCCTTTTGGGCAACTTCCGGCGTGACGATGTACATAATATAACCCAGTGTCGAGCTATCTTCTGAATTGATAACTTTTTTACTGCCGATATAACTGTAATCACCGTAACTTCTTTCGTGGTAATATAAATCTTTGTCTGCCTGCTTCGCCATCAAATCGGAAGTAGGCTGAAACTCTTCAAGGAAATTAATATAACTCGTTGTATCGCTATTATATACCGCTTTACCTTTTTCATCGAATGTATACAGTTTGCTATCAAATTTTGCCAGGTAACCGGTAAAATATTTTTTATCCAGTTCTGTTCGCAATACTTCTTTATAACGTCTCGACTTATTTAAAAAGAATGCAATTACAAAATCGTCGTGCTGCATCCTGTCCCCGACATCCATCAATAAGGTTTCGAGGTAGGGATCCTTCTGCTGGGAGATAATATCTGCCATCCGCATGCGCTGTGTCAACTCCTTTTGGCCATTGTAATAAATCAATACCGCGGAAGTCGTGATAGTCATCACCAGCATCCAAAACAGGAATGGCACGGAGGCCGGGCTGCTTTCGAACTTCTGGGTCAACAGGTCGAGCATCACCACGTAACCTAACAGCCAAATCATCAATGCAACCGAGTATCCGAACTCTGGATCTTTTATTCTCAATAACAACCACAACAGGCCAGTAATAGCTAGGAAAAGGTATTTACTCCTGAATTGGAAATCTGTTAATTGGTTTAATAAATAGTTTACTATCTGGGAAAAAAACAAGAAGTTGATAGCAATAAAACCTACGACAATCGTACCGATTACGCTGTATTCAGTAAGGCTCAAAAAATCCGTTACTGCAAAAGAAATACGGGAGTCAATCACCAAGCTACGCATCAGGTCAGAGAGAAACTGTCCTACCACGTACATCATGA
The DNA here is from genome assembly GCF_002557795.1 of Chitinophaga caeni. Lineage (NCBI taxonomy): Bacteria > Pseudomonadati > Bacteroidota > Chitinophagia > Chitinophagales > Chitinophagaceae > Chitinophaga > Chitinophaga caeni. The sequence continues at coordinate 2,821,582 of NZ_CP023777.1, read as the reverse complement.
ATCCCGACAATACGATTACCGACCACAATTGCCATTTCTTCTTCAATACAGGCGGTTTAATCGTTCGGACATGCTGCCTGAAGAAGAGCACGAGCCAGGTTACAAGCAACACATTTAATAATAGGTCCCCCAGTGATCTAAAAACATCATCGCGGGCATAGATCGTAGGCGAGAACAAATTTAGCGCCCTCCAATCGAACGGGAAAGGGTATAAATAGGTAATTACCCTGAAGCTGATGACGACTACCAGCAATAGCAAGAAGCCCCATAAAGGATTAAAACGCTTAGCTAAGAAACTTCCCACGAGGTTGATAAACACCAGGATGCAGATACAGCCCAACGAAATCAAGATAATACTTGCTAAGCTGGGGGTATTATATAGCGTGGTGGGATTATAGTATAGGTAAAATAATACATCATTGTTTTTACTATAAACCGGCATGCCCGGCGGGCCGTCATGGATAGAATAAGAATCGCTGATAGCCGGCTTCTTATAAAAAGTATTCGCTAAATAATTATTGTTAATAGAATATTCAAACTTTACCGGGATCAAACCCACTAAAAATTGCGTATGCCCATCTTCATGTCCAATCTGCTTGGATAGCTCTACGTAAAAACCATTGTTGAGCTTTTTAAAATAGGTACCAACTTTTGGCCTCTTGGCCCAATCATCGGGAACGATACTGTTGGTACTCCAGAAAGTTAAGCGGTTACCTTCCTCGCTAACATCGTAAGTATATACATAAATATCCCGCTGGTATAATGATTTTAATTCGCTTTCAGAATATTTCCTTTGCAATAGCTGTTGCATCAAGATGGTATCTGAAGCTATCTCCTGGAACTTGGTTTCCTGCTCCTGGATTCCTTTTTCAATGCTTCTTTTAACTCCCTGCGGCGAAGAGTAATACGTCCAATAGTTATTAAACCCGAACGCGATGGTGAATAACCATGCCGCGATAATCAGCAGGTAGCCATTTCTAAAAATAAAAAGCCGTATTTCCTTGATTTCTATCAGTGTTTGAAAATTTTACAGGGATCATGAAAAGGGTATCTCGCTAGGGCACAAAGAATATGCCTATTTTTCGCCCGCCTTTTCACGGCGCTTTACCTCGTTCCAAAGTTCGTCCATAGCGGCGAGATCAAGGGAAGACAGGCTGAGTCCCTTTTCCCTTGCCATATCTTCAATCTTTTGAAAGCGGGAAATGAATTTTTTATTGGTTCTTTCCAATGCGTTCTCGGCATCTACCCCTAGAAAGCGGGAATAATTCACCAATGCAAACATTACATCCCCAAACTCATCTTCCATGGCATCCTGGTCCCCTTGGGCAACCGCGGATTGGAGCTCCGCCAGTTCTTCCTGCACTTTATCCCAAACCTGGTGCGTATGTTCCCATTCAAAGCCGACCTGCTTGGCCTTTTCTTGCAAGCGCATTGCCTTCACTAGCGCCGGCAATGATTTCGGTACGCCGGAAAGGACACTTTTCTTTCCTTCCTTCAGTTTCAGCTTTTCCCAATTCTGTTTTACCTGTTCCGCATCTTCCAATTTCACATCACCGTAAATATGGGGGTGGCGGGCCACCAGTTTATCACAAACGGCATTTATTACATCATCTATATTAAATTGTGATTGTTCGGAAGCTATCTTGGCATAAAAAACGATATGTAACAGGATGTCCCCCAACTCTTCCTTGATCCCCGGCCAATCCTCTACCGTTATCCCATCTACCAATTCGTATAGCTCCTCAATTGTCAATTGCCGGAGTGACTGTATCGTCTGCTTACGATCCCATGGACATTTCTCCCTGAGATCTTCCATAATTGTCAATAATCTTTCGAACGAGTATCCCAATGCTTTGTTTTCTGTTTTCATATCGATCAGCAAGTTAAAATAAAATTAGCGAGCTTTCGGTGTACCGTCTTTATTATTACGTACTCCCCTCAATTTTACATATTCAGTGGGCCTGACACCCAGGATGCTGTTAAATGTATTACTAAAAGTAGGCAAACTTGAATATCCGACCATCATGGCAATCTCGCTGATGGCATATTTCCCATCTAAAAGCAATTCCAAGGCCCTCAACAACCTTTGAATTTTAAAAAATTGTAAGAAAGACATCCCGACATCCTGCTGGAAGAGCCGCGATAACGAACGCTCGCTAAACCCGAATTGCTTCGCCAGGGCAGGTAATTGCAAAGGGTCATCGATATGCCGGTACATATAGCGAATCACTTCCAACAAGCGTTCATCCTTAGGGTAAGGCAAGGCTAAAGGTACACTGTATTTGCTAATATCGGGCAAGATGGCCTTGATAGCCATGATGAAAGTAAAATCGCGGGGATCACTTCTATCAATATGCCGCCCGCTCCAAGGCTTCGTATATGTAAGCATTTCCAGCAACAGGTCGCTCGCAGGATAAATGCCGATATTACGGTAAAATTCCTGGTCTTGTTTACTAACAGGATAATAAAGATTCCGTAGCATGACCGTAGATTTATTTGCCGTAATGCTATGGTTTAATCCCGGCGGAATCCACATAAAATGCCGGGCGGGGATAAAATAGGTCTTCGCTTCCGTTTCCAGGTGAACGATTCCTCCTTCAGTATACAAAAATTGGCCTTTCAGATGCTTATGGGTAGGTAAATGAATTTCCTGCATGCGGCTGTGGCTGCAATAAACATCGGTAGGATTCATGTCAACTTCCAACAAATAATCGGGCGCTCTCAACATGGCAGAAATGAATAAATGATTGTCAAATTTAAATAATTATACCTTTCCAACATTCCGTAATTTTGCATTAGAAATTCAAGGGTCCCCAAAAGGATGACAACCCATCCCAAATTTCACTGATCTCAACTTAATACGCTAACATATTACATCTTTTTTCATCATTCATGTATCGATTCATGGATATGAACTTGTATTGTCATGTTGGGAAAAGCCGGGGTACAATAAGGAGGAATAGTAAACATGGGCAAAAGCATATTTTATATTAACAAAATCATTTACTTGTTCGCGTTGTGCATCATACATTCTACTGTAAAAGCACAAGCGCCTGTAAAACATATTTCCGTGCAGGAAGCCATTTCATTAAGCATGGATATTAACAAACATATCCGTAATGCCCGGTTGCAAACCGGCATCGCTAAAACAAAGGCGGGGCAGCTTGCGGATGAAAAAGTACCGGAGGTCGGATTCCATGGCAACTACATGCGCCTGGGCAACCTGGTTCAATACGACCGGGGTTTAAAAGACCCGGTAACCTATAAAACGATCCATGATAAAGTTGATTTTACGATGGAAGCCAAACTTCCCATTTACAAGGGTGGCAAAATTCAACAGATGATCAAGAAAGGCGCCCAAGAAGTGGATTTATCCGTTCTGAAAACAGCGCAAACAGAAAGACAAGTACGCCTACAAATCCATGAACTATACTTGGACATTTATAAACTCATGGAAATGCAACGCTTGGTAGAAGAACATATCAAGGAAGAACAAACCCGGTTGGAACAGGTTAAATCATTGAAGAACAACGGCCTGGTTACGAAGAATGAAATATTGAGGGCACAACTTCAATTGTCTGAGCAGCAGATGAATTTACTATCGGTAAAAAATGATATTGAAATCAGTTTACACCAATTGCAACTTTGGCTGGAGCTGGATGAAAATACAGCCGTTACTATTGATACGCCGGGCTTGGTGAAAGCAGCTTTTAGCAGGGCATCCGTTAATAAAAATTTGCAGTTATCATACGGGCAACAAGATGATATCAAAATATTGAAACAGGAAAAAAGTATCCTGGAAACAGAAAGGAAGATCATTAAAGGTAATATATTACCCACCGTTGATCTCGTTGGTTCATACGGGTTAAATTACCCTAATTATTACTTCTTCCCACCCGATCCGAACTGGTACCATCTTGGTATGGCCGGGGTTGATATCAACTTTAGCATTACAAAATTATTTACCAATAAGAAAAAAGTAAAAATGGCAGCGCAAGAACTCAGCTTGCAGGATTTACGGATAGAAATTGCCAAGGAACAAGTTTCGCAACAAGTCCATACGGCGGTCACCAAGTACAATGAATATATTGACAAGATTGATATCACGGAGCATGCTATCCGGCAGGCGACAGAAAATTACAGGATCGTAAAACAAAAATATTTGAACCAACTGGCTTTAATTACCGATATGATCGATGCGGATAACGAATTACTCGCCGCGCAATTCAATGCTTCATCCACCAGGATCGAAACGCAGAAAAAATGGTATGAATTGCAATACATCACCGGTTCTCTTTAAATCATACTACAATTGAGCTATTAATATTATGAACAATATAAAAACATCGAAAAATTTACTTGCAAAGATCACGAACGCTATTGCTGTGATCCTAGCAAGTATTATAGTGCTTGCCGGTTTAGTAACAGGTATATGGTTTTATATCTATTACCGTAACCATGAACAAACAAATGATGCACAGGTAGATCAATATATCACACCGGTTGCCAGTAGGGTAAATGGTTATATCAAGGAAATAAAGTTCCGGGAACACCAGTTTGTTCACGCCGGCGATACACTGGTTATTATCGACGACCGAGAATATAAAGCAAAACTAGCCATGGCGGAGGCCGACCTTGAAAATGCCAAGATGAACATCCACGTATTGCAGGAAGGCGCTGCCGCTTCAGCCAGTAACATCCCCGTGCGAAAAGCACAATTGGAAGCAGCCGAAGCACAAGCCTGGAAAGCCGGGCAAGATTATAAACGTTTTCAAAATTTATTGAAGGACGAAGCTGTAACGGAGCAACAATTCGAACAAGCTAAAACAGCATACGTATCGGCGCAAGCGCATTTAAAGGAAATTGAAAACAGTATTACCAGCACGGAAATCGGCAGCAACGAAGCCGCCTCGCGCATTCCCACGGCAACCGCCTTGGTCAAAGCGCGGGAAGCAGCCAAAAACAATGCCGCACTCTACCTTTCTTATACGGTGATCACCGCTCCTTTCGATGGTTACGTGGGTAAACGTACCATTCAACCCGGCCAACTGCTGCGTGAAGGACAAACCTTGGTTGCGATGGTAAGTGACGAAAAATGGATCACCGCCAATTTCAAAGAAACACAAATTCAACATTTACACGAGGGACAAGCCGTTAAAATCAAGGTGGATGCTTTCGGATCCCATGTATTCCAAGGGAAGATCGGCAGTTTATCACCGGCGAGCGGCGCTATGTTTTCGTTATTACCACCCGACAATGCTACCGGTAATTTCGTAAAAATCGAACAACGGATCCCCGTCAGGATTGAGCTGGCAGGACAAGATAGCCTACAACAATATTTAAGGGCGGGAATGAATGCCGTGGTAACAGTAAAAGATAAGGAGTAAGCGATGATAAAAACAGGTTCTATATTCAGGGAATGGCTGCCCGGATGGGCTATTAAAGCTGGTTTGATATTTTGCATTTTACCAGCCATGCTGCTGTTGGGTTTGTATAATTCCAACTCGACCTATACTGCCAGTTACCTCGGAATAGAACCGGAAGACATGCAATTTACGATGTCATTAACATACGGCACCTTGATAGCCACGATGTTGATCGAACAACGTTTTGCCAGGTTCTTTGCCGCCAGGAATTATTTAATCGGCATTAACTTATTAACGATCGTCGTATTATTTGCAAGCGCCTTCGTTAAAAACATGACAATGTTTGTTGTGCTAAGAATGATCGATGGGTTTATCATGGCATTACCAGGCGGCGTCATGATACAACTTTTATTTACCCGCTTCCCCTCTAAGTTTGGCCGCGTGATTGTTTATTCATTCTTCTATTGCGTGCTCTTATGCTCTCCCGCTATCATCAATTTCCTCGTAGGTTTTACTTTAGATCAATGGGACTGGAGGTACATGATTTACGGCGCGATCGGTGTTCAGATCATAGGTTTAGCCATCATTATCTTACTTTTTAACAATAAGCGATTAGAGCGGAAATTACCATTATACCAAGTTGATTTTGCCGGTTATATAATCCTGGTAGCGCTATTGGTAGCAGGCACGTATGTACTGGTTTACGGTGAAAAAAGATATTGGTTAAACGCCTGGGACATCCGCTTGGGAATTACCATATTTATTATTTTCAGCGGGTTATTCATCACCAGGCAAAAAACCAGTAAACGGCCCTTGTTTAACCTGGACATCTTGAAAAGCGCAAACCTGAGATCGGGCTTATTACTATTCATCATTTTATATATTGGCCGGGCAACCCTGAATGTTTGTCACGCTACGATGGTGCAGGTTTGGCATTGGGAACAACTTTACCTTGCCAAAATACAATGGATCAATGCCGCTGGCAGCGCCACGGGGGTCATCATCGCAGCTACCCTATTAATAAGAAAATTTCCCGTAAAATATATCTTTGCCGCTTCTTTCGGCATCATGGCTATATACCTTTATTGGTTCCGCTTCCTGTTCAAACTGGAAGTTGGCATCGGGGAAATCGCGTTGCCATACTACCTGCAAGGCCTTAGCGTGGGACTGATATTCACGCCCCTAATCATGTTTATATTGGCACAAGCGCCGTCTCACCTGGCAATTTTTGGTTCCCGGGCCGGGGCTTCGACACGCTTTTGGGCTACTTCCCTCGGTTTTTGCCTGATCCATAATGCGCAGGTTTTCTTACAACGCTCGCATTACATTTCCCTATCGCGTAATATTACGGCAACCAACCCCTTGGCAGAAGAGCGGCTCAGCACATTAACGGCTACATTCATTTCGAAGGGGTACAGTTCCGGCGCCGCGGGACAGTTGGCTTATAAACAGCTCGATGCTTCGATCCGTACACAAAGCTTCTTATTAGGCAACATGGAAATATTCACCTGGTTAGCCATAGTATTTATCATTTTCATGATCCTTATCCTGCTCAATAAGCATTTGCAACAAACCTATAACCTATTCCGCAACAGGGTTTTCGGTTATTAACCGGAACGGCAGAATCGTTATATTTGTATCCCCGTTGGAATGTACTTCCCAATAGGGATGGACAAGTAACATGAAAGCGGGATTTACCGGGCCTGTTCAAATTGTAAAAATTCCTAAAGTAAAAAATCGATTTACAGATATTTTTCACTATTAGATTGTCATTTTAAGTAGATTTGCCGCCCCGGCATTCCGGAGACAATCGATTCGTTACCATCAAAAAAGTTGCATCAAGATTCCAAAATTAAGTGAATATGAATTTAAAGCACATTGAGCTTATCTCGGCAGAATTGGGCATTTCAAAGAAGCAAGCAGAAAACACGATGAACTTGCTCAATGAAGGTTCCACCGTTCCTTTTATTAGCCGCTACCGTAAAGAAGTTACCGGGAGCCTCGACGAAGTGCAAATTGCCCGCATTGAAGATCTTCAAAAGAGATATAAAGAGGTGGATGATCGCCGGGCTTTCATTATTAAAACCATCACGGAGCAAGAGAAAATGACGCCGGAATTGCTGGAGAAAATAGAAAGCACCTGGCAATTGAATGAACTGGAAGACATTTACTTACCATATAAACCCAAGCGTAAAACCAGGGCTACAGTGGCCATCGAGAAAGGCTTGGAACCCCTTGCAAAAATTTTGTTCGAGCAGGAAGACATTAACCTAGATGAAATTGCACAAACATTTATTAACGAACAGGTTGCCAGCAATGATGAAGCTTTAAAAGGCGCCCGCGATATCATCGCGGAATGGGTGAACGAGAATGCTGAGGCACGTGATAAGGTGCGTAAAATATTTACAAATACAGGAAAATTATCCGCGAAAGTTATCGAGGGCAAAGAAGAAGAAGCCGCCAAATACAAGGATTATTTCAACTTCAACGAGGACATTATGGAAATGCCTTCGCACAGGGTGTTAGCCATCTTGCGCGGGGAAGCGGAAGGTTTCCTTTACGGGACAATCGCGCCGGCCGAGGAAGATGCGCTCGAAATATTGACCAAGCAGTTCGTGAAAAAGAAAAATGCAGCGGGAGAACAAATCACCAAGGCCATCACGGATGCTTATAAACGACTGATGCGCCCCTCCTTGGAAAATGAATTCCGGGCTCTTATAAAGGAACGTGCAGATGGGGAAGCCATCGATGTATTCGCTGAAAATTTACGCCAACTTTTATTAGCCGCTCCATTGGGGCCGAAACCCGTTTTGGCAATCGATCCGGGCTACCGTACGGGATGTAAATTAGTTGCGCTCGACAGCCAGGGAAACATGTTAGATCACGATGTGATCTTCCCGCTGGAGAAAAACTATAAGAGGGATGATGCGGAAAAGCTACTCCAATCTTGGGTAAACCGCTACGATTCTGCCGCCATCGCCGTAGGTAACGGAACCGCCGGAAGGGAAACAGAAGAATTTGTAAAGAAAATTGATTTCGGTAAAAAGGTAATCGTGTTCATGGTAAACGAAAGCGGGGCATCCGTTTACTCCGCATCGGAAGTGGCCAGGGAAGAGTTCCCCGACCAGGATGTTACCGTGAGGGGCGCCGTATCGATCGGTAGAAGGCTAATTGACCCATTGGCAGAGTTGGTGAAGATCGACCCTAAATCAATCGGCGTTGGGCAATACCAACACGATGTCAATCAAAGCAGCTTGAAACAAAGCCTGGATCGCGTAGTTGTGAGCTGCGTGAATAATGTCGGCGTAAACCTCAATACCGCATCAAAACACCTGCTAGCTTACGTATCTGGCCTCGGACCATCCTTGGCAGATAATATCGTTAAGTTCCGCAAGGAAAACGGCGTCTTCAGAAACAGGTTGGAGCTTAAAAAAGTGCCGCGACTGGGAGAAAAAGCCTTCGAACAATGCGCCGGTTTCTTGAGAATCGAAAATGGGGATAACCCGCTCGACAACTCTGCCGTTCACCCGGAACGCTACCCGCTGGTAGAACAGATGGCACAGCAACTGAATAGCACCGTGCAGGACCTTATGAGCCAGGAGCCATTGCGTAAAAAAATCAATGTAAAAGAATATGTCAGCGAAGAAGTAGGCTTGCTTACCTTGGAAGATATACTCAAAGAATTGGATAAACCTAGCCGTGACCCAAGGGACGAGATATCAATATTCGAATACGCGGAAGGTATTCACAAGATGGAAGACTTGAAAGTGGGCATGCAATTACCGGGCGTCGTAACCAATATTACGGCCTTCGGTGCATTCGTAGATGTCGGCGTAAAACAAGACGGCCTGGTGCATATCTCCCATTTATCTAATAAATTCATTAGCAATCCTAACGAAGCGGTTAAATTAAACCAGAAAGTTACCGTTACCGTTCTCGAAATTGACATCGCTAGAAAAAGAATTTCACTTTCTATGAAAGATAGCGAACCGGCAGCTTCCAGGAACAGGGAGCCGAGAAAAGAAGGAAGAAGGGAGCCCGCGAAATCACAGAAAAAAGAAGCGCCGGTTAATGACTTTAAAGCAAGCTTGGAAGCGTTAAAAAATAAATTTAAATAACCAGGCAGTAGAGATATTAATATTTTATGCAAACCCGGCAACTATGATTGCCGGGTTTCTTGTTATCTTTCAACAGTAATATAAGCAATTGAATTTAACCTCTTCATCACAGCTAACAACGTACCGCGGATGACAAAACTTCATAACACATAAGAGCAGCATCCCGATAAACGGTAACACCAATAGCAGTTCCAGGTAAATAATAAAAAATAAATATTGGAATATCAATTATTAACAGTAACTTCACCAAATAACAGGCTCCTGCCTTTGCTACTTCTGATACAGCATTGAATACTTTCTCTTCTCACTCAGTCTTCGCTTTTACAGACGCCATATTTTTAACATTTAATAGCATACAATGAATATTTATGTAGGGAATTTAAGCAATTCCACGACCCCGGAACAATTAGAAGATATATTTACTCCATTTGGCACCGTTAGCTCCGTGAAAATCATCGTTGACGGCTTTACAAAACGCCCCAAGGGCTTTGCTTTCGTGGAAATGCTTGATGAAGCATCAGCCGAAAAAGCAATCTCGGATTTGCAAAATACGATGCTTAACGAGCAAGTATTAACCGTAAATACCGCCCGCTCAAACGGCCAAAACGCAAGCCTTAACAGGAGACGTTACTAAAGCAATTTTTTCGAAGACCATTCAATTGGAAAGTAGCTGTTCATGCTTTCGGCAACAAGCAATAATTCTGAGATATACAATTTATTAGAAAAAAAACATAAAGTTTCCAATCTATAACTTTCAATTAACTAAATAAAATTATTACAAATGCAAGAAGGTACCGTTAAATTTTTCAACACGAGTAAAGGTTTCGGATTCATCACACCAAAAGATAATGGTAAAGATATATTCGTACATATTTCCGGACTTAAAAACGATATCCAGGAAAATGACCATGTACTCTTTGATATTCAAAATGGAGAAAAAGGATTGAGCGCGGTTAACGTAAGACTCGCGTAATTCCTGTTTTCAATATTGAGCAAAAAAATATAGTCCCGAAACGGGGCTATATTTTTATATAGTAATAAACACGTTTTACTTCGTTAAAGCGCCCGGCTCCATGAATTTCTTCATCCACTGTTTCAATTTCCCCGGGTAAATGGTATCGGACTTCTCACTATAAATCGATACATTTTTATGCCTGGCAATACCGATATAAATAATATCTTTTTTCATGTCAATAGCGATAGCAGCTTCGTCTTCCATACAATTATGCGGCTTGCAGCCATCATTGAATAATACCCCTTCCTGGATTTCAATCGGGGGAGTCACCTTGTACCTGTCCTGAAAATCTTGTAATTCTTTCTTCGAAAGTAAAACTGACAGCCGTTTTTTAAGCGGTTCTTTCTGTAACAACCCGATTTCATGCGCATATTTTCCATTCAAGGACTGCAAATGCTTCCAAGATTCAACCATCACCGGGGTTAAAGTAGTATCGGTAGCCACGATCATCGTATCGGAAGGAACCATAACCATCGAGTCCGGTAGCATTACTTTCTGCTCTGGTTTAACAGCAGGCTGACACGCAGCCAATAAACCAACCAGGCATCCTAATATTAGCTTGTTTCTCATATCGAAAGCACCAAGTTATTAAATTGCAAGGGTAACTAGGTCCCGCTTTATACGGCGGCACTACCGTTTCTGCAAACACCCGGCTTTTAAAGATTATTTTATATCATACTCATACAATGGATCAATATGCGTACCCGGCGCCATATGAAATACCGGGTTGATCAAACCATCCTTCAAGCCGTAGACCCAGCCATGCAGATGCGGGCGGTTCTCCTTCTTCCAAGCAGTTTGAATAATTTCCGTTTTGGCTAGGTTCATTACTTGTTCCTTTACATTCAGCTCTACCAACCGATCCGTTTTAGCCTCTTCATCTTTGATAGCGTCCAATTCATTCCTATGGAACCGGTAAACATCCTTAATATTATTGAGCCACCTGTTAAGAATACCGAAATCCTGGTTAGTCATAGCCGCCTTTACACCGCCGCAGCCATAATGTCCAACAACCAGTACGTGTTCCACTTTAAGGTGATCTACAGCATAAGCCATTACCGTTAGCAAGTTCAAATCTGTATGCACTACCATATTGGCGATATTCCGATGAACGAATATTTCACCTGGTTCGGTATTGGTAATTTCATTTGCCGGGACGCGGCTGTCGGAGCAACCAATCCACAAAAATTTGGGTGATTGCAAAAGGGATAGCCGTTTGAAATATTCAGGGTCTTGCTGTACCCTATCCCCAGCCCATAACTTGTTATTTTTTAATAACTGTTCAAAATCTAGCATGAGTAAAGGCATAATTTATTATACTAACAAAAGTTAACCGCAGATGTTGTAGAAAATCCATTTACTTGCCTTTAAATACCGGCGGCCGTTTTTCTACGAAAGCCTGCATGCCTTCCTTCTGATCTTCAGAAGCAAACAACAGGTAAAAGTTCTTCCTTTCGAAATGCAATCCTTCCTCCAGGCTGCTATCAAAAGCTTTTAATACGGATTCTTTTGCCAACTTGATTGCTACCGGCGACATTTCCGCAACCCCTGCGGCCAAACGGAAAGCTTCTTCCAGGAACAATTCTACCGGCACCACCCTGTTGATCAGACCCACGCGGTAAGCTTCAGCAGCATCGATAAATTTCCCGGTAAGCACCATTTCCATTGCCAAAGCCTTGCCGACAGCGCGTGTTAACCTTTGCGTACCACCTGCGCCGGGCATCACCCCGATCTTAATCTCCGGCTGCCCGAACTTGGCAGTTTCACTAGCCACGATCATATCGCAAAGCATGGCCAGTTCACAGCCCCCACCGAGGGCAAAGCCGCTTACAGCCGCAATAATGGGTTTCTTTATTTTCTTAATAGCATCCCAGGTACTAAACTGATCTACTTCGTACATATCGATGGCAGACTTCCCCGCCATCTGTTTAATATCTGCCCCGGCAGCGAATGCCTTTTCATTACCACTTAAAACGATCACCTTCACCGCTTCATTTTTGTCTAGCCCCTGCAAAGCCGATTTCAGTTCAGACATTAGCTCCAGGTTCAATGCATTCAACTCCTTGGGGCGATTAAGTTGTATATGCGCAATTCCCCCGGGTTGCGCATCTGGATTCACGGTAATAAATTCGTATTGCATGGTGTATGATTTTTGATTTATATCATGGAGAAAGTAAGTCCCAGGTAACCAACAATTGAAAACAGTACGATTACCAGGTATATAAAGTAGATAAAAATGCCTTTCAAAACCGATGTAAACCAACTTTGATCATAAGCAGTTTTCAACCCGTACACCAGGTAAACCGGGAATATCAATATCAATAACCCGGTCGCAATGTCGGTATGCGTCAATTGATTGATAATAATCGTTACTGTAAGGTAAAGAAATACGAAACTATGCAGGTGCAATGCGAAGATTCCATGTTGCGTATAAAACCATTTCTTCTTATCATAAAATAGTTTTAATAACAACGCGAATACGGGCAACAGGAAAAACATCAATTTCGGAATATTGTGATTGAATTTTTCCCCGATAACTTCCGTTGCCTTATCGCCGTATTTATGCCGCGCATATAAGTATTGGCGCATCAAATTCCTGGGTAAAAATCCATCCCGCTCCGGTTTCGATGCTTGGATAGAGTCGTATTGCGCTACCGTCATCAATTGACCGTTAATAAATAACGCGCTTTTCTTTCCATCCCCGATCTGCATGCTGTCTTTTTGTGCCAGCGTATCCTTCCCGGCAGACAGTTTGCCCATGGCGCCATCCATTTTTTCTATCTTCTCCGAATTTTCCTCGTCCTGCACCTTCAGTCCATAAGAAGCATGGAAAGTAAAAGACAGGAAAAAGAATACGAAAGAAATGAATATGTAGAGCTTGATAGGATTTACGTACCGCATCCTTTGACCTTGGTTATATGCCTTGGTAAGCAAGCCGGGTTGCGTAATTAAATATTTGAAGGTCACCAGCGATTTGGAGTCATAATGTAACACGTCCGCCACAAAATGCCCTACCATATGGACAAATGACTCCTTCGTTTCAATATTTTCCTGCCCGCAATGGGTACAGTACCTTTCCGGAACATGGTGACCACAATTCAAACAAGTCGGGTCAGGGCGTAACTGTTGGTGACTCAAGGATATTTAAAATTTAGATTTTGGGAAAATTCCAGGCAGAAAATTAAGCAAAATGACAACAACACGGAAATTTAGGCATGATTTATACGTTTTTATTACTAAGAAACGTTAGTACTTTTGCAAAACAGAAAATATATCCATGAACAAAATTGTCCTATACATTGTCTTAGCAACATTGATTTATATTCCTTCGAAAGCACAGCATTATTACCAGGATATATATTCCACGCAACAAACTGTCAACAACTTGTTGTTGCTCAAGGAACACCAAGTAAAAGAACAATACGTTCAAAGTTTCGATGCCAACATGGAATCCGACCAGGATTTCAGGGGCATCCGTATGTTGAACAGCAACTACCGGCAATTACGCAGCATCACCGGTTCCCCTTCTACCGGAACCTCCTCCCTAACTTCCTTTTTTAATAATAAGGGATGGTTATTGCGTACTCTCGACAGCAGCACCAGCAGCCTGAATCAAACCAAGTATAAATACGATCCTGAAGGTAAAATTGTCCTGATCGAAAGCAGCTCCGAATCTCAAGCCACGGAATATAAATATGAAATTACGGAAAGCCGCCGTTACGAGTATGATGCGAACGGCTTCCTATCGAGGATGATCCATAAAAAAAGTTTATCGCCCAATGATTCAACCGTAGTTACTTTCACGCTGGATCCGCAAGGCAGGGTGATCGAAGAATATGAAAGCGGCAGGAATTTTCAAGGCGATAAAGTATATTACAGGTACGACGACCAGGGGCGCCTTTCCGATGTATACCGCTATAACGCGGCGCGTAAACGCCTGCTGCCAGATTATATGTTTGAATATAACCGCGGTGGGCAACTATCCAGCATGACCATCGTTAACTCGCAGGATGGTGATTACACGATCTGGAAGTATACTTACATGGAAAATGGCTTACCTTTGAACGAGAAGGTTTACGGCAAGGAAAAGTCGCTGTTAGGTATGATAAAATATAATTATACTTACTATAAAAAATAAATTAAATCCGTACTAAACCCTTGGCTATAAGACTTTTCGAAAGATTTGATCAAAATAATTATAGAAAAAAACAGAAAAATAATTTGCAGAATCAAAACAATTCATATCTTTGCAATCCCAACGAAATAACACACAGACAAACAAGCAGTTGAGTGTAAAAATTGAAGGGAAAAGTTCTTAAAAAATCATGCGGAAGTAGCTCATTTGGTAGAGCACAACCTTGCCAAGGTTGGGGTGGCCGGTTCGAGCCCGGTCTTCCGCTCTAAGTTTTACACCCGGGTGGTGGAATTGGTAGACACGCAGGACTTAAAATCCTGTGGCCAGCAATGGCTGTACGGGTTCGACCCCCGTCCCGGGTACTGTAGAACAAAAGGCTTCCGAAAGGAGGCCTTTTTTATTTTACAGTTTTCAGTAAAAAGCCCTATCAGTTGAATACAAGGCTCTTATGTAGATAATCAAAGATTACAAGGTAACGATTTGGTAACGGTGCTTATTGCTTGTCAATGAATTTGGTACGGTTTATCTTTCGGGATTTAAGTTCCAAAAATGTATGGTAAAAATCGCCTAAGTCAATATTAAAAGTCTTTTCAAAAATTTTGACAATGAGGACAATATCTGTATTTCCGTTATTAAATACACCCTGTGAATGTAATGCGTAAATCAATTCGGTTGCTGCGGTTTTACTGCTTGTCCAATTTAATTGCGGCAGGTCTGTGGATTTATCCCTATACGTTATATGGTTTAGCTGGTCTTCCAGATAAACCTGTATTAAATCGTTCGCCAGTATCTTACCCGCTTTATAATCGCCAATGGTAGAAAAAGAATGGTCTGTTTCAAAATAAAAAGGTCTAAATTTAATTTGATATCATATTTCCCCCTAACAAACAGTTGGTCATCAATAAAGGTATTATTGGTGCGGTAGTATTTATAAAACTCCAGATTGTTATCGAAGTATCTTTTGAGCTTGTTTAATTCTTCGTTAAGGTATTTTTTTACTGCCTTTGCCCCCTGTGGCTTTTTGGTTTCTATTTTATAAACGGTATTGTAGTATATCAGCTTTGCAATAAACTTCGGCTTGATGTGCTTAAAGAAATGTATCTCTTCCTGCGTGTTTTTAAAACCTGTTTTGAGTACATATTCTTTTAGCTTGGTCATCTTCTGCAAAATAATTTCAATTACCTGCTCATAGGATGTTAATTGATTTTCCTGTTCAAAGAGCAGTTCATTAATCTGATTTTCTAATTCATTAAAGGCTTTCTTGTAATATCCTGTCATTATACTATTGAAGTTTGTTAATACGCTTCTTGTGCAAGCTATCCGCTTTGCTGTTTTTGTGCCCCAAAAGTAAAGATTGCACCCACGCCAAAAAATGGTGCATCTGCCCTATTTTCCGGCATTGCCCTTATGGGTAATATTGCAGTATCAACAATTCAAATAAGAAAGTTATGAAAACAAGACTAATCATTACAATGGCACTTTTGATGGGAATATCAACAGTAAACGCTCAAACTTTAGGAGATTTTAAACCGGGAAAAGCTGGTCCTAAAAGTTTGGAAAGACCAAAATTTGATAACAAAAACGTATATATCGCCGATTTTGCGGTGCACTATCAAGTGTATAGCGAGAAATCTGCTTCTAAAAAAGGAGGCTCGGGAATATATGGGAAAGTGATGGGTGGGGCAAAAGCCTCACTCGCAGTCGGTTTGGATATTTCGCAGGAAACACTTCAAAAAATTACAGATGAAGCGTATGCTAAATTTATAGCAGATTTAAAGGCTAATGGATTTAATGTAATGCAGGGCGATGAGGCAAAAAACACCAATTTTTATAAAGGATATAAATACAGTACAAACTTGGGTATGACCCCATCAAACACAATGGAAGGTGCTGTTACTGTCCATCCGCAAAACGTTGGATTTTTTTACAACGAAAAAGGCTCAAGTACGAATACCACAAAACTTTCTAAAGAGCTTAACGATGCGGCTGTTGCCCGCATTGATTTGTATGTGGAATTTGTTAAAACAAAAGAGTCTAACAAAAGTGGTATCGGGGCAAATGTAGTAGCCAAAACCAATTTGGTTTTGTCAGACAACAATACAATTGCACATTTTATAGTGGGGCGAAACAAAATCGGCGGTTCGCCATTGGGCGAATATCAGGGAGTTCTGAAGAAAGATTTGGACATTGATGGCGTTATCAAAGAAGAAAAAATAACCAATTACGTAGCTTCCGATTACGACAATTGGGGGACAAGCACAGCATTTGGAACTGTGTATTCTGCAAAAAACAAAGCCACATCCAAAGCCGCAATTGTTCCGGCAGATGCCGATAAATACGAAAAAGGAGTGGAATTAGCCATTAACACCTTTTTATCGCACCACGTCAGCGAATTTAAAAACAAATTCTTCAAATAAACCCCACTTGAAATTATGAAAATAGCCAACATAACAAAATGGATAGTTCCGGCATTAGTTGTCGGGCTATCGCTTACCTCGTGTAGCAAAGATGATGAAAACTCTGACGGACAGCAGACAGGACAGACAAAGACTATTGAGTGGGAAGTGTTTCATCAGTTTGAACCGGGAGAAACAGTTAAGCAATTTGAAATTTCGGACGATGCCAAATGGCTGTTTTATACCAATGGTATGGGAACGGCTTACCGTATCAATAAAACTACCGGAGAAAAGAGCCTGTTGTATGCCCACCCAATGCAATTTGAAAATGGGAAGCTATACCTCTATGCTGTGAAAGACTATAAAAGCTATTTCGCAGTTTCAGATGATTTCGGAGCAACAAGAACAGAATACCACGTTGGAACTTATACCAACTTTGCCGCAGGCTGGTATGACGGTACATTTATGAACCTGGTAGTAAACCGCCTGTTTGTGATGCCCAATGGCGATTTGGTACTTCCGCATATAATGGATAAAGCAAATAATGCCACTTATTTGCATGACAATAAACTGATTGCCGTTTCTACCGATGGCGGTGCGACCTGGAACCGTAAAACTACTGACCATTCCTATATTTCGGCACAGCAGGGAAACCGTCTTTTCGCTATCAGCGAAGCGTGGACAGGTGTAGGCACATCCGAACTTTTCAACTCCGACAATGGCGGTACAAGCTGGCAGGCTTCCAATCTGTCCTATCGTCCGCAGGCGGTAGATAAAGAAAACAACCTTATCGCAGGTTTTAGAAATGAAATCCAAAAGCTAAAAGGCAATACGTGGACGGTTTATTCTTGGCAAGGCGAAACGAATGCTATGGACGGTCTGGTATTTTTAAACGGTTTGAAATATGAAGGAGAAACAGGCAATGACCCTAACGGCAGAAAAATGGACGATATAGAGTTTGATGCCGACAACAACATTTATGTTATAGGCAGAAACTATACAACCATTTGCCGGACAAAATTGAATTAAGCTGAAATAAAAATCACTTAAACCTCATTCAAAAATGAAAAAATCAATCCTACTTATCATCACATTCTTTGCCGTATTTGCCGTTTCGGCACAAGGTACGGACAGCCTTACGGTCTTGGCAAATAAAGGCGTGGTAACGGCACAGTTCAAGCTGGCGATGCGTTATCTGGAGCAGGACGATTTCAAGCAAGCGGTACATTGGATAGAACGCTCCACCAAAAACGGACACCCCGAAGCCCAAAACAATCTGGGCGTATATTACGAAAACGGTATGGTGGACGGACAACATAACTACGACAAGGCCTTTCAGCTCTATACTGCTTCCGCCGAACAAGGTTATGTGGTCGCCATTCATAACCTCGGTTTGTGCTATTTCAACGGCAGAGGCACTACCGCAGACCTACCAAAGGCGTATCGCTACTGAAAAAATCTGCTGATATGGATTATCCACCTGCTCAATATTATACAGGCGTAGCCTATATGAACGGTTTTGGCGTGGAGAAAAATATGCAGGCGGCACTCGCTTATCTTGAAAAATCCGCCGAGAACAACAATGTAATGGCAACCAACCAAATGGGCGTACTGTACGAGTTTGGAAACGGTGTTCCGCAAAACGGACAAAAAGCATTCTGCTATTACCAAAAAGCGGCAAATGATTATTACCTCGCCGCCTACAACCTTGCCCAATGCTATTTCAAGGGAACAGGTACGCCATTGGACTATCGCCTTGCTTTACAATGGTTTGGAAAAGCAGCCACGGCAGAATACCTGCCAGCCCTGTACAATATTGGGGTATTCTATGATAGAGGTTACGGCAAAACACAGGATTTCCAAAAGGCAAGGGAATATTATCAGCTGGCAGCAGACAAAGGCTATGACCTTGCCCAATTTAACATCGCAAGCATTTACGAAGCCGGGCAGGGTGTAGAGCAGGATTTTGTCAAAGCCCGCAAGTATTTTGAAATGGCTTCGGAACAGGGTTTTATAAGAGCAGATTATAGTATCGGGAATATGTACATCGAGGATCGGGGCGTCACGACAGACTATGCCAAAGCCATACAACATTACACCAAAGCCGCCAAAGGCGGACACGCAAGTGCACAGTTTAATCTGGGATTGATATACAAAACAGGTATAGGCACAGCCCCCGATTTGGAAAAAGCAAAACATTGGCTGAAGCTCGCTGCCGACCAGGGCGATGAAGAAGCCAGGCAGGAACAGAATAATTTATAACAACCCGATGAAAGCGTTTTTTGCCACTATCGAACGACAGGTACAGCACTACCGCCAATGGGATTTTCTCCTGTTTGCGGTATTGACTTTACTGTCCGTATTGAACGGACAGACTACCGTTTTTTACCTCATCTACTTCTTTTGGTGGAATGAGCTTATCCGTTTGGTGGTGGACAGGCTGTGCTACAAGCGAAACCCCAATGCGGTGTATGAAGACGGACATTCGACCGATTCTGGAGGCAGTTTGTTTCTGATGGGGATTTATTGGGTGTTTATCGTCGTGTTTTTTGGATTTATTGCGGCTACGGATACAGAGGGTACAGGCATTATCATTGCGAATATGGCGGTGTTGTGTTTTCACAATTGGTTTTTCAACCTCAATCTGATATTCATATTGCTCGAACGCATCTATTTGCACAAAACACGGCAACCGCTACAAATTTACTTTGGGGCTTTCAATCCCAATACCATTGTACTGCACATTTCTATCATCGTTGGCGGTGTCGTGATGTTCTTTGTCGTCAAAGAGTATCCGAACATCTTTACGCCCGAAAACCGTTGGGGCTCGGCACTTATCGCTTTGCCCTTTCTGTTGCTGAAAATGGGAATGCAGTACCTCACGGCATCCGATAATAAGATTGACAAACGAAATGCTAAATAAAATGAAGACAACAATCAAACATTCCGCAATAGTATCGCTTCTTGCGTTCAGCTTCACAGCCTCGGCACAGGAAAGCACCCTGCCCGAAGATTTCAATTTGCCGAAAAACACGGTTAAAGCGGTCATCAGCTATGGTGATTTTACTATTCCGCAACAGCAGTTTGCCATACGTCCAAGCCATTCCACCTACACTTTTCAAGAGGGCAAAATCATCAATTATCAATATCGGGACAGTACCTCGATGATAAAGACAGATATGGATTACCACTACGAGAACGGTCAGCTAAAAAGAAAAGAAACGATAGAAAGCTCCAGAGCAGGTATGAAGTACAAAACCCATAAATACCGTACCGAAAATGAGGGCTACAAAACCACATTTTATAGAACCTATCACTGGGGTGAGACAGATAAATACATTTTGTTTTACAATGAAGCCGGAGAACTGCGGGGCAAATCTTTTTACAATATACGAGGAGTGCGAGCCACGCAAACAGAATATGGCGGTAAAGAAGGATACCGTATCAAAAAATACCACAACGGAAAAGTAATGTCTGAAATCACGCATTCCAATAACGACGACGGTAAATTAACAAAAACCGTTACTTACGTTATGCCGGGAGAAGAAGACGAAGTCAAGGTAATGACCCTCTACTACTACAACCTCAAAGGCGACCCCAGACAGATGGTGGATTTTGTAACCGAGAAAAAGAACTCGGGACAAAAACCAACGAAGACTACTTATGTGAATTATCTGTACGATGGCGATATATGGGTAGCGAAAATAGAATATGGCACTGCCACCAAAAATCCCGGAAAAATAGTAGCTACTATACGAACCCTTGAAACACCCGAAAAAACATACCACGCACCAAGCGATGAACAACTAAAAACATTTTGCCAAGAAACGTATCAAAAATATTTAAAGTTATAAAAGAACTAAAGATGAAAACAGCAAAAAACATACTGACTATCGTGGGTTGCGTAGTTGCCAACCTTGCCTTTGCCCAAAACTACATTCCGTACTATCCTGCCGATTGGGAATTTAAAAACAATGCGGACTTAGTAGACTTTTCGCAGGTAAAAAGCGTAACTACAAAACACCTGGCCCTTGACGAAAACGAGGAACATCCCGTTTATGAAACCTATCTTTCGTGGAACAATACCTATCAACTGACCGACTACCAGTTTGTCAATTACAACAACAGCTATGCCGACTTTGACGTACAAATCAAATACATAAACCCCAACGGCAACCAGCTAAACACAGTCAAAATTATCAACCCCAATACGCTAAAGCCATTAGAAGAATGGCAATACACCAACGGTTCTTTTGATGTAGAGAAGATTAGCGTAAAACGCTATTTGCTGAATGTAGCCGAGCCCGATGTGTTTGAAGTGAAATATGAGGGCAACGACGATGATTATACACAGGAAACCGTTTACACACCGCAAAAAACAATTGAACGGCAAACCAAACGCTGGTATAAACGTAACGACAACGGCAGTTATCAGCTCATAAAAAAGTTATATCTCGATGATTTTCTCGACCAAACCGACAGTTTGGTATTGAGCGAAAACCAAAAGAAGCAGGCTCATTTTATCATCAACTTGGGTATAGCCGGCAAAACCTACTATACCTACAAACCCCGAAAAGTGGAAGTTTTTGGCGAAGAACACGATTATCAGCAGTTGGAACGCATCATAAAAGACGGAAAGGACACCGAACGCTACGAATATGAATACGATGCCAAAGGCAACTGGATTGTATGCAAAATCTACAAAATAAAATTCGCCAGATGGGAACTTACCGACATCAAAAGACGGGAAATCGAGTACCGAAACTAACTATTTTAAAACAGCAAAAAATGAAAACTATCATCACTTTAATATTTCTTGCTTTGGGGCTTTCAGCTTCAGCACAACAAGCACTCCCAAAAACCTCTTGGCAATCATTCGGCTATCAAAAACAGCCCGACCATATCAAACGAGCATATTACAAAAGCGACAGCTTGGGTTACGAACCTACTATGGCAGAAGTTATTTCGTTCAACAAAGACGGATTTATCATTCAGGAATACAAACAGGTATTGGGAAAAACGCCAAGAGAAGTCGTTCGCAACTATGTGTACAAAAATGGAGTTTTGGACAGCATCAATATTCTAGAAACCAATGCGAGCTACAACAGCTGGCAAAAAATGCATTATGATACAAAAGGAAAATTAGTCAAAATCACGGCAACAGGAAAATACTCGGAATATACCGATACGTTTACCTATGACGATGGGGGAATGGTACAAACTGTCTTTCGCAAAAAAGCCTCTGGTGAAAGTGTGCTGACAGAATATGTTCATAACCGCAGTTACGTAAAAGTAACTACCACAGAAACATCGGGAAGAAAAATCGAAAGTAGCTATATATACGACGGCGACCACCTGTTTGCTAAATTTACCATTACCAAAAAACTAAGAATACGGTTTTATGACGAAGCCCGAAGAATAAACTATCAAACTACTGATGAAACCATAAGCAACCCTTTTGAATATGCTATGAATTTACGTACAGAATATCAAAAAAATCCCAATGCTTTGGCACAAAAATTTGGAAATTCCGATTATGCCGAAATAATTTTTGATATTCCCACCGAAACCAAAAATGAACACGGCGATTGGATTAGACGGTTACAGCTCGACAAAACCTATCGTCCTACACAGCGAAGATTGGTCTTTAACCAGATTATGTATGCCGATGGCATCAAAAGCGGCAGCACAGAAATGGATTTGATTTTTGAAAGTAAAGTACGAAAAATGAAATAACAACCATCCGAAATATAATTATAATGAAAACAACAATCACACTTTTGCTTGTACTGTTTACAAGCATTGCCACATTTGGGCAAACCACAGAAACCCGATATTATAACGGACGATATGATTACGACAATGGATTGAGCAGTAAAGAAGTTGTTTTGCACAAAATAAACAGTTACATCAACATCAAAAATAAAGCCGGTGCTACGTTTTTGAACCTCGAAGAAAAGCCGGACTTTCTCTCCGGTACCTGGACAATTAAATCGTCACAAGGAGATATTGTCATTGCATTAGATTATTTGGTTGGAGATAAGAGCTTAACCGTAAAACTCAAATATATCACGGTTGGTTCAAATCCTATTATTAAAGGTAAAAGTGATAATGATAACAAAATATACAATGTCGCAATCGAAAACTTCATTTTAGACCTTTTTAAATATTTAGAGATAAAAAATAACACCACTTCCAAGCAAACCACCTCCACAACGACAGGCTCAAATACCTCCAAGCAAACTAATGTTCAAAATGAAATAGCCGAAAAACAGGGAGCTTCGTTTAATTCAAGTTTACCGTTATATGTAAAAGAAGTCAGTAATGGCGTTTATTATTTTTATCAAAAAGACAAACGCATTCAAGACCCCAAATACCATCAACCAACCTCTGGGTACGCTAATAAAGGAATAAAATGTTATTACAGAACGAATGAAGACTATTACTTCTATGTTCACGATACAGAGAAACCGAATACTAATGGCAAATATCCTATGTTTAGATTACGTGGAAGATACATTTATACCACAATATCCAATGACGAACAAAAATTTGTGTTTGAAGGAAAAACGTTAAAACCACAAGAATATGACCTGATTGTATCCAGAGAAAAAAATAGTGTTTTATTGTTAAAAGAAAAAGGGTTGATGTTTGAAATCTCGTCCATCGCATTTCCCAAACAAAACGAAACCGCAACACACGCTTTTTCCAATAGTGATGCATTGGGTAGCAATAGTAATATATTCATTGTGTTTAAAGAGAATGGACAAATGGTAGTTGCCGAAAAAGGAAAAATTCAGCCAAAAACCAATTGGAAAATAACAAAGGAAAACGACAGAAATTTTTTGATAAACAATGTTAATGGTAGAAAGTACCGTGTAGGTATCTATAATCTCGCAAAAACAGGCATTGTTCATCCACAATTTATCAATCTTGTTCAATAAAATGAAACCAATCCTCAAACATATCGCAATAGCTTTTTCTTTGGCATTCTGCACTTCGGCATTTGCCCAAAGTAAGATTGCCACTACTCCCACTACGGAGCTGTACGGCTATTACCACAAAGGGCAAAATTTTGAAACTATGCAGAAAGATATTCAAAATTATGAAGCCTTACTTTTAATGGCTGGTTACATTAAACAAAACAGCCACATCGCATCAGAAAATGATTACACCATTCTTTGGCGATATAAACACGAAAACGGAGGAGAAATAGATGCTCAAATTCATTATCAGTTTTTAATTCCCTATTTCAAAATTACCATAGACCAAATTATAGCTACGTATCCCAATGGGAATATGGCGGTTTTTTCCTTGAACTCAAAAGATGAAGCCATTAGAGAAATGTATGCAGACCTTTACAATGTTTTGGTCAAAAGCCTTGTCCGCTTAATCAAACCAGCCAAAACAATAACCAAAGAACAGCTTCGGGAAGCGTTGAACAACCTCGATAAAATGCCTGAAATAAAAAATGATTAACCACGTAGAAACATAGAAAAACTATGTGCCTATGTGGTTAAAAAAATAAAAACAAAATGAAAAACCTGATACTTATCTTTTTAATCATAAGCTATACTTCTGCATTTGCCCAAACCTTGCCAGACATCACGTATCAAGATTACGGCTATTCCAAGCCGTTGAACAAAGTAACGCAAATGTATTACAGCATTGAGTACGACAATGACAGTAGCGTGAAAAATGTAGAAGAAGTAGAAAAAGTAACCCAAGCATTCAATACCAACGGCAATATCGAAAGCTACGAAAACAAAAGTTTTTTGGACGAAAGTTGGGCAAAATCCCAAAGTACGTACAAACAGGGGCATTTGCATAAACAAGTGTGGACACACAGCAATCCGTACCTGAACAGGACTTATACCTACGTTTACGACAAGCAGAGCAGAATTACCGAAGAAAAAATCCATTTCAAAGGCGGAAGCAAAAGCCATATCAAATTCCGCTACAAAGACAGTTTATTGACCGAAATAGAAGCCGACATAGACGGTACGCAGTCTGTTACGGAGCGTTATTATTCTGCCAAAGGAAAATTGCACAAAGAAATTCATCGGCAAAAAGTGCCGAACGAAGCCGACATCGTAACCAACTATTTCTACCTCGAAGACAAGGAAATACTGTCTTTCGTAGAACCACAAAGCTATTTCTATGCTACGGCTTACCTCAAAGATGCGATGGCTCATCATTCCGGCGAAATCAAGTTTAAGCTCATCGAAGACAGCACCGCACAAAATAAACTATTGAAAGGCATTTTGCGATTTGACAAAGAAGCACCAAACGATAATCTGCCTTTTGATTTACAAGCCTATTCCGAACAAACTTTACAGGCATACAAGAAAAACCCAAAAGAGCTAAAGCCTTACCGGATGGTGCTGTACCTGCGTGACGAAAACAACAACATCACAGCCGAAGCCGAAGTAGATTTGAAAGCCGGAAACATTGCCGGTATCGGTTTTTTCAAAACAGAATTTACTGACGGAAAGACCACCGGTACAACAGAGTTCAGTCATAAAAAGCTACATCTATTTGAAGCGATGTTGGAGCAAACCAAATTACCTTAAAACACATAACGGTATGAAAACGATAATACATAAATTTTTAGTAACGGCACTTTTTCTGATTGTTGTTGCCACATCTCAAAAAGTGTTTGCCAACGCCTCACAGCCCGGCGTATGGAACGCAGGCGGTACGGTCTATACGATGCTCTATCCCGAAGACAGCCTGACGTTCAAAAAAGTGCAGATGCAACAGGAACGTATCTACATACAGCTCTACAAAGGCTATGCGGTGGTAAAAGGCGAATATATTTTTAAAAACACCACTTCCGAAAAGCTCAATTTTAAAATGGGTTATCCCGTAAACGGAATTTATTCGGGTGGCGATGTGGATTTAAACCAGGTACAAATTGACCAACTCAATCAGTTCAAAATTAAAGCCAATGCAATTTGGCTGTCATTAGTCGAAGAACCGAACAGAGAATATGGAAAAATAAACAGTTTTAGTGATAACTGGAAAGTATGGCAAATGGAATTTTTGCCCGACGAAACCAAAAACGTAGCAGTATATTTTATCGTCAATACTAATAATGGCATTGTCAGAAAAGGATATGAAAAGGAAAACTACAATGCTTTTATTTATCTCCTTGAAAGCGGAAGCGTTTGGAAAAATCCGATTGAAAAAGGAAGTTTCTATGTTCAGCTAATGGACGGTTTACAGCAAAAAGATGTGAAAGGTTTGTCGGATAATTTCGGTTTTCAATACAATGAAAGCGAGCATATTTTTTGGGGAAACAAAACAAATTTTTCCCCTACACCCAAAGACAATTTAATTGTAACTTATTCCAATTGGATAGAAAATTTCCAGTACGAAAACAGCATTGTCCAATCCGAAAGGCTATTCGCAAAGGTTGATGAATTAAGCAGTAAAAATCTACAAAGCCTCAACTACACAACTGTACCCTCAAAAAATCCTTACGAAGTAGAAAGTACATTTTTAGGATCATTTCCCGGATTGCTTACACTTTTTGTGATTTACGCACCGTTCATTATCGGAATTATTGTAGTAGCCATCGTTATCTGGGCAATTGTAAAATGGAGAAAGATTAAAAGAAATAACAAAACAATGTAGTATGATAGCTTTAGCCTTATTATTTGTCTTTATCATTGGTCTATTGTTGGTCATTGTGTGGTTGCTTCAAAAATATTTTGATACTTATAGTAGTCTGCACATCTCGAAAAATATACACTCGAACGAATTTCAAAACCATTTGGAATTAAAGGAAAATACAAGAAAAGTCTTCGAAATGGAGCAACAAATAAATACGCTAATAAACAAACGGCTGACCGAGATGGAAGAGAAATTTCCAACGGAGCAACCACAGGAAGAACTATCGGAAATGCTCACAGGAAACTTTAAAAAAGTACTTCACTCCACATTAAACTTATTGAAAATAGAGCGGTATGAGACATAACCTTGAATTAATTTAATAAATTTACTGCATATTCCACTATCAATGAAGCGAAGCACAACAATCCGCCCCAATTGTTTTGCGATACCGACAGGTATCGTCAGGTCTTTTGTGGTATTGTTTTTTCTTACTCTGTCATCGGGGGCATTCGCCCAGCTGAAAGAAAAAATAGACAGTCTGCATACAGCATTCGTACAAGCGGAGGCAGACTCCGCCAAATGCGATATACTGACCCAGATAGCCGAAGAATACCGTTTTATCAATAGCGACAGCTCAATCGCTTATGTAAACAAGGCAAAGGAAATTGCCCAGACCCTCCAATCGGATTATATGGACGTGGATATCGCCATACTAAATGCCATTGTGCTGTACGAAAAAGGCGATTACGATAACTCTATCCGACTGCTGAAAGAAATAGACCCTTTGGCAACAAAATTGGGCGACAAAGGGTATCTGCTCAAAATGTACCAGACCTATGGCAACTCCTACGGATTGTCGAACGACCACCGCCAAGCCATCGAATACGAGCTGAAAGCCCTCGACTATGCCAAAGAACTGAAAGATAGTATGGCTATGGCAAACCTGTACATCAATATCGGGAGCGATTTCCATTACATCAAAGAATACGCAAAAGGTATCGAATACTGCGGTAATGCCCGACAGATATATGAAAAACTCGGACAGGATTTTTATCAGGGGTTTGCCCTCAACAATATGTCCAATTACAGCAACCACCTCAACGATTACCAAAAAGCACTCGACTACGCTACCGAAGCAACCCAATATTGGAACGAGGACAACAACGAACGGCTGATGGGCTATCTGTACCACAATTTCGGAGAAGCCTACAAAGGCTTGAAAAATTACAGCCAATCGGAGAAATACTACCAAAAATCCATTGCTATCCGGCAGAAGAACGAAGACCCGAAAGACCGTATCATTACCAGTAACGAGCTAGCAGAGCTATACATTGCGTGGAACAAACTGCCCAACGCATACGTCATTGCAGAGGCGAATTATCATCTTGCCAAAGAGAAAGATTTTACACGTGAAGAACAGCAGTCGGCAGAACTGTTGGCAACTATCCACGAAAAGCAGGGCAACCTCACGCAAGCCGTAAAATACCTCAAAATCAGCCAACAGCTCAAAGACAGTTTGCAGAGCCAAGAACAGGCAAAGGAAGTGCTTCGGTTGGAAACAAAATACGAAACCGCCGAAAAGGAAAACCTTATCCTGCAACAGCGGGCGAAAATAACAGACCATCAGCTTGCCCTCAAAAACAGGAGCTTATGGATTTTCGGGCTGACGGCATTAGCCGTTATCATCGGGTTGATTGGCTTCTTGCTCTACAAACAGCAGGTGCTCAAAAACATCAAGCAACAAAAAGACAACGAACTCAAATTAGCATTGGAGAAAATAGAAACACAGAACAAATTACAGGAGCAACGCCTGTCTATATCAAGGGATTTACACGACAATATCGGGGCACACCTCACATTCATTATCTCGTCTATCGACACGCTGAAACAATTTATGGCAAACCGTGACCAGAAGCTCTCGGACAGGCTCGGAAATATGAGCTCCTTTGCCAAAGAAACCATTCGGGAACTGCGGGATACCATTTGGGCGATGAACAGACCATGCATCAGCATTGCCGATTTAAAACTGCGTACCGCCAATTTCATAGAAAGCGCCAATAAGGCAACCACGCATACCACACTGTCTTTTGCCGATAAAGTAGAAAACGACAAAGACCTCTTATTCAATTCCAAAACAGGGATGAACATTTACCGCATATTGCAGGAAGCGGTAAACAATGCCCTGAAACACGCCGAGGCAACCCGCATCAGCATTAGCTTTGCCCGGCAAGGCGATATGTTGCAGATGCAGGTAGAAGACAACGGAAAAGGCTTTGATACTTTGGAAATGTATGACGGAAACGGCTTGCAGAATATGCGTAACAGAGCCGAAGCACTCGGCGGCACATTGCACATCACTTCCGAAAAGGGGCATACACGAGTAATTTTTCGTTTTCCCTTGCAGGAAATGAGTGATAAGCAAAACGATACCGCTACTTAACAGGCTACGGCTATTAAAATTTGTAATTTTGCACCAATGAGATTATTATTTACATTCCTTTCTTTCTTAACCGCTTTGGGTGTGGCGTTTGCACAAACTACCCCGATGGCGGATAGCATTGTACAATCTGTACAGCAAGAAAAGAATTACGACCAACAGATAGCGATACTCCAAAAGAGCATCATGAAAATATACAATACAAAATCTGATGAAACCATAACGCTTGCCCGGTTTGGTTACGACCTTGCCAATCAAAAAAACGACAAAGTAAACAGAGGCAATTTCTTGCGGTTAATCGGGCTTTCAATGATGAAGAAAGGGCATATAGATAGTGCATCGGTTTATTATTACAAAGCCCTGAAAGAATTGGAGCCAACTAAAAATACAGAAAAGCTGGGTTTGCTGTATGACGATATGGCAAGGATGTACCGCAAGCTGAAGCAATCCAAAAGGTCGTTGGAATTTTATGACAAAGCTTTAAAATTATATGAAGCCGAAAATAATTTAGAGGGCATCGCCCGCATCAATAATGAAAGCGGTGCAGTTTTTCGGGATGATTTTTCCGATTACAAAACCGCCAATGAGCGTTTTGAAAAATCTTTGCGTATCCAACGGCAACGGAATGACAGTGTGGGAATTGGCTATGCGTTGGAATTTTTAGGTTATAACCAACTGCTCATCAAAGACTATAAAAAATCGGAAAGTTATCTGATGGAGGCGTTGGCAATCCGTGAAAAGCTGAAAGATGATTTTGCCACAATGCTGAATTATACGGCATTGGGAGAGTATTACAACCAGACAAAACAACCAAAAAAATCCAACGAATACTTTGAGAAAAGCAATGCTTTAGCCGAAAAAATAAAGTACCCCGATATTCAGAAATACAATTACGAAAACATAATGCACAATTATGAGATTTTGGGCGATTATGAAAAGGCATATCAAAACCTCAAAGCGTTTAACGTACTCAACGACAGCCTGTACAATACCAAAAGACTGAAAGATGTAGAAGAAATCAGTACCAAATACGAAACCGCCGAAAAAGAAAAGCAAATCGCCGAAAAAGAGCTTGCCCTCAAAATCCGTAACCAATGGATTTTCGGATTGGTAGCATTAGCTGTTATCATCGGACTGATTGGCTTCTTGCTCTACAAACAGCAGATACTTAAAAATATCAAACAGCAGAAAGACAACGAGCTGAAATTGGCATTGGAAAAAATCGAAAGCCAAAACAAATTACAGGAGCAACGCCTGTCTATATCAAGGGATTTACACGACAATATCGGGGCACAGCTATCCTTTATCGTTTCCGCTATCGACACCATTAAATACTATGTTGCCGATAAAAACGAGCAACTGACAGGCAGATTAAGCAATGTCGGTGTTTTTGCCAAAGAAACCATTCAGGAACTTCGGGATACCATTTGGGCAATGAACAAGTCGGGCATTACCATCAAAGACCTGCAAAGCCGTATTGCCAACTTTATCGAAAAAGCCAAACATTCCTATCCCAACATTCGTATTTCGTTGGTAACGGACAAAAATATACCGGATGATACAGCATTCACAGGATTGCAGGGGCTGAACATTTTCCGCATTGTACAGGAAGCCACCAACAATGCCCTGAAATATGCCCAAGCCGAACGAATAGAAATACGGATAAGCAAAGAAGATGACAATATCCATTTCCAAATAACAGACAACGGTAAAGGCTTTGTGGAAAAAGAAGTGGAAGCAAGCAACGGACTGTTGAATATGCGGAAGCGGGCTTCGGAGCTGGGCGAAGAACTGCTCCTGCGGTCAGAGCCGGACAAAGGAACGAGTGTGTCGTTCGGAGTGAAATAATCCATAAATATTTAGTTATGAAAATACGTATAGCCGTTATAGACGACAATAATTTCCTGATAAAAAGCGTAAAAGAAAAGCTTTCGTTTTTTGAAGATATAAGCATTTCCTTTACCGCCAACAACGGTCTGGAATGTATGGACAAGCTCAATGAAAACCGCCAGATAGACCTTATCCTTATGGATATCGAAATGCCCAAACAAAACGGCATAGAAGCAACCGCTTTGGTCAAGCAAAAATATCCGCAGATAAAAATCATTATGCTAACGGTTTTCGACGATGACGAAAACATATTTAAAGCCATACAAGCCGGTGCAGACGGCTATTTGTTGAAAGACACCGAACCACAGGAGCTATATAATGCCATTACCCAAACGTTGGAGGGCGGTGCAGTGATGACCCCGTCTATTGCAATGAAAGCCCTTAATCTTCTGCGTTCGCCTTTGGCGGAAGAAACCGATGAAGCGGAAGAAACCATAAAGCTGACAAGCCGTGAAGTTGAGGTATTGGAACAGCTCTCCACAGGGCTTCCGTACACTTCCATAGCGGAGAACCTGATAGTTTCGCCCTCAACCGTCCGCAGGCACATCGAAAATATTTACCAAAAATTGCAGGTGCACTCTAAAACCGAAGCCATTGCGTTGGCAAAGAAGAAGCGGTTTATATGATTTTGTATAATTAACAAGTGCATTGCATTCTCCATTCTTTCTTCTTATTGGCAAAGTCCTTCTCTTCGTAATTTTCTCCTGTGTTTCTGGCTGATTATTTTTTTTAATGTCTTGCTTCAAATTCTTCTGTTATCTCAACAACCTTTTTGAATAAAGCTATCACCTCAACAGTCTGTTTTTCCAATTTGTAGAGGTATGCCAATGCTTTTTTCTCCGAAAAATTATCGTTCAACAGCTTCAAAATTTGATTATAATTTACGCCTATCGAACGATATTGACTGTGAAACGATGTCAATCGCATATAAAAATCAACTGTTCCTTTGTCGATTTTAACCGTTTTCATTTCCTTTGCGAACAATAACGAAACAATAAATTTAGCCTTATTGTCCATTCCCGATTGGTCAAAAAGGGCTAAAAATTTTGCATTTTCTTCATCGGTAAGCCTGAACATATACCTGTTTTGTGCAGGGTTCAGCTTTGGTTTTCTACCGCCTTTGTTCTTCTTTTTGTTCATTTTTTCCATAATAATTCCATTTTTAATTTTTTCAACCATTCGACTTCGGAGAAATGGTTTAGCTCCCTGCGTAAGGGCAAGTGGTTTTGAGCAGCGGAATTTATTTCAAGCAGCTCAAAACACAACTTGCCGTGTTCTGATGAACACAATAATCCGCTCTTTCAGGCGGATTGTAATTAGCAAGGGAAATGCCCATTTCCTGTATCAAAATTCGGGAAGAATAATAGAAAACCTGTAAGCCATTGAACGCCAAATGCTGCCACTGAATGCCATATTTATGTGGTTGTCGCATATCTCCTTTTATTTGTCCGAACCATAAGCGAGTTGTATAAATGGAAAAACGTACAAACAGCTGTATGTGGCTCCCAATGCCTGAAAGACCAAACGACGAAACTTACAAACAGACAAACATAAAAATTATGAACAGAGACAATGAGAAAAAAGTGACACCGGATATTGATGAAGCGAAAATGATGGAATTGATGGTGGATGGAGTAAGAAAAGATGGCTTTAAAGTTCGTGCTGAAGAACCAATCCAGCAGCCGGAAAAAGAAAAGCCTGTTTCAAGAGAACGTAGCAGAATAAAAATTAATAGTCAGGCTGATTATGAAAAGATATTTTTTAATCGGAACCAATCCGTTTTTCTTTGGGGCATTCATTTTAAGGTAAAACAATACCTTAAATGTTGATTTTTTTGTCGTTTCCATACTCACAATTCTTAATGATAAAATTAAACTTATGTGAGCCACGGAACAATATGAAAAACGATGCAAAAAACTGAAATACAGTACATTAAAACGATATTTTTTGATATTTAAAAGTAACGTTTTAGTAACCTTACTTTTGCCAATCGTTGCTTTTTTCTGCTTTTTACCTCATTACCAAAAAATCATAAAACGGCTGTAAAGCTTTTATTTACAACCGTTTTACCTGTTTTAATCTTTGATGTATTTTTACTGAAACTTTATTTTACAGGTCTTATAAAAATCCCCATATATACATACTGTATCCAATTCACTGCATTCTAAGTAAGTATGTTTTTATATAAAAATTCACATTATTGTCCGACTAAATTTTAACCGGGGAGCAATTTGATCCCTCAATAGTTCGATTCAATGTTCATCTGCTCGTTTCTTGTACTTTTTTGCTTGCACAAAAAAGAGTACCAAAAAAGGGCACAAATTGGCCATTACGGCCACCAATTTGATCACTCGATCCCGCCTTTCTACTACTGTATGGCCAAGCTACCCTTCGCTATCAACGGTGCGAAGTTCCGCGGTTCTCTTGGCGGGGGTTGAATGTATCATCCTTCGCTTATATCCTTGACCAGGTAAGGAATTCAAGTACCTTTAAAGCATTTTTAGCCGGATAACAATGATAAAAATTTATAGCTCGCGGAACCATAATCCGTGTTTACAGGGAAAAATATAACCAACAGTCCTTTCAATAACCCCATGCTATCACAAAATGCGCAGCCTAAGGGTTCATTTGTTATGCCCGGCACACACGGAAATAATTTTTATGAAATAAACCATCAAGCCAGGAAAGCTCATTAATATTATAGCTAACATATCATCATAAAAAAAACCGCTCCCAAAAATGGAAGCGGTCCTGATTCAATAGTGTGTATTTATTTTCTATATAGCTTACGGATCACATGGTTCCCCAGGTCGGCAACAAAAATGTTCCCGCCAGGATCAACACATACATCCGTTGGTTGACTGAATTGGGCGCCTCCCCCGGCACCATCAAGATAACCATTACTCGTTCCAGCAATTGTACTAACGCTGCCATCTTTAATTTTCCGGATTTTATTATTGCTCAAGTCAGCAATATACAAAGCTCCATTAGCATCAACATCGATTCCGTAAGGGCCGTTGAACCTCGCGTTATTTTGTAGACCGTCAACGAAACCTGCATAGCCATCACCTGCAACCGTTGTTACTTCAGCACCCGGACCGATTTTACGGACACGGTGATTCAACCTGTCGGCTACAAAAATATTACCGTCTTTGTCAACACACAAACCGCTGGGGTTTTTGAATGATGCTGCTGTTCCAGTGCCATCAGCATAACCGGCAGTACCACTTCCAGCCAAGGTGGTAACATTCCCTGCCGGATCAATTTTTCGGATGCGGTGGTTCAAATTATCAGCCACGTAAACATTCCCAGCATCATCCGTAGCAACATCCAAAGGTTGATTGAATTTTGCCGCCGTTCCATTACCATCGGCATAACCTGCCGACCCGCTTCCGGCCAGTGTAGAGACAATACCTTCCGGTGTAATTTTTCTCACGCTGTGATTATCGCGATCTGCCACGTAAACGTTTCCGCTTTTATCCACGGCCGTTTTCCAAGGATAATCAAACAAAGCGATCGATACATCTCCATCTACATGCCCATCCTGATCCTTTCCCGCATATGCGCTTACCATACCCCCGGATATCTTGCGGATCCTGTTATTTCCCCGATCAGCAATATAAAGATTACCTAACAGATCGATTGACAAACCTTCAGGATTACGGAACTTGGCCGCTTTCAAGCTTCCTTCTACCGATCCCGCCGTGCCACCGGTACCCGCATAGGTTTCAACAAAATATTCTTCAGGTGGTAAAGTATAACTATAAACGGGGCCCATGAATTGTTGCCCGCCGACCTCGATGTTTACGTTCCCCGTAGAACCGCCTTCAGGGCTCACAACTTGTAATTGTGTTTCACTGGCTTCGATCACGATAGCAGGAATATTGTTAAAGCTCACTTTATTATTTTCCCGAACATTACTAAACTCTTTACCATTGATTGTTACGATAGTATTAGCAGTACCGTATGCCGGCCAGATGGAAGTAATTTTCAATACATCCGGTTGAGATTTATCATCATCTTTATTACATGAGTAGCATAATAAGAATGCTAAACATAAAAAGCTATATGTAAGAATTTTCATGCTCTTTCTTAATTTCCGGTGAATAATTATGGTTGATCGGCAATGATCATCCAGCTATTTCCAACTGCCCGGTTATTGCCGTCTGATGGGCGGTTACGAACTTGCCATACAGGCGCCAACGGGTGTTTGATCATAAATGTGGATGAACCGCCACCGTCCAAATTCACAACGGTAGTACTTCCACAGGCTTTTAACAAGATTCCCAGGTCCGTAATCGAGATTCCGTTACTGTAATAAAAGCTCCTTCCGTCTACAACGGCAAATACCATGATACCATTTTCATTAATGCCCACGGCCGTTCTCGGTTCAATGCTAACATCGGTCTGCACCTGGACCGCGTTATTCCAAACTAATATCTGGCCGGCGCCCAATGCATCCCTAAATTCGTCCTTCATATTATCGAAGTCTTCACGGTTGCCGATAAATACTGCTCCATCATCCTTCACGCCAACGAAAGAAGCGCTGCGTGCATTTGCCCAGGTAGTTTTCAAAATTTTGCCATCCTTGATAGCTATGCCCCTGGGTTCTCCAACGGTGCTGAAGAAATCGGCATTCAATCCTGCTACTACGCGGTTTCCGGCAGAATCGAGATACTGCGCCATAACGGGAACGGTTTGTAAGGCAAAAGGCTTCGATCCATAGGGGGTACCGGCTTGCAACCGGATTCCTTCGTGATTCAAGTCCACCTTTAATAAATATACATGAGTAGAATACCCGGCCTCGTTCTGAAAATGCAAATCGGTTTCTTCAACACCCGGCACCACTACAAAGGAAGTATCGGAGAAGAGGTTGGCAATCAGTCCTGTACTGTCCAGTATTCTTTGAGTTAATTCCGCCTTTGGAACAATCTCCCGGGGATGCGTTGAATCCTTTTTGCAACCAAATGCCACGAGTTGAAGCAACAGCACGGCAGGAGCCGCCATTTTAGCTATGCGTATCATAAATTTCTTGTTTAATATCATTGTATAAGGCAATTAATAATCATCATTCTGATCTAATAATTTATTCAAGGCCAATTCATTCATCGGCAGCGGGAATTTAACTTCGCGATCATCTAAGCCGATATCAGTTGTGGCGCGGCCCAAGCGTACCAAGTCATAATAACGGAATCCCTCTGCCAGCAATTCCTTCCTTCTTTCTAACAATACTGCATCTAAAAACTCATCCTCTGTTGCCGGGTTCACCGGGCCTAAGCCCCTTTCTTCACGGAGCTCGTTCAAACGGTCCAGGCCGTTTGCTAAGCCCCCGGCTTCCGCGCTGACGAGGTACATTTCCCCTAGGCGGATCACTTGGATAGGATCTGTTCCCGATTGACCACTGGGATATTTATTAATAACATTCAAGCCCCCGTATGTATCCACGGAAATAGCAGCACGTTTATCGGACGAAGAAAACAGGTTCATTACTTCCATGGTTGGCCTATAAACATAGCTTCCTTTCACAGGATGGGCATAAGTATAAAACAGGGTACTAATATTAGTATTCGATTCGATCGTTGCGTTTTTGAACGTGAAAATCGATTCTGAATTTGTTGCATTTCTAAAAATATTTTCGAAATCATCCAACTGGAAATACCCGGAAGTGATGACCGTTTCAGCCAGGTCATGCGCCTCATCTTTCTTTCCCAAGGCTAGTTTCACCCTTGCCATAAGTGCCGTAGCGCTCATATTAGAAACGTAGTAAAAACTTCCAGCCGTATATGCGGGCGCCGTAGCCATAGAGAGCTCCAATTCATCTTCAATAAACTCCCATGTTTCCGTCTCGGTATTCCTCGGTACCTTGGCAGCGGTATTCACTTTCAATACCGGCACGCCACCCCAACGGGTTACCAGGTTATAATACAAGTAAGCCCTGAAGAAATGAATGACACCTAATATCTCTTGTTTCCTTGATGATTCCGGAAGACTTTCTGTTGACTCTAACAAGTTGTTTACCTGGTACAATGCAGAATAATAGCCGTTCCAAGCACTGCTCATAAGGCCTTGTTCCGGCCTTAAGATATTACTGATAAAAGTATTCAATCCCCCGTCTGAAGTAGCCCCTGCATTAATCAGGTTCCCCCCTACCATATCGAACATGATATAGGATTGTGCACCCGGCGCGTTTTGCACCCGGCTGTAAATACCGATTAAAAAGGCCTCTACATCTGCTTGCGACAAGGTATTGGTAGCCACGGCGGAGTGTGAAGGAACATCTAGTAACTTACTACAAGAACTCGTACCCAATGCCGCGGTCAATAATAATGCTATGAATTTATTTTTCATGTCAATTTTTTCAATAGATTAGAAACTCACATTTACTCCAAGTATAAACGTTCGCGGCTGTGGTAATATCAGGTTATCTTCACCGATATAACGCGGGTCCATGCTGGAGTTAACTTCTGGATCCAAGCCGCTGTAATTTGTCCATAAGGCGAGGTTATCTGCTTGTGCATAGATGCGTAGCTGCTTCATCTTCAAGCGCTGCAAAATAGATGCGGGTAAGTTGTAACCCAATGAAAGCGATCGAACTCGGAGGAAAGAACCGTCTTCCAACCAGCGGCTAGAGTTGTAAAAGTTATAACCTTGCCCGTAAATAGCCCTGGGTGTAGTATTACTTGTTCCCGGACCTGTCCAGCGATCCTTTACCGTTTTAAGTGTATTATTAAAGGCATTGTATCCTAAGCGTTCCGTATTGATCCGCCAAGTTGCGTAAACATCAGCGCCGGCGGAATAGTTCAAGAATACTGACAGGTCGAAATTCTTATACCGGAATGTATTGTTCCATCCACCGTAGAAGGCGGGATTAGAACTGCCTACTACCTGGCGATCATTGATATCAATATTACCATCCCCGTTTAGATCTTCATACATGACATCGCCTGCACGGACACCTATGTCGTATAAAGGTTGAGGCACATCCTTATCATCTTGGTAAATACCCAGCATCTTGTAAACCCAGATACTACCGATGTCTTGCCCAACTTGCAGGCCGCGGTTGCTACCTATCGATAATACATCCGTATTACCGATCAGGGAAAGAATTTCATTCTTTACGAACGCGATATTAAAATCAGAGCTCCAGTTTAATTCCCCGAAGTTGACGTTGGTATTGATCCCCAGTTCCAGTCCTTTATTCAACATCGAACCGATATTGCTCGTGATACTCGTGAAACCGGAAGTAGCATGAATCGGCATGTTGTATAGTAAATTGGTGGTCTTCTTCTGATAATAATCCAACGTAATATTTAACCCACCGCGGAACATTGAATAATCAAAACCTATATTCATCTGACGGGCCTTTTCCCAAGTTAAATCCTCATTACCCGTAGTTGTAACAGAAATACCGCTTTTCTCATCGTAATTGTAACCACCGGTTGTGAGGGATTGGTATGCATAATTGCTCACCCCTTCCTGGTTACCGGTAGCGCCGTAACTAAAACGCAATTTCAATTCTTTCCCGGCATCCTGCCAAAAATTCTCCTTCGAGATTTGCCAACCTGCCGACATGGATGGGAAATACCCGTACCTATTTTTTGGTGAGAACCTGGATGAACCATCTGTCCGCATGGAAAGCGA
Source organism: Chitinophaga caeni (assembly GCF_002557795.1). Taxonomy (NCBI): domain Bacteria; kingdom Pseudomonadati; phylum Bacteroidota; class Chitinophagia; order Chitinophagales; family Chitinophagaceae; genus Chitinophaga; species Chitinophaga caeni. Next base: position 2,782,966 of record NZ_CP023777.1, on the reverse strand, counting down.
CAACAAATATTTTCCATCATAAGAAAAATTCCCCCTCGCGAAATACGACTCCATGGCATTACCATAAAGGTTAGTAGATGCGTCATTGATCACGGCAGCGGAAGCCAACACATCGAAAGATGGCGCAGGGAAACCGTTTCCATCAATGCCGCTGGTAGAGGTGGTCATCTTCTGGAACGATTGCCCTAATAACCATTCAGATCTCAATTTACCCCAGGACTTTTGATAGCTCAATGTATTTTCGATCAACAAGTTCGTAAGTAATCGGCGGTCATCTACGTTTCTACCGTTCCCGGTTCCATACGGGTGTTTCTGGTTATAATAGATATAATCATGCGTATAGATTACATCTGCGCCAAGGGAAGTTTTAAACATCAAGTCCTTCGTAAAATTCACAGAGGCGAATGCATTTCCGAGCAAGCGGTAGTTTTCAAGGTACGCTACCTCTTCATTTAAGATTTGTAAAGGATTATGATATACTAAGTCGGAAGTTCCACCAACATAATAGCTGCCATCCGGCTTATAAGGCCTGTCAAACGGCCGTTGCGGCAAGCTGCGTCCCATGATCGTGGAACCTAAGTTGGAGCCCGGCACACGGTTATTATCACTATAAGACATGCTCAGGTTTACACCCGTTTTCAGCCATTCTAGCGGCGTCCCGGTAACATTGGCCCTGATCATGTATTTCTTTAATTCGTTGGTCAGGATTGTTCCTTGTTGATTTTGATAACCACCGGAGATATAATAAGTGCTTTTATCATTTCCCCCGGAAGTAGCCACGTTAATATTTTGCGAGTATGCCGTCCTCAATACCCGATCCAACCAGTCCGTTTCCGGCAGTGTGGGATATGGATTATCGATATAAGGAATAAACTTGCTATTGCCCGGCGTATAACCGTACTGGTTATTATAATTATCGATGGCCTCGTTGGCAACTTCCAGATATTGATCGCTGCCTGCCATTTTAACTTTATGCAGGTTGGGAACATTTCCCATGCTAGCAAAAGCGTTAATACTTAATTGTCCCTTTCCTTTTTGCCCACTTTTAGTCGTAATAAGGATCACGCCGTTAGTAGCCCTCGAACCATATATCGCTGCCGATGCCGCATCTTTTAATACTTCGATCGAAGCAATATCATTTGGATTCAATTCAGCCAATGGATTCATATTTTCACCGAAATTCGTCATGGCGGCGTTATGCGGTAATACGGGCACCCCGTCAATTACGTATAGCGGTTCATTACTTGCACTTAAGGAGCCGATTCCCCTAACACTGACGCGCACTGCTCCACCCGGCATGCCGGAAGCCCCGGAAATGTTCACCCCTGCAACCCTGCCTTGCAACATTTGATCGGGTCCCAGGACGGGGCGGGAATTCCTATCATCGGGTCTAAATGTCCCTATGGAGCCGGTTACATCCTGCTTCTTCTGCGTTCCGTAACCGATTACAACAAGTTGTTGCATATTCTGGCTCGCACGGGACAATTTTACAATTACAGGTTGAGCATCTTGAACAACGATTTCCTTTTTAGAAAAACCGATATAAGTGAAGGTCAAAGTGACCGGGGGCGTAATATTATCAAACTGGAAATGCCCGTCAGCGCCTGAGATAGTTCCTTGCTTAGAACCCTTTACGGAGATTGTTACACCGGGCAAAGCTTCGCCGTTGGAGGCATCCACGACAGTTCCTTTAATTGAAATTCTTTGAGCGGTTACATCTTGCTCCGAAGCCGGTAGCAATATAATTGTATTATCAACTATTTTATAAGTAAGGGAAGTACCTTCGAGGCAAGCATCCATAATTTCATTGATGCTGCTATTACTTACACTTAATGTAATTTTGTTCTTGACCTTGGCAATATTTTCATCGCTAAAAATAAATAGGTACTTACTTTGCTTACGGATGATTTTAAAGACGGATTGTATATCCGCATCCTTAACATGCACGCTAAGCGGCTGATCCTGCAAATAAGTCCCGGCCATTACCTTGACTTGCAGCGATAATCCCAATAACAGTAAGCAAACGAGCTTTAGTATAGGGCTGAAAAGCAACGAATAGCATCTTCGTAAAAAGCTACAGACTTCTTTCTTCATAAATTCGGATTTGTAGATCAATAGGGCGCCCTCCCGGCCATTGCGGGGCCAAGGTAAACGCTGGTATCATTAATTTTTTGTTAGCTATTATTTGGTCGGCTCACATATATGGTTCTCCCGGAAACATGGAATTCAATACCCGCTGATAATTTCAAGATCTCCAACACTTTATCCAGTTGTTCCTGCCTGCGCATAGCACCGCTGATGTGAATACTGTTTGGATCGATCGATGCATCATATTTTACTTGTACATTATACCATCTACAGATGGTTTGCATAACACCCGGCAAATTTTCATTCTTGAAGGCCAATAAACCGTTTTTCCAAGCCGTGGCCAAATCTAGATCAGCATCTTCCTTAGCAATATTTTTACCGGGCAGATAAACTGCTTGCTCCCCCGGTTGCAATCTAACCGCGTTACCGTTTCTTTTAACCCTTACGGCGCCAGAAACTAAAGTGGTTACATACCGTGCATCGTCTTTATATGCTTTCAGGTTGAAGCTCGTACCCAATACTTCCACCTGCATACCATCTACATTCACTAAAAATGGTTTATTAGCGTCCTGTGCCACTTCAAGGAAAGCTTCACCTTTCAACGTGATTTGCCTGCTGTCGCCATTAAATGCAACCGGGTATTCCAGGTAGCTCTCGGCATTCAGCCAAACCTTGGTACCATCACTCAATACTACTTTATATTGCCCGCCCCTAGGCACGAAAAGCAAGTTATTCCCGGTCACGTTGCCGAACGCCTTGTTTTTCCCATATACCAATGAGGCATTTTGCTTTTTAAGTGCAACACCCGGTTGCCCAGGAATCAAGCCATCGCCATGATCATCTAGAGCCACTTGTTTACCATTTGACAAGGTAAGCACAGCTTGGTTCTTCCCCGGTGCTATGTCATCAAGCATGGCAGTTGTTCCCGGCTCAATACTTCCGGTATCCTTATGCTGGAAAAACACCCAGTATGTGCCCAGGCATAAGATCAACACGGCAGCAACACTTGCAACGCGGGGCCATAAGCGGAACACTTTTTTACTTATATGACGATCCGCCAAGATGTGCCGGTGTATGTTTTCCAATATGCGCGGCGCTTCGGCCGGGATATTTTTATCCACCCGGGCTTGCTCTTCCCTGAATTTTTCGAGTAATGCTTTCTGCCAAGCACCCGCATCATTCTTTTGCAGGTAAAGTCTTAACCAGTTAAGCTCTTCCTCGGTCCAGGAAGTTTTATTTAATAAAAATTGTATGTAAGATTCCGGTTTCAAATACGTATTTATAATAAATACACCGGGAGAAGAAAAAAGGGGGGGGTCGAAGAAATTTATTTTTCCCGTGGAGCCAAGGCATGCCATGGCTATACTATCACCACATCGTCAAAAAAACGACGGGAAAAGCAATGGCGGCCAAGTTCCCGGGATTCATATGAATATAATCCCTTATAAATTCATTAGCCTTAACGATATGTTCCTTAACTGTATATTTTGAAATTTGCAAGTTCTCCGCTACTTCAGCATAAGATTTCCCTTGGAGTTTACATTGAACAAAAACCCTTTTCCTTTGCGGCGGAAGTTGCTCTATAGCCGATTCCAGCAATAATAATTGGGCTTCGGTCAGTTGCCAATCCTGTTCCAAACCACCGTTATCGTTATGCTGCTTTTCAATAGAAGCCGTTTTAAGCTGCTCCTTCATCCTGTTGCGCAAGTAATTCATCGATTTATTATAACTTACGACAAACAACCAGTTAGCGAGCGGCTGATCTTGTTTTAGTGTATATCTTTTTTCCCAAAGGCTCACAAATACTTCCTGTAAAATATCTTCAGAAGCGGTATAATCTTTAGTAATCCGTAAAATATTATCAGAAATGATTTTGAAATAGCGGTAATATAACGTATCAAACGCTTCCACATCGCCACCTTGTAATAGTTCGATGAGTTGATTCTCCGGTATTTCTTCACGAATTGACATGATAAGATACAATTTATCTACAGGATGAAAAGGCTAGTAAATTGACTAGGGATGAAAACAAAGATTCAAATTCTTGATTGATTGCAAAAGACTTTGATTGAACTTAATATAAACTTAACGCCCGTGTAACATGAACCTAACAGCCTAAAAGCAGCAAGGTTAAAGGTTTACAAAGTTTTTCAACGGTGAAAGCTCCCATTCTACACACAACCGGTTATAAATTTAAAAAGAATCTTAACGTAGACAAACAAATGAAAGAACACTAATACTAAATTCACTTCCAACTTCAATGTATCTATCGTAATATTAACTAATAATATTTAAATTTTTAGTTTAAAAATTATGCAGCTGAAAATCTTGAGTAATTGTTGCAATCGTAATTATTTATTATTATTTTAAAGTTATCTTATACAATCGGAAGGCATTTTATTCATCGCTTGTTTACTTTTATCCCAGTTATTCACTGACCAAATTTTCGTAACCAATGCACAGAATTGCTGAATTACAAGGGGATAATGAAGCTGTTTTCCGTGACATCTTCAATGAATTTCACGCTCCCCTCTATACTTTTTTGTATCAAAAATTATCATCGGATTACCTGGCCAAAGAAGTTGTACAGCTAACATTCATAAAATTGTGGCGCTACCGACGGAGTCTTGATCCCGCTGTAGACATCGCCATCCAAATTTTCCGGATTGCTAAGACAACCTTGATCGATGAAATCCGCAAGATTCAAACCAGGCAAAAGTACTACCAGGTAATTCCAATAGGCGGCAGCCTGCACGGGGAAATATTACCTACGATATATTATAAAGAAACCTTGTCGAAAATCGAGCAGCTCATGCATTTGTTGCCACCGAAAAGAAGGGAGGTTTTTAGATTAAGTAAAATATATTGTCATACAAATAAAGAGATCGCGGCAAAATTATCCATCTCCCCTAAAACCGTGGAGCAACATATTACCTTGGCCCTGCGTTTTATGAAGCCATTTTTCCAAGTACTGTTAATAATTTTTTATATTGTTAACTAATCCCGCATCATTTACTTAGCTTTGTTAGGTTAACGGCCGCATGAAGCAAAGAAAGCAAAATAAGGTCCCAGGTGATCAAGAAGCCCAGCAGCTAGCCAAGCTCGCCCAACAACTTGATGAAGATTCCGCCCATTTGGATAACTTATTATCTGAAGACGAGTGGAAACAATTCCTTGTGAATGGCCATGAAGCACACAGTGACCAAAGCCAGTTTGACCCGGTTTACAACGCGAGCATCCGTAAAACGAAAAGACAAAAAAACTTGTACACCGGCATTAAGTACACGGCCATGGTTGCCTTGTTATTGGTCGGTACCTTATTCTTCATGAATAGATCCCGGCGGGCTGCACTCCCGGATACCACCGCTACCGATTTCGCGAGTTTTCACCACAAGAATATTTCTTCCGGGGTAGAAAAAATTACCTTACCGGATAACTCCAGTATCATTTTATACCCTAATAGCGAGTTTAGCTACGCGGGGAATTATAATAAGAACGAAAGGCATATCCAGTTGATCGGTAAAGCCGTTTTTGATGTAACGAAGGATGATGCCCAACCTTTCACCGTACTCTGTAGAAGCATCGCGACAACGGCCCTCGGAACTAAATTTGAAGTGGATGGCTACCGTGATCTTCCATTTGTTCATCTTTACGAAGGAAAAATTATCATCCGCGCGATCGGTGACAGTACATTATATAAATATGTAAAACCCGGTGAATCTTTCGCTTACCTGGAAACTGAAAAGCAATTTATCGCGGTTCCTTACGAGCTCCAAACTATTGCCAAACGTAGGCAAGCAGCTCATAACAGGAAAGAAAGCAGCCCGGCAACCAGGCATGCACCTGCTGCTATTGTTACCGATGTAAAAGGCCATAAAACATATATCAACTTCCAAAACAAGAACCTCAACGAAATATTTGATTACCTGGCAGAGAAATACGATGTAGAAATCAGGTATCCTACGGATATCGTCGTATCGACAAATATGCTGCTTTCCATCGATGCCGCCCAATCAATCGATAAAATTATTGAAAATATTTGCTCCGCTAACGGACTGAAATACAAGCAGGTTGACACTCATAAATACATTATTTCAAAATAAATCCATCACAAATTAGGGGTTACGGGGCACGGGCAACGTACTAAGGTTGAGATTTTAATTAATATCAATCTTAGCGTATGTTCAAAATGCTACAATTATTCAGAAAATCCTTTTTACTCTCCTTGCTGCTTTTCAGTTTTGCTGCCATGGCGCAGCAATCCAGCGGCACCATTACGGGAGTTGTTACGGACGAAGAGGGCGGACCGATGCCCTTCGTTTCCATCACGGTTAAAAACTCGATCAGCAAGAAGGTATACCAGGCCTTATCCGACACGGCCGGTCATTTCAAGTTCAGCAATATGCCCACCGAGGGTACTTATAGCTTCGAGTTTTCTTCTACCGGATATGTAAAACGTTCTATTACCGGCTATGTTGTAAAAAGCGGTGTGCCCAATTCCGTGGTCGTAAGCCTAGCGATCGATCAGTCGGACCTGGACGAAGTGGTAGTAGTTGGTTACGGCACGCAGAAGAAAGTCAATTTAACGGGCGCCGTAAACCAAATTTCCGGTGACGAGATCCGTGATCGACCCGCCACGAACATCACCTCGATGTTGCAAGGTGTAATGCCCAACCTCAATATCAGGGTGGCGAGCGGAACGCCGGGACAAATGGCTTCGTTGAATATTAGGGGTGTGACTTCTATTGATGGGAATTCGGCGGTATCCGGAGCTCCCTTGGTTTTAATAGATGGTATTCCCGGCACATTAGACAGGTTAAGCCCGGAGGAAATACAGTCTATTTCCGTACTTAAAGATGCCTCATCGGCAGCTATTTATGGTGCGCGCGGTGCATTCGGGGTAATCCTTGTTACAACAAAGAACGGCAAATCTGGTAAGATGTCGCTTCGCTATAATAATTCCTTCGGCTTCAGCACACCTACGGTTAGCACTGATTTTATTACTACGGGTTACGACTGGATGAAGCTTAATGATGCAGCCCTAGCACATATCGGTGGCTACTCTGGCTATACGGAACAAGACTACCAGGAGTTGTTGGCCAGGAGAAATGATAAAACGGAGGATCCTTCCCGTCCATGGGTAACAATCCAGAATCGAAATGGCCGTGATCAATATGTTTATTACGGCAACTACGATTGGTGGGATATAATGTTCACAAAGTGGCAACCGATGCAGAACCACAACATCTCCTTGATGGGAGGTAATGATAAGATTAATTTCATGATCAACGGTAACCTGAAAAGCAAAGATGGGATCATGCGTTTGCATACGGATAAATACAGCTCCAAAACATTAAGGGCTAAATTCTCTGCGCAAATGACACCGTGGTTGAAGTTTTCAAATAATACTAATTTTTACAATTCCAGCTATAAATATTATGGTCGCGAAGGTGGGGGAAGTGCAAACTTCATCCATATCAACGTGCATGCTTCGCCAGCTTATGCGCCGATGAACCCGGATGGTACGGCAACCTATATCACCGGGTTGAATAATTATGACATCGGTGACGGAATCTTTGCGATGTTAATTGATGGACATACGAGAGGGCAAGATAGAAAATACGAGTTAACTACGATCAACGAGGTAACGATCAGCCCGGTTAAAAATTTAAATATCCGCGGAAATTACAGCTACAGCTTATATACTGATCCCAGTTATTATCGCCAAGCACCCGCAAAATATTCATTATACCCGGGAGTTATAGATATTACACCTAAATATTCGATCGACCAATTATCGGAAGAACAGCAATTCAACCAGGTACATGTGGCCAATTTATATATGGATTATGCCAAAACATTCAATAAAGTTCATAACATCAAAGCTTTATTAGGATATAACCAAGAGCTACATCTCGCCAAAAAAATTACCGCGCAAAGGATGGATTTAGCTTCGGAAGATCTCAATGACCTCAACCTTGGCTCCGGCGAACAGAAAGTATTCGGCGGCTCCAGCGAATATGCGCTAATGGGCCTCTTTTACAGGTTAAACTATGATTATAAAGGCAAATACCTGCTCGAATTAAATGGTCGGTATGACGGTACTTCTAAATTCCCGAAGGATAACCGTTGGGGATTTTTCCCATCTGTATCCGCAGCTTGGAGAATTAGTGAAGAGGATTTCTTTAACCCGATCAGGAATGTATTTTCCGATTTGAAAATACGCGGTTCATATGGCTCATTAGGAAATCAAAACGTAAGCGGTTATTATCCATATATCCCTACCATGAACCCTGGCACGATGGCTTATATGCTCGATGGAGAAAGGGCGAAATATTATAATTCACCAGCTCCAGTATCTGGCGATCTAACCTGGGAAACTATTACATCTTACAACTTAGGTGTGGACGCAGCTTTCTTAAATAATAGGTTAGGCATTAGTTTCGATACTTATATCAGGAATACGGAAGATATGCTAAGCCAAGGTTTGGTGCTTCCCAATGTGTACGGTTCCACCCCTCCTGAAATCAATATCGCAAGCCTGAGAACACAAGGTTTCGAGTTATCAATTAACTGGAGAGACATGATCAGCGTAGCGGGAAAACCATTCCAATACCATGCTGCTTTTATCTTGAGCGATAATCACACCAAGATTACCAAGGTGCAGAATACTACACGCTTGACCTACTCGATGTACGAAGGTAAAGAAGTAGGCGAAATTTGGGGATATATTACCGACGGGTTCTTCCAAACTGATGCTGAAGCCAAAACATACCCGGTAGATCAAACATGGTTGAACCGTGTCAGAAATGACAATAACATACCGATCCAAGCCGGAGATTTACGATGGATAGATTTAGACGGCGATGGAAAAATTAGTGCAGGTGAAAATACCGTTTCAGATCCGGGCGACCAGAAAGTAATCGGTAATTCCACACCAAGATATCAATATGCATTTAATCTTGGTGCAAATTGGAATAATATCGACTTCTCGGTTTTCTTCCAAGGACTGGGTAAAATGAATTGGTATCCAGGGAATAATGCGGACAGGTTCTGGGGACCGTATTCGCGCCCGTATTTCTCATTCATTCCAAAAGATTTCGAGAAAGATATTTATTCTGAAACAAATAAAAACGCATATTTCCCAAATCTACTCGCATATGTAGCCTTAAACGCTAACAACGAGCTAAGGGCAACCAACAACCGCTATTTACAAAATTTAGCTTACTTAAGGTTAAAAAATCTCACGATCGGTTACACTTTACCAAAGAGCCTACTCGACCGTTACAAGATTCAACGCTTAAGAATATTTGCTAGCGGTGAGAATTTATGGACATGGACGAAACTACGAACCGATTATATCGATCCTGAACAAGCTATGTCAAATAACGATGGCCGGGTTTATCCATTTAGTAAGACCTTCTCATTCGGCTTGGACGTATCCTTCTAATCAATTTGAATTAAAATGAGTATGAAAAAGAAACATATTTTTCTCCCGATAATAATTGCCGGAAGCTTATTAGCTTCTTGTAGTAAAGATTTTATGGAGCGATACCCAACTGCTTCTGTATCTCCTCCTACATTTTTTAGATCAGAAACGGATTTAAAAACATATACCAACCTATTCTATTCATACTTTCCTGGAGATGCAGGAATCTATGGGGAAGCTGCCGATAATATCGTAAAATCTTCCGTTGCCAGGGAGGTTAGCGGTACCAGGTTGATTCCAACAACTGATAGCAAATGGGGATGGGGTCCCCTTAGAAACATCAACTTCATGTTGAACAGCGAAAACGTTATCAATTACAAAGATGTTGAAGTAAGAAATCATTATATCGGTCTCGCCAGGTTTTTCAGGGCGTACTTCTACTTCGAAAAGGTAAGATGGTACGGCGATGTACCTTTTTATAATGTTGTTATCGAAACCAACGATGAAGCCAACCTGATGAAACCCCGCGATCCCCGCACACTCGTAATGGATTCCATCTTGGCGGATATCAATTTCGCAATCGATCATTTAGATGATACTAAAAGCGTGGAAAGGGTTACCAAGTGGACCGCCCTGGCGCTTAAATCCAGGATTTGTTTATATGAAGGCACCTGGCGCAAATACCATACTGAGTTTAGCTTACCCGATGCTGACAAACTCCTGAACGAATGTGTTTCCGCTTCGCAATTACTAATGGAATCCGGGGTTTACAAAGTTTATGATAAAACAACGGGACCAACAGGAAAGCCTTACCAAGATCTATTTTGCCAGCTTACACTTGATCCCGTAGCTGATGAAGTGATACTCGGCAGGCGATATTCAAATGATCTCAGCCTAAAACATAACTTACAATTCTATATCACCGCCAGGACTCAAGGCAAACCGGGCTTTGAAAAACGCCTGGTCAATAGCTACCTGATGGATGACGGAACCAGGTTCACTGATCAACCCGGTTATGATACCCTTCAATTTTTCGAAGAAGTACAACACCGCGACCCGAGGTTATCTCAAACCATCAGGACGCCGGGTTATACCCGCATCGGGCAAACCGAGATAATATCACCAGATTTTGAAGCAACCATGACGGGTTACCAGCCTATCAAGTGGATGAATATTCCTACTTACGATGGTAACGGGCAGTCGGTTCAAGACCTGGTGCTGTTCCGTTTCGGCGAGGTATTACTAAATTATGCGGAAGCCAAGGCTGAACTCGGAACACTCACGCAAGCCGATATCGATAAATCGATCAAACTATTGCGCGACCGCGTCAACATGCCGAATCTCGATATGGCCGCGGCCAATGCCAACCCGGATCCATACCTGGTCAATCAATACAAGAATGTTTCCGCCAATAATAAAGGCGTCATCCTGGAAATCAGGCGCGAAAGAAGGATCGAGATGGTGATGGAAAGCAATCTTCGTTGGGAAGACCTAATGCGTTGGAAAGAAGGACACCTGCTTACGGATGCTTTCCAAGGAATGTATTTCCCTGACCCCGGTTTCTATGATTTAGATCATAACGGTTCCAACGACGTGGAAATATACACCGGTGAAAAACCACCGTCAACCGGGCCTTACCAAATCCCGGCTAGTGACCTGTCGGGCGGCACGAAGGGTAATATTATTACGAATAAAAACATCGCTAAAACATTCGATGAAACCAAGGATTACCTTTGGCCATTGCCGATAGAAGACCTGAACCTCAATCCTAACTTAGATCAAAACCCATATTGGAAATGATGCCGAAACAATCTATATACTATAAAAAATGCTTGCAAGCCGCCTTATATTTCGGGATATCCGGCTTAGTAACATTTACAGCTTGTAACAAGGATCCGTATTTACCCAATAGCGAAGCAAAATACGTGGAGCTGGGTTACGGTGATGCGACCTACGGGAATGATAATGATGCCGAGCCTTTAATGACCGGTATTAAATACATGACTTACAATATTCATGCGGGCGCTCCCCCGGCCAATCCCGGTACAACCGATTTACAAGCCATTGCAGATGCTATCAATGCTGCCGATCCAGATATCGTTTTCCTACAGGAAGTTGACAAAAATACAGGTAGGAATGGCTACAACGGCGACCAGGCCAAGGATCTCGGGGAGTTAACGCAGATGAATTTCACGTTTTACTCCGCTATCTCGTATGGTAAAGGTTTTTACGGGGTCGCCATCCTCAGCAAATACCCGCTGAAAGGTGTAAAAAAATACTTGCTTCCCAAAGAAAACGCCGATGAAGAACAAAGGGTCATGGGTATTGCCATGGTAGATTTACCGGGTAAAGATTCTATTTATGTAGCAGTGACGCATTTACAACATAACAGCGCAACAAGCAGGGTCGCTCAAATCACGGAAGTCGGCAATATTGCTGATAACCTTCAACACCGTTTGTTGATCGGTGGTGACATGAACGAAAAACCAAGCGCAACGGACTTTTTCGCGGTATTTGACGCCCATTTCACAAGGGGCTGTAGCGGCGTTAACTGCCCTAATACTTTCAGCGCTCAAAACCCAACATCGATCATCGATTACCTGGCATATAAACCGGCAAATGCCTTCAGCGTTAAAAGCTATGCTGTAATGCCCGAAGCAAAGGGTTCCGATCATTTGCCCGTGGTAAGCGAGTTAAACATTAATAGATAATCATCTAAATATCATTAGCATGAAATTACATGTGTACTTTATATTAAGCTGTGTAATGGCAAGTTTATGGCTTTCGGGATGTAAGAAGGATGAAGACCAATTGCAAGGACCTGTTATTACCATCAGCGATGAATACCTAAACGTAGAAGGCTATAACGTGGGTGAAGAAATCAGCATCCCCGTTCATATCGAAGCCGTGGCCGGGGTGAAACGCTTGGCATATTATATCATTTATAACAATGCTAACGGCACCGAATCTGGCACACCAACTTACATTGATAATACAGATTACCCTACTTCTTTGGATGAAGATGTAGTATTCACCGTGGAAGCTAATTTCCGGGAACTGGTCATCATAACTTTTGATAAGTATCATAAAAATACCGAAGTTCACATTAGCCCGGAAAATGTAAGAAGTGCTCCTATATTGGAGTTTAAAGATGGCATCGACTCCCGGGAATCAGTGTTTGAAAACAAGAAACTAACAGTAGAAGGCTCCATCACTTCCGAGTATGACCTTGAATCTGTTACCTTTCAAACGATCGTGGATGGAACTGCAAGCCCCGAAACATCGATCGCGTTCAGCAACCCCAAAAATATCGACTTTGCCGCTACCGTAGTCATACCCAAAAACATGACGGCTATCGTGATTAAAGCCAAAAACAGTTTCGGTGGTATGGCTGTCGATACTTTCAAAATTGGCACCGTGGTTGATGATGATGTTAGCATTGCCATGGAGGGTGGCGCCACGGCGGTTCCTGTAGTTTATGCCGGTGTCGAAAATACGTTGAACGGGAATGTATATTCCGGTTCCGATGTAACAAGCCTTACTTACGCACTGAAAATAAACGGTGTATATGGCCCGGAAAATAATATCACGATCGGCGATGTAAAAGATGAATTCGCATTCAGCCTGAAATTCAATGGCGATAAAGGTACCGAAGCCATCCGCATTACGGGGATGAACGCAGGTAATAAAACCCGCGCCACCGAGTTCCCCGTAGAAAAGGTATATAACAAGTTGGTACGTTTTACGAATATCCAACTGACCACGGAAATAGGGCCGGGAAAAAATAACTGGTTTGCCGCGTACCAAGCGCCGCATGTATTCGATATTAATACTGCCGCCGCTCAGCAACTCATGCTCGATATCGCGCTGGTAAAGTATAGCTCTACCAGCTTCCGTATTATGCCGGCAGCCGTATTTGCAGCGGGAACAGCTTACGCGGATGCCATGGCGCCTTACATGGTTGGTTTCACCAATGCTACCTACACGCTCGTTACCGCGAACCGACCCGCTATCACTCCTGCCGCCTTTGACAACCTCGAATGGGATGGGCAAATGATGGAATTCCTCGATGCCAAGGTACGTGCCCCGGTAGCTCAAGGCGGCGAGAATTATAACTTCTATAAAACAAACCGCCGTACCAATAGTGATCTCAAGGCCGGGAGCGGTTTTATTATAGGTTGGGGACAATGGGATCCGATTAGTAACCAGGCATTTGGTATCGTGATGGTGAGGGAGTACAGTGTTTCCAATGGCGTAGCCACAGCTACCTTGGAGATTAAAGTTCCCGAAGTAGATAATCGAACCAAGTACAACCCTGTATCGCTGTTCGATTACAACCCGTAATTTCTTTTTCTTCATTTATACAGGCTTGATGGAATCTTTTCCCGCTCAAGCCTGTTTTTATAAAATTATTTTGATGATATTGAACAAAAGATTGCTAGCCGGATGCTTCGTTGCCGCGGCATTTTTCACAGCGTGCAAATCCAGCCAGACCAAGCAAGATCAAAGTAAAAAAAACTTCAAGGTATTAACTTATAATATTCACCATGCCAACCCGCCGGGGGAAGCAAAAGATTATATTGACTTAGACACAATTGCCGGGACTATAAAAAATTCCGGCGCCGACCTGGTTGCCATCCAGGAGTTGGATAGCGTGGCAGGACGTTCGGGTAAAGAATTTCAGCTGAAAGTATTAGCCGGTAAGTTAGGGATGCATTATTATTTCGGTAAAGCCATCGATTATGATGGTGGTGGTTATGGCATAGGAATTTTATCGAAATATCCTATCCTCGAAACACGCACGGTACCGCTTGAAAACATAGCGGGATTTTCGGGGGAAAACCGGGCCTTTATTATTGCTAAAGTTCAACTGGACAAACAACGGCAAATTTATTTCGGCAGCACCCACCTGGATGTAACCACAGCCAAGAACAGGGATTTCCAGGCGGCACAAATCGTTAAAGAAGCCCGTACACTTTCTTTACCGTTTATTATCGGCGGTGATTTCAATGCCTTGGATACCAGTCAAACAGTTAGAACATTGCAATCTTATTTTAGCGATGCCAGCCAATTGAAAGCGCCGACCATACCAACGCACAAACCGCGCAGGAGAATAGATTACCTATGGTATGCACCCGCGGGAAGTTTCAAGGTTATCTCGGAAAAAGTGTTGACAGGGGAACAATACGGTTCGGATCACCTGCCCTTCCTGGCAAGTTTCGAGTTGAAAACCGAGCGATAATTACACTCCATATTTTAACGACAAGTTTACTAACGCTGCCCCAAAACAAAAAAAACCGGGATCGAATTGGATCCCGGTTTTCTATATGCAATACGTTTGTTTTATACCTCTCCCCCCATAAACGGATCCGTCAGGCTTTCCTTTCCATCTTCTACCCTTCCGGCATATCTTCTCAGGTACTTTTTTTCGCCTTTAACGGTCATTGACCAATCATACCAGCCCTTGCTTTTGCTCAACGGCAGCACCATTTCCACGGTACTTTTAGCGGCAATTTCCCGGCTGATCGATTTGTTTCCATAAGCGTTATCGGCAACCAAAATAGACACCGGGGATGCTGCTAAATTTTTAACTTGAACCACCAGGTTACCGGTTGGTTTCATACCGACACCGCTTACTTCCGGCTTAGCGGAAACATGTATCGAGGGATCATTGGCATCACCAACAAATTCGCGGTAAAAACCGTTCGGTGCACCCACCCTTAAACGGTAATTATTATCATCAAATTCTTGAATGTTCCAATCGTAATCCAACTGGTCCCCGGCCACCAAAGCAAACGACCAGTTCCGGTTTAACTCCCCTTTGAACTTAGCGGGAGCATAGGCCGTAAACGGGGCGCCGGCGGACTTCTTACCAAATATTTTGTTCCCTGCTTTTAGCTGCAACTTCAATACACTTGAACCGGGTTCTTTATTGGCATCAGCATATAATTCATACGGTAAGGCACAGGAAGGGCGCGTTCCTTTTTCTTGTAAACGCAAACCTTTGCCGGCAATCTCGTTCGCATCGCGATCGGAGATCTCACGGTAACCATTGGGCAGATTCTTGAACTTCGCGTTATAGATATCTTCAACGATCTTGTGCTGTTCAATAAAAGGTAAAGGCTTCGGTTTGCTGCCATCAAAGGGGCTAAATACCGAGGTTAGGTCGCCGCTGATAGCCCTGCGCCAGTTACTGATATTCTCAGCGTGAATATTTTTCTTAAATTTTTGGTTAATAAAGGTTTCCAAGAACTGCAAAGTAGACGTATGTTCAAATAACTGTGAACAAACCTTACCGCCCCTACTCCAAGGGGAAGCCACTACCAGCGGCACCCGGAAGCCCAATCCTATCGGGGATTCGCGGGCATTCTTTTTACTAAGCCCTTGTTTCAATTCAGCATCCAGGCGAACATGTTCAATCTCGGTATCGATAGAAGGCGAACATTTCCCGGTTCCCGGCAATTTGTTATCGCAAATAGAATATGGAGGCACGTGATCATAATAACCATCATTTTCATCATAAGTTAAAATGAAGATCGTTTTCTTCCACACCTCTTCGTTATTCGTAAGGATATCTAAAATTTCGGATACATACCATGCGCCGTACCATGGGGCGCTGGGGTGATCGGAGAAATTTTGCGGGCTGGCCAACCAAGACACGGTCGGTAATTTCCCCTCGTTCACATCTTTACGGAATTGATAAAACAGGTCACCTTCGGGAACATTTAATTCACGTTCCTTTTTTCCGTCTTTATATTTTAATGCTGTGAGCTTATGAAAATCAGGATCAGCAGCATTATTCACGAAGGCGCGGTTGAAAAGCTGCTTTTGCTGACCGGTTAATTTTTCATACGATTCTTTATTCCATTTGGCAAACTCTTCCTTCGCATTATCCAGTGCCGCCTGCTTCTTATTGATGCTTTCCCTGTTTTTCCGGGCGGCATCTTCCGTTGAAGGACTGGCTTCCTGGAGCTTGTTAATCTCCTCCGGCAAAGTATCTATTTGCTTGATTAAGCTCTCCACGTAACGCTTGGAGAATTTCACGTTATAAGCAGCGAAAAATTCCAAGAGATTACATCCGAAATTAGCTAACCACGAACGTTCTTCGCCTTTAAATCCGCCGCCGCAACTGATATCATTTTGATAAAATTTCCATTCAATGCCATTCTCTTGTAAATATTCAGGGAATGTTTTCCAGCCCAACTTTCCATAGCTGTAATTGTCATTCCGGATATGTGCCTGCATAACGCCGTCAACCTCGGTACTGATCTTACCTGTCCAAAAGAAAGAGCGGTTGGGAGTTGTACTGGTCATCGCGGAACAGAAATTCTGATCACAAACGGTGAAAGCATCTGCCATGGCGTAGTTAAATGGAATATCTTGCCGGGTAACGTATCCCATGGTCAACGGCATTTCCTTGAACTCCTTATGTCCGGAACGTTTCGCCGGGAGCCATTGATCGTACTTACCCTTGTTCCAAGCATCCACTTGGCTGGGCCTGGAATGCGGCAAAGCGCCCATCCAGGTAACTTTACTGTCCTTCAAATCCAAGCGGAAAGGAGCATACGTTTCCCCTTTCTCATTAGTTTGGCACCAAACAGGTTTTCCATCAGGCAAAGTAATAGCCCTGGGATCATTGAAGCCCCTCACGCCTTGCAAAGTACCGAAGCAATGATCGAAAGAGCGGTTTTCCTGCATTAAGATTACAATGTGTTCTGCATCTAAATAAGTGCTACCGGGAGAAGGATCTATAGCGAAAGCTTTCTGCACGGAGGCGGGAAGTATCGTGGAAAGTCCTGTAGCACCGGATAATAGAACTGATTTTTTAAGAAAATCTCTTCTTGAATCCGTCATAATAATGAAGATAATAATAAGTGTAAAGAATATGTCTTCGAAAAATAGCAAAGGTATCTTCCAAATTATAAGATTTTGTGATAAGCGGCCAGGATTAATATTTATTTAATTTGCATCCCGCTCACCGATCCGGCTATATACAAAAAGCCTTCCCTAGATAGATATCAGGGGAAGGTTCATTTTCAACAATCTATAATCAGGAACAGGGTGTACCTGGTTATGTGCCAGCCATTGCGATCCTGTAAGATCGCCTGATATAAGACCTAGTGAAATCCAATAGTTGCAAGGTTAAAAAGATGCTGCATTCTTCCCATATATTCGTTTCGTTATCGAGAAACTTCAATACCTTCCGGGGATCATTTCTTTCGAATAATCTCATGAAAATATCTTTACCTTTCGAAGAAGAATTTTGTAATACATCGAGCAAAATTCCATCATAAGTATGAAAGCGACCGGGTGTTCCCCGGTACGTACCTATCGGAACATCTTCTATTAAAGCGTTAAGAATTGCTTCACAATCCTTCTGTATAAAATTAAACGTGTACCCGCTGGAAGCTTTTGTTTGCCCACCGGCAGTACCGGTATGGATGATCCTATCATTATTCCTGTTGAAAGGATAATCCGTCATAGGGATACTACCCTTTTCCACTTCTAATATCTTGTAAGCGGTAGCATGCAGATGTGTGCGAACAAATCCTGATAAGGCCGTATCGTATTCCTTATCTTCTAACATGGCGGGAGAGAAAACCGTGTACTCGATCAGGGCGCTGGTTTCCGTAAATGGTAGTACATAATAAAAGCCCGTGCCTTGAGTTTGCGGGGCATCGAAATCCATGAAGACCGCTTGCCCCGGATCAAAAACGGGTTCCCCGGTTTCTATGACCCAACCCTTAAAATGTTGCAACATCTTTATAAACGGAAAAGGATCATTTTTTACGACCGGGGAAATGCTATTGAAAATATAATCGGCCAGGTATTTATCTCCATCAATGATAACGTAAGCGGAGTTTTTATCTTGCCCCATCTCGGCTACTACGGCCTTTAAGAAGTCTACCTGTGGCGCATGTTCTAATAATTGGTCGGTAAACTGATAAAAATCGATCCCGCGGATCATTTTGTACTGGTAAGGTGCGATAGAAAATTGCAATTGCCTATCTGCCGAAGCTACTTTTAAGTTTGACCATCTTTTATAAACGATGGACTCAAACAGCCCCTGCTTTTCTTCCCAAAAGCACCATGTTCTATCATTAGAATGTTTAAACTCCCGGTCAACGATCAATAACTTTTTCCCCTTGGCTTCCAGGTAAGGCAACAAGCGAACCGCCAAGCTGCGCCCGGCGCAACCACCACCTGCTATTATATAATCGTACCGGGTCATTTATGCAGAGTATTTAGGTCGCTTCTCCAATATTTCTTCGTTACCCAAAGCATCCCGAAGGCTTCCCCGTCATGCCGCTCCAGGTGCTTATGATGCATTTTATGCGCCCAACGGATGGAGCGTATATAGCGGTTGTTAGAGCGGGAAAACCATTTAAAACGCTGGTGAATAATAACATCATGCACCATAAAATACGCTAAGCCGTATAGAAAAATGCCCAGGGCCATGAAAAACATCCAGTTCAGGCCATCCTTCAAACCGAACCAAAACAATAATATACTGGGAATGGCAAAGATGAGGAAGAACGCATCATTCTTCTCGAAGAAATGCGGTGTTTTCTGGTGATGATCTTTATGTAGATACCATAACAATCCATGCATTACATATTTATGCGTTGCCCATGCCACCCCTTCCATCAGGATAAAAGTGAGCAGTACGATGAGTATATAAAAAAATAAAATCATAATCGATCATTCATTTTACCAGGCGCCCATTTTACTGCGGATACCAGCATCTAAAATGATAGCTAATTTTTGAACATTGGGAATCCTGATCCTTTGTTGCAGGATGGATGCTGCCCGCTGCTTCCTAATTCTTTTAAACAGCGAAAAATAATACCGGTATGCAACGTAGACCCCGAAGCGTGCCTTGATCGGCAATTTCAAGATACCTTTCATAGCTGCTTCGAAGTCCGTTGCAATACCATTTTCCACTGTTTGCTTTACCTGTTCATCAAAATTTCTTAGATCGACACCCGGGAAATACGAGCGTTGTAAATGAGATTGATCATCTTCCAGATCGCGCAAAAAATTAATCTTTTGAAAAGCTGCCCCGAGTTGTTGAGCCGTCGGGACCAAATCATTGTACAGCGCTTCATTCCCTTCGCAAAAAACCATCAGGCACATCAAACCCACTACTTCCGCAGATCCATAGATATAAGAATCTAGTTCCTCATGGGTATGATAAACTTTTTTATCAAGATCCATCTCCATGCTTTCCAGGAAATCATCGACCAGTTGCAGGGGGATGTTATATTGATGTATCGTTAGCTGGAAGCTTTGTAAAACCGGGTTCAAGCTAACCTTATTATGGATCGCCGCATATACATCGGATCGAAATACATTCAGTAACTTCTCTTTATCGTACTGGTGAAAAGTGTCTACAATTTCGTCCGCTAAACGAACAAACCCATAAATGGCATGAATATGCCGTTGCAAATCTTTATGCAATAATTTGATCGCCCAGGAAAACGAGGTACTATAATGCTTGGTAACCTCGCGGCTACATTTCATACATACGGCTGAATATGTTTCGATTGTGTTCATATCATCATCGCATTTTTGGACGCTAATGTTTTGAGAATCTCCCCGGCTGCTATTTCCCCCGAAATAATCGCCGGGGGAACGCCCGGCCCGGGAACGGTTAATTGTCCCGCGTAAACCAAGTTTTTCACTTTCCTGCTTCTGAGTGAAGGTTTTAATAATGCGGTTTGCGTTAAGGTATTGGCAAGACCGTAAGCATTTCCTTTAAAGGCATTGTAGTCTTGCATAAAATTCGAAGTCGCATAATGCTGTTGAAATATAATATGCGGCATGATGGAAGTTTGTAAATGCTTTTCCATCCGCTTGATAATTTTCTTGAAATAAAACTCCCGCAGTTCAACTGTATCGCCGGATAGTCCGGGTGCAACCGGGATCAATAAAAACAAGTTCTCGCATCCCGGCGGGGCAACTGTTTCATCAGATACCGAGGTACAACAAGCATAAAATAATGGATCATCCGGCCACTTGGGCGACTTGTATATATCGGCAGCATGTTGATCGAATGGCGCATCAAAAAATAGCGAGTGATGCTGCAATCCCGGCAACTTCTTATTCAAGCCGATATAATATAGTAAACAGGATGGCGCCATATCCCGCTTAGTCCAATAGGAATCGGAATAGGTACGGTAAGAAGGCGGTAACAGCTCTTGCTCGATGAAGTGGTAATCAGCAGTGGCCACCACCCCGTCGGCCTCCCAATGTTTCCCCGCGGTCGTAACGACATTTGTTACCTTATTTCCTACAAATTCAAATGCCGCTACATCCTGTTGAAACTCGAATGCAACTCCCAAAGATGTGGCTAAGGATTGCATAGCTTTCACGATACTGTACATACCGCCTTCCACCGGGTACCATGTACCTAGTTTGATATCGGCGTAATTCATTAAACTATATAATGCCGGGATATGATCTGGCATCGCGCCGAGAAATAAAACCGGGAAAGACAGTATCTGCCGAAGTTTAGGATCATTAAAATATTTGCCGATATGCTTCGACATTGAATTGAACAGGTCTAATTGCAACAGGGATCTTATGACATCTTTATCTACGAATTCCTTCAAACTCAAAGCGGGTTGATATGCCAATCTCTCCATGCCGATGGCGTACTTTTTTGCCGCCCCATCTAAAAATTTGTCCAGCTTCCGGGCGCTCCCTTTTTCTACCGATTCAAATAATTTTCTCAACTCGGCGTACCCGCTCGGGATGTCCATATTTCCATCCTCCCAGGCAACCCTGTAAGAAGGTGATAAACGTTTCAACGTGTAATAATCAGTGGTCTTTTTACCGAAACGGTTGAAAAAACGTTCGAATACACCCGGCATCCAATACCAACTTGGCCCCATATCGAATGTAAAACCCTCCGACTTTAATTGCCTCGCCCTGCCGCCGGCCTGGTCATGTTTTTCCAATACCGTTACTTCAATCCCTTCTGCAGCCAAGCAACAAGCAGCAGCCAAACCTGAAAAACCAGCACCTATTACAATGACTTTATCCATAAAATCAACCTAAATAATACGAAAACATACTAATTTCGTATGTAAATATACTACTTAAATTGAATTTTGGTATGATAACAGACTATTTTTTAGATAATCTTGTTAATTTTGTTAAAACCGGGAGGAGATTTGGATTATACATTTATAAAATCTTTAATAGGATTAGCGGAAGAATATGAGCATGCTACGTGCTTGGAACAGCCGGAGCTTAGCGAGTTCGTGCGTTGGATAGAATCGGGCAGGCAATCTACTATGCCGGCAGCGCCCGCCTCTACTCCGGAGGGCTATAGTGATGCACATGTTGGGGGAATGATTAGCAAGTTAATCGTTTACATGTACCGCTATGCCAAATTATATATAAAGAAGGGCTTGGAAGGCAGTCCCTTACAATCGATGGACGAGTTCGGTTACATGGTAAGTTTATTACAGCATGGCCCGATGAATAAAACGCAGTTAATACAAAGAAACATACAAGAAAAGCCGACGGGTATTGAAATTATTAACCGGATGATCAAGTTGGGATTCATAGAAGAACAACCGAATCCGCAAGATAAGCGCAGCAAGGATTTATTTGTAAGTGAAAGCGGTAGGTTGATGATGGGGCAGTTATTCCATAATATGGATCAAATCTCCCGGCTGATCCTCGGTGATTTATCCCCGGCGGAGCAGTTACAGTTGATGAACCTGCTCCTCCGGTTAGACGATTTTCATAAACCGATATTTATGAACAACCTGGATAAAGTAGATGAGATTCTAAAAAAAGATTGATTTACACGAACATCCTTTTCTTATTAAAATTGATTTTGAATTCCTTCGGTGTACAACCTTTCCGGCGTTTAAATAATTTATTGAAGTTGGCCATATTGTTAAACCCGCATTTATAAGCGATCTCCGAAATGGTTTGCTGCGTGGATATCAACATGCGCGTAACATGACCCAAGCGGATCTCGGTCAAGTTCTCGGTAAAAGTATAGCCCGTATGCGCCTTGATAAACCTACTGAACGAGGCTTCTGACATGTTGGCAACTTGCGCTATCTCGGCCAGGGATATCGGGTTTCCAAAGTTTTTGTTCATATACTCGAAAGTGCGTTCTAACCTACGGCTATCGTAACTCACGATTTCTTTCATGAACGAGGGATCAGATAGCAATTGGCAATTTCTTGACAAGGAGAGGTCATGCAACAGCGACAATAAATGTAAAAATGCATCGAAACCGTTTTTCTTTTCCAATGCAATTACTTGCTCGCTGAACATTTGAGCGGTTTGGGCATCGAATAAAATCCCCCTTTTCGCTTGCTCGAACAACATTTTTATCGAACGCAACTGGTCTTTCTCCAGGAAGCCTTGAGAGAAAAGATCCTTGTCGAATTGAATGGTTACCTCTAATACATCTTCCGCGAAGTCCGATTCCGTAAACCAACCATGCGGCAGGTTCGGCCCAACTAACACCAATTCCACGTTGGCAATCTCCCCGATATGATCTCCCACGATCCGTTGTATGCCCTTACCGCCGACGATCAAGTTCAGCTCCATCTCTTCATGGGTATGTAATGGGAAGGTAAATTGCTTTTTCTTCCTGCTATAAATAGAAAAGCAGTCATGCGATGCCAAGGGGGTAATTTCCCGCATCACTTTTTTGAACATATTATTCTCGTTAAACATGGAATATTTTTTTTACATGGAATGTTTTACGCCCGGTTGTATCAGTAGATTGGTTTTGTTTTGGCGCTTTTTCCAATAATATCGATCCTGTCCTATTTTCATTTGTAGTTGCGTACAGGATTTTTGAACTATAGTACAGATTATCACAAACAATTAACATTCAATAACTTAAAATTGATCAAAATTATGTTTTATCGGATTTACAGGTTAAATTCCCGGAATTAGATACTTTTATAGGAAGTATAAAATCACGAAAGGGGTAATTTAATTGAATCGTCGTTCCAAGTCTACAGTTATTAGGGGCATGTTATTTTCTTGGCTATGCATGTGTTGCTTTATCTATGTAAAAGGGCAGCGCCGGAACTATAATTTCTATAATTACTCGACTGATAATGGGCTGCTGACCAATGACTACCAAAAAATATTTTACGATTCCAAGGGATATGTATGGCTGGCTTCCTTCGATGGATTATTTCGTTGGGATGGTTACAGCGTAAAAAAATATGCCCAGCGCGAAGGCGATTCTTTAAGCCTGGATAATAATATTGTATATGCTATTTACGAGGACAGCCAACATCACCTTTGGGTAGGTACCATCGATGGATTGAATTTATATGACCCCTCACTGGATGTTTTCAAACGTATACCATTAACGCCGGATCATCCCAAGATACCCGTAAACGATATCCTGGAAGATTCCCTGCATCAATTATGGCTCGGCACTTCCAACGGCTTATGTCTTTTTGACACGGATAGCTACCAAACGGAATGGTTCCATTCCCCGGAGAATGAAAGCATATTATTTTGCTTGACAGAAGGGGCCGACAATACCCTTTGGGCAGGGACCTTCAATCACGGCGTTTTACAATTCAATACGAAACGAAGGACTTTTAAATCTTTTAAAAATAGTCCCGGTAAAAACACTTCGTTATCCAGCAATAAAATTCAATGTATTTTAATTGACAGGCAAAACCGCATCTGGATTGGAACGGAAGATAGAGGTCTCACCGTGATGGACCGGGACGGAAAAAAATTAGCTTCCTATGATAATATATCGGGTGTGCAACCATTTACCCATAGTAATGTCAGGAGTTTATACGAGGATAAAGAAGGGAATATCTGGATCGGTATAGGAAGGGAAGTCTTGTGCATGGTAAAACCCGGAACTTTGCAACCGGAGCCACTGAAGATAAGGGCTCAAAATAATGGCCGCGAAGAGGTCGCCTATGTGACATCCATTACTGAAGATGATTTCGGCAACACCTGGTTCGCCACCGCCGGGAACGGATTATTCACAACCAACCATAATAAAAATGTATTCCAAAACTGGCTCACCCGCCAAACAGCCGTAAAAGGGCTCAATTCTACCGTCACTACTTCATTTTATGAAGATGCTTCTCATAATATCTGGATAGGTACCGCCGGTAGCGGCATATTGCATTTTAATCCCGGCGCTACCCTGCCGGGCTTTCAATTACAGCCCCAGCTAGCTTCCCTCGCGGTAAATGATGTAAAGGGTGATCCCGATGGCCATATTTGGATTGCAACCTGGGCCGATGGTTTGAAAGAACTAGATCCCAAAACCGGCAAGCTCACCAGTTATATGTATGATAATGCCAACCAAAATAGCCTGGTCAACAATGATGTAAAAGCGTTGCTAGTTGACGACAGCCTTATTTGGATCGGCACGCATGGAGAAGGGTTAACGATATATAACCGTTTGAGCCGCCAATTTACCCATTATAAAAACAATCATAAGTATCCATTCAATTTACAAGAACCTGCCTGGGTGAACCATTTGTATAAAGACAGGAAAGGCCGGGTATGGATCAGTACCTATAGCGGCTTATTTCTTTATGATGGCGCTCAATTGCAACATTATAGCCATTCGGAAGACAGCACCAGCATTAATAGCAACTCCGTAAACATGGTTACGGAAGACAACTCCGGCCGGATTTGGGTAATTACCGAACAGGGTTTAGATTGTTTCAATGAGGAGCTGCAAAAGTTTGAACATTTTAATCAAAGGCTGGCCTTGCCCACTTCGATGAAGTCCATCATATGCGATGCCCAGGGAAATTTATGGTTGGGAACTAACGATGGCTTGATCAGTATCCATCCCAACAATTACAAAACTGTTAGGTTTGATAAGGATGATGGGTTATACGAAAAAACATATTTTCAAAAGGCAGTTTTGAAAAGTGCTAACGGCACCTTGTATTTCGGCGGCCCCAAGGGCTTCAGTTCATTTAACCCGCTGGCATTAAAAAGCGTGGAAATGCCATCAAGATTTTATTTTACTGAACTCAGTATCTTAGGCGAAACGCAATCCCCCGGAAGTCCCAACTCGATCTTAAAAAGGTCCTTGAATACTACGGATACCATTACATTAACACAGAAGCAATCATTCTTTTCCATCGGTTTCACGGCTATCAACCAATATGCCCCGCAAAAGATCAAGTACAGTTACCGCTTGAACGGCTACGAAGATTGGATTGATGATGTGGATGAAAGAAAAATATCTTTCTCCCATTTGCAACCCGGTATTTATAAATTGCAGGTAAGATACAGTGATATTTACGGGG
Organism: Chitinophaga caeni; assembly: GCF_002557795.1. NCBI lineage: Bacteria > Pseudomonadati > Bacteroidota > Chitinophagia > Chitinophagales > Chitinophagaceae > Chitinophaga > Chitinophaga caeni. The sequence continues at coordinate 2,757,151 of NZ_CP023777.1, read as the reverse complement.
AATGGCAACCTACCATACATTCTCTTTACATACAAATCCTTCCATATTGGTGGCAAACTTGGTGGTGGAAATTTATGATGGCCATTCTTGCAATCATCATTACGGTTGCTATTTTTTACTGGAGGGTCAACTCGGTTAAGAAAAGAAACCGCTTGTTGAAACAAGAAGTAAAGAAACAAACCGCACAATTGCAGGCTGCCCATAATTCATTGGTAGAACAACATGATAAAGTCCGGTTACAAAAAGAAGAGCTAGAATCATCGTATGACGAAATCGTAAGGCAAACAGATAAAATTTTACTACAACAACAACAGATTTCCAATCAGAATATTGAGTTGGAGCAGGCGGTTTCATTATTGGAAAAATCCAATGCCAGCAAGGATTATTTCTTCTCGATACTGGCGCACGATCTTAAAAACCCGGTGGCCGCCTTAAGGGAATTATCTTCCTTTATGAAGTCCCAACTTGGCAAAGTAGATATGCAAACCCTGCGCGATTATGTTGAAAACATGTATAGCGCCTCGTCCAAAGTATTTGATCTACTTGTCAACCTGCTGAGCTGGTCCATGTCACAATCTCGCCAAATCCAGTTTGTGCCGGTAGCCTGCAACCTGGATCAATTGATCCATGAGAGTGTGGAACTGTTGCTGCAACAAGCGCAAGAAAAAAATATCCAGTTTAAGCTTAAACTCGAAGATCAATTGTGGATAACTGCCGATTATCAAATGATGGCGGTCGTGATCCGGAATTTATTATCGAACAGCATCAAGTTTAGCCAACACAACAGCACCGTTACCATTACTTCCCAACAACGAGATCAAGGGAAAGTTTTGCTAATCATAGAAGACGAAGGTGTAGGAATGCATCAAAAGCAACTGGACAGTCTGTTTGATATTAATAAATCAGATTTACAGAGTGGTACAGCGGGAGAAAAAGGCACCGGTTTAGGACTGGTGATCGTCCATGATTTCTTGGAGGCCAACCATGCCAGCATCAAGGTTTCCAGCCAAGTAGGGAAAGGCTCCGTCTTCGAGATACTGTTACCGGTTGCCCATGAAATTCCCGGGCAAGCTACCAATGAAACCGGCGAAATAAACAACATGCTCTCATCGAATAGCTGGCAACAACTTCCTGCCGAAAAATTTGTAAAGCTGAAAGGCAAAAAAATTTTAATCGTGGAAGACAGCAAGGAAATGCGGGATTACTTGCGATGGTTATTAGCAGATATCTTCGAAATATTCGAGGCTACCGATGGAGCTGAAGCTTACCAAATGGCTATCCATGAAATGCCTTCCATCATCATTACAGATTTGTTAATGCCTAATACTGACGGTCTTACATTTTGCAAGCAGCTAAAAGCACAAAAAGCAACCAGCCATATCCCCGTTATCATATTAACCAGCCAGTCTGACGCCACCATCCAAGCCAATAGCTACGAAGCCGGCGCCGAGGCCTTCCTGGTAAAACCGGTGCAACAGGAAATATTAACCCAGCTATTACTCAATATCCTGCAAAAACAGGATAGTCTTTACAAGGGCATCCGCGAACAAATCTTCCAGGATCAAGAACATAGTTTAGCCGGAAAAGAGTTGTTGAGTGAAGTAGATCAACAGTTTTTGGATGAGCTGATCCGTTATATTGAAAGCCAGGTGTCAAACCCCGAGCTAGATGCCAAACAGGTTTGTAAAGCGATGTTTATCAGCCGAACCTTGTTGTATAACAAGGTAAAATCACTTACCGGTCAAACGGTACACGAGTTTATCAAGGCCATCAGGTTACGGAAAAGTGTGCAATTATTATTAGACGGCAATATGAGCATTAGCCAAATAGCCCTGGAAGTGGGCTTTAACAGCCATTCTTATTTCGACAAATGTTTTATCAAGCAATTCGGAATGGGGCCAAAGGAGTTTGTCAACAGTAAAAAAACCATCAAGTAACCAGCTCCGGATAACATAATAATTTATCAAGAAAGCATCAAACAGCATATACATGCTTTAGTATTTTTGTACCGTTGATCGATATTGTAGACCCGTAGTGATCGATCTATCCACGTATTGAATCATTCTCCCGGTAATTAAATTATAGCATATTTTCATGAGAAGTCGTTTTGGTTGCATGCTGTTATTAGCGCTTATAGGCTTGTATTTTCAATCTGATGCACAAATAAAATTTAACAAGATCCACCAGGAAACACAACATATCAAACAATATCAACTAGCGGAATGGGTAGTTGACTTTACGGCTGATTTTACAAATCCGTACGATCAGCAACAAGTGCAACTCAACATGTTACTCACCGATCCCCGGGGTTTACCGCTTTACCTGCCCTGCTTTTTTGATCCATTGGATCAAGGTGGTACATGGAAGGCAAGGTTTACACCGCAAAGTAGCGGCACCTATCATTACCAATTCCAAGTTGTCAATGGAAAAGAGGCATTAAGCTCTGCCGATGCAACATTTTCTGTAACAGCAGGTAATGGCAAAGGATTTATTCATAGCCATGATTTGTGGACGTTTCAATACGATGACGGCAGCCTGTTCAGGGGTGTAGGAGAAAATATCGCCTGGGAATCAAGATCCTTCGAAGATGATAAATGGACGTATGACTACCTTTTGCCCAAGCTAGCTGAAAACGGCGGTAATTTTTTCCGGACATGGATGTGTTATTGGAACCTGCCCTTGGAATGGAAAAAAGTCCGTAGCACCAAGCGTTATCAAAATAGTGAAAGCTATTTCAATGAAGGCGGCATCCGCAGGATGGATCAATTGGTGCGCATGTGCGATTCACTGCACTTGCATTTTATGCTAGCGATGGATTGGCATGGTCACCTGATGGACAAAGGTGGTTGGAAAAATAGCAATTACAATATTGCTAATGGAGGCCCTGCAAAAACACCCTCCGATTTTTTCACGATGCAAAAAGCACAGGAGCAATATAAAAATCGCCTGAGGTACATAGTGGCCCGCTGGGGTTACAGCCCGAGTATTGCCGTTTGGGAGTTTTTCAACGAGGTAGACAACGCCGTATTTACCCAGCAAGATAGTTTATTGATCAAACCGGTTGATGTAACACAGTGGCACCAAGAAATGAGCCGGTATTTAAAGGACATCGATCCTTATAAACACCTGGTCAGTACCAGTATTTCGCACCGGGATATTTTGGGAATGAATTCCATCGCCTATATCGATTTTAACCAGAAACATATTTACAAGCATACTGAAAAAATACCGGCCATTTACCCGGCTTATATACAAACATTCGGCAAACCTTATGTTGTTGGGGAGTTTGGCTACCGTTGGGAAGATCAAGACCCCAAGTATGCCACGGAAGCCGTGTTTGATTACAAAAGAGGCTTATGGTACGGTTTATTCAGCCCAACACCGATACTCCCGATGTCCTGGTGGTGGGAATTATTCGATAATCAAAACATGATGCCCTACTTGAAGGGCGTTCGAATGATTAGCGAACGGATGTTGCAAGCCGGGAAAGGTCAATTTGAACCATTGACAGTAGATGCCTGGAATGTACAAGCATTCGGGATGCGTTGCGGCGATGAATATTATGTTTATTTATTGAACAATACAGCACAACACCAAGATCTCAGGATAAAAGTTGATTTACCGAAGAAGACCCAATTAGTATTATTTTCAACCAAAGATCATTCGTTTACAAAAAGTTCATTCGAGCAATCTGCCGGGGGCGTCATTTCGCTTCCCCAGCATACTATCCGTGGGAAAGAAGAAGCCCTATTGATCTTCTCTCCTGCCCGTTAAAGGCATTAAAGTGAAATGATAATGTAAATGCAATAATTCATTTTAGCATAAACATGAATTATTGTAATGGGAAACGTATGCCACAATCATTCGTTTTTGTTCCATTAAAATATATGTTATGAAAAAAATGACCTCATTGTCACTTATTATCCTCTTGCTAGGATCGGCTTGTAAAAAAGATGTAAAGCCCTTACCCCAAGACGAAGACAATTCCACGATCGCACGTGCAGCGATCCCGCAAAGCGCGTTCAACTTGTGGACTACCTGTAGTTCGTTGCCCTACCTGATCAGCGGCTCCGATGGCATTTGCGTTCCTGTAGGCACCTGCGGTACCGACATTAATGCTGCGCAACAAAGCTCCGGCCAAACCGCGAACGGCATGCAGTTCTACGGCTGCTTCAAAGGCGGTAGCAGCGCATATAGCGGTGCGAGCGAGCAGGCCGTATTCGTTTGCGATAATGTTAGTAGCTGGACCGGGAACGAGATGGGCTTCGTGAAAACCCTCAACGATAATACTTTGAAAGGTTACCTGCAAGGTGGCGGAGCATACATTTACCAGACCATCTCGGTAAATGATAATGGTTACCATACCTTCAAATGCCAAGCCCGCAGTAGTAATACGCACATGGTAGATTTCTACGTTGATGGTAATTACAAATTCACGCTAACGAACAATAGCGGCAGCTACTACAACCTGTGGTACTATTTCGTTGGTACGAATCACTGGTACGGCGGCGGTTCGCATAGCGGTCAACAGATCGAGATGTATAACATGCAAACTTTTTAGGTTGAGTTAAGTTCACTTTGAGCTGGTCCCGGGATGAATCGTCCCGGGATTTTTATTTTTTCCCGTAGATCCCGGTGAGCAGGCTCAACCCAAATCGATCCCTAGTTACCCCGTTCAGCCTGGTAGCCCGCGTTTCTCCGTTTACCAAGTACAATGCTTCGGATCCGTGTCCCGTTGCTGCATGTGCATATTGTACTCTAAAAGTGAGCGCAGTTCCATTCTTTATGAAATAGGAAAGATCAAGTTGAGGTTGGATCTCAAATCCCTTGGCATAATGCTCGAAACTGACGGGGTGCTGAAAATCCTCGATTAAATTCCAGTTGGCCGCCGCATCATAATCGAGTTGTCTATAAGTGAATGAAGGGGAGATGTTCCAATTGGGATTGATATTTAATTGATAGGTGAAGCCTACGCTCCAAGCTTTCCAAGTAGGCTGGTATGTAGTTTTTAAATCACTGCGCGTATTCCCGCCTTGAGGAAGTAGGTAATACTTTTCCTTGTTTAAATAATACCCTGCGTAAATGTTTAGGGAATTATATCTATTGATTTTAAGCAGATATGCAACTCCGGGCGTAAACAGCCACTCAAATCCCCTGGACGCATCAAACCGGTCAAAGTAAGTTCGATCCTGCCGATAATCAGATCGATAATCGGCATCCGTTGCATTCCCTGCAACAGTACCAGCTTTATAAAAAGCAACTTGCCCCCAAAGGTTGTTATAAATTCTTTTCTTTATTTCAATGCCGCCACCGATGCTTTGAACCGACTTCCATTTAAGTTCAGACAAAATGTTCGGGTTCATTCCGGAAGTATTACCCGCAACGGACCAATGCATCTGCTTAATGCTATAATATGGCGCTACTGATACCTGCCAACCCGGTTCATATAAAGTAGCGCCGCCCTGTTGCGCCTGTACTTTTAAACTAAAGTGGCAGAACAACAGGGCGACACACAAATATTTGATGTAAATATATTTTATTTCCATCCGGGCATTTGATCCAGTGTAATGATATTATTAGCCGAATATAATGCTTGTAATTCAGTATTGGAATTTTTATCATAAGTCAACTCCGACCAACTCATGAAGAATGTCCACCTGGACTGTGTTTTTAATTCGTTAGCCGTAGGCAAGCGGTCGCATTCGCCTATAGCAATCGGTTTACCTTTGGCTGCTTTTACCATTACTTCGTATTTAGCCTGGGTATAACCGCTGCCATCATATACATCCAGGGCAGCGATATCGAAATAATCATCGCCGGGATAGTAGTCTACCGCATCGGAAGCCAATGAGCCGAAATCTTGTATATCCCAAACCCAGATCAGGTTATCCAATCCTTTTGTTTTAGTCATATAGTCATGCATGATCTGCCAAAGTTTGCGCGTGCCGTTAGCGCCCGTTCTCCCGGCCCACCAGAATTTGCCCTGGTTCATTTCGTGCATTGGCCGCCACAGTACTTCTACACCAGCATCTTTCAACTGTTGTAAATAGACGCAAATTTCATCAACCCTGGCCTTCCAGCGTTTGTTTAATTCGGTTCCATCAGTGATCAGATCATTCCATTGCTCATTCGTCAACTCGCTGAGTACCCCGCTTCCATCATCCCAACCGCAAGGTTCACTGTTAGCCGGGTTGCATGCATGCCACATAATATTAACTACCGCGCCTTTCTCCCATTGTGCAATTGCTTCGTTGATCATCAACTGGCGGTTATCGATATTATCTTGCTGGAAAAGGAAATCACCGCTCCATAACGCGGGATATTTCCCGGTTGTTTTCTGAATTTCGTTCGTCCACCGGGCCGGGGTGCTGTTGGGTTCCCGGTTATGAATGCCGGCCAAAGTTTTCTTACCGGAAATACTATAAAGATAATCCAAGGTTTTAAAGCCTGTTTTCACGGTATCTTCTACCGGCGGGTTCGTCGTTGTTTTATCGTCACTTTTACTACAGGCGCCGAAACTTAGCACAGCCGCGACTATTAATATGTTTACATTCATTATCCTCATAATTTAGACTTATGGTTGCTTTTTAACATCCACCCAAAAGCGCCGTGGGCGTTTTACAAATTTGTCGAGATCGGAATAAATATTTCCCCAATCGTCCACGCCGTTCAATGTAAAATCGAAGGCATTATCCGTAATTGTTTTGGACAATCCATTACCCAGGTCAATAGTACTGGCAGACGCAAAAGTCGCCTTGGTACGTTTGCCGTTGCCATCGATAAAAGTAACGGAGTTGTCGGTATAATCCCTCTCCCAGGTACTGGTTCCTTCCGGTATGGCGCGGTAGAAATTATTGACATCGGTCACCGGGTTTTGGAAGATGAAATCGGCATACATGCCATCAGCTCCCGCATCGTTGGTGACGGTTCCGGTGGTTTTACCATCACCGGTAATACCAGAAAACTCAAAAGTGATCGTATTATCTAGCTCCGCACCCGGTCCACCTGTTGCCGGCCAAACCCAAGGTTTATCCGTCAAGTTCATCACGGCGCCACCGCCGTATTCGGGGCCGGTTCCTCCATACAAAACCAAGTTTTGAATGGTATAGGTACCGAGCAATGTTTCCGTAAAAGGAATTAGCTCTACCGTCCATTCACGTGTATTTCCCGATTCGGAAGTAATCGTGAATTTGTAATGATTGTCATTCCCTGCAAAGTCCAGTGCTTGGCCGTTTGCGGGACTGATAGTAGATTTATAAGAAGTTTGTATCTGCGCAACCACTTTGCTTAGATCGGTATTTCCTTGCATCAACACTTTTACGGAGGCGGTTCCCGCTTCCCTATCAATCGTGGCAGGCCCTACCTGCACCAAGCCTTCTCCCAAGGTAATAGCTTCGATGGAACGTTCGTTACTCTCCACCCCTTTAAAGGGATCTTTCGTACAACTTACCAATGAAATGATGGCAAGAAATGATGCTATGATATATAGATGACGCATATTATTCAGTTTATTTCATTAATGGATTCGTATCAAGTTCGCGCTGAGGAACCGGGAAGAAATAAGCTCCGCTGGTAATGGTTTTACCGTACTGCTGCACCAACACCCTTTCCATGCTGTTCGTCCTGCGCAGATCAAATAACCGGTTACCTTCAAATGCTAATTCCCAAGCCCTTTCTTGAATCACGGCGTTCCTGAAGGAAGTAATATCCAAAGACGGGTTCAGATCCCCGATACCGGCCCTGTTCCTGATTTTATTGACAGCAGCATACCCTTCCGTTGTTGGTCCGCATGCTTCCGCGTACACCAATAGGATATCGGAGTAACGTATAATGGGCGAGTTCGCACTACTTGCATCGCCAATCCTGTCGGGATCAATGAACTTGCGGCTAAATGGCCTGGAACTGCTGTTAATATCTAACTGGTAAACCGAACCATTGTTGGAATAAGAAGATACGATCAGTTGCGTTTTTCGTTTATCGTTTGTTGCATAGCTATCATATATGGCAGACTCGGTGCGGAAATGCCCCCAACCTTGCCCGATATCCATTGATGAGCTACTGGAATCAATTTGATCATATAATATTGTCATCGGGCGATCGGCCGGTAAAAACATGTTGGGCAGCTTGGAGAAACTCCCTTCGCGATCACCGCTCCTGTCTACCGCCGCATCGAAAATATGTTCGGAAACAGCAGCCTTTTTATACACATCGATGCTGAATACATCGGGCAGCTGATCTGAAAAGTTAAATTTACCTTGATGATCATTGACCGCTTTTCCGGCATATAATTTTGCTTGCTGGTACATCTCGTCGGCATTCGCTACGAAATCGTAACCGGGGCTGCCATAATCTTTCGAGGAAGCGAGGTGTAAATATACTTTAGCCAGCAAACCCTCTACGGCAGCTTTATTGGCGCGACCTTCGCTAATGCGTTCTTGCGTGAGCAACTGGTCAGCATTTTGAAGATCGCTGATAATTTGATCGTAAATTTCTTGTATCGATGATTTTGCCAATGGAATTTGTGAAGCATCATCGATCGTAATTGTTCTTAACGGCACTTCTCCGAACATCCTCACCAGGTTAAAGAAATGCAAGGCGCGCAGAAAATACCCTTCACCGGTGATCTGGTTACGTTCTGCATCTACCATTCCCGGAATATTCGGTACATTTTGGATCACCGCGTTAGCCCTGGCAATACCGCGGTACATATAAGTCCAGATATTGTCCAAATCCGTATTTGTAGACGTGGTACGCAATTCATCCAGCTCAAGGTTACCCACGCCCGCATCTCCTTTTTGTGTCAGGTTCTCGGTGGGCAGCTCGGTAATGATATAATAGCCGCGGCTGTAATACCCTACTTCCGGCAGAATAGAATATGCATAAATGATCGCAGCACGCGCATCATCCGCATTTTTGTAAAATGTTTGGGAGTTGATTAACCCGTAGGGATCCTCTTCCATCTTGGAACAACTCGTAGCAAGGCCCACCGTCATGATGGCCGTTGCAATATATGGTATGAATTTTTTTCTCATTGCTTCTGTTTTAATCGGGTTTAGAAAATCACGTTTACACCAAGCGATACAGCCCGCGGCCTTGGGTATGCACCGCCGTTGATACCATTCTCTCCCACCTCCGGATCAAAACCTTTATTGAACTTTGTGAAGGTGTATAAATTGTTTCCGGAAACGAAAACACGTAAGCTTTGTACTTTATTAATCTTACCCGGCAGCAGGTTATAACCGACCGTTAAGTTTTGTAAACGTAAGAAGGAACCATCCGTGATGTAAAAATCGGAAGCGCGGTATCCCCTGGTCGCATTAGCCCTCGGGTATTCGTTGCTCGGATTATCGGGAGTCCAACGTTGCAATTGGCGACTCGGCGTCATCTTTTGAAAATCCCATACATCATTTCCTTGTACCCCGTATAATTGCATCGACAAATCGAATTGCTTGTAACGTAAGCTGGTATTAAAACTGTAAATAAAATCAGGGTTCGGGTTACCGATAATTGTACGATCATAAGAATCGATTTGCCCATCAGGTTTACCATCGGGGCCGGAAATATCGACGTATTTTATTTCGCCGGGTTGTGCATCTACACCAGTTAGGCCAGCAGCAATACCTTCATCCAATGTTTGAATGATACCGTCAGATTTGTAGCCGTAGAATACGTACATCGGTTGGCCAACGGTATATGTGCTGATTTGCTGGCGTACAGATTCGTAAATGGAACCGATTAATACCTGGTCGCTTTCACCCATTGCCAATACTTTATTACGGTTCAATGTGAACATCCCGCCAACGCTCCAATTGAAATCAGCGCCCTCGATAATGCTCGCGTTCAAGCCCAACTCAACCCCGCGGTTCTCAATTTCACCATCGTTGATCCATTGGCGATCGTAGCCTGCCGATGGCGCAATTGTTTTCAAACGCAATAAATCATTGGTGCGTTTCACATAATAATCGGCAGTTACCGTCAACCTTTGATCAAAGAATCCGACATCAACACCGAGATCTAGTGAGCGGGTGGTTTCCCATTTCAGGCTGTTATTACCTAAACCGGAAACGATCGTGCGACCTTGTTCATCATTGGCGCCTGCCAACCCGGGGCCGAAACCTGTTTCAAACACGGAACCCGTGAAATATTTGTAAGAGCCGTAGCGATCGAGTGTTTGATAAGGACTGATACCTTGGTTTCCCGTTAAGCCGTAACTAGCACGGAATTTCAACTCGGAAAACAATCCCATGTCCTTAATAAATTGTTCCTCCCCGGCTTTCCATGCGAAAGCTGCGGATGGGAAGAAAGCCCATTTGTTATTGGCGCCGAACTTGGTGGAACCATCAGCCCTACCGGTAACCGTTAATAAGTAACGATCTTTGAATACATAGTTCGCACGACCGTACCAAGACGATAAATTGAACCGTTGCAAATCGTTCGATATCAACATCGTTCCTGCGGTTGACAAGTTCTCATTAGTCAATACATCATTCACGAAGTTTTGACCGGTTAAAGTACTGAAGCGGTTGATCGTTTTTTGGAATGAATAACCCGCTACTAAAGTCAGTTGATGATCTTCACCGAAATTCTTATTTGCCGTGAAATAGTTTTCGGTTAATAAATCAAAGTAATTTCCGTTCGCGATAGAGCCGTAACTACCTTTATTATCTAAAGCTCTTTGCGTACTATTTTTCGGATCGTATTGATCTTGTACGCTGTTACCGAATTTAGAATTTAGAGACGTACGGAACTCCAACCAATCTGTAATCTTGGCATTCACATATACATTTCCCAACACATCGGTAGTTTTGGTTTGATTCAGTAACTGGTTGGCTAATGCGATCGGGTTACCAAAATCGGTATTACTGGTGCGGAAAAAGTTCCCGGTAGAATCATAAGCCGGGAAAATACGGGACCTGCCCACGCCAAGTTGTTGACCCTTGGCCTTTGTATAAGCCAGGATCACGTTAGCGCCAGCGGTAATATTTTCGGTTAATTTTTGATCTAGGTTTAAGCGGGATGTATATTTCTCATAGTCATTTTTGATGACCATCCCTTGTTCTTTATAATAGTTGCCCGAGATGGCATAACGTGTTTTCTCACTACCGCCATCAGCAGTCAGGGTATAGTTTTGAGAATACGGGCTGCGGTAAACCAAGTCTACCCAATCCGTGTCGTAAGGCCACTGCGGCTTATTAGGATCTAAGCCCCTCAATTCCGCGATAGAAGGAAAATATACCATCCCGTTTCCTACCGGCCTGAAAATACCGATGTAAGGTACATCCGTAGCGATGGCGCCACCTGTTATGGCAGCTTCATTTGCATAGGTCGCTTCCTCGATTGGATCGCGCCAAACATCCGGTTTATTAGCCAGGAAAGATTTAGTTTGCAAGGTGCTGAACAATATCCTGTGTTGATCGAGCTTTCCTTTCCGGGTAGTAATTACGATTACGCCGTTGGCGCCACGGGAACCGTAAATCGCCGCAGCAGAAGCATCTTTCAAAACCTCGATAGATTCGATATCGTCCGGGTTGATCTGTTTCAAGTTACCTGCACCGCCCCAGGGATAGCCGTCCACCACTAACAACGGATCTTTAGAACCGTTTAATGAACTGGCGCCACGGATACGGATGGTAGCACCTGCGCCCGGGGCGCCGCCACCGGTAGTAACTTGCACACCGGCAATTTTACCTTGTAGTAATTGATCAACGGAAGCAGCCGGGGTTTTATTCAGCTCGCTACCCTTCAGCGTGGCAACAGCGCCCGTAAGATCACTTTTCTTTACGGAGCCGTACCCCACGACTACCACATCATTCAAGCTGCCCGCCTTGGCTTGCAACTGGATATTAAATGAAGTTTTAGCGCCGACTTCCACTTCTTGCGTTTCCATACCGATGTATGTAATCACCAAGGTTTTGCCACCGGCAGGAAGGTTGAGGGAGAAGTTACCATTCTCGTCACTGATGGTAGCCACCTGTGTATTCTTAACGAGGATCGTGGCACCGGGAAGCGGATTAGATTGGTTGTCTAATACCTTTCCCGATATCTTTTTCTGTTGCGCGACTGCAACGAATGAGCATAGGAACACCAAAAGGAAGGTATTACAGCATGCAATGAATCTTTTCATACAGCATTCAGTTTTTATACGTAGAATTATGAGGACAAATGTAACCGAGTATGAAAAGCGATATTGGTGTTATTCTAGCATATTCTTATCCTAATCCGCAAAATGGGCGTTACTAGGCAAGAAAACATACATTTTTCATTGATAAAAAATCATTATATCGAAGCAGGGTATTTTCCTATCAAAATCCCTATTTTATTGAGTCTTGATGGAATAAAAACGTTTCAAAAACGATAATTCACCATCATTCGTGTTGAGAAAGCATATTAAATTGATAAATAAGTACTACTATCCAAAGCCTGATTCGAAATAGATTTGTAGCCGTCCTCCACATGGATGCATCATTCATAAAATCAAACAAAAGACAATGAACTTCGAGGCTAGGCTAGCTGCTTTAAAGGAAGCACATGAGCAATTAATAAACACACCTAATCAAATTGAAAAACTGGGCAACGGCATTTTCTCACGTTATGAAAACCCGGTATTAACCGCGGAACACACCCCGCTATTCTGGCGTTACGACTTCAACCCTGCCACTAACCCCTACCTGGTGACCCGCTTCGGCATCAATGCCACGTTCAACGCGGGAGCCATCAAATGGAATGGTAAATACCTGGTGGTAGTACGTGTAGAAGGTTGGGATCGCAAATCATTTTTTGCTATAGCAGAAAGTGACAATGGCCTGGATCATTTCAAATTCCGGGATCGCCCTATTACGATTCCAGAAACATCAGAACCGGATACCAACATATATGATATGCGCGTGGTGCAACATGAAGATGGCTACATTTACGGCCTGTTCTGCACGGAAAGACGGGATCCTAATGCACCGGACGGTGATCAATCTGCCGCGGTGGCGCAATGCGGGATCGTACGCACGAAAGACCTGTTGCAATGGGAAAGATTGCCCGACCTTGTGACCCGCTCCGCGCAACAACGCAACGTAGTGTTACACCCCGAATTTGTTAACGGCAAATATATGTTGTATACCCGGCCCCAAGATAGCTTTATCGAGGCAGGCAAAGGCGGTGGCATCGGTGTCGGTTTTTGTGACACGATGGATGGCGCCGTTGTGAATGAAGAAAGGGTGATCGATAATAAATTATACCATACCATCGCGGAATCCAAAAATGGTCAAGGCCCCGCGCCCATCAAAACGGCTAAAGGCTGGCTACACCTCGCGCATGGCGTAAGGAATACCGCCGCAGGATTGAGATATACCCTGTATATGTTCATGACGGACCTGCACGATGTAACGAAAGTCATTTACAAACCTGCCGGGTACTTCATGGCGCCGGAAGGAACCGAAAGAACCGGCGATGTATCGAACGTAGTGTTCTGTAATGGTTGGATCGCAGATGAAAACGGAAAAATTTTTATATATTATGCATCGAGTGATACCCGTTTACATGTTGCGACAACCAGCATCGACCAACTATTAGATTATTGCATGAACACGGCAGCAGATGGATTGCGATCCTTTACCTCCGTACAAACATTACAAGGCATTATCGATAAAAACTTATCCCTGTAATTATTTAGCACTGATATAAATTCCACTTATGCACAACAAGATCACTTTAAGGGAAAAAGTCGGTTACGGCTTCGGTGATATGGCCTCTTCCATGTTTTGGAAGCTCTTCGGTATGTATTTATTATACTATTATACCGATATTATGGGCATACAGGCCGCCGCCGTAGGAACCATGTTCCTGATCACCAGGATCTGGGATACCGCTTTTGATCCCGTAGTGGGCATCATGACCGACAGGACACAATCCAAGTGGGGAAAATTCCGCCCTTATATTTTGTATGTAGCCATACCGTTTGGAATCATAGGCATACTTACATTTACGACACCGGATTTCAGCATAACGGGTAAATTGGTATACGCCTATATCACCTATTCGGCAATGATGATGGTATACTCGTTAATCAACGTACCATATGCTTCATTGTTAGGAGTGATCTCTCCCTTAGCATCCGTGAGGAACACCTTGGCATCTTATAGAATGGCGTTCGCATTCGCGGGAAGCTTAATCGCGCTGGCCATCTTAGAGCCTATGGTATCGAAGTTTAGTTTGCGGTTCAGCCTACAAACCAGCTGGCAATTGTCCGTTAGCGTGATAGCAGCCATTTGCGTCATCTTGTTCTTACTTTGCTTCGCATGGGTGAAAGAACGCGTGGTGCCAAAACAAGCGCCATCAGCCCTGAAAGACGACTTCAGGGATTTGTGGCAGAATCGCCCTTGGTGGATATTGCTTGGAGCTGGCGTGGCGGCGTTAATATTCAATTCCATTAGGGATGGAGCTACATTGTATTATTTTAAGTATTATATCGCCCAATCAGAAGCCTTCAACGTGCTGGGTTTCGAGGTGACTTACTCTACCTTGTACTTGGTTATCGGGCAAGCTGCCAATATTATCGGTGTGATTATCGCATCGCCGGTAGCCAATAAATTTGGAAAAAAATCTACTTACTTGGGCGCGATGCTAATCGCATCGGTACTGAGTATTATATTTTACTGGTTAGAAAAAGACCAGGTAGTAACGATATTTATTTTCCAATTCGTGATCAGCATTTGCGCCGGGATAATTTTCCCACTATTATGGTCAATGTACGCCGACATTGCCGATTATTCGGAATGGAAGACCGGAAGAAGAGCCACCGGGTTAATATTTTCCTCCTCCTCGATGTCACAAAAACTGGGTTGGACAATCGGTGGGGCGCTCACCGGTTGGTTATTGGCTTTATTCGGTTTCAAGGCCAATGCCATTCAAGGAAGTACTACGGAGAACGGCATCGTTATGTTAATGAGCTTACTGCCCGCGATCGGTGCCATTTTATCGGTCGTATTCATAGCCTTGTATCCATTATCGGAATCGAAGATTGAAAATATTACTGCAGCATTAGCTGCCAAAAGAGAACAAAATGCCATCAAGCAATAATCAACTGGTAACAGAAATGAAGGATGAATTAAAGAACATCCTTCATTTCTGGAAAGACCATACAATAGATCAAGATAAAGGAGGATTTTACGGACGTTTGTTGCAGGATAATAAAGTAGATCCATACGCACTGAAAGGTTCCGTATTAAATGCCCGCATTTTGTGGACATTTGCCGCCGCCGCACAGGTAACGGGCGATCCAACCGATATATTAATAGCTGATAAGGCTTATCAATATATCTCGGATCACTTTGTTGATAAAGAATTCGGCGGGGTTTACTGGACAGTTGATTATGCTGGCAATCCCGTTGATTCGAAAAAACAAGTGTACGCCATCGCCTTTACTATTTATGCTTTAAGTGAATATTATAAAATAAAACAGGAACAGGACATTTTACAAATGGCCCAGCAATTGTATCAAGACCTGCAGCGCCATGCATTCGATCCGGTACAAAAGGGGTATTTCGAAGCGTTCTCCCGCGAATGGCATGAACTGAAAGACCAGAGATTGAGCTTAAAAGATGCGAACGAGAAAAAGTCGATGAACACCCATCTGCATGTCTTGGAGGCTTATACTAACCTTTACAGGGTTTGGCCGGATCAAGGTGTAAAAAATCAAATCATTGATCTTTTACGCGTATTCGATGAGTATATCCTGGATGAATCGAAAACACATCTGCAACTGTTTTTTTCTGAGGATTGGAGCGTAAAAGGAAACACTGTTTCGTTCGGTCACGATATAGAAGCAGCTTGGTTAATGCAAGAAGCAGCTGAAGTGATTGAAGATCCGTATTATACAGGATTATTTAAAGCCATCGCGTTGAAAATAGCCGATAGTACAAATTCCGGTTTTGATGCTGACGGCGGATTATGGTATGAATTTGATATAGACAAAAATCATCTTGTAAAAGAAAAACATTGGTGGCCCCAGGCGGAAGCAGTAGTCGGTTATGTCAATGCTTGGCAAACATCCGGTCAACCCGGATATTTAGAGCAAGCATTAAAAACTTGGAATTTTATTCAACGATACATTATCGATCATAACTACGGGGAATGGTTCTGGGGGCTTGATGCCAATTACAAGATAATGCCGGAAGATAAGGTGGGCATTTGGAAATGCCCTTATCATAATGGCCGGGCTTGTATCGAAATTATTAAAAGGTTGGATAAATAAATTTGTTACGCAGCGGTATGTACCAAGCCCGGTTTGGGACTTGCTATTTTATCTTAAACATCTCTCAAAACCATTGATAGTTTTTGGGGCATAGCGGCAGAATTTCTAAATACGAACACACGTTTCGATATCAGAAATTGGAAGCCCCGCTGTTCGAAAACTATTTTCCCCATGTTGACCTTAGAATTTTATCCTCAAACATCTCAAAACCATTGATAGTTTTTGGGCATGGCAGCAGAATTTCTAAATACGAACCCAGGTTTCGATATCACAGATTTGGAAGCCCCCGCTGTTCAAAAACTATTGCTAGTTCGAGCTTCCAAGCTCGGACTCCCCAATGGGAAAACGCCCTACTGGCAGTACTGCTTGTTCGGTAGCATTAGGAATCCAACTATTTGCGGGTAATGGTGAGTGGAGTTAGTTCCATTTCGTTTTCGGTACTTATGGAAATGTCCTTAACTATGCGTGGGTCCGAGCTTGGAAGCTCGAACCAGCTCATTTTTTGGGCATGGCGGCAGAATTTCTAAATACGAACACACGTTTCGATATCAGAAATTGGAAGCCCCCGCTGTTCAGCTTGCTTTTTGGGGCATAGCGGCAAAATTTCTTAATACGAACCCAAGTTTCGATATCAGAAATTGGAAGCCCCGCTGTTCGAAAACTATTTTCCCCCAGTTGACCTTAGAATTTTATCCTCAAAAATCTCAAAACCATTGATAGTTTTTTGGGTATGGCGGCAGAATTTCTAAATACAAACCCAAGTTTCGATATCAGAGATTGGAAGCCCCCACTGTTCGAAAACTATTTTCCCCCTGTTGACCTTAGAATTTTATCCTCAAAACATCTCAAAACTATTGATATTTTTTTGTGCATTGCGGCAAAGCTTTCAAATAATACTCCGGGTTTCGAACACGAACATCTTGAAAACTCGAACCGGCGAAGAGCCTAAAATATTGCAACATAAAATCCAATGTCAATAATAAATTTTTCAAGATCATTAAAATTTTAATAGCGCATAACAACTCCTAAGCTTCATACTATAATTCATCAATTTCAAGAATACCCTTTCCCCCTGCAAAATCAATTGCGCTACTGTACTTCCAAAAAAATGGTTCCAAAACAAAACCTGCTTCAACAGGGTTATTATGGATATAATCAACCTTCTGCTGTATTACATGTGATGACCAAAGTTCTATAGGCTGATTATGTTGCTGCCAAAATTGTCTAAACCGGATATTACTATTTAAACTACCCGCATGCTCTGCCATTGACAGTATCCATTCCTTCCTGCTTTCTTGGGGATTTTCTGCTATTGCCATTAATATCTTTCTCGATGTAAATCCTTTCAACGACTTCAATAAATTACCAGGATCAGTTTCCTTTGCCCTAAAAATTATATGTACGTGGCTCGGCATAATACACCAAGCGTATATTTCCATGCCCAAATTCATCCTACAATAAGCTAAACTTTCAACAAATAATTGACAGTAAACCTCCCGTGTAAATATATCTATCCAACCAATAACAGGAAAACTCACGAAATACAAACCATGCGCATCCCGAAACTTATATTTTCTTGACATAACAAACAATTAATAATTAAATACAAGTTAGGAATTATTAACGATGGACAACCATTACTTAAAAAAACTTTATTGCGCATATTGATATATTAATTATATTTATTAAAATATCATAAGCTGAATGTTTGAAGAATAGCCCTGCTCTAATCACGACACTTGGAACAATTGCAAGTTAGACCAAAACTCAAAGACAAAAACAATAAACCTCAAATTAAACGCTATGAAAGCTACAAGCTCGCAGAAATTCTTAGCCGAAATGTTCGGCACCTTCGTATTGGTATTCATGGGTTGCGGTAGTGCTGTAATTGCCGGAAGTTTTGTTGGCAACCTGGGTATCGCATTTGCCTTCGGTTTATCGGTTCTAGCGATGTGCTATGCTATTGGTCATATCACCGGTTGCCATATTAATCCTGCTATCAGCATCTCGATGTGGGCCATGGGTAAACTTCCCGCTAAAGATATGGTGGTATATATCATAGGGCAAGTTGTGGGTGGTATACTCGCTGCTGGCCTGTTATATTATATCGCTCAAGGCAATCCTAACTACAATATCGATATGAACGGGCTCGGGGCCAATGGCGTTGGAGAAGCTTCCCCGGCAAATTACTCGATGGTTAGCGGGATGATTGCAGAAGTAGTGCTTACGGCATTATTCCTATTCGTAGTTCATGGCGCTACCAGCAGTTACAACGGCAATACCAGTTTTGCAGGGCTCGCCATCGGTTTATGTTTGACCTTGATACATATCGTGGGCATCCCGATCACGGGTGTTTCTGTAAACCCTGCCAGGAGCATCGGGCCAGCTATTTTCGTTGGCGGCGCTGCCCTTTCGCAACTATGGATATTTATCGTTTGCCCGATTGTTGGTGGACTTATCGGCGGCCTGCTTTGGAAACTGGTAGATAATCCGCCCGCGGAGAAGGCTTCTAATTACTAATGATTTTGATTGGCTGGCAATAAAAAGAACAGGTAAAATATTTAAACGCTTTCAAATATTTTACCTGTTCTTTCATTTTATTTTACAAGTATGTTGTGCTATGCCGCATGCTAAATTTTAGCAGCATTGGCAAACATCTTCTCCTTCAAATAATGATATTTTCAAACGCTCGCCTGTTAAAGACGTACTGAAATTTACCGGCACTCCAACACCCATCGAGCGTTCCAAGTTATTTATCAACATCGGCAATTCGGATGTGCCTTTCTTTAAAGAAAAGAAGGTATGGATTTCTTTCCCTTCGGCCATCGCAGTTTCCTGCAAAGCACTTCTTAATACCGGGTGTGGGCCTATCTCTATAAAATTGGTGTACCCCTGCTTCAACAACGAAGCTACCACATCTTTAAAATATACCTGTTGGCGGATGTTACGCCACCAATAATCGGCATCATGCAAGGGGTGTTCAACCAGTTCCGCCGTAACAGTGCTGTACATCTTATGTACGGGCTTAAGCGGTTTCACAAAACCCAGGGCGTCTTTTACGGCATGCTCCAGGTAAGAAAGTTGCGAAGAATGATATGCCACGTCCACCTGCACAAACCGGGCCGCAATTCCGTCATTTTTAAGCATTTCTTCCAAGCGGGACAACTGGTCCCTATTTCCTGCCACGGTCATAGAACGCGGCGCGTTGATTGTAGCGATTTCGAGGCCCGGCAAATCTTCCAGGTAAGGCACAGCTTCATGTTCACCCAAGCCTACCGATAACAGTGTGCCATGACCCGCCACCTGCTCTAATATACTTCCCCAATGGTGCACGATCTTGATACCATCCTCCAGGGAGATGCCCCCAGCGATCACCGAGGCAGCTATCTCGCCAACACTATGTCCCACTACAACGTCCATTGGTAACCCCATGGAATGCAGCATTCTTGATAAACTTACCTGGATAAAAAAGTTAGCGGTTTGAGCGAGGTAGTTTCCCGTCACGACCTTGTTTACAGGTTGAAAGAATAATTCACCCAATAGCGAATATCCAGTGTATTCCAGTAACAAGTGGTTACATTCGTCCATCACCTGGCGGAATACCGCATTTTCCCGGTACAACTGCCTGCCCATGCCGTACCATTGCGGTCCCATCCCGGTAAAAATCCAGGCTAACCTGTTGTCCATCTGTTCGGCAGGCGCAGGATGTTGCTTTTTGGCCAGTTTTTTTTCTAAGCCCTGGACTAATGCATCCTTCGTTTCAGCATACACCAGCCAATTATACTGTTGGTTAGTTTGCAGCCCTGCTAAAGTGTAAGTAATATCCCGCAGCGACCATCCCGGTTCCGATTGGATCCTTGATAGCAGCTTTTTTGCTTGCAATTGTAAATCTTCCGGGCTGGCAGCAGAAAGCACATGGAGTCCATGCGAATATAGCTCATCGTCAAAACCATGTTGGTATTGATTTCCGAGAGGATCATCGTTAGTATTACCCGGGTACGAATCCGCCGGGTCCGAATCATTTGTATTAATCTTGCGCGTCATTGGTGGAGCAGCTTTGGGCTAATTCGCGGCTGTTTGAGCAATCAGCATGCCATTTTTTTACCGATGTCCATTTTTAATTAAAATCTAATATCGATCCAGAAAGATCCCACCGGTACTTGAAAACTTGCCGGCTCATAAACAGCCAAACTCTTCAAGGTAAATAGATATTGGTTCTAATTATATACGGGTAAATGTGTAAATAAGTTCAAATTATTGTTGAATAAAAACCGGGGTTAACCGTCATTGCCAACTGACAAATTTGGCAATTCAGCCAAAAAGACATTTTATCTGGCAGGTTCGCAATGAAAGAATGATTATTTTACCTTTATAAAAACCTTCAAAAAACAGGGCATAACAACAGAAAATAACACTTTACAGCATGTTTACTATCAGCAGGACCAATGGTCAAAACCCGGAATTTATAACGCTCGCAAAACAATTAAATGCAAAACTTGCCGAAGTAAACGGCGAAGATCACGATTTCTTCATGCAGTATAACCAGTTAGATGAATTGAAATATGTGATCCTCGTTCACAAGGAGGCAAAAGCCGTGGGATGCGGCGCTATAAAAGCTTTCGATGCCAAATCTATGGAAATTAAAAGGATGTTCGTGTTACCTGGAGAAAGACGCAAGGGTATTGCGCAACTGGTTTTACAGGGATTGGAAACTTGGGCTAAAGAACTGGGTATGGAAAGGTGTGTATTAGAAACCAGCATTGACTTAATCCCGGCAGTAAAACTATACCGGGGCAGCGGTTATGCAACTATTCCCAATTACGGGCAATACGTAGGCATTGAAACGAGCATTTGCATGGAGAAATTGCTATAAAGGAAATGGCCATCCCAAATAGGACGGCCGTTTCAATTACAATCAAACCTTGTGAAAAAAAATTGAAAAATTAACTACCAAGATTAGTTGTTGATATAAACAGCATCTACAACTTTCCCGAAGCCCGTTAAAGTATAATAAGAGTCTGCCAATTGCGTGGTATTTGGAATCTTAATCACGTCCACGATACCGGAGGCGTCGGGATTAGCCGGGTCGTATACGCCAGCCATAATCCCCAATGCAACCGGTTCCAATTGCGGCAGGTTAAAATTATTTGGCCGGCTGCTGATGGAAGACCAGTTAGTATAACTGATATTAGGCGATTTCTTCAACATACTGATACGCATATTAGCGCCGTAATCTTTAATTAAAATGGTTATACCCGTGTCCAGGTTCATACGGTATAGTTTACCTTCAGACTCGTACACCAGGTAACCATAGTAATTGTCCACCACGAAACGGGTCATCTTGTCCATGCCCGGTGCATCATCGACAGGTTTGAAATCAACGATATGAATCTTATTATAAGACGCACCCTCGAAATTAAACCGCACCATGTAGCGCTTAGATGTGCCGGGATCTTGTAATATAGCAACAGCCATGTATCCGTATGCCATCGTTGCATCCATCCATACGAGATCCATCTTGGTGTCAGAAGGATCGAATGTTGACCTGGATGTATCTTGCGGAACCAAGGCCATGCTGCTATTGGTAGATCCGCTGTGAGAAACGAAGCGCTTTTTAGTAATATCGAACCCAACAGCATTAGGAATTAAAAAATCAAGAATAGCTAAGGAAGGATGCAATTTTATAGGCTCAGATGTTACGGCAAGCCTGTTTAATGACAAGCCGAATTTAGCACGCTGGGCATAATCACATACGAATAGCTCCTCTCCTTTGAAAGCATAGCCAGTAGCGGAGGTAACGGATTTAACCCAATCAACTGTTTCAGGATAAGTACCGGTAGCGGTTTCCAATTTGAACTGATATAAAATATCCTTCCAAATCAAACCATTGGAAATGTTGATTTTCTCTGTCATTTCATCCGTGCCAATATACAGGTATGCCTTATATCCTGATTCAGCAGCGGCAACATTGTTCATAAAATAATTGATAAACTTCGGCTTCCCTGTTAACATAAGTTGTTTGCCGGAGTTTGGATCTAACAACAACTTGGTAAAATCGAAGTATTTCTGCGGGTAAGTTCCCAAGGCATCGAGATCCTCGATAAAATAATCCAACCTCGATTGCTGGTTCACTTCTGATAATACGAACCAACCTTTAGGTTTTATGTTCCCTTCCACTTTTACACTAAATTCACGGATCCATGATACCCTGGTCAGTGTATCTAATACTGTATAATAAATGGTATAATCCCCAACTGACAGTGGTAATACCCCTTCCAAGTTACGGCTGGTGCTAATTGTACGTAGCCTGTATAAATCTACCAACCGTGGATCCGATACCGTCCATGTATATGAAAATGCGGCTGTATCCATTTGTTGCCCTTCTACCTTACTGAAATTAGGTATGATGGAAACCGTATCTCCGAGTACTAAATTGTATGAATCTTCAATGCCCTGAATCTCCATATCAAATGTTTCATGATAATCATAATTACCCAGGTCTTTCTTGCAAGAAAACATCGTTAACAAGGCAAGGAAGCATACCGGTATTATGGATTTATATTGAAATGATTTCATAATTTAAATTTTAGCCAAATGCTGAAAAACTATAAATGAAATTTGATGAGTTCCCCGAATTCATCATAATAATAATTGCCTTTTGCCGCTTCCGCTTCTAACCAAGTTGTCATGTAAGCTTTCCAAGCAAAGTAATAATCAAGGCTGAAATATTGCCCGGGGGGCGGAGGAACGGTGACCAGGTTAATATCGATGTTCATCACCTCGATCATCAATAGCAATTTCGTCCTGGAAAAAGTACCGAGATAATACGGGGTAAAGGAACTGTAAGGAGGATCTGTCCAAAGGAACGGCACACCTGTGATATCATCTACCTTAAACTCCATGTGTGTCAATTCGTAAGTATATTTACCATTTTCCGCCTTCGATTTCATCACGGGAATATCCGTGTTAAAATTCTCGTTAGGTTCCAGGCGCAGCGAAACAGTGAAAGTACTGTCTTTCATATCTTCAGTTCTATTGAACTTGATCTTGATCGTATCGGTTATGCTGTTTGCCTTTATGGTATAAGATTCATTTAAAAGCTCGTAATGCACCCCTTCTTTTGCCGTAGAACTGCCAAGTACCGTTAACTTATACGTCCTATCATGATCCATCTTCTCCCCACTGATGCGCACTACCTGTTTTACAATGGAATCATGTTTATTCTCGCTTACATAACCGAAGCTCGTCCACAGTGTATCTTTTGGAATGCTTTGGTAAAGATCATTCGCTTGCTCGTATTTATCTAGGAAGTAAATACTCCCCCCTGAAGATGCTTGGTCGTAAACATCCAAATTATCCTCGGAGCAACTAGCAAAATTGCCGGCCATGCAAAGCGTTATTATATATAATATCCAACTTCTTTTCATTGTACTGGTTTTAATAGTGATGAAACCATTTAGCGTTGCTGTGTTTCTGAATCCGGGTAGTCGAAAACGTATTTCCCTAAGCTAATAGCCCTGTTTCCAGCAGGTGAAATCATGCTCGTTGCTTTCGTTCTTTTATAAAAAAACCAAAGTTGTCCTTCCCCGTAAAACTCCTTGATATATGACTTTCTTATCTCGTTGGTGAGTTGTGCCGGATCGGAGATCTCCGTATCCAAGCCCCTATGTAACCTGATCTCATTAATGTAAGAGAGACCTTCTGCCGGATCAGGCGCTGTTTCTGCGGCGATGAGGTACATTTCACTCATACGGATAACAGGAACCGTGTAGTTAAACTTATAATGTGCGGCATCACTAACAGGTGCGTATTTAAAGAATGTTCTATAGGAAACACCGTCGCTGGCTTGCAGCCATGTATCACCGTACCTAAAATCGCCTAGTAAAGATTCGTAAACCGTGTTTAAAAAATCCGGCCCGGCAGCTAGTAAAGAACCTTCATTTAACGTTGATAAGAACACACCCTTATATGCATCGTATAAATTCCTGTTGTAGACGCCAAATAGCACTTCTGTTCCGAATATCCTGTCGGGGTTTGTTCTATTGGAAGCGATATTCAGACGTAGCACCCAAGGAAATTTATCCTGTACTTGCATCACTTCCTTTGCCATGGAATAAGCCCCCGCTTTATCTCCCCTATACAGGAGTACCCTAGCCTTTAATGCCTTCGCCGCATAATAGTTCAATCTCATGTTATTGTCGTCATCATAATTACTTTCGATTATGGGATCATTCGCCATATAAGCAATAGCGGAGTCCAAATCAGCAACGATAAAGTCCATTACTTCGTTTGCCGGGGCATAGTCCGGATAAACATGTGTGATTGTTGAATACACCGGGATGGATGCTGCCGTTGAATCATCTCCATCATAAACCGGCCCCCACATCCTGAGCAGATCAAAATACAATAAGGCCCTGATTGCATGAACTTCCCCTTTCGCCTGT
This sequence comes from Chitinophaga caeni, assembly GCF_002557795.1. NCBI lineage: Bacteria > Pseudomonadati > Bacteroidota > Chitinophagia > Chitinophagales > Chitinophagaceae > Chitinophaga > Chitinophaga caeni. Next base: position 2,732,464 of record NZ_CP023777.1, on the reverse strand, counting down.
TGGTAGAATTGTTCAGAATAATTGGCTTTATACTGCTCGGTCATTTGCAAAAACCTGTTGGTATTTGCGACCCCCTGGTACATTTGTTCCCAAAAACTCTGCAAAACATTTTTAGCCGTGCTTTGAGATAGATCGAGCGTATAAAATGAGTAATAGGGAGAGGCATCATTTGTTACCCGGTACCGTTGCGCCAATAAGTCAAGATAAACGCCTGTTAAGTTCATCCCGTATAAACTACCGCTGGATATTTTCAGTAAAATCCCGTTTAAAGCATCCTTCGTTCCTGCCTCGGTTTTATAGATCATTTCCTCGGTAAAGGTATCATCCGGTTTTACTTCGAGCCATTTTTTACACCCTGCTGTTGACAGGCATACCAGGCAGATGACATAAATATATATTGGTCTTATTCTTAGCATTTGAATACACTTTTTATTATTTAAAATTTGCCGTCAAGCTCAATTGGAAAGCCCTTGAATAAGGATAGCTTGTCCCGCGCTCCCTGCGTACCGTCGTAAAACGGAATATATCTGAAGTACGACCACTGATCTGCAACCTAGACAGGCTCAGCTTGTCGAGGAAAGATCCCCGGGTTAAATTATAAGTAATATTGGCAGACTCTAAACCGAAAGAATTTTCGGTTTGAACAAACCTGGAGCTCCTATATGTCCTGGTAGCATCAGCAATATCTTTATACATCGCTAGGTCGCCCGGCTCCTTCCATCTTTCATAGAGGGCTCTTTTATCCAGGTTATTATTGATTATATAGCTTTTGGAAAGGTTCTCGATTGTATTAAACAGAACCGTATTAAATGCATCCTGCCCAAAAACATATCTAAAACTGAAGTTGAGAAGAAAATTCTTATACGTAAATTGTGAACCGACTACACCCTGGATATCGGGTAGGGTATTCCCCACCACGACCTGGTCATTTATGTCATAGTCAAAGGACTGCGTTCCATCTTTCTTCAAGTAGATCTCGCGCCCCGTTGCCGGATCAATGCCCAATGAGCGAACGGCCCAAATGTCGTTTTCACTGTAGCCGTCTTTATATTGAACAAAGGAATTAGAGGTTTTTAACTTCTCGTTTAATCCCAACAAGCGATTTCCCAAACCGGCGTATGTCTTCTTATACTTTGATCCCATTACCGATATTCTCCAGGAAAAATCCTTGGTGCGAATAGGAGTTCCATTCAACATGAATTCGAACCCTTTCACTTTCAATGAACCAACGTTAAATGGGTAAGAAACCAATGCAGTAGAAGAGGGAAGCGCTACGGGTACCACTAAAGGATCTGTAAGCTTATCGTAATAATCTACCACTAAACCCAACCTGTTTTTAAATATGTTCAGATCAAGCCCGGTATTAAACTGGTAGGTAGTTTGGCTTTCTAAATTCGGATTGCCCAACCGGCTTAATAATACTCCTTGACCGAATGAATTGAAATCACTTAAATAAGTATATGTTGAAACGGATGAAGTGGATGAGAAATTCTGGTTGCCGGTCATACCATACGACACTCTCAACCTGGCATTATCGATCCAATCGCGTTTAAACCATTGGGCATTATGCAAATTCCAGGATCCCGCTATACTATAAAACGGTGAATACGGGTTATTTATACCATAAACCGAGCTACCATTATATGTGAAAGTAGCATTGAGGTTATAGATATTCCTATACGAATAAGTACTGATAAAACTAACGTTATTGTACCTGGAAATGGAAGTCCTCGCGTAAGGTGCTCCATTCTCCGGGTAATTATAAGCAAAGCTAGGGTTACCGTTAGATGTCAATGGAAAACCTATAGCACTATAATCTTGTCTTATAGATTTAGACTCGCTAATCTCGGACCTTAGGTTAACGCCCAAGGTATGATCCCCGAAACTCTTGTTATAAGATAAAAGTGCATTATAAGTAAAACTGCTAGTGGTAAACCTAGTATTGGTATATTTTCCTTTTTCCTCGGGAACAGTGGATATAAAATCTGTGTGCAAAGGAGATTTGAACGTTTCAGCTTCTTTAACATCTTTCCGCACTTGTAAGTTAGTTTCGAACCTCAGGTTATCGGTTACCTGGTAAATAGCTGATAAATTATCCCAAAGAGAATACAATTTACTCCTGTCATAGCTGTTTAATTTCGCATTGTACAGGGGATTATATACCACCTTTTCCGCGCCGTTTGATCCATCTCTATACTTTTCCAGGTACATTTCTGACGCGGGCTGCTTCCTGTAATACGGGTTAACATTTACCCAGGTACTAAAGCTACCGTACGGCGATTCATCCTCGCTATTTCCATTCACGGAAACATAATTATTGAATCTGAATTTGCCTGTATTATAGTCTAATTTCAAGTTTCCACTCCACTCTTTCCTACCGCTGCCTATCATCACGCCTTTTTCATCTTTATAACTAATGCCCGCCACAAATAAAAGGTTATCAGCTCCCCCGTTTACCAGCAAGCTGTGCCTTTGCGAAATACCGTTCTGCAAGGGATCACTCAACCAATATGAATTGACTCCCCTTAAAACCTCCTGCTTGCGCATGGAATATAAAGGGTCGTATAACTCGTATTTATACGTGCTCATATCGAATCTTTCGTTAGGTAAATACCTCCCCGACAAGCGCTCAAACTCTAGCTTCTCCGAGGCATCCATCCTGTTGTAGCTACTCAGATCCGGGAACTCGAATCCCCAGTCTGATGTATAAGACACCCTGATTTTCCCAGGGAGGGGGCGGACGGTTTGTATTACGATCACACCATTCGAAGCCCTGTTTCCGTACATGGCCGTAGATGCAGCATCTTTCAGGATCGTTACGGATGCGATCCTGTTAATGTCCATATCTAATATTTGACGAAGGCTTGCAGGGAAACCATCCAGGATAAAAAGCGGTTGGTTAGGGTTCTCTGAGAAATCATCCCTCAACTCGTCCGTCGTGATACTGGTTTGTCCTCTTAATTCAATATTGGGCAGCACGTTAGGATTACTCCCCATGATATTATTTTCCAATACCATGAAAGAAGGATCCAATGTTTTCAGGGCATCCACGATATTGGTATTGGTAATCGTTTTAATTTGCTCCTGGCTGTAAACCGCGGCGGCGCCGGAGAAAGTTTGTTTATCCAGGTTTACCATACCGGTCACCACGACCTGGTTTAAATCCGCATCTTTCAACCTCATATGAAAGGTTACCGGTTTATCAAGATTTTTCACGCGGTAATCCAAGCTCTCGTACCCGATAAAGCTGATCCTGACAACTACGCCCAGCTTATCTATTTTCAGGTTAAACCTACCGTCTTCGCCGGAGACTACCCCTTTTTTCTCACCGAGCACAAAAATACTTGCACCGGGAATGGGGGTTCCCTTTTCATCCAGCACCTTTCCCCTAAAGATCAATTGTTGTCGATTATCTTCGCTAGGTAATATCTTTATCAACTGTTCCCTTTTCTTCAGGATCACGGTTTTCCGCAAAATCATATAAGTAAAGGGTTGATCTTTAAAAGTCAACTGCAAAGCTTGCTCCATGGGAATATTCTGCACTTGCAGATCAACAAGTTTGGCCTCTCTCAGCCATTCGGTATTATACACGAAGGTGTAACCGGTTTGAGATTTGATCTCTTGAAACACAGCTTCTAACCTGGCCCCTTTTGCCGAGATAGAGACCTGTTGTCCATAGCTTTTAGCGCTAATATGGAGAGAGCATCCTAATAGTAAGCACATCACTAATTTCATAATCAGCCAAATTTTAGCTGTACATCGAAGTGGCACGCCCAGGCCCAGGGTAAAACGGGACATAGGTTGACCATTTGCAAATAATTGCATAGATTTGATAATGTTTGGTTAGATAATAACAGCGTTTAATTGTTGTACTCGATACCAAGCGTTTGGCCGATTATGCTGCAACATTTTCGGCCATTTTAACAATAATGGCAATAAGCCGGTATCAACCGGGTTTGGCCCGGCAGTTACTGCATAAAGAAATCATGTTGAATAAGATTTGATTGATAAATTTTGATCTAAATAATGGTTGGTTTTGATTTTTGAAACTATGACTAATGAACTTTGGTTGATCTTATCTCATGCTTGATCGTATGATTAATTGATTATTTATTTCTTTACTATAATTGTCCTGCCTTCCAGCTCACATTTTACGCCGCATATATCCATTACTTTCAACACTTCTACCAGTGTATAGTCGCGCGGAATTTCCCCGCTGATATGTTCCACCGAAAAGCCGTCTTCATATTTCACATCAACATCATACCAGCGTTGTATTTGGCGCATTATAGTTTGTACCGGGTCATTATCAAGGATAAAATAGCCGTTTTTCCAGGCCACGATTTTATTCACGTTCACTGATTTCACCTGCATCTTCTCTGTTTTTGCGTTCACGATGGCTTGCTTACCCGGTTGCAGTACTACGGATTCCCCGGTAGATTCTATACTTACCTTAACAGCTCCTGATTCCAAGGTCGTATTAATCGTCGGTTCATCCGCGTAAGCCATTACATCGAAACTCGTACCCAGGGCCTCGATCCTGGTATTGCGTGTTTTTACTATAAAAGGTTTCGAGGCGTCTTGCGCGATATCAAAATTCACTTGACCTTCTATTTCCACAAGCCGTTCATTGCCGGTGAATGCCGTGGGAAAACGAATAGATGAAACTGCATTTAGAAAAGCCTTGGTGCCATCCGGCAATACTAGTTGAAACTGACCGCCCCTCGGTGTTGACAAACGGTTATAGGCGATCTCTTTAGATCCCGGGCTTTTAGCGGCCTCGTATTGTAATACCCCGCTTAATTGTTGAACGGCAGTATTCCCTTGTTGTATATTTATATGGCCATTACTATCCAATACCACTTGCTTTCCATCATCGAGCGTAAGTATAGCTTTATCGCTTCCCGGTAAAATATCAACTTGCTTGGAAAGTGCGCCAGCGGTTTTAGCATCTTGACCGGAGTACCATCTCCAAAAGAAAGCGGAGCCGGCCAACAGCAATACCGTCGCAGCAATCCCCAACCATTTCCTCCAATCATGCCGCGGTTGCATCTGCACGATGCGAACTTCTTCCTGCTTCAATATTCCCGGCAGCTTGGCAGCTAGCATTTCCCGCACAGCAGGGTCAATATCAGTGGAAGACGCCGATTTATTAAATTCCTCAAGTATCAATGAAGCGGCCAAGGGGTCTTGCTCTTCGCTTCCCAACCACTGCAATAATACCTCCGTATCTGTGGGGGAGCAATTCCCTTCTAATAACCTATTAAACAGGTCAATATAATAACCCTTTTGTTCCATTCTATAAATAAGACAATTAAAAAAAATAAATGGGGGGATCGGGATAAAAAATTTTATTAAAACTTCCGGATTTCAAATAACATTACTAACAATACCAAGACATCCAAGTTATTATCAAAATAATTCCTGATTTTCTTATTGGCATATACGAGGTATTCTTTTACAGTATAAGTTGATAATCCCAATTGCGCTGCCGCATCCTTATAACTACGGCCTTCGATGCGGATCATCTCGTAGACTTTCCTTTGCTGTTGGGGCAATTTGTCTAATACCTGCTGTAAAATATCCCGGCTCTCCTCGTAATGCAAGGCTTCCTCAACATGCGAATAATGCGCTTCGGCATATACTTTAAAGTCCTGCAATTTTGCTTTATCCTGTTGTAGCTTCTTGTAAAAATTAAACACTTTGTGCTGACCGGCTTTAAACAGGTAGGCTGATAAATTATTAATCTCTAACGAGTTGTGCTTCCGCCAGATGGTCGAAAAAACATCCTGTACAATTTCTTGCGCCGTGGTTGGATCCTTTACCATTTTTAGTACGGCAACATAAATAATCGGGCTATAATGATGGTATATACTGGTAAACGCATCCGCGCTTCCCGCTTGTAATTCTTGCAGGATCGAGGCCTCATTATTTAAAGGTAATACCGTCATCCGGGATTAAAAATGATTTTTGGTTGATAAATTTGCTGATTTTTGATCTCGATTCAAACAAATCTACATATTTAAACCATAAAATAATAATTGTTCACCGATCTCGATATAATGGGATTTCTTTCGAAAACCGGCGATAGAATCATCTTACACCATTATTGACTTAACACTAAAGTTGTAATATCTTTCCCAATAAAAAATTGCCCACCCCTTAGAGGCAGGCAATCGGTTTTGCATGGTTATGTAAAATTTTTATAGGTTCAGGTCCTTTACCCCTGTTATTTCAGTGGATACTTCTCCCAGCCATCCGGCTTGAGCCAATTGCCCTGCATATACCTTGATAAAATCAATTCCTTTTAATTTCACCGGGTTACCATCTTTGTCGATGGCCCAATCGATATGTATCTTGGCTTTCTCATCAGCGTTCGGCCAGTTATCTGCATAACCGTAATCGAACGGGATACTTACATAAAAACTACCGCTGCCCGATTGATCGTACACCTTATCCGCTGATAGCCGCGTTCCTTTAAAGGTAATGCTATCGGCTGCCCAGCCGGGATAATAACTTTGCCCGTGGAAAGAATTTTTGTAGACGTAACCGGTTTGACCTTGGTTGTCTTTCCATTTGATATAAGTAGTATCGGTTATATATGCATAATCCGGATCGGGAGTGGTTGCCTTGTTAGGATCCGGCTTATAATACGTGATCTCGTAATTAGCAATCGTGTGGGGATCATCATGTCCCGAGCCTTTAATTTCATACCATTCATCATCGGGCAATCCGTTCTGGTTGGCATCGTACGACACCATTATTACCCCGGGTTCTGCCCAGTTGGAAAAAGCGTTGCCATTTACTACGAAATTTGCTTGGCCGCTTACATTCACAATAGTATGATCAAAGCCCATTACTACGTAACCACCAAAACTCCCCAGGTGAATCAATGAATTATCCAGGAGTGCATTTTCCGCTTTCACGCGCATAGCTTCCGCATCATCGCCTTCAACCCAAGCCGGCATGCTATTGACAAACTGTCCTGGGGCAGGTAAAAATTCGAAAACTTTCGCTACGCCGTTCGTATATGTTTTTTCAGCAATTTTTACATTTACATCCTTAAAACTACTACCGATTCCATTGCTGACGGTAAGTCTTAAGGTATAATTCCCAGGGGTCAAAAATACATGCATCAAATCTTTGGCTGCGGATAAAGTATCGCTGCCCGAAGTCCAAACAAAACTTGCATTATCACCGTAATTGATTGCAGGGGTAATCTTCATCCACTTCATCATATCGAAATTGAATCCGCCCGTGGGAATAGTAATATTAATTTCAGGAGACATCGATTTTAACGCTACCGTTCTGCCATCTCCGAAAACAAAAGTCATCCTTTCATCAACGCGAACAATAGCCATGATGCTATAATCCGTTGCAGGCAGTAAAGCCCTGATGCCGGTATCCGTATCACCGATAAACCAGTTACCATTAGCGCCCCTGCTCAACGCGGGATAAAATCCTTCCGTGGCTACCTGCGTATCCTTATTATCGATATACCAATGCCCATTTTCACCCCTTGTTACGAAAGCCGGGGAATCCCCGATTACCAATACGGTACTGTCGCTCAAGGTCAAGGTATATTTATTGCCGGATTGTTCATACCCTGTCACGTACAGCCGGTCATTCATCGCGTTGAGCAAGGCTTCATATTTAGCCATCTGTTCTTTCAGGTCCTTGACATCATCTTTCAGGGCATCGATATCGGATTTATAACATCCGGAAAAAATGGTGGTCAATGCCACTGCGAGAAGTAAAGTAATTTTTTTCATACGGTTTTATAGATTGAATTATTCTTCTTCGATTACAAAAGCAATATGTGCAGGGATATCGCCCGTGGTAACAGACCACTTCTTTTTGCCGGAGGGGTCAAAACAGAACAATGTGCCGGGAGATACATAGTCTTTTGCATCGGTCACAAAGATGTCCCTTGTCACCGGGTTAACAGCTAGACCGTAGGGCATCTGTATCTCGGCTTCCGTTCCGTCGGTAATAAAACTTTTATTGAGTAGTTGTAAATTTTTAAGGTCTATCATATTGTAAGTAACCTCGAAGCTCCCCGTATTGTAATTAAATTCGCTCCCGTATAAAAATGCTGTATCACCTGCTACAGCAAGGTTACTGCCCGCGATATCAAACCGGTGAATGACTGTTTCCGTTTTAGTATCTACCACGAAAACCTTCGAAGGGGTATTGTAATAATCGCCGCGGGAAGTAACAATTAAATGCCCGTAACGATCTGCTTTTAAGCGGTGTAGATTGATCGCAACATTGATCTTTTTCAGCTCCCGGAAACTGGAAATATCTATAACGGAAATCGTACTATCATAATTGGGCGGCCTATAGCCACCGCTGTTGGCAACATATATTTTATTATCAACGATAGCTAGCTCCTCCGGTTGATAGCCGACGGAAACTTCCCTCGTAATGGCTAAAGACGCGGTATCAATTTCAGCAACTAAGCCTAGGGGTGCATTCGGGTCAATGCTCACCGGACCGGTATAGGCGCTTACATATGCTTTACCATTTGCAAAAGTGATGTAACGGCAATTGGGAATATCGATCTGCCCTAACCTTTTGGCCGTTTTCACATCCATTACTTCCACCTTGTTCGACACGTTGATAACCGCGTACAATTTGCTACCGTACACCCGGATATCATTACCAACATCGCCCAGCTCTTTGACAACACCAGGGTTTGCCGTAGGGTAGATATTCTTATTATAGTTACCCGTGGTATAATCGTAATAATCAATTGAAGCTTTATTACTTCCCATGTTGGCTTCATTCAGCAAGTAAAAACCTTTTACCACGCTGATTTTGGCTGTATCAACAGGCGTAGTCACCGGGGGAACTACCGTATCGTCTTTCCGGCAAGAAATCGTATAGCTGACCAGTAACAATACAGCTACAACTTTGTGGATCCGTGTAAACATTTAATTAGATTAAAAATGATTGATTAAATTTTATATCTGTAAACTGATAATGAATTTGTAGTTCCTTCCCGGCATCGGGTAGTTCAGCACTACGTCATAATATTGGTTGAAAATATTATTAACCTGCGCGGTTAACCGGAGTTTATTGCGCTTCAAGACCATGTACTTCGAAAAAGTAAAATCGCTCGTGTACCAGGGTTGTACATAGTTTTCAGGAATATTAGCCTTCGCATTGTACCGCTCCCCGGTATAAATAAGGCTGTAATTCAAGTCCCATCTTTTATAATTCGCAGATAAAATACAGGAACCGCTATGCCAAGGGATATAAAGAATTTGATCACCGTAAAAAGAATCCTTCTTATCCGTAAAATCCTGCGCTTTTTGATAAGTATAGCTGAACCTGGCGGAGCCGATCAAGCCGCTTTCGAAATTGTATGTAGCATGGGCTTTCACATCTATACCACGTATTTCTACATGGCCCAGGTTCATCATCGTCCAACGGAACTGGCTGGCCGTAGGCATCGCCACGATCTTTTGACTTACTTCATTATAATATCCGTCTACTTCAATACCAACTTGGTGCTGCGCCTCCGTACCGAAGTTGAGCGCATAACGTAAGCCGAGGTTATACTGCGTGGCGAACTCCGGTTTCAAACCCGCATTCCCGATTTCCGTATAATACAAATCGTTGAACGTAGGCATCCTGAAAATCCTTTTATAAAATGCATTGATTTTAAAAGGGCTAATTGAAAATGGTTGCCAATCGACAAATAATGCCGGCGTTAACTCATCTTGTGGATTGGCAGGCTTATTTTTTTCGACCCGCTCCCTTGTTTTAGTACCCAGGATATTTCCTTGCAACCTAAACCGGTCCCAGTGCAAGGTGGTTGATAAAGCCGCTAAGTAGGAATCCCTCGTAGGATAGGAGAAGTTGACCAAGTTGGCTGTCATGTTTTGATGTACCCAATCCGTGGAGAGATTGATATCCCAAAATGATGTTAACACGAATTTTTGAGCGAATGAAATATAATACTCCTGTTGTTTGTACCGGTTATCCAAATAAAGTATCATCGTATCCGGTGCGAGATACCGGGTATAATCGGAAGCAAACTTCGTATTCAGCATGAAACTATACCGGGAAGCTACCGGCTTCTTGAAAGAAGATTGCACGAAAAAATTGCGATCCCACTGACGATCAACATGGCCGAATACACCGTTTACTATGAAGCCGGGCAAGCCTTTCTCCGCATCGTAAAAGTAAAAATGCGTGTTCCACTGACCTTTCCATACATGGGCGAACAAGCTCATTTCTGCCCTTAAAGCCTCTACATCGCCGTTTTTTCTATAAGCAGTTGTATCGTACCCATCCTTCTTGCGGTAACGGAATTTATAACGCCCCGTAGCCTGCACCCATTCCAGGTTAAAAGATGCATCCAGCTTTGAATGCAACTTTCTTTGATACAACAATGAAGGGTTCATTAATCCGAAAGACCCCGTTTTAAAACTTCCTTTCAGCATGGAGTTACGACCCGCTTCAAAAGTTGGTTGCTTCGTTTGTAAATAGATGGATGCAGCGGTAGCATAATCCCTTGCTGTTTGTAACGATTGGGCTAATTGCCCGTTTACGAGTGCAACGGACTCCATGTTATCCAATGAAAATCGCCCCAGGTCAACCTGCCCATTCTGGGCATTCCCTACCTGTACACCGTTGTAAAAAACGCCGGTATGATTGGTTCCCATGCTGCGGACATCCACCGTTTTCAGCCCCCCGATCCCTCCATAGTCCTTTACCTGCACACCGGAAAAATAACGGATGGCATCGGCGACCGACTGGCTGGCCAAACGTTGTAAGGCGCCTCCTTGTAAAGTTTGCACCGGGGATAATCCCGAATATACCTTCGAGCCGAATACCGGCACTTCTTTCAACTGCCTGACTTGCGAGGAATCCTCCTGGGCAAATAGCTGAACGCAGCAAAAAAGACAGCATAACAGGCATAGCGATGCCGTTTTCAAGGAACGCTTTTGTTCGATGAATTGCATAATTGAACTGTTTGATAAAAAATATCAACAGCCTTCGCAGTGAAAAAACTACATCAAGAAAATAATCAACCTACGGTATAAGACCATGTAATGCTGGTACTTCCAAGCTTCATTCCACGAAAGCTTAAAAACGATTCACACGGCAGGTATTCTGACTTATCTCTACCCTGGCGGTCTTCCCATGTAGTACACAGTGACCATAGATTTGCCGGGTATTGTAACGAGAATTACAGCAGCGGGACTGTCCGGGATTTGCACCCGAGTTCCCTTTTAATCCTACTAATCAGTAATTGACAGCAGGAACCAATGTGCTGCAAATGTAAATGAATCCCGTATTTCCACCAAAAGAGGTTTCATGGCTCAAAAAAAGGGCTACAATAAAAAATCCCGGTAGCATTGTTTACTACCGGGATGTCATCCATAATATTCTAACCGTTAAGGTTTTTCTTCACGGCCAGGTTTGTAATAATAGATATGTGCCTGGTCGAATAATTTGTACTGGTATTTCATCCGTTGCTGGAATGAAGGAAAATCCCGCGATGCCGGTAAAGACCAACAGGCTTCGGATAAAGCGCAGATCCGGGGAAATAACATGAATTGCAACCTTTGCACATTCTCAACCCTTTCCGTCCACAAGTTCGCCTGGATACCCAGGATTAACTGCTGTTGCGAGCTTGGAACTAAAGTAGCCGCATCAAAACCGTAGACCCTTTCCAAGGGAACATATTGTTTACCCCATTTGCGGCCAACCTTGTGCGTACTGTCCTGCACGAAATCAAAATAAAAAGGCAACCTCGGGCAAATTACCGTTCTATAACCATTGTCCAAGGCTTTCTTTAACTGCTTGGGCTGATCATGCCGCCACCAGTAAATGATGGTACTATCCCTTGGCAAATCAACATCCGCCATTTCATCCCAGGCCAATACCTGGCTGCCCATGGCCATTACAGAATCAGCCATACGTTCCATGAAATATTGTTCAACAGCTTTCAGATCTTTCAGCTTCCCGGACTTCATCAATTGCTGAATGCCGGGATCTGTTGCCCATTTCCCGTTACCGAAACTCACTTCGTCACCCCCCAGGTGAATCTTTGCCGCAGGGAACAAGGTATTCGTTTCCCTTAAAATCCTGCTCAAATAGCTGTAAGTACCTTCATTCCCGGGGTTAAATGTAAATTCGGGGTGATCTTTCGAACCGCCGCCGCTAAACTCGGGATAAGCCTTGTTGGCAGCCGTTGCATGTCCGGGCATATCGATCTCGGGGATCACCTCGATCTGCCTTGCAGCAGCATACTCGATTATCTCGCGTACATCATCCTGCGTATAAAACTGTGCAGGCAGGTACGGGTTCGACCAGCTTCCTACCCCGCCCACGTAAGCCAGGAAAGGATATCCTTGTATCATCAAACGCCAGGCAGGTTCATCTGTAAGATGCCAATGAAATTTATTCAACTTATAATAAGCCATCCAATCCAAGATATCCTTCACGGCATCCTTACCGAAAAAATGGCGCGATTCATCGAGCATAAAACCCCGCCATCCATATAGCGGCTCATCGGTCACCAAGCAGGCCGGCAACAACATTTTGCCACCATCCTGTTGTGCTGCCGCTACCATTTGCAACAAGGATATACAACCGTAAAAGGCACCTTTTTCAGAGTTGGCAGCGATAATAATTTCCCCGGGACGAACTACCAATTCATAACCTTCCCCCGGCATATCCTTGTCCCTCGTACGGGTAAACTTGATACAGTTCTCCCCGCTACCCGCATTCCTGTTAGCCAGGTTAATCCGGAAACGTTTTTGAAGTTCCCACTGCAAATATTGAGATGAGTTCTTGAAAAGTCCATCCGCATTTACAATCTCCGTATTGAAATCGATTGCAAAATTTCCGTTTAAAAATTCAACATTCCGCGGTTGCGGCACTATGGGCAGCTCTTCCTGGGCCAATGCCGGTATCGCTAAGACCGATGCTAACAGGATCGCCTTTAATTTTAAAAACATGTCACACAATTTTGAGAACAACATACAAAATTTATTAGAGCATTCTAAGCATTCTTCATATTCTTTTATACCGGGATAAAAAGCTATTATTACCATAGAATAATCCATCATCTTATCGATGAAAAACGCGATTTTGCGGCGTTAATTACCTTGACTAGATACCGGTTCCACAAATTCTACCGGGAAAATGATAAAACATGAAACGTAAGCTGGCAGGACTTCTTATCGGAATAATATCGATCATGCAACCAAGTTATTCACAACCACGGAACCTTCGCGTGGAATACTTAGAAACACCATTGGGGATCGATGTTCCCCAACCGCGTTTCTCGTGGCAGGAAACAGGGTCGGGAAATGATAACTACCAACAGGAAGCCTACCGCGTATGCCTCGCCACGGATCCAAGCAGCTTAAAAAATCAGCCTTTATGGACAAGCGGGCGACAACATTCTCCCGGTATCTTAACCAGTTACTCCGGCCCCGAACTACAATCATTCACCCGCTATTATTGGAGCGTGGAAACCTGGGGCAGGGACGGAAAAAAAAGTGAGGCGGTAATTTCCACTTTTGAAACCGGTATGATGCATCAAAGTGACTGGCAAGGCTCATGGATTAGCGACAGGTATTCAAAGGATGAAAAAAGAGCTCCCTTATTCCGGCGGAGCTTTATCAACCATAAGAAAATAAAATCAGCACGGGCTTATATCGCGGTGGCCGGTTTATACGAAATGTACGTAAATGGTAAACGGATCGGGGATCATCAACTGGACCCGATGTACACCCGTTTTGATAGGAGAAATTTATATGTTACCTATGATATCACTGATCATTTACTACCAGGTGAAAATGTTGTTGGAGTGGAGCTGGGCAATGGCTGGTACAATCACCAATCTACCGCGGTTTGGTTTTTCGACCAGGCGCCTTGGCGCAATAGACCAGCATTCTGCATGGATATCCGGCTCATGTTTGAAGATGGAAGTACGGAAACGATCGGTACAGGCAGGGAATGGAAATGGACTTTAGGCCCCACCCTATTCAACAGCATTTATACGGCGGAACATTATGATGCACGCTTGGAACAACCGGGTTGGAACAAGCCGGGATTTGCTGATAGCACTTGGCATGGCCCCATTTACCGGTCGGCGCCATCTGGCAACATCGTGGCGCAAAGTATGCAACCGATCCGGATCACCCGGGAAATTCCGGCTGTTAACATGAAGAAATTCTCGGATAGCAACTACGTTTTTGATATCGGCGAAAATATTGCCGGGATCAGCAGCATACAGGTTTCCGGTAAACCGGGAACAGTAATCCGCGTGAAACACGGCGAATTACTCGATAGTTTAGGTCATGTCGATTTATCAAACATCATCGTCCATTACCGCCCGAAAGATAGTACGGATCCTTTCCAGGAAGATATTTACATCTTATCGGGAAATGGCCGGGAATTTTTTATGCCGAAATTTAATTACAAAGGATTTCAATATATCGAGGTAAGCAGTGATCAACCTATTTCTTTACAACGCGAAGATGTAAAAGGTTATTTCATGCATAGCGATGTAAAACCTATCGGCAAGCTGCACACCTCCGATCCGGTGATCAATAAAATTTGGGCTGCCACCAATCAATCTTATTTATCAAACCTGTTCGGGTATCCCACCGATTGTCCGCAGCGGGAGAAAAACGGCTGGACAGGTGATGCGGCTATCGCGGTAGAAACAGGATTGTACAATTTTGATGGTATCACCGTATATGAAAAATGGTTAGCCGATCACCGCGATGAACAACAACCTAACGGGGTGTTACCATCCATCATCCCGACAGGCGGATGGGGCTACGAATGGGGAAATGGACCGGATTGGACCAGTACCATCGCGGTCATCCCATGGAACATTTACCTTTTTTACGGAGATGCCCAATTATTGAAAAAATCGTACGGGCATATCAAGAGTTATGTAAATTATATTGACAGGATAAGTCCGACAGGCGTTACAACATGGGGACTGGGCGATTGGGTACCGGTGAAGTCAAGAACACCCGTGGCCTTAACGTCCACCGCGTATTATTATGCCGATGTAAAAATACTTGCAACAGCGGCAAAGCTTTTCGGCAAATCGGGAGATTGGGAACATTACAATGCCTTGGCAGAAAAAATTAAAACGGCCTTTCACAAGGAATTTTATAATGCCGAAACGGGAGTCTACGCTGACGGTGTTCAAACAGCATTGAGCGTGCCATTGTTTTGGGGTATTGTGCCCGATAGTTTGCAAGCTAAAATTGCGGCCAAATTGGCGGAACGGGTAGCAGCAGATAATTATCACCTCGATGTAGGTTTGCTCGGCACCAAGGCTATTTTAAATGCACTCAGCCAAAATGGCTATGCGGATGTTGCTTACAAGATAGCGGCACAAAGGGATTTTCCTTCCTGGGGATGGTGGATCCAAAATGGCGCTACTACATTATTTGAAAACTGGCCGCTCGATGCCACCTCGGATATTTCTAAAAACCATATCATGTTCGGGGAGATCGGCGCATGGTTGTTTAAAGGAATCGGTGGCATTTTACCGGTAGCGGAACATCCCGGCTTCGAGCAATTCTATCTGAAACCACATTTCGTTACCGGCCTGGATAGTTACGAATCCAGTTACCAATCGCGGTACGGCGAAATTATCTCTACTTGGAAAAGGAAAAAGAAGAAAATCGATTATCATTTTAGCGTTCCGCCCGGTGCAAAAGCCTTGATACAAATTGATATAAAAAAAGGACAGAAAATAATTGAAAACGGCCATAAGGTTGAAATTTCCGGTAGTGACGCTATTGAACGTGGTTCCGGCGATTACCATTGGGAAATAAAATAATATCCGTTTTTGCATAAACCCGGATTTGTACTACATTTCCAAATTTTTACAGGAAATGTTGATATTGAACATTTTATTTCTACAATTGTTGAAAGTAAAATCCGGGTTATGCATAAAGTGCTGCTGATTAGCCACGATGAAAAACTGTTGCTTACACTTCAAAGCATCTTGAAGTTGGCCGGGTACGAAGTGATGCCTGTACAAGAAGGTCATGCCGGGATTCAGCAAGCGCTAGCTTTCCAACCCCAGGTAGTTATTTGCCACTTAAGAATGCCGGTTATAGATGGATTCGGTGTTCTGCATGCATTCAGAAAAGATAATTTCCTATCTACGATTCCCTTTATTATTTACCATGAACAATGGGATTCGGCCGCTTTCCGTAAAGCGATGAACCTCGGTGCGGATGACTTTTTAGTTTCCCCATTTGATAATGAAGAACTGTTGGGTCTTGTTTCCAATAGAATACAAAAGCAAGAACAGCTTCGCAAAGCATATTCCCATCAACATAAAGAAAATATGTCGGCTGAAATAGCGATCAAAATGTTGATTAAAAACCGTAATTCCATCCGTTTGGCCGCCTATGAAACGGTTTATAAACAGGGCGGAACTCCCAGGGATTTATATTACATCAAATCAGGGAAAGTAAAAACGGTAAAGTCGCACCCGGATGGGAAAGAGTTGGTTATAGGTTTATACCGCGGTAAGGATTTCTTCGGGTATATGGCGCTGCTGGAAGAAACGCCTTACCTCGCCACCGCCATCACCATGGAAGAAACCGAACTGATCGTAATTCCTAAAGAAGATGCGGAACAATTACTCGATAATTCACCCGAAATCGCGCGGCGATTATTAGTCATGATGGCTCATAACCTGACGGAGAAAGAAGAGCGGCTGGTAAGTTTAGCATACAATTCATTAAGAAATAAAGTGGCTACTGCCCTTATTCACCTGCGCAATAAATACCAGGGCGACAAATCCGTTCCTTTTAAAATATCTATCCCTAGGGATGAGCTTGCCTCCATAGCGGGTACTGCTACCGAGTCGTTGATACGAACTTTACACGACTTCAAGGAAGAGGAGCTCATTGATATTACCAAGGGAAAAATTCAACTGGTCAATGAGAAAACCCTAGAGCAAATCGCGCATCAAGCCATCCGTTGAGGGAACATTCTAAAAGCCATAGTTATTGATTTATAAAATGAATTTTTCTACTATTCTTAATTTTTTGGGAGCTGCACATGCTGATAATAATATGGTATAAACCATTGAAATTTCATGTCGCTACAATTTAATTGTTACAAAATCATTATTGTCCGACTAAATTTTAACCGGGGAGCAATTTGATCCCTCAATAGTTCGATTCAATGTTCATCTGCTCGTTTCTTGTACTTTTTTGCTTGCCCAAAAACGAGTACCAAAAAAGGGCACAAATTGGCCATCACGGCCGCCAATTTGATCGCTCGATCCAGCTTTTGTACTACTGTATGACCCAGCTACCGTTCGCTATCAACAGTGCGAAGTTCCACAGTTTTGTTGGCTGGGCTGAATAGATCATCATTCGCTTATATCCTTGAACAGGTAAGGAATCCAAGTATATTTAATGCAATTTTAGTCGGACAGCAATGTTACAATATGATCATTGATCTTTCCAAATTCCTTTATCCCGGACACGCTACAACGAAAATTGACAATGCAAAATTGCCGCTGCCCGATATGCCGGACTATGATAAGCATCAATCCACCGATGATTATTATCATATCAAAAAAACCACAGGAGGATACCTGTGGTTTGCATTGGGGGACAATGATGAATACTAAAGCAATGTATATATGTTCAATTCTTATTAACTAGTTGTACACGCCGTGCAGCAAAAAAACAACCTGCCGGGATCGACCCAGCAGGTTATTCTCTAAATATGGGTAATGTGTATGACGCAAAATAATTCCAACTTCCCGGTAAGCAACCCGGCGTGTATATATCCGCCAGGTTGCTGCTTGTTTTGGTGTATGAAGTAACTTATAAGAACTTATGTTGATACCGGTATTATGCCACCGGTTATGTATACAAAAGTAGTTTGCAATTAATTCTTGGCAAATGATGGTGGTCAAACTAAAACTGACAACGATCAGTTATAAAAAAAAACCACCCTTTGCAGGGTGATCCTTTGAAAATATAGCATGAATGGTGTTATACTTAGCTACCGCTTCACCGGGTTTAAATGCGTACTGACCCCTATCCTGTTCCAAATGTTTATCACGCCTACGCACATAATGATTTCAGCCACTTTCGTTTGCCCCATTAACGCAATTGCCTTCTCATAGGTATCACCAGGTAAACCATCCGGCCCCATGATTGTAACCTCCTCGGTAATTTGTACAATTAACTTTTCTTCAGTTGTCAAGACATCGCCCGCTTCCCGCCAAGCAGCTAAAACAACAAGTTTTTGTAAGTCGGCCCCCTTTTGTAAAGCATCATGAAAATGCTCGTCCAAGCAATATCCACAGCCATTTATTTGGGAGGCACGGATACGGATGTATTCCTGTTCTACCGCGCTCAATGAAAATTCGGCCAAAGTATTTTCCAAAGCTACCAAGGCCTTATAAGGCTTAGGTAAAACATGTCCCATACGGAATCTAGTACTCATCTCAACAATATTTTATAAATATCAAAGAATTAATTACCCTGCAAATCTCTACCTTTATTGGTATATTACAGTAGTCCAGTTTTAATATAGTAGATAGACCAGTTATGATATCATTAGGTGAATTATTGTCAATTGATAAACAATCGGATACACCGGTGTACCTCCAAATCAGCAACGCGATCATCATGCTGGTAAGGCGCGGTATCTTTAAAATGGGGAGCAAATTGCCTAGTTCAAGGGATTTAGCCAAGCAACTGTCTATCAACAGGAATACTGTAAATGCAGCATACGAGGAACTCGCGGCGCAAGATTGGATCGAGATCAGGGCGAGGGTAGGTTATTTTATCTCGGGAAAATTGCCCGGGATACAGCCCAGGGAATTAGGGAATACTAATACCGGCAATGCCGCGGCAACAACAGGTAATTTTCCGCTCAATGAACTCCCCTTCCAGTTTATTAACCCTGTACAGGGTGGATATTTCCCATACCGGATTTACGATGGGTTTCCGGATCCCAGGCTTGCGCCTTTAGAAGCTCTCCTGCGCGAAGCCAAACGGCAAGTAAGCCTGGCTTCATTTCAACCATATTTAAGGTACGGTTCCCACTTTGGCCCGGCACCATTACTGGATGCACTAAAAAATTACTTGCATAACTCCCGTGGTTTAAAAATCGGGGAAGATAACCTGATGGTAACAAACGGTGCGCAGATGGGCATATACTTGGCTTGTAAAGTCCTCATCAAACCCGGGGACACCGTGATCGTAGGGGAACCGGGATATTTCATAGCCAACGATACTTTTAAAACCGCCGGCGCGAAGTTAATCCAAGTGCCCGTGGATAATGACGGTTTACAGGTAGAAAACCTGGAGCGCATCTGCAAGAAAACATCACCCAAATTGTTATATGTCATACCCCACCATCATCATCCCACCACGGTAACGCTATCCCCAGAGCGGAGGTTACAATTGCTGGCCTTAGCCGCCAAATACCGGTTCGCGATACTGGAAGATGACTATGATTACGATTATCATTATAACAGTAACCCTATATTGCCTATGGCTAGCTTAGACGATCATGGAAATGTTATTTATATAGGAACGTTGAATAAATTACTCGTTCCCGCCGTCAGGGCAGGATTCATGGTGGGACCGAAGAATTTCATTCAACAAGCGGCACAATACCGTCGCATCATTGACTGGCAAGGCAATTCCTTTATAGAAAATGCATTAGCAACAATTATCGATAACGGGACATTGAACAGGCACGTACAGAAAGTGCAGAAAATTTACCATGAGCGCCGTGATCATTTTTGCCGGTTACTAGGTGATGAACTTGGAGATGCTATTCAATTTCAAATACCGAATGGCGGCATGTCGGTTTGGACAAAATTCCTGTATCATCCCTTAAAAAAAATCAGTGCGGCAGCCGCGAAAAAAGGTCTAAAAATGAGTGATGGCAGTGAATACAATACCGCCGGGATAGATTATAATTCCTTGCGAATCGGGTTTACATCTTTCAATTTCGCAGAACAGGAGAGCGTGATAAAAATTTTGAGATCCACCCTGTAGATCCAAGGCATACCATGGGTAAATCCCTTCGATTCACACCCTCGATATACGGCACGAATGCGACCCTATCCCGATTTATTCCCCCAAAAATACCGTAACATTGCCCATTGAACTGAAAAAACGGCCATAACAACAATGAACGGGATCGCATATTTCAAGGAATTAACCAACTGTTTCGAATCCAAGCTCGATATAAAAAGCAAGTATAGGCGATTGCGCAATCTCCTGGAAGCCATTTGCAAGCAATTAACAGCGAAGGATAGCATCCAATTTTCTAATTTCTTTTCCCGCTTAAATTATGTTTGCCGCGAATTAAACTTACCGGCTTCAAAAACATACTTATTGCAAACATTCCGGTATCATTCGCAGCAAGTATTGCACCATCAATTCGAACCCGGTGAAGCGCAGGTTTTACAAGACATAAAATCGATCGGTTACGCCATTGAGCATTTTTACCAGGTACCTTTTCCCCCTTCGCTTCTGGAGGGGTTGCCGGAAGTCGACATATTCGAACCTAGCCGGAAGATAAAAGGGAAAAAGCTACCATTAGTGCGGGTCGAAGTTATAGAAATCCTAGACGAAATTATTTATGCATTAGATAAAGATGGGTTATCGGACGAAGCACTATGTATATCGTTGCAACGGGATGAATACGCCAAAAATTTTCAACAGCTAATATGGAAAGGAGCCCAACTGAATCTCGTCGATGTAACCGTGGATGAAGATTCCGTATATTACCCGGAGATGCTCATCCTGGAGCCTAACTACCTGGTAGATATCAGCTCCCTTGCCGAATGTTGCAAGGAATATGGCTCACATCCTCTATATTATATCCAGGGAAGGCTTTCGGCAGTACCCAATAATAAACACATCTTGCTCGGACATGCCGCTAATTTATTCCTGGATGAATTTGTTACGGCAGAACCTGGCGGCAACGTCGATTATGCAGACGCTATGAAAAAGGTGTTTAAATCATTGCCGTTCGAGTTTTCTACTTGCGATGATCTATTGTTACCGGAAAAATCTCATGATTTTTTCAAGGAAACCAAGCAACAATTTTTGAACATACAACGAATTGTAAACAAAAGCTTTTCAGAACACCGTATTAACCGTGAAGAAGGACTGCTGGAACCTAGCTTTATCTGCGAACAGCTAGGCATACAGGGACGGCTGGATTACTTGCAAGTCGGCGGGAAGAAACAGGATAGTTTCGTTATTGAATTAAAATCCGGCAGGGCGCCATTTCCGGCAGACGATTATAGTTTAATCGGCATGAATCACCGTTCACAAGCATTTTTATACCAGGTAGCGATCCAGAAGATACTGGGTGTGCCCTATAAAAATTTATATACTTACATCCTTTACAGCAAATACGGGCAGGAAGCAGCCAACATGAGATTGATAAGGCCCTTCATGGCTAATATTAAGGAGATATTACACTTACGTAACGAAATCGTTTCATACGAACATTCAATCGTCCAAGCAGCAGACAGTTCGCATGCCGTATCGCGGTTGCTGGATCAAGTTACAGCGTCCAATATGATCTTACCACAATTTTTACCAGGTAAGTTCGTGCAGCAATACATCGTTCCGCAACTGAAAGAGTTTCAAGCGCCATTGCAGTTAGCAAGCCCCTTAGCCAAAGCCTATTTCAATGCTTTCTATGCTTTCGTTTGCCGGGAACAATACCTCGGCAAAGCGGGAGACCCTCAATATGATACGCACAGGGGCGTATCTTCCTTATGGGAAGCTGCATTTGACGATAAGATGGAATTAGGGGAAATCCTAATCGATCTTCAAATCATGGAGCACCAAGCCGCATCAGGGCAACCTTACCTCGTTTTATCTATTCCAGCAATCGACGGCGAATCTTTGCAAAATTTCAGAACCGGGGATATCGTCATACTCTACCAACGTAACCAGCCTTCCGACAGTGTTGCCAATAAGCAGATTTTTAAGGCAGCGATAGAATGGGTACAACCGGGAAAAATTAAGCTACGCCTGAGAAGCAGGCAACATAATTTATCGGTATTGCCATTGGAAAGTTTTTACGCGGTAGAACATGATTACATCGATGTTTCTTATCAACATATGTTCCGCGGTTTGTACCAGTTCTTAAAGGCCAACCGTGACCGCGCAAGTTTAATACTGGGCCAGAGGCAGGCGATGATGGATCATGAAAGGCCGTTAAAAATACCTTTCCATCATTCCGAAGCCATCACCGAAGTTGTAAGGAAGGCCGTGCAGGCAAATGATTATTTTTTAATTGTTGGACCACCCGGAACCGGGAAAACTTCGATCGCGTTAAGACATTTGATTTCGGAATTATTGGCAGATGAAGAAGAGCAAATACTACTGGTGGCATATACCAACCGCGCTGTTGATGAAATCTGTGCGAGCTTGGATTGTATAGATTCGCAACCTGGTTATATCCGCGTTGGCTCTAGCCTATCCTGCGATCCACAGTTTCAACCGCGGCTATTGCACCAAGTTATAGCCGGTTGTCAGAACCGGGAAGAGGTAAGGAATTGTATCAAGCAGCACCGTTTATTTGTTGGCACCGTTGCTTCGATAGCCGGCAAGATGGATCTATTTAAATTAAAGCATTTCCATCACCTTGTTGTTGACGAAGCCTCGCAAGTTTTAGAACCTCAACTTCTGGGCATCCTCACGGCAAAAGACGCCGAGCATCATAATGCCATTGATAAGATCATCATGATCGGGGATCACAAACAACTCCCGGCTGTTGTACTCCAAAATGATGGTCAAGCAAAAATAAAAGATGAAAAATTACATGCCTGCGGTTTGACCAGCTTGAACAAATCGCTTTTCGAACGCTGGCTACTAATGGAATCGTCTAAAATGGAGAACCGGTGTTTTGCTCAATTAACCGTGCAAGGCAGGATGCATCCGGAAATAGCGGCATTTCCCAACCGGGCATTTTACGGTGGTGCCTTGCAGCTGGTACCTACCCAGCATCAAATAGCCCAGCTCCCTTACCTCCAGGTACCCGGAAACAATCCACTCGCTAGCATTTTAGCCAAAGAAAGACTAATGATGTTCGCCTCACACGAACAGAAAAACGCTAAAAGCAACAAGATACATGAAGAAGAAGCCCGCATCGTGGCTAGCTTGGTACGGGAATTTTACTTGTTATATCAACATAATAATTTATCTTTTAATCCTGCCAAAACTATCGGGATTATTACTCCGTATAGGGCGCAAATTGCATTGATAAAAAGGCATATCCATAGCTTGGATATAGCGGTACTCAATGATATCGTTGTGGATACCGTGGAACGTTTTCAAGGATCGCAAAGGGATATTATTCTTTATGCAACCTGTGTCAACCAAGGCTATCAAATGGATTATCTCGCGAATATGCTGGAAGGGAGCGATCCGGACCAGGTGGTGGATCGAAAATTGAACGTGGCCATAACGAGGGCTAAGCAACAATTAGTTATTATCGGGAATCCCGGTGTTCTCTGCCAACACATGGTTTACAAAGCGTTTATAAACCATATTAAGGACAAAGGATATTTTAGTGATTTTAATTCCGTGGAAGGCAGCGCCTTGAAGACCCCGGCGTAGAACCTTGGTTCGGAAAAGGGAATAATGCTATCGATGGTAACTCAAATTGTTTGCGAAAACTATTACTTCGTAATATTGACACGTACATCGACATATAACCGGGCCTTAGTTATTCACCGTCTTTTTCTTTAAGGTGATCACGGTTATCTCCGGCAAGATACCAACGCGACCGGGGAAACCGAGGAAGCCAAAGCCTCGGTTGACATACAAAAACTTACCACCTTTTTCATAGATACCCGCCCATTGAGGATAAATATATTTAGCGGGACTCCAACGCATGCCCAATGCTTCCAGCCCAAACTGCATACCGTGCGTATGCCCTGCCAACATTAATTGAACATCCTGAGAATGATCTAATACCTCAGCTTCCCAATGCGATGGGTCGTGCGACAATAATACTTTAAACATATCACCCGGGATACCATCCGTAGCCAAGCGCAGGTCGCCGTATTGTGCAAATCCCTTCTTCCCCCAATTTTCTACACCTGCCAAGGCAATCCTTTCACCATCTTTCTCCAGTAAAATATATTCATTCTTTAAAAGCCGGAACCCGGTTTGTTCATGGATTTGCTCTAAATGTTGTAAGTTTGCAGCCTTCTCTTCCGTATCTTTCCAAGGAACATAATCGCCGTAATCATGGTTTCCAAGGATGGAATATTTCCCCATCGGCGCTTGTAAACCGGAAAACGTTTCGATCCAGGGAAGCATTTCCGTGGCCACGTTATTTACCATATCTCCCGTAAACACGATGATATCGCTGCCTTGCTTGTTAGCAACACGGATACCTTCTGCAACAGCCGCGGGATTATCAAAACTTCCGGCGTGAATGTCGGATAATTGCGTTATCTGGAAGCCGTCAAATTTTTCGGGCAGGTTATCAAACTCTAGGCTTAACTTGTGGACTTTATATTGATATTTGCCTTTCCAAATGCCGTGCAATACCCCAACAAACGGGATCGCGGCAACTAGGAACGCTACCTGGCTAATCATTGCCGTTTGAAATATCGGTGTATTCAAGGCGCCAGGATCTCCCCAATGCCCAACACGGGCCACGGCATGTTCACCTAACCTGAGAATATCGCCTACAAGCAACACCAGGTCACCGGCCAACTTGGGTAAAAATGATAACATCACTAAACCCATTCCCCAATTTTTTATTTGCTTGTCACCGATATTCTTACCCGGACGCTGTTGCATAGCTACCCACAAAACTATTGCTAAAATAATATCGAGTGCCCAGTAACCAACTTGAATCGTCGTTCTCCAAGGTTGTTGTAACGATGCCGTTAAACTAATAACCGCCTGGAAGAAATATAAATTCACGAGGAACCAAATAGCTAATATACTGATGTACCGTTTTTGCATGATTTTTTAATTGGTATAAAATGGCAGGGATAATTTTCGCATCCCCGTTATAATAGTTGACGAACAAGTGGGAGGAATATTTTAAATACGGGTAACATTTTAGCAAATCTAGCGGAAAAAATAAAGTGCAGCTGTTAAGGAAAAACTAATAAAAAATCCATTCAATATATGAAAAAATCACATACTAAATGGATTATATTCAGCAACTTATCAATTAATATTTTTTGTTACTTCAGTTTGATTTAGAGCGTAATAATTCTTTCAAAACGGTCATTACCCCATCTTCCTCGTTAGAAGGGGCGATATAGGTGGCAGCAGCCTTGATTTCGGGATGGGCATTGGCCATAGCATAACTAAATTTTGCCGCCCCCATCATCTCCAGATCGTTTAAGTAATCACCGAAAACCATCGTTTCTTCCGGCCTGATCCCCAGTCTTTTTTGTAAAGCAGATAAAGCCACGCCCTTATTAGCCAGGCGATCTGAAAGATCCAACCAGGTTTTACCGGAAATCTTTACCTGTAACTCCTGTTCATATTGCTTGAAATGTTGGTAGCTATTGCTTTCGGCGCCTTTCGTATCGCAAATGGCGATTTTTAACAAATCATCATCCACGACTGATTTCAAATCCTTTACAATTTGCTGCCTGTCGTAATATTGATTAACATGAACGAGGAAGGCTTCATCCGTACTTTCCAAATAAGCTTGTTTCCTACCGCACAAAATAATATACGCGCCGGGAATTGACCTAGCAATATCGATCAAACCGTGCGCAACCGTAGTTTCTAATCCTCTTACTAGCAAGGTTTCATCCTTGTATGCAACATAGCTACCATTTTCCGCCATGAAATACATATCGTTTTTCACAGGTTCGAATTGATGCAATAAATTGTAGTATTGTCTTCCGCTTGCCGCGGCAAATTGTATGTCGTGTTTTCTTAAATCTCGGAATACCGTGTAAAATTCAGGGCTCTTCTGTCCATTGGCATTTAACAACGTGCCATCCATGTCAGTTACGACTAATTTAACCGAATCCATATTCATGCCGCAAAGATAATTCTTACTTCGCTGTAATTCTATAGGCGCAACGGTGATCACCTTTAATAATATGGGCAACCCTTTCTATCTCGACCCCGGTACCTAATACTTCGCGGAAAGCTTTCAGTTCGGAATTGCAAAATCCTTGGCATGCCTTGGCGGCAGCGCAGATAGGGCAATGGTGTTCTATTAATAAAAAAGCGTCCCCCTCTTGCTCCGCAATGGCCATATAACCTTCTTCAAAGCGCAAGCGGGCAAGTTGCTTCACCTTTTCTTCTAGGCTTCCCTCGCTAGCCAAGCTCGATTTATATTTTTGAATAGCGCTTTCCCTGTGGCCATCAATGATGGTTTGCAAGGCCGTTTCTCCCAGCTTTTCCCTGGTCATCTCTATTAGCCTTACCGTTAAATCAGCATGTGTATCGGGAAAACGGGATTGCCCAAGATCCGTAAGACTCCATACCTGCTGCGGCCTTCCACGACCTTTTACTACCGACGATGCAACCACTAATCCTTCGGCAGCCAATTTTAATAATTGAAACCGGGCACCCTCCACCGTTACCTGCAACTCCCCCGCTATCGGTTGTAAGGGCATCGGCCCTTTCAACTTTAATATCCATAAGGCCCTTTCATGCTCCGGTAAATTATTTATCATAATAAACAAAGTATTTATTTGGTTTATTAGCAAATATACTATCTTTGTGGCACAGTATAAAACAAATTTAGCTATGAAACACGTATTACCTACCTTGGATTATGCTTACGGTGACTTGGCTCCTTATATTGATGCCCGCACCATGGAGATACACTATACGAAACACCACCAGGCATATGTCGATAATCTTAATAAAGCTATAACCGGGATGCAGGAGCTACATGATGCTTCATTGGAAGATATCATGCACAAAGTTGGCACCTTACCGGCAGCGATCCGGAATAACGGCGGTGGCCATTATAACCATTCCCTGTTCTGGAAAATTTTATCTCCCGCCAAGCAGGAGATTCCGGCCAAACTATCCGAAGCGCTAGTATCTACTTTCGGTTCCATCGACGCTTTTAAATCTCAATTCGCCGCGGCAGCCATGGGCCGTTTCGGCTCCGGTTGGGCATGGTTGATCGTTGATCAACAGCAAAAGCTCACGATTACCAGTAGTCCTAACCAAGATAATCCCGTTATGGATATAGCCGAAGTGAAAGGTATACCGATCTTGGGATTAGATGTATGGGAACATGCTTATTACCTTAATTATCAAAATAAAAGGGCAGACTACGTGAATGCATTCTGGGATATTGTGAATTGGGATACCGTGTCAACATTTTACGAATCTGCAATCTCTTAATCGCGCGATATGGATGCAAAACTACCCGGAACCGAGTATGGGGCGGCCCGGGTCTGTTTTGCCCGGCGATTGCAAACCTGCACCCTTCACAGGTACAGGATATCCTTTAATATTTATACAAACTTGGAAACGATATGAAAATTTTAATCTTCAACGGTTCCATGGAGCCGCACGAAGGTTCCACAGCTCGCAAGATCAGTCAATATTTCGCGGATTATTTACAGGGTGCCGGTGTCGAGGTGATACAGTACAATATTGCAGCAGCGCAAATTCCTTTATTAGATTTGCGTAGTAAGACTGTACCGGCAGCAGTAAAAGATATGGCGGAAAAGTTCCGCGAAGCGGATGCCCATTTTTGGTTGAGCCCACTATACCATGGAAGCATCCCGGGCGGTATGAAAAACTGCCTCGATTGGTTAGAAATCACTTCCCGATGGACTTCACCTTATTTAACCGGTAAAGTTATCGGGTTCGTTTGCTGGGGCGAAGGCACCCAGGCAATGCAGGGTATAAACACGATGGATGCAGTTGCGAAGGCTCTACGGGCATGGACTTTGCCGTACTCCGTACCTATATACAAAAAGCATTTGCTAGATAGCCAACAACAAATCGGTGAAGAGTATAAGCATAAATTTGATCACATGTTACACATGCTGCTGAACTGTTTTCAACTGAAGCAATAATTTTTCGCTGTTTATAGCCATTTTACAGCGTCGGCGGGCAGTAGCAGTAAAATATATTGTTTATTGCCCGTTTTATAATTCCCAGTTACCCATCTCCCCGCTCCTGTAATCTTCGTAGGCTTGTTGTATTTCAGCTTCGGAGTTCATCACGAAGGGGCCATGAGCCACGATAGGTTCGTTAAATGGTTTGCCATGACCATACAGCAACAATGCTTCCCCCTTTGCCATCACTTTTATTTCATGCCCGGGATGTTCAAATTCCACCAGTTGGTGCGCCCCAATTTCAGATTGATTCACGATCAATGCTCCCCTGGTAACATAGAAAAACACCTGGTGATCTTTAGGCACATTTAAGACAATTTGTCCACCGGCTTTAAAATGAATTAAATTCAACTGTATGCTCGTATGGAATGCAGCACCGTCTTCCCCCGCGATCTTATCTATTTGCACTTTATCATCATCCAGGTAAATCTTCGGGATTTCGCTGGCCTGCAAGCCCTTGTACAACGGTTCCGTCATTTTAAGTTTTGACGGCAGGTTTAGCCACAATTGAAGTATTTCTAATGAACCACCTTCTTCCCGGAACTTGGGAGAGGAAGTTTCGGAATGGATCAATCCCTTCCCGGCTGTCATCCATTGCACACCACCTTTGTTGATTACACTTTCGTAGCCGCTGCTATCTTGGTGCATGATATCACCTTCCAAGATAAACGTTACCGTTTCGATGCCCCGGTGCGGATGCGGCCCGAAGGGTAGGCCACGGTTACCCGGAGCGAATTCCTGCGGACCGTGATGGTTTAGGAAGAGGAATGGATCTAAATACTGTACCGTGTGCGTGGGCAAGGCCCTGAAAGTAACTAGGTCTGCGATAGGTGCAGCTACGGCAGCATGAACCTGTTTAATTTTTTTCATATCAACAATATGATGGCATTCTTGTAAAACTTTCACCTGTCAGAATGAACATAAAATAGGGTTGCCATTATAACAACCCCATTTACATGTAATTCTCATCAAAAAAATATAATTATTGTCCGACTAAATTTTAACCGGGGAGCAATTTGATCCCTCAATAGTTCGATTCAATGTTCATCTGCTCGTTTCTTGTACTTTTTTGCTTGCCCAAAAAAGAGTACCAAAAAAGGACACAAATTGGCCATTACGGCCGCCAATTTGATCGCTCGATCCAGCTTTTGTACTACTGTATGACCCAGCTACCCTTCGCTATTAACAGTGCGAAGTTCCACGGTTCTCTTGGCGGGGGAGACCCCGGATTTCGAATGTATCATCCTTCGCTTATATCCTTGAACAGGTAAGGAATTCAAATACCTTTAAAGCATTTTTACTCGAACAGCAATGATAAAATATAATTATTTATGCGCTACAAATAGCGGTAAGTTCAACTTATCCATCACAACATCTGCCATGCTGGCCCTGAACCAACGTGATACGTTTGACCTCCGGTATGCGCCCATGATAACCAGCGTATTCGGTTTCTGTTCCGCGAGGTGCTCCAGGATAGTTTGCTCCGGCTCCCCGGGCAAAACTTTAAACTGCGCGGCAGGAAAGTGTCTTTCCATGAATTCGCTCATCAACCGTGTATTCTCATAATGTAAAAATTCCGGGGCATTTTTTACGGAAACTACTTCCGTCTCCATGGTTGTATCAATGGGCCCCAGGTAACTAAACATCTTGATTGCATATACTGCTGACGGTTCCCCATCATAAAGCAACACGATCTTTTCGATCAAGGGAGTATTAGATGTAACCAGGAAAACCGGGCATTCCACATCTGTCAAAAGGTTACGGATAAATGTAGTTGGTTTCTCCTCCCTTCGGTATTTAAAGCATTCTTTCTGGTCTATAATTAGTAAATCTGCATATATACTTTCGTGGATCAATTCCTGCAAGGCGGGATTAGAATTTCTATGAATGCTGAAATTGATTGCCTCTTTCTTGCAGGCTTGTTCGAAAGTACGAACGGATTCCTCGCGTGTTTGATCATCCTCTACCTGCAATGAAAGTATATCATTGGTCCAAGTACCTTTCTGCTGTACAACTTCATAAATATCGTAACTATTGTAAAGCTTATCGTCCAAGAATAATCCTTCCAAGTGCGCGTTCATTTGCTTCGCTAGGTAGATCGCATGCACTAGTGTAGCTTCCGAGAAATATAATCCGTCAAAAACAGCTATGATCTTTTTCATAAAATATTCTATTAATATCCCACAAATTTAATGGCCGATCCTAAAGGGAATCATGATTTACCTAGCGACTATAACTGATCTTAATCATAATATGCTCAAACAATACATTCCCCTCCGGCAATTATACCCATCAATATAACGCGGTAATGAATGGAGCAAATCATCCGCGAACCGGGATATTGAATTTACGAATACTTCCTGAATTTTCCCCGAATTATTCCATGAATAAACTATCAATTTTCGGATGTAATTCCAAGGGGCTTACCCGGTGAAAAGCATCGATCAAATCCAGTACCGTGGCAGGCTGGCCAGGGTAAGCGTGCATCCTTAGTAAATTCTTTAAAGCCTTGTTAACACTTGCTTCCCCGATAATTTCAGATAACCGGTACATCCGTACCGCCCCGAGGTTGTAATAAATGAAAGGACTACCGGGATCTGCGCGGTACAATGGCCTCGGCTCGGACAGGCCCTTTTCGGTGTCATATATTTGCTGGTGCATGCTAACTAATTTTTCCGTCTTTAATTTCCCGTAGTCATGTTGATATAACATTAACTCTGTATACATGGCGAGCGACTCCGTTAAAACCTGTCCCCCTTCCATCTCCGGCGGGCTCAATTGTGCCAATCCCCACCATTGATGCGAAAGTTCATGGGAAGATAAGTTTGCCACCAGGTCTTGTTCATCATCTGCATGCGTATCAACCGTGAACGATGAATTTTCATTCATAAAAATTGTTGCGGGATAAGCAGTAGCATCAAATCCCCTGGTGAATGAGGAAATTTCTGCAAAACGTATCGTATCGTATGGATAAGGCCCGAAATTGTGCTGGCAATATTCCAGGGTTTTCCTTGATTTGCTTATCAAGGAATCGACATTCCAGGCATGATCAGCATGGTAGTAAACCGCGATACCAATATCTTCAAATTGTCCGTATGCTACTTTATATTCTGCACTCGACAAAGCAAATCGAAATGGAATATCGCCGGATGTATATTGAAAATAATGCCTATTGTTTGATACCCATTCCGCTTTCAAGTTACCAATTCCCACCACCCACTGCGGTTGCTCCGTTGAGATGGTGGCATCCCATTCAATGAATTTATACGGGAACGGGTTTGCTAGCGTATCTTCTAAAGTTTTCAAGGGACTTGCCGGGCCAAGTTTCCATTTTTTTCGATCCGTAGCGGCGCTAATTTCCCAACCGGGCTGATAGCCGAGCGATGGATAATAATTGCTGATCCGCATAAATGCGCCGTTTGCGACAATCGCATTAAAAGGATCGATATTGCCGTTACCATACCAATGGTATTCAAATTCAAAAAGCAATTTCGTGGAATCACCGGGTTGCAGTGGCTGATCGAGTGTAAATTTATATTGGCCAAAAGCGTCATCCTGCATACTTAGCTTGGAACCCTTCAATACGAGGCCCTTCCATTGCAGATCTTTATCTACAGCAATCCATGCTTCGTGTATTGGAATGTTATTCTTATTCACCAAATTATACGCCCCGCTCACGAGGTAATAATTCCGCGAAGGATATAAATCTATGTTCGTCCGCACTTTTGTTACCGTCAATAGCGGTAAACGGTCTTTATCCCTGTATTTTTTCTCATAAGCGGCTTTCCATGCATTCCTGGCATCGCGGGAAGCCCGGATATCTCCAGCTAGTAACTTATAGGCAAATATGGCACATCCCAAGCAAGCCAATATAGTGACATACCTAAAATAAGGCTTGATCTTCCACCGCCCCAACCAGGTTCTCCCCTTCTTGACGTACATAAGTAGGCAAAAGACAAGCAAGGCCAAGAAAAACGAATAAAACATTGCAATGGAGAAGGCCGGTAAGTAAGCTCCCCAAGCATTCATATCGCTGTAAATCTTACCGTAATATTCCGCCCATCGCAATAGGGGATGATCTAAATAAATTAACTTGCCCAGCTTGGATTGAAAAGCAAATAACAACAGCATACTGATCCCCAGGGATAGGTATTTCTTGGAAATGAACAGCGTGGACGAGCTTATGAGAAGTATCGATATTATGGCAGGTAAACCTACAATGTAATATAGTTCAGCATACACCTCCCATTCAATAACAGGATGATGATAAGCACATTGCATGACGATGGCAATCAAGATACTCCAGGTAATTAATAATAACGGAATGCAACTAATCGTTACCCAATTTGCAACCACCCTGGTTAAAAGCGATAATGGGCTAGCTTGTTCCAAGGCATCTATCTTTACATCTTTCGGTTTCCAGGTAATTTCATTGCTATAAAAAAGTATGACAAGCATCATAGGGATGCCAGACATCGACAAGATCGTGTTTACCATTAAACCGGTCGTCGCGAATTTTTCCGGTATTCTTATCCCCGAATCGATAGCACTGTATATCTCTATCATTAAGAAAAAAGCCCAACCTACCAGGATTAATATCCATGAAATACTTTTACACAAAACATCTAACTCTATAGCAACAAAACTTTTTATAACCCGGAAATGATACAAGAAACCTTTAGCGTTTACGGGGACTGCAACATAACTTTGAAGCATCGCTGCAATTGATGAAACCTGTTTTGCTTTCCTTTTTCTCCTTACAACATTACCGGTAACCATTTTAAATTTCCATAAAACGGAGCATAACAATATTGAGATAATGCCGGTATAAAACAAACGGTTCACAAGCAAATGCCCCTGTAGTTGAAATAACTTCGTATTGCGATCCGCGATGCTCCAATACCGGCTCTGCTCAAAAAGAGCTGCCAAGCCAAAGGGATCCAACCTCGCGGCCCAGGCCATCGCTTCGGGGGACGGCGGTGATGCATTGGCCATTACCGGGGAATTGGAGAAAAGGGAAATAACGATATACAACACGTACAATAATAACCCGGATAGGTAAGTCGACATTTTATGCCTTGATACAACAGCGATACTGAAAATAGTAGCGGCGCAAAGGAAAACGTTTGGCCATACGAATAAAAGGAAAGGGTACAGGTAAAACATCAAGTTAAATGCCAAATACTCGTTACCGCTTCCCAAGTGCAGGCCATGGGCCAGGGCAACACCCAGTAGGCAAAAGAGCATGTAAGCAGTACTGACCATTACCACGATTACAAATTTGCTGCCTATATAACTCCATTTTGTTAATGGACTAGCATATAATATCGACGCAAATCCTGCATCTTCTTCCCTGAAAAATGTTTGTGCCACCAAAATTGTAATAGGAAAAATAGCCGTTAACGATATTAGTCCTTCGAGGAAAGCGATCGCATACGGAGCATTGTGGTACATCCCCGGGAATGAAAATTTTGAAATGATGCCGCCCCCTATTCCCAACAAAAAATACAAGGCAGATAATATGTAAAATGACCAACTATGCTTGTAAAAAAGTGATTCAAAATTTAGGCGGGCTGCAAACATACTTCCAAATTTTTAAGATATGTAAAATAAACATCTTCCAAGCCAGCCTTGGCAGCAACAAAACCTTCTCCCGGCATATTCTCCGAATACACCCTGATACTGGGCTTTCCACCGATTAACTGTGAAGAGATTACCCGGTAAGACTGGATAAAATGTTGCAAATCGTCCCGGTTTACACCGCGTTGCCATACTTTCCCTTCGATACGGTTTATAAATGTAGCGGGTTCACCGGTCGCTAATATCCTGCCCTTATCCATGATAGCCATTTTCGGGCAGAGGTTCCTGACATCTTCCACGATATGGGTGGATAAAATTATAATGACTTCTTCCCCGATTTCGCTCAGAAGATTGTTAAACCTGTTTCTTTCTTCCGGGTCTAAACCTGCCGTTGGTTCATCTACGATAATGACGCCTGGATTTCCTAACAGCGCTTGCGCAATCCCGAACCTTTGCCGCATGCCCCCAGAATAAGTATGGACGGCTTTATTACGATGTTCGTACAAATTTGTCATCTGCAATAACGCCAGAACTTGTTCCCTGCGCTCGGCCTTGTTTGCAATACCTTTTAACACGGCCATATGCTCCAGTAATTGGCTCGCCGTGATCTTGGGATACACACCGAAGTCTTGCGGCAAATACCCCAGTTGTTTTTTAATATACCCGGGTTCGGCCAAAATATCAGTTCCATTTAAGAAAATATTGCCGCTGGTAGGTAACTGTAGGCTTGCGATTGTCCGCATTAAGGAACTTTTTCCCGCGCCATTAGGGCCTAGTAACCCGAAAAGTCCGGGACCAATATCAAGATGCAAATTATTTAGCGCACATACACCACCGGGATACGTTTTCGTAATGTTTTGGATTAATAAATGGTTCATAACAATTTATTTATGGCATGGGACTTCCTATACAAAAGTGGGCCCCTTGTTTAAATTTTGACAATAGAATACCATACAGGTCAATAGCCTACCTGTAATTATTTGTTGTTACTATGTAAGGATGGAATAATTGCCTATGTACCTTGAATAGAGCCGGGCTCATAAACCAGGATATCTCCCGGTTGACATTTCAGTGCTTCGCAGATAGCAGCCAGTGTATCGAACCGGATACCTTTTGCCTTGCCGGTTTTCAAGATCGACAAGTTGGCTTGGGTGATATCCAAAATCTCCGCCAATTCCTTTGACTGCATCTTCCGCTTGGCCAACATAACATCAATATTTACAATAATCGGCATCTGCTAAATATATAATTCTTGGTCTTTTTGTAATAAATATCCTTGCTTGAATATCGCTGTCATGAAGTATGCGAATATCCCCAATATGGCATGTAACACGACAATCATGAACATGATACTCAATTCACTTGATATAAAGCTTAGCAAGATAGCAACCGCGACAGGTACAGTTAAGTTTGCAAAATAAAACCGGGTGAGATGGCTGATTCCCTTCGCGGTAAATAAAGGTTTATCCCGGAATATTTTGAACACATTGCTTAATAAATAAAAAAATACGGCATACAAACCGATGCCCAGAAACATCTCGCAAAGGAAAGCCATATCTAACCATCCTAAAAGAAATGCCCTGCCTGTAAAAGGATAATTAATTATAAAACGGTTATTGTCTTCCAAGACCAGCGTTGCAGGCTCGAATATTAAATTATACGCAGCATACAATACCGTAATACCGTATAAATAAGCGCAAACCCTGACAACCCAAAATAATATCCCGGATAACCACCTAACTGTTTTCATGTAAGGCTAAATTTAATGTATATAGCAAAAATACAATTAATTATCGTAAAACAATAATTAATTATTAATTTTCTTGAATTGGCTTTATTAATAGTTGATTCGCTGAAGGTCAAAAGTGACCTTTTGGTAGCCATTGGGGGTTTGACCAGAAATGGTGGCTTGTAGCCAATCGGGATTATTCAACTGGTATATAATCTCCTGGGGAAAATCATGCCGGGGATTGTTGAATGCCATTTTCTTGGCTTGGTTTAAATAAGCTTTGAAAATCACCGCCTTTCCATTGTTTTGACTTGGAACCGTTGGGACAAAATACAGGATACCGTTCCGGGATAACAATTGCATCTTTTCCGTAACCACCGTATCCGCGGCTTGAAAATAGAACGAGATACCGTTAAAAGTGCTATCATCCTGGACCGACCAATGTTCAAACAATTGGTATTGCGAGGGGCTGACTTTCCAGGTACCGATAATCCAATAAGCGGATTCCCTCAAGCAAGTGGCTTGTTGCGCATGCATTTGGATAGAAAGGAATCCTATTAGCAGGATAAGTATAGTTCTTTTAAACATGGGGTTTTGTTGATATAAAGTTGAAAAATTCCAAACATCAACATGTATATAAAGATACCGTTAATTTGCTGATCCGCATTTAAGAATTTATGGTGCCGAGGGGTGAATGGCATCAAACTTGCGAATAGCCGGAAAGGGAAAGCAATTTGGAATTTAAACCCAGCTAATTTAATATTGTAATGAATCCTATTGATTATTATTCAAAGTTGATGGAAAACTTCACCCTGCCAGCAA
This sequence comes from Chitinophaga caeni, assembly GCF_002557795.1. Taxonomy (NCBI): domain Bacteria; kingdom Pseudomonadati; phylum Bacteroidota; class Chitinophagia; order Chitinophagales; family Chitinophagaceae; genus Chitinophaga; species Chitinophaga caeni. The sequence continues at coordinate 2,696,228 of NZ_CP023777.1, read as the reverse complement.
CTATTAAACAATACTTTTTAACCAAACTTTTACAAATGAACATTCAAAGGAAACTATTGCTACCGGTATTAGTATGTGCAATGACAGCGTGTAATAATTCCGGGAAAGAGTCCCAACAAAACAATGCGGATAGCTCTACCGGCAATACGGCCGCACAAGAAGCGCCAGGTGCGAATACGCAAACCCCAGCTAAGCAAGAATCGACTTTCGATATCAATAATTTGCCTGTATCAACAGCATCGTTCGAAAAGTTCCCGTATTTCAGCATGCCGGAAGATATTAAACCCCTCAATAGACCTATTGAAAGGAAATACGACCAGTTGTTCTTCCCGATAGACGGGAAAATGGTTCCGCTACAAGGTAAGGTTTATAAGACATACCTGACACCGGCTAGCAACAGGCTGGATGATTGGTCATTGATCTATGTTCTGAAAAGCTACGATGATGCCATCAAATCAGTAGGTGGCGTGAAAATATCCGATAGTAAAGTCAGCAAGGAAGAGCTGGATCGAATCAAGGATGAGGCTACGTATTTCGGTGAGGATGGCTCTATAGATTATTACAATGAGCCTGTAAAAGTTTATGCCATCCACAGGGAAAATGGCGATAACATATATATTCAAATTGCAGGAAATACCGCGGGCGGTAGCATACAAATATTGCAAGAAGCTCCTTTCAAACAAACTATCAGCCTATTGAAGGCAGATGAGCTGAAGAAAGAAATCGAGCAAAAAGGCAAGGCAATCGTTTATATAAATTTTGATACCGACAAGGCCAGTTTACAAGCCAGCGGCAAAGAAGCGGTAGATGAAATTGCCAAGCTCTTGCAGCAAGAAAGCGGGTGGAAGCTTTCCGTGAATGGTTACACCGATAATACAGGTTCTGCCGATCACAACTTGGAACTTTCCCAAGCCAGGGCTAAATCAGTCGTCGATGCACTTGTATCAAAAGGCATTACTGCCGATAGGTTAACAGCGAAAGGCTTCGGGCAAGAACAACCCATAGCCCCTAACGATAATGAAGCCGGTAAAGCGAAAAATAGGCGCGTTGAACTGGTGAAGATGTAAAGAAAATATATAAAAAAAGCCGTTCAAGTTGTGAACGGCTTTTTTGTTTCTTGTAGCGAGGAGCGGATTCGAACCACTGACCTTCGGGTTATGAGCCCGACGAGCTACCTCTGCTCTACCTCGCAATGTGATTGCAAATGTATAGCATTTCAACTTGAATAAAAAATCATAACACATTTATTTTCAATCATTCCTGCTATATTTTTTTTCAACATACGGTGTGAATAAATATTACAAGCGCCCAAACTTGCCACGGTCGCACTTTTAGAATAAAAGCACAAACACCGATTAAATAAATACAAGTCAATATTTTTTTTATTGGAAATTTTACCACCCTGGGTAAAGCAATTAGATGCGCTTAAAACAACTCTCCTTCTTCTTTACCACCGGGAAAAGGCTGCTGCCCTTTGGCGTTAACAAGCTTGTTCAAAATCCTCTTGTCATTTTCAAAAACCGTGGTAATACATTGAACACTATCGCAGACTTGGAAAAAGTGAATTAGCTTTTTTGCAGATTCTCCCTGTGCATTCCCCTGCCCTGTTAATCCATCTTTACGTTTATACTGGTAAAGAATGGTCCATTGACGTGATTCCTTGATGATTGAGCAAGTGTATAAAATTAAACCCGCAGCGGTAAGTTGACCCTCATCCAGGAACACTTTCTTCAAATAATCATTCCCGGGCAATTCGAATTGCTTCCATTCAGCAGTATAAATAAAATTGGAATCCTGGCTGCGAATTTTTTGTAAGATCGAATCTTCGGCGGTGGTAAGTTCGGTGGACTTCCCACTGCCGCTATGCCGTGAACAAGCATAACAGGAAATTATAAAGATGAAACTGATAGCAGAAAATATGGATATACTGGTTCTATTGAACATTCGGTGCATGATTTATACTTAAAGATATAGATAGTTACACCTCACTAAGATAGAAAAATAGCCAGGTAATTATCCTGTCCGGTAAAAATTTCTTATCACTATTGTCCGACTAAAAATGCTTTAAAGGTGCTTTAATTCCTTACCTGGTCAAGGATATAAGCGAATGATGATATATTCAATATCCCGGGTAGTCCCGCCAAGAATACCGTGTATCTACGCACCGTTGATAGCCAACTGTAGCTTGGCCAAATAGTAGTAGAAAGGCTAGATAGAGCGATCAAATTGGTGGCCGTAATGGCCAATTTGTGCCTTTTATGGGTAAGCAAAAAAGTACAAGAAACGAGCAGATGAATATTGAATCGAACAATTGAGGGGTCAAAAGTACTCCCCGGTTAAAATTTAGCCGGACAACAATGATTTCTTAAGATAATTTTTCCAATTGTGCTTTTAATGCTTGCGCCGGCAATACACCGCTTTGCCTCCATTTGACAACCCCGTTGCGGAAAGCAATCATTGTAGGTATACTTTGAATTTGGTATGTAGCCGCTACAGCCGGGTTTTTATCTACATCGATCTTCAAGATCGTAACGGCATCTCCCATCATCGACTTCACCTCTTTCAAAATAGGCGCCATCGTTTTACAGGGGCCACACCATTCTGCAAAAAAATCAACCAACACCAATTGATCGCCGCTGATAATCTCCTTAAAACTCTTTTTAGGTTGAGTATCCATATTCGAAATATTTCAAACTATTTTAAAAATTGTTAGTATCCCGCTTAAGATTGTTTAACAAATGAAGCCCGATCCGGTTGCCTGGATAGCTTCATTTCTTTTATTCAACAAATATTCAACAAAGCTAAGATTAAATCTTAACCAGGATAAATACTGCCATCACCCATAGGAAATAACCGAACCAGGATTTTAACCGTACCGCATCAACACGGGTACCAATTTTTGTGCCACCCCACAAGCCCAATAATGCCATGATCGTAATTCCCAGTAACAAAGGCCAATCAAAATGGATATGGGTCAGATCACTTGCGAAACCTACCAAGGCATTTAACGCGATTAACAACAGCGAGGTACCAACAGCCTCTTTCATGGGGAGTTTTACAATAAGCACCAGCGCGGGAATCAATAAAAAGCCCCCGCCAGCTCCTAATAACCCCGTGATCAGGCCGGTTAAAGCGCCGTAGAAGATCAATTTTGCCTTGGATGGATGCACCTGTTCATTATGCAGCCTATTTTTCTTAACCATCGCATAGCCAGCCCAAATCATGAGTACCGCGAACAGTATCATCGTGAATGCGCCGGATGTAAGGGTATAGCCTCCTATAGTAGCGATATTTGCTGGTATATGTGGCACCAGGAAGCTGCGGGTTATTATGACTACCAACATCGATACCAGGCCAAACTGGAATGCAACCTTGAAATTGAGCGGGTGGTCTTTATGATGCATGAAAGCTCCAACTGCACTGGTAACTCCAACAATGAAAAGCGAATACGCCGTAGCGATCATGGGATCAACATGGAATAGGTAAACGAGCAAAGGCATCGTTAAAATAGCACCTCCTCCACCGATCAAGCCTAATGATAAGCCAACGAATAATGCAGCAATAAATCCAAGCATAAACTATTTATTTTATGCAAAGATTCATGTTATAAAAGGCTTTATTCGTGATAATGGTCACGGTGGGCCCAGGTTGCGGTGAATCGGCTCAATGCCGCTTTACAATGTTAAATCAATGATCTCGATTTGCTGGTTTTTCAATTGCCTAATCATACCGCGCTCTGCCAACTTTTTCATCAAGCGGGAAATTACTTCCCTCGACGAATTTAACTCTTGGGCAATCTCGGTATGGTTCACGGAAATGATATTGGTATTTTGAGTAGACTGGTACCTTGATAAATAAAATAATAGGCGCTCATCCATTTTCCTGAAAACGACATGATCGATCGTTTGCAAAAGTTCTTCAAATCTACCACGGTAAGACTCCAACACGAAATAATACCACGATTTATACAACTGCATCCACTGATCCATAAACTCCAAGGGGAAACTCACCACCTGGACGGGGGTTTCGGCTTTGGCCATGACCTGGCTCGTTTGTTGGCGGGTCGCACAAATCATTGACAAAGCGCAGGCTTGCCCGGGTTGCAGGTAATACATTAAGAATTCATGCCCTTCATCATCTTCACGGTAAACTTTTACTGTGCCATCCAATACCAGCATCGTAGATCTAAAATATTGACCCGTCCTCATCAATTGATCGCCCGGTTCATAAGTATGAAAACTGGCATGGTCCATCATTTCATCCAGTAGCTTCTTTTCAAACTGGGGAAACCGCTCCTGCAACAAACTTTGCATAATATTCTTAATTAATATTTAATAAATTATTAAAAAAATAAATTTATCATAAAAGGCGATATTTTACATATCCCCTGCCCCGCTATTACTTTTCACACGGATGGTAATATTAATTTGCTATTAGAAAGTGTTAAAAGTACATATAATTGAAGCGAAATAATTTGTAATATTACCTGATGGTTATAAACCATTAAAATTCATCAGCTTCAACTAGCCAGAATTTAAATTCCAAAAATTGCAGCATTCAACCAAATCAGCCTTTACCATGATGGATGGTACGGAACAACTTTTATCCACGGAAATAACGAAGTCTTGCCAATTAGGGAAACCCTTGGGCTTGGGCCCATCCGCATATTGGAAATGCAGCGGGAACCGCCCTGGTGGCCCAGCGGCTGACGGGTTTGCATTATCAATACCCCGCCCAGCTTCCGCGCCTTCCCAAGAATTTACTTTGTTCCATGGCTTCGCGCTACGCCTAAAGCAACCCGGGCTAACCGTAACCCGGAAATTGCAGTCTTCCGCCTGGCCTAACTATGAAATTGAAGATCAATTTCCCGTTACGGCCATACATTATTTAGATAAAGAGCTGCCCTTTGATTTAAAGCTTGAAAGCTTTAGCCCATTTACACCGATGAACGAGCAGGAATCTAACCTGCCTGTATTGATTTGCTCTTGCCAAGTTACAAATTTATCGAGTTCACCGATGGATATCGATTTATTATGCTGGTTACAGCCGGGGCAAAAAGCGGATAATAAGGTGATGGTATTGCAAAAAAAATGGCGCGGCATTCAACAAGTGCATTCAAATAACAATACTTCATTTCAACATTGCTTGTCGGCCCTGAGAAATGACGCGCGGTTATTCCCCCATTTCGAAGAAGATTCTTGGGAAGATTATTTTGAGCTACCTGGTGCAGAGTGTACAGCCAATGACACCCCTGGAATTGCCGTTTGCAGCAGTATTCAAATTCTTCCCGGGCAACATGCCACCTGCCATTTTGCTATTAGCTGGTGGGATCCCGCTCCCGGCTTATTACTACCCAACCCGGCACCTTTTACAAGCGCTACCGATGTTATGGCCTATGTAAGCGATCAATTGTCTAAATTGATATATCAAACAATGTTATGGAAGAAGAATTGGGTAGATAGTAGTTTGCCTTCCTGGTTACTGGAGCAAACCTTTACCCTTGAGCAATATCAACATGATTTGACGGGGAACGTTTCCGAGGGAGAAACAGGCTTGGAAACTGTAGCGATTAGTCCTGCCGTGGCGCGTTTATACCCTAACACGGCCAAATCATTTGTTCAATTATACGAGCTCCCTTCCGTTTTACCTACGCATCAAAAGGATCACGACAGCCCTAGCTTCACTGTTGTAAAACTACAGGCTTTATCGATCTTACATACTTATAGGGCGCATCAATTAAGTGAAGATATGCAGTTTCTAAGGGTTAATTGGGCACAACTTACACAAGTCATCCAGTTTATGTTGAATCATGCAGAAGCATTGTACAATGCAACGGGAGAACAGGGTCAAAAGCTTGAAGAAGTCCTATGGCTCTGCATAACAGCAGCAAAGTCGGCATATCAAATGGCCATGGAAATGGATAGCCATTCATTGGCAGACCGTTGTATGCAATTCATCAGTCCTATCGAGAAGAAGATTAGCGCTAATTATAAATTTGAACAAGAACAGGAAGCGTTTCAATATCTATGTAAATACTTGGCAGCAAAGAATTGGTCACAACAACTCAACCTGGGTCAATTATCGAATCAATCGCCACCGGACGACCAAAGGCTGGAGCTATCGGGGTTTATACTGCGAAAATTAACGGATGATAACTCCCCGCCTGTAAATTACGAAACGATCGAGCAATGGGCCGCGCATTTAATGTCTGAAGATCAATACCAGGAATCCTTGCTACTCTTAAAACGATATGCCGCTTTGCGTAGCCAATGCGGCCAAGTAAAAAATATATTGGTCCAATCTTCACCGGTCATTAATTCATGCAATAGTTATAATACCTTCTTGGCAGCATGTGGGTTTTCATACCACGGCCCCAGGGGATTTATCCGTTTTGCGCCGATAACAAGCCAAGACAATTTCAAGGCGCCCTTCCTAGTAGCGAACGGTTGGGGATCGTACAAACAACAAAAAAAACACCGGAAGCAAGTGCATGAACTATATATAAAATATGGTCACCTCAAGGTGCAAACTTTAAGCTTCGACGTGGAACAACCCGGAAATATTCACATTGCGACCGTCGCATTAGAAGGGAAAAAAGTACCTGCAAAACTTACAAAAGAAGGTAACTCGGTTTTTATAAGTATTAAACCAACGCAGGTGATAGCCAATCAATCCTTAACAATTACATTGACATAAAAAACCCGGTCCACATTTGAAACCGGGTTAAAAGAAGTTTTTTAGTTCGCCTTAAGAGTTAGAAATCGGATCTTACGATGACAACTTTTACGAGTAACCTAGGCGGGTTTCCGGCTCCTACGCTACCTACACCTTGCGCTTCCAAGGTAAGCTGCCCCTCTTCGTATACATAGGTATAACTGATATCATTATAAACATTCGGGATCGCTTCGTACACTGTCCCATCAGGGTTAGAGATATACACCAATACACCATCGATATCCCTTACATCGACATCAATTTCTGGTATACTAATTGGCGCAAAATAACTATTTGTATTAGCATCAAAACTCCATTGATCCGCCCCCAGGTCAAATAAAATAGTTTGGTTGGGCACTACATACTCGTTTGTAGTTTTGGTACAACTCACCGAGAGCATCGTGACCAACAAAAGTGGTAGAAATAAATACGCTTTCATAAAGATGATTTAAGATTGAAAATGCTGTTGTTTCATGGATTCCGGTGTGGGCCGGATTTGTCTAAATATCACCAAATAAGATGCCATTTTAACAATTTCTTTACTTACATAGTTTAAAGATAAGGCATTGTGATCCAAAATACCGATTTCGCGGATCAAATATTTATCTTTATATATATTTGATAATCAAGCGTATAAATTTAAATTTTGATACAAATATTGACTTCAAATTATCAACTATATTTTAACACTCGATAACACTTGCCAGGAAGAATCGCGAAAAAAATTTTGTAAAATCATTCACTTTCATATCTTTGCAATCCCAATTCAAACGGGGATAGTTCTTACACTTATGCGGAAGTAGCTCATTTGGTAGAGCACAACCTTGCCAAGGTTGGGGTGGCCGGTTCGAGCCCGGTCTTCCGCTCCAGGTTGATTCGAGATTTTACAATTTCTTTCAACAAATTTTCACTTCCGCGGAAGTAGCTCATTTGGTAGAGCACAACCTTGCCAAGGTTGGGGTGGCCGGTTCGAGCCCGGTCTTCCGCTCTAAAGAATCCAAGTCTGTGTAAAGGCTTGGATTTTTTTTACAGATTTGATGAAACGTACTTCTATTCTTTAGTCACGTATTTAGGTAAAGATTTTAGGATTTCACGGATTATTTTGCTTAGTTTTTTTACCCTGTTTTTGTTGTTTGTTGTTTAATTTATGAATTAGGCCCGGGCTATATTCTTGTGTATTTTTATTTTCCATCTTCTACTTTTTAACGGGCTCTTTTAAATGTTAATTCGAAGCTTTTATTGCTTTGGGTTACAAAGATTTTACACGGGGTGATGCCGTTTATTTATTACATTTAATATATGAGCGCTAAAATGCGATACCGCGACCAGGTGGGTGGCGAGACGCTTTCTTTCAAGCAGCGGGTTGATGCAATCCGCAACCTTCCCCCCTTTTTAAAAATGGTTTGGAAAACAAATCCCAAGCTGACTTTAATCAATATCTTTTTAAGACTCATTCGCTCCGCGTTGCCGGTAGCTTTATTATATGTTGGGAAGCTAATTATCGATGAAGTGGCCTTCCTCGTGATGCATCCCGGTCATGACATGCAAAATTACAACCACCTCTGGCAACTGGTGGCGATCGAATTTGCATTGGCCTTTATCTCGGATGGTAGCGCAAGGCTCGTGTCACTACTCGATGGATTAATAGGGGATCTGTTTGCCAATTACTCCTCTATTAAGATTATGGAACATGCCGCCACGCTGGACCTGGAACAGTTTGAAGATGCGAATTTTTACGACAAGCTTGAAAGGGCACGCCAGCAAACATCAGGAAGAACCGTCTTATTGTCGCAAATGCTGGGCCAGGTTCAAGATTTAATTTCTATCGTTTTCTTCACTACCGGTTTAGCCGTTCTGAGCCCCTGGCTGATCGCATTATTAGTAGTTGCCGTCCTACCTTCTTTTTTAAGCGAATCCTATTTCAACAGGAAGAAGTATGAATTGTATTTTGGTCAAACCAGCGATCGTAGGGAATTGGATTATGTTAGATACCTCGGCGCTAGTGATGTGACAGCCAAAGAAGTAAAAGTATTTTACTTGGCTGATTTTTTAATAGACCGTTTCAAAACAATCTCGAACAAATTTTATGAAGATTCTAAGCAGATAGCAGTTCGCCGTTCTTCTTGGGGGACCTTCTTCGCACTGATTGGAAGTGCCGGATACTATACCGCGTACGTAATCATTATCAGTCAAACCATCCATGGAAAATTGTCGCTTGGCGACCTCACTTTTATGGCAGGATCGTTTCGGCAGTTACGTGGATTAGTAGAAGGCGTACTAACACGGTTCAACGTAGTCTCGCAGGGTGCTATGTATTTAGGTGATTTATTTGAATATTTTAATATTAAACCCACCATCATCTCGCCTACAACTCCCAGGCCTTTCCCGGTACCAATCCGCGAAGGTTTCCGTTTCGAAAATGTAAGTTTTAAATATGTCCATTCAGAAAAATGGGCTGTAAAAGATTTGAATTTCACGCTGCCGGTAGGAGAAAAGCTAGCCCTTGTAGGGGAGAACGGGGCCGGGAAAACTACGTTGGTTAAATTATTAACGCGGCTCTACGATCCCACGGAAGGACGAATTTTATTAGATGGTCATGATTTACGGGAATACGACTTACAAACCTTGCGGCATAATGTTGGCATTATATTCCAAGATTTTCTTCGTTACCAGATGAATTTTGCCCAAAATATAGCAGTCGGTAATATCCGGGAAAAAGAAAACCGCGAGCTTATTAAATCGGCTGCAACGCAAAGCCTGGCTAATTTGTTAGCGGAACGCTTGCCCGGTGGTTATGATCAGATGCTGGGTAAACGGTTCCATAACGGCATCGATTTATCAGGCGGCGAATGGCAGAAGATCGCTTTAGCCAGGGCTTATATGAAGGAGTCCCAGTTATTGATTTTAGATGAGCCGACATCGGCCCTGGACGCGAAAGCCGAATACGAAGTATTCTTACGCTTTGCAGATCTTACGAAGGGAAAAACTTCGGTATTGATCTCGCACAGGTTCTCAACTGTTCGTATGGCAGATCGGATCATGGTGCTGGATAAAGGGAAGATCATCGAATTGGGGCATCATGCGGAGCTATTAGCTCGAAACGGTCGTTATGCAGAACTCTTCAACCTGCAAGCGATGGGTTATAGGTAACCCGGTCGATACAAAAAGAGCCGCAACATAATGAATGCCACGGCTCTAAAGAAGTATAGTAAATAGTAAATTATTTATATTTAGGATTGTACAAGGTGCTTTCCGGAACCTCAACTTTCGGTTTTCCTTTATAACGATGTTTGTACAAGTTATAACATCCGCCTAAAACGAAAGCGATTATGCAAGTAATTTTCACATAAAAAAGAAAACGGGAAGCGCTTACTTTGCTTCTAGCGATGTCGTTCTTATTTTCAACGTAATTCTCCATATTTAAAATTTTCGCACTGCAAACTTACAAAGTAAAAAAGCAAATCCCAAATCGAAAAATATGATTTTTTTCATGTTTTGATGTTCCGCCTCTCCTACCAAAACCTGTCCTTTCAATATCAAATTATTATTTAATTGATTTATTTTTAATTATTTATATCAAAATAAAAATTAAAATACATATAAACAATAGTCTAAACGGAAGCTAATTAGCCAATAGTGCAGATCATTAAGATGATATTAACTGGGTTTATAGACAACCTTGTTACCTTCCAATAAGGAGAACTTTTTACGCCGTAAAAAATAATAGCGCCAGATCATGATACCGTGAAAAACACCGTCTAACGCAAATAATTTCTTTTCCGGCAACGTATCCGCAGGTAAATCTTTGCTTAATCTCCGCCAACGGTAATAGTCGCGGTAAGCTTTAAATACAGCGATCATATCTTTCGGTTTACCGGATACCAGGCTTTTAACCGCTGCCAGCAGATCGAGGAAATGTCGCTGGGATAGTACGATCCACTGTTCTTTCGGATGCAAGTTCTTTTTCAACATCACGAGGTTATTGCGGAAATTGAGATATAACTTCCTCGGGTTACCTTGCGGTAAGCTGCCACCGCCTACATGGTACACGGTAGACCCCGGGCAATAAGCCACCTTGTAGCCCAACCGTTGGATGCGCCAACACAGGTCCACTTCTTCCATATGAGCGAAAAAATAGGGATCAAATCCACCCAGCTTATGAAATATCCCTGGCCTGATAAACAATGCCGCCCCGGTAGCCCAAAATATATATTGTGGATCATCATATTGCCCCAGGTCTTTTTCGATAGTATATAAAATCCTACCCCTGCAAAAAGTGTATCCCAAGATATCCATCCAACCACCCGCTGCACCTGCATACTCAAAGCTTTCCTTATCGGCAAAAGCTCTCATTTTAGGTTGGCAAGCAGCGATCCGGGGATCCTTTTGCATCATTTCTATCACGGGTTCAATCCAGCCGGCTTCCACTTCCACATCTTGGTTCAGCAACACGTAATAGTCGGCATGGACATGTTGCAGCGCTTGGTTATAACCGCCGGCAAAACCATTGTTATCCGGGTTGCGGACAATTTCGATGCCGGGATAATTTTCTTGTACAAAAGCGACACTATCGTCGCTCGAAGCATTATCTGCCAGCACGATACTCAAATTCCCGTATGTAGAAGCACACACGGAAGGAAGAAATTGTTGTAAAAACGATTTTCCATTCCAATTGAGTATAACCACCGCTACTTTGGGTAATGCTGACAAATTCTGATTTTTATGGTCTGTACAAAAATATTGGCGTTGCAAATATGCAACAAAGCATTCGAAAAATTTAGAACTACCTCTGAAAATTAAGATTCAAACGCAACAAACATGTTATATTTATAGTTATATCCGGCAAACATAATCAAGAATCTACATGTTAAGGCAATTAATTGGTTGGCGTTTTATATTAATCAGCATAGCGATCATAATTATCGTTACAACTATCTGGTTTGTTAACAACCTATCCAAGGAAATTCAAGCCGAGGAAACCAAGAAAGTAGCTGCCTGGGTATCTGCCAACAAAGAATTGCTAACTGCGTCCCCGGATGCAAACTTAAACTTGGCCATCGAAATTATCACCACGAACACCACGATCCCTATCATCTTAACAAATGAAGAAGGACAAATCGTGGACCACCGTAACCTCGATTCTGCCAAAATGGCCAGGAATACTAGGTTCCTGCCCCAACAATTGGAGAAATTCCGGAAGCAACACCCGCCATTCGTGATGACAATAACTGATAAGCCATTGGTAAACAACTATATATATTATGGAGATTCCGTCATTCTGCAACAGATACGTTTTTATCCATACGTGCAGTTGATAGTTGTTACATTATTTATCGCGATTGTATTATTTGCGCTGCGCAGCAATTATAAAGCCACTCAAAACCAGTTATGGGTTGGTATGTCGAAAGAAACAGCACACCAATTGGGCACACCGCTATCTTCCATGGAAGCCTGGTTAGAAATATTAAAGGAAAACCCCGGCAGTGAGGATATCGCATCGGAGTTAAAAAAGGATGTAGATCGGCTTAAACTTATCTCCGACCGCTTTTCGAAGATTGGCAGTGTGCCCAGCCTGGAAGAAACAGAACTGGTGAACCAAATTAGCAGCATGATATCCTACATACGGAAACGCGCGCCCCAAAAAGTAACCTTAACTGAAAGCAGTAATGAGCCCCAAATATTGGCAATGATTTGTCCCCCGCTATTCGACTGGGTCATTGAAAATCTACTCAAAAACGCCCTGGACGCGATGGAAGGCAAGGGAAACATCTCGATCAATATCGAGAACCATCCTGCACATATAACGATAGACGTAACGGATGATGGAAAAGGCATTCCCAAGTCTATGCAAGAAAAAATCTTCCATCCCGGGTTCAGCACGAAGAAAAGGGGATGGGGGCTCGGGCTGTCCCTGGCTAAAAGGATTATAGAAGAATACCACCAGGGACGCCTATACGTAAAATGGTCCGAGCAACAGAAAGGTACAACCTTCCGGATATGGCTCCGCAAATAGGTTATAAAAAAATTTTGATACAAACTTTGTACATTCTCAAAAGAATTATACTTTTGCATTCCCAATAAAAACCGCGGAGGTGGCGAAATTGGTAGACGCGCTACTTTGAGGTGGTAGTGTCCGCAAGGACTTGGGAGTTCGAATCTCCTCTTCCGCACAGATTTTTGAAAACCCGCAACCACAGCGGGTTTTCATTATTTAAATCGATAACGGGGACAAAAAAGGGACAAAAATGTTCCTCTGCCATCTTAGTACTTTTGTTAACATTTAGCCGCAGCAATTGACCCTCCCGATCTAATTTAAATACCCGGAAATAACATGAAGCTTGCAGCTATAAGATATGCGGGAAATATCTAGCCACAACGCTATCATAGCCTACCACTCATTTAAACATGGGAAACTGGGCTTAACCTTGCGACCCGAATCCGGGGAAACCGACAAAAACAATAGTAGTATCTGTAAACTACCAGGCTGCACATTAAAACATGTTTGACTTTCGATTCGTTGATATTACATCAGCATTCTTAAAATGCTATATAAATATTTACTGCTTACTTCACCGGGAAGTGTAAAACGTAATCTTACTCATCTTTTAAACAATTCAACGGGTTCACTCTTGCAGCTTTTATCACCTGTACACCTATGGTAAACCATGCAGTTAGCAACGCAAGTAATGCGGCTACTATAAAATACAACGGTGTTAACTTTATCCTGTAAGCGAAATCATTTAACCAATTGCTGGTTAAAATATAGCTCAAAGGCAAGGCTATGATGATAGACAACAATATCGTCTTAGTAAAGTCAGCGGAGAGCAGGAACACGATATTTGATTCGCTGGCGCCCATCACTTTCCTGATGCCGATCTCCTTCACCTTTTTTTCTACCGTGAATGTGGCAAGGCCAAACAATCCGAGGCATGAAATAATGATCGCTAAGCCTGTAAAATACTTGGAAAGTCTAGCGACCAGCCTTTCTGATGCATATTGCCGCTGGTAGTCCTCATCAAGAAATTTATAATCGAAAGAGAATCCCGGGTTAAACTTGCTGTAAAAGTCCTTAATGCTATGAATAGCCGCTGTCTCTACTCCCTTTTTTACTTTGACCATAACTAGCGCGGTTCCTTTAGGATCTAGCCAAAAAATGAAGGGTTTAATTCCCTCATGAAAAGAATTGAAATGAAAGTTTTTCGCGATGCCTAAAATCTTCCTTGGAACACCATCCATGTCAATCTGTTTCCCGATTGGATCCGTCAGTTCCATGACCTTAACAGCAGCTTCATTTAGCACCACCCCGGCAGTATCTGATCCGAAGCTCCTGGAAAAAGACCGGCCTTCCGCCATCTTTATACCAAGTGTCTCCAACAGGTCATAATTTACCGGCATTTTATAGAAGCGGATCTTGTCATCTAAATTCTTTCCATCCCACCGGACGCCAGGGCCGGGTTGAGTGGTTGGTAAAATAATTTTTTGCTGTATACTTGAAGCATTAATAACACCGGGAATATTTTTTAACTCTGCAAGGAAGCTTTCTGTTTGCTCGGCAACACGCCCTTCCATTTCAAAATAGATGACGTTATCTTTATCATAACCCGGCTGTTGCGACTGTACAAATTTCATCTGGTTATATACAACCATGGCCGCCACTATAAATATAATAGAGATAGCGAACTGAAAAGCAACCAATCCTTTACGAACCCATATGGCGCCGGGAGAACGATCAGACGTTCCCTTTAATACTGAAATAATCTTGAAACGGGAGAGGTAAAAAGCGGGGTAACTGCCGGCTACCAGTCCCACGAACCCGGCAATTCCAAGAATAGACAAAATGAACTTCATATCAATCTTTACATCGATATGCTTGCCGATAATTTCATCGAATTGCGGTAAAAAAATAGCAACCAAAATCAATGCTACGACCAGGGAAATAAAACTCATCAATATAGATTCCCCCAGGAACTGAAAAATTAGCGCATGCCGCTCTGCCCCTAATGCTTTCTTAACACCTATTTCCTTCATCCTCCTGATAGCCCTAGCTGTTGACAAGTTCATAAAATTGATGCAGGCAATGGCTAGTATGAATATTGCTATAATTGCAAACAGTCTTACATATTCAATTTTTCCACCTGCCTGCACACCGTTCTCATACTTTCCATATAAATAGGCATCAGAATACTTTCTTAAAAACAGCGTTGTTGTTGATCCGCTGAATTTATCTTTAAGATAGGCCGCAAGTTTTTCATTAAATCGCCCGGTATTCGTACCATCCTTTAATACTAGGAAGGTATTAAAAGGACCGCTGCTAACATCCCCCGTAACCGGCACGATATCTTTCCATGCATCCAGTGATAATACAAAATCAAACTGGTAGGATGATTCTGGCGGAAAATCGTCATAAACACCTGTAACCGTACATGGCTTCGTAAAAGATAACCATCTCCATTGCAAAACCTTGCCTACTACATTATCAGTAGTGTTAAATATCTTCTTTGCCAACCGCTTAGATAAAACGATGGCCTGCTTATCATTCAATATACCCGACGTATTCCCCTGGACAATCCTGTAAGAGAATGCTTTAAAGAAATCTTTGCTGACAAAATTTCCAACGGCGCCAACCGCATTGTTCCCATTTAGAATATTAAATTTCTGGAACCACGCCGGCGGAATCATGGTTACCGCATATTCAACTTCCGGCATATCCCTTTTTAATGCTTCCCCGAGGCCGCCCCCGGTGTTAGCCAATGTATTGATGCGCCCCTCCCGCTCTACATTCCCCATTACCTGGAAAAGCCGCTGATCGTTCTCATGAAATTTATCAACCCTTAACTCGCTTGTTATCCACAAAAATAGGAATAAGGCACTGGCAAGCCCCGTGGAAAGACCTATCAGGTTAATGATAAAAGTTCTTTTGAATCTCTTAAAGTTCCTGAGGATGATTTTAAAATTGTGTTTGAGCATATATTGAGTATGGGTTAATAATTATTGCTAACTATATTCAAAAAGGTTTCCATTGTAATATCAGTTATTGAATATACAAATATTAATCTGTTAACTTATAACAGGAATCTCCATGGCTATTAAGCATTAAATCTCCTTTTTGAAATGCTTACTTGGCTCAATCCCCAACGCTTTTGTAATTTCATCGACCGGAACATCAAAATCACGCATTTTCAAATACGCCTTTATACTTATCAAGTATATTGTTTCATCATTTCAATCGTTCCAATCTTCCCTTCCGTTTAACGACATTTTTATAATCCCACTGGATCTCGATCGATTTCTTTAACCATCTTTTCAAATCGTTCACATCTATTTGATGCACAGATGTATACCGGGCAGATGCATCCTTAAACTTCCCGGTTCCCGGTTGGAGAGCCGGCTCATCGAAATCTGCACCGCTCCAAAACATCAGGCGAATACAATCTTTCAACTTGCTATACCCCACGATTGGATTACCATCCAGAAACCATACTGGGTGTGCATGCCAGATCTTACTTTCCGCGGTGGGGAGCTCCTTATCAATCTTACGGCATAGATAATCACAAATTTCCTTACCCGGTGGCAATTGTTGATTATTATATGATAATATATCGATATTCATAACAGGAATTTCATATAATTATAATAAGGATGATTAAACGGGCAATTTCCATATTAAATTAATAAAAAACTGCAATACTCGGCGGTTTACGTGAAACCGTAAAGAAAAACAGCAGCACAAGAACTTCTTAACTGTTTCTATTTCAATCCTCAAAAGCTGCATTGAATAGCATTAAAATTTCCAGTACCTTTATTTCTTAATTTTTTATTCATTCTAACTGCCTCGTGATTTATGGGAACTGCAATAACTTGTCCGAACTGCCAACATCAATTTGTGATCGAAGATGCTTTCGCTGCTAACATAGAAAAGGAAATGCGTAGCAAGATGGAAACGGAATGGCGCAAACGGCTGGAACAATTGCAAAAGGACAAAGCTGAGCTAAGCCAGTTGAAATCTAGGATGGAACAACAGGCACAACAGCAAGAGGCCGAACTGCAAAGGCGGCTGGATGCTGAAAAACTCCGCTTGCAAGAGAGCTTACAACAAGATATCCGGAAAAGGCTCAGCCAAGATTTTGAACAACAAATACAGTTACTCCAACAAGCTAATGCCGACAACGAGGAAAAACTGAAACTGGCTAGGCAAGAACAGGTCAATTTCCTCAAAAGGGAGCAAGAACTAAAGAATAAAGAACAGGAACTCGAACTCTCGCTGCAAAAGAAATTATTAGAAGAATCTTCCAAATTGCGCGAACAAATTAAGCAGGAAGAATTGCAAAGGAATAGCTTGAAGGAGACCGAATTTCAATTCCGGATCAAGGAGCTGGAAAAACAGGTGGAAGACCAACGCAAACTGGCTGAAGAGATGAAAAGGAAAGCTGAACAAGGATCTATGCAACTGCAAGGCGAAGTGATGGAGCTTGCCTTGGAAGAACTGCTGCAATCCGCTTTTCCTTTTGACCAGATCGAGGAAGTGGGTAAAGGTGTTAAGGGCGCGGATTGTATCCAGGTCGTGCGCAATCAATTCGGACAAGAATGCGGGAAAATAATTTATGAAAGCAAAAGAACGAAAACTTTCGCCCGCGAATGGATAGAAAAATTAAAAGCTGATATGCGCGCCCAGGGCGCTGAAGTTGCGATACTCGTTACCCAAACACTCCCGCAAGATATGGATCGTTTCGGTGAAAAAGAAGGTATCTACATCTGCACTTTCGCCGAGGTGAAAAACCTCGCTTTCATCATGCGGGAAGCAATCCTAAAGATCAGCTTAGCCACCAAAAGCCAAGAAAATAAAGGTGATAAAATGCATCTTTTATACCAATATCTTACCGGTGGTGAATTTGGCGAACAATGGAAAGCCATCAGCGAAGGTTTCCGCGCCATGAGAACTTCTATCCAAAAAGAACGCGATACCATGGAAAAACTCTGGAAAGCCCGTGAAAAACAATTGGAAAAAGTGTTGCTCAATGCTGCCCATATCCAAGGATCTATTGAAGGGATTGCGGGTACCGATTCCGTTGATATGCATTTGCTTGATGAAGCTGCTGATAACCTGCTAAATGATTAAGGAAGTAGCTACCCAGCTATATCCGAATTTCAATTAAACTGAAATACAAAATTTTATTAAATGAATTGTTACAGTATACCGGTAGGATGCCTATCAAATAGTATCACTTTTTCTAGCAAATGTCTCTATCTCATCTAGGTAAAAAGAGTTATGCTAGGAATGAAAATTAGAGTCCATTATGACATTTTTTGTTGTAATTAAAGTAAGAGGTTCAAGATTTTCTATTCCAATACCATATTTCTAGTAAATTTTTAATTCTAACAACTGAACATACAGAGCTCATTCAAGCCTTATTAGAACTAGCTTGCATCACTGTGTAAAGGGAAATCATGGCATTAGCCAAGAGAAACCATTTCAAATTACCAATACTGGAAATGAGTATGTTGGATATTTCCTAATGCTGAAAGTTAACCTGAACGCTTAATCAGAAGTTGGCACCCTCGCTCTCTTAGTCGTTAGGTATCAATAGCTCTTGTGTTCATAAGTATTTATTCTAAGAAAATATACATATCGGTTAACTACTTTACCCTCTTCTTTCCCCTTGTAAAACATAGCATCTAGCCAAATAATGCATTAGTGAGATTCTCGGGGACAGGCCAGCTATTCTTATAATGGGATAACCCTATGGTTATAGAAGACAATGTTGCACATTAAATCTAAGCGTCACACATCACATTGATATGACCAGAGATGTCCAGTATACTCGTTCCATCACCATATTTGCTGATAATTTTACTCTCAAAGCTCTAAATTAAAATGGTAACTACTTTTTGATCCACTTAAGCTCAAAGCTACCTGCTCCATCATTAGGCATCTTAATGTCCATAGTCCCATCAACAGTTTTAAGCCGTCTACGGTTTTGCTATACTTTCTATTCTAATTACCCAATTCCCATAGTCTAAATGACTTATCTTACCATCCAATGCAGCTTTAAGAAAAGCTTTCAATAGAGGTGTAAAAGTACCATCTTTACCAAAACAGCGACTTACTAGAGTGCAGTTGCTCCAATTTCTTCAATATGAGTTCTTAGAAGTCAAATTTTTCTCTTAGTCTTATAAAAAACGGTGTTAAAGTAAAGATACTTTTGCCTTAAACACAGTTTATCTAATGTCTGATGCGAAACAATTTATACACTTCTAAGTTTTATTATTCAATTTGCCTTCACAATGACAAGCCTTGGGATTAGTCCAATTTTTTCTTTCATTGAAATTCCTGAATTTCCAAGTACTTGGATTAAATCATTAAGGCTATCTAATTGATTTGGAGCAAGCAGTGTTACTTTATATCTTTTCTTACTGTTATTATTGATGATAATCGGATAATTTGATATTATATTTTTATCAACTTGGCTAAAGTATCGTTCAACGATTGATTTTAATCGATATCCATCAAAAGTCATATATTTTTTACCATTTTTTCTAGTTTCAAATTTTAGTGATTCGGAAATCGAAGAACTCTCTGAATAAATTGAATCAATTATAGATAGTTTAAAGTAGTGAGATTTAACTTCTCGAACTTCTCCTTTTATTCCTTTTTTATTTTCAAAGTAAAGATTAAGATCTCGGATCATTAAGTCCTTTTTTAATGAATCACTATAACTTAGCGGCACAATTTGCTCATATATGAAGCATGTATTAATTAAGGATTCATCAGTTATTTCTCTATCTACAGTGCTTGGATTGGTACTTACTTCTGATTTATCTGGCAGGTCAATTATAGGTTGAAGAAAATCGATTATTGAGTCACTCCTTCTTAATGTCGGCCGAAATGCGATTTTATAAAGGGTTTCAATTGACAAGTTTAAGTATGTATTTCTTGATGTACAATTTATTGAATCAAGGATACCCTCGGTTGAATATCCATATGGATTGGCAAAATCCGAACTAAACTTGTCAATTATTGAAGATTGTTGAACTGTTTTGGATTTAAAATTAGAAAAATACGGACGCTTGCTATTATAAATACCCCGTGCTTTGTCTGTAATAAATGTAATTTCTTCTCCCAATAGATACTGTTTGATTTTTTTTTCATTGGTATTGTTCGGTATTCCCCTAAGAATGACTTTTCCACTTTTGCCAATCCAAACGTTGTATCCAATTTCAAATTTAATTGGAAAATACTCTTCAAATTTTGGGGTGGAAAAAATGATTGGTATATTATTAGGAATTGGACTTCGTTTATTCTCGATTTTATAATACTCTATCCATTTGCGTATTTTAGAACTATCATCGTAATTGTTTACCAAGAATATCTGAATTTTTCCGTCAAACTCTTTTTGCAATCTTTCTAATTTTGGAAACCCTTTGATGCAACTTGAACATGTGGTAGTCCAGAAGTCCAAGATTATTAGTTTTTCCTTGAATTGTAGAAGTCTATTTTTTTGTTGATATATATTTGTAACGATTCCATCTTGATTCATGAAATAGCTAATTATAAATTCTGGAACATGACTTCCAATTTGTAATTGCTGGGGAATTAACGATTTATTTTCTTGTGAGAACGAAGTAACAGGTATTATAAAAATCGATACTGAAATAATATAATCAATTATTTTTTTCATCCTAATGCATTTTCGAAATTATTTATATTTGGAAATTTTGTTAAATTTCTTTAGTTGCCAACTGGGGTGAGGAATAATGGTAAGCAAATAAGGACATTTGATTTTTTAGGTTAATTAAAGATGCATTTTATAAATTATTTCCCGATCGATAATAACCGATAAAATCGATTGGGATAGTGAAGTTCTTTTTACTCCTATCGCCTGTTTTGCTCCCATTTATTTAAGATTATGGCTTCAGACGGAATAAGCCAAGTCCAACGTAAATCGTTTGGCGGCAGTGTGAAAACTTCATTGCCGATCAATCTCGACAGTGATATATTTTGACCTTCTAAATTCAATCGCCTTACATCGCTCCACCTGAGCCCTCTAAAGGCAAGTTCTTTGCGACGCTCCATTAAAGCTATTTTCAGTAGTTTGCTACGGTCATCTTCTGTGATTTTCGTGAAAGTTCCATGCTTATATCGATTACTAAGTAAATAGTTTAAATCATCTAATGCTGTTTCTTGTTCTCCCATTCTTATTGCTGACTCCGCGTGAATTAATAATATTTCACTAGTTGTAATGCCATAGAACGTCGTGTATCCAGATCGTCCATTATAGCTTCCTTTGTATTTTATTTCACCGTTTGTACCATTGTAATAGAAAATTACTTTCCTTAGGTCGTTATCATTATATAAATCGTAAAGTGAAGTGTCAACAATAAATGACGTTGCAGGAAAACCATCGACAAGAGTATAAAAGGTAGTTTCAGGATTTTCAATTTGAAATGCAGGGTTTGACGTTTCATTAATTGAGTTATAGTCTAGTAACGTCCTACTTTCCTTTAAGTACAAACTTGAGTACTTTAAGGCATTCTCATAGTCCCTCATCGAAAGGTATATCCTTGCCAACAGTCCTAAGACTGATTTGTGATTCCCTCTATTTAAAGCGAATTCCGAATTCAAAAGTAATTGCTCTGATGTTTTAAGATCGCTAATCATTCTGTCATAAGTTTCTTTCAAAGTTGATCTTGCAAAAGAGACTTCAACATCTGGCAAAACTCTTAAAGGAAGCCCCAATTCGTTCGATGCGTTTTTTGAGTATGGAGTGCAGTATAATTGTGATCCAATGTAGAATGCAAACGCCCGCAGAAACAGCCCTTGTCCCATCAAGTAATCGTATTCTTTTTCCTGTTTGAACCTTTTGATTTCTGTGATCACAATATTAGCTCTATATACATAGCTGTAAATTTTGGCCCATGCTTCAATGTTGTCTGTATTGGCCTCCCATGTATAAATATTTCGATCGAGTTGGGATCGTGAATCATATGTTGACTTCGTAAGATAATATTCATCTGAACCTGCCGTTAATAGTGCATCATACGATAAAGTTAGGTTGTCTAGGATTGACTGCAGATCCTTTGTTGAATTTATTGTTGTTGTACTTTTGTCTGGTTTCTCATTCAGGTAATCTGAGCAAGAAATAGAATATAGGCAGATAGCCAATAATATCATCTGAATGTTCTTGGAGCGCATGTGATTATTTTTATAGATTTGCTTTAATACCAAACGAGAAGTTTCTTAGTGGTGGAATTGTTTCTGCTGGGTAATCTGGATCATATCCCGATTTGGTGTGTTTAAATAGAAATATGTTTAGATTATTTGCATAAAAGTATAATTCCACTGATTTAAATGGATTTGGTTTACTCTTCCTATTTATCCAACTGTATGATAATCTAATATCTTGTAACCTCGCATTGTCTCCTTTTTCAATATTAACTTCGGAATTCTGATAAAATATTTCTCGAGATTCGTTGACAGGATATGGCATTGATGGAACATTCGTGTTTTTTTCGTCACCCGGCTTTTGCCAGCGATTTCTAAAATCTGAATGTCCTATCCATCTATTATACAAATAATCATACCTAATTGAAGGCTTTCTGAAATAGTATTTTCCTCGATAAACTATATTAAAAGATAAGTTGAATGCCTTAAAAGATAAGTTATTGAGAATATTTCCAAATAATAATGGAAATGATGAACCTATATACTTTTGGTGATTCGCCGTGTCTTGAAATATTTTATTATAGTCTTTGCTTACTTTGCCATTTAAATAACCTTGAGGGTCACCAGTTGCTGGATCTAACCCTTTCCAGATATACGCGTATAACGCGTCATATAAATCCCCCTGTCTGATTGTTGGGTTAGTTGGAGTTTGGATACTATTGTCGAAATAGTTGGTTACTACTGTCTTTGCGTAACTAAAATTGAGGCTTGTATTCCATTTTATACCTCTTGTTAAATTTTTTGTGTTCAATAGCAGTTCAAAGCCATTTCCTTTTGTGTTTGCTGAGTTTTTGACTATGCTGCTGAACCCTAAAGTACGATCGACTTTAACATATGAAATTAAATCGTTTGATTTTTTGGTATACCAATCAATCGAACCAGATATTCTGTCGCGAAGTATTCCAAAATCAAGACCAATATTAAATGTCCCAACTTCCTCCCACTTTAGATCTGGATTTGGGGGGCCTCCAATTGTGCTGTAAGGTTGGCCAAGGAAATTCTTATTTGGAGAATAGGTAATTGTTGCTAATGATGAAATTGTGTTGTTAACGTTTCCAGCATATCCGTATGATGATCTCAGGACTAGACGTTCTATTGTGGAGATATCAAAAAATGCTTCATTTGATATGTTCCATCTGGCTCCAACTGACCATAATGGCTTCCATTTATTATTTGATTTAATACCCAATATATTAGCTCCATCTTTTCTTCCACTTAGATAAAAGCTATATTTTTCGTTGTATGAGTAAGAAAGATTTGCAAGGAATGATACGAATTTGTCAATTCTATTTGTAACTGAAATGGGATTAGGGATTCTTAGAGAGCCGCCATAGAAGATAGGATAGAACTTTTGAAAGTCTAAATATTGTGAGTATGTAAGGTTTTCTTCATCATATCCATATATCCTTGATCCGTCATTTTGATTTTTAGCGCTGCTAATTTCTCCGGCTACTAATGCATTAATTTCGTGACGTCCAAATGAATTTTTATAGTTCAATTGACCACGTATATTTTGACTTTGAATTTTGGAATTGGTTCTATCAATTATTCCGCCTATTGGTAAATTGTTTTTATAAGTTCCTTTTTCCGTAAACTTGTTAATTTCATTTCTGGCATAATATGAGTCAATACTATTAAAATTCTTTCCTTCTGAATTCTGAATGGAATATTGGTACTTAAGAGCAGTCGTCAAACCTGGAAATAATTTTCCAGCTAATTCAAATTTTATCCTTGTAAATTGGTCATTCAGAATTACATTCGCACTTTCGTTTTCGATTAAGGGATAATATTTCCAGTCTAATAGGTTTCCTCCTCCAACAGTATCGACATAGGAGGGCGCATAATCTCTCGGGGTTGAGGCGGGGAGCCCGTTTTCGTCTATTAGACTTGCATAAGGATAAATTTCGCTTTTCCCACCTCCTGGTGAAATTCTATATCCCGGCCCGTCACTACGATTCTGATTACTTGTATAGTCAATTGATGCAGAAATCTTTAATTTATTTATAGGAGCAAGCTGAATAGAGGATGAAATCGTGTATCTATTTGCAGAACCAGGGCCTTTAATACTTGTTTTACCATTATCAGAACCAAATGAAATATTATAGGCAATTTCTGAACCACCTCCATTGATATTTAAGAAATTCTGTGCATTGAATCCATTTCTTAATACAAATTTTTCATAATCCTTGTTAATGTCATGATGTCTGAGTATTTCAATTTTTGATTGCGCATCTTCCTGTGTTACAGTACCGTTTCTTTCTTGGTTTAATAATTCTACAACAGGTGACAACGGTGTTGCAAATGGATATTGGATGTATATATCATAGAATCCCTGATTGAATAGGTATGTTTCTACATCTATAAATTCTGAACTTGTCATCCTAGGAAAGTAAGATAAATCGGGCTTTTCTTTAACTGAGAAATTTGAATTAAAGGATACTGCCATTCGCTTATTGTACAGTCCTTTTTTTGTCTTTATTACTATTACTCCATTTGCGGCTCTCGTTCCCCAAATTGAGGTTGCTGCTGCGTCTTTCAATACTGATATCGATTCGACGTCATTCGGATTTAGATTGTGTATGTCGCCATTGTAAGGAAAATCGTCAACTATAATAAGTGGATTTTGGGTGGGGCTTCCAGTAATGTCAGAGGCTCCCTTAATGGAGTTTATTCCTCTTAATTGAATCCTAGGGATTCCTCCAACCTTATTGAATAGGACACCATTAATTGTACCATCAATTCTAGATATTATATCAACACTATTATTTCTTGAAAGGATTGAACTATCTACAGTTACAGCTGAACCAACAAATCTTTCAGGTGAAACTTCTTGATATCCTGTTGAAATTGTGACTCCTTTTAATTGTTCGTTTGATCGTTTCAAGATTATTTTTTCAGTCTTCGAATTATTTACAGTAATAGTTTGTTCAATAAACCCAATGAATCTGATCCGAATTTTTAAACTATTTTTGTTGCCAATAACTAGTGTGAAATTCCCATTATTATCTGTGATTGTTCCCTTATTTATTTCCTCTGCCCAAATGTTTGCGCCTATTATTGGATCTCCATTTTCGTCTATAATGGTCCCGGAGACTGCTTTCTCCTGTTGTAAATTAATATTTAAGTTTTCTTTTGATTTAGAAAATACAATCACCAGATTTCCTTTAATATCATATGACAATGACAATCCCTGCAAGCATGCATCCATCGCTTGTTCTATAGACGCATTCTTTATCGACAATGTAACGTTGTACTTATCCACCTCATCATTTTTATAGGAGAACAAGTAGCCTGTTTGCTCCCTTATTGAAGCAAATGCCTGTGTTAACTTTGTATTTTTTAGTTCCAAATTAATCTGTTGTGCATTGGCTATCGAACTCCCGAAAGAGGAAAAATTAATGAGGATAAAAAGAAGGACTGCTATTTTCTTCACTGATTTGGGGATGTTTTGAAAATACGCATAGCTTCTCCCATACGTTATCCAATCCGGATAACGGGCATGAAGGTAATTAGTCATACATTCGACTTTTTGAATTAATAATAGTAGTTGTTACTTAAGATCTCATAATAGGTATGATATCTACAGAACATCCATAATGAATAGACTCAATTTAGGGTCGCACCATTTGCATTCATGGTGCTTTTATTATCAATATTTTTGGTTAGCTCTTGATCATCATATTCTTAGACCTTCCAATTTCCGGCTAAGAATTATTGCTTCCTTAGGATCACAATAGGGATAAAACGGATACTATGCATGATCAGAAATATCGCCTTTACTTCCTTTTTATAAACAATGTTCTATGATTATCTTGACTTTTTACACCCTCACTATTTTCCAGACTACAAACAAAACCCAAATTTTCAATGATGCTTGTAAAGGTTTTAAGTCCCTTATCCCTTTCTAATGTTATGGTGTATTTCTGGCTTAGATTGATGTTATCTTCAAATTTTATATCCACATCATACCACCTGGATGCTTCCGCCATAATTGTCTCCAATGTTTGATCTTGGAATTCGAAAAGATTTTTTGTCCAAGCTATATCTGATTCCATTAATTTCTTGATTGCCAATGAACCATTAACCAATATAGATTTCTGGCCAGGTAAAATTGTCTTGGCATCTGCTTTTGTAGTAACTAATACCTTTCCTTCTACTAATGATGTTGTAATCGGAGTATTTGGCCGAGCCAGCACATTGAAATGTGTACCCAGGACCTTAATATTCTGAACTTGCCCAGTGGCAACTTGCGCCTTAACAATGAAAGGCTTGGACATGGCGTTTCCCTCGAGTAATTGATGCTTTACTTTGAAGAATACCTCACCCGTAATAGTCACTTCCCTTTTGTCTTGTTCAAAAGGAACCGGGAACGTAATTGAAGATGCTGCATTAAGCATGACTTCTGTTCCATCACCCAATGTCACATTGTAAGTTCCTCCCCTCGGAGTCGATATAGTATTTATGCTTGGTATTTGATTTTCTGATAGATTTTCATAGGATTGGTAAACAATAGTATTAGGGGATGGAGCTTTTACTAAAGCGCCATTTACCATCGCAATGGAATCTTTAACACTCCCTGTTAGTTTGTATGATTTTGCTGAATTGTTAATGGTTAAACGTGCTTTAAAAGTCGCCGGTTCGACATCAGATAATTCCTTAGCAATATGAACAGGGATCGCTTTTTTATACTTAAATTGTGAAATGAGCCCTACCAAAAGCAACACGCTTGCTGCAGCTCCAATTGCTATTCTAATATAATAAATAGAAGTCCTTCCCTGATTTTCTATATGACCTTCCGACGAATCGGCATATACTCCGGGATTAACCCCGGTTTCCATCAATCTTTTAAGAACCCTATCCTTTGATTCTTGAAGATCGATACTATGAAAAGTGTGTTCTTCCATGATATCAATTTCCATCAATGCCCTTTTCAGAGATTGAATTTGATTTTCTGACAAAGTTCCCTTTTCATATGCTTCTAAAAGTTCTATAATTTGGTTTTTGTCCATATAATTATTTTAGTATCATCTCCACGGCAAATAACTTAGTTATGTTAACAGGCCTATATGATTATAGGCCTATACATTCAGTCTTACCGAATTTAAACCGTTTAATGAAATGGATTACTCATATTAACTGAGCTGATTACCCTTTTAATATAAATCTAAAACGATTGAGATTTCATTTAGGGTTACTGGGAGTAGAATTTTTTTAAAAAAAATAGAAGGTAGTGAAGATCCGAAGGTGCTTCCGCATTTTTTTTAACCCTTTTTTAACCTGGGCTTTGACTGTTTCAATACTAACCCCATGGGCTGTGGCAATCTCTTTGTAAGACATATCTTCCTCGTACCTAAGCTTAAATACTTCTTTAACTTTTGACGTATTTAAATTAATAGCTTCATCAAACTTTGCCTTCAGTTCATCCTCAAATAATTGTTGTTCAATAGGATCTTCACATTGAGGATAACTAAAAGCCAGCATCGAAACCACGGTATTCTTGTTTTTAAGCTTTTTAATTCGATCTAAAATTGCATACAGTGTGCATTGGTATAAAAAAGATGAAATATTTTTATTTTCAATCTTAAATCGACGTTCCCAAAACTTCGTAAAAACATCATGAACAATGTCTTCTGCATCTGCTAGATCATTTGTTCGTTTAGCGGTGAAATAGAGTAAGGGCTTAAAATATCGACCATAGAGCTCCTCGAAGGCTTCACTATTACCTTCTTGAATTAGCGCCATTAGTTCGTGATCTGATTTAAGCTCTAACATTCTCATTGTTCAAATATGGGTCACGGGATTTTGTGAAATTTAAATGGAATGATCCATTGGCACGAAAAAGTACGTAGCTATTATAGCCGTTTGATTTTGCTTGTAAAAAATGGATAGACCTGATTGATATTTACTGTAAAAAAAAGAAAATAGTTTGGTTTAGCAAAAAAATTTTGGTCGGATAATATTTGATCAACTAAATATTTTGATCAATTTTAACCTGTTCAATATTTTGAAAAATTAAAGCTACCTATATCAACATGATACCTTTTGCCAAATTGCAAGATAAAAGCTTCAGCATCATCTCCGGTTATGCTCAAATCATCTTCAATCAGGCTATTCTGACTGATCGTATTGCCAAAATTTTTATTACCCGCAGTTTATCACCCGTGGCAATGTTAATAGGGACATCCTATGCGATTTGAAAATTTATTGAATGATTATTTCTGCTTTGACAAACCCTGGCCACTAGGACTTTCCACGGCAATTTATCGCGCAGAATCGCTGCATCTTTTAGCGAATTATTTTGGATATATTATCAAAAAAAGAAACCGGTAATACGGCATTAGGCTATTTACAGTCAAAATTAATCGACGAAGCGAAATTGAAGATTTTTGATCATTCCAAATCGATCAATGATATAGCCTCCGAACTTGGGTTTAAATATCAACAGCATTTTTCCCGGTTATTTAAACAAAAAACGGGTATAACCCCCAATGATTACAGGAATTTGAATTAAATCAATCCGCACACTTATAATCCCCCATATTATTTTATTTTATATCCATCAGCGAAGGTTTCCGCGCCATGAAGCTGCTGATTTGATTGACTAAACTCATTTATTGAATCGAACAGATAACCAACTGCTGGTTGGGCTCGCGAGCCCAACCTACAAATCCCGACCTACAAATCCGACCTACAAATCCCGACCAGCAATTCCGACCAGCAAATCCCAACCTACAAATCCAACCTACAAATCCAACCTACAAATCCCGAACCAGCAATTCCCGACCAGCAATTCCCTACCTACAAATCCGACCTACAAATCCGAACCAGCAATTCCCGACCAGCAATTCCCAGGATACAAATACTAAGCTGCCTCCGTTCGCCTAATTAATATACAAACAAATATATCATTCCTGATATATTAATTCTTATTGCTATATCAATTAAATTGGCAACCTTCTTGTATTAACAATTTCTTAGAAAAGAATTAACAAAACACTTGTAAACATGCCGTAACATCTCGGTGTCTAATACGTTTGAAATGAAGAAGATAATTGCAACGACACAACCGTACGGTGAAGATGCAAATTAGCAATGAGTTTTACACACTCGAAAAAAAGTACATTATGAAAAAGATTTGGATCTTGATGGGTGCTTCCCTCGTAATAGCCTCCCTAATATCCAGTTGCAGGAAGGACCCCATCGATAATTTATCGGAAGAAGAAACAAGAATTTATGTTACCAATTACGACAAAGATGTCGATTTTGGAACTTACAGTACGTTCAGTATCGTGGATTCGGTGGCTGTTGTCACGAATAATGGCGATTATAGCAAAGAACTGACTAACTACGATCAACAATTGATCAACACCGTAAAACAATCTTTCATTGACCGCGGGTATAAACTGGTAGATAAAACGGCAAGTCCTGACCTGGCAGTTAACTTGACCCGCATCGACAATACTTACAGTTCCGTAGTGATCGGTGGCCCCGGTTACTGGAGCGGATGGCCCGGCTATTGGGATCCCGGTTATTGGGGATATCCCGGTTGGGGATATTACTTCCCTCCTTATTATGGCGTTTTCAACTACAAGGAACGTTCCGTAGCGATAGATTTAGTAGATCTTAAAAATGCTGCCAAAGAAGGCGATAACCAGTTGACAACAATCTGGAATGCCATGTTAAGGGGCCAAGGTGTTTGGAACAGCAATAACATTGAAAGCATGGTAAAAGCTGTTTTCGATCAATCTACCTACCTGGAAACAACATTATAGTTGGACTATTAAATGGATGAAAGATGAAAAGTTTAAAGATATTATTAGCCGTATTCCTGGGTGCTTTCGCTTTGCAAGGCGCACAGGCCCAAACAAGACCTCCTGTTAGTTTTCAATTAAACTACAGCATTGCCCAACCTTTAAGCAGCTTGAAGGATTATGCGAACAACACCAGCTTCCGCGGCTGGAAAGCGGGATTTCAATATGCCATCAACGACAATTTAAGTGTCGGCTTGAATGTTGGATACCAAGATTTTTATGAAAAATCTGCCCGGGCAGTTTACCCTATCAAGGATGGTGATATTTCTGCCGTGCAAACACGTACGCTGCAAACCATTCCAATCTTGGCTGCTGCACAATATAATTTCACGAAGCCCGGCTCTAAGGTTATCCCTTACGGGGGCTTAAACATCGGTGTGGCTAATTTCCAATATGAGAAATATTACGGTCAGTTCGTGGATGATGATAATAGTTGGCAATTCATGGTAAGCCCGGAACTGGGAATAAACGTTCCTTTCGGGAAATATTCGCCGGTACTTTTTAATGCCCATGTACAGTATAATTTTTCACCGTACAAGGTGGCAGAGTTAACAAACTTCAATACAGTACAAGCCAATGTAGGTGTGAAATTTCACCTCCGGTAAGTAGTAAAAATATCCGTGTTAACGGAAACCATCGAATCTTGTGAGAATGTGGCCCCGGTTTCATAAAGCCGGGGCTTTTTATCTAAAATACCGTGGTATTAAAATTTATACCGACAGCTATTTCTTTAGAAGTAATTGCTCAAATGCGGCGCTATACTTTTCCCGCGTTTGCCCATTTCCATCTTTAAAAACATAGTGAACAGCCAGTTTCAATTCAGGGTGTTGCCGTGCGAACTTCAAGCCTTTCTCTACACCCATTAAGAAAAAAACATTATCATATGCATCGGCGGTAATACAATCGGGCGCAACAACGGTTACGCTGATCACCTTATGATGCAATGCTTCCCCTGTTTTAGGGTTAATAGTATGCGTATAACGTATTTCGCCTTCATCAAAGAACCTGCGGTAATTGCCACTTGTGGCAACACCTTGCCCATTTAAAACGATCGTGGCCATAGAAGGATAAACCCGGTCGCCGTCAGATTCCGGTCGCTCAATCCCGATGGTCCAATTTCTATTTTTAGGGTTCTTTCCTTTAGATCTTAACTCCCCACCCACATCGACCAGGTAATTCTCTATACCGAGCGATGAGAGGTATTCACAGATTACATCTACCGTGTAACCTTGCGCGATACCGTTGCAATCGATCTGGACTCCCGGCTTCTTTTTTAGTAAAGAATCTCCATCGATCAACAGGTAGCGGGATCCTACATGTTTCAATATTTCCCGGATATTTTCTCGCTTTGGCACCTCCCGGTGCCTTTTTACCCCGAAGCCCCAGGCATCAACCAAAGGCTTTACGGTAATATCAAATAAGCCGCCAGAAATCTTATACACCTCTAATGATTTTCTTAAAACTGCTGCCATATAACTATCCATCCGCACACCATCTCCCTGTTCGTTAAACCTGTTAATTAAAGAACCCGGTTTATATAAGGAAAGTGATGCATCCATCTTGTTAAATATCGTGTCGATACCTTGCCGGCAATTCACTTCCTTTACAGCAACATACTTGATGATATAATAAGTTCCTTGCGCTTCTCCTTTTATCGTAAACAATTCTTGGGTTGATAACCATTGGGTCCAACAGCAGGCCAAAAGCAACATAAAAAATCTTGGCATAGTAAGTTATCTATTATTTAAAAGCATTCATCCCTGTAATATCCATACCGGTAATCAGCAAATGTACTTCATGAGTTCCTTCATAGGTAATAACGCTTTCCAGGTTCATCATATGGCGCATGATCGAATATTCACCGGAAATACCCATTGCCCCCAGTATTTGCCGCGACTCCCGGGCGATTTGAATCGCCGTGATGCAGGCATTTCTTTTAGCCATCGAAATTTGTTCTGCGCTGGCTTTCCCTTCGTTCATCAAAACTGCTAATCTCCAATTCATCAGTTGTGCTTTCGTGATTTCGGTAATCATTTCAGCTAACTTCTTTTGCGTCAATTGAAAGCCTGCTATCGGCCTTTCAAATTGCACCCTTTCTTTAGCATAACGTAATGCCGTATCGTAACAATCCATCGCGGCGCCGATAGCTCCCCAGGCAATACCAAACCTGGCCGAAGAAAGGCATGATAATGCCGTTCCCAAACCCTTGGCGCCGGGTAATATATTCGATTTCGGAATCCTCACATTATCAAACACCAATTCCCCGGTGGCGCTGGCCCTTAAACTCCATTTATCTTTTGTTTCCGGGCTTGTGAAACCTTCCATGCCTCGCTCCACGATAATGCCTTGCACTTTCCCTGTTTCATTTTTAGCCCATACGATGGCGATATCTGCAAAGGGTGCATTGGATATCCACATCTTGGCGCCTGTCAATAAAATATCATCTCCATCTTCCTCGAAATACGTCAACATCCCGGCAGGGTTGGATCCAAAATCCGGCTCCGTTAAACCGAAGCAGCCCATCATTTCTCCCCTGGCTAATTGCGGCAAGTATTTTTGCTTTTGCTCTTCCGTACCATATTTATAAATCGGTAACATCACTAACGATCCTTGTACTGATGCCGTGGAGCGGATACCGCTATCTCCCCTTTCCAACTCTTGCATCATCAGCCCGTAAGAAATGTAATCTAGTCCGCCACCGCCGTATTCAGCAGGTATAGTAGGACCGAAGCAGCCCAAATTACCCAAGCCCTTTATTATTTTTGACGGGAAAGTTGCTTGCTGGCAATGCTTATCTATGATAGGTGATATTTCCGTTTTAATGTAATCCCTCACCGCGGCGCGAACCATCTTATGTTCTTCGGACAGCAAATCATCTAATTGGTAATAATCGGGAGATTGGAATAAATCTTGGTGCATGGATCTTAGGATTTTGTGTTAACGATGGTTGAAATACCGCATTTTATGGCGCGGGAATAGCAAGATACTAAATCTACTAGGAAGTAAAACTGATCTTTATTATCTTTCTACAAACCAAGTAGCCAATGTCTAAATTAGTACCAACCATCTGCCTTTTGGCTGTATTGGTTGCATTTTCTGTAAGCGATCCCCCGTCATTACAACATTCATTCGGGATTAAAGATGAAGTAGTCCCGGTAATACTGGCAAGCGAAAAATCTAGCGCGGGCAAATGCTGGTTTATTTCATTTGAACTGAACCCGGATTTTAATCCTACACCGGATCGGTTATACAATGATCACCATCAATACATAATGCAATTGCAAGAGGATGGAATCATTTTGGCAAACGGGACAACAAATCCAGGTGATGAATGGAATAGCTTCCTGCTAATGAAGCATCTCGACAGTTTAGAAGTAATAAATATTTTAGAAGCTGACGTTGCAATATCGAGCGGTAAATTGTCTTACCAAGTAAAAGCTTGGTATCCTTCACAACCGGTAGCATATAAATAATAAAGTCACCTTTCGTTCCCAGCAAAAATCCGGAGGATATCCAATCATAAAAAATAATAGCCAACCGCGATCGGCTGGCTATAAATAATTTATAAAAAATACATTATTGTCTGACTAAATTTTAACCGGGGAGCAATTTGATCCCTCAATAGTTCGATTCAATGTTCATCTGCTCGTTTCTTGTACTTTTTTGCTTGCCCAAAAAGGGCACAAATTGGCCATTACGGCCACCAATTTGATCGCTCGATCTAGCTTTTCTATTACTGTATGGCCAAGCTTCCCTTCGCTATCAACGGTGCGAAGTTCCACGGTTCTCTTGGCGGGAGGTACCCCGGATTTTGAATGTATCATCCTTCGCTTATATCCTTGACAAGGTAAGAAATTCAAGTACCTTTAAAGTATTTTTAGTCGGACAACAATGATAAAAATACAGTGTTTTCTATATTGCATTCCCTAGGTACATGCCCATTTCCGCTTGGTATTTCATGGCCGAATTCCGTGCATCTTCGGCAAAATTCTCATCATTACCAGCATAAATAACCGCCCTGCTGGCATTTACCAACAATCCACCATCCTTATTTAATCCTTTTTCCGAAATATCTTTCAAGCTGCCGCCTTGTGCGCCGACACCGGGAACCAGGAAGAAATGATCCGGCAAGAAGCTGCGTATATGCCCGATAGAATCGGCCTGCGTAGCCCCAACAACGAACATCATATTCTCAACCGTTCCCCAGGAAGCACAAGTCTTCATCACCTTTTCATATAAATATGTATTCCCTACTTTCTGCAATTGAAAGTCCTTGCTGCCTTCATTGGAGGTGAGCCCCAATACGATGGCCCATTTCTGGTTAAATTCCAAGAAAGGCGTTACGCTGTCCTTACCCATGTACGGTGCCACCGTTACCGAGTCAAAGGCATACGTTTCATAAAAAGTTTTAGCATATTGAGTAGCAGTATTGCCGATATCTCCCCGTTTCGCGTCGGCAATGGTGAAGATACCTTTGGGAATATATTCCACGGTGCGTTGCAAGGTTTCCCAACCGCGGATGCCCAGGCTTTCGTAGAAGGCCGTATTAATTTTATATGCTACGCAGAGATCTTTCGTTGCATCAATGATGGCTTTGTTGAATGCGAAAACCGGGTCGGCATGCGAGAGCAGGTGTTTCGGAATCTTGCTGATATCGGTATCTAGCCCGACACATAAATAAGACTTCTTCTCCCTGATGGTGTTCACAAGTTCCTGTCTATTCATAAATTTCTAATTAGGGGCGCAAAAATAAGTAAAAGAGGCTATTAGCCCCGGAAAACTTCCTTATATCGCCAGGCGAATTTCGCGAAACGGGATATTTTTTCAATAATTAATTTGCTAATTTTTCAACTTCGAGCCGATTTGCGCCTTTTCTCCATCTCGGCGGCAATCTGCAAGGAATTTTCGTCCCCCTTAGCTTTCAAATGATCGATGACGCTTTCATAATCGCGATCATGACGATTTTGGCTCAACTTAAATCTTGCTTGCACCCGGTCTACTGCTAACTCGAAAGCGGCAATGGCCTTGATATTACTGGAAAGTTCAGCCGCTTCGATGTCGGCCAACTTCACACCATGCTCCAGCCCGCCTTCATAGCGGTTCACCAGGTTATCTAATAACAGCTCCGACTCTTCTTTGTTCAATAAACGCGTCTGTCCATACACATGCACCGCGATATAATTCCATGTAGGAATCTTATCTTCCCCGTACCAGGACGCCGATATATAAGCATGCGGCGCCGTAAATACGGCCAAAAACTCCTGTTCCGAACCGAAAGCTTGCCATTGTAGGTTTGCCCTGGAAATATGCCCGTGAATTACAAATTTCCCCGGTTCTTTCTCGACCAGCTCCATCGGGATGTGCGTGGCCTCCGGGATGCCGTCCCTCGTAGAAATCAGCATTCCGAAACCGTTTTCCTTGATAAAATTGGCAATGGAAGCCCAATCCTCCTCCCGGTTATATTTTGGAACGTACATAGTATTAAATTAATATGAATTGCTTCGGGGTAAATATACGGGTAAGTTGGCAGGAAATTTCCCGGGAAAAGCTCATTTCTTTCCCCGGGAAAAATATAATTATACAGTAATTTCTACTATTTGAGTTGGATCTATATTGGCATTTCTCATGGCAATGCTCCTGGCTGCATTTCCCGCGAACTCCAGGAATGCTTCCTTGGTAATAGCATCTTGACTTGCCATTACCGGCTCGCCGTAATCTCCTCCTTCCCGGATGCTTTGAACCAAGGGAATTTGTCCTAAGAATGGCAAATCCAGCTCATCAGCCAAGCGTTTGCCCCCTTCTTTACCAAAGATATAGTATTTGTTGCCAGGCAATTCTGCCGGGGTAAAATATGCCATATTTTCAACCAAACCGATGATCGGCACCTTGATCTGCGGGCTGCTAAACATCGCGATACCTTTCTTAGCATCAGCAAGTGCAACATCCTGCGGTGTTGTAACGATTACGGCACCGGTAACCGGCACTGTTTGCACGAGCGTCAGGTGAATATCTCCCGTACCCGGCGGCATATCGATCACCAGGTAATCCAGTTCTCCCCAATGAACGTCCGAAACAAATTGCCGTAAGGCGCTACTGGCCATCGGGCCGCGCCATACGATCGCTTGTTTTTCATCCACCAAAAGTCCGATTGACATGAACTTGATGCCGTATTTTTCCATCGGCAGGATCATATCTTTACCGTTAATCGTTTGCATCATAGGTCGCTCTCCACGTACGCCGAACATGATCGGCACGCTTGGCCCGTATATGTCGGCATCCATCAAGCCCACGGAAGCGCCATCTTGCGCTAAAGCAAGGGCTAGGTTAGCTGCTACGGTAGATTTACCTACGCCGCCTTTACCGGAAGCCACTACGATAATATTTTTCACGCCCGGTAACATGCTCTTCCCGTCTTTGCGGTTAGTACTAACATTAGCAGTCATTTTCACTTCTACTTCGGCCTCCTTGCTAACGTAAATACGGATCGCGTTGATACAGGCCATTTTAATCATTTCCTTCAAAGGACAAGCCGGGGTAGTTAACACCACGGTGAAGGAAACTTTATTGCCGTCAATCGCTATATCTTTCACCATGTTCAGCGTAACCAGGTCCTTCTTCAGATCCGGTTCTTCCACGTTGCCCAGGGCTTCTAAAATCTGCTCTTTCGTGATCATAAATTGTTGTTAAAATTAGTTTCCAGGGTACAAAGTTAACCCAATTGACTTTTAATTTGACAATAAGATTGTGAGAAGGCAGAACTAATACAAGAATATGACCATCCAACACTTCAAAAAGGTTTGTCTATTAAGAAAATTGTAGATTTGTCATTCCACCGTTAAATTCAACCGGGGCCTACGGCAACAATATCCCAAGGGGTTCGCGGCAATATAAATAAAGTACCTTTGAGCTGGCATGATGAAAAAAATCTACATACTGTTATCACTATTTTTAGCTCCTATACTGGCATCGGCACAAATCACGGATTTCCGCGATAGCGTGATTCAAATTTCTGGAATCACGATGACTTCCGATAGCTTGAGGGCCGTTCCGGCAGTGAGTATCCTCGTGAAAGGACAAAATCGTGGTACGGTTTCCAATGCAGCTGGAATTTTTTCCATCGTGGCGTTCAAAGGAGATACTTTATCTTTTTCCGCGGTAGGATTTCATAAAAAGGATTACAAGATCCCCCTCGACCTCGTCGGTAGCAATTTTTCCATGCTACAATTGCTGACAGAAGATACCGTGCATTTGCCCGTGACGGTGATCCGGCCATACCCGAGCCGAAAAGACGTGGAAAGGATCTTCACCAGCATGGATATACCGGATGATGCATACGAAATTGCGCGGAAAAATACCGATAGGGCCAAAATGCGCGCCCTTTCACGTTACATGCCATACGATGGCGGGGAAAACTTCAACAGCCTGATGCGCAAGCAACAACAATCTTTGTATTATGCCGGCCAGGTGCCACCGCAAAACATATTTAATCCACTCGCCTGGGCGCAATTCCTCGATGCCTGGAAGCGCGGCGATTTCAAACGGCAAGATTAACTTTACACTTCATGACACCGATGGTCATATGGGGATAAATTTGTATTGTTGCATATAATCATAGACGACAAAATCAATTTTATCATCATTTAGATTCATCAAAACAATGCAAAAAGTATCGGTAATTGGCGCCGGAACGATGGGTAATGGTATTGCCCACGTTTTTGCCCAAAACGGTTTCCGGGTAAACCTGGTAGATGTATCGGAGAAAGCCTTAGAAAAAGCCCTGGCCACCATCGCTAAGAACTTAGATCGACAAATAGCGAAAGGAACCATCACGGAAGCGGAGAAATCCCAAACTTTAACAAACATTACTACCCATACCAATATGAGCGATGGCGTCAGTGAAGCAGCACTCGTTGTAGAAGCTGCCACTGAAAACACCACCCTGAAACTGGAAATATTCAAGCAACTGGATACTTATGCCCCGGCAGATGCGATACTGGCATCCAATACTTCGTCTATATCCATCACGAAAATTGCCGCGGTAACCAAGAGGCCGGGAAAAGTTATCGGGATGCACTTTATGAACCCGGTACCCGTGATGAAATTAGTGGAAATCATCAATGGCTACGCTACCGACAAGGTCGTATCTGAACAGATTACGGAATTATCTAAAAAACTCGGTAAGGTTCCCTGCACCGTGAATGACTATCCCGGGTTTATTGCCAACCGCATCCTGATGCCGATGATTAACGAAGCAATATATTCATTGTATGAAGGAGTGGCTGGAGTAGAAGAAATTGATACCGTGATGAAGCTGGGCATGGCACACCCGATGGGTCCATTACAACTGGCGGACTTTATAGGGCTGGATGTATGTAAATCTATCCTGGAAGTTTTATATCAAGGTTTCGGTAACCCTAAGTATGCACCATGTCCATTATTAACAAACATGGTAACAGCCGGGTATCTCGGCGCGAAAAGCGGGGAAGGGTTTTATAAGTACACACCGGGTAGTAAGGACTTGGTCGTTAGCCCGATGTTTTCCAAGAAATAAATTATCTTCCCGGTGAAATTAGATGCTCACCGGGATTTTTTTTGCGCATGAAAAAATTCGCGAACTATTGCATAGCCTTAATTTTCCTTTTAGGATTTATTGCTTGCCAGGAAAATAAACCGAGCAGGTTCCATGCCAAGTTGCCCATATTAAATGGCGATACCTTGCACGAAGATCAACCTTATCAAGTGGCGGTAGATTACCTTGGTCAACATGTTCCGATTATTCAATTAAGAGATAGTACGGGTGATGCCGGCATTGCCTTGGCGCCAAAATGGAATGCCCGCGTGCTGACAAGTTCGCTGCTGCAGGGTGGCGATAGCTACGGTTGGTTGCATTTTGACCTGGTGGCACAACTGATGCCTCAATCCTATAATTCGAACTGGGGTGGCGAAGACCAGGTAAACTTATTGTTTCAAAAAATACCCGGCGATACAGGCGTTCATTCCCTCGATAACTTGCATGGTTTTGAAGCCACGGGATTGGATACGGCGAGCTTCCGTCTTATCCACCAATCCAAGTCTGAAATATCCTTGGAAAAAACGCTGAATTTTTTGCAGGATGATAGTATTGCTACAGCTTTAAAACTGAAAAGAAATCTCCGAATCATCGCAAGAAGAGATGTGTCAAATTTTTTAGGCATAGATATTCCCAGGGCTGTAAAAGCGGTTGCTTTTGAAAGTGAGAATATACTCACTAATACCGGTGAGCATCGTTGGGACACCGCTCATGGGAGTATCAGCATGCGGGTGAAGGGTATGTTTCCAATAGATAGTCCAATGGTGGCGTTAATTCCGTTGAATAAGAAGTTCAAATCATTAAAAGAGGTTGAAAGCTTGATAAAATGGGATGGAGATACTTTCCCTGGTTGCCGTTTGATCAACAACAGGATTTTAGCATTCCCGCTTGGAGATAGCTTGGCATCAAGAATACAAGTACCATTTTCTGCCGCGATGAATTTCATCGGTATTTATAACGGAAATCTACAAACCTTAACTATTATACAATTCTCCAAGGCACCGCGTTCTGGATGGTATTTTCCATTGCAGTATGATGGGGATCAGTTTATGGTTGATGGACCTATATTAACGCTCAAAAACTCCGGGAAGATCGAGGATAGTATTTCTACGCGCCCGTATTTGGCAGTTACGACATATGCCCCGATTCAACAACTCGGCAAAGGAAAATCGGCTTGGCATTACCATCGCACGATTCATTTGAATGGTAATAGGCGTCAATTGTCGAATTTGTTGCAGGGGTTGTTTAATGCGAGGTTAAAGGAGCTTGAAGATAAAACAGGTGAATAGTGATTGAAGTGTACTATTGCAATTTTCAGGATTGTGGTCATAAAACAAACGCTGTAGGTTAAGGGTTTATATTCCGGCGTACTGTTGAAGCCATCAATCCAATTTATTACCAAGTTTTAGTATTCCCGCATTCTAATTCAAATTTGATTCCATACATCTTTAACGTATGATTAAGGACTTATGCTCATCCTATTAAAATACAATGACAACTCTCATTCCCCAACTAGCCCTCGATCTCCAGGTTATGAATATCCCCCAGCCTTAGCAAACACAACTCCAGGTTCGCTTTAGGAATACCGATATTCATTGTACAAAACAATTGCAACTCTTGCGAGATGACCGTACAATGTTGCTGTTTAACAATCGTCATCACATCGTTCAGGATCGTATAATCAAAGGTGAGGCGGTAAACGACTTCAACATTTTTCTGGATGACCGGCGTTAATTGAAGTACTAATGCGGTACTCATCTTATATGCATTGATCAGGCCCGGCACCCCGAGCAAAGTACCGCCGAAATAGCGTACTACTATGACCAAGGTATCCGTTAACTGCTTACTGTCAATTTGCCCCAAGATCGGCTTCCCGGCTGAACCTGAAGGCTCTCCATCATCATTAGCCCTGAATTGGTTGCCATCCGTACCCAAGCGGTAAGCATAGCAATGATGCGTAGCTTTCGGGTGTTCCTTTTTCACTTCCTGTAAACATTCTTTCACCTGCTCTGCCGTAGTAACTGGAAACGCGTATGCCAGGAACTTACTGCCGCGATCTTTAAACTCGGCAATAGCTTTTTTCTCGATGGTATAAAAAATATCGGTATCAGTCATGTTTAATAATCCCTTCTATTTCTGTAGATATAAATATTGTCGGCATCCAGGCTCACCTGTTCCTGCAAAACGGGTTCACCGGTTAATACGGGGGCACGCCAACCGGAACCTGCCGCATTTTTTGAAATGATTACGCGGGCTTCATCCCATAGTCCCCTATCGATAAACTGCTGTAAAGTCTTCGCACCACCTTCTACCAGGATGCTTTGTAAGTTTCGCCCGTGTAACATCTCCATCAGCTTAGGCAACAGCGCCTCATCGAAAGGTATCGGCCAATATTCCACCCCTTTTTCCTGCCCCATTTTTTCAGTGACCACGATGGTTTTAACGGCGTTGTTAAATACGTTATGCGTAGTAGGTACTCCCAAAAAAGGATCGAGAATAATCCTAATAGGAGATGCTCCCGGCCATAAACGGGTATTCAGCGAAGGATTATCTTCTATTGCCGTTTTCGGACCCACCAGGATGGCCGCTTCCTGGCTTCTCCACCTATGTACCCAGCGATCCGTGAAGCTGTTGGAAACCTTCATCGCTTTCCTATCCAGCGTGCCGATATAACCATCGGCAGTTTGCGCCCATTTTAAGATTATATAAGGCCGGGAACGTTCATGGAACGTGAAAAACCGCCGGTTCAGATCCCGGCATTCCTGTTCCAACACACCTGTAATGACTT
This sequence comes from Chitinophaga caeni, assembly GCF_002557795.1. NCBI lineage: Bacteria > Pseudomonadati > Bacteroidota > Chitinophagia > Chitinophagales > Chitinophagaceae > Chitinophaga > Chitinophaga caeni. The sequence goes on along the minus strand of NZ_CP023777.1, from coordinate 2,655,126 downwards.
GAATCCCCGCTGCTTTCATCTTCTTAATACCATGGCCGCTAACTTCAGAGAAGGTATCGATACAGCCTATTACGACCTCCGGGATTTTCTCGTTAACAATTAAATCCGCGCAGGGCGGTGTTTTGCCATGATGCGCGCAAGGTTCCAAGCTCACGTACATCGTGGCCAAAGGAATCAATACGCGGTCAACCGAGGCAACATTTTTCACACAGTTCACCTCTGCATGTGCATGACCGTACCATTCATGGTAACCTTCCCCGATGATCCGCCCTTCATGCACGAGTACTGCCCCCACCATCGGGTTAGGCATTACCCTGCCCTCGCCCATCCTGGCCAGTTCAATACATCGTTTCATAAATATTTCGTGATCGGGTGCTGCTGTCATGATGATTGATTATGTTTGCAAAAATATTGTTTCATACCGAGTTTCAAGCCATTCATTTTTCTCCATATGACGATACAATCTGCTTTTGCCTTCGCACTCCAACAGTTGCAATCGATCTATGACAGCCGGGAATCAGCCACCATAGCTAATATCCTGCTTGAACACATCAGCGGTTACAACAAGATGGACCGCATCCTGTTCAAAGATGAAAGCCTGGATGCTTCCCAGGAAGCGAAGTTATTACTGGCTATCCAGTCCCTTTTGGCGCATCAACCGCTACAGTATATTATCGAGGCGGCCTGGTTTTACGGGATGCAGTTTTATGTAAACCAACATGTGCTGATACCTAGACCGGAAACAGAAGAACTGGTATCATGGGTACTGGAAGAGCAACATACGATGCACGGCGAGGTAAACATCATCGATATAGGCACCGGCAGCGGCTGCATTCCCATCTCCATAAAAAAACATTGGGAAGCCGCAAATGTTTACGGGATCGACCTAAGTGAAACAGCTTTGGAAGTGGCCCGGAAAAATGCCGAGCAATTACAAGTCGAGGTGAACTTTACCGGGCAAGATATTTTGCGGGCCAATGCCTTGGAGCAGTTACCAACATTCGATATTATTGTTAGTAATCCACCTTATATCAAGGAGTCGGAAAAAAAGCAGATGCAAAAGAATGTTTTGGATTATGAGCCGGGCATAGCCTTGTTTGTACCGGATCATGACCCGATGTTATTCTATAGAACGATTGCGTCAATAGCTATGGAAAAATTAAGGAAAGGGGGTAAAATTTTCTTCGAGATCAACGAGGCACATGCTCCAGAGGTGGAAGGCTGCTTGCACGATGCCGGTTTTCACAACGTTTTGAGGAAGCAGGATATTTTCGGGAAAGACAGGATGGTTAGCGGCCGGAAATAGCCGCCAACCTATTTTAATTTCTTAATTGCTTTGCGGGTTTGCCGTAGCCAATACGACCCTAACACCTAACTCCCTCGCGATCTCCATCACTTTTACTACTTCTTCGATCGGTACCGATTTTTCGGCATTGATCACGATGGTTGGATCTACATTTTCACGGGCCAAGGTAGGAACCAATGCTGCTTTTAAATCATCGAAAGCCACCTTGGTGGTGCCGATAAAGAACTCGTGGTTATTATCGATGCTAACCACGACCGTTTGTTTGGCCTTGGTGTTCGTTTTAGCTTTTGGCAAGGTAAGCTTGATCACATTGGGATTGGCCAATGTAGATACGATCAAGAAAAACAGCAGCAAGATGAACAGGATGTCGTTCAAAGCCGAGTTATGTACTTCTACCGCATTTTTCCTTCGCCTACGTATATTCATAAAATCGAATCATTTATTATTTAAGAAGTGCTACCAGCAAGGGTAAGAATCGCTCATCATGATCAGCTTGGCTCTTGCAGAATGTCAATAAATTCCGCGGAAGCACCCTCCATCTTGTTCACTACTTTATCGATCTGCGCGTTCAGGAAGCTATAACCGATATACGCGATAATACCGATGATCAAACCCGTGGCAGAAGTCACCATCTTCACGTAAATACCGTCAGCGATAGCGCCCAGGGTGATATCGTTGGTGATAGAGATACGGTAGAATGTTTGGATCATACCGGCGATCGTACCGAGGAAACCGAACATCGGCGCGATACCCGCCACGATGGCCAAGATGACCAGGTTTTTCTCCATCTTGTACACTTCCAACTTGCCTACATTCTCCATGGACTTCTCAATGGCTTCGATTTTCTTACCGATACGCTGCACCCCTTTGTCCAAAACGCGGGAAATGGGCGACTGCGTATTCTTGGTTAAAGAACGGGCGGCGGCAATATTGCCGGCAGTGATATAATCACGCAACATCGGCATGAAATTATCATCTAGGCGCGCCGCTTTCTTGATATACAAATACCTTTCTACAAATACATAAACAGCAATTACAGACAATAAGGCTAAGGGGATCATAATAGGACCGCCCTTATACAATAAGTCCCACAAATTCATGGATTGCTGCGCGGCGACATTCGGGTCGATACCTTGCGCAACCGTATCAGGTTTGGCACCTAATAATGTATCCTGTAGTAAAGTAATGATTCCTAATACCATGTATATTATTTTTACCTTGCAAAAGTATTAAAACGCGGATAGCGTTGAAAGAATTACTAAAATAATTATTCTTAAACGGATCGAGATACAATTTATTTTAACGAAAAGCATCCCGACGTTCACAATACCTCGAAACGCTTAACAGCACAGGCTTTTTGGCATATTACGACTTTTCTTCCCACACCTGAACTAAGTGAACAATGGTATCTACGGCTTTTTGCATATCCTGGATGCTCACGTATTCATGTTTGCTGTGGAAGCTCATTTCCCCGGTAAAGATATTCGGGCAAGGCAAGCCCATGAAACTGAGCCTGGAGCCATCTGTTCCACCGCGGATGCTCATCTTCATCGGTTCAATACCGGCGCGCTTGATCGCTTCTTCAGCATAGGCCGCTACTTGCGGGTATTGGTCCAACACCTCTTTCATATTCCGGTATTGCTCCGTCACGGTGAAAGTTGCGCTGGCGCCTTTATATTTTGACACGATGGAATCCATTGTTTTTCTCAAGTAAAACTCTAAAGCTTCCAGTTCTGGCGTCGTAAAATCACGGATAATAAAGTCTATTTCAGCCGTTTCAACCGTTCCTTGCATCCTAACAGGGTGGATAAACCCTTGCCTTTTCTCGGTTGTTTCCGGGCTTAAAATGTCCTTGGGCAGCGCATCTACAACGGCGGCAGCAATCTTCAAAGCGCTTACCAGTTTACCTTTAGCCATACCGGGATGGGCGCTCACGCCTTGGATCACGACCTTCACGGCATCGGCAGAAAAAGTCTCATCTTCCAATGAACCCAATTCACCGCCGTCCATAGTATAACCAAATTCCGCGCCTAACTTTTCCATGTTCACATATTTCACCCCTTGGCCGATCTCTTCATCGGGGGTAAACAGGATGCGGATGGCGCCATGCTTCACTTCCGGGTGTTCCATTAAATACTTAGCGGCGTCCATAATTTCTGCAACACCGGCTTTATCATCGGCCCCTAGAAGTGTTGTGCCGCTAGCCGTGATAATATCATCGCCCAACTTTTCCTTTAAGTAGGGGTGCTCCTCGGCCTTGATAATTTGCGTATTATCATCCGGCAAAACCAAGTCTTCACCTTGATAGTTTTTATGAACGATCGGCTTAACGTTGGCGCCGCTGCAATCGCTGGAAGTGTCAACATGCGAGCAGAAACAAATTACCGGGACGTTTTTATCAGTATTTGAAGGTATCGTGGCATATACGTAACCGTATTCATCCAGGTGAGCATCTTCAATCCCCATGGCGATCAATTCATCCACCAAAATCCTGGATAAATTCTTTTGCTTTTCAGTAGAGGGAAAGGTATCGCTCAGCGGATCGGACTGCGTATCCACTTGTACGTATCGCATGAATCTTTCTGCGACTGTATATTGATAATTTTTCATGGTGCAACGAGGCAAAACTTATAAGATCAAACCTAAAAAAAAGACCGCATGCATGATACACCCGGTCTTTAAAATATTGTTTTTACGAAGATTATACGATTTCAACTAATTCAATATCGAAAACCAAATCTTCACCTGCTAATGGATGGTTAGCATCCAAAGTGATAAATTCGTCGCTTACGCCTACCACTTTTACAGGGAATACTTGTCCTTGTGGATTGCTCATTTGCAATTCCATACCTACTTCGGGATTCAGGTCAGCAGGCAAGTTACTTTTCGGGAAATCCATGACCATTTCCTCGTTTTTAGGACCGTACGCTTCTCCAACAGGAATGTTAACAGTTTTCTTGTCACCCACTTTCATTTCCAACACACCGTTGTCAAAACCCTTGATAACCATGCCAGCACCCACTTTAAATTCAAGTGGCTGTCTACCTTCTGAAGAATCAAATGTAGTGCCGTTGGTTAAGCGACCGTGATAATGAACACGAACGGTATCCCCGCTTTTTACTGCTTGCATAATTAAAATTTAATAGTAAATAATATGCAAGGTAAGGAAAAAATATTGGTCGGTCGAATCCCCAAGGTTAAAATTGGGAATAATACAGGGGCGGAAATATAGCGGTTTCAGCCGCGTAAACATTCACTGTACTCCTAATTTGGAATGATCTTTTATGGTTATAACAATGATCATAATTGTCCTTAACACCCCTACCACCATTAAGCATTAAACATATTTACAATTTGATTATTAGATTTATATAGACAAATGATTTTATATTACTGGAGAATGCCATTACTTTTACAAGGATCAATCAATTTTGCTCATATGAGAAACTTATTCCTCTCCATTCTTTGCTGCTGCTTCCTTTTGCCTGCCGGGGCGCAAAATACGGTACGGGTAGGCGCCGCACGTATGGAAGCTTACTTGCCCATGCTCAAAAATAAGCGGGTGGCGCTGTTGGTCAACCAAACGGCAACCATCGGTAGTACCCACTTGGTAGACAGCTTACTGAGCCGCGGCATTAAGATCCAAAAGATATTCAGCCCCGAACACGGCTTCCGTGGTGATGCAGATGCGGGAGAGAAAATAGGCAATAGCCGCGATGCAGCAACGGGCCTGCCGATCGTGAGCCTTTACGGCAAACACCGCAAGGCAGATGCAAATGACCTGGCCGATGTCGATATATTGATATTTGATATCCAGGATGTAGGTGCGCGTTTTTATACTTACATTTCTAGTTTGCAGGAGTTGATGGAATCCGCCGCGACGTATAAAAAACCTTTAATCGTGCTCGATCGCCCCAACCCAAACGGGCATATCGTTGACGGGCCAATATTAGATAAAGCGTTCCGTTCATTCGTAGGGATGCAGAGCATCCCGATTTTACATGGTATGACGGTGGGCGAATATGCCGGGATGCTGAATGGTGAATCGTGGTTGACTGGCGGCTTGCATTGCGATTTAAAAGTAATTACTTGCGAAAATTACGATCATCACACGATGTATCAACTTCCCGTGAAGCCCTCCCCTAATTTGCCCAATATGGCATCAATTTACTTGTATGCATCCCTTTGCTTTTTCGAAGGTACAGCCGTGAGCCTCGGCCGGGGAACGGATTTGCCATTCCAGGTTTACGGTCACCCGGATTTTCCAAGGAACCTTTTCTCATTTACACCACGTAGTGTTCCGGGAGCAAAAAACCCCGTACTGAATGGACAAACTTGCTACGGGTATAATCTCAGCGGCACACCGGAAGCGGTTAGAAAGGAAGTAAATGGTAAATTGCAGCTCCGTTGGTTGCTCAATGCTTATAAACTATTCCCTGGTAAGGAACATTTTTTCAATAATTTCTTTAACAAGTTAGCGGGTAACAGCACCTTGCAAGAACAAATCAAAAAGGGATTAACAGAAGATGCGATCCGCAAAAGCTGGGAACCCGGTTTGAAGACCTTCAAAAAGATCAGGGCTAAATATTTATTATATAACGAGTAAAAAGATGGAATTAAAAGATTTGAAGATCGTTTTCATGGGTACGCCAGATTTTGCCGTAGCATCGCTCGATGCCTTGGTACAAGAAGGCTGCCAGGTTGTAGGTGTTGTCACCGCGCCGGACAAACCAGCCGGCAGAGGCTTGAAGCTACAAGAAAGTGCCGTGAAAACTTATGCCGTTGAAAAAGGATTACATCTTTTGCAACCTCTAAAATTAAAAGATCCGGCTTTCCTAGAATCATTAGCCGCATTGAAGGCAGACATACAAGTGGTAGTGGCCTTCAGGATGTTGCCGGAAGTTGTTTGGAATATGCCGCCGATGGGAACGATTAATGTGCATGGCTCCTTATTACCGAATTACAGGGGCGCCGCACCGATCAATTGGGCGGTAATCAACGGTGAAAAAGAAACAGGCGTCACCACCTTCAAATTGCAACACGCGATCGATACGGGGAATATTTTGTTGCAAGACAAAACCCGCATCGATGAAAATGCAACGGCGGGCCAAGTTTATGAAGACCTGATGTACCGTGGTGCCAAATTATTGGTCAAAACATTAGAGGGTTTAGTTGCAGGAGATATCAAGGAACAGGAACAGGCACATTTAGATCCCGGTGATTTAAAACATGCCCCGAAGATCTTTAAAGAAGATGGTAAGATTGATTGGAATCAACCGATAGATAAAGTTTACAACCTGGTTCGCGGCTTGAGCCCATATCCTACTGCATGGACTTTTTTAAACGATAAAAGCATCAAAATATTCCGTGCTGAAAAAGAGTATGCAAATACCAATATCGCAGCGGGACATTTCTTCACCGATGGTAAAACTTTCTTGAAAATAGCGGCGACAGATGGATATTTGAAGTTACTGGACGTTCAGATGGAAGGAAAAAAGCGGATGGATATCGAGAGTTTTTTGCGGGGGGTGAAATTGATATAAACATCCATCTAGTTTGATTAATTAGAAAAGGTTGCAAAGAATACCGCTATTCTTGCAACCTTTTCGATAATCACAATTCAATTTAATTTTTATGTATTACGGCTCAGCCGAACTTATATTGACATATCAAAATTCAAACATCAACCTTGCCACATCATTTTATGTAATGAATAACCGTAGACTATTGCTCATACGACAGTTCGCAATAGAATCGGGTTTCATTTGTACCCAATGCAGCCATCGCCCCATCACTCAATTTGATGATCAGGTTAGCATTCTGCTTCAACTGCGGGATCGCGTCCAACACTTTCGCATAAATAAACTTGCCGTTTAAAGGATTCGTAACTTTCACGATGGTACCCCTCGGCGCCGAATTATGTAAGGCGTAGTATTTTCCGGAGTTGGCAACCGCGTTGCTTCTGAACCAGGCGCCGGGTCCTTTCTCGCTCACGGCATCTTTCCCTGAAGAAGTTTGCTGCATATACAATTGCTCGAAACCTTCCACATCCGGTACATTCATAGAAGCAGTGCTGGCAGCCGCTTTAGCAGGCTCTTCCTTCACAACCTTAACGGCATTTTCCACTGGTGGCGGTGTTGAATTATTTACAGCCAGAGTAGCATTAGCAGTCTCTTCGGCCTGTTGCGCTGTTTTGGCGACTTCCTGGACTTGCGGCGGCGGAGCGGGAGCAGTTTCCTGTTTTGCAGGTGCAGGCGCCGGCGTACTTGTTGCCATGGTACTGGCAGTAGCGCCTTTCTTTTTCAACCAACCTACAATTAAATAACTATCAGCTTGCACGGCATCGCCGCTCAAATTATTCCAAGTACGGATATTTTCGATCGGGACTTTGCGATTATTGATACTGATGCGATACAGTGTTTCTTTATCTGCCACGAGGTGATAAACCGGGGTAAACCCGTTATCGGTATTCGTTTTAGCAGACTGCACAAAATTACTGTTATTCAAAGGAATATTGATTACTTGGCCGAGGTTCAGGCCATTATCCATATTCAATTTATTCATTGCCGCGATATCTTTAGGCGAAACCCCGTAAGTACGACCAATGCTATAAAAATTTTCTCCCTTCTCAACCGTGTGCACGATGTGCAGTTCTGCGCCACTACCCTGTGCCAAGATCCTGTCTTGCGCGCTCAAAGCGGTGGTTGCGAAAGAAAACATTACAACAAACATTAATGGTTTCAACATAATTTCTACTTTACTACTTTAAGAGAACGAATATAGGCGTAATTGGTGAAAAGTGCTTCTAATTTAACAAACGTCAACTTTTCACAATTGTTGTTGCATAGTATTTTTGATATTCTTATGACCGCTTATTGAATTTCCTTGAGAATCCTCAATTCCTTCGGGTAATAATTATTCATCCTGTTGGGAAGGATTTTAGCCCAACCCAAATTCATCTGTTCATATCTCATCAGGTTCCAACCTTTCCGGTCAACATTTACCATCAAATCATCCCTTCTTAAATATTTGAGCGCCTCTTCTTTCGAAAGATCGATGGCAGGTAAATCCCTGGCAATACAATTCGACAAAGCCAACGCATGGGAAGGGATCAATTCTTTGGCAGTTAGCTGCCCCGCGTTGATTCCTGCCTTTTTCAAATATAAATTTTTCTGTAAAATGCTGAACTCGTTGAGCAAATTATGTGGAAAAATTATTACATCATCTTTATATTGTACAAAAGCCATTCCATGTTCCGGCTGCAACCATTTTTCCATCCTCAAGCTATCTTGTTTCGAAATTAAACTAGCTCCTTGCTTCTGTTTTTGGTAAAAATGTTCTCCTTCCTTCTTCCGCAAGCAAGCCATGAACAAGCCCTCCCCTTGCACTTTTCCCGGGTAAAAACGGTAACCGTTTACACCGTGTTTAGCACTTTTACTTTCAACGATGTTCCAATCGGGTTCTAGCGCGATCCCGATACTTTCAAAAGCGCCGTGCTCCATTAACCAATCTAAAATTGCTTCATCTTCTTCCGCAGAATAAGAACAGGTGGCATAAATCAAAATGCCATCTTCTTTTAATGCAGGTAAGGCATCGGCCAAAATGCGCTGTTGCCGCTGGCTACACAATGTCACATTTTCCGGGCTCCATTCATCTATCGCGCCGGGATCGCGGCGGAATAAACCGGAACCGCTACAAGGAGCATCCACTAGCATCACATCAAAAAATCCTGCCAGCTTATTAAAATCCCTGGGATCATTATTGGAGACTACCGTGTTGGCCGTTCCCCATTTCGTCAAATTGTCTGCCAAAAGTGCCGCCCTCGATTTGATTACTTCGTTGGCAACAAGCAAGCTATCATTATCCAGGCAAGATTGTAACAAGGTGGATTTACCGCCTGGCGCGGCACAAAGATCCAACACCTTCAAAGATCGTTCACCGTTTACAGCCTGTTTGAACACCTGCTGTAAAAACATGGAAGAAGCTTCCTGCACATAATAAGCGCCTGCATGAAAAAGGGGATCGAAAGTAAATGAAGGTCTTTCGGAAAGGTAAAAACCGGTATCGCACCAAGGGACAGCCGAAAATTCGGCGGGTTCAAAATGCTTCAAAAGTTGTGTTTGTGCAGCTTCAGAAGCAAATTTAAACGGGTTAATCCTGGTAGAAGTAATACGGTCTTCGCTATCATGCGCCGCGATAAAAGCGCTTGCATCATAACCGGGAAGGCCCTCTAAACTTTGTAATAATTCACTGGGAAGTACTGCCACACATCAAAATTTACGGCAAATTACAAAATTCGTGGAGAACCTATTTAGACTTGCTTGATTTCGGTGATCAATTGTTGTAATACCTGCTTCGCATCACCGAACAACATGGATGTTTTAGGCTGGAAAAATAATTCGTTCTCAATACCGGCATAGCCCGGCTTCATACTTCTCTTGTTAACGATTACAGCTTTTGCTTTTTCAACGTCGAGAATAGGCATACCGTATATCGGGCTGGAGGTATCAGTTTTTGCTGCGGGGTTTACCACGTCATTCGCTCCTAGAACCAGCACGGCATCCGTAGTACTAAATTCATCATTCGCTTGCTCCATCTCCAATAATTTATCATACGGCACATCGGCTTCGGCCAATAGTACGTTCATATGACCCGGCATTCTCCCCGCTACCGGGTGTATCGCGTATAAAACATTCACGCCGCGTTCTTCCAATAGCTTCTCCAATTCATGGCAAGCATGTTGTGCCTGTGCCACGGCCAAGCCATAACCCGGTACGATCATCACTTTTTGCGCATAGGCTAACAATACCGCTGTATCTGAAACTGATATTTCCTTGTAAGTACCACCGCTGGCATGTTGTCCTCCGGCTGATTTATTTCCACCGAAGGAACCGATCAACACATTTTTCAACGAGCGGTTCATCGCTTTACACATCAGGATCGTTAAAATAGTTCCGGCAGAGCCGACGAGGATACCACCGGTCAACATCACCGGGTTGTTATATAAGAATCCGCCGCAAGCTGCCGCCACACCGGTAAAAGAGTTCAATAAAGAAATCACCACCGGCATATCTGCACCACCTATCGGCAATACGAACATTACCCCGTAAAGCAATGATAATGCTATGATGATATAAAATACTTCCTGTTGCCAATTGCCCGCAAAACCGCCCACCGCGATTACTCCCAGTACCAATAATACGATGAGCAATAAAATGTTTACAATATGTTGCCCTGCAAATGCTTTGTCCTTGATACTACCATTCAATTTCCCCCAGGCAATCACGCTTCCCGCGAAGGAAACGCTCCCGATAATCAAGCCCAGCACGATCACCAGCAACAATCCCAACGGGGCTTCCTGTCCCGAGGATTGCAAGTAATTAAATTCAATCATGGAAATGAGCGCGGCACAGGCGCCGCCCATACCGTTAAACATGCTCACCATCTCCGGCATAGCCGTCATCTTAACCTTCCGGGCCACCACGACACCGATGATGCCACCTACTAGTAAGCCAGCGAAGATCCAGGGGTAGTTATGCAGATGTTCGCCATTTTTTTTATACAGGAAAATAGTTCCGAATATCGCTAGGGCCATACCTGCCGCTGCCACTAAGTTCCCTCTCCTAGCCGTGGCGGGAGCGCTTAACATTTTTAATCCTATGATGAAAGATACCGAGGCAACCAGGTAAATGATGGGTAAAAGACTGTCTAACATAAACATAAATTAAGGCAAGAAGCTTGGTTGTAACTATTGTTTTTTCTTCTGTTTAAACATCTCCAGCATACGATCTGTTACCACGAAACCGCCAACCACGTTGAGCGTCCCCAAGATAACGGCTAAAAATCCCAGGATGAGTGCCAGGTAGTTTTCCGGATCTGCTTCCCCCATCACGATGATGGCACCGATGATCACTACGCCATGTATTGCGTTGGCGCCACTCATAAGCGGCGTATGCAAAACGCTTGGCACGCGCGAAATCACTTCTACACCGAGGAATATGGAAAGGATCACGATATACACCATCTCCATATGCGTGTTTAAAAATGCTAAGGCTGTATCCATTTGAAATATTTTAAGAGGGGAAAGAATTTAGACTGCTGCCGTAATTGCTTGTAGCAGGCGCTCATTTACGATCTGTCCACCTTTCGCAATGCAGGCTCCCTGGACGATATCATCTTCAAAGTTGAGGGAAAGTTGTCCTTCCTTATCAATGATTAGTTGCAAGAAATTCAGTACATTTTTAGCGTATAGCTTACTGGCATCAGCGGGCATCTTGGAGGGCAGATTACTGTCACCTATCACGGTAACGCCTTTATATGTGACCGTTTGTTGATCTTTAGATATATCTGTATTTCCACCGGTTGCAGCAGCTATATCGACGATGAGCGAACCCGGCTTCATCATGTCCATCATTTCCCTTGTAATGAGGATAGGCGCTTTCTTGCCCGGGATCTGGGCCGTCGTAATAATGATATCAGCTTTTTTCGCAGCTTCCCCGATCGCCGCGGCTTGCTTGGCCTGGTAATCAGCCGTTTGTTCCACGGCGTAACCACCTGCCGATGAAGCATCTGCCGCGCCTTCAACATCTACAAATTTTGCACCTAAGCTCATCACCTCTTCTTTTACGGCCGGGCGGGTATCAAATACTTCAACTACCGCACCTAACCTGCGGGCCGTGGCGATGGCTTGCAAACCGGCAACACCAGCTCCTAGTATCAAGACTTTTGCCGGGGCAATACTTCCCGCGGCGGTCATAAACATCGGGAAATACCGGCTATAACTATTGGCCGCAAGTAATATCGCTTTATAACCGGCAATATTGGCCTGGGAGCTAAGTACATCCATACTTTGCGCGCGTGTAGTCCGCGGGATATTATCCAGGCTAAAAACGGTGAGCTGCCTTTGGGCCCATTGTTTCATTTTCGCGGTTTGAAACAAGGGTTGATAAACACCCAACAATACCGTGGAAGGATTTAAATTACCGGATTCTTGTTCAGACAGTGGTTGAATGCATAGTAATACCGTGGCTTGTTGCAAGATCGTTTCTCGATTTTGGATGACGGCACCCGCCTGCTCGTACGCTTCATCCGGCAACCAGGCATTGCTCCCGGCGCCTTTTTCCACCCATACTGTAACCTTCGATTGAACCAATTGCTGAACGATAGCCGGCACCAATGAGACCCTGTTTTCCGTAGATGCTTCTTTGAGTACGCCTAAGATCATTTGGTGGAGTTTTATAATTTGAATATAAATAAAAAAACTGGTAGCGCGAACAGCTACTTTTTCACAAGTAGTTGAAACACTCTACCAGTTTGGCATTCAAATATTTTGAACCCGGTTCAAATAAATTCGCGGAAGAAATTTTTACATCCTTTCGCGGCAATATTGCGCTGCCGTATTCACCCAATCTTCCTGCACGTTCATGCACGGGATCATGGTGAATGATTCACCACCGTTTTCCATGAAAGTATGTTTACCTTCTACCGCTATTTCTTCTAAAGTTTCCAGGCAATCGGATACGAAGGCCGGGCAGGCAACTAATAATTTTTTCACACCTTGCTGCGGCAATCTTTCAAACTGTTCTGCCGTATAAGGCTTCACCCATTCATCTTTGCCTAACCTGGATTGGAAAGACATGCCCCATTTCCCCGTGGGGATGCCCAGCTCTTTTGCTACCAACTCGGATGTGACGGTAACCTGGTGCTTGTAACATTGCGTATGGGCCACGGATTCTACATGGCAACAATCGCTCACCTCCATGCAATGATGATGCGTTACATCACCCTTTTTTATATGCCTCACCGGAACACCGTGATAGCTGAATAACAAGTAATCGTAATCGCTTTCAAGGTAAGGACGCATGCTGGCCGCTAAGGCCTTGATATAAGCGGGATCGCGGTAGTAGGGCTGTATGATATTGAGTTTAAAATCGTATTTCTTTTTCTTATGCCAATATTTCGCGTATTCCACGGCGGTCTCGTAGCTCGACATCGCGTAGTGTGGATATAACGGCAGCAGGATCACTTCCTTGAGATTGGGTACTTTTTCTAGCAAGTTATCGAAAGCCATTTCCGGGGAAGGGCTACCGTACCGCATCGCGATCTCTACCGGGATATTGATTTTATCTTGGACCGCCCGTTGTAGCTGTTCCGTCAGTACCATCAACGGCGAACCTTCCGGCCACCAGATCGACTTGTAAGCCTCGGCGGAGTTGGGCGCCCTCTTGGGGACTATCATCCATTCAACTAATACCTTCCTAAACAAATAAGGATAGTCAATGACACGACCATCCATCAAAAACTCGTTTAAATACTTTTTGACATCCGGTACCGAAGTTGAATCAGGGGATCCTAAGTTCATCAATACGACGCCTATACCTTCTTTAGCTTCCATTAATTAACATTGAAATTTGTTGCAAATTTAAGCGCAATTTTGCCCCCCAAATGTCATATAATTGTTGAAATGATGAATTGTACACAATTCCAGCGAAACTGATTAATATCATTTTTCGATCCCCTTTTTTACCACAGGTAGAAATGACACACTAATGACAGCCTACAGCCACGGGATTGGCCGCTATCCAAGTATTTTTGCACCCGGAAGCTTATTAACAATCATGCAGGTCAACCAGCCTAAGAACATATCGAATTTTCATATTGTTGGAATCAACTATAAGAAAACAGATGCAACTACCAGGGGAGCGTTTGCAATTAACCAGGATCAATATCAACAGATCTTGCAAGATGCTAAGCAATCAGGGTTAGATGATTTGTTTATCCTTTCTACCTGTAACAGGACAGAAATTTATGGTTTTGCCGACAATGCCGATCAGTTTTTTAAATTGATCGATCAACATACTATTGGCAACATTTCGCAGTTCCAACAATTAGCCTACGCCAAATCCGGTGAGGAAGCTGTAAAGCACCTTTATCATGTTGGTTCCGGTTTGGATTCCCAGATTTTAGGGGATTATGAAATCGTCGGACAAATCAAGAATGCCGCGAAATTTTCAAAACAGCATGGCTGCGTCGGAACTTTCATGGAGCGCTTGGTCAATAGCGTATTGCAAGTATCAAAGTTGATAAAAAATGAAACGGCCCTCAGCTCGGGTACCGTTTCCGTAGCTTTTGCAGCAGTTCGTTTGTTGGAAAATAAAGTGCCCGATATTACCGGCAAAAAAATCGTCTTGGTAGGTGTCGGCAAAATTGGCCGCAATACCTGCAAAAACATGATGCAATACCTCGGTACAAAAGATATCACGCTGATTAACCGTACTGCTACCGTGGCCGAAGATTTCGCTGCCTGCAACGGTTTAAGATGCGCACCCATCGAGAATTTAGCGGAATCCATTCAAGATGCGGATATCGTATTGGTTGCAACAAATGCACCGCATCCAACTATACATAAGGCACAATTAACAAATGCCAGCCCCAAGCTAATCGTTGACCTCTCCATCCCGTTCAACGTGGCCCCGGATGTCAGGGAACTCCCTCATATCGATGTCGTGAACGTGGATGAATTATCCAAGGTGCAGGACGAAACCCTCGAAAGAAGGATGCAGGAAGTACCGAAAGCCCTTTGCTTGATCGAGGAACATATGCAGGAATTCCTGTACTGGTTCAAGATGCGCAAACATGCCGTGGTACTGAAAGCCGTAAAAGATAAACTCACGGAGATCCACCACCGGGAAATTTTACAACAGAAAAATGGAGCGAATTATCAATTCGAAGACCTCGAAGCCGTGTCATCCAGGATCATCCAAAAAATGATTAACCTGATGGCAGGAAAAGTGAGGAAAGAGGCAGATAAAAGCGACCTCTACATCTCCATGATCAACGATATATTTGAGACTGGCGTTAATCAAGAATAAATCATGCAGAAAATTATCCGCATAGGCACCAGGGAAAGTCAACTTGCACTCTGGCAGGCTAATACTGTTAAGAACTTGCTCGAACAACAAGGGCATGCCGTTGAACTGGTTACGATCAAAAGCGATGGTGACATCGACCTCGTAACCCCGCTGTATGAAATCGGGGTGCAAGGAATCTTCACCAAAAGCCTGGATATAGCGCTGCTCAATGATAAAATCGATGTGGCCGTACACTCCATGAAGGATGTTCCGACACAACTGCCTAACGGTATTATTCAAGCCGCCGTACTGGAAAGGGGACCAGTAAAAGACTTACTTGTATACAAGGATAGCATGGATTTTTTATGCGATCCCCATTATACGGCAAACATTGCGACGAGCAGCATCCGCCGGAAAGCGCAATGGCTTCGCCGGTACCCGCAGCATCAGATGCACAATCTGCGCGGCAATGTAAATACCCGCCTGCAAAAACTGGCCAATGAAAATTGGGACGCCGCTATTTTTGCTACGGCCGGGCTGGAACGAATCGGTGTAAGACCAGCTACCAGTATCGAACTGGATTGGATGTTACCCGCCCCGGCACAAGGAGCTATCATGGTAGTATGTAAAGATCATGACGATGCCATTAAACAGGCAATTGCCCCTTTGAACCACCTGGCTACCGCTCTCTGCACGAGGATCGAACGTGACTTTCTACGTACACTCATGGGCGGATGTACCACGCCGATCAGCGCTTATGCAACGATGGACGGTGAAAGCATCCATTTCGAGGGAAGCCTTTGCAGCCTCGATGGAACCGAATTTTTCGGCATCGAAAAAGTTGTCCCGTTAACAGATGCCCCGGCAGTCGGGATAGAAGCGGCCCAAGAAATTTTAGCACAAGGTGGCGATGCCATCATTGCAGCCATAAAAAATGCACAATAATCCTTTCCATATACTCAGCACCAAGGCATTACTTCCGAATCAATTGGAAACGGCAAGGCAATTGGGTTTATCGATCAACGAAATTCCCGTGCTGGATATCCAACCGGTCATCAGTAAAAGCCTGGAAGAGCGGATATCAACATTAGTCAATACAAATGCCAACGTGGTATTTACAAGCGCCAACGCCGTAAAACCATTGCATACATATTACTTGGAAAAGAATGGTTATTCCCCTAACTGGAATATCTACTGCCTGCAAGCAGGTACTTTGAAATCGGTGCAACAATTATTCCCCGGTTCAAAAGTGATGCAAACAGCGCCCGATGGGAAACAACTGGCGGAGATGATCGTCCGTGAAAATATAGCTAAAGAAATCGTATTCTTCTGCGGCAACCAACGGAGGGATGAACTACCCAGCATCTTGAAAGCACATGGTATCAACCTAGAAGAATGGATCGTTTATACGAATAACGCCATTCCGAAACAGGTGGATACCCGGCATTATGATGCCGTCCTGTTTTTCAGTCCCAGCGGTATCAGGAGTTTCTTTAGTATGAATACTTTAGCTGCGCACACGGTATGCGTAGCCATTGGTCCGACTACGGCTTCGGCCATCGGCTCACATACAAACAACACGGTGATTACCGCGGTGGAACCTTCACCGGAAAACATGTTATCAACAGTTTCAAATTATTTAAAACAACATAGCAAGGCATGACTGCACTTAAAAATGATTTATTACTGAAAGCGTTACGCGGCGAACAAACGGAACGTGTACCTGTATGGATGATGCGTCAAGCGGGTCGTTTTTTACCCGATTATATTAAACTGCGCGATAAATATTCATTCTTCGAACGTTGTCAAACCCCGGAATTAGCCACGGAGATAACCGTAATGCCGGTAGATCAGGTAGGTGTAGATGCTGCTATTATCTTCTCCGATATCCTCGTGGTACCGCAAGCGATGGGTATGGAAGTACAATTGGTCGAAAAAGTTGGCCCGCTCCTACCCAATCCTATCAAAACCGTGGAGGATCTCGGAAGGTTGCATGTCCCTGATGTGCACGAACACCTGCAATACGTTTTCGATGCCCTGGCAATGACCAAGCAAGCCTTGAATGGCCGCGTTCCCTTGATAGGTTTCGCTGGCGCCCCTTGGACATTGTTATGTTACATGGTTCAAGGTAAAGGTTCCAAAACATTTGATGGCGCCAAGGCTTTCTGTTTTCAGCAACCGGAAGTAGCGCATCAATTATTGCAAATGATTACCGATACCACGATCGCCTACCTGAAAGCCCAGGTAAAAGCGGGGGCTGACTGTGTCCAGGTATTTGATTCATGGGGAGGGTTACTGAGTCCTGCTGATTTCAAAACATATTCTTTACCATATATAGAGCAAATTGTAAAAGCTTTGAAAGAAGATGCGCCTGTCATCGTATTTGCCAAAGGCGCCTGGTTTGCATTGCCTGAAATGGCTGCTACAGGTGCGAATGGACTGGGTTTGGACTGGTGCTGCCCACCGGCATTAGCAAGGCAATTTGCAGGAGATCAAATCACCTTGCAAGGCAATTTTGATCCGGCTAAATTATTATCGCCCATCCCGGTAATTCAATCCGCGGTAAAAGAAATGATCGATGCTTTCGGTACACAACGGTATATCGCTAACTTGGGACATGGTATATTACCAAACGTTCCGGTTGATCACGCGAAAGCATTTATCGAAACTGTAAAAGAATATTCTGCTAAATAATTTTATAGATCCATGAATATAAAAGATCAATTCGTCGACTTTATTCACAACCTGCAAGATGAAATCTGTACCGCGTTGGAGCAGGCAGATGGAAAGGCCAAGTTCCGCGAAGACAAATGGGAACGCGAGGGCGGCGGCGGTGGTAAAAGTCGCGTGATCGCGCATGGAAACGTATTTGAAAAAGGCGGTGTCAACACCTCTGTCGTGCATGGACAATTACCGAATACCATGGCGCAACAGTTCGGAGTGCAGCAAGATGCCCGTTTTTTTGCCTGTGGCATCTCCCTGGTTATCCACCCCTTGAATCCTTTCGTGCCTACCGTGCACGCCAACTTCCGTTATTTCGAATTGTATAACGAGAACGGTGAAAAAGTAGATGCATGGTTTGGCGGCGGGGCGGATCTAACACCTTATTATCTTGAATTTGAGGATGGTCAACACTTCCACCGCACCTTTAAAAATGCTTGCGATCCTTTCGGGCAAGAATATTATCCCAGGTTCAAACAGCAATGCGATGAATATTTTGTCAATAAACACCGCAACAATGAAGCCAGGGGAATAGGCGGTATTTTTTATGATTATCAAAGGGTGACGGAAACGAGAAGCGCAGAAGACTTGTTAGCCTTTTCAACTGCAAACGGGAAAGCGTTCCTAGATGCTTATTTACCGATCGTTGAAAAAAATAAGGATAAGCCATATACCGATGAGCATGTCCAATGGCAATATTACCGGAGAGGACGCTACGTAGAGTTCAACCTGGTACACGACAGGGGCACTTTATTCGGGTTAAAAACTAATGGTAGAACCGAGTCAATCCTGATGAGCCTTCCGCCTTTAGCCCGTTGGGAATATAACTACCATACCCAGCCGGGAAGCCCCGAAGCCCAACTGGAGACGTATTTAAAGCCTAGGGATTGGATTTCATAGGCAGGGTGATGGTAGCAGCCGATGATGCAGTTTTACTAGGATCAACATAATCTTTATTCACAAATTAAATAGAAGCGCGATGATGATTAGGAGAAACAGGATATTGAGAACGACGCCAGCTATAAGAGCCATGGTCGCCGAAACAATTTTAACCCCGTCTAACTTTATAGCCCCTTTATTTGTTGTTGAAGGAAACAACATAAAGGAGGAGATCAGCTCCATGCCGGGATATTTTAGGTATTCATTGGATTTGCTCGTTGGTGAAGCGAAAGAACTTTGGTCCTTGGGAGTTAAGAGTGTTTTGCTGTTTATTAAATGTGAGGATAACCTGAAAGATAACAAGGGTACCGAAGCCATCAACCCCGATGGATTGATGCAAAGAGCTATCAAAACCGTTAAGAATGCGATACCGGAAATGGTAGTAATGACGGATGTAGCTTTAGACCCCTACTCCACCTACGGTCATGATGGTATCGTGGAAGGAAACGAAATCGTGAACGATGCTACCGTGGAAGTACTCGCAGAGATGAGTTTGAGCCACGCCCAGGCAGGAGCAGATTTCGTGGCGCCCAGCGATATGATGGACGGAAGGATACTAGCTATACGTGAAATATTGGAAGAAAACAGCTTTACGAAAACCGGCATCATGGCATACAGCGCCAAGTACGCCAGTTGTTTCTACGGGCCTTTCAGGGATGCGCTGGATTCAGCACCGGGCTTCGGGGATAAGAAAACTTACCAAATGGATTACGCCAATAGTTTGGAAGCCATCAAGGAAACCATTATGGATATCGATGAAGGAGCAGATATCGTGATGGTAAAACCGGCTATGGCTTACCTGGATATCATTAAACTATTGAAAGATAATGTAACCGTTCCGATCAGCGCCTACCATGTTAGCGGTGAATACGCGATGGTAAAAGCCGCCGCCAAGATGGGATGGTTAGACGAAAATAAAACGATTATCGAAAGCTTAACCAGCATCCGCCGCGCGGGAGCATCTCTGATAGCGACCTATTTCGCGAAAGATGCCGCCAAATTGATCAACGGATAATTCATCATAAAATCATTCAAACATGTTCACCAATAGTCAAACTTTATTCGAACGTGCCCGCCAGGTAATTCCCGGCGGGGTCAATTCACCGGTACGTGCATTCAAAAGCGTCGGCGGCACCCCGCTATTCATGAAATCCGCCAAGGGAGCTTATATGTATGATGTTGATGGCAATAAATTTGTTGACTACATCAATTCCTGGGGACCGATGATCCTTGGGCACGCATATGAACCCGTGGTGAATGCCATACAGGAATACGCCACCTACTCCACCTCTTTCGGTGCACCGACAGAATTGGAAGTGAAGATTGCCGAGTTAATTATCAGCATGGTTCCGAATATTGACATGGTACGCATGGTGAACTCCGGAACCGAGGCGTGTATGAGCGCCATCAGGTTAGCCAGGGGATATACCGGGAAAAATAAATTCATCAAGTTTGAAGGTTGCTACCACGGTCATGCCGATTCATTTTTAGTGAGCGCGGGCAGTGGCGTGGCGACCCTGGGCATACAATCTGTACCCGGTGTAACTTCCGAAGTAGCTGCCGATACGCTCACGGCGCCATATAATAATTTACCGGCCGTAGAAGAGTTAGTAGCACAACATAAAGATAATATCGCGGCCATCATCATAGAACCCGTGGCCGGGAACATGGGATGCATTTTACCGCAACCCGGTTTCCTCGAAGGCTTGAGAAAAATCTGTGACGATAACGGGATCGTATTCATCCTGGACGAGGTGATGACGGGCTTCAGGCTTGCGGCAGGCGGGGCACAAGAAAGATTAAACATAAAAGCCGACCTGGTTACTTTCGGTAAAATCATCGGCGGGGGAATGCCCGTGGGAGCATTTGCCGGTAAGAAAGAAATCATGGAACATATAGCGCCCGCCGGGAAAGTTTACCAGGCGGGAACCTTGAGCGGGAACCCTATTGCTATGATCGCGGGATATACGCTGTTGCAAACATTACAACAACACCCCGGGATTTACGAGCAATTGGAAGCAAAAACAAATAGCTTGGTAACGGGCATCAAGGAAGCACTGGGAGCCGCGGGTATCATCCACCGCGTTAATCATATCGGATCGATGATGAGCGTTCATTTTACCGAATACCCGATCAATGATTTCGAAGCAGCCTCCGGTGCTAATAACGAATTATTCAAACGTTTCTTCCACGGGATGTTGGAAAGAGGAGTTTATTTACCACCTTCCGCATTTGAATCCTGGTTTATCTGCAATGCTTTGAGCGAAGCGGATATCCAGTTTACAATCGATGCAACCAAAGAAGCGGTACAACATTTGCAGTGATAAAGAAGTTAACATATCAAATCTTGTGAGTAGGGAAACAAGGGGAGTCTTTCGGCTCTCCTTGTGTGTTTCAGGACATTTGTATTAGCCATACTGCGCTAACAATTACTTGCCGGGAAATGCACATTAAAAATTGGCACTAGCCGTTTCCGGCGGTTGCTTTGGCCCGGTAACCCAGTGATAGCCTTTCTGTTGATCAAATTTAAGCGCAGTCGATCCCGTACTTGTATTGATATAAATAGTACTGAAATCTTCCCGGTGACGCCATGCAAAGAAAATGCTTCCAAACGTAACACCGGGCAAATCAGAATAGTCTAAATTAACATCCCTCGACTTGCCCAGTTTAAATCCTTTGCAAGAACCCCGGTAATATTCATTGCTATCTAACAATTTATCACCGTTCCTATCAAATTGATAATAAAATTCGGCCCCGTATACCGCTAAATTTCCGGGCTGAACCGCAGGTAATATCCAGATGCTGATAGATCCGTCAGCATTTCGCCTTAAGAATTTATTGAACCTTGTATAAGACTTGCCCAATAACTTGGCAGCCATTTGATAAGCCTTTTGAATCGATTTTGAATAAGAAAACAGCATAGCGGAATCCGGCTCATTACAATCAAGGTCAATGTTATCCTGTTCTCCCTGCACATAATGGAATACCACTTTATAAGTTGTATCTAAAAATTTGCCGTATACGCCGTGCCATTTCTGATGGATATCCTGGTAGCAAAACCATTCCCTGCCCAACATTTTGGCATCCGGCGTCAATGCCGTTGCAGCCAAATCACTCATTTGCCATGCGATGGCATCGTATTCACACAAGTATTTAGCATCATTGGCCATTTCATCAATAACAGAAAGATTTCCAGAGCCTTTAGCGCTCTTTTGTGCATGGGAAGGCAAAACGCCCGTATACAGCAGGAATATGCCGATTAAATAGGTGTATTTCATAGGTTCTCGGTTTCTGGGTCGACCATTCAAGTCATATTCAAATATAACATTTATTTATAATACAGAAGATAATCCGTATATTCTATTGACCAGTTTACAATGAGATGTATGTAAGTTTCGCCGGTGGGGAAAAGCAAGGCTAAAATTTTATGCCGGTGTCTGGGTGCATCATCGAAAGAGACATCGTCACATTAAGTTTTGTCGCATTTTTACTCATAAAGGGAGTTTGCGTCCTCCCTTGTGCTGTCGTACAAGATGTCCTGCCAGGTGTACGTTATTCCACATGGGAGTCCGAGCTTGGAAGCTCGAACTAGCGAGGGGTTCAGGTTATTTCAAGATAAATTCGATGGTTCGAACAAGAAAATACCGGTGTCGAGTTTCAAAGATCGCAGGCCAAAACCTGATGCGGTTTTTAAATGCTCTGCACAAATCCCCAAAAATCATGCTGGTGTCGAGTTTCAAAGATCGCAGGCCAAAACCTGCTGCGGTTTTTAAATGCTCTGCACAAATCCCTAAAAATCATGCTGGTTCGAGCTTCAAAGCTCGGACCCACGCGAAAGTTAGGTCATTTGCAATTGTACCGAAAACGAAATGGTACTGACTCATCAAACCATAGCCAAAAAATTGCGGAATCCTTTGTGCCGCCGTACAAGATGTCCTGCCAGTTGAATGATATTCAACATGGGAGTCCGAGCTTGGAAGCTCGAACTAGCGAGGGGTTCTGGCTATTTCAAGATAAATTCGAAGGTTCGAACAAGAAAATATCGGTGTCGAGTTTCAAAGATCGCAGGTCCAAACCTGGTGCGGCTTTTGAATGTTTCCACACAAATCCCCAAAAATCTTGCTGGTTCGAGCTTCAAAGCTCGGACCCACGCGAAAGTTAGGTCATTTGCAATTGTACCGAAAACGAAATGGTACTGACTCATCAAACCATAGCCAAAAAATTGTGGAATCCTTTGTGCTGCCGTACAAGACGTCCTGCCGGTTGAAAGTTATTCAACATGGGAGTCCGAGCTTGGAAGCTCGAACTAGCGAGGGGTTCTGGTTATTTCAAAATTAATTCGAAGGTTCGGACAAGAAAACACAGGTTTCGAACACCTGTACCAAGGTATTGACGCTCGATTTAATACTTTAAGATATAATGTTGTTTATGTTTAAAATCCTTTTGGAGAAAGACCATGCCTATAAAAAATAAGTCAACCGTGACCATCGTCTGAGGATGATCTTGAATTACCTGCCAGGCCGCTTCCATATCATCGGTCCAATGAATATCATCGAAGATGAATACCGTCTGATCGTGCGCCTTTTCCAGGCACTTTTTATAATATTCAATGGTAGGCAATTTCCTATGATTACCATCAATATAAACAAAATCCAAGGCGGTCATATCCTGCAAAACATCATCCAACACTTCATCGAAATTCCCCACGTAAGAATGAATATTTTCAAGACCCAGTTGCTCAAAATTTGCCCTTGCCCTTGCAGCGATATTGGGACAACCTTCGATCGTGTAAACTTGCGTCTGCGGGTTAGTACTTGCCATATAGGAAGTAGAGATACCCATCGAGGTGCCCAGTTCGAGTATGTTCTTTAAATCCAGCTCACGGATCATGCGGTAAAATAGCTGCCCGTATTTTGCAGGTTTCGCGGCGCTTTTCACGATATCGCTAATCTTGCGTTGCTTATGTGCACCGGTTAAGGAACCGGCACCTAAATCCGTTACTTCGAGGATGGTATTATCACTTAATAATTGCCCGCGCAATGCCTCTACCGGGGCATATGCCGGTTTAAACTTCTTATCGCGGAGCAATTCATCCGCCAGCTTATAAATAAACGGGGAATGCACATCATGGCGGTTACCAGATGTCAATGAATACTTGATAAATTTTCTTGCTAATTTAAACTGTTGCTGAACACTCATCCGCTTCGATATGGTTAATAAATCTTGGATTTTATAAGTCCCCATTTATGCAAACGGTGTTGCAAGGAAACCCGGAGCACACCCAATCCATAGATGCTACTTCTCTTAAAGTTGATACTGCTCGCTTCCTCAAAATACTTGGTGGGGCAGGTTACTTCCGCGATTTCGTAGCCTTTCATAAAAATTTGCGAGGCCATTTCGTTATCGAAGACAAAATCATCGCTATTGGCCATGTAATCAATATCTCTCAGCACCTCGGCCGAAAATGCCCTGTATCCTGTATGGTACTCGCTCAGCTTTTGACCGATCAGCACATTCTGGCTGAAAGTCAACATCCGGTTGAAGAAATATTTATACAAAGGCATACCGCCTTTCAATGCACCTTTTCCCAAAATCCGGCTACCGAATACAACGGGATAAACATCATTAGAAATAATGCTACTCATGGCGCCGATTAATTTCGGGGTATATTGATAATCCGGGTGCAGCATGATGACGATATCGGCCCCTAAAGACAAGGCTTTATTATAGCAGGATTTCTGGTTGCCACCGTAGCCCTTATTCTTGTCATGCCGAACTATATGGCGAATACCGATCGCTTCGGCAGCCTGCACAGTGTCATCTTTACTGGCATCATCAACAAGTACAACCTCGTCAACGATGTCCATCGGGATTTCGCGGTAAGTTTTTTCAAGCGTCAAGGCAGCATTGTAAGCAGGTAAAACCACTACTATTTTTTTGTTGTTCAGCATGCGGAGGCTTTCATTTTTATGAGAGGCAAAGGTAAGGTGTATCGGGATAATTTAAAACTAAAAACAGCAGGAAGTATACTTCCTGCCGTTGAAATACATGCATTTTAATGCCCGTGATCCCCTCCTTCCGCGGTTTTAAGCGCCGCCAAGAGATCATATGCCCCTTTCAATACAAAGGTCGATGCTTCGGGATCCACTTCATCCGGTAATTGCACCCCTTTATAATCATCCGACTCGGCGGTAACGTTTACGGGTACAAAATCGTATTCATGTCCTTGCGAACCTTTTTTCTTTATAAAAACATAATTTGCTCCCTCGAAATCTACCACGGCATTAGAAGGTAATGCCCATTGATCGGCAGGCGCTGTTTCAATAAAGGCTTTCACGAACATGCCGGGAATCAGGTTTTCGTCTTCTTGCTCCAGGTGGCAGTGTACCCTTACTGTTCTTTCAGCGTCAATGACCTTACCGATCAGGTAGACCTTGGCTAAACGTTCTTTCGTTTCATTTGGTAATGATAAACGCACCGTTTGTCCCATCCTGATGCTATTCACATCCCGCTCAAAAACGGTCAGTTCTGCATGCAGGTGATCCGCGTCCACGATTTTAAATAATACATCGTTCGGTGTAACATACTTACCGATATTTACATTCACCTGGAAAACATACCCGTTAATAGGTGAATAAATCTGTATCGTCGGGCTGATTCCATTCTTCTCGATATTAGCGGGTGATATGCCGATGAATTGCAACTTTTTCCGAAGACCGTCCACCCTCGCCTTCGTCGTTAAATACTGCGCCTTCGCCTGTTGTAATACCTTGGTGGCGCTGATCTCGGCGGCGGAAAGTTCCTGTTGACGTTTGTATTCTGTCTCCAGGTAAGCCAGTTGACTAGCATTTTCCAGGTAATCCTGTTGCAACTGGATATATTCCATGTTTTCCAGGGTTGCCAGCAGTTGTCCTTTACGGATTTTCATACCTTCCAGGAGTTCGGTATTTTTTATATACCCGCCCATTGGCACGGCAACATCTACCATATTTTGCGGAGGAACGTCCAGTACGCCGTTTACTTTCAACAAATGACTTAAAGTTCTGCGCGTGATGGCTCCTTCCTGTACACCGATCGCGTTATATTGCAGGTCGCTAATCACTACTTCAGAAGAAATATGCTCATCAGTATGAGCCCCTGTTGAATCCATTGCCTGGGCTGATTCTTGCGTTGCCTTATTATTTTGCGAGCATCCCCATGAGAACGGGATGGCAAGAAAAATAAAAATCCACTTATTTATATTATTTGACATGATCATTATTTTAATTATTGCGCTTGAAAATCGCCGTGAATAAATTGTAGTTCCAACACAGCGAGGTTATGGTCCCGGATCGCTGCCAGGTATGCTTGCTTAATCGCATTTATTTGCTGTAAGTGTTGCCAGTATTGCAAATAACCTATCTCCCCTTCCTTATAGGACCTTTCGGCTTGCCCCTGCATTAAATCGGCTTGCGGCAAGGCAGAATTTTTGTAATAATTAACCTGCCTTACTTGTTTCAACCACTCTTCAGTGAGTTGCTGCTCACGTGTTTGCAGGTTGTTTCGCAAGGTCGTGGTTTGCATTACCGTGGCCTCCCGTTGTAAGCGGGCCATCTTTGTGCGGGCACTAATAGGTTTAAACCATAGCGGCAAGCTCAGGCCAACAATAAACCCGTCGAAACGGTCACCGCGATCAAAATATTTCTGCGTTCCGTTTACTTCCTGGTATCCTACGAGCGATTGATTAAAATATCCCAGCGTGAAACCGGGCAACCATTTATTCTTTTCCGTTTTTAACACGGCGCTTGCAATTGCTTCATTTTGCTGGGAAATTTTCAGGAAAGGATTCGCGCTTACTTGCCCGTTTTCCTGCAAAGAATAAGCGATGGTATCATATGCCAACGGAGATGCTACCTGGAAAGGTAAAGGCAATTGCAGCAGGTTGGAAAGCTGCTTGTACCATACCTTTTCTTCTGCTTCTACATTTTGGAGTTTATTCCGGCTTTCCATCATTTGCGTTGCCGCGGTTACTTGCTCCAACTTTGCCGACTCCCCCGTTCTCACCTTAACGCTGGCCATCTTTTCAAAACGGCTGTAAATACTATCCAGCTCCATCAATAATAATTTCTGCTGTTGCAGGAATAGCAATTGCTGGTATGCTTTCTTTACGTCCAAAATCAAGTTTGCAGCGGTCATCTCCTTTTCCATTTCCTTCCCTTTTAGCTTCGCATCATTGAGGGAAGCATTAGCGCTGTAAACGGTTGGAAACTCGAATGATTGAGAAATTGTATAGTGATTGTCTTTGGCGAGGGAGTTATTTTGGCCAAACTGTCCTGATATTTCTGTTTTCCCTAAATCGAGGCTCGTTCCGCGCCCGGCAGCGGTCGCGTCAATTTCCAGTTGCTTCGATTTTATGGAAGGATGCTGTTTTAATGCTATCTCGATAGCCTCCTGTTCTGATATTTTCTTGGTTTCTTGCGCCTTCCCATATTTCGGTAAAGCAATACTCATCAACAACAAGATCGTTAATGCTTTGAAAGGCTTCGGCTTCCAACCTGATTCAAAGTAGACATATAATACCGGGAGTACCAGTAATGTCAACATGGTAGCTGAAACCAGTCCACCGATCACTACCGTCCCCAAGGGTTGTTGCACTTCTGCGCCCGATCCATTCGACAAGGCCATCGGTACAAAACCGAAAGAAGCCACCAAGGCAGTCATCATCACGGGTCTTAACCTCACGGCCGTACCTTTGAGTACCCGTTCATATACATCGTTCATACCTTCAGCTTTTAAGCGGTTAAACTCTGTTATAAGCACGATGCCGTTCAATACAGCCACACCGAAAAGTGCGATAAACCCAACACCGGCAGATACGCTGAAGTTCATCCCCCGCGCCCAAAGTGCAAAGATGCCGCCTATGGCCGACAAGGGGATTGCCGTGAAAATGAGTACACTGTATTTAACGGAACTGAATGCGAAATAGAGCAATATAAAAATGAGTAATAATGCCACCGGAACAGCGATACCCAACCTTGATTTAGCAGCTTCAAGGTTTTCAAATGCACCGCCGTAAGTAACGTAATACCCGGCAGGCAATTTCAGATTGGCATTAACTTTTGTTTCCAGTTCATGCACGATCGAAGCTACATCACGACCACGTACATTAAAAGCCACGATAATTCTTCTCTTGGCCTCTTCCCTTTGAATTTGATTCGGGCCCAATTCAATCTTAACATCCGCCAATTCTGTCAACGGCACTTGGAAACCATCAGCAGTGGCTACATATAGATTTTGTACATCATCAATTTTACGGCGGTTCGTTTCCTTGAGCCTTAACACCAGGTCGAACCTTCTTTCTCCCTCGTAAACCAAGCCGGCGCTTTCCCCGGCAAAAGCCGTGCGGATCGTTTGGTTGATGCTCGACACGTCCAGGCCGTATTTAGCCATCGCGGCCCTGTTATAGCGGATCACGATTTGGGGTAAGCCGGTAACTTTCTCCACGTATATATCCTTGGCGCCATCAACATTCTGCGCGATCTGCCCCAATTTCTTAGCCTGCTCGCTTAATACTTGTAAATCTTCGCCCCATATTTTCACAACCACGTCTTGCCTGGCGCCGGTCATCAATTCGTTGAAACGCATTTGAATGGGTTGCTGAAAGCCGAAGTCAATCCCCGGTATGGCCGCCAGTTTCGCTTGCATCTTCTCGGCCAGCTCATCCTTTGTTTCGGCATTAACCCATTTACTTTTAGGTTTCAGGATGACCATGAGGTCACAAGCTTCAACCGGCATCGGGTCTGTCGGAATTTCAGAGCTACCGATTTTGCCAACTACTTTTTCTACCTCTTCAAAATTTTCCAATAAAATTTTCGAGGCTTTATCCACTACCTCGATGGTATGTGTGAGGGAGGTTCCCGTCCTGAGGCGCACCTCTACGGCGAAATCACCTTCATCTAAAGATGGGATGAACTCCCCGCCCAAGTTCGAAAAAATGAAAATACTGGCAGAGAATATCAAGATCACGGATATTATCACGGTTCTCTTATACTGTAAAACCTTTTTTAGTATGGGTTCATAAACGCGGTGCATCGCATCGATGATCTTTTCCGAAAATCCATGTTCCGCTTTTACTTTCTTACTCAAAAACAAGGCGCTCATCATCGGCACATATGTCAATGATAACAGGCAGGCACCCAGTATTGCGAAGGAAACCGTTTGGGCCATCGGTTTAAACATCTTGCCTTCGATCCCCGTTAATGCTAAAATTGGTAAATACACGATCAGGATAATGATTTGTCCGAATACTGCCGAGCTCATGATCCGGCGAGCAGCATTCCCCACAACTTCGTCCATTTGTGATTGTTCCAGTTTCTTCCCGGCAAAATGGGTAGCCATAAAATATAGGGATGCCTCTACCACGATCACGGCGCCATCTACGATCAAACCGAAATCAATCGCGCCCAAACTCATCAGGTTGCCGGACACGCCGAATAAATTCATCATGCTGATCGCGAATAGCATCGATAAAGGGATAACCGAAGCCACGATTAAACCGGCCCTCAAATTTCCCAGCAGTAAAACCAGCAGGAATATCACGATCAATGCACCTTCCACCAGGTTGCGGGTAACGGTATCGATCGCGTTATTAACCAGCTTGGTACGATCCAAGAACGGTTCTATATCTACTCCTTCGGGTAATGTACTTTTAATTTTTTCGATCCTCGCCTTCACATCGCGGATAACGGCGCTCGAATTGGCGCCCTTGATCATTAGCACGATGGCGCCGACAGCTTCTCCCGAAGTATTTAACGTGAGCGCCCCGTAACGCAAGGCGCTGCCAATCCTCACGGTGGCAATATCCCGTACCAGCACCGGCATCATGCCGGAAGTGTTTTTCACCACGATATTCTCGATATCTTGCTCGTTTCTCACCAATCCTTCGGCACGGATATAATAAGTATTGGGTTGCTTTTCAATATATGCGCCCCCGGAATTTTCGTTATTTTTCTGAACAGCCTCGAATACTTCGTTAATGCTGATGTTCATAGATCGTAACTTATCGGGGTCAATAGCTACTTCGTATTGTTTGAGGTAGCCGCCGAAACTGCTTACATCTGCCACTCCCGGCGTTCCCAATAATTGCCGACGTACGATCCAATCCTGGATACTACGCAACTCGGTTGCATTGTATTTATCTTCATAACCTTTCTTGGCATGAATAACATATTGATAGATTTCCCCTAAACCTGTTGTCATGGGCATCATCTCGGGGCTACCCAGGGAAGATGGGATTTCCTCCTTGGCCAGGATGATCCTTTCCTGCACTAATTGCCGCGCGAGATAAGGATCCATATCATCCTCGAATACCACGGTGAGTACAGATAAACCGAAACGGGAGATCGAGCGTAGCTCCACCATCCCGGGAATGGTAGCCATAGACTGCTCCACGGGAAAGGTCACGAACTGCTCTATCTCTTGTGCAGCCAGCGAAGGCGATACCGTAATCACCTGTACCTGGTTGTTCGTAATATCGGGTACCGCGTCGATCGGTAAGCGTGTAAGGGAAAAAATTCCCCACCCGAGCAAGGCCAGGGTCATTATGCCCACGATCAGTTTTTGCCTGATTGAAAAGGCGATTATTTTTTCTAGCATAGTTATTAGTAGTCAATTAGATAACACGGGTTACCGGTTATCATGCATAATTCATATTTCACAGGGCGCTTACCAACAGGAACGGGTAAACGCTTCGAAAATAAATTCCAGTTGTATGTAAAGTAAAATGTATAGGTAGTACTACTAACAGCGGGGAGGTTGGAAAATAGTATGGATGGGGCTTTGGTCATGGAAGGCACTTACGAAACTCGCCTTCTCTATTTTAAGCGGTATAACATGGTTTTGAAAATAGAATTGCTGTTCATACATCAATTGATGGTGCTGGCAAACGAAGAAAGAACAACAATCATCGAAATGCCAGGGGAGGTTTTCATGATCAGCATGGTGTTTTTCCAAATGGCTCACATCAGAATAATGCAGATATAAAAAAGATAGCAAGGTTATTGCCGGATTTTCCATTTTATGCTGATGAAAATGCTCTATTAAAGGCGAAATCTTCATTAATGCCGGCAAAATAACATTGCCGGTACTAAAATGAATCGCGATCAATATGACGAAGCACTTTTTCATGCAGGGCAAAAATAATGGTAATTCGTAGAATATTGAAATGAAATCATCTTAAATTTTCAAAAATAATAATATTTAAATGCAACACTGTGGCTGATTTTAATCAAACCAGGCTATTTATTGTACGAATTAACCGCTCATCAAATATTATTAATTGTATCTTTGTCAATCGATTTTTTTGGCATCATATTTTATAATTTAGATTGTTGAAAAAAGGATTGAATAGCATGTATCAAATGCCCATGACTTTAAATAGGAAATCTAACATCGAAGCATCTAACTATATAATTTCGTCGCCGATAGAAAAACCTATGGTAAATAACAGACATATTATCTTGAGAAGGCTACGCCGATTCGCGGGCTTATGTATCATGCTCATCTTTTCTGCGTGCCATTTTGCATTAGCACAGGACCCCGAGATCAAACCGCCACCCATCAAAACGCAAGATACCACGATTAAAAAAATCATGGATGAACTGCAAAGGGTGTCGGATAACGATAAACAAAATACTTCTGCCATCCAGGCTTTGCTCAAAGGCAGGGATCTCGATAATTCTACGAAATACGAGCTGATTAAAAGTAACGTGATCAACGCCAGTGAAACGTTTTACCTGCTTAATAAAAAGATTATCGACCTGAAATCCAGGACCACAACGAATAACCTCGATGTATTCATCACTTCCCTCAATAACCCTGAAAGTAAAGAATTAGGGTTCTCGCTGAGTGATCGCGTCGTAGAACTCGTACAAAAAATCGTGCTCAAAGGGAAAGCCGATAAAGTGGATCGCGATGGTAAGATCATCGAATCTACCAAATCGATCATCGAAAGCCCGATTTTTAAAAGCTTTACCTCGCTAACGCCGCCATTGGCTATTGCCAGCTCCGTAATGAACTTCTTACACAGCGTGAGCATCAGCAATAAAGCCATCAGCAGGCAAGCATTGCAAGATTTCGAAAAGGAATTGAATAAATACACCATTTATTACACCGCCCTCAACGATGCCAATCAAAAATTCGAATTTGGACTGAACTTCAATAAAGATCAGCTCAATCTCTTGCAGGAAAATATGTACGAAATGCTGCAATTTACCGCGGCATCGATGAAATTTCCAATGCCCGCAAGGGGTAATAAAACCATCGCTGAAACATTGAACGAATATTTCTTCGATTTTAGGAAGGAAAAAGTCGTGGATTTCTTTAACAGGCTGGAAGAGAAGTACACCGAAAAAGGGAAGCTCAACTACGAATCACTCCTGCGCGAAAACCCGAATCTGAAGGAAGTAAATAATCAACTGGAAGATCTCGTTATGCAAACAAAACGCTTCGAGAACCTCTACAACGAATATTTCAGCTTGCTGGATTCTTATTATTCCAAGGTGAATTATTCATTGAAACTAGCTTTGGATAACGGCCTAGCTGAAAAAGCCATCGTGGAAGCCAAACAAGCCGAATTCCGCCAGTTGAAAAATGAAGCCGTAAATGAAATACAGGCATCTATCAATATCAAGGAATTGGCTAACAACGTCGAAAAAATCAAATACCGTTACCGGATTTTTTAAATATATTTCCCGCCAGGCGGGATTTTGCCAGGCGGGATTCTGCCAGGCGGGACTCGCGAGTCCCGCCTACATTCGCGTCCTACATTCGCGTTCCGCCTGCATCTGCAAAATACAATCCTATACGCCCCCTTCCAATTCCATCCAATCCAATTTTTTGTCGTAAACACCGCCCATAACGCTATATTTGTATTTTAATATCAAATTAATAATTTAAATAGGTTTTATCAATACCTTTGCCCCGGATTATTTTGGAGGATTAGCGTATGACGACCGTACAACTTGAATATATAGTAGCAGTAGACACCTACAGGAGCTTTGTAACTGCGGCGGAGAAATGCTTCGTAACTCAGCCTACCTTAAGTATGCAAATTCAGAAATTGGAGGATGAGCTAGGAGCCAAGTTATTTGATAGGAGCAAGCTTCCGGTAGTACCTACAGAAATCGGTACGGCGGTCATCGCACAAGCGAGAATAATTATCAAGGAAAATGCCCGGATACGGGAAATCATCACGGATCAAAAGAAAGAAGTACAAGGAATCCTCAAGGTCGGCATCATCCCCACGCTTGCCCCTTACCTTCTTCCCCGCATCATTACCGGCTTTATTAAGAAGTATCCCAAGGTGAAATTAGAAATTTGGGAATATTCAACAGAGCAGATCATACAGTTGTTGAAGCAAGAA
The DNA here is from genome assembly GCF_002557795.1 of Chitinophaga caeni. Lineage (NCBI taxonomy): Bacteria > Pseudomonadati > Bacteroidota > Chitinophagia > Chitinophagales > Chitinophagaceae > Chitinophaga > Chitinophaga caeni. Next base: position 2,621,909 of record NZ_CP023777.1, on the reverse strand, counting down.
CAACTGGATTGCGGCATACTTGCCACGCCACTTAATAACGCACACCTCGAAGAGCATCCCATGTTTTATGAATCTTTCGTTGTATATGCTGCGAAAAATCATAAACTGCATGAGAAAAAGTATGTCATCGCGGACGAACTCGAAATCAAGGATGTGTGGCTTCTTAATGAAGGGCACTGCATGCGCAACCAGGTGCTCAATATCTGCCACGAGAAATTCACGATGGGCGATCACAAGAACCTCGAATATAATACCGGCAGCGTGGAAACACTTAAACGCATGGTGGAGCTAAACGATGGCTATACCATCTTGCCGGAACTATCTTTGCAAGATTTATCTGCCAAGCAGATGAACATGGTACGCTTTTTTAAAGCGCCGGAACCGGTTAGGGAAATCAGCCTGGTAACGCATCGTTATTTTATCAAGCAAGCCGTGATCGAAGCATTTAAAAAGGAAATCCTGGCGAATATCCCCGATAAAATGAAAAACAAAAAAACCAGGAAAATCATAGATATCAAACGGTAGCCATGGTAGCCATGGGTCGCGACCCATGGCTGGCGGTGGCGGGCCGGAATCCGGATTTATAATTCGATCCCTGTTGGCCCATTTACAATTATCATTTTCCCAGCGCCGGATCCCCCATTAATCCCCCGTTGCGTCGCACTCTTCAACTACAGGTACACTATTCAACACCCCATGATTCTTATAATCAAACAGCCATGAAAAAAGCCCATGCAATAAAGGCGATACGCCTTACTACACGGACTTCTTCAATTATTCTAGATTCAATTAATTATTAGATGTCATACCGCCGGGTTTCATCTTCGGTGTAGTGATACCGATCAAATCGTTCATCACGTTTACAGCCTCATTCAAATAAGGATCTTGCGTTCTAATTTTAACCCATTCCTTATTACGGGCTACTTTAGCAGAATCACTGGAAATCCGGTCTAAATCCACTTTAAGACTCGAAATATCCAAAGGCGTTACTTTATCATTGGCGCGATCAAACTTCTTAAGAGCGGTCGCATTTGCTTTTTGTTCGGTATCATAAGCCTTCAAACTAAGCGGGAAGGTCTTCTGATCATCCAAGCTTTTAAGCATCTTGATATTATCCTTTATGATCCTGAAAGACTCATCTTTAGCAATACGGTTAGCGCTGTTTTGAGCTAAGGTGCTAACATCAACACCGGGCTGCCACCTGTTATAATTCGCTTTGGCAATTTCATCCCATTGCAATGCATCCGGATCTTTACGTTCGCCGGTTTCTGAATATGGGTCTGGCAACAATACATCTGGTTTTACGCCTTTCAATTGGGTAGAACCACCATTTACACGGTAAAACTTCTGAACGGTCAATTTCAAGCCGCCTAAGCTGCCGCCGAAATCACCTTTTACGAAGTTATCCAATTCTAAAATTCTTTGTACGGAACCTTTACCGAAGGTATTGCTACCTATAATTACAGCACGGTTGTAATCTTGCAACGCGGCAGCCAAAATTTCTGAAGCGGAGGCGCTGTATTCATTCACCATAATCGCTAAAGGACCATCATACTGTACTTTTTTACCTTGATCTTTCAACACCTGCACATTATTACCACGGGTACGCACTTGTACTACCGGCCCTTCGGGAATAAATAAACCTGCCATCTTCACAACATCCGGCAAAGAACCACCGGGGTTAAATCTTAAATCCAGGATGATACCATCCACGTGTTCCGCCTGTAGTTTCTTCACTTCCTTCTCAACATCGGCAGCGCAACTGGCGCCATCGCGATCTTGGAAATCGGCATAAAACTCCGGCAGGTAGATATAACCTATTTTATTTTTACCCTGGATAATTGCCGAACGGGCAAACGTTTCATCCAGTATAATCTCATCCCTGATAATTGAAATCACTTTTTGCGTACCGTCGGTGCTCCTAACCGTCAAACGAACTTCCGTACCTTGTTGGCCACGGATCAGCTTCACCGCGTCTTCCACCGCGAAACCGGTAATATCCACGGGTTCCTCATCTCCTTGCCCTACTTTCAAAATCACATCGTTAGCTCTCAATTGGCCTTGCTTCCAACTGGGGCTACCTACCACGATACTCACGATCTTGATCTTACCATCTTCTTCCCGCAACTGTGCACCGATGCCGAAGAATTTACCGGACATCTGTTCCTGGAAATATCTTTTGTCGGCAGGAGGCATATAATCAGTATGGGGATCCATAGTTGTGGTGATGGAATTGACGAACATGTTAAAGCGTTCATCATCATCCATCTTATTTTTCAAGCGATCGAAATAACGATCGTAAACAGTTTTTACCTTTTGGCGCGCTTCGGCTTCCAGTTCCTTATCGGATTTTTGTTCAACCGGTTTTCCCTTGGCTTCTTCCTTAGCATTTTTTTGGGATTCCAGTAATTGGGAATAATTCTCCAAGGCGCGGTACTTCAACATTTTACGCCAAACTTCGCGGCGATCAGCATCGTCTTTGGCATAAGCCATCGAGTCAGGATCTAAAAGAATGGTTTCATCTTTACTGAAATCAAAAGGTTTTGATAAAATCTCGGTATAAATCCCGTTCGCTTCATCAATCCTTTTCTTTATAATCTCATTCGTTGTAGAGAAAAATAATAAAGGTGCGCCATCGAGCAATTCATTATCGATATGATTATCTACCGAATTGATAGTTTCAATATCTGATTGCAGGAAAAATTTCTTCTCGGAATCTAATGTTTTGAGGAACTTCTGGGCAACTTCTTTCGAGAAAGCATCATCAATCGGTTTGGGTTGGTAATGACCTTCTTTCAGTATGGTTCCCACAAGTTGTATGATCGCTTCATACCTTCCCGGGGGATCAATGTTATAGCCATACTTTGTAAATGCGAAGACACCAGCCGAAACGGTGATAAGCAATACGGGTATAATGGCTTTCAATTTCATTCTCATATACGTCTCCTTCTAGTATTACTCAAAAATAAAGAAATCGTACCCGGTAAATCGCCGGTGCGGTTCTTTTAACAAAAAATTACGTGCTAAAGGCTACTAGCTGCTCAGTTCTGGCCTTTGCAAGCTCTTAAAGATACGGTTATTCGATTCAATATCAATATAAAAAACTGTTAAACGGTTTAATTCGGGTTTACTAACTTGTAAATAGCCCCCTTGGTCTCTCCTTTCCCAGTGGTGGTAAGCAACATGTACAATTCCCCGGCTTCATCTTGCCCCCAACTTAAAATAGCCATATTAAGATCCGGTTTGCCTTGTAAAACCAGGTCTTGACGGGTCCATTTATTGCCGTTTTGCGTTAACACCCAGGTTTTACCGTTATAATCTCCAAAAACGTATTTACCCTGTAAAGCCGGGATAGCCTTCCCGCGGTAAACATAGCCCCCGGTGATACTGATACCCAATGGGTGCTCATATTCATGGATCGGTGGCAATAATTTGGATTTATCAGCGCCGTTCGGAACATTATAATCATGGAACCCTTCCATTATTCTCCAACCATAGTTACCGCCCTTCTCAATGATATCTACTTCTTCATATTTATTTTGTCCAACATCCCCGGCAAACAAGCGATGGTTTAACTTATCGAATGAAATACGCCAAGGGTTGCGTAAACCGTATGCATAGATTTCTGGCCTAGCACCCGTTTTACCTACGAATGGATTATCTTTCGGAATCCCGTAAGGTTTAGCCGAATTAACATCGATCCTTAAAATTTTGGCTAGCAGGGTATTCAAATTCTGGCCATTCCCGTTTTCGCCGTGCTTATCGCCACCGCCGCCGCCATCGCCGGAAGCAATGTATAAGTATCCATCAGGGCCGAAGATGATATCGCCACCGTTGTGGTTAGATTCGGGTTGCTCAAATTCTAATATTACCCTTTCAGAAGTTTTATTTGCAATATTTTTATCATTTGCAGAGACTTTGAATTCCGCCACGCGGGATTTGTGGTTACTTCCCTTTACAGCGCTCGGCACGCTATAATACAGGTAAAATTTACCGTTAGATTTATAATCTGGATGAAAAGTAATGCCGAGCAATCCCCTTTCATCGTAAGCCTCGTTAATCTTTACCATTTCACCGGATACATCGATAAATGGTTTGGACAATAATTTCCCGTTTTCAACTACCCAAACTTTTCCTTCCTTCTGGCAGAAAAAAAGGCGATCTGAGCCATCGTGCGGCGTGGCCATCGCAACCGGGGAAATGAATTGATCGGTCACCAATTGCAGGCGTACCGTATTAGCAGCAGCTTGGGCGGAGTCCGATTCGACATTTACAGAATCTTGTTGTCCCTTTTTGGATGCCGTGTCACATGCCGTGGATGACAAAATAAAAGGTGCTGTAAGAACAAAGCAAGCTAAGCGAACAAAACTCATAGGACGTACAATTTTATTTGTTTCCTTAAATATATAAAACCATCCCTTCATATAATAAAATTTATGACATAAGGAGATGAATTGACACAGGCGGTATTTTTTATTGACTCTTATATTTCGCTGCATTACCTTTGATCTTCAAATTCCGTCATCCAAAATAATAACAGGAAAAACCGGTCAAAAGTTATTCATCTCAAGGTAAAAAACAGTAAGATTGGCAATGAAACCAGCACCACAGGGCAGGATTGATCCATACGCATCTATACGGTACAGGGAGTTCAAGTTCTTCCTGGTAATCCGTTTCGCCCTAGTTTTTGCACTTACCATGCAATTTGCCATTATTGAATGGAGAATTTATCACCTAACGCAAGATCCCTTATCACTGGGGTTAATCGGCTTGGCAGAAGTTATCCCCGCTTTGTCGATGGCATTATTTGCTGGACATATCGTGGATAAAAGGGAAAAAAGGGGTTTATTGATAAAATGCATGGTCGGCTATATCTTTATCAGCACCATTTTATTTTTACTGACCTGGGATGATATTCTAAAAGGCTTCTCCGTTCAATCTATTGCCTGGCTGACTTATTCCATGGTATTCGTGGGAGGTATCTTACGCGCTTTCGTTGGACCAGCAAACTTCACACTACTTTCTTTATTGGTTCCCAGGCAATTATATAAAAATGCGGCGACTTGGAGCTCTTCTGCTTGGCAGGTAGGCGGCGTTTTAGGCCCTGCCATCGGCGGACTTTGCATCTATTGGTTCGGCGTCCACTGGAGTATGCTTTTGGTGATCGGGATGATGTTATTACCCTTGTACTCCTTGATCAACATTAAACCTAAGCCTATTCATTACAAGGAAAAAGGAGAATCCGTTTGGCAAAGCTTGGGAACGGGATTAAAATTTGTTTGGCATACAAAAGTGGTACTGAACGCGATGGCTTTAGATATGTTTGCCGTATTATTCGGCGGGGCGAAGGCATTGTTGGCCATATTTGCCACCACCATTTTACATGTCGGCTCGTTAGGCTATGGCTTGTTAAGCGCCGCTCCGGCCGTGGGTTCCCTCATCACGATGTTTATATTGGCTTATAGACCACTTTCCAAGAAACCGGGTCTTAAATTACTGGGTGCTGTATTCGGCTTCGGTATTAGTATTATCGTGTTCGCATTATCGAAGAATTTTATATTATCCCTCGCTGCATTGTTTGTCAGTGGCATGCTAGATGGTATCAGCGTAATTGTCAGGCAAACGATCTTACAACTCAAAACACCCGATGATATGCGCGGGCGGGTAGCTTCCGTTGGGCAGATGTTCGTAGGTTCATCGAATGAATTGGGTGCCTTTGAAAGCGGCTTAACCGCCAAGTTGATGGGTACGGTTCCGGCCGTCGTTTTCGGTGGTTGCATGACATTGTTCGTAGTCATTACGACTTATGTCATTTCCCCGGCTATGCGGCATTTGAATTTGGATAAAGATGAACAACCCGGCAAAGACGGCTAAAGCGACATTTTCTCGCGTAGTTTTTCTAATACGTAATATACAGCAGGACAAATAGTTGAATTTAGAAAGGTTGTATTGGGGCGTTTGTAAAACTGGTCACTATCCGTATAAGGATAATTACGGCAATCACCCGGGCGAACTTCATAAATAGCGCAGTAATTGTCGCTACCTAGGAATGGGCAGGGACTACTTTTCACAACGTAATCACCATCACTGTCCAAGTTGAGGTAAGCATCGATAAACACGGATTCTTTCAAACCCAAATGCTTAGATACACGCTTAATATCGGGTGTTTTGAACCTGGGGCTGATCGTTTTACAACAACCGGCGCAATCGAGGCAATCGATCTTTGAAAAAGCCTCGTCATGCAGCCGGGGTAAGAGGCGTTCGGTACCTTTTCCCTTCTTGGTTTGTAATTTTTGCAAAAACTGCTTGTTGACCTTTTGGTGATCTTTCGCTTTTCTTTGCCACTGGTCGAGTATATCCCCCATTGTTTCGCTTAAAATTTACTGCGAAGTTAAAGGAAAGTCCAAAACCTGGCAATTTGTAGACCTTTTTATGACAAATACAGTCCAACTAACCGCTTAATTATCATTACAAATCCGATTCTAGCGGGAAGGTTTGGCGATTGCTTAAAATCACACTAACTTTGCGCATTCTTATCAGTTAATACCTGCTTTATATCATGAATCTATTGGATATGCAACAAAACGAATTCGTTGGCCGCCACATCGGTCCCGACGAATCAGAAACCCGGTCGATGTTAGATACAGTCGGAGTTTCCGGGTTAGATGAATTGGTCAAAAAAACAGTTCCAGCATCCATCCGCATGTCACATGACTTGGCCATCCCGGCAGCCATGAGCGAAAATGAATACTTGGCACATTTGAAAACCGTTTCACTGAAAAATAAAGTTTATAAGACTTATATCGGTCAAGGGTATTACGATACAATTACGCCGAGCGTAATTCTTCGGAACGTTTTCGAAAATCCAGGATGGTATACCCAATATACCCCTTACCAAGCAGAGATTTCGCAAGGCCGTTTGGAAAGTTTGCTCAATTACCAAACCATGGTAAGCGACTTGACGGGTTTGCCAATTTCTAACGCCTCTTTGTTAGATGAAGCTACTGCCGCCGCGGAAGCGATGAGCATGTTCTTCAGCGCACTGAACCGCGATCATGATCATCCTGCCCGGCCTAAGTTTTTCGTAGATGAAGCCGTTTTTGCGCAAACAAAAGATGTTGTCATTACCCGCGCAACGCCTTTGAACATCGAATTAGTATTTGGTAAATTCGAAGCGGCAGCGATCGACGAAACTTATTTCGGTGCATTAGTTCAATATCCTGCCGCCAATGGTAGCATAGAAAATTATAAAGCATTTATTGATAAAGTACATGCCGCAGGCGCTTACGTTGCCATGGCTACCGATCTTTTAGCATTAACTTTATTGGCTTCTCCCGGAGAACTAGGCGCCGATGCAGCCATCGGTTCCGCTCAAAGATTTGGAGTTCCTTTGGGTTACGGTGGCCCCCACGCAGCTTTCTTCTCTACGAAAGATGAATTTAAGAGGGCAATCCCAGGCCGAATTATCGGTGTTAGTATCGATGCATCGGGAAACCGCGCTTTAAGGATGGCATTACAGACCCGCGAACAACACATCAAACGCGAAAAGGCTACTTCCAATATTTGTACAGCACAAGCATTATTAGCCAATATGGCTGCCATGTATGCTGTTTTTCATGGCCCTGAAGGTTTGAAAAATATTGCCAGCAGGGTCGCACAATTTACAGCCGCACTGGCCAATGGATTGTCTAAAGTCGGCGTTAATGTACTCACCAAGGCTTATTTTGATACCATCACCATACAAGCTACCGATGCTCAAGCCATCAAAGTTGCGGCTGAAGCAAAAGGTATCAATTTCTATTACGGTGAAGGCAACACCGTTGGCATCTCCTTGGATGAAGCCACTACTTTGGCTGATGTTAATGATATATTGGCAGTTTTTGGAGCTACAACTATAGACGCCAGTGCATTGTCTTCTATCACGATTCCGGCGGATTTACAACGTACCTCCCCGTACTTGCTGCACCCGGTATTCAATACGCATCACAGTGAAACACAAATGATGCGCTATTTGAAATCACTTGAAAATAAAGATCTATCCCTCAATACTTCCATGATTTCATTGGGCTCTTGTACGATGAAATTAAATGCTGCTTCTGAAATGATTCCTTTAAGCTGGAGTCATTGGAGCAAGATTCACCCCTTCGTACCTGCGGATCAAGCACAAGGCTACAAACAGGTATTAGATGAGTTGAGCGATTACCTTTGTAAAATCACCGCTTTCCACGCTTGTAGCTTACAGCCTAACAGCGGGGCACAAGGAGAATATGCCGGCTTGTTAACAATCAAAGCATACCACGAAAGCCGCGGCGATCATCACCGTAACGTGATTTTGATCCCGATCTCTGCACACGGAACGAACCCTGCATCCGCGGTAATGTCCGGTTTCAAGGTTGTTATCGTAAAAGCATTGGAAAACGGTTATATCGATGTAGAAGACCTGAAAGCTAAGGCCGCTCAACATGCGGATAACTTAGCCGGTGTGATGATTACTTATCCTTCAACTTACGGTGTGTATGAGGAGACTGTAAAAGAAATCTGTGATATCATCCATCAACATGGCGGACAAGTATATATGGACGGTGCAAACATGAATGCGCAAGTGGGATTGACCGCCCCGGGTTTGATCGGCGCCGATGTTTGTCACCTGAACTTGCATAAAACATTCGCGATTCCTCACGGTGGCGGTGGTCCCGGCATGGGCCCCATTTGTGTTGCAAAACACCTCGCACCATTCTTACCTTCACATGTGAATATTGTAACCGGCACTAATGGTAGCGCAGCCCATCACGCGGTATCTGCTGCTCCTTACGGTTCTGCAAGCATCCTGTTGATATCTTATGCTTACATCCGCATGCTAGGATATAACGGTCTGCGTGAAGCTACACGTTTTGCCATCCTGAATGCAAACTACATGAAAGCCAGGTTGGAAAATGACTTCAACATTCTTTACACTGGTGTCAATGGTACTTGTGCGCATGAATTTATCGTGGATTTACGTCCATTTAAATCAACTGCCGGTATCGAAGCGGAAGATGTTGCGAAACGTTTGATAGACTATGGCTTCCACGCCCCTACCATGAGCTTCCCGGTTCCCGGAACGATCATGATCGAACCTACGGAAAGTGAAGATAAGGCAGAGCTGGATCGTTTCTGCGATGCATTGTTATCTATCCGTGAAGAAATTCGCGCGGTAGAAAATGGCCAGGCAGATAAAACAAATAACGTACTCAAACAAGCTCCGCATACCCAATTTGTAATCACTGCCGATGATTGGGATCGCCCGTACAGCCGTCAACAAGCTGCTTTCCCATTAGAATACGTGAAATTGAATAAATTCTGGCCAAGTGTTAGCAGGGTGAATAATACACATGGTGACCGTAACCTTGTTTGTACTTGTGAACCAACAAGCGCTTATGCAGAGGCTTAATTGAATTGAATATAATTTTTGGAATATTTTGCCCCGGCCATGAATTTGGTCGGGGTAATTTTTTGGGAATCACGGGATTGATCGCGGTGGGTAAATTTTGGCAGGATGAACTCGTGAGCCCATCCTGCTGGGGAATGCGAATTAATTATTGAACAATTTCTAACAATTCAACTTCGAATATCAATGCATCTCCCGGTTTGATCTTACCGCCTGCGCCCCTGTCGCCATAGGCGAGATCAGACGGAATGAACAATCTCCATTTTGAACCGACAGGCATCAACTGTAAAGCCTCGGTCCAACCCTTAATTACACCTGTAACCGGGAAGGTAATTGGTTCGCCCCTGTCAACAGAGCTATCAAACTTGGTTCCGTCTAGCAACATACCCGTGTAGTGCGTTTTTACCCTGCTGTTCAGGGTAGGCTTAGGACCGGTACCTTCTTTCAATACCTGGTATTGTAACCCGCTGGCTGTGGTGATGACACCGGGTTTAGTTTTATTTTCGGCAAGGAATTTCTCACCTGCCGCTTTTGCTTTAGCCAATTTTTCGGCTTTCATCTTTTGTAAATAATCAGAAATAGACATCTCGCATTGTTCTTGTGTCAATAATACAGAATCTCCGGACCAACCTGCTTTTAAAGCATGGATCACCAAATCAAAATTAAGGCTATCCATATCGTTGGCTTTCAAATTTTTAGCAATATCCAAGCCAATTGCATAACTGGCAGAATCTACTGCCGAATTGAGCACCAACTCGGGCTCTTTAGACGCCCTCTTTCTTGATTTTTTCTTGCGTTGTGCCACTACTGGCAGACTTATCAGGGCAACTAAGCCCATCAGCAAACATTTGCGAATCATTTGGTTTGATTAAAATTTTGTTGCAATATATACTTCCTTTATGAAATATGTTATACTCACTATCTTATTTCAAAATTGGCAGCCATATTTTTGAAGCGTTCTTCCTGTCGTGATATAACTTGATCGTAGCCTTTTTAAAATCCCCGGGTTGCGCATGGTAAATGTCCATGAACTGCTGCGGGTTCCGATCCACTAATGGAAACCATGAGCTTTGCACCTGTATCATGATACGGTGACCTTTCTTAAAGGTATGCGCTACATCCGGCAATGTAAACTTCACCTGCGTTGGTTTATTTGGAGAAAACGGGCTTGGCTTTTCAAAACTATCCCTAAACTTGCCCCTTAATACCTCTCCCCTTACCAATGCTTCGTATCCGCCCATCGGGTAAGTACTGGAAGTTAACCGGCTATGCGCAGTGGGGGCTTCCGGTTCATTATAACTGAAATCATCCGGGAAAACATCTATTAGTTTAACTACAAAATCAGCATCAGTACTACTTACACTTGCAATCAAGTCGGCAACCACCGGCCCTGCAATCGTCACATCCTGCTCTAAAACCCCGGTTTGGAACGTGATAACATCCGGCCTACGCGAAGCAAACCGCTGATCATCAGTCATATAGCTGATGGTGCGGGTATGATGTATTTCATTTACATATGGAACAGGCTTCGAGGGATCGCTGACATACTCCGTGGCGCTATTTCTATCTACGGGCTCTTTAAAGTCTAATATTCCCCCGGTATGAAAATACAATGCCTTTGATTGAGCTGAACTCATAGGCCATTGCGGCAGCCTTCTCCATTGATTCTCCCCTGTAAAAAATATAGTGGCTTCGGCAAGATCCGGCTCACTGCCTTTACCCGCTAAATAATAATCAAAAAAAGGAATCTCGATATTTTCCTGGTACCATTTCGCCGTATTGCTATCGAAATGCAAATGACCTAAGGTAGATCCATCCTTGGATGCCCATTGCCCATGATACCATGGCCCCATGACGATCCTATTGTTTGCATTGGGACTTAATTTCTCAATTGATTTATAAGTTTGCCAGGCGCCGTAACAATCTTCCGCATCAAATAAACCACCTACGACCAATGTTGCCGGTTGAATATTTTTAACGAATGCGCTGACATTTCTTTCTTGCCACCAGGTGTCGTAATTCCCGTGGCTCATCAGATCTTTCCAGAAGGCGATACTGTCGCCCATCAGTTTTGTTAATCCCTCCAACGAGCCTGCTTCCAGGTAAAACTTGTAATTATCTTTCGTATAATATTCAAAACGCTTAGGCCCCTTCGTAGTAGGGAGCGGCCGCGGTTGACCGAATGAAGTATAAAAAGCGAATGCATCCATTTGGAAGAATGCGCCGTTATGATGAAAATCATCCCCGATAAACCAGTTGGTTACCGGCGCTTGCGGGCTCACGGCTTTCAACGCAGGATGACCACTTAATGCTGCCATCGTGGAATAAAATCCAGGGTAAGATATGCCGAATACCCCTACATTACCATTATTGTTATCAACATTATTAACTAACCAATCGATCGTATCATAAGTATCGCTAGCCTCGTCTATATCATGTTTATTTCTTTTATTCGGGTTAAATGGGCGGACATTCACAAAAGTACCTTCGCTCATCCATCTTCCCCTAACATCTTGCATTACCATTATGTAACCCTCCGCGAGGTAATGCGCATGATATTTTTTCCAAATGGCGGCGTAATGTTCCTCACCGTATGGTGCACACGAATACGGTGTACGGCTCATTAAAACGGGATGCTTTGTGCTTCTATCCTTCGGCATATATACGGCCGTAAATAAACGCACACCATCGCGCATAGGTATATAAAATTCCCGTTTGGTATAATGTTCGCGCATCCAAGCTTCATCAATCGCGGCATCTTGGGCAATACCTTCCGTTACAACGATACTAAACAGGATTAACAAGAACCATTTTTTCATACGAATGTTTTTATTTACAAGCCATCAAATTACATAAATAGTTCAATAGATAAGGTACAACTTGGATGTATGGTAGAAAATTCATCCCGGTAACCTTGATCAACTATAACAAAATTCGAAATTTACAGGCTTCCTTTGTATCTTGAAAACCAAAAATATATATTTATGCCTCGTCCAAACCCTTCAGATTACCCCAGTTTCTACGATCGTTATGTTGCTTTAGCCCAAGGAGACGATGTAGTAAAATCCATGCTAGAGCATACGGAAACTTATATTGCCTTTTTGTCCAGCATCCCCGGAAATAAACTGGAATACCGATACGCCCCCGGAAAATGGACTATCCCCGAAATTTTAAGACATATAATCGATACTGAACGGGTTTTTATTTACAGGGCGCTTGTATTCGCAAGAAAAGACAATGTTCCGTTACCCGGTTTTGATCAAGATGCTTATGCCGCCGCCGTGCAAGTAAATGCAGGTGACTGGGATGCGTTGATCGAAGAATTTAAATTCCTGAGACATGCGAGCATATCACTCTTCAAATCTTTCCCGGCAGAAACACTCAATAATATCGGTACTGTCAATGGAAATAAAGTAAATGTGAATAGCATCGGCTTCATTATTATGGGTCACCCCGTAGCACATCAACAAGTGATCGAGGAAAAATATCTATAAAATGCAAAGCAGGTGATTTACCCCTATTAATTTATAATCCACATTATGATACAACAACTCATCAAGATTCTATTCTTGATATTCTTCCCTAGCCTATTGATTGCCCAAAATGTTGTAAAACCGATCGAGGTCGACTGGGTATTTAAAACCGGTCAGCAAATACGCAGCACACCGGGCATCTACAAAAACCTCGTAATCATTGCCGGTGATGATGGCACCGTGCATGCCTTAGAGCAAATCAATGGCAAAATTGCCTGGGAATATCCTGCCGGAAGTGCGGTAAGATCTGATCTTGTAGTAGATCAAGACAGGGTTTATGTCTATAATACAAATGGTAATTTATTTGCCCTAAATGCCAATAATGGCCGATTGTTATGGGAGTTTAAAACGGCGCCCAATAACGTGTTGGATACCTGGGATTATTACACCGCCGCCCCTGCATTTAATAAATCCTTACTATTTATTGGTGACAGTGAAGGAAATCTATTTGCCATACAAAAATCCAACGGTCAACCCGCTTGGCAATTTAAAACCCCAGCCCGTATCCATGCAACAGCAGCTTGTAATGACAGCATGGTATTCGTCGGGAATTACAGCGGTCAACTCATCGCTATAGATGCGAAAAACGGTCATCAAAAATGGACTTTCCAAACGGTTGGTGACCGGTATTTTCCAAATGGAGAGATACAACGTGGCCCAGTATTGGATGATGGCATATTATATTTCGGTAGCCGGGATTATAATATTTATGCCGTGAATGCCGAAACCGGCAGAGCGGTTTGGAATATGAAAGAAATCGGTAGCTGGATCATTGCTACACCTTGCATCGATAGTACCCAGTTATTTGTCGGTACTTCAGATACCCACCGGTTTTACGCCCTCGATAAATCCGGGGGATTTGTAAAATGGCAATTGCCGCTAAATATGCGTGCATATGGAACCGCCACTTTGTATAAAAACCGTGTGTATTTCGGTTGCTTCAACGGTAAGCTTTACGGTGTGAACAAAATAGATGGTACCGTGGAGCAGGTCTTCCAAACAGAAGGTTCCAAAACCCATTATACAGAGGTGTACGGCGCCGATGATCATTTTAAAAAAGGATTTGAACTTTATGGTCCGGACGGGGAGCGCTCCGAACAAAAGATTTTATCTTTGGGTAGCATACTCTCACAACCCGTCATCAAAGATGGTAAGATTTTCGTGACAAGCACCGATGGAAATCTTTACGCCATTAAGATCGACGGCTAAACCGGATACATATGAATCAAGTTTCACTTGACTTTAACTGGGAAGATGAGCTTCCCGCCATTGCCTTTGAAGCACCGTACCAGTACATGATTTTATCGGAACAAGATAGGTCAACAATCGCGATGTTGGAAGAACAAAGCTGTATCATCCGCCATGAGCAGCAAACCGATTATTTCATCAAGGCCTTGTTGATACAAAAGCTGGTTGATGAAGAAATGGATTTACAATACCAGGTATGGGTTTCCATCAGTGAAGAAAATTTTCGAAAATTTACGGCCCTCGATCCCGGCAAAGCACACGATGAACAATATTTTGGATGGTTGGCTTCGCAAATCCCCGGCTATGATAAAACGTTGAACTTAAAAACAGTCGTACTATACGAAGGTGAAAATCACTGGCCCGTGATTATTCCAAAGGAAAATGACGACTCATTCACCCGTGACTTTTACGAAGGTATCATTTATGATGATGCGGTAGCCCGGGTTGAAGCCCATATTTTCGGCAATCCCGGGGAATAAAAAAGCAGTCCTCAAGGGGACCGCTTTTCTCTTTTTTCTTGATTTAAGCACTATTGCCCCCAGGTCCTGGGACGGCGTTGTTCCAACAACATAAAATCGGCCAATACCATGGCTACTACAGCCTCCAGCACCACCGGCACCCTAAGCGCGATGCATAGGTCATGCCTACCTTTCACACTAAATGTTTCCACGTTGCCGCTGCTGATATTGAGCGTTTGTTGATCTTTCGGTGTACTGCTCGTAGGTTTAACCGCTACCCGTACCACCAATTGGTTCCCGTTTGTAATACCGCCCACTATACCACCGGCATTATTGGTAGCGGTATGACCATCAGCATCGATGATCGCATCGTTGTGTTCCAAGCCTTTCATTTTCGCGGCAGCGAAACCGGCTCCAAACTCAACCCCTTTAATGGCTGGAATGGAAAATACGGCATGCGCAATATTGGATTCAACCGAATCGAAGAAAGGTTCTCCCAAACCGATGGGCAGACCATCTACCACACATTCTACGATGCCTCCAACGGAGTCTTTCGCCGCTATAGCAGCTTCTAAACCCTTCTCCGGATCTTCAAAACCACCCACTTCTTTCAAACGCGCTTTTACTTCAATACCCGGGCCCAGGATTTTTTTAGCAATTACCCCTGCAGCCACCAAGTTGAGCGTCAGTCTACCACTGAAATGCCCACCGCCACGGTAGTCTTCAAATCCTCCGAATTTCTTCGTAGCCACAAAATCTGCATGGCCGGGTCTTGGAAATTGGCGCAGCTTCTCGTAATCGGTACTGCGGGTATTATTATTTTCGAAAAGAATAGTAACGGGAGCACCCGTTGTATGGTCATTAAACACCCCGGATTTCAAGAAAGGCAGATCATCTTCTTTACGGGGCGTAGTCCCTTTAGCGCCGGCCTTGCGCCTTTCAAGGTCAGGTAAAAAATCGGCTTGGGTTAACGGGATACCGGCCGGAACGCCATCGATATTAACACCCACGCTAGCGCCGTGCGATTCCCCGAAAACATTCACCCTAAAAATTCTACCGAAACTATTCATATCAATTATTTTAACAGGAAGAATAAAACTTCCCTTTGAATTAAGTTTTATTAATGACTGAGCACTTCTCCTTCGATCGTTACCTTTGCGCCCAACTTCGCGATATGATCGTAAAATTCGGGATATGATTTATTGATAGCTTCCGCTTCTTCGATCACGACAGGCCCATCGGCAGTCAAAGCTGCAACGGCACAAGCCATGGCAATCCTGTGATCAAAACGTGAATGCACGTTGGCGGCTTTAATACCTGTTCCTCCGTGTACCCTCATTTCATCACCATCTAGTTCAATCTTGATACCCATTTTGGCAAACTCTTCCTGCAAGGTAATGCCGCGGTCACTTTCTTTATGGGCTAACCGGCTTACGCCTGAAAATGTTGAAACCCCGTTACAATTTGCAGCTAAAGCTACCAATGGTGGGAATAAATCAGGGCAATCCGTTGCATCGAAAGTAAACGGCGATAATTTATCCTTTGCCGTGATGATCGTAAATACACCCGGTAAGATTTGCGCCCCGGCAGATTCCAGGGCTTGTAAAATTGCCTTATCAGATTGTGCTGACTGGGTATTCAGGTGATGTACTTCTGCCTTCCCTGCAACGGCAGCAGCTACCAGCAAAAACGCCGCGCCACTCCAATCACCTTCCACCGTATAATCTTTCGCTTTATATGCTTGCCGCGCACCGAAACGGAAAGTCTCGAAGTTTTCATTAGCAACTTTCACCCCGAAATGCGCCATAATTTGCAATGTAAGATCAACATAGGGTTTACTTTTTAAATCGCCCACCTTGATCGAAACATTCTCTGCATTTGCCCCGTAGGCCATCAGCATACCCGTTAAGAACTGGGAGCTCAAAGAACCGTCGATCGTAATGTCCCTAGGTTGAATCGGCCCTTTAATAACCAGGGGCAACTTACCATCGTTGGTAGTACAGCTTACCCCAACCTGCGGGAGAACTTTCTCGAAGAAGTCCATGGGACGGGTAGTTAAGCTACCGTGCCCCTTGATTGTAATCGTTTGGTCCGACAATGCGGTGATGGGGGTAAACATTCGGATGCCGAGCCCGGATTCGCCGCAGTTGATTTCTGGGTTTACCGGTTGTACGCCGTTCGATGTAATTTCCACGTGATCGGGAAAGCGTTCCACGGTAGCGCCTAATTTTTCGACTACGTCCATGGCAGCCAAACAATCGTTGCTCAGGCCGGGATTATAGATCGAGCTTTTCCCTTTAGCCAGCAAAGCAGCTGCCACGGCTCTTTGCATGGCGCTTTTCGAGGGATTAGCAGTGATATGTCCGTTAATTGTTGATGGTGAGATACTTACTTTCATTGTAATTTTTTTTCCGAACCCTTTAAGCTATTCCGGGCAATGAATCAATTAGATTTCGTCCAACATCTGTTTCAATTCCTGTAGCGGCACGGGATGGGTCTTCGCCTTGCCGATCGCTTCCAGTAAAACAAAATGTATGACCTCATTTTCCCTTTTCTTATCCAGTTTGAAGATGTTATAAACTTCTTCTTTATCGCTGGTCAACGTAACGGGAAGATGGTAATCAGTGATCAGGCGGATAATGCGGTTGGTGTCGTTTTGAGGGAAACCGGTCAATTGCTCGGAGAACTTCGACGCAGCCACCATACCTATTGCTACGGCATTTCCATGCGGAATTTGCTCAATCTTCTCCACTGCATGCCCCAGGGTGTGACCGAAGTTCAACAACCTGCGGCTCCCGGTTTCAAATTCATCTTCGAGAACGATCTTCGTTTTAATCTCCACCGAACGTTCTACCAAGAACTCTAATACGGAAACATCTCCATGCAAGGCGGCATCCTTGTTTTGTTCCAGGTAATCAAACAAGCCAGCATCATAGATACAAGCATATTTGATGACTTCTGCAAAACCGTTATGCCATTCCTCTGCCGGCATCGTAGCAGGAAGGGAATAATCGAACAAAAGAAAATTGGGCTGGTTTATTGTCCCGATCATGTTCTTGTATTTCCCATGATTGACACCATTTTTACCACCGATAGAAGCATCGACCTGCGCGAGCAAGGTTGTAGGAACAAAGCCGAAGGGCATCCCCCTCATGTAAACGCTGGCCACGAAACCTGTAAGATCGGTAATCACGCCACCGCCGATTCCTACGAGCATCGTTTTACGATCTGCTTCCAGCTCGATCAAGCCATCTATGATTTGTTGCAAAACGGCTAACGACTTATGTTTTTCCCCTTCGGGGATGACCAGTTTCCGCCAACCTTCCAACACTTGCCCATGATGTTGATCCACGTTTTCATCTATTATGATCACGCTTCTTTCGGGGTTCGCATACTTTCCTAAATTTGCCAACTGCTCTCCTAGATAATAATCACAAACATGCTGTTGGAACTTAAACTGCAACGTTTTCATATAATGCTTCTAAATATCCTGATAGCTTCAAAGATAAGTTAATGAACAGGGAAAGATAAGTTTAATCACAATTATTGACATATCCAATTCCCCGTTCAGTAACACCTGAAAAAATATTATTGTTCGTTCATCACTTTATTCTGGCGGTTGATGGATTCCAAGTGAACCGCGTCGAAATACTTGAGGATAAACTCCTTGGTCAACCCGAGCTTATCACCTTTCTGGATGCTGCGTTCCAAGATTTCGTTCCAACGGTTTGTTTGCAAGATGGTGATGTTATTCTCCTTCTTGTACAAACCGATTTTTTCTGCCACTTTCATACGGTTGCCCAACAACAACATGATCTCATCGTCGATCTGGTTGATTTGCGCCCTCAATTTCTCCAATGCAACGTTAAACTCTTTCTGATCGGAATGCTCGCGTCTCCAAACGATACTATCGAGGATTTCGGCCAAACGTTCAGGCGTTACTTGTTGTTTTGCATCACTCCAGGCATTATCCGGATCAACATGAGATTCCAGCATCAAACCATCGTAATCCAAGTCGATCGCTTCCTGGGCAACAGCCTGCAAAGTATCTCTCTTACCGCAGATATGGCTAGGATCGCAGATCATCGGTAATTCGGGATGGCGACGTTTTAATTCGATGGCCAGGTGCCACATCGGCGCATTCCTGTACTCGGTATTACCGTAGCTGGAAAAACCGCGGTGAATCAAGCCTAATTCCTTGATACCTGCTTTCTGGATTCTTTCAACAGCGCCGATCCACAATTCCAAATCGGGGTTGATCGGGTTCTTGATTAAAACCGTTTTATCTACACCTTTCAGTGCGTCTGCCACTTCTTGAACCGAAAACGGGTTCACGGTGGTACGGGCGCCTACCCATAAAATATCAACACCAAAATGCAACGCATCTTCCACTTGTTTAGCGGTAGCAACCTCAACAGCTAAGGGCAGCCCGGTAAGTTCTTTAGCCTTTTGCAGCCAAGGTAATCCCTTCGTGCCGATACCTTCAAATGATCCGGGACGGGTACGTGGTTTCCAAATACCGGCGCGCAATACATCAACTTTACCGGTTTTAGCTAAAGCCAATGCAGTAGCCAACACTTGTTCTTCCGACTCCGCGCTGCAAGGCCCCGAAATGATTAAAGGTTTCTTGTCTGAAGAAGGATCTGCGAATTTTGTTCGTGTTAATACTTGTTCCATATGTGTAAGTTAAATTTTTTACGAATGATGATAAAAAAGCTTTGTTATATAAATTATTTCAGTATGCGTTTGATTTTATTTGATTTCTGGATCAGCTTGTAGAAAGTATCATAGTCTTCCGATTTCAATAAGTCCCGCATCTGTTCCAGTTGGTGGATATGCTCATCCAACACATCGAGCACATTATTGCGGTTGTGCTTGAAAATCGGTACCCACATATCCGGGGAACTTTTTGCCAAGCGAACGGTAGATTCAAAACCACCGCTGGCCAATTCAAAAATCCGGCCTTTCTCCTTCTCTTTCTCTAAAACCGTTAATGCCAATGCAAAGGACGTGATATGCGAGATATGGGAAACGTAAGCGGTGTGCAGGTCATGCTCTTCCGCGTTCATATATACCAGGCGCATATGCAACTTATCCACCATTTCTTCTATCATTTCAAGGGCATCATCATCACTATGTTTCACATCGCAAAGCACCATTGTTTTACCCTTGAAAAGGTGTTGCACCGCGGCTTCCGGACCGCTATACTCGGTGCCGGCCATCGGGTGGGCAGCCACGAAGCGCCCCCTGTTGGGATGACCAGCAACGAGTTCCAATATTTTTTCCTTGGTTGAACCAACGTCCATGATCACTTGCTTGCCAGCCCGGTCCATCAATCCCGGCATCACTTTCAGCAAAGCATCCACGGGGATGGCCAGTACCACCAGGTCGGATCGGTCAAAAGCATCCTCCAAGGCGGCGGCTTCGTCGATGATGTTCAACGAAAGGGCTTTTTGTAAATTTTCGTTATGGTTATCGGCACCGATGATACGATCCGCGATACCCTTTTCTTTCAAACTCAGGGCAAGCGAACCACCTATTAAACCGACACCTACTATTGTTACGATCATGATCTTTTGAATTGTGAATTAGACGCAGCGATCCGTTCTATCGCCTTACTGAATACCTTTTCATCTTTACAAAGGCTTACCCGGATATAACCTCGACCGTTTTCCCCGAAAATACCGCCCGGCGTAATAAATACCTTCGCATTATACAACACCTCATCACTTAAAGCATATCCATCTTTTTGGGTCGTTGGTATCTTAGCCCAAACAAACATCCCCACCTGGTTTTGATCGTATGAACAACCCAACATATCCAATAACTCGAACACCTTCGAACGGCGAGCCCCGTAAATTTGGTTCAACGAATCGTACCATGATTTATCCAGTTCCAAAGCTTTAACGGCAGCCATTTGAACGGGTTGAAACATCCCGGAATCCATATTGCTCTTGAATCTTAGCACATCGGAAATCAACCCTGCGGCACCGGAAAGCATCCCCACTCTCCAGCCGGCCATATTGCTGGATTTACTTAACGAATTTAATTCCAACACCACTTCCTTGGCGCCATCAACCGATAATAAACTCTGTGGTTCGTCATTCAAGATAAAGCTGTACGGATTATCATGACAGATCAATATTTGATGCTTAATACCGAAATTCACCAATTGCTGGAAGAAAGCTTTATCCGCTTTAGCTCCCGTGGGCATATTGGGATAGTTCACCCACATCAATTTCACTTTCGACAAATCTTCCCGCTCCAAGGCATCTAAATCGGGCAGCCAGCCATTTTCTTCCTCCAGGTGGTAAGTTACCGGGGTAGCCCCGCTAAGGTTAACCGCCGAACGATAAGAAGGGTAACCGGGATCAGGGATCAGCGCCAGGTCACCTTCCTGCAAGAAAGTCATACAAATATGCATGATACCTTCCTTGGAGCCGATTAACGGCAGTACTTCCGTATCGGGGTTAAGCGTTACATTATAATACTTGCGGTACCAGTTCGCGATGGCGTTTCTCAGTGCAGGGATACCTTTATAACCTTGGTATGCATGGGTATTCGGCAAGCTGGCATATTGATGCAATGCTTCTACCACGCTAGGGTGCGGCGGCAAGTCAGGACTGCCGATTCCGAGGTTAATAACATCAGCGCCAGCTTTGTTCATCTCGTCGATCTCGCGCAATTTGCGGGAGAAGTAGTATTCTTCTGTTTGTTGTAAACGCTTTGCTACTGGTACGTTCATGAGTATTATATAATTTAATATCTTTTTTAATCGTTCGTATCCCGCCTAATTATGCATGGGTCTTCCCCTTTTTGTACACGCCCAATACCTTGAGGTGTTCGGTATGCGGCGTTATTTTCTTCAGCGCTTTCTCGAAATGTGCCAGGTCTGTAAATTCCATATCGGCATGAAAATAATACTGCCACACCTTGGCCGGGATCGGGAAGCTCTGGATCTTGGACAGGTTAATACCTTCTTTCGCGATCTGTGCCAACACCTTTACCAGGCTACCGGTTTCATGGCTCGTTTCAAAGTAAACGGAAGCCTTGTTCACCCCGGGATCCGGCTCCGGCGCTTGCTTGCTGATGGCTAAGAACCGGGTATAATTATTTTTCACTGTATGAATATTCGGGGCGATGATATCCAGTTCGAAAATCTCCGCCGCCAATTTTCCCGCGATAGCAGCCGTACTTTTTAATTTTTTAGAGCGAACGTTCTTGGCGCTTAAGGCCGTATCTTCAGTTTCCACCAATTTGATGTGCGGGTGCTGCTCCAGGAAATCGATACACTGCAACAACGCCATCGGGTGGGAATGCACTTCGCGGATATCTTCCAATTGCTGTCCCGGCAACACCATCAGGTGCTGGTTGATTTGCAGGTATAACTCGCCAACAACGTGCAGGTTAGAATTTTTCAACAAGCTATAATTCGGTAAGATGCTGCCGGCGATCGAGTTTTCGATGGCCATAATTCCCGCGTCTGCATCCGCTCCTGATTTCACTTGCTTAACCAGTTCGGAGAAAGAGGCACAGGGTACGATACCAGATTGTTTGCCGAAGAAATTACGGGCAGCAACCTGGTGGAAACATCCTTCAAAGCCTTGAATCGCGATACGCATGTTGATCATTCTAAGTTGTTAATGGTTCTATTATTGGCATAAAAAAAGGTCCCTTGGATCAGGACCCTTCTCTTTTATCACTTTAATGTTGTTTCAAGTATTACAAAAGGGCCCCTGGCTTCTTTCCAAAAAAGAAGTAATAAAAAAAGTAATAAAAGTATGGGCGTTGCACCTGCTGTAACATCTTGAATTGAATTAAACTTTTGCTAAAAAGAAAGGCCCCCTTTCCAGGAGGCCCTTAGTATTTTATATTGATACTACATAATGAACCTCCTACCTCTCCTGGTACCAGAAAAAGTAAAAACCATAAAAATAAGCAACGGTTCTATGTAGTGTCATTTGTTTTTCTTTTGATTATCGTGATACAAAAATAACACAGCTTTTAAATTCCGCAAATAGTTCATAGAAAAATTAAATAAATTTAAATAAAATCAGCATTAAACAAGAAATTATTCATCATTTATAGCTATAAACCGCTTAAAAATGATCAAATAGCCGTTTTTTTAATACTTGCTATAGCAAACAACAAGCCGATAGTTGCTATAGCAAGAAATAATAATATATATTTTTTGCCCGGTTATACGGTAAGATAATGTCTAATGCACCCGGTTATTCAAATTTCCAGGGGATTATATAGGATTGCGAACCAATTTATATTAAAATTTACCAACATATAAATAAATTAGGTATAATTTTAGCTAAAAGGTGGAGATATTTAAAACAAAAAGCGATGGTTAATGTACAGGTAGGTATAAAAAATAAAACCACCGCCAAGAAGCGGTGGTTTTAAATCCTTTATTGCTTGCTAAATTATTGTGCAGTAGCAGTAGTGTCAGCAGCAGGTGCAGCTGTAGTGTCAGCCATTGGAGCAGCAGCAGTATCTTCAGATGGAGTTGCAGCTTCTTCGATAGCAGGTGCAGCAGTAGAATCAGCTTTGTTTTCAGTTGCAGCATTACCGCAAGAAGCAGCGAAGAAACCTAAAGAAAGCGCTAAGAAACCAATTTTCAAAGTGTTTTTCATTGTACAATGTTTTAATGTTGTTTGAAATAATTATTTACACTTTATACCTGGATGTATAAAAAGGTAACCCAAGAATTTTAAAAAATTTTTTTTCACTACTTTGGGGTTACCATTTGCCTTTAAACCGTATTAATAAGTGAATAATCTATTACACATAGAAAAGGATCAAGAATTGTTGGATGGGCTCGCTAACAATAGCGATAAAGCATTGGAAACTATATATTTAGAGAATTTTCCAATGATTTTAAGAATGATTTTGCTCAACAATGGTTCAGAGGATGATGCCAAGGATATATTCCAAGAGGCGATTATCGTGTTGTTTGAAAAGGTCAAAGACGGCAACTTTGTTTTATCCAGCAAATTGAAAACATTCCTGTATTCGGTTTGCAGGCGATTATGGCTCAAGAAGTTACAATCTTCCAATAACCTTTACCCTATCAACGACAGCCTGGATGAAATTATCCCTGTAGAAGATGCACTGGAAGAACATGAACAGAAAGACGCCCAGTTCAAAGTCATGGAAAAAGCCATGTCACACATCGGGGAGCCTTGTAAGACGATCTTGGAAGATTATTACATGCATAAGAGAAGCATGCAAGAGATTGCCGATAAGTTTGGTTATACCAATGCCGAAAATGCTAAGAACCAGAAATATAAATGCCTGGTTAGATTGAAGAAATTATTTTTTGCTCAATATAAATAAATTCCTAGGGGAAAAGTGATGAACGACATGCACCTGGTACAAGAAATTGATCGCTACCTGTCTGGCGAGATGGACGCTGCCGAAAGGGCCGCTTTCGAATCCTTGCGGGATAATAACCCGGAAGTGGATCAAATGGTGGTGGCGCAACAATTGCTCATCAAGCAATTGGAAAGTCACGGCCAAAGGAAAAACCTACATCAAAAAATGCAAGATATCCACCAACGTATGGATATCCCCGCCCTCGCAATGGAAGCTCAAAAAGCGCCACAACGTAAAATATTGTGGATGAAACGCAAGACTTTGATCAACTTGGCCGGCGCGGCATGTATTGCTTTATGTACCTCCCTGGCAACGATTTACTTTACCCAGAACGCTTCCCATAAAAGCACCGTCGCTCAATACGAGGACGTTAAACGGGAATTAACGAAAGTTCAAAATTCTCAAAAAGCATTGGTGAGCGACATTAATAATAAGAATGCCCGCCGCGGCCCGGTGAACCCGGGTAACTTCGGAGGGACCTGTTTCGCGATTGCCAAAAACGGACTGATGATTACAAATTACCACGTAGTTGCCGGCGCCGATTCGATTTACATTCAAAATAATAAAGGGGAAGCTTTTAAAGCGGTCAGCATTTTTGAAGATATTACCCGGGACCTGGCCGTGATACAGGTAGTGGACTCCAACTTTAAGAACCAAAATATCCCCTATTCCCTCAAAACAAATAATATCCATGTGGGCGAAGAAGTCTTTACCATGGGATTCCCGAGGGATGAGATCGTTTACGGCAAAGGATATATCAGCGCGCAAACCGGCTTTAATGGAGATACGGCAGCTTACCAAGTAGCCATCCCCGTAAATCCCGGAAACAGCGGCGCTCCTTTACTGGACAATGATGGTAACATCATTGGTATCATTACCGGGAAACAAACATCCAGCGATGGTATCGCTTTCGCGGTAAAATCGATCAACTTAAAGCGTCTTTTCGACGAGATGCCTAAAGATAAACTCGCGAAGAAAGATCTACAGCATCAGAAAAGCGGCTTGGATCATCTGAAACGGGGCGACCAGATTAAAAAATTAGAAGATTTTGTGTACATGGTAAAGGTGTATAACCAATAAAGAACTACTCAAACCGATATATAAGGTAAAAGCTCAACCTTCTCCTGTAGGTTGAGCTTTTGTTTTTTTGAACTTCTTATTTGATGGTTCGGGCCTGCAAACCATTGCAATTTCTATTAATTTGCACCAGCTTGTTCGTTTTGACTTACAGCTCTACCTTCTCCTTAAACTTGAAAAAAAGTAATAGATCCTTCTTCACCGATACAAATTTTTCGGCATGCCACTCGATTTTGACAGTTTTCTAGTTTTGGCTGCCAGGGTCGATCCGCTCATATTTCCTTCTTAAGTGGGAATTTTCACGCTATTTCAGCCACTTGTTGGATTTCTAATACTGCCCAATTCGATGTTTTACCTATTGAACGTTGTTCCGGCTAAGGAGTCCGAGCTTGGAAGCTCGAACTAGCGAGGGTTCCGGATTATTTCTCGATAAAATTCAAAGACCCCAACAATTTTGCATACTTAAGCCAGCAAAGGGCGCCGGGTTATTGTGTATAACAAAATGATCTAATTATTCCCTTTAGGTACCGGCTTACCTCTAAATTTCAATGCCCTTTCCGAAGTCCAAAAAATGAGTGTTTCGTTAGACATATCCCTTAACTCATTATACGAGGGCGTATATTTTTCCATGAATTTTGTGAGTGAATCCCCGTCCAAGCCCGTTACTTTCTTCACGAACCCGGGGGAATAACGGTACCTGGTATATTGCACTTCTTCATTCTGCGCGTAAAACTCCTTGAATTTCCGCTTATCCTTTTCTCTCTTGCTATAGCGTGTGAAAGGACTGAACCGGATGCCAAACCCGGTGTGGGTATCGGTTTCTGTTAACTGTCGCTTGGGCTGTTCCAAGAAAACGGCAAATTCGTCCCTGCGTGCAATGGAATCGAGCTGGTAAGCATTATACCGATCCGTCACCTCTACTTCGTGCAGGAATCTTTCCCCCGGTTCCAAATCTGCATCGTGCTGGTAGTAACCGTTCGTGACCCTTACCACGAAAGTATCGGCCTCGTATCCAACAAAGGAAATCACGATAGTATCCAATACTTCTGCATTGATCTTGTAATTACCGCCCTGGTCGGCAAAAGCAGTCGTTTTCTTATTAACATTTCTGACCGTGGCAGGATAAAGTACCTTGTTCGAGTTGGCCTCTTTAATTTTACCTCTAACGGTAACCTGGGCTTGTGCTTCATGCACTCCTACGAGAAAAAATAAGGCTATGAGTCCTAGTAACAGAATTAAACGATTCATCATATTATAATAACAATAGGGCTTGAAAATAGTTAAAAGCGCCTAAAATGTTAAAGGGGTCAGCTGTTAAACCTATGGTAAAATTTTTTCAGATTAAGGATGGTTGCTAGTTGTTTTAGCTAGTTGAAATAGAAATGAAATGATTGCTAATACTATCAGCAAGTGAAAAACTCCTCCCATGGCAAAAATAAACACTCCAAGCAGCCAAGCTAAGAATAACAAAACGGCTAAAGCATAAAATAAATGGTTCATTTTCCTGATATTTAAATTCCCGATAATAGACAAAACACAGTACAAAAAACATTACCGGAATATTCCTCCAAACTTGGGATCCTTCGGAATTCTTTTCATTGAACCATTATATCCAAACCTTGTGCCAAATAATGAAATCAGTCTCCCGGAACTGCATTACCGCCTTCCAAAAGACTGAAAACCATAAATATAAAAATTATTAATTATTTAACTTCAATTATTGTACTAAATTCTTTACGCTCGTTAGCCGCCAATTTCACCAAGTGAATACCATTATTATAAGCATCGGGAGCACCGCTAAGATTCTCTACGGCAATGCTCTTCCTGTGCGGCGGTGTATAGATCTGTAAAATGGGATATGATGCGGCAGGGTAAAAATTGATATTAATTTTTTTAACCGGATCGTAGATCGTACAAAGCGGTTGCGGCTTGCTGAAATCCAGCAGGAACGAATTATCGAGCGAAATATCTTTTAAGGATTTCAGTTCCGTGAACCGATCTTCGGGTAAGGTTTTTCCCGTGGGAATCAGTTTATCATTAAATTCCAAGATGCCCGTGCAAGCGAACCTGAGCTCCAAATCATCTACGGGCGTACCTGTAGAAAAATAAGGGTGCCACCCATCTACAATAGGAATACTTTGACCGGATTGGTTAACAATAACCGTCGTTACCTGCAATTGGTTGCCTGCCGACAGGCGGTATTGTACCTGGCAACTGAAAGCAAATGGATAACCGGCATCCGTTGCTTTATAATCATGCCTTAGTTGCACCGTAGCGGATGCCGCATCGGCATCTTCGGAAATCAGATCAAAATTTACATCGAACAATAAGCCGTGAATAGATGTTTTTTCAATTTTGTAAGCCTGCTCCTCCCAGGTATAACTGGCATCCTGAACACGGCAAGCGAAAGGGCTCAGTTTTACATTTTTAAAACTGTCCCTCACAAATTGATCATAATCTTGGTTGTCTTTATACCCGTCAATAATATTCAGAGGCTGACCTTGATGTTGAAATGTAAAACTATGTAACATGGCGCCTTTTCCCGGCACGATTTCTACTTTAGTATTTGAATTCCGGTCGATTAGGGCGAGGATTTGAAAGCCATCTTCCAAGTATTTTTCTATTGCAAATGACATGATGAGTTATTTTGACAGCGTAAAATACAAATATTAGATTAGTACACAATACTATTATATCGCGTTCCGTTTTGAATAGAACATTATTTACAAATCATATTTATCTTAACTTTAAGCATTCCAAAGCAGTTTTAGCAAATCGATGCCCCGTATACTGACATTCTTAATATTCCTGTTCTGTATAGCATTCGCTAACCCCACTATGGCGCAATGCGGGAAGGGTCAAAGTCCCGGTACCGCTTTCCCCCTTTGTGGAACGGAAGATTTTAGCCAGGATAATGTGCCTTTGTGTGATGGGGAATTATTGTCTGTAGATGGTTGTACCGTAACGGGCTACGCGGCCAAAAATGCATTCTGGTATAAATTTCATACTTACGGTGGCGGGCTGTTCACTTTTACTATCGTTCCCAATTTAATTTCGGAAGATTACGATTGGGTCATTTACGACATTACCAACAGGGATGCAACACAGGTGCAAAATAATCCTTCATGGATTGTTGCCGCTAACTTTGCACCCGGCGGCGGTAATACCGGTACGGCAACCAATGTAAATAGCGGGCCTGTCGTTTGTGGCTCTAACGATCAGCCTTATTTTAATAAGAGCCCCGACTTACAAGCCAATAGGGATTATTTGCTCGTTATCATACATTTTGCAAACTCCCAACAAGGATATAAAATTACTTTCGATAAAGGTGCCGGGCAGGCCAATCTAACGAATCCTGTTCCATTAGAATTTTCAACAGCCGCATACGATTGCCAAACAAATACCATCCGTGTTACCTTATCCAAACCGATCCTTTGTTCATCGATCACCGCGGCCAGCGAACAATTTCAAATTCAAGGTAACCCTGCTACCATCACGAACGTAGAAGGTTTGGGTTGCGATACTTTATTTGATACGAAAGAATTATTATTTACTATTGATAGAACGCTCCCCGGCGGCACTTACACGCTTGAACCGAAACCGGGCGCCATTATGCCGGAAGATATGTGTGGTAACAGGATTCCTTTATCTGGTGGCATAGATTTTAACGCGGATCCACCCCCTGCTTTACAACTCCCGACAGCGAGTATCTCGGGCTGTAATCCTAATACGATCAGGTTAGATTTTCCGCAGCCGATCGCGGTAAGTAGCCTGCATAGCGATGGCAGCAACTTCTCCGTAACAGGGCCGCAAGCCGTTACTGTTAGTCAAATTACTTATACGGATAACGGTGGTTATACGGTACAGGTTATTTTAAATCTTGCCGCCCCCCTGGGTGCCCCCGGCGATTATACGGTAAGTATCGTACAAGCCTTACAAGGCCAAGCCTGTACAGCGCCACTCACAGGGGATGCTGCACCCTTCAACTTAGCGCCGGGAAGCCCGGCTACTATTAATATCGTCCCGGTAACAACATGCGCGGCTCAACAACTTACCCTGCAATTTAGCCACCCGGTAAATTGCAGCTCCATCGCCGCGGATGGAACTGATTTTAATATAACCGGCCCCGCAGCCGTGACGGTTGCTGGGATTGACAAAACCAATTGCAACGGTACCACGACTAGTATCGTGTTAAACCTTCAAGCGCCACTACTAACACCGGGAAGCTATACCGTAAACGTAGCGCAAGGTTCGGACAACAACACCTTGATTGATGAATGCGGGGAAATTACTCCTGTCAATACAAATGCAAGTTTCAACATCGATCCACCACAACCGGCCAGTATACAAAGCATCGATCCATTTGATTGTGCTACTAATATTATTACTATACATTTCGATAAAGCCATTCAATGTAGTACGCTCCTCCCGGCAAATTTCAGTCTTTTAGCGCCGGATAATTCAGCGGTAAACATAACAGCAGTCAACCCGGTTTGTAATAACGGTCTTGCAACTGAAGTACAGATTGACCTCGGTAACCGCCTGGTCATGCAGGGAAATTATGTTTTGGCCACCGTGAATGACCGTGTAAAAGATAATTGTGAAAATTTCATTAACGACCAGCTTAATATCCCGGTTGATATTGAAGCCGGTGCCGGTTTTGCTACCTACGATGCTTTAGACTGTGCGCCGCAATCGATTAGGGTGCATTTTACCAAATCCGTGCAAAGTAGCAGCATCCATTTAGATGGTAGTGATTTTGACATTAGCGGTCCGGCAACAGTACAAATTACATCGGTAGATTTAATACCGAATACGAATTTAGCGGGTTATGCAACCGGGATTGTTTTAAACCTTCAAACTCCGTTAACTGTTCCGGGAGCATATAACTTAGTAATGAACGCAACGGCGCAATTACTCGATTCCTGC
This sequence comes from Chitinophaga caeni, assembly GCF_002557795.1. Taxonomy (NCBI): domain Bacteria; kingdom Pseudomonadati; phylum Bacteroidota; class Chitinophagia; order Chitinophagales; family Chitinophagaceae; genus Chitinophaga; species Chitinophaga caeni. Next base: position 2,591,853 of record NZ_CP023777.1, on the reverse strand, counting down.
TACCAACCGCAGGATGTCAACAATGATGAATTAACAATCGATGTTAAAGCTATCGCGGCGCCCGGCTTTCAACCCATAGGAACATCCAATTGTGCTGTCACTGCTTTGGATCTAAGTTTTGATAAGGCGATCCTTTGTAATACGATCACGGCAAACGCATTCCAAGTAATCGACCCGAACAATAACCCGGTAACGGTTTCCTCTGTAGATATTCCGAATTGTACAAATGGAACTACAGGTACTGTGAGGTTAAACTTCCAAGATCGCATACTGGAGAACGGGAATTACACGGTGCGCGTTCTGCCGAACACTTTAACTGACAATTGCATGCAGGCTTTTAGTACCGATGATTTTACTTGGACCGTTAACATTCCCCCGGGCGCCATCATCCAATCATATCAACCCTTGAATTGTGCGCCGGAAAGTTTAACTATCACGTTGGATAAACCCGTCCAATGCAATACTTTACATACCGATGGCGCTGATTTCATTATTTCGGGCCCAAGCGCCGTATCTATACAGGAAGTTCAATTCACATGTAATAACGGGGAAACACAAAATATTACCATCGTATTTAATGATAGGGTTATAACTGGCGGAACCTATCATTTACAGTTGAACAACACGGCACAAATATTGGATGCCTGCTACCAGTCGATGGATATTAACACGAGCTTCCCGTTCAATGTACCGATCGTAGCGGCAGCTAACTTGAGCGGCTATTCGCCTTTCGATTGCGCGCCGCAATCATTTACGATACAATTCAGCAACCCTGTTAAAGCAAACACCATTCAACCGGACGGTAGTGATTTTACGATCTCCGGAACACAAAATATACAGGTAACAGGCGTTCAACTCAATCCTAATACCGACGGACTTGTACAAGAGGTTACGCTTGATCTGGACGACCGTATTACCCTTGCCGGAAATTATACGGTACAGGTTAATAGCAATACTATTATAGACGCATGCTTTCAACCGGTAAGCGGGCAAGTTTCTATACCGGTAAGTATACAACCGGGCGCCGTCATACAAAGTGTGAATACTTCCGGCTGCTCCCCCAATACTTTAACCGTGCAATTCGATAAACCTATTCAATGCAACACTTTGCAACAAGATGGTAGTGATTTTTCAATTTCCGGACCATCTGCCATCGGCATAACTGCTATGCAAAGCAATTGTAATACATCGGGCTTAACGAGTTCCATTACATTGACCTTAAATCAAAGGATCATAACCGGGGGAACTTATAATTTAATCATCGCAACGAATAGTATCTTGGATGAATGCTACCAACCGAGCCCGGTTAATACACAGCAAACATTTAATATTGCCAGTTCACCCGAAGTACCATTTAACAGTGTTATTGCGCCTGGATGCCGGGGTACGATCATACAAATTCCATTTACGGCAAATATTTTATGTAGTTCTATTGATGATGACGGCAGTCAATTCACAATAAGCGGCCCCGGCGCTGTAAACGTAATCGGGGTCAATAAGCATTGCAATGGTGGTGTAACGAACCGCTTGGATTTGTTATTATCCGCGCCGATTTTATTAAAAGGAACCTATACAGTTACTTTGCAAAACGGCAGCAGCGGCCATTCCATCCTAAGCGAATGTTACATTCCTACCCCGGTTGGAAGCAATGCGAATTTCAGCACGCCCGGTACCGTGGATGCTACTTTCCAAATGGATGTTCAACAAATTTGTGAAAATACGACCGTGCAATTATCGCACGACGGCGCAAACGATGTCAATTCTTGGCAGTGGTTTGTAAACGGTACATTAGCCAGCTCGGATCAGAATACAACGTTACAATTTGACACTTACGGCGATAGGAATATAACGCTCATCGTATCCAACGGAACCTGCTCCGATACAGCGATGCAAGGTTTTGATGCGGAGCCGGAAATAGAAGCTTCGTTCCAATTAAACGCGGCTTCCTTCTGCTCGCAAGATCAGGTAATATTTACCAATACCAGTACCGGGAATGCCCAAAGTTACCAATGGCAATTCGGTGATGGCACGATCAATGTAACCCCAAGTCCACCACCCAAGATCTATCCCAATACCGGGCGGGATGAGACTTACCAGGTAATGTTAATCGCCCAAAGCCCCAACGGTTGCCTGGATTCGGCATCGATGAATATAAAAGTATCCGCAACATGCAGCGTGGTGGTTCCCACGGCTTTTACTCCGAATAATGACGGCATCAATGATTATTTATACCCGGTTAACAGTCAAAAGACCGATAACATGATATTCAGGGTTTACAACCGTTATGGACAATTATTATTTGAAAGCCGGGATCCGGCCTACCGTTGGAACGGGCAATTCAAAGGGGAACTGCAACCTGCCGGCACATATGTTTGGACTTTGGAATATACAGATAGGGAGAGCCGACAGGATATCAAGCAGAAGGGTTACAGTGTATTGATCCGCTAACAAACAATATTTTTATTTAACCGTTCCCCTTATCTAGAAAACAATTTTTTCCTACCAAGCATACGGGATTAAAAAAAATATTCTAGCTTTAAGCAGCTAAAGATTCGTTCGATAGATAAACGGCGGCCAACTCCTTGAAGAGTTCAGATTACAACCAAGATCGATAGAAATAGCGCCTGCGCAAATCTGTATATTAAAGAGAAACGGGGGAATAATTTGTCAACCAATCATCAAATATTCAACGAGAAATTGTTGCTTTCCAAGGTAAGCCTTGGAGATCGGGATGCTTTTTCCCAGCTGTACAGACGGTACCTGGATACCGTGCACCAATACATTTTTCTATTTACAAAATCCATCGAAGAAACAGATGAAATTGTTCAAGACGTATTTGTAAAGCTTTGGCTACAAAGGGAACAATTATCTGCGGTTCAGTCCTTCAAAGCTTACTTACTCCGCTCGGCTAAAAACAAATTATTGGACCACCTCAAACATCAGCAGGTAAAAAAACACGCCTTCCAGGAAATTTTACAGCAAGTTAACCAGCCTTCCGATACTCCGGAAGATGTTTGGAGATACAAGGATTTGCATAGCAAGTTCCAAGAAGTTGTATCAGGCTTGCCCAAGCAATGCCAACTGGTATTCAGGATGAGTATCGAGAACGGCTTAAGCCTGGACGAGATCGCGCAACAACTACAAATTTCAAAATCAGGGGTAAAAAACCAGCTTTACAAAGCGCAAAAATATGTGAAAGAGCATATCGAAGATCAATTTATTAAAACATTGATAATCATAACAATAAGCTATTTTTTATAATTTTTTTTCCCACCGGCGTGTCCTTTTGTAACCCCCGATCGTCCTTTTTCATGTAGCCATAAAAAATGGACATGAAAATTGAACAAGCATATTTATTCCTAGAAAAGTACGCTGCCGGGCATTATACCGAGGAAGAACATGAAGCCTTCCTGGCATGGCTATCTTCTGCCCCCGCTAAAGAAATAGAAAACCTTGTTGCACGTTATGAATTGATCAGTGAACAATTACCGGCAAAACCCAGCCGAAATGAAGCCTTGATTGCGAAGATCGAATCGGCTATTGACAACGTTGATACAAAGGTTGTTCCTATAAAAAACAATCCCGTAAAATGGTGGTGGACAGTGGCTGCCAGCCTGATTTTAGGCATATGCGGGTACCTCCTGTATTCCGTAAATCATACCGATGGTTTAATTGCCTCCACATTCGATACGAACCTTACCCCCGGTACAAACGGGGCCGTACTTACACTGGCTGATGGAAGCCAAGTAACGCTCGATAGCCTTGGCAATGGGGTGATAGCACAACAATCCGGGAAAAATATATTGCTGCAAGGCGGCCAATTAAACTATAGCGAACATGTCCCGGCGAAGCATACTTCGCAAAGCCAATACAATATATTAAGCACCCCGAAAGGAAGGCAGTTCCAGATCTTATTACCCGATGGAACACATGCCTGGTTAAACGCATCCAGCTACATTAAATATCCCGTGGCATTCAACGGTAGCGAACGCCGGGTAGAAATCAGCGGAGAAGTTTATTTCGACGTACATAAAGATCCGGAACACCCATTCATGGTAGCCGTAAAAGGTAATGCACATTCCAAGGGTGGGTTGGTGGAAGCATTGGGCACCAGTTTTAATATCAATGCTTATGATAATGAGCCTATCCAATTGGTTACACTTACAGAAGGTAGCGTGCGTGTAACAGATGATAAAACGGGACAAAGCGCCCTGCTGCGACCCTCGCAGCAAGCCAGCTATTCCGACAAGCAAAACCTTCAAGTAAAGCAGGTCAATACGAAAGCTGTACTAGCTTGGAAAGACGGTTATTTCGATTTTGAAGACGCAGACCTTCACAGCTTACTCCGGCAGGTCGAAAGATGGTACGACGTGGAAGTAATATTTGAGAAAAATGCGCCCAATATAGAGTTCGGGGGAAAAATGAGCAGGAACGTAGTATTGACAGATGTACTTAATATTCTTAAAGACTACGGTGTACGGTACGAAATGAAAGCCGACAGGAAGTTGTATATCTTATCACCGGGCAAATAATGACTTAGGTCAGGCAAACAGTATTAACAAGCAAGTAATTATTAACCAAATAATATTTATCAACCGAAAAATTTAAACGTACATCATTCAACGAAATTTTCCAGTGACAATAAAAAACCGGAAGTGTTGCGACCACTCCCGGCAAAAATCTGAACATTGTCACCGGCCGAACAAGACAATATTGTAAACAACCTTTAACAACTTCAAACTAATGCAATTTATGCAAAAAACTGCTAATTGTACTTGGTGCGCTATGCCTTGCCGGGAACAATCGGCGCCCCGGCATACCCATCAAGGAATGATTGCCCGGGCAGGTTTCCCAACCCAGCTTACCGGGGGCAAGAGGATGAATACGCAGCGTACCATGGTCAAAAAAATTCTGATTGCCATGAAATTAACCGTGTTATTGATCATTGGTTTTTGTTTGCAACTGAGCGCTTCTACCAGCGCGCAAACGATTACCTTTTCAGGTCGGCACATTGCGTTCAAGCAAATATTTAACGTTATCGAGAAGCAAACGGATTACGTGGTCTTCTACAAGAAGGAGTTACTAAAATCTGCCAAACCGATCTCGATACAAGCTGATAATATGCCCTTGAAGCAATTTCTCGAGCTTAGCATGCAGAACCAAGATTTTTCTTTTGAAATATCGGATAAGACGATCATTTTGAAAGATAAAATCAAAACGGAATCCCCTGCTACTGCAACAGCGGGTAACAACACCGTAACTTTTCTCAAGGACAAAGAACGTTCGGGCACAGTGAAAGATAAGAAGGGTAACCCCGTACCCGGTGTGAGCGTACACATCAAAGGTACCAATAAAGGAACGGCTACGGATGCCGAGGGTAAATTTACCTTGCAGGCCAGCGATGAAGATGTCCTCATCTTTTCGTTCATCGGTTATAAAACCTTGGAAGTCGCAGTAAAAGATAAAAGTTCGTTCAATATCAGCCTGGAAGAAAATGTGAGCGGTTTGAACGAAGTGGTTGTTACCGGCTATCAGAACATTAATAAAAAATTATTTACCGGAGCTGCCACTACCGTTTCCGGCGCCGAAGTAAAACAGGACGGTATTACAGATGTAAGCCGTATGCTGGAAGGGCGCGTGGCCGGTGTATCCGTTCAAAATGTTTCCGGAACCTTCGGTGCGGCTCCAAGGATCCGCGTTCGGGGTGCCACTTCTATCTCCGGCGAAAACAAACCGCTCTGGGTAATTGACGGCGTTGTTTTGGAAGATATCGTGAATATCTCCAACGACCAGCTAGCCAGCGGCGATGCATTGACCTTGATCGGCTCATCTGTTGCAGGTATCAATGCCGATGATATCGAGAGTTTCAATATCCTGAAAGATGCTTCTGCCACGGCCTTATACGGCGCTAGGGCGATGAACGGTGTTGTTGTTATCACTACCAAGAAAGGTCGTGCAGGTAGAACACAGGTCAACTATAACGGTAACTTTTCAACTTTCCTGAAACCTAACTATAATAATTACAATATCATGAATTCGGCAGAGCAGATGTCTGTATATGCTGAATTATACCGCAAAGGTTCACTCAATGCCACTATTGCCAACGGGATGAACGGTGGTGTATATGCCAAGATGTACCAGTTGATCAAAACATACGATGAAACAACCGGTCAATTCGGCGTTGAAAATACACCCGAAGGAAGGGCTGCCTTCCTCGGCAGGTATGCCAAGGTGAATACGGATTGGTTCGATATCTTGTTCCGCAACTCCTTTGTGCAGGAACATTCATTAAGCATATCTTCCGGTTCCGACAAATCGCAACATTATTTTTCCGTAGGCTATTACGATGATAACGGTTGGACGATCGCGGATCGCGTGCAACGTTATACGATGAACCTGCGCGGGAACTATAACATCACGGATAAATTATCGGCAGCCATTTTAGCCAATGGCGCCATCCGCCAGCAGAGAGCGCCGGGAACACAAGGCCGCACTTCTAACGTGGTAGAAGGAAAATACAACCGCGATTTTGATATTAACCCCTTCAGTTACGCGTTGAATACCAGCCGTACTATTTCTGCATACGATGAAAGCGGCGAGTTGGAATATTTTACCCGCAATTATGCACCGTTCAATATCATCAATGAGTTGAACGAAAACAAGATTGATCTAGACATGTTGGATCTTAAGTTGCAGGGAGAGTTGAACTACAAAATCAACAAGAACCTCAACTTCAAATCGATCGGCGCATTGCGCGTGGTAAAAACTACCCGCGAACACCAGATCACCGAATACTCCAACATGGCGCTAGCATACCGTTATGCACCGAACTCCACCATCGCAAATAATAACATTTTCCTTTACGATGATCCCGACCACCCGGAAATAATTGATCCCGAAAGTGTGCTTCCGCACGGTGGTTTTTATAATAGGAATGATGATTACCTTTTCAACTATTATATCCGTAACCAGTTGGAATGGAAAAAAGAAATTAACCGCAAGCATTACTTGGGCGCTTTTGCCGGGCAGGAGATCAAGTATACCAACCGTAAAAACAGTTTCAACAACGGTTACGGTTACCAATACGATAAAGGTGGCGTACCGTTCACAGATTACCGTATCATCAAGATGATGTTGGAAGGAAATTACAGTTACTTTGGAATGAGCAAGCAATACGATCGTTATGCTTCCTTCTTCTTCAACGGTAGCTACGCCTATGATAGTAAGTACGTGTTTAACGGTACCATCCGCTACGATGGCTCCAACCGTATGGGCGCCTCTCCTACCGCCCGCTGGCTACCCACCTGGACATTAAGCGCCGCGTGGAATTTAGACCAGGAAGACTTTTTAAAATATAACAACACGATCAGCTATTTGAAATTACGCGGCTCCTACGGTCTGACAGCCAGTATCGGTAATGCAACCAACTCGGCGGTAGTTTTGAATAACGGTACCACCAACCGCCCGAGATTATCCGAAGTAGAGCCGAATATCGAGATCAGCAGCTTGGAAAACTCCGAACTAACCTGGGAGAAACAATATGAACTCGACCTCGGTACAGACTTGGGATTATTCAAAGACCGGTTCAACTTCACCTTTGATTTTTACAAGAGAAATAGCTTTGATTTAATCAGTTCCTTAAGAACTTCCGGTATCGGTGGCGAGGTAACCAAAACCGCCAACTATGCGGACATGGTATCGCACGGTTTCGAGGTGACGATTGGAGGTAAACCGATCCAGGGCAAGAATTTTTCATGGAGAAGTAACCTTACGTTCGGCTTTAACAAGAATAAAATCACGAACCTGAAAAGCAAACCCAGGATTTATGATATGATTATCCCTGAGGGCGGACCATCAGAAGGTCGATCTGTCAGGGGTTTGTATTCTATAAATTTCCAGGAGCTGGATAATCGCGGGGTTCCTTACTTTATCAATGAGAACGGGGAACTCTCTTACAACGTGTACGTTCAAAGTACCAATAAAGACTACCTGGTCTACGAAGGACCCGTAGATCCGACCATTACAGGCGGTTTCAACAATACGTTTAACTACAAGAACTTTACATTAAACGTATTCGTGTCTTACCAAGCCGGTAACAAAATCCGTTTAAATAACGTGTTTTCCACCTATTATGATGATACGGATGCCATGCCTAAAGAGTTCCTGGACCGTTGGACCTTGCCCTTGGATGAGAAGATCACCAACGTACCCTCTATCGCTGATTACCTGACCAAGTCTGAAATCAGCGGAGCATATCCATACACGGCATATAACTACACGTCCAACAGGGTTGCAGACGGAAGTTTCGTTCGTTTAAAGCAGGCATCATTATCTTATAACATGCCATCGAGCGTAGCGAAATTGATCCACGCCAACAACCTCTCATTCAAAGTACAAGGCAACAACATCTGGTTGATTTATGCAGATAAGAAACTAAAAGGACAAGATCCCGAGTTCTTCAGTTCCGGTGGAGTTGCATTGCCGGTACCTAAACAAATTACATTCACTTTGAAAGCAGGATTCTAATACGAAAAATATGAAACGTTCTATAGCTTATTTACTCGTATTGAACATGACCCTCGGTACGAGTTGCAAAAAATACCTCGAACAAGCGCCCGATATGCGGACGACTTTAAATACACCGGAGAAAGTTTCGGAACTACTGGTAACAGCTTACCCAGGCGGTAATTACTTCGTGATGGCAGAAGCCATGTCCGACAATCCGATCGATTGCGGCATCGTGGGTGGCGTAGTGAGCGAGGTAAACGGTTATCCATACTTCTGGAAGGATGTTATCTCTACCAGCCAAGACTCCCCAACCTATTATTGGAACAAGTGTTACGAAGCGATCTCCGCTGCCAACCATGCGCTGGACGTATGCGAGCACGCCGAAGATCCTAGCAAGTACAGTGCGCAGAAAGGGGAAGCATTAGTAGCTCGTGCATACGCACACTTCATGCTGGTAACATTATACGCCAAACCATACGACCCCAATACCGCGGCAAAAGATATAGGTATCCCCTATGTTACCGATAAAGAAACCGTAGTGTTCAAACAATACGACCGTAAAACGGTTGCCTATGTTTATGAACAAATAGAGAAAGATTTGCAAGAAGGTATTCCCTTAATCAACGATAATTACGCGGTGCCCGCTTACCACTTCACCCGGAAAGCAGCGCATGCCTTTGCTACACGTTTCTACTTGTTCAAAAAAGATTACGACAAGGTAATTGAAGAGGCGAACCTGGCTTTTCCGTCAAACAATTTCGCGGCCAATGTACGCCCCTGGTTATCTTACCAAAACTACGCATCAGCCGAGCTGGAGAATGCGTTTACCAACGCTAACAACCCCGGCAACCTGTTGCTTTGCGAAACAGTTTCCAGGGTCGGCAGCTATTACGGTAGATACCAGTATTCCCTTTCATCACCCAAGAAAGACCTGATCATTTCACCCTTAGGACAAAAATTCAGCGCTTACAAATCGTATTCTTACTCCAGTACCTATTACTTCGTGAAGAAGTTCATGCCGTACTTCGTGCGGACATCGATCAACGCATCTACCGGTGTGTACCATACCATGGTGCCTTTATTAACGACCGAGGAAGTATTGTTGAACAGGGCCGAAGCATATATCTGGAAAGGCATGTACGACAAGGGTTTGAAAGATATGAATACCCTGATCAGTACAAGGATGACCTCTTATACACCGAGTTCCCACGACTTCACAGAATCGCGTATCATGGCTTATTATACCAGCAAAACCAGCGATAAGCAAACGGCATATATCTATGCTTTGCTTGATCTGAAAAGGGCAGAGTTCATTCATGAAGGAATGCGGTGGTTAGACATCTTGCGTTACAAGATGCCGGTTACACATACCACGCAAGATGGGCAAGTGTTCGAATTAGCCGCCGATGATAACAGGAAGCAATTACAATTGCCGGAAGAAGTAACATTATCCGGCTTACCCTTGAATCCCCGTTAAATTGACTAATCATGAAGAAATTACATTACATATTATTAGCCTGCTCTTTAACAGTAGCGAGCTGTAGCAAAGATGATGATAACCTCGATAAAGAAATCGTTGGCCTCGGAGGAGATAGCTGGGAAAAAACCGCTATAGACAACTGGTTGTACGATAACTTCACCAAGCCTTTCAACATCGATGTAAAATACCGTTGGGATGGAACCGAAGTGGATATCTCGAAAAACATGGTGCCGCCGAAAGTAGAGCAGGTACAACCCTTGATGTCGGTGGTAAGGAACGCTTGGATCGATCCATACGTTGATCAGGCGGGCGATGTCTTTATTAAGAAATATTCGCCTAAGCAATACGTTCTAGTTGGAAGCTTGCAATACAATACCAACGGAACTTACACATTAGGAGAAGCTGAAGGCGGCAACAAGGTTACCTTGTACAATGTCAACAACTTCAAGCCGCAAGAACGTTCGGTGGTACAAAGGGTTTTAAAAACAATCCACCACGAGTTTACGCATATATTGAACCAAAATAGTTCCTACCCGAAGGAATTTCCCCTGGTATCGCCTGCCGGTTATACTTCCGACTGGAATAGTAGCACCAACGCTGCATACCTGCAAACCGGCTTCATTACCCAGTATGCACAGGCAGCGCCGGGAGAAGACTTTGCAGAGATGGTTTCAATCATGCTTACACAGGGCCGTTCGGGTTATGAAACCCTGCTGAAAACACCGGATACCAAGGTAGACCTGATCCGGCAGAAAGAAGCGATCGTAGTCACTTATTTCAAGCAAGCTTGGAATATCAACTTTTCGGAGTTGCAAACAAAAGTGCAAAAAGCCATCAATACCGTGGCTCCCGGCTCTTTATATCCCTTCTTAGGATTGGATAAAACCTTTACTATCCTAACGATCGATCCGGAAAATACCGCGGGCCAATCGCAAGAATTCCTGGAGGCACTGAATTTTGCTAAAGACTCCCTGTACAATTTCAGCGAAGAGCATTTCGTAATCGATTACATCGACTTAAGCTTTAATAGCGATGGCAGGTTACAAATGAAAATCGCCATCAGGGAAACCGCGGGGAGTGATGCTGGAGCAACCAATAGCGCCAGTTATTACTATAGCGTAGACAGCAATGATAGTAATGAAACCTACGGTTTCGAGTTGGTGTCCAAGAGCGGCAACGGAACATATTTCTTCGATGCCTTCAAACCTTTGGCAGAATACTTTTCAAATGCCACCTTCGAATTATCATACCACTATGATGATGCCGTGACGGTGGAATATGGCAAACTGGTAAAAGCAGGGGATTCCAATTCATTCACTTTCGGTAGCCTAAACTAATTTAACATGAAAAAAATCACATTATACATAGCGCTGTTAATGGGTTTCATTTACAGTTGTAAAAAAACCGATGATCCGATCCTGGAAGATCCCGATGTTCGGCTCAATGCACAACTTGCAGAAGATCAAGCTTTATTACTCTCGGCGCAAAACGGTTGGAAAGCAACCATCTATCCTAACGGGGGAAAAGGGTTTACCTTCTACTTAAAGTTCAAGGAAGATGGTAGTGTTACAATGATGTCGGACTTCGATAGCAACACGGCATCCAAAACCAGCGAAAGCACTTACCGCCTGAAGGCACTGCAATTACCCACATTAATTTTCGATACTTACAATTACATTCACTTAATTGCTGACCCCGATGGTGATGTAAACGGTGGTCCAACGGGGAAAGGTTTATTGTCGGATTTTCAATTTTCTTTTACGGCCACAAATGGCGATACCACTTTCATGACCGGCATCCACCTAGGGAATCATATGACCATGGTAAAATTGAGCAGTGAAGAAGAGCAGGCTTTCCTGGACGGGAATCTTAAAACGAGAATCGATGAGCAAAGCGCTTATATCCATGCCCATAAATACCCGTATTTCCTAATGGATGATAAAACGGAAGTTGCGTTAAATATTTCCGGTACCAATAAGTCCATCCAGTTTAGCTACCTCGACGCAGATAACCAAACAGAAAATACTACGGCTACTTACGCTGTTACCTTGGATGGCCTGGAACTAAGCAGTAGCTTCACTTATGGCGATGTCACGATACAAAAATTGCTGTGGGATAATGATCAAAAAAATTATTATGCTAATGTAAACGGGAATAAACTATATGTGAGCTATTCAACTTACCCACTGATACCGCTGGTAAATATGCTGGGCTACGGCAAAGATTATACGGCTATCGATTATAATGTGGATAACATGGGCGGGGTACTCGGTGGTTTCTTTGATGATTTGGCAGTAGATGCCAATGACAAATTTCAGCATCTTTCAACCAAGAGAACATTGAACTACATCACGATGACTTTCAACGCTGATAATCTCGTTACGATTAGGTTCAATTATACATCTTCCAAACCTTACAACGCTGATGTAACTTACACCATGAGCCAAACTGAAAGCGGGGAAATAACATTCCTATACACGACGCAGAACAGTAATGCCAACCTCGTGAATACCGCGATACAAGACATCAAGGATTTCTTGGAAACCCATACGTTCCAAGCTAAATGGATCAATAATACGATCAGTGGCTCTACATCCCTGCTGGGCGGACTAGTAGTAAAAGACAATGCTAATCAATATTTCTACGGAGCCATGGAGTAATAACCAGATGATTCAATTTTTTCGTTGAATATATACAGACAACAAATCAACAAGGGGCGCTTTTTAGCGTCCCTTCGTATTTTCGGGAAGATCAATATTTATCGTAAATTAACAGGTACTAAATGCTCCGATATGTACGAAGTAAGCTACTGGGAACAGGAAAGCCTGTTAAAATATGATTATGTAATAATAGGCAGCGGTATTACAGGATTGTCGCTCGCTATCAACTTAAAAGAAAAATTTCCGGGTAGCTCTGTCTTGATATTGGAACGGGGACTACTGCCTACCGGGGCCAGTACCCGTAATGCAGGCTTTGCCTGCACGGGAAGCTTAACCGAAATATTAGCCGACCTCGAAAATATGAACGAAGCGGATGTCCTGGCGCTTGTGAATATGCGCAAAGAAGGATTACAACTATTGAGGAACAGGTTAGGCGATACCGCCATTGATTATAAAGAAAATGGCAGCTACGAGCTGATCGATGACCGGTCGCTACATGCTTTAGAACAATTAGAGCATGTCAACAAATTGCTGAAGCCCGTATTTGATGGCAATGCATTTTCTATTCAAAATGATAAGATCCGGGATTTCAAATTCAATAACAACCGGGTTAAAGCCTTGATCCAAAATCATTTCGAGGGCGAGATTCATACCGGTAAAATGATGCGCCAACTCCTGGATACCGCGATCAAATTAGGGGTCGAAATAAAAACGGGTTGCGAAGTAGAATCATTCGAAGAACATACCCAATATGTCCGACTCGAAATCAAAGGTTTGCACCAACAACAATTATCAGTACAAGCAAATTATATTGCTATCTGCACGAATGCCTTCACGCCAAAATTAATCTCGAACCTTGATATTCAACCCGGCCGGGGACAAGTATTGATTACTTACCCTGTTCAAAACCTCCCTTTCAAGGGCATATTTCATTTTGACGAAGGGTTTTACTATTTCAGGGAAATCAATGGCCGCGTACTTTTCGGCGGTGGTAGAAACGAAGATTTCGCAGGGGAAACAACGGATGAACCCGGTATCAATCAAAAAATCCAAAACAAGTTGGAACAATATCTCCGGGAAATGATCTTACCCGGAACATCATTCATCGTAGCACAACGGTGGTCCGGCATTATGGCCTTCGGTGACAAAGACAAAATGCCGATTTTACGACCATACGGCAACCGGGTATTCATCGGGGCGCGGTTAGGCGGCATGGGAGTGGCCATCGGTTCTCTATTAGGCCAACAGCTTTGCGAGATGATGCCTGCATAAATTTTCCCATGGGAAGTGTTAAAATATTTTTAATTGTATTTTATACGCTTATTCCATAAATTAGTGGGATGAATTGCAGAATACGGATCCTATCCCTGTTTATATTGGTATTATCTTGTAAAATTGTTGCCGCGCAAAGCGACACCAGCATTGCATTAGCAAAAGCTGAATATTGGTACGGTGGCGCGGTCGAATATGCGTACAAAACATCTTTTGGCCATCCTACTTTTCAATTCAACTTGTATGGCGATGTATCCAATAACCAATCCTCCCCTATATTGATATCTAACCAAGGTCGTTGGTTCTGGAGCGAGGAACCTTTTATGTATCGTTTAACCAGGGATTCTCTTACCATTAGTCAATTACATGGCAAGCTTTTTTCCGGTAAATCCGGTGATAACTTATCAACGGCGCAGGCGTATGTTGCCCGGCGTTTTTTCCCAACCCGAAATATTCTACCCGATACATTATTAATCACCGCTCCGCAGTATAATTTATGGATCGAGTTATTAGATTATCCCACCCAGGAAGGTGTAATGAATTATGCAAAATTGTTGCTGCAACATCATTATCCACCCGGTGTACTCATGATCGATAACCGCTGGGAAAGTTCACACGGCACCTTCGAATTTGACGCGAATACTTTCCCTGGTCCCAAGGAGATGATGGATTCCTTGCACGGGATGGGCTTCAAGGTAATGTTATGGACTTGTCCTTTTATCAGCCCGGATGGCAAACGTTACAAGGAATTATCATCACAAAAATACTTGCTACTGGATAATGGAGCTGATTCAAAATTAAGCTATGAAAAGGCTTACGCTCCCTTGATGATCCATTGGTGGGACGGTGTCAGCGCCTGCTTGGATCTTACCAATCCCGCTGCGATGAACTGGTTAAAAGATCAACTCGATAGATTGCAATCAAAATATGGCGTTGACGGCTTTAAGTTCGATGCCGGTGATCCGTATTTTTATACTTCTAAAAACCTGCTATCATATCAACAAGTCAGCCCCAACGAGCATTGCAGGCTCTGGGCAACCGTTGGCCTATCTTATCCCTTAAACGAATACAGGGCCATGTGGAAAATGGGTGGTACGCCGCTCGTACAAAGACTTTCGGATAAAAATCATAGTTGGCACGATTTGCAAATGTTGATCCCCAATACCCTCGTGCAGCAGTTGGAAGGCTATACATTCACTTGCCCGGATATGATCGGCGGTGGACAAGCGGCCACCTTCAACGATCATACGAAGGTAAATCAACAGTTATTCGTTAGATCTGCTCAATGCCATGCATTATTGCCCATGATGCAATTTTCTGCCGCTCCTTGGCGCGTACTGGATAAAGAACACCAGGAAGCTGTGAAGAAAGCTGTTGACCTGAGAATGCATTATATGCCCAAAATACTTGCAGCGATAAAAGAGGGCGCGTCTACGGGAAAACCTGTAGTGCGCTCATTGGAATATGCTTTTCCCGGCAACGATTATGCGGAGATCAAGGATCAATTTATGCTCGGGAATGATATCATGGTTGCACCGGTTGTTACGGAAGGCAATTACCGCAAGGTGATCTTCCCGAAAGGTAAATGGAAATATAAAAATAAAATCATCAAGGGCGGCACCGTAAAAAGCTTCGTTGTTGCATTGGATGAACTATTGATATTTGAGAAGTTATAACAATAAATTGTTAGCGATACGCTTCAAAATGGACTTGTGCCGGATCATATCATTTTATAATATTAGATTCACATAATTTGTATGCCAAAATCGAAATATCTATCTTAAGACCTTACAATTATACAGTAGCGTTATGAGAAACATCTTCCTGCTTCTATTTCCGGGTCTTTTGATGACCATCCAATTATCAGCCCAAGATTCCACTAAAAAAGCGATGCGATTGTGGTATGAACAACCGGCCACCAAGTGGGTAGAAGCACTACCTGTCGGCAACGGTCGCATGGGTGCGATGGTGTATGGTAAAACGGATCGCGAGACGATACAGGTCAACGAAGAAAGTGTTTGGGCAGGATTGAAATTCAATGATGCCAACCCTAATGCTGCCAAGGTTTTGGATGATATACGCAAACTGATTTTCGAAGACAAAAACGAGGAGGCTGCCGAGCTGGCCCGTAATAATTTAATTGCCGTCGACGCTGAAAATTCTACTAACAAAGCCCGCAGTTTCCGGTCGAATCAAACCCTGATGAACCTGCATATCGATTATACTTGGGATAGTATTTCGAATTATCAACGTCAACTGGATTTAATGAGCGGTGAAGTGAGCCAGCAGTTCAAAGCCGGCGGGTATAAAGTCTCCCAGGTAGTTTTGGCTTCCGCAGCGCAAAACGTACTCGTTGTTTCCATTAAAACAGATCATCCCAAGGGTTTACAAGCTGAATTTTGGCTGGATCGTCCCGCAAAAGAAGGTGCTGCCAGCGAATGCCATGATTGTATGGTGAGAGCTATGGATACCGCTACCTTATTATTAAGCGGGCAGATCATTGATAAAAACGGTAAAGAAGATAAGGGGCCGGAAGGTGCGCATATGAAATTTGCCGGGATGATTAAAATTTTAGCTAAAGACGGAAGGGTACAATCTACCGGGAATAAACTGGGTGTTTCGGGCAGCAGCGAAGTGTACGTATTGATTCAAGGAGCTACCAACTACGATGCTCAAAAGATGGATATTAAGGGTGACGCTGTAGAAAAATGCATTAACCTGATGAACAGGGTTCCGAAAGATGATATTGCCAAAATTCGAAAATATGCCGCCGAAGATCACCGCAAATTAATGGAGCGCAATCTTTTTGAAATAGCAGATCATTCTCCCGATATCCCGACTGATAAAAGGCTTGCCCTGGTAAAACAAGGCGCGATCGATCCTTTTTTACATACTCTATATTATCAGTACGGCAGGTACCTGCTCATCGGCAGTTCCCGCTATCCCGGTGTATTGCCGGCAAACTTACAAGGTGTATGGAATCATTACCTGGACGCGCCATGGAATGCAGATTTCCATACCAATATCAACCTGCAAATGAATTATTGGCCTTCGGAAATAACCAATCTTTCCGAGACTACTTCCCCATTGTTTCATTTCATGAACGCCATCCGCGAGCAGGGACGTATCACGGCAAGGAAGATGTACCATGCCAGGGGCTGGGTCATCCACCACTGCACCGATGCTTTCGGTAAAACGGGTATTCAAAACGGTGTTGAATGGGGCACCTTCCCGATGGCCGGAACTTGGATGTGTTTACATTTTTGGGATCATTTTCAATATACGCGGGATCAGAAGTTCTTGCGACAACAAGCTTATCCTATCATGAAGGAACATGCCCTGTTCCTGCAAGATTACCTGGTAAAAAGTCCCGAAGGATACCTCGTTTCTGTTCCGAGCAGCTCACCTGAAAATGTGTTCAAGCACCCGGTAACAGGCAAGCCTACCGGCATCACTTACGGCCCCACGATGGACAACCAGATTATCCGCGAATTTTTGAGGGCATGTATCGCTGCCGCCAAGGATTTAAAAACTGATGATAAACTAGTGAAAACCTGGGAAGCCATGATCACGCAATTGCCACCTAACCGGTTAACTAAAGATGGCCGTATCATGGAGTGGATCAAAGATTATGAAGAAGTGGAACCCGGGCATCGCCATATTTCCCATTTATTCGGTTTATATCCAGGAACAGAAATCAATGAAAACACGCCAGCACTATTTGCCGGGGCAAGGAAAACATTGGAAAAACGCTTGAGCAGCGGCGGCGGTCATACCGGCTGGAGCCGTGCATGGATCATAAACTTCTATGCCAGGTTGAAAGATGCCCAAGCAGTACAAAATCACTTGCAAGCATTGTTCGTGAAGTCAACGCTGCCCAATTTATTTGATAACCATCCCCCCTTTCAAATTGACGGGAACTTCGGAGGAACGGCGGGGATGGCAGAAGCCTTGATGCAAAGCCATACGGGCGTAATCGATTTATTACCTGCCTTGCCGCCTTCTTGGAAGGATGGCCAAATTACGGGGTTACGCGCCAGGGGTGGTTACGAAGTGAGCCTGTACTGGAAGTCCGGAAAACTTAACAAGGTGATGATCAAGAATTTGAACGGTAACAATGCCGTACCGTTACAATATGGAAAACTAAAAGTGACAAGGAATCTGCAACAAGGCGCCGAAGAGGTATTGGATGGACAATTAAAGCCTGTTCAGTCCTTGTAATTAAAGATGGAATTATTACTCATCAACTGATACAATTATGTTATTTTTTATCAATCAATTAAATGAATCACCGCGAAGGTGGAATTATATGCCAAAAGTTCCTAGTGTACGAATAGTTCATTATATTCATTCCTCGTTATTGATCAATTTTTAACCACGTTATACAACTATGCACAAGTTAGTTACTCAAGACTATATCGTCTTTTTCATTTATTTCGTAATCGTTGCGGGATATGGTTTGTATATATACAACCGCAAAAAGAAAGCCCAAACGGATACCAAGGATTTTTTCTTGGCGGAAGGTTCACTTACCTGGTGGGCCATCGGCGCATCATTAATCGCTTCCAACATCTCGGCAGAACAATTTATCGGGATGAGTGGCGACGGTTTCAGCATCGGCTTGGCTATTTCCACTTATGAATGGATGGCCGCCGCGACATTACTCGTCGTAGCCATATTCTTCTTACCGATTTATTTGAAGAACAAGATCTACACGATGCCGCAGTTCCTGGAACAGCGTTACAATTCCAAGGTAAGTACAATTATGGCCGTGTTCTGGCTGCTATTGTACATCGTTGTAAACCTTACTTCGATTTTATACCTGGGCGCCTTGGCCGTAAGCACCATTTCCGGGATCAATTTCTACGCTTGCATGTCCGGCTTAGCCTTGTTTGCGATCATTATCACCCTCGGTGGTATGAAAGTGATCGGTTACACGGATGTTATCCAGGTGTTTTTCTTGATCCTCGGCGGATTGGCCACTACTTATTTAGCCTTGGACCTGGTAAGCCAAAAATTTGGAACACCGGGCATCTTCAATAGCATGAAACATTTGATGTCTACTGCTCCTGATCATTTCCACATGATCTTGCAAAAGGACAATCCGCATTACCTGGATTTACCCGGATTATCAGTTTTAATCGGTGGTATGTGGATCATTAACCTGAACTATTGGGGATGTAACCAATACATTACGCAACGGGCTTTGGGAGCCGATTTAAAAACAGCGCGTAACGGTTTACTGTTTGCAGGTTTCCTGAAAATACTGATGCCCTTGATCGTGGTAATCCCAGGTATCGCGGCATATGTATTGTATCAAAAAGGTATGTTCCACGAAGAGATGCTCAAGAACGGCGTACTGAGCAAGGATAATGCTTACCCGGTACTACTGAACATGTTACCGCCGGGATTAAAAGGTATGGCTTTTGCCGCCCTGACCGCCGCTGTAGTTGCCTCGCTGGCCGGTAAAGCCAATTCCATCTCGACAATTTACTCCCTCGATATCCATAAAAAAATCTTTAACAAGGAAGCAAGCGAGCAGGAAACGGTGCGCATCGGTCGCTGGGTGGTTGTAATTGCCATGGTGATCGCCATCTTCCTCAGTAATTTCCTTGGCATCGACAAAGAAGGCGGATTTAAATTTATCCAGGAATATACCGGCTTCGTATCGCCGGGTGTATTTGCGATGTTTATCATGGGCTTCTTCTGGAAACGTACCACTTCCGCGGCAGCTATGTATGCCTTGCTCGTGGGTTTGGCAACTTCCGTATTCCTGAAGTTCTTACCGGTTATGGTGGATTTATCACCCTTGCACAGCATCGGTTTTGCCGCGATGAATAAAGACGGTATTTGGGAAATGCCGTTCATCGACAGGATGGGTATCGTTTTCCTCGTATGTATCATCGGTATGATCGTTATTACTTTGAGTAATAAAAACAGTAAAAACAATCCGAAAGGCTTGGAAATCGACAGCAGCATGTTCAAAACCAATACGGCGTTTACGATCGGTGCATTGATCATTTGCGCAATCTTGTTGGTTCTGTACACGTATTTTTATTAACATCACTTCAAGCTCAATCGTATGAAATATCTGTTAGGAATAGATATCGGGTCTTCATCGGTGAAAGTAGCCTTGATGGATGCTGATACGGGACAATGTGTCGCTACGGCCGCCAGTCCCGCCACGGAAATGCCGATGCAAGCGCCACAGCCGGGCTGGGCAGAACAAGATCCGGAAAGATGGTGGCAAGAATTAAAAAATGCGACTCAAATTTTATATAAGAAAACAAATTTCGATGGCAAGCAAGTTCTTGCCATCGGAATTTCGTACCAAATGCACGGCCTGGTCGCAGTAGACAAATCACGAAAAGTATTACGACCTTCTATTATTTGGTGCGATTCCCGCGCGGTTAGCATCGGGAACCAAGCAATGGAAGAACTTGGAGAGGATTTCGTCTTGCCTCACCTGTTAAATTCACCGGGAAATTTCACCGCATCCAAATTGAAATGGATGCAAATTCATGAACCGGAAATTTATAAAAAGATCGATAAGATCATGTTACCGGGAGATTATATCGGGATGCGGCTTACCGGGGATGCCTGCACCACCCAAAGCGGGCTATCCGAAGGAATATACTGGGATTTCAAAGCAGGGAAAGTTTCCAGCGAGCTCCTGGAATATTATCAAATCGATGAACAGGTTTTATCAACCGTCGTACCTACGTTCGGATTACAGGGAAAAGTAACTGCCGCTGCCGCTACGGAGCTTGGTTTGGCAACGGGCACACCGGTTACTTACCGCGCGGGTGATCAACCTAACAATGCATTTTCATTAGGCGTATTATCGCCGGGAGAAGCAGCTACCACCGCGGGAACCTCCGGCGTAGTTTATGCCGTTCATGATAAAATAGCATATGATCCCCAAAGTCGCGTGAATACTTTTTTACATGTCAATCATAGCGAAACTCAAACCAGGAACGGTGTATTGATGTGTTTAAACGGAACGGGCATCTTGAATAGCTGGATGAAAGGCATCTGCGGAGGCCTGCCATATAGTGAAATGAATATTTTAGCCGCGCAAGCGCCGATCGGGGCAGCAGGAGTGCAAATATACCCGTTCGGAAACGGCGCCGAAAGGATCCTCGCCAACCGTGAATTAGGCGCCCGGTTCGAAGGGATCAACTTTAACATCCACCAGTTGCCGCACATGCTCCGTGCCGCGCAGGAAGGTATCGTATTTGCACTTACTTACGGCGTGGAAATCATGAGAGAAATGGGCTTACAAGTGAATAAAGTCCGTGCCGGGGAAACCAATATGTTTTTGAGCCCTTTATTCCGGGAAGCCTTTGCCAACACTGCCGGCGTCAGCATTAGCCTGCATAATACGGACGGTGCACAAGGCGCAGCAAGGGCAGCGGGGGTAGGATTAGGCATTTACAAGGAACCCAAAGATGCTTTCCTGGGTATGGAAACCGTGGAGGTGATAGAGCCTAGCGCTACGCTCTCCGAACAATACCGGTCATCCTACAGTGCCTGGAAAACTAAATTGCAGGGATGGATATCCTGACCGGGTAAAATTTTTCAATTGCAGTTACTGTAAATTCATTAACTTTTAGGTAGTTAGGGAAATCAGCAAAGCTTATTTCTATTTTAAAATTCCAACGTTTATAAAATTTAGCCATCGCGGGATTGATTCCCGCCAAAACTTTTCATTATGGGCATTACATTAGGAAACACCGAGTATTTCAAAGGAATCGGGAAGATTCAGTACGAAGGACCGAACTCAACAAATCCACTCGCTTACAGGTGGTACGATGAAAACAAAATTATTAATGGTAAACCATTGAAAGAGCTGTTCAAATTCGCAGTTTCCTATTGGCATACCTTCTGTGGAACCGGTGGCGATCCATTTGGACCGGGTACAAAGGAGTTCCCGTGGTTAGTATCTCCCGACCCGGTACAATCCGCCAGGGATAAGATGGATGCAGCTTTCGAGTTTATTACCAAGCTGGGGGTACCCTATTACTGTTTTCATGATGTGGATTTAATTGATGAAGGGGCAACTGTAGCTGAGTATGAAAGCCGTATGCAACTGATCGTTGAATATGCGAAACAAAAGCAACAGGAAAGCGGTGTAAAATTATTATGGGGTACGGCTAACGTATTTGCTAACCCGCGTTACATGAACGGTGCAGCTACCAATCCGGACTTTTCAGTTGTAGCATATGCCGGGACGCAGGTCAAAAATTCGCTGGATGCAACGATTGCTCTCGGTGGAGAAAATTATGTATTCTGGGGTGGCCGTGAAGGTTATATGAGCCTGCTAAATACCAACATGAAACGAGAAGTAGAACACCTTGCGCGTTTCTTAAGCATGGCCCGGGATTACGCTAGGAAGCAAGGCTTCAAAGGCACCTTCTTCATCGAGCCGAAACCTTGTGAACCTACCAAGCATCAATACGATTACGACAGCGCTACCGTGATCGGATTTTTAAGGCATTACGGTTTGGACAAAGATTTCAAACTAAATATTGAGGTCAACCACGCCACCCTAGCCGGGCACACATTCCAGCACGAATTGCAAGTTGCAGCAGATGCCAACATGCTGGGCAGCATCGATGCCAATCGCGGGGATGCGCAAAATGGTTGGGATACAGACCAGTTCCCGATGAATTTAAATGATTTGGTGGAAACGATGCTCGTGATCTTAGAAGCCGGGGGCTTTGCAGGGGGCGGCGTAAACTTCGATGCTAAAACCCGCAGGAACTCCACAGATCTTGAAGATATATTCCACGCGCACATCGGTGGGATGGATAGTTTTGCCAGGGCTGCTATTATAGCGGATCGAATTTTACAAGAGTCGCCTTATAAGCAATTCCGTCATGATCGTTATGCTTCGTTTGACAGTGGCGAAGGGAAATCTTTTGAAGAAGGTCACCTCACACTGGAAGCTTTGCGCGATTATGCAGAGAAGCATGGCGAACCTGCTCAAAGAAGCGGCAAGCAAGAATGGCTGGAAAACATTATCAATCAATATATTTAATTGACTGATCATAAATAAATATATCAAAAGGGGCAATTAATAATACTTGCCCCTTTATTTTTTGTATAATAATTTCTGGAGATTAATAAACGCAAAGCAACTTTGCTCACTTGAATTTCCAAGTTACCATTGTTCACAGCCTGGGTTAGTTTTTTGAATGTTTAACCCAAATGTCCATACCCCTTGCTGGTTCGAGCTTCCTTGCTGGTTCGAGCTTCCAAGCTCGGACCCACGCACAATGGAGGACATTTACAATAGTCCCATAAACGAAATGGTACTTACCCTTGCACCACGAACTACCAATTGCTGGATTCCCCATACTACCAAATAAGAACTACTACCAGTTGAACCTTGCCCCAGTCGCGAGCCCGAACTAGCAAGCGTTTCTCAACAGCTCAACCCAAGCAATTTTATAGAATTAAACTAAATAGCCGAAAAGGTTATCATCATTATTCAGCTCGGTATAATTGATATTGTATCTAGTCATGTTCTGCATCAGTACTTGGTAATCTTCCTTGTTCTTGAGTTCGATACCTACCAATGCAGGCCCTGTTTCTTTATTATGCTTCTTGATAAATTCAAAACGGGTGATATCATCATTAGGTCCTAATACGTGGTTCACAAATTCTTTCAACGCCCCGGGTCTTTGTGCGAAGCTCACGATGAAATAATGTTTCAAGCCTTCATGCAGCAAAGAACGTTCTTTAATTTCCTGCATGCGGTCAATGTCATTATTACTGCCGCTCACGACGCATACTACCTTTTTACCTTTGATTTCATCAGCAAAATCATCCAGTGCGGCGATAGATAAAGCTCCAGCCGGTTCAACAACGATCGCATCTTCATTATATAATTTCAGGATCGTGCTGCACACTTTCCCTTCGGCCACCGTATGCATCTGGTCCAGCACCTCTTTACAAATTTCGAAAGTCAATGCGCCGACCCTTTTAACAGCAGCGCCATCTACAAACCTGTCAATCGTAGGTAACGTAACCGGGGAACCATTTTCCAAGGCTTTTAGCATGGAAGGCGCACCCTTCGGTTCCACACCGATGATCTTCGTTGCAGGGCTATAACTTTTGAAGTACATCCCCACCCCGCTGGCCAATCCGCCACCGCCGATCGGAACAACCAGGTAATCCACCTGCTGCTGATCTTCTAATATTTCAACTGCAACCGTTCCTTGCCCTTCTATAATTTTAGGATTATCGAACGGGGGAATAAAAACCATATCCTTGGCTTCCGTATAAGCCATAGCCTCGGCAGCACAATCATCGAAAGTATCACCGATTAATTTGATCTCGATATGATCACCGCCGAACATTTCCACCTGGTTCACTTTTTGCTTCGGGGTGATGATGGGCATAAATACAACGCCCTTAATACCCAGTGCCTTGCAGGAATATGCAAATCCTTGCGCATGATTTCCGGCGCTAGCACAGGTAACACCCTTTGCCAATTGTTCTTGGGGCAAGCTGCTAATCAGGTTATACGCGCCCCTCAGCTTGTAAGATCTAACAATCTGCATATCCTCACGTTTGAGGTACACATCGCAATTGTATTTGCGCGATAAAGTTGCGCTGTAAGTAAGGGGTGTTCTCGTAACTACCTGTTTCAACTTCACGGCAGCATCCAATATATTCAGAGGATCAACACCGGCAACGGTTAATGACATAATCGAAAAAATTTAACTACTGTAAAGAAAGCGTCCCGGTTATTTGTTGTAACCGGGACGAGCTCCCTTAGATTTTATAACTGCTTAGTTATTATTAGGTCTCAATTTCCTAACAGCAGCACCCGCTTGCCACATTTCACTTTCGCGGAGTTCTTTCAACTCTTCGTTCAGTTTAGCGCGGTAGTCCGTAGTACTGTTGGAAGCGATGGAACGGGCAGCTTCTTTACCGGTTGCCACGCTTTGGTATAACTCGTCGAATACAGGCTGCGTAGCTTCCTTGAATTTCTTCCACCAATCCAACGCACCGCGTTGAGCCGTGGTAGAACAGTTAGCATACATCCAGTCCATACCGTTTTCTGCTACTAATGGCATCAAGGATTGAGTCAATTCCTCAACAGTTTCATTGAACGCTTCTGACGGAGAGTGGCCGTTTTTACGCAATGTTTCGTATTGAGCAGCGAACAAACCTTGGATTGCGCCCATCAAGGAACCGCGTTCGCCGGTTAAGTCGGAATATACTTCTTTCTTAAAATCAGTTTCAAACAGGTAACCGGAACCAACGCCGATACCCAATGCAACAACACGATCACGTGCTTTACCCGTTGCATCTTGGAAGATCGCGAAGCTGGAGTTCAAACCTTGACCCGCCAAGAACAGGCGGCGCAATGAAGTACCGGAACCCTTGGGAGCTACCAGGATAACATCTACATCAGCCGGTGGAATGATACCGGTTTGATCTTTGTAAGTGATACCGAAACCGTGGGAGAAATACAATGCTTTACCAGGGGTCAAGTATTGTTTCAAAGTAGGCCACAAAGAGATTTGACCCGCATCAGACAATAAGAATTGAATGATCGTACCTTTTTGAGCTGCTTCTTCGATCTCGAACAAAGTTTGACCCGGAACCCAACCGTCTGCAACGGCTTTATCCCAAGTAGGAGAGTTTTTACGTTGACCAACGATCACGTTAAAACCGTTGTCTTTCAGGTTCAATGCTTGGCCAGGACCTTGTACACCGTAACCGATAACTGCTATAACTTCATCTTTCAATGTTTCCCGAGCTTTCTCCATGGGGAATTCTTCCCTTGTAACTACGTCTTCTTGTACGCCTCCAAAATTGATGGTTGCCATGTTGATTGTGTTTTTTATTTAATAATGTATAGTTTTCGTATGTGCGCAACAGTTATACGCTAATGGAATTTAAATTATCCTCGACTTTCTCGCCCAATTCTTTCAGGTGATCATGGAACCTGCGGCTCCATTTCACGATAGCTACGCGGCCACTTTTAGAATATTCGATGATACCGAAAGGTTCTAATTGCTTTAGCATATCCAGTAATTCTTGCTGGTGCCCAGTTTTCTCAATCACGAAATAATTAGGATCTACGGTGATGATCTTCGCATTATTTTCACGGATGATCTGCTCGATATTACCTTTATCCAGCGATTGCGTAGATACTTTGTACAAGGCCAATTCCTGGTACACCACATCTTCCTCCTCGTGTACAAATGCCCTGTGAATTTCGATCAAACGTTCAATCTGCCCTACAACTTTATCTAGTAATTCGCGGGTGCTCATCACCGTGATGATGAACTTGTAAACACCCGGAATTTCAGTTTCAGCAGTAGTTAAACTGGTGATATTGATTTGACGGCGAGTAAAGATCACGGTAATCCTGTTAGTGATACCGATGCGATCTTCCGTATAAACCGTTATTGTATATTCCTTTTGCATTGTGATTCTCTGTTTCGATAAAATGATGGTACTTAAAAGTTGCCTTGAATTATTGTAAACGGATGGTTGAAATCGGCGCTCCCGCCGCGATCATTGGGAATACGTTATCTTCTTTTTCAACCACTACTTCCAACAGGTAGGCACCATCATGAGAAATCATTTCATCGATAGCTGCAACGATCTCCTCGCGGCTCGTTACTTTTTTACCGGGTATAAAGAAACCCTTCGCGATTTGTACGAAATCCGGGTTGGTCATCTCGGTAGAAGAATACCTCTTATCGAAGAACAATTGCTGCCATTGGCGAACCATTCCCAGGAAGTTATTATTCAGGATCACGATTTTAACACCGATCTGTGTTTGGTAAATCGTGGCCAACTCTTGCAAGGTCATCTGGAAACAACCATCACCGATTACTGCTACCACTTCCTTGTGCGGTGCACCTACCTTTGCGCCCATCGCTGCCGGGAGTGCAAAGCCCATGGTGCCCATACCACCGGAAGTAATATTGGTATTAGGATTCTTAAAACGGTAATACCTAGAGGCAATCATCTGGTGTTGTCCCACATCCGTAACAAGGATTGCTTCCCCGTTGGTACGTTCGGAAATCATGCGAACCACTTCGGCCATTTTCAATTGACCTTCCGTTGGATATAATTCGGGTTGATTAACGATCTCGTCTTCCTGCTTATCCAATTCTTTGAAACTTTGCAACCACTCCGGCCTTACAGCAGGATTAACATGCGGGATCAAAGCTTCCAAAGCAGCTTTAGCATCTGCCAATACAGGGATATCGGCCTTGATGATCTTGTTAATTTCCGCGGCATCGATCTCGATATGGATGACTTTAGCTTGGCTAGCATAAGTTTTAACGTCGCCCGTAACCCGATCATCGAAGCGCATACCAACGGCGATCAATACATCGCATTCATTGGTGTTGATATTAGGGGAATAATTCCCGTGCATGCCGAGGAAACCCATGTACAAGGGGTGATCCACCGGCACCGCAGATAATCCTAACAGGGTCGAAGCGATAGGAATTTGAGCTTTCTCCGCCAGTTCCAATAATGCTTTTTCTGCGCCTGCAATCAACACGCCGTGCCCACAAAGGATGTAAGGGCGTTTGGCCATGTTGATCAAAGTAGCAGCAGCCTCGATGCTCGTAGTATTTAATTCCGGTACCGGCTTATAACTACGGATATAATCGCAAGCTTTATACTCGTATTCAAATTCAGCGAATTGCGCATTTTTAGTGATATCCACTAAAACCGGGCCAGGGCGGCCACTACGTGCGATGTAGAATGCTTTTGCAATCGCGCCGGGAATATCTTCTGCTTTCGTTACCTGTATATTCCATTTAGTGATCGGTGTAGTGATATTGATCACATCGGTTTCCTGGAAAGCATCTGTTCCAAGTAAAGATGCTGCAACTTGCCCGGTGATACAAACCATAGGTGTAGAGTCCATGTAAGCATCAGCGAGACCGGTTACCAAGTTCGTGGCACCGGGACCCGAAGTTGCGAAGACGACCCCAACTTTACCATTACTACGCGCGTAGCCTTGCGCCGCGTGTGTTGCGCCTTGTTCGTGTCTTACCAGGATATGATGCACCTGATCCTGAAAATCATACAATGCATCATAAATAGGCATGATTGCCCCGCCGGGGTAACCAAAGATGGTATCTACCCCTTCCGCTACCAGGGAGCGAATTACCGCCGTGGCGCCGGTAATAGTTTCGAGGTCCGACCGTTTTTCAGACTCATTAGTCTTCATCGGTAACACATCCTTCTGTTGCATCTTTAACTTGTTTAGCGTATTTAAATAAGATTCCTTTCTTTGCTTTTAATGCAGGTTGTTGCCAAGCTGCTTTCCTTTGTGCTAATTCCTCATCGCTGATCATCACGTTGATCGTGTTATTAACGGCATCGAGCTCGATAATATCATCATCTTGCACCAAGGCTATTCCACCACCTTCATACGCTTCCGGAACAATGTGCCCCACCACGAAACCATGCGTACCGCCGGAGAAACGACCATCGGTGATCAAGGCTACGTTTTTACCCAAACCTGCTCCCATGATCGCGGAAGTCGGTTTCAACATTTCCGGCATGCCCGGGGCGCCTTTCGGTCCCACGTAACGGATTACCACTACATCGCCGTTTTTCACACGGCCGGACTGAATACCGGCAATCAACTGTGATTCGCCATCGAATACCCTTGCAGGACCGGAGAACTTTTCTCCTTCTTTCCCCGTGATCTTGGCAACGCTGCCGCGGCTGGCCAGGTTACCGTAAAGAATTTGGATATGCCCCGTTGCTTTCAACGGTTTTTCCAACGGAACGATGATATCTTGCGTATCAAAATTTATCTCATCAACATTAGCTAAATTCTCTGCAATAGTTTTTCCTGTTACAGTCAAACAATCACCATGCAAGAAACCTTTTCTCAACAAGTATTTCATCACTGCGGGCACACCGCCTTTTTTATGCAAATCTGCCATCAGGTATTTACCGGAAGGCTTAAAATCTGCAATTAACGGCGTCCTGTCGCTGATATCTTGGAAGTCCTTCAACGTAAACTCCACATCAACGGATTTGGCAATTGCCAGGAAGTGAAGTACCGCGTTGGTACTACCCCCCAAGGCCATTACCACCGTAATGGCATTTTCAAATGCCTTACGGGTCATGATATCTTTCGGTTTAATGTCTTTCTCTAGTAATAAACGGATGGCCTTACCTGCCGCGATACACTCCGCTCTTTTCTCTTCGCTCAGGGCAGGGTTAGAGGAGCTATAAGGTAAGCTCATTCCCAATGCTTCGATGGCAGAAGACATGGTATTCGCCGTGTACATGCCCCCGCAAGCACCTGCGCCGGGACAAGAGTGTTGCACGATACCTTTAAAATCGCCCTCATCCAGTTGCCCGGCCAATTTCTGTCCCAAGGCTTCGAAGGCAGAAATGATGTTCAAATCCTGGCCTTTGTAGTGTCCCGGGGCGATGGAACCACCGTACACCATGATAGACGGCCTATTCAGGCGCCCCATGGCCATGATCGAACCAGGCATATTCTTATCGCAACCCGGCACGGTAATCAGCGCATCGTAATGTTGCGCGCCGCAAACCGTTTCAATAGAATCTGCAATTACATCGCGGCTAACAAGTGAATAACGCATCCCGTCGGTACCGTTAGGAATGCCATCACTAACACCGATCGTATTGAAAATCAAACCCACTAAATCATTTTCCCAAACGCTTTTCTTCACATCTTTCGCCAAATCGTTTAGGTGCATATTACAGGTATTCCCATCATAGCCCATACTCGCGATACCAACCTGTGCTTTAGCAAGATCTTCATCCGTCAAACCGATGCCGTAAAGCATAGCCTGTGCAGCGGGTTGCGTGGGATCTTGCGTGATTGTCTTGCTGTATTTATTTAATTCCATCTTTAATAGTTATTGCCTGTCAAATTTTAAGTTCGGGATACAAGATCATCTGAAATCATTCAAAAGTCAAACCTTTAATTGGTCGTTTCCCGATGTTCAACTACTTAAAAATCGCGGGATACCGCGCTACAAGCCAATTATAAGGTTCTTGATTTTACGATGTTCAAGTGGTTTAAGCTACCTTGCTTTCGGGTTTGATCGATTGTTCCAACACCTTGGCCTTGTATGCTTGTTGAATAATCCGCCCGAGTGAACCGGTCCAAGATTTTCCGAATGGCTGCCCATCCAACGACTCCCAGCCAACTATTTCCGCGGCTGTACCGCAATAAAACACGGCATCCGCTTGTTTTAGCTCATCGACCGTGAAGAATTTTTCCACGACAGGGATACCCAGTTCATGGCATAATTCAATAACGGTGGCACGGGTAATGCCCGGTAAGATATGCCCCCTTGGCGGTGTATAAAGCCCCCCCTTCTTTTCGAAAAACAGGTTGGCGCCTGGACCTTCCGCAACGAAACCGTTGATATCCAGCAATAAAGCCTCATCGTAACCCTGCCCTTTCGCCTCTTGCGAAGCCAGGATGGAGTTGACATACAAGCCGGAAGACTTGGATTCGATCTGGAAGGATTCCGGGTTTGGCCGCTGGTATGATGAAGTCATCACGCGCAGCAGCTTGTCACCGAGGTAAGCGCCCCAGTTCCAGGCACAAATCATAATGCTGGAGGATGCAGCCGCTTTTAAAGACATATCCGGCGGACAAAATACCAATGGCCTGATGTACGCCCCCGTTAAGCCATTGGCTTCGATAACTTTATAAGTAGCTTCGATCAGTTCCTCATTATTGAAAGGGTAAGGAATGTGAACCAGTTCGCACGAGCGTTTCAAGCGATCGAAGTGTTCTTTCGCTTTGAATATTTTCATGGAACCATCTGCCAGCATATAAGCGCGGATACCTTCAAAAACAGCATAACCATAGTGTAACGATTGGCCGTACAGGTCAATTTTCGCCTCCGACGCTTTTTGAAAAGCGCCATCGAGGTATAGAACAGTGTTCCCGTCGTAATAGCTATACATAAAATGTGAATTAGTAAGCAAAAAAAAACCTTCCCCTGTGGAGGAAGGTTTATATTTCGATGTTTATTGTACACGGTAACCTATCCTCCATAATGGTGGCTAATAATGACAATAATAATCACGACCAGGACACTGCCCCAGTTATGCTTACGCACGAAGTGATTAAATTTTATATTGTCTTTATTTACCCTCATGGGAGAATAGTCGTTGTTATAATGTTCCGATATTGAAACATTGATACAAATGTATTAGCCCTTGCAATAAAAAACAACAGGAATCAGAAACTTTCGATATTTCTCAAGAAACAGGTCCATTTTTTAAATTATTTAAAACACAAGACCCTTTTTTGATAATTTTCTAACAATACAGGTTAATTTATAACCATTTTACAATCCTCTAAAACTCTTTGCAGTAGCGGTTTTGGGGTTAATTTTCAAGAAAATCAGAAAATCACCGATTTCAGATCGTATAAAATAACTATTCCCAGCACCCTATTCAGCAGATAGGATATACGATTTTTGTTATTGCATCCTTTAGAAAAACAAAATATATTACATCAATTATATTTATATCAATATAATTAAATTAATTTCTCCATTTTCAAATTTCTATACGTCATACCGTTTAATTTCACTTCCTGCTCTTGCAAAATTTTGAATTCATTTTTTTCAAAAAAACCTTTGGCAGTAAGGCTTACATCAGCCGTAACAGATTTAAGCGCCAGTTTTTTAGCTATCCCGATCAACTTTTCCAATAACTGTGTAGCCACGGATTCACCTTGATGATGACAAGCGGTATACATCAAATCGATACAACCCTTCATATCAATACTTGCTACACCAATTAACTCGTTATCCCCTTCGGCAACGAAGAAAAATTGCTTCCCGATACGGTTCGCCATTTTCTGTTCATCCCCGGTTGATTCGCTCCAAATTTTAACTTGTTCCGCTGAATAATCTTTAATATTCACCTTTAAAATTGTTTCCTGGCATAGGGAAATGATAGCGCCAAGGTCGCGTTGCGTGGCTTTACGTATATACATAATATGCAATATAAGGAAGAAAGCTGGCAATTTTATCCCCCCGGCATTAAATTCAAGCCATAAAAAAAGCTACCAAACAAAGTTTGATAGCTTTTTAATAAGGTTATAACGAGTAGCTTACGATAAGTATTTATCTATAATAGATTGCAATTTTCCTTCTTTTGCTACCAAGGCTTGCAACAAAGTCAATTGGTTCTTGGCCCTATCGTAATTATGTTCGGCATATTTAATCGGGTAATAAATATCCCCGTTGAGGTAATCGGTCAGGAAGCGGATACCCTGCATATAAATCATGAACTTACCGGCATAGAAAAGGTGATCTTTTTCAATTTGGCTTAATGTTGCTCCTACTTCTTCCAGGTAACCTTTCATCAATGCTTCGAAATACTCATCGCGAACGGTAATCAGGCTAAAATCACGCTCTTCCTCGGAAACGGGGCAAACGTAAGTTCTCACCATATCACCGAGATCGGAGATGATTTTACCCGGCATCAAGGTATCCAGGTCGCAAACGCATACACCTTTGAAAGTATCCTTATCCAGTAACACGTTATTGATCTTGGTATCATGATGCATTACCCTGTCTTTGAAATCGCGGTGCGTCTTTAATTTCTCGAAAGTGATCGCGATATCGCTGTAATCCAGGAAGCTTCGAATGAGCTCTTCCGCTGCATTGCGGCGTTCTTCCTTGGCTGCCGGGATGGCATCTTGGAAAGCGGCATAGCGAAGGGTCAGGTTATGGAAATTGGGGATCGTTGCTTTGAACGGTCGCATATCGATACCGTCCAGCAAGCGGGCCAATTTACCGAATTGCTTGGCTGCTTCGTAAGCCTGGGTTGTATTGTCGGCTTGATCTACCGTAATAGAATTGGCTATAAAAGGAATTAAACGCCAGTATTCACCCTCGAATTCAAACAGTTCCTTGCCGGAAGTTGTCGGGATGGGGGTAATAAATAAATACTCCGGGTCTTTGGCAGCGAGATAATCTGCTGCCATGCGCTGGTTCGTGGCAATCACCCAGGGTTCTTTAAATACGTTGGTGTTAATTCTCTGTAGTACATATTTCGCATCATCATGTTTACCGGTGAGTAAAAACGTGTTGTTAATATGTCCCGATCCAAATTTCTTAGTTTCAAAATTGGCCGCATCTAATCCAAATGCGGCTATAATGGCGCTATTCAACATCTTACTTCCAAAGATTATCCGGGTATTCTCCTTTATTTACTAATGCTGTTAATGACTGCTGCACCCCTGGAGCATCTTCCTTGTAAGTTACACCGAACCATTGTGAGCTGGTCGGGATCACGTTTACAACGCCCTGTTTGCCGGAGATATATTGATCTACAACGATCGGGATAAAGAATTCTGATTTCGGTTTGCTGATATTTTCGCTTAAGAAAGCATCGAACATTTTTTCTGAAACTTCAAATACAGAAGGGTCGAATCCCCAGAAATTCATGGATACCGGGGTATCGGCAGATAATTCTTGCTTGGAACCATCGGCATCTTCGAACTCGATTTTGCCACCGGTCAAGGTGATTTTAGTGCGCTCCACGATGGAAGCCAAGTTACCGGCAGCATCTACCTGGCAAACGCCGCGGGATACAGATCCGTAAGTACTCACCGTTTTACCCAGTTGATAACCTACCACGCTGTATGTTTCAGGGTTGCATTTCTCTTTCAGGAAAGTAGCCATCTTTTCAAAAGCATCCCTACCGTAGAAATCATCCGCGTTAATTACCGCAAACGGCGTGTCAATCGCATCCTTCGCACATAATACGGCATGGGCAGTACCCCATGGCTTGGTCCTGTCGGCAGGAATTTGATGATCACCGATGAAAGCATCCATCTCTTGATATACATAAGCCGTTTCTACTTTACCCTTCAGCTTGGGTTCGAAGATATCTTTGAACTCCTGGGCAAAGTTTTCACGGATAATAAAAACGATTTTTCCGAAACCACTCCTGATGGCATCATAAATAGAGTAATCGATAATGGTTTCACCACTTGGGCCAAACTGTTGAATTTGCTTCAAACTGCCGTAACGACTTGCCATTCCGGCGGCTAAAATCAATAACGTTGGTTGCATTTGTTGATATTAGTTTTTATTGTTTCACTCGAATTTATTTCTTGGGGCATATACCTTCATGCTGATTTAACTTGGCAACATATTAGATAAACACCGAATATCGGGGGCTAAAATTAATCATTAATATTTTCCCACCCTCATTTTTTTGATGATATTCAATTTTTTATTCTATAATATCGCGAAATGAAAAGAATATTCGTATTAGGATGCCTACTCATGTGTGCCCTGATGCATGCCAATAGCCAACAAAAGACGGATCCGAAGGAAATCGAAGCCAAAATGCAATGGTTTGCCGATGCCAAATTGGGAATTTTTATCCATTATGGTATTTACGCCGTCAACGGGATCGATGAATCCTGGAGTTTTCATAACAAGAAAATCAGCTACCCCGATTATATGAAACAACTGGATGGGTTCACCGCTTCGCATTACGATCCCGAAGCATGGGCCGAGCTCATCCGCGAATCCGGCGCCAGGTACGCCGTTATTACTACCAAGCATCACGATGGTGTGGCTCTCTGGAATACGAAGCTTTCCGATTTAAATACAGTGAAGAAAACCCCGGCCAAAAGGGACCTGGTTACTCCATTATTCAAGGCTTTACGTAAAAACAATATCAAGGCCGGCGCTTATTTCTCCTTATTAGACTGGAGCCGTGATGATTATCCCGGGTTCCTGAAAGATAGTAGCCGCTATAAAATTAAAGAGCAACCCGATCGTTGGAAACATTTCCAAAACTTCCTAATGGGGCAATTATCTGAGCTGTCTACTCAATTCAACCCGGACCTGTGGTGGTTTGACGGGGATTGGGAACACAGCGCGGAAGAATGGAACGCGCAAGGCATCCGCCAACTTTTAACTAAAAACAATCCGAATACTATTATTAACGGCCGCTTGCAAGGTTATGGTGATTACGATACGCCGGAGCAAAACTTCCCGGTGGTCAGGCCGCATTTCCATTGGTGGGAATTATGTATGACGATTAATAATAACTGGGGATACCAACCGCAGGATACAAACTGGAAAACACCTTATGAAATCATCACTATTTTCGCAGATGCGATCAGCAACGGCGGAAATATGCTACTGGATATAGGCCCGATGCAAGATGGTACAATTCCACCGCAACAGGTGCACGTATTAAAAGAGCTGGGCAAATGGAACAAAAAACATGCAGAGGCCATTTTCGGTACGGTAGCAGGTCTGCCGCAAGGTCATTTTTACGGCCCCAGCACCTTGTCCAAAGATTCTACGAGTTTATACCTGTTCCTTGCTGGCAACGTGAGCGGCCCGGTCATGATCAAGGGGTTGGATAACAAGATTGAAGATATTACGGTGCTCGGGGGAAGCAACCGCCACCTGTCGCATAAAATCGTTGGTAAAATATCTTGGAGTCCTGTACCCGGTCTCGTTTATATTAATGTGCCGAAAGATGTCCAGGATGAATATATGACCGTACTTAAAGTGAAGCTGGACAAACCGGTTAAATTATACCGGGGTAAAGGTGGACTTAACGGCTAAGGCAAATAAATAAATAAGAACAATATAGCATTCACGAGTTTTAACCTGAAACTGTCAACTAGATTAGAAGTCATTCCATATGAAAAAATTAGTTTTATTCACATTATCCACGTTGCTATGCGTTAGTGCATTTTCGCAAAGGAAAAGATATTACAAGAAAAGACCGACGCCCCAGGTGGCTTCGGCTCCTATATTGCCTGAACCGGCTGAAATGAAAGTGTTACCCGGTAGTTTCACCTTGACGCCGCTCATTAAAGTGTACACGCAAGGAGAAGCCGCCGAAAAAACCTTGGAACTATTAAATCTCTTCCTGGATGAGAATTATGGATTCCGCTTGGAAAACAAGGCAGCTTCCGCCAATGAAACGCATTCTATTGCTTTGATTGAAGATGATTCCTACCCGGAACCGGAAGGTTATCAATTGACAATTGCTAATAATAAAATATTAATCAAAGGACAAGGGGCGGGTTTGTTCTATGGACTGCAAACTTTCAATCGCTTGTTACCCTTGGAACATATCCAGAAATTGGTGATCCGCAACGTGCAGATCAATGATAAGCCAAGGTTTGCGTACCGCGGTTTGATGCTCGACGTGTGCAGGCATTTTATGCCGATGACCTACGTGAAGAAGTATATCGATATCATGTCGCAATACAAGTTCAACCGTTTTCATTTCCATTTGACCGATGACCAGGGTTGGAGGGTAGAAATAAAAAAATACCCCAGGTTGCAAAGCATCGCTTCATCTAGGAAAGAAACCTTGGTTGGGCGCTTGGGACAAAGCAGCCAATATGATGGGAAAGAACATGCCGGATATTACACGCAGGCAGAATTGAGAGACCTCGTAAAATATGCAGAAGATAGACATGTTACCATTATTCCGGAAATCGAGATGCCGGGTCATGCATTGGCGGCATTGGCTGCTTATCCATATTTAGGTTGCACCGGTGGGCCTTACGAAGTGGGCGAAAAATGGGGTGTATTCAAAGATGTTTATTGTGCCGGGAATGATTCCGTATTCTTATTTCTTCAAGATGTACTCGATGAAGTTATTCAAATCTTCCCCGGCAAATATATCCATATCGGGGGCGATGAATGCCCCAAGGATCGTTGGAAAGAATGCCCCAAATGTCAAAAACGTATCAAGGATTTACATCTTAAAAATGAACATGACCTGCAAAGTTATTTCATCACCCGGATGGAGAAATATTTAAATAGTAAAGGTCGTCAAATCATTGGCTGGGATGAGATACTCGAAGGCGGACTGGCTCCAAACGCAACCGTGATGAGCTGGAGGGGAGAACAGGGCGGCATCGAAGCAGCCAAACAGAAACATGATGTCATCATGACGCCCAACCAATATTTATACCTCGATTATTACCAGGGCGACCCGGCTACGGAACCGTATTTAAATATCGGGGGCAACCTGCCTTTAAGCAAAGTATATAACTATGAACCGCTGCCGGCAGAACTGACCGCGGAAGAGAAAAAATATATCAAGGGAGTTCAAGCCAATGTTTGGACGGAATATATTCCGAATGGTACCGTGGCTGATTATATGACTTACCCGAGGGCCCTGGCTGTTGCTGAAATTGCCTGGTCTCCCGCCGCCAAAAAAGATTACGGTGAATTCCTGAAAAAGCTGGAAAATGCCTTGTTCCGCCTGGATCAGCATTACGTGAACTTCCGCGTGCCGGAACCCGTTGGCTTAGAGGATGTTGTTACCACGCAAAATGCTGTTCGCGTGAGCTTAAAGCCACCTGTTAAAAGTTCCATTATCCGTTATACACTCGATGGTAGCGAACCTACCAATAGCAGTCCCTTATATACGGCTCCTTTTAATATCCAGCTTCCCGATGGCAGTACCAAAACCTTGAAGTGCGTGGTTATGCTGCCTTCCGGAAGGAAAAGTAAGGTATTCACAGCTACTTATACCCACAAATCTTACCTGGCGGCAACTCCAGCAGTTCCTAAAGGACAGGGATTATCGTATAAAACGGTTAATCAAAGGCTTGATATTAAGTCCCCTATCCCTTCAGCAAATGCTCAAAGCGGTATCGCTAACGATATTGATATAAATAAATTCAGTGTAAACAGCCCTTTCACCGTTGAATATTCAGGTTACCTGCAAATTCCAGCGGATGGACTATACGAATGTAGCCTTAGCAGCGATGATGGCTCTGTAATGTATATCGGTGACGAACTCGTGGTTGATAACGATGGAGAACACGGCGCAGTATTAAAAAAATCAAGCATCCCTTTAAGGAAAGGCTACCATAAATTCGTGATACGCTATTTCGATCTCGGGGGCGGGAAATCGCTCCAAGCCAAAATAGGCATTCAAGGGAAAACCGCCTTGGGTCTATCCAAGATGGTTTTTCACGATTAATATCGAATGGCTAAATTTGTCCGAACGGAAAGTTCGAATGAAGTTAAATAATTCCATACCGGTACAATATTTCAACACAGCATGGCTGCCAGGTTCCATCCGGGCAGCCATGCTGCGTTTAGATCTTATTCACCCGGCCATACAGGGAAATAAATGGTTCAAGCTCAAGCATCACCTGGCACTTTTCCAGCAGGGGAATTATCAGCAACTAATCACTTTCGGCGGTGCGTATTCCAACCATATTGCCGCGACGGCAGCTGCTTGCAGGGAAATGGGCATCCCTACTGCCGGCATCATCCGCGGGGAAGAGCCAAAGACCTGGAGCCACACCTTGCAAGAAGCCCGTCAAGCAGGTATGCAATTACATTTTATCGATAGACATCGTTACAGGGAAAAAATGCATATCGATTGGCTGGAACAATTTCCAAACAGTTATATCGTTCCAGAAGGAGGGCATCACCCCCTGGGGGCGGCAGGCTGCGAAGAAATCTTGTCAATAGAACAACTGGATAACTTCAGCCACATCACCTGCCCCGTAGGTACCGGCACCACCTTGGCCGGGCTGATCAACGCTTCGCTGCCCGGGCAATATACCTGGGGGTATTCCGCTTTAAAAAATGCGGTAAGTTTAGACAATGATGTAAAAAGTTTGTTAAAAGTACCCAGCCGGGGAAATTGGCAGATATTTCACGGTGTAAGTCAAGGTGGTTACGGGAAAACAAACCATGAATTATTTCAATTTATGAATGATTTTTATACGGAAACCGGTATCCCGACGGATATGATTTACACTGGAAAAATGTTGATGGCTATCCGTGATCAAGCCATGAGCGGACTTTTCCCTGCGGGATCAAGTGTATTAATCATACATACCGGCGGCTTACAGGGAAACCGATCCTTACCCGGCGGCAGTTTAATCTTTTAAGCTAGTTTATTATTTTTGGCGGCAACAATGTATTTTTGCCACCTTTAAGTGTTCTTGGATAGAAATATGAAGCAATTAGTACGTTTTTGTGTTGCAGCCCTCCTGTTTATTTTGGTATCTACCGGGTTGCGGGCACAAGAATATATGCCACCGGTATTACCCAAATTTTCGGCAGTCATCAAGACCGGGAAAATCCAGTTGGAATGGATAAGCGGGTTTAAAGGGATACAACAAATCGGGATTCAACGCTCACTCGACAGCGTGATCAACTTCAGCACCGTCGGTTATGCCAGTTCTCCTGCTGCGATCAGGAACGCATACCTCGATAATAAACCTTTACCCGGTAGGAATTTCTACCGGCTGTTTATTTTATTCGGCAATGGCAAATACATGTATTCGGATGTACAGGAAGCCTTGCCGGATTCAACCATCCGCGGTGATGCTAAGCTTACGGCACAGGAGATCAGGGAAATCTCCAAGGATGAGAACGGCTCGAAAGAGCCAGAAAGGATTCCTTGGAAACCATCAAATTATATTTACACTACCGCCGATGGCAACGTGAATATTAAATTGCCGGATGCTCCCAAGCAAAGGTTCAGGGTACGTTTTTATGAACAAACCGGGGAATTTTTGTTTGAAATAAAAGAGATAAAAGAGCCTTTCCTAATTCTCGAAAAGGGAATTTTCTTGCATTCCGGTTGGTTTAAGTTCGAAATATTCAAAGGGAGCTCCCTGATGGAAAGGTGGAATTTCTTTATTCCGCTGAATTACCGATCATAAGATTCGTGATAAAAAAATGGGGTGTATTAAGATTTAACTTATGACACCCCATTTTTTTACTGCTATTATCAAATACCCAGGCTTATCTTTTCAAGCGGTAGCGGACGAACTTATCCCATGGGCATTTCATCCTTTACCTGCACCTCAAATACTTGTTGGAAAGCTTCCCGGATCAGCCCCTTTACTTCGTCCATATCCACGCTGCGACCAAGCTCTTGTTCCAGGGAAGTTACTTTCTTATCAACGATGCCGCAAGGAACGATATAGTTAAAATAGTTCATATCCGTATTTACATTCAATGCAAAGCCATGCATCGTTACCCAGCGGCTGCAACGAACGCCCATCGCGCAAATTTTCCGGGCTTTGGCCGGGTCATGAGGATCAAGCCAAACACCCGTTTCGCCCTTCGAACGGTCTCCCTTAATATTGTAATGCGCCAATACCTTGATAATAACCTCCTCGATATTCCGCAGATATTTACCGATATCAGTATAAAATTGTTCTAAATCCAAGATGGGATAGCCAACAATTTGTCCTTCGCCGTGGAAGGTGATATCACCACCGCGGTTCGTATGAACAAATTGAATCCCCCTTTCCTGCAATTGCTGGTTATTGATCAATAAGTTTTCCAAATGGCCGCTTTTACCAAGGGTATAAACGGGGGAATGTTCGCAGAAAAGCAGGTGGTGCCGCGTATTTAAACCGGTGTGATTCCCCTCGCCGGCATCACGAACCTGTTTCTTAACCGCGAGGTTTTGCTGTAATAACTGTTCTTGCAGATCCCAAGCATCCTGGTAATCAATCTTCCCAAGATCTTTCAACCACACTTGTTGCACTTCCGGTTGTTTCATGCTGCAAAATTATCAATCATTTTCCATATATCGAAC
Organism: Chitinophaga caeni; assembly: GCF_002557795.1. Classification (NCBI taxonomy): domain Bacteria; kingdom Pseudomonadati; phylum Bacteroidota; class Chitinophagia; order Chitinophagales; family Chitinophagaceae; genus Chitinophaga; species Chitinophaga caeni. The sequence continues at coordinate 2,551,332 of NZ_CP023777.1, read as the reverse complement.
GAATGTACCCGATCCGCTTACGTTTTCGTACCTTTGCAAAAATTTTTCATACATGAACGAAGAATTGCTGGATTTGGATGACGAACTGGAGAATGGCGATGGCAGTGAGGAACTGTTTGAGCGGATCAATATGACGGTAGATAAAGGTCAAGAACCTTTACGTATCGATAAATTCCTCATGCAACGTATTGAAGGTGCGACCCGCAATAAAATCCAGCAAGCCATCGAAAATGGCCATGTACTCGTGAATGACAAAGCTGTCAAATCAAATTATAAAATAAAGCCATCCGATAAAATCATCGTTTTTTCAAGTAAAAATCCTGAGAATAACGAGGTTTTACCTGAAAATATACCCTTGAGCATCGTTTATGAAGATGATGACCTGATGGTAATCGATAAACCCGCCGGGATGGTAGTTCATCCGGGTTGTGGTAACTATTCGGGAACGCTGGTAAACGGTTTGGCTTATTACCTGGCAGAAGATAAAGACAACCTTACCGAGCCGGTATTAACACGTATGGGATTGGTGCACCGGATCGACAAAAATACAAGCGGCTTGCTCGTTATCGGTAAAAATGAACAAACCCTGAACCTACTCGCCAAGCAATTTGCGGATCATACCGTGCAAAGACGCTATGTAGCCCTTGCCTGGGGCGACTTCGAAGAAGAGGAAGGCACCATTACCGGGCATGTTGGGCGTCACCAGCGCTTCCGCAAAATCATGGATGTTTACCCCGAAGGCGATTACGGGAAGGAAGCAATCACCCACTACAAGGTTTTAGAGCGGTTTAACTACGTTACCTTGATCGAATGCCGGCTGGAAACCGGTAGAACACATCAAATCAGGGTGCATATGCAGCACGTGGGACATTCATTATTCAATGATGATACTTACGGTGGTAACCGCATCGTGAAAGGAACCGTTTTTGCTAAGTACAAGCAATTTGTAGATAATTGCTTCGAAATCATGCCCAGGCATGCACTTCATGCCAGGACGCTCGGGTTTGTTCACCCAACCACCGGCAAAGAAATGCACTTCGAAAGCCCGATGCCTGAAGATTTCAGCTCGGTCATCGAAAAATGGCGCCGCTATATGGGCTGGAGAAACGGGGAAGAATCATAACTATTTGCGGAGGTAAGACCACCAAATTTCAGTTTATAGTTTTTGCATATAAATTTTTCTATTAATTTAGTGCTCTACCATACTATTCATGAAAAGCCTTCGCCAATATACATGCGCTATCTTATTAGTATTAGCCACTATTTCTTTCCTGGTAGCCTATACGCATCCCGCAAAGAGATCACTACTTTGGGCGCCTGCCCCGTTTTCATACAGCACAACCTGCCTCGGCGATACGGTATTCTTCAGGATCGATGCCGATACCAGTTTAATAGACTCGGTAAGATGGACTTTTGGAGATCCCGCTTCAGGGTTATTCGACACTTCGTATAGCAAGGAAAAGCCTTGGCATATTTATACGAACCCCCAAGTTTACACTGTTCAACTAATAACTTATTCAAATAATATTGCCGACACAAGTACACAGTTCATCAGGGCGGTAACACCGACCCCATCCCCCTTCGGGGAAGATACTACGCTCTGCGTAGATTCAACGCTGGTATTGTACGCCCCTAACATTCCCGGCGCTAGCTTTATGTGGCAGGATAGTACGATGCTAGATTCACTTATTGTTGATACAACCGGGACCTATAAACTAACTGTTGACGGCTGCCAAATAAAAGATAGTATCAATGTTTTTTACACCCCGATGCCGAGTATCGAACTAGGGCAAGACCTGGTATTGTGCACAGGGGAAGTTATCATGTTGGACGCCACCGCTCAGAATACGGAATATTTATGGAGTACCGGGGAAACATCCCCTACAATTACCGCTTCCGCTACAGGACAATATTGGGTTGAAGCTAATGCTAAAGGTTGCGGAATTTTCAGGGACACGATAAATGTACAGATTACGGGACCAGAGCACCCTTTTTCAGCAGGAACGGATTCTTTACTCTGTGCAGGCGAAACGATTGTTCTGAACGCCAGCGATCCGGCTGCCACGGGGTACCGTTGGAGTACCGGGGCGAGAACACCGAGTATAAACGTTAGCAGCCGCGGTGATTACTGGGTATTTGTTAACATTAATAATATTTGCGAGGTTGTAGATACCGTGAGTATCAACTATAATTCATTGGGCGTAGTTGACCTGGGAAATGACACTACTATATGCACCGGTGAGTTCCTGGTTCTAACTGCGGATTATGGCACGGGGCAATATACTTGGCAAGACGGCTCAACGCAAGCTACGTTTTACGTGGATTCTGCCGGGACCTACTATGTTCATGCGCAAATCGGCCGATGCGAAAGCACGGATTCGATCAACGTGATGTATAACGATACCTTGCGCGTTAACCTGGGACCAGACAGCACGATATGCAGCAGTGATATTTTTTACCTTCAGCCTAATGGCGCCGGATTAGATTATAAATGGCAAGACAGTTCCTCCGTTCCGCAATTCCTGGTTACGCAACCCGGCATTTATGCCATTGTTGCGCAAAACGTTTGCGGCAGGGCAACAGATTCCATCATGATACAAATTGAAGACTGTGGCTGCGAAGTATATTTCCCCTCGGCATTCTCACCCAACGGCGATGGCATAAATGATTTTTTCAGACCGAGGGTAAGATGCAGCCTGGGCGAATACAGGTTAAGCATCTTTGACCGCTGGGGTAATTTATTTTTCTATACTAGTCAAGCCGGCATCGGTTGGAATGGAAAATTCAAAAATGATGACGCACCCATCGGCACTTACACCTTCATGGTACAATATACTGACGACATCACTCAAAAAGTATATCAAAAATCCGGCAGCATCACCCTCATCCGCTAAAGAATCATCAAATAAGAAAAAAATAAAAGAAGGAAAAAACAAAAAGAACCAACAAAAACCCAAAAACTAATCCGTGTCCCCCGCGTTAATCCGCCACTAATCCGTGACAGAAAAATGGTGGAACCGTGCCTTGAACTTCGCCGTTTCCCTTTTCTTAAAAGGTACATTCCAAGTACCATCATAAGTAATCAGCGAAGGCACCAATAAATCTCCTACATGCGTCATCTGCACGACCATGCTTACATCGAAATCGAAGATCAATGTTTTGTAAGACAGGGAATATTTTCTACCGACAATTTCATAGTTATCCTTATCAAAATAAGTAGTCAATTCATTAATCACCACTTCAGCTTTATTGATCTTGTTTAAACCGGGTTTCACTACAGCGGAGAACACGTAACAAGTAGTACCCAAATAGGCTTCCTGTTTAATAGAAAAATCATACCATTGGCGGATGCCATCACTAAAGATCGCTACTTTATGTCCCACGATCGGCACGCCCTTGATAGGTTTTCCCGGGTTGAAGATCAACTGTTTTAATTGGCCCTTATGCTTCTCGATACTGGACCGGCTTTTAGGCGACAGTTCATCATCATTACAAACGACACCCTTTGTAAAGAAGAGGTTGGCATATAACTCTGCCGTATAATAATTGTATTCTTTCTTACGGTTGTAAAAATCGCCGGTCGTTTTTTCCTCTAGGACTTCCATGCTACGGCAATTATTTGCATAATGTTGCCTCGTTTTACTTACCAATGAAGCTTGGTCAGCCCCCTTCTTCGAAGTGATCCTTATATTATTATCAGCATCGAAGCTAACGCGGCGCAGGTGTTTAAAAGCCTGGTAAAAAGTGGTATCATCTTCCACCCTCTTGATGAAGCTGTTTACATCAAAACCCAGGCGCTTGGCCTTCACCGTAAATTCATCCAAATTCACGATCATCCCCCTGTAGCTAGCGGTATCTTGTGCAGCAGATTGTAGGCAATAAAAACTTAAAAAAAATACCAGGATATATCTCACGAAGCAAAGTTATAAACAGAATTTCAAGTAGCAAACACTGCGCCAATGAATAGATGTTAAAGAAAATACAAGAAAATAGATCGTATTGAAATCAGCAGGAGGAGCTAACTGGTTTTACCGGCCACGATGATAGGCATTGTAGGTTTCTCGCTGCCGCCTTTCTTTTCAAGGGTTATCGCGAAAGCAATCACGCCATCCCCGAATTGTTTCATCTTTTGCATGGGATGTTCCAAATCCTTCATATTAAATACCCCGGCATCCATCGGTTCTTTTTGTCCTTTCACGATGGCCCATAATTGGTATTGTTGATCTGCATTTGGCTCCGGGAGATTATTAGCAGCTATATAAACATTTTGATCGGAAGGGTTCCAATAAACCGTTGCCAGGTAATCGGAATGATCTTTCGAGGCGCCCGGTAACATGACCTTCTTGGTGGCAGGATCTTTCATCCAAAGCATCATATTGTCCATATCGGACAACTTGGTTTGAAATACTTGGTTTTTTGCCATCAAGGTAGATTGTTCTACCTGTAAAGCTTGATATTTTGAATCCAGTTCGGATTTATCGGTATACAATTTATAGTTGAACCCGGCGCTAATGAGCAATAAGATAATGGCGGCAGCCGCGACCCATCTCCAGGACCTGGCTCCATCAGTATGCTCTTCTTCCGGGAATTCGCTGGCCACGGTATAAGCTTTCATGGCAGGGGAAGCACTTTTCTCAGTTGCATCCTCAGCGGTGACATGACCTACGAGATCATCGCTATTAATCAATTCAAAGATTTTTTCCTTAACCACCTTCGGCGGCTGTAAGGAAAACATCTGGACATAGCGTTCCATATCCTGTTGGCAAGCATCTACGGCTTGCTTCACTTCAGGATATTGTAACATAGCTTCCTGTAACTCTTTAGCCTCCTGTTCAGAAACTAAACCTGCTACATAACTTTCTATGATACCTGACGATATGTAACGTTGTACGTCCACTTTTGCTTACGACTGTTTTAATAAATTTCGTAATTGAATGATAGCGTTTCTCATTCTAGTCTTTACTGTACCTAGCGGGATGTCTAAAATCTTGGCAATTTCATCCTGTGTACAGCCCTTGTAATAGGCAAGGTCAATTATCTTGCGTTGTTCCTTGTTAAGTTTATCCAGCACTTTTGAGAGTCCGAGATGATCAATCGAAGGCTGAACCGTTAATTGGCTTGTATGTGTATATACGTCAGCGCTGATCTCTTGGATTTTCTGATCCAATTTATGTGCCTTGGATCGTAAGCTATCGATAGCAGTATTCCTGGCTATATTGAGCATCCAGGTGAATAGTCGGCCTTTTTCCGTATCGTAGCGGTCAATACTTTTCCAAATCTTCAAAAAAACTTCCTGCAAAATATCGCTCGCGGAAGTTTCATCATTAATCACTTTCAAGATAACACCGTATAATGCTGGAGAATAATGATCATATAAATATCCGAAGACCTGCTGATCCTTGGCTTTCAACCCCATTACTAATTCGGTTTCATTATATGTTGGAATAGATCCCAATTTGCAGTTATAGGTGTTTTGTTAATGATTTAATAGGACTAAAATAAGAAAAATATTTACAATATGAAATTATTCTCCTTTTTATTTAGGAAATGACATCTTGTAATCAACCCTAATTTTACCTTTTGAAATATCTTCCAGTTTGCTTTTGATCATCCTTTTTTTCAATGGCTTCAAATGGTCGATGAAGAGTATGCCGTCAATATGATCGTATTCATGCATGATGACTCTCGCGGTCACGCCCAAAAATGTTTTGGTGTGCTCCTTGAAATGCTCATCCTGGTAGCGCAGGGTCACTGTTTCCGCGCGGTACACATCTTCCCTCACTTTGGGTATGCTGAGGCAGCCTTCATTGTATGGCCATTCATCACCGTTGGTTTCAACGATCCGCGCATTGATAAACACTTCCTTGACACCTTCATCTCCCGGGTAATCATTTTTCTCATCTTCTTCCAGGTTATCGATAATCTGTTTACTATCTACTACGAATAAACGGATAGATTTATTCACTTGGGGGGCAGCGATACCGACACCGTTTGAGGCGTACATCGTTTCCCACATATTAGCGATCAATTGTTTTAAATCGGGATAATCGGCATCAATATCTACCGCTACTTTTCTCAAAACCGGGTTGCCGTAAGCTACGATTGGTAATATCATGTTAAAATCTCTTGCGTTTTTCGGACGCTTTTGTTCAATGAAAATGCAAAATTAATCAATTCTTATTAAAGCTGCGTTTGTAGGTACTCCTGTAACAGGATTGTTGCGCTAATTTCGTCGATCAAACCCTTATTTTGGCGGTCTTTTTTCTTCATCCCGCTATCGATCATACTGCGGAAGGCCATCTTGCTCGTAAATCGCTCATCCATGAGCTTGATGGGTATGGAAGGGAAATGCTTAGTCAGCAGGTTCACACATTGCTCCACGAAAACCGTTGCATCCGTCGTGCCGCCGTCCAGGTTCTTCGGCTCCCCTACCAAGAAAAGTTCCACGCTCTCCTGGCTTGTGTATTGTTTAAGGTATTGCACCAAGGTATGACTAGGCACGGTGGTTAAGCCGCTGGCAATGATCTTTAAAGGATCTGTTACAGCGAGGCCCGTTCTTTTCCGGCCATAATCGATTGCTAATATTCTGCCCATGATTAATAAAAAATTTGAAAATACCTGCCATGCGTACCATGGGTAACGAACATATCCACGATTGAAAAAACGGCATAAGCCACGCTCGCGATACCGTTGGTAGTCATAAAGGCTATATTGACCTTGCTGAGATCATGCGGCTTTACCAACCGGTGTTGTAATATCAACATTAATATAAACCCGGCGGCGCCTACCATGTATAACCATCCGAAATCCCCGAAATAACCGATCAAGACCACTAGTACCGCGGCGATCATATGTAACAGTTCGGAAAATCTTAAGCCCCCGGCTTTACCCAACCAGGTCGGGATGGAATGTAATGATTGCGAACGATCGAAATCTTCATCCTGCAAAGAATAAATAATATCAAACCCGCTTACCCAGCATAAAACCAGTACGGATAGCATGATCGGCAAAGCAGAAAATTCCCCCGTTACTGCCAGGTAAGCCCCTACCGGTGCAAGGGAAAGCCCAACCCCCAGTACCAGGTGGCAAAGCGCCGTAAAGCGCTTGGTATAACTATAACCTAAAACCACCAGCAGCGCCACGGGAGATAAGTAAAAACAGATCCTATTGATAAACCATGTCGTTGCGATGAATAACAGGCAATTCCCAATAACGAACATCAAGGCATTCTTCCGCGTAATAATTCCGGCCGGGATTTCCCGCTTGGCCGTGCGTGGATTTTTCTTATCGAACTCCACATCCAACCAGCGATTAAAGGCCATGGCAGCACTTCTCGCGAAAACCATGCATAAAATTACCAACAAGAAAAGTGTCCAATCGAAAGTCTTTCCCGACTTCATCACCGCCATAAAAAAACCGATCATCGCGAATGGCATCGCGAAAATGGTATGGCTGAATTTTACCAGTGATAAATAGTTTTGGATCGTTTTAGTGCCTGTAGATGACATCATCATTCTAATATCCTATAATATTATTAATATATGTTATTGTTTCCATTTGCTAAATAAGTCCCATACCACGATCCCGGTGCTCACCGAAATATTCAGCGAATGTTTCATACCGAGCTGGGGAATTTCAATACAGCCATCAACGATCTTCATGACGTTTGCATCGACCCCATCTACTTCGTTACCGAATACGAGGGCTAAAGGTTTTTCGGCAGGCGGCGTAAACCTGTCCAGGGAAATACTATTTTCTGCCTGCTCAATGGCCATTACCCGGTAACCGTCTTTCTTTAAAGCTTCCACGGCATCGACAGTACTTTCAAAATATTGCCATTCTACCGTTTCCGTTGCCCCTAGGGCCGTTTTGTGAATATCCCTGTGGGGAGGTTTGGGTGTGAAGCCGCAGAGCACGATCCCTTGAATTAAGAAAGCATCGGCAGTGCGGAAAACGGAACCTACATTATGCATGCTCCTTACATTATCCAAAATCAATACTAGCGGCGTTTTATCAGCTTCCTTGAACTCCGCAACAGATTTGCGGCCCAGCTCATCCATACTTAATTTACGCATATCCTGCAAAGATAGGAATTAGCATGGACTCATGGCGATTTTTGATACTTTGAGGCCTGTACCCCTCAAAAACAAACCTTTCCCCGGAATCCTTGTAAACCGCTCTCTCCCTTGCAACCTGTCATTAACGATTTGTTAATATTAAACTTCTTCCTTTGCTTTATGAAAATACCGTCGCTTATTATAAGCCTGTTTATCATCATCCAAAATCCCGGCCGGGCACAAATACCTAATAATATACCACTGGAACATTCTTTCCGCGATACGTTGGAAGATGCGCACTTCCTCGCCATGAAGGATTCACTTTCCAGCGCCATGGAAAACAAACAACCCGTTGCCGCCGGGGAATACCTGAGGGAAATGGGCAGGGTATGCTTCCATATGGGGCATTATCCACAGGCTTTGGACTACTTGCTCCAAGCAGCAAAAATATGTGAAGCAGCAGGGGCGCATAGATTATTGGCCGAGGTGTTGAATGATATGGGTACCTTGTATTATTATACCCGTCAGCCGCTCATAGCCAGGGACCGTTATGATCAAGCCCTTACTATTTACAAGAAGCTGAACGACCCGAACGGGATGGCTTATACTTTCGGGGTTATTGGCCACCTTTATGAAAAGCAGCAACGCTACGATAGCGCGTTCTTTTTCCAGGACAAGGCATTACAATATTATGGCTTAGACCAAAATGAGGCCGGGATGGCCAAAATTTATGAAAACCTGGGCAGCATTCATGAGGACCTGGAGCATTTTGACTCTGCCTACCATTATTTTAAAAAATCCCTGGACCTGGGCCTCCTGCATGGCGATACCCTTTCAAGTATCGAAACATATAACAACTTGGGGGATATACTCCGGAAAACGGGTCAATACCGTGCCGGTTTAACAATGACTCAAAAAGCGCTGGACATAGCCCTCGCCAAAAACGAAGGCTATCAAGTTTCAAGCGCTTACCGGGATTTGGCAAAGGCATACCACTTGCTCGGTAAAGACGATTCCGCATTTATCCTTTTGGAACAAGCCCGCTCACAACTGCTCGATATTTATTCCCAAGATGGCGGCAAGCAACTCGCCTTCCTGCAAACCATGTTCGATATCGGTAAAAAGAACACGGAAATAGAACAATTACGCAATACCCGCAAATCCATCCTCTTTTTTATCATCGGCGGTATACTGATCGTTTTGCTGGCAACGGTCATTATCAGCAGGCAAAGGCTCCGCATCAAGCATACGGCCTTACTCCGCCAGCAAGAGCAGCAACGCTACCGATCCCAAACCGACCTGTTGCAACTGAAAGAAGAAAGTTTAAAACAAGAACTGGAGGTCCGTTCCAAGGTGCTCAATACACATACGCTGCATATCATCCAAAAAAATCAACTGTTGGAAGATATCCACGGCAAAATCCATGAAATGATCAAAGATGAAAGGAGGGATCAAAAAAAGCAATTGAAACAGTTACAACAATTGATCCATCATAACTTCAACCACGATCAACACTGGGAAGAGTTCCGGGGAATTTTTGAGCAGATACATGAATCTTTCTTCGATAAACTCAAACTACATTGCGATCATCTTACCGCGAATGATCTTAGGCTCATTGCCTTACTCAAAATGAATATGAGCTCTACAGATATTGCCACCTTGCTGGGAATCTCTCCCGATAGCTTGCGGGTTTTACGGTACCGCCTGCGGAAAAAATTGCAACTCCAACAGGGAGAAAACCTGGTGCTATTCATTCAATCCCTGTAGTTAATATTGGCATCATGTTACGGTAACAATTTGTTAATGAGCATTTTGTAACGGGAAACATTATTGATAATCAATTCATTACAAGACCATTGTTCACATTGTTTCCTGTTTGTTAACCCCCATGTTAACGCTGTTCACATTTTGTTAACGCTCAAAAACTGGGGATTTAAAGGAAGGCGCACAATTTTACAAAGCCGAAAAAATAACGGCATGAATGGTCCAAAATCGGTCGTGGAATAAAATCACTTCCACCTGTAATCCTTAAAACTTAATCATGAAAAAAATTCTATTCTCCCTGTTCTTAACTTTCCTGGGCATCTACAGTTTTGCCCAAGGTACAGGGTTGGTTACCGGGGTTGTTACCGACAAACAACAACGCTTATCATTACCGGGCGCCACCTTGAAATTATTACCCGGAAATCATTACACCATTTCCAATCAACAAGGAAAATTTGAATTCCTCGGGGTACCCGCCGGGGAATATACCCTGGAAGTGAGCTATATCGGTTACGAATCGGCCAGTCAAAAAATACAGGTGACTGCCGGAAAGAATACCGTGCTGAGAATGGATTTGATGGCCGGGGGAATTGCCGGGAAAGAAGTTATTGTAATGGGCGATCGATTGAGGGGCCAGGCAAAAGCTTTAAACCAACAGAAGAATAATCCGAACGTTACCAATATCGTATCCTCTGACCAGGTGGGCCGCTTTCCCGATGCCAATATCGGGGATGCCATCAAGCGTATACCCGGTATCACCATGCAAAATGACCAGGGTGAAGCCCGTAATATCATCGTTCGCGGCTTAGCGCCGGAGTTAAACTCCGTTACCTTGAACGGCGATCGCATACCCTCCGCAGAAGGCGATAACCGCCGCGTGCAGATGGACCTGATACCTTCCGACATGATTCAAACCATCGAGGTAAATAAAACATTAACCCCGGATATGGATGCCGATGCTATCGGCGGTTCCGTGAACCTCGTTACCCGGGCAGCCCCCAATGGACCCCGTGTTTCAGCAACCTTATCATCCGGTTATAACCCGATCCGCGAAAAAGCCATCATGAACGGCGCATTCGTTTTAGGGAACCGTTTTGCCAATAATAAATTGGGCGCCATACTGAGTGCATCTTATAACAATAACGATTACGGTAGCGATGATGTGGAATTTGTTTGGAAAAAAGATGACCTCGGTAATATTTACCCGGAAGAAGTTGAAATCCGTAAATACGATGTACAACGTATCCGCAGGAGTATCGCCACTACCTTGGACTACAAGTTCAACCCTAACCATACCGTATATTTTAACGCGATGTACAACTGGCGCGATGACCGTGAAAACAGGTTCCGCACCCGTTTTACCGATATTGAACCGGAATTTGACGGGAACGATAACGTGACCGGTTATACCGGCCGTGAGCGCAGGCAAACAAAAGGCGGTATAGATAATAACCGCAATAAAAATCGTCGCTTGGAAGATCAACGCGTTCAGCAATACGCTTTAAGAGGAGAACACCTGCTGGGTAGTAAAGTGGACCTGGATTGGTCCGCCACTTTTTCCCGCGCCAGCGAGGACAGACCGAATGAGCGTTATATCGAGTTTGATCAAAAAGATATCCCTTTAAACCTGGATCTTTCAAACATGCGCTTCCCGATGGTTCATACGCCCGGCGTTAGCGATGATGGGTTTGAATTTAAAACGATATCGGAAAACCATGACTATACACGCGAAGATGAATGGGGATTCAAAGTAAACTTACGCTTCCCGATGAGCATCATCCCTTCACAGAAAGGTCGCTTGAGAGTGGGTGCACGCCTTCGACTGAAGGATAAAGAAAGGAATAATAACTTCTACGAATATGAGCCGGTAGACGAATATGGTAACCTTACCACGATGCCCACGGTTTATTGGGATGGAAAGAATTTCCAGCCGGGCGCTTATGTACCGGGACTGTTCGTTTCCGCCCCGTTCCTCGGCAGCCTGAGGTTTAATGATGGTAAATATGAACAAAGCGATGTTCCTGAAGAATACCTGGCGGTGAATTATAAAGCCAAAGAAAATATCACGGCAGGTTACGTTCGTTGGGATCAAGATATCACGGAAAAATTATCCTTCATTGCCGGTGTCCGTGTAGAACGTACCAACCTGGAATATAACGGTAACGTGGTGGAAGAAGAAGAAACACTGGCAGGCAAACGCAGTGTAAAAAACGACTACACCAACGTATTACCTAGCTTAACGTTCAAATACGATGTCAACAATTCATTGATCCTGCGTTTGGCCGCCACAACTTCCTTGGCACGTCCAAACTATTATGATATCGCACCTTATGTAAGCAGCATCGTGGATGACGAGGAAATCAGCGCAGGTAACCCGAACTTGAAAGCCGCCTATGCTTATAACTTCGATTTTATGGCGGAGCAATATTTCAAATCTGTAGGTATATTATCGGCAGGCGTGTTCTACAAAAATATCCAGGACTTCATTTATGTTTATAACGATCCGCAATATACTTCCGACAAGTTCGATGCGGAATTTAAGGGTGTCAACAACCCGATCCCGGCCGGCGATCGCTGGACCTTCAAGCAAGCCCGCAATGGCGACAATGTGAAGGTTTACGGGTTTGAAGTAGCCGTTCAACGCCAGTTGGACTTCTTACCGGGGTTCGCTAAAGGTTTCGGTATTTACGCGAACTATACTTACACTAAATCTACTGCTGACGGTGTTTATAATGGCGATGGAGAAAAAAGAACAGGCGTGAGCTTACCCGGAACCACACCGCATATGTTCAATGCTTCATTAAGCTTCGAAAACAAGAAGTTCACGGCACGTTTATCCGGTAATTATGCCGCTGCTTATATCGATGAATTAGCCGGGGACGCTTTCGATGATGTTTATTACGATCACCAATTCTTCCTGGATGCAAATGCCTCTTATAAGTTCAGCAAACATTTCAGGGTATTTGCAGAAGCTAATAACTTGACAAATCAACCATTGCGTTATTATCAAGGCGCATCAAACCGTACCTTACAGGCAGAATATTACCGCCCGCGTTACCAAGCCGGTTTAAAATTCGACCTATAATTCATTTTCAACATTAACCAAAGAATCAATGCGTTTCAATAAATTTTTCATCCTTTCTTGCGGGGTTATTCTTACAGCTTGCGAACAGAAATTGAAGATTGCCGAAGATGCTGTAAAGCCGGAATTAACTACAGAACAAGTCAACCATGACACCGATGATCCGGCCATCTGGATCAACCATGCCGATACGATGCAGAGCTTAATTATCGGTACTGATAAAGATACTGATGGGGCCTTGTATGCCTTTAACCTGGATGGTAAAATCGTGAAAAGGATCGGTGACCTGAAACGTCCGAATAACGTGGATGTCGCTTACGGGTTACAATTCAATGGTCAAAAAGTAGATATCGCGGTAGTGACCGAGCGGGAAACCAATAAGATCCGCATCTTTCAATTACCGGAACTGAACCCGATCGACAACGGCGGTATCCCGGTTTTTGAAGGGGAAACCCAGAGAGCCCCCATGGGTATCGCGATGTATACCAGGCCAAGCGATTCTGCAATTTTCGCCATCGTTGGCAGGAAGGACGGCCCGGCGGAAGGTTATCTTTGGCAATATGAATTGCGCGCGGATAGTGCCGGTGGTTACGTGACGGCAGGACTGGTTCGCAAGTTCGGTACCTTTAGCGGTCAGAAGGAAATAGAAGCAATCGCCGTGGATAACCGGTTAGGGTATGTTTACTATTCCGATGAAAATATCGGGGTAAGAAAATATTATGCAGATCCTGCTAAGACGAATAACGCGGAGTTGGCCTTATTTGGGCAAAAGAAATTCCTGGATGACAATGAAGGTATTTCAATTTACCCCACCAGCGATAGTACCGGGTACATATTAGTTTCCAATCAACAAGACAATTCATTCCTCGTATTCCCGAGGGAAGGAACGCGGGAAAACCCGAACGATCATCCCCTGGTAGGTTCTATTCCTGTTTCCACGATGGAGAGTGACGGATCGGAAATAACACCTGTTACTTTCGGAGGTAAGTTTCCCGGCGGGTTATTCGTTGCAATGTCTAATGGGAAAGTATTCCAATATTATGCATGGGATTCTTTATATAAGAAACTGAAATAATAGGTAAACTCATACCATATTATTAGAAAGTGCGGCATCTACCGCACTTTCTTTATTTAAGCACGGATCATATATTCTATCGCTGTGACAAATGTCACAACTACCTTGCTTATAATCATAGATTTTTGCCATCAAATAAATGGCATATGACAGAACTTTTGAAACAACCATGGCCTTGGTACGTGGCCGGGGCATTAATCGGCCTGGTAGTACCGGCCTTGTTAATCCTTGGCAATAAGCATTTCGGCATCTCGGCCAACCTCAGGCATGCTTGTGCAGCATGCTTCCCGGCCAATATTCCATTTTTCAAATACGATTGGAAAAAAGAAGCCTGGAACCTATTCTTCGTAGGTGGCATTTTAGCTGGCGGGCTCATCGCTTCCACCGTATTAGCAAATCCGGATCCTATCGTGGTAAATCCCAAGTTGGTCAACGAATTAGCGGGTTACGGCATACACGATTATAGCAACATGGTTCCTAAGGAAATTATCTCCTGGGAAGCCCTGTTATCATGGCGAGGACTTGTCATGATGATCGGGGGCGGTTTCTTGGTAGGTTTCGGCACACGTTATGCCGGGGGTTGTACCAGCGGTCATTCCATTATGGGGATCAGTACTTTCCAGTTGCCTTCGGTAGTAGCAACCTGTTGTTTTATGATCGGTGGTTTCATCATGGCAAACTTGATACTACCCCATATCATGCAATTATAAACATTATCAATTCAGAATAGATGCAACAAATTCAAGATACAGCGACGGATATCCGTCACCAGGACACTATTTGTACCAACGATTCACAAAAAACACATCCATGGTGGTATAATTTCAAGTATGCCTTGGTGGGCGTATTATTCGGTGTAGTGTTCGTAAAAGCCGAAATCATTTCCTGGTTCCGCATACAGGAGATGTTCCGCTTACAAAGTTTTCATATGTACGGTGTAATAGGAACTGCGATTGCCGTGGCGGCGCTTTCGGTTTTTATCATTAAGAAATTCAATATCAAAACCATCCATGGGGAGCCGATTATATTTACGCCAAAGAAATTTACGAAAGGACAAGTCATAGGCGGATTAATTTTCGGCTTGGGCTGGGCTTTGACAGGCGCTTGTCCCGGACCATTATTTGCCCAAATAGGTACGGGTGCATTTGCAGTAGCCCTAGTGGTTTTGAGCGCGATTGCAGGTACCTGGGTGTACGGATATTTTAGAGAACGTTTACCGAAATAATCATATTCGATTTGATAAAACGATGGCGAACAAGAACACTCAAAATCTTTGCTGGTTCGAGCTTCAAAGCTCGGACCACGTACAATCCAGGGCTGGTACAATTCCATTAATAACGAATTGGAAAACACCCAGGGCCATATAAACAGCCATTTTTTTATTGGATTGATATTCCAAGTTAATACTCAGAGATCCAAACAAGAAAACCAGGTTTCGGACTGTAAACCCAGGCTAGTACTTGTATAAAAATCTATAAACGAATTTTAGGACGAGCCAGGCCCCACTTCGGAAGTACCCCTACCCACTTCAGAAGTACCCCCACCCACTTCGGAACTCCGATCGATGTGCTTTTAACTCCAAATTCGGATTAAATAGGTGGATAAGACGGGTTTTAAGCCTCATTTTTGCAAAAAATACTGCCAAACAATGGTCATTTAAGGCATTTTTAAGGTAAATTTCAAAAAGCACCCCACTTCGGAAGTACCCCCTACCACTTACCGGAAGGGTATCGACCTTAAAATAATCCCGAAACCGGAGTTCAGAAGTCCATCCCCCCACCTCGGAAGTACCCCCACCCACTTCGGAAGTACCCCCACCCACCTCGGAAGTACCCCACCGGGCTTTTTAAATGGCGCTTTCACCTAAATAATTTGACGCAAACACCCATTTAGAACACAAAAACGACATAAATTAATTATAAATTATATATATTAGCTTCCCTTACACTCAAATAGGGCGAACATCCCGGTTATGAAGAAAAAATGGAAAATTTGAAAAACAGGTTTCGAAACACTGGCAGGGCAACTTGTACGTCAGCACCAGGGATTCCGCAATTTTTTGGCTATTGTGTAATGAGTAAGAACCATTTCGTTTTCGGTACAATTGTAATGACCTAACTTGCGCGTGGGTCCGAGCTTTGAAGCTCGAACCAGCATAAGCATGATTTTCGGGGATTTGTGCAGAGCATTCAAAAGCCGAACCAGGTTTGGACCTACGAGCTTTGAAGCTCGACACCAGCATAATTTTCGGGAATTTGTGCA
This sequence comes from Chitinophaga caeni, assembly GCF_002557795.1. NCBI lineage: Bacteria > Pseudomonadati > Bacteroidota > Chitinophagia > Chitinophagales > Chitinophagaceae > Chitinophaga > Chitinophaga caeni. The sequence continues at coordinate 2,535,092 of NZ_CP023777.1, read as the reverse complement.
AAGCATTCAAAAACCGAACCAGGTTTGGGCATCCAAGCTTTGAAGCTCCACACCAGCATGATTTTCGGGGATTTGTGTGGAAACATTCAAAAGCCGAACCAGGTTTGGACCTCCGAGCTTTGAAACTCGACACCAGTATTTTCCTGTTCGAACCTTCGAATTTATCTTGAAACAACCTGTAGTTTCCAAGGTCGGGTCAGCAGAAATCAAGACAAAATTATTTAATGCAACATTGCTTTAATTTCATTCAACTTCAACAAAGCTTCTACAGGAGTAAGCCGGTTAATATCGGTAGCTTCTAATTTCTCGCGTATTTCCTGGAACACTTCCGTATGGGTATCAAAAATACTCAGTTGCATCTTTGGCATCGGCGCCTCTATTTGTTCTACTGCCGATTGCAGGGAAGCATCGATATGTTGCGATTCCAAAAGTTTCAGGATATCATTTGCACGGTCAATTAATTGGGGCGGCATACCGGCAATTTTAGCTACGTGGATACCGAAGCTATGCCTGCTCCCTCCGGGGGCAAGTTTTCTTAAGAAAATAATTTTATTACCAACTTCCTTATTCGTGATATGGTAATTCTTCACGCGGGAATGCTTGTTCTCCAGTTCATTTAATTCATGGTAGTGCGTGGCGAACAATGTCTTGGGATGATGCGCCGTCATATCATGCAAATATTCCACGATGCTCCAGGCAATAGAAATACCATCGTAAGTACTCGTACCCCTACCGATTTCATCTAAAATCACCAGGCTCCTGGCAGTTAAGTTATTAATGATACTGGCCGTTTCGTTCATTTCCACCATGAAGGTTGATTCGCCGCCGCTTAAATTGTCGGAAGCGCCAACACGGGTGAAGATTTTATCCGTTAAACCGATGACCGCACTGCCGGCAGGTACGAAACTACCGATGTGGGCCATTAGCGTGATGAGGGCCGTTTGCCTCAACAGGGCCGACTTACCGCTCATGTTAGGACCAGTAAGAATAATGATCTGCTGCTGTTCCTTGTCGAGCAATAAATCATTGCTTACATAAGTTTCCCCCATCGGCAAGCCCCGTTCTATTACCGGGTGCCTTCCTTCTTTTATATCGATGCCGTAGCCGTCGGTGATCTCCGGTCGGCGGTATTTAAACTGTAGGGCGTCCTGGGCAAAGCATAACAGCACGTCCAACCTTGCCAATAATTGCGCATCAAGTTGGATCGGCTGGATATATTGTTGTAAAGACTGCACCAGGTTGTCGAACAGTTGTAATTCCAACACCTGGATTTTTTCTTCGGCGCCCACAATTTTTTCTTCGTATTCTTTTAATTCGGGCGTGATATACCTTTCCGCGTTGGCCAAGGTTTGTTTCCTGATCCATGTTTCCGGTACTTTATTCTTATGCGTATTCGTTACTTCCAGGTAATAACCGAACACGTTGTTGAACGCGATCTTCAGGGAAGGGATGCCGGTAGCTTCGGATTCTTTCTGTTGAATTTGTAATAAAAATTCTTTGCCGGAATGCGCTATCTTCCTCAAATCATCCAGCTCCGTATTCACCCCCGCTTTCATTACCCCGCCTTTATTTGCCAAGGCAGGAGCATTTTCATCAATTTCATTCAATACACGTTTCAACATCTCCGCGCAAGGATCCAGTTGCTCGCTGATCTTGTGCAAGTAATCATTATGATTGGCTGCTAATAAATGTTTGATTAATTCCACCTGTTGCAAGGCCCGCGCTAATTGCAATACTTCCCTGGGATTAATTTTTTTCATCGGTATCTTGGACACCAACCTTTCCAAATCACCGACCTGCTTTAAAAGATGGCGGAGTTCCGAAGATAATTCCGATTCCTTGATGAAAAACTCAACTGTATTCAAACGCTCTTCTATGGCTAATTTATCTCTCAAGGGGAATACCAACCATCTTTTCAACAACCGGGCGCCCATCGGGGTCAACGTATGATCCAGTACCTGTATCAAGGAATTGCCGTTCTCCACGGTACTTTGTAATAGTTCCAAATTCCTGATCGTGAAGCGATCCATCCAAAGGAAATCATCTTGATCGATCCGCTGGATATTAGAGATGTGCTGCAAATGCGGATGTTCCGTATCTTTTAAATAATGGATAGCCGCCCCTGCCGCAATAACGGCTTCATTCATTCCCTCTATACCGAAGCCCTTGAGCGAATGTGTTTCAAAATGTTTGCATAGCAATTCGTATGCATAGGTTTGTGTAAATATCCATTCTTCGAGGGTATAAGTATAAAATTTAGACCCGAATTGCTCCTTGAAAAACTTCTGTTGCTGTTTAGCAAATATGACCTCTGCCGGTTTGAAACTTTGCAACAGCTTATCGATATATTCTAAATTTCCTTGCGCCACGAAAAACTCGCCCGTAGATATATCCAGGAAAGCAACGCCGTTAATTTTATCACTTAAATGTACCGCGGCTAAGAAATTATTATTGGCATTATCTAAAAGTTTATCATTCACGGCAACGCCGGGTGTCACCATTTCAGTCACGCCCCTTTTAACGATACCCTTGGCTGTTTTAGGATCTTCGAGCTGATCGCATACGGCAACGCGGTAGCCTGCCTTCACTAATTTGTGCAGGTATGTATCCAAAGAATGGTGCGGGAAACCCGCCAAATCAACATATGATGCAGAACCATTGGCCCTTTTTGTTAAAACGATTCCTAAAACCTGTGCAGCTATAACGGCGTCCTCGTTGAATGTTTCGTAAAAGTCGCCCACCCTGAACAGCAATACGGCACCGGGATATTTCGCCTTGATCGCCTTGTGCTGTTGCATAAGTGGTGTTTCTTCTTTTTTACTTTTAGCCATGCGGCAAATATAAGCCTAATAGGAGACGCATGGAAGGGTATGTGAATAAAATGGGGATTAGATATATTACTGGAAACATACCTCATAAAATATTTATAACAATTTAATTATAAATCATTTATAAATTAACTTTCAAACAATTACCCCTTGTTAAATGTTGGGTTTAAATCAGTAGGCAGTGTGACCCAGGTCACGAATTAAACATTTGATCCGCTATACATTTGTATAAAATGATGAAAGTTATGAACATCAAACAATTTTATGATAAGCCTTTAGCACAAGCTTCTTATGCCGTTTGGAACAACGGGCAAATGATCCTGGTTGATCCGTCCAGGGATCCGAAACCTTATTATGACTTGGCAGCTTCCACCGGAAGTAAAATCATGTACGTGTTGGAAACACATCCGCATGCCGATTTTGTCAGCAGCCATTTACAGATTCACCGGGAAACAGGTGCGCAAATCCTGGTAAATGACTTGGTCGGGGTAAGTTACCCGTACCAATCGTTTAACCATGGCGACACGATTCAAATCGGTGGAAATGCAACGATTAAAGCTTTACATACACCCGGTCATTCACCGGATAGTAATACATATTTATTAATGGATGAGCATGGCCAGGAAGTAGCGTTATTTACCGGCGACTTCTTGTTTATCGGTGATGTCGGCAGACCTGATCTACGCGAGGGTGCAGGAAAGATCCATGCAAAAAGGCAGGAACTTGCCCGTCAAATGCATCAATCCATCCAAAACATCTTACCGCAAATTGACGGGAAAGCGGTCGTATACCCCGCTCACGGGGCAGGTTCGCTTTGCGGAAAAAATTTAAGCGATGAGTTATCAGATACCTTGGCTAACCAAAGGATCACCAATTGGGCATTGCAGGATATGAGCGAAGAAGAATTTGTTGAATCGCTGCTAGCCGATCAGCCCTTCATCCCGAAATATTTCCCCTTCGATGTGGAAATTAACCGGAATGGCGCTGAATCATTAGCTGCCAGTATAGCCGGCATTCCATCTTTGCAAGCAGATGCAATTCTTGATGAAGATGCTGATATCGTGGATACGCGTCCCGAGGCAGATTTTAAAGCCGGGCACTTAAAAGGAGCGATCAATATTCAAGCAGCAGAAAATGATAAGTACGAAACATGGCTGGGCAGCCTGGTCGATCCCGGTAAAGCATTTTATATCGTGGTACCAAATGATGAAGACAAGGCAAACATCTTGGAAAGAACCGCGAAGATCGGGTATGAAACTGCCGTGAAGGGAGTTATTGTTGGAAAACAATTCCCGGTAAAAGATATTACCCGTGCAAATGTAAAAGGCAACCCGGATGAAAGCGGTGAATATTACATCGTGGATATCCGCCAGAAGGGAGAACATGCTACCAATAATATCTTCGAGACCAGTGTTAACATCCCGTTGGCAGAGTTGAAAGATCGTGCAAGTGAAATCAAAACAGGTAAACCGGTATTAATTCATTGTGCCGGAGGTTACCGCTCCGCGGTGGGTGCGAGCTTGTTGCAATCTGTAAGACCGGATTTGAAGATAGTAGATTTAAGCACCGATATTAACAACTTTAAACAAGCTTTACAACATTAACATTAATAGGTGAATGCTTCGATAGAATGAAAATTACCGGTCCTCAACAGGACCGGTATTTGTTTAAGAGAATGTAGTATTTAATCTTAGTTCTTAATTAATATCCCACCATAAAGGAGTGCCGCCCGTATCCGGGCCACCTAGTGAAGCAACTGCTTTTTCTACTGCGGATTTATTCGTACTGTATTCGCTGGAAGGATAGCTGATCCTTCTTACGAATTGTTCGGTAGGAATGGCCCCGTTACTATTATTTACAACCACGGGAAACAACTTGGGATACCTTGTTCTGCGGAACTCGGCCCAAGCTTCGCAACCTTCAGGGAAAGTTGCGATCCATTTTTGCGTGATAATTCTTTCTAATTTTTCAGCTTGCGATGCACCTTCATTCCAGGCGATCGTAATCGTGCTGAGGTTAGCATTTCCAATTGCCACGTTATTACCGGGATTTTGAGGATCGCTGTACGGTAAAGGTTTACTGCTATTATCGGCAATGTAATCCGAGTAATTGGCAACTAGTCCATGCTGCGTAAACGATGCCAGGATGCCTTTTTCATAATCTTCTTGCGCGTTCCCGGCATTCGCCCAATCGTACAAAGCAGCTTCCGCTTTCAGGAACCATGCTTCGGCAGCGGTCATCAACTGTACTTTTGATTCAACGGGTTTCAAGGCAGAAAAACCGGCGTAAGTATCCTTGCTAGATATGGCGATACCATTCCTGATACCTTTGTATACGCCGCCGATGATCGACTTAGCCGTATCGAAATATATGGAAATACGCGGGTCGTTATACCCCACCAGGAAGGACTCCATCGGAGCACCCATACGAATATCTCCCCATGAACCGGAGTAAACATTCAGAGGGTGCTGCAAAGGAGCGATATCAACCAAGGTATTATCGGTTGCACCATCGGCAAGCAAACCAAATGGATGGGTCAAGGCCGCTTCTCCCTGCTCTTTGGCTTTAGCAGGCGCTACTTTTGAAATCCTGATGGCTAATCTCAGGCGTAAGGTATTGGCAAACTGTACCCACTTTTTATAACTACCACCATAAACTTTATCGAACTGTGTAAACGCTTTAACGGCGCCGCGATTTTCAAATGCAGTCAAAGTGTCTATAGCTTCGGAAAGATCCGCGAAAAACGCATCGTACACTTCTTCCTGCGTATCGTAAGTAATAGAACCATCTTCGTTGATCTCTCCATAATGTGAATATATGATCGGGCCGTAAATATCACTGACCCTATGCATACCTAGTACCCTCAATATCTTAGCCCAGGCATAAAAGTCGTTGAACTTACCATAAGCCCTGTCGATTACGAATTTGCAAGGCGGCATAATATTCGTATATGGAACGCTCCAGATATTCGTATTCCAACCGTCGATGAAACTGTAGTTCAAATTATTGACATTCCCGGCGAAAGGAGTAGGTGACATCATGTAGCCGGAATACACATCTGCATTCAGGTTTTGTTGAACCTGGGCAACCCAAACCGGATCTACGCTGTAAACATTATTGATTACTTGTACCAAGGGATCACCAAGATACCTGAAGTCCTTCGCTAACTCCTCTTCAGAATAATCGTAAGGATTCGTGTTGATATTCTCGAAATTCTTGGTACAAGCCGTGAGCAAACAAGCGGCTCCCACGGCAATACCAAGTGATTTCAGAGTAGATTTATAATTATTTTTTTTCATTTTTGATGAATTAACTGCATGATAAATATTGATTAGAAACCTACTTTCAGATTTACTCCTAAGCTGCGCGTAGCAGGTAACCCGAATACATCGATACCCTGCAAACCATTCCCGGTACCCATCGATAATTCGGGATCAAAAGGAGCATCGCATTTAAAGAAGAATAAGTTTCTACCGATAATACCTAATCTTACATCTCTCAACCATTTTGCTTTCAAGGGTAATTTATAGCTGATAGCCAATTCGCGTAAACGGATCGAAGTGGCATCGTACATATACAGTTCCCCGATGCCCGCACGACCGCCAACGTTAAAATAATAATCCCTCGGATCGAGGCTGCTCACGGCCTTATCATTCTCGACATCGAACGCATTCACGGGAACGCCGCCATTATCACGCGCATTTGCTGTAACCTTCGACACACCGTATGCATCTAATACCGATTGCGTTACGCTCATCACTTTTCCCCCGAAACGGCCATCGATTAAGAAACTAACCGATAAATCTTTGTAGTCAAAGCTGTTGTTCCAACCCAACATGAAATCAGGATTGGGATTTCCAACCTTTTTCGGCTCCTGTGACAATGTATTGATAACAGGTTCATAGCGGTTCGTTTGGGAATTTAACTTCACCAGGAGTTGCCCCTCGTCATTGTAAGCAAGTTCACGGTTGGCATAAATATCACCCCAAGAACCACCTTCACGGATGAAAGAGCCGTACATATTTACACCGAATTGCGTAAGGGTAAACATATTTGAAGGCGATGCTCCCGGCACATCCGGATCACTTAATTTCACGATCTTGTTCCTGTTGGCGGCAAAGTTGAAAGATGAATTCCACCTGAAATTATTGGTCCTGAGCGGCGTTAAAGTTAACATGGCTTCCACGCCGTGGTTGCGGATATTCCCAAGGTTCAGGTAGTATATCGTATAACCGGAACCTACGGGGGCAGGAACTTCCATGTATTGGTTGAAGTTATTATTCACGTAATAAGTGAAGTCCAGGTTAACCTTATCATCAAACATCCGGGTTTCGAAACCTATTTCAAAAGATTCATTTTTTTCCGGCTTCATATAAATACCCGGTAAAGGGGTCCTCGTATTAAAGGTAACGCGGCCCACCCCGCTGAGAATCTGCTGCGAGAACTGCCCCGGCCGCGAGCTGTAGGGTGCAATATCATTACCCACTTGAGCATAAGAAGCCCTTATCTTAGCAAAGTTGATAAAACTTGGCAGGCTTAGCATATCGCTGATCACGTTCGTGATACCAGCAGAATAATAAAAGAACCCGCTGCTCATTGTGGGGGTGAACGCGAAGGTGCTGGACCAGTCATTACGCCCGGTAAGGTCCAGGAACAAATAGTCCTTCAAACCTACTTGTACGCTTCCAAAAAGAGCCTGCAATTGCCTGCGTTGAATGCTGTGTTGGGCATCGAGTGCATTGGCCTGTATGTTAGCAATAGAGAACTTGTTGGCATATTCTAACCCGGGGCTGGCATTTTGATTTACGCCGACCATGTTGCGGTCATGCATCTTCGTATCGGTGATACTTGTACCCACGGTAGCGCCGATCCTCCAATTTTCAGAGAGTTTTTTATTCAAGTTAAATATCAGGTCGGCATACAATTGGGTATTGCGTTCTTTTTCATTGATATACCTACCATTTGCTGGGGCAATTACGATTTGGGTGCCGGCATTGGCTTTCAGCTCATATTGATCATACGATTTATCAAAGCTTCCCCTCGCCTGTACATTCAACCAATCTGTTAACTGGTATTTTGCCGTAATGGAAGTCATGGCGCGATCGCGGTTATCATCGGAAGCAGTCCGGTATAATACCCAGTAGGGGTTTTGCTGATCATCGCGCCCCCTCCAGTTATCTGCATCGGGATTGCTATAGTCGATATTCCACCAGCGCTGCAAGTCAAAATTCCGGGATGGCACGAAGCCTTCAAAATGAGTAGCATAATCATCGAAATCTTGTCCCCTTGGGAATAGGTATAAGCCGGGCAGGGGGTTGTAATAAATACCCGGGCTTAACCTATTATGCGATTTCTGATTAACGAAAGTGATGTTCGCATCTACGGTCAACTTATCATTCAGCAAACGTAAGCTTTCCCTGAAGTTCAAAGTATGCCGCTTAAATTCGCTGGATGGTAGTATCCCTTTATTATTTGTATTGGAATAGGAGAAATACGTTTGCGCTTTTTCCGATCCGCCGCTGAGCGAGATGGAATTATTCCAGGTATTACCCTTGTTGAAGAAATCAACTACATGGTTGGGCGCATTCACTACTTCCCCCCAGCTTTCGGGTGTTCCCGGCGTAGCGCCCGGTTTTTCCGTTTGACCGTATTTATATTGCAGTTCCGGTAATTTCATCACGGACTCCACCGTAAAATCGGAGGAAACATCGATCCGAACGCGGCCGCTTTTACCTTTTTTAGTGGTGATGATAATAACGCCGTTGGCTGCCTGGCTACCGTATAAAGCCGCGGCAGAAGCGCCTTTCAGGATATTAATCGTCTCGATATCGTCAGGGTTAATATTTGATATACCATCTCCGCCATCACGGCCACCCGTCACGGCAATGCCGTTGGCTTGCCCCCAGACGTCCGTGGGTTGCGCCGGGGAAAAATTCGCCATGGGTACACCATCGATAATATATAAAGGTTGGTTCTCGCGGGTGGATTTATTCCCCCTTAAAACAACCCTGGCGGAACCGCCGATACCGGAAGCGCTCCTGGTGATCGTTACCCCGGCAGCTTTACCGGCCAAGCTATTGATGACGTTCGCATCTTTTACTTTAGAAAGTTCATCACCATTCAATTGCTGGGTGGCATAGGTCAACTCCTTGGATTTCTTCTGAATACCCAAGGCCGTCACAACGAATTCGCTCAGGGCCTTCACATTATCTTCCAAAACAACATCCACCAGGCCACTAGTTGGAATGATCGCTTCCTTGATATTGTATCCCATTGAGCGAAACACCAAAATTTCGCCAACGTTGGCTTGCAGGGAGTAGGTACCACCTGGGCCAGTTTGCGTACCGTTGTTCGTTCCTTTTACCATCACCGTAACACCCGGGATCGGGCTGCCTTTCGCGTCCTTCACGGTTCCTTTTACATTGATGACCAAGGATCCTTTACCATCCAGCGTAACGGATTCAAGAGCATTATTCCCGGCTATTCCCGGTAAGCGAACTATTATTTTATTATTTTTTCTTGTAAATTTAAGTCCCGTCTGGGTGGATAACTGGTACAGGACCTCTTCCAAAGGCTCATTTACACAGTTGAGCGTAATTTTTTGCTTTACGTTGCACTCAGATTTGTCGTAATGGAAACTCAAACCTGTCTTAGCGGATAAGGTAGCGAATACATCCTCAATGTTCTTGTTTTTAACTTGGATGGAAACGCTGATGTCTTCCTGCGACTTGGCTGCTGCACTGGCGGGGCCTAAAACCGCCAGTTGCAAGGCCAAAACAAGTCCTACAGTACAACACGCATACATAAAGCGTAGGTATTTGTTCATACTTGCTTAATTTTTACTTGTTAGAATTATTGTGTCATTCTTGATCATATAATCAATATTTTTAGTCAAGCAGATCGTCTCGATGACATCTTGCAAGCTTTCGTCTTTAAATGAACCCGTATAACTCCAATCTTCTTTGCCGCTTTCGTTGATGACTTTCACATCGTATCGATTTTCAATTTCGGTGATAATTTCGCCCAGGCTGGCATCTTTAAATACCAGGTAGCCGTGCTTCCAACCGACGATTTCATCCGGCTGAGAAAAATTAGATTTTACCATTTGCAAGGAATTGCGGTCAAAGCTCAACAACTCGCTGGGCAATAGTATTACCTGCCCGGCATTTTCTTGCTGTACATTCTTTTGATCTACCTTTACTTTACCTGTTAATAAAGCGACTGTTATTTTATGTTCATGCGGATATGCCCTGATATTAAAAGAAGTGCCGAGCGCCGTGGTAGATAGTTCACCCGAAAAGACTGTGAATGGCCGTTTTTGATCGGTCGCTACTTTAAAAAAAGCCTCCCCTTCATCCAGGAAAATGTTCCTCGCGGACGGACCGAAATCAACCGGGTATCGCAATTTGCTGGAAGCATTCAGGGAAATGGTACTTCCGTCAGATAATACGATCCTTTCACTGGCGCCACGCGCGGTAGTTATTTCTACGAAACCATCCTTAACGATCTTGTTAAGCTTGGGATGGCCCGCATCTGCTAAACCTTGATGGGTAGAGGCTTTATTTGTATATAAAGAGTAAATGACTCCAAGGGAGAGTATTAATACCGCTGCAACACTCAGCCATCGCCACCGGGATGAGCGGATGCTTTTTAGTTGCCTAGGATGAATTTGCTCCTGCAATCGGTCCTGTACTTCATCGAGCTGCTCCTGTAAAAAGTCATCTTCGATAATTGCATTAGCATTCCTATTGATGCTATCGAACCATTGTTCTATCACTTCCCGCTCTTCTACGGAGCATTTTCCTTGCTTATAGCGTTCCAGGATTTGTTTAATTTGGTCAATATCCACAGTCGGTATTTTAGATGTATACCTAGGAAGTCGTGCGTTGTGGAATTTGGTACCATTTAGAATGGAAAAAAGATGTACCCTTCAAAAAAAGTAAATAACAGGGGTTAATAATGCTGGTATAACAATGATCCTAACGCGATCATCATCAGCATATCGGATTGATAATGTGTTCTTAAAACCTTGAGCGCTTTACTGATTTGGTTTTTAACTGTTTGGGGTGATAAGTTTAATTTATCGGCAATCTGCTCGATACTCATATTTTCAAAGCGGCTCAACATGAAGACCTCTTTCATTTTTGCAGGAAGGTGATTGATAGCTTCCAGTACCTCCTGGGCTTTTAATTTTATATCGTAATGATCGGTAATGACATGCGGATGTGCATCAAAGTGTTCTATCAATTGTTGCAAGTACTTCCTATAATTGGCTTCTTTACGGTATATATCGATAATTTTATGCCGTACTCCTTGGTATAAATACGCTTTTAAGGAATCTATTTTTGCAAACCTTCTCCTTTCCCAAAGACTGGTAAATACTTCCTGTAATATATCTTTCGCAGTATCATTAGTATCTACCTTACTTAAAATATACAAGTACACCTGGCGGCTATACCGCTCATAAATTGTATTAAATGCAGGTATATGATCGTCCTTGAGTAACAATAACAATTGCTCGTCCGAGTAGTTACTTAACATTGACATTGGTTGATAATATTGTAAATAGGGCACTTACACTGGGATCTTCCGGCAATTTAGTTTTGAATTATACCCCAAGTTAATACAAATTTAGGCGGATTTGCAAACTTGCAAGCCGTGTATTTTTTACGCTATCAAGATACTTTTCCGGCAGGGGTCATAGCCGAACCCGCCATAGTCAAAGATTTCAAAAATCATAACCCGGGAAAAATATTTTTAATTTTTTTTCATTGTTGTCCGACTAAATTTTAACCGGGGAGCAATTTGACCCCTCAATAGTTCAATTCAATGTTCATCTGCTCGTTTCTTGTACTTTTTTGTTTACCCAAAAAAGCACGAAAAAAGGGCACAAACTGGCCATGACGGCCACCAATTTGATCGCTCGATCTGGCCTTTCTACTACTGTATGGCCAAGCTACCCTTCGCTATCAACGGTGCGAAGTTCCACGGTTCTCTTGGCGGTGGATACCCCGGATTTTGAATGTATCATCCTTCGCTTATATCCTTGACCAGGTAAGGAATTCAAGTACCTTTAAAGCATTTTTAGTCGGACAACAATGATTTTTTTTAAAAACTTTTGCTTGGGGCAGGGCTAAAAAAAATCCTGCGGAAAACCGAGTTGTAAGAACACAGTTTCCCGCAGGACAAAAAATTGAGGTATTAACAAGCTGTATACGAATTAATTGATCTGCATACGTAATTCATTCTTGTATTCTTTCGGGGTTTTGCCAACGATCTCTTTAAAGAAACGGTTAAAGTTGGACAGGTTTTTAAACCCGCAAGAGTAAGCGATTTCAGCGATCGACCAATCTTCTTCTGTCAATCGTTTGCAGGCATGACCAATACGCACCTCGTTTAAAAACTGGACGAAAGATTTCTGTGTCCTGTTTTTAAAGAAACGGCAAAAAGATTGCGGTGATAAGTTGGTAATATTAGCAACATCTTGCAAAGAAATTTCGCGGGAGAAGTTATTCATCACGAATTTAAATACCTCGTCGATCTTATGGTTATCCTTCAAGTTAAAGGCATGCGAATAGCCGGTGCTAGCCAGGTAATAGCAATCTTTCGTTTCCGACAAAGTTTTCAGTATCTGCAATAAAGCGATGATTCTTTCCAAACCTTCTTTCTTGGGGAGCGCGAGAATTTCATCTTTCAAACGTTCATGCGTGTCACCGATAATTTTCATACCCCTTTGGGCGCGGTGAAATAATTCGGTCAGGGCTTTTGTTTCATGCAGACCGTAAAATTTATCACCGAAAATATCCTTGGGGAAATAAATTACGACGGATCTAGCCCTCAAGTCTTCGGCAGCCTTGTAATATCTTTCATCGTTATACCAAACATGCGGTATGTTGGGCCCGAGAAACACCATATCTCCAACATCAAAACTTTCTATGCTATCCCCTACAATTCTTTTACCGGAACTTTCGGTAACATATACCAGTTCACATTCCGGGTGGAAGTGAAACGGGGTATTGAAATGCGGGTCGCATCTTTCAATAATAGTAATTTGGTTGTCGGCAAAGGCCCCCACCTTAATGAGAATGGGCTTCATGATTACTTCCCTATGGTTTTAGTCCTATGAATATATCGGCACATGTAAAGATTACATTATTGCCTATTTACGTTGACGTTGCCAAATTATTAAATTTAAGTTAAAAAAATACAAGTTTAAGAACTTTCCTATGTGAATCCTGTAAATAATGCAAACAATTTATAATCAATAATTTAACAATCTCCCGCTGTTATCAAGGGCGCAGTAAACGTATGAATGGTTGATATCCATTACGAAATTGTCAAAATATTTATACAACGCAAACTGTGTACAAAATACACAAAGTATTCGCGCCTTAACAAAATCGATTTAGTAGAGCTAAAAAACAGTGTGGTACTTCATTTTAAGGGAAAATCAGTCCGTTTTTTATAAATAAAATTTAAGTTCGCCATTATAAGAAACCGCCCTTTTTGACTTGTGTTATTTTCGCATTTTTAGAATTACGGGTCAATTATAGGCTAACAAATGATTTTCTTTACAAGAATTTTGTATCTTTCAACGCGCTAAATCGATTAAGCAGTTCGTATTATATGAAAGGAGTATCCATCAAAGATATCGCTAAGCAGGCTGGAGTGTCGCCTACCACAGTATCGTTCGTATTGAATGGTAAAGCCAAAGAAAAACGCATCAGCGAACAGGTTAGTAAGAAAATATTGAAAATAGCCAGCAAGCTGAAGTATAAACCCAACCAGTTGGCACGCGGCCTACGTACCGGGAAAACTAAGACGATCGGTTTAATTGTTGAAGACATTGCCAACCTATTCTTCGCAAATGTAGCTAAAATAGTAGAAGAGGAAGCGGATAAATACGGCTACAAGGTTCTTTACGGCAGTACGGAAGATAACGTGGATAAGGCTAAAGGGCTTATGGAGGTACTGGAGTACCGGCAGGTAGATGGTTATATTATCACCCCTACCGCGCAAATGGAAAAGGAAATTGAAGCCTTGAGACATGCCCGCAAACCGATGGTATTGCTCGATAGATACATCCCTAACGTGCCCACCAATTACGTGATGGTTAATAACTTCCAGGGGGCTTACGATGCGGCCAACCATTTACTCAACAGGGGTTATACCAAGATTGGCCTCGTAACCATCGCTTCGGATCAAATCCAGATGAAAGAAAGGATCGATGGCTTCTCCGCTGCCATGAAAGCGGCCAATGCCGCCTTTCCAAAGAAAATGATCAAGAAAATTTCATTCCATATCTCCAAGGAAGAATCCATCCGGGAAATAAAAAATTTCGTGGAAAGTAACCCGCAAATGGAAGGGATCTTCTTCGCTACCAACTATCTCGGCATTTACGGTTTGGAAGCGCTCAAGGAGATGGGTGTGGCCATCGGCAAAGACTTAGCCTTTATCAGTTTCGATGACCACGACCTGTTCCGGTTATACACGCCCGGCATCACTTGTATCGCGCAACCGATACACGATATTGCCAGGAACGTGATACAGGTATTAATGAATGAATTGAATAACAATAAGAAAGAAGTCAACCAAATCATCCTTCCCGCGCAGTTGGTTGTCCGGGATTCCTGCTTACTAAAATCTTAATTCCGATTCATTACGACCGGGTAGTCCCCGTTGAAAAAGCGGCTGAAGAACAAACATTGGTATTGAACGGAGTTCATCCAATAGATCCAATTATGTTTGCCGGGGCGCTCCGTATAGTCATGGTTGATCTTCATGTCGATCAAGGCTTCATGTAACTTACGGTTCACGTCGATGAAAAAATCATCTACCCCGCAATCTATTATTATCTGGAGGTCGCCATTCTTCAATTTGGGTAATTGTGCCATCACGGTGTATTGGTACCACCGATCGGGATTGGCGCTATAATCTCCCAGTCTTTGAGCGATATCCCATTTCTTCGGGAAAGGCCTGAAATCTACCCCGCCGCTCATGCTCCCGGCTGCACCGAAAGTATCTTTATGCCTGATGCCCAGGTATAAACCGCCATGTCCGCCCATGCTGAGCCCCGTAACGGCACGGTGCGCCCTATCAGCAATGGTCCTGTAATGCTCATCCGTATATTTTACGAGCTCTTCGGCCACGTAGGTTTCATATTTATAACTTGGATCTACGGGGCTATCGAAATACCAGGAACCGAAAGCGCCATCGGGACAAATAATGAGGCATTGATAGGTATCAGCCAAAGCAGGTAATGACTTGACTGTTTTCACCCAGGACGCGAAATTTCCACCGTAACCGTGCAGCAAGTAAATTACTGGATAATTTTTGCTGCTCTCCTTATCATAACTGTCCGGCGTGATTACCACTACCGGGGAATTTTTCTGCATGGCCTTGCTAAACACCTGGATTGTATCCACTTTTGCGGCCCGGCCCTGGAAGCCCCATAAACAGAGGGCTAATAATATTAGCTTGTTTTTCATACCTGGAAAATATAAAATCATCCCGGTAGTTGCTCACCGGCCAACATTTTTTTTACTGTTCAACCCAATCACGGGATACTGCCTGCTTTATCCATTAGTAGCTTATTGTGCTACAGGCTATATAAAGAAGATCAAGCGACTCTTAAAATATTTTAAAATCCAATTATTTTAATTTAAATTTGATATCAAAATGATATTATAAAACTATCAGTATATGGAAAAAATTATCAAACCAGTTTCCGGTTATTTGGCTTTTGTTTTAGCCATTTTATTTGTTGCCGGTTCTATCGGCTGTTTCGTGATGCAAGGTTACCTGGGGGAACCTAACGGCTTCGTCATCATCCTGGGTATTATCTTGTTTATCCTATTCGTTTTTACTGCTAAGGGTATCATGATCGTGAACCCGAATCATTCCCGCGTTTTAACCTTCTTCGGTAAATACGTGGGTACCGTGAAGAAAAACGGGCTGCTGTGGGTCAATCCCTTGTACCGCTCATACAACATCTCGCTCCGCCAAAACAACCTCAACGGGCAAACTTTGAAAGTAAATGACAAGATGGGTAACCCGATAGAAATCGCGGCCGTGATCGTTTGGTATGTTAGCGATACATATAAAGCGGCTTTCGAAGTGGACAACTATGTCCAATACGTAAACGTTCAGAGCGAAGCTGCCGTGCGTCACCTGGCCACCAACTGTCCGTACGACCGCATGGAAGACGAAAGCGCGGAAATTACCCTGCGCGATGGTGGTGAAAAAGTGAATGAGCTGTTGGAATTAGAATTAAATGAAAGGCTTAAACCTGCGGGTATCACGGTAAAGGAAGCCAGGATCAGCCACCTCGCCTATGCCCCGGAAATTGCCGGCGCCATGTTGCAACGCCAGCAAGCAACCGCGATCGTGGCAGCGCGCTCTAAAATTGTAGAAGGCGCTGTGGGCATGGTGGAAATGGCCTTAGAGCAACTTTCAAGAAAACAAATCGTGCATTTGGATGAAGAGAAAAAAGCTGCCATGGTAAGTAACCTGATGGTTGTTTTATGCGGCGAAAAAGCAGCGACACCCATTTTAAATACAGGCTCCTTGTATCAATAGGGCCGTCAAAAGAAAGACGATTATGACTAAGGATAAAAAATCATTTGTGCTCAGGTTAGATGCCGACACGTACAAGGCTATCGAAAAATGGGCGGCAGATGAATTCCGTAGTGTCAACGGGCAGATGGAATGGATTATTGCGAAGGCCTTGAAAGAAACGGGCCGCTTCCCTAAATTGAAAGAGTCGCAGCACGGGGAAAATAAAAGTTGAATGAACTATTACAGGATACGTCTAATGTTTCGTGTACTTTAAAATATGTATGCCTCCCCATTTTGACTTCTATTGTATATTATAGCATACATAATCATATATACTTATTAAAAAACGGGCAGGATTTACTCCTGCCCGTTTCCTATAAATAAAGTCCGGTAAACTATTTCGAAGCCCGTGCTTTCTGCATCGGGTTACCGCCTGTAGAGGCGCCCCTGGCGGCCCTATTCATCTTGAACAACTCGAACCTTGAAGGTTCCGCATGGCGCGGCCAAGCATTGTTCGCTTCATCAATATCAGCGGTTTCACGGTAAGGGTCGAGCTGCACAGCTACCACCTCCTTATCTTTCGCAAACACTTTCGTTACTTTCTGTTCGTTCTTTCTCCAGATATATGCAGAGATGCGTTCTACTTCCTTGGTACCATCTGCATAAGTCCATTCAATGATGATCGGCATCACCAAACCACCTACGTTACTGAACGATAATTCGTAGAAGTTAACCTTACCCTCGTACAACTTACGCTCTTCGGGAGTTAAGGTAGATAACATCTTGTTATAGGCTTCCTTATCTGATGGACTTACGGCGTAGCGATCCCATTTATTATAGAAATCCAATAAGCTGGTATCCTGTTCAACAGCGAATTTAATACCGGCAGCCCTGTTGCGGGTTTTGCTGATATGTTCCGCATCTTTTTCTGCCGCGGCCTTGTCAAATTTATTTTCTACCTCAGGGTTCTTCGAATCTACACGGAACCATTTAACATCATCTAAAGAAATATCTACAGGGTCAGTACCATAGAACCAACCGCGCCAGAACCAATCTAAATCTACCGCAGAGGCATCTTCCATTGTCCTGAACAAATCTTCAGGCGTTGGATGCTTGAATGCCCAGCGACGTGCATATTCTTTGAATGCGAAATCGAACAGCTCGCGTCCCATTACGGTTTCACGTAAGATATTCAATGCGGTAGCCGGTTTCGCGTAAGCATTGGGACCGAAGTTTACGATGTTCTCAGAATTGGTCATGATCGGTTCCAACTGATCTTTCGGCAACTTCATGTAATCCACAATTTTGTCGGCCGGACCACGGCGGGAAGGATAATTATTATCCCATTCTTGTTCCGCTAAAAATTGGCAGAAAGTATTCAAGCCTTCATCCATCCAAGTCCATTGCCTTTCATCGCTGTTCACGATCATCGGGAAGAAGTTATGCCCAACTTCATGGATGATTACCCCGATCATACCGTATTTGGTACTTTCACTGTAAGTACCGTCTTTTTCAGCACGGCCATAGTTGAAACAGATCATCGGGTATTCCATCCCGTTGGCTGCTTCCACCGAGATGGCAGAAGGATATGGGTAAGCGATGGTATGCTTGCTATAAACTTTCAAGGTATGCGCTACCACCTTGGTAGAATATTTTCTATATAATGGATAAGCTTCCTGGCCATAATAACTCATTGCCATTACTTTCTTACCCTCGATATTGGTAGCCATAGCGTCCCAAACCAAACGGCGGGAAGATACCCAGGCGAAGTCACGAACATTTTCTGCTTTATAGACCCAGGTTTTCTTGGCAGATGCTTTCCCTTTCATCGCGCTTTTCGCTTCATCTAAAGTCACCACTTCAATAGGTTCTTTCGCTGATTGCGCTTGTTGCCAACGTTGGTATTGCGCAGGGCTCAACACTTCTTTATAGTTTTGGCAAAGGCCGGTACCGCCTACAACATGATCTGCCGGCACGGTCATCTTCACGTTAAAATTCCCAAAGGTCAACGCGAACTCCCCGCGACCCGTGAATTGCTTGTTTTGCCAACCTTGGAAGTCAGAATATACTGCCATCCTCGGATACCATTGGGTGATGGTATATAAATAGTTGCCATCTTCCGGGAAATACTCATACCCCCCGCGGCCACCAACAGTCATGCGATCGCTGATATTATACCACCAATCTACTTTAAAGCGGATTTTCTCCCCGGGCATCAAAGCCTTCGGCAAGTCGATACGCATCATGGTTTGGTTGATGGTGTAAGGGAGTTCTTTACCATTGCCGGCATCCGCTACCTTCACGATGTTGACACCCAGCTCATCGTGCTTTGTCAGCAAATTCGATAAGCTACGCATATTCATCCTATCAGACATGGAGCTGCCGTCAAAACTATTGTTATCACTTTTCGGGTTATGCTCGTTTTCATCAAGCTGCAACCAGAGATATGTTAAAGGATCGGGGGAATTGTTATAATAAGTAACGGTTTCTGAACCCGTTAATTTTTGATTGGCATCATCCAACTCCACGTTGATGTCATAATCTGCCCTTTGTTGCCAGTACTTCGGTCCCGGGGCGCCGGAAGCCGAGCGATACATGTTCGGGTCATGCATCATCGTTCCCAGTTGCTCAAACTTATTCCCATGGTTTGAGCCGGGGTTATTGTCATGTTGTGCTTTTGCCAGCAGGGCTAGGAATAAAACCGCCGCCGTGCAAAAAATTTGCTTCATCATAAGCGAAAATTAGTGTGATTTAGACCTTGATCGTATATAAAATAGTAAATGTTAAGCTGATAATCCCGGTATTCTTTCACAAGCCATCACCACGGCAATGCCGAAAATGGCGGCAGAAAGAAAGATAACCCAATCCCGCTGTTTCACCCTGGAAACGCCCATCACGACCGCGGCGATCAACAAGATGGCCAGCACGATTAATATTTGACCGAATTCCAAACCCAGGTTAAAGGCAAAAAGCGGCATCGTGATATCTTCCTGGGTGCCCAGCAAACTTTTCAGGTAGTTAGAAAAGCCTAAACCGTGAATCAGTCCGAAAAATAAGGCAAAAAAATAGTTTAATTGTACCTTTTGTACCGGCTTGCCGGCCTTGAGCAGGTTTGTAAACGCGGTCACCACGATTGTTACGGGAATCAGGAACTCGATGATATCCGTTGGAACTTTCACGATATTTAACACGCTCAGCGCCAAGGTAATAGAATGGCCGATTGTAAATGCCGTTACCAAGATCAGCACTTTCTTCCACTCGTTCAGGGTATATAATGCACACAAGGCCATTACGAATAATATATGATCGTAACCACTAATATCTGCAATATGTTTCCAACCTAGGTCAAAATATAACCCGAACTCACTCATGGCATAGAATTTTTGATAATTTTGGTAAGTTTAGCGACACGAATTTATAAAAACAATAACATTTTTTTTGATGGGTGTATTAATATGTAAATGGTTTTTGCCTATTTGGATGATGGCTTACCACCCTTTCTATGTCAGCGTTACGGAGATTAAGCACAATAAAACGAACCAATCCCTGGAGATTAGTTGCCGTATATTCTACGATGATCTTGAGAATGCGGTAAAACAGGAATCCCATACCAATTTTGACATCATGAAACCCAAAAACCGGGTCGAGGTAGATTCGCTTTTGTCAAAATATGTAAAATCACATTTTCGTGTGATGGCAGATCAGAAGGGTGTGGATTTAAAATACCTGGGCTATCAAATCGAGGAAGATGCCGCCTGGATATTTTTTGAAGGAAAACCTGTTCCGGCCGTTCACAACTTGCAAGTCCATAATGATATTTTATATGCCCAGCATAAAGAACAGATCCATATGCTACACGTGATCGTGGATGGCAAACGCAAGAGCACTAAAATAGAGAATCCCGATGCGGAAGCCAGTTTACAGTTTTAGGAATAGCTAATATTCCACTGCTAGCTGCTAGCTACTTCCTATTATCAAAAAACTTGATCGGCTTACGGCTGGTTTCCTGGAACTGCATTTTCATGATTTCTTGCAAGCCGACATATTGAACTTGCGGAATTACCCGCAGGTTTGCTTGCAGGTATGATTTGATTTTCCTGTCAATTTCTTCAGAAATAGCAACAGGATAAAGGTGCAAACGGATTTCATCTGTCCCGATCTCGTTGCTATATACTTCCACTACGTATTCCTTCACCAACTCCATCCCGGCCAACAAATCAAATAAAGCAGGCGGGTATAAAGTGGTTCCCTTATACTTGATCATTTGTTTTTGACGGCCTATCACGGGACTTAAGCGGATCGTTTTGCGGCCGCAGGAACAAGGCTGATCGAAGTATTGGCAAATATCGCCCGTTTTGTATCTCAATAACGGCATGCCTTCAACACCTAATGTAGTAATGGTAACCTCCCCCGGCGTTCCGGCGGGAACAGGCTGATTATTTTCATCTAAAAGTTCAACATACAATAATTCCGGGTGATGATGCCCGCCCATACCAGCATTACATTCCGTGAAGGCGGTTTGCATCTCGGTTGAAGCATAGGTGGAGTATAATTGTATGTTCCAATCGGCCGTAATTTTTTCACCGAGCGTATTATAGGTGAAATCTTGGTTGCGGATATTTTCACCGATACAAACGGCTTTTTTTACAGAAGTTGCATTGATATCGATGCCATGCTCCTTTGCATAAGCAATCAATTTGAGTATGAACGAGGGAACGGCGACGATCGTAGAAGGCCGGATCCTTAAAATATTCTCCCATTGCAGCGACGGCACACCGGGTCCTACCCGCAAAACGCCGGCACCCAACTTGCGGATACCGCTGTAATAAGCCATCCCGGCCATAAATTGCCGATCCAGTGTAAGCATTAATTGATATACATCATCTTCCGTTCCGCCAGCGCAACAAAAGGATATATACTCGTTGTAAGATAGTCGCTCCAAGTCATTTTCCGTGAGCGCTATGATCACCGGTCTGCCTAATGTGCCGCTGGTAGTTGTATATTCTGCCACCTGTGCCCTATCTACACATAAGAAATCCCAATTCCTTTCTTGCAGCATATCCTTATTTACCGGTGGTATAAAGCGAATATCTTCTATAGATTTTATTTGGTTGACATCCACTTTATGTTCCTCGAACCACTCCTTGTAAAAGGGTGAAAAATGGCGAAGATAGCCCAACAATCTTTGCAAAGCCAAGGATTGATGTTGTGCTATGGTGCTGGCAGACTGTAATTCTATATCCGGAATAAACATGATGCTATATAAATTTCAGATATTCCTTTACCCTTCTAAAACGACCATCGCCATGGCCATTTCTTTTACATGGGATAATGAAATAAAAATCTTTCTTAATTTTCTTACACCGGGCTGATCCAGGGCTTCGCCTAACAAGTTTATGATAGGTGCGCCATGTTCTCCCGGTAAAATTTCGATTTGATGAAAATGTATACCGCTACCACCGTAGCCGGTACTCAACGCTTTCAGGAACGCTTCTTTTCCGGCAAACCTGGCAGCGTAACTCTCGTAAGGATTGGCCTGTTTCTCACAATACTCGATCTCGGCAGGGGAGAATACTAATTCCCGGAACCCCTGGTTCTTCCCGATCTTGGAGGCCACCCTGGCTACTTCGATCAAATCCGTTCCGATACCGATGATCATGTTTTTTTATTTTAATGATTTTTCATCGCAAGCATCGATCTGCTTCCTGATATACACTTCTTCTGCCTTGGTGGCAATTACCCGCATCAATGCTTGTTGATAATAATCTTTTGCTATCCGGTAGTTTTCATCCTTAAATGCCTGGTCGCCTGCTAATACGAAAGCATGGTAAAACATCGGGTTGGAAGCCACGATTTGGGCAGGATCCACTTTTTTATGATCTGCTACTTCGGCCTTCAATTTTCTATAAGTTAAGAAGTTCCGGAATGTGTCTGTACGCATGAAAGTATCTGCCGGGATGATGAGTGCGCTATCGCAGATCTCGTGATCCGTTTGCAAGCCTTTCATCTCGAAGATCTTGTTCATATCATACGCTACATACTCCCCTTCCTGCCATGGTGCAGTAGATATCCAGAATTTTCTTTCTTTCGGTTTGAATACGATACTGTGATGCGCTATAAATTGATTGATCGCTTTCTCGTTGCCGATCCCGATGTTTTTATCATGTAACCCGCGGTGATCCCGTAATATGTTAACCGTATTTTGCACCGTATTAGGACCATTCCGCTCCATCAGCTCCCTTAATCTTTCGTAGCGGTACATACTGGCGCTTTCTGCCATTTGTTTTTCATTTGAAACTGTACCTTTCAACTGGTCGCTTTGAAAATGGTTGGTACAGGTAACGAAATGTTGACCGGGTGTATACATCCCCAGGGAATCCGGCGTTTTCTCAATGATGGCAGCCCTGTTATCTGCTGCCGAACCGACCAAGAAAGACTCGGAAACAAACATTTTCCTTTTAGCCGCGATAGCATAGGCTTCCTTGATATTCCCCGCATACTGTAAAATTTCCCTGGCAACTAATGATACAGGCGTGGCAGCGCCGGTCGGGTATTCACTTTTTGCTGCATTGATGGTCACTGTCAACCCCTGGTCGTTCATCCCGGAAACAACCCCGGTAAACCCTGCCCAGGTAATCATCATGAACTTATGACCTTCGCTGGGTTTGTAAAATGCAACGATTTTCTCTTCCGCGAATTTATCCCCTACATAGAAATCGAAATTACGGCCTATGATCAGCGAGCTATCTGCCGATTGTTCGTCCCAGGTAGCGAAAGAAGTACAACCTACCAGCGCAACCGACTGTAGGGCATGACCGATATCATGCGCCGCATGGTAGTTCATGATTCGCTCGTAATTAGTGCCGATATATCCATAATTAGGAGATCCGGCGAAAGAGACACCGTAGATTTCCTTTTTATATTCATCGATTACGTATTCGTCTAAATTCCTATTGAAGAAACCGATCAGGTAGCGTAAGAACTTCAAATAAGTAGTGCTGGGAATCATTTTTCGTATTTGCTCCGTGAAATGATCTTCCTGTCTTTTTACCAGTTCATCCGCTAACTTCCCGTAAATCACGCCGCGTTCGAAAGGCTTCCCTTCAACATATAGTTCGTACAAACCACTTTTCGATTTTCGGAACCAGTTATTCCCGATCGTGTATGCTGATTGATCCAGGGCTTTCCGCTGCAATTGTAAGGCCGACTTATCGGCCACTTGCGGGGGATCGAGTTTCCCCACCATTACTATATAACCGATCAGTCCCGCGAAAATTAACACGAGAAATAATAAAAAATACAGGAATCCTTTCAAGATCCGCTTCCCGGTACTTTTCTTCTTCTTACTACCTGTTTGCACCCTGGCGCTGGTATACATCATTTCAAAATCTCTTTAATCGCTATGCATTCCTGATTTCATCTACTAAAAATGGTAGCCCCAGGAACTCTGCACTTGTTAATACAGCAGTCATGCTAACCCCTAAAATCCCATGCAAATTCAAGTTCTGCCCCGTAAGGAATAGGTTCTTGATTTTCGTTTTGGGCGCTATAAAGGTACGCATTGGATCGTTGCAATCCTTCACCACCCCGTACATGGAACCATCGGAAGTGCCGATATAATCCCTGAAGGACAAGGGTGTAGCGGTATAATAATTATGTATTTTACTTTTAAATCCCGGGAAACGCTCTTCTACACGGTCCAGCAATAGCCTCGTTTTCTCTTCTTTAAATGCCTCGTAACCGGCTCCCCGGGCTGTAGGATAATCTTCCGTATTATAACTTTCCTGCCATGGCGCCACATCTTCATATTTCATGTACGTCATCAGGGAAATACTTTCCGCGAAGCCCGTGCTCCCGGCCTCATTAACGAACATAGCATAAGTTAACGGCCAGTTATCTTCATTATAATTCAAGCCCGACCAGGCATCGCCGGAATGATGATAATAATAATTATGGTTAAAATACCGGAATGTTCCGGGTTTCATCACGATATTGACAATAAATCCCGCGATAGAATTTTCGAGGTTCTCGATCCTGTTTTTATACGCCGGGCGCACATCATCACCATCCAATAAGCGGATGGTCATGCAAGGATGGATGTTAGAAATGTAATGTGTTCCGCTGAGGCTACTTCCATCTTTCAACAATACTTCTTGCACTTGCTGCTGATGCACCCTTATCTTGGTAACTTCCGCACGGTTTTTTACAGCTCCGCCTGCATCTACAATCTTCCTTGCCAACCATTTAGCGATCTGGCTACCACCATTTTTACATTTCCAAGAACTTTCTATATAGCTATTTTGTACGAGGGCATGTACATAAAAAGGGGTCTTTTTCGGTTGGCCAACATACAGCATGTTATTTCCTGCCAATACATGCTTTAATTTGTTATTCGTGGTAATACTATTCAGAAACTCCCATGTATCAAGACCCAATACCGCATCTTTTTCGGTCTTTTCACCGTTCCTCAGGTTATAGAGCGGGAATCTCGCGCAAACATCCTGCAACTTTTCCAAGTATCGATCAATAGCTATTGCTTCGTTAGGAAAATCCTTTAACAATTCTTCTTTGAAGTTATCATACCCTTGTGCCAAACGGTATTCCTTCGGATCCCCGGCAAAAATGATCTTATCGAAACAGCGTTGATCCAATTGTTCTAATTCGAGGTATTCTAATATTCCCAGGTATTTGAATAATTGATACAGGGTTTGCCCCTGCGCCAAACCGCCGATATAATGCACACCGGAATCGAACAGCACCTTATCCCTCGCGAATGTTTGCAAGCAACCGCCGATCTGCCTGTTTTTCTCCAAAACACATACCCTGTATCCATGCTTACCCAGGATGGCCCCGCAAAGAAGTCCGCCCAGACCGCTTCCTAATATGACTACATCGTATTTATGCATGATGTTTTATGGATGAATGTTTAATGATAAAAACGATATTCGAGGTAATTTTTGATTGCTGTGCTATTTCGAAAGTGGCCCCTGCCTTTTGCAACATATCCGAGAGTTCTTTCGAGGTAACGAAATTAAGCCCGTGCGGCATCGATTTATTAAAGCCGAGAATCTTCGTAGAAAACAGTTCCGTCAACCTAGTCCTATTATGCATTTTTTCTTTCGAAGCGTCCCCGTCACGCAGGATGATAATGCCGCCGGGTAATAAATGTTCCAAGCATTTATTCAATAGTATTTCCTGTTGTTCGTTGTTCAAATAATGAAATACATCGCTCAAAATGAAACAATCTTGCTTTTCAAATGAAAGATCCATAATATCTGCATGGATAAAATTGATATGCTCATTTTTGAGGTAGGCATGATTGGCGGTGGCAATTTTATCTTCATCATAATCTACCCCCGTAATAATCCTACCGGGACTTACCCAATGCAACATATAAGCCATAAAACCATAGCCACAGCCGATATCCATAATCTTACCGGAACGCGGCACCAATTGGTTAAATAAACTATAATTATCTTCCAACTTGGTCTTTACCCGCATATACCACTCCAGTATAGGACCTTTATAAATATAATTATAGATTAGCTGTTCCCTAAAATACTTCGGCGCCTCCATCTGCAAAGCTAAATCCTTGTAAGCCTGTTTAAAATACTTACTGATAGATTTGGTTCTCGCGCTGTACGTTTCTCCCCAGGTTTTATCATCCGGGTGAATACGCGGCAAGTATTGCTCGGTTACATATCCATCCTTTAAAAGAAAATCGTTCTTACTCATCGTGTACGCGGTACCGTGAATCACTACCGGCAAAATGTCGACCTGCAATTGCTCGGCCAGGTAAAATGCCCCTTTATGAAAACGACCGATGCTGGTACTTTCAGAGCGGGTACCTTCAGGATAAATTACCACGGAGTAACCCGCATCAATTTTCTGTTTCAACAGGTCAATCGCACCTTCTACCCCGTCGGCAACAGGGTAATATTCTGCCATCTGCACCACTTTCCCGAAAACGGGCGAATTCCAAACCCACTGGTTGGTTAACAAAATAATTTTAGGTGATAAACCTGTTGATATCAAAATATCCAGGAAAGATTGGTGGTTACTGATGATGATCGCCGGTTTCTTAAAATCTTCCCCTGGCTCGTTGATAACCTTCTTTTTAACATTCGTCATGATATGCAAAGTCGACCAAGTTAACCTCGACAGCCAAAGATGGTAATAATAGCGGCTCTTCTCCCCTTTCCAGGGATTCCACTTCAACAATATCCAGCCCAACAAAGTCATGAACATGCTACCTACCGCGAAATAACTGAGCGAGAAAACCGATTTTGCATAACTGCTCAACTTCCAAGGCGCTTTCCCTTTCTTTACCCTGTTCGTGATCAGCCAGTTAAAAAATAGAGGTATCAGTACCTGCGATGTAATTACTACGCAACCGATACCTATAATGGCAATTAACGCGATCGATCGCAAAGAAGGATGTTGCGCGAATATCAATACGCCCAATCCCAGGATGGTGGTGATCGCAGAAAGGAAAATCGATGATTTGAAAGATGAAACATGTTTACCACCGGTTTTATACTCCTGCAATAAACCATCCATCGTAAAGATGCTGTAATCATCTCCCAAACCGAAAATGAAGGTGGAAAGAATAATATTGACGATGTTGAACTTGATCCCGAACAATCCCATTATACCCAGTATCCACACCCAGCTAATGACCATCGGGATAAAAGTAATTAATGCCAATTCGATACGACCGTAAGACAATAGCAAGGCGATGAAAACCAGCAAGGAAGTCATCCAGGCAATACTGTTAAATTCATCCCTCACCACTTCTGCCAAGCGGTTGGCCGTATATTGTTTGTCGAAAATAATATTCTGCGGATCGCCATCTAAAACTTCGTAAACTTTATCCTTTTGATCTGGAGCTACTTTTAATATCGTTACCAAGGTGGTTTGTCCATCCTTTTCATTTACAAAATCTGATAAAAACCCGCCGGAGAGCAATGGTGAATTCGCTGCTTCGACCTGCTGAAAATCCTTGTTCAGCCAACGCTCAAATTGTTGAAATGCGGTTGGCTTGAAGCCGAACACCTGCCCTTGCGAAGTAACATTCTTGATAAGGCTATCCCGTTTGGATGCCGTCCAATAAGCATTCCAACGATTTAACCTTTCAGCTTGTTTTTCTGATGATAACAATAGATTGCCCACGCCGGAAACCTGGAAAATAGCGCTATCTTTTTGAAGTTGCCCGATCTTCGGCAAGATGGATTCCCTGTTGGCCAGGGCTTCATCTAAATTCTTTCCTTTAGAGATGATATAAACCGACTGCGCGGTAAATGAATTGATTTCATTGAGTAATTTCTCGGATGCTATCAAATGCTTCGGCATGTAGTTCATGCGCATCATATTGTCTTCAAACTGCACTTTTCCCGCCGTAAAACAAAAAATGATGGTTAACACGAAAATGCCGCCTACTAGCCACTTATTCTTCTCCGGCTTGTAGGATGCCCATCGATCCAGCCAATTATCTTTATGCGTTTTATTATTCACGGATGCACCAGTTTGGCGATGCCTAGCCGGAACAATGAAGTGCGGTAATATGACCAGTGAAAATAAGGCTGCCCCGATCAAGCTAAATGCGGCAAACAAACCGATATCTTTCAACATCGGGCTTTTCACGAATTGCAGGCATAGGAAACCTCCTACCGTCGTGAAGCTGCCCACCGTCATCGGGGTTGCCAAATCCCGGATCACTTTCCTGGCATCGGGTAAATGGCGGTAATGATTAAATACATGCAGGGAATAATTGACCGCAATACCCAACACAACGCACCCGGCTCCTAAAGCAATGACAGATAAAGTTCCCTGGATGAAATAAATCATCGCCAAAGCGAATCCGCCGCCAAACAAAACGGGCAACATCACTAATACCGGGGCGCGTTTTTTCCTGAAAAACAGGGCAATTAAAACCACCAGTAATAATATCGTGATGCCTTGAGTTAGGATCGTATCTTTCTGCAATTGCAACGCATTTCCAACCGAAACTGCCGTAGCGCCGAAATAGCGTAATACTACCGAAGGATGTAGCGCCTGCAAGGTAGCTACCTGTTCATCGAGCCGTTCTAAAAACAGTTTGTTCTTCCCGGTTTGATTGGGTGCATATTTCGGTGTAATGAATAATAGTAAATGCTGATGATCCTTGGTAACGATATAATTATTATATAATTCGAAATGATCATCATATTGCAATTCCCTTAATTTCTTGATCCCGATCCAAGATAGCCCCACCGGATCTACCTGGATGATTTTCTTAACCATCATTCCCGCCGGGGAAATTAAAAGGTTGAAATCATTCTCCAGGGATGTATGAACTGTTGCCGGGCTAATCAAGGTATCCATCTTGGCATAATCTGCGCTGTCCAGGTAAACCGGTAAATCATCCTGAATTGCTTGCATGATTTCCAGCATCGAAGCATCATCCGATTGCGCTTGGATTTTCGTGATATAAGGCGCCAGTGCGCTATCTTGCGTTGCGGCAACAAAAGCATCGGCAAAGACCGTTAAAGAATCCGCGTTGGCAATACTACTATCTCCCTTCGCGGAGATCATGATCGCCAATTTATCGGCAAACTTTGTATTCTGTAAAAATTGTTGCAGGTGTTCGATCTTCCGGTCCCTGGGTAAAATCTTTGTTATGTCCTCTTCCAACTTCAACCTTGTCGCGAAAAAAGCTACGAACGCGAACAGTCCTACCGTGAACAACCACAGCAACCATTTGCGAGCCGCAAAGAAATTATATATCGCGATAAAAATATTACCCATACAATTGATCCTCCGGACTAAATTCTAATATGATGCTACTTTATATTTATTAACGAGATGATCCGTTTTGAAAATGCCGGTGTGTTGTGGGTTTCCTCCGTACCATCACCAACAGCAAATAAGTTATCAGCCATGCCAATATCCCGGCGATGAATGCCAATGTAAATGCGCCGGAAATATATTGCAGCCCTCCCTGTTTAACCGCTTCCCAACTGAAGGAGCGGCTAAAGACCTGCCCGGTTAAATCTTCTTTTACCCAAATTTTTCCGGCGAGGAAACTCCCGTATATAATCAAGGGTACCATCGGCGGGATGCTGATATTAGCCGCTAAGATCACCAGGGCCTTATTCAATTTGAACAGGGTTGCCAAGGCGAAAGCTGCCATCATTTGAAAACCCCAGATGGGCACGATGCCCATGAAAATGCCCAGGCCGATGGCCAAGGCTTTCTTCGAATTAGATTCATTAGAATTCCACAAATGCTCACGAAAGAGCGCTTTCCTGTTTTCTGCTTTCGCTATGTATCGAAAAAAATCCCGGGGCTTGATGTACAAAAATGCGATCGTCACTAAGACCGTATTTAATACGCTGATCCGGGAAAAATCGCGGAACGGCCTGAAATGCGACACCCGCTCTTCCGCGGGTGGATAATATACCTTCACGGGAACCCAGGCGATGGGAATACCCCTCCAGGAAGAACGGACCAAGACTTCCACTTCAAATTCGTATTTGCGGCACCAAAAACCGATCTTCTTCATCCGGTAAAGCGGGTACAAGCGGTAGCCGCTTTGTGTATCGGCAGCCTTTTTCCCTGTTTCAACATAAAACCAGAAATTGGAAAACTTATTGGCAAATGTATTTTTACCCGGCATGTTCTCCTCCTGTAAGTTCCGCGCACCGATTACCAGGGTACCCGGTTGTTCTTCCACTTGTTGTAACATGATAGGAAGATCGCTGGCAAAATGCTGCCCATCGGCATCGATCGTAATGGCGTAGTCGTAACCAAGCTCTACTGCTGCTTTGAAGCCTGTTCGCAAAGCCCAGCCTTTACCTTTATTCGGTTGGTAGCTGATGACTTTTACCTGCGGGAAAGCAGTTAAAATAGTAGCGGTCTCATCCGTGGCGCCATCATTTACCACGATTACATGTTGGGTATAGCATAAAACATCTTCAACTACTTGGGCTAATGTTCCCGCATTGTTATAAGTAGGAATCAGCACACAAGTTTTCAAAGCTGTGAACTTTGGATGATATGTTTCGAATGTCTGCATAAAATATTGCGAAGGCATTTATTTCCTTGCAAAAACACCTTGTAGTTTCATGAATGTAATTGTGTCGGATTTAATGGTAGCGTTCACCTTCAGCAGTTGATCTTCCAACTGGCTCCATTGCAAATCGACGATAACATCAGCCTGCTGCCGCGGATCGATCATATTAACGAACTTCATCGTGTTCGCTTTTTGCAAGATCAGTTCTTGTTGAACAGATTGCCCCGCCAGTTCCGTGATCGTTTGCATCATGCATACGCCCGGCACGACCGGTTGTTCCGGGAAGTGACCTTCAAATATCGGGTGGGCGCCATTGATATGAATCTTGTACTGGATTTGCGTTTCCGACACCTGGTCGGAAGATTGCACCGTATAAAAATTATTTGCTAACATTTTCTATGATTCGTTGCGATGAAATATTGAATTTGAATTTTTTATGGTCGATAACGATGGTACCCGGTAACTGGTCCTGGTAATCTTTCATCGTGATGACTACAACCGGTTTACCTTTACCAACATTTTCAATTCTCTTCAGTTCCGTGCAATTGCTGTCCGTGATATAATAAAATTTCCCTTTTGTCCAGTTTACCGAGGAGATCAATTCATCCCCATTTTTAAATTGTTTGATGTCCCCTTTTGCTTGCAACATCAATATCATGCTGAAATCTTTCTGTAAAGTTTTCACGACGGCCTTTTTATCCATCTTGGGAGTTACGAAATACTTGGTAAATCTCCCTTCTTTATCAAATGCAAAGTCGAAGAATTTAAAACCCATCTCGTTTGTAAAAACGATACGGATATCTTCGTTCTCCATCTTCTTGAACAACAGTAAACCGCTGAAATGATGATTCAGCACGTCAACGCTGGTGTTGTATAGAACTTTATCTTTTATACTTGGCCTGAATTGATCCAGGCAAGCCACATTTCCAGTTCCCTCGACTTTTTGTAGTGAACGGTAGGGCGAGCCGCAGGAAATGCAAGCCAATATTAAAAAGACGCTAATTAACCGAAAATACCTCATCAGCAAGCGGGACGTTCAAAGATTTATGAATGAAGGTCATCGTGGTATGATCGCCTGAAGTATCTTGCATCACGATCTTTGACACGCTGTAATCCTTTTTATCAACCAATAATTCGATATTGGAGAAATAAGTAGCAATATCTTTATCTTTCGGAGTGAGCACTACTTTATAGAACAGGTTATTTTCTTGCACTTTCGAAGTGAATGAACTGCTGTTCAAGATATTTCCCTGCACGCAATCCGCTGTGATCTTACTGATCTTTTGAAAAATTTTACTTTGCGAAGTAGATACTTTACTCACCTGCTTGCTATCCTTGATCTTGATATTTTTACCATTGATAATTACCAGGTAATAAGTAGGTTGCAGGTATTCCATCTTTACCTTATCGGCTTGTTTGAACCAGAATTTGCCTTTACTGGTGATCTTATCGGCCAGCATGGACAATTCTTTCTCCTGCACGAAATCGCTCTGTATCGTTTTAATTTGTTGGGCAGCCTTGCTGAAAGTTTCCCTGAATGCTGCCGGGTTTGCCAACTCTTTATATTGTTGAGCCTGAACGGTAAGTCCACCCAACAACCCCAACATCAACATCAAAATTATTTTACGCATAGGCCGGTATTTTTAATAATTGATCTACACTGACAAAGGAAAAACCTTTCTCCTTCATCCTTTTTATAAACATCGGCAACAATTGTACCGTCACTTCCATCGTATCATGAAATAAAAAAATATCGCCGGGTTGCACCTTTTTACTGACCTTCTCCAGCAATTGATCCGCATCCTTGGCTATTGTATCATAAGACCTTACACTCCAGCCGATAGACTGGTACCCTGCTTTCCGGATCGCCTTCTTTAAATTCGGATTCGTAACCCCGTACGGCGGACGAAATAACAAGGGGCGCTTCCCGACCTGTTCTTTAATCAAATCCCCAGTTTCCTCCAATTCTCGCTGCATCTTGCCAGCAGAAAATAAATCGAACAATGCGTGGTGCGAATAAGAATGATTGCCGATTGTATGCCCTGCCCTGTGTAACTCTTGCAATAACTGCTCTCTCCCCTGAATCCGTTTCCCGATACAAAAGAATGTGGCAGGGATTCCGTATTCTTTTAATATCGCCAAAACCTGCGGTGTAAACGATTCCATGGGTCCATCATCGAACGTCAACGCGATCTGTAGCTCCGGGGTATCCGCCTTACAATAAGATTTGAAGTAAAAGCCCGCCCGGATAAAATAGGAACCGTAAAACAATATATTCAAATAAATGAATGCCGGTAATAAGTACCACCAAAAACTAAGCGGGGCAACCCAAATATCAATAGCCGCCAATAATAGCAGCAAAACAATCATGGTGATATTTACATTCCTAAAACTCAACATGCGCTGATCAGCATTGCCGTATGATGCGTTCCTTGATGATGATTATAAATCAATATTTTTTGAATCTCCTGCTTAGCCGGTGTCTTGTAAACCGCCGCAGCCGGAACATTCCCTTGCCGTAATATATTAGTGGCCATCCAACATGCGAATGCATTTGCCGTGGGGTATTCCCCGGTTAAGTGTTTATAGCAAGCCAGGCCTGCTCCCGGTAACATGGACTCAACCGAATTGTAATAATCAACCTCCCGGCTGTCGCCATTTCTTCCAGTAATTACGAGATCGATTTCATCAACAGGCACCTCATTTTTATCGAGGAAAGCTTGGATAAATGATTTTACGCTATTCACATTGCCGGGTTTATAACATAATTCCAATCCATCGATGCGGGCCAAAGCGTTTTCGGCGCCCGACTTTAATAGGAAAAACGCGGCGCCTTCGCCATTAATCGTACCCTGGGTATTACTTTGTAATAGTTCCGCAGTATCTACAGGTTCTTTCTTATATAAACCGAACCTGGCAAGAATTTCTTGACTATGATTTGTGATTTCGTCCAATCCGCCCACCAAGATGCTTTGATCCGGTTGTTCATTGATATTCATCCAGGCATCTAAAACGGCCTGTTCAAAGGAGAAGCCGCGGTGAACGAAAGTATTGTTGTACCCGTGACAAGCCAGCATCAAAGCGATTTGGCCGGCCACGGTATTATGGGTTGATTGGATAAAAGCTGTCGGGGTCAGCATTTGCTCTTCTTGTTGCACCATTTTATCTAGGAACACACCCGTATCTGCCAGGCAACCGTATGCGGAGCCCGTGATAATGGCATCCGGCATAGTATGTTCTGCCTGTTCCAAAGCCAGGTGTGCAGCAGCGACCCCCATCTTGATGACACGGCTCATCCGGCGGATCAGTTTTAGATCGATCCACTTTTTGTAATCTGCATCTACCACCTTTAGCGAGCTGGCGCTGTAATACAGGGGTTCATCCAGGAAACCGGGTCCCGTGCTATGTTGGGGCGATACACAACCACTTCCGTGTATATATATTTTATCCATTTCCTTGCTGCTTAAACCTCTGAAAACACTAAGCTTGAGCAATTTCCGCCGAATCCGAAAGAATTACTCAATACGTGTTTTATAGTATTGTTACGGGAGAAGGTAGTCACCGGCTGAAAAGAGATTTCGTGCATCCGGTGTTGGAACCTTGCATTGGGATATAATATCCCTTCTTTCACCGCGATGGAAGAAAATACGGCTTCAATGCCGCCGCTTGCTCCTAAAGTATGCCCAGTGAACGATTTCGTAGAACTGGCGGGGGGAACATGTTCCCCGAACAAACGCTCGATTGCCAAGCCTTCACTAGCATCATTATTAGCTGTTCCCGTTCCGTGTAAATTGATATAAGCAATATCTCCCGGTTGCAAAGAAGCTCTTAGCAATGCTGCTTTCATTGCCAAAAAATTCCCCGTTCCGTCCGGCGATGATGCCGTTTGATGATAAGCATCATTCGCATTGGCAAACCCGCTCAAACGGCACCAGGGCTGCAATGATAGTTTCCTTGCAATCGCGTCACTCACCAGCACAACATACCCCGCGCCCTCACCTAAATTTAATCCTTTGCGGGTATCATCGAAAGGACGGCAAAGTTCCTGGTCCAATATCATCAGGGTATTGAATCCATTGACCGTGAAACGCGCCAAAGCATCTGTTCCCCCGGCAATTGCAACATCCAGGAAACCGTTTTCGATCAAGCGGGCCGCGTACATAATTGCATTTGCTGCTGATGAACAAGCCGTGCTGATCGTTGAAATATGCTCGTGAATACCCAGTGCATCAGCTACTAATTCAGTCACGGCACCACATTCGTGCTGCACCACTTCCCTTAACCTTCCCGCTGCATGGTTATTCAAAAATGTTTTAAAGAAATCTTCCGTTTTATCCATGCCGCCAACTGTATTGGCGGAGATAAAACCCGTTTTATACGATTTTGGATCACCGAGCCCGGCGCTTTCCCAGGCTTCTTTTGCGGCGATGTAACTTAGCATGGCCGTGCGGCTGGAACTTGTGGGCCAACCGGTTCGAGCAGCCAAATCTTCATTGCTCCATTTCACCTCGCCAACGGGAAAAAGCGATTTATGTGCCGAAGACAGGTAATTCATGGCGCCGATGCCCGGTTGCATCATTTCGAATGCGTCCAGGCAAGTGGCCAGGGAATTGCCCATCCCGCAGATAACGCCACCTCCGGCAATCCAAGTCGGGGCCTTCATTATTGCGCGGTTTGATGTTCGGTAATGAACGTCGCCATCGTACGAACGGACTGAAAAATTTTGGGTCCATCATCCGGGTTGGCGATCTTGATCTTGTAGTTTTGTTGCAACAACACGATCAGCTCCAAGGCATCGATAGAATCCAGGCCTAGCCCGTCTTTGAATAAAGACATATCATTGTCGATGTCTTCCGGTTTCACTTCTTGCAAATTCAATTGCTGAATGATCTGTACTTTCAGATCTGCCATCAATTTTTCCATATCTATTTTAAATACAATTTTTTGAGTTCTTGTTCCTCCAAGGGCAAAGCAAGTCCCTGCGGATCTTTTTCCAGCCAATACAACACGGCCTCGTACCGGTCGTCATAATATTCCACCCAACCGCATAGGCAAGCTTCCGCCTGGTTGCTAGCAAATAATGCATTTACATAACCATGCATCGACACGGTATCAAAGGTATCAAATATAAAAAATGAATTTTCACCTTTAAACTTATGCCGGATGCTAATTTCACCAATTACGATATTGGGTAATGTATAAACAAATAAAGCCGGGCTGGCGATATTTTCAATTGTTTTGTAATATTTCTCGTCAGTATGTTGACTGGAGCTCCTGTTAGAGAGGATTACAGCGATATCTTCCGGCTGGTAACGGGAAAAATCGATACCCTGTAAAAGTATCTCCGAACCTAACCAACCTAGCTTGGCCAAAGGATCCATCTTGTGGAACTTCGGGTACTGACCGGAACATGCATCATATAAATACCTGAAAAAATCCGTTTGATCCGGCTTATCAAACAATATGCTTCCATCCTTCCAAACCTGGGCAGGCCGGATTTTAACCGCGTGATTTATATATGCAATCGGGTGTTCCAACACTATTCTTCGTTAATTTTTTCAGTTAGTTCAATCGTTCTCGCCAGCCTCTTCAAAGCCGTATCATGTTGCGCTACAAATGGATTGGACTGATCCCAAACATACCCAGCCAACACGGAACATATCTGTTGCTTGATAGCAGGATTCGGGTTCTTGGAAAAGAATATCTTGTCTAAAGTTCCCTCGTACCAAGCCATCACGTAAGAGCGGAATACGTTCACTCCCTGCATGGTAGGTTCCATATACTCCTTTTCCCAGTCTACGGTTTCACCTTTCAATTTCTTGATAACAAGGTGCGCAGCCGTTTGACTGGAAACTGTTGCTAAAGTTACGCCTGAAGAGAAAATCGGGTCTAAAAATTCAGTTACATTACCTGTTAACACGAAGCCTTCTCCATAAAACTTCTCCGTGCTGGCGCTCCAAGCCTCCAATGTCTTCGGTTCGAAAGCAAATTCCATATCGCGGAAACGTTCCTTCGTATGCGGTTCACTTTCCAACATCGCGCGGAATCGTTGATCGGGATTACCGTCAAATTGCTCAAAAAACGAAGGTTCGCCTACAAATCCTACCGAGGTAAGCCCGGTGGAAAAGGGTATGATCCAAATCCAGGTGCCGGGTTGATGCACCACCGCGGTGATGCGGTTCGGTTCATCGGCCATCGATCTCCTCAAATCCTTGATATGCGAGAACAGGGTTTTTCGTGGCAATAGGGAGGAAGGTTTATCAAGCCCAAACAGCTTAGGAATGACCCTTCCATACCCGCTGCCATCGACGATGAAGCGGGCGGCGATCTTTTTTTCTGCCCCTTTCGCATCCACAACCGTGGTAACCGAATCGGAGCCGTTAAATTCTATATGAGTAACGGTGGTTTCATAATCGATTTTGACACCCATTTGTTCGGTGGCATCAGCCAGGGTTTTATCAAAATCGGCCCGCTGCACTTGCCAGGTGTAGGTCCAACCGGTAGTATGTTGTTCTTTAAAAGTAAAATCGCAAACAGCGCCGTTTTTCACGAACTTGGCGCCGTATTTCTTTTGAAAACTTTTCGATTCAATGGCGTTGATCAGCCCCGCATCATCCAACGCTTCCATGCAACGCGGCAACAAACTCTCCCCGATCACGAAACGGGGGAATTTCATTTTTTCAACGATCCTTACATCCAGACCGGCCTTGCGTAAAATAGCGGCCGCTACAGAACCGGAAGGTCCTGCCCCGATCACTAATACATCAACGTGTTCGATTTGCATATTCGGGCGTTTAATTCGGTTAAGCTTTTTTACATTTCAATAGGGTGTAATTCATCCCTGCCGAATCATCTTCTTCCACGATTTCCAAACCGGCTTCCCGGATGCAGGCAAAGAAATCATCCGTATGATACATTTGGCTGTTTCCATTAGCCATAGCTGTAAAATACAAGGATGTTTGCTGCAAGCAGAAAGCGGCAGATTTAAACACCTGGCGGTTCCAGAATGGCTCCAGGATAAAGACGAAACCGTTATCGCTCAAGGCTTCCCGGCAACGTTTTAATATGGAAATAATTTCAGCTTCGGAGAAACAATCTAAAAACTGGCTCATCCAGATGGCATCAAAATCTTTGGGGAAAGGCAATGATTCATCGAGGATATTCGTAGGATAAAAATCTACGCGATCCGCCATCCCCTTTTCTTCAATGTTCTTGGTAGCCAGGCCGATTTGTCCCGGCAGATCCATGATGGTTACTTTCACATCGGGATCGTAATTAACACAGGTCAATGACCATTTTCCCGTGTTGCCGCCGATATCCAGCAAATTTTTCGGCTTATGTTTAAACACGGTTGGCAAAACGGTTGGAAAAGCCAGGTCGGAATAGTAATGGTCAAAGTTGAACCAACTTTCCTTTGCCGTGCCCGGCAAGATGGATAGTCCCTCATAAATAGTATTCCAAGGACCGAGTTCTTTCAACCCGGCAGGTTTCCCTTCCTGCAAGCTTTCCTGCAAGTGGAACATACCCTTGTAACAGATATCCTGGCTAAAATCCATATTGATGCGGGTAAGCGTATCATGCTGGATAAAATGTCCCGTTTTGGTAACCTTGTACTTCTTATCGTTTACAATCAGCAATTCCATGCCCAGTCCTGCTTCCAACAAAACCCTTACCGCGTAGCGTGACAAGTTCACTTGCTGTATAATTTGTTCTATGGTAAGTCCGTCATCACTGTCCCCGATTGCTTTCAGGATTCCGAAATCCCTCAAGGCGCGGGCGGCTTGGAATACAACGGGAGCGAACGCGATCCATAATGCGGCTTCCTTGGCCTGCAACGCTGTTTTTGTTTCCTTGTTAAAAAATTCCATGCTGATGTTTTATAGATGAGAAGGTGAATATTTTATGTCGATGAATTTTAAGCGTATTTACCGAAGACCATAGCCGCATTGCAGCCACCGAAACCGGCGGTAGTTTTAAGAAAATACCGGCCAGGTATTTTCAACAATTGATCCGTTACTGATAATGGAACCGGTAGCCCGGCTTCAGAAAAACCCAAGGTTGGCAGTACTATACCATGCTCCAATGATCTCATCCCGATAATGGCTTCCAATAAACCGGCAGCTCCTAAAGTATGACCGTAATACCCTTTCAGGCTGTTGGTAGGCAAATGGTTGAGGCCAGCCAATTGAAAAGCTTTCGCTTCCATTTCATCGTTATACGGGGTTGCAGTACCATGTGCTGAAACAAAGTCCAGGTCATCCCTGCTCAACATGCTTTGCCCCATTGCCTTTTTGATCGCGATCGCCAACTCTTCCCCGGTCCTGGAAGGACCAGAAATATGGTTGGCATCATTACTGGAGGCTCCACCCAGTACAGAAAAATTCGCGCTTGATGAGCTTGGCTCGCCGGATAACAACACGGTTGCAGCCGCTTCACCAAGGTTAATGCCATTCCTATCTTTATCAAATGGCCGGCAAATAGTGTCGCTCACCGCCTGGAATGATTGAAAACCGCTTAATACGAACTTCGTTACAACATCCGCCCCGCAAACAATCACGCGATCATACTTGCCGGATGCAATCATCCTCTTACCGATCAAAATAGCTAATAACCCGGAAATACAAGCGTTACTAATTACTAGCGGCGTATTAGTAAATCCTAAAGTCTTAGCCAATTTGGCAGCAAGAGGAAACAGTTGCAGATCACCGGGCGATTGAACTTTGCCTTGTTCGAGTAATTCTATATTGCCCTTGGTTGTTGATAAGATAAAGCCCAATCTTGGATCAGCTGGATCCATTTGCGATGATTGCAATACACCGTTCACGGAAGCAAACACCATTTTTTCAAATTTCGTAGAAATACCGGGAGGAAAAACGGGTAAAGAAGATTCCCAATCGGGAGGCATCAAAGATGCATAAAAGGGTAGTTCAGATACACTGGGCGCCACCTGCGCGCTTACACCGCTCCTTCCGCTCAACAAGGAGGAGAAGTTCTCCCCGGTCGTGAAACCTAACGGGGCAATGATTTGATCTGCTATGACGAATACACCGGGATTCATTTCGATAGGCTCAGGGTTGTCCCCACTTTTTTTTCCATGATGAATAATAAGGGGGATTGATCAATTGCAATGCAGCGGTATCCTTGTCTAAGAATACTTGAATACTTTTACCTTTAGCCACCACTTCCATGTTATCGCGGTTGTAAATCGTGTATTCGAAGATCAATTTAGCAGCAGGAGAGTTGATAAAACGGGTTTCAACGATGATCGTATCACCATATTTAACCGATTTTTTGAAATCGCATGAAACATGCACTACCGGTGTTGTAAGCCCGGCACCGAAAATATCGAGGTAACCGATCCCGTATTTTTTACCGAAAGCCTCGCGGCCATCTTCAAAATACCGTATATAGTTACCGTGCCAAACGATACCCAAGGGATCTGCTTCATTAAACCTGATGACAACTTCTGTTCTTTCGCTCAATAAATCTCCTGCTTGCATGAATATTTTTCCTACATTTTTTACTTGTTAATGAGCCTAGCTGCCGTATTTGCTGCGCCAAGCTTTGAATTGTTTCTTGTTGATGTCTTTCAAGATATCAGCGATCGATCCTGCCCAATAATTCCTATTTCCAAATCCCCTTGCATCTCCGAGCATCCGTTCAGTAAAAAGTACTTTTTTGCTTCCCATATCTACTCCCGTTACCCATACCGATGTTTTCTTCCCTGTTTTATTCATGGCTTCGACTATGAATACGACTCCATATCCCTTTTTTCCGTTAAAATTAAACTCTTTGACAGCTTTCTGAATATCAGCTTCAGTAAACCTGCTGTAATCCTTAAGGTTGGAAGAATGTAGTTTAGCAGGATCCGCTTTTGCATTCACTTTATTAACATAAGAAAGATCCGCATCAAGTTCAGATTGGCCGAAGGCTTCAATAACTTTATAATTTTTAGGTTCATTAATCACTAACTCGTTGATCTGTTGAAAATATTTATCAACAAAATCATCAGCGTTCCTCGTTCCATCATTAATCAACTTAGCCTGTGAATAATCGACACCGATCCAGAAGATTTTCGCACCGGGTTCGAAGAAACCTTTTACATCCTGGGCTTGGGAATTAGTGGCGCTGAATGCGCAAAATAAAGTTGCGAGGCAAACAAATAGTTTTTTCATGATTTATATGTTTTATTTTTTGGGGACAAATATTTTCATCTCGCATTGCGCCATCACTTGACCATCTTGCCAAACCTTCCCGGTAACCACCGTTGCATTGAATACTTCATGTTCGATAACGATTTCCGTTTCAATCGCGGTCTCCATCTTGGGCAATTGCAATATTTCTAAGTCTTTCACGGCGCCAATAAAACCCAGGGGTACAGGTTCATTTTTCTGTTTCGCTATATAGCCTACCCTAGCTGCTGCCGTTTGAGCAATATTTTCCATCAATCCCGGCGGCATTAACGATCCGTTTTCCACGAATACATTGCCGGGTTCAATATAAAACCCCGTACGTAAAATGTTCTCATCCGCTTTCAAAATTGTATCGATCATCACCATGGGCGGCCTTTGCGGGATATAATCGGTGATTTGTTCTTTCTGTACGAGCATGCTAGTATTGTTGTGGATATTTATATAAAATGGCAATTAATCTTCGGACCAAAAATCGTAATAGTTAAACCATTGCAAAGGGTATTTCAAGACCTTTTCTTCCATCACATGAACAAAATCGTTCACGGCTTTCGGAATATCTTGTTTACCATTGTAAATATTCGGGCGCGTTGCAAATAAATGATAATGGCGACTCGACTCTTTAAATGCAAAAACGTAAGAAACAGGCACTCTAAATGTGACTGCTAATTGAAAAGGCCCCAATGGGAATTGAGCTGCTTTACCCAAAAAAGGTACTTTGACCGATTTGTTTCCTTTCAAAAAACGGTCGGCGTGCATACATACCAATTCGTTTTTACTCAAAGCATCGTTGATCTCGTAAATATGGGAGAGATCATCTTTCAGCAGGATTACCTTTACCACCCTTTCACCGGTGACGCTAGACAAGTAGCTCTTGATCCTTTCATGTTCACCATCAAACATCACGATGTTAATAGGGGTTTCCAGGCGGGTGAATAGATGCCCGGCAACTTCCCAATTCCCGAGGTGGGCGCTCAGTAAAATCCCCCCCTTTTTTTGTTGAACGATATCCCTTAAAAACGGTTCCCCATCAAAATCGAAAGTGAATTTGTTGGGGATGCCTGCCATCATTACTATTTTATCGATCAGCGTTTGCCCGAACACGTAGTAATTACGGTATAAGCTCCAGCATGATTTCCAACGGCTATAATGTAAATGTTGGCGGAAATACTGCCATATCGCCTTAGATGAATCCCACGAAAACAAGAAATAATAAGCAGCTACGAAGCGCAACAAGATGTATGCAGGCACGACACCTCCCCACCTGAGCAACTCGATAAATATCCTGTAGCCTAACTTATTTCCCTTGGATTTCCCTTGCCACGACGGCATTATACCAACTCTTTTTGTTTCAAACGTTCGATCACGTAATTATAAAAATCTTGGAAGCTAGCAATACCTTGAAAATCTTCCGGTTTTACTTTAAATCCGAAGTTTGCCTCAATAGCAACTACCAGGTCTATATAGTCCAAACTATCCAATCCCAAGGTCGATTTCAAATCGGCTTCAGGCGTAATGCTTCCCGGGGCTACTTCAAACTCTTCGATCAAGAAAGCATTGGTCTTGTTGATAATTTCTGTTATTTCCATATTCTTTTTTGTGTTCCAGGTATATAGGTTGATTAAATAGTTCCCAATTCTTATTACCGCTCCGCTGTTCACTGCACGAGGCACAAAATTAATAAGAATTGTTTTAATGCCACTTTCTAACGATTAAAGATGAATTTGTTCCTCCAAAACCAAATGAATTAGAGAGAAATACATTAAAATCTTTTTGAATAGCTGATGTTATCAAGTTCAGTTTGGCAGAATCGTCATCGGGGTTCTCAAAGTTAATATTCGGCGCCATGAAGCCATTTTGCATCATCAGGCAAGAATAAACGATTTCACTAGCCCCTGCCATCCAACATTCATGCCCCGTCATAGACTTGGTAGAGCTGATCGGCGGATGCGAGCTGCCGAATACTTCATGCAACGCCCTAGCCTCGCTGGCATCCCCGGCGGGAGTAGAAGTAGCGTGTGCGTTGATGTACTCGATTTCCTTGGCCGATAAACCCGAATCCTGCAAAGCGATGTTCAAGGACCGTACCGGGCCATCTACGCTCGGATTAGAAATATGGCTTCCGTTGGAAGAATATCCATACCCCAGCACTTCCCCGATAATGGGGGCGCCGCGTTTCAACGCGCTATCCAAGCTTTCGAGGATCACCGTGGCAGCACCGCCGCTAGGTACGAGGCCGTCGCGATCGCGATCAAATGGCCTGGAAGCCTTGGTCGGCTCACTTTCACGGGTTGAGAATGCCGCGATGGCGTCAAAATTGCCCATCGAGTAAATATTTACTTCCTGGGCCCCGCCGCAGATCACGGTATCTTGCATGCCGTTCTTGATAAACATATAACCCAAGCCGATGGCATGGGAACCACTGGCACAGGCAGCGCTTACACTGAAATTGACCCCCTTCAATTTAAAAATAGTGGCCAAGTTCATGTTAACGGTAGAGTTCATCGTCTGGAACACGGAACCGGAACCTACCATCATGGTATCTTTCTTCTCACGCATAATATCCGTGGCTTCCACCACGGGTTTAGCGGAGCTATCATTTCCATATAATATACCCACTTCGCGGGCATCGATATAATCTTGATCCATCCGGGCATTGGCCAGCGCTTCACGGGTTGCCATGAAAGCAAACTCGGCCTGTTCCGGCATCATAAGCCGGGAACGGCGATCCAGCAAGCCTTTCAAATCCGGGCGCTGAATATTGCCGGTTAAACCGGAACGGTAACCGAAAGCCTTTCTTTCTGCATCTAAAATAATTCCCGAGCGACCTTGAAAGAGCGAATCCCTCACTTCCTCCAGGTTCTTGCCGATGCAAGAATAAATGCCCAAACCTGTGATCACGACCCTGTTCATATTGTCAGAATAGTTAAGCGTTGAATGAATGATTGCAAATCCGTTGCCAAAATCAGGAATATAAGCCCCCGTTGACATTAATCACTTCACCGGTTATGTACGCCGCGCCTTTCGAGGCGAGGAATGACACCGTTTCCGCAACTTCTTCCGCTTTTCCGAAGCGGTTCATCGGTATTTGCGCAGCCAATTCTTTCTCGTTTAATCCGGCGGTCATATCCGTTTGAATAAAGCCCG
This sequence comes from Chitinophaga caeni, assembly GCF_002557795.1. NCBI lineage: Bacteria > Pseudomonadati > Bacteroidota > Chitinophagia > Chitinophagales > Chitinophagaceae > Chitinophaga > Chitinophaga caeni. The sequence continues at coordinate 2,491,317 of NZ_CP023777.1, read as the reverse complement.
GCGCCACGGCATTTACCGTGATACCCCTTTTAGCAACTTCCTGCGCCAATGCTTTCGTGGCGCCGATGACACCCGCTTTGGCTGCTGAATAATTTACTTGGCCCGCTGTGCCTTTCAAACCGGAGAGCGACACCATATTCACGATCCTACCGTACCTTTTCAGCAACATGCCGTTCAACACTTGCTTCGTCACGAAGAAAAATCCATCCAAACTGGCGCGCAATACATCTTTCCATTGCTCGTTCTTCATCCAATACATCAGGACATCCTCCCGGATGCCGGCATTATTCACTAAAACTTCGATATATTTCTCCGTTTGTTGTTCGATCCAAGTTCCCAAAACCTGCTGCACGTTATCAGCATCTGCAACATCGAACTGCATAATTTCGCCATCGCTACCCAGTTCCCTCACCGCGGCCAAAGTTTCTTCAGCCGCCGCCTGGTTACCTTTATAATTGATCAATACATAATAACCCCGAGATGCCATTTTTAAGCAAACTGCCCTGCCAATCCCCCTGGAACCACCTGTAACTAATGCGCATTTCATCTATTATTCTTTTTATATCTTTTAGCAATACTTATACAGCTTACGCCATTTCGGAAGCGGTAAGCCTTTATTTATGCCCTCGTAACTTTGTTCATGAATCCCGCAGACTATATACTCAATGGTTCGGTTTCCATCAAGTACTGTTTAATATTCCTAACATCCTGGAATTTCGGGCTGTCCTCAATAAATTTAGGGAAAATAGCCCGCACATCTTGGTATATTTTACGCGAAAATGTGCTTAACCGGGTCTCGCAACCCAGGTAATCGACCGCTTGCAACAGGGTCATCACCTGGATAGACACTACTTCGAAAGTATTTTCAATGACCTTGGCGGCCATCTCCGCAGCGTTGCAGCCCATGCTCACGATATCCTGGTTATCATTATTGTTCGGTATGCTATGCACGTACATCGGGAATGATAAAGTTTGATTTTCCGCGACGGTAGAGGTAGCAGTAAATTGTACCCCCTGCATCCCGAAGTTGAACCCTAATTTGCCCAAGTTCATAAAGGGCGGGAATTTATGGTTCAGCTTATCGTTCATCAGGTAGTTTAACTGTCTTTCCGATAGCATCGACAATTTCGTGATGGCAATCTTTATTTTATCCATTTCCAAGGAGATATAATCGCCATGGAAATTCCCCCCGTGGAATACATTGCCTGCTTTATGATCTACCACCGGGTTATCGCTCACGGAGTTTAACTCCCCTACCACGATGGTTTCCGCGTGATTCAAAGTATCGTAAATCGGGCCAAGTACCTGCGGTACGCATCTCAATGAATAATATTCCTGCACTTTGTCCTTAAAAACCTCCTCTTCCAGCTCCTTGTACAGGTGATCTGGCCTATGCCGCACCATTTTGCTATCACTGAGGATGTAGCGCATGTGTTCCGCGATCCTGTTTTGACCGGCATGACGTTTCACTACGTTCAGTTCATGGGAAAGGTGATCATCGAATGCTTCCACCACCTCGTTAATCATAGAAGACAAAATCGTACTCCAGGCCACCAATTTCTTCGCGTAAATAATATTCACCAGCCCGATACCGGTCATCGCGGAAGTACCGTTCAGAATGGCCAGGCCTTCGCGTATTCTAACCTTAACGGGTTCCAAGCCCAGTTGTTGGAATACATCTGCTGCCACTTGGATCTTATCCTGGTACAAAACTTCCCCTTCACCGATCAGGCAATGTGCCAAATGCGACAATTGTACTAAATCGCCACTGGCACCCACCCCACCGTGTTCATAAATACAGGGGTAAATATCCCTATTGATCATTTCTGCCAATAAATGTACCACGCTGGGATGCACACCGGAATGCCCCTGCATAAAGCTATTCAAGCGGGCCAGCATCAAGCTCTTCGTGAACAGCGGGGAAAGCGGTTTCCCTGCACCGGAGCTATGGCTGCGGATCAGGTTGTATTGCAATTGCAATTTATCTTCCTCGTTGATCCTATACTGTGCCATTGGCCCGAAACCAGTGTTGATGCCATATATTAATTTCTTGGAAGCAAAATTTTCCAGGAAATCAAAATTATCTTGTACATTCTGAACAGCTGTAGGTTCCAAGGTCAAGGCTTCCCTTCCGAACAAAACTTGATGCACTTCCGCCAAGGACAGCGCATTACTTCCTAAAACGACCATTATCGACGTATTCTAATTATTATTTACGAAAAAAGCCCTCAAAAATAGTATAAAGAAATATCAGTCCTATGCCCCTGGAAAAAAATATTTCCGGATAGGCAACGGAGTTTATACAGTTCAGACCGGTTTAATCTTAGGTTGTAGGTTTCACTGTATTCAAATCTATAGCTATTACAATGTCTTCCATAGGTAAAAAACATTGTAAATGAGGAACTTATATAAAATTCTACATAAAATTGGCTGCAATATAAAGGAAACTTAAACAAATAACCACCGTTTATTCCACGGTAGCTACCGGGGGATGTACCAGTATCTTGTCGATACGGTGGGCATCCATGTCCACTATTTCAAAGGTGAACCCACGCCATTCAAGTGTTTCGCCCGTTTGCGGGATATGTTCCAGGTTATGCAGGATAAATCCGGCAAGGGTATCAAATTCCTGTTCAAATTCTACCATCCACTCTTCCTTGTCAAATTCACTTAAGAAATCGTAAAATGGTATCTGTGCATCCACCAGGTAAGAACCATCTTCCCTTTTCACCATGGTATAATCATCTTGCCCCGTTTCCGGCATATCTCCCACGATCGCTTCAAGGATATCGTTGAGGGTAATCATCCCGAGGAAAGTACCGTATTCATCCACGATGAAAGCGGCATGAACCTGGGTTTCTTTAAATTTTTCCAGCACCTGGTAAGCCGAATTATTTTCAGGGATAAACAAAGGCTTACGCATGATATCCATTAACACGGCATAATCGCCGGCAGCGTATAAATCCTTGATGAGGATGATCCCCTTCACATTATCGATCTGCCCGCTACAAACCGGGTAAACGGAATGCGTTGACTTAGTAATTTTAGGTTTATAACTATCGGGGGTTTCGTCTTGATCGAGCCAAACGATATCCGTTCGGTGAGTCATCAAGGACGTAATGTTTCGATCTCCCAGGTGAAATACCCTTTCGATGATCTCCTGCTCCGTTTCCTCGATGGCTCCGGAATTGGTTCCCTCGTTAATAATAGCTTTAATTTCTTCTTCCGTTACGAGGCTATCACTGGTTTTCTTGATATTGAATAGCTTCACGATCAGGTTGGTAGAAGTACTCAATAACCAGATAAATGGCCAAGTAATGCGGCTGAGCAGGCTCATGGGGCCGGCTACATTCTTCGCGATGGTTTCCGGGTTGGTCAAGCCGATCCTCTTGGGTACCAATTCTCCCAAGATTAATGAGAAGTAAGTAATGATGATAACGATCACGGTAGTGGCAATTGCACTACTATAAGGCTGTAATACTGCGAATTGATTGAAGAACTCCTGGATATCCACTTTGAGTTTTTCCCCGGAATATACACCCGTTAATATGCCAATGAGCGTAATCCCGATTTGAACTGTAGACAAGAATGTGTCCGGGTTGCTGGCTAATTTTAGCGCTCTTTTTGCTTTCTCATCTCCTTTATTGGCTGCATTCTCCAGCCGCACTTTACGTGCTGACACAAGGGCAATCTCCGACATGGAAAATATACCATTGAGCAAAATAAGGATGAGGATAATGACGACTTCCATAATACAAGCCTAAAAATAAAAAATTATTCAAATATAAGTGTAAGAATTGCCAAGCCGATTCCCAAAGCGATCGATAATACCTTCCTGGTACTAAGCTCGTGATGCTTGGTTCCGCTTTCATAAAATATCGTGGTAGAAATATGTAAGAATGCCCCGATTACCATCGCTACTATGTACAAGAGTGAATGCTGCACCCATTGCGAGTCTGCTCCCAATTGATGCGCTATTATAGCCGATGCCGGTGTTACGCAAGCAAAGATGATCAAAATCCGCCACAGCTTCTTTTTTTGCAGGTGACCATGCATCATGACGGTCATCAGGGTCAAAGCTTCAGGCACCTTATGAAAAGCTATACCCGCTACCAGGGACGGTAAAGCCGTTTTATCTTCATAATGGAAACCCAGGGGTATCCCTTCCATAAATGCATGCACAGACAAGCCCAGTACCAAGGGCGTTACGGCAATGTGCGTATGTTGCTCCCCCGGCAAATGGGTATGGCCATGCTCCATACCGTGTGAAAACTGCTGTAAAAACACCTGGAGAAAGAACCCCGCCAGGATGTAAATTCCTGCAAAATGCCCCCCCAATTCGTGGTATACCTCCGGCAACAAATGCAAAATCGTGATCCCGAAAAGGAATGCGCCCGTAAATGCCAGTAAGTAAATGGAATAATTCGGGTTGATCTTCCGGGATAGCATGGGGATCAATCCACCACCCAAGGTGGCTGCAAATATGATGATTAAATATGTCCAGTTCATATTAACGGTTCAAGTTGTAATCCAATACGGCGTTGAAATACATTGGCCGTCAACGAGCCGATTAACGTACCGAGTACAGCTCCTCCCAAGACATCCCCGGGATAATGTACCCCTACGTACACCTGGGCATAGCATATACTCGCTGCCCAAATGATAAATAACCAACTGTATTTGCCGATAAACGGTTTAAGACTGAAAAAACTAAAAACGCCCACAGCGAAATGATTGGCGGCATGGGAAGATGTAAAGCTGCCGCTTTTGGGGCAATAATATGCCAATACGCGCACGTAATGTTCCAAATTGGGGTCGCGGCATGGCCTAATCCGCCCGAAAAAATCTTTGAAAAACATGCTGGTTTGATCCGCGATACCGAAGGAAATCAGGAAAAATATAATCCAAGCAAGGCCGCGCCACCTGAAATTGATGAGCGTAAACAGGATTAAGAACAGGTACAACGGCGCCCATGCCGATGGCTGACGCAGCCAGGGCATCAGTACATCAAAGAACCCGTTCGTCCATTGACCATTTATTTTAAAAAATAACCTTAAATCTAGCTGCTGTATCGTATCCAACATATCGCCTTCTTTATTTTTGAGCTACCAAGATTAACCGAGGTGAGCTTTTTTCATCGTACACGTTAAAGTGATAATCGCCAAAGATATCTAAAATTGTTAAGCCTTGGCGCAGGAACATGCTTTGAAAGTCCTCTTTTCTAAATGCGTTGACCCTTTCCGTGAAAGTTTCCCGGAACATTTTATCCTTATCCAAGATGTTAATTTCCTTGATAAACCTACCTTCTGCCATAGATCGATGTATGTCGAACACCACACCACCTTTTTCTTTCACTTCGCTATTAACGAGGTGGGCTTCCACGAATGCGCTATTCAAGTAATCCAGTACCAGCTTCCCTCCCGGCTTCAAAGACTGGGCAATTGTACGCAATGCATTGTTGTTTTCGCGCAATGAATTAAAATAACCGAAGCTCGTGAAGAAGTTGAAAGCACAATCAAAATAATTTATCCAAAATGGCAGGCGCATATCATGCTGAAAAAAATGAAGCTGGTCATTTTCCATCGCCCTCGCCGTGCGGATATTTTCTTCCGACAGGTCAATTCCCGTTACATCGAAGCCTTTATCAGATAGGTACTTTGAATGCCGCCCCCTGCCGCAGGCAACATCTAACATCAAACTACCGGGCAAAGGTTGCAGGTAATCTATAAGTTTATCCAGGAAGGCTGCAGCTTCCTTTTCGTCCCTGTTTTCATACAGGAGTTGGTAATAAGGTGAATTAAACCAATTCTTAAACCATTGATCTACCACGACGGCTATATTTTAATTCTGGAAAATGTATGGTACCGGGTATGCCGGTATTTACTACTTTTTATTGTTAAACATCAAATAACGTGCACTTTCGTAAAAACCCCTGGTAAGGTTCTCTAGGTACCTCGCAGAATCAGGATGCTCGCTGATAACATTGCGTAACGGATCTTTCGTGAGGTCAAACATGGCCGGTTGCCCTGTCTTCCTATTAATTTCAAATAAATATTTATTCCCAACCAAGGCCATCTTGTCTGTTGGATACACGGTGAAAGCATAATGTTCAGCGCGGGTTGTATCGAGTAAGTCTGTCCCCAATGTATAATTGGTATAACCCATACCTGTTAAGCCCGCAACGGTTGGATAAACATCTAGCAAACTACCGGCTTCGTGTTTAACCGCCGGTTTCAAGGTCGCCGGGTTATAAATAATCAGCGGCACATGCGTTTCAAAAACCCCGATCTTGTATTCCGGAACCGGCATAAAACTATAGGGGTTCAAGCGGGCGCTGTGATCACCGAAAAATACGAATATGGTATTATCGAGGTATCCACCGCGCTTTGCCAAGTCCATCAAGTAACCTATGTTATAATCCAAGTAACGCAAGGCATTGAATTGAGCAACAGATAAAAAACCCGATTGTTTGAATTGCTTCATATCAATTTCAGATTCATCCAGGTCTTTAAAATCACCACGGCCCTTGGTAGTAGTATATGGTTCGTGATTGTCAGCCGTTTGTAAGAATGCTATAAATGGTTGCTTGCGATCATTTGCAGATTTAAATATGTCGCTGGCCTCCGTGATTAAATCAAAGTCGGATACCCCCCAAACATCCGCCTTTGGCGCTTTGAAATATCCTTCTTCAAATATCTTGACCCCTGCCACGTTATTGGAAAAAACGGCCCTGATGTTTGCCCAGTTCGTATTGCCACCGAGCAGGTAATATTTCTCGTAACCGTTAAACTGATCCATGATAACCCTTTGATCAACGATCTTGGGATGCCTTGAAGCGGTTTTGTTCTTGGTGATGTCAGGCAAGCCGGTTGTTATGCCGAACACGCTCCTGGCAGTGCTCATAGCCGGGACATAAAAATTCTTGAAGATTAGTCCATTATCTGCTAAGCGCTGCAAGTTGGGGGTTGCTTGCATGGGATTGCCATACATGCTGGTCATGGAAGCGCCCAAAGATTCGCACATCACGATAATCACGTTTTGCCTCGGTTTGCTGCTATCCGCAGGAACTTTTCTACTGAAATTGAGGCTGCCGGCATCCCTTGGATCAACTTTTAGGTAATCCGCGATATATGGATAATATTTCCTGGTGGCCTTTTCATCGAACGTATCATCGCTAACAGAAAAATTATTCACAAAATATAAAACGGGGTTCAATGCCAAACTGGTAATGCCATTGTCCCGCGTAAACATAGCTTGGCTCCAGCGTAACGGGAAATAAGCCCAATTGGCATAAATACCCGCTGCGAAAATGATAACCAGGGCTGCCACATAAGTTACCTTTCTCCCTTTTCCCAAGGATAAGGGCGGTTGCTTTTGGAAATATTTATACAATCGAACCTGTCCCCATATTATCAATGTTATAAATATGATAATTCCTAGCCCCCCTTTTAAAACGGGATAACTTTCCCAAACCATTCTCGCGTTCGTCATCTTCTCCCCGGAAGCCAGGAACCGCGTGATCGAAGGGTCTATGCGGATACCGAGATAGCTGTAATGCCCCAGGTCGATTACATAGAAGAAAGTCAACAAAATATAGGTCAAAGAAAAATATATATAATTCACCCACTTCCATAAAGACCTGTTAAAAAAGTGTTTATGGGTAGTTAACACTAAGAAAGAGATCGGGATCATGATAATCAAGGCCAAGCGCATATCAAACCTGGCGCCTAAGCTCCATGCCCGGCTAACAACGTTCCCGTCATGAATCGTACTCTGGAAGAAAAAATAATAAAATACAAGCCTGAATAATATGAGGAAAATCAGTAGCAAAGCGGCTTGTACCAGTATGTACCGGGCATACCTGGGAATGCGAAACCAAGGAAATTTCATCTTTACGAACTAGCTATTTAATTTTAAGCGTAACTGCAAATATAAACGAAAAATGAAAAGCGTCGTTATCTTGGGGAAATGCCTGGTAATTAACATTTGAAACTGATGGCATTAGGAAAGCTGAAAGGTATTTATTTATCTTTGCCTTCTTAATTAAAATTCTAACGATTGTGTCACTGATCAAATCAATTTCTGGAATTCGCGGTACGATTGGAGGTAAACCCGGAGAAGGTTTATCCCCCCTCGATGTGGTGAAATTCACTGCCGCGTATGGTACCTGGTTGCTTCGCAATAACAGCGAAAACAAAAAAGTAGTGATAGGGAGGGATGCCCGTATTTCCGGTGAAATGGTAAGCAACTTGGTTGTTTCTACTTTGATCGGTCTGGGTATCGATGTGGTGGATTTAGGTCTTTCTACTACACCTACGGTAGAAATAGCCGTGAAAGCTGAAAATGCTGCCGGGGGTATCATCCTGACGGCTAGCCACAACCCCCGCGAGTGGAATGCCCTCAAACTGTTGAACGGCGAAGGGGAATTTATTTCCGGCGCTGATGGAGCCGAAGTGCTCGATATCGCTGCCAAGGAAGATTTTAATTTTGTTGATGTAAACAAGCTGGGAATTTATCAAACCAATGATTCTTACCTGCAAAAACATGTTGATCTCATCGTGAACTACCCCTTGGTAGATGTTCCCGCAATCACGAAAAGGAACTTCAAAGTTGTTGTAGACGCTGTAAACTCTACCGGGGCCATCTTTGTACCCGCAGTTTTGAGAGCCTTGGGAGTTACCGATATCACGGTTTTATTTGACGAGGTGAACGGCAAATTCGGGCACAACCCTGAACCTTTACCCGAAAACCTGACAGCACTTTCTAACGAGGTCAATAAATCCAAAGCAGATTTCGGTATCGCCGTTGATCCGGACGTAGACCGCCTTTGTTTCGTTTGCGAAGACGGTAGCATGTTCGGTGAAGAATATACGCTGGTGGCCGTTGCAGATTATATTTTAGGTCAAAGAAAAGGAAACACCGTATCTAACCTCTCTTCTACGCAGGCATTAAAAGATATTACCTTGAAACATGGTGGAGAATACCAACCTTCCGCCGTTGGAGAAGTAAACGTAGTGACCAAGATGAAAGCAGTGAACGCGGTGATCGGTGGAGAAGGAAACGGCGGTATCATCGTTCCCGATTTCCATTATGGCCGCGATGCGTTGATCGGTATCGGTTTATTCCTCAGCCACTTGGCTCGTAGTAATAAAAGTATCAAGGCGCTCCGCAACAGCTATCCCGACTATTTCATTTCCAAGAATAAGATCGAGCTGGATAAAGGGGTTGATGTAAAACAAATCTTTGAAAAAATTCAACAGAAATATAAAAATCAACCTATCAATACGGAAGATGGTTTGAAGATTGAATTTGATAAAGATTGGGTGCATTTGAGAACATCTAATACCGAGCCCATCATCCGCATTTACTCTGAAAGTCAAAATGAAACAACGGCAGATAATATCGCGAAGAGAATCATGCAAGATATCCGCGAGTTTATGATATAAGGCCGGTTTTTTATACCATATTTGATACGGTTACACCAATTTAGGTGTAACCGTATTTTTTGCAATTAAAATGCACATTTATCAATATAAATATTGATAAATACATAAATAAAAGCATTTAACACCTCCCTTCCAAACCCTTTCCTAGTTTACTTTACCCATAATTCCTACCAAAAAAACATAGTATTTACAATTGTCATTTTTATTCCATTTTTTTAAAAAATGAAACCTTCCTTCTGTTATATTCTAAAATAGCACAATATGAAAAAGGAATGCAAAGCAAGCACAGTAAAGGCAATAAGAAATTTGAGAAAAATTAAGGCGGCCATTCAAGGAGTTTAGTGTAGCATCTCGAACCGGGGGATGTGCCGGAATTGATAAAATTTACAGAAATTTGCATGATTTTTTTATCAAAAACCACCACGACTTTGGAAAGAATATATTTTGACAATGCAGCAACCACCGCTTTAGATAAAGAGGTACTAGATGCCATGCTGCCATACATGACAGAAAAATTCGGGAACCCTTCTTCTATTTATTCTTACGGCCGCGAAGTACGCCTTGGAATTGAAAATGCCCGTAAAACCGTTGCCAAGATCTTGGGCGCCAACCCCGGGGAAATCTTCTTTACCTCCGGCGGCACCGAAAGTAGTAACACGGCTATCAATGCCGCGGTGAATGACCTCGGGTGTACTTATATTATTTCTTCCCCGATCGAACATCACGCCACTTTACATTCCGTGGAACATGCGCAAAGCGACCGTGTAAAGCTCGATTATGTAAATATTTTACCGGATGGACATATCGATATGGCTCACCTGGAAGAACTGTTGAAAAATGCACCGGGCAAAACCTTGGTATCCCTCATGCATGCTAACAATGAAATCGGTAACCTGCTAGATATCCACGCGGTTGGAAACTTATGTCAAAAATACGATGCATATTTTCATAGCGATACCGTGCAAACCGTGGGTCACTATAAATTTGACCTGAAAAATACGCCCGTTCATTTCATCAACGGCGCCGGACACAAGTTTCACGGGCCAAAAGGGACCGGGATTCTTTATATAAATGAAAATGTAAAGATTAAGCCATTTATCCAAGGTGGTGCACAGGAACGCAACATGCGTGCCGGAACCGAAAACTCATACGGCATCGTAGGTTTCGCGAAAGCGCTGGAATTGGCAGATCAACATATGGAGGAACAGAGCCAATATATCAATGACCTCCGCATGTACATGGCCGATCAACTGCTTGCAAACATCCCCGGTGTGGCTTTTAACGGCGATTTGAAAGGTCGCAGTTTATACACCGTGTTGAACGTGGCTTTCCCTAAAACTGAGAAAAGCGAAATGTTGTTATTCAACCTGGATATCAACGGAATCTGCGCCAGTGGCGGTAGCGCCTGTACCAGCGGCGCCGATGCCGGTTCACACGTTATCCGCGCCTTCAATAACAACCCGGATCAAATCGCGATCCGCTTCTCTTTCTCGAAGAATAATACGAAAGAAGAAGTTAATTCAGTTGTTGCCAAGTTGAAAGAACTGATTTAAATAGGTGATTTTTATACCAAACATAAAAGACGGCGACTAACGCCGTCTTTTTTTAAATAAATAAACATTTTTAGTTTTATAAAAGCTGAATATAATTTCTGACTCACATTATTTTATATTCATCGAGAGCTTACGGAAACACGTTGAAAAGCAAAGCAATAAGCCCATAACCAAATCGTTACCCTGCTTTTTTGATTATCCATATAAAATCTAGTATTGAACTGATTCAGTTTTTTCCTCAAAACTTTAAAATAATCAGAAATAAATTTGCTGAATTACGAAATTATCGTAGATTTACGAAAGTATCGTAAACATATGTTCCTAGGATTAAGATGCACAGCTTGGAAAATTCTCGCATGGATATTAATTAGTTGCTGTCAGCTCAGTGCGTTGGGCCAGCAGAAATATTACATCCAGGGAAAAGTGACCGATAAGAACACGGGCGAAGTGCTGCCTTTCGCAAGTGTGTTTTTAAGTCAAACCACGATGGGGAATACCAGCGATGAACAGGGAACATATAAAATCGGTAATGTACCCCCCGGAACTTATGACCTGGTGGTGCAATACCTGGGTTACCAAAATGTAGTGATATCCTTGAATGTTCAAGATCAATCGATCCTGTTGAATATTGCATTGGAAAAAAAAGCTAATAATTTGGGCGAAGTCGTGGTAAAAGCCTTTCCAGATGCTACGAAATCTCCTTATTACGGCATTTTCAAAATGTATTTCTTAGGGGAAAGTAAAGCTGCGAAAGCATGCAAGATCTTGAACCCGGAGTTAATTGACCTGGACTATGATAATTTATCACGCGTACTAAGGGCCAGCTCCGAAGATTTTCTCATCATCGAGAATCCAACCTTGGGCTATCGCGTCAAGTTTTTACTACATGAATTTGCATTTGATTACAAGCAACAGATGACTTTTTATTACGGGAACCCGTTCTTTGAACCGATGTCGCCCCGCAACGCAAGGCAGCAGCGTACCTGGGAGCGAAATCGACTGAAGACTTACCTCGGTTCCAGCATGCATTATTTAAGGAGTTTGCGCTTGAAGCGATTGCAGGAAAATGGTTTTGAAACGAGGAAAATAGTGCGGGTAGAACGGAAGCAATTCAACGGGGCGGTACCGCTCCGCCTGTTCGACCAGGATAGTACCGAGTTGAAGATGATACGTGGGAAGAACCGCGGTTTCATCCTTAGCAAAACGGTGGAATACCTCTATCCCGGCATTGTTCCTTACGACAGTATCTTCCATCCCGGCGCACCGGGAAATGTAGATACCTTGCACTTCAAGAACATTTTACAGGTAACTTACACCAAGGGCTGGGAAAGTGAAGAGTATCAAAAGGCCAAAGGTTTGACACCGGACCGGAGAGCCCAGCAGACATCTTTATTTTACCTGCTCCGGGAAACGATGCCATTCGATGATAACGGCAACCTGGCATATCCGGCGGAAGGCATTTTCAGCGGTTATTGGGGATGGTCAAAATTCGCTGAAATGTTACCTTTGGACTACCAGCCTAATATCAAAACGAAACAATAAAAACAATTTACAAAATCAATATTCATGGAAAAATTAACGAAGCAAGAGGAGTTAGCCATGCAGGCCATATGGAAAGTGGGTATGGGTATAGTTAAAGATTTCCTGGAAGTACACCTGGCCCCGCAACCGCCGTACACGACCCTGGCTTCCACGATTAAAAACCTGGAAAAGAAAGGTTATGTAAAAGGCGAAAAATTAGGCAACACCTACCAGTACAGACCAATGGTAGAAGAAGAATTTTATAAACAACAGTTCATGAGTGGCTTTGTAAAGGATTATTTCGAAAATTCTTACAAACAACTCGTCACTTTCTTCGCGGAACACCGGGAAATTAGTCCTGATGACCTCAAGGAAATCCTTGAACTGATTGAGCAAAAGAAATAATTTTTTGAATATAAGTGGATTCATCATGCCGACCTTATTTATATACCTTTTAAAAGCGAATGTTGCACTCAGCCTTTTTTACCTGGTGTACCGGCTTGCATTGAGAAAACTGACATTTTACACGCTAAACAGGGTATTCCTCGTTTCCGGCATCGTATTTTCGTCACTTTTCCCCCTGGTTGATGTAAATGCCATCATGGGTAAACATGAAGAATTGGTGCAACAGATGGTGGTATATATACCCGATTTAAATGCACTGCAAGATACCATGGCAGCACCGTCGCCATTCACGGTTTGGTATGCGCTTGCCATTATATTTTGGGCAGGTGTCGTTTTGATGATGATCCGCTTGATCATCCAATTAACGTCCTTGTTGATGTTACATCTGAAAACCCGTCCCGGGAAGGTCGGGGAAGATCATGTAAGGATCACGGGGAAAACAATTAATCCATTTTCTTTCTTCCGCCACATCTATGTAAATCCTTCATTGCATAGCCAACATTCGCTAGATGCCATACTGCTACATGAAAAAATACATGTAAAGGAATGGCATTCACTGGATGTATTACTAGGGGAGCTGAACCAGGTTTTTTATTGGTTCAACCCCGGCGCGTGGCTCATGAAAGGGGCGATCAAGGAAAACCTTGAATTTATTACCGACCGGCGCATGTTGCGTTCCGGTGTAGATATCAAGGCTTACCAATACAGCTTATTACAAATTAGCGGCGCTCCTTACGCAACAGCCATAGCGAACAATTTTAATTTTTCTCACCTGAAAAAACGAATTATGATGATGAATAAACAAAAATCATCGCGCTATAATATTGCCCGTTACGTTTTATTTGGAGGTGTCGTAAGCCTTGGCTTGTTGGCCATGAACATCTCTAAAGCCACCGTGGTAAATGCCACCGAAAGCTTAGGCACTATCGTTACATTAAAAATCACAGATAACGACTCTTTGCCCGGGGTGATATTAAAAAAAGATGAACATGGAGTTATTTCATTAAATTCCAATTGGTTCGGTGCCAAAGGATCCGATGACGACCAACAACCTTTAACCGTCGTAGATGGCAAACCTTTAACACAAGGTGAATACCAGCGCTACTTTAACAAACATAAAAATGAATCTCACTACCAAGTAAAAGTAGTTAAAGCAGCAGATGCGATGAAAGTATATGGTGACAAGGCCATGGGAGGCGCATTAATCATAGATAGTCATAAAGGTGATTTAGCATTATTGCCGACTGCCCCACCGCCACCACCAGCTCCTCCCAAGTTACGGGTAGCGGGCGCTCCATCTGCCCCGGCACAATCTGTACCCGCTCCTCCAGCCACGCCCAACGCAGCTCCTGCTCCTCCACCGCCACCGGCGCCGGTGTTAAAACTGAGAGGTGTAAAGACCAATGGAAAGAATCCAGATTATTATATCAATGATATGCCGGCAAGCGAAGCAGAGCTATCAGCACTCGATCCAAACAGCATTGAAGCAATTTATGTATTCAAAGACAGCCCGGATGGTGAAGTGTATGTTTATACAAAAGAGTTTATTGCAAAAGGCGGTAAGCCTAAATACACTTCAAAAGATGCTATTGCAAAAGCAAAGGAAAATAAAGGTGTACTCAAGGGGAGCGTTGAAAGTTTGACGATCAGCGGTACCCCCGCGGCAGAAGCGGCAACCAGCGGTATGATCTCAGGATTTATCATTGATAAAAATACGAAGATTCAAATCCGGGGAAATAAAGATGCTCAACCTATCTATGTTGTAGATGGTATAATTATTAAGCAAGGGCAACTTAAAGATTTGAAACCAGATGATATAGAATCTATCACAGTCTTAAAAGAGGCGAATGCAACAGCCCTCTACGGGGAAGCTGCAAAAGATGGCGTTATCGTGGTCGCCACCAAAAAGAACGCATCAAAATAATCATTTACTTATCACCATTTAATCTCTGGCAGCTTACCATCCCGGGATGGGTAAGCTGCTCTTTTTAAGCCGTTTAAATTAATAATACAGCGCCAGCCATATTAGCGTAACGGCAAATATGATGATTTCGGTTACTAGCAATATGCCACCCAATACTCTTGTTTTCAAATCAAAGGTTTTTACTTTGCTCCCGTCTTTCAAAGTATTTTTTGCAAAGAGATAGTACAAGGCTGTTCCTAACGGAACAATAAGGGCCAGGTCGGCAGGAAAACCATAATAAATAGCAAAGGGGAAACTGAATACAATCACAAAACATAATAATGTCCAGGGTACGGGCGCGGCAATGGCTTGTTTTACCTTCTCCTGCTCCGACCGGTGTATTTTTGCTAACTGTTTTTCATTGATATTCACACTTCTTTCATCCAGGAGCTTCAGTGCCAGCTGGTAATCAAACTCTCCCCAATCCGAGGGGTTATGCACGATTTCCAACAGTTCCTCATTATTAAAACTCAACAAATAGTAGCCCGGTTCAACATTGTTTACAGCTTCCCGGGCAGCCTCTTGTAGTATGTCCTGGGCCTTGGAAAAGTCGGTAGCACTGATCTTGAGAATATAGGGTACGTCAAAGGATTGCCCCAGGAAGGTACTGCTTAGGGGAGCAACGACCGCATCATAAACTACGGGGATACCATGTTGTTCCAATAAGGTACTTACAGCTTCACGCTCCTCTTCTGTAGGGAATCTTCTAAATGTGGTCAATGCCATAAAGAAATATAGAGATTTACTTATACTACAAACTTTTCACACAACGAAAGCCAACATTCGATAAACTCGACGTAGGAGTAGACTTCATCCTGGCCGATACGCGGTAACCGCTGCAATACTCATCACTACACATGAACGAACCGCCGCGGATAACTTTTTTCGGAGCCGAAGGGTCTGCCGGATCATAAGCTTCTACCGGGCCGGGTGCATACCCCGGTTTATGGAAATTTTGATAATACTTGCTATTATACCAATCAGACACCCATTCCCAGGTATTGCCTGCCATATCGTATAATTGGTAACCGTTGGGCGGATAAGATGCTACCGGCGCTGTCGTTATAAATCCGTCGCGGCTTGTATTCTCATAAGGGAAATGCCCATTCCAAGTGTTGGCTTTAGGTTTACCGGCATCGATAGCTTCGGAGCCCCAAGTATAGGGCTGTTGTTCCAATCCACCCCTTGCAGCATATTCCCATTCCGCTTCGGTGGGTAAACGTTTATTGGCCCATTTCGCATATGCTTCGGCATCTTCATAACTCACGTGCACTACCGGGTAATCACCCAAAGAATCTATAGTACTTTGCGGCCCCCAGGGATGTTTCCAATCTGCACCTAGTTCAAAAGACCACCACTGGGAAATATCATTTAAGTTTACAGGATGATCCGGGGGCGTAAATACTAGTGAACCTGGTAAAAGCATGCTACTATCCGGCTCAGGCGAACCTGGCGGCAATTGCGACATGATTTCAGCTTTATCTATCGGTCTTTCGGCAGTAGTTACATAACCTGTAGCAGCAACGAACTTTGCAAACTCATCATTGGTCACCTCGTGTTCATCCATCCAAAAACTATCAACGATCACTTCGTGCACAGGCTTTTCATCAGCCATAGCATGATCATCGGCAGCCCCCATTTTGAAAGTTCCTCCCGGAATTAACACCATACCCGGAACGGATTCCAATTGCTGCCCAGCATTCTTCTTGGTTCCACCGTTACAAGCAGATAAACAAACAGCTGCTACCAGCCCTAAAATTTTGAATCTCAAGTTCATTTTATAAAAATAATCATTATTGTCAATACACCCGCGACGAATAAAGTCAACAATCCCATCCGCACAATCTCCCCAAAACCCCTGAACATACCGGGATTAACAATTTAATAATAATAACATCACAATTCTTACAATTAATTTGCCGACAGATGATATCCGTCAAACCGAACATATTTCACCGCGAGCAATTCGGGGCCTCCTTCGAATGGGGAGTCGTCATCTCCTCCTTCCAGAATGAAGGCGGCACGAAAAAAGATGGAAAAGGCCCTTCCATCTGGGACGATTTCGTAACACGGAAAGGAAAAATCAAGGACAATACGCAACCGCTCGACAGCGGCATGTTTTATGATCGTTTCCGTGAAGATATCATCCTAGCGAAATCCTTGGGATTCGATGTATTCCGATTTTCGATCGCCTGGTCCCGTATTTTTCCGAACAATATGCAGCAGGTCAATCAAGCGGGGATCAATTTCTACCACCGCGTCATCGATGCTTGCATCGCCGTGGGTTTGGAGCCCGTAGTAACATTATACCACTGGGATCTCCCCTGCCATTTGGAAGAAAAAGGCGGCTGGGCGCACCGGGGTATTATTTTCGCGTTCGAAAAGTATGTTCAAACTTGCGCGATGGCTTACGGAAACAAGGTAAAACGCTGGATCGTTTTAAACGAACCCCTCGCTTTTACTTCCCTGGGGTACATGCTGGGTATCCATGCCCCCGGTAAAAGGGGCTTATCCTACTTCCTGCCTGCCGTACATCACGCATGTATGGCCCAAGCCATGGGCGGAAGGATTTTGCGGGAATTATCGCCCGGTTCTAAAATTGGTAATGCATTATCCTGCTCGTATATCTACCCCGCAGGCTTGAGCCTGGAAGATGAACAAGCGCGTAAAAGAGCGGATGCGCTCGTGAATAGGCTTTTCTTGGAGCCCGCGCTAGGATTAGGTTACCCGGTAGAAGAAGTACCGGTATTATCCAAGATTGAAAGAAGGTATTCGACTTGGAGAGATTGGGATATCTTACCTTTTCAATTCGATTTTATCGGCTTACAAAATTATTTCCCGCTGGTCGTAAAGCATCATTCCTTAATACCGATCCTGCAACTCGCGGAAGTTAAACCGAGATCCCGTAAAGTTCCTACAACAGCCCTAGGCTGGGAAATCAGCGGCGACGGACTTTTCCACATCTTACAGCAATTCAGTCAATATAAATCTATCCCCTCGTTCATCATAACAGAAGGCGGCGCCGCCTTCAATGAACAACATACCGAGCAAGGTATCCATGATCCGCATAGGGTCGCATATTTTGAAGAATATCTCATGGCTGCCTTAAAAGCCAAGAAAAGTGGTGTACCCTTAGATGGATATTATGTTTGGACATTGACCGACAACTTTGAATGGGCCGAAGGCTACCGCGCCAAATTCGGATTGGTACATGTTGATCCGCACTCTGGCGAACGAAAAGTAAAAGATTCGGGAAAATGGTTCCGCTCCTGGCTACGCCCGTAAATAGGAAAGTGATGCCGGGCTTAAACGGCACCACTTTTCCAGACCCATTTTTATTAATCAAGTATGAACTCGAAATCATACTTAATAATTTTTCCTTTTCAGGAACATAATATCTTGCAAGGTTAAATTGAAGTTAATGTTGATGTAGCTTTCCTTGATTAAATCGGCCGCGGTAGTTCCCCTCTGCCCGAACTCCAAACCAAGGTAATACCTGGTACTATTATTCCTGCTAGGCAATGAGCCACCCAAAGTAAAACCGTAATCTTTTATCGCTTGGTTCTTGATCTTTAAGTAGCCTTGTTGATAATTTAATCCTGCTTGAATGATAAAACCATCGACAAGGTTTCCGTTATAGCCACGTTTTTGAAAGGCATATTCTACTCCACCACCGATCTTCTGCGCTTTAGTGAAACTATAATCCAAGCCGTTCGGGTTAGACCGGCTCCAGTCCTGTTCTTTATAATCGGCTACGAAAGTTGCATTCCCACGTTTTACAGATACCCCGATCCCGTATTCCCCTGGTAGCGTATAAGTTTTCTTCTTCACCGTTTCGGAGTATAAAGATTCTTGATCCGTATTCTTAATATTCACTTCTTCCTTCGTATTAAATTTTGTTTCAAAACGGTAAGTAGCCCCGATGCCGATCTTCGTGTCCCCGATATGCCCCTCGTATTGTAGTCCCGCCGTGAAATTGCTGTTGTACATATATTGGAAGTTCTCGGTAAAAACATCTTCCGAAGAGCCATTGCTGCCCAGGCTGTCGGCCACGGTAATATTACCAAACAACAAAGCGGAAGAAAGCCCGAGAGAGAAATTTTTAGTCAATTGGAATCCATTGGAAAAATAAAGTTTATTGATACCGCCGGAACCTTCAATAGCACTGGTAAACCCGATATCTGTACCAGAAATATACTTGGTGGTAAGCATTTTATAATCAACCGTGCTATATGGTGTAAAGCCAATACTACTGCCCCACCATTTCGTCAGCTTGGTACCGAAAGCAATCTTTTTCAGGTTAAGATCAAAAGCGCTTTGTGTAAAATCCTTACCGGAATAAGTTACGCTCTTCCCTCCCAAACCAATATCGAATATAAATTGATGTAGCATCAGCCCGGTATAGGATGCCGGGTTTAATTCATTTAAATAAGATGCGGATTTACGGGCCATCCCGGCAGATCCCATACCGAAATTGCGGGAGAAATCCCTCGTTTCAATATCCCCGATCCCAAAGGCCGAATAGAAATTATTGATACTCCCTTGCGCCATCATATCTTGCGTGGCGATCAAGCTAATACCCAGTATAAAAATGAAAATCTTGATATATCGGTACATACGAATCTAACTATCGGATTAATACAAGAGGTAATAAACCTTCAGACTAACTTTATTCTTACTATTTGCTTTATCTCCGAATACAGCCCTATTAGCATAAATATCTTGTCCATTGGGTAATAATAACAATCCCCTATAATTGATATCATCTGCCGTTGTCATATATGAACAATAGCTGGTGATATCGTAAGAGTATTGCGTATTGATATGGTATTCCTTATCGATGGTTAAATCACCGTGCATAACATTCCCCGTAACAGGTGATACCAGCGAGTCTTCCACGGCATTCGTCTTCGTTGCATAACAAAGTGTAATACCGGCAGGAAGCGCTAAGTCATTATAAGTGCCGGCTTCCGGTTGCAGGTACAACATAGCGCTCATGATCTTTCCGAATTTTCCCATTTGCGGTAATGTTTTCAAGGAAGGAATATCTAAGCGTACCACCAGCCCGCTGATATATTGCAAGAAAGCCTTATTCTCCAAATCTTCGGAAGAAATGATATCATTAGATCCGGAGAAAGCCGTTAAATCAGTTCCGGTGCGATCATAATCAATATGATTGTATTGCAATTCGGACTCAGAGAGTGAAAAGTCGAGATATTTCCTTTCCAGGTCCAGTTTATTTTCATGGTAATGCAAGCGCATCACGGTACCGGAATCCGTCGCCAAGAAGTTCATCAACATCGTATTGGCATTTCCCGGCACCAAGGCCAATCCTTTGAAATACTGCTTGAACTGGTTATCATCAGAAACCTCCTGCTTAAATTCCTTGATCATATCAAATATTGTTTGCCCCAGGGATGCAGCGAGTTTAATATGGATCAATGTATCGGTAGTGGGTCTGAAATAAGCTAGTATATTTCCCAGTAAGTTGGATTGGATGGCGGTTTGAGAGGTATTATACAGGGCATAAGCTTCATCGGGAATCGTTATATTCTCTGCCAGTTGATACACGTTCAGCGTTTGCAACTGGCTGGTATCCCCGTAAAAGTGCTTCCCAGTTTTCAGGATCAACTCGATGGAATCATACTCCGCCCGGGAATCCAGCTCTTTATCCGCCGGTAATGCCAGGTGGAACAATGATTTACTCGCGATCTTTCCGAACTCGGGATCTTGGTATTGTCCTACCAGTGAATAACCGCTACCGGAAGTAACGAAAGAATCCAGTTGAATCGTTCTCATCTCTACCGTGAGGGTATCGATTAATAAGTAGTTGGACTCGTTCGGGTTGGTGCCGGTATTGTATTTAAACCCTTCCTTCTCGCAAGCAATTAATGCAAGCGCCAGGAAAATCAAAATTTGGTATATGCTCCGTTTAGCTGACATAACATAAAACATGGAGCGCAATGTTAATACCCTCGTGCGCTTGATAGCTGTAGAATATGCGAAAAGATCGATTTTATCGACGAGCCACCGGAATACATCTTTAAATCCTCCAAATGCCCTTCTGCAAAGGTTTTTATATAAAACAGGCATTCATAGATAAAATCGGGGGATTCGTCCAAAGTACAACCCGAACCATCTATTTTATATTCATGCTAACATTGCTGCGGATAATTTTGAAACCGTTTAAAAAATTATGCTTATGCGCTATGTCAACAAATTATGGATCGTTTTGGTATTGTTCCTGGCAGCCTGCCAAAAAGATGATGACACTACTGAAACTAATGGGAATTGGGTTAAACGCTCGGCATTCGATGGAGTAGCCCGCAACCAGGCCGTGGCCTTCGTACTGGGCGATAAAGCTTATGTAGGCACCGGCTTCGATGGGGAAAAACGGTTGAATGACTTCTGGATGTACGATCCTACCCTGGATTCTTGGACGCAACAAGCTGATTTCATCGGGAGTAAAAGAAATAGTGCCGTGGCTTTCGCGGCTGCTGATAAAGGGTATGTTGGTACCGGGTACGATGGCACCAACCGCCTGGATGATTTCTATAGCTTTGATCCGGTCAACAATACTTGGAGCGCTATCGCCAGCTTTCCCGGTTCCGGGAGACTCGGCGCTGTTGCTTTCGCCTTGAACAGCAAGGGTTATGTAGGAACAGGTTATGATGGTAATTACTTGAAAGACTTCTATTCTTACGACCCCTCCTCCGATTCATGGACTAAAGAAATCAGCATCCTGGGTAATAAACGTACAGACGCGGTAGCCTTCGTAATCAACAATACGGCCTATGTTGCTACGGGTAATAATAATGGTCAATACATCAACGACATGTATTCATTCGATGGCACTAACTGGGAAAAGAAACGTGAAATCAGCGATGTTAGCGATGATGATTATGACAACTCTTACGCGATCGTTAGGGAGAAAGCCGTTGCTTTTGTCATGAACAACATGGGCTATATTACTACGGGAAACAAGTCGGGCTTGAGTACGGAAGTATGGGAATATGACCCTGTTGAGGATCTTTGGGACACCAAGACTTCTTTCGAAGGAGTTGCCCGTTCCGGCGCGGTGGCCTTCAGCATTAACAACCGCGGGTTCGTAGCCTTGGGCAGCAGCCTGAGCCAACAATTCGACGACATTTATGAATTTTTTCCAAATGCAGAGTATGAGGAAAATGATTGATCTGAAAACTATTGGTTTTTATGTACGAGCGCTGCCCCTGGCAGCGCTTCTCGTTATGGGAAGTTGCCGATCGCAGCCCGATCTGAATAAAAATATAGATAGTACGCAACCTGTGGTACAGGTAGCAGCCATCAAAGTACCGGGAGGATATGGTTACGATGTAATAGTAGATGGCAAAAGATTTATCCATCAAAACTTTATACCCGCCATTCCCGGTAACCGGGCATTTCAATCAGAAGCGGATGCCATCAAGGTCGGAACGGCCGTAGTACAAAAAATCAAGAAACGGGAAATTCCGAGCATTACCAAGGAAGAATTACAATCATGGGGAATAAGTTTTAATGAATAGTTTTAACATTTCGGAAACCAACTTTAACCTACTTTAACACTTGCATAAGCCCTTGTTAATATAAATTTGGGGCTACAAATCGCTGGATGGAGAGAATCAAGAATATATTCAGGAATAGGCTGGTAACTGTATGCTTCCATATCATGGCATGGCTGTGCGTATTCCTATTCCCGTTCCTGTTCTTCCGGGTTCAAATATTCGATAAAGCATTCTATACCCGTGAGGCAATCAATATGCTGTTTATGGTCGGGATATTTTATCTCAACATGTATGTATTGATTCCAAGGTTTCTTGCGCTGAAAAAATTTGCAAAATACATTTCCAGTGTAATTTTATTGATATTCATTATATTAATACAACAATCAATAGTTGATTATCTATTCTTCGGCGCACAAAACATACGTCCCCGTTTGATCGCTGCCCCGGAAGAAGCGGACCTATATTATATCAATCCCAAGTCTATGAAATTCCCTAGGGGAACAAGAAGAGCTTGGGAAGATAGCGCCGGCAGACCGGTAGTATTTATTAGGCACCATGGTCGACCGCCGTTCGAAACGGAATTTTCCAATAAAGATTTAAGTAAAGCTTCCGCTTACCGTGATTTCGCCACCGGGGAGCCGATGCCTGAACATAGGAGTGGTAAAGTAGTTAAGTTTTATAAAACTCAACCTGCCAATGACAGTTCCTTTGCAGCCTTAACTTTGGCAACAACAACCCCGGGAAATGTAGCGATGAGAACATTGCCCTTATTTGGGCGGCCGCCATTATTTATTGGAAATGGGTTTATGCACCGGGTGTTTTGGCCGGATGTATTCCGGCGCACGTTGATGTTTACCTTGCTGATTTTTTTCATGAGCGGCTTCATCAAGATTGTATTGGAATGGTTTAAAAGCGAAAAGCAGCGGGAAGCATTGAAAGTAGCGAACTTAAATGCCGAGTTGAAATTTCTGAAATCCCAGGTAAACCCGCACTTCTTATTTAATAGCCTAAACTCTATTTATTCCTTAGCACATAAAGGCTCCCCGGAGACCGAGCATGCGCTGGTGAAACTATCATCTATCATGCGGTACATGATTTACCATGCCAATGAACCACATGTGCTGCTTGAAAAAGAATTGTTATACCTGCAAGATTATATCTCTATTCAAAGGCTACGGGTATCTAAAGATGTCCCGATCCAATATTCATTGGAAGGCGAAGCCGGGCAGCTTAGGATAGAACCCATGCTGTTGATACCATTTGTTGAGAATGCATTCAAGCATGGAATCAGTTATACCGACACTTCCTTCATCGATATTCAAATCCGCATTGAACAAAATACGGTGTACATGCGTATCATCAATAGCTTGTTCAAAAACAGGGTTTCCGAAAGGGGAGGAATCGGCTTAAGAAATGTAATAAAACGACTGGAGATGTTATATGATGGGCAACATGAGTTAAACATCGAAGAGCAAGAACATCAATTTATTGTGAATCTTAAAATTCATTTGAAAGATGATTAGATGTATCGCTGTAGATGACGAGCCCTTAGCGCTTGAAATTATCGATGATTTTGTAAAAAGGGTGCCTTTCATCGTATTAGAACAAAAATTCGAAAATGCAGCCAGGGCTTTACAATATTTGCAAGATCACCCCGTAGATTTAATATTCCTGGATATTAAAATGCCTGACATCACCGGCATCGATTTCCTGCATTCTTTGAAAAACCCTCCCGCGGTAATTTTCACCACGGCTTTCCAAGAATATGCTTTCAAAGGGTTTGAACTGGATGTAGTAGATTATTTGTTGAAACCCATTCCTTTTGAACGATTTTTAAAAGCCGTTTCAAAAGTGCAGGAATATTTGCAGGTAAAAGAAGGCAAATCAGGCGAAACGGAAGTTGTGTCTGATTACATTTTTGTCAAAACAGAATATAAGATCATCAAGATCGACCTGGAAGATATCCTGTACGTGGAAGCCTTAAAAGATTATGTAAAAATATACACGCCCCAGCAAAAAATATTAACCCTCAGAAGCCTCAAATCCCTGGAGATGAAATTACCGAAAGATAAGTTTATCCGCGTTCACAGGTCTTTCCTGGTATCTCTAAATAAAATTTCGGCAGTGGAGAAAAATACGATTTTGATCGCGAATCAATCAATACCGATTAGCGAAGGCTACAGGGATAAATTTTACGAGATGATCACGAGGAATTCCTGATTTTTCTTGACCATACGGGTCCTTGTGATCCGGGCGATGCGCGAACGGTAAAAGACATGCCTTGAATGCCCCTGCAATTTTTCGTAAATTCACGGCAAGAAACCCATTGCCAATAAAATTTCGACGAAAAAATATTGAATAGATGTGCTACGACTTAGCCTTTTCCAATATAAAATTTGTTTACGATCGTTTCCCGGAATTAAAAGAGGGACCATTCGCCCCATTCCAACCTACCTTTCACAAGGTGGCACAATCTTATCCCAAATGGCCGGTTCTTACAGCCAGCGGTAAATTGCAGTTACAATTATTTGAATGGGGCGTTATTGCCCCTTACATGAAAACTGCTGAAGAAATAAAGAAAAGTCGCAAGTGGATGGTCAACGCCCGCTCGGAAAAGGTATTGGACAAAAAAGCTTTTTGGTACAAAATCCGGGGGCAACGCTGCCTGGTACCTGCCACCGGTTTCTTCGAACATAGGGAAGTTCCCGGGTTCAAACAGAAAATCCCTTATTTTATTCAAACGAAAGATGCGCCGTTAATGCTTATGGCAGGACTGTACTCCTACTCCCCGCTGCCGGATGTAGAGACCGGGGAATTACCCGGAACCTTTACCATCATCACCCGCCCGGCCAACGAAGTGATGGGTAAAATCCACAACGGTGGCGAGAATGCCGGCCGTATGCCGCTTATACTGGATCATTCGATGCAAGAGAAATGGTTGGAAGAGCTATCTGATGAAGCCATCCAGGATCTACTCGGTTATGAAATGCCATCGGAGCAATTGGATTATTGGCCGGTACAATCCATCCGCAAACCCAAAGAGGATAATGAACAAATCATAAAGCCAGCACATTACGAGCAACTTCCCGGCTTAGATGATCAAGGAGGAGGAATAATGCAGGGAGAGTTGTTTTAGACAAGTCACACTTCTGGTTAGCAATAGTACAGTTCATGCTCATAAATTTTTCTTGGTAAGCCCTTGATAAGTAACTTTTGCTTCGTTGGAAAGCAAAGACTTATTTATCATGACTATAACCCAATTTTCATCATCCAAAAAAGAACGTCAATAATTCGTTTTTTCTTCTCTAGGACTCCCGCAAACCTTCCATCGTAAAAAACCCCGGCATTTGCCATAAAAAACCATTATTGTCCGACTAAATTTTAACCGGGGAGCAATTTGATCCCTCAATAGTTCGATTCAATGTTCATCTGCTCCTTTCTTGTACTTTTTTGTTTACCCAAAAAAGCACCAAAAAAGGGCACAAATTGGCCATTACTGCCACCAATTAGATCGCGCTCGATCTGGCCTTTCTACTACTGTATGGCCAAGCTACCCTTCACTATCAACGGTGCGAAGTTCCACAGTTCTCTTGGCGGGGGGTGAATGTATCATCCTTCGCTTATACCTTCGCTTATATCCTTGACCAGGTAAGGAATTCAAGTACCTTTAAAGCATTTTTAGTCGGACAACAATGATAAAAACCTAATTAACATCCTTAACCTTAACTACCAGCTCCAAGCCCAATACCTCGGCCAACTTCTCTAAAGTACTAATTGAGGGATTACCTTCGCCGCTTTCAATATTGTGAATTGTACGCGATGTTATACCACTCATTACTGCCAGATCTTCTTGTTTTAACTTTATAAATTCACGCCTAAATTTGAAAAATGCTCCAATTTCTTCCTTTTTCATCTGAAATATAATTCTGATTATAATAAAAATAAGATAAAAAGATGCTAAATCAGAATTATATTTCAGATTGAAGCCTGTTTAAAAATTTAAACGAAATTTAAATTTGATTTTTCAAATTAGTTATTACTTTTGTACCGCAATTATGATTACGAACATCCATACACATCATCATCATACTTACCAAAGCGGTAGGCTTGGATGATATTGTGTATATTTAAAATATTCAACATCTAAAAAGGCTTACCGTTCCGGTGAGCCTTTTTTCTTTGGCCCCGGCCGGCAAGCAAAAACAAACCGACATGCAAAAATTAAGAATCGCTATCCAGAAATCAGGTCGTTTACACGATGATTCCATCAAACTGTTGAAAGAGTGCGGTATTGACATCAATAACGGTGTCAATAAGCTGAAAACAGAAGCCAGCAATTTCCCGCTCGAAGTATTTTTCCTACGCGATGATGATATCCCGCAATACGTTGAAGATGGTGTTGCTGATATCGGCATCGTTGGGGAAAACGTGGTATTGGAAAAAAACAGGCCCTTCCAAACCGTGGAAAAGCTAGGATTCGGTAAATGCCGCTTGTCGATCGCGGTGGATAAATCTGCTCAATATAACGGTGTAAAGGATCTGCAAGGTTTACGTATCGCGACTAGCTACCCGGTTATCGTGGATAAATTCCTGAAAGATAACAAGGTTGAAGCCGAAATTCACGAAATTAGCGGATCTGTGGAAATTGCCCCCGGTATCGGTTTGGCAGAAGCTATCTGCGACCTCGTCAGCAGCGGTTCGACCCTATTCATGAATGGTTTGAAAGAAGTAGAAACAGTGCTGAAGTCGGAAGCCATCCTGGTTGCGAACAGTCAACTTAACGGGGAACAACAAATCCTGTTAAAGAAATTACAATTCAGGATCCAGGCGGTTAAAAAAGCTAAAAACAATAAGTACGTCTTGCTGAACGCTCCCAATGAAAAATTACCGGAGATTATCAGCTTGCTTCCGGGGATGAAAAGTCCAACCGTGTTACCTTTGGCCGAAGAGGGATGGAGCTCCGTTCACTCTGTACTCAAAGAAAGTGATTTCTGGGACATTATTGAAAACCTCAAAGCTGCCGGTGCGCAGGGCATCTTGGTAGTTCCGATTGAAAAGATGATTGTTTAAAAAATATTGACATGCAAATTTATCGTTTCCCAAATATTGGTACTTGGAAGGATATTCTTAAAAGACCGGAACATGATCACCTGAAGCTGGAAAGCACCGTGGGAGCTATCCTTGAAGATGTGAAACAAAACGGCGATACCGCTTTAAAAAAGTACGCAGCCACTTTCGATAAAGTGCAGATCGACGAATTGGCCGTTACGCAGGAAGAACTGGACGCTTCGGCTCAAGCCGTTAGCCAGGAATTGAAAGATGCCATCGCCCAGGCGAAACGCAATATTGAACTATTTCACACGTTTCAACTCAGCGAGGACGAAAGCGTTGAGACCATGCCCGGTGTAACCTGCTGGAGGAAATCGGTCGCCATCGAAAAGGTTGGCCTATACATTCCGGGCGGAACAGCCCCGCTATTTTCCACGATCCTCATGCTGGCAATTCCGGCAAAAATCGCCGGTTGCAAGGAGATCGTTCTCTGCACACCTACTGCTAAAGACGGTACAATTCCTCCCGTAGTACTTTACACGGCTATGATAACGGGTGTTACCAAAGTTTATAAAATAGGCGGTGCGCAAGCGATCGCGGCCATGGCTTACGGTACGGAAACGGTTCCGAAGGTGTATAAAATATTCGGCCCGGGCAATCAATATGTAACTTGTGCCAAGCAACTGGTCAATAAAGAAGGTATTGCCATCGATATGCCTGCCGGACCTTCCGAAGTAGCCGTATTGGCCGATGATACCTGTAATCCGGCTTTCGTTGCGGCAGATTTATTGTCACAGGCTGAACACGGCACCGATAGCCAATCGATCCTGGTAACAACCTCCGAAGCGGTTTTAGTGGCCGTGGAATCTGAAATCGAAGAACAGCTGGAACGCTTGCCACGCAGGGAAATCGCTGCACAATCCATGGCCAACAGCAAGCTCATCCTGATCGAGAATACCCGTGTTGCAATGGCCTTGCTCAATGAATACGGCCCTGAACACCTAATTATTGCCTGCAAAGATGATCATTTCATAGCGCAGCAGGTTATCAACGCCGGGTCTGTTTTCATGGGCAATTTCTCCCCGGAAAGTGCGGGCGACTATGCCTCGGGAACGAATCATACCTTGCCTACAAACGGCAATGCCAAGGCTTATAGCGGTGTATCGGTAGATAGTTTTTTCAAGAAAATTACCTTCCAAAGATTATCGGAAGAAGGCTTGAAAAATATTGCTAAAACAATTGAAATCATGGCTGCTGCCGAAGGCTTGGATGCTCACAAGAACGCGGTTGCCATCAGGCTAAAAAAATAATCAAGATGTTTAATTTAGATAATCTACTCCGCGATAATATTAAAAGGCTCGTTCCCTATTCTTCCGCCAGGGACGAATTCAAAGGGGAAGCCAGCATCTTCCTGGATGCAAACGAAAATAGCTTCGGTTCCCCGCTTGCTAAAGCGTATAACCGCTA
Organism: Chitinophaga caeni; assembly: GCF_002557795.1. NCBI lineage: Bacteria > Pseudomonadati > Bacteroidota > Chitinophagia > Chitinophagales > Chitinophagaceae > Chitinophaga > Chitinophaga caeni. The sequence continues at coordinate 2,462,393 of NZ_CP023777.1, read as the reverse complement.
CCCGGACCCGATGCAATGGAAGATCAAGTATAAACTGGCCGAAATAAAAGGTGTACCGCCGCAGAACATCTTCCTGGGCAACGGCAGCGATGAAGCGATCGATATATTATACCGCGCTTTTTGCAGGCCGGGCATCGATAACGTGATCCTTTGCCCGCCAACATACGGTATGTACGAGGTAAGCGCCAACATCAACGATGTAACGATCCGCAAGGTGAGCCTGGCGGAAAATTTCCAGTTAGACCTGGCTGCCCTGGAAACAGCGATCGATGAAAATACGAAGATGATCTTCCTTTGTTCACCTAATAATCCTACCGGGAATGACCTGGACCGGGAAGATATCGAAGCCGTATTAAATAACTTCGACGGCATCGTGGTAATAGACGAAGCTTATATCAATTTTTCTAAGCAAAGATCTTTTATCCAGGAATTAACGGAATATCCTAACTTGGTGGTGCTTCAAACTCTTTCCAAAGCTTGGGGTTTGGCTGCCTTGAGGTTGGGGATGGCATTTGCATCAGAAGACATTATCCATGTTTTCAACAAGATCAAGCCACCTTATAATATCGGACAGGCGACCCAAGATTTAGTACTCGAAGCCCTGGAAGGCATTTCACAGGTAAACGACTGGATCAAGACCGCTGTTAGTGAAAGGGAAAAATTAGTGGCGGAACTGGCGCTATTGCCGGTTACGGAGAATATCTACCCCAGCGACGCGAACTTCTTCCTAATGAAAACCAAGGATGCCAAAGGAATCTATAATTCCTTGGTAGAACAGGGTATCATCGTCAGGGATCGATCCAAGGTAGAAATGTGTGCCGGTTGCTTAAGGATAACCGTGGGTACTAAAGAAGAGAATGAGGCGTTATTAAATGGGTTAAAATCTTACACACCTGTTGTATGAAACGTTTCAAAAAAAGAATATTAATACTTTTTATCATCTGGACAGTACTTTCCGGTATCGTTGACTTCATCATTTTGAAGAAGGAACTCACCTGGGGAAATGCCCTAAGCACCCTGATCGTGGGGCTATGCGTATCCGTTTTAATCACGGTTTCGCTGGCTTGGATCTTCCCTAACAGCGGCCAACAAAAGAAAAAAGACCAATAATTCAACCTGCGGGTCACACCCGCAACCAGTTTCATACAATCATGAAGAAAGTTTTATTTATAGATAGAGATGGTACTTTAATTAAAGAACCATCTGATTTTCAAGTAAATAGCCTCGATAAAATCGTCTTTTATCCCAAGGTTTTCACATACCTACAGAAGATCGCCGCCGAATTGGATTTTGAGCTGGCCATGGTAACAAACCAAGATGGCTTAGGCACAGATTCATTCCCCGAAGATACTTTCTGGCCTTCACAAAACTTCGTTATAAACACCTTAGCCGGGCAAGGAATTGTTTTCGATGAGGTTTACATTGATAAAACCTTCGCAAAAGATAACGCCCCTACCCGTAAACCGAATACTGGCTTGCTCACCAAGTATCTGGACGGCTCGTATGACTTAGCCAATTCCTTTGTAATCGGGGATCGTATCACGGATGTTAAACTGGCCCAGAACTTAGGCGCCAAGGGCATTTGGATCAACGAGGGCACCGGCCTGGGCGCTACCGAAATCAAGAATGGTGATGATCTTAGCGCAGCGATCGCCTTGGAAACTACCGACTGGGCAAAGATCTACGAATTCCTGAAACTCGGCGCCCGAAAGGTACAGCACCAGAGAACAACCAAGGAAACCGATATCTCCATCGAACTTAACCTGGACGGCAGTGGCAAAGGCAATATCACTACAGGCCTGGGCTTTTTCGATCACATGTTGGATCAAATTGCCAGGCATGGAAATATCGATTTGAATATCGTGACCAAAGGCGACTTGCATATCGATGAACATCATACCATAGAAGATACGGGCCTCGCCTTGGGCGAAGCCTTCGCCAAGGCTCTAGGAGATAAAAAAGGCATCGAGCGTTACGGGTATTGCTTGCCGATGGATGATTGCCTCGCCCAGGTGGCGATAGATTTCGGCGGAAGAAATTGGATTGTTTGGGACACCGAATTTAAAAGGGAAAAGATCGGGGAAATGCCTACCGAGATGTTCTTCCATTTCTTCAAGTCCTTCAGCGACGCGGCAAAGGCCAACCTGAACATCCAGGCCAGCGGGGAAAATGAGCATCATAAAATAGAAGCGATTTTCAAGGCATTCGCGAAGGCGATTAAAATGTCGGTAAAGCGCGATCCGGAACATATGCGACTTCCCAGCACAAAAGGAACACTGTAGAGATTCACAGGGTTATCAAAGCTAAATCCACCAAGGATTTGAGCTCAAAAGTTGGATTGGGGCAAAAAAAATTTGGGAGATTTAATTTGAAATATCAAAAATTTGTCCGCATATTTGTGTCCAGAATGAAAACAAACTTTACATACAAACATTGGTGGCACGGAATCGTAATCTCGATTGCTGTGTAACAGTGCCATGTATGTAATACATATAATTCAATACGAAGGGCTCGCTGAACACAGCGGGCCCTTCGGCTTTTTACCCAATCCTTGATGCGCTGCAAAGCAATGTAGATCCGGACAAGTTGTTAGCGTAGCACAATTAGGCGATGGCAAATTTTAAAACAAAAATTAAAAATGCGCACCATTTCTGTTAAATCAACTTGTAAGAAAATGCTGTCGGATGTATTCACACCGGTAAGCATTTACTTGCGAACCAGGGATAAATTCCCCGGCTCTATCTTGCTGGAAAGCACCGACTCGCACGCTGGAGAAAATAGCTATTCCATCATCGGTATTAAGCCCATCGGTGGTATAGAAGTTACTTCTACCAATACTTTCGAATTTAAATATCCCGGTACAGAGCCGGAAAGAAAAGAACTGGGGAGCACCCAGGAAGTATTGAAAGAACTCGATCAATTCCTCGGATCATTCCAATTTGAAGGGAAACCGGCCGTACCTTTCGCAGCAGGACTTTTTGGCTACAGCACTTTTGACTCCGTACAATTTTTTGAAAATATAAAATTCCGGGAACGCGCACCGCAAGGCAATACCATTCCCTTGATGCGTTACCGTTTCTATCAATACATTATTGCCATTAACCACTTCAAAGACGAGATGTTTATCTGCGAAAACCTGGTAGATGGTGAAGAAAGCGAGCTCGACCTGCTGGAATCATTGATACGCAATAAAGATTTCCCCACCTATCCTTTCAGCGTCCAAGGAGATGAAGAAAGTAATATGACCGACGAAGGATACCGGGAACTGGTGGAAAAGGGTAAGCAACATTGCTTCCGCGGAGATGTTTTCCAAATCGTGCTTTCCCGCGCCTTTCAACAATCATTCAACGGTGATGAATTCAATGTTTACCGCAGCCTTCGCTCCATCAACCCCTCCCCTTACCTCTTTTACTTCGATTACGGTGATTATAAATTGATGGGATCTTCCCCGGAATCACAAATACTGATTCAAAACAATCTCGCCACGATACACCCGATTGCCGGAACTTTCAAACGTACCGGGAACGATGAGATGGATAAAAAACTGGCCGATCAATTATTAGAAGACCCCAAGGAAAATGCGGAACACGTAATGCTGGTTGACCTGGCCAGGAATGATCTGAGCAGGCATGCTACCGATGTTACCGTGACCCATTACCGCGATGTAAAATTTTATTCACATGTCATACACATGGTAAGTGAAGTAACGGGTAAATTACCGGACAATACGCCGCCATTCAGTATCTTGGCCGATACTTTCCCGGCAGGCACGCTTTCCGGTGCGCCGAAGTTTAAAGCCATGGAATTGATCGATTCTTACGAGCCTACCGCCCGTAGCTTTTACGGTGGATGTATCGGTTTCGTTGGGTTCAACGGCGATTTTATCCATGCTATAATCATCCGCTCCATGCTTAGTAAGATGAATACCTTGTACTACCAAGCGGGCGCAGGCATCGTGGCCAAATCCAATCCAGAGATGGAATTACAGGAAGTGAACAACAAATTAAACGCGCTCAAACAAGCTATTCAAATGGCACAAACCGTAACAGCATGAAGATCTTAGTATTCGATAATTACGATTCATTTACATATAACCTCGTTCACCTGGTAGAGAAAATTATCCATGCCAAGGTGGATGTGTACCGCAACGATCAAATTGCCTTGGAAAAAGTGAAAGATTATGATAAGATCATCTTATCGCCAGGGCCGGGTATACCTAATGAAGCCGGTTTATTATTACCGTTAATCCAAGAATATGCACCCAGCAAATCTATCTTCGGTGTATGCTTAGGTCAACAAGCCATCGGGGAAGCTTTCGGAGCATCGCTAAGCAACCTAACCACGGTTTACCACGGTGTGAGCACACCCGTGCAAATTACCAGCCGCGCGGGAAGATTGTTCAAGGACTTACCCGGTGAAATCGAAGTAGGGCGTTACCATTCTTGGGTAGTTGACGAAGCAACGCTTCCTGCCTCGTTGGAAATTACCGCGAAAGATGCAGAGGGATATATTATGGCCTTACAACACAAAAATTATGATGTAAGCGGGGTTCAATTTCACCCGGAAAGTGTATTAACACCGCAAGGTGAGCAAATTTTACGTAATTGGCTGGCTTTGTAATCTAGAAGAAAGCAACACTTACGTAAATTTTAAAAGCATCATTACCATGAAAAAAATATTAAACTACTTATTCGAACATAAATCATTCTCCCGTCAAGATGCCAAGCAAATCTTGATCGATATCTCGCATGGCACTTATAACGATAGCGAGCTGGCTGCATTCATGACCGTTTTCCTGATGCGCAGCATCACGATCGAAGAGTTGATGGGCTTCCGCGATGCCTTATTGGAATTGTGCGTTCCCGTTAACTTGAACGGGCATGAAGTACTGGATATCGTTGGCACCGGCGGCGATGGCAAAAATACTTTTAACATTTCAACGCTGGCATGTTTTATCGTGGCCGGCGCCGGTGCGAAGGTTTCCAAGCATGGCAATTACGGCGTATCGTCTATCAGCGGTGCATCCAATGTAATGGAGACATTAGGCTATAAGTTTAAAAACGATTCCGCAGCCTTAAACCATGAATTGGAAAAGGCCGGCATCTGTTTCTTACATGCCCCACTATTTCACCCGGCATTAAAGAAAGTAGCGCCCATCCGTAAGCAATTAGGGGTGCGAACTTTCTTCAACATGCTAGGCCCCTTGGTGAACCCGGCATTTGCACAACACCAATTGATCGGCGTTTACAGCCTGGAGATGGCACGCATTTACAATTATTTATTTCAACAAACGGATAAGCAATTTGCTATCGTGCATAGTTTAGATGGTTACGATGAAATATCTTTAACGGCCGATACCAAAATTATCACGAACAAGGGTGAACAAAACATGACACCCGAACAACTGGGGAAACGCCAGGTTCATGCACAGGATATTTACGGTGGTAACTCGATTGAAGATGCCGCCAAGCTATTCATGAAAATCTTGAAAGCGGAAGGCACCTGGGCGCAACATTCAGTTGTAGTGGCGAATGCCGCAATGGGTTTGTATTGCTTGGGGCAATATGACACTTATGAAAATTGCTACCAATCAGCCTTGGAATCCCTGGAGTCCGGCAAAGCATTACAAGCATTTAACACCTTGATCAGTTTGCAATAATTATCATTCTATGAGTAATATTCTCGCCGAGATCGTGGCGCAAAAACACAAAGAAGTTGCAGAACGCCAAACAAATAGGTTGGTACAAGACCTGGAACGAGCCACCTTGTTTAACAGGAAAACGCTTTCGCTGAAAAGCTTCCTGGTAGCGCCTACACGCACGGGTATCATTGCCGAGTTTAAACGCAAATCCCCGTCGAAAGGTATTATCAATGATATGGTGAAAGTGCAAACCGTAACCGGGGCTTACAATAGATTCGGTGCATCGGGACTATCGGTTTTAACGGACGGCCCATATTTTGGCGGCTCCATTGATGATTTGATACAAGCGCGTGAAATCAATAATATCCCCATCCTGCGGAAAGATTTTATCGTCGATGAATATCAAATTATAGAAGCGAAAGCCATCGGCGCTGACGTGATATTATTGATAGCCGAATGCTTGACGAAAGAACAAGTAGCGCAATTTGCCAAAACTGCCCATGATCTTGATTTAGAAGTATTATTAGAAATACACAGCGCAGAACAACTGGATAAAGTTGCTAAAGATGTAGACTTGGTGGGTGTAAATAACCGCGACCTTACTACCTTTACAGTAGACGTTAACCGTTCGTTCGAATTAGCCCCGCTGATCCCGGCAGATAAAGTGAAAGTGGCTGAAAGTGGCATCACGGATGTAAACGTGATCATCTCCCTGAAAAAAGCCGGGTTCGATGGCTTCCTCATCGGCGAACATTTTATGAAACAAAGCAGTCCCGACAAAGCTTTTGAACGTTTCGCCGGGGATCTGCAACATCAACTGGCTAGCTTATGAACATAAAAGTTTGCGGTATCACGCGCGCGAAAGACCTGGAACAATTAGTTGCCTTGGGAGCAGATTATGCAGGGTTTATTTTTTATGAAAACTCGCCCCGCTATATTATCGGTAAGATGGACGCTTCTGCCGTAACACAAGCTGGTAGCGGTATTAAAAAAGTGGGTGTATTCGTCAATGCACCGTTGTACCAAGTTCAGCAAACCATTAAAGACTATCAACTGGATTTGGTGCAGCTTCATGGAAATGAGTCCATCACTTATTGCCAGGCTGTTAGGCTCAGCGCCCAAGTCATCAAAGCTTTCCGCGTGGGGAACAACCCGAACTTTCACCTGGATGCTGCTCCTTTTATGCCCGTTGTTGATTATTTCCTGTTCGATACGGCCCATCCGCAATTTCATGGCGGATCAGGCGTGCAGTTTGATTGGAAAATGCTCGATGCATACCGTTTGCATAAACCGTTCTTCTTAAGCGGCGGCATCGGCCCCAAGGATGTGGCGCTTTTAAAAGCATTTCAACATCCCTACCTGCATGCATATGATATCAATAGCAAATTTGAAACGGCTCCGGGCGAAAAAGATATGCAGAAAGTGGCAGCATTCATTGAGGCCGTCAAAGCATTTCCCAGTAATTAGGTCAATTCAATCTTAATTTTAAAAACATGAACATAGCAGTCGATACCAAGAACTCCCGTTACCACGTCAACGGTAAAGGGTATTTCGGCAAATTCGGTGGCGCTTATATCCCGGAAATGTTATACCCTAACGTGGCGGAACTACAAGCGAATTACCTCGATATCATGTCTGATCCCGGCTTCCAAGAGGAGTTTACGCAACTGCTCAAAGATTACGTGGGCAGGCCATCTCCATTATACTTAGCCAAAAGATTATCCGCGAAATACGGGGCGCAGATCTACCTGAAAAGGGAAGACCTGAATCACACCGGCGCACATAAAATCAATAACACGATCGGCCAAATCCTGCTAGCCCAAAGGCTCGGCAAAAAAAGGATCATCGCTGAAACGGGAGCCGGTCAACACGGCGTGGCTACCGCTACAGTTTGTGCCTTGATGGGACTCGAATGTATCGTGTATATGGGCAGCGTGGACATCGAGCGACAAGCGCCTAACGTAGCCCGCATGAGGATGCTCGGTGCGGAAGTAAGGGCTGCGAAGAGTGGCAGTCAAACATTAAAAGATGCCACCAATGAGGCTATCAGGGATTGGATCAATAACCCGACCGAGACGCATTATATCATCGGTTCAGTCGTAGGTCCACATCCATACCCGGATATGGTGGCCAGGTTCCAATCGGTAATCAGCGAGGAAATCCGCTCGCAACTGGCAGAAAAAACGGGTAACCCCTTACCCGGTTACGCGATCGCTTGCGTGGGTGGTGGCAGCAATGCAGCGGGAACATTTTTTCATTTCATGGATGAACCCAGCGTACAGCTCATTGCCGTAGAAGCTGCCGGGCAAGGCATCAACTCCGGCTACTCCGCCGCCACTACGCAATTAGGATCGCTTGGCATCATCCATGGCAGCAAAACCTTGCTGATGCAAACAGATGACGGCCAGATTGTAGAGCCGCATAGCATTTCAGCCGGGTTAGACTATCCCGGCGTTGGACCCGTACACGCCCATTTATTTGATTCCGGCAGGGCTACGGTGTTGAATGCTACCGATGATGAAGCCTTAGCCGCAGCATTTGAATTAACGAGGTTAGAAGGTATCATCCCCGCACTGGAATCATCCCACGCCTTAGCAAAGCTCAAGGACATTAAATTCAAACCGGAAGATGTAGTCGTAGTTTGCCTTTCAGGCAGGGGAGACAAAGACATGGCCACTTATATCCAACATCTAAAGTAAAGGATCATGAACAGGATAGATCAATTATTTGCAAAGCAAAAAAATAATATACTCAATATATATTGCACGGCGGGTTATCCACAACTTGATGATACGACTACCGTTATCGAGGCGCTCTCAAATAACGGTGTAGATCTCATCGAGCTAGGCATGCCTTTCTCCGACCCCTTGGCAGATGGACCTGTTATACAACATAGCAGCACGATCGCCTTGAAAAACGGGATGAAGATCAGCCTCCTGTTTGAACAACTGAAAGGGATTAGGGAAAAGACACAAGTTCCCATCATCCTGATGGGATACCTGAATCCCGTGATGCAATTCGGTATAGAAAACTTTTGTAAACACTGTGCCGAAGTGGGTATCGATGGTATCATTCTGCCGGATCTCCCGATGGACGAATACGAACAGGAATATAAAAAGATATTCGAGCAATACGGCCTGCACCTGATCTTCCTGCTAACGCCGGAAACCAGCGAGGAAAGAATCCGTAAAATAGACCGGTTAAGCAAAGGTTTTATTTACGCTGTTTCATCTTCCAGTACAACGGGTAGTAATAAGGATATCGATTTACAAGAAGATTATTTCAAAAGATTACAAAACATGCAATTATCAAATCCCGTGTTAGTTGGATTTGGTATCCGGGATAAAGCTACCTTTGAGGAAGCCTGCAAATATACGAATGGCGCCATTATAGGAACCGCCTTCGTAAAAGCGATTGAAACGGCCCCGGATTTGCAAGTAGCCATCGCTAATTTCATCCAGGATGTTCGCCCGAAACTGTAACCTTTAATATATGAAAACTGTAATCATAAAATATAACGCCGGGAATACAAAGTCCGTGCAATTTGCATTGGAACGGTTGGGCGTAAACGGTATCGTATCTGATCATGAAGAAGAAATCCGTTCTGCCGACAAGGTGATCTTCCCCGGCGTAGGTGAAGCCAGCACCGCGATGGAATACCTGCAAGCGAAAGGATTGGACCAGGTGATTAAAAACCTGCAACAACCCGTCCTGGGCATTTGCCTGGGCATGCAGTTACTTTGTAAATATTCCGAGGAAAATGATACTACTTGCATGGGCATCTTTGACTTGCCTGTGAAGAAATTCGAATCCCCGGTTCCTAACTTGCTGAAAATACCGCAAGTTGGATGGAATAATATTACCGGCCTGCATAGCAGGATTTTCGAAAATGTACCGGAGAACGCCTATATGTATTTCGTGCATAGTTATTACGCGGCATTAGGCCCCGATACGGTTGCAACGGCGAATTATATCATCAACTACAGCGCCGCATTGCAGAAAGATAATTTTTACGCGGTGCAGTTTCACCCGGAAAAATCGGCTTCGGAAGGACAAAAAATCTTGGATAATTTCTTGAAATTATAATATATGGATATCCCGGTTCAAATCAGGTTCATTCACGCGAAAGACACCTTGAACTTAAGGAGGGAAATACTTTACCCGGATGCCAGCATCGAAAGTGTGGTGGTAGAAGGAGATGAACGCGGCCTACATTTCGGTGTCTTTTATCAAAATCAAATGGTATCCGTCGTATCACTATTTATAGATGGTAATACGGCGCAATTCCGAAAGTTTGCCACGGCAAAGGATATGCAAGGCAGGGGTATTGGCAGCTACCTGGTGCGCTACCTCGTTTCTTATTGCAAGCAACACCGCATTACTACCTTGTGGTGTAATGCCCGCACCACGGCTACCAATTTCTATAAGAAGCACGGGATGAACGTTGCGGGCAACATTTTTTACAAGCAGGATATCGCTTTCACCAGGATGGAAATGAACATCCCGCTACAAGAAAATCTAAATTCAAAACAAATGGAAATCATACCGGCGATTGATATTATTGATGGTAAATGCGTAAGGTTAACGCAAGGAGATTATGATCAAAAGAAAGTATATAACGAGAATCCCTTGGAAGTAGCCAAGGAATTTGAAGATAACGGTATCAAAAGATTGCATTTAGTCGATTTGGATGGAGCCAAAAAAGGCGCCGTGGTAAATTGGAAAGTGCTGGAACAGATCGCGGGAAAAACTGCTTTAACCATCGACTTCGGCGGCGGGATTAAAAAAGAAAAAGATATAGAAATCGTATTCGAAAGCGGCGCAGCAATGGCTACAATTGGCAGCATGGCTGTAAAAGCGCCGGATTTATTCGCGGAATGGGTTAAGACCTATGGCGCGGAAAAAATATTCCTCGGCGCCGATGTAAAAGATGAAATGATCGCCGTGGGCGGATGGTTGGAAACAACCGGTGTCAGTATTTACGATTTCCTATCTGAAAAACAACAGCTAGGCATTACGCAAATATTCTGCACTGATATTGCGAAAGACGGTTTATTGCAAGGACCATCCACTGAACTGTACCGCAATATCATTGCGCAATTCCCGGGCATCAACCTGGTAGCGAGCGGCGGTGTTAGTAGCTTAGCAGACCTGGCAGCATTATCGGAAGCAGGCTGTTCCGGCGCTATTGTTGGAAAAACTATTTATGAAGGGAAGATCAGCATCCGCGAATTGAAACAATTCATGGAAGGATAACTTATTACGAAATAATATTGCGCAATAGCAATTAAATATATTACGATGCTTACTAAAAGAATCATTCCCTGCCTGGACATCAAGGATGGACGCACGGTAAAAGGTATCAACTTTGAAAATATCAGGGATGCCGGTGACCCGATTGAGCTGGGCGCATTATATGCCGGGCAAGGAGCCGATGAACTGGTATTCTTAGATATCACCGCTACCAATGAAAAACGCAAGACTTTAGCGGAGTTGGTAACGCGCATCGCGCAACAAATCAATATTCCTTTTACTGTTGGAGGCGGGATTTCTACCGTGGAGGATGTCAGCGTATTGCTCAACAGCGGCGCCGATAAAATATCCGTGAATACAGCTGCCTATAAAAATCCAACAGTACTCAATGAAATGGCGAGGCAATTCGGTAGCCAATGCATCGTGCTAGCGATCGATACCCGCTTCGAAAACGGCGATTGGTATGTGTATCTCAACGGGGGACGGGTAGCAACGACTACAAAAACGATCGATTGGGCCAAGGAAGCAGCAGATCGCGGCGCCGGTGAAATATTGTTGACTTCCATGAATAATGATGGTACCAAGCAAGGGTTTGCCCTGGATATTACCGGGCAGCTTTCCAGCGAGTTAAATATTCCTGTAATCGCATCTGGTGGCGCCGGAACGATGCAACATTTTGCCGATGTGTTTGAAATCGCCAATGCTGATGCAGCCCTGGCCGCTAGTATTTTTCATTACAAGGAAATCGAAATCCCGGCATTGAAGACGTACCTTTATCAAAAAGGGATACAAGTCCGCTTTTAAAAGCAAAATACCGTTCATTCAAAAATTAAAATTAGAACTATTTAGTATATGACTTTGCAAGTAGATTTTACCAAGTCGCCGGACGGGTTAGTTCCTGCCATCATCCAGGATGCCATTACAGGGAAAGTGCTGATGTTGGGCTACATGAACCAGGCAGCCTTGGATAAAACCATCGAGGACAATAAAGTTACCTTCTTCAGCCGCTCCAAGAATCGCTTGTGGACAAAAGGCGAAGAAAGTGGTCATTTCTTGCACGTACAGAATATTAAACTCGATTGTGATAACGACTCTTTACTGATACAAGCCAACCCGGCAGGGCCAGTTTGCCATACGGGATCAGATACTTGTTGGGATGAATCTAATGACAGTCCCGACTTTTTACAAAAGCTGGAAAAAATTATCAGCGATCGTAAAAATAACCCGAGTGATGATTCTTATACCTCTAAATTATTCAGGAAAGGCATCAATAAAGTGGCTCAAAAAGTGGGTGAAGAAGCCGTAGAAATCGTGATAGAGGCCAAAGATGACAATAATGAGCTATTTTTGAACGAGGCGGCCGACTTGTTATTCCACTACCTGGTGCTGTTACAAGCCAAAAATTTCACATTAGCCGACGTTATCAACATACTCAAAGAAAGACATAAATGATTCTTTTAAAGCGTCTTACAAACCTATTATTTTTATTATCCCTTCCCTGGCAATTATTTGCTCAATTACAGATCAATGGCCAAGTTAAGGGAGCTGATGGGAAAAAATTATATTTTTTTGATGATAAGGATCCCTATGTAGACGATTCTGTAACCATTCAACAAGGTAAATTTTCATTTACGCTGAACAGTCCCAGCATGGGAAATGTTTATGCCTTGATGCTGGAAGCCACAGAAACGCCGTTCTTATTCGTTGCAGAAGAGGAACCGATCTATTTTGAAGCGAATGCGGCTAACTTCCCCGTTCTCAATCAATTACGATCCGGTGTGCAGACAAAGCATTTCCAAGAATACCAATCAACGTTCCAGCCCCTGATCGCGCGGGCACATGCTTTGAACCGCGAAGCATCAGCAATAGAAGCTGATAATGAACCTGCCAAGGAAGCATTCAGAAAGAAAGCCCAGGTATTCACCGGGGATGTATCAAAAGAAGGACTGGCATTTATACAACAGCATCCTACATCCATCGCCAGCGTATGGATCCTGCTGAATGAATTACGCAACAAGGTAGATATCAAGGAGTTTGAGCAAGCCTATGGGCGGCTCTCCCCTGCCATTCAGAAAAGCCGTTACGGCAATATGGCCAATAACTTCATTCAAAAGGCTAAAAATCAGCCGGATGCACCGGATTTTACGCAGAATGATACCGAAGGCAAACCGGTAAAATTATCCCAGTTCCGTGGGAAATACGTTTTAGTAGACTTTTGGGCCAGCTGGTGCGGACCATGCAGGCAAGAGAACCCGCATGTAGTAAAAGCTTATCAAAAGTACAAGTCGAAGAATTTCGTTATATTAGGCGTATCACTGGATGACAACCGCAATAACTGGTTGAAAGCCATCCGGCAAGATCAACTGGGTTGGACCCAGGTTTCCGATTTAAAAGGCTGGAATAATGCCGTGGCGCTGCAATATGGCGTGCGTTCAATCCCGCAAAACTTCTTGGTAGATCCGAACGGCAAGATTATTGCAAGCAACCTGCGGGGAGTTCAACTGGAGAAAACCCTAGAGATGATATTTGCTGAGCAGTAATAGCCGTCTATCAAATTTAAATTGTCGTAGATTCGTACTTTCAGCATATTTGTTATACAAAAACCAATTTATAAAATGAAGAAATTGATATTAGCGGGAGCATTGCTAGCCCCTTTAGCGCTCTTTGCACAAGAAAAAGAGGCTGTCAAGGAGTATCCTTTCACTATCGAAGGAACTTATGCGAAAGCTGCTACGCCGACAACATTCTATATCCGTTACCGTAATAGCGGTAAAAACGTGATCGACAGCGCCAAAACTGACGCTTCCGGTAAATTCACTTTTAAAGGTGAAGTGGCCGAACCTACCATGGCTAACTTCCTTGTTTGGAAAGATCAATCTGAAATTGAAAACTTCAACTTCGAAGGAAATTATAAAGGTGTATCCCAGTTTTTCATCGACAAAGGTCAAACGAAAATCAATGTAGGTGATATAACTAAAGAACCTACCATTACAGGAACTCCTGCGCAGCAAGAGTTATTGAAGCTCAACGACATGACCGCGGATGTTCAAAAACAAATTGCCGAACTTACCCAGGAATACTACAAGGCAAGAAGTGAAAAGAACACCCAGAAGATGGAAGAATTGGGTAATCAATACGACAAGCTAGATGCACAGCAAGTTGAGATTTACAAGCAATATCTTGCTAAAAACCCTAAGTCTCCAATCGGGATCTATGCTATTTCTACTGCCGTAGGTTACGATATTGATCCGGCTGTAGCAGAACCGTTATATAACAACCTTGCGGATGCGGTAAAAGCATCTCCTTCAGGTGTTGCTTTCGGTAAAAAATTAGAAATTGCTAAGAAAACCGCCGTTGGTCAACCCGCGATCCAATTCTCCCAAAGCGATAAAGATGGAAACGCTGTAAGCTTAGCTTCTTTCAAAGGCAAATATGTTTTGGTTGACTTTTGGGCTAGCTGGTGCGGACCTTGCCGCCAGGAAAATCCAAACGTGGTAAAAGCATTCAACACTTATAAAGATAAAGGGTTTACCGTATTCGGTATTTCTTTGGATGAAAACAAAGACAAATGGTTAGCTGCCGTTGAAAAAGACGGTCTAGCTTGGACACAAGTATCTGACCTGAAAGGTTGGAAAAACGAAGTGGCCGGTTTATACGGTGTAAATGCCATCCCTCAAAACTTCCTGATCGATCCAAGTGGTAAGATCATCGGTAAAAACTTACGTGGCGAGGCATTAGAAAAGAAACTTGCTGAAGTTTTAAATTAACATGGAAAGATATTTTCATAAAAAAAGACCGGGATTCTTGTTCCGGTCTTTTTTTATGAAAAATAATATCAACAGTTCTTACCAGGAGTTGAATTTTTGCAAATGAAGGTCTATCGCGTCCGCTATAGATTGCAACAACCCGGCGGGAACCTGCTGCGCCCCGGCAGGATCGGCCGCAATAACACGCCAATTCCCCTCGTCATCTACTTCGAAATGAAAATGCTGATCCATTATATCAACATGTAATTGTATAACATAACCCAGTTGTTTAGGTTCAATATAATATTGTTGGGAAACACCCTTGTAATCAATAGAAACTGAAAAAGCTTGCATGGAGCAAATGTACATACCGGGACGATAATTCAACACATTTGTAAAAAATAGCAAGAGAATTTTATATCTCACCGAATTTCCCCGCAGCAACATCTGCCATGGCTTGATCAATTTCTTCTTTCGTATTCATGACGAAATTGTCCTTAATAACCAGGGGTTCATCTAATGGCGGTGCAGAAAGGAACAGGATTTGCGCATTCCCGTTTGCCGTTATTTTGAGTTCTTCGCGTTCTTTATCCAATACGGCGAGTTGATGCTCATGGACGGGGTTATCCTCATCATCATTTAAAGTAACGGAACCGTTGGCAACATATAACAAGGCCCAATTCCCGGCAGGTACTTCTAAACAAACATCGTGATTATTATGGATCTCCCCGGTAATGGCAATAATAGGTTGCTTGGTTTCTATCGGGCCTTTCGCCCCCTTGTAATGCCCGATCGGCAACCGTAGATTCACACCCAATTCATCCACGATAACAGGGATGGCTACCTTTACAGCGCTTTGATACACCGGTTGATCCATCTTGAACTTGGCAGGAACATTCAACCAGAGTTGCAATAACTCGTAAGTTCCACCTAAGCCGGCGAACCGTGCCGAAGGATTTTCACAATGCAAGATTCCGCTACCTGCAAATAAATATTGAACATCGCCCGGTTTCAATATGGTTTCATGCCCCGCGTTATCATAATGATACCCTTCTCCTTGCAGCATAAATGTTACCGTTGCAAAACCGCGGTGAGGATGCGGCTCTACAATTTTCGCATCTGAAGACTGCTTAATTTCCGTCGGCATTACATGTTGCCAAAGTACAACAGGATTTGCAGAAGTTAATTTACGGTTCGGGATCAATTGCAATACTTTCTCCTTCGCATAGGCATTTTTGACAACCCCATTCAAGATAAAAACCAAATTCTTCTTCATATGGACGAGCGTGTTTCATTTATTATTTATAACAAATAATCACACTTATAGTTGTCAATATTCTTGCCAAACAAGCTTTCGATAAGTATCAAAAAAATGGAGCTTCATAACGAAGCTCCATTGTAATATAAACTATTAGAAAATTTATAGTCAAGGCTAATACATCAATAACATGGCAGGGAAATGATAGCCATTAAACGTAATCTTTTTATTCACGGCGCCGGAGGTTGCGTTGATGAAATACAGGTAATTCACATTCCCTCCGTAAGAACTGTTGGTTGCCGTTGCCACGATTTCATTTTTCCATGCATTGTAAGCAATCGCTGCTCCGTAAAAATATTCTCCTCCCGGTAACGTGAAGAAAGGTTCGCTAACGCTGGAAGCATTTCCTTTCAGGTAGCGATATATCTTGGCGCCGCCGGCCCATCCGTCCGGGGGTGCGATATAAACGGAATTGTCTTTGCTGGATGTTGTCATCGGCACACTTCTCCATGCACCCCAAGGCGAGGTAGTAGTAAATGGTAAAGTAATCGTATCCGCGGCCAAGTTATTCGGGTTCATCCCCCATAATTTATTGTCCTTGGCAGCGTATATCAAACCATCTTTAGCGGCAGCGAAACCGAAATCTGCCTGTCCTAATTTTTTAATAGTGCTATAATTCGTAGAGCGGAAAACCACGATACCGCTATCGCGGGTCAATGCGAAAACACGGTCCCCGTATTGTAACATGTTTCCTACAGGCCCCGTAATGTTAGGCACCTTGGTACCATCGATTGTCATGGTAGAGAGATTGACCACGTAAACACCATCGTTCGTACCAAGTAATCCCCTCTCGGTATCCAAACCGAGGAAAGAAGTCCCGAAATCACCGGGTAAATTATCGATTCTACCGAGCTCTTTCATTGTGTAAGGATCAACTTTAACCAATGGTCCACCTGCTTTTACCACGAGGTACATCTTATCGAAACTAACCGTTCCATATTGCAAGGTATTACCGATTTCGCCAAGGGCTTTACCGGGGTTTTCCTTGATAAACACACTGTCAGTCAACTCATCGCGCAGGTAACTATAAAATAAAACATTGCCGGTACCATGACCAAACCAGCCTTCGGTAATCAGGCTAAAACCGAGGTCATATTCACCAGGAGAGAAAATTTGATATACCCCGGAATCTTTTCCGGCGGCATTGCTAGCCGTAAACACAACCCTATGGTTACCGCGGCTGGAAGCAGTGTAGGTATAAGCGGTATCTTTACTAACTTCCTCGTTATCCACCTTCCACTGAAAACTCGCGCCATCTTTCATTTCCACGGTAGGCTTCAGGTCAACCGACTGGCCGACATCTATCGTATCCATGCTAAATTCCGTGGTAACGAACGGGCGGATCGTAGGATCATCATTATTTTTATTACAAGCAACAACAAGAATGGCAGCTAAAGCTAACCAACCTATTAAATTTTTCTTCATGTGGGTGTGTTTGTATCTATTTTAAGTTTATACTCTTCGATCCAGCTCATCTTTTCGCCCGAAAGAAGGATGGCAATACAAACGGGCAGGTCTTCTGGCTTACTTGTACTTGGCAGCCTTCCCGTAATGAAGTACAGTGGCAGGGGAAAGCCAAGTAATTTTATCAAGTTTACAGCTACGGGGATAGCTCCAGGTTTCCACTGGATTCCCTTTTCATACATCGACAGATGTAACCCGGTTGCAGGCGCAAACCTACATTTTAGCGCGGTATTCTCCAAATCTTAGAACGGTGGGGGAAGGGAATATGTTACATGGTGTACTTTGTTTTCCGAATTAAAAAAATTAAACATTGCTTGAAAATAGCTTTTGATTGATCACCGATGTTGGAAATTGAATATCGATTTTCAATGAAAAATTATCGTATCCCTTAAAAGTTCGATTCAATGTCCACCTGCTCGTTTCTTGTACTTTTTTGCTTGCCCCAAAACGAGTACCAAAAATGGCACAAATTGGCCATCACGGCCGCCAATTTGATCGCGCGATCGAGCTTTTGTACAAGTGTATCGGCAAGCTACCGTTCCCTATCAACGGTGCGAAGTTCCATGGTTTCCTGGTGGGGCTGAATATATCATCCTTCGCTTATTTCCTTGACCTGGTAAGGAATTCAAGTAAATTTAAAGCAATATTAGCCGGATAACAATGATTAAAAATCATATTTATTGCCTGGGTATAAAGTTCAGATTGGAGAGCTAAACATGCCTGAAACCGGGCTTTCACAATTATTGGGTTACCGTTCCCGAAAACCGGAAATACTATCCGGCAAAAGAGAGTTAAGCCTTGGTATGATTCGAAAACTATACGATAAATTATACATTCCCGCAGCAATATCGATCCGGGAATTCAGGCAAAACGACAAATTTTCCGATACAAGAATTTGGTTATCCGGGCTTGAAGTTAGGAGTGAATTTAACTTACTAATTAATAAGAAAACAAAAAAGGATAAGACCAACATCCTATCCTTTCATATTATAACTTTTTATGTTGCCCGACCTGGATTCGAACCAAGACAAACAGAACCAAAATCTGTCGTACTACCATTATACTATCGGGCAATCGAAATGCTTGTATTTAAGAACTTAACTGAGCCTAGCAACTAAACTTGTTATTGTTGCCCGACCTGGATTCGAACCAAGACAAACAGAACCAAAATCTGTCGTACTACCATTATACTATCGGGCAAGCATTTCGTTTGGGATGGCAAAAGTAGAACTTTTTTTATTTCTGCAAAATATTTTTTTGATTTTCAATCATTTTTTTTGTCGAAACAGGATACAAATAAGTCTTTTAAAGATTTATTTTTTTATCACATTATCCACTTTATGCGTTATCATCGGGGGCAATATCTGCTCCATACATGCCCAATCTCCACGGAAACAAGTTTTATTACCGAAAACCGAGCAAGGCCGGCACGAAAGATCAACCTGCACGGCATTCATCATTTCCTGGCCATAGCCCATGAATCCCGCGTAAGGGTGCGTTGCACCCCAAATGCTCACCACCGGCACCGCGAATAAGGATGCCAGGTGCATATTGGCCGAATCCATACTCAACATAACATCGAGATTGGATATCACGTCTAATTCTTCATTTAAGCCAATTTTCCCGGCTAATGAGACTACTGACGGATATTTTACTTCCAATTCGTTTAAAGCCCGAATTTCGGCCTCTCCACCCCCAAAAAGCAATACTTTAACACCTGGTTGCGCTGCATAATGTTGAATGACTTCCTTCATATTATCCAGGGGATACATTTTTTCCCGGTGCGCTGCAAACGGCGCTATTCCTATCCAGGTATCGGTTCGCTTCTCCCCCGTCAATTGTAAGGTACCCGGTTGCAATGTTTTCTGCTGCCTTTCGATTGGTAGTAGATCAAATTGCAAACCCAGCTCTCGAAATACGCTTGCATAACGATCTACGGTGCTTTGCAAAGGTTTCAATTCCTTGTTTTCGCGGCGGGTCAACGCTTTCTTTTCTGCACGGCCTTTATCAATTACGGCAACTTTTGTCCCCGCCAACTTAAAAAACGTACGTAAAACCTGGGAACGCAATACCTGGTGAAGATCTGCTAAGGCATCGATCTTATAACTTTTCCTGATTTCCCTGGATAGCTTGTACAAACCGGGAACGCCTTTATGCGCCCCTTTTACATCGGCAGGGAAAAACACGAGGCCCGGGACATCTTCACACAGCGCTCCCCACTTTTTATTAGTGACGAAAACGATCTGCAAACCGGGGTTTGCTGCCAATACGGAACGTATCACGGGAATGCACATCGCCACATCACCCATCGCTGAAAAGCGGGTCGCTAATATGGTTCGTAATTTGCTCATTTCTTGTTCGCGTAAAGTACCGGGTTCAAGCTGGGGTCATTATACATCTTCATTTGCTTGTACACTTTCATGTACTTCCTGCCCCCCTCGATATCCTGCAATAAACTCTCTATAGCCGTGGATAGGTCTACTTGCTGTGTTAACAGGATATCCAGCTTGGATTGGCAAACGGCCCTATGCTCTTCACTGGCATCTTGCCGTGTCGCCTCTTCACGCATATGGTAAATTTTCAAGGCAAGGATAGACAAACGATCAATTGCCCAAGCAGGGCTCTCCGTGTTGATCGTAGCCGATGGCAATACGTTCACATCCTTAAATTTTTCCAGGAAATAACTATCGATATATTCTACCACATCGGTACGCTCCTGGTTAGATTTATCGATCCAACGCTTCAATTTCAACGCTGCTACCGGGTCGATATTCGGATCACGGATAATATCTTCCAGGTGCCATTGAACCGTATCAATCCAATTTTTTAGATATAAAAGATGTTCAATGTCAGCTTTATTATAAGGGTTTTCTATGCCGCGGTGCACGTCATTATGCAAATGAAAATCCGTTATAGCTTGATTAAATACTTTGGTACACAATTCTGTAAACATGCGACAAAAGTAAATTTCTAATCTGATAAAATAAAAATCCGCTGCTAAATTCCCTCCAAGATTTTTAGCATGGCCGGGTGGCCCACTGAAGCCGGGCATAAAAATAGGCACATTGTAGAGACAATGTGCCGTGCATAAAATCATGTGAATGTTCGAGAATGCAATACTTCAGCTAATAAAACACCCGTTTTATTAGCAATATTTTGATAGATCGGTTCTTGATTTGCTCCATGCCTTACTAACATAGCACCGGGCTAACGGCCATCAGAACAATGTTGGTAATATTTTTATAAAATGTAAAGTATCTAATAGAAGCTATTCTAAATGGTAAACAAAAAATGGTACATCGTTTTAAAGTCGACCGGGTTAAAATTTTGTATAAAGTTAGCTTTCAATAAATACAGATCTTGACTTTAATTCTCACTGTCCTGAGGTTATTTGCAATTTAATACTCTTTACTGCAATATAGACCGCAGTCTTAAATTTCCTTCACCTAAAAATAGAACAAAAAATCTATTATAAAAAATTTTATTATAATAATTATACACGCATTTTAATTGGCTGTTTCTCTAACAGTTTATATCACAATTATTCACATAAAACAAAAACGGCAATACATAAATGCACTGCCGTTTACTTGATTGAAACAGGATTCGTTTTACCGAATTTTTATTTTAAACAGTTTTCTTGTTAGCGGATCTCGCGAGATAGTAAATCGGGATACCGATCAAGATAATTCCCAAACCAAATAATGCGTAGGTAGTTTCCGTATACAACAGTAACAATGCCAAACCGGATGCTACTGCAACATAAATAGCCGGTAACACCGGGTAGCCGAATGCCTTGTAAGGACGGGGAACATCCGGTTGTGTTTTCCTCAACCTGAAAATCCCGATAATTGTCAATACATAGAATAACAGTACCCCGAAAATTACGAGTGCCAGCAACTTATTATAACTACCGCTTAAACACAATATAGATGCCCATAAACATTGCAACCACAAACCGTTCGCCGGTACATCATTCTTATTCAGGATAGCAGCTTTACGGATAAATACGCCATCTTCAGCCATCGTATAATACATTCTTGCACCGGACAAGATCAAACCGTTATTACATCCGAATGTAGATACCATGATCATCACGGCAATAGCAATCGAACCTGCGGCACCGAATATGGCTTCGGCGGCGGCAACCCCTACCCTTTCATTCGGTGCAAATGCGATATCATTAAACGGTAACACCGACAAATACATCAGGTTAGTTAATACATAAACGGATGTCACTATAAAGGTTCCCAAGAATAATGAACGACCAATATTCTTTTGCGGATTTTTAATTTCTGCCGCGATGAAGGTCACATTATTCCAAGCATCGCTTGAGAATAAAGATCCTTTCATGGATACCGCGATTGCACCGAGCAACGCGATGCCACTTAAACCTGTACTGAGGATATTCCCTGCACTGTCTTTTGTTAGATGTGCCGGAGTCCAGGCATTGGCCCAGTTAGCATTCCAGATTTCGGCCTTCGCTCCCAGCAGGAAGCCGAAAATAATTAAACCGAACAGCGACAATAATTTGGCTAATGTAAACACGGTTTGTAAAATTTTTCCGTGCTTCACCCCTTTCGTATTAATATAAGTTAATAACACGACCGATGCGATCGCAACGATCTGTCCCATGGTGATATCTATAAAACCTAAAGGCAACACGACTCGTGATTCCCCGAGTACCGGGAACACGTAATCGGTATATTTTGCAAATGCCATGGCAACTGCGGCAATCGTCCCGGTTTGAATTACGCCGAATTGTGTCCAGCCGAAAAGGAAAGCGATAAAAGGATTATATGCTTCCCGGAGGTAAACATACTGCCCACCAGCTTTCGGGTACATACCGGAAAGTTCCCCGTAACTCATAGCGGCAATAATGGTTACCAGGCCGGCCAGGACCCACATGGCAGTCAGCCAACCCGCTGAACCCAGGCTGTAAGATATTTCCGCAGAAACTATAAAGATACCCGAACCGATCATCGAACCGGCCACGAGCATGGTGGCATCGAGTAGTCCTAGGCTGGGTTTAAATTGCTGTTTTTGGTTGATAGCAGACATGCGAAATGTTGTAAAGTTGGTTGATATTAATCGCGGTAAAAAAAATCCCGGTTGATGAATTTCATGAACCGGGATTTAAAATAGTTATTATTTCATGGGCATGCAACCCTAAATTATTTTTTGTCTTTGTTTTGTTCGTTCTCAGCGTTCAAACCTTCGATCACTTCAGCCGTAATATCGAATGCCGGATCTTTATACAAGATATTGGAGCCGCCATCACGGTAAGAGAAAATGTATCCATATCTCTTATCAGCGTTGAATTTACCCAGGAAATCATCCAATTTTCTACGCAATTCATCATTGAAGGTAGCTTCAACTTGCATGTATTGCTGGGAAAGTTTATTACGCTTTTCTTCCAATGCTTGTTGTTGTTGCATCAGATCACGCTGAATCGCTTCTCCCTCTGCCTGGGTCAAGGTATTAGCTCTTTGTTGCAAGCTATTTAACCTATTTTGCAAAGCCCTGGCATCTGCTTTCAATTCATTATCGATCGAGATCTGGCGTTTTTCAAGTTCTGCTTTTTTCACCTTGAAATATTCGTAATGAGCTTCCAAGGAATCTAAATCAACATAAGCAATGTTCAAACCTTTCATTGCCACGGCGCCACTATCTTTAGTGGTGCTAGGATTGGAAGTAGATTGATTACTTTGTCCGCAAGCCATGAATGTCGCAGCAGCAACGGCCATCAAAAACCCGTTTTTCACAAATTGTTTTGTAGTATACATAATGTCGATAGGTAGATTTAAACTCCTGAATTGTCAATTATTGGCAGCTAAAATAAGGTTTTTAGTATAATTTCCTTAGTAGTAGCAATAGTTTTTTAGATTTTTTTGAGTTATATAACAAGGATTTATGTTAGGGTAATGTTAAAGCGGGATTTGCAAGCAATAAATGGAAATAAAAAGGTCGCAACGGGATTGCGACCTTTTTATTTTTATGTTCCGTTACCGGTAGAGCCAAGGCATGCCTCGGCTCTATGCCGTAACGATTTAAATCATTATTCTTCTTCATCGAATTGGAATACCTCTTTCGAAGCAGAAAGGATATCGTATTCTTCTTTAGAACCAACGATCATGTTTTCGAACTCGCGTAAACCGGTACCTGCAGGGATGAGGTGACCCGTGATTACGTTTTCTTTCAAGCCGAGCATGTCATCAGTTTTACCGTTGATCGCGGCAGAAGACAATACTTTCGTTGTTTCCTGGAAGGAAGCTGCGGATATCCAGCTATGCGTACCGAGGGAAGCCTTGGTGATACCCAACAACAACGGACTTGATGTTGCGGCATTTGCATCTCGGAATTCCACCAGTTTCTTATCGGAACGACGGAGTAATGAATTCTCTTCACGAACTTGGCGCAAGGTAACGATCTGGCCAGCTTTCAAAGTAGCGGACTCACCGGCTTCGGTAACCACTTTCTTATCAAAGATGGAATCGTTTTCTTCGAAGAACTCGAATTTATCCACGGTATCTCCTTCCAAGAACCTTGTATCTCCCGGATCTTCGATGGTTACTTTACGCATCATTTGACGCACGATTACCTCGATGTGTTTATCATTGATTTTCACACCTTGTAAACGGTAAACCTCTTGGATCTCGTTCACCAAGTATTCTTGTACGGCGAATGGACCTTTAATTGACAAGATATCTGCCGGTGTAATAGAACCATCTGAAAGCGCTGTACCAGCTTTCACGAAGTCACCATCTTGCACCAGGATGTGGCGGGTTAATGGCACCAAGTATTTCTTGATTTGACTTTCGCGGCTTTCGATGATGATTTCGCGGTTACCACGTTTGATATTACCGAAGGCAACCACACCATCTATTTCAGATACGATTGCAGGGTTAGATGGGTTCCTAGCCTCGAACAATTCTGTTACCCTAGGAAGACCACCCGTGATATCTCTCAACTTACCAAGAACACGCGGGATTTTCACCAACACCTGTCCTGCTCTTACGCTCTCACCTTCGTCGATCACGATATGGGAACCTACAGGTAAGTTGTAAGGTTTCACGTCCTTATCACCATCTACGTAAATAGACGGGATCTTGTTCTTATCTTTTGTTTCGATAACCACTTTCTCACGGTGACCGGTTTGTTCATCGGCTTCTTCACGGAAGGTGATACCTTCGATGATGCTGTCGAAACGAACTTTACCCGGAATTTCAGAAACGATAACGGCGTTGAACGGATCCCAAGTACAGATCACATCACCTTTCGCAACTTTCTGACCATCTTTCACTACCAGGGTAGAACCGTATGGAACGTTATTGGTGATCAACAAGCGATCATTCTTAACATCCATGATACGCACCTCACCGGTACGACCGATAACCACCTGAACTTTATTACCATCGTTATTTTCGAAAGTAGTTGTTCTCAAACCATCGAACTGGATGGTACCGTCGAACTTGGCAGTCAGCGTAGACTCAACCGAAGCGGAGCCCGCAACACCACCCACGTGGAAGGTACGGAGTGTTAACTGGGTACCCGGCTCACCGATGGACTGCGCCGCGATGATACCAACGGCATCACCTCTTTGAGTGGTGTAGCCTGTGGCCAGATTTTTACCGTAACATTTCACGCACACACCCCTACGGCTTTCGCAGGTAAGTACGGAACGGATTTCAACGGTATCGATAGAACTTTCTTCAATGCGTTTTGCTACATCTTCGGTAATTTGTTCACCGGCAGCAACGTATAATTCCTCGGAAACGGGGTCAAATACATCATGCAGAGAAGTACGTCCCAAGATACGGTCGTATAACGGTTCAACTACTTCTTCATTATCTTTCAATGCGGAGATAGCGATACCACGTAAAGTACCACAATCTTCCTCGTTGATTACCACATCTTGCGCCACGTCTACCAACCTACGAGTCAGGTAACCGGCATCAGCCGTTTTCAAGGCTGTATCCGCAAGACCCTTACGGGCACCGTGGGTAGAGATGAAGTAATCCTGTACATTCAAACCATCTTTAAAGTTAGACAAGATCGGGTTTTCAATGATCTCAGAGCCTGTAGAACCACTCTTACGCGGTTTGGCCATCAATCCCCTCAAACCTGCCAACTGTTTGATCTGTTGTTTAGAACCACGGGCACCGGAATCCAACATCATGTACACGGAGTTGAACCCTTGTTTGTCCGAAGCCAATTCGCGGATCAAGGTTTCAGTAACCTTGGTATCCACCCTGGACCAGATATCGATGATTTGGTTATAACGTTCGTTGTTGGTGATCAGACCCATGTTGTAGTTGTCCCAAACTTCATCCACTTCACCGGAAGCGCTGTCCACCATCATTTGTTTCACCTCTGGGATGATCAAATCGTTGATGTTGAAGGACAAACCACCGCGGTATGCAGAACGGAAACCGAGTTGCTTGATATCATCCAAGAACTTCGCAGTTTTCGGAATATCGGTAGCCTTGATGATGTCACCGATGATTTCACGCAAAGATTTCTTCGTCAATAACGCGTTCACGAAACCTGCTTCTTTCGGTACGAATTGGTTGAACAATACGCGGCCTACCGTGGTTTCGATCAATTTGAATTCCAATTCACCTTTTGCATTGCGCACATAAGTCTTAACCCTGATGTGAGCATGCAATTCTACCCTGCGCTCATTGTAAGCAATGATCACCTCTTCGGCAGAATAGAAGGCCATGCCTTCCCCTTTTACCGGTTCTTCAGGGGTAGATTTTCTTCCCTTGGAGATGTAGTACAGGCCGAGTACCATGTCCTGTGAAGGAAGTGTAATTGGTGTACCATTCTGAGGGTTCAAGATATTGTGAGAAGAAAGCATCAGCAATTGTGCTTCCAAGATCGCGGCATTGCTCAAAGGAACGTGTACCGCCATTTGGTCACCATCGAAGTCGGCGTTGAACGCGGAACATACTAACGGGTGCAATTGGATCGCTTTACCTTCAATAAGACGTGGTTGGAAAGCCTGGATAGATAAACGGTGCAACGTTGGAGCACGGTTTAACATTACCGGGTGACCTTTCAATACGTTTTCCAAGATATCCCAAACTACCGCTTCCTTGCGATCTACCAATTTCTTGGCAGATTTCACGGTTTTCACGATGCCTCTTTCGATCAATTTGCGGATGATGAACGGTTTGAACAATTCCGCCGCCATATCTTTAGGCAAACCACATTCGTGGAGTTTCAACTCTGGGCCTACAACGATTACAGAACGACCGGAGTAGTCCACACGTTTACCTAACAAGTTTTGACGGAAACGGCCTTGTTTACCTTTCAGTACATCGGACAAAGATTTGAGGGCGCGACCACCTTCCGCTTTCACGGCGTTCGATTTCCTGGAGTTATCGAACAGGGAGTCTACCGCTTCTTGCAACATCCTTTTCTCATTACGCAAGATTACTTCGGGAGCTTTAATCTCGATCAAGCGTTTCAGACGGTTGTTACGGATAATTACACGGCGGTAAAGGTCATTCAAATCAGAAGATGCGAAACGGCCGCCATCTAGTGGAACCAGTGGACGCAATTCTGGTGGAACAACCGGGATATATTGCATAACCATCCATTCAGGACGGTTTTCTACGCGGGTATTAGCTTCGCGGTATGCTTCCACTACGCTCAAACGTTTCAAAGCTTCCGCTTTACGTTGTTGAGAAGTTTCGGTAGCAGCCTGGTTACGTAATTGGTAAGATAAGCCGTCAAGATCGATTCTTGCCAACATCATCTCAACCGCTTCCGCACCCATTTTCGCGATGAATTTATTTGGATCTTCATCCGGTAAGAGCTGGTTATCTTTCGGAAGTGTGTCCAGGATATCGAGGTATTCTTCTTCGGTCAACAAGTCAGCGTAATTCAGCCCTTTTTCTTGTTTCACACCGGATTGGATCACCACGTATCTTTCATAATAAATGATGGTTTCCAATTTCTTGGAAGACATTCCTAACAGGTAACCGATTTTGTTTGGTAAAGACTTGAAGTACCAGATATGTACAACAGGTACTACCAAACGGATGTGTCCCATTCTTTCGCGGCGAACTTTCTTCTCTGTAACTTCCACACCACAGCGGTCGCAGACGATACCCTTGTAACGGATACGTTTGTACTTACCGCAATAGCATTCATAATCCTTTACAGGACCGAATATTCTTTCGCAGAATAAACCATCACGTTCCGGCTTGTAAGTACGGTAGTTGATGGTTTCAGGTTTTAACACTTCACCATAAGAGCGTTCCAAGATTGCATCAGGAGACGCCAAGCTAATGGTAATGCTGTTAAAATTTGATCTAGGACGATTTTCTTTTTTTATGGCCATTTGTGAGCTTTTAGCTGTGAACCGTTAGCTGTTTGCTATTGGCACTAAAATTTTTTCCCTGGGAGAACCTTATATAGAGCTTCCGGTAAAAGGTTCGAACCTTTCACCGGAAGTCTTTAATACTATTCAAATTTCAAATCCAAGCCCAATCCACGTAATTCATGGATCAATACATTGAAGGATTCCGGTACGCCTGCTTTCGGAATGTTATCGCCTTTAACGATAGATTCGTAAGCTTTCGCACGACCCACAATGTCATCGGATTTGATCGTGAGCAATTCTTGCAAGATGTTGGCGGCACCGTATGCTTCCAGCGCCCATACTTCCATCTCACCGAAACGTTGACCACCGAACTGTGCCTTACCACCCAACGGTTGTTGCGTGATCAAGCTGTATGGCCCGATAGAACGCGCGTGCATCTTATCGTCAACCATGTGGCTCAGTTTCAGCATGTAGATGATACCCACGGTAGCTTTCTGATCGAAGCGCTCACCTGATTCACCATCGTAGAGGTAAGTATGACCGAAGCTTGGCAATTCAGCCTCATCAATGTAATTAGCAATCTCTTCAGTGCTGGCACCATCGAAGATCGGTGTAGCGAAGCGGAGACCTAATTTTTTACCTGCCCAACCGAGTACGGTTTCATAGATCTGGCCGAGGTTCATACGTGAAGGCACCCCTAGCGGGTTCAACACGATATCAACCGGGGAACCATCAGACAAGAACGGCATATCCTCATCGCGAACGATTTTGGCTACGATACCCTTGTTACCGTGACGGCCCGCCATTTTATCACCCACTTTCAGCTTACGCTTGCTAGCGAGGTAAACTTTAGCCAATTTCAGTACACCTGCAGGTAATTCATCACCGATAGAGATGTTGAATTTCTCACGTTTGTAACGACCCAATTCCTCGTTGTACTTGATGCTGTAGTTGTGCAACAAGGTGTTGATCTGGTCGTTGGTAACCTCGTCGGTAGTCCAATTCAACGGGTTTACGTTTTGGAAATCGATATTCACCAAGTTCTTTTGAGAGAACTTAGATCCTTTCGAGATCAACACTTCACCGAAGGTATTGGTTACCCCTTGAGAGGTTTTATCTTTCAACAACACGAGCAATTTGCTCATCAATACTTCCAGCAGATCTTCTTCGTTCTTCTGGTGTATTTTCTCGAGTTTTTCGAGGGCAGCTTTTTCGCGTGTCTTAGAGTTTTTATCTTTCTTAGCGCGGGAGAACAATTTCTTGTCGATCACCACACCTTCTGTTGATGGGGGTGCCTTCAAGGAAGCGTCTTTCGCATCAGAAGCTTTATCACCGAAGATGGCTCTCAATAATTTCTCTTCAGGAGAAGGATCGGATTCACCACGCGGCGTAATCTTACCGATCAGGATATCACCTTCCTTAATGTGGGCACCGATACGGATGATACCGTTTTGGTCGAGGTCTTTAGTAGCCTCTTCGCTCACGTTCGGGATATCCGGGGTTAATTCCTCTTCACCCAACTTGGTATCACGTACTTCCAATTCGTATTCATCGATATGGATAGAAGTAAACCAGTCTTCGCGGGCTACCCTTTCAGAGATTACGATCGCATCCTCGAAGTTGTACCCTTTCCATGGCATGAAGGCCACTTTCAGGTTACGACCAAGGGCCAATTCACCGGCGCGGGTGGCATAACCTTCCGTTAAGAAGTCGCCTTTCACTACCTGTTGACCTTTAGCTACGGCAGGACGGAGGTTGATACAAGTGCTTTGGTTCGTTTTAACGAACTTGGTGAGTTTATAGATCACCAGGTCGTCTTCGAAGCTTACCAGCTTTTGCATCTCGTCGCGATCGTAGCGAACATGGATCTCGTTAGAATCAACGAATTCAACCACACCTTTTCCTTCGGAAGTAATCTGCAAGCGGGAATCGCGGGCAGCTTTACCTTCCAAGCCGGTACCTACGATCGGTACTTGCGGTGCGATCAACGGTACAGCTTGACGCTGCATGTTTGATCCCATCAGGGCACGGTTGGCATCATCGTGTTCGAGGAACGGAATCAGGGAAGCGCTCAGACCCACGATTTGGTTCGGGGCAACGTCCATGTATTCCACGTCTGTTTTATCGAGGATCGGGAAATCACCGGTTTCGCGGGATTTCACTTTATCATTTACGAAATTACCTTTTTCATCGAGCGGGGCGTTAGCCTGCGCGATTTTCAAAGTATCTTCCTCTTCAGCGCTCAGGTATTCCACATCTTCCATCGCCACGATACCTTCCTTCACTTTACGGTAAGGCGTTTCGATGAATCCCATCTCGTTCACTTTCGCGTGAACACAAAGCGTGGAGATCAAACCGATGTTCGGTCCTTCCGGCGTTTCAATCGTACAGAGGCGACCGTAGTGAGAATAGTGCACGTCACGCACCTCGAAACCAGCTCTTTCGCGGCTTAAACCACCGGGACCGAGGGCAGAGATACGACGTTTGTGCGTAATCTCGGACAACGGGTTTGTTTGATCGAGGAACTGGGACAATTGGGAGGTACCGAAGAAAGAGTTGATCACGGAAGACAATGTCCTGGCGTTGATCAGGTCTACCGGTGTAAACACCTCGTTATCCCTAACGTTCATCCTTTCACGGATGGTACGCGCCATACGCGCCAGGCCCACACCGAATTGAGCATATAACTGCTCACCCACGGTACGAACACGGCGGTTGCTCAAGTGATCGATATCATCGATCTCGGCTTTACCATTCGTTAATTGTACCAAGTACTTGATGATAGAAATGATATCATCTTTCGTCAATACCTTGTTTTCGAGCGGGGTTTCCAAGTTCAACTTGCGGTTGATCTTGTAACGGCCCACTTCCCCGAGGTCATAACGTTTATCGGAGAAGAATAATTTATCGATAATACCACGAGCGGTTTCATCATCCGGGGCATCGGCGCCTCGGAGTTGGCGGTAGATATGTTGTACCGCTTCCAGCTCGGAGTTAGAAGTATCCTTATTTAAAGTATTGTAGATGATAGAGAAGTCACCGCTTACCTCTTCTTTCTGGAGGAAAACAGTTTTCGCATCCATTTCGAGGATCAGTTCGATACTTTCTTCATCGAGGATGCTATCGCGTTCCAGCACTACTTCGTTACGTTCGATGGATACCACTTCACCGGTATCTTCATCAACGAAGTCTTCCACCCAACTACGCAAAACGCGTGCGGCGAGTTTTTTGCCATAGTATTTTTCGAGTGTCTTACGGTCAGCCTTCACTTCATCCGCCATGCCAAACAAGGTCAGGATATCCTTATCCGTTTCGTAGCCGATGGCTCGTAAGAGGGTCGTTACGGGGAACTTTTTCTTACGATCGATGTAGGCATACATCACGTTATTGATATCCGTAGCAAACTCCATCCAGGCACCTTTGAACGGGATCACCCTAGCAGAGTAGATCTTGGTACCGTTAGGATGGACGGATTGTCCAAAGAATACACCAGGGGACCTGTGCAATTGGGAAACAACTACACGTTCTGCACCGTTGATCACGAAAGTACCCCTTGGGGTCATGTACGGGATATTTCCGAGGAAAACGTCCTGTACGATGGTTTGGAAATCAACGTGCTCTTCATCATTACAGCTTAAGCGTAACTTCGCCTTTAAAGGAACCGAGTACGTAAGGCCTCTCTCGATACACTCATCGATGGTATAGCGAGGGGGGTCTACGAAATAGTCCAAGAACTCCAGGTTGAAGATATTGCGGGTA
Source organism: Chitinophaga caeni (assembly GCF_002557795.1). Classification (NCBI taxonomy): domain Bacteria; kingdom Pseudomonadati; phylum Bacteroidota; class Chitinophagia; order Chitinophagales; family Chitinophagaceae; genus Chitinophaga; species Chitinophaga caeni. The sequence continues at coordinate 2,430,876 of NZ_CP023777.1, read as the reverse complement.
TCGGTAATCGGGAAGTTCTCTTTAAATACCTTAAACAGTCCTTCGTTGTTCCGCTTGTCTGGTGTGGTTTCTAATTGGAAGAAATCCTTGAAAGATTGAATTTGGATAGCCAACAGATCCGGTGTCTCAGTAACTTGTTTGATCTTTCCAAAATTTACTCTTTCGCTAGTTTGGGCTTTTTTTAGAGACATATTCGAAGTTAGCAGTTAAATTAACTTGTAAGAAAAAGGGAATTTAAGACTTCTTTGCCAAAAAACATCATTTGTCTGTAGCCTTGCTCGAACGTCATCCACTTTTTGTAGCAGTTTCCCTATAATTGACCATCTCGAAAAGACACGTTCCCAAAGGGAACAAGGCCAAAAGTGCCAAAAAGCACTTTTGACCTTAAAAAAGATGTATTAATAAGCAAAGAATTACTGAATCTCTACTTCAGCACCAGCTTCTGACAACTTAGCTTTCAGATCTTCAGCTTCAGCTTTGGTAACGCCTTCTTTCACTGGTTTCGGAGCGCCATCTACCAATTCTTTAGCTTCTTTCAAACCAAGACCGGTTAAGTCTTTAACGATCTTAACTACGTTCAATTTGCTAGCACCTGCAGCTTTCAAGATTACATCAAAAGAAGTTTTTTCTTCAGCAGCAGCAGCGCCATCGCCACCGCCAGAAACTACTACTGCAGCAGCAGCTGGCTCAATACCGTATTCATTTTTCAATACGTCTGCTAATTCTTGTACTTCCTTAACAGTCAAGCCAACTAATTGTTCAGCTAAAGCTTTTACGTCTGCCATTGTATAATGTTTTTTGTGTGTTTTTTAAATGAAATTTGAATTTATATTACGACTTGGAAGCCATATTCGTGGGCAGCTACCGGGGTAGCAGCCGGGATGAAGGGCTTATTCAGCAGCTGGAGCTTCAGCAGCAACTTCTGCACCACCTTCATTTTTACCTTTCTCAAGCAATGCAGCGATAACGCGTTTTGCAGGAGATTGCAACAAACCGATAACTTCGCCGATAAGCTCGTTTTTCGTTTTGATTTTTGTAAGGTTAGACAATTGGTTATCACCCAAGAAGATTTCGTCAGCAACGAAAGCAGCTTTCAATACGGGTTTTTCCAATTTAGCATTTGCTTTACGGAAATCGGAGATGATTACCGCAGGTTCCTTAGGGCTGTCTGAGAACATCAACGCGGTTACACCGTTTAATGCTTCGTACACGCCAGCGTATTTTTCGCTGTCTAAAGATTCCAACGCTTTGCGGATGAGGGTGTTTTTAGCCACCTTCATTTCAACGTTCTTATCGAAACAAACCCTTCTCAGGTGGTTGATTTGAGCAACCGTCAAAGACTCGGTATTTGTAACGTAGAAGTTGTTATATTGGGTGAACTTACTTTTCAGCAGTTCAATTACTTCTCCTTTTTGTTCTTTCTTCATGACTCAAAAAATTAGTTTTGAACAGATTTAGTGTCGATTACAATACCGGGGCCCATAGTTGAAGCCATGGCTAAACCTTTCAGGTAAATACCTTTAGCGGTAGATGGTTTCAACTTGATGATCGCGGAGATCAGCTCTTGGGAGTTTTGCTCGATTTTTTCGGGAGCGAAAGAAACGCGGCCGATAGAAGCATGGATGATACCAGCTTTATCCACTTTAAAAGTGATTTTACCACCTTTCACATCGTTCACAGCGTCGCCCACGTTGTTGGTAACCGTACCCGTTTTAGGGTTTGGCATCAAGTTACGGGGACCGAGGATTTTACCCAGTTTACCGATTTTAGGCATTACAGCCGGAGTAGCAACGATAACGTCCACTTCTGTCCAACCGCCTTCAATCTTTTGAATGTATTCGTCTAAACCTACAAAATCCGCACCGGCAGCTGTTGCTTCCGCCTCTTTATCGGGCGTGCAAAGTACCAATACGCGTTTAGTTTTACCAGTACCGTGGGGAAGCGTTACGGAACCACGGATAGCCTGGTCAGCTTTTTTAGGGTCTACCCCTAGACGTACGTGTAAATCAACAGAGCTGTCGAAGTTCGTACAGTTAGTATCTTTTACGAGTGCAGAAGCCTCTTTAAGGGAGTACAATTTGTTCTTGTCAACCTTTGCTTCAGCCACTTTCCTTCTTTTAGTTGCCATTTTGTGAAATGATTTTAAAGTTTACCTGTAAAACAAGGTGTAACAATTATTTATCCCAAGGGGCTTGACCGTCAACGGTGATACCCATGCTACGAGCAGTACCAGCTACCATTTTCATAGCGCTGTCTACAGTGAAGCAGTTCAAGTCAGCCATTTTATCTTTTGCGATAGCTTCAACTTGTTCCCAGGTAACTTTACCCACTTTATTACGGTTAGGCTCTTTAGAACCTTTCTGCAACTTAGCAGCATCCATTAATTGTACCGGAGCTGGAGGAGTCTTAATGATGAAGTCAAAGGACTTGTCGGTGTACACGGTCAGTACTACAGGCAATACCTTACCCATTTTATCTTGGGTACGGGCATTGAATTGCTTGCAGAACTCCATGATGTTCACACCTTTGGAACCCAAAGCGGGACCAATCGGAGGAGCAGGGTTGGCTTGGCCGCCTTTCACCTGCAATTTCACGTACGTTGCGATTTCTTTTGCCATGATGATTAATTTAATTTGGTAAGACGCTTCCGTCTATAACGGAAACTCCCAAACTTAAAGTTCAATTCTAAAAATGACCCTTTAAGGGGGATGCAAAGGTAGGAAATAATACTGATTAACCAAAAATCTTTTGGAAATCGGCATTTTTTTTGCTAGAATGAGCCATTTTTTTATGCACAGGTGACAAATCTACGCTATTCTTATCATATTTCCTACCCAATAATAAGTTTGACCTCTCCAGGTAGCCCGGATGGCTTAATTTACTAATAAATCTACTTTATGAAAAAGTCACTCCTTCTCTTCATCGGCTGCATTTTTGCCGCTTTCAGCCTGCATGCCCAGGATGACCCTGATGCCATGCAAAAAGCCTGGATGGAATATATGACCCCGGGTGAATTCCATAAAAAATTGGCCAACCTGGACGGGGAATGGTCGGCTAAGATTACCGCTTGGCAGGCGCCGGGGGCAGACCCGACCGTTTCGGAAGGTTCTTGCACGAACAAGATGATCCTGGGCGGTCGCTACCAGGAATGCAAATATACCGGGCAGTTCATGGACATGCCTTTCGAGGGGAAATCCTGGATCGGTTACGACAATGGCCGGAAAATGTTCGTTTCCTCTTGGATCGACAACATGGGTACCGGCATGATGTACATGGACGGGAAATGGTTGCCGGATCAAAACGGCGTTGAATTTAAAGGCAGCATGACCGATCCGGGCAATGGGCAGGAATACCAGCTCAAGGAAATCATGAAAATTACGGACGACGATCACTATTCATTCGAGATGTACCGCGTGGTAAATGGGCAAGAGTTCAAGGAAATGGAGATCCAGCTTAGCCGGATGCCGGGTTAAATGACATAAATAACTAATGTAAAATAAACATTATTGTCCGACTAAATTTTAACCGGGGAGCAATTTGATCCCTCAATAGTTCGATTCAATGTTCATCTGCTCGTTTCTTGCACTTTTTTGCTTGCCCAAAAAGCACCAAAAACGGGCACAAATTGGCCATTACGGCCTCCAATTTGATCGCTCGATCTGGCCTTGCTACTACTGTATGGCCCAGCTACCCTTCGCTATCGACGGTGCGAAGTTCCACGGTTCTCTTGGTGGGGGGTGAATGTATCATCCTTCGCTTATATCCTTGAACAGGTAAAGAATTCAAGTACCTTTAAAGCATTTTTAGTCGGACTACAATGTAAAATAAATATGAAAGCCGGGCATATGATACATATCCCGGCTTTTTAACAATAAATTCGTGATCTGTAAGATTATTTACAGTAAGTTTTTAATTGATGCCAAGGTAGGCGCCGTTAGACCAAATAAAGTCATACCAACTACAGGCACGGAAGCCACCAGGATTTGACCGTTATTGATCAGGTCGATCAAAGTTGTGCGTAGATTAGAAAATAACGCACCACCATCAACCTGTTGTTGCTCATCGAAGCTTAATTCTTCGCAACCGTAATTTGCTAATTCGATTTTCATGGACATTGATAAAAAATTTGAAGGATGTTACAATAAATGAACTTGTAGGTTGCCGGTTGGCACACTACTGACATATCAAAAATAGTTTAGCTATTTTATTTCTAAGCCAGCTACTTTATTCATTTTTATTCATTATCAACCGCCTGTATTATTTCGTTCATCAGAATAAATGATGTTCATTCTAAATTATACTAATGTTGAAATAAGCATATTATACATATAAACAAACATTATTGTCTGACTATATTTTCAATGAATAAATTATCGTCTCCTCATAAGTTCGATGCAATGTATTCCTGCTCGTTTCTTGTACTTTTTTGCTTGCCAAAAAATTACCAAAAAAGGGCACAAATTGGCCATCACGGCCGCCAATTTGATCGCCAGATCCAGCTTTTGTACTACTGTATCGCCTAGCTAACGTTCGCTATCAACGGTGCGAGGTTCATCGGTTTTCTTGGTGGGGATACCCAGGATTTTGAATGTATCTTCCTTCGATTATATCTTTTACCGGGTAAGGAATTCTAATGCGTTTAAAGCAATTTTAGGCCGGACTAGCATGTAATCAACTTTATATAACGAACATTTTCCGAAAGCATGTGCCGGGCGTGAAACCGCGCGAGGGATAGCAGTGGAAAGCCCGCAGGCGCGACCGTAGGGAGCGGCGAGGACTTGTAGCGGATAGCCCGACCCGTAGGGGCGCGCCCAAATATCAACCAGCTTTATTGTTATGAATCATACAATAATGATTTCGTAACAATTCCCTATCATTTAGGTAATACGGGTATCGCATTTTTAGGGTATGAATTTTCTGGAGAGCCTACAACAGTTGGATGAACAGCTATTTATCTTCATCGAAAAGACTGCTGCCAACGAGTATTTAGACCCGTTCATGTTACTATTGCGGAACCCTTTGACCTGGATTCCGCTGTATGTTTTTATATTGGTTTACATCACGGTGAAACGGCGTGACAAGGCGCTCCTTTTCCTTGCAGGCACCTTGCTTTGCTTCGCGTTGGCCGATTTTAGCAGCGCGAGCATCCTCAAGCCCATGTTTCAAAGGTTGAGACCATGCTATAACCCCGATTTGCAGGTTTACCTAAGGAACCTGGTAGGTTGCGGCGGGCAGAACGGTTTCCCGTCGTCGCATGCTACGAACCACTTTGCATTGGCTGCATTTTGGTTCGGCAGTATGCAATACCTGGGGATGAAGTGGCAACATTGGCTGTGGGTTTGGATCTGGGCGGGCATGATTTGCTATGCACAGGTGTACGTTGGCAAACACTATCCCAGCGATGTATTGGCGGGCGCAGCTTACGGGATGAGCATCGGCTACCTGGTAACCTTGCTTTTCACCTGGTTTGATAAGAATGGAATTAAGATAAAAAAATCTCGACGTATTGAAACAACAGCTTCTTCCAGGGCATAAAACGATACCTGTAAATATATTCCGCTGGGCAGTGGGCCTGCTGGTAACCGCGATGCTCCCGGGCCTGTTCAATACCTTGATGGAGCCGGATGCAGCGTTATACGCGGGCATATCAAAGCAAATGGATTTGCGCGGTGATTGGATGAATTTATACGCGCGGGGAACGGATTGGTTAGACAAACCGCACCTACCCTTTTGGATCGTTGCCGCGGGTTACAAACTATTTGGCATCAACACTTTTGCATACAAATTCCCTGCATTCATTTGTTGGATACTGGGCGCTTACTATACCTATCTATTTGCCGTACGATTTTACGGGCGGGACATTGGTCGCCTGTCCGTACTTATTTACCTATCCGCCTTACATGGCATCATCAGTATGAATGATGTAAAGGCAGAACCCTATCTTACCCTATTCCTTATGGCAGCCGGTTATCATTTAATGCGGGCCAAGCGGGAGGCGATGCAAATTTTGCCGGCTGCCTTTTTTACAGCATGCGCCCTGATGACAAAAGGGCCCTTCGTGTTGATACCGCTGGGCGCGGGCTTATGGCTGGACTGGATTATCAAAAAGGAGTGGCAACAATTTTGGCAAGCGCGGTGGTATTTATATTTATTATTGACTTGCATCCTTACGTTGCCGGAAATTTATGCTGTTTATCAACAATTTGATCTACAGCCCGGGAAACTGGTATTCGGCAAACATGCCGTATCGGGTGTGCAATTCTTTTTATGGGAGAGTCAATTTGGCCGCTTTTTTAATACGGGGCCGATAAAGGGCAAAGGGGATTTCTTCTTTTTCTTCCACACGTTGTTATGGGCTTTTTTGCCTTGGAGCTTGTTATTATACGCGGCTATTTATCAAGTTGTAAAACATATTAAAAAGGGGAAGGAACATTTCAGTACCGGGGCGATATTGGCGACGATGTTGATATTTTCATTATCGCGGTTCCAGTTGCCGCATTATTTATTGATATTATTTCCCTTTTTCGGGATCGTGTTAGCCGATTGGTTTATACGTGAGCATTGGTATGAAAAGAAAGCAGTGCAGATCATTCAAAAAGTTATAGCCGTATTAATGTTAATATTGCCATTGGCAGTTTGCATTATATTCCGGGGGAATTATTGGTATGGATTTTTGCCGGTGTTTATCGCAGGTATTTATTTGTCGTTGTTAAATAACAGGATCAAGCGGCAAGTTGTGGCGCTGAGCATGGTGGGGAGCATATCGATCGCAATATTTTTGAATGTATTTTTTTATCCGCCGCTATTGCTTTATCAAGGTGGATCTGAAGCTGCCAGGTGGAAGAATGCGCAATTACCCGGCGCCGTTGTGCAGATGTATTCATTGCAATCTTTCAGTTTTGAATTTTATGCTGATGCCAACGTGATATGGGCAGATTCCATTTCTACTAAAACGCCCTACTTGTTTACAAATAAAAGGGGTATAGCGGAACTGGGGCGTCTTGGAATCGAAGCAGATACCTTGGCGATATTTCCAAATTACAGGATCACGAAGCTGAAGATGAAGTTTTTATTGCCAGGGCAGCGGGAGCGTGTTATTGACAGTGTTTATATGTTGAGGTTGGGGGATTGAAAGATTTTCTTTACAATTCAGCCCAAAAAAGAAACAAAAAAAGGTACAAATTGGCCATTACGGCCGCTAATTTGATCGCCCGGGAGCAGCATATACACCGTTTATGCAAAACCGCCCGGCAAAGTTGATCATGCCGGGCGGTAATTAACATCTTTGCTTTACATAAAACTAGTCTATACAATCCTGTAGATACTTCCAGGGGCCCCAGGTATCATTTTGATCGGGGGCGGTACCTTGAATCCACCATTTGTTTTCAAAAATCTTCCCTTGGTAATTTACCTTGATGCCGGGCGTTGCATACACTTGGGAGCTGCTCCAATCCGGTACCGTGCTGCAAAGTGTGCCGCCACTGGCGGAGGTAACGGAAATCGTGACAGAAGAAGAAGTTGTAACAGCCCCTGCGTTATCCGTCGCCTTAGCTACGATCGTGTAAGAACCTGCGGCCACGCTAGCCCAGGTATAAGAATAAGGGGCGCTGGCATCTTCCCCTAGTTTCGTGGTACCGTTGTAGAACTCCACTTTCGTTACGCTGCCGTCGGCATCTGCGGCGGTTGCCTGGATGGTAACAGAGGCCGGTTCGGCATAACTGCTACCCGTTGCCGGGGAAGTAATGGACACCGTCGGGTAATCATTGCCGGAAGGCGGGTACATCATGTTAATGATATCCAGATCGCCACTTGAAAAAGCACTTCTTTGGGATGAAAAAGTGCTACCATCGAGCTTGGTGATCGTCGGGGAGCCATTGGCCGAGAATGCATAGGAACTGTACATCATCACGGAGCCAAAGTCGAGCGAACCGATTTCGAAACCTTGCGAGGCACTGTACTTGTTAAAGTTGTGCTCTTTTCCGGATTCGATATTGGCCGTGTTGATCAGCACGTAACTATCGCGGTCTTGCCGGGTATGTTCATGGTAAAGACCCACTGCATGACCGATTTCATGGACGATATTCCCGACGGAACAACCATTGCCTACAGTGATGTTTTGCGAACCACCGATCATGCCGATGTAAGAAGAACAACCGGATCCATCAATGAATTTAACGTAGTTCGTTTGCGTTGTTCTTTCCTGGAAATGCACGGCCGTGGTACTTTCCCAATAATCCATGGCATCTTCAATCCGCCCGAGTTTGGTTGAAGATATAGATGCATCGATGGAGTAATACACCAAGGCAGATGGCCAGTAATGATCGATCCGGCCAGCCCTGGCATCCGAGCCGGGGAGCTGTAATTCCTTGGGGTGTACCATGATATCGCCCTGTAAAACGTAGGTACCGTTGTAATTTTCGAGGGTTACATCTTTACCACGGAAATTGCGGTATTCCAAGGCACCTGTTTTACCGGGGAAAGCCATTTCCACGTTTTCTTCCCGCGGGCTTGGGGATACGGGGGCGTTACTTTCTTGACATGCTAAAAAAGGGCTAATAAGGCAGGCGCAGAACAGCGCTGCCTTCATGGTTGATTTGAAGTACATAATGATTGGTTTTACCGGGTTAAATAATGCTAATCAATATAAGCACTATATATCAAATATTATAATTATTCCATAAAATAAATATGGTATATGTGGTAAGTTGTTTGTTTAGAGACAAATATGGAGCAGATAAGCATTGTTAAAAGTACTAATACCAGGGAAACGATCATTGAATAATACTTCCACGACTTTTTATAAACTATTTCTGTCTTTCCATTTATTAAAATATCCCTCAACATGGGTTGACAAAATATAATCTTGATCTTGGCTAGAAATTTCATTTAAATTATTCTCCCAGTAATAAAGAATAACATATCCACCCTCATTTAAAAAGTCTAAACATAACCTTTTTTAAATACTGTAGACTATATATCAGGAAAATATTTTCTGTAGTACTTAACAAAGGAGTTATTCCTGCCTTATAATGATAGTTGTTATATAAAATAATTAAAAACAGGCTTATAAAATAAATCAGCACATCAAGAATACACCCAACCAGCCAAAGCAACCTATATCGTATACCAACACTCCATGTCATCCAACAGGCAATAATCGCGTATATTAGCACCCAAACCTGCATCATGATCCAACGATCTGTTGTTAGGTTGTCCTGATATTGAATTGTTGAGAACTTCTCCAAGAAAAGGAATGTAAGTTCAAATCTAAAGTGCGCTACAGTTAGAAATACAAACAAGACATAGCATATGATCCCTATTCCCCCGATTAACTTTAATTTCATTTTTATCTATTTTATCAAAATCCAGTTTAGGAAGTGCTGGTCGACAAGAATTAATTTCATAAGGCGAAATAGACTGATCTAAAGACCTGTGACGTGGAAGATATCCTAGTAACTCCCACGGATAATCTGGATGGCAAATGCCCCAATGAAGCCCGGTTTTTCTATCGTCTAATTCTTTCTTCTCGTTTTATTTAATTACCTCATCATCTAGCCTACCCACATTGATGGCTTTTAAAAGATGGCCTACATTTAATACCGCTATTCTTCCAGGAATTTTTGACATAAATGGCTCGGGATAAAAATACTTGGTAATGTAAAAATTATCAATATTTACATTATAGCGTTTACTAAATGCTAAAATTAGCGCTTCTCCATCATCACCAGTCACGCCAAGATCATTCTCAATAGAAGTATCCAAAGTAATTGGAACTTCATAACTTCTTGACTGTTCATGTATAAAAGCAACCAAATCTTGAAATGCTTCTTGATTCATTTTTTTATCTTTCCAAAGTACCTGCGGCATTAGGAACCGGTATCTCATAGTATTTACAATACCTAAACTGATCGTTTGTAGGCATTGACAAATTTTGTCAAATAAAACTGATAAGTAGCACTACCTGCATCAACAAATATAAAAACAGTTGTACACTTTCCTAATATTTGCATGCCCCCTGGCATAAATTATTACAAACCGTTCTACTCTTGATGGTGTATCAATAAATATCTCGATTGCCCCAATACTATTAATACATTGAGCAAAGATACCAGGACTAATTATAACAACCTGGCAATCTCACTTCTTCTTTATGAACAATTGATAGATAAAACATCCCAATAGAAAAATAAATGCCACCGATGAAAAAGTTCGACCTATTACAATATCATATCCTAATCCATCATTTTCTAAGTAAAACGATTGTAATTCTTGGTTATAATAAACTTGAATCGTATCATTAACCCGGTAATCTTTACACAGTTTATTAGACAAATTAGTACTGCGACGTTTACCATTATACCGAAAATAAATAGTACTATATGCCAGCCCTCTATTACAATCTACGCTATATATTATTCCCGAGACCTTAATTCCTTTTTGTAAAGCATCATTCCGCATCTTTTCTTTAAAACCGGACAACCAGAATATAAAAATGCAAATCAGCAATGCTAAGGGAAGACCTATAAGATAATCCCTTCTATTATCTTTTAATTTGAACTTTTTCATTAGATTTCAGGATATTATCCATTCATTACGTTTAAAAAATTGCTCAAAATCATTCCGTAAAACCGGTAAATGAAAATGCTTGAGCATCTTCATATCACTAATTTTGTTTAGCGAAGTTAAAACATCACGGGTTAATAATGGCTTAATCACAGATGAAGCTAGGTATTCATGATAATTCAAGAAGGAACAACCGGTGTGCCGGCTATGCAAACACCTGCACTATATCCAGTACAATAAACGATAAGCCTGTCTTCCTTTTTATCCCCCTCCAACAGTGTAAGTTTATTACCCAAGTTATGAGCACCCCATATTGTGCCAGAAGAATACTTCAGTATTCCGACTAAACTGCTAGATACGATTTTTATTATATTTTCTATCATCGTCTATCGGCATAGTGAAAGCATTAATGCTAAAATATCCAAAGTGTAGAATGTTCTCACACCAAAGTAATAAATTTAAAACCGCTTTGCAACAACGATTGATAGATTCTCTGCGGCAGCAGTGAGGATGGTTTGAATGATACTACTACCATCCGTGTTATCTTCGATAACAAGTTGTGCACCTGCGAATACATATCCATGACAATTTGAACAAGTGCTTATTGGATTATCATTTCCGTTAACTGTCATTCTTCCTCCCGCACAATAACTCCTTAATTGTATTCAAAGTTAAGGAAAGAGCTTAACTATATGTCCACTCAAAGGTAGCAGTTCCTGTGCATCATTCACAGATTGGAAGATATGAGAAGGGAGAGGCAAGCCCGGCCGCAGAGGTTTTAAAAAAAATGGCCAACGCCCTTGATGTGTCTACTGATTTTTTAATGAACGGTACTACAGCCGACTTAGCAGCAGAAAACATTACCGATAAAACACTGATTAACCAGTTTAATCGTATCAGTGAACTTTCCGAAGAAAATAAAATTGTTGTTTCTAAATTGATTGATGCTTTTCTTTTCCAGCAAGAGATGAAGCAAAAACTTGGACAATAAAAAAAGCCCCGACTTGCAGGGCTTTATGTGCAATAGTTTTACTTGGATGATGGCGATACAACCGTTATCTTATCGTACCAAAAAATTCTGGCTTTTTCAGGCTCACCTTTAGTATGATACGTTATTGGTATTTCCTTTCCTTTAGAAAATCTTCCGGTAATTTTTAAAGTAAGAGGAAGATGCTCTCCATCCCATAAAGAATTGGCATTTATTAAATCCTTGTTTACCGGCTCTAAATAAAACCGTTCAACGCCTTCTAAAAATTTTACATCCTTAAACTTTGTTTCAAACCATTGTGGACATCCGCACTCTATTGCAGCATAAGAAACAGTTATAGTAATTGTTGTATCTGATAATTCTTTTTTTAAAGAATCAAGAACGTTTAATGTGTCCTTGCCTGACATGACAGATATAACTTTGGTTTTACCGCTATCTTCTGTATTAATTGATTTATCTGGGCTGCTACAGCCAATTACAAAATTGAATAATGATATAATTAATGCGATTTTCATTTTTACTCATTTTTAAAACCCTAAATTCAAATACCATCTTGCCCATGCTGCTACATTAACACTTCGGGAAGTTGCTGGCACAGACGCTCCGGTAGGGCTGCCCGGATACCAATAATTTATCATTAACTGCCCTCCTCGGTCAGTAGCACCAAACGTAGTATTAGATGCCCCTGTGGAAGCAGGATTCATGCGAGAATCTGCCGCTCCATATACATAAGCACCCGTAACCCTTGCCAACTCCATTGCAAATGAACGCCCCCCCCGGAAAGTTTTTGGATTTATATTCTGTAGAAGCATTACACGCACCTAAATAGATAAGTGCATAAGTAGCAAAATTTACCTGCCCGTTTTGAACCGCTGTTCCCAGTTTAGCTAAGTCAGAAGTATATACATTGCTTGCATCGGGATGTAAGTCTGCATTCGCAAAAATCATCCCCTCCCCATATGTATCTCTACTGGTGTTCTTATCATAATAGCCATGTGAAAATACCGCTAAAAAGCCTATACCGTTCAGGGCTTTGGTCGGATATGCTTTTTACAGCATTATAAAAATCATCATATCCTCCTTGTCCAGGTCCAGCAGGAACATTTTCCATAATCGCTTCAGGAACTAACGCCTTCATTGCCTCTCCCCAAACCTTTTCTTTACCAAAAGTTATTATTCCAACAGAACCCTTAATTTTTTTGTCGTCGTCCTTTTCCTCTTTGTTTTTGTAAGTTGCTTTTAAAATACCAAAAGCAAAAACAGCATCTTCACCAGTAAATCTATAACCTCCATTTATTTCCTCAACAGCCATCCCATCAGGGTCAATCAACCTAATAGGTTTATTCATTGCATAGTTATAAGGCGACCATCTTCTACTGATACCACTTAATATATCTACTGCATTCCATCTTCCAATTTGAACATCCAACATTCGTTTACCTAAGTCATACATTTCTAAACCACTTCCATCACTGAACTCTTGCCGTTGTTCTTCTTTGCTACTGTATTTGTATCTATTAGTCGGTGAGTTGTTCAAAGCCTTTGATGATATTCCCGCCATCGTCAACCCAAATGGATAATAATGCGTCTCCTCCAGTACCGGCCCGCTCTGCATCGCCACCGTCACGTTATCGAAGTAAATATCCTGCACGCTCTCGTTGCTCGTGTAAACGTACAGGAAGCCGCTCTTCTCCATCACCAGCTGCCCTTCCGCTGCGGGTTATTTCTTAATGGTGATTTTCCTCCAAGTTATACTTTTTACCGAACATCACGAAATTCAGGTAGGCTTTTGGCCGATCTGTATTATTATCACCATTATCGCGCTCCCGCAAACGCTGGTAGGCGTTGTTGTAAAAATCCGCTGTGATTGGGCTAGACCTGATCCCCGATCCCTTCAAGGCATTTTGGGGCGCCGCGCCGCCAAGCGCGTTCAGCAAGGCCGGCACGATATCCGTCTCGATATTAGCTGCCGCCTGTTCTTGGGGTGTGACCGATTTATAGAAAGCGTTCGCGGCGATGCTGAGCGTATCTCCGGGGCTGTCCAAATCGTGCCCCCCCCTTTATTCAAACTAAAGATATTGTTTAAAAACTAAACATTATTTTTTGAGCCTATATATATGGCCAATCCAAAGAAGCTAACAATACTTATAACAATATACAAAACAACTATCGCCTTTACCTGATTTCTTGAAGCCTCCGTTTTATTTATCCATTTATTCTCTATAACGTCAACTGAATGTTTCTTCTGATAAAGAAATCTTCTATAATTATAAACTTCAAAAACTACAAACAGCGCTACTCCAAGTAATATATTAAAATGTGCTTTTCTATCACTCCACCACGTAATCAACATAATAACAGTCGTCACATTTAATGTTTGCAGTCCCCCTACTACAGAAACAGAGGTCGATTCAGCACCTTTTTCGTTGTAACTAGAATATAGCTTATAAGACAAATAATATAAAAAATCAAAAAACAACATCTAACATTTTTTTAAGGACGCCAACCTTGCTTAAGTTGGTATACCAAATTAGAAAATCCAGAAACTACGGCACTCCATGCTGAGGAGAAGTAGCTAATAGTTCCTTTTGCAGCGTCACCAACATGATCACCAATACTTTTTCCTGTAGCAGACTTAACAATTGGATCTGCAATGTAGTAAGCCGCACCGATTATCCATCCTACCCTCTTGCCATACGTTAAAAATAGGCAATCATTCTGGGTGCGGATACAAGAAAATCAAAATACTTCTCCACCTGGAACGTGGATAAATGGGGGCTAATTTGAAAAATTAAGAGGCTGCATCATTTATTTATGATACAGCCTCTTTGATTTATTGTTTTACAATTGGTATTTATTTAAAGTCTAAGCCAATATTCAGCAAGCGTACTTTATTCCTGAACTCGATTTGTGTCATTGGCCCCTTTACATGGCTTTGAAGAATACTATCACAATTTGCTTTTGAGCAATCTATATTCGCAAGATTAAAGTTCTTGCTGATAATCCAATAATTTTCTTTCTCCTCCTGTATTTGATATGTTTTCACTATTACCCATTTCCTATTGGACTTGGCAGTTTCTACAAACTCTGCATAATGCCCGCTACTATCATACTGCCTATTGTAAACAGGAATAACAGCTATGCCTGTAAAACATGTTCCCCAGCTTCTGCCTGAACAATATACAATAATCCTATCTTCCGTTTTATCTCCTTCCAATAAAGAAAGATTGTTACCTAACGAATGGTCGCCCCATATTTCATTACAGGAAACTACAAACAATACAAGCACTTGAAGAAATATATGGCCTAAATGTTTACGCATAAAATTTGTTTAGAGGTTTACAAGCTCTATTTCCGTAATTGTCCTCTACCATAATAGAACGTCTTAAAACCGTGAGTATCATTTAAACCTTCTGACCATCTTTCATAATTGATAAGTCCCCTTCTCCAAATACTCCCCCCCTTATTCCAGTCATAATCCGTTGCCTCATTATTCACAATTTTTACGCTGCCATTAGTATTCAACAATGTAACATTAACACGCCCCAAGGCATACACAGTAGATGCTAGTTTATAGTTAAATTGAGCTTCTGCGAAATTTCCCTTAGTATTTAAATTTATTGGAGAAGATTGTCCTACTCCATTATTAAAATCTCCAATAGTGATATTTCCAAAATCAAGCTTGGAAGCATCCAAATAAAGCATATTATCCGGTGAAGGATTTTCTAGTGCTCCAGGATGAGATTTCGCCCAGTTAATCCCTTCCCGGATTGTAACAAACCCATCGTAATCCGGTCGGTTAGGTAAGCTATTGTAATGATTATAGAAATCATAATAGTTATTCCAATCTGGTACCGCTTTATAGTATTCCGCTCCTCCATTAGGCGCTAAATCCTTCTTCAATGCATCTTCATGCCTCATCCCTTGTTTAAAGTCCTCTTGCTTCATCACAATTGCTTTACCCTGCAACCCTTGATCATCGGTTCCTAAAAACTTGCCATCAGTTCCGTATATAGGGCTATAGGCTGCCCTTCCGTCAGGATCTATTTTATTTATAGGATTATTATCAAACGCAACGTATGGTGATTGCCACGGGAACTTGTGTGCCAACGGGTCAACAACATGCCACCTTCCTATCTGTGCATCATACATCCTCGCCCCATAGTCATATAACTCAAGCCCTGATCCATCTCCGAACTCCTTTGATTGAAGTTCTTTGCCATTGTATTTCATTCTATTCTCCGCATAGCTACTCCCCTTCAGCGCATTGGAACTAATCCCACTCATCGTCAACCCAAACGGATAATAATGCGTCTCCTCCAACACCGGCCCGCTCTGCATCGCCACCGTCACGTTATCGAAGTAAACATCCTGCACGCTCTCGTTGCTCGTGTAAACGTACAGGAAGCCGCTCTTTTCCATCACCAGCTGGCCTTCTGCTGCGGGCTGTTTCTTAATGGTGATTTTCCACCAAGTTATACTTTTCATCGAACTTCACGAAATTCAAACGCATACAGGAAGTATCCAAAATGCCAGAAGCCGAGCGCAGTCATGTCTACGCCCTACTGGACGCCTTTATCACCAAAATGAAGATTCAAGGGGTTTTGTAAATCCCGACAATCATAAAGCAAATAGCCCGCGCGATCCGCGCGGGCTATTTGCTTTAGCCATTTTTAAATTTAACGGCCTTTTGCGGTACGCAATCTAACATAGCGTTCAGCAAATTTGATTAACGGATCAAGATAATTGCGCAGCGATTCAGATGATAGACCTCCACTATCCCAACCTTCAATAACCTTGTATTTTTCACCTGATTTACTTTCCAGATACCAAGTCGCACCATCCATTGCTTCAGATACAGGTTCGGGAGAACTATCCCAGAACCTATATTGTTCCAGTGGGTTGGAAAACTGCCGCCAATTTTCCGGCTCCAACATTATCAGCGTATCTCGGATGATGGACAATTTTTCCTCCCTGCGGCCTAACTCCTTGATATTGGCATATACCGTATCTGAAAATCGGTTTATCCGGACTACTACCGGATTTTCAAATGATCTTAACCATACAAACCTAATAAAATCTCCATTGCCCTTGTATCCAGAAAAATCAGGCTCTTGTAATCTATATAGCACATCAGAACTCCATTCTGTAAAATCAAAATGGCTGGTATCCTGTGCAAAATAAATATGACCTGCACTATCGGGCACCATCGCGCTGAACTGATCCGTAACTGATAATTTCCGTTTAGATTGCTGTTTGCAACCCCAACATATTATCAGACTTAATACTATTGCTATTCTTACCATTTCCTCACCTTTAAAATATCAAATATATCTCTCCTTCCCACTAGAGCCATATCGTTCTTCGGTTCATTATTACTGAAGGGTAACGGACTAATCCCATTTGTTCTGGTTGCGTCCTTGGGATCGCTTGGTATATTAGTACCAACTACTTTGGTTTCGCCGCTTTTTACATCATAGTGCTTCAAAGAACCATTGGGGGTAGCTACATACCCATCGATACCTTTTTTCTGACTTATGCTGATATCTCTTTGAGAAAAGTTATTATCCAAATAAGCGTTACCTTCAGATGCATTACCATGCGTATGCACTGTTGCTTCTGGGGTTGTTCCTCCCGGTTCTTTACTAACTGCTACCGCAGTTTCCCCTGCTGCGTTTGGAACAGAATAACTGTAAAAAGTATTTCCCTTCTCATCTTTTGCGCATAAATAGTACTCCCATACTCACGCCCCTCCATTATTGAGTTATCATTATACAATTTTGCAAAATCTCTGGCAGCTTCTAACGGTGTTTTGAATTTATCCCCAGGATCTGCCACCCGCATCCCGTCAGGATCAATAAACCTGATCGGATTATCAAAAGCATAGTTATACGGAGACCATCTACGCATTGAATCCACCAGTGGATCAATCACATGCCATCTTCCGATCTGCACATCATACATCCGGGCTCCATAGTCATACCACTCCAAGCCGCTGCCGTTGCTGAACTCCTTATTCTGTAACTCCTTGCCGTTGTATTGGTACTTATTCTCCCGATTGTATAATGCCTTCTCGCTGATCCCCTGCATTGTCAACCCAAATGGATAATAATGCGTCTCCTCCAACACCGGACCGCTCTGCATCGCCACCGTCACGTTATCGAAGTAAACATCCTGCACGCTCTCGTTGCTCGTGTAAACGTACAGGAAGCCGCTCTTCTCCATCACCAGCTGGCCTTCCGCTAAAGTTTGCAGCTCGTCAGGGCTCGCGGCCACCTGCTTCACGCCGCTGTTGCCCTCCACCAAGTTAAACTTTTCATCGAACATCACGAAATCCAGGTAGGCTTTTGGCCGATCTGTATTATTATCACCATTATCGCGCTCCCGCAAACGCTGGTAGGCGTTGTTGTAAAAATCCGCTGTGATTGGGCTAGACCTGATCCCCGATCCCTTCAAGGCATTTTGGGGCGCCGCGCCGCCCAGCGCGTTCAGCAAGGCCGGCACGATATCCGTCTCGATATTAGCTGCCGCCTGTTCTTGGGGTGTGACCGATTTATAGAAAGCGTTCGCGGCGATGCTGATCGTATCTCCGGCCATCACCTTCAATACCAGCGAGGGACCGATCTTGCTGCCTTCCTTATTCGCATTCAGCTTCGCCTCCTGTTTGTTCGCAAGGCTAGCTGCCGGGTACGCCGAACGGCTCGCATCGATGTTGCTAAACAGCGCTGTTTCCACAGGGGCATTCCCCGTTTCCATCGTGGCAGTGTACATGCTGAAATCCGTCTGCTCCGTCAGTACCACCCGCACGTTCCCCAGGTGATCCTTCACGAAGTAATCGTACACGTAGTCCACGGGGTTACCTGCCGTGAATACCGCACGGATGCGGCCCTCCTCGTGGCTCGTGAACTGGAGCGTGTCGTTTTTGGCTTAAATCTGCCTTTTACTGCATTTACGGTACTATCCTGAACAAAATATCTAAGATCATAACTGAACTGCGCAAGCAAAAAGGCTGGTCACAAACAGACCTGGCTGTTGAGAGTAATGTATCCAGAGAGATTATAGGCAAGTACGAGCGCGGCGATGCCACACCCTCTATTGATTTTGCAAAGCGCATC
Organism: Chitinophaga caeni; assembly: GCF_002557795.1. Lineage (NCBI taxonomy): Bacteria > Pseudomonadati > Bacteroidota > Chitinophagia > Chitinophagales > Chitinophagaceae > Chitinophaga > Chitinophaga caeni. The sequence goes on along the minus strand of NZ_CP023777.1, from coordinate 2,412,210 downwards.
GCGGACGCACTGGGGGTTTCGCTCGACTATCTCGTAGGGGAAGGGATTAACGCACACTTTGATAAAAAAACGCTACAGCGCATCCAGGATATTGAGAAGCTGGACGATGATACTAAAGAGAAGGTGTATTTCCTAATCGATAACGTTATCCAAAACGCTAAAGCTAAAAAGGCTTTTAATTCATAAAAACAGCCCGTGTGGGTTGCACGGGCTGTTAAAAATACACTGTATTGCTGCTACTCCCTTTCAAAAGAAAAAATATCTCCAGACTGCTTTGTACATAAAACATATAATTGATCAGGTATCCCCTCTTCAAAACTAATTTTTGTAGTTTGATTACACTCTCCGGATAGTTTAAAAATCAATTGGTTCTTCTCTATGCTATTAGGCAGATACCAAATTCCCCCAACCTCATATCTCCCTATATACTTATTGCTTTTATCAAACAATAATATCCGGCAAGATGCTCTTTGCGAGTCTTGATATAAACCAAATACGTAAGTGGAATTAATCACTTTGTAAACACTCCCGGACTTCGTTTTGACATTCCCAAGATATTTCAACCTGGTACTCCCTTGATCTTGCTTAAATAAAAACTCCTTGCCTATTATATTCTTCTGCAAGACCCTGTTTACATACGTAGTATCTTCTTGAGAATATAATTCTCTTGAAAGAAAAACAAAAAACAAAATAAAATAAAGTTTCTTTAAACTCATAAATCAATAATTTGATGACTCTGGTTTTTTAGATTCCTCTACCATCCTCAATACATTATCCTTATAACCAGCAGTTCCTCCACCATTATATTGTTCAACAGCATGCTCCCAGCCTTTAAAAGTAAATGATGATTTCCCTGTACTTTTATCATAGGAAACACCTCCCTTAAAGCCCTTCGTTGCCAAAATCCTAATCCCAGAATATAAAGAATTAGTCACACTAGGGGAACTTCCTTTCTCTAAAGAATAACTACTTTTCATCTTTCCCCCGCCCCAATCTCCAGGAACATTAGCTTGCATTATATCCGTAACTCCTGTTGTCCCTAAAGAGGATTCTTGCATTGCTACTGCCTTAACTAAAGTGGGGTTCAAGTCCGGAATATCCGTAACAGATTCCGTTGGTATCGGATTTCCCCCTTCTGTAACTAGGCCCAAAACCCCTCCATTCTTACCTTGATTAAAATAACCGGTACGTGCTGCAATAACATAATCATTCTCTTGATATTTAGCATCAGTTGTTGCCGCGCCTCCTGTGGTTCTATTTTGAATAACATTAGGCATAGGAACCTCTTTCCAACCAGCCGAACTTTTTGAAGGGTCTGCCGCTTGAGCAGAAGACTGGATATATGTTTTGAACTCGGTATTACTTTTCACTCTATACGCCTCTTGCCCATTCAGGTTAAAATACACTATATCAGTTGGCCCCATACCATCAGGATCAATAAACCTTACCGGATTATCAAACGCATAGTTATACGGCGAGTGCCTGCGCATCTGTTCTGCAAGGGGGTCAATCACATGCCACCTCCCAATCTGCGCATCATACATCCTAGCCCCATAATCATACCACTCCAATCCACTGCCTCCATTACCCGCAAATTCCTTGTGCTGCAACTCCTTCCCATTAAACTGAACGCGGTTTTCAGGGTTGTAAACTGCTTTACTCGATATCCCCGCCATCGTCAATCCGAATGGATAATAATGCGTCTCCTCCAGCACCGGCCCGCTCTGCATTGCTACCGTCACGTTATCGAAGTAAACATCCTGCCCGCTCTCGTTGCTCGTGTAAACATACAGGAAGCCGCTCTTCTCCATCACCATCTGTCCCTCCGCTAGCGTTTGCAGCTCGTCGGGGCTCGCGGCCACCTGCTTCACACCGCTGTTACCCTCCACCAAGTTAAACTTTTCATCGAACATCACGAAATTCAGGTAGGCTTTGGGGCGGTTTGAATGGTCATCACCGTTATCGCGCTCCCGCAAACGCTGGTAGGCATTGTTGTAGAAATCGGAAGTAATCGGGCTAGACGCGATACCAGATCCCTTCAAGGCATTTTGGGATGCCGCGCCGCCCAGCGCGTTCAGCAAGGCAGGCACGATATCCGTCTCGATATTGGCTGCCGCCTGTTCTTGGGGTGTGATAGATTTATAGAACGCGTTCGCGGCGATGCTGATCGTATCTCCGGCCATCACCTTCAATACTAAGGAGGGGCCGATCTTGCTACTTTCGTTATTTGCGTTCAACTGTTAACCCCTGAATTTACAGGGCATTTAAAGCACTTTTTTATGACTTTTGGCGAACGCATTGCCCTGCAGCGTAAGCAGCTTAAAATATCCCAGGACGAACTGGCTAAAAGAGTGGGAACATCAGCGCCCATTATTGGCCGCTATGAGCGTGGGGAGATAAAGCCTTCTATCGAGATGGCTAAAAAAATAGCCGATGAACTGGGCGTTACGGTGGATTACCTCATTGGTGGCTCTACCAGCATGGTACTGGATAAAAAATTACTTAAACGCATTGAAGATATTGAAGCCCTGCCTGATGAGGAAAAAGAAAAAATTTATTACTTCATTGATATGGCGATCACCTATAACAAAACTAAAAAAGCATATTCAAGATAAACAGTAAAGCCGCTGGCATCACGCCAGCGGCTTTACTGTTATGAGATAAAAATCGTTATTCAAATTTGACAGCCAAGTCATACGGCTCCAGGCCATGTAATATTGGATTACCAAGCTTCCTTACTTTAACACTATTTACCAATATCTTCAACGCATTAATTATCTCCTGTGTTTTAGCGCTATCCTTATCTGATACATAGTTATAAATAGTATTGCCTCCGTCATTAATTCTGGCAGAAATAATTTCAAACCGTTCTACTTTTGACGCTGTATCAATAAATATTCTAATTGCCCCAACACCATTAGAACCTTGAGGAAAGATATTAGGGCTAACTTTGACAACCCGGTTATAGTCTATCTCAAAATGAGACGGCACTATTGGGTCTATAATTGTATCCCCACTCTTTACAGCTGCTTCATTTATAACTTCTTTGCCGGATTGGACACAACCAAAGCTAAAGCCTGTTATCATCAATACTATTACGGATTTCATGAGTACTATTTTTCTCTTATTAATGGGAAAAATTTAAATATAACAGATCCTTGTTGATTGGGCAGTAGCATAGGGTCGTTATTATAAAGACCTGTTACGTTTGACGTGCTTCCTTTCTTGAAGCTCATAAGTGCATTAAAATAATTAATATAAGTATTATAAGTGACATCTTTTGCATAATACAATAAGTAATTAAAGGCCTGCCCATACATTGCACCCGCATTATTATCCATTCTTGCAGGAGGTTGGAGACCACCCATAGCACTACCATTTACTATTGCATTCATTGCTACAGCCTGCCCAAATAAGTATGCCCCTACTTCATTATTTACAGATGCACCGCTTTGTTTATTCTCATGCTGATAACCGTGGAACAATTCATGCGCCGTATTCTCTAATTTCTGTATACCAGGAGTATTTTTCATTAATGCTCCAGCCAAAATCTTACCTCCGCCAGCAGCATTCTCCTGGAACTGTAATGCGTCTATTTCTTTTCCTCCCTTCGTAGGGGTTTTATTCATAAAATCAAATTTATTCTCAGAACCGGAAAGAGTGGTTAAGACCTCCTTGCCTATTTCAGTTGAGTTCATTTGATTTAATGTCTTCAGTACGGTAGACACAAACTGATCCTTCCCCTTATACTTACTACCATCTTCATTATACAATCTTCCATTGTCGTAACGAGCTTTCTGATTATCTCCATAATATACCCAAATCTCCTTGCCATTCGGATCAACAAAGAGTATAGGACTATTATTAGCATAGCCATAGGGAGAATAACCTATATACTTGTCTGCCATCGGGTCCTGAACATGCCACCGCCCTATCTGTTGATCATACATCCTCGCCCCATAATCATACCACTCAAGCCCTGATCCATCCCCGAACTCTTTACTCTGTAGTTCTTTCCCATTGTATTTCAAACGGTTCTCCGGATAATTCGCCCCCTTCAACGCATTCGAACTTATCCCCGCCATGGTCAGCCCAAAAGGATAATAATGTGTCTCCTCCAACACCGGCCCGCTCTGCATCGCCACCGTCACGTTATCGAAGTAAACATCCTGCCCACTCTCGTTGCTCGTGTAAACGTACAGGAAGCCGCTCTTTTCCATCACCATCTGCCCTTCCACTAAAGTCTGCAACTCATCGGGACTCGCTGCCACCTGCTTCACGCCGCTGTTACCCTCCACCAAGTTAAACTTTTCATCGAACATCACGAAATTCAGGTAGGCTTTGGGGCGGTTTGAATGGTCATCACCGTTATCGCGCTCCCGCAAACGCTGGTAGGCATTGTTGTAGAAGTCGGAAGTAATCGGGCTAGACGCGATACCAGATCCCTTCAAGGCGTCCTGGGAGGCCGCGCCGCCCAGCGCGTTCAGCAAGGCAGGCACGATATCCGTCTCGATATTGGCTGCCGCCTGTTCTTGGGGTGTGATAGATTTATAGAACGCGTTCGCGGCGATGCTGATCGTGTCTCCGGCCATCACCTTCAATACTAAGGAGGGGCCGATCTTGCTACCTTCGTTATTCGCGTTCAACTTCGCCACCTGCTTGTTCGTGGAACTCGCCGCGGGGTAACCGGAAGGGTTCGCCGAACGGCTCGCATCGATATTGCTGAACAGCGCGTTTTCTGTCGCCGCGTTTTCCGTTTCCATCGTGGCCGCGTACATGCTGAAATCCGTCTGCTCCGTCAATACCACCCGCACGTTGCCCAGGTGATCCTTGACGAAGTAATCGTACACGTAATCCACCGGGTTCCCCGCCGTGAACACTGCCCGGATGCGGCCCTCCTCGTGGCCCATGAACTGGAGCGTGTCGTTTTGGTATACCGAACCGCCCAGGTAGTCCGTCACCGTAACCTTCGCGGGGCTTACCGTGTTGTCCGTTACCGTCTTGCGCAGTTTCATCCCGGAAGCATCGTAGCGGTAACTGATCGTGCCCTTACCCGTTATGTGGATATACTCCGGCAGGTTTAAAATATTATAACGGATGCTGTCGATCTCCTTGTTCGCGTCGTAGCGCAGGTTACCGTTCGCATCGTAATCGTAATCCGTTGCCTGCCCACTATTCGCCTCCTTGAAGTCACCCAGCGTGGAGGACGGGTCGTTCACGGCGTCCGTGACGCTCTTCAGCTTGTTCGAGTTCGCGTAGTAGCTGTACGACAGCTCATCGACCGGGCTGCTGGCGCTGCCCTTCAAACCTTCCCGCGATAGCGACAGGATATTTCCGTTTCCATCGTATCCGAGGTTGGACACGCTGAAGTCAATACCAGCGGAGGTATTCCAAGCGCCGCCCGTGTATTGCGTAAAATCAGCCTTCTTTAGCCGGTTGGCCATGTCGTAGCCGAAACCGTAGGAGCGCTGTTCGTTATCACCCGCGCTGCGCCAGGTAGTACCGCTGATATTGCCGTTGTACTGGTTGTCCGTGTAGCCGTGATCGTAGTAAAGCTCCATGCCGAAGTAATTTCCACCGCTGCCACTGGAAGCGTAGTCCCTGTTGATGCCATCCATCCAGCCGCGGATGTTGTAACTGTAGTCCAGCGTCTCCAGGCCATCGCCCAGTTCCTTGGTCTTCAACTGCCCCAGCGCGTCGTAGGTCAGCGTGTCGATGCGCTTCAACTCTCCCGCATCGTTGAGCTGCTTGTACACCGACAGCAGCCTGCCCGAGTGGTCGTAGCGCATCCTCGTCAGCACCTTCAGCTCCGACACCGCGCTGCTGGATTGGTTCAACTGGTGCAGGTAGCTACCCAGTACCTTGCCGCTGAAATCGTAGCGGTTCGTCACGTAATCGACGCCACCGGAAACGTTCGTATTTGCCACCTGTATCACGCGCCCCTTGTCGTCGTAGTAGGTCGAGGTTGCCAACCATTGGTCGGTGCCTAGCACCCGCGTCATCATCCCGGTAACTAGGCCCTTCGTCTTCGCGCTCGCGGCGCTAACCGTTTCGGGATACTCGCTGCTCTGCGCCGGGATCTTGGACAGGTAACCGGTTCGGAATGGATGCTTCCCGTTGTATGTATAATCATCGTAAAACGTGAACGTGAGGGGGTACAACTGCGCTGGGTCCAGGTCGGGGAGCGGGTTCGTTACGTTCACCGTCGCTGTGTAGGCATCGCTACCCGTATCGACAAAAGCTTCCATCATGCCGTCGGCCTCGAAGCCGGGCAGGAAGCTGATCGAGTGGCTCGCCTTGTATTCTGTCCTGCCATCATGCAGGCTCACCGATAAATCGGCGGGGAGCGGTACGCCGTAGCTGACCTCTTCCGTACTAGCCGTTGCCGTATCCATGCCAGCTTGCAGCGTTGCACGGCTGGCACTGCTGCTGTAGAGCGCCGTTTCCACGGGGCGGTTCAGCCCATCATAGAACGTTACGAGCCATTGTCCTTTGCCAGCCAGGTTGCCATCGCGGCTGAAAACCAGCCGGTCGCGCTTGTCGTAAACCATCTCCGCCGTCGCGCTGCCGGGGACCTTCTTCGTCACCATGCGGTTGCGCCCATCATAGCCATAGGAGAAGCACAGCTCGTTACGGAGCGTGTTATCAGCAAGGCTCCAACCCGGCTTGATCGCTTCCACCGCCTTCGGCGGGATTACGAACACCAGGCGGCCCAGATCATCGTATATATAGTAAGTACACAACCAGCCCGTGTAGGCATGGTTGCTAGTATCTATCGCCACTTTCTTCAAGATCACCTGCCCCGATTTATCTTTGTACGTGACCACCTTGTTACCATTCTCATCGGTGACTTCATCCCTGTACAGCGTGTTGGCGGCATAGTAACCACCGCTCACCGGGTACTGCCCGCTGCCGGTATTCCAGATCACCACGCTATCGCCGGGCGTGTTGAAACCGTAGCCGTTGCTTATACCGCGGCCGCTACCGCCCCAGCTATTGCCGGGTGCCAGTGTTTTTAGCACGCGGTTCAGCGGTGAGGCTTCGAAAACCGTCTCCGAGTAATAGACCTGCTCCCCGGGGTACTGTTGCCCCATGAAGGTAGCCTGCTCGCTAAAAGGTGATGTCTTGAAGCTGCCATCGCTGCCGGGAGAAACGTAGGGTAAGTACTTGAAACGTTCCCGCCCCATCTCGTCGTAGATTACCGGCGAGACCAGGTCTTGCTTGCCGGGACTCACCTGCCAGCCCACCGTTTGGATAGGGCGTCCCAGGCCATCGAAGTACTGTGTCGAGCGCCTGAGCTCTTCCACGGTAGAAAGGTTCGCCACCGAAGCAGCATCGCTGACCGGTTTATTGGGCTCGTAAACGCGGATATAGTTAAGGTTCGTGCCGCCGCTATAAGCAGTAGGCAACGGCCTCGCCGTAGAGGCGGGTGCAGTTGAACCGTTAGGGATATTCTGTGCCGAGCTTTCCAAGGGGAATAGCCAGGCCAATAGGATTGTGAGAGCGGTTAACTTGGGTAAATATTTTTTGATCATATCGGGATAGAGGGTAAATCGAAATAGAGACAATAAACTAAGCAAAGGAAGCTGCTGAATTTTCTTTAAAATCTTAGAAACACACTTGGGAATAACCCGGCTACAAATATTGCATCCCGTGCTGAGATAAACCACTTCAACCAAGACTATTGAATAAAATATTTTATCGACCATAAGGAGTATTTTCATATCTTGAAAACTAAAGTACCAAGTAGAACCACTTCACCTTTATAAAAAATAAGTGCGGACACCATAAATACGCTTCAGGTTATTCTATAGATACTAACTGTACTTTTTTCCTTTTATAGGTAGAGAATAATACAGAATCAGCAATTATAATCCTGTAGAGCGAATCGCGTCTATTCTCTATTGATTGAAATAAGACCTGGATAGAATCAATATTTGTATGTTGCCTTCTCGCTTCATATTTCAGCTCTTGCAGGCTTATATTAACATTATAGATTCTCTTCATTTTTTCCCTTGTAAGCCCAAGTGTATCCATCATCTTACGAGCTATGCGTTGTTGTTGAACCATTGATTGGCTATACAATCCAGAGTTTAAACAAGTTATAACAACAATTGACATTATAATAATCTTCATAACTAATTCATATTAAAACTTAATTAATCACCGAAGTAACATGCCCCGGGTGTATATTTCCAATAAGTTTGTGACCACGTACCATCACTCCATTCGTAATGGTAGAAGCACTTCCAAGCTTGAGCGCTTTCATCATATTCAGAGGATGTATAAACTGTAATACCAGTTTCACACACATTATCAATACATTTTTTTCCTTCCCCATTACAGTTAACCTCGCATGGTATAGGACACAGTAGTGGATTTGTCCCCGTTTCCACCCATCTCACTGCATTATAAGTTGGCGAACACGGGTTTATATCTCTCTGTTCCTGTTCAACAATACCTGTATAATAACCATTTGTACCTTCTTGACAACGTTGAGACGTAGCAGTATTTACCCAGCTCGGGGATGTTGTTATGCACCCGCAATCAGTAGGGGAACTAGACAGGCTATAACATATCCGTTTTATAACTTACCCTCGTTATCGACAACAATGGATAGTCTTCCTATATTATCATACCAAAAGTAAATAGCCCTCCCGTTCGGGGCAGTTTCGCTCGTCATACCGGTTAACGGTGAAAACGTATAAGCACTAACATGTGTTGCGGGTAGACTCGATCGTATAGCGTTTAAATGGTTTAGCAATACACCATCATTGGCCGGGAAATCAAGAATTTCTTGGTCAAGATAAGGCTCCACTTCGTTGTATGTAGCACCAACAATTTTAGCAACTGGATATTCACCACGGTAACCCCACAATATAGTTTCAGGAATATCCCCATCAATATTAACCTGTGTTGGATTCGCGTATTCATCATAATTGCCATAATGAACCTTGGCTTCATAATTGGGATCTATTTCAAGCGAGCCGGAATTGATATGAGATTGAATAAAACTTGTATTCCCCTCCTGTACTTTCAAACGATCCTGCTCTTTCAATACAATTTTATCATTAGGTAGCTGTTGATACTTATTGACAAATCCTGCCGTGGTGAATTCTAATGCCCCGTGCTTAATAGTCTTCCATTTCTCTACAACACTCGTTTGCATATTATAGCTTAACAAGGAATCTAAGATACCATTACCTGTATAGCTGCTACCTGGTTGAATATAATCGGCAGGGTATTTATTATAAACCTTTATTGGCTCCCCATTACTATTCGAGTAGGTAATAATTGAGGGCTGTTGGTGGATAATGTTATTATATTCAAATGAAACCGTATCGCTCAAGTACACCCCTTCATCCAACTCATCATAATTCCGGGTAATAGTCCGGGTTAAGTAATTATCATCGGTCTCGTAGTAAATATTGTAATATGTCCAATCATCGGAAGCAATTGTTTCAGTGGGGGGCCAATATCCCATCGTTATATCGTAAACATTTTCTGTAACATTGTTCTTGTGCAATAATAACCCTCCAAATCTGCCTTGCAGCCCATCCAAGCTGGTTGCATTGTATACATTCTCCGTTTCCTGTACCTTTTGGAAACTACTACTTCCCGAATTCTTATAAATTGTTTTCTTTAATAATTGTCCACGGTTGATTGCGTTTGAAACGACAAATGCAAGTGATCCTGAAAATCCATAAAAGTGATCAACAGCGTCCCTAAATTGATAAACAGTCTTCCCGTTAGATTTAGAATTGACATTATCATATATGTACTCGGTAACGGTAGAGTATACAACAGGAATTCCATCGGTACCCGATACACCTACAGTTGGATTTGAAAAATAATTTCGACGCCTTTTGGTTGCACTTAAAATCGGTCCTGAAGATATAAACGCCGGTTGGTCATTAGTAGCACAATGCATTTCATTGTAATAATACTTGCACTTCTGTTCATCGTAAAAAAAGTAGTCAGCGATAAAAAAGTTAGCCCTGCCATAGCCTGATTCACCTTCGCCATATTTATATTTTTTAACTACGGGGTCACTACCTAATCCTGTATAACTTGATATGGATTTAACCCTAAGTCCGCCTGCCAATTTCATGTTATCGTTATCATCCTTGTAACGGTTTAATTCGTATTCAAAATCTGTAAATCCACCGGTCGGAAAATAAATCCTTTTCAATATTCCGGCTTGTGCATAAGACTCGTTCGGTTCCCTTGCCCCCGTTGTACCAATTGTAACCTGTGTAGTACTCCCCCCAACAAGCGTAGGTTTTACATCGATTGTCCGGCCCGGGATAGTGGTTTGACTATTACTACCATTATAATAACCCCATAAATCTTTAGCAGTACTGGCATTGGCAGATGTATTAACGTATGCAGCCGGTAAACTAGAACTGGTATTATATTCCAATTTATACTTAGAGCTCACTAGGCCATCACTACCATTAATAGTTATAGAATCTAATCGCAATCTTTTGGAGTTAGCATTTGTTCCACTTATAAAATAACTATGGTGCAAATTAATTGTACGGATCAAGCGTTCCGCGACATTGTACCCTTTTTCATATACCTTAATGGCTGCTAAAGCCATATTGCTATTAGTAGCGCCAAAATCTTGCCTTACAAGCGAATCAAGTATAAATACGACCCGGCCATTCTTAAAATTAATCTCGTTTATATCTTTAGAAAATGTTGTGCTTTGAGAAAATGTAGATGAATAGTCACTCGAGTACGTATAACCAGTGAACCCATCCGCGGTGGTACATCCGCCAGAGGGAATATCAATATTATCAATATAATCATCAACGACCCAGGTATCGCTTCTTTCATAAGGACCATTATTAGATTGGCTACTATAGCTAAAAGAAATGGTATCCAATTTTGTAGCTGAAACGATTGAATTTAACACCCACGATGATGTATAAAAATCAGTTCTTCCCCCATAATCATCGCCCCTCCAAAAACTGGACACTTCCGTATCATAAAATGAGAACTGGTTACCCCCTTGATCAAACACCCTGAATCCTAAGCCCGGAATATTTAACCGCTCTATCTTTACCGGGCTATACGGAATTAAGACCGGTGAAAAACTGCTATCAGTATCGAAATAGAATTTCCCGCTCATTCCAGGGAGGTTATAAGAATAAATATCTGCACCAAAGTCAACTTCTCCTTTATTTAAACGCACCAGGTAATTATAATCAGCGGATGCTCCGCTGGTTGTTTGATATGGATCCAAATCCAATGATTTCCTTGTCGCTCCAGATAGATAACCGTATGTTGGAATTTCATCTGGCAAACCAACCAACTGCCTACTTACATTTCCTCCAACATCCAAGGCCCAACCTGAGCCCACCCAACTCGGGTAATCGTATATCCTAATGCCTGAAGCATGGTAAACAAGGCTAATAGGGATTTCCAGTCCTCCTGATTTAATTGTGTACAAGGGAATAGAAATGTTGGGTACCCCAGAAAATAGACTGACATCATAATCACCGAATTTATCGAGGATCGCCGTGTTTGGTGATTTAACTAAATAAGAAGGTTTTTGAGGGGATTCATAATAATTATTTTGTGCTCGAACATTCATAAAAATTGACATCCAGAGAATTAACTGGAACCCAAATGATTTATATGGGAATTTTAATCTGCTCTTAAAGTACATACTGCCGACTTTAATTGTTTTATTACTAATACTCCTAATAATTTTTGTTATATGCGAATATGTCCAAGTTGCACTCATCACCTCGTATAACTCACCCTAAACACCACCGGGCTCCTCCCTACTTCCTGCTGCGCGTACAAAATATCATACAGCAACATCATACTTCCCTTCAGCTTCTTGCTCACTTTAAATTTCTTACTGATCCCGATCAGACCGCTCGCTTGCCAATTACTCAACCCTTGTAGTTGCTCGATACGATCAAAACGGCTCAGGTAATTTTGTTCATAACCACCGTTGATATAAAAACTACCTTTCAGTTTCCAATCGATGAAAGATCGGAAACCTACGCCTTCATGGCTCAGTGCCAGGTGATCCAGACCGCTACCCAAACCTAGTTTATAGGCCGCACCAATACCGAGGCTCCCTTTCTTATGAAATTTATATGCAACTTGCCCGGCGATATCGCTGGTCGTGGGGAAAACGCCGTTCGATTTTTGAAACTGTATATTGCCGCCGAACTCCAGCCTTTGTAAGAAGCTCTTGCTTTTTAAATCCTTGGGTTTAAAATTGGGCATCTCGGCTGCATTGTCCGAGCCGGGGAATTTATCCTTCAGTTCATTCATCTGGTCGCGGGCTGCTTGCATTTGTTGACTGATTTGCGAACGACCTTCAGCAGTGGCGCCCGCTAATCTTTCTTGGATCAACGATTCCACCTGGGCGCGTGTTTGCAGGCCTTCCAAGTTAGCAGGATTAGCATTCGCCTGCATATTGAACAGGGATGCTAAGGCGGAGTTTTGTGCCATGAAGTTGTTGAAGGCTTTAGTTTTTTTCAGCATCTCCAGGGCTTTTTGTTCCACTTTCTTTTTATCCTTGAATAATTCTTTGTACTCGTTAATCTTCTGCCCATAGTAATAGGCTTCCTTGTTCAATTTGCCGAGGTCTTTACTCCAATCAGTGTATTTAGTGGCATAAGATTTTAATTCGTTTTTCCGCTCTTGTAAATACTTCTTGATATTACCAACATCATTCAGTCGACCTTTTAATGCTTCTACTTTTTCAAATGCATCGCTGACTTGGTCTTTATACTTCCCGGCTTCTTTCATAAAACCGATGCTGTTGCTCAACGTATCGAAATAGCTGAAATAATCCCCTTTTAATGCCCCGGTATATTTTGCTGCCTTGCCGGATAGTTTTGATTTCAATTGCTTCAGCGAATCGATGGACTTATTGAACATATTATTCGCTGCAACGGAATCGACCTTGGCCATTTTGGCTTTTAACTTCTCTTCCGTTTTAATGAAGACGTCCAAAGACTGCTTCGTTTCCTTGACCAGTTGCTGATCCAGCTTATCCATCTTCTTCTTCACTGTGGATACGTACGATTTCGGTACTGCGGACAGGCTATCGATCGCGGATTGCGTTTCGCTAAGCTGTTGTTGCGCGAATAAGATCCTTGGGAGGAATATTAATAATAAGATCGCCCAGGATAGCGGAAGGTATGGATTCCGCAGAAATTTAAATGTATTTGGGCTATTCTTATAATTACGATTTGTATTCGTTTTCAATATGCATCGTTTTTTATGAAGAAGAGTAGTGGGAGCTTTCCCCCGCCGGTTTCGGATTATTGATGATGCTTTAATGCTAGTACTTCTTTCTTTAAACGTTGATTCTCTTCTTTTAGAGCATCTATTTCCTTTTGATGTTCTATCAGGTATAGGCTAATTTCTTCTACTTTTTGTAATAGCTTCTTATTGATGTCGGCTACGTCAATGCCATCCTTTGCTACTTCTGTGGCTGATGGAATGCCGGGTAAATGTTGGTGTTTTTGGATGTATTGCTCCAGTTCATACAAACTAGGGAATCGGTAGCCCGGCTCAAATACGAAATCACTCCAACCACCTGATAATACCTTGACTTTTTTCGCGGTAATGGTACCGTTTACAGATAATAATGATTGCGGGCTATTGGTGCCAATGCCTACGTTTCCATTAAAATCTATGGCCATTCTTGCATATCCCCTGGTCATGAATTTTATCCCTGCATAAGCGCTTAACCAATAGGACATACCGGCGGTTGCCCAAGAGGTATCCAGCGTATATTGAAAGCCGTAATGCGGCATGGTTTTGCCTTTATATACGAAGTTGTCATTCAAAGCATAACCGAAAAATTTATCACGCTTCATTTCAAAATTTCCGAAGGTGTAATGATCTCCCAATTTATCGGTATAGGGCATCGGCCTTGTTACATTATTTACGAAATCAAAATTCTCGTTTCCATAGGCTACTTCTTTGATAAAGCCTGTTGGCGCCGTCTTCGTTTGATCATAAGGCCATTCGTTCCGGGGGTTAAAATTGGTAAAATCCGCTACCGTGCGCATGAATATATGCCCCCATTTATTATTCGATGTTACCCACAATTCATTATTATAAACATAAAACTTACCGGCATTTGGATTACCCGAAGTACATTTTATATGAATACCACCAAATCGATTAGTTACATTTTCAAACTTGGAAATATGCACGAGGTAAGTACCTTGATAATCTGCATAGTTAGGATCGGCCTCTATACTGATCTCTAATAGAGTATTGTACCTGTGGGAAGGATCATTGATTTTGGCTATTTTATAATAGTATAGCGCATAATCATTGAAATTGTCATTGGTCACACCAATATTTATCCAATTAGTAGGATTATATGGGAGAACCGTATCTCCAACAAATGCGGCTTCATTAGCCCGATTAGAAATACCTGCTGCATTATTGGCATGGCTAACAAACAGGCTCAACATACATAATAAACTAAAGCTCAAACGCTTCATATAGATATAGGTTACATACGCAGTGGATAGTTCTTGCTTGCATCTCCTCCCGATGCATCTCTACAATTTATTATTGTATTTCATGGGAAAACACGATTTCTACCGGGGGATTATTATGGGAAACAATCTTTTTTATTTCACTGGTATAGGTTAAAGGTAAACTTGGTTTTAATTACGATACAATGTTACTCATTTTTTTTAATAATAAAAATCTATTATTGTCTGACTCAATTTTCAATGAATAAATTATCGTCTCCACTTAAGTTCGATGCAATGTATTCCTCCTCGTTTCTTGTATTTTTTTGCTTGCCCAAAAAAAGTACCAAAAAAGGGCACATATTGGCCATCACGGCCGCCAATTTGATCGCGCGATCCAGCTTTTGTACTACTGTATGGCCTAGCTGCCGTTCGCTATCAACGGTGCGAAATTCCACGGTTGTTTTGGCGGGGCTACCCGGGATTTTGAATATATCTTGCTTCGCTTATATTTTTGATCAGGTAAGGAATTCTAGTGCGTTTAAAGCAATTGTAGGCCGGACAACAATGCAATTGTAGGCCGGACAACAATGAATAAATATCTATTTCTGCCGCGCCTCTTTAGGAACCGGGGAAATAGTTTTCCACAGGATTCTAAATAAAGCCGGTACGGTATCCACAAAAAATGGCGCGGGCAGATGCCCACGCCGTCTGATAGAATTGATATAGCGGTGTATAACGAAAACTACTTTTCCTGTTGTTGTAATATCCTTTTATAGATCCAGTAGAATAATAATGGAAATATGAAAAGGGCAAATACCGTATTCGTGATCAATCCACCGATCACCACCCTGGCCAAGGGCTTCGCGGTTTCCGAACCGATCCCTTTGCTGATCGCCGCCGGCAACAGACCGATCGCCGCCATCATGGCCGTCATCACGACGGGACGGGTACGCATTATCACGGCTTGGCGAATGGCTTCCCTCAATGAAAAGTTGGCTTGATGTTGCATTGCCCGGGTATTGGCTTTGAAGGTACTTAGCAAAATCACGCCGTTTTGTACGCAAATGCCGAACAGCGCTATGAACCCGATACCTGCCGCGATGCTAAAGTTCATCCCGGTGATCCACAATGAAAAGATACCACCGATGATTGCGAACGGAACATTTCCCAATACCAGTAAAGCATCTTTCACTTTACCAAACAACATAAATAAGATCAGGAAAATAATGGATAAACTAATCGGAACGACTTGTCCCAATCGTTTTGTAGCACGTTGCTGATTCTCGAAATCACCCGCCCATTCAAGGTTGTAACCTTCCGGTATTGTCACCTGCTCCTTCACTTTAGATTGCGCCTCTTCGATTGTGCTGCCCATATCTCTTCCCCTGATGGAGAACTTGATGGCGCCGTAGCGTTGGTGCTTATCCCTGTAAATAATACTCGGCCCGGTGATATGTTGCAATGTGGCAATCTCCTTGATCGGCACCTTGTTGCCGCGTATCGTTGGTATCATCAGGTTGCCGATCGCTTCTTCATTTTCCCTGAAGCTTTCGGGATAGCGGATCCTCAAATCGAAATATCGCTCCCCTTCGTAGATTTTAGTAGCCGCTTTACCACCGATAGCCATCTCTATTACCGAGTTAGCATCTTCAGTCGTAACGCCGTACATGGCCATCTTTTGCTGATCCAGGTTGATGCGTAGTTCCGGCTGACCTAAATTCCTGAGGATCCCCAGGTCCTCGATACCGGGAACGGTTTTCAATACTTTCTCGACCTGTTCCTCCGTGTGTTCGATCACTTTGTAATCGTCCCCGAACATCTTTACAACCAGTGATCCTTTTACACCGGAAACGGCTTCTTCCACGTTATCCATGATGGGTTGCGAGAAGTTCAGGGAAATGCCCGGTAAGTCTTCCAGGTTCTTTTGCATACTTGCAATTAATTCTTCCTTGCTCATCCCGCTTTTCCATTCTTTTTGGGGATAAATATCTACGTGAAATTCTATGTTATAAAAACCGGTGGCATCCGTACCATCGTTGGGTCTACCGGTTTGAGACAATACTTGTTTTACTTCCGGGTAATTCAATAATCGCTTCCGGATCGTATTGGCCACTTTTACGGATTCGTCTAACGAGGTGCTTAACGGTCCCGTGGCACGAATATATATTGAGCCCTCGTTTAGCTCCGGCAAAAATTCCGTTCCCAGGAATTTAAAACAATATAATCCCGATCCCAAAACGATCAGGGTTACGATACCGGCGATCTTTTTATTTCTAAAACAGAAATCGAACCCATTGCTCACCCTTTTCAACAGCCATTCGATAAAAATATTATGCTTCTCGCGAACATCATTCTTCAATAAAACGCTTGCCATCGCCGGTACCAACGTAAAGGTTAATATCAATGCACCCAGCAAGGCAAAACCTAAAGTCCAAGCCAAGGGAGAAAACATCTTCCCTTCTACTTTCTCGAAAGAGAAAATGGGTAATAAACAAGTTATGATAATCAACTTGGCGAAGAAAATGCTCTTCCCGTTTTCCAGGCTGGCCTTCCGGATCAACCCCAGTTTGCTAATCTTGTTAAAGCGATCCATTCCCACGTGCTTGGCCTTGTGATCCAACAACACAAATATTCCTTCCATCATCACCACGGCCCCATCGATTATAATACCGAAATCAATCGCGCCCATCGATAATAAATTGGCGCTCATTCCTTTCAGTTTTAAACAGATAAAGGCAAATAACAAGGATAAAGGAATAACCACTGAAACGATCACCGTGGTGCGCCAATCGGCCATGAAGACGAACACGATCACCGTAACGAATACGATCCCTTCCAACATGTTATGCAAAACGGTATGCGTGGCAAAGCCGATCAGGTCTTCACGGTTGTAAAATGGTTTGATCTGTACATCCGGTGGTAAAATCTTGGAATTTAACTCCGATACCTTTTCCTGCAACGCGGCAATGACCGGCGCGGAACGTTCCCCTTTGCGCATCACCACGATACCTTCCACCACATCATGATCCCTATCCCTACCAACTTGTCCTAACCTGGGTAATGCGTCAACTGCCACGGTGGCTACATCTTTCACTAAAATCGGAACATCGTTAATATGATCCACGATGATGTTCTTAATCTCTTCCACGTTGTTCAAAACACCGATACCACGCACCACGTAAGCCTGCCCGTTTTTCACGATCACGTCGCCACCCACGTTGATATTACTTTTAGATAAAGCTTGATACATCTCTTGTGCTGTAATTCCATATTGCACCGCCTTATCCGGGTTCATGGTAACCTGGTAGATTTTTACCGAACCGCCGAAGCTCACGATATCCGCCACGCCGGGTACTGCCAGTAAATTCTTTTCAACCACCCAATCCTGGATCGTTTTTAATTCCTGTACATCCCTGCTGTTGCTCTCCAAGGTATAGCGGTAAATCTCGCCCGTTGGCCCGTAAGGGGGTTGAATCTCCGGTTCTACCCCTTCGGGCAAGCTGGCTGAGCTTATATTGTTATTGATTTGAATCCTCGCATCCGTATCGTTTACGTCATCATCAAAAATTACTTTTACTACCGACAAACCAAACAATGATGATGAACGGATAAATGTTTTACCCTGTGCCCGGTTCATCGCGATTTCAATAGGCCTGGATACGAATTTCTCCACTTCCTCGGCGCTTCTTCCGGGCCATTGGGTAATAATAGTAACGGAGGTATTCGTCACATCCGGGAATGCTTCGATACCTATTGCCTTATAGCTCGTATATCCCAATACCGCCAACACTGCCGCTACGAAGAAGATGAAGTATTTATTACGCAGCGAAAATGCCAATACTCTTTTTATCAATTTGTTCATCTGGTATTTCTTTTTTATTCCGCGGTAAAGGGTTTACTGTTGTAAGGATTCATAAATGAATACCTGTTTAGATGCGATTACTTTATCACCGTTCTGTAAGCCGCTGGATATGTAAGCGCGGTTTTCCAATGTTTTAGCGACCTGTATTTCCCGCACCGCTACTTTAGCAGGATTATCAGCCAATACCAATACATAATATTTATCATGGTCGAAGATGATACCGCGGGAAGGGATACTCAACATTTCATCGTTAATGTGCCGTTTTGCTTTCACGCTTACGAACATTTCCGGCTTTAATAAATAACCGGGATTATCGATCACTACCCTGGCTTTCATGACTTTGCTTTCCGGGTCAAGGATATTGTATAGTTTTTCGATTTTACCGTAAAAGATCTTCCCGGGGTATGATAATGTTGATATTTCAACTTGATCTCCAGCTTTAATATTGGCGATATCTGATTCATACACGTTAAGCATTGCCCAAACATTTTTCAAATCAGCGATCACGAAAATCGGATCGGCATTATCGCTTCTCCAATGTAAATTCTCGGTGGCCGATTTTTGAATAACGAAGCCCGGCACCGGGGATTTAATCACGTAATTATCTTCGGAGGAACCGCCGTTGACGGCAATCACACTTTTGGCTCTTTCCAGTTCCGCTGCTGCCGTTTCCAATTCCGTTTTAGCTTTCGTTACTTCCTGTTCCGTTCCTAATCCATTTTTCAAGAAAGACTGCGCGATGTCATATTGCTTTTGCGCGGCAGATACGTTTCCCTTGGCTATAGCGATATCAGCCGAATACCCTGCCATCTCGCCGCTTTTGATGGTTGCTAATACTTCTCCCCGTTGTACAAAATCGCCGGAATGTACTTTCACGCTGGTCACTATGCCGCTGATAAAAGGGAAAATCCTCGCGGCCTGATCTTCATTAGCGGTGATCTTACCGGTTAAATCAATTTCACATTCCACCGGGGAATTAGTTGCGGTATCAATCTTTAATTGCTTGAGTAAACTCTCGCTTAAAACCCATTTCTCCGGCGCTTCTACCGGGTCTTGCTTCTGGCTGGAGCAAGCTGATATTGCGACCACAAAACCTAACAACAGGCTAATACGGGTAATTATCTTGGTTCTCATATAAATCGTCTATACTTTTAATCGAGTGAAATGATATCGGTTCCGGTGGTATAATTTATTTTGGCTAATGATTGTGCGAACTGGTATTGTAGTTGATGTAGTTTCAATATGCTGCTCCTGTAAGCATCGTACATATCCACGAATTCCAATATGCTGATATTTCTAAGCCGGAATTGTTCTTGTACGTTCCTCACGAGTTGGTTAAACTGATCAGGGAAATGTACATCCACCTCGTCTAGTAACTGCTTGGCCCGGATAGCTTGCCGGTAGCTGTTCATTACATCTTGCTGTAATTGATCTGTAACGGATTGCGTTGCCAATTCACTGCTTTTCAGCGCGGTCTTTGCCAACTTGATATTCCCCTGGTTGCGGTTAAATATTGGAATGGGCATACCAAGGCTTAAGCCCGTGTAATTCCGCATGAAATTTCCTTGTTTATCATAACTAAATCCAACCGTTAATTGCGGGACGGCGAGCGATTGTTGCAATCTTACATTCAGCTCCTGGTACTTTTCGTTCGCCTTGGCAAGATTTAAATCGGCTCTATTATTATTGGCAGTATCTAATAGCTGGATATATGAATAACCGGATGGTTGGATGTTCATGATATTTTTACGCGGTGCTTCGGCTATAAAGTCACTATCGGCGGGTATTCTTAGTAGTAAGTTTACATTCCCCCGCTGAACTTGAAGCTCCTGTTGTATATCATTTCTTTCGGAAAGCAAATCGTAATATAATGCCTGCATGCGCATCACTTCCTTCGCGCTGACATTACCATTCTTTTGCTCCTTTTGCAAGGCTTGTAAAAAAGTTTGTAAAGAATTTACTTGCTCTTGAAACAACTGTAACGATTGCTGCAAATAATAAATATTATAAAAATCATCTTGCAACTCGTATTTCAAACTTCTCAGCAGATCATAGAACTGGTATTCATCTAGTTTTACACCTTGTTTAGCTAATTGTATTGCCTTGTTTCTTTGTCCCGCCAGGTTAATAACCTGTTGAATTTCCAATGCATTTTGTCCACCGTAAGATAGATCGAACCAACGGTGATTCGTGCTGTTGTAAATCACATTCTCATAGCTGATGGTCGGATTGTCGTATAACTTCGCCGTGATTACTTCGGCTTTAGCTGCATCTACTTGGTATTTTTGTAATAATAAGGGTATGTTTTTTTCTAACATCCTTTGTTCTGCTCCGTGTAGTTCCAGCCGCAGATCATGGTTCTGCGCGCTACTGATTCTCGGGATACAGGCTGATATTATTGCGATTGTTAGCAGTTTGTACATATGCGTTTCGATTCTGATGCAAAGATCAGGGCAGGTTATTAGGAGACGCTTAGAAGAAAATTAGAATGGGATTAGAAATGTTCACGGATTTTTATGGATTAACGGATTTCACGGATTTTTTCTGGGGTGGCGAATTTGATGTATTGATTGTTGTTTGAAGAATGTGCTATAAACTTATTGGGAAGATGATGGTAAAGTGGGTACCTTTTTCTACAATGCTTTTTACCAGGATTTTTCCTTTATGGAATTGTATGATTTTTTCAGATAGGGGTAGGCCAATGCCATATCCTTTGTAGGTTCTCGCGTTTTCGCCTCTAAATAACGGCATGAAAATATTTTCTAAATCCTTTTCCGGTATACCGATTCCTTGATCAGAAACTGTGAGTAATAATTGTTCGTTTTTATATATTAGTTCAACATTGACCGGTTGGTTATGAGAATATTTAAATCCATTTTTTATAATGTTTTCTATGGCCAATTTTAGCAATTCACGGTTACCGAATAAAGTATATACTTTTTCCGGATGATTTATAGGCGCAATGGTTAAATGTAAGGTTTCTTCTTTTGTACGGTTTTCTTTCAATTCCGTTAATAATTCATCTAAACGTAAGAATTGCATATTACCCGGTAAATCCCACCAATCCGTTTGAGCCAACATTAAGAGCCCGTTAGATATCCGGTGTAATTTCTCCGATTCATCCAGTACGGAACGTAAGGTTTGAACATATTCTTGCGGATTGCGTTCCTTTTGCAGGCTCACTTCTATCTCCCCGATGATGGTCGTCAAAGGTGTCCTTAGTTCATGCGATGCATTGTTAACGAATGACTGCTGCCTCGCAAAAGCGATTTCAAGTCTTTCGAGCAAATCATTAAAATTGCGGGCAAGCTCATCCATCTCATCTTGATTCTTGCCCCGGGCAACGCGCAGATGCAAATTATTCGCGCGGATATCTTTAACTTGCCTGTTGACATCCTTGATTGGCTGTAACGCTTTCCGTGCATACCATCTGCTTGAAAAGAAAATGATTAATAAGCCTAGGATAAAGAGTGTAAATAAAATCCAGGCAAGATTATTGAGTTGTGCCTTTCCGTATTTGTTCCTTGCCACTGCAATGACTACAAAATTTCCTTGGTTATCTTTATAATAAATACCCAGGCCGGGTTTATCTTTGAAAGTGAAGCGGTATTCACCCTTGGCCCTAACCATATTCACCAGTGATGGCGGCCAATTGTATTTGGATTCTTCCAGGAAAACCGGTTGATTGTTTTCATCATAAATATTCAAGGTTTCACCGGGAATACTTTCTAAGTACTTCTGTTGTATATCCATGAACTTCCTTACCGCCAATTCATCTCTTTCCAAAAATACTTGCGCGGTAATATAAGCCCGTTCTTTCAAAAGATTATAAAAGTAATACTTCATAAACCGCGCACTCAAGAAATAGATCACGACAAATATCCCCGATAATATTATACCGGAGATCAATGTAAATTGTAGTGAAAGCCTATTCCTGACCGTCATTGGCAAAGCTTAGGATTGATAAAAATCATACAATTATTTCAAGCGCATCATGTACCCCATGCCGATTACCGTATGAATTAATTGTCCACCGGAAAAGCCCTTATCAATTTTATTCCTTAGATAATTAATATAGACATCGATCGTATTTGTCCCGGTATCAAAATCCAAGCCCCAAACATACTCTGCAATCGTCATGCGGGATAATACCTTGTGGGTATTTTTCATAAAAAGTTCCAGCAAGGCGTATTCTCGGGCTGTCAGCTTGATCTCTTGATCTTCGCGGTAAGCCATCTTGGAATGGGTATCCAGGCTCAGATCTTCATATTTTAACAGGTGGTTATTATTTGGGTTGATAACAGTATTTTTCCTGCGGGCCAGGGCCTCGATTCTTGCCAATAATTCCGCGAAATGAAATGGTTTAGCTAGATAATCATCCGCACCGGCACGCAAACCAGAAACGACATCTTGCGTGGTATTTAAGGCCGTCAGCATGATAATCATAATAGGGGTTTCCTTCCGTATAATTTCTGCCAGTTCCAGCCCATTTTTATAAGGAAGCATTACATCTATGATAGCGATATCATAATCCTGCTGTAAGGCAGCCTTTTCACCCGTAAGACCATCGTATGCAACATCTACCTGGTGCTGATGCTCTTCCAGTCCTTGTCGGATAAATGCTGCCACCTTGGGTTCATCTTCTATCAGTAATATTTTCATGATAATCCAGGCTTGAACGGCACAAAAATACGGGGAAAATATGGGCGGGGTTGTTAAAGGAGATTAAAAAAGGGTTGGAATATTCTATATATTTCAGCACCACCCTTACCGGACGGAAAACGGTAGTAGCAGATACTGCGGCCGGGGGATTGGTTTTATCAGGAAGTTCATAAATTCTGTCTGGCCTTATATTAACCTAATTAACATTCTTAAAGGCTCATAAAATAGCCGGTCATCGATAACCATTCCCTTTTTGCTACCATATATATTCAAGTTGCAGAGGCCTTGCCTGCTTGATGAGCATCTAAATGAAAAATTAGCCAATATTCAAAAGGTTGATTTGAATTGGCCATTCTCTCCTGCATTTAAAATTGCTTGATTAAACGATTTTTTCTTGCAATCATTCTTATCCAATGCCCAGCATACTTGATCGTATTTATATTCCTTCCTAGGAAAATTCGGTAGCCCTATTAACAAATGATAAGGTATTAAAACCTTCACTAAGCACCTTGAGCTTGACAGCAAGCAACATAAACTTGCTAAAGTTAGACATCCCCGTATTTTGGCCTTTAAACAATCAATATAGTAGGCTTCATCTTACAATAAACTAAAAATAGACGCTAAATTAGGGAATCCAATAAGCACAAAAAAACCCGGCACAATGTACCGGGTTTTAAAATATCCTGAATCGATACTAGCTGATTTTCTCAACTTGCATGAAGTTCAATTCTACAGGTGTAGCGCGACCGAAGATCTTCACGGTTACCTTCAACTTCTTCTTATCTTCGATTACTTCTTCGATAATACCGTTGAAATCATTGAACGGACCATCGATAATTTTAATGGTTTCACCCACGATAAACGGTTCACTCATGGTAATACCCTGGTCGGTCAGCTCATCTACTTTTCCGAGCATTTTATTTACTTCGGATTTGCGCAGTGCGATCGGTTGGTCTTTACCGAGGAAATGGATAACGCCAGACACGTTGCGGATAGCTTGGATCACTTCGTCAGTCATTTTACCATCCACCGCTTCGATCATCACGTAACCAGGATAGAAGTTTTTCTCCCGCATTACTTTTTTACCGGCTTGCACCTTGTAAACTTTTTCTACGGGTAAGAACACTTGGGAGATCACATTACCCCAGTCGGAGCGACGGATTTCGATATCCAAATATTCTTTTACTTTCTTTTCCTTCCCACTCACAACGCGCAGCACGTACCATTTAGTTTCTTGGGTGGGGTTATTGGCTGCATCCATCATTAGAACAAATTATAATATTGGGTTAGAACTAAATGAGAAAGGGTGTCCATACCCCAAACCATCAAAGTGATGATAATCGTAGCAACAAGTACAATCATCGTAGAAGATTGTAACTCGTCCCAGGTAGGCCAGGTAACTTTCTGTGTTAGCTCGTAATATGATTCCCTAAAATAATTTCTGATCTTGTTCATCTTACAGTAAATTAATCGTTATATGAAAGATAACCGTATATCGTTCATGATACATTGCTGATCATAATCCGGAAAGATAACGATAAAACGATAACCAGATCAATCATGCACGGGCAATAGGATTCGAACCCATATCAACGGTTTTGGAGACCGCTATTCTACCATTGAACTATGCCCGTTTGAGAATACAGCGTTCTTCGTCAAATGAAACATTCGCTAAAGAACGCTGTACTTTATGATTCAGCAAGCAAGGTAAATATATAACTTTATTATGTATTTCCTACTTGCGAATGGGAATTATTACTTAACGATCTCGGTAACTTGACCAGCACCTACGGTACGTCCACCTTCGCGGATAGCGAATTTCAGACCTTTTTCCATAGCGATCGGAGCGATCAATTTAACTTCCAAGCTCACGTTATCACCAGGCATAACCATTTCTACGCCAGCAGGCAATACGCACTCACCGGTAACGTCTGTAGTACGGAAGTAGAACTGAGGACGGTATTTGTTAAAGAATGGAGTGTGACGACCACCTTCTTCTTTGCTCAATACGTAAACTTCAGCTTTAAATTCAGTGTGAGGAGTGATAGAACCTGGTTGGCAGATAACCATACCGCGACGGATTTGAGTTTTCTCAATACCACGCAACAATAAACCTGCGTTATCACCAGCTTCACCTTCGTCCAATAATTTTTTGAACATTTCCACACCGGTACAAGTAGATTTCAATGGTTCTGGAACCAAACCTACGATTTCAACGTTCTCACCAACTTTGATACGACCGCGTTCGATACGACCTGTAGCAACAGTACCACGACCAGTGATAGAGAATACGTCCTCAACTGACATCAAGAACGGTTGATCTACCGGGCGGGGAGGTAATGGAATGTATTCATCAACTGCAGCCATCAATTCGTCGATAGCAGAAACCCACTGGGCTTCACCAGCTAAAGCGCCGGTTGCAGAACCTTTAATGATAGGAACTTCGTTACCGTCGAAACCGTAAGAAGACAATAAGTCGCGGATTTCGAACTCAACTAATTCTAATAACTCAGCATCGTCAACTAAGTCAACTTTGTTCATGAACACAACGATACGAGGTACACCTACTTGGCGAGCCAACAAGATGTGTTCTTTAGTTTGTGGCATTGGACCATCTGTAGCAGCAACCACCAAGATAGCACCGTCCATCTGAGCCGCACCAGTAATCATGTTTTTCACATAGTCAGCGTGACCTGGACAGTCAACGTGCGCATAGTGACGGGTAGATGTTTCGTACTCTACGTGAGCTGTATTGATAGTAATACCTCTTTCTTTTTCTTCAGGAGCCGCGTCAATCTCATCGTAGCCTCTCTTCTCTGCCAAACCTTTGTTTGACAAAATTGTAGTAATGGCAGCAGTCAAGGTAGTTTTACCGTGATCTACGTGACCGATGGTACCGATGTTAACGTGGGGTTTATCCCGCTTAAAGGTTTCTTTTGCCATTGTATTTTCTTTTTAGATGGTTTGTAAAGATTGTATTGATAGTTGTTAAAAAACGGTTATTACAAACTTGAGCTGTTGATGAGGATTGAACTCATGACCTTTTCCATTTCCCAGGAACTGCTCTTCCACTGAGCTACAACACCGTTTTGAAAAATTCCTTAAAAGGAATGAATTGTTTCGAGATTATGAACGGGTAACAAACGCTATCGCTGTTTACCCCTTATAGTCTAAGAACATTTGAGCTGTTGAAGAGAATTGAACTCTCGACCTCTTCCTTACCAAGGAAGTGCTCTACCCCTGAGCTACAACAGCATGGAAGGAAAGTTGTAATGAATTATGCCTACATCTTTCTACTCCTATTCAAAATAAGAGCGGGAGACGAGGTTCGAACCCGCGACCTACAGCTTGGAAGGCTGTCGCTCTACCAACTGAGCTACTCCCGCATAATTATTTCATCTCTTTTAAAGAACTTAATCTCCATCCTGTTCAGCTCATTTTCTCACCCTGCTCAACATGTACAGTCCAATTCATGTACACTACTAAGTTCCGCCCCTGAATGAACAAAAGCGGAACAATTCGATGGGTGGGCAGGATAGGATTCGAACCTATGAAGTCGAAAGACAGCGGATTTACAGTCCGCCCCATTTGGCCACTCTGGAACCTGCCCGACTTTTTTCTATTACTCCAGTTTCCAGAAGGAACACTTCGAAACTTTTGGAGCCAGCAGAGGGATTCGAACCCCCGACCCACTGATTACAAATCAGTAGCTCTGGCCAACTGAGCTATGCTGGCATATTAGAAACTTTCCTAACTAGTAAGTTACTGTCTTGAAAGGAGTTGCAAAATAAGCGAGAGTTTTTGAAACCACCAAATATTTTTTCAACTTTTTTTTAGCTTTTTCGATGAATTTTCACAATTCTAAAATCGGCTAAAACACTCTACAGGAAAGAACTTTACTACCTTTGCCGACCGACTTTTTTCGTTCGGGATGGCAAAGGTAGTAAACGAATTCATATTTCCAAAATATTTTTAGGAATTAATAGATATTCTTCTCTTTTTTACGCTTCATCTGGTTAACGAGGGAGTCAAAAGCGAGGTCAAAAGACTCTTCAAAGGATTTACTCTCGTGCTTTACAAAGAAATCATGGCGTGGAATATGGACTTTAATTTCCGCGATCTTATCCTTGATCTGGTGGGCTATATTATCCAATTTCAAGAAAACTTCTACACTAACGATACGATCATAAAAGGTGGCTAGTTTCTGGATCTTCTTGTTCACGTGATCAACAAGTTTTGCGTCAGCATCGAAACGCACTGTTTGGATTTGAACATTCATAGCACATTTTTTTTTAATTTTTAACAATCTGGATTCAAATACGTAAAGTACAGATCATAGTGCTTTTTTTATGTAAAAGAACTGTTTTACTAATTTAGCAAACTTTCCATTATAATACTTAACATTCCCGTAATATTTTGTTAAAATGACTAAGATCACCTGCTTTCCTGCTTATTGTCAATTAGCCAAACACGTAACATCCCCTCCTCAAATCCCTTTACAGTAAAGAGTTTCAAGCAGTTCATATTTGCGTTCACGGTAAACCATGCAAGCTGTTTAATGAAGGTGAATATGTTGTCCTAGATGAGTTTTCGCTATGCTAATTACTTACGCCTTGGGATGCGCCTTGCTATGTACTTCTTTCAGCCGATCCATTTTCGTATGGGTGTAAACCTGCGTGGATGCCAAGGAGCTATGTCCTAGTAACTCCTTGATCGCATTGAGATCTGCCCCGTTATTGGTCAAATGTGTAGCGAATGTATGCCTGAGTATATGGGGACTCTTCCTTTCGATCGTGGTAACCTTCGATAAAACGGTTTTCACTGCCCTGTAAATAAACTTCGGGTAAAGTTTACGGCCTTTATCATTCACGAGCAATATCTCTTCGTCAACCTCTTTCAACTCGGAATATTTCCTTTTCAGATAGGCGTCGATCATCGAAAGTAGCTCGGGTTGAACCGGGATAATCCGTTCTTTCCGGCCTTTGCCTAACACCTTGATATAGCGGTTAGCAACATCTACATCACGTTCCTTTATCGAGATCAGCTCCGACAACCTGATACCCGTTTGGTAAAATATTTCCACCGCCAATTGTTGTGTTATGCCGTTAAAATCATCCGGAAATAGCGGCTCCCTGACCAATTCACCATCAACTTCCCGCTCCATTCCATCCTTGATCTTTTCCATCCCCTCTACTTCTACAAACATCGGCAGGCGTTTGTTGACTTTCGGCGGAATAATTTTAGCCAAGGGGGAATGTTGCACCCAGCTTTGGCGCATCGCGTATTTGAAAAAAGATTTAAGTGTCGAGATTTTGCGGTTGATGGTCCGGGCGGTAACTTTCTGTTGATCTTTTAACCCGGAAGCGATCCAGCTCCGAACATGCGGATGCTCGATGGCGGCGAGGGGCATATCTTCCCCGTAGGTAACGTATAAAAAGCTTTGAAATTGGACGAGATCCTTCCTGTATGCGGTAACAGTATGTTCAGAGTACCTGCGCTCCAGGGCGAGGTAAGCAAGGAATTGTTCGATATACTGCGAAATGGTAGCTGTTTCCACAAAAAAATGATGATTGTAAAGTTAATAAAAACCTTACAATCATCAAGTATCGTATAAATATAAAATTAAAATCGAAATTAGATATCGAATTTACCGGAAGCAACTTGTTGTTTATAAACTGCTTTCAATACCTGCGTACGACGCTTTACTGATGGCTTAGTAAATGATTGACGAGTTCTCAATTGCAACAAAATACGTGCTTTTTCGAATTTCTTTTTATATTTTTTAAGCGCTTTGTCGATGTTTTCGCAATCTTTGGAATCGATAATTAACATAATACTCCTTTTCGTGTTTTTTAGAGAGGGCAAAGGTACTAATATTTCAAATAAATACCAAAACCAGGAAGATTTATTTTTAACCCTTTTTGCCGGGCAAAGTTAAATTATTATTTCACATCCTAATGTCCGAAATTCGATCTTGGAAAATGTTATCTCATGTTTACAGGAATTATTGAAACAATGGGCCGCATCAAGGCCATCAGGAAAGAAGGAACAAACTTGGTTTTTTCGCTGGAAACTAGCATCAGCAATGAATTGAAAGTTGACCAAAGCCTTGCCCATAACGGTGTGTGCCTGACGGTATCATCGCTCAACGACCAGGGATACGAAGTCGTAGCCGTTGATGAAACATTACAAAAAACCAACTTGAAAACATTGGCCATCAATGACTTGGTTAACCTGGAAAGGGCCATGCTCCCCAGCAGCCGCCTGGATGGTCACATGGTCCAAGGCCACGTGGATGGAGTCGGCAAATGCCTGTCCGTCGCTTCCCAAGACGGTAGTTGGTTATTCCGTATCCAATACCCTTCCCAATTCGCGGGACTTATTGTAGAGAAAGGCTCCATTTGCCTGAACGGCATTAGCCTGACGGTGTTCGACATTACCAATGCCGAGTTTACGGTGGCCATTATACCTTATACATATGAGCATACCAATATGCATCAATTGCAAGCCGGCAACCCGGTTAACTTGGAGTTCGACATCCTGGGTAAATACGTAGCCAGGCAGATGGCTGCACACCTGCAATTTTCTGACCACCTGGTTGAACCATAATCCTTCAGGGGAGTTAATCTATTTAATTATTTACCCTTAAATGTTCCCGGTTTGCAACATTCTTTAGCCAGGTTACTCGCAATACAGCACCCGATCATCATGGCGCCCATGTTTCTAGTAAGTAATGAAGCCATGGTAAAAGCAGCTATGAAGGCCGGCATCGCGGGCACTTTCCCTTCCTTGAATTTCCGCCAGGCCGGGGAATTGGCGGACCTGCTGGCCCGGCTAAACGATTATAAAACCAGCCTGAACAACAACCATGGCACTTACGGGGTAAACCTGATCGTTCAGAAAACGAATCCTTTATATAAAAAACACCTGGATGCCTGTGCCTCGGCCCGGGTACCATTATATATAACATCTCTCGGCAATCCCAAGGAAGTAATCGGCGCCGCACATAGCTACGGCGCCAAGGTGTTATGCGATGTTACGAACTTAAAACATGCTGAAAAGGCTGCCGAGGTAGGCTGTGACGGATTTATAGCGGTTTGTGCAGGCGCGGGCGGACATGCCGGCCCCTACCCCATGCACATCTTGGTACCTGCCTTGAAAAAAAACTTTCCCGGCTTAACCGTGGTTGCGGCCGGAGGTATTGCCACCGGGCAACAAATGGCCAGCGCAACGATCCTCGGCGCGGAAGGCGTTTCCATCGGCACCCGCTTTATTGCCAGCGCCGAAGCTACGGTGAGCGATGCTTACAAGGAAGCCATCGTGGAATACGGCATGGAAGATATCGTTCTTACCGAAAGACTATCGGGTACGCCCTGCAACGTAATTAATACACCGATGGCCCAAAAGATGGGTTATAAGCAAAATTGGTTTGAGAAAATGCTATCGAGAAGTCCCCGTACGAAGAAATATTTCAAAATGCTCGTGCAAATGAGGGGGATGAAAAAACTGGAACAAGCCATCAAACCCGGTTCTTATCAACATTTATGGACAGCCGGGCAAAGCCTGGAAATGGTTCATGACATCCTTCCTGTTGAATCGATCGTGGAAAGGTTGATCTCCGAATACCATGAAAGCCTGCAAATAATACCAGGGGATATATAATATATGTTGCTTTGACTTTTGGCAATTCCTTTATATTTTGTTGACATGTCCATGGATTACAAACGTCGCGCACGCATTGCTCTCAGCGCATTCTTCTTTTTACACGGTGTATGTTTCGCTAGCTGGACTTCCAGGATACCGGCCATACAGGAATCCCTGCAACTGGGGGAAGCTGAATTGGGAAGCGTTTTGCTCGCCATCCCCGTAGGTTCATTAATATCGCTGCCGATAGCGGGCTGGTTGATTGCCAAGATCGGTAGCAGGCCCGTAATGATTACAGCCGCCTTATTATATGCAGCATTGTTATGCCTGATCGGTTGGGCGCCATCGGTATGGGCATTGGTTGCCTGCTTGTTTTTCTTTGGCTTCATGGGCAACATGGGAAATGTTTCAACCAATACGCAGGCCGTCGGCTTGGAAATGTTATACGGTAGAACGATCATGTCTTCTTTCCATGCAATATGGAGCTTGGCGGGCTTAGCAGGCGCTAGCATCGGCACATTGATGGTAAACTTGCACTTGGCACCCTTACAACATTTCTTGGTTGTGGCGGCCCTGGTGCTCGTGGTAATCCTTGTAAGCGCCAAGCATACCTTGCATCAAAGCGGATCTAAAACCAGCAAACAACCCTTCTTCGTAAAACCGGACCATTATTTATTAATTTTAGGCATCATCGCTTTCTCTTGCATGATTTGTGAAGGAGCAATGTATGACTGGAGCGGGGTGTATTTTGCAAAAGAAGTGAAAGTTTCCCCCAACAAGGTAACGATCGGCTTTACGGCTTATACCTTGGCAACAACATCGGGTAGGATTGCCGGGGATTGGATCGCGCAAAAGTTGGGAGCAGTAAAACTCTTGGTAGTTAGTGGTATTTTGAGCGCGGGCGGCTTGGTATTATCGGTTATGTTTCCAACCGTGATATTTGCGGCGCTCGGTTTCTTCCTGGTAGGCTTGGGTGTTTCGAACATCATCCCGATGGTGTACAGCCGCGCGGGAAAATCGACAAGCATGCAACCCAGCATGGCAATTGCTTCCGTTTCAACACTGGGATTTATGGGTTTCTTAACGGGCCCTCCATTAATAGGTTTTGTTGCCGGGGCATCCAGTTTACGTATTTCCTTCGGGATCATAGCCTGCATGGGCATCCTAATTATTATAATGGCTAAAAAACTAAAATAAATCAAGATGAAATTATTTATTCCACGTTATGTACTTGCTGCTATTCTTACCGTTACTTGTTTTTCATTTCTCGCATCCTGCAAGAAGTCCCCGGGTGAGAAATTAGTTTGGAGCGATGAATTTGATAAAGATGGCATGCCGGATGATGCAAAATGGAAGTACGATGTTGGCGGGAACGGCTTCGGCAACAACGAGTTGCAATATTATACGGATCATAAAAAAGAAAATGCATTTGTGAAAGATGGCCACCTGGTGATCAGGGCCATCAAGGAAAACTTTGAAGGGAACACTTACACATCCGCCAAATTATGGACGAAAGGTATCGCCTCATGGGATCATGGCAAAATAGAAGTAAAAGCAAAACTTCCTGCTGCCAAAGGAACTTGGCCTGCAATTTGGATGCTTCCCGATGTACCGCAGTTACATTGGCCCGATGATGGAGAAATTGATATCATGGAACACGTTGGCTACGATCCGGGTATCATCCATGGGACGGTGCATACCAAAAGTTACAACCATGTTATCAATACCCAGAAGTCCGGTCAATACACGGAGCCGAACGCAACATCCGGTTTCCATATTTACACCATTGAATGGGATCAGCAGCAGATCGATTGGTTTGTTGACAACAATCATTATTTCACCTTTCAGAACGAGGGAAAAGGAAAAGATACCTGGCCTTTCGATGTGAAGTTTTATTTAATATTGAACTTAGCAGTTGGTGGTAACTGGGGCGGTAAAATGGGGGTGGACTCCACGGCGTTCCCGCAACAAATGGAAGTAGATTATGTTAGGATATATCAATAAGCAACTAATTATTATATGTTTATTATCGGCTGGCATGTTAATATGCTGGCCGAATCATCTCGCGGCACAGGCTAAAGTTCTTTCGATCGAAGCCGTTCTCGATAAGGAAGCCGTGGTAGAACTGTATGACCAAACATCGATCGGCTTTATTTTCCATTACGATGATGGCAGCTGTGTTAAGACCGAAGGTTTATTAAAAGGTCCCATCCGCTGGAAACATTTATCTGTTTCCTCTCCGCAAGCCCGGTTTAAAAACGGCGTTATCCTTATTAACCGGGAAGCCAGCCGTGCCAATCATCACCAGGTACATTTCGATATAGAAGCGAAAGATGCCAAGGGTAAAGTACTAGCATGTGATTTAGCGATACCTTATTTGGATAGCATCCGTTTTAATCATTATACCGATAGCCTCAAGCTGGGAATCCGGTATTACCTGAACGTGGAAGGAATTTTCAGCAGCGGGAAAATATTCCCGCTAGACACGAACCGGGTCAGGTTTGAAAAGTCCGCCGGAAAAATAATCGGTCATGATTTATTAGTAGATCCCATGTTAAGCGAAGTCAAATTTGTTAAAGTCCGGGCAACATTGAAAAGTGATCCGCAGATGAGTATTTTGAGTGATATTCCTGTTAAGCAGGGCCCCATGGATACGACCACCGTGAAAGATCCGTTCCGGGGAAGGTGAGTGCCCCATCCTATTTTATTTTGTTTACTATTTTAAACTGCTTACTGTCATTAAACAGTTTTTTTATTGAACAAAATATATAAGTGTAATAGAATGATGCAAATGGAACTATTCATTTAACGCCAAAATTTCCTCCCAATTTATTTGCTTATTAATTGAAATTCATTACCTTTGCATCGGCAAGTCTTATACGACCAGCTCCTACTGAACTCCCCCAGGACAGGAATGTAGCAAGGGTAGGTGGTTGTAGCGGTGCGATATAAGTAACTTGCCATTTTTTATGGCATAAACCCCAACCGTCCCTCTATAATTTGCCATCTCTCCCGACTATTACCAGGCATTCATCATAAATAAATAATTAGGATCCAGGCTAGGAAACTTGCATGAGTTCCAATATTTTTTTACTTACATTTGGACTGAAATTTGTTGCCTTTCACCAGGGTAAAGCCCTTGTTTAACAGGAACATTACAAATTGTAAGTCACAATACGAAAAATCATGAAATTCTTTATTGACACGGCCAATTTAGCGCAGATTAAAGAAGCCCAGGAACTGGGTATTTTAGACGGTGTAACCACCAACCCTTCTTTAATGGCTAAAGAAGGCATCAAGGGTGCAGAAAATATCGCGCAGCACTATGAAACTATCTGCGAATTAGTGGATGGCGATGTAAGCGCAGAAGTTATCTCCACAGATTTTGAAGGAATTATCGAAGAAGGAAAGAAATTAGCCGCGATCCACCCGAAAATCGTGGTGAAAGTGCCGATGATCAAAGATGGTATCAAGGCCATCAAATGGTTTACCAAGAACCAAATCCGTACAAACTGTACCTTGGTATTCTCCGCCGGTCAAGCTATATTGGCTGCTAAAGCAGGAGCAACATATGTATCGCCTTTCATCGGTCGCATCGATGATAGTAACTGGGATGGGATCGACTTAATTTCACAAATTGCCCACATCTACTCTATCCAAGGCTTCGAAACCGAAATCCTGGCCGCTTCTATCCGCACACCTTTACATATCGTGAAATGTGCCGAAGCCGGCGCCGATGTTTGCACTTGCCCCTTGGATTCTATCCTGGGCTTGCTGAAACACCCCCTCACCGATATCGGCCTCGCGAAATTCTTGGAAGACGCTAAAAAACTGTAATTAATAAATTACGTTGATATCATTCATATTATAAATGTCCTGCCGCCGCTCCATGGTAGCAGGACCTTTTATTTATTCAAGCCCTCTCAATACCCTTTGCACAGTTATTTCAACGTTCGTGCAAATTAAACTGAACAATTTAATTTATTTTGTAACTTACTACCTCGTAAAACTATGTACCACGTTATCCGATTAACGAACCAAACATCTTATGAGCATGGAAGATAAATACATCATGGCGCTCGACCAGGGCACCACGAGTTCTAGGGCGATCATTTTCAATCACGATGGAGAGATTGTTGCCGTTGCACAAAAGGAATTTAAGCAATATTTCCCACAACCGGGCTGGGTAGAACATGACCCGGTGGAAATATGGAGTACACAGGCCGGCGTTACCGGCGAAGCCTTATTGAAAGCCGGTATTCAAGGCGACCAAATCGCCGCCATCGGTATCACCAATCAAAGGGAAACTACCATCGTTTGGGATAAAAAGACCGGGAAACCAATACACAACGCGATCGTTTGGCAAGATAGGCGGACTTCAGAATTTTGCAATCAACTGAAAAAAGAAGGCTGGAGTGAAAAGATCAAGGCCAAAACCGGCCTGATTCTCGACGCTTATTTTTCCGCGACCAAGGTAAAATGGATACTCGACAACGTGGAAGGCGCCAGGCAAAGAGCCGAAAATAATGAATTAGCCTTCGGTACGGTCGACAGTTGGCTTGTTTGGAACTTTACCCGCGGTGAGCATCATATCACCGATGTGAGTAATGCTTCCCGCACAATGTTGTATAATATCCACGATTTGAAATGGGATGAAGAATTATTAGAGCTGATGGATATCCCGGCTTCAATGTTGCCACGAGTGAAATCGTCCAGCGAATTATACGGGCATACAGTGGCAACCATCACTCCATATAATATCCCGATAGCAGGAATTGCCGGGGACCAGCAAGCCGCCTTATTCGGGCAGATGTGCCTGGAACCGGGAATGGTAAAAAATACCTATGGCACGGGATGTTTCATGATGCTAAATACCGGCGAAAAAATTACCGATTCACAAAATAACCTGTTGAGCACCATCGCTTGGCAGATCAATGGTAAAACACAGTATGCTTTGGAAGGCAGCATCTTTATCGGCGGCGCCATCGTGCAGTGGTTGAGAGATGGGCTCGGCGTGATCCGCCACTCCGCTGAAGTTGAAAAATTGGCAGCCACCGTTGAAAATACGGATGGCGTTTACCTGGTGCCGGCTTTCGCCGGATTGGGTGCACCCTATTGGAACCAGGATGCCCGCGGTACCATCGTGGGATTAACCCGGGGTTCATCGGCTGCACATATTGCGAAAGCCGCGCTCGATAGCATTGCCTACCAAACGATGGATGTATTGAATGCCATGCAATCTGATGCCGGCATCAAGTTAAAAGAACTCCGCGTTGATGGCGGCGCTACAGCCAACAACTACCTGATGCAATTCCAGGCAGATATGTTGAATTCCAAGGTGATACGCCCGAAAATCGTTGAAACAACCGCATTAGGCGCCGCGTACCTTGCAGGCTTAGCGGTTGGATACTGGAAAGATATAGATAGCTTGAAAAAACAGTGGCTCGTTGACCAGGAGTTCGAACCAGCTATGACCGATGAGCAAAGGGCACCTTACGTGAAAGGTTGGAAAAGGGCCATACACGCAGCCCAAGCTTGGACGGAAACCGATTCTAAATAAAACACCTATTCCAACTCAATTAAATTTCACGTATGTCTCCTTTCTTATCTGAATTTATCGGTACTGCCATTCTCATTATTTTGGGCGATGGCGTAGTAGCCAACGTATTATTAAATAAATCAAAAGGTCAAAACAGCGGTTGGATCGTCATTACCTTCGGTTGGGCCATGGCTGTATATGTCGGCGTATTTGTAACGGGTCAATACAGCGGGGCGCATTTAAACCCGGCTGTAACGATAGCCCTGGCGGCTACCACACAATTTGAATGGCAGCAGGTGCCCATCTATATTTTAGCACAGGTACTGGGCGCTATCGTGGGAGCCGTGGTCGTTTACCTTGCTTACAGGCAACATTTCGATGAAACCGATGATGCTAACGCCAAGCTGGGTATCTTCTGCACCGCACCCGCTATAAGGAATTATAAATTCAACGTATTAACGGAAGTGATCGGGACTTTTATCTTGATTCTCGGTGTACTGTATATCGTGAAACCCGGTGTAGGGCTCGGGGCATTGGAAGCATTCCCGGTTGCCTTCCTCGTGCTGGCTATCGGTCTTTCATTAGGTGGCCCCACGGGCTATGCGATTAACCCTGCCAGGGATTTAGGCCCCAGGATCGCGCATTTCCTGCTACCTATAAAAAACAAACGTGATAGTGACTGGAGCTACTCCTGGGTACCGATCGTAGGGCCGATCATCGGCGCTTTAATCGCGGCAGGACTATTTATAGCGCTACAATAAGCCAATAACCTTTTTCATAAAATGCTGTTAGTCATTAAGGGAACTATTCCCTAAAACTGGCAGCATTTTTTTAATTTTCAAAACTTTCATTTTTTTCTGAAAGTTTTGTAACTTTGTAATAAATAGCCGTGGCATAACATTTGTCGCGGTATATAGAGCAGGTATCATGGATGTTCGAACGCCTAAATCACTGTTATTTCATAAGAGGATTAAAAACTTAGCGTAATGATACAACCCAACATTCCGGACACTACCCTTCCCCGCATCGTTGTCGTGGGAGGTGGTTTTGCAGGAATATCAATCGTCAAAGCTCTCAGGAAGGCGCCGGTACAGGTGATCTTATTAGATAGGAATAATTATCATTTATTTCAACCCCTGCTATACCAGGTAGCCACGGCCGGGCTGGAGCCTGAAAGTATCGCTTTCCCCTTGCGCGGCATGTTCCATAAATATAAGAACGTGCATTTCAGGATGGCCGAAGTACGGGCCGTCGATACGGTAAATAATATCCTGGAAACAGGTATCGGGGACATCCATTATGATTACCTCGTAATTGCTTCTGGATCTAATACTAATTTCTTTGGGAATAAACAGGTAGCGGAAAATGCCATCGGCATGAAATCCCTGATCGAAGCGATCCAGATCCGTAATTACGTATTGAAACAATTCGAAGAAAGCCTATTGCTGGAAAAAGATGAGGAAATTAGTCCCAAGCTAAATTTCGTTATGGTTGGTGGTGGCCCAACGGGAGTAGAATTGGCCGGAGCCTTCGCTGAATTGAAGAAATATATCTTGCCGAGGGACTACCCTGAATTGCCGATCCACCTGATGAATGTTTTCCTAATCGAAGCCGGGCCGAGATTATTAAACGGTTTCTCAGATAAACTCTCCAACCGCACCAAAGAAGATCTTGAAAAACTGGGCGTTAAAGTAATGACGAATGTTGCCGTGAAAGATTACGACGGGAGCACTTTAACCCTCAGCGATGGTAATACGATCAAAACACAATCCTTGATTTGGTCCGCGGGCGTAAAGGGCTTCCCGTTAAAAGGATTACCCGGGGACTCATTATTGCCGAACGGCCGCATCGTAGTAGATGAATTTCAACTTATCCAAGGTTTGAAAAATGTTTATGCTATCGGTGATATCGCGCAATTAACCAATGATCCGAGGTTCCCGAAAGGATATCCCATGGTAGCCCAGGTGGCTTTGCAACAAGGGAAAAACCTTGGAAATAACTTGCTCAATTTCTTCCGCAATAAACCCATGAAGCCTTTCAAATACAAAGACCTGGGAAGCATGGCCACCATTGGGAGAAACCGTGCCGTAACCGAGTTTTCAGGTATCCAATTAACAGGCTACCTCGCTTGGCTAGCTTGGATGGTGGTGCATTTATTGAAGTTGATCGGTTTCAGGAACAAGTTGGTTGTATTTATTAACTGGATGTACCGTTATTTCACTTACGACCGGGGTACCCGCATCATTATTAAGCGGGGCGCCGCCAACATCGTCAAACTTGGAAAAACGGTAACGCAGGTAGACCCTTCGATTGACTAAGAATTGCCATAAATTTCAACACATCCCTAGGATTTCTCAAGCAACTCCGGGGATGTGTTTTTTTATTCTATAAATATGATATTACCTTCTATCGATAATGCTATTCAGCACCAACCTACCCACCAATTCATCAGCACGGCCACCTAAGGCCCTGTAATAAACCAGTATCGTGTAATTATTTTCCGTTTCCCAAGAATCTCCTTCCGTAAGATCCATTTGCAATCCTTGATTATTAAACTGATCTACCAAGCCATACATATAATTGTAATAGCCTTGCTTCAGGATTAACGTGGTTTCATAAACGCCCTTTGCAGTGTTATAACGCATTTTGAACTGGTCGTTATATTCGTAGTTAGTCATCTCCCCATAGATATACATATTAAACCCGGCATAAGGCTGCTCCGCTGCATAGGTAAAATGAACCGCCGCATAATCCCCTTCATAATTAGGATCTGTATTATCCAAGGTTCCCGGGAAATATTGACCGTTAATATCTTTCAGGTAAAAATACCGGGTACCTGAACGCTCCTGGTCGGGTACTACCCAAATATCCGTCCCGTTTCTCCTGTAATCCGATTTCTGCACCCTTTCGGTTTGCAACCTGAAGCTTCTCAAATCAACCCAGCGCCATTCCTTCGTTCCGGGAAACAGGCAATCGTTTTCAGCATTATATTCTATTACCGTTCCTTTCAGGAACATCGGTTTAATATTCTTGATAGCATTATCCCAACGGTTATTTTGAAGGATCACGACTTTAACCTGTTCAAAGGGATTATTGACATTCAGCGTTTGAGTATTTACCGCGAAATTTACTTTCTGGTGGGTATTGAAGAATTTGGGATTTACCGGCTGCGAGATATAGCCGCTGATAGTTGCCTTATTATCAAGCACGAAAAGCCTGCGCGTAAATGCGAGTTTCGATGTATCGCTATCCAGGTAAACTTTTAACAGGTAATTCCCTGATCGTTTCGGCATGCAGTTCCGGTTCGGTATGCTTACGGCATAATGCGTATAACGTTGAAAGGCGATGCTGGAAAATTTATAATCCCTGATCGGCACTTCTGAAAAACCCTTCAAATATTCAATCGGGCTGATTTGAGCCGGTGTCCAATCCTGGTTGCAAAGTACCAAGGTGTAGAAGTAACTCTTTACATCGTTATCCAGGTCATCGAAGTTCAATTCCAAGCCGGAAGGATTTGATAATCCCATCACCGGGACGGTTAAAAAATCGCCCGCCTGGTTAAACTTTACGCTCTTTATGTTCGGTAAATAAACATGATCCGGTGAAACACCTCCCTGTCCCAGCACTTGAACACTGATCAACAAACAAAGCCAAAAACAATTGAATAACGCTGAAATCTTCTTCATAACATCATAGAATATAAAGGTCAAGTTACAATTATTTGAGGAAATAGCCCCCTAACTACCTTTCAGCCAAGAAATGCCCCGGGTTAATTTCAAGGTATGTACATAAATCATAATCAATTAATAAATTTTAATTAGGTTTGAAGCTGGGTAAATCAAGATCCATGCAGGCATCGTACTTTATAGGAAAAAGAATCGCATTTAATAAAGCTTCTTCATTTTCAAAATTCATCATCCGGATTGCAATTATCGCTACCACGATCAGCGTGGCCGTGATGATCGTTGCCACTTCCATGATCCATGGTTTCCAAAGAACGGTGCAGGAAAAAATCTTCAGCTTTTGGGGACATATTCATATTACCAAGTACTCTCCAAATTCAGGTCCCTTAAGCGAACAGATGCCTTTCGATAAGAATCCCCAAATTGAAGATTCAATCTTATCCATGCCCGGGGTAAAGTCGATCAATGCTTTCGTGAATAAGTCTGTTATCGTGAAAACAAATTCCGAAACAGAAGGCTTAATTTTTAAAGGGGTTGATAAAGATTACCACCTGGAAAATTGGCAGCGATTCATTACCCAGGGAAAATTTATTACGTTTAATGATAGTACTTATTCCAATGATGTGCTGATTTCTGCGGCCATGGCTAACCGCCTGGAATTGAAATTAGGCGACCCAATGATCGTGTATTTCATCCAGGGCGCGGGTATGGCTCCGAGAGCCAGGAAGCTGAAAATTGCCGGGATCTACAAAACAGGGATCGATGAATATGATAACACCTACCTGGTGGGCGACCTCTCGCTGGTGAGAAAGTTAAACGATTGGGAACCGAATCAAATCGGCGGATACGAGGTATTTGTAAATGATTATCAAAAAACGGAGCCGATCGCCTACGACATGCTCGACTTTTTGCCGATGGAACTCGCCGTGAGAACGATGGAACAGATTTATCCCAACATTTTCGATTGGCTACAGTTACAACAAAAAAACGAGATCATTATCATCATTATCATGATTATAGTAGCCATTATTAATATGATAACAGCCATCCTGATATTGATTTTGGAACGGACGAATATGGTTGGTATTCTGAAGGCAATCGGTATGCACAACCGTGAAATACAAAGAATATTTATTTACCAAGCAGCTTACATTGTTATCATAGGTATCCTTGCCGGCAACTTGCTTGGGCTCGGCTTTTGCTACTTTCAATCAACCACCGGCTTCTTCAAACTCCCCGAGGAAACTTATTATATGAATGTTGTCCCGATTGCAATTCAATGGTGGAAAGTGATTGCCATCAATATCGGCACCCTGCTCGTTTGTGTATTCGTAATATTGATACCCGCTGCAATCATCAGGAGAATAGTTCCTGTAAAGGCAATTCAGTTCAAATAATATCATTATTATTTAAGCTTTAGACCTAGCAATCACAGAGATGCCTGCTGGTTCGAGCTTCCAAGCTATGGACCACGCACAATTAAGGACACTTAAAATTTTATTGAATTCGCAACCGCACCTGCTCATTGCACTATAAACAGCCAATTGTTGGGTTCCTAATCCCGCCGAACAAGATATTCAATGGAACTGAACGTTCTTCCAGGTAGGAATCCGGGCCACTTGGAAGCTCGAACTAGCCAGGATTTCAGATTATTTTATTAATAAAATTCAAAATAACAAGCACGAAAAATCAATCTTCGAAAGCCAGCAACGCCAAAGTGAACTTAAATTATAATAATAACCGTCCGCAAATAATCCCGGTGGCAATAGCCGCATTTAAGGATTCGGCATGGCCGATGCGCGGTATCGTAATTTCGTGGCTGCTGGCTTTAACAATGGCTTCACTTAAGCCCCTGGATTCGTTTCCAATTAAAATAACCCCTTCCTTGATAGGTGGGAATGTCGTAATATCTTTTCCATGTAAAGTAGCGGCATATACCGGTACGTCCTTTTGGGCTTCGAATAAAGATTGCAGATCGGTTTCATATACGGGGATGCGGGCAAAGCTACCCATCGTGGCCTGGATAGATTTTGCATTATAAGGATCCACTGTATCCTTGGAACAAATAACTTGAGATACACCGAACCAGTCGGCAATCCTAATGATCGTTCCCATGTTACCCGGATCTTGCAAGTTTTCCAAGGCTATAGTAACTTTTCCTTTCAATTCAATCTTCCCCGGCGCTGGAAACATTTTTACTAAGGCGATCGCATGGTTCGGAGTAGATAAGGAGGATATTTGTTTCAATATGCCTTCTTCTACTGTCACGAGTTCCAATTGGGCGTTATCGCCCGGCAGGAGCGGTTTATGTTGTTCCAACCAAATCCCGGTCGCATATACCGCAACCACGCTATCTAACCTGAACCGGAGCAGCTCTTGGACAATTTTGTCACCCTCTGCTATGAACTGGCTAAATTTTTGACGGTATTTTTTATGCTGTAATGATTGAATATATTTAATTTG
The DNA here is from genome assembly GCF_002557795.1 of Chitinophaga caeni. NCBI lineage: Bacteria > Pseudomonadati > Bacteroidota > Chitinophagia > Chitinophagales > Chitinophagaceae > Chitinophaga > Chitinophaga caeni. The sequence goes on along the minus strand of NZ_CP023777.1, from coordinate 2,369,880 downwards.
CGCCTTTGATAACATGGGGTCAAACCTACATGAATTAATTCATTTGGCAAATAACCCCCATCTAGGTATCTGAAAAATAGATCGTAATTTCCAGGTAATAAAGTACTCAAGTGAAGCAAAAATCGAAATTAGCATACTTACCCAAAACATACTGTTTCTTAGCTATCGTGGCAAGTTGCTTCTTTTTCGGTTGCTCCAATACCAAGTACCTGGAAGAAAGCCAAACTTTATATATCGGTAATGACATTAACATATCCGGGGAACTGACCAATGCGGAGAAACAGGATCTGCGCAACGCCCTTTCTTCCAAATCCTTGGCGGTACAGCAGCCCCAGCGCAAAACCTTGGGTACGAGGTTCAAAACATGGTTATATAATCAAAAATACAATGAGAAAAAATCAAACTGGTTCTGGGGTATTCTCCTGAGAGAATCCAACATGGCCGAACCGGTGATCTATGATTCTACCAAGATATTGGAATCCGTTTCCCGCATGAAAAGTTACCTGGAGAACCAAGGTTTTTTTTACGCCGAAGTCGATTTCGAGTCAAAAACAAAGAACAAGAAAACTATCGTCGACTATAATGTCAATACCGGCAAAAGCTTTATCATGGATACTATCACTTATGCTATTCATGATAGCGCCATTGCGAGGATCGTTGAAATAAACAAACCGCTATCGCTCATAAAAAATAAAGCTCCCTATAAAGGTGTTACCCTCAGCAGCGAACGTGACCGCCTAATGCGGGTGATCCGGGATTCGGGCTATTATAAATTCAACAGGGATTATATTTCCTTCGAGCTCGATACGGTGAATAAGTCCGTTCTAAGAAACTCCATTAATCCCTTTGAAGGGCTTTTTGAAATCTTCGACTCTAACAAACGGCTGGAAAAACCAACTATGGATGTGGAAGTTCATATTGAACCGGTACCGGGAGATACGGTAAACGAAGGGGAAAAGTTATTTCATATCAATAATGTTTATGTGTACCCCGATTTCAGCTTGGTCGGCAACCCGACTGATAGCACGTTGAAAGAAGATGATAGGAAGTTCTTTACATTACGATACAACAAGGATATAATCAGGCCCAGGGTATTGGCAAGGTCAATCTTGGTTCGCCCGGGCGATAAATATTCTACTCAAAACTATACAACCACTATCAACAAGTTATATGATTTAAACGTTTGGCAGTTCGTGAACTTGCAATACATTGAAAGTACCAGCAAACCGTATTCGCTCGATGCATATATCTACCTCACGCCCCGCAAGAAAAGGGAACTGAGTTTGAACTTCGAGGTAACAACGAGTTCCGATTATTTTATCGGTAGCGGTATTAACGCGAGCCATCGCTGGTTAAACTTAAACCGCGCTGCAAACGAATTAAAAGTAAGCGCCATGAGCGGCGTTGAAGTCATCCGCGATGTCGGGCGTTTCGAGTTACAGTCTATCCAGTACGGTATCAATGTGGATGTAACATTACCCCGTTTCGTTACGCCGTTCTTCAAAGTGAGACAAAGCAACAGGGCTACCGTGAAAACGAGGATAGCCGCGGGTGTAAATTACTTGTCGCGTATTAATAAGTTTGATATAACCAACGTTTCCGGCTCCTTCGGTTATGAATGGAGTGAATCGATTTATAAACGTTGGCAACTTACCCCTTTTAACTTAACTTATGTAGGCGTAAAGTTAAATCCCCAATTTAAAACAGATGTGGTAGATCAAAGTCCTTACTTGAAAAGGAGCTTCGAACCCGCGTTCATCGGAGGAGAAAACGCCACATTTGTTTATAGCAATAATGATATTTTCCACCAGAAACAAAACTCGTATGTAAGGGTAAGCCTGGAAGAGGCCGGTTTGTGGTTGAAGGGGATCGATAACGCAGTATATTCATTAACGAATCATAAAACAAGCTTGGAATCGGGTACAGGTGTATCGATCTCGCAATTCGTCCGCCTGGAAACGGAGTACCGGCATTATTGGAATTATTTTAGATCGAGCATTGCTACCCGTGTATATGCCGGTTTAGGTATCCCATATGGACGCTCGGATGTGTTACCTTATATCAGGCAGTTTACCGCCGGTGGTCCGAATAGTATCCGCGCATTCAGATTGCGTACGCTAGGGCCGGGTTCTTACCTAGATACATCGAGTATTGCGCAACAGTTCCCCGATCAAACGGGCGATATGAAATTAGAGGGGAATATAGAATACCGGTTCAACTTACTCCGCATGTTCGGGGGGAGTATTTTGCTGAAAGGCGCCACTTTCCTGGATATTGGAAACATCTGGATGTTGAAAAGGGATACGACCCGTGCCGGTGCAGATTTTCAGTTTAAGAATTTTTATAAAGACTTGGCCGTTGGCTCTGGTGCAGGCTTGAGACTGGATTTTTCGTTCCTGGTATTCCGCATCGATTGGGGTATACCGCTTAAGAAACCTTATTCAACCAACAACCCTAACGGCTGGTATTTCAAGGATTGGGATCTTGGAAGCGCCACGTGGCGACGCAACAATATTATTTGGAACATCGCCATAGGCTATCCTTTCTAAGCTTCCTTTTCTCCTTTGAATTGGGTAATGAACTCATCCATATTTACAGCTTCTTCCAAGGTAAATTCACCTATTTTCGTGCGGCAAAGTTTACTCAGGTAGCCACCGCAACCAATTTTGGCGCCGAAATCATTGGCCAGCGAACGGATATATGTACCCGTACTACAAACTACGCGAAAGCTTACCACCGGTAAATTCACTGCTGTTACTTCGAAAGCTTCAATGAAAATTTTACGGGGCTCAACTTTTACTTCAACACCTTTCCTGGCGAGATGGTAAATGGGCTTCCCATTTTGCTTGATAGCGGAATGGATCGGGGGCAATTGCATTTGTTCACCTAAAAAAGTATTTGCAGCGGCTTGCAAGGCAGCCAGGTCCAAGCTAGGAACAGGCTTATGATCCGTAGGCCCGGATTCCAAGTCGTACGTAGGAGTAACAGCTCCCAGCGTAATCGTCCCGGTATATTCCTTTTCCTTGGCTTGATATTCATTGATCTTTTTAGTCATTTTCCCTGTACAGCAAATCAGCAGGCCGGTAGCTAGGGGATCTAAAGTTCCGGCATGGCCGATCTTCGCTTTAGTCAAGTTCCGGATTTTGCGTACCACATCGAAGGAAGTCCAATTCAGCGGCTTATCAACCAAGATCACGGTTCCTTCTTGATATTTATTCCCAGTTTGTTCCATCCTGCAAAGATAATACGCCGAGGATTAATTTCCCGTGGTAGTAGCAGTTCAACTATTCCAAATCTCCCATGAGGCCTCCGCTTGCAAGATCAGCATTTCATGACCGTTCTTGATCTGTGCGCCTCGTGCTGCACCCAATTTTAAGAACTTCGTTTCGGCCGGGTTGTAAACCAGGTCGTACAGTAAATGGTTAGAATCAAGGTATTGGTAAGGAATCTCCGGCGCTGCGTCCAAGTTAGGGTACATGCCGAGCGGGGTTGTATTGATCAACAAAGTATGCGTGGCTAATAGTGAAGGGCTGATATCAGCATAAGTAATATGCTCCCCGGCAGCTTTGCGGCTCACCGATTTATATGGTATGTCTTGTTGTTCCAGGACGTATTGAACAGCTTTCGCGGCCCCGCCTGTTCCAAAGATTAATGCCTTTTTATGATGGGGTTTTAACAGGGGTAATAAAGAGTTTCCAAAGCCGATTACATCGGTATTATAGCCTTCCAATACCCCGCCGGGTAATACCTTGATACAATTTACGGCCCCGATCCGTTGAGCGGCAGGGGAAAGGCTTTTCAAATAACGAATTACTTGTTCCTTGTAAGGTATCGTAACATTCAAGCCCTTGATACCGGGATGCGCTTCCAATAAAGCCGGGAAATCTTCGATGGAAGGAATCGCGTAATTTTCGTAAATGCAATCCTGTATATGTTCCCTCGAAAACTTTTCAGTGAAAAAACCTTTAGAAAAAGAATGACTTAAAGGATAACCTATCAAACCGTAGATATTCATCAATTGGAAATTAACGATAACCAAAACAAGGAGCGATTTCCTAGGGCGGCACGAGTTAAAAACCCGTGCCGGCAGGAGGAAATTATAAGTTAATTACTCTTTATCAAGAAAAAGGTGGAATGTATCTCCCCTCAAACCGATACGCATAGCTTCCAGGGCTATTACCTCGTGGGGGGCAAGATTACCGAGGTTCACGTTGCAACCGATCAGTTCCAGGAAATACAATTGCTGCGCTTTTTGGGGCGCTTCCCAAATAATTTTTTCAGAAGGTATCTGGGTTAATATCTCTTGCACTAAACCTTCCCTCACTTCCCCGCTACCGCGGTAAATACCTACATTACCACTTTCCCTTGCCTCTGCGATCACGTAGCTGGCGCCTGCGCTTAATTCGGCGCTCATCAATTCGATCCATTTATACGGCGGGATGATGTGTTCTGCATCCTTGGAACCCACTTCACTCAACACGGTCCCATAATTCGCTAATTTCTCGATATAACCGCATTTTTCAGCATGGGGAATGGTAATAGAGCCATCACTTACTTCCATATAGCTAATGCCATAATCTTGAATCACCTTGATATAATCTTCAAATTGATTCCTGATCAAGAAAGCTTCAAATAAGGTACCACCGAAGTAAATAGGGATATTAGCAGCTTGGTATAGCTCGATTTTCTCTCTAAGGTTAGGTGTCACGAAGGAGGTACCGAAACCCAACTTCACGATATCCACATGCGGTTCTGCAATGGATAAAAAGTTCTTTGCCTCTTCAACGCTCAAACCTTTATCCATAACCATGGTAAGGCCTGATTGACGTGGTTTCGCGGTACGTTGCGGGATTTGCGAAAGGTTAAAATTCATTTTGAAACATGTTTTTCTTCTAATAAGCCATAAAGGCCAATTCATTTACCGATGCTAGTTCATAGCAGTTACCGTATCAAAAAATCATCCTCTATAATACACGGGGACAGCTCCAAGTTGGTAAGATAGAAAATCGCCGCAAAAATAAGAAGTATCATGAATTGAAAGGGAGAAATATTATTGCTACCTTTTTTTCTTGTACTGGGCAACCAGTTCAACGACCCCGGTATGTTGTAAAATCGCCGGGTCAAGTTCCAACAATTTCTTCAATACTTTCGGTGCCATCTGCAAGGCGGTTTCCAAGTGTAATAATCCTTCCTTGGTCCTACCGGTAGCAATATAAATAGCAGCCCTGTAATATACGAAAACAGGTTTTTTGCCAATTTTACCCTCTGCCAGTTCCAATTGTTCTAGTGCGTCATCGAAGTAATCGCTTACATACAGCCCACGGATTAAAGACAGGCGGGCATTTATGCTACCCGGGCGAATCCTTATTGCATTCACGAGGAAGCCCAGGGCCTCTTTATTTCTTTGCAATTCCAGCAAGCAGCCTCCCATCGACATATTGTATTCCGCGCTCTGCTTATTTAATTTCATCGCGCTTTGTAGAGATTTAACTGCATTTTCCCAGTTCTGCTCCAACATGTAAGCGACTGCAATCTTGTAGTACAGCTTATCATCGGTTGGATTCAAATGCACCGCTTTCCTGTAATAGTAGCGGGCCTGGGTGTACCGGCGCATTTTTTCAAAGCAATAACCGATAGCTTCGTAGATCACATCTTCGGGCTTCGCAATTTCCAGGTGCTTTTGCAATACTTCTATGGCCTCGTTGTACTTACGCAGGCGGATATAGGCATCGCCGATGTTACGGTAGGCATAATCAAATTTTTCATCGATTACGATCGCGTATTGATAAGCATCTATTGCTTTTTCGTAAAGTTTAAGTCCTTGGTAAGCCGTGCCCAGGTTAAACCAGGCGAGATGGTTGTAAGGGTAATCATCGATGATCTGGTTATGAAGGCGGATACTTTCCTCGTTCCTACCGGTAAACTCGGTCCAGAAGCCGATTTTATGTAGCGCTTCTTCATTATTAGGATCATGCTCTAAAACCATTTTCAGGCAATCGAATACCTTTTCAAATTCTTCCCAATCGTCGTACACATCTGCCAGTTCCAACAGCAGGTCGGTCCGATCTTCACCGGAGAATTGATCCAGGTGCGCTTCTAAAAGTTGGGCAGCTTTTTTGTGTTGATTTAAAGCCAGGTACGCATCAGTTTTAAGAATATATAAGTTAATGTCGTTACTATCTAAAACTGCTGCCTTATCGAGTAAGGCCAATGCTTCCTTGTATTTCTTGGCGTCTAAAAGAAGGCTAGATTTTTTCAAGAGTAATTGAGAAGAGAATGGGAACTGCTCGATGGCCAATTCCGCTGCCTGCATGGCATTATTTAATTCGTCGTGCTCGTCGTAATAATCGATGATAAGTTCGAAAGAATCCTCGTCCAGGAAGGAATGAGAACGCCCCTCCCTTAGATTTTCAAATTGTTGAAGCAAGTCCCTCAAATCTTCAAAATCCTCGTTATGCTCGTTAAATGATGGGAAATCGTGATTCATTAATTGTAAATATAGGTTAAATACGACTACCAACAAACCTGCATTTTCCACCGTTTTTCCACCGGGAATACCACTTTTAACTTTTTTTTAAGAAAAAATGTTATTTAGCGTTAAGAATCTGTTATGATAGTAAATTTTTCGTATATTTGTGCCATAATGAAAAGCATATTACATAAAACCAAATCTTTATCCTTGTCTTTCCTGTTGATGGGAGGCTTGCTGTTTACTGCTTTTCAAGCTCGGGCAAACGACAATGATTTGCCTAGCGACAACGACAAAGACAAGATCGCGAAAAAAGCGGACGAACGTCTTTATGCCCCTAAAACCAAGCTGAGCATGGATGCCGGCTTTACTTACAGCGGGATGCTGAATTCCGAGTTTAAGTTATCCTCTTACAAACCGAGTGTACATTTCTTAAATACGTCTTCCGCTCCGGCAGCGTCAAAAAGCACGAATGCTATCTTCGTATTACCTAACAAGGTTCAATTACACAACCAGTTAGATATGCAGAGATATCACAAAGTTCAAGTTGTTTTGCCGCTTTCGCTGAAAAGGAAATAAAGATATTCGTAAAAAATTCAATGGGTTGATTCAAACAGAATCAACCCATTTTTTATGTAATCATAAATTTGATTTTATTTATTCCCCGGCTCCACCATTTACCCCCTTAATTTCTTTAACTCTTCTTGCGAGATCTCCTTGTAACCCGACGGTGTATCAAAAATTGATGCCGGCACGGGACCAATCTCTAAAGAGGTGGCCAATACCTTGATCTTGGCATTATTTTTCGCGGGAATTTCAAACTCCAAGGGAAAACCTTTCAGGTTCACGAAACGCCTGTTATAAAGCTTGTTTTCCGGGGCTATGTCGACCGTGTAAAATACCTCGAACTTGCTTCCGTCCGACATGATACCAATGGCCTTGCGGCATTTATAACCGGCTATTTCCTTCTCTTCCGGCTGATCCACAAACTGGATTTTACGGTACTCTTCCAATTCCTTTTCAAACTCCTTTTTATTCGTCCGTATCATATATTTATCACCGTGGTTATCTATCATGATCAACATGGTCTTAGTACGGGCATTGCTGATATAGATATAATTCACCACGTTAAAATTCATATCGATCCGGCTCATGTTTCCGCGGACGTATTGCACGAGATGGCTGTTATTTAACATGGCATCCATTTGCGCCTGTTCTGCCGGTAATTCCATCTTGTAATAGATCTTCAGATCAGATACGAGCCTTTGCGCGTAAACGAACTGTATACCGCAGACTAATGCACAAACTATGAAGGTAATTTTTTTCATATTGCTTTAGTTTCATAGGATAATGGTGAAAAATGCGTGCCAAATGCTATAAGCCTTTACCAGCTTGGTTTTTCTTTATTTAAAAATGCTGCAATGCCGGCTTTACAATCGGGATGTTCCCGGGTACGCGCATTTTGCGAAGCGGCATATTCTAATGCGGCTTCTAATGGCAAATCTTGCACCTTGGCGATCAAGCTTTTCGTGGCGGCCAATGAATTTGTAGAAGCTTGTTCGCACAGCCCATTGGCGAAATTGGTGACATGGGTACGGATTTGGGCCGCATCTACAACTTGGTTGACCAAACCCAGGTCGGCCGCTTCGGAGGCATCTATCAAATTGCCCCGCAATAGCAACTCACGGGCCTTTCCTTCCCCTATCTTACGGATTAGGAATATGGACACGATCGCCGGGATAAAGCCGATTTTGACTTCCGTATAACCTATTTTAGCGGCGGGTACCGCGAAACAAAAATCGCAAACCGTTGCCAAACCGGCCCCACCTGCAATTGCATGCCCTTCGGCCATGGCAATCACCACTTTATTTAACGTGTAAATCAAGGAAAATAACGCCTTTAACTGCCTTGAATCTTCCAAATTTTCCCCGAAGGAGTTTTGTTGTAATTGCTGCAAGTACCCCAAATCGGCCCCGGCACAAAAAGCCTCCCCTTTACCTTCCAGGATAATTACTTTCACCGCTTCATCCGCTGCGGCCGCTTCAAATGCATGGGTTAATTCCGCGACAACTTCCCCGTTCAAGGCATTCCTCTTTTCCGGCCTGTTCAATGCAATCCAACCCAATCGACCTGATACGGTGTAGTCTATATACGAATAGGTCATGTTTAGATGATATTTATCGGTAATCTTCCCCGGTAAGGTACGATTTATTTACTTAGTTTAACTGGCTTCCCTTGCCTCATTTCCCCATGCATATTTTTCTGTCATCCCGCTTTATTTATTTGATATATCAATATAAATATCAAAAAAATACCCGGGCAATTCCACCCGGGTATTTTTTATAAATAATTATTTATTCGTGATATCAATTATCGGTTCCCCGATACAAGCATTCGGCATCTGGATATGCAATAATGCGGCCACCGTCGGCGCGATATCAGTCATATGAACGGTACGGTTAGAAGCACCCTTGCGGATTCCCCAACCCATCCATACCAGGGGAATATGCGTATCGTACGGGTTCCAAGATCCGTGGCTGGCGCCCGAGGACCCACCATAGTAAAATCCAGGGTTTAAAATTACCATTAAATCACCACTACGTTGAACATTGTACCCCCTCATCAACATGGATTTCAAAGGTTCTACCAACGGGGCATCGCCCCATTTTTCCTCATCTATGACATTGGCTACGCCTTCGTATTTTCTTAGTTCCGGAACGAGTAAGGCCTTAACTTCTTCCATCGTTTTGCCGGCTGCTGAAATAGCGTCGTAATCAAAATATACCTGGTAATTCGTCATGGATTTTACCAACTTAGTAATGCCCAGCTTCTCATTGGCGAGGTTGTTTACATACCTTGTAAAATTACCGGTACTCCAACCCCCACCCGGTATGTTATGCTGGTTTGCAAAACCACCGATATGGGCAACGCCGTGATCCGCGGTTAAGAATACCGTATATTGACCTTTACCGATCTCGCTGTCGAGATAATCGAAAAAGGCGCCTAAATCTTTATCCAATCTCAAATACGTATCTTCTGTTTCGATGGAGTTCGGACCAAACTGGTGACCAACATAGTCGGTCGATGATAAACTCACCACCAGCATATCCGTTACGGGACCTTTACCCAGTGCATAACCTTCCAAGGCGCGCTTGGCAAACTCAAGCGTGTAGCTATTACCGAACGGCGTAGAACTTAAAGTTCCTGCACTGGCCTTGGTTAAATCGTGGGGGAAAGTAGCCGCATCGGCCCCTTTAAATTTGCCTTCAAAATCCTGGTCATCCGCGGCGCTTTGCACATAGGTGTCGATCGGGTACAAAGTGTTCCATGGCTTGGATAAATATTTTTCCGGCCATTTTTCATCGTTGAATTTTTTAGCGAATGCCGGTAATTCTTTCATATAGTAAGAAGAAGAAACAAAATTCCCGCTTTTGCCATCATACCAAAATGCAGCATTAGCGCTATGGCCCGCCGGTAGGATGGCGCCGCGATCCTTGATCGCTATGCCAACTACTTTACTTCTGAAATTAGTCGCTAAACGCAATTCATCGGTTACGGTAGTGGCTAATAAATTTTTAGGGCTCATTTGCCCCGCATCTGTTCCTGAACCAACTGTCTGAACACTTTCATCTTCCACGCAATAAATCGTCCTGTTTTTCTCCCTGCTAAACCAGGAATTCCCCATAATCCCGTGCAAAGCCGGTACGGAACCGGTATAGACGGAACTATGCCCCACCGCCGTGATGGCAGGTGTATAAGGAATAAAAGTATTCTCACATGTAAACCCTTCATTAACAAGGCGTTTAAAGCCCTTGGTGGAATACCTGTCATAATAACGGTACAGGAAATCCCAACGCATTTGGTCTACAACGATTCCGACCACTAACTTGGGCCTTTCTAATTGGCTAGATGCATGATTGTTAGATACAGTCCTAACTGTTCTCTGCGCGAAAATCCCTAAAGGTGACGTAAATAGGAGGATCCCGGCGAGTAATTTAACCCGGTTCATCATGATAATGTAAATGGTTTAAAGACAAAAGTAAGTCCTAAGTTTACAAAAAATAAATATTTAATACCTTTGTACCCGAATTTTGCTAACTTTTAATCTAAAAATAATTTTCAACAACGACAATATGGATATTTTCGAGAAGCTATTGAAAAGCCTGGGGCCTATTGGCCAGCACTCTGACAGGGCACACGGCTATTTCGCTTTCCCTAAATTGGAAGGAGAAATTGGAAATAGAATGACATTCAGGGGCAAGGAGAAGATCGTTTGGAGCCTAAATAACTATTTAGGTTTAGCCAATCATCCGGAAGTACGCCAAGCTGATATCGACGCGGTAACGCAATTCGGGTTAGCTTACCCGATGGGTGCCCGCATGATGAGTGGTAACACCGATTATCACGATCAACTGGAGAAAGAGTTATCCGAATTTGTACAGAAGGAAGATACCATGTTGTTGAACTACGGTTACCAAGGCGTTTTGAGCGCTATCGATGCCATTTGCGGCCGTAGGGATATCATCGTGTACGATGCTGAAAGCCATGCTTGCATTATCGATGGTGTGCGTTTGCATCCCGGTCACCGGTACGTATTCAAACATAATGATGTTGCAGATTGCGAAAAACAGTTGCGCCGTGCTACGGAATTAGCAAAAACGAGTGGCGGTGGTATTTTCTTGATTACCGAAGGCGTGTTCGGAATGGGCGGCGACCAAGGTAAATTAAAAGAAATCATCGCGCTGAAAGATACTTATGACTTCCGCATCCTGGTTGATGATGCCCACGGTTTCGGTACCATGGGTAAAACCGGCGCCGGTACCGGTGAAGAACAAGGTTGCCAGGATGGCATCGACCTTTATTTCTCCACTTTTGCCAAATCCATGGCTTCTATCGGTGGATTCATCAGCGGTAATAAAGATATCATTACTTACCTGCGTTATAACATGCGTTCGCAAATCTTCGCGAAATCATTGCCGATGCCTTACGTATTGGGTAATTTGAAACGCTTGGAACTGCTGCGTAACAAACCGGAATTAAAAGACAAGCTGTGGGAAAATGTTAGGAAAATCCAACAGGGTCTCAAAGATAACGGCTTCGATATCGGCGCTACCGATACCCCGGTGACCCCGATTTACATGAAGGGTTCTATCCCGGAAGCTACGGCCATGTGTTTGGATCTGCGTGAAAACTATAACGTATTCTGCTCTATCGTGGTATACCCTGTAATTCCGAAAGGACAGATTATTTACCGGATCATCCCAACGGCAGTGCATACAGATGAAGACATCGAGCTGACTTTAAAAGCATTTAAAGAAACCAAGGCGAAATTGGATGCCAAGGTGTACGATGTGGCCGAAATTCCGTTGACTTAAGCGATTTTTTCGAGATATTTTGATGTAGAGCCAAGGCATGCCTTGGCTCTACGCATATATGGGCGTATATGGGCACAAAAAAACCCCCGATAAAAATCGGGGGCCATCATACACCAAAACAATCTTACGGTTTTTTATCGCAAGAAAAGCAGCTCTCTGTACTTGGGTAAGCCCCAAATCTTGTCATCAACCAAGAACTCTAACTTATCAGCATGGTAGCGGATAGTATCGAAGTAAGGCTGTTTGATCTTCTCGCAGTAATCGATCGCTTTCTGGCGGCTATCATCCAATTTGTTGGCTGTTTTGCGCGCCTCAATCATCGCCTGTACTGTTTCACTGATGACGTTGATATGTTCAGATATTTTTGTCGCAATTTGCAATTGCGCCTTGTATGCACTTTCAGGGAAACCGTTTTCTTTCAGCCCTTTAATGTTTACCAACAACTCGTTCATGTAACGAACGGCCGACGGTAAAATATTATTGGTAGCGATTTCACCGATTACACGGGCCTCGATCTGTACTTTCTTCACGTAATCTTCCAACAACACTTCGTGGCGGGCGTGTAATTCTTTCTCGTTATAAACACCCGTTTCTACGAACAACTGCGTAGCTTTAGGCGTAACGAATGCATCCAATGCGCGCGGGGTTGTTTTTACATTCGGTAAACCTCTTTTCTCTGCTTCTTTTTCCCAATCTTCGCTGTAGCCATCACCTTCGAAAAGGATTTTTTCAGAATCCACGATGTATTTACGCAAAGTTTGCATAATCGCGATCTCCTTTTTCTCCCCTTTCTCGATCAAGCCGTCTACTTCGGTTTTGAAATTTTGTAAAGTTTTAGCCATAATCGTGTTCAACACGGTCATAGCGGAAGCACAGTTTGCAGTAGAACCTACCGCGCGGAACTCGAACTTATTACCGGTGAAGGCAAATGGCGAAGTACGGTTACGATCGGTGTTATCCAACAACAACTCCGGGATATGACGGTGCAAGTCCAATTTCAAGATAGCTTCGTCTTGCTCGTCAAACTTGTTACTTACACGGGTTTTTACTTCCTGCAATACTTCGGAAAGATATTTACCGGTAAATACCGAGATGATTGCCGGGGGCGCTTCGTTAGCTCCTAAACGGAAATCGTTGCTAGGGGAAGCGATAGAAGCCCTCAACAAATCAGAATAATCATGTACTGCCTTGATCGTATTTACGAAGAAAGTCAAGAACATGAGGTTTGTTTTTGGCGTTTTACCGGGTGCCAACAAGTTAACACCGGTATCGGTAGCCATGCTCCAGTTATTGTGTTTACCGGAACCGTTGATGCCAGCGAATGGCTTTTCGTGGAACAAGATACGCAATTTATGACGTTTTGCAACCTTGCTCATCACATCCATCAACAAAGAGTTGTGATCCACGGCGATATTAACCTCTTCAAATATAGGAGCGCACTCAAACTGGGAAGGCGCCACCTCGTTATGACGGGTTCTTAAAGGGATACCTAATTTATAAGCTTCTTCTTCGAAATCGCGCATGTAAGCATACACCCTTTCAGGGATAGAACCGAAGTAATGATCTTCTAATTGCTGTCCTTTAGCCGGCGCGTGACCAACAACCGTACGGCCGCACATCACCAAGTCAGGACGCGCATTAGCCATAGATTCGTCAACCACGAAATATTCTTGTTCCCAACCCAAGGTAGTAGTCACCTTGGTGATATTTTTATCGAAGTAGTTACAAACATCCACAGCAGCTTTATCTAAAGCGGCGGTAGCTTTCAACAACGGCGCTTTATAATCGAGCGATTCACCGGTGTAAGCTACGAAGATGGTAGGGATACATAATGTCTTACCAGCACCCTGGTCGATGATAAATGCGGGGGAAGAAGGATCCCAAGCAGTATATCCCCTAGCTTCGAAGGTAGCACGGATGCCGCCATTCGGAAAACTAGAAGCATCGGGTTCTTGCTGAACCAAGGCATCACCATCGAAAGTTTCGATCGCGGTACCGTCAGATTTCAACGTAAAAAATGAGTCATGTTTTTCAGCAGTGGTGCCAGTAAGGGGTTGAAACCAGTGGGTATAGTGGGTAACACCTTTCTTCATTGCCCAGGCTTTCATGCCGGAAGCAATTTGGTCAGCCATTTTACGCTCGATTTTGGTACCAGCCTTGATAGAGTTCATCAAACTCTTATAAGCCTCGTCGCTCAAAAACTCGCGCATTGTTTTGGCAGAAAAAACATTACTACCGAAGGCGTCGGTGATCTTGCCGTTCAGTTCGGTTTTTAGTTTTACATCTACGCCGGTTAATCCTTCCAGCGCTGTTAAGCGTAAAGATTGCATGCTGTGAGAAATTTTATACAAAAAAACATTCAATAAATTTAAAAAGCAAGAAAGTGTTCAATTTTAGACAAAAAATTACAATCAGATTGAAAAAAGGTGCATTTTTTTGCGATTTAACCAAAAATTTCGATTGATCCGGCAAAATTTTGTGTACATTATAAAATTTATAATATGTTTTTAAAAGGATTTTCGCTTGTATGATGCCCGATTTATTGATACAGATCATATTTAAGGGGCATTTGCGTCGAATCGCGAATTTCGATGGCGGGTGGTCGACCTATTATCATAATATATTAATATATAGGAGAAAGGATCGTTGCTTCTTGTCAATTGACAAGAAATCTCGTAGGTTTGCATCTTCTTTTTAAATCGTTAAAGTTACATGCAAACCACAGTAGAAACAGCCGAACAACTAGGCTTAACAGCAGATGAATTTGAACGTATTAAATCCGTAATGGGCCGCACGCCCAATTTCACGGAGCTCAGCATGTACTCCGTAATGTGGAGTGAACACTGTAGCTATAAAAATTCAATTGTTTGGCTCAAGACTTTACCCCGGGATGGCGACCGCCTTCTTGTAAAAGCTGGAGAGGAAAATGCAGGATTAGTGGATATCGGTGATGGATATGCTTGCGTATTTAAAATCGAATCGCATAACCACCCTTCTGCCATCGAACCGTTCCAAGGAGCTGCCACGGGGGTTGGAGGTATCCACCGCGATATCTTTACCATGGGCGCCCGCCCGGTCGCGGCACTCAACTCGCTCCGCTTCGGTAACATCAACGATAAAAAAACTCAGCATCTCTTAAAAGGCGTTGTACACGGTATCAGCCATTACGGTAACTGCTTCGGCGTGCCGACTGTTGGTGGCGAGGTGTACTTCGAAAATTGCTATAGCACCAACCCATTGGTAAACGCGATGAGCGTAGGTATCGTAAAGGTTGGTCAAACGGTTTCCGCAACCTCTTACGGTGTGGGAAACCCCGTATTCATCGTAGGTTCCGCGACCGGTAAAGACGGCATCGGCGGTGCATCTTTCGCCTCCGCTGATATCACAGAAGAAAGCGCACAAGATTTACCTGCCGTGCAGGTGGGTGACCCCTTCCAAGAAAAGAAACTGTTGGAAGCTTGCTTAGAAGTTATACCAACCGGCGCTATCGTGGGTATGCAGGATATGGGCGCTGCCGGTATTACCTGCTCCACTTCCGAAATGAGCGCTAAAGGCGAACATGGCATGGACATTCAACTGGAGAAAGTGCCTACCCGCCAAGAAAACATGAAAGGCTGGGAAATGTTGCTGAGCGAAAGCCAGGAGAGAATGTTGATCGTGGTAGAAAAAGGTCGTGAAAAAGAAGTGTTGGACATCTTCGAAAAATGGGATCTGCATTGCGTACAAATCGGCGAGGTAACCGATTCCCCTAACTTGAAATTTTACATGGATGGGGAACTGGAAGCTGAAGTGCCTACAGAAAGCATGGTATTAGGTGGCGGCGCCCCTCAATATCACCGCGCATACGTAGAACCGGCGTATTTCGAAAAATTTAAATCCTTCGATATCCATTCTATCGCGGATGTGAAAGATGCTAAAACCACGGCCGAAAAATTGATTCAACTCCCTAATATCGCTTCTAAACGCTGGGTATATAATCAATATGATAGCATGGTAGGTACTGCTAATGCCAGTACAAACGCCCCGAGCGATGCTTCCATCGTTTTAGTAAAAGGCACCAAGAAAGCCTTGGCTTTAACAACGGATTGTAACAGCCGCTACGTATTTGCCAACCCGCAAATCGGGGGACAAATTGCCGTAGCTGAAGCAGCCCGCAACATCGTTTGCAGCGGCGGTGAGCCGGTTGCAATTACGAACTGCTTGAACTTCGGTAATCCTTATGATCCCGAAGTATATTATCAATTCGTATACGCTATTAAAGGTATGGGCGAAGCTTGCCACAAGTTCGGTACGCCTGTAACCGGCGGTAACGTAAGTTTTTATAACCAATCTCCGGACGGCCCGGTTTACCCAACCCCCACAATCGGGATGTTGGGCGTGTTAGATGATATGTCTACCCGCACCACGTTGAACTTCAAAAATGAAGGCGATTTAATTTATATCGTGGGACGTAGTTACAACGATATCGGCAGCTCGGAATATGTGCATAAGTTGTTGAACATTGAATACAGCCCTGCCCCGCATTTCCACATCGAGGAGGAATACCAATTGCAACAAGCAATCAGTAAAGCTATCAAGGCCGGTTTGGTCGAATCAGCCCACGATGTAAGCGAAGGTGGTTTATTTACAACATTGCTGGAAAGTGCGATGGTGAATAAAATCGGTTTCGATGTTAAAACCAATAGCCATTTCCGTAAAGATGCTTACCTGTTCGGTGAAGCTCAAAGCCGCGTTGTTGTTTCTATTAACCCGGCTAATAAAGAGAAGTTCGAAGCCTTATTACACGGCTTGGTAGATGCCAGCGACCATTCTGTTCGCTACGAGCAGATCGGTACCGTTAAAGGTGCTAATATCGTGGTGGATGGCGAAAATTGGGGCGCTACAGCCAGCTGGAAAGAAAAATACGATACCGCTTTAGAAAAGCATTTTAAACAATAATATTTCCTGTTTTCAAGGAAGCATAATATTATTTCTGCAAATCTACGGAAGCCTCCCGGCATTGGGGGGCTTCTTTATTTTTATAGAGATGCCAATATGAATTGCGTGGGAAAATATGCAGGGGATTCCGCTCGATAAATCCTAATGCATCCTAAGTGCATTGAACCGCAACTCAGAAACTTGAACAGGCGGGAATTACAACCGGTGTATTTTATTATTACCAGGGAGCGGGATTGCCGCACCTATTATTTTCAATTCCGCAGGGCATTTGCATTAAGTGATACCCGCGAGCTGCTTCTTTACCACTTTCCCTTTAGGTTTCAATAAAGTTCTTCTTAATAAAATTACCGTCCCGGAAAGTGATAATATTCCAGGCATTAAACCGAATAAGCTATAAACAATCTTAAGAAAGATCCCCCCGTAATTTCCAAAATGTAACGGTTTAACTGCCGCAGCGAATTTTTGAGAAAATGAAGCATTATTAAAATCTAGGACCTTTACAACTTTACCGGAAGCCGCATCTACCTGCACGCCCGAGTTATATTCCCCGAAAAACTTCGTACCGCCCTGGTTGCCCATTACTACTACGGGCCCGCCTTCAGCTTTAGGTAAACGGATACCCAGTATATTAAGATCAGGCATCGCTTGTTTCGCGATCTTGTAATAATCATCGAATGCCAAGCGGTGAGCTCCATAACCTTGTATCACGCTCATATCCTTCCGGGCATTCACAACTTTTACCTGCATCAAGATCCCCGTTACCACGATGAGCAAGTTGAATACAACCGACCAAACGCCGACGATCCTATGCAAGTTACGCCACCTTCTTCTTGGGTTTGACCATTCTAACTTCGATTTAAATGCCAATACTTTCCCGAATGATTTACGGTAAATTATAATCCCGGTAACTAGGGATATTAGGAAAATGCCACCGATGAACAATTGTACCATCGCACCGCTTTTCCCTGCCAGCAACGTAAAATGTAAATACAGCAACCAGCCAGTAAAATAGCCTTTGTTGGAACGGGTGCCAACCACTTCGCCCGTATAAGGATTCATCAAGATGTAAACCTTGTGTTCAGGACCGTATTCCGCTCTCAAGATGACCGGTTCACCGGGATTTTGCGGTAAGCGCAAAAAATACATAAATGGGTGATGCCCAAGGTAAGCTTTTGCATTGCTATAAAGCTTTTCCAAGGGTTGAGGCTCAGCACCGTTTACCGGCAGGTGAAATAATTCGCTGTTCATAGCCTCATCGATTTCATCACTAAAAACGAGCACACTCCCGGATAAACTCAAAAGCAGGAGAAAAACTCCTGCTATGATTCCAGCAACGCTATGTATTTGAAATATGTTCTTCAATATTAGAATTTGTAATTATAAGTTAGATTTACACGGGTGCCGGTTCCTTTCAAATAATTCTGTCCACGGGCGTCCCACTGAGAATAAACGAGGTAATAATCCTTGTTGAATAAGTTGTCAACGCCCAGTTGCAAGCTGCTGTGCGTATCGAAATCAAAGCTACTGTAAAGATTAAACAACGCGAAAGCAGACACGGGGCCTTTTCCATAAGTATATGTACCGGAAGTACTTGGCTCGAAGCGATCCCTGTTGCCGGCATATAACATCTGTAAACGTACGTTCCATTGGCGTAAAGGTTGATAACGGATGTACGCGGTCAATTTGGGCGGTGCAATTTTTTCTCCTCCCATGTAAACATCTTCCGCATCATTATATTTTCCATTCTTATTGATATCTAGTTTCCCTTCAATATAAGAATATGAGGCACCCATGCCCATGTTCTTCAAAATCCTTACATCGGCAGCCATTTCAAAACCATAGATCTTCTGTGGATCCCTGGCAATCTGGAATTTACCATCTACTTCCACGTAGTTGGCACCCAACTTAGATGTGCTGATATAGGTATTTGCTTCATAGCTCACCGGCCCGGCAGTTCCGCTGAAACCAAATTCATAGTTATTGGCAATTACCGCTTTCGTATTTAATAATGCAATCGTATTTTCTTCGGCAGAACGTAAAATCCTACCTAGTTCATTTACAGAAAAGCTTTGAGAATAGCTGATAAACGGTTTAAAATAACCCAGTTTGTTATAACGTAACCCGGCATTAAACACGAACGCATTGTAGTCGATAGTACCGCCTGTAACCGGGACACCACCTACATCGTACGCACCCGTTTTAGTATTCTTAGAAACGATCGTTGTAAAATCAGGAACATCGATGTTGATATTTTCGTAGCGGGCGCCGGCTTTGAATACAAAATGATCCCAGAATGTTGCTTTCAATTGGGCATAAGGAGCTATGTTTTTCATATCCATTTGTGGCACCCATAAGCGGCCATCCGTAAGGGATTGATCGGTTTTATCATTCAAAACATCCAAACCGTAAACGATCTCGGATTGAATATTGCCTCCAAGATTAAACGGCGTAGCCAAGTTAATCCGCAAGCCTCTTTTCTTAGAATTGATCTGCGATTGACCACCACCTTCCCAAGAATCTGTCCAATAATAAACGGTATTAAAATCTTGGAAATAAAGGTTTACATCCAGGTCGGTGTTACCAACAATTTGCCGGGATGTATAATGCAAACTCCCGTTATGATTATACGGGGTGCCTTCCGGGTCGCCCAGCCTTTTGCCCAATACTCCCGTAGCCGGTTTGGTGGGATATACACCATCAACCGCTACATAATCGGAACGCTGTTGGCTACCGAAAAAGTTATACATTAACTCGACCCGGTTTTTATCGTTGACCTGGAAACCCAGTTTTGTAAAAGCATTCCACAATTGCGTTTCGCCTAATCCGTATGTCGGGGAAATGACGGTTCCATCGGCATCTTTATAAACGCCAGTTTGTTCATAATGGCCGGAAACAACGAAATCGAATTTTTTATAATTGCCGGAAAGCAATTGTCCCAAGTTAAAACCACCCGTATGTTGGGCATCTTTCAACTGGGTATTTAAACCTAATGTAGTTTTCCCACTTAAGCCGGATTTATTTCTATCAGCTTTCTTGGTAATGTAGTTTATCAACCCTCCATCAGCGCCATTACCGTAAATAGCGGTGGCCCCTTTGATCACCTCCACCCTTTCAATGGCCGAAGGATCAATGGTGCGGATATCACGTGCGCCGTTCCTGAGCGGGGTGGATTGCGGGATACCATCGATCATCACCAAAACATTTCTACCACGGAGCGTTTGCCCGGAATTACTAGTTTGGTTGCTGCTGAAACCGAGACCGGGAACACTGTTCATCAAGATATCGGAAATATTATTACTGATGGATTTCTGTATTTCTAAATCTTTCGGGGAAATGATAGTAACCGAAGAA
The DNA here is from genome assembly GCF_002557795.1 of Chitinophaga caeni. Taxonomy (NCBI): domain Bacteria; kingdom Pseudomonadati; phylum Bacteroidota; class Chitinophagia; order Chitinophagales; family Chitinophagaceae; genus Chitinophaga; species Chitinophaga caeni. The sequence goes on along the minus strand of NZ_CP023777.1, from coordinate 2,349,747 downwards.
GGCACCTGGTCCAAGGTTTCTTGTTTACGGCTCGCTGAAACGATGACTTCTTGTAAGCTACCGTTTGCCGGCAAAACAAATTGAATATCTTGCTTTCCCCCGGCTGATATTTCTATCTTTTGTTCAATGCTTTTAAATCCTACGCTGCTGATCTTGAAAATAACCAGTCCAGGTTTGGCTAATTGAAGGATAAAAGCGCCGTTGCTATTTGCTATGGTGCCAGTCTTTTCGGAAGGGATGCTAATGTTTGCAAAAGCAACAGGACGGCCGTCCTCCGCTTTTACCGTACCTTTAACAACAATCTCTTGTGCTTGCGCAATGCAAGCCATTGCTATGATTCCGGTCGTAAGTAAAAATTTGCGCATGTTGTAGTGTATAAAATATAGTGGCGCAAAGGTAGTTGCCGGTTACTACTCATAAATGACGTATCGGGAAAAGCAATAATCAAAACGGGAAAAATTCTTGGCCAGGTGAAACTCCCGTGATAATTCAAATCCTAGATTGTCACAGTATTCTTTAATTTAACAAGCCATTAACAAAATACAACTTTCGTGTTATTCGCCATACTTAAATACTTAGTTATCTTTATTATAGAGAGAATGTAGAGAATTGATATTCCTCACAACAAACAGCAAATACACCATAATATTGTATACACCAAATATGGATATATATAAGATATTTCCATATTCTATGAGAAGCAAATTAAACCTTACCATGTCCGAATGAGATCCATTTTACACCTAGTGAAAGAAGGATTATTGAAGGGAATCGATTGCAATCGATTCCCTTTTTATTTTACATAAAATGCTGCCTTTCCAACCTGTTTTACCTAAATAACTCATTATCAATAATTTCATAAATACAATTTTTTTTCGTATCTTCATAATTCGCGTTAAATCCCGCGTATACATATAAACTAATATTAATTACAATGGATAGCCTAAAGGATTATTATCCAATTTATTCATTAACCCTCCCACTCCTGTAAGAACAACTCGCGGTGTTCCGGCATGGAGTCGGATACAAACCCCTGGGTATCATGTTCAAATTTATCAACAAATTATTCGAAGGATTTAAATCATCCAAAAACAACCATCAAGGTTATAATTATCCCGTCGGTGCAGATTCAATGCCTACCGTTACGGATGTACACGAAGATGGGCAAGACAAGAGGATCAGTAGGATCAGCGCCCGTTATTACAAAATAATCCGTCGCCAACCGGATCACCACGCCGTGGGTTTCCCGAGGTAGGATAAAGCGGGGCGCGCAATGAAATGTTAAAAGTTAGGGTTCTTTAAACCTTCAAAATAATTTCATGTCATAGATCTACAAAACATTAGACTATGAAGAAAATTATCATCGCTTGCCTATTTATGGCTTACTTGCCAGTAGCCATGGCGCAACAGAAGAAAGCCCGCCCGATGATGGATACCAGCGGCCTGCACCTCAGCACAGCCCAAAATGAACAAATTCAGCAACTCAATAAAAAATATTTTGCAGAAGCAAAAAAATTGAGAGGTGACTCTTCCCTTTCCAGGCAACAACGGATGGAGAAAATGAAAGGCATGGAAAAAGATCGCCAAACAGGCTTGAAGGGTATTCTCAGCCCGGAACAATACAGCACCTTGTCGCAAAACCGTAAGGCTAACATGGACAAGATGATGAAACAACGCCGTGACCATATGCAGCAAGATCGCAAAATGCAACATGCCGACATGAAAAAAGACTGGAAAGATCTCGGCTTGAATGCCGACCAGGAAGCTAAACTGAAAACCATCAATAAAAATTATCATGATGGTATGCAAAGCGTGATGCAATCATCTACCCTCAGCGAGAGCGATAAAAAAGCTCAAATCAAGCAGCTGAAACAAAAAAGGAAGGATGAAGTAAATGCGGTATTAACACCGGAACAACAAGCGAAATTAGCCCAGCAAAAGAAAAAACATAAGGGCAACAAAAGATAAGAGTGAGGTATAAAAGACTTTATGCCTTTATAATGGCTAAATGTTCTAACCAGTGTATATGAAAAAGAGCGCTTAAGTAGCGCTCTTTTTCTATAAATAAACTTACCGAATAATATAAGGTACTACTCAATTTTGAAAGATTCCGTGAACTTGGTCGTGAAATTACCTTGGCGGAAATCTTCATTCCTCATCAATTGCTGGTGGAAAGGAATCGTAGTTTTCACACCTTCAATCACGAACTCGCTCAATGCACGTTCCATCGTATTGATAGCTTCCTCTCGGGTTTGAGCGATCGTGATGATCTTAGCGACCATCGAATCGTAATACGGCGGAATTACATAACCTGCATAAATATGGGAATCCACCCTAACGCCATGCCCACCGGGAGTATGCAATACCGTGATTTTGCCCGGTGATGGACGGAAATCATTGTGAGGATCCTCCGCGTTGATACGGCATTCGATCGCGTGCATTTGCGGGATGTAATTCTTACCTGAAATCGGTATACCGGCAGCGATCTTGATTTGTTCTTTAATCAAATCAAAGTTGATCACTTCCTCCGTTACGCCATGTTCCACCTGGATACGGGTATTCATCTCCATGAAGTAGAAATTACGGTGTTTATCAACCAGGAACTCGATGGTACCTACACTCTCGTAATTAATAGCGGCAGCGGCCTTAATGGCAGCTTCCCCCATCTTCTCACGCAATTCAGGCGTCATGAAAGGAGAAGGAGATTCTTCTACCAATTTCTGGTGACGGCGCTGGATAGAACAATCCCTCTCGCTAAGGTGGCAAACTTTCCCGTATTGGTCGCCCGCAACCTGGATCTCGATATGGCGCGGCTCTTCCACGAATTTCTCCATGTAAATACCGTCGTTGTTAAATGCGGCACGGGCTTCATTTTTGGCCATATTGTACGCATTCTCCAACTCGGATTCTTCCCAAACAACGCGCATCCCTTTACCACCGCCACCGGCAGTAGCTTTCAGGATAATCGGGTAAGTCATTTCCTTGGCCAGTTTCCTAGCTTCGTCCATACTTTGTAATAACCCTCCTGAACCCGGGATTACGGGTACGCCCGCGGCGATCATCGTTTCCTTGGCTGTCATCTTATCGCCCATCTTGCGGATCATATCCGCGGTTGGGCCGATAAACTTGATACCGTGTTCGCTACAAATTTCAGCGAAGCGGGCATTTTCAGCCAGGAAGCCATAACCTGGATGGATGGCGTCTGCATTAGTAATTTCAGCCGCCGCCATGATATGCGGGATATTGAGGTAAGAGTCGCTACTTTGCGGTTTTCCGATGCAAACAGCTTCGTCGGCGAAGCGAACATGTAAACTGTCGCGATCAGCAGTTGAATAAACCGCCACCGTTTTGATACCCATTTCTTTACAGGTACGGATAATGCGCAAAGCGATTTCCCCACGGTTGGCAATCAATATTTTTTTAAACATTGTTATTGATAATAGTTTATAAAAAGTGTAAAGTTGAAAAGTGAAGCAAACTTAGCTCGAACCCGGCAAAAATAATAGAACAGGGTTCGGCAGAAGTGTCATCCACCTTTCAACTTTATAACAAGTTTATGGTTCAACTAAGAATAGCGGTTGATCGTATTCTACCGGAGATGCATCATCTACCAATACTTTCACGATTTTACCGCTTACTTCGCTTTCGATTTCATTAAACAATTTCATCGCTTCGATGATGCAAACTACTTTACCGGGAGCTACATCATCCCCGACATTCGCAAATGGCGGCTTATCCGGACCGGCGGAGCGATAGAAAGTACCGATCATTGGAGATTTGATGGTAATCAAGTTGCTGGCAGGAGCCTCGGCAGCTTTAGGTTTTTCAGCAGCAGGAGCGGCAGCGGCAGCTTGTACAGGGGCTGTTGCCGGGGCAACGGCTTGAACGGGAGCGGCAGCTACTGGAACAGTTACGATCTGTTGAGTTGTTTCTTGCTCTTTTTGTTTTATCGTAATCTTAAACTTTTCTTGCTCAATGCTCAGTTCACTGATATTAGACTTATTAACAATCTTAATCAGCTCCTGGATCTGTTTAAAATCCATGTAAACAGTTTTTGGTTTAGAAATTTTAGTTATTGGACTAGGTATGATCTACTATTCTTTTACTCTTTCGATGTAGTCACCTGTTTTGGTGTTAATACGGATCAATTCACCTTCATCGCAGAAAAGCGGTACCATCACGGTTGCACCGGTTTCAACGGTGGCTGGTTTCAAGGTACGTGTCGCGGTATCGCCTTTCATCCCGGGTTCGGAATAAGTAATACGCAAAACGATCTTGTCTGGTAGTTCCACGCTCATCGGTTGTTCTGTTTCGGTGTTGATCGCAACATTCACTTCTTGGCCTTCTTTCAAGAACTGTGGAGCATCCACCATATTTTCTGGCAATGCGAGCTGCTCGAAGGTTTCGTTATCCATGAAATTGTAACCGGTATCATCTTGATACAAGAATTGAAAAGCTTTCTTTTCAACGCGAACCGGGTAAATGGTATCACCAGAGTTCCAAGTATGCTCGATTGAACGGCTATTGTCAACCCCCTTCAACTTTGCCCAAACTTTGGCAGCGGCACGGGCGGTCTTATTCTGTCCAAACTCTACGACAGAATATAAACTGTTATCCAGTTTAATGATTAATCCTGTCCTGATATCTGCAGTTGTAGCCATAAAAAAATGGTGACTAATTTAAAGTTAAAAATTAATTAGGATTGCAAAAGTAAAAATTAAATGATATGTACAAACATAGTTTGCCAATTTTACAACGAAATACATTGAATTTGGCTTGATTTTCGTACTTTTTTCTCCTTGCTGCGTAAAAATAGGGTATTTTTATCACTCCTTGCATATGCCGGGAGCCCTTGCATCATTACTCAATCATTAATTATTCATTATGCGTACAGTTCTATTTTTGGCTTTATGGATCGCCTGTTGCATTCCGAATACCGGCCATGCACAGGTTAAGAATCAACAAAACAACTCGCAATTACCTGTTTACCAACAATTTCCAACTTTACCCCCGTTCCAGCTTTACCTGGAAGATGGCAGTGTTTATAACAAGCAATTGCTGCATAATAATAAACCGACTGTCCTGATTATCTTCAGCGTAGAATGTGATCACTGTAAAATACTTACAGAAGATATTACGAAGAAGATCGAAAAATTTAAAAATGTGAATATCTTGATGATTACCCCTTTCAGGGTTGATCGCATGAAGGAATATTACAATGAATACAAAATCGGTTCTTATCCCAATATTACGATGGTGAGCGAACCTACCCGCCAAATCATGTACTTCTACGGCTTGAGGGAATTCCCCGGGGTATATATATATGATAAAAAGCGGCAATTAAAACATGAAGTTACGGCAGCCTTAAACGTGGAGAATATTTTATCTAGTTTATAAAGCGTTAAAACTGGATTTTTTCACGGTGGAATCCGTACATAATCATTATTTTTGTTACCCAAATATTCTTCACTCAAAAAATTATACAATAAAATGAAAGTTACTGTAGTAGGTGCTGGAAATGTGGGCGCTACCTGCGCTAATGTGCTGGCACACAGGGATTTCTTGCAAGAAGTAGTATTACTGGATATCAAGGAAGGAACTGCCGAAGGTAAAGCTTTAGATATGTGGCAACAAGCCCCGATCGACTATTATAGCACCAAAACTTTAGGCGTTACCAATGATTATGCAAGAACTGCAAACAGTGATGTGGTAGTAATCACTTCCGGCTTACCTCGTAAACCGGGTATGAGCCGCGATGACCTGATTTCTACGAATGCTAACATCGTGAAGTCAGTAACAGAAAACATCAACAAATATTCCCCTGATGCTATCATCATCGTGGTGTCCAATCCTTTGGACGTGATGACCTACTGCGCTTTCCTTGCTGCCAAAAAAGACAGCAACAAGGTATTCGGTATGGCCGGTATCCTCGATACTGCCCGTTACCGCGCTTTCTTAGCCGACGAAATCGGCTGCTCCCCTAAAGATATTCAAGCGATCCTGATGGGTGGCCACGGCGATACCATGGTTCCTTTACCAAGATATACTACCGTGGGTGGTATTCCCGTAACGGAGTTGGTAGCCGGCGATAAATTAGAAGCGATTATTCAACGTACCAAAGTTGGTGGTGGTGAAATCGTTAACTTGTTGGGAACTTCCGCTTGGTATGCCCCCGGTGCTGCTGCCGCTCAAATGGTGGAAGCTATCCTGAAAGATGAAAAACGTATTTTCCCTTGCTGCGCATGGCTGACAGGTGAATACGGTTTGAAAGATATCTACTTGGGCGTTCCTGTAGTGCTGGGTAAAAACGGTATCGAGAAAATCATCGAATTGCAATTGAACGATGATGAGAAAGCGTTGTTGAGCACTTCTGCCAATCACGTTAAAGAAGTAATGGATGTATTGGACAATATGAAAGTAGTAAGCGCTTAATATAGCAGCTTAAACTGTATTATTTTAGGCCCTATTCCGTTGGATCGGAATAGGGCCTCTTTTATCGCCGGGATAACCTTAACTGTAATTATTATTTTAACAGTAAATTGACAATATATGTTGCAACATGTATTGTCAATAATGCTACATTTGCATTATAAAACACATACAATATGAAAAAATTATTGCTAGCCCTAGTGGCCTTTGCTCCCCTGGCGCTTTTTGCCCAAAAAACTACCTGGAAGGCTGACCCAGCGCATACTTCTGTAAATTTCAGCGTAAACCACCTCGGGATCTCCCAGGTAGCAGGTAAATTCGAAAAGTTCGATGGAACTGTTGTTAGCTCCAACAAGGATTTTACAGGCGCTCAAATCAACTTTACCGTTGATGTAAACAGCGTAAACACCGGGGTAGATCAAAGGGATACGCACTTGAAAAGTGATGATTTCTTCAATGCTGCCAAGTTCCCCGAAATGAAATTTACCGGTACCGCTTTCAAGAAAATTAGCGATGATAAATACTTGCTAGTTGGTGACCTTACGATCAGGGATGTAACGAAAACAGTTACTTTCGAGGTCGTACATAAAGGTGGTATCATCGTGGATCCCTGGGGTAATAACCGCGCCGGTTTTATCGCCAAAACTAAAATCAACCGCTTCGATTTTAATATCAATTACGGGAAAGACAATACTGCTGTTGGTAAAGAAGTGCGCCTGGTGATTAACCTGGAAATCGTACAACAAAAATCTTAAGGAATACAACAAAATTTAACCAGGCAAGGCGGTGTAAAAAACATCGCCTTTTTTTGTAAAGTATTTTTTAGCGTAATATCCTTAATTTTATGCTGGATGATGGATTATTGAAAAACCTATCCCCCGGGAGCCAAGTACAAGAATCAACCAATTACCGACAAGACTAACTTGGTGCTTGTCAAATGCTTAGCTTTCTGAAAATGGATGCAATTTCGTACCTTATTCGTAATTTTATTTTTATTGAAGTAGCTTATACTCTCCATTTATGTCGAATCTAGAAAAACTGATCGCAACAAAAGCTTTTACTAATGACTATCACCGCGGGATGGTGAGCCTCGTATTTGTAGGAAATTGGATGGTAGACCGTCACCAACAATTTTTTAAACAATACGATATCACCATGCAACAGTTCAATATCCTGCGGATATTGAGGGGACAACACCCTAAAGTTGCTAGTATCAATTCCTTGAAAGAAAGGATGCTGGATAAGATGAGTGATGTTTCCCGGCTAGTACAACGGTTGAAAAAAGCGGGATTGATTGATACCAAAAGTTGCGAGATGGATCGCCGCGCTGTCGATGTTTCCATTACGGCAAAAGGTTTAGAGCTATTGAAAACCATCGATTTAGAACTGCACACCTTGGAAGATAACCTAAAAGATACCTTGAACGATGGAGAAATTCAACAGTTAAACCATCTTTTAGATAAGATATTGACCAATTATTAAACTTTGAGCAGGGTAGGAACTTAGTATATGGAAAAGAAGAAAAGTATCTTGATTATTAACGGTAGCGCCAGCCATCCATCTTCCAACTATAGAATCATTGAATTTATTGCCCGCCAGGCAAAAGATATTTTCAATACCCGCATCTATAATAACTTAAAATCCTTACCGCATTTCGATCCCAGTTTATCCACCGATGAGCCTCCTGCAAGCATCCTCGAAGTTAGGGAATCGATCTTGCAGGCAGATGGCGTCATTATTTGTTCCCCGGAATATATCTTCAGCATACCCAGCGGGTTAAAAAACCTCTTCGAATGGTGCGTGGCTACGACCGTGTTTAATGAAAAACCTGTTGGCATCATAACTGCCGCGGCAATGGGTATTAAAGGACATGAAGAATTACAACTGATACTTACTACCTTGATGGCCCAATTGCAAGATTCCTGTAGTTTAATCATCCAGGGAATCAAGGGGAAAATTAATTCCGACGGTGATTTCCTCGATAGTCAAACGGAACAAGAATGCCTGCAATTCGTGGAAAGCTATAAGCGTTGGGTGCTATAATTGGCACTTAATTTTGAATACTTAGTCATTTTCAACATAATTCAATTCTTTGCCGAAAGTTTCATCACTAGTTAAGGCGGCGATGAAAGCAACAGCCATGCAGATTAAACCTGTTATCAAACCGCTGGCCAGGTAGGAAGAGTTAAAACGACCTTCTAAAACAGTTTGCAATGATAAAAAAACCGGTGTAATAACATTCAGCATGCCACGGGCGTAGTTAGGCGCCGTAGTAGCTGCCATGGCGCGGTAGTTTGTACCAAACTGTTCTGCTGCCACCGTTACAAATATTGCCCAGAACCCAACACTGAAACCCAGCAAACCGCAGATGCAATAAAATGCAGTCGTAGAAACACCGTGAGCAGAAAAATAAATAATGATGCTGGCCAAAGTCAATGCATAAAATATGTACAGTACTTTTTTCCTGCTTTTCAAATATTGACTCAACGCACCGCTGGCAAAATCCCCGATGGTTAAAGCGGCATAACAAATCATGATCGCTTTGCCGGGTTCTATTTTACCTTGTACCCCTAAATGTTCGGCAAAAGAATTGGAGAAAAATATCAGGATACCGACAACATACCAAGTCGGTGTACCGATGAGTACACACTTTAAGTAACGTTTAAACCGGTTGCCATCTGTAAAAAACTTGAGATAATTGCCGCGGCTCACATTTTCCTGCCGGCTATTATGGAACATCCCGCTCTCTACCACGCTGATCCTTAAGAATAAAAGCGTCAAGCCAAGCCCACCGCCAATGTAGTAACACATCCTCCAATCATCCCCGAAATAGGTTGATACGAAATATGCCGCTATAGCCCCGGAAATACCTATGCTTGCAACGATCATAGTACCGATGCCCCGCTTCTCCTTCGGTAATACCTCTGAAACGAGGGTAATCCCTGCACCGAGTTCTCCAGCCAAGCCAAGCCCCGCAACAAATCTCCAAACGATATACCAGGTAATGGCATTATCCCCACCGATCATTCCATTGGCGATATTAGCAACGGAATACAGTAGGATGCTACCGAAAAGAACAGATAAGCGGCCACGTTTATCGCCTAAAATACCCCAGATAATACCACCGATGAGTAACCCGGCCATCTGGTAATTAATCAATAATAAACCGTAATGTTCAATCTGTTCCTTATCTAAGCCTAAGGATTGTAAGCTCTTAATACGAACGATTCCAAATAATAGGAGATCATAGATGTCTACAAAATATCCAAGCGAAGCAACGATAACGGCCGCGTTGAATACCCGGGTTTTCCCGGTTGACGTGGATTCAGGATGCATATATAATTATAACGTGAAATGACGCGTGTATAGCTTCCCCTACTCTTGCTGCTGATCTTGCGATGAAGCCTCTACCTGTCCGGCCCCGATTGGTTTCTTCGCTTTACCGAAGAATAATTTGATCAAAACCGGCAAGGTCGTAATCAAGATAATAATGATGATGATTAACTCCAAATGATTTTTCAGATCTGGAAAATATTTATCAAGATAATGCCCTGCTAGCATGAGCGAAAATACCCAGGCGAAAGAACCGATAATGTTGTAGAACATAAATTTTTTACGATCCATCTCCACGATACCGGCAACAATAGGTGCAAAAGTCCGCACGATAGGAAGAAAACGGGCTACGAAAATAGCGCCGCCACCGTATTTCTCATAAAATTCATGTGCTTGATGCAAATGCTTTTGACGGAACAGGAAAGTGTCTTTCTTGCGGTATAACATGGGGCCAGATTTGCGGCCAAACCAATAACCAACCATATTCCCCAAAATACCCGCGAGAGCAACGAGCAACATCAATGCAAAGAACGGAATATTGAAGAAGCTTTCGCATAACAATCCACTGTAAATACCCGCCACGAATAACAAGGAATCTCCTGGAAGGAAGAATCCAACGAACAGACCTGTTTCTGCGAAAATGATAAATAAAATCAAATAAAAACCACCATGCGTAATAATCCACTCGGGATTAATCAAATGCTTCAAAAACTCGATAATCTGGTCCATGCGTATTCAAATGTTAAAAAATAGATCCTTGCCATTCCAACTGAAATGACAAGGAAAAATACAGATTTAAATGCTAAACAAAAGTTATTTTTAAGCTTCTTCGGGCTGTAATTCCAATTTACCTTCCCATTTAGATACGGCTGTGCAAGCCATCGCGTTACCGATTACGTTGGTTGCGGAGCGTCCCATATCGAGGAAATGGTCGATTCCTATTAAAAGCAACAAACCTGCTTCGGGGATATTAAATAAAGCTAATGTACCTGCAATTACTACCAATGAAGCCCTCGGCACTCCGGCAATACCTTTACTTGTAATCATAAGAACTAACAACATCGTGATTTGTTGTTCTATACTTAAATGCATTCCATAAGCTTGCGCAATAAATAAACTTGCAAAAGTCATATACATCATAGAACCATCCAGGTTGAATGAATAGCCTAACGGCAATACGAAACTTACGATCCTATTATCACAACCGAACTCTTCCAAAGATTGCATGGTACGGGGGTAAGCTGCTTCACTACTAGCCGTAGCAAATGCCATAGTGATGGGAGCAATTAGTTTTTTGTATAAACCGGTAATCGGCTTTCCAACTATCACATACCCCGCAAATAATAATATGAACCATAGAATCATTAATCCTATATAGAACTGGATTAAAAAAACAAGGTAAGTAATGAGTATATCCGGGCCAGATTTAGCAATGATCGCAGCCATTGCTCCAAATACCGCGAACGGGGCAAAATTCATAACATAGCCAGTAACTTTTAACATAACATGGGCTACTGAATCCATCAATTTAACTATCGGTGTTCCCGCTTCACCAATAGCGGCCGTTGCAATTCCAAAAAACAATGCGAATATTACAATTTGTAATATCTCATTCTCCGCCATAGCCATGATAGCACTTTCCGGAACTATGTGGTCAAAGAAGCCCCTAAGTGTCATATCCGCTCTTTCTACCCCGCTTGATGCATGGATATCTGGAAGCGGTAAATTTAGTCCTACACCCGGTTTTAAAAGATTTACTAAAATTAACCCTAGAAATAGGGAAACGAATGTCGCGGTAATGAACCAACCCATAGTTTTAGCACCAATCCTCCCAACAGCCTTTATATCTCCTAATTTAGCCACCCCTAATACCAAAGTTGAAAAAACTAAAGGTGCAATAATCATCTTCACTAAACGCAAGAACACGTGGGATAAAATAGATATTTTTTCCGCAAACTGATCACGGCTTTCCACTTCCGGCACCATTTTCCAATAAACATATCCTAAAATGATACCCAATATCATGGCACCGAATATAAAGATCGTCAGCAGGTTCGATTTTTTCTTCATTCCTATGTAGTTAGTTTAGATGATTGTTGATCAATAAAATGGAATCCCTCCAGCCATCTCCAGGCCATTCAGATTTTGGAGCGCGTTACAGGAAGTCCTATTCTAAAATTTCCCAAAAATAAGGTTATAAATGATAAACTGAAATTGTTATTCAGCTTGTTTTCCCCATTTTCCGATTAAATAAAAAATTAAGACTTTTCAACATAGATGCCTATATTTGACGAATCTATAAAAATCTAAACGCAAAAATATCAACCTTACAACAACAACATTGTATGAACGGACCTTTTGTCAAAAAGCCGCTAGGACGACTGTTAGCAGAAGCTTCAGAGTCTGAAAAAGGCTTGAAAAGAACATTGTCAGCCAACAATTTAATTGCTCTAGGAATTGGTGCCATCATCGGTGCTGGACTTTTCTCTCTAACCGGCCTTGCAGCAGCTAATAACGCGGGACCAGCCGTTACTATTTCCTTTGTAGTAGGTGCTATCGGTTGTGCTTTCGCAGGTTTATGTTATGCAGAATTTGCCAGCATGATCCCAATCGCGGGTAGTGCTTATACATATTCTTATGCTACGATGGGTGAATTGGTGGCCTGGATCATCGGTTGGGATCTCGTGTTGGAATATGCGTTGGGCGCTGCAACAGTATCCATTAGTTGGTCTCAATACCTGGTTAAATTCTTACATAATTTCGGTTTACACCTCCCCCCGCAACTTACTTGCTCTCCTTTCGAATCCGTTACCATGGCTGATGGAAGCGTTGTAAGCGGTATACTAAACCTTCCCGCTGTTGCCATCGTAGTAGCCTTGTCTTTGATTTTGATCCGCGGTACGAAGGAATCTGCTTTCATGAACGGCTTATTGGTTATATTGAAAGTAGCTGTAGTGCTAGTGTTCATCGCTGTAGGTTGGGGTCACATCAACCCGGCTAACTATAATCCGTATATCCCTGAAAATACCGGCGTATTCGGTCATTTCGGAGTTTCCGGTATCTTGAGAGGCGCTGCCGTTGTATTCTTTGCGTTTATCGGTTTTGATGCCGTGTCTACTGCTGCACAGGAAGCGAAAAACCCTCAAAAAGATATGCCACGCGGTATCCTGGGTTCCTTGATGATTTGTACCGTTTTGTACGTATTGTTTGCGCACGTAATGACCGGTTTAGCCAATTATACCGAGTTTAAAGACAGTGCTGCTCCCGTTGCTATCGCGATCGCGAAAACACCATACGAGTGGTTACAACAAGGTATTATCGTGGCAATTTTGGCAGGTTACACATCTGTAATCCTAGTGATGTTGATGGGTCAATCGCGCGTATTCTACAGTATGAGTTTGGATGGTCTATTACCGAAAACATTCTCTAACATTCACCCTAAATTCCGTACTCCGTATAAATCCAATATCTTATTTCTTTTCTTCGTAAGCTTGTTCTCGGCATTTGTTCCGGTGCATGTTGTAGGTGAAATGGTAAGTATCGGTACATTATTCGCATTTGCATTAGTTTGTATCGGTGTAATCGTGATGCGCAAATCACAACCTGACGCGGTACGTCCGTTCAAAACACCACTGGTACCTTTAGTACCGATCTTAGGTATTTTGATTTGTATCGGCTTAATGGCTTCTTTACCTTGGGATACCTGGTTACGCCTCGCCATCTGGATGGGACTGGGCTTTATCATTTACTTCACTTATGGTAAGAAACATAGTAAGCTAAGAAATGACAAATAATTCCTTAGACTTTATAAATTATTCCAATAAGAAAGGTCAACTTTTAGAAGTTGGCCTTTCTTATTAATTTTAGGTTCAAGGTATACGGATTTTCATCTTTGAATAACGCCCAAATTGGCAGAATTTAATATTTTTGCAACCGCCAAGCTTGTATTATAACCTTACTGGCTAAATGATTACGAATAATGTAATACTGCTGGGATTCACGGTATTACCTTCAAAAAATATATATGGGAAGAATATTTGAAGTTAGAAAGGCCACGATGTTTGCCCGCTGGGATAGGATGGCCAAGCAATTTACCCGTATCGGTAAAGAGATCGCTATCGCTGTAAAGGCCGGTGGTCCTGATCCGGATAACAACCCTGCTTTGCGCCGTTGCATGCTGAATGCCAAGGGTGTGAACATGCCGAAAGATCGCGTGGAAGCAGCGATCAAAAGAGCCATGGGGAAAGACAAAGCTGATTATGAAGAAGTAGTGTACGAAGGATACGCGCCGCACGGTGTTGCCGTGATGGTAGAAACGGCTACCGATAACTCTACCCGTACCGTTGCTAATGTGCGCATGTATTTCAACAAGGGTGGCGGCAGCCTAGGGAATAGCGGCTCCGTTGCATTTACATTCAACCGCATGGGAGAATTTAAAATAGCTAAAGAAGGTCAAGATATCGAGGAATTAGAGCTGGAACTGATCGACCATGGACTGGAGGAAATCGGGGAAGATAGCGAAGGTAATATCATTATACGTACTGCTTTCAATGATTTTGGGAATATGTCCAAAGCATTGGAAGAACGCGGTATTAGCGCCATCAGCGCAGAATTAAAACGCATTCCTTTAAATACAGTGGAACTGAACGAAGAACAATCTAAAGAAGTACTGGAATTGATTGATAGGATCGAGCAAGACGATGATGTTCAACAAGTATTTCACAACCTTGCATAATTTTACACCGCCCGGTTTCCCGGTATGCCGGGCGGTGTTTTTTATTTCAGGATGAATATTATTTTACCGGATCGTTTACAACATTCGTTGGTTTACCTGACTGAAACGCCGTTATATTATCTACTAAAACCCCTAGTAACCGTTCCCTAGCCTCCTTCGTAGCCCAAGCAATATGCGGCGTGAGAATGCAATTCTTCGATGAAAGCAAGGGGTTTGTTGAAACGGGTGGTTCTGTCGATAATACATCTACCGCCGCACCGGCAATTACATTATTTTTTAACGCATCGGCCAAATCTTGTTCATTGATTAGCGGACCGCGGCTAGTATTGACCAGGAATGCCGTCGCTTTCATTTTACGCAACAAACCTGCATTGACAAATCCTTTATTAGCATCGTTTAACGGGCAATGCAAGGAAACAACATCGGCATTCTGAAAACAATCTTCCAAGCTTGTAAACCTGACTCCTTCCATGCGGTCCCTTTCCGGGTGTTTATGATGCGCGATAATATGCATCCCGAATGCCTGCGCCAACTGCGCAACCTTTCTGCCGATATTCCCCAAACCCACGATACCCATAGTTTTCCCAGCCAATTCAACCAAGGGGTACTTCCAGAAACTAAAATCCGGTGCGCCCGTCCATTCTCCCTGCTTCACCGCGGTATTATGTTCACCAACATGATGGCATAACTCCAACAGAAGTGCGAAAGTTAATTGCGCAACACTCTCCGAACTATATGCCGGGACGTTGGTCACGGGTATACCGCGCTTGTTCGCCGCTGCAAGGTCAACAACATTATATCCCGTTGCCATTACGCCGATATACTTAAGGTGATCAAATTGTTCGATCATCTCGGCGGTTAGCACCACTTTATTAGTGAGTATAATATCGGCATCTTTAGCCCTTTCCACTACTTCATTCGGTGGCGTGCGGGTATACATTTTCACACTTCCCAGTGCAAATAATGACTCCCAACTTAGATCACCGGGATTTAAAGTGTACCCGTCGAGTACTACAATCTGCATACTTTGTTTTTGCAAAATTTAATAATAATTCTGCAAGGATGGAGTTATTAGGGAGATTTTTTTAGATATCCTGCATGAAAGGCAGCGTGGGTATGAAGCTGAGACAGGACTAATCCCTATGAGAACCTTAAATGCGATGAGCTTAATTGTTCAAATTTATTGGTCAATTCATTGATAACATAAGTCCCGAAACTCGATTTATAAATACCATAACATTGCTTGTTATCGATCACGATACTATGCTGCTCGCCTAAAGGATGAATTCCCTGCATAAGCTTTACAAATTGCATTCTCTGTACAGGGCCACCGCATCTTTCACAACGAACATGTTTCGAATTTTGCTTGATAATAATTGCATCACTACAGTAAAGGCATCTTACATCCATTACAATAAATTTTGGTATTCTTCAAGGATAAGTTTGAATTGGCGTCTTTTCCACACGGATATTACTCCGTATAGCATTCAACATGACCTTTGGTTTGGTTATTTACTACCAGGTTTTGATAGAATACAAAATTAATTCTAATTCCTGCGCAGGAAACGCAGCACAAAAAATGAACAAAAAATGAACAGGGCTGGAACTGGGAAAACTTACTTCTTGCGGGGCATTTTACCTCCTTGTAGGCCGATAAGTAATTGTGCTTTAGCTACGTTGGGATTTGAAGGATCACAATTTATAACGAGGAAGTAGCAACCGAGCATACTCATTTGCCAATCCGTTAGCATTTCGCCGTCCTTCCAACAATAAGTTTTCTTGAAATGTAAATTAACAGGGTAATGCAATGCGACGCAAGCTTCCATCGCCCTAAACATGGCTTGTTTAATGGCGTTGACATCCCCGTAGCCCAAGAGGCGGATAATATCACTGGCATAATATTCCAAGGGCTCTTTATCAAATTGAACTTGTCGCATCGAGATAACTTCGTCTAAGTATTCATATAGTTTCAACATGATCGTTTACTTTTGACGGTTTGCTAATTTTTCGATTTGGGCTTTCTCATCATCACTGAGGTTCTTAGGTACCTGTATAGCAACTTTCACGTAAAAATCACCGGTAACACCGTTAGCAGAAGTCATACCTTTGCCTTTTAACCTGAACATCCGGCCGCTGTCAGTCCCGGCAGGAATATTTAACTGCAAAGTGCTGCCGGGTGTCTGGACCTGTATTTTCCCACCCAATATCGCCGTAAAAACATCGATGGGAACATCCGAATAAATATCATTGCCCTGCAAGTGGTACTGCGCATCATCTTGCACTTGAATGGTAATCAATAAATCGCCTGCCTCGGCACCGTTGTACCCCGGTTCTCCTTTTCCTTTGAGTCTTAATACCTGTCCATCGTAAGTGCCCGGCTTAATCTTCAAATTCAGTTTCTGGCCACTTATTTCGATTTGCTTCGTTGCACCGGCATAAGCATCCGTAATTGATATCCCCATCGTGGCGCGTATATCTTGTCCCCGCATGGAACGGCTTCTCCTACCCCTTGACTGGGAGCGGAAATTTCCACCGAATAAATGTTCGAAGAAATCTGAGAACTGCCCCCCATCACCGAACATATCGTTAATGTCCTCCTGCGAAGCCTGCCGGTAACCACCGGCACCGCCTCTCCCTGCATTTTGCCATTTCGACCAATCGAAATCACCTTGTTGTCCACCGGCTTGTTCATAATACTTCCAATTTTCACCGAAAGCATCGTATTTCTTTCTTTTTTCTGCATCGCTCAGCACTTCGTATGCCTCGGTGATTTCTTTAAATTTTTCTTCTGCTAATTGATCATCAGGGTTTTTATCCGGGTGGTATTTAACGGCTAGTTTTCTATAAGCTTTCTTGATGGCATCCGGCGTAGCGTTTTTTTCTACCCCTAAAATTTTGTAATAATCTTTGTAATCCATGTTAAAGATGATTTGAGGCCTTCCTATATAGATCTAATAGCTATAACTATACCATTTTACAAGGCAATCACTTACAACATTGCTAACAAAAAAAGCGCAAAACTTGTTCAAGGTCCGCGCTTCCGTTTATGGGTAGTTAAATAGTTATTTTTCTTATTCCGCCATGACTTCCATTACGGTGCTGATCACATCTTCTGCATTCGGCTTAGAGAAATAATCCCCGTCCGATCCGTACGCCGGTCGATGTGCTTGGGCAGTCAAGGTACGCGGCTTCGTATCTAACCAGCGATAACCGCCCTGTACTTCGATCACCTGTTGGAACATGAAGGCGGCTGCACCGCCCGGTACATCCTCATCTACGAAAAGAATCCGGTTCGTTTTTTTCAGCGAAGCAAGGATATCATGATCGAGATCGAATGGCAGCAGGGTTTGAATATCGATTAATTCAACCGAGATGCCTAGGTTCTCCAACATGGGTAATGCTTCCTGCACGATCCTCAGCGTGGAGCCGTAAGAAACGATGGTGATATCATCACCTTCCTTCATGATATCTACCTTTCCTAAGGGAACGGTAAAGTCGGCTAGATTAACCGGTAATTTTTCTTTCAGCCGGTAACCGTTGAGCGATTCAATCACGATTGCCGGTTCATTAGCCTTTAGCAAAGTATTATACATTCCTGCTGCTTGAACCATGTTCCTCGGAACACAAACATGCATGCCCCTTAATGAATTGATGATCATCCCCATCGGGCTGCCGGAGTGCCATATACCTTCCAGGCGATGGCCCCTGGTACGCACGATGATCGGGCAGAACTGTTTTCCCTTGGTGCGGTATTGCAGCGTAGCCACATCATCGCTTAAAGGTTGTAAACCGTACAATAAATAATCCAGGTACTGAATTTCCGCGATGGGCCTTAAACCCCTTAGCGCCATCCCGATGCCCTGCCCCATGATCGTTAGTTCACGGATACCTGTATCGGAAATTCTCAGCTTGCCATGTTTCTGTTGTAAACCGGAGAAGGCCTGGTTGACATCCCCGATTTTACCAACATCTTCCCCGAAGGCAAATACCCTGGGATTGCTGGAGAAAAGTTGATCAAAATATTTATTTAAAACTTCGTAACCGTTTACCATTGCTGCCTCTTCAGCATATTCAGCAGGTATTGCCTGCACGTTTAATGCGGAATTAACACCGGAAGCGTATAAGTCCGAGTTATAACTTTGCTTTTGTAATGTTAGCAGTTCAAGGTAGAAATTTTTCAGTTGAAGCACCGCATTGCTGTTCGACTTTGAATTTCTAAAAACGATAGATGCGGCAGCCTTCAAAACATCTTTCCTTTGCGGTTCCCTGTTAGCCTGTAATTCTTGAATGGTTTTATTGATAAAAGCGGCATCGGTGCCTTCATTAACAAGGTTCGCCGTGTATTTGACCAAGTCTTGAACTTGCTGTTTGATGACAACGATGTATTTCTCCCAAGCTTTCTTTTTCGACTCTATAACGGCAGCTTTAGCTTCTACTTCAATTTCATCTAGTACAGCTTCCTCAACGAGTGCATTTTCAACCAGCCACTGGCGCATTTTCGCGATACAGTCAAATTCCCTTTCCCAAGCCAGGCGTTCTTTTGATTTATACCTTTCGTGTGAACCGGAAGTAGAATGCCCCTGTGGCTGGGTTATTTCTTCTACATGGAATAATACGGGAACATGCGTTTCGCGGGCTTTGCGGATACCTTCTTCAAATACTTCGCACATCCCGGCATAATCCCAACCTTTCACCGTATAAATTTCGATACCGTTAGTATCGGGTTGTTTTCTAAATCCTTCCAGCACTTCGCTGATAGATCCTTTTGTTGTTTGAAACTTACGTGGTACGGAAATACCGTAACCATCATCCCAAACAAATATTGCTAAAGGAATTTGTAATACGCCCGCGGCGTTCACCGTTTCCCAAAAGTGCCCTTCCGAGGTGGAAGCATCACCGATAGTAGTAAAGCAAACTTCGTTGCCGTTGTTAGATAACCCTTGAAAAGCTTCTAGTTCCGGTACATTTCTAAATAATTTGGAAGCGTAAGCCAAGCCGATGGAACGTGGCATTTGACCTGCGGTCGGGGCCATATCAGCCGCCGTATTTTTCATATCTACCAAGGGAAGCAGTTCCCCGTTTTCATCGATGTTAGGAGTGGCAAAATGCGAGTTCATCTGCCTTCCTGCTGAGAATGGATCATGGTTAATATCCGGGTCAGCATATAATTGGGAGAAAAATTGTTCGACCGTTGCAATGCCGCTAGCGAATGCAAAAGTCTGGTCACGGTAATACCCGGATCTGAAATCACCCGGTTGAAAATATTTCGCCATCGCTACCTGTGCCAATTCCTTACCATCTCCAAAGATTCCAAATTTTGCTTTTCCCGTTAACACTTCCCTCCTGGCAAGCAAGCTGGTCTCCCTACTTTCACAAGCAATGCGGTAATCGCGTATCACTTCCTCGCGGAATTGATCGAATGATAACTGGCTATCCGATTTCATGGCTAATTCATTATTTTCTTTCATACCTATGCTGTTAATAATTACAAATGTAAGGTTTAAAAGTAATAAGTTCGTCCCAGGTACTCATCTGTTGACAGCTTTCAATTCTCGGCAACATTTGATAGATACATTCATATAAAATAATAGTTTTTTTAAGAAGATTTTAATAAATTGTTGTGGCCGCTAACAAAATTGGCAGTAAATTTGTTTTAATGACAGATGTTAAATTCTATTATATTTAACCATTCGTAAAAAACCAAATATTTAACGATGAAAAAGTTTATCTTATCCCTATTTGCGAGTATGTTCTTAGCAACTGCACTGTTTGCCCAAGCTCAATCCGGTAGTACTAACCCGGTTGATGCAAAAGTTAAATTCAAGAACGAGACGATCGACTTCGGTACCACCAAGTTGAACAAAGCCGTTACCGTGAATTTTGAATTTACCAATACGAGTAAAGAACCGGTGTTAGTTGAAACTGCAAGGGCAAGCTGCGGATGTACGCAACCTACTTGGACTGTTGAACCGGTATTACCTGGTAAAACTGGAAAGATAACAGCGACTTACTCTGCAAATGGCGTGGGACAACAAAGAAAAACCATTTGGGTTAAATTCAAAGGCATCGATTCTGATAAGGAATTGTACCTGACAGGTAAAGTTGAAAATTAATTCGACATTCACTTATTTTAATATGGAAGCTGGTTCGAAAGACCAGCTTTTTTTATGTCCCTAACCAAGCCAGTAATTTTCCTTCCCTTACTTTATATTTCCAGCTATTCGTAACGGTACTTTCACTTACATTTGCATCGCTAAAAATTTGTATAATCATGCCCACCATTAGCCAAAGAGGTCAATTGATGCCACCATCTCCTATCAGGAAATTGGTGCCCTACGCGGAAGCCGCCAAGAAAAGAGGCGTTACAGTGTACCATTTAAACATCGGTCAACCGGATATCGAAACACCGGAACCCGTTTTGGACGCCGTACGCCAATCCCATTTCAAAATCTTGGAATATAGCCACAGCGCCGGAAACGAAAGCTACCGCCAAAAACTAACCGGTTATTACAAGAAATTCGATATCGATGTAACATCACAGCAGATTATTGTAACTACGGGGGGATCAGAAGCGATCCTGTTCGGTTTCATGGCCTGCCTGGACCCGGGTGATGAAGTCATTATACCGGAACCGTTTTACGCTAATTATAATGGTTTCGCAGTAGCGGCAAACGTGCATGTAAAACCGATAACTTCGAGTATCGAAACCGGTTTCGCGCTGCCGCCCATCGAAGAATTTGAGAAGCTGATCACGCCGAAAACCAAGGGTATCCTAATCTGTAACCCCAATAATCCCACCGGTTATTTATATAGCCGCGAGGAGATGGAAGTATTGAAACATATCTGTTTGAAGTACAACCTGTTCCTGTTTTCGGATGAGGCTTACCGTGAATTTTGCTATTCCGGCAAGCATTTTTCGGCCATGAACCTGGAAGGGATGGATAATAACGTGATCCTGATGGATACGATATCCAAGCGTTACAGCGCTTGCGGTGCGCGTATCGGCGCGTTGGTTACGAAAAACCAAACCGTCCTGGATGCGGTGATGAAATTTGCCCAGGCACGCCTGAGCCCGCCAAGTTTCGCACAGATCGCGGCGGAAGCGGCAGTTGATTTACCTGCTGACTATTTTGACGGGATCAAGGCAGAATATGAAGCCCGCAGGGATATCTTGGTAAAGATGCTGAACGAAATCCCGGGAGTTTATTGCCCGAACCCAGGCGGTGCTTTTTACGCGATGGCGAAGCTTCCTATCGACGATGCCGATAAATTCTGCCAATGGCTGCTTGAATCATTCGAATACAAGCAACAAACCGTCATGCTTTCCCCCGGTACCGGCTTTTATGCAACGGCGGGACTAGGTAAGGATGAAGTGCGTTTGGCCTACGTTTTAAATACGGGGGATATCCAGCATGCCATGGAATGTTTGGCAGCCGCACTAAGGGTCTACCCGGGTAAGAAATAAAGCATTTTCGGCATTTAAACATAATTGCACCAGGTTTCATCAATAAAACATCAACAATGTTAATATTGAATTAACCCGGTGCAATTTTTTTATTTGTAATTTTGATCCTGTTACCGACAAAAAGAACGGAAAATATATTACAAATAATTACATATATGCTTTTCTTATAAATTTTTTGATTTTTTAAGCATAAACTATTTTATTTTTCGATTTTCCGACTTATATTTGTATCAAGTTCTTAACAAAACAACAAAATAGCAAATATTAAATTATTTATAATATAATATTTCAAAACCCTAAACCTGTTTTTCAAAATAGAAACTTGTAGAATTTTGACAAACAATAAATCGGCGAAGGATTTCGATTATAATCTAAATGTAAAAAAGTTTGCTATAAACTAAAACGTTTTAGCAAAATATCATATTTTTGTATCAGTTTTTCATAACGTGGAATTTATAAAGGCAAACGGCTCTGATCACAGGGCCGTATTTTTTTTATATATTCCGCCCAATCCTTTACTGTAGCATATTTCAGCTACTTCTTTCCCAAAAAACACCTCTTGCCGCCCAAGATTTTTTAAAAAACGGTGCTAAAACCCATCTGTACGTTCTAATTTTTTCATATTATTGTTATGTAATGAAAAGACAAGTTAAGGATTGTGTGCTTACATGATTCTTACGCTAGTTTTCATAACGTGGAATTTTTAAAATGCGCGGTCCTGATTCTTCAGGACCGTCCTTGTTTTATGTGGATTAATAGAGAAGTTCTTACACGGATTGATACGGATTTTCACCGAAATACACGGATTTCACTTTCGCGGGTTTATTTGATCTACTGCTATTTGCAAGGGAAGGCAATCTAACTTGATAGCTTTAGGATGATTTCTGGATACTTATTCCCTGTTTTCTTTCTCTTTGCCTAGCTTAGTTTACCTCATCCTATTTCTTCTTTCTTTTCTCTTATTCTTCCTATTATTTTTTCTCTTGTAAACGGTTTATACCAAGGGGAATTTCTTCGCTGGGGTATTGTGTATGAAATATTAATTGCGCAGATAAATATCCGGGAATGGCAAAGGTTTACTGTGCACCGGGGCACTAAATAAAATGGCCGGCTTCTAAGAGCCGGCCATCCAATTACATATTTTCACGGATCATCGTGAAGAAATCATCAAATAAATACCTGGAGTCGTGCGGGCCGGGGGTCGATTCCGGGTGATATTGCACTGAAAATGCAGGCTTATTTTTCACTTTGATACCTTCGATCGTGTTATCGTTCAGGTTAATATGCGTCACCTCGATGTTTTCAGACTTGGTTACCGCATCTGCATCAATAGCGAAGCCATGGTTCTGCGTCGTGATCTCACATTTACCAGTCTTGAGATTTTTAACCGGGTGATTCAACCCACGGTGCCCATGGTGCATTTTATATGTCGGGATGCCATTAGCCATGGCTAATAATTGGTGGCCAAGGCAGATACCGAACAGCGGGCGTTCTACATCAAGTACTTTCTTGATAGTTTCCACCGCGTATTTCAAGGGCGCCGGATCACCAGGTCCATTGGAAATAAAATAAGCATGCGGTTTGAAGCTTTCGCACTCTTCGAAGCTTGTTTCAGTTGGGAATACCTTGAGGTAAGCGCCTTTCTCGGACAAGCATTTCAGCATGTTCCTTTTCACACCATTATCCAACACCGCGATACGGATATCAGCATTAGCATCCCCTACATGGTACGCTTCCTTGGTAGACACTTCGGCGCAAAGAGCCAGTCCTTCCATTGAAGGTACTTTCGCTAATTCGGCTTTCAACTGCTCTTCATCAAGGATTTCGGAAGAGATAATCACGTTCATAGCTCCTTTACTGCGGATATGCGCCACCAATGCGCGGGTATCCACATCATAAATTGCTACCAGGTTGTTATCCAGTAAGAATTGTTCCAATGAACTGTCAGCCATTTGCCTGGAATAGTTGTAAGCGATATTCTTACAGATCAATCCGCTGATTTTAACGCTGCTACTTTCAACATCGTCGGTTTTTGTACCATAATTACCGATGTAGCAATTATTCATAATCAGCACCTGTCCTTTATACGAAGGATCCGTAAAAACTTCCTGGTAGCCAGTCATACCGGTATTGAAACAAAGTTCCCCGGATGCGGTACCGATTTTACCGAATGCTTTCCCATGAAAAACAGTACCATCTTCTAACAACAGCATGGCGGGCTGGACGGATTTTGACTGAGGCATTTCTTTCTTCCTGTTTTTGATTTTGTGGCTTTGAATATCAATTACTTACATTCAAAACCGATGAAACAAACTGTGCAAAGTTATGAAAGCATGCGTTAAATCCCCCAAATATTTTACGGAATTTCAAATAATTCTTGCGAAAGAAATCACTACTGCCGGCTTCGGGGCATATATATAAATAATTACGATTTTTAAACCGCTCATTTGCTTTTTGGCAGAAGGGAAGATACCCTAATTTGGGCAGGTGGAGACATAAAAAAAGCCGGTCATAAAGACCGGCTTTTCCAAAAAATAATTATTCCAAAGCTTATTCAGCAGATTCAGATTTTTCTTCTTCTGCCGCCGGAGCAGCAGTTTCTTCTGTAGCGGCTTCAGCAGTTTTAGCAGTAGCTTTTTTCCTGCTACCACCGGCACGGCGGGTTTTCTTAGCTTCAGTTTTTTCTGCTTGTTGGCCATAGATTTCATTGAAATCAACCAACTCGATCAGGGCAACTTCAGCGTTATCCCCCATACGTTTACCTAATTTGATGATACGAGTGTAACCACCTGGACGGCTAGCGATTTTTTCGCTGATCGTTCCAAATAATTCCTTGATAGCTTCTTTCTCTTGCAAGTAGCTAAATATAATCCTACGATTGTGTGTAGAATCATTTTTAGACCTTGTCAATAAAGGTTCAACATATACACGCAAAGCTTTAGCTTTCGCCAAAGTTGTTGTAATACGTTTGTGAGCGATCAATTCGCAAGCCAAGTTAGACAAAAGGGCTTTGCGGTGAGCAGCTGTTCTGCTCAAATGGTTTAATTTTACACCGTGGCGCATGACTGTAAGTTTAATTCCCCTGTACCGTGTCAGGAATTACAGGGTACTTTTTATAGTTTAATTGTTATTCTACCTAATTTAAGCGGTGCTTAGCCGTTATAGACTATTCTTCGTCTAATTTCAACTTAGATAAGTCCATACCGAAATGCAAACCTCTTTCACCGAGAACCTGTTCAATTTCGCTCAAGGATTTTTGACCGAAGTTTCTGAACTTCATCAATTCCTCTTGTTCGTATTGAACTAATTCACTCAGAGAGTTGATTTTAGCAGCTTTCAAGCAATTGAATGCACGAACGCTGAGATCTAAATCTTCGAGCGGTGTTTTCAAGATTTTGCGCAGTTGCAAAGTTTGTTCATCTACAACATCTTCTTTTTCCGCGTCCTTGGTATCAAAACTGATATTTTCGTCAGTGATGATCATCAGGTGTTGGATCAAAATACGGGAAGCTTGTTTCACGGCTTCTTCCGGATGGATAGTACCGTCCGTAACGACTTCCATGATCAATTTCTCATAATCCGTTTTTTGTTCCACACGGGTATTTTCGATGCTGTATTTCACGTTTTTAATCGGGGTGAAAACAGAATCGATCGCGATGTAGCCGAACGGTGCATCTTTGGGTTTGTTCTCTTCTGCGGGAACGTAACCACGGCCTTTGCCGATAGTCAGTTCAATATCCAGCTTAGAAGAAGGGTCCAGCGTACAGATCAACAGTTCTGGGTTCATGATTTGGAAGGAGTTAGTAGCCTTCTCGATCATTTCCGCGCGGAACTCGGTTTTACCTTTGATAGAGATCTGCACTTTTTCGTTGGTCACTTCATTTTCTACGATCCTTTTGAAACGAACTTGTTTCAGGTTCAGGATAATCTCTGTTACGTCTTCGGTAATACCTTTCAAGGTAGCGAACTCGTGATCAGCGCCTTCAATCTTAATTCCCACAATGGCATAGCCCTCCAAAGAAGACAACAGCACACGGCGAAGCGCGTTACCGATTGTCACACCATAACCTGGTTCTAATGGACGGAATTCGAATTGAGCTTCAAAGTCAGTTGACTTTTGCAAAACGATCTTATCAGGTTTTTGGAAATTTAGAATTGCCATGTGATATGCGAGGTTTATGTGTTTTATGATATACTTATATATGGCTAATAGCCACCCGTAGGTGGCTATAACGACTTATTTAGAGTACAATTCCACGATCAATTGTTCCTTGATATTTTCAGGAACGCTTTCTCTTTCTGGATAAGCGATGAAAGTACCTTTAAATTCTTTCTCGTTAAAATCTACCCAGCTAAATTTAGGATTTTTTCCGCGAACTGCGCTAGTGATAGCTGTATTGTTTTGAGCTTTAGGCTTCAAAGCAACCACATCACCGGGTTTCAATTGGCAAGAAGGTGTATTTACCACGATACCATTCACGGTAACATGCTTGTGGGAAACCAATTGACGGGCAGCAGGACGGCTAGGCGCCATACCCATGCGGAACACCGCGTTATCCAAACGGGCTTCCAACAATTTGATCAATGTTTCACCGGTAACACCTTTCCTACGGTTAGCTTCTTCGAAAAGGTTACGGAATTGTTTTTCCAATACACCGTAAGTGTATTTTGCTTTTTGCTTTTCTCTCAACTGCAACGCGTATTCACCCAGTTGTTTACGCTTACGGCTTGCACCGTGCTGACCTGGAGGGTTGCTGTTTTTACCTAAATATTTACCATTACCTAGAATGGGCTCACCGAAGATCCTGGAGATCTTGGTCTTTGGTCCTGTGTACCTTGCCATGTTTTAATCTTTAGATTTTTTAGTTCCAGTGTATGCTCTTCAAAAAATCTGAAAACCTGATCATACACCCACCAATTATAAAAAATATAAATGCGAATTCCAAAACGAAAACCCCGGTTCAACCAGGGTCTCGCTTTGGAACAAGTATCTTTAACTAGACTCTACGTTTCTTAGGAGGACGGCAACCGTTGTGAGGTAAAGGAGTAACGTCTTTAATCAAGGTTACTTCGATACCGGAGTTAGCGATTGCACGGATAGCACTCTCACGACCAGCTCCCGGACCTTTAACGAAAACATCAGCTCTTTTGAAACCAGCATCGATCGCAGTTTTTGCTGCATCGGAAGCTGCTAACTGGGCAGCGTAAGGGGTGTTCTTTTTAGAACCTTTGAAACCCATTTTACCAGCAGAAGACCAAGAGATCACCTGACCTTGCTTGTTGGTAATGCTCACGATAATGTTGTTAAAGCTAGCAGAGATGTGTACATCACCGTAGCTATCCACTTTCACTACACGCTTTTTAGCGGCAGCTTTTGTATTAGATTTTGCCATAATACTTTATGAATTCCTATATTGCTATTCCAAATCCTTTATAACAGAAAAAATCATTTTGTGTTTGAAATCCGGATTTGGAATGATGAATTTCAAATACGACTATCTTACCTACTATTTTTTCGGTGCTTTCTTCTTACCCGCTACTGTCTTACGTTTACCTTTACGAGTACGGCTGTTAGTACGAGTACGTTGACCTCTAACTGGTAAACCTTTCCTATGGCGAAGACCACGGTAACAAGCAATATCTAACAAGCGCTTGATATTCATTTGAACTTCAGAACGAAGTTGACCTTCAACTTTAAATTCTGCGTTAATTACATTACGAATAGCAGCTTGCTCATCATCGTTCCAATCTTTCACTTTCTTGTTGAAATCGATACCTGATTGGGTCAGGATATACTGCGCAGTTGAACGACCAATACCATAGATGTAGGTAAGGCCAATTTCACCTCTTTTGTTTTTAGGAAGATCTATACCGGCTATACGTGCCATATCACTTGTTTAGTTTTATGATGTCTTTTTTGTAATTAGTTCCGTGGTAATCAATATTACCCTTGACGTTGTTTAAAACGGGGATTCTTTTTATTGATCACCAACAGTTTACCTTTTCTGCGCACAATTTTGCAATCTGCACTTCTTTTTTTGATTGAAGCTCTTACCTTCATTGTTACTAGTATTATAAGTAAAAAGTTAAATTTGTATTTATTAAGTTAAGCGTGTCATCTGCATAAAGAAACTGTTAGAATAAGTCCCTTTTAACCCCTGACTTACTTATACCTGAAAATAATCCTACCTCTTGACAAATCATATGGACTCATCTCTACCCCTACTTTATCACCGGGGAGAATGCGGATATAGTGCATTCTCATCTTCCCAGATATGGTTGCTAATATTTCATGCCCATTTTCCAATTTTACACGGAACATAGCGTTCGATAAAGCTTCTAAAATAATACCATCCTGTTTAATGAGTGCCTGTTTTGCCATAAAAATTTTTAGGACTGCAAAGATAGCACAAAAGTTTTGAAATTGAAAAATTCTGTACTAGAAATCTTTTCTTTTCAAGGCTATTTATGCTTTCACGTTTAATTATTGAATTAATATAATTGTATTATCCTGATTAATAATTATTTACAAATAACAAAATTAATAATCAGAACAGAGTGCCGGGTTATTTTTCTCCGCTTCTTCGATGATACTGAAGGAACTCAATACATCTGCCTGTCCTTTCTTCACGGCCACCGTATGTTCAAAGTGAACGGAAGGTTCCCGGTCAGCTGTTACCACGGTCCATCCATCCTCCAGGTATAGCACGTCCTTGGTTCCCATGTTAATCATCGGCTCGATGGCAATTACCAAGCCTTCCTTCATCATGTTACCGGAGCCTCTCCTGCCATAGTTCGGCACTTGTGGATCTTCGTGCAACTGCCTACCCAAACCGTGACCCACCAATTCACGCACGATGCCGTACCCGTGTTCCTTCTCGATATAATTCTGTATGGCGAAAGAAATATCACCGACGCGGTTACCCACCACTGCCTTCTCAATACCTAAAGCGAGGGACTTTTTCGTGGCCGCCATCAATTTCTTGATATCATCAGACACGTTCCCGATACCGAAGGTATAAGCGCTATCGCCGTGGAAACCGTTCAAATATACACCGACATCCACCGAGATGATATCCCCGTCCTTCAACACGTAATTATTGGGGATACCGTGTACTACGGCTTCGTTTACCGAGATACAGCAGGTGTTAGGAAACCCATGGTAGTTCAAGAAAGAAGGTACCGCCCCGTTGCCCGTTATGAACTTGTAAGCAATAGCATCTACATCGAGGGTAGTCATCCCGGGTTTCAGCTGCTTGGCGACTTCTGCCAATGTAGCGCTTACCAACTGGGCGCTTTTCCTCATCAACTCAATCTCTTCTTTCGTTTTATAATGAATCATAGCCTAACCTTTTAAATCACCTACCTAAAAAAGAACCACCGGGGAATAGGTAATTACTACGCCCAGGTGGTTAAATATGATGTAGCGACACCATAACGCATGGTTATTGCGCACTGGCCGGGGATGTTCTTCCCTTGATACGGCCGGAACTCATCAAACCATCGTAATGGCGCATCAACAATTGACTTTCAATCTGCTGCAAAGTATCCAGGATAACGCCCACCATGATCAGCAGGGAAGTACCACCGAAGAAGGTAGCAAAGTTGCTGTTAATGTTGAGGGCAGCCGCGATACCGGGCATAATACCAACCACGGCCAAGAAAAAGGCACCGGGTAAGGTAATACGATCCATCACCGCGCCGATATAATCGGCAGTGGCTTGCCCCGGTTTCACACCCGGGATAAACCCGTTATTCTTTTTCATTTCATCCGCCATCGTAGACGGGTTGAAAATCAAGGCAGTATAGAAGAATGTAAATACGATTACCAAGATTCCGTAGATCACGTTGTATATCGGGTTGGTATGATCGCTAAACACGCGGATAAACCCGCTGGCGCTTTCAGCGTTCGTAGCGAAGCTGATAGTGGTTGCCGGGATAAACATGATCGCTTGCGCGAAGATGATCGGCATCACACCTGCTGCGTTCACTTTCAACGGGATGAACTGGCGCACACCGCCGTATTGTTTGTTACCTACAATACGTTTAGCGTAGTTCACGTTGATTTTACGGGTACCTTGAATCAGCAATATCAAACCTATCGTGATCACGATAAAGAAGGCTATTTCCACCAGGAAGAATACCAATCCGCTACCACCATCCGCTGTTTTAGAAGAAAACTCTTGCAGGAGGGCTTCCGGTAAACGGGCCAAGATACCCATCATGATGATGATAGAAGTACCGTTACCGATACCTTTATCAGTAATTTTTTCGCCTAACCACATCACGAACATGGTGCCGGCCGTCAAAACGATCGTCGTTGACAACCAGAACATGGAAGCTCCGTATTCTTCAATGATCGCGCCACCGGACTGTTGTTTCAAGAAAGCGACGTAAGCGCTGGCTTGCAGTGCGGTCACGATAACGGTAAGCACACGGGTATACTGGTTAATTTTCTGGCGGCCGCTTTCCCCTTCTTTCTGCAATTTCTGGAACTTGGGAACCGCGATGGTTAACAATTGAATTGCGATCGAAGCCGAGATATACGGCATGATCCCCAATGCGAAAATGGAAGCGCGCGAGAACGAACCACCTGCAAACATATTAAACAATCCCAAGATACCTTGATTAGAGGTTTTGGAAAAGCTATTCAATGCCGTCGGGTCTATACCAGGTAACACGATATAGGAGCCAATACGGTAAATGAGTACCAGGAGTAACGTTGTAAGGATGCGTTTACGCAAATCCTCAATGCTCCATATATTCTTGATTGTTTCGATAAATTTCTTCACAGGAAGATTAGGTTTAATAGCGCTTGTAAAATACGAAAAGACGCACTACTCCGTAGGCGCCTTCTCGGTCGTAAAGTCTTATACCAGTTCCACTGATCCGCCCGCGGCTTCTACTACTTGTTTCGCCTTTTCACTAATCGCGTTCACTTTAAAGTTAACCTTAGCTTTCAGTTCACCTTGGCCGAGTATCTTGATTTTCTCAGTTTTCTTGATCATTAAGATGGTCCTCAAAGCGTCATAAGAGAATTCGGACAAGCCGTAAGTTTCCACTATATGATCAACATCGCCAACGTTAAACACTTTGTATTCAACGCGGTTATTGTTTTTGAAACCACGCTTAGGTAAACGGCGTTGGATAGGCATCTGTCCACCTTCGTGACCTAATTTAGATTTATAACCTGCGCGGGATTGGCCACCTTTGTTACCTTTTGTAGAGGTACCACCTTTACCGGAGGCTTCACCACGACCTAAACGTTTTTCTTTATGTACAGAACCTTTGGCGGGTCTTAAAGAATGCAAATTCATGATGTTAATTTTTTTTACTTACGCGGAAATTAACCGCTCGCTTTTGAAATAGATGTAAATGTAATTAGTTGACAGTAAAAGTTCTATATAAGAACGTGGGATTTTAGTGTTATATTATGATTATCCCTTTACTTCTTCAACTTTTACTAGGTGATTAACCGCGCGAACCATACCTAAGATTTGCGGGGAAGCTTCTTTCTCCACGGAGCCATTCAGCTTGCTAATACCTAGAGCCTTCAAAGTAGCTTTTTGCTTTTGAGGGCGATCAATGCCACTTTTAACCTGTGTGATCTTAATCTTTGCCATTTGTGAATCAGTTTGTAGTAGACACGAGACGTAAAGTGTTTCGCGGCAACTAAATTATCCGTTAAATACTTTCTTCAAAGAAACGTTTCTGCTTTTAGCAACGTGGATAGGTTCACGGAGCAAGCTTAACGCTTTGAAAGTAGCTTTTACCACGTTATGAGGGTTAGCAGAACCCAGGGATTTTGCCAACACGTCGGTAATACCAGCACTTTCCAAAACAGCGCGCATAGAACCTCCGGCGATCACACCGGTACCGTGTGCAGCTGGTTTAACTAAAACCTTAGCAGCACCTTCTTTAGCGAATTGATCGTGGGGAATTGTACCGTGCATAACAGGAACTTTGATCAAGTTCTTCTTAGCATCGTCGATACCTTTAGTGATAGCTTCCTGTACTTCTTTGGCTTTACCCAAACCGTGTCCAACCACACCGTTTTCGTTACCCACTACAACTAATGCTGAGAAGCTGAAAGTACGGCCACCCTTGGTGGTTTTTGTAACCCTGTTAATAGCTACAACCTTTTCTTTCAGTTCCAGGTCACCAGCTTTGATTTTATTGAATGAATTCTTTGCCATTTTATTAATAAGAATTACGAGTTGAAATTTACTTCTTTTTTAGGTTTATTCAACCTACGTGATTAGAATTGAAGACCACTTTCGCGGGCTCCTTCAGCCAAAGCTTTTACACGGCCATGGTACAAGTAACCACCCCTATCGAATACGCAGGTAGTGATACCTAAACCGGTTGCTTTTTGAGCCAAGGCGCTACCTACCAATTTAGATTTCTCTGATTTGGTACCTGTTTGAGCCTGGATATCTTTATCACGGGAAGAAGCTGATGCTAAAGTTGTACCGTTAGTATCATCAATCAATTGCGCATAAATAGCTGCATTACTGCGGAATACAGACAATCTTGGTTTCTGCGCGGTTCCGCTCAC
Organism: Chitinophaga caeni; assembly: GCF_002557795.1. NCBI lineage: Bacteria > Pseudomonadati > Bacteroidota > Chitinophagia > Chitinophagales > Chitinophagaceae > Chitinophaga > Chitinophaga caeni. The sequence goes on along the minus strand of NZ_CP023777.1, from coordinate 2,317,227 downwards.
TTTCTTACGAATACGGTAGCGGATATTTTGCCTTTTAATAGCCTTTGTCGTGCTCATTATTTTATATTTAGTTCCCCGATGCTGCCGGGTTGTTTTAATTGAAATCCTATCCCGCCGCCTGTTCGGCTTAGCGGTATAGTATTGAAGATCAATTGCCAGGTAAAATCAACTAACCGCAGGCGCCAAGATAGGCACCTACGGATATAATTATTTACCGGCAGATTTACCTGCTTTCTTACGTACAACTTCATCGCTGTAGCGAACACCTTTACCTTTGTATGGCTCGGGTTTACGCAAGCTACGGATCTTAGCAGCTACTTGACCTAACAATTGATTGTCGATACCTTCCAACTGGATTTTAGGGTTTTGACCCTTTTCAGTTACGGTGTTCACTTTCAATTCCTTAGGAATTTCAACCACGATATTGTGAGAGTAACCTAAAGACAGGTCCAATAATTGTCCTTGGTGCGTAGCTTTATAACCTACACCCACTAATTCCAATTGCTTGGAGAAGCCTTCGGAAACACCTTTTACCATGTTAGCCAACAACGCGCGGTACAAACCGTGTAAAGCGCGGTGACGGATTTGTTCGGTAGGGCGTGTTAAAACTAACTCGCCTTCTTTCACTTCAACTTTGATATCCCTATCGATAGTTCTTTTCAACTCACCTTTAGGGCCTTTTACTGTTACCTCATTAGCAGGGGAAACGGAAACCGTTATACCGCTGGCTAATTTAATAGGATTCTTACCTATACGAGACATAACTATTACAGTTTATAATGTTTTCATTCTTGTTTCAAGCGGATCCGTGTTCAGCGCCGTATAGAAAGCTTAATTGTCGGAAACGCCGCAAATCCCACCGGGGTGGGAAAATATCTTAGTATACGTAGCAAACTACTTCGCCACCAACATTCTGAACATTCGCTTCTTTATCGGTCATAACACCTTTAGAAGTAGAGATGATCGCGATGCCTAAACCGTTTTTAATGCGTTTGAATTCGCCCGGTTTAGAATATTGGCGTAAGCCTGGACGGCTGATACGTTGCAAATCAGTGATAGCAGGTACCTTAGTTTGAGGATCGTATTTCAAAGCTATCTTGATAACACCTTGTTTGTTATCATCTTCGAATTTGTATTTCAGGATATAACCCTTGTCATACAAAATTTCTGTAATACGTTTCTTCAATTTGGAGGCCGGAATTTCCACGATCCTGTGGGTAGCCATTTGAGCGTTCCGGATTCTTGTTAAAAAGTCAGCTATTGGATCAGTAACCATTGTTAATGCTGTTAATTAAAATGTGTACAATGCGATATCCAATCGAACAGAAAGGAAAATCAAGTTAAATACTTAACCTTTACCGAGCCGGGTAAAGGAGGCGCTAATAATAATATCTTGTTGATTACCAGCTAGCTTTAGTTACGCCAGGGATTTTGCCTGCCAATGCCATGTCGCGGAACATGTTACGGCAGATACCGAATTGACGCATATATCCTTTAGGACGACCGGTCAACTGGCACCTGTTTTTCAGGCGAACGGGAGAAGCGTTTTTAGGTAATTTGTCCAAAGCTGCATAATCACCGGCTGCTTTCAAAGCGGCGCGTTTTTCAGCAAATTTGGCCACCATGGCTTCTCTCTTTCTTTGTCTGGCTTTTACGGATTCTCTTGCCATAATTTAATTTAGTAATTCCTGTTTTTAAATTCCAAATCCCAAACTCCGAAAAGCCGGAATTTGGAATTTGAGTAAAGAGGTATATGTAATGAAATTAGTTATTATCTCCTCTCTTGATACCCTTGAACGGCATACCCAATTCCTTCAGCAATTCGAATGCTTCGGCGTTAGTGTTTGCAGTTGTCACGAAAGTGATATCCATACCGGTCATTTTAGACACTTTATCGATATCAATTTCAGGGAAGATGATTTGTTCGGTGATACCCATGGTATAGTTACCGCGGCCATCGAACGCTTTATCATTGATACCTTTGAAGTCACGAACACGTGGTAATGATACGGAGATCAAACGATCTAAGAATTCGTACATTTTAACACCACGTAAAGTTACGCGCGCGCCAATAGGCATATGTTTTCTCAACTTGAAGTTGGAGATATCCTTTTTAGATAAAGTCGGGATCGCCTTTTGACCGGCGATACGGCTCATTTCTTCAACAGCAACATCTACCAATTTCTTATCGCTAACAGCACCATTAATACCTTGGTTAAGGCAAATTTTGGTGAGGCGTGGTACTTGCATGACAGTTTTGTAGTTGAATTTCTTCATCAAAGCAGCAACTACTTCGTCTTTGTACTTCTTCTGGAGCCTGGGATTATATGATGTGTTTGCCATTATTTAATTACCTCCCCTGATTTTTTAGCGATACGAACTAATTTACCATTTTCTCTCGTTCTGCTAATCCTAGTAGCTTTACCAGCCTTAGCGTCCCACAACATTACGTTGGAGATAGCGATCGGCGCTTCTTCTTTAACGATACCACCTTTAGTATTGCTAGCAGTAGGTTTGGTGTGTTTTGTTACGATGTTCACACCTTCCACCAAGACGCGGGATTTGTCAGTGATTATTTCAAGAACTTTACGAGGCTTCGTCCTGTCCTTGTCATCACCGGCAATTACCACTACCAAATCGCCTTTTTTAATGTTGAACTTAGGCTTGAATCTAGTTTTCATCAGTTTGTTTATTTAAACGCCAAGCGGAAATTTGTCTCCACTTGATTAATTGTTATTTCGTTTTTGAAACGGGCTGCAAAGATACGCAAATATTTCGAAAGTCGAAAACTGCGTTTTTCCAAGCAATTCCCGACTTTCCGTACAGATGAATTCTTACAACACTTCCGGTGCAAGAGAAACGATCTTCATATAGCCTTTATCCCTAAGTTCACGGGCAACCGGACCGAAAATACGGGTACCGCGCGGCTCATCGGCATTATTCAGCAATACAACGGCGTTATCATCGAAGCGGATATAAGACCCGTCTTTGCGACGCAATTTGTTTTTAGTTCTAACGATTACTGCCTTGGTAACAGTACCTTTTTTAACACCACCGGCTGGGATGGCGTCTTTAACAGTAACTACAATTTTATCGCCAACCTTGGCGTAGTCTTGACCGGAGTTACCTAGTACGCGGATGCAGAGTACTTCTTTAGCACCACTGTTATCGGCTACGCTCAGTCTTGATTCTTGTTGTATCATCGTAATACGATTTTTCTTTGTTTAACAGCGGCTGCAGCAAGGGATTGCACACAGCTTGAAACAATAATAATTATTTTACTTTTTCGATAACTTCTACCAATCTCCAGCATTTGTTTTTGCTGAGGGGGCGAGTTTCCATGATTTTCACGGTATCCCCGATGCTGCACTCATTTTTCTCGTCATGAGCCATGAACTTGGTAGTTTTTTTAACGAATTTACCATAGATAGGGTGCTTTACCTTACGCAAAACGCTTACGGTAATAGTTTTATCCATCTTGTTGCTGGATACAACCCCAATCCTGGATTTTCTCATTTTTCTTTCGGTCATTGTGAAAGTATTTTACCACCTGGTCTCCATCATCATGGAGGGGTGAATTAAACTTAATTTTAAAGTGATCCACCGCCGTAGCGCTGGTCAAATGGATTTAGAAGCCTAACTCTCTTCTACGCAATTCAGTTTTCAAGCGGGCAATATCCCTTCTCATCGCGCGGATGCTCATCGGATTTTCGATGGGGGTGATTGCATGGCTGAAAATTACTTTCTTCAGGCGTAACTGATCATCGGAGATTTTCTCCTTTAATTCTTCGTCACTCAAGCTTTTCAGATCCAATTTAGCTGTTGCCATTTGTATTTGATTTTGTTCTGTGTTTGATTTGATTTATTGAAACTCTGCGGATTATGAAGGATTAAGCTTCGTAGTCGCGGCGCACAATAAATTTCACTTTGATCGGCAATTTTTGTGCAGCGAGTTCCATTGCGTCTTTAGCGACTTGCAAAGGTACACCGTCAGCTTCGAACAGGATTCTTCCCGGTTTAACTACGGCAGCCCAATGGTCTGGAGCACCTTTACCTTTACCCATCCTTACCTCTAACGGTTTAGCGGTAATTGGTTTATCAGGGAATATACGGATCCACACATTACCTTCACGCTTCATAGCCCTAGTCAGAGCAACCCTAGCAGCTTCGATCTGCCGGTCAGTGATCCACTTAGGTTCTAATGCCTTCAGGCCGAAAGATCCAAAAGAAATGGTAGCACCTCTCTTTGCATCTCCCTTGATGCGGCCTTTATGCATCTTCCTGTGTTTCGTTCTCTTTGGCTGTAACATCGTTTATGTTATTAAAAGTTGTTTTTAAAATCTTTTGGATGCTCAAAGCAGCATCAAAATGTTAATTCCTATTGGTTTTCGACGGGCTGCGCCTTAAGATTGCTTGTTACGACCACCACCGCGGTTGTCGCCACCTCTCCTATCACCACCTCTTCTATCGCCACGGCCACCTTGATGATGATGTCCACCACCTCTAGTTTCGCCATCTTTACCGGAAATTGCATTTGGATTCAGGTCACGTTTACCCAGTACTTCACCTTTACAGATCCAAACTTTGATACCGATTTTACCGTAAACCGTCAAAGCGAACAAAGAAGCGTAATCGATATCCATACGGAAAGTATGCAAAGGTACGCGGCCTTGTTTCATTTCTTCGGAACGGGCAATTTCAGCACCACCTAAACGGCCACCAACTTTCACCTTGATACCTTCGGCACCCATTCTCAACGCGGTAGCGATAGCCATCTTGATAGCACGTTTGTAGTTGATACGGCTTTCAATTTGTTTGGCGATGGTTTCAGCCACGATATTCGCATCGATTTCAGGGCGGCGGATTTCGAGGATGTTGATTTGCACATCTTCCTTACCAGTCAATTTCTTCAACTCTTCCTTGATGCGATCAACCTCGTTACCACCTTTACCTATAATGATACCAGGTTTAGAAGTATGAATAGTGATGATCAGTTTTCCTAAAGTTCTCTCAATCACTACCCTTGAAATGCCACCTTTATTGATACGAGCATTCAGGTAAGTCCTGATTTTGTTATCTTCGATCAGTTTGGTAGCATAATCTTTTTTACTACCATACCAATTAGAGTCCCATCCTCTGATGATACCTAACCTGTTACCAATAGGATTTGTTTTCTGACCCATGTGTCTGGTTTATTTGTCTAAAAGTTAAATTGAATTTATTTTGTCAACTTTTTGCTACTCCCGTGATTATTGACCAACACGGCTATCCACGATGAGAGTTACGTGGTTACTTCTCTTGCGGATACGGTAACCCCTACCTTGTGGAGCAGGACGCATTCTTTTCAGGATACGGCCACCATCTACGAAAATCGTCTTCACGTACAAGTTAGCATCTTCCGCCCTTTCACCTTCATTCTTTTGTTTCCAGTTAGCAACTGCGGACAACAAAAGTTTTTCCAAGGGAACACTCGGGTGTTTTGGGTGGAATTTCAAAATATTCAAAGCCTTCTCAACATCCAGACCGCGGATTAAGTCTGCCAGCAAACGCATTTTGCGGGTAGATGTTGGATTATTATTAAGCTTAGCAACTGCTTCCATTGTTGTTAATTTCTAAGTAGTTTACAGTTATTGTATAAGCGCCGGGCTACTATTCTTCCTCGCGGTTTCATCGCAACGCCACCTGGCCGCTTACACGATTACATTTTCTTGTTTACGTGTCCTTTGAAGTTACGTGTTGGCGCAAATTCACCTAATTTATGACCTACCATAAACTCTGTTACATAAACAGGGATGAACTTGTTACCATTGTGTACAGCAAATGTATGGCCTACAAAATCAGGAGTGATGGTAGAACGACGGCTCCATGTTTTAATCACGGTTCTTTTAGTGCCTTCATTCATTTTCAACACTTTAGTTTCTAATTTCTGGTCAACATAAGGACCTTTTTTAATGGAACGACCCATATTTCTATAATTGAATTCCTTTATCAGTTTCCGTGCTTGTTACGGCACGGAAACCGGGATATTTAATATTATAATTTCTTACCGTTTTTTCTACTGATGATCAGTTGATTCGAGCTCTTATGCGTTTTCCTGGTTTTCAGACCTTTCGCATATTTACCCGTTCTAGATCTCGGGTGACCACCTGAAGACCTACCTTCACCACCACCCATCGGGTGATCTACTGGGTTCATCGCAACACCACGGTTTCTCGGGCGGATACCTCTCCAACGGTTAGCACCTGCTTTACCGATAGATTGAAGACCGTGATCTGAGTTAGAAACAGTACCTACGGTAGCCATACAAGTAGACAATACTTTGCGCAATTCACCGGAAGGCATTTTCAATACAGCGTATTTTTCTTCCTTCGCGTTCAATTGGGCGTAAGTACCAGCGCTACGAGCCATGGCGCCACCTTTACCGGGTTGCAATTCGATGTTGTGAACCACGGTACCGAGCGGCATGTTTTTCAACGGCAGCGCGTTACCTACTTCCGGGGCAACGGCTTCACCGCTTACAACGGTAGCACCAACTTGTAAACCTTGCGGAGCGATGATATAACGTTTCTCACCATCCGCGTAGTTCAACAGGGAGATAAAAGCGGTACGGTTCGGATCGTACTCGATAGATTTCACGACAGCAGGCACATTGTGCTTGTTACGTTTGAAATCGATGATACGATATTGTTGTTTGTGACCACCACCGATGTAGCGCATAGATCTTCTACCTTGCGTGTTTCTACCACCGGTTTTCTTCTTGGATTCCAAGAGGGATTTTTCCGGCTTGTCGGTTGTCACTTCTGCATAAGCGTTACCGATTTTCCAGCGGGTACCGGCGGTCATCGGTTTAAATTTCTTCAGTGCCATTTTTTACGATTCAAAAAATTTAAGTCTTTGTTTTTATTTCAGTCGATCTGTATATACAACCATCTTGCTTGTTAGGGCAATTGGGCACTATATGTTAGCATACAGATCTATAGAGTCGCCTTCAGCGAGGGTAACGATAGCCTTCTTGAAAGAAGGTTTTCTACCGGAGATAAAACCAGCTTTAGTGAAGCGGGTTTTAGTTTTACCGGGCATTACCGAAGTATTCACAGACACGGGTTCAACACCGTAGAATTGTTTAACCGCGTTCTTGATTTCTACTTTGTTCGCTTTTTTATCAACGATGAAGTAGTAGCGATTAAATTTTTCGGTAGCCTTGTTCACCTTCTCAGTAACAACCGGTTTGATTAAAACATCTGAAAGATTCATTGTTTATCTTTTTTCGCCTTCAGCCGGGGCTTCGGGCCGTGTTTTTTAATGTTTAATAAGCCAAAAAACGATGCATCTGCTTATGCTTCAGCTGGAGCTTCTTCGGTTTCAGTTAAGAACTTCACCGCGCTTTCAGTGAATACCAAGTAGTTGCTATTGAGGAGATCATAAGTGTTGATGTCCTGCAATACGGAACTGTTCACAGTCGGGATGTTGCGCAAAGACAAGTAAACGTTATCGTTCACTTCCGGAAGGATGAACAAAGTCTTTTTGCTGTTTGCGTTGATGTTCAAGCTATTCAAGATATTCAAGAATTGCTTGGTTTTCGGAGCATCAAAGTTTACATCCTCGATGATCAAGATGCTGTTTTCTTTAGCTTTTACGGAAAGTGCGGAGATTTTAGCTAAATCTTTCACTTTCTTGTTCAACTTGAACGCGTAATTGCGCGGTTTAGGACCGAAAATGGTACCACCACCTTTATACAACGGGTTACGGATGTTACCTTTACGGGAACCACCGGTACCTTTTTGTTTGTGCAATTTGCGGGAAGCACCTTTTACTTCCGCCCTAGTTTTCACTTTATGAGAACCTTGACGTTGAGCGGCCAAGTATTGTTTCACAGCCAGGTAGAGTACGTGATCGTTGGGTTCTAGTCCGAATACTTCTTCGGGCAACTCAACAGTTCTACCGGTTTTCTTACCTTCTATATTTAAAATATCGAGTGTCATAATTACTTCTGGATTAAAACGATTGAACCATTGTGGCCCGGAACGGAACCACTTACCAGGATATAATTCTTTTCAGGGAATACCTTCAAGACTTTAAGACCTTTAACTTTTACTCTTTCGTTACCAGTTTGGCCAGCCATACGCATACCTTTAAATACGCGGGAAGGATAAGAAGAACCACCTACAGAACCTGGAGCGCGGCTTCTATCGTGTTGACCGTGAGTAGACTCACCAACACCGCTAAATCCATGGCGTTTAACAACACCTTGGAAACCCTTACCTTTGGAAGTACCCACAACGTCAATAGCCTCTCCTTCGGAGAAGATATCTACTGTAACGGTATCGCCAAGGGCTTTTTCTACGTCAGGGTTACGGAATTCTACAACGTAACGTTTAGGGGAGGTTTGTGCTTTCGCGAAGTGATGTAAAGCTGCTTTTGAGGTGTTTTTTTCTTTCTTTTCACCAAAAGCTAATTGAACGGCGTTATAACCATCAGATGAAACTGTTTTCACCTGTGTTACCACGCAAGGACCAGCCTCGATAATGGTACAAGCTGTCTGCTTACCATTGGCTTCGAAGATACTGGTCATACCAATCTTTTTACCAATAATTCCTTTCATTGTTATATAAATTATACCCAGCGCCTGGGGGTGTTCTAGCTATCCACAGGATGGGCGTTTAAAAAACTTTATTGGTGGCCACCCAGAAGGCGTGACCGAATTTACTTACGTTAGAAAATACTTCAGGCGGGCCTTTTGCCCACCTGCTGAATGTCCATTACGCTTTAATTTCAACTTCTACACCAGAAGGCAGGTCGAGCTTACTTAAAGCATCTACTGTTCTGCTGGAAGATGTGTAAATATCCAACAAACGCTTATGCGTGCAAAGTTGGAACTGCTCACGCGCTTTCTTATTTACGTGCGGAGAACGCAATACCGTGAAAATTTTCTTTTCTGTTGGTAAAGGAATTGGACCAGTTACCACGGCACCCGTGTTTCGCACGGTTTTTACGATTTTCTCAGCAGACTTATCTACTAAGTTATGATCGTAGGACTTCAGCTTGATTCTTATTCTCTGAGACATATGCAATGAACTTCTACTTTGTATTGACCCCATTCGATTTGGGACGGCAAAGGTATGTAACTTTTTATTATCAGCAAATTATTTAGGGAAAAAATTTTACCAAAAAACTAAAAAAAATTTAGTCCTATGGCTATTTTCAACCCCGAAAAAGTTTCGGAAACTTGCTAAGTTACAGATTCTCACTGCAATTTATCCACATACTTGTGAATAATTTACAAAACGTCGGGTACCCGCAAAAAAAGAAGCCATACCGGTATGGTATGACCTCTACAGAGTTTTCCCTGCCGATTAACCCGGCTCTTGGGCTTACAAACCTCCCAACAAAGATTGAAGAAGATTTAATACTGCTGATAACAATTGGTTTAATAAATCCATGGTTACTCAGGTTTTCATATTCGGTTAACGCCTACTCTATTCCCCTGGTTTTCGGCAATCCCAGTTTGGTTATAAACCGATACGAAAATAATTATATGCATTTATAAAACCTCCATTCAGTTCATTCATTATCAATAAGTTTGTTCATTTCATTCATTCTAAATAAAGAGCAAAATACAAAGGCCGGGGAGATACCCGGCCTTCTATAATTAACCCTATGAAAAACACGAACATTAATGCTCGATTTGTTAACCCTATTTACCCGTTTCCTCGCGGATTATCTGGCGGGCATTTTTACCCGGCAAATAGATCTGGAAACCCAGGTTTAAGCCAAGTTTGTGTACCGTTGTGGAGCTACCGAAGCCCACTGTAATGTCATATTTCAACAAGGCCTCCAGCGCCACGTTCGGCGTTATAAAGAACGCCAAACCCGGACCGAAACCTAAACCTAAGCCATTATTATTTATACTGCTGCTGGAGCCGTCAGCTACCTTTGTCTTGGAGTTTGTGCCGTTAAACCCGGCGCTTGCCTCCAGGAAAAAACGGGCCCTCTTGCTGAACTCGATGCTCTCGTCGGTTATATAATAGCGACCGAATGCCCCGATCCCGTAAGTAAGATCCGTTACCTTCGTATCCGTATTATCATATTTCGTTGTTTTAATACCTAAATTAACTTCTGCTCCCAAAGCCAGGTTATCCTTTATAAACCAACCCGCCTTCGGCGTTAAATTAAACTGGAAAGAGTTCGCATCACTGCTAAATGTGCCCAAAATATTGGCCATGTTGGCGCCCACCATAACATTGCCTTTCTGTGTTTGTGCCTGCACCGTGGTACCCATCAATAAAATGAATGCTAGGATTAAAAGATGGACTTTTCTCATAAAATATCAATTTTGGTGTAATTATAATTGATTGGTTATAAATAATAAGCGATTTACAAACGGGTTAGGTATGCTTTTACGGGGATAAACAGGGCTAAACTTGTTATTGGAATAACAACACTAGTTTACAAAAGGTTTAAATTCAAGACGAAATATAGAATATTTTATCTGTTTTGATATTTAGCGGCAGCAGAAAGGGGTATTTAGCAGGGGAACAGGGGCTAAAGTGCCAGTACCGGGAATGGTGCGGGCATAAAAAAAGCCCCGGTATTGCTACCGGGACCTATACTTAAATCTATCAAACTTTTAAGAAGAATTAGTCTTGGTTCACTTTACCTTTCACCTTAGCCACCACTTCTTCAGCGATGTTATTCGGAGCAGGATTGTAGTGAGAGAACTCCATGATAGAAGTTGCACGGCCAGAGGAGATAGAACGCAATTGAGTTACGTAACCAAACATTTCACTCAATGGAACTTTCGCCTTGATCACTTGAACGTTGTTCCTCATTTCCATACCTTCCAACATACCGCGACGACGGTTCAAGTCACCGGTAACATCACCCATGTATTGGTCAGGAGTTTGTACTTCAACTTTCATGATCGGCTCCAACAAGATTGGTTTCGCTTTACGACCGGCTTCGCGGAAAGCTTGTTTCGCACAAAGCTCGAAGGAAACGGCGTCAGAATCCACAGCGTGGAAGCTACCGTCGAACAAGCGAACTTTCAGGTTATCTACAGGGAAGTTAGCCAATACACCTTGTGACATGGATAATTCGAAACCTTTCTGAACGGCCGGGATAAATTCCCTAGGGATAGAACCACCGAAGATATCATTTACGAATTGGAAATGTTTACCATCGTTAGCAGCTAACCATTCAGCATCAGCAGGACCAATTTCCACTTGGATATCGGCGAATTTACCTTTACCACCTGTTTGTTTCTTGAATGTTTCGCGGTGGGAAATGGTAGCTGTAAAGGCTTCTTTATAAGCTACTTGAGGAGCACCTTGGTTTACTTCCACCTTGAACTCACGACGCATACGGTCAACGATGATTTCCAAGTGCAATTCACCCATACCACTCAAGATAGTCTGACCTGTTTCTTCATCTGTTTTCGCTTTCAAGGTAGGATCTTCTTCTACCAATTTAGCGATAGCCATACCCATTTTATCTACGTCAGCTTGAGTTTTAGGCTCGATAGCGATGTGGATAACCGGCTCTGGGAAAGTCATTGTTTCGAGAACAATTGGATTTTTCTCATCGCAAAGGGTATCACCGGTTTTAATGTCTTTAAAACCAACAGCCGCACCGATATCACCGGCTTCGATGAAATCGATCGGGTTTTGCTTGTTCGCGTGCATCTGCATGATACGGCTGATACGTTCGTTTTTACCGGTACGGGTATTCAAAACGTAAGAACCTGCATCTAACTTACCGGAGTAAGAGCGGAAGAACGCCAAGCGACCCACGAATGGATCTGTCATAATTTTGAACGCCAGTGCAGAGAATGGTTCTTTTACATCTGGTTTACGTTCAATTTCTTCACCGGTGTCCGGGTTGGTACCTTTTACCGCTTCGATATCCAAAGGAGAAGGAAGATAGCGGCAAACGGAGTCCAACATTTTCTGAACACCTTTGTTTTTGAAAGAAGAACCGCAAAGCATCGGGATGATAGCGATGTCGATCGTTGCTTTACGGATCGCTTCGTGGATTTCATTTTCAGAGATCGAGTTAGGATCTTCGAAGAATTTCTCCATCAAAGTGTCATCGTATTCAGCAACGGCTTCCACCAATTTACCTCTCCACTCTTCAGCTTCTGCTTTCATATCCTCGGGGATTTCGATTTCCTGGTAGGTAGCACCTTTACCAGCTTCATCCCAGATAATACCTTTCATGGTAATCAAGTCAACCACGCCCTTGAAAGAATCTTCTGCCCCGATAGGTAATACTAAAGGAACAGGATTTGCGCCCAACATTTCTTTAACTTGTTTTACAACGTTCAAGAAGTCGGCACCGGAGCGGTCCATCTTGTTTACGAAACCGATACGTGGTACACGGTAACGGTTTGCTTGACGCCAAACGGTTTCAGACTGTGGTTCTACACCGGATACGGCACAGAACAAAGCCACCAAACCGTCCAATACACGAAGGGAACGCTCTACCTCTACGGTAAAGTCCACGTGACCTGGCGTGTCAATGATGTTAAATTTAAAACTTTTAGTATCAGGCGTAACTTGTCCTTGATCGGTAGGGAAGTTCCAGAAACAAGTAGTTGCAGCCGATGTGATGGTAATACCTCTCTCTTGTTCTTGCGCCATCCAGTCCATGGTAGCTGCACCTTCGTGAACCTCACCTATCTTGTGGGTTTTACCTGTATAATACAGGATACGCTCTGTGGTAGTGGTTTTACCGGCATCGATATGCGCCGCAATACCAATATTTCTTTGAAATCGTAAGTCTGCCATAATTATAAAATGACTAAAAATAATGCAATTTGGGGGGCAAAGGTAAGATTTTTTTATTTACAAATAAAACCAAGTAATTTGTTTAATTGTTAAATCATTGGTAATGCTGCGAAATATCGATAACCTTATCCTAAACTACCCTTGTTTGTAGTGAAGGCGCAAAATTAGCTATTACTTACAACATATTTGTCATGGAACCGGTTATTTTCTTCCAGTTTTCAGGTGTTTGCAGCCAGTTATCATTTTTAAGCCGGTAGATTATATGTAATGGGTTTATAATTATTAATTTTATACCTATTAATGGTAAGTAGAATCTGATAATCGAATATGACCTATTCTAATTAAACCCTATAATCAGAATGTGTCAACCTTATTTTTACTATTTAATTGTAACTGTATAAATATTAATAGCTAATAATGCTGATATTCTTGCCCTGGCACGGTAATCTATATTTTATCCGCCCGGCACCAAAGGGCATATAAGCTGTTAAATAATCTAATCTGTTTCATTTTTATTTAAATCTATCCAAGCATGAAGTCCAAACTTCTACCCTCCTGTATTTGTTTGCTGCTCAACCTGTTATTACTATCGAAACCGACCAAGGCTCAATTCGAGTTGCAACTCGTGCGTGAAGTTGTAGCCAGTACTGGCGGCACTGCCATCGCAAACGGTGTTTTATATGAATATACCATCGGTGATTTCGCAATTTTAACGCTTTCTTCGGGCAACCGGATGCTTAGCCAAGGCTTTCATCAACCGGAGATAATACCAAGGCCTCCCCTCGGTATCCCTATTGTAACCAACTTCATGATATTTCCCAACCCGGTGAAGACTACCATGAAAATTCAGTTCGATTTGGCGCGGGAAGCTACTACTACCGTGATTATTATGAACGCCGCGGGACAAATCATCTTTCAAGACATCAGGCAATATGGAACCGGTAAAGTCTTGATACCAGTGCCGGCAGATCAATTCGCCAGTGGTATTTACACCGTTATTCTCAAGGTCGATGGTAAGGTCTACACCGATAAAATCGTCATCCAATAATCATATACCGATGTCTGCCCGGCATCTAAATCATCCAATATGAAATATTTCTACAGATCAGTTTGTGTCCTGGGCATGGTATGCTTACCGGCATTGTCCCTGGTCGCCCAAAAATCGGCTCCCAATTCTTTGCAGGTTGGCGCTCCTTTCTTAATGATCAACCCCGACCCTAGAACGAGCGCTGTCGGAAGTGCCATGACGGGGATTGCCCCCAATGTCAATGACCTGTTGGGCAACTCCGCTAAAATAGCCTTCGCCGGCGATTGGGGCATCGGCGCATCCTATTCTCCATGGCTATATGAGCTGAATAATGATAACACGCAATCTGCCGTGGCTTATTTATCCGGATTCAAAAGCTTTAACGGCAAGGAAGCTATCGGGGCCTCGTTGCGGTACATGTCGCACGGAACGGTCACCTTCCGCGATGATAATGGTCAGCAACTTTCCAATTACAAGCCGCGCGAATTCGCTATAGATGCGACCTATGCGCGGAAATTAGGTGATCATTATTCGTTGGGAGTATCGTTACGCTATATCCGCAGTGATTTAGGTGAAGGTACTTATAACGGCATCCAGCAGAAAGCGGCCAGCGCCGTGGCGGGTGATGTTGGGTTTTACTACCAAAATTATGCAGATCATATAGATTTTGGTAACCGGTATTGCTGGGGGATCAGTTTTTCTAACATCGGTTCGAAATTAAGTTATTCGGATGATGATAATAAGAAAACATTCCTACCGATGAATCTGAAGATCGGCGGGGGTTATACCTTCGTCCATACAACTGAACACACATTTACTATCGCACTGGATATCAATAAATTATTAATACCTACCCCACCGCAATACGAGCTTGATGATCAAGGATTTCCTACGGATGTGATCATCAAGGGAAAAGATCCGGACAGGAGCGTCGTAGAATCTATATTTAGCTCGTTTGGAGATGCTCCGGGCGGGTTCAAAGAAGAGATCAAGGAGTTGACCTTCGCTACCGGTGTGGAATATGCTTACCGGGAGCAGCTTTTTATCAGGGCCGGATATTTTTATGAAAATGAATTGAAGGGTCACAGGCAACATGCTTCCCTAGGAGCGGGCTTCCGGTTGAAACCCTTCGAGATTAATATGGCCTATATCATGCCTACAGACGGAACCATGTACCAAACCCGAACTTTTAAGCTAGGATTGTTAGTCAATATGTATGCAGATTAATGTCTACTATCAACTTATAAAACAAACATTCTCTACACCCAAATAAACTGGAATATGAAAATGAAACTACTCATGTCATTAGCTATTGTTTGCTTGATGTCGGTCTATGCAAAAGGCCAATCCAAGGGCAAAGCATCTACTAAATATTTACTATTCAATTCTTTCGATGAAGATATCCGCAAGTTGAATATAAAACCGGAAGAAAAGATGAAATTCGATCCGAGCAGACCTATCCGGGAACAGATTTTCACTAATTATAGGCCCTCGAGCCCTGCCCCTGCCCGTAAAGCCGCTGCTCAATCCAAAGCAAGTTCCAATACGCAACTACCTTCCGCGATGAACGGCGAGCAAGCTAAGAAAAAAGCCGCAGAGCTTAATCAATCGGCAGAAAAAGCGAAAGCCCCGGAAATGCAGGGGGGAATGAGCGAACCTAAAGCTAATGCAGCAACTCCAACCAAATCTACCATTCAACCCCAAACTAAAAAATCAACAAAATGAGACGAATTTTAATCCTACTTATATTTCTATCCAGCTCTTGGGGCTTAGCTAAAGCTCAAAACAGCTTTTCGGGCATCAACTACCAGGCGGTGGCACGAAATGCAAATGGAACCGTGCTCTCTAATCAAGCGTTATCGGTAAGAATTTCCATTTTGGGAGGCTCTTCGGCTGGGCCGGTTCAATACCAGGAAATGCACGATGTAATAACTAATAGCCTTGGGTTATTTAATCTACAGATCGGGAAAGGAGCAGCGCAAACCGGAACCTTCAACAGTGTTCCATGGAATAATGCCAATCAATATCTGAAGGTAGAAGTAGCCGTGGGTAGCAGCAGTTATGCCGTGCTCGGAACTTCGCCTTTATTAGCTGTGCCGTTCGCATTATATTCAGCTAACGGTGTTAAAGGCGATAAAGGGGATAAGGGCGATCAAGGGGATCCCGGGCCTGCGGGGCCGCAAGGTCCTAAAGGGGACCAGGGAGACCCGGGAGCTACAGGCCCTGCCGGTCCGCAAGGAGTACAAGGCGTGCCCGGACCTACAGGTGCAACTGGTCCCATAGGCCCAGCAGGGGCAATGGGAGCGCCGGGACCAATCGGCCCAGTTGGGCCAGCCGGAGCACAAGGCCCACAAGGTGATCCGGGACCTGTCGGACCACAGGGTGTACAAGGCGATCCGGGACCTATAGGTCCGGCAGGAGCAACAGGCCCACAAGGAATACAAGGTGATCCCGGACCAATTGGACCGATCGGACCGGTTGGACCAGCGGGTCCACAAGGACCTGCCGGGGAATTAACTGGGGCCGCCGGGGGCGATTTATCAGGAAATTACCCGAATCCTACCGTGGTAAAATTAAATGGTACACCCGTAGAAGCAACTCCTCCTTTAGCCAATCAATTACTAGGCTTTGATGGTACTAATTGGAAACCTACTACTATTTCTTCCGGCTTAGTTTTGCCGTATTCCGCGACATTAAACCTGGCCAATACCATGTTTGACCTTACAAACGATGGTGATGGAACGGCAATCAGGGGAGCCAACAACAGCACCACGGTCAACGTGAGCGCTATCCGTGGTGATATTCTCCAAACAGCGCCGGGTGGATTTAGCGCGGCGGTTAGAGGCGTTAACGCTGGAACAGGCGGTTTAGGTATTGGCGTTTGGGGTTCACAAGATGGAAGCGGCTGGGGTGTATATGGTGTCACACCTACCGGTTTGGGAGTTTACGGAAATTCTTCCGGCGCGGGAACAGGCGTTTATGCGAACAGTAATAGCGGTATAGGTTTAATAGCCACTTCTAATAATGGCTCTGCAGCTTCTATGGCGATATACAACAATGCGAACAATAATAACGTGGCGGCTATCTCAACCGTAGGGAATGGTACCGGTTTAACGGTGAATACTACGGGAAACGGGGCTGGTATCGTCTCGAATACGGGAAACGGCTTTTCTGTGCATGGTATAACTAGTCAACAAACATCCGCAGGAATAGTTGGAGACAACAATGGCGGCGGGGAAGCTATCGTTGGTAGAACTACCAGCGATATAGCCGGTGCCGTGGTTGGTAGAAATGACGGGGGAGGATACGGTGTCAGGGGTTTTATCGCTTCAAGCACCAATAATACCGGGGTTGGCGTTTACGGGCAAGTAGGAGTAAACGGCAGTACAGGCCGTGCAGGCAGATTTGAAAACTTTAATTCCACTAATATCGATGCTAATACCTTGGAAGTTGTTACAAATGGAAATGGTAACATTCCAGACAACACCTTGGGTAACGCTGCCTCATTTAAAGTAGATAATACCAATAGCGTCGGCGCCGCAGTAAGAGGGGAAGTGAATACGATCTTCGGAAACTTCGGAGCAGCAGGTATTTTCGGAATTTCTAGCGGAACGGGAGGCTTTGCAGGTTTATTTCATGCCGCTAATACCGGCGGGACCGGTCCTGCATTAGTAGCTCTTACGGATGGTAATGGCAATGCTATTACAGCAAATGCAGGTAAAGACGGCAATGGCGTAGAAACAAACGTGGATGGTAGCGGTAATGCATTATATGCATGGGTTCCCTCCTTTAGTTTAGGTAGGGCAGGAAGGTTTGATATTTTCAATACGGATAATGACAACGATGTAATTACCGTAACGACCGTAGGTAACGGGACGGCAGGGAATTTCAAAGTAGATAAAGCAACGGGTACAAGCCCCGCAATTAAGGGGGAAGTAAATTCCATATTTGCCAATTTTGGTACAGCGGGTGTTTACGGTTTATCTTCCGGTACAGGTGGATATGGCGGATTATTTTATTCATCTAACCCTGCGGGGAACGGACCTGCTCTATTAGCTTTGACAGAAGGCAACGGTAATGGTATTACGGCGAATGCAGGTGGTAGCGGGGATGGAGTTCAAGCGTCCGTTGACGGTTCCGGTAACGCCATCTACGGTTGGGTTCCGAATTTTGGTACCGGTAGAGCAGCTAGGTTTGCTAATTTTAATTCATCAAACTCGCAACCTGTTGTTCACATTACAACAGCCGGAACAGGCACTACCATCTTGGCAAATCATACGGGAGCTTCCGGAAACCTCGCGGTATTCCAATCTTCCGGAGCCAATGTTGCCCGTATTAATAAGGCTGGCCGCGGATTTTTCAACGGCGGTACGCAAAATTCCGGGGCGGACGTAGCGGAATCATTTGATGTTCAAGGATCTAAAGATGCTTATGAGCCTGGCGATGTCCTCGTCATTTCCGTTGATGTCGATCGCACCGTGGAAAAGAGTCAAGAAGCCTATTCTACGCTGGTTGCAGGAGTATATGCCACGAAACCCGGGGTATTATTGACAGAAAAGGATATTGAAGATCAAACGATAGAAAAACAAGTTCCGATGGGTGTCATCGGGGTTATTCCGACGAAGGTTTGTGATGAAGGAGGGGTTATTAAACGCGGTGACCTACTCGTTTCTTCGAGCAAACCGGGTTATGCCATGAAAGCGGATATCAACAAGGTAAAACCAGGACAGGTAATCGGTAAAGCGCTACAGGAGTTTGATGGTAAAACTGGCAAAATCAAGGTATTAGTAAGTATCAAATAGCATATTTATACCTCTAAATGATTGATTATTAATTCTGATAGGGCTATCCCTTTACAGGATAGCCCTTTTCATTTTATTGCACAACGTAATACTCACTGTTGCCCTTGCTGGTTCGAGCTTCCAAGCCATTGACACCCGAAACCTGATTTTTCGTGTTCGAAACCCCGGTGCGCTTTTTAATGCTTTGCCCCAAGATCCCAAGCCCTTGCTGGTGCGAGCTTCCAAGCCATTGACACCCGAAACCTGATTTTTCGTGTTCGAAACCCCGGTGCGCTTTTTAATGCTTTGCCCCAAGATCCCAAGCCCTTGCTGGTGCGAGCTTCCAAGCTCGGACCCACGCACAATTAAGGACACTTAAAATTGTATTGGAAACGAAGCGGCACTAACTCCTCGCACATTCACGGCCATTTGTTGAATTTCTAATGTTGCCGAACACGATGTTCTATCAGCAGAATCTTGTTCCCAACGGGAGTCCAAGCTTGGGGACTCGAATCAAGAAGGGCTTAAGGTTATTTCAAGATAAAATTCGAAGGTCAAAACAAGAAAAGCAGGTTTCGAACAATTGTAGTTCCAAACTCGAAAAACCGAGTTTCGAGCGCTCGTGGTTTCAATGCTCGACCATTACAGGATGCAGCAAGATGGAGGGAAGATATTAATCAAAAAAAATATAGCAAATACCAATAGTTAGAAAACTATAGTATTTGCTATAATATTTTGCAAACCATCTAAACAACGGAACGATTGCCCGCTGGTATGGCTATTAAACTTTAAAGTGGGAGAATGCCTTGTTAGCTTCAGCCATACGGTGGGTATCTTCTTTCTTTTTGAAAGCGGCACCTTCACCTTTACTAGCAGCAACGATTTCGTTGGCTAATTTTTCGGCCATGCTCTTACCGTTTCTTTCAGAAGCGTAACGGATCAACCATTTCATACTCAAGGAAACTTTCCTATCGGCACGAACTTCTGAAGGGATTTGGAAGGTAGCACCACCGATACGGCGGCTTCTAACTTCAACGGCAGGAGTTACGTTAGCTAATGCTTTTTTCCATACTTCGTAACCGTTTTCGCTAGTGATTTCGCTAACTCTATCGATCGCGTCGTAGAATATTTTATAGGCAACGCTTTTTTTACCTTGCTCCATGATGTTATTCACAAAACGGGTTACCACTTTGTCACCAAATTTTGGATCTGGAGCCAAGGGTAATTTTTTCGCAGCTTGCTTTCTCATTTATTTGAAAAATTTCAACTATTTTAACAATTATTTCTTAGCCTTTTCTTTCTTAGTACCATACTTAGAACGGCTTTGCTTCCTATCTTTCACACCCGCAGTATCCAAAGATCCACGTACGATATGGTAACGTACACCCGGTAAGTCTTTAACCCTACCACCGCGAATCAACACGATAGAGTGCTCTTGAAGGTTGTGACCTTCACCCGGAATATATGCGATCACCTCTACTTTATTAGTCAAACGAACTTTCGCTACTTTACGCAAAGCGGAGTTTGGCTTCTTAGGCGTGGTAGTGTACACACGGGTACATACGCCACGGCGCTGCGGGCAACTATCCAATGCTCTGGATTTTGACTTAGCCCGGATAATTTCTCTTCCTTTTCTTACTAATTGTTGTATTGTAGGCATTCTTACCTATGTTTTTTGCTGTCGGTTTACAATGACAACCAAATACCCTGAATGGGAATTTGGGAGGGCAAAGGTATAACTAACTATTAGATTTACAAAATTGTTTGCAAGTTTTTTTAACAAACCGGAAATTTATTTGACCGCACAACCAAGAAGCTCAGCAGTGATCTGCTGCCATTCTTCATCTAACGTATTGGGAGGCATTAATTTACCTGCCCTTGCATACCAATACTCAGCATTGCCCTCGTCTCCTTCTTTCCGGTGCAAATAGGCATGTATCCATGCCCCGGCTGTACTACGAATGTCTTGCGCTATATCATGCGCCCGGTTCCATTCATCTTTCGCATCCCACCATAATGCTTGCAAGGCCGGCGATAAGTCGGCTGGCGGTTGTGCGAGCTGCAAAGATGCATTAAATTCTGCAATTGTCATAACTCTTAAGGGGTAATATTATTTGTAATATTGTTGAATTTTGGTGTATTTAAATTGCCCCGAAAGGCAAATTTGCTGCTATTTTATTGTCTTGGTTGGTTTTATATATATGACAAAACGCTACATCTCCTACTCCCCCGTTAAAAAGGGGACCCAACTCTTGCAAGGTGGGTCCCGTTTATTTATATAGAATCACATAACTAATTTAGTGATTGCACTGCTGTTAATTATACACGGAAATTCCAACCCCGCGTGTCAGCTACTTTCCCGGTACGGATAGCATCCATCTGCTTGATGATTTCACTACCAACCGCGTATTTAGTTGTATCCAATTTGATGCTAACATCTTTATAATCCAATTGTTCAACATATGCTACACTTGCGGCGGTACCGGTTCCGAATACCTCGCGCAATGTACCATCTTTATAGGCCGCGATCACTTCATCGATAGAAATTGGGCGCTCTTCTACAGTTAAGCCCATATCTTTGAGTAGTTCCATCACGCTGGCACGGGTTACCCCTGCCAAGATTGTACCTTGACTAAGATCCGGCGTAATAGCCTTGTTGCCGATGATTACAAATAAGTTCATGGTGCCGCATTCCTGCAAGCTCTTATATTCAAACCCATCAACCCAGAGTACTTGATCGTAACCGGCTTTCTTGGCCAATTCTGTCGGGTACATCGTGCCCCCGTAGTTACCGGCTGCTTTCGCATAGCCAACACCACCCGGGAATGCCCTAACATATTTGTCTTGCACCAACAATTTGATCGGCTTATTGAAGTAAGGACCTGCCGGCGAATTGATGATCATGAATTTATAATGCTCCGACGGACGCACACCGATATACTCATCGGATGCGATCATGAAGGGCCTCAGGTACAGGGAGCAACCCTCACCTGTCGGGATCCAGTCGCGATCCATATCGATCAACTGGGCCAAACCGCCCATGAATAACCATTCAGGAACGCTAACCATACCCATACGTTCCGCGGAAACGTTGAACCTTTTAAAGTTGTCAACCGGGCGGAAGATCATCGGGTTACCTTCCTGGTCCTTATAGGCTTTGATGCCTTCAAAGATGGCCTGGCCGTAATGCCAAGCTGCATTTGATGGGCTGACGCTGATATTTCCATATGGAAGGATCTCCGCGTTCACCCATTCCTTACCGTCAAAATCAGCCACCAGCATATGGTCGGCATACATTTTACCAAAAGCTAGGTTATTGAAATCAACAGCTCCAATCCTGGACTCCTTGATTTTCGTTACCTTGATCTTCTTTTTGCTTTCTTCCATCAGTGCTGATTTTGTCGTGGAATAATCTTCTACCATCATGGTTTATCGGTTTTATCTCAATAATTTTACACTCGCTTACGAGAAGACTCGTTCAGGGAACGATTTGCAAATAAACGTATTTTTCTTACCCTGGAATCACCCTAACACTAACAAATATAAACTGTATGGGCTTAGACAAGATACAATTTGATCCTTATTTATTGGCTAAGATCTACGACCAGCCTATCATTCCCGGGATTAAAAACCCGGCCAAAACGGTTCAAAAAGAGCTGCCGAAACTCAAATTTTTAGGTGAAAATCAAAAAAATATCGCCTTGCTCGTACAAAATGAAAATGAAGCGTATTTAAACGATGAATTATTCAATTTGCTCACCAATATTTTGAATGCTTGTCAACTCGGTATGCAGGATGTTGCCCTGGTCAATTTAAAGCATTTCCCTGCTACAAACCTGCGGGAATTACAACAGGTGCTGCCATTTCAAAAGGCCATCGGCTTTGGTTTAGAACCTAACAAATTGAATATTAGCGATATACCTAATTACCAGGTACAGTTCATCGATGGTGTTCAATTCGTTTCGTCGGAGCCCCTTACCGTAATCAATGAAAATAAGGTTTTGAAAGGTAAATTATGGCAAGCTCTGAAACAACTTTTTAATATTTAATTTTATCAAGATATTTAGCATGGAGCTAGTTTTTGCTACGAACAACGAAAATAAAGTAAAGGAAATCAAAAGTATGCTAGGGAATGCTTTCGAAATCATCACCCTGCAAGATGCCGGGATCGACATCGATATCCCCGAACCACACGACACGCTGGAAGCCAATGCCAGGGAGAAATCAACCGTTATACATAACATGACGGGTAAAAATTGCTTCTCCGAAGATACCGGCCTTGAAATAGACGCTCTCAATGGCGCACCGGGCGTATTGTCGGCCAGGTATGCAGGTGAACAAAAATCCGCTGCCGATAATATCGTGAAGGTACTGGCCGAAATGGAAGGAAAAACTAACAGGAACGCGCGGTTTAGAACCGTTATTTCGTTGATTCTCGATGAAAGGGAATACCAGTTTGAAGGTGTCTGCGAGGGGAAAATCGCCGGTACGGGAAGTGGCGAAAAGGGTTTCGGTTACGATCCTATTTTCATCCCCAATGGCAGCACTACCAGCTTCGCGGGGATGGATATGCAGGAAAAAAATAGTTATAGTCACCGGGCAAAGGCTTTCCGGCAACTTATCGACTTTTTAAAAAACAGGTAATAATTTATCATACGAATGGCTAGAGTTAAAATTGATATGCCGGATCGGTATGCATTTTCCATGCAGATCCCGGTTCGGATCCAGGATGTTAATTACGGTGGGCATGTAGGGAATGATGCCATCCTTTCCATGATCCACGATGCCAGGGTCCAGTTCTTGAAAAGCCTGGGCGCTAGCGAACTGGATGCTTTCGGCGCAGGCCTGATCATGGCAGATGTTGCCATCGTGTATAAAAATGAAAGCTTCCATGGCGATATATTACAGTTCGAGGTATGCGCCTCTGAATTTTCGGCTTTCGGCTTCGACTTATTTTACAAGGTTTCAACGCGCCGCGAAGGGAAAGACCTACTAATTGCCGAAGCTAAAACCGGCATGGTATGCTTCGATTACACGCAAAGAAAAATAACTAAAGTTCCTGCCGCCTTAAAAGCTGCCATGGAAATTAAAGAATCATAAACAGATAGAGAATGAGCACAACAACAACGGATCAAGCTAGTATCTTGAAAGATATCATACTAACGCGCCGCACCATTAAGCCGGCAAGCATGAATGGTAAAAAGATCGAAGATACACAAGTGCAACAATTATTCGAATTAGCAGACTGGGCGCCTACCCACGGCTTAACCGAACCCTGGTATTTCATGGTGTACGCGGGTGAAAAAGTGCAGGAATTCTGCCTGGCGCATGCCGAACTTTATAAAGCGAATGCGCAACCGGAACAATTCGTTCCCGGCACTTACGACAAGTTAAAGTCCATGGGCGACTTGGCCTCCCACCTGGTGGTCATGGCCATGAAACGCGGCGCTAATCCTAAAATCCCGGCATTGGAAGAGCTAGCAGCGACTTCCTGCGCTATTGAAAATATTCTTTTGGGTGCCAGCAGCATGGGTATTGCCGCTTACTGGGGTACCGGTGGTATGGCCTTAAAACCAGCCATGAAAGAATACTTGAAATTAGGGGAAGAGGACCAAATTATGGGCTTCCTGTACCTTGGTTACAGCGATGAACCCATCCATAAAGTTGGCAGGAGAACCCGCCCTTTAAGTGAAAAAGTACAATGGATGTAATTTAATTAGTCAATTTAGCCTGATTTTCATAAAATTCGTACATAAAAACTAATTCTATAAAAATTCGTAAAATAATACTTATTTTTTGAAAATTAGGCTAAATAACCTAACTTAGTCATCCATCAAAGTAAATAATAATGGAAGCAGTTATTACTGCGGATATCGTTAATTCCACCAAGTTAGATAGCCGGGATTTCCAGCTACTATTAATTGAAATACAAGAGCAATTCCCCGAGTGTGACAAGCTTGAATTTTACCGGGGCGATTCCTTCCAAGTTTTAGTAAAGGATGCAGCCACGGTATACCATAAAATGCTGCAATGCAGGCTAAAAGCCATCTCACATAGTATGCAAGAGGCGCGGGTAGATATTCGCCAAAGCATTAGCTTGGGCTATGTAGCAGCAGATATCTCCAACCTCGACTCCCACCTAGAAGATATTTTTGTAACTTCAGGACGTGCATTAGACCGGATTACGGATCCGAAGAGCCAACAGCACTTACTGATAACTTGCGGTGACGCTATTTTTGATATCTCTTATGATTTGATAGCCCATTACACCGATAGCTTGGTAAGCCAAGTAACAGCCAAGCAAGCGGAAGTATTATATTATCTTTTATTAGGGAAAAACCAGAAGGAGGCAGCCACCTTGTTAAAAAAATCTGCGGCAACTATCAATCAGCAAGTTAAAGCTGCCCGCTTCGAGGAGATGGCCTACCTGTTAGAACAATACAAAGTATTAACACAAGCATTTATCGAACATGGAAAATAGCATTATTTGGTTAACCAAGCTGATCTTTGCGCACCTGGTGAGCGATTTTGCATTACAAAAGAGATCTTGGATAGATGATAGGAACGAACGGAAGATAAAGTCGCCCCTACTGTATTTACATGTTCTGATTACGGGTGTAACGGCCTTGTTATTCATGGGCTTTCAATATATACAAACTGTAGCGATCATCACCATCAGTCATTTCCTGATAGATTTGTTCAAATCCTATCTAAAGCCCAACTTCAGGAATTTCGTTTATGATCAACTGGCACATATGGCCGTAATCGTCTTGTGTTGGTGTTGGCAATTCCAACTATTTCCTACCGAAAAAGAGATATTGGAATTCTATTACCAAGGCAATGCCTGGTATTTTGCTGCCGGAATATTCTTCTTGGTATATCCCTCTTCCATCATCATCAGCCTAGCTACCAAGCATTGGGCAGATCAAATATCGACACCAAGAAGCAGTACCGCCGACAAAGGCTTGGTAAATGCCGGGAAATACATTGGCATCATAGAAAGATTAATAATTGGCGTATTAGTTTTTATCGGCCAATATGAAGCTATAGGCCTCTTAATTGCGGCAAAAAGTATATTAAGATATAACACGGCCAAAGAAGAAGTAAAAACGGAATATTTATTAGTAGGCACACTCATCAGCATGTCGATCGCGGTAGCAGTAGGCCTCCTGTTAAAATACCTAGTCAACCAATAAATAAACCTAATTAAACCCCAAAAACTCGAACAAAACAAAACTCGAACAAAAAATCCGTGCAATCCCTAAATCCGGTATCATCCGTGAACATGGACCGCCCCAAGATTGAGGCGGCTATTTATTCGTCCACTATTCGGTTTTACATTCCGAGCTCTTTGAAGTAGTTGGGATAATCTGAGATAATACCATCTACTCCCATATCTTTCAGTTCTTGAATCTTGGCTTTATCATTCACTGTCCAGGGAACGATCTTAACACCTTTATCATGGCAGGCTTTCACCAAAGCAGGTGTCACCAACTTATAATCAGGGCTCAAGATAAAAGGCGTAAAACCTAGATCCTTGATATTTTCATCCAGCGATTTCTTGTTATTATCACCGATCAAGAAGGAAGTTTTTACGGCAGGAAATTTCTTATGTAAAACCTGCAAAGTTCTTTTATCAAAAGACTGTATCACGGTTCTATCCACGATACCGTTATCAATAACCACCTTCATCAGCAATGCCACGAATTGCTCCGGCTTTGGATTCCGAACGCCATCGTACTTGGCAGATGATTTTGTTTCGATGTTATACCATTTCGGGGCAACACCTTCCTGTTGGGTATATTTCTCTACCGCTTGAATCAAATCAGACAACAAGGGTTTGTTTACCTTCATCTTTTCCTGCTGCGGAAAATTCGGGTTTCCCCGCATCCCCACATCATACTTAACGATATCAGCATAATTCATTTGATATAACAACAAATCTTTCACCTGCTGCCGGGTAACGGGTGTACCATCCGGAGCAGTGGAGATATCCGGGTTCATGTACTGGTCGTGCGAAACAACAACTTTCAAATCCTTGGTAATATTCGCATCCATCTCCAGTGTTGTAACACCAATATCGATCGCATTTTTCATAGCGGGTATGGTGTTTTCAGGTTTCAGTCCCCTACCTCCCCTATGCGCTTCGGAATCAAAAGCAGGGAATTGATTTTCCATGGAAGCAACATTTTTTTGAGATGCTGCTTTCTTCTGGGAGGAGCAAGCTGACAATAACAAGCTTCCCACAAGTAAGGCAGACATCGATGAACGTACCATCATTTGTATAATTTTTAACTCGTGAAATTACAGTATCCTGGACTGTTGTATGTTAAATTAATCCTAACCTTTCTTTTTCCTTGCGCCAAGTCAATAACGTAAAAAAAATGGCGAGCAAACAAGCCACTATCAAGATAACGAAACCGCCATCCCAACCAAAATGATCCACGATATACCCCATGGCAACATTGGCAAACATGGCGCCACCCAAGTAGCCGAACAAACCGGTCAAGCCCGCCGCAGTACCCGCCGCTTTCTTCGGAACAAGATCCAAAGCCTGTACGCCAATCAGCATCACGGGGCCATAAATTAGGAAGCCGATAGCAAACAAAGCCATGTTATCTACCCAAATATTACCTGGAGGATTCTTCCAATATATCAACACGAAAACTAAGACCAATGCCATGTAAATAATCGTGGCAGGAGCCCGGCGACCTTTAAACACCTTATCACTGATCCAGCCACATAATAAGGTACCCGGAATCCCTGCATATTCATAGATAAAATATGCCCAGGAAGATTCATTCACATTAAACCCCTTCGCTTCTTTTAAATAAGTAGGCGCCCAATCCAATACACCGTAACGGAGTAGATAGACAAATATATTGGCCAAAGCAATGTACCACAGCAACCTATTCGGGAGAATATAATTCAAGAAAATCTCCTTGGCTGTCATTTCATTTTCCGACTTGCTACTGTAGTCTTTCGGATAATCATCTTTGTAAGCTTCGATAGAAGGCAAACCGCAAGACTGCGGCGTGTCCCTTACCAGCAAATAGGCAATCCCCGCCAAAACCATGGCAACAGCCGCCGGGAAGAAAAACTTACTTTGCCACATCCCGAAATAATACATTCCGAGGATTGTTAAAGGCCCTACTAAACCGCCACCCACATTATGCGCAACATTCCAGATAGACATCATCGTTCCCCTTTCCTTGATAGAAAACCAATGCACCATTACCCTGCCACTGGGAGGCCACCCCATACCTTGGAACCAACCATTTAAAAACAGTAAAGCAAACATGATACCGATGGAACCCGTTGCCCAAGGGAACAGTCCCATTAACAACATCGTTAGGGCAGAAAGAAATAAGCCTAATGAAATAAAGATCCTCGCATTGCTGCGATCAGAAACATTTCCCATCAGGAACTTGCTCAAACCGTAAGCAATGGAAACGCCGGAAAGAGCCAAGCCAAGATCTCCCTTGGAAAAACCTTTTTCCATAAGATCCGGCATAGCCATAGAAAAATTTTTCCTTACCAGGTAATAACCTGCATAACCGATAAAGATGCCGATAAATACCTGCATTCTCATCCAGGTATATTTACTTTTAATTTCTGATTGTGGAATAGTAGGCTTGTGCGCCGGTGGTTTTAACCAGTTCATGTTACTCTAAAGTGGAATAAATAATAAACGTGAAATTGAAAAATTAGCTTAGCATGTAGGTGGATGCCAAGGTATTGAATGATTGAATTTGTTCCTGCTCCCAGGTTGTATCTTTATTCAACTCTTTGGCCATGATAGCAGCCACTTTCGGCGCTATGCGTACCGCTTCGTGGGCATCGAGGAAAAGGGCCCTGATCCTTCTCGCCAACACATCTTCAACCTGTTGCGCCAACTCATGCCTCACCGCCCAAGCCACTTGTGCCGCGATGATTTGGAGGGATTCAGATAAAACCTCGCTCATTCCGGGTTCAGAAGCGGCTAATGCTTGAATGCCGGGCATATCGGCGCCATAAAAATATAGGGGGTTGTTTTCATCGGTGTTTTCGACGAAACCATGAATCGGGAGGAATTTTGTCGCGGTAGTCGTTTTCTTCCACTGGTGCACTTCTTCGAGCTTCGTAACTACATCTTCACCCATTCTACGGTATGTTGTCCATTTACCACCGAGGATACTTACCAAACCTGAAGGCGTTACCATTATTTTATGGTTCCTTGAAATTTCCTTCGTTTTGGCTTTTTCTCCCGTAGGCGCTGCCAAAGGTCTAAGCCCGGCCCAAACGCTCAACACGTCCGTTCTTTTAGGTGCTTTCGTAAGATATTGATCGGCTGTATCGAGAATAAATTGAATCTCCTTTTCTAAAGCTACGGGATCCAGGCTAATGCTCTCGACGAGAGTATCGGTAGTACCTACTACCAATTTATTATGCCATGGAACTGCAAAAAGCACCCTGCCATCACTGGTCTTGGGAATCATTAACGCCGTCTTTCCCGGGAGGAAGCTATGATCCAATACCAGGTGTACTCCTTGACTGGCCACGATAGAACGGGGTTCATTAGGATCATCCATTTGCAAAACATCGTCTGTAAATACGCCGGTAGCGTTAATAACACCTTTTGTCTTTACATGAAATACTTCACCGGTTTCATTATCCTGAAGTTTAAGGCCGCTCAATTTCCCAGTTATATCCTTTTCCATCGCCTTCACTTCCATGTAGTTAATAGCGATGCCGCCATGCTCCAAGAAAGTTTGCACCAGGTTAATAGCCAGGCGGGAATCGTCAAATTGGCCATCATGATATAATACCCCAGCAGAAAGGTGATCTTGCTTAATCGTAGGTAAACGTTCGATAGTTTTTTTACGGGAAATATATAAGGAACGGCCAAGGCTTAATCGCCCTGCCATCCAGTCGTAGAGTTTTAACCCGATTGTATAAAAGATCCCATCAAACCATGAATATGCTGGAATTACGAAGGAAAGGTTATGCGCTAAATGCGGGGCATTTTTTAATAGTAATCCCCTTTCAACGCTGGCTTCCCGCACCAGGGCTACATCCCCTTGAGCCAAGTACCGCACGCCGCCATGCACCAACTTCGTGCTTTTGCTGGATGTAGATTTTGCAAAATCTGCTTTCTCAACCAACAAGGTTTTATATCCCCTGGTAACTGCTTCAAGTGCAGCACCGATCCCGGTAGCACCTCCACCAATAACAACCACATCCCATTCCTGGTCGATCTTCGATTTAAACTGTGCTAATAAATTTTCCCGCATCATAACGTAATAATTATCCGCTTAGAATTCTTTGTATCGTTAACGAATATACCTCGTTAACTAATTATCCATACCGTTACAAGGTACATCGGAATACGATACACTACAAATATTTCTATTAAAATGATAAAAAATTAACATCAATAGCATGAAAATGTTTTAAACCAGGTGTTGATTATAACAGCCGGGACATAAAAAACACCGCGATCTTTCGAAAGCAGTGTCATTTAATAATTATAGAAAAGGATGAAAATATTTAACGTGAAATAAAATTTAGGCAGGATAAAGGATAATCTGTGAAACTTATGAAATCCATAAAATCCGGGACTAAAGATCCCAATTTTGCACGCGGGCAATAGCTTTCTTCCAACGGCTTCTCAATCGATTACTAAATTCCATGTCTTGCCTTGGGGAGAAGGACTCCCCCGGTTCGTACATCTTCTTTACGGTTTGCCAATCCCAAAACCCTGTAGCCAAACCCGCTAGATATGCGGCGCCCAAAGCACTTGAAGGCATTACAGCCGGACGGGTAACCGGGTATTGGAGCAAATCCGTCTGGAGTTGCATGAAAAAGGGATAAGTTGCAGATGTACCATCTACACGGATCTCCCCTATCTTGCGGCCACTATCTTTTTCCATGGCTTCCAGGGCATCAGCCAAACCGAGCGCTACACCCTCTAAGGCTGCCCTTGCAATGTGCCCAACAGAAGTGCCGCGCGTAATACCGATAATCATACCGCGTGCATAGGCATCCCAATAAGGAGCACCGAGGCCTGCCAATGCCGGCACGAACATTACGCCCCCGTTATCTTCTTCGGTTTGGGCCAAGGCTTCAACTTCCGCGGTAGCTTCAATAACCCCTAACCCGTCCCTCATCCAACGAAACACGGAACTCCCGCCGAAAACACTTCCTTCTAATGCGTAAGTCACTTTATCCCCGATCTTCCAAGCAACCGTTGTCAATAAATGGTGTTGCGACAAAACGGGTTGATCCCCGGTGTTCATCAACGCGAAACAGCCGCTACCGTAAGTATTTTTAACCATCCCCGGCTCCAGGCACATCTGTCCAAACAAGGCCGCATGTTGATCTCCCGCAACTCCCGCGATCGGAACCGGGGCGCCCAATATGGCAGGCGCAGTGTAAGCGATGATCTCACTGTTACTGCAAGTTCCAGGCAATAGTTTATGTGGAATATTAAATAGTTTCAACAAATCGGCATCCCAATCCAACGTATGGATATTAAACAACATGGTACGGGAAGCATTGGTAATATCGGTCACATGAACTTGCTGGCCGGTTAATTTCCAAATCAGCCAGGAGTCTATCGTCCCGAAAGCAAGGCTCCCTTGTTCTGCCTTAGCGCGGGCACCGGGAACATGATCCAAGATCCAGCTAATCTTGCTTGCAGAAAAATAGGCATCCAACAACAAACCGGTTTTTTCCCGGATCAACTCTGAAAATCCTTGGTAACGAAAATCATCGCAGATTTTGGAAGATCTGCGATCTTGCCAAGCGATAGCATTATAAATAGGCTGGCCGTTGGTTTTGTCCCATATAACAGTGGTTTCCCGCTGGTTGGAGATGCCGATCCCCGCGATATTAGCAGCGGTAATGCCGGAAGCATTCATCAGCTCCTCTATGGCAGCACGCATGCTAAACCATATTTCATCCGGGTCTACTTCGATCCAACCGGGTTGCGGGTAATACTTATCGTATTCCTTCTGCAATTGTTTTACAACGCGCCCTTTTTTATCAAATAAGACGACTCCTGCCGTGCTAGACCCTAAATCGAGGGATAAGATATGACCGTTCATAAAGATTACACGTTTTTCAAATCAGTAATGGCTTGCATCAGTTCACCGAGGTATTGATACATGGCTTCGAGGTATTCGTTACCTTGCTCTGTAAGTTTATAATATTTGCGGGGAACACCTTCATCCATTTCAACCCACCTGGAATCCACCAGTTTCTCCTTCTTGAGCCTGCTCAGCAGGGGGTAAATCGTTCCTTCTGCAATATCCATGTCAGCCAACTTCTTGATTTCGCTGATCAATTCATAACCGTAGCGCTCTTGTTTTTGCAAGAGCAACATGATGATATACTCGAACAATCCCTTTTTGATCTGGGATTGCCAACGGGTTATGAAATAGGCATTTTGCTTATTCTCCATGCGGATTTAATATCTTGATTCATAAAAGTAGGTAAAAAAAACTTTGCATGTAGCAGGCGATGGTAATAAGGTGGCCGGCATCCTGATAAAAGAAAAAGGCTACCTGCTAACAGGCAACCTTTCTGTCTTTTCACACATTCATACCTAGCAATTACGGGTACACAAATCCTTCTTTCTTGAAGAAGTAAAAGTTGCGGAACCCGCCCCAACTTTCAATATGTGTAGCCGCGATTACCAGTTCATTTTCATTGAGCTTTATTATATCGTAATTCCAATTCTGCCCGTTACTAACATCGCTTCCCACGAAAGATAACTTCATGCTTTCCACATCGAAGCTGAATTTACCCGGTTTATTACCATTCGGTGTAATCAACTCGAAATTATAACTACCGTTTAAGTCAAATGTCATCTTATCATTAATGATTGCTTGTTGATCCGCCATGTTATCTTTCCACCATGTGGGACCGTTATCCCGGTAATCGCCACCGCCGGTAATGCAGCCCAGGGGATTATCAACAGCCCATACCCAAGTTTTACCATCGACGCCGTTTGTTAATAAATCCCAGTACGGGTCAGCAAAGAAATTAGCATCATTTTCCGTTACGGTAATTTCTACTGAGTCTACAGAGGGGCCGCCTTTTCCGTAAGCGTAATATTTGATCGGGAAAGTTCCTGCAAAGGGGATTACCGCTTTGAACTTACGTGCGTTTGATACACCGAAACCATAATCCCAATATGGAATTATCTCCGGGGTGAGACTTTCCATGGTTACCTCGTTATCATAGCCTGGTGTTTGCGTCACCGTAAACTCCAATTGATCTGCGGGTAATGGTTTACCCATCGACTCGCGATCTTCCTTAGCGGTACAAGCTACGAACGAACTTGCGATGATGGCTATATATAGAGTATTGCGTAACTTTTTCATGTATAAGAATATTTACCTTGAAAAATATTAGTTCCAACCATCGTTTTGTACGAGGTTGCCATTAGAAATATTGATTTGTGTTTCGGGAATCGCGAATAATCCCATGGTGATCTCGCGGAAGTTTACATTCAATTCCGAGTTTGTACTGGTATTGTCTATGGCACTTTTAGCGATGTTTAGCCCTTGCCGCAGTAAGTCCCAATAACGGATTCCTTCCCCTGCAAATTCATATCTCCTTTCATCCATAATCAACTGCATGCCGTTAGCGTCTCCCGTTAATGTTTTGCGGTGCAGTTCGTCACCGAATGCCCTATCGCGTACACGGTTGTAATATGCTTGCGCTTTACCTAAATCGGCGTCCAGGTTCAATTCAGCCGCCATTAACAACACATCGGAAAAACGTATGGCGAGATAATTATCATAGTTGTCGATTTGAAAATCGCCCCCTAAATCTTCAGGCTTCTGATCGTTTAGCGGGGTATATTTCTTTTGGAAATAACCGGTGTACTGGTATTGATCTCCCAGGGAGTATTGCCCGGCAAAACCTTCTCCTTCGATAGAAATAATAGAAGCATTTCTCCTTAAATCTGCTACATCAAAAGCATTCCATAACTTGGGGTTCACGGTACAAGCGCCCCAGCCATTATAATACGGTAGCAACACTTGGCTCCGGATGCCGATCATAACCTGTACCCGGTTACCATTTCGCTCGTTCCCATCTTTCAAGCCCTTATAAGTATACTGGATATTAAACACGCCTTCCTGGCTGTTTTGCCCTGCATAATCCGTTGTACTCTCCGCGGATGCCCGCCATATATTTGAATACTTGGGAACCAGGTCATAACCGCTATTAACAATAACATCTTCTATGGCTGTCAACGCATCGGCCTTAGTAATAACCCCGGCAATACCTGGTTTACCATAATACCCCGTGTAATATAAAAATACGCGGGCGAGCAAACTTTCGGCAGCCCATTTGGTGGCCCTGCCATATTCTGTTGAAGTATATTCAGCATATTTTTTATCTAATAAATGGGGAATTGCTTCTTTTAGATCAGTCGCAATGAACATGTAGATACTATCGGGAGCTGCTTGTGGAACATTGTACTGCCCTGCTTCCAGCGGAACTTTAACCAAGGGTACATGACCGAACATGCGTACGAGATCAAAATAAAAATAAGCACGTAAAAATTTGGCTTCCGCTATATACATATTTTTCAAATCTTCATCTCCTTCAAAATCCACTTCATCAATTTTTGATAATAATATGTTGGCACGGTAAATACCGGTGTAGTATTTAGTCCAAGCTTCGGCATTATGATCGTAAATCTTCTCACTGCGATCCCATTGCCGCATACCGTTGTCGGAGTTTCCACCACCGCCGAAAGCATTATCGGATGCTATCTCGGATGTCAACAAAATATTGCCGTAACCATCCCAGTTCAATACATTATAAGCTGCCACCAATCCTTCGAAAGCATCGGTAGGCGTTTTATAAAAATTATCGATCGTTTTTTTATCAACTGGATCTATGTCCAGGAAATTTTTGCCGCAGGCAGACAATAACGTGGCCGCCAATAAGGCTAATAATATCTTTTTCATACGTGGAATTAGAATTTAACATTTAAACCAACCATAACTGTTCTCGGCATCGGGTAATAACCTAAATCAGTTCCCGATGACCAACTGTCGATCCCGAAACCTGCTTCTGGATCCATTCCTTTATAGTGGGTGAAAGTGTAAAGGTTCAGACCGGATACATATAAACGTAATTGCTCTACTGGCAAATGTTTAGCAATTGTTTTCTTAAAATCGTAACCGATATTCAAGCTTTTTATTCTCAGGTAAGCGCCATTGTGGGTGTAAAGCTCAGAGAACTTGGTGTAGTTACCATTGGGCTCATCCCCCAGGGTAACCCTCGGTATTGAATTGGAGGTACCTTCGCCTGTCCACCGGTCAAATATTTCGGTTGTATAATTATTATAAAAGCGATCATTGGCGCGGCTGCCGTTTACAACGGTGTTTCCACCTACACCATAGAACAGTACAGATGCATCAAACCCTTTGTAAGAAGCACTTAGGTTCATACCGTAAGTATGCGTCGGATTAGGGTTACCGATCATGGTTTTATCATCCCCATTGATCACACCATCATCGTTCAGGTCAACGAAACGCACATCCCCGGGTTTTGCCGTTGGTTGGATAACCGTTCCCTTCGAATTTTTGTAGGCATCGATCTCTTCAGCATTCTGAAAAATACCATCCGTCTTTAAACCGTAGAAATAACCGATCGGGTAACCGTTTTGCGCCCGGTAGTATTCGTCCATATTTGAAGACAACACATTGTTGTACGCGGGATGGATGACGCCCTCCTGGTTAGGAATTGACAATACTTTATTTTTATTGAAGGCGATGTTTCCCCCGATATTGAATTGCAATCCGCCTACTTTACCGCTATAACTAGCTACGATTTCGACGCCCTTATTCACGATGTTACCACCGTTGATATAAGGAGCTCCTGTACCAACGATGGCCGGGATTGGCGCTTGTACCAACCAATCGCGGGTAGTCTTATTATACCAATCGAAGGTCAACTCCAAGCTTTTAAACAAGGTCGCATCAAAACCGACATTCGTTTGCTCGGATGTTTCCCATTTCACGTTAGGGTTCGGGATTTTATCGGGCGAAGTCCCGATGAAACGTTCATCACCACCGAAATAATAAGCCCTGTAGCTAGAGCTTACGGTTGCGCGGTAAGCATCCGCTACGATCCTATCATTACCATTTTGTCCCCAGCCACCGCGAATTTTCAAGAAGTTAACCCACGAAGGCATCGAGAAAGGTTCCGCAGTTATAATCCAGCCTGCTGAAACTGCCGGAAAAGTGCCATAGCGGCTATTTTGTCCGAAGTTCACGGAACCGTCGCGCCGCAAGGTGGCATTAAATAAATACTTCTCTTTAAATGAATATGTCAAACGACCAAAATAAGAACTCAAAGCATAATTTGACATGCTCCCCATGGCTTGCTGGGTAGCTTCGTTGGTAGCATTGTTCAAGATAGCGTGGTAGAAATCCTTTATAATTAGATTTTCCTTTCTACCGCTTACATCGAACCCCCGGGTTCTCCTTGCCGACATACCTACCATCAGGCTGAAGTCATGATCTTTTAAAGATTTGCTATAAGTAAAAAAATTATCCCAGTTCCAGGCAGTATTCCGGTATAAACCTTGGGTAGCATAATCGGCAGTATTTTTATTGTTATTGGTTAATGTATAAACCGGGGTGAAAGAGTTAGTTGAAAATATATTAAGATCCAAGCCGAAATCGGAACGAAAATGTAAGTCTTTATAAAGAGCCAGGTCCGCATATATATTCCCTACAATCCTGTCGGTAATGTTTTTCGACATATTTGTATAATACATGATACCGATAGGGTTCACTTCTTCCGCGCTGAGCGAGGAGACACCAAAGGTACCGTCCCCGTTATAAACCGGGAAAGTTGGGCTGGCATTTAGTAACCCGCGGATCGAGTTATTATAAATATTCCCGGTACCGATGCCGTTACTAGCCGCGTGGCTGTAGGTAATATTCTCCCCAATCTTCAAGCGGCCTTCATACAAGCGGTGTTCGGAATTCAAGCGGAAAGTAATACGGTTGAAGTAAGATTGATCTTCTAAACCGATAACACCCTCTTGCCCTTGGTACGAAAGCGCCGATGAAAAAATAGAGACATCGTTTCCACCCGCCAATGAAAAAGTATAAGCTTGAATAGGCGCATTTTGGCGGGTGGCGGCATCCTGCCAATCGGTACCTTTCCCTAAAGCAGCCAGTTCTTCATCGGAATAAATAGGCGCTTTGCCGGAATTGATCGAGGCCTCGTTCATAATAATACCATATTCATGAGCTGTTAATAAATCCAGCTTTTTATATGGATTTGCCCAGCCATAATAAGCATCTAAGCCCACCTGCATCTTACCGGCGCGACCTTTATGCGTGGTAATCATCACGATACCGTTAGCTGCACGCGCTCCATAAATGGCGGTAGACGCAGCATCTTTCAATACATCGATGCTGGCAATATCGGCAGGATTGAGGTACGAAATATCATCTACAGGCATATTATCTACAATAAATAGCGGGTTAGAATTACCATTAGTACCCACCCCCCTGATATTAAATTTCAAGGCATCGCCAGGTTGACCGGAATTAGCGGTAATGTTTACACCGGCAGCTTGTCCTTGTAAAGCTTGCTCCATACTCAGTGCATGGTTTTTACCTAGATCTTCGCTGTTGACCTTAACGGTGGCGCCTGTTACGACTTTTTTCTTCTGGACACCGTAAGCCACCACGACTAACTCTTCGAGGTTGCTATTGGATTCCTGTAAAGTGATATTAATTACCTGCTGGTCCCCGACAATCACTTCCCGCGAAGCGTACCCTACGAAGGAGAATACGAGTACATCGCCTTTCTTAGCAGTGATTTTGTATGAGCCGTCCTCCAGGGAAGCAGTACCCGTGGAGGTACCTTTCAAACGGATGGTAACGCCCATAACCGGTTCATTATCTTGTGAAAACACCTTCCCTGAAACCTGGGTTGATTGAGCATAAGCAGGAACTAGCTGCAATAGGAGCAAACACCATAAAACGGTCCATGGCTTCCATGAGCTAAAAAGTTTGTACATGTTTTGCATAACATTGGAATTTTGAAATGTACAGGACGTGGAAATACTTTCTTTTAAATTGAATAAAACATGAATCTTGGTTGTATCATATTCCAGTAATCAAAAAGGTTAAAAGCGGTTTCTAAATGAAACGGCCTAACGTGGAATAACGATCATCCAAATTTAACCGCAAGAACAAAATTCCAGGTAATGGATATGTTTACATTTAGGGGATGATTTGTTAACGCGCAGGGTATCAAAATTGGGGTATGCTTTGTTGCATATCGCCATCACGTTGAATTAGAGCCCGTTAATGCAAGGGATTTGCGCTGCCGGAAATAGTTCGTATATTGTGATACGGGACAACCATTTTTTATTGAAATCGTATGAATACCAGCCCCAAAAAACACTACGCAAAAACCTTGCGGACTATTATTATCGCCACCTTAGTAACCGGCACCTTGGATGGCATCGCTGCATGTTTGATGTATATCATCAGGACAGGCAGGTGGGATGTGCAACCAATTTTCGTATACATTGCCAGCGGCGTATATGGCAATGATGCATTCGAAGCGAGGGATATTATGCTCTGGCGCGGCATCTTGTTTCATTACTTGGTAGCTTTCATTTTCTGCCTTGTTCTCGTTCCATCTTACCGGTTGATTTTCAAAGTATTACCCAATCAATTTTTAGTTGGTCTCGTCTACGGTTTATTGATCTACGGAACGATGAACTTCGTGGTTTTACCTTTATCCAATGCATCTATTAGACCTTTTGAATGGGGAGGCGCCATTTTAAGTAGCCTCATCTTGATCCTATGCGTAGGGTTACCTATTTCATTATTGGCACAGAAGAGGTTGGTTATCAACGCTTAATTTTTCCAATAACAAGGGCGTAATTATCATGAAGAAATAATTTTATAAATGAATGTTCATTTACTTACCTTTGCAAGATGCGGGTAAGGGATGAAAATAAGATCTGTAAAGTGCGCCAATACACGGTAAGCTTGATCGTAGAGGAAGGCTTGGATGGTTTTAGCATGAATAAATTGGCTAAAGCCGCCGGGATCTCACCTGCAACATTATATATTTATTATAAGGATAAAGACGATTTAATTACGAAAGTCAGCACGGAGATAGCCCAAGAGATGGTGCGGGAATCCCTAAAAGACTTTGACCCTGACATGCATTTTGCAGCCGGCTTACAGTTACAATGGCAAAACAGGTCACGGTATTTTGTAAAATACCCGTTGGAAGTTGAGTTTATAGAGAAAATACGCTATTCAAACGTATATCAAAAAATTCAACCTATCATTAAACAACCCTTCAAAGAAATACTAGGAAAATTTGTTAAGAATGCTATTGAAAAAAAGGAATTAATCGATTTACCATTAGAAGTATACTGGTCCATTGCATTTGCCCCATTGTATCAATTGATCAAATTTCATACGCAACGCAATCCTATTGGAGATGAACCTTTCCAACTGAACGAGGATCATCTAAAACAAACATTACAATTGGTTTTGAAAGCGTTGCAACCATCGTAATCGAAAGTCTATTACCATGCAACACCCAACATCCGGCGAAGAAAACCATGACATCTTCGTCTTTAAAACAAACCTGGCAGATGACCATGCCGTCTCCAGGGTAGCCAATATCCTCAACACTACGCCCGGCATCAGGAAGTGGAACGTGGCTTTAGATGATGAGGATAAAGTACTACGTGTTGTTTGTGCTTCAGTCCAGGAGCACGCAATTATCCACCTAGTTCAAAAAGCCGGTTATCACTGTGAAGTATTACCCGGTTAACATTCGTTTATCAACTTAGTCCAATGACGACTCAATTAAAATCTCAACAATTCACCAAGTATCAAATCTTGGTGATAATCCTGTTGGCTGTATTACAATTTACGATCGTGCTCGACTTCATGGTACTTTCCCCATTGGGAGCCATCTTGATGCCAACACTCAACATCTCCGCGTCCCAATTCGGGTTCGTGGTTTCTGCCTATGCTTTCAGCGCCGGGATTTCCGGTTTCCTTGCCGCCGGTTTTGCCGATAAATTCGATCGCAAGAACATGCTGATTTTCTTTTATATCGGCTTTATCATCGGAACTATTTTCTGTAGCCTAGCTCCCGATTACCATACACTTCTACTGGCGAGGATCGTAACGGGCATGTTTGGTGGTGTTACGGGTTCAATCGGGTTTGCCATCGTTACGGATCTCTTCAGCTTGGAACAACGGGGCCGCGCCATGGGATTTATTCAAATGGCTTTCGGTGTCAGCCAAGTAGCAGGCTTACCCATCGGCTTGGTTTTGGCCAATCATTACTCTTGGCATGCACCATTCACGATGATTAGTATCTTCGGGATTTGCCTAGGCATTGCCCTATTCTTCCTGAAGCCTATCAATGAACATTTGAAACTTAGTAAACCGGTAAATGCATTCACTCACCTCACGAAGACCTT
Organism: Chitinophaga caeni; assembly: GCF_002557795.1. NCBI lineage: Bacteria > Pseudomonadati > Bacteroidota > Chitinophagia > Chitinophagales > Chitinophagaceae > Chitinophaga > Chitinophaga caeni. The sequence continues at coordinate 2,277,135 of NZ_CP023777.1, read as the reverse complement.
GAGTAAAAAACAATATTTGCTGGGCTTCGGTGCCACCACATTGATGGCAACCGGGGGATTTATGCTGATGCCTTTCGGTACCACCTTCAATACGTTCAACCTCGGGATCGCACAGGATGACATTCCCTTGATTTACTTTATAACGGGCCTATTTACACTCGTGATCAGTCCTTTAATGGGAATTGCCAGTGATAAAGTCGGCAAATTCAAGATTTTTATGTTCGGTTCCTTGCTAACCATGTTGTTAGTATATGTTTATACGAATTTGCATACCGCTACCCTATTCCAGGTTATTGCTATTTCGGTTGTAATGTTTATAGGGGTTAGTTCGCGGATGATCGCCGCTACCGCCTTATTATCGGCTGTACCCGCTTTGCAAGACCGCGGCGCGTTCATGAGTATAAACTCATCCGTGCAACAATTATCCGGCGGTATAGCATCTTCTCTTGCCGGTTTAATCGTGGTGGAAAACAGCAATCACTCCCTGCAACATTTTGATACTTTGGGTTATGTGATCATTGGCACCATGATCATTTCATTAATCATGCTTAGCCAGGTAAACCAGGTAATTAAATCGCGGGGTACTACCACCGCACCCTTAACGGGTGTTGCAGTTACCGCAGAATAATTTTGACCTTAAAAGGATACCCAAGGGGAAGTGAGTAGCTTCCCCTTTTTTGTGTCTATAAAAGGGTTAAACTATTTCTTTTGAAAATATTATTTTGTATTCATGAGAAGTAAACAGCTTATATATATTTCTTTCCTGGTAATTTTACTTGTATGGACTTGGCATAATAGCTACGCACAAGAATTTGTATTACCAAAGGGTAAAAAACTAATCGTTGCTGCTGAACAATCCCAACATAGGGTAATTATTATCGATCCTGGGAAAGGAACTATTAGCTGGGAATGGAAAGCGGATAGCATGCAACTTCCGGCTACACATGTCAAATGGTTTAATAATCCTAGTGACGCAAAAATCATTTATAATGGCCGATTCCTTTTAACAAGTGCTTCTGGCGGGGGTATAGCGCTAATTAGAATCTACGATAAAAAGATTTTATTCCATGCTTACGCGGGAGGTAATACGCATTCGATAGAAGTTTTGCCCGGGGGAAACATCGTGAGCGCATCGAGTACGGGGAACTATTTGCGGCTGTTCCAAGTTGATACAACTATTCAACAAGATACGGTTCCTTATATACAATATGCTTTACCCTTTGCACATAATCTTGTTTGGGATAAGAAAAGATCCTTGTTATGGTCCGCGGGAATGCATGAAATGTACGCTTATAAATATGTTCTGGAAAATGGGAAGCCGCGGTTACAGTTAGCATTTCACCACCCTTTACCGGGGGAGCAAGGTCATGATTTATTCCCTGTACATGGGAAAGATTCATTGTGGTTTACGGATCATCAACACATTTATATTTACGACCCGGGAACAGGATCATTGGAACAGGTAAAAACAAGAAGGCAGAAGGGCATAAAAAGTGTATCCAGTGGCCCTGCTGGATATCCTACCATCGTGATATTTCCTAAAGAACAATGGTGGACCGATGAAATATTTGATTTAGAAGGAAAGCGTATTTTCAAGCAAGAAGGACTAAAAATTTACAAGGCCAGGTGGGTATTACCGAACACATTTAGTTATCAATAAATATAGCCGTTTAAAATGCTGGCACATAAAATAGCAAAAAGCCTGTCGTCAACCGTGACAGGCTTTTCTTGTATAGATTGGCGGCATTATTGTTTTTGTAAAGACTGTAAAATCCCGAATTGGCCTTTATCACCACATCTTACAACCTTGTAAGTGTTCGTATCTTCCAATGTAATGATATATGTTTTGATACCTTCAACGTTTAGTTCAACGATGCTAACAAAATCGGCATTGGGTACCTTTTTCATCAATTTAGAGATGACTTTCAAAGGCAGTTCATCATCATTGATATAACGCATCTCGATCCAAGTATTGAACTCTTCGCTATAAACATGCTTGATAACATCCGTAGTACCGGCAATATATTCTATGCTATCCGCGGGTTCATTTGTTTTTGTTGCTTTACCGTTTGCATTCACATTTAATTGTAAAGAAAATAATACGGCAAATAAGGCGATCATTGTTTTCATAATAGTATGTTTTAAATGTTTTGAATTAGTATTTGAAAAATTTGATTTGTTGTTATTTCGTTTTGTTAACACAAATGTAGCGCGGCTTTAAAGGCTTGAAAAGGGAATAGTTACCGCTGGAACAACGGTCCAATAACCTACCAAAAGTGTCCGCTTTCATTACATGCGAACACTGGCTAAAATCAATTTAAAATACTAATAATCAATTACTTACAAGAATAAAACGATACCGAACTCACGAAATCTCACGAAGTGGTAGAAATCCTTTCATCGGGAAGGATGGCATTCAAAAAATGGTCATTTTCGAAAGCGGACAGTAATTCTCATAAACGGACACAAAAAGGGCGAATAGGCTGTATTAATACGGTTTTTATAGCAAAATTTAGGGGGAAATGTATACGGAGATGCAAATACTTGATGATTTCCACTTGGAACAAAGAACTATATGACCGGTTGTGCAATAAAAAGACTTCGATCATTTATAATTCGGGAATTATTCGCGGATTAAAAGACAAGGCAATTAACCCGCGAACCCTTTTAATCGTTTATGATGCGTGATGCTTGGTTATCGCGTGTATTTTTTTGAACCGCGATTGCCCCGAAGAGGCTTAATAAAAATGCGAATGCGTAGAATCCCTTTTCACTCGGCTGCATGGTGGCGTTCCATAAACCGATGATCAATAGTAAAATTGCCAGCAATGTGGCAACCCAGCTGATGCCGTAATACAAATCTGTTACCGGTACATTCTCCAATCTATCCCGAACACATTTTTGAACAGATACAGCGGCAAATAAGCCAAACATCAACACGGTAAAATAATAACCTTTCTCATTCAACTCCAAGTCGGCATTAAACAAACCGATCAAGTAGCCTACCATCCCAATCAATAAGGCTGCCCATGAAGCAACAACAAATGCTGTGGATGTTTTTTGTTTCATAGAAATCATTTTGATGAAATCCGAAACTAAACTTTAACATTAAAAGAAAAAATGATCCGCAAGTGTTTTAACAAAAGATAAGGACAGATGTTAAAAAAATTAATATCACACGAAAGTAGCATTTACATTAAATTTGGTTCTTCGAGACATTATTGCATATACCTAAATCACGACAATTATGATGAATGACCCAGTTGTCTTGCTAGAAGAGACAAACACGAGGGGTACCCTACAAGCTGTAATAGAACAAGATGATCGCACTGCCTATTTCTATTTATTCCCCGGTCAAAAATTTGCCCATCAATTTGAACCCCGCGCCTGCTGGTTACGCAACCTCAAAACAGCACCGGCTACCCGCGATTTTGAAGCCATGAGCCAAGGTCAGGCACCGATGATAGAAGCAAGCTTCTGTGACCATCCAGATGGATTGCCGCCATTGGAAGCAGAACGCTTAAGCATCGTCTGGCTAGAAAGCGGCGATGGCGCAGCCGCTTTGTATGATGATAAAATCATCGGGTTCATCCCCGGCTGGACATTATATTCAGATCAGCCCATAGCCTATGCAAGCAGCTGTACTGGCTCTACGGAGTTGAGCATGATGTTTCCAATGAATGAAAACGCGACGCCTATCATCTACGGGCAAGTAGCCCGCGCAACTGAGTTCTGGAACTCCTGGGAAGGAGAAAGCAATACGCAATGGGGAGCATTACAAGAAAAGTACATCAGCACGTATGAAGAAATATTCGGCCCAATACAAAAATATTATGCTATCGACGGCGATCAATGGCCACCGATGGCCATCGGTGAATTTGAAAAAGACGGCATCAAATATTTTCTGTCAATGGGCATCGGTATCCGTGCCATGCCATGGGTAGATTATTTATATAATGATAATGCATCCGGTTTCCGTAGGATGGAACTAGCCATTGCAATAGATATGAAAGATTTTGATGCAGAAGCGCAAATGCGGTTCGCAGAAATCATTAGCGGGATGGCTGATTCACCATGGCGCGACATAACCTGGTACGGGGAAGGTCATACCAATAGCGCCAAAGAATTACCCGGCGAATATGAAAGTTTAATTTTATCAGCAGCGCTGTATAACGGTTCTAATATAGCATTACCGGACATGTATGGTGATAAATTAAATCTTTATTGGTGTACGCCGATTACATTAAAAGAAAGGGAATATGCCCACAGCATCCCTAATGGGGGCTATACTTTATTGGAGGAGATGATTAATGAAGGGATGAGCCATGTAGTGCGTAAACGGTCATCTTTGAAGTAAATAATGCGGTAAATCTAATTGATGGGCGATACAAGCCTGTATCCCCCATCAATTAGATACTAATACGGGGAGAATAAATCGATCACCTCGTAACATGCACCGCTTTCCTAATAAAGAACCATCCATCGAACACCTTGTTCCACTTTCCTTCCAATGTTATAAAATCAAATAAAGTTGCTACACCGTTAACTTTTTCCTGGTGCAATCTACCCTTAGTATAATCGAACCAATTATAAGACATCGGTTCAAGGGCCAGTTGATGATTAATTGTATTATAATCGACTCCGGGTACAGATAATATTTTGCTGTCCACGTAATTCATATAAGTACCCATTTCACTAACAAAACCTAGCATATAAGCTTTCTTACCGAATCTCTTCTTTATGGTAGTCCCCATCGGAACATACGTTTTCAAGAAATCCATTTCCGGGTTATCCGAATTAAGCTCCTTGGTTTCTTTTGCAATGTGAATGTTATGTGCCCATACGATGATCTTTTTCCCTTTATAATAATCATTTGCCAACCATGTCAGATTATTAGCCATCTGCAAATCACGCACACTTAATTCATTCCCCTTCACCAGTTTCCAGTAACGTTTCGCTTGGGATGCAAGGCTTCTCGTCACCTCGTACCAAAAGCCATTTTGCCCAGTAATATCTTCACCTGATCTTGATTTTCTTGTTACGGCTAACAATTTATCGATCATCTGGAAAAACATTTTTTGATCCGGCAAAGAAGGTAAATATTGATTGGAGCCAAACATTTTAGTTCCAATGGATTTGAAAATATCCCAATTGTTTAGGCTGGTATTAGGAGCGTATTTATCCAGGTACATTTTAAAATTATCAAAGAGCCGTTCTTTCGATGCGGCGCCGGTATGTTGGCTCTCGAAACCTGCTAATTCGAGGGGGCGAGCAGTATTTAGTTGTTGCTGTAAATATTCAAATAATGGCAACATTTCCTTGCTGTCAGCATACATATAAAAAAGGTTGCCTTTTACTGCATCTTTCACGTTAGCTCCAGCCTGAACAAGTTTCCACACATCAGCACAATCATAGAAACCACTTTCAAAAGCTAACACATCGAAACCCATTTCTTCATGCAAATATTTTATCAACCTGATTTTCGCTTCGAAAGTAGTCGCTTCTCCATGGGTTTGTTCCCCTAGCAATACCATGGAACAATTCTTTAGAACAGATTTCACAGGCATTAAATCATGGAAATTTATATCAGATGGATCGATAGTTCTGATGGGAAAATGATCCTGTGCATTTACAAATCTTGTAATTAAAACTGTGAAGATGAAAATGGCTGTGCTGTAGATAGTTTTCATTGGGATTGCGTATGTTAATAGTCAAGGAAAGATACAGAATTGTGAAGAGATTGTATCATTGCGGTAACTTGTTGATAGGTTTAGGGATCAAAATATTTACGATTTTTTCGTATAATTACGATATATTCGTAACTAATATTCTGTTGCCGACTAAAATGGCTTACCATGAAACAAGTATTCATCATAATATTACTGATATCTTCAGGCTTCTTTGCCAAAGCGCAGGAAAAAACGGTTGCTGTACCCCAGTATATCATCGTAATTAACGATTCAGCCGTTGTGGATAAGGATTATTTACTTAAGAACTTGGATCCCAATCAATTGAAATCAATGAATAAAGGTGTTTCCGATGAAAAAATGGAAATGCTGAGAAAGAAGTTTGGAGATCAGGTTGGGGATGATAAAAGGTTTATCATGGAGATCAAGTTATTGACAGAAGCAGAGATGAAAGAGAAGGCGAAGCGCGTTAAAACAGCTCCTGCCACCATTCAGAAGAGAATCCCCGAGATCGATGAAAGCTATAAACTAAACGTGAACGATGCCGCGGCAGATTTTACCGTGGAAATGCTCACCGGGGAAAAAGTAACACTATCTTCCTTAAAAGGTAAAGTGGTATTGCTCAATTTTTGGGCCACATGGTGCGGACCTTGTATCATGGAGTTCCATGAAATTCCATCTAAAATTATTGCGCCATTTAAAGATAAAGCTTTCGTTTTTCTTCCCGTTTCACGTGGCGAAGAACGGTCTAAAGTAGCTACCTCCAGCGAAGAACTAAAAAAGAAAGGCATTGATTTTAATGTTGCCATAGATCCCGACAAAAAAGTATGGGACAAATACGCTACTTCATTTATACCCAAAAATTTCTTGATTGACAAAAACGGGGTGATCCGTTTCGTATCTACCGGTTACGGTGAAGATAAAGTGGATCAATTGGCCAAGGAGATTGAGAAGTTGTTGGAAGAGTAGGTGTCTCCCGGTCTTTCAAGCCATGTTACTTAAACTTATAGCACACATTACTGAAAAATTGAAAGAAGCTGTTCATCCTTTAAATAGTTGATACTGTCATGCATATAAACGATGCCACTGACGAACTTCTTTGTTCCGATTGAGTCCGATTTAATTAGATCGATTTGCAGTATATCCATATTTTTAGGATTGATATAAATTAATTGCGAAAATTCAGGGGGGAGATCATTTAGCTCGAATTCTCCCAAATACTCGAAATCCCTATATTGTTTCTTATAGCTTTGCCCGCCTTCGTTATTCTCAGATTCTATGATACGCAAAGTATCCGGGATATTAGCTCTATACGCAAGCAGAATATTCTTTGCTGGTAAATAATGAATTTTGAAGGAATCCTTCAAATGGTACACTTCGGTCCATGCTAAAGGATGCTTTTGGGTGGGTACCCTATCATAAAAAACAGTATTTTTTATATGGGTAACGAAACCATTTTTATAATTCTCCTGGAAATTACAAGCGGTTAACATCATAAAAAATGTAATAATACTCCCAAGTCCATTCCTAGAAAAACTCATAATTTAAAATTAAAGTGTGCCATAAAATGAACCGTGAATTGTTCCGGTATGATAAAAATTTGGGTAATGAATATTCCAGCCACTTGCAGCAACCTTTATTTCAAAAGTAATATATCCAGAATGCACACCGACTTCATTTTGAGCTGATTGAACCACAAAGCCTGCTTCAAGCTCTTCGCCAACCTGAAATACTTCGGCATTTAATCCCGCTGTAATTTTAACCTTACCATTAATAGACCTTATAATTGTTCTCCTTTCATTTGCATTATATACAGCGTTCCCTCCTGTTATAAGATCCTGGTTTTCGCTTGTTGTTGTTACGGGTTGTAAATATCCCATAATGTTTATATCTACTATATCTCCTTGTGTTCCTATAAAATTTAATAGATATCCCTCGCCAGAGCTTACATTATCAATTTTATATATAATGCCCTTCTGCCGATTATAATCATATTTAAAAATAACGGTAGCCATAATTGTTAACCCTCTTTTCGTATAAGGAGCTCTAATTTCTACCTTTCCGTAATAAAATCCTGCATACAAACTTCCAGTATGACTAAGTGGAGTATAGTAATTGGCATCACCTCCCATTTCAATATCTCGATTACCTAAAACAATTTGAGAATAGTAATTAGTAAATTCATCTGTACCAACCTGTCCTTCAACAGGAACATTATTTACTTTGAGACTAAAATCATTATTCAAATGATTGATCAGTGTTCTCTAATCCATTATTATTTTTTCTGCAACCAGCAAAAACCAGGTTGCAAATAACGATTAATAAAATAGATTTATTCATGATTTGGAGTTTTTACTAATGTGAAGATTACAAAGCGATAAATAATCTAGGTTTACAAAATATCAATATAAACAACATCTATTCATACATGTTCGCACAATTCTGATGAATATAAGATTATATAATCATTCTTTTTTAATTATTAAATTACTAAGCCCAAATTGATAAGTTTCCGTCAAGAAAAGTCCTAAAGGTTCGGATTAAAAAACCAGTTACAATACACTACTTGTGGTGCTTTAACCATCTCTCACTTAGATCAATTTTATAAGAAAATTAAAAATGATAAGATTATCTAGTAGTAATACTACATCCAAATCAAACTAATTCTTGTTCTTTTAAAAGGTATGCTCTCTAAAATATTTACAGACGCATTCACCATCTAAGATTGTCACTTTCCCCCTCCCCCTGTTCTGTTGATATACCGTACATTTGAGAAAATTAAATGTTACTTATGCGAAAATTAATGATGAAAATGTCGATAACAATCGATGGGTTTGTATGTGGTCCCAATGGGGAAAACGATTGGATATTTAAGTCCTCAGATGAGAGCTCAAGGGCTTGGGCTGTTAGTCAAAGCATGGACGCAGGCTTGATTATAATGGGAAGAAAATCATTCGTATCTATGGCTCCTTACTGGCCCACGGCGAGCGGTCCCTTTGCTGCGCCAATGAACGAGATCCCTAAGGGACTGTTTACTCAAAAAGGTTTTAAAGGTATTGACCCTATAAAAACAGAAACAGCGGAGCAAGCACTTGCTGCAAAATCCTGGGTAGAAGCCAAAATTTTCGATGGGGACCTGGCCGAAGAAATAAGAAAACTCAAATCAGAACCAGGCAAGCCTATCTCTGCGCTCGGTGGCGCCGGATTTATGCGGAGCTTGATAGCAACAGGTTTGATCGACGAATATCACCTGGTTACCCACCCTGTTGTTTTAGGCAAAGGGCTTACGATTTTCAACGACGTATTACAACCAATGGATCTTACATTGGTAGATGTAAAATCATTCCCGTTAGGAATTGTTGCACGTACTTACCATTCATAGGTTGAAAATCAAAAGCTTTTTATCGTCAATATTACCGTGATTACCAGTGTAAGAAATGCTGCTATGAATAAATATTTATGCTCTTTCCCTTTTGTAATAAGAAGCAAAATATGGTATAAAAATAAATATACACTAGCTCCTAATGATGTGTACATTTTCATCAGGTCGTAAGATCCGCCGCCGATGCTGTTTCCGGGACTGAAATGATCCCTAAATAAGAATACATATATTAGCACAAAAATGGGTAAGGCCAGCAAGATTACTTTGATGATGACACCTAGTTTCATAAAATGATATATCAATAATATTCTACATCACAATATATTGAATTTTCAATCTAAATTTGAACGAGTTCCCGATGCGAAGGCAATATCGGCGCTACTGCTGTATGAATATCTTCCCGTTGAGTCATATCTATGGGAAGATTTCGTTTAACCCGTTTATAGCAATAGAATGTATTCATAAATGTTGATAATAAAAAAGCGCCCCATCTTAAAGTAAATAATCCACGCAAGATCCTTGTTATAGCATATCTTGGAGAAAATGATTTCTTCCATAAAGATCGATGTGCCTGTAATAGTTGCACTTCACTAATTTTTTTGGGAACAAAAGCCACGTTGTAGCCGTTATAAAAATTCCAATTCCGATCTTCTAATATCCTGCCTTCTTTGTGAAGGGAGTTATAAATAGGCGTTCCCCTGAACGGCGTCATAATACTCAGGAAAGGGACATCGATCCCTATATCCATTAATTGATCCGCCATTTGGATAATACTATGTTCATCGTCATGATCGAATCCGGCTATAAACCCTGCCATTACCGCGATACCACGTTTCCTGATTGCTTTTACAGCCGCACTGTAATTAGCAATTTTATTCTGTCTTTTGTTAGCATCCTCAAGTGATTCTATCCCGAAAGATTCAATCCCCAGGAATACACCTATACAACCTGATTTTTTCATCAAGTCCAACAACTCCGGATCCTTGGCAATATCCATACTAGCCTGGGTGAGCCACCATTTCTTCAAGGGGATCATTTCTTTTAATAATTCCCTGATATATGGTCTTTTGATCGTAAGATTATCATCCCAAAACCATACAACTTTTCTTTGCCACCAGTATTCAAATTGATCATAAGCCGCATCGCGGATAACATCCTTTACCGGCCTTAACCTAAAACCGGGGTTCAGGGAAGGCACGGTACAGAAAGAGCATGAAAATGGGCAGCCGCGCGTGGCCTGTATTACTTTTTTTATAAAAAAACGGTTGGGTAAAAGATCGTACCGGGGTGTCGGCAGATCTTTCATATCGCAGGGAGTTCCGGTATAAATATTTTTCAATTGTCCATTCGCTGCATCATTCAACAGTACTGGCCACACGTTTTCAGCTTCACCTGTTACGATCGCATCAAAATACTGTAGCGCTTCGTCTTTACAATAAGTAACATGCGGCCCGCCCGCCACGAGCAGCTTCCCCCTTTTACGGAACTCGACCGCTAAATTGTACGCAGACAGCGCAAAACCGCTAAAAAAGGATATTGCGATTAGATCCGCATCGGTTTCCAAGTCGATCTTATCAACCTGTTGATGAATGACCCTAACGGAGTGTTCCGCTGGCGTTATGGCCGCCAGGTGAATTCCCGTAATCGGGGGCACGAAATCGCGTTCATGACCAAATTCATAACGTTGAATGTATGCGATGATGAGGTCAATTTTCATGGTGATGTAGGTTTAATGATAATTGAAAATGGCATGCGTTGTAAGGATATTAGTTCGCTATGTTCAGCCCGCTGTATTTGGTTCATAAATTCAAGCGTGTTGTATTTAATCAACAGCAATCGCGGAGTACGCGGTCATGCACGATTACAAACGTCATCCATAATATGATTAAGATTAATAGCAGGTTGATAACCGCCAGGATCGTATAACATTTTTTCCTAAAACTGTTGGACCGGTTAATAATATTCTTTGCGTAATACCTGGCAGCCACCGGGATCAAAACCAAGAGGCAAAGCACGATAATACCCGGGTAAAAACCGGTTGTAGTAATGCCAATAATACTGAGCATTGCAGCGGCAATAGCTATTATCATTGCTATGGAAATAACAATCCTGAATGTTTCAGGTTCCATTTATAATGATTTAAGATTCGATGATTAAAATACAACCCTAAATTATAAAAAGTACTTTGAATTACAAAGTAATTATTTTCTATTGTATTTCATAGTTCCTGTCCAGGGTTTCCGCAGAAAATTTTTTTCTTAAAAATTGAATTTTTTTTGTCCTTTGGCACAGCGAGATTGGAAGAAATATTGCGACTGGGAGTTGCATAGCATATTGACTGCTAATGATTTGTACACTTCGATTCGTTAACTTTATTGGAATAAAAAATACAATATGGAAAATAATCAGATCGTCATTTATCAAACACCCGATGGGGAAACATCGATAGATGTGGCACTTGATCAGGATACGGTATGGCTGACGCAAAGTCAAATGATAGAGTTATTTCAAAGCAGCAAACAAAATATTAGTTTGCATATAAATAACATATTTAAAGACGGTGAACTTGAACGCGAAAGAACTGTCAAGGAATCCTTGACAGTTCAAAATGAAGGGAAAAGAGCCGTTAAACGCAAAATTGAGCAATATTCGCTGGATGTAATAATATCCGTCGGATACCGGATCAAATCCATACGCGGCACACAATTCCGTATCTGGGCAAACAAGGTGCTAAAAGAATACCTGACCCAAGGATATGCCCTGAACGAAAAACGGCTACAAGAGAAAAGCGAACAATTTGAAGCCCTCAAGCAAACGGTGCGGTTGATGGGCAATGTGATCGGCACTCAACCCCTTTCTTCCGATGAAGCTAACGGGCTATTAAAAGTAATAACCGATTATACCTATGCGCTGGATGTCCTGGATAAGTATGACCATCGCAACCTTACCATAGAAGCTACCCATACCCAGCATACTTTTACTGCTTCGTACGAAGAAGCAATGAAAGCTATCCATGGCCTTAAAGATAAATTCGGTGGCAGCAGCTTATTTGGTAACGAAAAAGATGAATCTTTCAAAAGTTCTATAGCGACGATCTACCAATCCTTCGGTGGACAAGAATTATATCCCAGCATTGAAGAGAAGGCCGCGAACTTCCTTTATTTCGTTGTAAAAAATCATTCATTCTCTGATGGAAATAAGCGTATCGCAGCTTTCCTGTTCGTTTGGTTTCTTGAAAAAAACAATATCCTTTACCGGGAAGATGGCTCAAAACGGATTGCAGATAATGCACTGGTAGCGTTGACCTTAATGATTGCAGAGAGTAAACCGGAAGAAAAAGAAATTATTGCGCAGGTAGTGGTGAACCTAATTAATGGATATAACTAAAAAGGCTTCCAGGTAACCTGGAAGCCTTTTTCCTGTAGCGAGATCGGGACTTGAACCCGAGACCTCAGGGTTATGAATCCTGTGCTCTAACCAGCTGAGCTACCTCGCCAAATGCACGTCACATCGTCATCATCTTCAAAATCGGAGTGCAAAGATAACTGCTAAAAATTTAATTTTCAAAGTAAAGCCGTAATTTTTTTTCGAAATGTTAATAACTCATTATATGTTGTAGCTTGGCTACGACTTTCTCCACCGTTGGTAACATTACTTTTTCCAAAGCCGTATTCAAAGGTACCGCAGGAAGGTCTAAAGCGCCCATCGTAAACACCGGCGCATCCAGGTACTTAAAACATTGTTCCTGTATCCTTGCTGCCAAGGACTGAACGAAAGAATTATTAAGCTGTTCTTCAGTAAGCACCAAACATTTGCCATGTTTCCGAACGGTTTCAAAGACAAGCTCCTCATCGAGAGGATATAGCGTTCTAAGGTCAATAACCGTTATCTGCCCGGGAAAATTTACCGCGGCTGCTTTCGCCCAGTATACGCCCATCCCATAAGTGATGATACAGGTACTTTCCCCATTACTTACTTTTTCTCCCGTAGCATCCAGCACCAAGCGCCCCTTACCGAGAGGAATCACGTAATCTTCCGAGGGTTCAATACACATCGCTTCCAATGTACCGGGTACTTTACTCCAATACAAACCCTTATGCTCTAACATTACAACGGGGTTCGGATCGAGGAAAGCAGCCTTCATCAAACCCTTCATATCCGCAGCATTAGAAGGATATACGATCTTAATCCCTTTAATCGTCAACAAGGTAGATTCTATGCATCCAGAATGATACGGTCCGCCACCGCCGTAGGCGCCGATGGGAACACGGATCAAAGATTGTACGGGGTATTTCCCCCCGCTTAAGTAACAGGATTTGGAAATTTCGCTCACCAGTTGATTAAAACCGGGGTAGAAATAATCGGCAAACTGCACTTCCACTATAGGCTTCACCCCTACCGCGGATAAGCCTACCGTGCTTCCTATAATATAAGCTTCTTGAATGGCTGTGTTATAAACCCGGTCATCCCCGAATTTCCCTGCTAAAGTAGCTGCTTCGCGGAAAACGCCACCTAAGCGGCCGCCAACGTCCTGGCCGTATAAAATGGCTTCGGGATATGCTCTCATAATTTCTTCTACCGCATGCAACGCGGCATCAACCATCACTACTTTAGCCCCGTTGGCAGGCATGCGTTCACCTTTTTCTACAGTTACCGGGGTAGGCGCAAAAACAAAGTCGTGAATAGAGCTTAATTGGGGCTCTTCAGCATTTTTGGCCTGCTCAAAAGCTTCATCTACCTGTTGTTGACTTTCCATCGCGATCCAATCCAAAGTCTTTTCATTGATCCCTAATGCTACTAAGCGTTGATATAATTTAGGTAAAGGATCATTCGCAGCATGTTTTTCCAAATCCTGTATGCTACGGTACCATTCCTTACGTACTCCCGATGTATGATGCCCCAATAAAGGCACCGTGGCATGCACCAGTATCGGTTTGCGCTGCACACGAACATATGCTACCGCGGCTTGCATCGCCTCCAGGCTGGCTTCAAAATCGCTTCCATCTACCCTCATCCTCTCCAAGCCCTTGAAACCTGCTGCATACTCGTAAGCGTCCATGGCACGGGCTTCCCGGGCACTCACTGAAATACCCCACTCGTTATCTTGTACCAGGTAGATAATTGGCAATCGGTGTAAAACGGCAAATTGCAGCGCTTCACTCACTTCCCCCTCGGTCATACTGCCATCACCGATGGAGCATAAGGAAATAGGTTGTTGATCACCCTGCAAGAGACCTGATTTTTCAAGGTATTGCAAGCCCTGCGCTACACCCGTTGCCGGGATCGCTTGCATACCTGTAGCGCTGCTCTGGTGGGGAATTTTAGGCTTCGCGGGATCATTGCTGCTCGGGTGGCAATAATATGACCTACCACCGCTAAAGGGATCATCTTTTTTGGCTAATAATTGCAACATCAATTCGTAAGGACTGAAACCCATCCCTAGCAACATGCTATCATCGCGGTAATACGGACTCACGAAATCTGTTGGTTCCATGAGCATACCCGTTGCGATTTGGATAGCTTCGTGGCCACGGGAAGTAGAATGCACGTATTTGCAAATATTCCGGTTGGCCTCGTAGGTTTCAGACATACTTTTGGCGGTACAAATGAATCGATACGCTTGGAGTAACGTGTCTATTTCCGCCTCGCTTCTTTCCTTATTAAAGGAAGTTGCTTTCAAAGTTGAATGGCTTACATTATCTTTAAACACGTAAAAAAGTTTTGGTGTAAAATGGTTGGTTCCAGATCATCAAAAAATAGTTGCTACTGCAACTGTTGCTAATGCAAATATAAGAATATGCCCGATACTTTCATCAGCAATCCATCATTTTACAAGCTGGATGCTACATTAAAAAAATTGCGCAATTATTGGCAAAAAACATTCGACTCCTTGAATAAGGATATCACGGTGGATCAATGGCTGGTGATTGAAAACATCTACAAGCATAAAAAACTAACGCACAATGAGTTAGCTCGACACACCTCCAAGGATATTACCACGGTATCGAGGATCATTGAATTGTTGGTAAAGAAAGAATTGGTGAGCCGGATGGCATCCAAGGAAGATCGTCGCAAGGTATTTCTACAACTGACGGAGAAGGGTGTAGATAAATATAAAGATGTGAGGCCACTGGTACTGGATATGCGTAAAACGGGTTGGCAAAACTTGTCGGAAAAAGACTATGATGAACTGACACGGATCTTGGATGTAATTTATTCGAATATCCCGTTAGAATAAATTAGCCCTGCGAAGCCCGGGTTACTTACGTTGCCACGACGATCAATCAACTCCGGTTTCGCAGCTAAGCCAATATTATTTTACCATAAATTCTAGCAAACTGTCATTTTCGATAAATGCTTCGAGGCTATCACCGATTTCCACGGGGCCAACACCTGCCGGGGTGCCTGTAAAAATAAGGTCGCCGATGTTGAGGGTGAAATACTTGGAGATATAAGCCACGAGCTTATCGAAGGAGAAAATCATTTCCCCGGTGTTCCCTTGTTGAACTACTTCCTTGTTCTTCTGCAAAGAAAAGTTGAGGTTTGCCAAGTTCAATGTTGGGGCAATGGGGATAAACTTGCCAACGATAGCAGAGTTATCGAATGATTTTGCAATTTCCCAAGGCAATCCTTTGGCCTTCAGCTTCTCTTGGATATCACGCGCCGTAAAGTCAATGCCCACAGTAACCTGGTCGTAATACCTATTGGCAAAACGTTCCTGGATGTGTTTCCCATTTTTCGAAATTCGCAATACCAACTCGCATTCGTAATGTAAGTTTTCCGTAAACTCCGGATAATAAAATGGATGGTTGTTTTGCAGCAGGGCATTTTTGGGTTTCATGAAAATCACGGGTTCGGAGGGCACTTCATTCTTAAGTTCTTCTGCATGTTTGGCATAGTTTCTTCCAACGCAGATAATTTTCATAATGCGTGTATTTAAGGTTAATAAAGCCTATGGTCATTGTTCTATAGCCAATTCTGCAAGGGGTACCGCAACATCGATATCTTATATCCTCCCCGTGTAATTATAAGATATATAAGTGCCGGTATACCCGGAAAAGTGGTCCATAGCTTGAAAGGTAGGGTACCTTTTAGGCATGAAATATACAATTACTTTCTAAGATCAAAAAGCCAGGTTATTATAATTATTCATCGTTCGTTGAATTCCTATAGTGGCAAAGCTTTCAATAATCTCGGTACTTTTTTCGATCTTGGCTTTCACGATTGCAAGTTCCGCTTCTGTCCATTTACCTAGTACAAAGTCAACCTGGCGGCCCTTCTGGTAATTATTCCCAATCCCGAAACGTAACCTCGGGTAATTCGTGGTTCCCAGCAAATCCTGGATATTTTTTAATCCATTATGACCGGCATCACTGCCACTGCCTCTTAACCGCAGGGTTTCAATCGGTAAAGCTAATTCGTCCACGAGAACTAAAATATTCTCCATGGATACCTTCTCCTTATCCATCCAATACTTGACCGCCTTACCGCTCAAGTTCATGTAGGTGTTGGGTTTAATAACAATAAATGTCCTGCCTTTCCATTTAATTTCAGCGATATCGGCTAAACGATCGCCCTTGAAATTACCGTTGTGCTTGGCAACAAACGCATCTGCAATATCAAAACCGATGTTGTGGCGGGTATGGGCGTATTCAGAGCCTATATTACCCAAGCCTACAATGAGGTATTTCATACATTAGCAATATTCATTATATAAGGATACAAAGGTTGTAACCGAGAATTTCGGTGCAGTATAGCAAAAAGATTGCCATATTATCTAAAACTACCGCAAAAATAAAAAGCCCGGCCAAAAAAACAGCCGGGCCATTAAGATAAATTATTTACCCAATTATTTTTTCTTACCTTCTGCTGCCTCTTCTTGACGCAATTGACGTGTCATTACTACGGAAGCTACTGGAATACGGGCAGAGTTCATAATCTCCATGTTTGGAGCTTCGATGTCCTCTACGCGGATATTTTCATTGAGCTCTAAATTTTCAACGCTAACTTCTAAGTGCTCTACCAAATCTTTCGGTAAAGACTTAACTTTTACAGTCTTCATCTTTACTACTAACCTACCACCGGCTTTAACACCTACGGATTGGCCTACTAACTTAACAGGGATGGAAACGATCACTTTCTTGTCGTCTACCAATTCCATGAAGTCAATGTGTGCTAATTCGTCAGTTACCTTGTCAAATTGTAAGTCTTTCACTACACATTTGTAAACTTTGCCGTCCAATTTAATTTCCGCAAGTTGGAAACGGGAAGTGTAAACTAAGGGTTTTAATACCGCGATTGGAGCAGAAAATGAAATGCTATCAGCACCCCCGTAAATAACACAAGGCACTTTCTCCTCAGAACGAAGTTGGCGGGTGGCTTTTTTGCCTAGGTCGCTCCTGAGTTGTCCTTCGATTGTTACTGTGTTCATTGATTAAACATTTATAAATTAAAAAGTAAAAACTTGTTTATTAGCGATCCCTTCGCTGGCTGTGCACGAACAAGCTCGTTATAGACTTGTTTTCATGCATATTTCGGATTGCTACCGCGAACAAATCCGCCACGCTGATCACCTTGATTTTCGGGCATTCTTGCTTCAATGGAATGGTGTCGCACACCACCAACTCATCAAGCACCGAATTTTCAATATTCTCGTAAGCTTTACCA
Source organism: Chitinophaga caeni (assembly GCF_002557795.1). Taxonomy (NCBI): domain Bacteria; kingdom Pseudomonadati; phylum Bacteroidota; class Chitinophagia; order Chitinophagales; family Chitinophagaceae; genus Chitinophaga; species Chitinophaga caeni. Next base: position 2,259,399 of record NZ_CP023777.1, on the reverse strand, counting down.
CTCAAAACCGGGTGCGTACAGAAAGCGCGAACACTCCTTGCCCCTTTCTCCATCAACAAGGCCGCTGACTTAGTCAATGTACCGGCAGTGTCGCAGATATCATCAATTAAAACGATGTCCTTATCTTTCACATCACCGATCACTACCATGGAAGCAATCTCGTTAGCACGCTTACGATGCTTGTCGCAAATCACCATTTCAGCATTGAAATACGACGCAACTTCCCTTACGCGGGTAGTACTACCCACATCTGGGGACGCAAAGGTAAGATTTTCTAGCTTTAGATTTTCTATATAAGGTATAAAAATTGCAGAGCTGTCGAGATGATCTACCGGGATATCGAAGAAAGCCTGGATTTGCGGTGCGTGCAAATCCATGGTAATCACACGGTTAGCACCAGCAGAAGTCAACAAATTAGCTACCAATTTGGAGCCGATTGCTACGCGTGGCTTGTCTTTACGATCTTGCCTTGCAAACCCGAAATAAGGTATTACCACCGTGATATAACCCGCAGAAGCACGTTTTGCGGCGTCAATCATCAATAATAATTCCATAAGATTGTCGGAAGGCGCGTTGGTACCTTGTACCAAGAAAACGTAGTCACCGCGAATACTTTCCAAAAAGACCGGCTGAAATTCGCCGTCACTAAATTTTTGGATTTTGACCTTACCCAGGCCGTTGCCGTACCTGGCCGCAATTTTCTCTGCCAAGGCAGGATTGCTATTGCCCGTAAAGATTTTAACTGATGGATTCATGATCAAGGAAAAGAGCTGCAAAACTAAGGATTTTACCCGCATATCAATCCTTTGCAGACATTTTTTTTAGGATGAACCCAAATAAAAGTTCTAAAAAGCCCTACTGTCCACTATTAGGGAAATAAAGGAGAAAATTTTGGAGAAATGCTAAAAATATTAGTATTTCAAAACTAAAAATATTAGCTTTGAGAAAATTGGAGGGAAATATGGAAGCAATTATTTATTTGGAAGCCCCGGTACTAAAAAGCATTAAACATTGGCCAGAAGAGGATAAACCCAGGGAAAAACTTTACCGTAAGGGAGCATCATCGTTAAGTAATAAAGAGCTCTTGGGTATTCTCATCCAGTCTGGAAACGGGAAGAAATCTGCCGTAGAACTAGCGGATGAAATCCTACAGTTGTCGCAAAACAAGTTAGCAGAACTAGCCAAGCAAGACATCAGGTTCTTACTCCAGGTAAATGGCATCGGTCCCGCCAAAGCGATAACAATTGCAGCGGCATTAGAATTGGGCAGGAGAAGGCAGTGCGAGGGGCATTTAGACAAAACTACAATTACCAATAGCCGGGAAGCAGCCAATTATTTACAACCCCTGTTAGCCGATCAAGACCACGAATCGTTTCATGCGCTCTTTTTAAATCATTCCAGCAAAGTGGTACACCACCGCTGTATCAGCCAAGGAGGAATGACGGCAACCGTAGTAGATCCGAAAATTGTTTTCAAGGAGGCATTATTATATAAAGCCACGAAAATACTTGTATGTCACAACCACCCTTCAGGCTCATTGAAAGCAAGCCTCGCGGATATTAATATCACGAAAAAACTTGTCCAAGCAGGCAGGCTATTAGATATTGAAGTCATTGATCACCTGATAGTTTCCGATCATGGTTACTTTAGCTTTAAGGAAGATGGTTTGATTTGATAGGTTGCCGTATAAAGAAAGAAGTATAACGCAATATTTACAGTTTAGATATCACATTTTTGATACAGGGGCCTTATCAGGCGATATGAGACCACTTGGTACCGGGGATAACGGTAAAACATACAATAGATAACTGTAAAACATATAATCATGATATGGCTCAGTTAAGCCGAAAATAATATAGTTCTTTGAAATACCATTGTTTGTTGAAATTGTTCGTGAAAAAACCTAGCCGGCTTGCATATTTATTGGCGTTTGCAAATTTTGCATGAATTGATGATAATTTTTCATGGCACTGTTAGTATTTGCCTTCATGTATTAGATGAATTCGATTTTAATGGGATTCATATATTTTTCTTTATCATTTAGTAATTACATCTTTACTTTGCAGCAATATTTTATATTGTTTTTGGCAAATAAATCGTAATCATATGCTTAAAATCGGATTGTTCGGCGTAGGTCACCTTGGGAAAATTCATTTATCGCAGCTTACCAATATGAAAGATGTAGAGGTCGTAGGATTTTTTGATCCCAACGACAGCAATGCCTCAAGCGTGCACGACCAGTACGATATTAAGCGTTATACCTCTGCCGAAGAACTCATATTGGCAGTAGATGCGATTGATATCGTTGCCCCTACCACCTTGCATTTCCAGATTTGTGAAATGGCAATCCGGAATGGAAAACACATTTTCGTGGAAAAGCCCATGACCAATACCATCGATGAAGGTAAAACCCTGGTAAAGTTAGTTGAAGAGGCAAATGTGAAATTTCAGGTGGGACACGTAGAGCGTTTTAACCCTGCATTCCTCGCCCTGAAGGGATACCAACTCAAGCCCATGTTTATCGAGGTGCATAGGTTGGCAGAATTTAATCCACGCGGTACCGATGTTAGCGTTATCCTCGACCTGATGATTCATGATATTGACATTGTCCTAAGCATAGTAAAATCCACTATTAGCAGGATATCTGCAAGCGGGGTTGCCGTGATGAGCGATACACCCGACATTGCTAACGTACGTATCGAATTTCATAACGGTTGCGTCGCCAACCTTACTTCCAGCCGGATCTCGTTAAAAAAGATGCGTAAAATGCGGCTGTTCCAAAAAGATGCCTACATCGGCATCGATTTCCTGGATAAGAAAACAGAGATCATCAAGTTAAAAACACCGGAAGATGAAGGGAAATTTACCTTGGATATTGCCACCAATTCCGGTAAGAAAACCATCGCTATTGATAACCCGGAAGTAAAACAGTCAAACGCCATTCGGATGGAACTCGAACTTTTCCGTGACAGCATCTTGAATAATACACCTGTACCCGTTAACGCGATTGATGGCTTCCAAGCCTTGGAAGTTGCACACCAAATATTAAACAAAATTAATAAAGGGCAAGGGAGCAGCGACCAACAATGATCACGGGCTTAAGGGTTTCAAGGATTATTATAGCCCTTTTGATTGATGTTTCTTGTATTATGATTTGGGCGTAGATTTTGTTTTTGTTTTTCCGGCTTTTGGGTTGCTAACTGTTATTTAAGAGGGATTCTGCAATTATCAAATCCAAGGGGCGGGTAATTTTTATATTGCCCTCTTCTCCATCTACTAAATGAACCGCATGGCCTGTTTGCTCTATGACGGTTGCTTCATCCGTAAATGATTCGTTATAGGTTGTTTCAAATGCCGGTACAATGATCTCTGAAAGAAAAGTTTGCGGCGTTTGGATGATTTTATAATGTTCCCTGTTCACTGCTTTATTGATACCTTCTTCGGGAAACAACTGCCTGACACTATCTTTCATGGGAATGGCCGGAATGGCATTACCATATTTTAACGCATGTTCACGGCAACTGTGTATAAGCTGGCTGCTTACCAAGGGCCGTACTCCATCATGTATAAATACTACCGCAGGATCATCTATTTGAGCTAAACCATTCTTTACGGAATGGAAACGGGTTGCACCTCCTTCAATAATAGTGATAGAACCCGGCTTACTTAGCTTGGGAATGATAGCCGCCGCCATGGCCAAGTGGGCTTTTGGTAATACCAATATGATTTCTATATCTTCCAAGGCATCTAAAAACGCCTGTACGGTGTGTTGAATTATGGGTAGGCCAGACAGATGCAAGAACTGCTTGGGCTTGTCAGCACCCATTCTTTGACCCGAGCCCCCGGCAACTATAACGGCTATATTCTTCCTGGCTTGCATAGTAATAGTAAAATTGAATCTGAAGTAAAAATAAAAGATATAAGCTGTAAAAATAAGAATTTCCCCTTGGGAGAGAATCAAGCACTACCAGCGCTTAAAGAAGGTGCATAAAAAAAGGTCCCGTTTGATGACGGAACCTTTCCATGTAATATTGTAGATGATTATAAAATCAACATGGCATCTCCATAACTGAAGAAGCGATACTTTTCTTTGATAGCTTGCTGGTAAGCTTCCATGATAAGATCGTAACCTGCAAATGCGCAGACCATGATTATCAAACTAGTTTTAGGTAGGTGGAAGTTGGTTACCAAGGAATTAGGAATCGAGAAATCATACGGGGGATGAATGAACGTATTCGTCCAACCTTCGGCAGCCTTCAAATGATTTTGAGCCGTCACGGAAGATTCTACAGCACGTACACTGGTAGTACCGATAGCACAGACACGGCGGTTTTCCTCTTTCGCTTTGTTAACGATTTTAACAGCATTCTCCTCGATATGGAAATACTCGGCATCCATCTTGTGCTTGCTCAAATCTTCTACCTCGATCGGGCGGAATGTACCTAAACCCGTATGCAAAGTTACTTCCGCAAACTTAACCCCCTTGATTTCCAAGCGCTTAATCAATTCACGGCTAAAGTGTAAACCTGCTGTCGGGGCAGCCACGGCACCTTCATACTTAGCGTAAACTGTTTGATAACGCTCTTTATCGTCATCTTCCGGCTTACGTTTGATATACTTTGGTAGCGGTGTTTCACCTAAACTTTCCAGTACTTGTTTAAACTCTTCTTCAGAACCATCGAACAAGAAACGGATCGTACGACCACGTGAAGTGGTGTTGTCTATAACCTCGGCAACCAAAGACTCATCATCCCCGAAATATAACTTGTTGCCCACGCGGATTTTACGAGCCGGGTCAACAATTACATCCCAAAGGCGGTTTGTTTTATTCAGTTCACGCAACAAGAACACTTCGATTTTAGCACCGGTTTTCTCTTTACGTCCGTACAAACGTGCAGGGAATACTTTCGTATTGTTCACGATCATTACGTCTTTGTCATTGAAATAACCCAGGATGTCTTTGAATAACTTGTGTTCAATCTTTCCAGAATCCCTGTGCACGACCATTAAACGAGATTCGTCCCTGGTCTTAGATGGGTGTTGCGCAATCAGGTTGGTTGGGAGGTCAAATCTAAATTGTGATAATTTCATATTACGGTATGAATGAATTTTAAAGGGTGCAAAGTTACGATTATTAATCAACTCGACCAAAAAAGAACAATTCTTTTCTCTAAAAGTTTAATTGGCAATCAGTAAAATATAACTCTAACCGTGCATTTTTTGCCCGGGAATAGCATCGATCAACTTCCGGGTATATGTTGAACTAGGATTCATGTAAATGGCATCCGCGTTGCCCATCTCTTCTATCTTACCTTTTCTCATTACCATCATCCTATCACTTATAAAATGAACCACCGATAAATCATGCGAAATAAATATATATGTGAAATTAAATTCCTTTTGTAAATCCATTAGCAGGTTTAATACTTGGGCTTGTATACTTACGTCCAAAGCTGAAACAGATTCATCGCAAATAATAAAACTCGGCTCCACCGCCAAAGCCCTTGCAATTACTATCCTTTGACGTTGTCCACCGGAAAATTCATGCGGATAGCGACTATAATGAGCCGGTTGCAAGTTAACCTTGGTAAGCAATTCCAAAACTTTTTCCTTCCTCAGCTTATCATTACCGTACATCCCGTGTACTTTCATCGGTTCCAAAATCGCTTCCCCGATCGTTAACCTGGGGTTCAAGGATGAATAAGGATCTTGGAAAATTAACTGCATCTCCTTACGGATATCGTGCATTTCAGATCGCGAACAGTCCAGCAAGCTTCGTCCCTTGTAAATAATTTCTCCGCCGGTAGGTTCCGTCAACCTAAGTAAACTACGGCTTAAGGTAGTCTTACCGCAACCCGATTCGCCCACTAGGCCAAGGGTTTCACCTTCTTTAACATCAAAACTAATACCATCTACCGCCTTGAACCATTCCGTCACCTTCCCGAAGAAATTTTTCTTCACCGGGAACCATTTATTCAAATTTCTCACCTCCAAAATGGTTTGCCGGTTTCCCAGGGAATGCAACCTTTCCTCGATGCTGCTGATCGGTACCACCAAGGATTGTTGCAAACTCTTTATATCGGTAAATTTTTCCTTGAAAGTACCACCGGGAAGCATCTCCATAAAGTCCAAAATTACCGGCAGCCGCGTAAGCTTATGGTCCAATGAAGGTCGGCAAGCCAATAACCCCTTCGTATAAGGATGCCGGGGATGTTGAAATACTTCCTTTACCGACCCTTCCTCAACAATCCCCCCTTTATACATTACCAGCACGCGGTCGGCAATATCAGCCACCACGCCCAAGTCGTGGGTAATGAAAATTACCCCCATACCGAGTTCTTCCTGTAGGGATTTAATGAGGCTTAATATTTCTTTTTGAACCGTCACATCCAGGGCCGTAGTTGGCTCATCAGCAATCAATAAAGATGGCTTGCAACAGATGGCCATAGCAATCATAACCCGCTGTTTTTGTCCTCCCGAAAGTTCATGCGGGTATTTATCGATCATTTGTTCCGGCATCGGCAATTGCACCTGGGTAAACAACTCGATGGTTTGGCGGCGAGCCTCCCTTTTACTTACTTTTTTGTGCAATCGCAGGGCTTCCATTACCTGGTTTCCACATGTATATAATGGATTCAGGGAAGTCATCGGCTCTTGGAATATCATACCGATATCATTCCCGCGGTAAGCTTGGACCTGCTGTCCAGGAATTGTTAATAAGTTTTGATGGTGATAGGCTTTCGCGTTGAAGATGATTTTTCCTGCCGTAATTTTTCCAGGTGATTGAATCAACTGCATGATGGAAAGTGCGGTAACCGATTTCCCGGAACCGCTTTCCCCTACGATTGCCAATAATTCACCCGGGGCAACATGAAAAGAGATGCCCTTAACAGCGTTAGTGGTATGCCCGGTAGATTGGAATGCTACTTCCAGGCCTTCCACGGAGATCAAGGCTTTTTTGTCCATTAAAACCGGAGATGTTTTACCGTGAGGTGATTGTTGATTAAGTTATTCAGGGAATCGATACCGATTCTTAAATGGCGCTCTACGAACTTAGATGTTACCTTACGGTCGCTGGCAGCTGTTTTTACCCCTTCCGGCACCATTGGTTGATCAGAAACTAATAACAATGCACCCGTGGGGATTTTGTTATAAAACCCGACAGAAAATATGGTAGCCGTTTCCATATCAACACCCATGGCACGGATACTTTCCAAGTAAGCTTTAAATTCTTCGTCATGCTCCCATACCCGGCGGTTGGTAGAATAACAGGTACCCGTCCAGTAATCGCATTCATATTCCCGGATAGTGGTCGAGATCGCTTTTTGCAAAGCAAAGGCCGGCAACGCGGGAACTTCGGGTGGAAAATAATCATTCGAGGTACCTTCTCCCCTGATGGCAGCGATAGGCAAGATTAAATCACCTATAGCATTTTTCTTCTTCAAACCGCCACATTTACCTAAAAACAAAACTGCTTTCGGTTTGATGGCCGATAGTAAATCCATAACGGTAGCAGCGCTGGGGCTGCCCATCCCGAAGTTGATAATAGTTATATCTCCCGCCGTTGCACAGGGCATGGGTTTATCCATTCCAACAATCTTCACGTTGTTCCATTCAGCAAAAAGGGTGAGATAATTCGTAAAATTAGTTAGGAGAATGTGAGATCCAAAGTTTTCCAACTTCTCTCCCGTATAGCGAGGGAGCCAATTAGCTACAATTTCTGCTTTTGTCTTCATAGCTTTTTGACAAGTAAATATAAGTAAAAAGGATGAATCAACCTTATTTACTTAGTTTTGTAAGGTGATTCCTATTCAATTTCCAGAACCGACATTTAAAATTGTTCAGCAAAACGGGCAGCATCAAATTTGGGATGCTTACCGGAAGAAATATGTTGTTTTAACCCCGGAGGAATGGGTAAGACAAAACTTCATGACTTACCTTGTTCAAACATTAAAATATCCATCAGCTCTTATAGCCCTAGAGCGGGAAATCTTGCTGGGCACGTTGAAGAAACGTTGCGACATCGTTGTTTACAACCGGGAGATGCAGCCTTGGATGATCGTGGAATGTAAAGAAATGAAAGTGCCGCTTTCAGAAAATGTACTGGACCAAGTCATCCGTTACCACTTGGCCATACCTGCAACTTACCTCGTAATCACGAACGGGCAACATACCTTTTGTTGCCACATGGATAAATTTGGCGGCAAAGCTACTTTCATGCAAGAATTGCCGGTTTACCCATAAAAATGCCCTGCCGTTTAGGGCAAGGCATTTTTGGCATATAAATATTGTAATAAAAATATTAAGGGAAAATACCCAGTTGTTCGTAAGAAGCACCTACTTTGTCGATAGCAGCTACATAAGCAGCGGTACGCATATCGTTGATCTTAGGATTCTTCATATAAGCTTCTCTCACTTCATGCAAGGCCGTGTACATGGTTTCTTCCAAACCGGAATACACTAAATCCACCTCGTCGGCGCCGTGAGCGATAAATTTACGTTCTTGTGCAGACACTTTTTTGCCGGTTAAATCTTCGATAACCTGTAAAATGTGAATGTTCATATTCTCATCGAAGCGTTTACCGAGGCGACCGTAACGAACATGGCTCAGGTTTTTCAACCATTCGAAGTATGAAACGGTCACACCACCAGCATTCAGGAACATATCCGGTACTACGATTACGCCTTTTTTGGCTAGGATTTCGTCGGCTTCCGGCGTAATGGGACCATTTGCAGCTTCACCGATGATCTTAGCTTTAATGCGCGGGGCATTATCGGCATCGATCACGTTTTCCAGGGCAGCCGGGATCAAGATATCACAATCCACTTCCAGTCCTTCCATGTTGATAGTAAGGTTTTTACTCCCTGGGAAGTTCAAAATCGAACCGGTTTCTTGACGGTGTTTCAGTACTTCGTCGGGATTCATTCCTTTTTCACTATAGATGGCGCCATCAAACTCGATCAGGCAAGTGATTTTAGATCCTGCTTCGTAAAAGTATTTGGCAGCATGGTAACCCACGTTACCTAAACCTTGGATTACAACACGTTTCCCGTCTAAACCGGGTTCCAAACCCAGCTTTTCCATGTCTTCCTTCACGTTGCAAAGTTCGCGCAAACCGTAGAAAACACCTAAACCGGTAGCTTCCTTACGTCCGCGCACACCGCCTTGAGCAATGGGTTTACCGGTAACGCAACCGAGGCCATCCACTTCACCGGGACGGAGGCTCATATATGTATCGAGGATCCAGCTCATTTCGCGTTCACCGGTACCGTAATCAGGTGCAGGAACGTCGATGCCGGGGCCGATAAAGTTTTTCTTCACCAATTCAGCCGTGTAACGGCGGGTGATTGCTTCCAATTGGAACGGGGTATAATTGCGGGGGTTAATCTTGATACCACCTTTAGCGCCACCGAAAGGAACGTTTACGATAGCACATTTGTAAGTCATCAGGGCGGCCAGGGCCATCACCTCATCTTGATTCACCTCTTCGCTGAAACGGATACCACCTTTACAGGGCAATTTATGATGCGAGTGTTGTACACGGTAAGCCTCGATCACCTCGATCGAACTACCAACTCTCACGGGGAATCTCATGCGATAAACCGAGTTACAGGCCTTGATTTGCTCAAGGATACCCTTTTCCCACTTGGTAAATTGCGCTGCTTTATCGAAGCTTCTTTCTACACTACTGAAGAAATTATAGTGAGCTTCCGGTGCAAGTGCGTTAGCCATAAAAAAATTGTTTTGGATATTGTTTTGGTATGTTTAGTTAGAATTTGCTTGTTCGTCTTCTAATTTCTTTAAGCGGCGATCCAGTCTAAAAAGGTATAACACGATACCGATAAAAATGATCACTAGAACAGCCACAACTACGTTAATCTTATCGTCTTTCCGCATCCATTCATTCAGGAATCCGGTTTCCGTATTTTGTTGTTGAGCCGATGCCACCGAAGATATCAGCAATAAGAATAAGTTGGCCAGCAAAAAGAAGGTTCTTTTAACCATGAAGTATATTTTTAAGCGCTAATTTTTTATATCGAACACGTAAAGTATAGATCCAAACACTGAGCAGCGTCCAACCGGTAAATGCGGGGTAAAACACCATTTGCAAGGTATGGGCTGTATCGCTAGACTTAAAGCCAGGCGTACTGGCGCTTCCCGGGTGTAAGGATTCTTGCATCCTCGGTATGATATAGGTTAGCGGAATCAGTAAAGCGAAGGCGAAAATGTTATATATGGCTGACACTTTAGCCCTTTTATCCAAATCGGTAAAAGACATTCTCAGTACGAGGTAAGCGAGATAGATCAATAAAGCGATGAAAGTACTAACCTGCTTAGGATCATCCGTAAGGGTTCCACCCCAGGTATAAGTGGCCCAAAGTGAGCCGGTCAGGAAACCCATTACCCCGAATAGCACCCCAACACTACCGGCGCTGGAAGCTAAAATGTCCATCTTCAGGTTATTGGAAGCTAAATAACGGATCGAGTTAACGACAGAGATCGTGAACAAAGTGTACATCGCGATCCACATGGGAACGTGAAAAACAAGATTCCGGGAGGTTTGACCATTTGTTCCGATAGATGGAATCTGGATATAAAAACCTGCTATAATAGTGTATAATAAGAGTATTACACTTAAAATTTTCCACCAATGTTTCTTCATTGTTCCTCGTGATATGTGGGGGCAAACCTACAGGTTTTATGAATAATCACAAAGCTTTTCCAGGAAATTCGGATTCGTATAAAAGCCCTGCAATAGTTTGAATAACCTTCAGAAAGCCCACGGTTTTATTTGAAATTAATGAATATTTGAAATCATTGTTGTCCGACTAAATTTTAACCGGGGAGCAATTTGATCCCGCAATAGTTCGATTCAATGATCATCTGCTCGTTTCTTGCACTTTTTTGTTTACCCAAAAAAGCACCAAAAAAGGGCACAAATTGGCCATCACGGCCACCAATTTGATCGCTCGATCTGGCCTTGCTACTACTGTATGGCCAAGCTACCCTTCGCTATCAACGGTGCGAAGTTCCACGGTTCTCTTGGCGGGGGGTGAATGTATCATCATTCGCTTATATCCTTGTCCAGGTAAGGAATTCAAGTACCTTTAAAGCATTTTTAGCTGGACAACAATGTTTTGAAATGATTAATCTTTCCATAAAAACGGGAAAAGTATACAGGCCAAAGCTATCACCAGTATATCCATACCCGCCAATAAGTAAAACATCCTCGTTAAACCGGGCTGCAAAACTGCTATAAATGCACTTCTCGAAATATTGGCCAATAACATCAATACCGGTAAAACCAGCGGGAATCCCATAATAGCCATCAGGGCTGCGTTCTGGCTTGCCTGGGCTGCCAATGCCGCCAGCATCGTAAATAAAAGCGATAAACTTACGCCACCCAACAATACCACCCCGATAAAATACAAGGGCTTAATAATAGGATTACCCAAGAAGATAACACAGCAAACCAAGGCAATGACACTCATGATAATCATCAACAATACGTTGTAGATCAGCTTCGCCAAGATAAACTGCCTCGGGTGAACGATAGCATAAAAATACAGTAAACGTCCCTTGCTCTCCTGCAAAAAGCTTTTTGCTATAGCATTCACACATACAAACAGCTGCACAACCCAAAACAGTGCATTCCAGATCTTTTCATCCGGCTGGTGAATCATCAGGTTGATGACAAACACGGTTGAAAACACGTATAGCAAAATGCCGAAAAAAGCATGTTTTTGGCGCCATTCCAGCACCATATCCTTTTTAACCAGGAACCAAATTTGTTGTATCGCAGTCATCTCGGCAACAAAAATACAATCAATTTATCCACTTCCCCAAGCAAAGCACGATACTTAGTTGTAATTACTTAACTTTACCCACTTTATAAATTTCGCATGAAAAAGATTCTTGTAGCCAATAGGGGGGAAATAGCTTTACGGGTAATGCGTTCTGCGCGTGAATTAGGGATACTGACCGTGGCCGTGTTTTCGGAAGCCGACAGGACGATGCCCTTTGTACAATTTGCCGATGAGGCCATTTGTATCGGGCCGGCCCCATCATCTCAATCTTATTTAATAGGCGATAAGATCATCGCCGTGGCAAAACAAACCGGCGCTGATGCGATCCATCCCGGCTACGGCTTTCTCAGCGAAAATGCAGGCTTTGCCGATGCTGTCACCAAGGCAGGCATCACCTTTATAGGCCCTTCTGCCGCGTCAATCGAGACGATGGGCAGTAAACTGGCCGCCAAGCAAGCCGCTCAAAAGTTCGATGTCCCAATGGTGCCAGGAACCGAAACTCCCCTTAAAGATTTAAATGAAGCCAAGGAAGTAGTTAAAAGAACCGGCTTCCCCATCCTCGTAAAAGCTTCTGCCGGTGGCGGTGGTAAAGGAATGCGGGTTGTTGAACATGAAAAGGACCTGGAAGAGCAAATCCGGCTTGCTAAAAGTGAAGCCCTCAGCGCTTTCGGAGATGATGCCGTGTTTATCGAGAAATATGTTGCGGCGCCGAGGCATATCGAGATTCAAATCTTAGGCGACCAACACGGTAACTATGTTTACCTATTCGAAAGGGAGTGTTCCATCCAAAGAAGGCATCAAAAATTAATCGAAGAAGCCCCATCTTCTATACTTACTCCAGCGATCAGGGCAGCTATGGGACAAAAAGCCGTCGATGTAGCAAAAGCCTGTAATTATTACGGCGCTGGCACGGTAGAATTTCTTGTAGATGAGCAATTGAATTTCTATTTCCTCGAAATGAATACCCGCTTGCAGGTGGAGCACCCGGTAACAGAAATGATTACCGGCCTTGATTTGGTAAAATTGCAAATTGCCATTGCCAGGGGAGAAAAACTGCCATTCAGCCAAGAAGATCTCAAAATCAATGGCCACGCTATCGAATTAAGGATTTGCGCGGAAGATCCAGCAAATAATTTCTTGCCAGACACCGGTTCCTTGAATACTTACATCCGCCCCGACGGTTACGGCGTTAGGGTTGATGATGGTTATGAAGCCGGCATGGACATTCCTATCTTTTACGACCCGATGATTGCTAAATTAATCGCCTGGGGACAAGACCGGGAGGAAGCGCGCAAGCGGTTGATCCGTGCTATTCAAGAATACCGTGTAGAAGGAATCAAAACCACGCTACCATTCGGGGAATGGGCTTTGCAACAGGCCCCATTTATTACCGGTCAATTCGATACCGGTTTTATAGGAAAATATTTCAAAGCAGGCGCGTTAGACAATAATGACCCGATGGAAGCTACGGTGGCCGCACTTCTAGCAGTTCAAGCTTGGGAAGAAGTAGACCCCTTAAAAATCCCGGAGAAGAAAGCTACCAATTGGATCAACAGGCAGGAGATGCGCAAACAGTAACCTATTTTTTACGGGGTTACCGCGTGAAGAACTACCGGAAATAATATAACTTTGCGCCAGTTTGGATATGCAACAGCTCATTTTAAATATTCTAGCATTCTTTTATAAGCCGTTTGAAAAATATATTCCTTTTCAAACTTTCCGTTACGTAGCTTGTGGCGGAGGCAATACGGTGCTGGATATTTTAATATATTTCATCAGCTACAATTTTATCCTGCAAAAATCCATGGTTGACCTCGGGATTGTTACGATCTCGCCGCATATCATGGCATTTATCATTTCTTTTTCCATCACGTTCCCCACAGGTTTTTTACTCTCTAAATACATTGTATTTTCGGAATCCAACTTGCGGGGAAGGGTGCAATTATTCCGCTATTTCCTACTGGTCGCGATCTGCATCGCCCTCAATTATATTTTCCTGAAATTGTTCGTAGAACATTTCCATTTGTACCCGACCGTTTCCAAGATTTTGACTACGATCATCGTGGTATGTTTCAGCTATATTACGCAGAAAAAATTCACATTTAAGGTTAAAAACCCAATAGTGGCTACAAATGGCGAAACCTCCGCCACTATCCAGCAATAATTTTATTTTTCGTTGTAATAACAATGCCTACACCGCGGCTCGTACAAGTCTTTTTCCCCGAGTAAAAAAGTATTGTCATCCCCGCTTTTACGGAAAGAGTAATTGGCAATATTGCCACATTTCACGCAGATGGCGTGTAACTTGGTAATATATTCTGCCCTCGCTAGTAATTGCGGTATCGGGCCAAAAGGCCTGGCCTGGTAATCCATATCCAGCCCGGCAACAATTACCCTGATACCTCTCAAGGCGAGTGTTTCACAAACATTGGGTAACTCCGGATCAAAAAATTGTGCTTCATCGATGCCAATTACATCCGCCTCTTGCGCAAGTAATAATATTTGTTGAGAACTCTCAATAGGGGTTGACACCACTTTATTTTCATCGTGCGATACAATATTTTCAAGGTCGTAGCGTGTATCTAATAGGGGTTTATAGATTTCCACCTCCAGGTTGGCGATCTTGGCGCGTTTTAATCGGCGGATCAATTCTTCGGTTTTCCCGGAGAACATGGATCCGCAAACTACTTCAATCCAACCCCTGCGGCTACCGCCTGAAAGTGAAGGTTCAATAAACATATATTATTCTTTTGATAATTAAGTTCTTAAATTCTGTAACTTTATGCAAATAAAAGAAAATCGTTCTAAATGCATTAATACAGGAGTCAGCATGGAAAAAATCAATGCATTAATCGACAAATTGTCATCGCTTAAGGATTCCAATTCCGATTTATACACCATTTCGTATTATTCGCAACTGCTACAGGCAGAAGTGATGCATCATTTGCATCTGCAACAACAATCACAGCCCCAAGCAGCAAGCAGCAAGCCTAATATCGCTGTTATTATGCCCAGTAGGCCCGTGGAAGAAATAGCAGCTATGCAAGCACAACCTACCCCGCCACCACCACCGGCCCTAAACCGGGAAATCGAAGCGGCGCAAACTTTTGCCGCCAAGGTCGAAGTAGCACCGGAACCATCGCCAGAAATTGTAGATCCGCTCCCGGCCCAAAAGCCTTTGGAAACCGAAGAAGTCAATAAAGAAACCGTGGTTTCGAACGGCGCAATTATGCCGAGCCTCTTCGATCTTGCCGCGAACGTGGCAAGCCCGGTGACAACATCACCCAAGAAACCACCTGTTTCCATTGATATAGATGAGGATGAAGCGGATGGTAAATCGCTTAATAACTCCCTCCGTAAAAACACGGTAGAGCTCGGTCAGAAATTGGGCCAGATGAGCATCCCCGATCTAAGGAAAGCAATTGGTATCAATGATAAATTTCAATATATCCAGGAGCTTTTCCGTGGGGATATTGCCATGTACGACAGGTCTGTTAAGACTATCAACGAATTTACCGACATCCACGAAGCCAATAACTGGATAGAAAGGGAACTGAAGCTCAAATTGGGCTGGTTGGAAGAGGACCACCTAGTACAACAGTTTTACAATGTTGTCAGGAAACGTTTTCCATGAATATAATCGAGGATTTTCCGGGTTGCCCCTTGCCGCTCTTCCACGAATTTACCTGCAACCGTGGCAGTTTCCCTGTATTTAGGCATCTCGCTTAGGCCCGCAACTGTGGTGGTAAAAGAAAATACATCCCTAACAATAAATGCACCCCGTAGTTGAACTAATTCGATAGCTTCGGGGAACTTCTCGATATTGGGTCCAAATAGTACGGGTTTGCTATATGTTGCCGCTTCTAGGATATTGTGTAAACCACTCGTGCCGAACCCGCCACCAACATAAGTTACATAAGCATACCTATAAATGGCGCTCAGCATCCCGATATTATCGATAATAAGTACTTTAGAAGTAGTCACCGGGTTCTTAGCATACTCGCTATACCTAGTAGCCCCGGGAAATTTTTGCTGGATTTGCGCGATATGTTCCCCATCGATTTCGTGCGGCGCCAAGATGATAACCCTCCCCTCTTGCTTTGCATTTTGCCACCACGCAGCGATAATTTCTTCATCCTTAGGCCAAGTACTCCCGGCGATTAAAGCTTTTTGCTCCCCAACGAATTGTTCTATCAGCGGTAAGTCCCTCGCTTGTAAGCGCGCGGCCCAAACCCTATCAAAACGGGTATCCCCGGCAAGCGTCACATTATTTAGTTGAATACCGGTTAATAAGCGCAAAGAATCTTCATTTTGCACAAAAATTCTATCAAAACCCTGCAATAATCTCCTAAACATACCACCATAAGGTTTAAAAAACACCTGTTTTTCCCGGAATAGCCCTGAAACCAATACTGTAGGCACATTTTGATAGGACAATTGGGTTAAATAATGGTACCAAAACTCGTATTTGACAAAAATGGCCAATTCCGGGCGAACGATGGCAAGAAAATCCTTTGCATTCTTCCCCGTATCCAATGGCAAATAACATATGGTATCCACTCCTTGATAGTTTTTCTTGTTCTCGTACCCCGAGGGAGAGAAGAATGTCAAGATGAGTTTATAACGGAGATAATCTTTCCTGAAAGCCTCTAACAAGGGGCGTCCCTGCTCAAATTCCCCGAGGGAGGCAGCATGCATCCAAATATAAGGCTGGTCATTTTCCACCGCATCTGCCAATTTTTGCCGCCAATTTTTCCTGCCATCGAGCCATAACCGGGCCTTTTCCTTACCTAAACTGGCCGCGACCCTTACCCCGGCGGCGTATGCAGCAATAGCTATATTGTATAATATTGTAGAAAATCCCACTATAATTACTTTAACGTAATGTTATTAAAATCTTGCAAATATAATCCCCTGCCCAATCTCATTTTTTGTAAATTTGCTCACTTTAAAATAAAAATCTATTTCCTGAATGGTACCGATACAAATGGTTGATTTGAAGCGCCAGTACGCGAAGATAAAATCTCAAGTGGATGTTGCAATGCAAGAAGTACTGGAAAGTGCTGCTTTTATTAACGGGGCACCCGTGCAGATGTTTGGAAAAGAGTTGGAAAATTACCTTGGCATAAAGCATGTCATCAACTGTGCCAACGGTACCGATGCTTTGCAAATTGCTATGATGGCAGCGGGTTTACAGCCTGGCGACGAGGTGATCACCCCTTCTTTCACCTTCATTGCAACTGCCGAGGTGATCGCTTTACTGAACCTGAAACCGATATTTGTAGATGTAGATCCGCAAACATATTGCATTGATCCCGGCAAGATCGAAGCGGCCATTACCCCGAAAACGAAGGCCATCGTCCCGGTACACTTATACGGGCACGTTTGCGATATGGATGCGATCATGGAAATCGCGGATAAACACCAACTTTTAGTGATCGAGGATAATGCGCAAGCTATCGGTGCTGATTATACTTCCAAAGATGGTAGCGTTAAAAAAGCCGGAACGATCGGGCATATTGGCTGCACCTCGTTCTTCCCATCCAAAAACTTGGGATGTTACGGTGATGGCGGCGCTTTATTTACCAATGATGATGCCTTAGCGGCACAGATCAGGATGGTAGCGAATCATGGCCAATCCGCAAGATATTACCATGATGTAGTTGGCGTAAATTCCCGTTTAGATACTTTACAAGCCGTGGTTTTGAGAATCAAACTGCCTTTATTGGATTCCTATATACAAGCTAGGAGAAAGGTAGCTGATACTTATGATGCCGCTTTTGCGAATCATCCCAAAATCGTAACGCCGTTCAGGGCAGCATATAGCTATCATGTATTCCATCAATATACATTGCAGATCGAAGGTGCGGATAGATTAGCCTTGCAAACTTATTTGCAGGAGAAACAAGTGCCGGCAATGATTTATTATCCAGTGCCTGCACATAAACAAAAAATGTTTGCCGCTTTCGGAAGCAGTGCATTTAATTTACCTATTACCGATGAACTAACAACCAAGGTTATTTCCTTACCGATACATACTGAAATGGACGAAGATCAACAGTCACACATCATTGAATCTGTTCTATCATTTTTAAAATAACCCCCATATGAAGATTTCTGTTGTAGGAACCGGTTATGTTGGCCTAGTAACCGGGACCTGTTTTGCCGAAACAGGCAATGACGTAACTTGTGTAGATATCGATGCCAACAAAGTTCAAAAATTGTCCAACGGGCAAATAACTATTTATGAACCCGGCCTAGAAAAGTTATTCGAACGGAACTTGAAACAAGGCCGTTTGCACTTTACTACAAACCTGGAAGAAGGTATAGCCGATGCGCAGGTTATTTTCTTAGCCTTACCAACTCCGCCGGGAGAAGACGGTTCTGCCGATTTATCTTATATCCTGAAAGTGGCGGATCATTTAGGTAAAATCATGACCGACTATAAAGTCATCGTTGACAAAAGCACCGTGCCGGTAGGAACCGCGGAGAAAGTGCGCGAAGTGATTGCTAAAAATTGCAAAACTCCGTTTGACGTGGTTTCAAATCCTGAATTTTTAAGGGAAGGTGTTGCCGTAGATGATTTTATGAAACCAGATAGGGTTGTAATCGGTACCGATTCTGAAGAAGCCCGTAAAATAATGGGAGAATTATACGGCCCGTATGTTAGGCAGGGTAATCCCATTTTATATATGGATGAAAAATCGGCTGAATTAACGAAGTATGCTGCCAACTCATTCCTAGCGACCAAGATTACGTTCATGAATGAAATCGCGATCCTTTGTGAAAAACTAGGCGCCGATGTTGACATGGTACGCCGCGGTATGGGTAGCGATGACCGTATTGGTAAAAGGTTTTTATTCCCGGGTATCGGTTACGGCGGTAGCTGCTTCCCTAAGGATGTGCAGGCTTTGGCTAAATCATCCCAAGAAGCAGATTATGATTTCAGGATATTAAATGCCGTGATGGATGTGAACGAAGCACAAAAATTGTTCTTGATTCCAAAGGTAACCGCGTACTTTAATGATGTGAAAGGCAAGCACTTCGCCTTATGGGGCTTAGCTTTTAAACCTAATACGGACGATATCCGTGAAGCTCCCGCTTTATACATGATAGATGCCTTAACTAATGCAGGGGCAACTGTCAGTGTATTCGACCCTGAAGCAATGCCGAATGTAAAATCTGTCATAGGAGATAAAGTTAAATATGCTGAAAACCAGTACGACTGTCTTGAGAATGCAGACGCATTGGTGATTGCGACTGAATGGAGCGTATTTAGAACACCTGATTTCGAAAAGATAAAATCATTATTAAAACAACCGGCTATCTTTGATGGAAGAAACTTGTTCGAGGTATCACGCATGCAAGAACTTGGTTTCCATTATGAAAGTGTTGGTCGTACTCCTGCTAAAATCTAATACCCCATGAATATGACAAAAAAACGTGTACTTATTACCGGCGCCGCGGGATTTTTAGGCTCGCATTTATGTGACCGGTTTATACAGGAAGGTTATCATGTGATCGGTATGGACAATCTCCTTACCGGGAATATGAAAAACATTGAGCACTTGTTCCCTTTACCTTCATTCGAGTTTTATCATCATGATGTAACTAAGTTTGTTCATGTTCCGGGGGAATTAGATTATATCCTTCATTTTGCTTCGCCGGCAAGCCCGATCGATTATTTGAAAATGCCGATTCAAACGTTGAAGGTGGGTTCGCTCGGCACTCACAATCTTTTAGGATTGGCAAAGGCTAAAAAGGCAAGAATCCTTGTGGCTTCAACCTCCGAGGTTTACGGCGATCCGCTGGTGCATCCGCAGACTGAAGAATATTGGGGCAACGTGAACCCCGTTGGTCCGCGGGGCGTATACGATGAAGCTAAGCGTTTCATGGAATCCATCACGATGGCATACCATAATTTTCATGGCGTAGAAACCAGGATCATCCGTATTTTCAATACATATGGACCGAGAATGCGACTCGATGATGGCCGTGCATTACCAGCCTTCATGAGCCAAGCTTTGACGGGTCAAGATTTAACCGTTTTCGGGGATGGTTCTCAAACCCGTTCGTTCTGTTACGTAGATGATTTGGTTGAAGGGATATACCGCCTTTTATTAAGCGATTATCATTTGCCGGTTAATATTGGTAATCCATCAGAGATTTCATTATTGGAATTTGCGGAGGAAATAATTTCCTTAACCGGAACCCAGCAAAAGATCATCTTCCAACCTTTACCGAAAGATGATCCCAAGCAAAGGAAACCAGATATTACAAAGGCTAAAGAATTATTGGGATGGGAACCGAAAGTTTCCCGCCAAGAAGGTTTGAAGATCACGTACCAATATTTCAAAGAAGCATTGCATAAATAATTTCGATACTATTATTCAAATAGCCGGGATTTGATATCCCGGCTATCCATATTTGTAAATAACCATACCCAATTCATAATCTTACCAAAATGAAGAAGAAACTGTTGATAACCGGTGGTGCAGGATTTATTGGCTCCCATGTCGTTAGACTGTTTGTCAATAAATATCCTGGGTATCAAATTTATAATTTGGATGCACTCACCTATGCTGGGAATTTGGAAAATTTAAAAGATGTAGATCAAGCCCCGAATTATCAATTTATAAAAGGCGATATTACGGATGAAGTATTTATCAATAACCTTTTTCAACAACAACAATTTGACGGGGTCATCCATTTAGCAGCAGAAAGCCATGTAGATCGCTCCATACTGGATCCTTTATCATTTATTAAGACAAATGTATTAGGCACAGCGGTACTACTGAACGCTGCTAGGAATACCTGGAAAGATCAACCTGGAGACAAAAGGTTTTACCATGTTTCAACGGACGAGGTATATGGATCATTAGGGGAAACCGGTCTTTTTACTGAAGAAACGCCTTATGACCCGCGCTCTCCCTATTCTGCATCAAAAGCGAGTTCAGATCATTTTGTAAAAGCTTATTTTCATACCTACCACTTACCGGTAGTATTATCGAATTGTTCAAACAATTATGGCTCAAACCATTTCCCTGAAAAATTAATCCCTTTAGCGATTCACAATATCAAAAATAATAAGCCCGTTCCTGTTTATGGAACCGGGGAAAATGTGCGTGATTGGCTCTTCGTGGAAGATCATGCCAGGGCAATTGATACCATCTTCCACCACGGTCGGCTCGGGGAAACATATAATATCGGCGGGTTCAACGAATGGAAAAACATCGACCTCATCCGGTTGCTATGCAAAATTATGGATGAAAAATTAGGTCGCCCCGGGGGTACATCTGCCCAATTAATCACCTTCGTTAAAGATCGTGCGGGTCATGATATGCGCTATGCTATTGATGCTACGAAACTTAATAAAGAGCTTGGTTGGTCTCCCTCCCTCCAGTTTGAAGAAGGCTTAGCCAAGACGGTAGATTGGTACCTGGATAATCAAGAATGGTTGGACCATGTAACCAGCGGGGCTTATAAAGCATATTACCAAACCCAATATGAATCCAGGTAAAACTTCTATCACGAAATCATCTTAGCCAAATATATAATGCCATTTAAAGAAACAGGAATACCGGGATTGGTCATATTCGAACCGAAAGTTTTTCCGGATGAGCGGGGATATTTCTTCGAAAGTTATAATTATAATACTTTCAAAGATGCAGGGATCGATATAAAATTTGTTCAAGACAATCAAGCCCGTTCAACTTACGGCGTACTCCGTGGTTTACATTTCCAAATGGAACCTTACGCTCAAACTAAGCTCATCAGGGCTATCGAAGGTAGCATTCTGGATGTTGTAGTGGATATACGCGAAGGTTCACCTACCTATGGAAAATCATTTAGCATAGAACTATCTGCCGACAATAAATTGCAATTACTTGTTCCCAAGGGTTTTGCACACGGTTATTCCGTATTAAGCGAAACCGCCGAGGTCATGTATAAATGTGATAATTTTTATAATAAAGCCAGCGAAGGGGGGATTATATTTAATGATCCTAGCCTAGCCATCGATTGGAAGATCGACCTTTCCAAAGCCCAGGTTTCGGAAAAAGATTTAAAATTACCGACCTTAGCAGATTGCAAGCACAATTTTGTATATAAAGCTCAATAATCAATATGAAACATATTCTCGTTACCGGTGCTAACGGACAATTGGGAAAAACTTTCCAGGAAATAGCATCGCAATATCCCGGTTATCAATTTACATTTACCGATGTGGATGAATTAAATATTACGGATGCCGATGCCGTAAATCAATACCTCGGTGCTCAAACATTTGATGCATGCATTAACTGTGCAGCATATACAGCGGTTGATAAAGCGGAGGCAGACGAGGATAATGCTTTCTTATTGAACTTCCAGGCGCCTTTATTCCTGGCAGAAGCTTGCTCCAATCAAGGAACGCAATACATTCATATTTCTACGGATTATGTATTTGATGGTAAGGCTTGTGTTCCTTATACCGAGGAGGATGATGCCAGTCCCAGCACTATATACGGCAGTTCAAAAATGCGCGGTGAAGCGGCAGCTTTGAGCGCTAACCCATCAACTGTAGTGATCCGTACATCCTGGTTATATTCCAAATATGGCGTAAACTTCGTGAGCCGCATGCAGGAGTTAATGGCGGAAAAAGAATCCTTATCGATCGTATTTGACCAAGTCGGTACCCCTACGTACGCCCTGGATTTAGCAAAAGCCATATTGTCCATGCTAGATTTTAAATATGAAAAGCTGGATGAAATCGGCGGAATTTATCATTATAGCAATGAAGGTGTTGCTTCTTGGTATGATTTCGCGGTTGCCATCAAATCATTAAGCGGTAGCCAATGTAAATTAGAGCCGATTACTTCGGAAGCCTACCCTACTGCTGCCGAACGACCATCTTACAGCGTATTGAATAAAGGGAAGATCAAAAACGTATTCGGTTTAGAGATACCTTATTGGAAAGATAGTTTGCAAGCCTGCATAGGTAAGTAACATTCGAGATATTAAGAGTTGGCAAGTATTGTTTTACATTAAACAATCTTGCCATCTTTCATTGTAAGGCTGCGTGTACTCATCTTGGCCAGGTCTTCATTATGGGTAACGATGATAAATGTTTGTTGAAAACGCTCGCTTAATTCTGTAAATAATTGATGTAACTCCCTGGCATTCTGCGAGTCCAGGTTACCCGTAGGCTCATCAGCCATCACTATTTTAGGTTCGTTAATCAAAGCCCTAGCCACGGCGACCCTTTGCTGCTCCCCGCCAGATAATTGGGCCGGGCGATGTTCGAGGCGCTCTTTGAGGCCAAGCGTTTCCAATAAAAATACGGCCCTGTCTTTAACGATATTGGATTTGGCGCCCTTTATAAAACCGGGTATACAAACATTTTCCAGCGCAGAAAATTCCGGTAATAAATGGTGAAACTGGAAAATAAAGCCCAGGTTACGGTTCCTAAAATCCGCCAACTTGTTCCCCTTCAATGCTGTAATATTGACATCCTCTAACCAAACCTCGCCACCGGTGGGCGTATCCAAGGTTCCGAGGATATGCAACAAGGTACTTTTGCCAGCCCCGGAGGATCCGACGATCGTCACGATTTCACCTTTACTGACATTTATATCCACCCCTTTTAACACGGGTAGATTGGAATAGTTTTTGGTGAGATTGCGGGCAATAAGCATAAGTATTGTTTATAATTTAAGCTTTAAATTAGGAAGTGTTGTTTATTTCAAATTAAATAATACTTTTGCGGAAAATCAGAAAAGTAAAAAATTTTAATACGATGTACTGGACTCTAGAATTAGCTTCATACCTGGAGGATGCTCCATGGCCAGCTACCAAAGACGAACTTATTGATTACGCCATCCGTTCCGGTGCACCTATCGAAGTAATCGAGAACTTGCAGGAACTGGAAGACGAGGGGGAAATTTACGAAGGCATTGAAGATATCTGGTCCGATTATCCATCTCAAGATGACTTCTTCTTCAATGAAGATGAATATTAATCG
Organism: Chitinophaga caeni; assembly: GCF_002557795.1. Classification (NCBI taxonomy): domain Bacteria; kingdom Pseudomonadati; phylum Bacteroidota; class Chitinophagia; order Chitinophagales; family Chitinophagaceae; genus Chitinophaga; species Chitinophaga caeni. Next base: position 2,235,590 of record NZ_CP023777.1, on the reverse strand, counting down.
TCCATTCGAGCAATAGCCCGGTAAATTCAAAAATGTACCGTCCCGATTTCAATTGGAACCGGGACGGATTTTTTATGCAATTTTATTGCTTGATTTACTTATTTCTTGTCTAATACGGCCATAGTTACACCGGTAGAAGAGAATCCACCGTCATGGTACAAGTTCTGCATGGTCACCATCCTGGTTAAATCGGAGAACAGCGTAACGGTATAATCCGCACATTGGTCGGCCGAAGCATTACCCAGCGGGCTCATTTCTTCCGCGAAGTTGATAAAATCATCGAAACCCTTTACCCCACTGCCGGCAGTTGTTCTTACCGGTGATTGGGAAATCGTGTTGATTCTCACCTTATTCTTGATACCGTAATGGTAACCGAAGCTACGGGCTACAGATTCCAACATGGCCTTAGCATCTGCCATCTCGCTGTAATCAGGGAATACCCTTTGAGCTGCAATATAAGTCAAGGCAACCACCGAAGCATGTTCATTTAACGCATCCAGCTTATAGGCTGTTTGTAACACCCTGTGCAATGAGATAGCGGAAATGTCCATGGTTTTATGCGTAAAATCGTAATCCAGATCTGTATATGGTCTGCCTTTACGCATATTGATACTCATTCCGACAGAATGCAGTACGAAATCGATCTTACCGCCAAAATGTTCCATGGATTGTGTGAATAAGTTATTCAAGTCATCCATATTCGTGATATCCGCAGGTATTACCGGGGCATTACATTCTTCAGCGAGTTTCTTGATTTCGCCCATACGTAAAGCGATGGGAGCGTTGGTCAATACGATCTGTGCACCTTGTTCCACACAACGCTTCGCGGTTTTCCAGGCAATGGACTTTTCATCCAACGCACCAAAGATGATGCCTTTCTTACCTTGTAATAAGTTTTGAGCCATTGATCTAAATTTTGGCAAAAATAAAAGTTAATTCTAAATTTTAATTTGAAAAATCCACATAATCCATCATCTGCAACAATCCTATTGCAAACATACACTATTGCATCACCATTTCCCGCGCATTTTCTAATGCTGCTGCCGTGGGCTTCTCCCCACTCAACATTTGGGCAATCGTAGTAATGCGTTCCTCCTTCGATAATTTACGGATATGTGAGCTAACCTTTTGACCTTCAGTCTTTTTGTAAACGAAATAATGTGCATCAGCCTTGCCCGCGATCTGCGGTTGGTGCGTAATACAGATAACCTGGTGAGCCTTTGCCAAATCTTTCATGATAATCCCCACCTGCTTGGCAGCTTCCCCGGAAATGCCAGTATCAATCTCGTCAAATATCAATGTGGGCAAAGCTTCCTTGCTTGCCACCAAGGATTTGATACATAACATCAATCGACTCAATTCACCCCCGGAAGCTACTTTGCGTATAGGGGCGAAATGATTGCTTTTATTAGCATCGAAGAGGAAAACGATCTCATCAAGGCCGAAAGCGCCTAGTTCGATCGGTGAAACTTCCACTTTTATCCGTGCGTTAGGCATTCCTACCTGCACCAGTAACTCATTTACTTTTTGCTCAAATGGGAGCTGCTGCGCCTGCCTGCGGGTAGATAACTGCTTACCTAGCCCTTGTAAACTTACTAGCTGCTTCGCTAATTGCGTTTCCAGTTGCAGGATTTTATCATCGATATTTTGCACATCATCCAGGCTGGCTTGTAATTGTTCTTTAAGAGTCAACAACTCGTTCGTAGTATGTAGATTGTGCTTTTTCAACAACTTATAACCGGTGGCGATCCGCTCATTCAGCGCTTCAATCCTGGCGCCGTCAAATTGAACCTGGTCATTTAGCCTTTCAATATCCCCGGCAATATCTTGCAATTCAACATAGGCCGACTGCATTCTTTGCGCGAGGGCAGGAATATCTTGGTGAAAAGTTGAAAGCGCCTGTAAAGACGTTTGCAATAATTTTATTTGTTGCACAACCGGTTGTTCATCTTCTTTCAGCTGGTAATACAGTTTATTCAACGAGCTTTTGATTTCTTCCGCATGGCTTAATACCTGCAATTCTGCATCGGCTTCCTCTATCTCGTTTTCCTTAAAATTAGCTTCTAACAGCTCATCTAGGAGAAATTTATTGAAATCAGTCGTTTTATTGGCCTCATCCCTTACTTGCATGGCATCATATAGGGATTGCTGCGTTTTAGCGTATTGCTGGTAAGCTTTTGAATAGGTTGAGATAAGATCTCCATTCAATGCCAAGGCATCAATTACATCCCTTTGAAAGCCTGATTTCTCCAAATCCAGGGTATCGAATTGTTGGTGGAGATCAACAAAAAAACTGGTAAGCGTTGACAGTTGGGACAGGTTAACCGGCGTATCATTGATGAAAGCCCTTGATTTCCCCGCCGGGCTAATTTCCCTGCGGATGATCACCTGGTCCTCCAAATCCAGCTCGTTCGCTTCGAAAAAAGCCTGTACCTGTTGCTTTTTAACCTTAAAAATCCCTTCTACAATACATTTCCTGTCTTTATCGAATAAAGAAGCCGGATCGGCGCGTTCGCCCAGGATTAGCGATAAAGCGCCCAATAAGATAGACTTACCCGCACCGGTTTCACCGGTAATGATGTTAAGATGCCCGGAAAAGTCAACTTCCAGCTTGTCAATGATAGCGTAATTCTGAATAATTAGTCTTTGCAACATACCTAGGAAAATTCCAATTTGCGAACACCAAATTCCAAATAAAATTCAATAAAGAAAATTTCATTTTCCCACATTTCTTACATTGCCTGTGCATTACTTACCGTCTAGGCGCAATAAACCGGCTTTGGCCTTTTGATCCAGCGAGTTTTTATAGTCATGGCCATCCATACCGATGCAGGTATTAAAACATTCCTTTGCCTTGGCAATATCATGTCTTTTTTCATAGATAAAGCCCAGTTGTAAAGCCGACCGGGCCGCAAAATATTCAGGTCTATCGATCCCGAGTTCCACGGTTACGTTGTACATGCGGATTGCCATATCGTCACGGCCCATTTCATCATAGATGCGGCCTAACCTGTAAGCATATTCCAATTGTTCGGAGATCGTACCAAAATCCCGGGCTTTCTTAGCCGATAACAACGCCAATGCCTTGTCAAAATACCCACCATCACTTAGCAAGCGGGCCCTTAACAATATCACATTGGGCCATTTGCCGCTCTTGGCATCTTTCAGCGCTTGCTTGTCGGCATCTGTTTCAGCGTTTCCACGGTTGGCAATCATGCCGCGGTATTTCTCGGCCATGGCTTGGTTACCTTCGAGGTAATAAGCCCAACTTAACCGCTGCAAAGCCTCTTTAACATAAAATTTGCCTTTAAATTGGTTCAGAAAGCGCTCGAAATAGGGAATTGCTTCATTGTCCATCGCTTCCAAGTGCAGGATACCCGCTAAGTAATATTCGTAATACAAGGTGGTATATTCCTGGTTATGGGTCCTATTGGCCAATATTTCCAAACCCTGCGCCGCTTTTTGATTATTCATCGACAAGTTAGCGACCATCAGGGCAAAAAGATGATTGTTGCGGGTATCGAGCTGTTGGTGTTCAATGAATTGCCAAAGCTCTTCCGGTTTATTTTCTATAAATAATTTCAGGTAACAATAGTAGTAATAAGATTCGTCCTTGAATAATTTGGCAGTAGCATCTTGGCTATTAACGAATTGTTGTAATGTTTGGGTACCTTGTTTAATGCTGCCTTTCAATCCCAAGATATTGGTAATCCATTTATAGCCTTCGGGGATCGTTCCGAAAACGGTTTGCATGGTCCCGATCATCATTTTATTGGGTTGGAAGTATGGGAATTTCTTCTGGTTATCCTTGAAAGTTAAAAAAGCTTTCCTGACTTCCCAGACGGCATCCCATTTTTCTCCGAATTTCACCTTTACCATGGCCCATTGGAATTTAATCGCAGCCTGTGTATACAGATAGAAAGGATCATTGGTTGGGCCTTCTTGCATCAAGGCTAAGCGTTCGGAGCGCAGTTTCTTTTTCGCCGAGTATTCGGCAGGATTTTCGTTAAAGAACAACGGGAAGAAGTCGCAATAATTCTCCAGGTAATACGGGATGAGGTTGCCGGGATTTTCCTGCTTTTCCTGGGCCAATATTTGCCTGCCTGTTTCAAGTCTTAACTGCATAATAGCATGATAAGCCTCTTGGCAGCGTTCGTTAAATTCAAACTTCTTCTGTTGGGCATTCAAGAACAGCGGGGCGCAAAGCAACCCTATAATAATCAGGAATAATCGCATACGGTTTAAAAAATTGAGTCCGGTCAATGAGTCATTGCCACCTAGCCTTGCAAAAATCGGGCAAATCCTTTAAATATGGTGAAGATAAGTGTACATTAATATTATAACCTTGTAAAAAGAATTGATATCTTTAAAACCGGGTTGGCTTCCACGGGGAAGTAAAGGTTAATTTTTCAGTTTTACCGGGCATTAAAGAATACCGGTTATGCCTAAACCGGTTTAAAATCGGATCATGGAATTCAAATCATTCCTTTTAACTATTCTAATTAACGTATTGCCAATATTTATGGCAGTGATAGTTGCTGTATACATTATCTTAAAACAGCGGAAAAAGCGGTACCTGTTGTTAAAAACACTGCAAGAAAAAGAACGGGAGCAGGCAACGGAAAAATAAAAAATCCCGGTCAAGCTATGACTCAACCGGGACATTTATTATAATAAACCCTTTATATTAAATTTCTGTAGAAGCATCCAAATCGTTATCTACCAAGATACGGCCACAGTGTTCGCAAACGATGATTTTCTTACGTTGGCGGATTTCAGCTTGGCGTTGAGGTGGAATCGCGTTGAAGCAACCGCCGCAGGAATCCCTAACGATGGTTACCACGGCCAAACCGTTGCGGTAATTTTTACGGATCTTCTCGTAAGCGGAGAGTAAACGCGGGTCTACTTTTTCGCGGGCATCTTCGCTTTGCTTATAGAATTGTTTTTCTTCCTTATCGGTTTCGGCGATAATTTTCTCGAGTTCACCTTTCTTATGTTTCAGGTTACTTTCTTTTTCACCGATACTTTTCTTGGCAGATTCTAGAATACGAGATTTGTCTTTGATTTCCTCGCTAGCATCCTTGATATGCTTTTCCGCGAGTTTGATTTCGAGGGATTGCATTTCAATTTCCTTGCTGATGGCTTCAAATTCACGGCTGTTTTTTACGTTGTTCTGTTGTTTCTCGTATTTTTTGATCAAGGCGTCTGCATCCTTCATCAAGTTCTTTTTAGACGTGATAAAGTCCTGGATGCCATTAATTTCCTCTTCGATGTGAGAAAGGCGATGGTTCAAGCCTTCGATCTCATCTTCCAAGTCCTTCACTTCGATCGGCAACTCCCCTTTCAGGATTTGGATTTCATCCAACTTGGAATCAATCTTCTGTAATTTCAATACAGAAACCAGTTTTTCCTCTACGGAGTATTCTTTAACAGTAGCCATGTATTATAAATAATTTACCGGGTTTGTGCAAATGGTAGATTTAAGAGGCGCAAAATTAGGGAATTTTTCGGTCAATATACGGTAAAATAATTCCACAACGAACTGCTCGCTCTCAAAATGCCCTACATCTGCTATAATCAATTGATTTTCAGCATCAAAAAACTCATGGTATTTAAAGTCTGCCGATACGTAAGCATCCGCCCCGGCACTTTTTGCCGTTTTAAGCAGGAAACTTCCGGCTCCACCACATAGCGCCACCCTTTTAACCGGTTTACCACGGAGCGGTGTGTACCTAACGCAACCTGTCTTCATTTGTTGCTTCACGTGTTCCAGGAAGCTCATTTCGTCCATTTCAACCTCCAGGTCGCCAATTAAGCCGAACCCTACTTCCGGGTAAGCATTATCCAAACTAATGATGTCGTAAGCTACTTCTTCGTAGGGATGTGCCGCCAATAAGGCACTCACTACTGCCGGCTGAAAATGCCCCGGGAAAATTACTTCCAGTTTACTTTCCGTTTCCGTATGCCTGCTGCCAATTTCTCCGGCGAAAGGCCGTGTTCCACTACCGGCTTTAAAAGTACCCGCCCCTTCCGAGCTGAAACTACATTCACTATATTGGCCGATTGATCCGGCGCCGGCCTCGAACATTGCATCCCGAACCACTTCTAATTGCGCTGTTGGTACGAATGTATATAACTTTTTCAACAAATTTAGTTTCGGCGCTAATACCCGGGTATTCACCAGGCCTAACTGCTTGGCAATCATATGACTTACGCCCGCGCGAACATTATCCAAATTGGTATGCGCCGCGTAAATGGCGATATCGTTCTTAATTGCTTTGATCGCCACCCGTTCCACGTAATTCTTTCCGTTGATCTTCTTCAATCCCCCGAACACTATAGGGTGATGCGCTACGATCAAGTTACAACCTTTTTCGATAGCTTCATCTAACACGGCCTCGGTGGCATCGAGGGTCAACAAAATATTTCGCACAGCTGTTTGGGGATCCCCAAATATCAAACCCGCGTTATCATAACTTTCCTGGTATTGCAAGGGTGCGAACTGTTCAATTGCCTGCACCACTTCTTTTATACTTAACTTCATGATCTATTTTTATCGACTCGTGTGAAAATCTTGATATTTACAAAAATATCGCATATTATGATCTTGGAAAATTGGATTTAAAAAATGGATATACAAAAAAATTCTAAGGAATTATACGCCGAATTCAGGGAGCAGATGGCCAAAATTGCCGATGTAAAAAATGCAATCGCGGTATTAAGCTGGGACCAGGAAACATATTTACCGGGAAAAGGCGCGGGTTTCCGGGGGCAACAAATTACTACCCTCTCCACCCTGGCCCATGAAATGTTTTCCGATGATAAATTGGGGAATAAGCTCCAAGAACTACTATCGAGGGATGACCTGGACAATGTGCAAAAGAAAAATGTTGAACTCTCCTGGGAAGATTACAGCAAAAATAAACTATACCCGGCCAGCTTCGTCGCGGAATTATCCCAAGTAACATCTGAAAGTTACCATGCTTGGATCAAGGCCAGGAAAGATGCCAGCTATGCTGTTTTTCAACCGTTACTTGAGAAAATGATCAGCCTAAAGAAACAGGAATGCGATATCCTGGGTTTCGAGGGTCATCCATATAATGCCTTGATTAATGAATATGAAAAAGGTATGACCACTACTACCCTCGATCAGATTTTCGATGAAGTTAAAAGTTCGCTGTCTCCTTTCTTACAGAAAATCGCCGGCCATGAAAAGCCGAATAATAACTTTCTCAAAACGACCTACGGTAAAGATGCCCAATGGCAATACGGTTTGAAACTTCTAAATGATATGGGCTTCGATTTTGAAGCGGGAAGGCAGGATCTGAGCGAGCATCCTTTTACCACCAGTTTTAACCCCAGGGATGTTAGGGTAACGACCCGGGTTGATGAACAGGACTTTAACAACATGACCTGGAGCTGTATCCACGAAGGGGGACATGCTTTGTACGAACAAGGATTGCCGGTAGAACAATATGGTTTACCATGCGGTGAAGCTGCCAGCCTCGGTGTCCACGAATCGCAATCCCGGTTATGGGAAAATAATGTAGGCCGGGGCATATCATACTGGAAACATTATTACCCCGGGTTGCAGGAATTATTCCCGGGTAATTTATCCGGCGTTCCGTTGGAAGAGTTTTACAGGGCCATCAACCTCGTAGAACCCTCCTTATTGAGAACGGAAGCAGATGAGATCACTTATCATTTCCATGTCATGATCCGCTATGAAATAGAAAAGGGCCTGATCGACGGATCGATTTCAGCCAAGGATTTGAATCATACCTGGAACGAGTATTATAAGAATTTTTTACAGGTCACCGTACCGAATGATACCTTGGGCGTTTTGCAAGATATACACTGGTCACACGGCAGTTTCGGATATTTCCCAACCTATTCACTGGGAAGTTTTTATGCCGCCCAGTTTTACCAGGCTATCAGTAGGCAGATCAAGGATTTGGAGGAACGTATCGCGAATGGTGATTTTGCGACCTTATTACAATGGTTAAGGCAGAACATTCATGTTCACGGAAGATTTTATACTTCGAATGAATTATGTGAAAAGATTACGGGAGAGCCGTTGAATTTTTCTCATTTTATGAAGTACGCGGAAGGAAAATACGGCGAGATCTACCGGGGTTGATGCTTGTGCGGTAAATATGTGCGGAGTAGAGACAGCGCATGCCTTGTCTCTACTCCTGTGTTGAAATGATTTTATCCAATTCCTTCATTTCAAAAATGCCGGATTTACGCCAAATTTCTTTCCCGTTTTTATAAAGCACAAATGTCGGCAACACCGTTGCATCAATCGATTTCATAACATCAATATCTTTACCTCCATCTACATTGAGCAAGGAAACTTCCGGGTGTTTTTTCAACCAATCATCAACCAGGGGTTTCATTTTGCGGCAAGGCGGGCACCAAGCTGCGCCTACATCCACAAGTGTTAATTTATTTTTCTTCAGCCCGGTTGTAAATGAGCTGATCGACATTTGTTTTTCGTTGACGGTATTCCCGGTAACGGGTTTGCCCGCTTGCTTCCAGGCACTGATGCCCCCGTTAAGGTCAACTACGTTTGTAAAGCCATTTTCCGTAAGCCATGCAGCTGCTTTGGCACTTCGTCCACCGCCGAGGCAATAGACGTATACCGGTTTATTTTTATCAAGGTATTTAGCCCTTTCCCGGAACTCTTCTTGTTTTAAATAATCGGCTTGTAAAGCGCCTTTGATATGACCGCTATTAAATTCTTTGGCAGTTCTGACATCGAAGATTTGAACACCTTCCTGTTGCAAGCCTTTCTGAAAGCTGTCAACATCTAGATGTTTCACTTGGGCGGAAAGAAATTGTCCAATTAGTAAAAACAAAACCAGCAGGCTGATTTTTTGAACTCTAAGCATTAGCACCTTTTTTTCAATTCGCAAAAATATTCAGTCCTATAAAGTTACAGAACCCCGAGCAATTAACAATTGTTACTTCTTTCGGTAAAGGCCATTCCTTGGCGCAACTAGCATTTTTTCTTTCTTGCGGAAACTGAAAAACAACTCGGAACCCTGCCTCGCAGGATGGGAGTTCACGCAGGGAGCAAACGTATGAAAATCGAAATAAGGCTCAAATAACCTCCTGTAATCTTTTACCGATCCCCCGAACGGCGGCCCGGGCTCATCGAATTGCCGCTTGAAGATCACGCCGATAAAACGGCCATTCTGCCATAATAAACTATACATTTTCTTGGCATAACGGTCTCTTAATGAAGGATCTAAAGCGCTTAAAAAAGTTTGTTCGATAATAATGTCATATTCCCCTAGATGCTGGAAAAAATCTTCCGAGATAAACTTTATGCCGGTATCGCGGTATTTCCGTTTCAAATTCTCGATTAATTCATCCGAAATATCAACCACCGTGATATCTGTGAAACCTTTTTCCCACAAATACTGGGCTTCGTAGCTATTTCCCCCGCCAGGAATAAGGATCCTGGCCTTCAAATTTTGGCATTGGTCGATATATGCTGCTATTGGAGGAGATACCTGCCCTAAGTCCCAGCCCGTTGCACCGGTACGATAGCGTTGGTTCCAATAGTGCTTATCGAGTACTTCTCTCATATAAACAGTCATTCGAATAGTTGGATTTATAAAATATATATGGTTAGGCGCGCAAATCTTCGGCAATTAAAGCATAAATCTTTAATCAGTTTGATAACTAATTGTTAACGTAATAAATAATTGTTTTTTTAATATTAATTTAGCGCCATATTGTCCCGCTTCCGAGTATTGCCAATGAAGAAACCGGGCGATTAATTAATAACCATTTCCAACTAAAACCTACACCCTGCTGATGAAGCGGTTTTTCACCTATATCCTTTTAGGGACAGCCTGTTGTCTCCTATCATTAATTACCCATGCTCAAACCGTCGATTTCACCGCAGATAAATGGGAAGGTTGCGAACCATTAACCGTAAAATTCACCAATCTTACAGACCCCTCCGCTATTGCTTATAACTGGGATTTTAGCTTGGGCGCCAATGCAAGCGACAGGGATGTAGACAAGATATTCGGTATTCCTAATATCTATAATGTTACACTCACAGCCACCTTTCCCGGTGGCGTACAGCGATCTGTTAGCAAAACCATCACGGTTTACGCCAATCCTTTACCGCTATTCTCTGTATCAGGTACCTTAGGTTGTACCCCCTACCAAGTGAATTTTGAAGATCAGTCTCAAGCTGGCAGCGGTTCTATAACAAGGATCGTTTGGGATTACGGGGACGGTGTCACCGAAGAAGCTACCAGTCCCACCCATACCTATCAACTAGCCGGATCATTCCCGGTTTCCAATATCGTTACGAATAGCTACGGCTGTGTAAAAGGCTACACTTTACCCGACCCGATCGTTGTCAATGAAACACCTCGGATAGATTTTAGTGCTGATGACAGGGCTAGTTGTACCGCACCCTTAACGGTGGATTTTATCAGCTCGGGACCCGCCGCTGCTAACTACACCTGGGATTTCGGTGATCCCGCTAGCGGGACAAGTAACACCTCAACCCTTGCAAACCCAAGTCATTCTTATAATCAACCCGGTTTATATACGGTTACATTAACAGCTACAACCGCCTCTGGATGCACTTCCCAGGTAACTAAGTACCACTATGTTACGATTCAACAGCCCACTGTAGATTTTGATATACCTGCCAATATCTGCTCCAATAACCCCATTACGTTTACTAATACAACAAACCCTAACCCTACAATCGCGAATTGGCAATTTGGAGATGGCACATCAAGTCAAGCGATCGATCCAACTAAAACATACTCAAGCCCGGGAGACTATGTAATTACCCTGGAAAGCGGCACCCCGGGATGTACACAGGTTATTACACGCGATGTTCATGTTGAGGAAGGACCGGTTGCAAGCTTTCATGCTACGCCTCAAATTGGCTGCGAGGCGCCGTTCACTACGCAATTTAATTACGACGGCACCGGGGCAACAGGATGGTTATGGAGTTTTGGAGATGGCGCTACGAGTACCTTAGAAAACCCCAACCATACTTATAATCAATTAGGGACCTACGATGTGACATTAACTGTGACCAATGCCAACGGTTGCACTAATACCCTAAGTTTGCCGGGCTATATACAGGTACAGGAGCCGGAAGTCAATTTCACGATGAACCCTCCGAACGGTTGCATTCCGTTACCAGTAACATTTACACCCAATATGGTTGTAGGTGGCCCGGTACAGAACTATCTCTGGAATTTTGGAGACGGCAACACTTCCAATGAAGCTAACCCTACACATACCTATACAAGTCAAGGAATATTCACGGTGAACCTAACCGTTACAACAGTAGCAGGATGTACAGCCAGCTTTACCTCCACGGTACAAGCCGGGGAAATTCCCATAGTAGCATTTGAAGCTAATCCAACATTTACCTGCGCGAACCTGCCCGTTCAGTTCACGAACTTATCTGTTCCGCGCGGCACTGCTTGGACTTGGATTTTCCCGCAGGATAACAGCACTGAAAACATAGAAAATCCATCCCATACTTTCAATACTTTAGGTTATCACGATGTCACGCTGATCGTCGATAATTTCGGATGTATCCGGGAATTAACAAAGCTGCAATACATCAACATTTTGCCTCCCATAGCAGATTTTGATTTCACGAGGGATTGTAGTGATAAATACTTGGTTCAGTTCAATGATCTTTCACAATTCGGGCCCAACCCACCTGTTAGAAACTGGCATTGGGATTTCGGGGATGGCGCTACTTCTACAGATCAAAGCCCCGTTCATACGTATACTAATCCCGGCTCTTATACCGTGCATCTTACCGTAGATAACGGCGCTTGCACAAATGAACATGAACTGCAAGTTACCATCATTGATGAGAATGCAACGATTACCGTGAACAATAACACCGTATGCGCCGGTAATGAAATTGAATTTACTTACGCAGGAATCGATGCCGGTAATATTGCAACATTTAGCTGGGATTGGGGCGATGGTACACGATCAACTAGCACGCAATCGCCGGTTTCCAAAAGTTATGCACAACCCGGCAATTATACGGTACAACTGACTATCACGGATGATAACGGTTGCGTAACGGCATCAAATTCACTAGGCATTACGGTCAACGGGGCCATGGCCGATTTCAGTTTTATTGGAAGAAATTGCGTAAATGATGCTATCTCTTTCACCGATTTATCGATTACTACCCATGGCAATACCATTACAAATTGGACATGGGATTTCGGGGACGGTAGTCCTACAGAAAGTACTAGCACACGGCCTGTCAGCTATTCCCATGCTTTCAGTCAAGGAGGGAATTTTAATGTTAACTTGATCGTAGAAGATGCGAGTGGTTGTACGGTTTCCTCGCAACATACCGTTAACGTGGTAGATTTAGATGCCGACTTCAGCGCCGATCATGATTCTACCTGTATCATGGCGCCGGTGCTTTTTACTCCGAACACGGTTAATAATTCTATCACGTACAACTGGGATTTTGGCGATGGTACTACATCAACAGAAGCCACCCCCAGGCATCACTACGCGGCTCCGGGCGACTATACGGTGAGGCTTATCATGACGAATAACAACGGTTGCAGCGATAACCGGGAATATGTAAACATGATTCACATTTCTAACCCACAGGCTCAATTTTCAATCCCGACAGATTTGTCCATCTGCCCGCCGATCCAGATTGATTTTATCAATGAATCTACCGATTATAAAAGGGTGGAATGGAATTTCGGGGATGGTAGTAACTCCCTTTTAGAAGATCCATCACATATATATACGCGTCCCGGTGATTATACGATCACGCTCACGGTATATTCTGCCGGAGATTGCCCGGCTGTTTATTCACAAGACATCCACCTTCGCGGACCAACAGGTTCCATGCAAGCCAGCCCTAAAGATGGCTGCGAAGGTTTAGAGGTAAATTTCAGCGCCAATTCTACCAATGCCACGACATATACCTGGGATTTTGATAATGGTACCGTACAAACATCCACAACACCCAACATCACATATCAATACAAAAAAGCAGGAAGATACGTACCACGGGTATTATTAACGGATGCCCAGGGTTGTACTGTTTTAGCAACCGGTAGCGATACGATAACAGTCGATAATGTTGAAGCAAAGTTCAACATCAGCATGCCTAATGCCTGTGATTCGGCCACGATTTTATTCGAAGATCAGAGTAGCAGCTATACCCTTGATTCATTATCGCAAGGTTTAACATACACGTGGGATTTCGGGGATTTATTTACGCATTCCGACAGTAGTTCCCAACAAAACCCGGCCTATTTTTTCCCAAGACCAGGTACATATACCGTTTCATTAACAGCAACGAGTTCATTCGGCTGCCAGGATACTGTTACCGATACCATTTCGATCGATACAAGCCCGGAAGCGATCATCGACCCAGTCAATCCTGCCTGCGGCGGGGATTTCATCCAATTTACCGGGCATGACCAAAGGCAGTTGCCCAATACTACTTACCAGTGGATCATGGACGGAGTACCAACTTACACGGAACAGCAAACACCCCCGGTCGAGTATACGCAACCAAGGTTATACGACATTGCCTTAATCGTTACCAACGAGAACGGCACCTGCCACGATACAGCCAATTTACCGTTCCGCGTAAACCCCGGCGTTACATTACAGGCAGCGCCTCGGAATATATCCATTTGCAGGGGCGAATTTATTGCCATGCTAGCTCAAACAAACGCCAACCAAATATCTTGGACGGATTATAACATCAACGATCCACAGTTAGCAATGCCTGTTGCCAACCCCGATATTGACACGGTATATTATGTAACTGCCACTAACGATTACGGATGTACGAAAACAGATTCAGTGCGGGTATCCGTATCGCAACCTTTCACGGTACAGGCCAGCGATGTAGATATTTGCGAGGGAGAAAGCGCACAGCTTCAGGCCAGTGGTGCAGTAAGTTATTCATGGTCGCCGGCAAGTAGCCTGAGTAATAGTACCATCCCTGATCCGGTAGCGCATCCTATTGCCGATACACGTTATACGGTGATCGGTTACGGTTCGGATAACTGTTTCACGGCGCGGGCAGAAGCCCTGGTAAGAGTTCATCCAACGCCAAAAGTGAACTTGGGACCTGACCTGGTTATCCCGGCAGGAAACCCGTACACCTTGCAAGCCAATGGCAATGATATTGCAAACTGGGAATGGTCGCCTTCGACTGATTTAAGTTGTACATATTGCAGCAGTACCGTATTAACACCCCGGTCCGATCAGACGATCAGTGTTAGGGTAAGTTCTATTTACGGTTGCGAAGCTTCCGATGAAGTAAATGTTAAAATCATTTGCCAAGCAGATAACATTTTTGTTCCGAACACATTTAGCCCCAATGGCGATGGACGGAATGATATTTTCTACCCGAGGGGGCGCGGCATCAGGGCGGTAAAAATCTTCCGGGTATTTAATCGCTGGGGGCAGATGGTATTTGAAAGGAGCAATGTTCCGGCAGATGATCCAACCTACGGTTGGGATGGAAAGTATAATGGGAAGTCATTAGAACCGGATGTGTTCGTCTATTATTTAGAACTCATTTGCGATACGGGGGAAAATTTTGTGATGAAAGGAAATGTAACCGTCCTGCGATAAAAAAATTGTAATGAAAAAATTCATCGTCATCATATCCTTTTTTTGCTGCGTGTTTCAAACAACATGGGGGCAGGATATCCATTTATCGCAGTTTACTGAAACGCCCATTCTCCGCAACCCGGCATTGATGGGAATTTTTACGGGAGATATCCGGCTCCAAGCCGTATACCGGAACCAGTGGAACAGCGTCACGATCCCTTATCAAACCGGGACGCTGAGCGGCGAAGTCAAATACCCTGTTGGAAAAAACAACGATTACGTTACAGCCGGGATGCAGTTAACATACGACAAAGCGGGTACTTCATCTTTGCAGGCTGTACAGGTTTTACCTGCCGTCAATTATCACAAGTCTTTGAGTGCAGATTTCACAAGGTATTTGTCGGTTGCTTTCATGGCCGGCATCGTACAAAGGCAATTTGATCCTTTAGCACTAACTTTCGATAATCAATACACGAATGGCCGTTATGACCCCACGATGCCGACAGGCGAAGAAGGCAGCTGGAAAGTTGCCGGCTACCAGTATTTTGATGTTGGCTTCGGCATTAGTTATAACAGCACTTTCGGGGAGAATGCAAACTATTATTTAGGGCTGGCTTATTACCACTTCAATAGACCCAAGGTTTCATTTTATGATAATGCCAGCGTTACCTTGGCGCCGAAGATCACGTTCAATGCAGGGGTCTCCGTACCGATGGGAGAGCGAAGCAAGCTCATCGCCCATTACAACCAGTTACATCAAGGCTCGTACCAAGAGTTTATGGGTGGTTTAATGATCGGTTACAGCTTGTTTGAAGATGGTTATAGCAGCGATCACGGGTTTTACGGTGGTGTTTTTTATAGGTACAATGATGCCGTAGTTCCCATGGTACGCCTGGATATGGGAGTATATGAAATAGGGCTAAGTTATGATGTGAATGTATCCAAACTTGTGGCTGCCAGTCATTCTATGGGCGGGTTCGAGATTTCCTTGGTTTATAAGGATTTTTTCAAGAAACGTTCGAGTACGTATAATAGTACGGCATGCCCGCGTTTTTAGGTTCTCCAATCATGTTCACGGATTTTTGGGGATTTAGGGATTGCACGGATTTTTTTGTTTGGTTGGGGATGGGAGTTTAGGGGATGGGAATTTGAAGTAATGGATTTGGACTTGGGCTTTAGGGGGCGTACATTTACAGAAATTTTAAATCATTAAATTATTATGGTACCACAAGTTGGCAGTCCGGCCCCTAATTTCTCCTTGTATGATACGGAGAAGAACAAGGTTTCTTTAGAAGATTTCAAAGGTCAGAACTTGGTTGTGTTGTTCTTTCCTTTAGCTTTTACAAGTGTTTGTACGGCAGAATTATGCTCCGTTAGAGACAATATAGCTCTTTACAATAATGCGAATGCTAAGGTCGTAGGGATATCTGTGGATTCCCTGTTTACGCTGGGTAAGTTCAAGGAAGAGCAAAAATTGAATTTCCCCCTGTTATCCGATTTTAATAAGGAGGCAGCTAATGCCTTCGGCGCATTGTACCAAGATTTTGTATTGGATATGAAAGGTGTAGCTAAAAGATCTGCATTTGTAATTGATGGTCAAGGAGTTGTGAAATACGCTGAAGTATTGGAGTCCGCAGGCGACCAACCGAATTTTGCAGCGATACAAGAGGTATTGTCAGGGCTACAATAAAAATTCGTTAAAATTTTGAAAAAAGTGCTTGGCAAGTCATCTTTTTGGCTTGCCATTTGTTATATTTATAATGTGATCAACCGAAATACGGGATAAAATATTCAAAAAAATCGTTATCTTTGAAATGCTATGTTGAAAAACTCTACCCTTCTATTGTTCCTTATCCTTTTTACCTTGGGCTTGTCCTTTCAAGCTCAGAGTGGAAAAGCCGTGCCATCTCACTTTGAAGATGGCGTCAGTAAGGTTGTAAAACTATATCCCAATCCAGCTACTACGAAGATCAATTTCGAGATACTTCATTCAAACGATAAGGTATACGAGATTATTGTGTACAATTTTTTGGGAAAGAAAATGGATCACCTGAAAAATGTAGGTGTCAGAACTGTTTTAAACCTAGACAATTATTACAGCGGGATTTACATTTACCAGTTGATAGACAACAAGGGCAATGTAGTAGAATCAGGAAAATTCAACGTAGTTAAATAATTCAAAGATTGTAGCTTATAAGATAAATTTTACTCTTTAATATATTTGCAGCAGCCCTTGGGCTGCTGCTTCTTTTTACATTCTCCCCAATATAAAAAACCGCCTTACATAACATAAGGCGGTCATTAATATATCAATTAAATTTTATCCAGGTTAACTCACTTCCACGATCAGGAATTTGAGATAGGTTGTATTATCAATATTCCACAAAATCGGGTGATCTTGCGCTTGCGTTTGGAAAGTCACCTGCTTGATCTTCTTCTTGGCATCTTTTGCAGCCATATCGATAATTTCCAGGAATAAAGAAGGCGGCACCAGGTTGGTGCAGGAGGCCGTAACGAGGAAACCACCGGGCTTCAACAATTTCATACCGCGCAGGTTAATTTCCTTGTAACCTGTAATGGCCTTTTGTATATTTTCCCTGCTCTTGGTAAATGCCGGGGGGTCGAGAATAACAACATCAAATTTCTTATCTTCTTTCGTCCAGGCTTTCAATACATCGAATGCATTTACCGCTTGAAATTTACAAACATCGCTCAAATTATTAAGCTCGGCATTGCGGCGCGCGGTATTTACAGCTGTTTCCGAAATATCTAAGCCCAAAACGCTTTTCGCACCGTAATACCCCGCGTGGCAAGAAAAAGTGCCCGTGTAACAAAAAGCTTCCAAAACATCCGCATCCTTTACTATATGTTGTATCGCGCGGCGATTGTCTTGTTGATCTAAGAAATAGCCCGTTTTTTGCCCATTTACTACATCTACATGAAATTTCAGGCCATTTTCATTAATAACCAGGTTCGTATCGAACGGCTCTGAAAGGAAACCCTTGATTTGAGCCAGTCCTTCCAATTCACGCACGGGCACATCGTTTCGCTCGTAGATCCCCTTGGGTTGGAAGATTTTATTCAAAGCATCCACGATGGCGCCTTTCCAACGATCCATACCGAGGGCAAGGGTTTGCAGCACGAAATAATCATTGAATTTATCGATGATCAGGGCAGGCATTTCATCCGCTTCACCAAATACTAGGCGACAGTTTTCCACGTAGCCTATCTTTTGGCGGTATTGCCAGCATTTCATCAGACGGTTATAAAAGAATTGATCGTTGATCTGCTCATTCTTATCCCTCGTCAATAAACGGATAATGATCTGGGATTGCGGGTTGATATATCCACGTCCAACAAAGAAACCATTATGCGTGAACACATCTACTATATCACCGGGAGAAACTTCCCCCGAGATTTCGCCAACCTCGTTGCCAAATATCCAGGGATGGCCGTTTAGCACCCTATTTTGAATCTTTTTTCGTAAAAAAACTTTTGTCATGGTGTGCAAAGGTAAGAAAACCATAAAGTTGAAAAACGAATTTTGCCTTCCCTTTAGAAAATTATACCTTCACGGCTTTTATTACCCGGATTCAGAATGCCAATTTGTCGGGGAATATTGCCTTGGCAAAATTCTTGACAATGGTAGTCCAGGAGAAATTTTTACCATCATGACAGAAAAAGATAAGCAAGCAAACGAGCAAGAGCAATTGCCAATTGATAATGGTTTAAATAGTGATGAGAATCAAAGCGGTTCTACTCACCTCAACGACCCTGTTGAAGAAACCGGCGAGGTGGAAAAGCTGAAAGCTGAACTGACCGAGATGAAGGAAAAATACCTGCGTTCCGTTGCCGAGTTTGACAATTTCAGGAAACGTACGGCTAAAGAAAGGTTAGAACTTATTCAAACTGCCAATAAAGAGGTAATTATAGCCCTCCTTGAAGTATTAGATGATAGCGAACGGGCTGCAAAACAATTAGAAACATCTGGCGATATTAATGCTATTAAAGATGGGGTGATGTTGGTATTCAACAAGTTAAAGTCTACCCTTCAAGCGAAAGGTCTAAAACCTATGGAGTCTATCAACAAAGAATTCGATGCCGACCTTCATGAAGCAATCACCGAAATTCCCGCTCCAACTGAAGAATTGAAAGGAAAAGTTGTAGATGACGTGCAGAAAGGTTATTACCTGAACGATAAGATTATCCGCCACGCGAAAGTTGTGGTAGGCAAATAAGATTTTACCGTCTTGTTGTCAGCCGTAGGAAAGCCGCCCGGTTAAAGTGGCAGCAAGTACTATATGGATTTGTATTAAAATAAAGAATTATAACAAGCCAGTCGTTCGTACTGGCTTTCAAGCGTATTCTAATGTCTACTAAGAGAGATTATTACGAAATATTAGGCGTGGCCAAAACGGCTTCCCAGGATGAGATCAAGAAGTCTTACCGCAAGGTAGCCATGAAATATCACCCGGATAGGAATCCTGATAATAAAGAAGCTGAAGAAAAATTCAAAGAAGCTGCCGAAGCTTACGAAGTATTGAGCGATAGCGATAAGCGCTCTCAATATGATCGTTTCGGTCATGCCGGTGTTGGCGGCCGCGGCGGTTTCGGTGGCAGTGGCCATATGAACATGGATGATATCTTCTCCAACTTCGGTGATATTTTTGGTGATGATATTTTCGGTAGCTTTTTCGGCGGCGGTGGCGGGCGCGGTGGCGCCAGGGGAGCGGGTTCCCGTGGTCGCGGTACCCGCGGTTCTAACCTGAGAGTAAAGATCAAGCTGACTTATGAAGAGATCGCGAAAGGAGCCAATAAGAAAATCAAGGTTAAGAAATATGTTCCTTGCTCCACCTGTAACGGTTTAGGCGCCAAGGACAAAAACTCTTTCCAAACCTGTAGCACCTGTCACGGTAGCGGCCAGGTAAGAAAGGTAACGCAAACCTTCCTCGGCCAGATGCAAACCGTAACAACTTGTCCTACCTGTAACGGGGAAGGGCAAACCATCACTAATAAATGTACGAGCTGTAAAGGCGAAGGAAGGGTTTACGGGGAAGAAACCGTATCGATCGACATACCTGCCGGCGTGCAGGAAGGCATGCAACTGAGCATGAGCGGTAAAGGTAATGCCGGCGAAAGGGGCGGCGCACCCGGGGATCTCATCATCCTGATCGAGGAAGAGCCGCATCCTGAATTGCAAAGAGAAGGCTTGAACGTAGCTTACGACCTACATATTTCCTTCCCCGATGCCGTATTCGGAACGCAAGTGGAAGTACCAACAGTTGATGGGAAAGCGAAGATCAAGATACCTGCCGGAACGCAAAGCGGTAAGATATTCCGCCTGAAAGGGAAAGGTTTTCCCTCCGTAAACAGTTATGAAAAGGGCGATCAATTGATCCATGTGAACGTCTGGACACCTCAGAATGTATCATCCGAAGAAAAGCAACTGATCGAGAAGTTGCAACAATCGGAGAACTTCAAACCGAACCCGGAAAAATCCAGCAAGGGCTTCTTTGAAAAGGTGAGGGATATTTTTAGTTAGATATTTTAATATTAATTTACTCAAAATACAGGCGAAAGTGGCTTTATTGTTACTTTCGCCTTTTAATTTGATGTTGCCATGGATAAGTTTCAAATGTTCGAAAACCGCTTGGTTAAGGTATTTCGCCACCTGCGTAAAATTGCGCGTAAGCAAGGCGTTACCTGTTACAGGGTGTATGATAATGACCTAACGGAGTTCCCGCTTTGTATCGATATTTATGAAAACAGCCTCTACGTTGCAGAGTACAAAAAAGAACATAACTTATCGGAACAGGAATACGAAGAATGGCAAGACCGGGCCATAGAAATCATGTCGAAAGTGCTTGAGATCCCCGTCGAAAATATCCATCTAAAAGAAAGGAAACGTAAAGAAAACCGGCAAGATCAATATGAAAAAATATCCTTCGAACAACAGGATTTTACTGTTCATGAAGGAAGTCTCAAGTTTAAGGTTAACCTAAGCGATTACCTCGATACCGGCCTCTTCCTCGATCATCGTATTACCAGGCATATGGTTAGGGAAATGTCGGAAGGTAAACATGTACTCAACCTGTTCTGTTATACAGGCTCCTTTTCCGTTTATGCCGCGGCAGGGGGAGCAGCCAGCGTTACTTCCGTTGACTTATCAAAAACTTACCTCTCCTGGGCAGAAGACAATATGAAGTTGAATGATTTATATGAACCTTCGAAACATCATTATGTGCATGCAGATGTTTTGCAGTATTTAGAATCACTTAAGCTCAACACTTTTGACCTCGTGGTCGTAGATCCCCCAACATTCTCGAACAGTAAAAGGATGAAGGAATTTCTTGATATACAAAGGGATCATGTCGACATATTAAACAATATACTTCTAGCAACTAAGCCTGGTGGAACAATTATTTTCAGTAATAATTACCGCAAGTTCAAATTGGATTACGATGCCATAAAAGCAAGTTCCATCAAGGATATTACGGCGCAAACCATCCCCTTCGATTTTAGCGGTGGAAAGATGATCCGGCATTGTTTTAAGCTGGTGAAATAGCGTCCATCGAAAAAATTGATTTATTATCTTCACGCGCATGTTAACAGCTTTCATACTGGTATACATGGCCATCACGATCCTAATCGGTCGGTGGGCAGCCCAAAAAGTAAAAAGTGCCAGCGATTTCGTAGTAGCGGGAAGGCATTTGCCACTCGGCATTAGTACTTGCGTAATTTTCGCTACCTGGTTTGGCTCCGAAACCATGTTAGGCGCAAGCAGCGAATTTGTTGATAACGGTTTTCTAGGTATCATGGAAGATCCATTCGGGGCATCATTATGCCTGTTATTGGTGGGTTTATTTTTTGCAAGACCTTTATACCGTTTTAATATCCTTACTTTCTGCGATTTTTTCCGCATCCGTTTCGGTAAAAAATCAGAATTAATATCGGCCCTCCTTATGATCCCCAGCTATTTTGGATGGATCGCGGCGCAAATAGTCGCGATGGGCATCGTGATGAATACCGTCATGGGGATACCGCAAGAAGTAGCGATGATCGTTAGCGGGTTAATCGTCATGGGATATACGTATATGGGCGGGATGTGGTCTGTTTCGGTAACGGATTTTATACAAACGATATTGATCATTATAGGCCTGATTATCATCACAGTTGACATATTGAATAAAGCGGGAGGCATTTATCCCTTAATCGACCAAACACCGAAAGAACACCTGCGTTTATTGCCGGAAGCAGGTTGGCAAAATTGGTTGCATTATATTGCTGCTTGGCTAACGATCGGCCTTGGTTCCATACCGCAGCAAGATGTATTTCAAAGGTTGATGTCTGCAAAAAGTGAGAAAGTGGCCGTCAGGTCTTCGTACCTGGCATCATTGATGTACTTATGTATCGGCATGATGCCCATCTTGATCGTTATGGGCGCGAGGGTATTGTATCCCCAATTGCTTACGGGTGAAAATGACAAGATTCTACCGCAGATGGTCCTGCAACATGGCTCCTTATTTATACAAATATTGTTCTTCGGAGCATTACTTTCAGCTATTATGAGTACCACCAGCGGCGCCATTTTAGCCCCGGCAACGGTGTTGGGAGAAAATATCATCCGTAGGTTTTACAAGGAAATCAGCGATCAAAGGTTGCTCAGGATCATCCGGTTATCTGTAATTATTGTTTCGATTATTTCCCTGGTAATGGCATTGGGCAGTCAGAATATTTATGAATTGGTAGCAGCTTCTTCTGTCTTGAGCTTAGTCTCTTTATTTATTCCTTTAACAGCCGGTCTTTATTGGAAAAAAGCAACGGCTTTAGGCGCATTATTATCTATAATCATGGGTACCTTGGCCTATTTATGGGCGGAATGGGCCACAACAACAACCCCTACATTAATTATCGGGTTGGTGGCAAGCATGCTAGGTATGTTGGTAGGAACTATTGTTGAAAGGAATTTCAGGTTACCGGCTTGGTTACTTGATGAAAAGGCTACTGTTTAATACACTTTTTCCCTTGTTTTACTAATTTAACAAACTCCTTGCGGTAGCCAGCTTCATCTTTTCCCAAGGCTTTTTTTGCCAGCTGCTGTACAAGCTCGTAAGGTTGATCTCCCTTGTACTGCGAGCCTCTCAACCACATCCCGAAAAGCGCCACTGCATTAGAAAACTGGAAATCAACAGGGCTGTCATGCCATGGGGTATATCCTGTTGTTATATCAAAATTATCTTCTTGAAGTTGCTCATTTACCGGTGTTCTATACTTTATGTTTAGCCGGGCCCAATTTTTCATACTATTTATGTCGATGCCTTGCCTCGGAACGATCTCGTATAATACAACTACGCAATGACCTGAACCGATAATACCACCTTGGATAAAATTTGAGTCAACCACGGGATCTTTTATCATCTTATTTTCGAAACCGATTAACCTATACGAAGCTACTTGTTGATCATTGAATGCCACCGTAGCTTTAACATCCTTGGCCACCGTGAACAAGGTGCCTCCAAATTCACGGGAGAACACTTTATAGGCTTCTTCCAAATCATCTATATAAGCAAAGTTCCCATTACCTTTGCTAGACAGGGTTTCCAATTTAGAATCCTTGTAGTCATGCATACCGAAACCCAGGCAAGTTAAATACACGCCGGACTCCTTCTTCATCAATATGAGATCTTCCATATCCTTATCGCTCGTTTGCCCGATGTTAAAATCACCATCCGTTGCAATGATAACACGGTTGTTGCCTCCCGGGATGAAATGGCTTTCCGCAACGCTGTAAGCCAGGTGCAAGGCCGCCTCTCCTGCCGTTGCTCCCCTTGCGCTGAGATAATCAATTACTTGCAATATTTTCTCCTTTTCATTTCCCGGAGTACTGTTCAGTACCAAACTCGGCGCCCCGGCGTAAGTCACGATAGCTATTTTATCCTGTGGACGGAGGTTTTCGACCAAGACCCTGGCTGCTGCTTGAACTAAGGGCAATTTATTCGGCGCCGACATGGAGCCCGAAGCATCAATTAAAAAAACCAGGTTACTCGGCGGCAGCCTGTCCGATGGTATTTGCTTAGCTTTTAAGGCAAGTTGCAAAACGAGGTGCCCTGGGTTCCATGGGCAATCGCTCAAGGTGGTATACAGGGCAAAGAGCGCTCCATCCAGCGGGGGAGCATAATCGTAGCAAAAATAATTTACCATTTCTTCGATCCTCACGGCATCGGGTGGAACATCTTGTTTTAGTTTAATGAAACGGCGAATGTTGCTATACGAGGCACGGTCTACGTCTATCGCGAAGTTAGATACATTTCCTTTGGAGGCGTCAACGAATTTATTTTCATAAATTTTACCGTAAGTTTCATTGAAATAAACAGGGATACCGATACCCACGTTACCGTAGTTGGGGTTTACTCCGCGCGATAAGCGGGCTTTAGCTTTGGCTTTAGCAATGGCTAATTCATTATCTGCGGCAGTTTGGGGTAAAGGTTCGAGTACTATCAAAGCGCGATCATGTGCAAAGACTTCCACGATTTTAGTTTTGTATCGCGGGTGCTCAAATTTTAACTGGATGGCGCCCGGCGGCGTGGCTAAACGAAAAAGGCCATACTGGTTAGTTACTGTCTTGGTTGAATCTCCTACAATTGATACGCTAACATTGCCGATTGGATCATGAGTCAATGCATCTTGCACCGCGCCATCAATCCTGTTTTGCCCATATAAATTGATACTGCAACAAATGAAGAAAAGCCAAGAGAGGAGCTTTTGCATCAGTTTACATGCTAATCTATATATTAAAAATAAATAAACGCCCTAGGATTACAAAATTTCCCGGGCGCTGCTCTATATAAGAAAGTTACAGGTTACTCAACTAATTGATAAATAGCGGGTAAGTTTCTACCCAGTCCATCATAGTCCAAGCCATAACCCAGTAAAAACTTGTCTGGCACGCTGAAACCCAAGTAATCGATCTTAAGGGGATGCGTGGTTGCTTCCGGTTTGTGTAAAAGCGAAGCAATGATTAACCTTTTGGGCTGTTGGTGCTCTAACTGCGGTAAAAAGGTACTCAAGGTTTTGCCCGTATCGACGATATCTTCCAGGATGACCACGGTACGACCAATCAATTCCTCATCTAAACCGATACTAGTTAATACATTCCCAGTAGATTTCGTTCCTCTATAAGAAACCAGCTTGATAAAAGATATCTCCGCCTCGATGGAAATATGCTTGAATATATCTGCCGCAAACATAAAGGAACCGTTGAGGATAGCAATAAACAATGGTTTCTCCCCTGCAAGATCCTTGCTAATGGCTGCTCCCATCTCGCGGATACGCTGTTGCAAGGTAGCTTCGTCAATATAAGGTTGAAATTTTTTATCATGTACCTGGATCACCGCCATATCAACATTTTTTTACGTATTAGCCATAATCAAAACGCAAATATACGGATCGATTTACTTCCGGATGATCAACCGTTGCCCAATTTGTATATCATATCCCGGTAAATGATTCCATTCCCTGATCTGCGCTACCGTCACATTATAACGCTTTGATATATTATAAAGGGTATCTTTCTCCACTACCTCGTGGTAACTCATACCAGCCGGCAGATTGCCAGGCTGTGGTTGTGAGGGCTTTTGCTGCCCCGTGGATACCGGTTGCGGTTCACTATTGGAAGTGGCAGGAATCGTTTTTTGTACCGGGTCCGGGCCCCTTTTTTCCACGGCAGGAACATCCCTGGGAGCTGATGGTCCCGGGCGGGTTCCGTTTTTCTGTACCTGCCCCTGGTTAGAATTTCCAGCAATTTCATCCGTATTGGAATTATTGGCTGTATTTTGCACGATATCTTTACCTGTAGAAGTAATCTCCTTGATGAATCCATCACTAGCATCCCCCGCATCATCCGGATCCATTCCCTTCGCAAGCAATTCGGGTGTTCGGGATGCATAGCCATTCAAGGCTAAACGCTGTCCCGGTGTTGGTTCATCGCCCTCTTTCATCTTATTCCTCCTCAACAGCCAACGCATCTGGATACCTTCAGCCTGGGCAATATCATGCATAGATTCGCCTTTGGCCACCAGGTGATAATCCGTTTTGCCCTTCTTATTTTTCTTCTGAAGGAATAAAACCATTGCTTTTCCGGGGGGATTATCGTTTGGCAGATCATTGTATTGTACTAACCGGCTCAACCTGATCTTATGCTCTTTTGCCAGTTGGATCATGGAGCTTCCCGCGGCAACGTAAATGGCTTTGCGGCCGTTGATTTCGAAGGTACCATGGCTGGGGTAGGTAACATTGCGCGGTTCCGGGAGCGGTTTATTATTAGTAGTTGTACCGGGCTTTGTATAACCGGGAGTTTGCACGGCATATGCCGGCTGTTCCTTAATATGGTGGCTAGCAGCATATTCGGCGTAAGAGCTTTTATCCCGCAAACCTTCTAATGTTACATCTTCCAGATGGTACTTCTCTATCGTGGAAATGATATGTTGCGTATATGTTTTACTGGTAGCGTAACCCGCCTGTTTCAACCCGTATGCCCAGGATTTATAATCTTTGACATCATATTTAAACAGGAACCCGTAACGGGGATTGTTTCTTAAAAAATCAGAATGATCTTTATATGAATCGTAAGCGCTGGGGTATTTCCTAAAGCACTCCCCTTTTTCATCATCATCGTAATACACGGATTCACCGCCCCAGTTATTTTTACATTTTATACCGAAGTGATTATTGGAGTTGATCACAAGCCAACTATTCCCGGCTTGAGTTTCGATTATGCCCTGGGCCAATTTGATGGAAGCAGGCACACCACTGCGCTTCATTTCGGCAATGGCTAAATCCTTGTACATCTCGATATATTGGGTAGGCGTAATCTTTTGCGCCCGCGAAATGGCCGTGAAGCCAAATACAAACAGGAATATCCAGCAACATTTACGCATGTCGATAAAATTAACGGGTTAGTAAGTTAGTATTACAAAGTTTGTAAATATTATTGAATTTACGGTACTATCTCTACTCATTTTTGCGGATCATCAACAATCCATCACGTAAGGTCAGGAGTACTTTCGTGGCTCTATCATCCGCTATCACCTTCTCACAGAAGCGGATCATCGCTTTTGCTTGCGTGCCCTGCTCCGAAGTGTCTTTCAAAACATCACCATGAAACAATACATTATCCGCTAAGATAACGCCGCCAGGCCTTAATTTATTCCATACCAGGTCAAAATAAGTTATATAACCTGATTTATCCGCATCGATAAAGACCAGGTCGAATACTTCATCTAGCGTGGGAATAATCTCTGCTGCTTTACCGATGTGCATCGTAATCTTACCGGTTAATCCTGCCGCGTTAAAATATTTTTGACATAACTCTTCTAACTCTTCGTTGATATCAATCGTGTGCAAATGTCCATCCGAAGTTAAGCCCTTTGCTAAGCAGATAGCAGAATAACCCGTGTAGGTACCTATTTCAAGGATTCTTTTAGGCGCCATGATTTGACTTAACATGGAAAGGTATTGACCTTGCAAATGGCCGCTAAGCATATGGGGTTGTTCAACTTTCAAATAGGTTTCGCGATGTAAGCGGTAGAGTAAATCACCCTCCGGGGAGGTATATTTTTCCGCGAATTCTTGTACGGCTGTTGGTATCAGCTCCATGAGTTAATCCTGTTTTGATGTTTATGCAAACCTACTTTAAAATATGTAATTCTGTGTCAATGAATCCAATGAAATGGAATATCCGCTGAATTTTACACAAATCGTCCAATTTTATTTTCAATGGCTGAAAAATAAAAAAGGCAAGAAGCGGGTGCTCTTGCCTTGTTGTATTTACTAGAAGTTTGGTCTTAGTTTGTTGGTGGTATAAAATACCCTGAAATATTCAACCACTTCTTCCGCCGTATCGAATATCTGGACGAGATCCATATCACCCGGGCTGATATTGTGTTCCGTTTCTAGCATCACCTTCCTAACCCAATCAAACAACCCTGACCAATAAGCTTTCCCGATTAAAACCAGTGGCGTCTCTGTCATTTTCTTGGTTTGTATCAAGGTCACCACCTCGAAAAATTCATCCATCGTTCCAAAGCCACCCGGCATCATGATGAAACCTTGGGAATACTTAGCGAACATCACTTTCCTAACAAAGAAATAATCGAAGTTCAAGCTCTTATCATTATCAATATAAGGATTGGCAAACTGCTCATGCGGCAACTGGATGTTCAAACCTACGGACTTACCATTGGCCTGTTGCGCCCCGCGGTTAGCCGCTTCCATAATCCCCGGGCCACCGCCCGAAATTACACCGAATCCTTCATCTGAAAGCCTGCGGGCAATATCCATCGCTAATTCATAGTATTTATGCCCGGGCTTAGTTCTCGCGGAACCAAAAATAGAAATGCAGGGACCAATCTTTGCCAGCGCTTCGAAGCCCTCCACGAACTCGGCCATGATTTTGAATATCTGCCAGCTGGAATGCGCCTTGGTTTCCGTCCAATCGCGAAGTTTGAGGTTTTTAAGTGAATCATTCATCTACTAACAATTTTCCATTAACAATCTAAACGTTACCGGGTGCTATTTACTTCCCGCTTTTTCGAAAATATGTACAACCCGATATACGTAAGCATACCGTTTACGATTAGGAGTTCGTTCCCAAATTTATAGTGATTGAACCATTCTTCCGAATTTTGTTTCAGGATAATGCAGATTAAGGGCGCGGCAATGCTTACCAGGATGGAACTCGCGTCCCAGGTAACCCGTTTATTCAATATACCGAAGGCAAATAATCCTAACATCGGCCCGTAAGTGATCGTGGCTAAGAAAAGAATGGTATCGATGATCGCATCATCGTTATACGCTTTAAACATCAGGATCGTTAACAGTAGCAAGACTGCGAACGACACGTGTACTACATTCTTGATCCTTTTTTTCTTGCCATCCATCTCATCGGTCTTCATCCCCAGGATATCGATGTAGAAAGATGTCGTTAAAGTAGTCAGTACGCTATCTGCACTTGAGAAAGTGGCAGCAGTTAAACCAACAATAAATACGATCGCGGCGAAAGTACCGAGATGGTATAATGCTAATAATGGCAGGATATTATCCGTTACAGCTATTCCTTCCGAATTTGTTGGTAAGGGGATGCCTTTTGCTAATACATATTGATAGAGCAGGATGCCGAGCGATAGGAAAAATACATTTACTACCAACTGCATGATACTAAATGAATACACGTTTTTCTGAGAATCTTTCAACGTACGGATCGTCAAGTTTTTCTGCATCATATTTTGATCCAAGCCGGTCATCGTAACCGCGATCATCATACCGCCGAAAAATTCCTTGGGAAAGAAGTTGGCAGCTTTCCAATCCCAGAAGAAGGTCTTGGAATAAGGACTGTGTATCACGTTGCTGACTAAATCGGTAACTCCCCAACCCAGGTCTCTCGTGATGATAACAATCGTTAACACCACTGCCACCAATAGAAATGTTGATTGCAGCGCATCCGTCCAAACCAAGGTTTTAATACCGCCCCGGTAGGTATATATCAACATCAGGACAATCATGATAGATACCGACAATTCAAATGGTATATGGTAATGTTCAAACACGAACAATTGCAATACACCGGCAACCAAGAACAGGCGTGCCGCTGCACCTACTAACCTGGATATTATAAAAAACACGGCGCCCGTCTTCTGTGTAATGGGACCGAAACGTTCTTGCAGGTAGGTATAAATAGAAGTTAAATTCCTGCTATAGTATAAAGGCAATAATACTTTGGCAATAATCACGTAACCCAATATATAACCTAGTATCGTTTGTAAATAGGAAAACTGCGCCACGCTTACTTTCCCGGGAACGGAAATATAAGTTACACCGCTCAGCGAGTCACTAATCATCCCGATGGCAACAAGATACCAAACGGAGTTCTTATTCCCTGTGAAATAAGAGTCCGTATCAGCTTTCCTTCCCGTGATATACGATATCAATAATAAAATACAGAAGTAACATGCTATAAAAAATAAGAATAAAGCTGGTGCTACCGGAGCATTTGTTCCCATAAAAATAAATTCAAATTATGCTGGTTGAAAAATCATTCACATCGACCTCATCATACAATTACCATTCAAAATCCCCCTTGATTCCCGGGTACAAGTTGGCAGGTAAGGGGAGCATGAATAAAGTAGATCACCCCATTGGATCATTAATTAATGTTTAAAAATAGGTAAATACTTCGAATTTAGTAACCGTAATCAAGGGGAGCTTTGTACATTCGGAGAATTGAAATCTCTTGATATGATAAAAAGCATTGTTATTTTTTGCGGTTCAAGTGTCGGGAATCAGCCCATTTATTCAGATATGGCCAAGGAACTGGGTAAATTATTAGCACGAAAAGACATCAAGATTGTTTATGGTGGTGGGCAAGCAGGTTTAATGGGGTTAGTAGCCGATAGCGCGCTAGCAGAAGGAGGGGAAGTAATCGGCGTCATCCCCGAGTTCCTGAATACTAAAGAACGGAAACATCAACATTTGACACAGCAGATCGAGGTGAAAACGATGCATCAAAGGAAAACGATCCTGTACGAACTTTGCGATGCGGCAATCGCCTTACCCGGCGGTTTCGGCACCTTGGATGAATTATTCGAAATCATCACCTGGAACCAGTTGACTTTACATAGTAAAACTGTAGGCTTGCTGAATGTAAATGGATTTTATGATCATTTGTACCAACATATCCAATTTGCCTGTAAAGAAGGCTTCGCCCAACAAGCACAAACAGACAATCTACACATCGCCGACAATGTGAACGGTTTACTGAAAAGCATGTTAGAAGCTGATTTGATCGATTGATATCATATATCATATAAAGCAAAGCGTTTATGCTAGGTTACATTCTGCATAAACGCTTTAGATTTTTATTTATCAGCTAACTATTAAAAGATTATAAACCGATGTTGATACCTCCTTGGTAAATCGGTTGGCTGCCGTAAGGTGAATTGGCATCCTGTAGAACATCGTATAACAAACCGATCGTGAAATACGAGTTTCCCCCGATAGCCTGCATATATCCACCGCCAACCAATAAGCTGGGAGCGCCGTAATTAGCAGTAAAAACCTGCCTGGGATTAGTATACACGGTTTGTTTTTCAGATATCGCGTTATATTCCGGTTGAACATGGATGTATAAAAATTCGAAAGGGTGTACCCTTCCCCAAACGCCACCACCGTAAACGGTGTATTTATATTTGTCTAACACGTTATTAGTACCCCAATCCCGGGTTTTAGAAGATGCGTATTGAAAGTTAACATTAATACCCGCGGAGATCCATTGACTGAAACGATAACCGACCATCGGGGAAATATTAATATTGGTATAATCACCGAAACCTAGACCCAACATACCTCCAACGATTAAGCGGGACTTATCAAAACCTTTCCTTTGCACGGTATCGGTTTTATAATATTGCGCTTTTGAAACTTGTGTAGCCAATAGCAAGATAATTGCCAATGTTAGTAATCGCTTCATAATATCGTTTTAATAATGATTGGTACGAATTTAAGTTCTTTTCCGTATCGTGCTGCAAATGTCGAGGTAAAATGTATAAAAAGTATCTATTATACACTGCCTGCTGAAAAACCCTGCGATCAATAATGCATACTAGGAAAGACTTTAAGTGGTAGATTGCATTAAACTAATTCATTGAGTTTCATACCTATTAATACAATCATTCACCATCAAAGATCTTCCCCCGGTTTAATATATAATTCGGATCGAAGACTTCCTTGATCTTGCGCATCAATTGCATCTGGATAGGTTCAAACACGATACCCATGAACTCCTTCTGGACCAAGCCGATGCCATGCTCCCCGCTAATAGTGCCGCCCAGTGATTTTACCAGTGTAAATATTTCCCGGATGCCATCTTTCAGGGTGCCGTTCCATTGTTCATCGGTCAATTGACCACGGATAATATTTACATGCAAGTTGCCATCACCTGCATGGCCGTAACAAACCGATTGGAAGCCGAATTTCTGCCCGATCGCTTTCACACCATTTAATAAAGCCGGCAATTCAGCTCTTGGCACCACGGTATCTTCTTCCTTATAAACAGAATTGGCTTTCACTGCTTCCGCAACGCGCCTGCGTAGTTTCCAAAGCTCTTCTTTCTGTTGGTGACTTTCGGCAAACAAGATTTCACCTGCATCGAAACCCATTACCACTTCTGCAATGGCTTCCATTTCTTGCATTAATACTTCGGGATAATTGCCATCCACCTCGATCAACAGGTGGGCTTGCACATTATCATCGATCTTGACCAGACTACTATCCACGAAACGGAGCACCCAATCCAAGGCGTCCCGTTCCATAAATTCCATTGCCGATGGCGTATAGCCTGCCCTGAAAATAGCACTTACAGCCGCGCAAGCATTTTCAGCTGATGAAAAAGGTACCAGCATCAACAAATCATGCTTTGGTAGGGGAATCAATCGTAGGACGATCTTTGTTACAATACCCAACGTTCCTTCACTCCCGATTACCAGCTGCGTGAGGTTATAACCGGACGCGTTCTTCAAAACACTTGCGCCGGTCCAGATTATGGATCCATCCGGCAATACTAGCTCAAGATTCAAGACATAATCTTTTACCACACCATACTTTACAGCCTTGGGACCACCGCTGTTTTCAGAAATATTTCCCCCTATAAAGCAAGAACCGCGGCTACTGGGATCGGGGGGATAAAACAATCCCTTTTCTTTCACGGCATCTTGCAAAACCTCTGTTATAACGCCCGGCTCTACCGTAACCTGTAAATTACGTTCATCGACAGCGAGAATTTTATTTAACCTTTCGGTAGATACCAGTACACCGCCCAATTGCGCCAGCGCACCACCACTTAAACCGGTTCCCCCACCCCTCGGCGTGACCGGCAACATATGTTCATTGCAATACCGCATGACGGCAGCCATTTCAGCCGTATTGGCCGGTTTTAATACCACCTGTGGAAAGAATATTAAATCTTCTGTTTCATCATGTGAATAAGGTTGCATGGACTCTTCATCACATAATGTATATGCAGCACCCAGGAGGTTTTGAAAATAGGCTATATCTTGCCCCGTTACTTGTTGCAATTGGTTCATTCCGCAAAATTATGAAAGTAATAGGGCGATTTTTGAAGATTTCTCTTAATAATTTGTTAGAAGCTAGGGCATAAGGTTTTCCTTGCAGCATTTCTAAATTGAAGGTTCGGATATAATCCCGTATATATAATTCCAATTTCATAAGCCCCCTGCCTGCGGTTGCTGCTAGAGAATTGTGACGTTGTTACATCGTAATTAAACATCATCTTGACGTTTTTAACCTGGTAGCCTACCAGGAATATAGCGGCATCGTTGAACCTGTAATATAGTCCCCCGAATAATTGCTGTGCTCCATCCCCCGACAAATTATAGGCAGCATTACCACCTATTACGACTTCGCTGGCTTTGGCCTGCTGCGAATAATAGCCGCCCGGGTTAATGATGACCATATCGGAAAGTTTAATACTGGCATTCAGAAAACCGATATAACGGCGGTCGATCTGGTTATTATTATTGTAGAATGTTTCCTGGGGTTTATTTACATGGTGAACAGAAAATCCACCATTGATATACACATTTTCATTCGGAAAATATGCGTAATTCATACCTACCTGTATATCCAGATAGTTGATATTATTTTGAGCAAAGGGTTCGGCAGTAGGAATTTGGGAATCGAAAAACTGCCCATTCCACTGGTCGCCAAAGGTTAATTTCGTTATATCTACCCTTTTATTTGCCCAACCCACATTAAAACCTGCGGAAAGCAAACTGCTAAAACCCAGTAGCTGATGATATGCAATAGAACCATATACCTTGGTAGAAGTTAAATTTCCGGTACCTGCAACATCGTGTAAGATCATGCCTCCTACGCCAACCCAACCATATTCTAACCGGTCCTTAAACAACTGTGCATCCCCGAAAGCAGACATGGTTTTGTACGGCACTGGAATACTAGCCCACTGGTTGCGGTAGTTCACACCGACACGGTAATCACCATCGGGAATAAAACCTGTATTAGCGGGATTTGTAGACAATGGCGAGTTGAAGAATTGCGAGAAGTGCAAATCCTGTGCTGTTGCTGCAAAACCTAGCGTACACAATGTAACGGTTAGCAAATATGGTATAATTTTCTTCATCTCCGAATCATCTTAGTAATGTAACATTTCCCGATCGTGAGCCCTTGGTGCCGTCCGTAAACTCAACGAACACTTGGTATCCATATACATCCATGGACTGTAAAGCTCCTTTATATTTACCATCCCAACCAACATTCGGATCAGAACTCTCGAAAACGAGTTGTCCCCAGCGGTTGAATATTTTCATATTAAAACGTACTGCCCCGAATACCTTCACTAAGAAAACATCGTTAAGTCCATCATTGTTGGGTGAGAAAGCACTCGGCACATCAAATTGTGGTACTACAATCGCGCTAACCGTTTGACAAGTGGTGTCTAAACATCCATATTGGTTGATAACCGTTTGACAAACATCGTACGTTCCGGTTCTTAAGAATTGATGTGAAGGGTTTGCCAAAACCGAAGTGTCCCCATCACCGAACGTCCAATAATAATCTTGCGCACCGGAGGCGGTACTTGTGAATTGCGTTGGCGTATTCGGAACAGGTTGCTGCGGGCTGAAAACATAGCCTGCTACCGGGTTTTCCCTTACTACAACATATATGGTAGTATCGTGCATACCATTGCAGGTATTCGGATCATAAGCGGTTAATTTTACCGGGAAGGTTCCCACATCCGGGAAAGTAAAAGTAGGGTACGGATCATTAGAATCGATGGTACCATCAGCGAAAAAGTCCCATTCGAATCTTGTACCGCCTTTTGAAACATTATTAAACCTAACGGTATACGGTGCACAGCCTTCTCCCGGATCAGCGATAATAGCAGTAACGTTTTCAGCTACACGCAATTGTTGAATGATCTCATCCGGGGCATTACAATAATTAGTATCCACTAATTGCAAGGAAATGTTATAGACGCCTTCGGGATAACCATGTATAATATCCGGGGTAGAATTACTATAAAATGGTGGAGTGCCGTCACCTAAATCCCAAATAAATGATTGATCGGTGAAAGGTTTTCCCGGCGGCGCTTGCGATGTATTTACAAATTGGTATTCCAAGTTCGTGCAGGGTCCTATCCGCTGCATGGTAAACCCTAGGGTTGCCCTATCGGAACGGATCCTAATCGGTATAATGGCCGTATCCCTTACATTGCACGAAGCAGGATCGTATTTAATTAAACGCAGTTCGTAATCGCCGTTTTGAGCATAAACATGTGTTATGGGCTCCTTGGTTGTTTGTACAATATCCGGTGTACCATCTCCCCAGTTCCAATGCCATTCTACAGCTTTTGTTACACTGGTATCTTCCGCGGTGATAGGATCGCCGGAACAAAAATGACTTTTATTACCGGTTGTTTTGATACTAGCTTTTACGCCGTCAAGGTTGAAAGCGATTTTCAGCACTGCAAGATTACATGTATGCGGGGTACCCGTGTAATATGAACCTGCCGTAGTTGGAAATCCTATCGGCGCATTGGGGTTACAGGATGAACATATGGCTTGATAGATGACCCCGTTGTAATCAAACCGGGAGGTTCCACCGTCCACATGTTCTGCTTGCCCCGTGGCTCCAAAATATGTTCCGTATAGGATGTCTAGCGCATCCCTTTTCATAACGAAGAAATAGAAATCGCTACCATCAGAAATCTTGGATTTGGCGTCTCTCGTAATGGGCATGTTAATCGTAAGAGCTGAAGCGTCCGCGGCGGAACGGTATCCTGCCGAAACATTAATTCCTCCACCCCAGCCTGAAACATACACGTTTTCGCAACGATCTACCAAGAATGCTACCGGCGACAAAGTAGGTTGCTTACCACTGTGTTGACCAAACGTTGTCGAATACACGTAATCACTTAAATCCGGTAATAGTTTAACTATAAATTGCTTCGAATTATCATTGTAAAATGTTGGCGTTCCGGTCGGCCTAACAATGGGCCAACTTCCTTCGGTGGTACCCATCGCGTAAACATTCCCGGCCCTATCAAGCTGCACACCGTAAGCCATATCAGGCGCACTTCCGCTGGATTGCAAGTAGGTGAAATTTCGAACAGTGCTGCCATCCGAAGAGATCCTCATGATATATGAATCGCAGCCCCCGCCGGAAAAATTAGGATTGATACCCGTATTAATAGAACTGATATTTGAACTGGTTGTAGGTCCCGCGACGTATATGCTATTAGTTTCATCACTAGACACTATTACAAAGGCGGCATCATTGCCACTTCCGCCAAGAAAAGAGGCCCAGAGAATATTATTACACGTAGGGTCAATTTTCACCACAACTCCATCTTGGGCGCCACCACCGAAAGTAGGTTGGAACGCGCCGGCAGTTACCGGGAAATCCCTGGATTGTGTACTCCCTACTACGTATATATTACCTGCATTATCGATAATTACTTCACTTCTCGCATCATCTCCATAGTTTCTTTTGATGTCTTCCATTCCGGCTTTCTCCGCGGATTTATTCACCCCGTCATTGTTAGAACCACCGACGTACATGCTGCCGATGAAGCCGGTACCATTTTGATTTAACTTGGTTACCACCATATCGTATCCACCTGCCAACGTACTCCCGTTGGTAGTAGGATAATCCCCGGAAGTTGTCCTGCCGGAGATGACCAGGTTACCCTGTGCATCTACAAACAAGCTGTGCGGCTGTTCTACACCGCTTCCCCCCAAATAAGTAGAGTAAAATATATTGCTCCCATTACCGTAGAACTTTGTCACTGCTATATCAAATTCCCCTCCATTCAAACCGCTGGAAATTGCCCCTGGGCTTACCGGGTATCTGCCGCCACCGAAAATGATGCCCGCACCATATAGGTTACCTTGGTTATCATAAGTTGCTGTGTAGCCCCAGTTTGAAGCTGTAGAACCGGTTAAGGTGGAGAATATAACCGAAGGATCGAGTATTAGCGGGTAGTTCGGATCATATTTGCCCGATACCTTGTAAGTAACCTGGTTACCTTTCAATTCGTACTTGGCTTTTACCTTGACCCGCTGGTTATTGATATACTGGTAGGCATACGGCTCTAATTCGTACGACTTACCTACTGAAGTAGTAATGTTTAATTGACCTTTAATCAGCTCTACTTTTTCAGCCCCTTTATATTCCAGGCGGATTTGATTGACATCCCCGCCCGGCTTCACGATCAGATCATATTTGACCTGCCCGGAACCGGAATACATCAAAAGGTCAATGTTTGGATACAAGCCTTCGTAAGTCACCGCCTGAAATGATTGCACATCCGTCCCCCATTTGGAAGGATTATTGCCGATCAGGTAATTGCTAACACCTTTTTCAGCCTTATCTCCTTTCACGAACACATCCGGGTTAGCCCCGATAAAATTGACTTCGTAAGAGTGGGATCTTAATTTCAGGTTATCAAAAGAACCGATCTTGTCGTTCTTAGGATATGACTTGGCAATATCTGCAACATTCACGCTAGCCTTGCCATTGCCGGAAGGATCGAAAATAATCGGCGGATCTCCCCCCGCTGAATGGCCATGTCCATGGATGGCTTCAATAATGGCATCCATGTCATTTTTATTAAACAATTGGTAAAGTATGCTCGTTTTACGAAGGTATACCGTAGAACCGCCCAATTCGGCTTTAAACAGAACAGCAGGATCCCATTGTCCTTTATTTTCCTTGTATACCACGGGAGTATAGGACATGGAATTTTGTGATTGAGAAACAGCCGGACCTGCCCACAACATGCTAATTATGCAACAGATCATACCAATAGGGAGCGTAGATTTCAAGCGGTTCGATTTAAGTTCTTCTTAAACTAATATAATTATTTTAACGGACAGCTAGTCCAAATTGTTACGGTTCCGTTCAAATAACTGGAAGCTAGTATTTCATATCATCATCAAAAACAGGTCGCAGACTAACTAACCGAATCTTCTAGGGATAACGTCTTTGCTTAAACGAATAAAATTACTGTCCTCTTTTATAATAATATAACGTGAAAACCGTTAAGAAATTTTGCTCCAGTTCGATTTTGAGCGTTGGCGGGTCAAAAATTCATGCAAGTTTCTATGCTGGGGTAGTTCCAGGGCAGGGTCTTTCTCCAGGATACGTTCGGCGGTTTCCCTGGCCGCGGCCAATATTACCTTATCTTCCACGATATCAGCAATCCTAAGATCCAAGATGCCACTCTGCCGTGTACCTTCAATATCTCCCGGGCCCCTCAATTCCATATCCTTTTCAGATATAATAAATCCATCATTTGTTTGTACCATTACCTTGATTCTTTCCTTGGAATCATTCCCTAATTTATTACCAGTCATCAATATACAATAAGATTGTTCGGCGCCTCTTCCTACCCTACCCCGCAATTGGTGTAATTGTGACAAACCGAAACGTTCCGTACTTTCAATTACCATTACAGATGCATTGGGAACATTTACACCTACTTCGATTACCGTGGTAGCTACCATGATCTGGGTATCACCGGTTATAAAGCGGTGCATATTCGTTTCGCGTACGTCAGCAGGCTGTTTTCCGTGCACCATGCTGATGTAATATTTCGGTTCGGGGAAAAAGGCTTTCACTTCTTCATAGCCCCGCATCAGGTTCTCGTAATCCATTTTTTCCGAGTCTTCGATCAACGGATAAACTACGTATGCCTGCCTGCCTTTACGGATTTCATCCTTAATAAAATCCATTACCTGGGCTCTTTGCACCTCGTTTCTATGAACGGTTGTAATTGGTTTCCGTCCAGGCGGCATCTCGTCAATTACTGAAACATCCAAATCCCCGTAAACAGTCATTGCCAGTGTACGCGGGATCGGGGTAGCAGTCATAACAAGAATATGGGGCGGTGTATTGTTTTTTTGCCAGAGCCGGGCTCTTTGCGCTACGCCGAACCGGTGTTGTTCATCGATGATTGCCATGCCGATATGCTGGAATACCACTTCCGGCTCCAACAGGGCATGCGTACCGATGAGGATATGTATTTCCCCGGCAGCTAATTCTGCTAATATCTTCTTGCGGGCCTTCCCTTTTATGGAACCAGTCAACAATGCCACTTTCAGGGGCATACCTTCCAGTAGTTCACTGATGCCTTTATAATGCTGTTGGGATAATATCTCCGTGGGCGCCATCAAGCAAGCTTGGAAGCCATTATCAATTGCCAGCAGCATGGTTAATAATGCCACTATTGTTTTGCCGCTGCCAACATCCCCTTGCAACAAGCGGTTCATCTGTTTGCCGGCCTGGGTATCTTGCCGTATTTCCTTCAATACCCTTTTCTGCGCCCCGGTGAGGGGGAAGGGTAAGAAAGTATTATAGAAATTGTTGAAATGGTCACCGACGTTTTTAAATATAAATCCTTGCGATTGCTGTTGGCGCCTTAACTTTAAGCGGAGTATCCTGATTTGGGCGATGAAGAGTTCTTCAAACTTGAGCCTTCGTTGCGCTGCCCTCACATCATCATCATTGGCAGGGAAATGGATCTTGAAATACGCGAGATGTCGCGGCATCAACTTAAATTGGGCGGTAACATCCGCCGGGATATTTTCCTGTATTTCTGTTGGGGCTAATTGCTCCAGTAAGTTTTTAGTTAGTTTGCCGATGCCTTTAGCGGTTAATCCCCTGGCTTTCAATTTCTCGGTAGTAGAATATACAGGTTCTAAAAATTGTTTGCCCCCGGCAATTTCTTCCGTCAATAAGTCCATCTCCGGGTGGGAGATTTGCAATGCCCCGTTAAATGAAGAAATCCTACCGTAAACCAGGTAATTTACATTTTCGCGGATGGATTTCTGCACCCATTGGTGGCCTTGGAACCAAACGAGTTCCAACTCCCCCGTTTCATCCCTCAGCGTGGCCACTAAGCGCTTGGCCCTATTTTCACCGATCACTTCCTTGTGAACGATCCTACCGCGCACCTGTACAAAATCCATCCCACCGTGGATGTCCCTAATTTTGTCGATCTTGGTACGGTCTACATAACGGAAAGGGAAATATGAGAGTAGATCGGCAAAAGTGTGAATAGCAAGTTCTTTCCTTAACAATTCACCTTTTTGCGGCCCTACCCCTTTTAAATATTCGATTGGGTTCGACAGTATGGAAGCAACGTAATTGATAGTTATTTCAATTTAAGAATCTCAAATATCGATAAGATTCTGAATAAATTAAAACAAAAAGGCAAACAGCGGGAAGCCATTTGCCTTTTCAATATATTAAATGAAGATTAATCTTCTATCGGTTCCAATTTTCCTTCGGCGAAAAGTTTCATCCATTCGGTGGTAACTGATTTCGGTCTTTCGATTGAAAGCCCGAGTGCGCGATCCCAACAAAGGGAGGCCAACACGCCTAATGCGCGGGAAACCCCGAACAACACGGTATAAAATTCGTATTCTACCAAACCGTAATGAACCAACAGGGCGCCGCTGTGTGCATCCACGTTAGGCCAAGGATTTTTAGCTTTACCTAGTTCTTTCAAAATGCCGGGAACGGTATCGTATACCATCCAAACGATACGAACCAATTCATCGTTCGGAAGATGTTTCTTTGCAAATTCCATCTGCGCCGTGAAGCGTGGATCCGTTTTACGAAGTACGGCATGACCGTAGCCCGGAACAACTTTACCTTCGGCTAAAGTTTTGCGAACGTATGCTTCGATCTGATCTTTAGTTGGCATTCCGCCACCCAGTTCTTCGCGCATGTCGAGAATCCATTTGATTACTTCCTGGTTGGCCAAGCCATGCAGGGGTCCGGCTAAACCATTCATGCCGGCAGCGAAAGACAGGTAAGGATCACTTAATGCAGAACCTACTAAATGCGTAGTATGGGCGCTTACATTACCACCTTCATGATCCGCGTGGATTGTCATGTAAAGGCGCATCAACTCGTGGAAATCCTCATCTTTAAAGCCGAGCATATGGGCGAAGTTCGAAGCCCAATCCAGTTCCGCATTCGGTTGGATATGTTGACCGTTTTTATACTTACGGCGGTAGATATATGCCGCTATACGTGGCAACCTCGCGATCAGGTTCATCGCATCTTCGTAAATATAACTCCAGTAATCTTTCTTGCTGATTCCTTCGGAATAAGCTTTCGCGAAAGCGGATTCGGTTTGCAATGCCATGATACCAACGGTAAACATGGTCATCGGGTGAGTATGAAGCGGTAATGAATCTATTGCGGAAAAAACGTGTGTGGGAACATGGGATCTTCTACCAAATACAGAAGAGAGGAATTGAACATCAGCTTCGGTGGGAAGCTCCCCGATTAACATCAAGTAAAAAAGACCTTCGGGAAGTGGTTCTTTACCACCGGGTGCTTTCGGAAGTTTTTCCCTTAACTCCGGGATGGAATAACCCCGGAAACGGATTCCTTCATTTGCATCTAACAGGGAAGTTTCAGTCACTAAACCGGTAACACCGCGCATCCCCTGGTACACTTGTGCCAAGCTAACCTCATCAACTTTGGTAGAGCCATGATTCTTAATTAACTCCTTGACTTCAACGCTGAGCTCGTCTGCCTTCTCTTTGAACTTTAGCTTGACGTAGCTCATAGGCTGTTGCTTCTCAATATTATTACTCATTTGCCGCTAATTTGGTATGTAAAACAAAATCGATCAATTAACAAAAATAAGAAAATTCCGAGGGAACTAGATCAAAAAATCCCCCCGATTCGTTACAAAATTGTTATAATTCGGGCTTATTTTGGCGCTTTTCTATATAAATAGATCGCCAATCCACCGAAAATGAAATTGGGTATCCAAACTGCCAATAAGGGGTTCAAGGATGCTTTCGTGGCAAAAACCGTGGAAAATTGTAGGAATAATATATAAAGTGCACTGATCACGATGCCCAAGGCCATATGGAACCCGCTCCCTCCGCGTACTTTCCTGCTGGCCAAGACAGCCCCGATGATGGTTAATACGATGATCGCGAATGCTGCCGATGTTCTCCGGTACAATTCTACCTTAAAGGTAGATAGTCCTTCGCTGCCCCTAATTTCTTCCCGGGCGATAAATTTCTTCAACTCGGGCGTGGTCATTGCCTCCTCGATGTTCTTTTCATCGACCACCAGCTCTGACGGCTCGAAGGGTATTTTCAACAAGGTATCCGGAACGGTTGAAACATGTTCTCTCAACCCGTCTATCCGCCGCATTGAAACGCCGGTCAATTTCCAGGCTAAATGTGCCGTGTCGTAATTGGCCCTGTCGGCCCTCATTTTAAAAAACACCTTTTCATCGCGGATTCTTTGGAGCAGGAAACTTGAACCGTAGTTTGCCTGCCGGTCAAAATAACCTAATGTAACATAGGTGATCGTATCGATCCTGAAAGTCCTGTCCACGATTTTCCCTTTATTCTCATCCGGTTTGTCAACGTATTTCCTTTCAAAAGTAGTCCTGATCTTGTTGGCAGCCGGTACAACGTACTGGTTGGCAAACCATAATACGACGGCAAACAGGATCGCCCCCACCCAGTAGGGCCGGAGAAATCTCCTGAAGCTCACCCCTGCACTCAATATGGCAATTATTTCGGTTCGGTATGCCATCTTGGAAGTAAACAGGATAACAGAAATGAATATGAATAAAGGAAATAAAAGAGCAACGATATGCGGGATAAACCCTATATAATATTCGAATACAATCTGCTTGAAGGTAAGATTGTGTTCGATGAAGTTATCGACCTTTTCCGTAATATCGATTACC
Organism: Chitinophaga caeni; assembly: GCF_002557795.1. Classification (NCBI taxonomy): domain Bacteria; kingdom Pseudomonadati; phylum Bacteroidota; class Chitinophagia; order Chitinophagales; family Chitinophagaceae; genus Chitinophaga; species Chitinophaga caeni. The sequence continues at coordinate 2,193,133 of NZ_CP023777.1, read as the reverse complement.
ACGGAAATGACGAGCAAAACCATCAAACAGAAAAGGAAAGTTCCTATGAACTTCCATAAAATATACCAATCTATTTTTTTCATATAATGCCAGGCGCTAATAATATAAAGGTGCCATTTCCACCCCATTTGCGCAACTAAATTATAAGATTTATTATAATCTTTGCCTCAATTGCTTTACCATCCCTTCTTTCCAAGCTGCGAAAGTTCCTTCTAGAATCCTTTTGCGGGCTTCTTTAACCAGTTCCAGGTAAAATGCTAAATTATGAATGCTGGCCAATTGCATTCCTAAAATTTCCCCGGCGGCAAACAAGTGACGCAAATAGGCTTTCGTGTATTTACTCGTTGCAATGCAGGGGCTGTTCGCATCGATCGGCGTAAAGTCGGTCGCCCACTTCTTATTTTTTATATTAATAACTCCCTGCCAGGTAAATAACATGCCGTTACGGCCGTTCCTGGTAGGCATTACGCAATCGAACATGTCTACCCCCAGGCTAATATTCTCTAAAATATTCCAGGGTGTTCCTACACCCATCAAGTACCTGGGTTTTTCTGTGGGCAAAATATCGCAAACCAATTCGCACATCTCGTACATATCTTCTTCCGGTTCTCCCACGCTTAGGCCACCGATGGCATTTCCCAGGCAATCTTTAGATGCAATTACCTCCGCAGAAATTTTACGCAGATCTTTATAAGTGCTTCCCTGCACGATAGGGAATAAGGCTTGTTCATATCCATAAATAGGATCGGTGCCCTTGAACCTACGGATGCAGCGGTCGAGCCAACGGTGGGTTAGCTCCATCGATTGCTTCGCGTATTTATATTCTGATGGGTAAGGCGGGCATTCATCAAAGGCCATGATAATATCTGCCCCGATGACGCGCTGGGTATCCATCACGTTTTCCGGGGTAAAAAGATGGCGAGAACCATCTATATGCGATTGGAAAACACAGCCTTCCTCCTTGATCTTCCTATTATTGGCCAATGAAAACACCTGGTAGCCGCCGCTATCGGTCAATAGCGGTCGTTCCCAACCGTTAAAACCGTGCAAACCACCTGCTTGACGCAAAATTTCCAAGCCCGGCCTTAAGTATAGGTGGTAGGTATTGCCCAGGATGATTTGTGCATTTATCTCTTCGCGCAATTGTTCCTGGGTCACGGCCTTCACGCTGCCTACCGTTCCTACCGGCATGAAAATCGGGGTTTCGATCTCCCCGTGAGCCGTTGTAAGCTTTCCGGCTCTTGCCTTGGAAGCCGGATCTTTGTGTAAAAGTTCGAATTTCATCATTTCAGCCTGCAAAAGTATTTCAAAGTGAGCAAAAAAAGCGGATAAGTATTTGTATGCTTGCCGAATATTGTATTTTGTGATGAAAATTGCCTTTAAGAAAATTTTTATCAAAGAAATATATAGATAAATAAAAACATATATTTTTGCCCCGTATGTTGGATAATTTAGGGCTTATTATTTTTTACTGTTTTGCCGCAGTTGCAGGTATACAGGTATTATATTACCTGTTTGTTTTTTCTCGCTTAGCATTCTACAAACGCCAATTCGATGAGTCGGCCAAGCCGGAAGTACCGTTATCGGTCATCATTTGTGCTAAGAATGAAGAAGCCGTATTGCCTAAAACATTACCGCAGGTGTTGGGGCAGCGTTACTTAAATGGCGCCGGCCCGGAATACGAGGTAATCGTGGTAAATGATAACTCCGAGGATGATACCAAGTATTATTTACGTTCTATAGAACCGGCTTATGCTCATTTCAGGCACATCGAGATCAAGCAATCCGCGAAATTTATACCCGGCAAAAAATATCCCCTTTCCGTCGGTATTAAAGGGGCTAAGCACGATACCCTCGTGCTTACAGATGCGGATTGTAAACCCAGCAGCACTTATTGGCTGTCTTATATGAGCCAGGGCTTTGAAGGCGACAAGGAAATTGTACTCGGATACGGTCCTTATTATAAAAAGAAAGGATTCCTCAACAAAGTAATCCGGTACGAGACTTTTTTTAGCGCCATGCAATACCTGTCTTATGCCATGAGTGGTATGCCGTATATGGGCGTTGGCAGGAACCTCGCTTATAAAAAAGATCTTTTCTTTAAAAATAAAGGCTTCACGACCCACCAACATATTGCCTCCGGGGATGATGACCTGTTTATCAACAAGGTGTCTAACGCTAAGAATACGGCCGTAGTAATCGATAAAAACGCCTTTGCATTCTCCGAACCAAAAGATTCATGGAAAACATGGTTCAGGCAAAAAACCAGGCATATGAGCACGGGCAAGCATTATAAATTTGGGCATAAACTGATGCTAGGCATATTTTCGTTAACGCATTTCCTCTTCTATCCCTTATTTATAGCGGCCATATTTTATCCGCCGATGCAACAAATTACCCTGGGCATCCTCGGCGGTAAGTTATTGATACAAGGAATTATCATGTTTTGCGGTATGAAAAAGTTAGGGGAACAGGATCTATTCTGGTATAGTTGGTTCCTCGATATCTTCATGTTGCTATATTATATTATCTTCACGCCCGCATTACTCTTTAAGGCTAAATCTACCTGGAAATAGCTCATCATCCGGGGAAATGCGTGAAATTTGTGTTATGGAGATAATAAACCAATATTTTAGTGATTTTTCACCTCGGCAAACCGAGCAATTTGCAGCATTAGAAGGCTTGTACAAGGAATGGAATGAAAAAATAAACGTCATTTCGAGGAAGGATATTGATTCTTTGTACGAAAAACATGTGTTGCATTCTTTAGCCATCGTGGCAACCGGCGATTTCCCGCCGGGCAGTCAAATATTAGATCTCGGTACCGGTGGCGGTTTTCCCGGGATACCATTGGCAATTTATTATCCTGATATCGAGTTTCACCTCGTAGATTCCATCGGAAAGAAACTCAAAGTAGTGGAAGCTGTAGCGGAAGAACTGGGCTTAAAAAACATTACGACGGCACATATGCGTGTCGAAGATATTAAGAACCGTAAGTTTGATTTCGTTGTTTCGAGGGCCGTAGCGCCTTTAAAGGATCTATGGCGATGGAGCAAACCGGTTTTAAAGAAATCCTCTCCAGAATTTTGGAAATCCATGAAGCATGGGCTGATCTGTTTAAAAGGTGGCGATTTAGCTCAAGAAATATCCGAAAGTGGTTGCAGACCCATGTTGACGGAAATTTATGAATTGTTCCCGGAAGAGTATTTTAAAGAGAAATACGTGGTTTGCGTTCCATGTTAGAATAGTAAGCATTCTGTAGCCATAGGTTTTCGAAACCTGTTTTTCGTGTTTGGGCTTTCTAACCCATTTTCGAAACAACCTGAAACCTTCGTTGGTTCGAACTTCCAAACTCTTGTTCCCGCCTGGTGCAACGTTCAACCGGGAGAACATCTTGTTTGGCAGCATTATCCTACAATTGACAGTTCGTGGTGCAAGGAGTAAGTACTATTTCGTTTCCGGAACAATTGTGAATTTCCTCAATTCGGCGTGGGTCCGAGCTTGGAAGCTCGAACCAGCAAGACTTTAAGGCTTTGATGAGAAGTATTCACATTTATGAACCCAGATTTCCAGCACTTATTGTTTCTTGCGTGGGTCTGAGCTTGGAAGCTCTAACCAGAAAGACTTTCGGGCTTTGATGGGAAGTATTCACATTTATGAACCCAGATTTCCAACACTTATTGTTTCTAAGACCGGACTTACATTTGAAACAACAAACCGCTCATGGAGAATCAAATTTGGTTGCACTTGAAATCCAACAAGTATGCGCCTATGACTCAAACAACATGCCACTCAATAACCAAGATCATCATCGGTATGTTTCAATTCCAATTCCAAGGTGGCATGCCGAATACCGAGGTGTTCTAATACGTGCTTCAGTTCATTTTTTATTTGATCCATCCGTTCCGGGTTTAGCCCCGGTTCAATTTTAACATGTGCCGTCAGCGCATTATCCGTAGTACTTACCGCCCAAATATGAAGATGATGCACATCTCTCACCCCGCTAACTTTTTCCATTTTGCCACGAACAGTCTCCAGGTCAATATTTCGCGGAACACCGTCGAGCGACAAGATTAAGCTATCGCGTAATAAGCCGTAAGTACTCCACAGGATCACCAGTATAAAAACCAAGCTAATGACAGGATCTACCCAGGTCCAGCCTTTCCATAAAATAATTAACCCGGCCACTACGGCACCCAGAGAAACAAGGGTATCTGCCGCCATATGCAGGTAAGCGCTTTTAACATTGAGATCTTTTTCTTTATCCTTCAAAAACAAGTAAGCCGTAAACGCGTTTATAACAATCCCGACGCCGGCTACTATCGCTACAGTTTTCCCGGCTACGGGTTCCGGGTTGCTAAATCTCCGGATCGCTTCATAGCCGATAATCCCAACTGCCAGCAGTAAAATCACGGCATTTAATAAGGAGATCAAGACCGTACTTTTCCTGTAACCGTAAGTAAACGTTTCATTAGGCTTCAACCTTGCCAGGCGAAAAGCGAGCAAGGATAAGGCCAGGCTAGCTACATCACTTAAATTGTGCCCCGCGTCGGAAAGTAAGGCCAAGGAACCGATCGCCAAGCCCATGATGGCTTCAAAGATGACATAGCCGATATTTAAACAGATGCCCCAGGTAAATGCTTTATTGAGAGCCGCAATAGAACGGTGATGTGTATGTGAATGATCGTGCATGTATAGTTGTTGGTTTACCAGTTGATAACAATATTCGAATTAAAAAGTCATTATTGTCCGACTAAATTTTCAATGAAAAAATTATGAGCTCCCTTGAAAGTTCGATTCAATGTCCACCTGCTCATTTCTTGGCAGGGCTACCCGGAATTTGAACCTAAGATCCTTCGCTTATACCCTTAACCAGGTAAGGAATTCAAGTAAATTTTAAGCAATTTTAGCCGGACAACCATGATAAAAAGCTATAATACTGATATACAGGGCTTTACACTTATAAAGTAAAAGATTTGAAAAAAAAGTTACAATTTTAAAAATATCCAGACAATTTGTTCGTCTTCCTTATTAAGATGAAAGAGTTGCTTCTCATAAAACCCAACATGGCAACGGAACAAGACCAGCGCATACAACAGACTGTTCAGAAGGAACGGAAACGTTTGCTACAATTTATCCAAAAGAGGGTAGATAATATGGCGGATGCGGAGGATATATTGCAAGATGTGTTCTTTCAATTTACGCAATACCTGAGGCTCGGTTCACAAGTTGAATCCATTACAGGTTGGTTGTTTGCCGTCACCAGGAATAAAATAACGGATTGGTTCAGGAAAAAGAAAGAACGTAGTTTCAGCGATGAGCAAGTGGTGAAAGAAGATGGGGAAGATGCTTTATCGCTCGCGGATATCCTTCCGGATATGCAGGCCGAAACGGATGCTCCCCTTATTCGGAAAATCATCTCGGAAGCCATCATGGAAGCGGTAGAACAATTGCCCGAAGAACAACGCTATGTATTCATTCAACATGAAATCGAAGGGCGATCTTTCAAGGAGCTGGCTGAAGAAACAGGGGTTTCGGTTAATACCTTATTATCCCGGAAGCGATACGCGGTATTGTATTTAAGGGAAAGATTATTATCAGTTTATCAAGAATTATCAACGAAATAAATTTATTCAAAATGAAAAGGTTCACCTGGGTGAAATTAATCAAAGGAATTGTCTGCGCGGTAGCGATCGTGGCGGTAATCGGTACGGTTACCAAGTACCTGTGGAATTGGCTGATGCCCGAGCTATTCAATTTGCCCGTGATCACTTTTTGGCAAGCCTTGGGGTTATTCCTGTTAAGCAAATTGTTGCTCAGCGGGTTCCACAAAGGCGGCGGTGGCCACAGGAAGCATTGGCGCGACAAGATGGCTGAAAAGATGAAGCACATGAGCCCCGAGGAGCGCGAGAAGATGAGGGAAAAATTTCAGAAATGTTGGTCTAAAGCTAAATATGAAGATTTTTTTAATGAAACGGCCCATGAAACAAAACCGCCGGTCGAAAATAAAGATGCGGCCAACAAAGATCCGGAGCCTCCGCTAACCTAACAGTATCATTTTCAAAATTTACCACATTACTAAAACCTACCCACTATGATTGGCATATTCAAAACTAATATCGCCACTCCCGAGGCGAAGTCTACCGTGCTGGATGCTATTCAGAATAGTTTCGAAATAACTGCTTGCAATGTTGATATCGAGGATTGTGACCGCGTGTTAAGAATCGTGGACTTAAAAGTTCCCGAATCGACTGTAATTCATTTCGTTAGGGATATTGGTTACGATTGCGATGTACTCGAATAATGCCATTTATTCGTCATTCTACCGCGGTCATCACCATTCATATGAAAAAAAGATTAATTTAGCCTAAACCAGCCCGACATTGGAATTATAAAGGCAAATGCTAACTATTTACCTATATCTTTATTGGTTACTATGAAAATCTGCAAACCATGAAAAAAGCCATTATTCACGAACAGCTCATCCTACAATTCGATGCTTTCGCAGACTATATCCAAAATTTGTCTGTGCATCGTTTTACGGTTTCCCCGGAAGGCAAGTGGTCGGCAGGGCAACAATTAGATCATCTCATCAAAAGCACCAAACCAGTTAACTCGGCATTAGCTTTACCCAGGATGTTATTGCGCTTTTGGGGAGCCCCCAAGAGACCGACGATGACCTATGACGAAATCGTCACTGAATATCAACAGGTACTTTCAGCAGGTGGCCATGCAACGAAAATGTATATGCCAGCTATCGTCGAAGGGTATCAAAGGGAAGCCTTGTTGAAACAGTTTATCCAGCAAAAAGACCGTTTATTGCAATTATTGAGGCAATGGCATGAAGATGATCTGGATAAATATTTGTTGCCGCATCCGTTGATGGGCAAAATCACGATCCGCGAAGTGATGTACTTCACTATTTACCACACCCAGCACCATCTGCAATCATTGAAACAGCGCGATCAGTTGAATCAAAGCTGGAGTGATCAATTGGAGCGGATCTTCCAGTAGAGATTCCTTTGCACTAAACCAGAAGTTAACTTATGACTAGAACCCACATCCAGTCAAAGGAATTTCAAATACACTTTCTTTAATCAGCTTTATCCATGCTAAGTTTCCTATTCACTAGTAGTGATTAAAACGTGGGTAGGTCAATATATATTCAATATCACTTCTTAAAAATTTACTAGAAAGTTAAGAAAGGGGTTCAAAATACAAGTTCTCCTAATATTATTCTTGCTGAATTTAGCGTGAAATAAAAATTTTTCATTATTAAAAAGATATTTATCGAATATATTTTATTATATTCATATTATATATAATTACATATATTTAACCCAAATCCCAAGTCTATTTAATTAAGTTAATCCGTAGTAAAACCCTTATTATGAAAAAAATTTACGTGATTTTTCTCTCATTCATTTTTATTTCAGGCAATCTAATAGGCCAAGTAAAATACGATGATGGCCCTATTAACACTAGTTCTTCCTTTGCAGTCAATGGCGATTGGAATAAAACTAATATTAGCTTCAATTTTATGAATGGAACTAGCGACATAGCCGGAGACAATGAAAAAGATGCCATCAGGGAAGCCTTTAAAATTTGGCAAGACTATACGAATTTAAATTTTACAGAAGTTTCATCTGGTGGGGATATTCAAATATCTTGGGCAGTTTTAGATCATGGCGATGGCTACCCATTCGACGGATCTAATCCTATCCTTGCGCATGCCTTTTATCCCCCCCCGTTAGGTGGATCATTAGCAGGAGATATACATTTTGATGATGACGAAACTTGGACAAACTCAGAAAGATTAGGTACGAGCTCACAACCTATTGATCTTGTAACTGTTGCTGCTCATGAAATAGGGCATGCAATTGGGTTAGCACATAGCAATGACACTGACGCTTTAATGTATCATACTTATTACGGTTCACACAGATACCTAGGATCGGATGATATTTCAGGTATTAGAAGCATTTACGAATCTAAATCTGCTGTAATTTCTAATAATTACACATGTTCGGGAGGAGAGTTTAACATAAGAAATTTACCAACCGGAGCAACAATAGAATGGACAAGTTCACTAACAGGAGCAGCAACCATAAGTTGTAGTAATTGCCAATCATCGATTCTTACATGGAATGGTTCTTCGAGTGGTCAAACTACTATTAGTGCTCAAATAACCCTTCCTACTGGCGATATTGTCACAGAATCAAAGGATGTATATATTGGAACTATAAATGGTGCGTATTCCATTAAATATTTTTCTACACCTGAACCTACTTGTTATGACCTTTGGTCAATACACGTGTTTAGACCAAACTATATTTCGGGGGAAAGCACATCTGATTTTCAATGGGGATATCGTCTCATAGGGCAAACAGGAGAAACATTAGCGCCTTCTCCTAGTTATGATTATACATTCTTACCCGCCAGCGCAGGTACTTATGAGATATTCATGAGGCCACAGAATGCATGTGGAACAAGTATGAATGAAGCTATAAAAACCATAACTGTTGAAGAAACTTGTTTCAGTGGTTGGGCTAAAATTAGCACTTTCCCTAATCCGGCAACTAGTCAAATCCTTATTCAGATTGATTCCGAAAGCAAAGAATCAAGCAGAGCCAAAGTATCAAACATAGAGGTCTCCTTAATAGAAATGAATACCGGAAATATCTCAAATAAATGGAATCTAAACTCAGGTCAAAAAAGTTATACTCTGGATCTTAAAAATATTAAATCAGGTATTTATATTTTATCTCTCAAAAAAGGTAAGCTTATCACTTCGAAAACTATAGTAATCAGAAAATACTAAATATTGAATTAAAGGTTGAAATAAACAGCATTAAATCCTTATTTCAGTATTTAATGCTGTTTATTTCCCCAACCAATTCATATTTATAGCATCTTACAGATTTACATATACCATCCTTTAACTAGAATCAATTTGCCAGAATTGAATTCCACTTTTTGCTATATCTATTATACATTCGCATGCTAGCGAAGCCCATTCCAATCTGAATATTCAATTCCTTAACGAGTGAAGAAGTATCTCATATATTTTAATAACACTTTTACTAATATAATTATTCTATTTCCATGTAATACATCCTTGGGCCTATTACGGGAGTGGAACTATTATTTACGTTTTTATAATCAATCGAAGAAGGTACCGTTTCATGTTCTTCGAAGTGATTGGTTACCTCGTACTTATAGTTATATACAATATTTTCGTTAGGGAAATCCGCTGATATTATATTATTTACACTGATCCTTTTAAGCATCAATGATTCCTGTACATTAGGTTCTAAAATCATGAACCATGGACATTTTTTCCGTATAAGATAATAAGGGTTGGTTGTCTTTTCATCATAGGTAAACGTTATGGTTGAGTCATAATGATTTTGATGCTCCACTGCCACCAGGTTCCCTGATTCAAAATGGTAAGTTGTTGCCGCCAAATAATTCACGCTATCCTTATGCTTTTGAGAAATCATCCAAGTATTCCCATCCCCGGACCACTCTACCTTGGTAATGAAATTAAAGAATGGTTCCGGGGAATAGATTAAAGTATGTTCATCAGGGTAAGTGTATTCTGCCCAATGTGCTACTTCATGATTGGCATTCAAAAAATTAGCCTTTTCAAGACGTCCGTTATTATCGTATAAATATTCTATAGAACTTAACATATCACCATTCAAGGTATTATATACCTCATGGTATAAAATCCTGTTATTATCATCGTAAATAAAAGAATCGATCGTAATCCCTTCTTCATTTACACAATGTGTCAATAAATGGATATTATCAATCTTAAATTCACTTTCACCGCTTCCCGGCCCGTTATCATCAGACTTTGAGCAAGAAGATATTACAGTTAACAAAAGAAGACATACAATAGAGCCTGGCAGAACTTTTTGAAGGTTCAGTGAAATTTTCATAGTACGGTTATTTAAAAGTTATCAAATGAGGAAAATTTAATTTCCCGGTTCATTAAATACATAAAACGCAAGGGATTTTTTCGCAATTATCAAGGCATAGGTATAGTTAACAACTGGGTATTAACATTCGGATCGTTGAAAATCATTTTGATACTTGCGATTGCACTTACTAGTCTGCGCTAAAATATAAAATTACCGGGACAAAGTGATAGCTACACCTTAATTAAAAATACGAAACCCGGCACTAGCAAGCGCCGGGTTTCATTATAAACTTTTTCAATGATCATCAATCTACATTATAAACATTATTCTCCCTGTCCACATCCGCCATTCTCTGGCTCGGGTCTATTTCCAGCGATTGAATTTCATTCTTTGGCATATCAATGACACATTCGTAGGTTGGGGAAGTCCATTTCCAGTTTGCATGTTCCACCCTCGTCATACTTGGATCTTCATTAGGCTTGTTATTAAACATTAAACCAAGTGGAATATAGTGCATAATTTTCTTGCCGTCTTTCGTAGTCAATACCAGGTCAATCGGCATCGGCATTTTCCCAACGCGGGCCAAGGTTACCACGGTTTTACCATTTCTTTCTTCTACGCTTTGAATACCGTAATCAATATGCTTGGTAGAATAAACGAAATAAAGTTTATACCAATCCAACTGGATGCCGCTTTGTTTTTCCATCACGCGGATAAAATCATTCACATTCGGATGCTTAAAGCGCCATTCCCAATAATAATTCAACAAACCTTGATCCCTGTTAGCCGCACCGATGATGTAACCTAATTGCTCCATGAATACGGCACCTTTGCTATAAGCAGTAATGCTGTAGCCCATATTGGTATTATAATGATCGCTATGCGTACTCATCGGCTCTTCCAAACCGTTGCCGGTTAAATAGAAATAGCTTCTATAACTATTTTGTAAAGGCCATTTACCTTTCAATGAAGGTGTCGTGTTATAGATAATATTATCTTCTGCAAAAGTTGTAAAACCCTCATCCATCCAAGGATACAGGCTTTCGTTTGTTGCCAACATGCCTTGGTACCAACTGTGCATCCATTCATGAACGGCTACGCCGTATAAACCTGCCATGGTGCCATTGCCTAGGATCAATGTTGCCATCGGGTATTCCATACCGCCATCGCCACCTTGAATGAAGGAATATTGCTTGTAAGGATAAGGTCCGAAATGCGCTTTTGCATAAGCGTATGCTTCCGCCATTTTCCCGGGCAAGTGTGGCCAAGTATCTTTTGTCTTATCGTTCTCGATATAAAAGAAATGCGCTGTAAAACCGTCGATCTCCCGGGTAATGTGCTTGTATTCAGGATCCGCGGCCCAAACGAAATCGTGCACGTTAGGCGCCACGAAATGCCAAGTCATTTCTTTGCCCCGCGGGCGTTTCACGCTTGAACCGGCTTTCTCATATCCATATCCAATTTCTTGCGGGTTTTGCAAGTAACCGGTTGCTGCCAATACATATTTTTGGTCGATAGATATCTTTACATCGTAATCTCCCCATACGCCGTAAAATTCACGCGCGATGTAAGGATCGGGGTGCCAGCCCTCGTAATCATACTCTGCCATTTTAGGATACCATTGCGCCATCGAATAATCAACGCCTTCTTTATTATCCCTGCCACTTCTCCGGATTTGAACCGGCACTTGCGCTTCAAAATCCATATCGAAAGTTACGGTGCTATGCGGCAATACCGGTTGCGACAGATCAACGATTAAAACGGTTTCATCTGTCGTGAATTTTTGGCTTTTGCCATTCAATTTCAATGACAAAACTTTTTGATAACCGGTTTCTGAAGGCGACAGTTTGGAAATACGATCCATCACCCTGCCATCCCAATCGTAGCGATTATTTCCTTCCCGATCTTTACCGACAACGATTTTGCCCAGTTCACGGCTACGGGTATCCATCATGCTATTAGGCTGAAATGCGTTCCAATACAAGTGGTAGTACACCCTTTTCAAAGTGTCCGGGGAATTGTTCGTGTATTCCAATTTTTGTTTACCGGTAAAGCGATGGGTACTTACATCCATTTTGATATCCATATCATACTTCACCCTTTGTTGCCATCGATCAGATTGGGCCCATGTAGCAGGACAAAGCGCCACTATCAATAAGCCGGTTAATAAAGATTTTGTCATGATACCTATTTCCTAAAGTTTGGCTGCTAAAATACAAATTACCTTGTAAGCCAGGCTTGAATCTTACAAGAATGGGTTAAAATAAGGTTGAAACCGGGTTATTTATTCAATTTCTTGCATTTCGAGGTCGGAATCGGCCCCGTTGGTGGCTTCTTCTTTCATGAATACGAGATAATTATTCGTAGTTGTCGGTTGAAAAAAATCGATGGCTAATATTTTTCCCGTGCAGGCTTCTATGCTGAGACCGATGCCTTTACCGGGATATATGTCAACGGATTCCCCTACCTGTCCTTCTTCCATATTAAACTCCAAGATAGACTCCGGGGATGGCCAATGGTTAGGAACAATGTCTTCTACATATAACTCCTGGTAACATTTCAACTCGATCTTCATCCAATGCTCGTCCCTGTAAAAAATAGACATCGGGTTATGGGAAACGGGTAATTCGAAGGATTTCATTTCATAATGAACCAAGTTGGTTCCCAGCAATTTATCAACAGGCTCCTGGTTGTCTTCATCGAAGCAATATAAAAATTCAGACAAACTGAGCGATTGTGACAATTCAGCCCAACTATCGAGCTCAAAATTTTCAACAATTGACAATAAGCGGTTGCAAAGTGTGGTCATGATGCCATGAATTTCGAGTTGATAAAAGAAATTACCTCCGTGCGGGACTCATTACATGGTATTAGCAAGTATTTTAAAGATACATTTTTTCGCTTAATGAGAAAGTATTGCAGTGGGATTAATTATACACAGCAAGCGGATCATAGTGGATAAATGCCGTTATTCGCCACCGTCATCATCTTGGTAGCGGCTTTTTTTCTTGGACTTGGGATCGAATCCTTCCAGGACGATCACGATTTCCCCTTTTACCGTTTTGGCGGCAAAATAGTCATGCACTTCTTGCAAAGTGCCGCGTTTATTTTCTTCGAACATCTTGGTGAGTTCCCGGCTTACGCAACAATTGCGGCCGGCACCAAAGTAATTGATAAAATCGGATAATGTTTTAACGAGGCGCATCGGGGATTCGTAAAAAACGAGGCTTCTTTCGTCTTCAGCGAGCTGGGTCAACAAGGTATGTCTCCCCTTCTTTAGCGGGAGGAAACCTTCGAAGGCAAAGCGGTTCATCGGGAGGCCGCTATTCACCAAGGCCGGGACAAAGGCCGTTGCCCCCGGCAAACATTCCACCTTGATACCGGCTTGAATACAAGCTCTCACCAGTAAAAAACCGGGATCGGACACCCCGGGCGTACCGGCATCCGTAAGCAAGGCCATCGTTTTACCGGATTCAATTTGAGATACGAGGTGTTGTAAAACCTTGTGTTCGTTATGCTGGTGATATGGTGTAACGGGTTTATTAATATTATAATGCCTGAGCAATACACCGGAAGTACGGGTATCCTCCGCCAAGATCAGGTCTGCCTCTTCCAATATTTTTACCGCGCGGTAAGTAATATCGGAAAGGTTGCCAATGGGAGAAGGAACGAGGTACAACTGCGACATAATGCTACATTATAAAGTTTGAAACGCTGTAATTTACTTGCAGGCAGCAAAATAAACTACAGCGTTTTATAAAAGTAAACCAGCCGTACATGCTAAAAAAGCATGCGCTGATCCTTATTGAATCGTGATTTCGAAATATTCCATCACCTGGTTCGCCAATAATTTTTGGCTGGCCGCTTCCGCGATAGAGTAAGCTTCTTCCTTGCTGGCAGCTTCGATTTGCAAGCTGATGTGTTTACCAATCCTAACATCGTGCACGCCTTTCATGCCGAGGTTGTTCAATCCGCTCAATACTGCTTTACCTTGAGGGTCCAATAGTTCTTTCAGCGGCATTACATTAATTAGTGCAGTAAAAGTCATCTTTTAAAATTTTGACGCAAACCTACGTGTTTTTATACTAATTCGAAAGAGGCAAGCGGTACTTACCTGGTAAATTATTGGATAAACCCTTAAGCATCCTCGATTTTAGGAGGCATTACCAGGGATAAAATCACGTAGCTCGCAAAAATGATCGGTACGGCGAGGAATTTAAACACCGGGATACTGACAATCACGATCGCGATCACCAGGAAACGGGGCAGATTCTCCTTGGCCTTCAATTTTTTGAATTTCATGCTGATCATCGGTATTTCTGCGACCATCAGGTAACATAACACCGCGATGATGGCGTAAATAATCCAGATATTACCCAAATAATGCGCTACGTTATACTGATCATACAACATAATCAACGGAAAAGAGGCCACCAGCAAGCCAACAGCGGGTGTCGGCATACCGATGAAGTTCTCGCTTTGACGGGTATCCAGGTTAAATTTCGCCAGGCGGTAGGCCGCGAAACAAGGAACCAGTAAGGCGGGAGCTAAATTAACATACGAAACATCGAAGATATCGGGTTGCTGCATGTATGCGCTTCTCAGGATGCGGAACAGGATCATGCCGGGTACCACCCCGAAGCTAACAACATCCGCCAAGGAATCCAGTTCCTTCCCCACCGGGGATGACACTTTCAACATCCTCGCCACCATGCCGTCAAAAAGATCAAATACACCTGCCAGCACTACGAATACCGATGCCCAATATACAGGCGCGGGGTTCGTGACGGAATAATCCACGCCGTTAAGCTCCGTAAGCGTTTCCGGTGCATAGAGTACAAAAATGATCGCCATACAGCCACAGAAAAGGTTGGCCAGCGTCAGGATATTAGGAATTTGTTTCATAGTATATTAATGCCATTACATTTATATGCAATGTATTAAAGATATGCTTGTAATACAATATAAAAATCCCTGCAAGTAGGCATGCAGGGATCATAAAATATTATTATTTCGACTGCATGATGGCTTCGATCTCTTCAGCCGTAACCGGGATATTTTTCATTAAATCTATATTATCGCTTTCACGTACCCAAATGTTGTTCTCGATACGGATGCCCATCTGTTCTTCCTCGATGTAAATACCCGGCTCTACCGTTACCACGGCATCTACCGGTAAAGGTTTGTACATGGATGGCCCCAGGTCATGAACATCCACGCCCAGGTGATGCGAGATACCATGGTACAAATACTTGCGGTAAGCGCGGTTAGCAGGATCTTCATTCTTCACATCGGCATCGGTCAACAAGCCCAATTTTATAAATTCCTTCGTTGCTTCATCGCCCATCTGCTCGTGGTACTCGGCAATCAAAATGCCCGGCTTGAGCAAGCTTTTCGCGTAGTTATGTAGATGTAAACACGCATTATACACTTCCCTTTGCCTGTCGGTAAACTTTCCGCTAACGGGCACCGTGCGGGAAAGATCCGCGTTGTAACCTCCGTATTCAGCGCCGAAATCCATTAAAATCAATTCCCCATCCTTGCATTCCTGGTTATTGGAAACGTAGTGTAAAATGCGGGCACGGTCGCCTGATGCGATAATAGATCCGTATGCTTCGCCACGGGAGCGGTTCATCAAGAATTCGTGCAAGATTTCCGCCTGGATTTCATATTCCCAAACACCCGGTTTGATAAACTTCAATATCCTGCGGAAAGCTTTTTCCGTGATATCCATCGCTTGTTGCATTACCACGATTTCTTCGGGCGTTTTGGCAGCTCTTAGCTCCTTCAATATCGTAGCGGCCCTCAAATATTGATGTAAAGGATAACGCTCTTTCATGGCCGCTGCATAGCGATAATCACGCACGGGAACCAAGCTAGATTTACGGTTATTTTCGTTCGAATTGAGATAGATATTCGCCGCATCGTGGATCCAAGGCTGCAATAAACCATCGAGGCTGTCTAACCAAACGATCGTTTTAATACCTGAAATCGCGGTAGCTTCATGCGAGCGTAAACGGTGGCCATCCCATTTTTCCTTCAGTTCGTTGGGGCGCACTAAAACTAACACCTCGCGGTACTTCGGATCCGGGTTATCCGGGAAAAGTATCAACATGGTATCTTCCTGTTCGATACCTGTTAACCAATACAGATCCGAATTTTGTTTGAAAGGGTATAAAGCATCGCCATTGGTAGGCAGTTCATCATTAGAGTTAAAAATCGCTATCGAATTAGGTTTCATCCTGTCAATGAAGCGGGCACGGTTCTTTACAAAGATCACCGGGTCTAAGGGTAATGCTTTCATTATATAATACTTTTATTTTTATGAGTTCAAAGCGGTTCAAGTGGCATCAAACCTACACAGATTTAAGCAATCAACAAAAAGAAGCTGTAGCTGATAAACCGGAATTATCCAAATCCTATCATATTTTATCGCTATATAAATACACATTTTCGCATAACACAATATGTTAAAATTAAATCGCTGCATTCCCAATGTGGATATCATACTTTCCGGGCATAAGTCATTGAAAATCCCTTATATGAAATCGATATAAATTAAATAAAATCTAACACATCCAAGGTAATCCTACCCGAGTATCTAAATTTAGATGGTGTAACGTCTATAAAAATTGATAACATCAAAAATTACCTAGCTTTGTTCTTACACCAAAACAATCTTTCTTTATGCACATCAGTAGTGTAAGAGATACTCTTACAGAATTAAAGGAATTAGGCATAGAGAACATCGAAAACGTACATTATCAATTAACTCCAACCGAGTTGGTTGAGCAAACTGTCGCCCTGAACCAGGGTCAATTGACGGATACCGGCGCCCTAGTAGTAAATACGGGCGAATTTACGGGCCGTTCACCTAAAGACAAGTTTATCGTTAAAGATGAACTCACTGCCAACAGTGTTGATTGGAATGATTTCAACCTTCCGTTCAGCCCGGAAAATTTCGAGAAGCTCTACAACAGGATTACCAGCTACCTCGCGGGAAAAGAAGTATGGGTAAGAGATTGTTACGCTTGTGCTGATCCTAATTACCGCGTGAATATCCGCGTTGTGAATGAACAGCCATGGGCAAATTTGTTTGCTTACAACATGTTTCTTCGCCCTACGGAAGAGGAATTGGAACACCTGGAACCCGGTTGGACGATCATCCAAGCTCCCGGATTCAAAGCCGATCCCGTTATTGATGCTACCCGCCAACACAACTTCGCCGTTGTAAGCTTCAGCAAGAAAATGATCCTCATCGGCGGTACTTCATATACCGGCGAAATCAAGAAGGGTATCTTTACTGTCTTAAACTATATTTTGCCCCATGATAAGGGTGTATTGAGCATGCACTGCTCAGCCAACCAGGGACAGGATGGAGATACAGCTATTTTCTTCGGTTTAAGCGGTACCGGTAAAACCACGCTGAGCGCCGATCCTAACCGTAAATTGATCGGTGATGACGAGCATGGTTGGACAACTGATTCGGTTTTTAACTTCGAAGGTGGCTGTTATGCTAAAACAATCGACTTAAGCGAGGAAAAAGAACCGCAAATCTTCAATGCTATCAGGGACGGCGCCCTGTTGGAAAATACCGGGTTTTACCCGGGTACTAACAGGATCAATTATGCTGATAAAAGCATTACTGAAAACACGAGGGTGTCTTATCCCTTGAGTTATATCGATAATGCCCTGGAGCCTTCCATCGGTAATCTTCCTAAAAACATATTTTTCCTGACCTGCGATGCTTACGGCATCCTGCCGCCAATTTCAAAATTGACGCCCGGGCAAGCTATGTACCAGTTCATTTCGGGCTATACGGCCAAAGTTGCCGGTACGGAAGCAGGTATCACGGAGCCTAAATCAACCTTCAGCGCTTGTTTCGGTGCGCCTTTCATGCCTTTGCATCCTGCCAAATATGCGCAGATGTTAGGGGAAAAGATGCGCCAGCAAAAGGTGAATGTTTGGTTGATCAACACCGGTTGGACCGGCGGCGCTTACGGAACGGGAAACCGCATCAAGTTGAAATTTACCCGCAGTATGATCGGGGCTGCCCTGGATGGTAAACTGGATAAGGTAACATACTTAAAACATGATGTTTTCGGTATCGCTTACCCTGTTAGCTGCCCCGGCGTGCCTGCCGAGATACTCGATCCGAGGAACACTTGGAGCGATAAAGCTCAATACGATGCAAAAGCCAAGGAATTAGCAGGGCAGTTTGTCCGTAATTTCCAAAAATACGCATCCCAATCAGATGCGGAAATATTGGCTGCCGCACCGAAGGCCGAATAAATTTAACAACCAGTTTAATTGATGTATTTGTACGGGAGGCACCCTTAACCGGGTGTCTCCTTTTCGTGTTAAGGCAAAAAATTAGGCGCTTGATTATAATTCAAATATCCTATGTACCTTTGCACATGCAAATTTTGGACGGTAAACTAGTTTCTGCGGCGATCAAGGCCCAATTGGCCGAACAGGTGACCGCATTAAAAGCAATTGGAAAAAAGATTCCCCACCTGGCCGCTATCCTCGTGGGAAATAACGGGGCTAGCGAAACATACGTAGCTTCCAAGGTAAAATCTTGCGCGGAAATCGGGTTCAACTCTACACTGCTCCGCTTCGATGAACAAATTTCCGAAAAGCATTTATTGGATCAAATCACTTCCCTGAACGAAAATGCGGATATCGATGGCATCTTGGTTCAATTGCCATTGCCGAAGCATATCAACGAGGAACTCGTGATTAACCAAATCGATCCCAGCAAGGATGTAGATGGCTTCCACCCCATGAACGTAGGTAAGATGGTCAGCGGATTGCCTACTTACATCCCCGCTACCCCTTACGGTATCATGCTAATGTTACAGCATTACAATATCGATACCAAGGGTAAGCATGCTGTTATTATCGGTCGTAGCCATATCGTGGGAACCCCGATGAGCATCTTGTTGAGCCGCAACAGCAATCCCGGCAACTGCACCGTTACATTAACGCACTCCCACACCAAGAACCTGAAAGAGTTATGTTTACAGGCAGACATTATCGTGGCCGCGATCGGTAAGCCGAATTTCGTAACGGCAGATATGGTGAAAGATGGCGCTATCGTGATCGATGTAGGTATTAACCGTATTGCCGACAGTAGCAAGAAAAGCGGTTTCAGACTCGTTGGTGATGTTGATTTTCAAGCGGTTGCCCCGAAATGTAGCTACATCACCCCGGTTCCGGGCGGTGTAGGTCCCATGACGATCGCCGCGCTGTTGAAAAACACGTACCTAGCGGCCATCGGGCAGAAGGGCGGAATGAACTAAGGTTAATTTAATTAAGATATAAAAGCCTGCATTCCAAGTGGATGCAGGCTTTGCAGTTGTTATCCGCAATAATATTTGGGGATGGCCTGTAGAAATAGGAATTTTGCATTATGCAGACGCAGACGATGAACATCATACAGACAGATACCTTACCCGTGATGGAAGCATTTTATACCTTGCAAGGGGAAGGTTTTTACCAAGGGCAGGCTGCCTATTTTATCCGCTTAGGTGGTTGCGATGTAGGTTGCCATTGGTGTGATGTGAAAGATAGTTGGGATATCGACAAACATCCCAGGCAAGCTGTCCGGGAAATTGTGGATACCGCTGCTTCCCAGCCCGGCAGGATAGCCGTAATTACCGGTGGAGAACCTTTACTGCATGATCTAACGCTGCTAACTAAGTACTTGCATAAGGCGGGCTTCCGAACACATATCGAAACTTCCGGCTCATCGCCCATCAGCGGATCTTTGGACTGGATCACGCTCTCCCCGAAAAAATTTAAAGCGCCGTTAACAGAAGTTACCCAGCGCGCCCACGAGTTAAAAGTAGTTATCTATAATAAATCGGACTTTGCCTGGGCCGAAAAATATGCGGCGCAAACCAACAAGCATTGCAAACTATACCTACAACCGGAATGGAGCCGCGCTGCTGAAATGACACCTTTAATCGTTGATTATATCAAGGAAAATCCCCAATGGCAACTTTCCCTGCAAATACATAAATATATTAACGTTCCTTAATATCTAAGCTTTCCATAGCCAATATCCTGGTCTTTTTTTCGTTACTTTGACAACGGGAAAGACTATGAAAAAACAAACCTTATTATTGGCCTGTTTACTTGCCTGGTCCTGCATTTCATGGGCGCAGGCTGTAAATTATACCTCCGCGGGAAAAAAAGCCCAGCATAATTATGATAAAGCCGTGGAAGCGCTACGTTTCTACCGGGACGATGAAGCTATTAAATACCTGGAAGCAGCGTTAAAATCCAGTCCCAATTTTATTGAAGCCATGGGACAGATGGGTTTCATCCGCTTACAACTCAAGCAATATTCCGAAGCAATTGCCTATTTCGAAAAAATGATGCAGCTGGATCCTGACCAGTTAAAATTAATCGGGTTTGCCTACAGCAAATCATTGGCCGGAACCGGGAAATTCCAGGAAGCGCTGGATATGATTCAGCGGTATTTGGAAGTAGCCAGAAATACGACCAATAAGCCTTTACTGTTCAGGGAAAACATGAAGTTCGCTGTAAATAACAGCCAACCCGTTCCTTTCGAACCGAAAAATCTCGGGCCTAACATCAACTCGGCCGAACCGGAATATTTTCCATCAACGACGATCGATCTATCAACACTCATATTTACCAGGCGTGTAAAAAATGTAAATGAAGATTTTTTCATGTCGCATAAAGACAGTACCCATCCCTGGTCGCCGGCAGTAAATATGGGCGAGCCTATTAACACATCATACAACGAGGGGGCGCAAAATATTTCTCAAGATGGTGAAATGATCGTATTCACGGGTTGCGACTTCCCTGAAGGATTCGGAAGTTGCGATATTTATTATTCTATCAAGGAAAACGGGCAATGGTCACAACCTCAAAACATCGGCAAGGCAATAAATACCGATGCGTGGGAAACACAACCATCTTTATCTGCCGATAATCAAACGTTGTACTTCGTTCGCGGCACCTCCAATCACGGCCACGACATTTATACCAGCACCAGGGATCGGAACGGTAACTGGACTACAGCCGTTCCGCTTGGATCCACGATCAATACGGATGGAAATGAAACCACACCATTTATCCATGCCGACAACCAAACATTATTTTTTGCTTCCGATGGATGGCCCGGTTATGGACAGCAAGATATTTTTGTTTCTAAACGCCAGGCCGATGGCAGTTGGGGCAAACCTTTAAATTTAGGCTACCCGATCAATACTATCGAAGAAGATGCCAGCTTGGTTGTAGCGGCAGATGGCAAAACGGCCTACTTTGCTTCCGACCGACCGGATGGCTACGGGCAACTTGATATTTATAGTTTTGAATTATATCCAAGCATACGGCCATCGCGCACCATTTATGTAAAAGGAAATGTGTATGACTCTTTAACCAGGGAGCCGCTCATCGCCGTTATTGATCTCATTGATTTATCGAATGGTCAGACTTCCGCCACTATACGTAGTGACAAAACAGGAAACTTCCTGGTTCCGCTACCTGTCGGCAAAGATTATGCATTCAATGTAAACCGCAGGGGGTATTTATTCTATTCGGATCATTTCACCTTAACAAAGGATCTGGACCATTCCAAGCCATTTGAACGGGATATTCCGTTACAACCTTTAGCGATCGATGCAGAAATCGTATTAAAGAATATCTTCTTTGCCACCAAGGAATACAAACTGGAAGCAGCATCGGAAGTTGAATTGAATAAACTAGTAGCGTTGCTGGAAAACAACCCCGGCATGAAAGTAGAAATCAACGGTCATACCGACAATGTAGGAAAGGATGAAGATAATATGGTATTATCTCGAAACAGGGCCAAATCCGTTGTAGACTATATCATTGCTAAAGGAATAGATCCTGGAAGAATTACCGCGAAAGGCTACGGCGAAACACAGCCCGTTGCCGACAATAATACGGAAGAAGGCCGCGCACAAAACCGCAGAACCACACTGAAGATACTAAGCTTACACTAAAAAAAATTGACACTGCAATAAATATTGCAGTGTCAATTTTTATCAAATAAAATACTTTTAAAATAGACAACCTCCGCCACCACATCTCGTAAAAATAACACATAAAACATACAACAAAATCCGTATCATCAGCGTCACCTGCACAATCCCTGACCTTAGCGAACCAGCCTTGCCCGCAACAAACTATCCCTCTGACCCATCCCGGCACCGTATTGGTAATCGATCAACGCATTCTGCCAATCACCGTACATGGCATTCGGCAACATAATAAATTTATCCCCGAATTGCACCCTCAATGAATCAACAACAGCATTGCGTTCCGCGGTCGATTTATGCCCTTCAAATACATCCGCGAAATCCGCAAGATTATCGCCTAACAGCATCACGATTTCAAACTTTTTAGACACCTCGTTCCTGCGATCCGCTTTAGAAGAAGTGGTAGACTTCAATAACAGGTGTTCATTATCCGCGAAAGGGAAACCGAAGGACTTTAAATTCTTCAAAGTAGCGGTTGCTTCATTCGTTTTCCGGTTACTGATATAGTAAATTGTTACGCCGCGGGAAGCAGCATATTTAAAGAAACTAGCGCCGCCGGGAACCGTATCTGCGCTGGCTTTATCAGTCCATACCTTCCAGCTTTCATCAGAATACTCCTTGCCTTCTAAAGCGCGGCCGGCACTATAAGGACTATTATCCAGGATCGTTTCATCGATATCAGTTACGATCGCGATTGGACGAAATGTTTGTCTTGTCAACAATACATCTAAACGCATTTTGGCAAGTTGGTACGCCTGGAAGCATAAAGCCCTGTATTCACCGGCGTGTTGCGTGTACAAAGCGCCCCAAGCAGGCCCGCCGGGTAACAGCAAATACGGTTGCTCCGGGGAAGATGAATCACGGCTAACATGTTGCGATGTTTTACACGCACTCAAAATACAGATGAGTATGATAAAAATGTTCAAGCGTTTCATAAGCGAAAAAAATGAAATAAAATGCCCGGTAAAAGTCGTTAGAAAAAAGTAAATTGATGAATAATATTTTGTTAACCCGAACATGCAAGAAGAATTACTTTTCCAGGTAGCACTCACCATGATACCTCAAATTGGGAATGCCATTGGAAGGGAGTTATTAGAACATGTTGGCGCAGCCAGCGACATCTTCAAACTCTCCAGGCGTAAATTAGAACTAATTCCGAGCGTGGGCCCCATTAGGGCGCAGATAATTAAATCCTTCCAGGATTTTGAACGTGTGGAGCAGGAATTAAAGTTCATAGAAAAATATAACGTTCAAACATTGTGGTTGCAGGATGCGGCTTATCCGCAAAAGTTAAGTCATTGCAACGATGCTCCCCTAATGCTGTATTTTAAAGGAAATGCAGATTTGAACCGGGAGCGCATCATCAGTATCGTTGGAACACGCCATCCTTCAGCTTACGGGCTTCAATTATGCCGAGACCTGGTTACAGATCTGAATGATAAAAACGTAATGATCATTAGCGGATTAGCTTACGGGATCGATATCGCGGCGCACAGGACCTGCTTAAAAACCGGCATACCTACTATCGGCGTTTTGGGGCATGGCTTGGATCGAATTTATCCACAAATACACCTGCCGGAAGCAAGGGAAATGTTACAACATGGCGGCCTGTTAACCGACTTCCCCAGCAGGACGGAACCCGGGCGCCAGCATTTCCCGAGAAGAAACCGTATCGTTGCCGGGCTGTCATCGGCCACAATAGTGATCGAATCCGGTGAAAAGGGCGGCTCCATGATAACGGCCAGGCTTGCATTTGATTACAACAGGGATGTTTTCGCATTCCCCGGGCGTGTTAACGACCCGGCATCCCGGGGATGCTTGCAACTGGTGCAATCACAAAAGGCAGCCCTCGTCAAAAATGCACAAGATATTCTCGAAGCTTTGGGTTGGGAAGACAACAGGCTTAGAACCTACACGCCGCAAAGATCGATCTTCCCGTCCCTGGGGAATGATGAGGTAATAATTTTCAATCTATTACAAAATCATAAAATTTTGCATATCGATGATATTACCCGCGAATCGGGTTTCAATACAGGCAAGGCGAACGGGATACTGTTGGGATTGGAGCTGCAATCGGTCATAAGAACCTTACCGGGAAAGATGTATGAATTGTTATAAAATCATTATGAGAATAGAAATATGATACTCCCGTGAAAGATGAATTTTATTATTCCCATAATTAAGCGTACATTTGCGTGCAATTATTTTTTAACTGAATCAATAATTGCAACATGCCTGCGGGAAAATCCAAACCGAAATTTGTAGCGGATGGCCTCACCTTTGATGACGTACTGATTGTACCGGCTTATTCGGAAGTTCTACCAAGAGAGGTAAATACTGCCACTCAACTTACCAAAAACATACGTATTAACATACCTATGGTATCTGCCGCGATGGATACTGTAACGGAAGCTGAATTGGCAATTGCCCTAGCCCGTGAAGGGGGCGTTGGTATTCTGCATAAAAGCATGAGTATCGAAAGGCAAGCCGAAATGGTACGTAAAGTGAAGCGTAGCGAAAATGGCTTAATCCTCGACCCACTCACACTGCCTGCCGATTCTACCATCGGCCACGCATTGAAAGTGATGAAGGAAAATAAAATCGGCGGTATTCCAATCGTCAGCAAAGACAACAAGCTTGTTGGTATCCTGACCAACCGTGATCTCCGCTTCGAAAAAAACACGAAACGCTCGATCAGCGAGGTAATGACCAAGGAAAACTTGATTACCGCACCAGAGGGAACCGACCTTAAAAAAGCTGAAAAAATCCTCCAACAATATAAAATCGAAAAATTACCTGTCGTTAGTAAGCAAGGTAAATTGGTCGGTTTAATTACTTACCGCGATATCATCCAACTCAAAAGCTACCCTAATGCAGCTAAAGACGGTTATGGTCGCTTACTGGCAGGCGCCGCTCTAGGTATCACCAACGATATCCTGGAAAGGGCGCAAGCTTTGATCAACGTTGGGGTGGATGTAGTATCGCTGGATAGCTCACACGGCCATTCCAAGGGCGTAGTAGAAGCGTTGAAAAAATTAAAGAAAGCATTTCCAAAATTAGAAGTGATAGCCGGGAACGTGGCAACAGCCGAAGGCGCACTTGCCTTGTACCAAGCCGGGGCCGATGCCGTTAAAGTAGGAGTAGGACCTGGTTCCATCTGTACTACCCGCATCGTTACAGGTGCAGGTTTCCCACAATTATCCGCTATCATGGATGCTTCCGCAGCATTGAAGAAAACCGGGGTTCCGGTGATTGCAGATGGCGGCATCCGCTATACAGGCGATATGGTGAAAGCCTTAGTGGCCGGCGCTTCCGCTGTAATGGCAGGTTCTATCTTCGCAGGTGTCGAAGAAAGTCCGGGAGAAACGATCATTTACGAAGGACGTAAGTTCAAATCATACCGGGGGATGGGTTCTATCGAAGCGATGACAGAAGGTAGTAAAGACCGTTATTTCCAGGACCAGGAAGATGATATTAAGAAATTGGTTCCAGAAGGGATCGTGGGACGTGTTCCTTATAAAGGAACCTTGAGCGAAGTGATACAGCAATTCACAGGCGGTTTACGCGCCGGTATGGGATTGAGCGGATCTAAAGACATGAAAGCATTACAAAATGCTCAATTCGTGAAAATCACCGCTGCCACCGTACGCGAAAACCATCCTCACGATGTAGTCATAACAAAAGAAGCACCGAACTACAGCAGGTAGTAATATACCCGCTGTTGTTCCAGTAAAAAATAACTTCCCGCACGGTTAACACCGCTGCGGGATTTTTTTTCAAATCAAAAGGCTATTTTTGATACCTATAGCAGCGCCTTATGAAGACAAGCATACCAAGCAAGATTCAATATTTACTGTTAAGCATTTTATCGGGATTATTACTCTGGGCATCTTGGCCAACCTCCCCGCTTACCTTCTTGATATTCATCGCCTTTATCCCGATCATTATCTTGGCAGAAAGGATAGAAAAGGTGGCAACGTACGCCCTGCTAACCTTTTTATCTTTACTGGTTTGGAACGTAGGTACCACCTGGTGGGTTGGCAATACCCCCGTTCCGGCTAGCGGCGTGTTTGCGAATATTTTCAATAGCATGCTAATGTTGTTCCCTTTGCTAGCCTTCCGCGGAACATTGCACCGTTTCGGGAAACCCGTTGGATATTTAAGCCTGGTGGTATACTGGCTCACCTTCGAGCATATTCATTATAATTGGGAACTAAGTTGGCCTTGGCTTACAGTTGGAAATGTGTTCGCGATGCATCCCAATTGGATCCAGTGGTATGAATACACGGGAAGCAGCGGGGGAACGCTTTGGGTTTTGCTAGTGAATATATTGATATATAGGGCTGTATTATACGCTTTTACCGATCAAAAAGTGAAAAAGAAACTCCTGCAATTTATAGTACCCGCAGCCATTATATCTATACCGATTTTACTGGGCCCTTCCTTGAGATTCATCGGTACATTCATATTAAAAGCTAGAAGTATCGAAGTTGTAATAGTGCAACCTAATATCGATCCGTACGATGAGAAGTTTGATGCGGGGAGCTCGTTAGAACAATTAAATCACCTGCTGGAACTTACATCGCGAAAAATCACATCGAATACCAGGTATATAATTTGGCCTGAAACTGCCTTATTTACGACTAGCGTCCAGGAAAACCGCATAAATCAAACACTGGAATTACGTAGTATCAGGAACTTTTTACAATCATATCCCGATGCTACAATCATTACCGGTGCAGTTACCTATAAATTTTATACTGCCGGTGAGGAAATACCTTCAACCAGCAGGGTAACTGAAAACGGGGATCATTACGATGTATTTAATTCCGCGCTACAAATCGATACTTCGCAGGCCGTTCAAATATATCATAAATCGAAGCTGGTTCCCGGTGTAGAGCTAATCCCGTACTTAAGATATTTTAGTTTTTTAAAAGACCTGGCCTTAGATTTTGGCGGCATTACCGGTAGTTATGGTAGAAACGGCGGCGTACCTTTTTTTTCCAACCCTAAATATGATATAAACACCTTGCCTTTAATTTGCTATGAATCTGTATATAGCGAATATGTGGCGGAAACGGTAAGAAAAGGCCCTAATTTCATTGCAATTATCACCAATGACGGTTGGTGGGGAGATACGCAAGGCTACAAGCAGCACTTGCAATACGCGAGGATACGTGCGATCGAAACGCGGAGGTGGATCGCGCGGAGCGCCAACACGGGCAGTTCCGCATTTATCAGCCCATCCGGTGCAATTATCGACCCTCAACCATATTGGCAAGCCAGCGTTATTAGTTATAACCTGAAAACACTTCCATTTCAAACATTTTATGTGAAATATGGAGACTATCTAGCCAAAATTAGCGTTCTTATAACTTTAGCTTTGTTGGTTTATAGCATCGTCCATAGAATTATACAAAGGAGAAAACATGTATAAAACGATAACCTACCAAGATCATCATACAGGCGCCTATTTAGTAGAGGGAACAGGTCCGACCGTCGTCTTGCTACATGGATTTGCAGAAGATAATAGTGTTTGGCAATATCAAATTGATTATCTTAGTAACAGGAATAAGTTAATTGTACCGAATTTCCCGGGAACCGGAAATGCCGATCTAAACGCCGAACAACTCAGCATCGAAGGTATGGCGGATTATATCAACACCATCCTTGAATTTGAAAACGAGGAACAGGTAATCATGATCGGCCATTCTATGGGAGGATACGTAAGCTTAGCCTTTGCAGAGAAATATCCTTCCAAGCTGAAAGGTTTCGGGCTATTTCATTCATCAGCATTAGCAGATACCCCGGAAAAGGTAAGCGCCAGGGAAAAATCCATCCGGATGATACGGGAGTATGGTAATGAAGCCTTTATAAAACAAGCGATCCCCAATATGTTCGGGGAAAATTATAAAAAAGAATACCCGGATTTATTAGCAGAATATATCCGTAGAGCCAATGGTATAGCAACGGAAACTTTAATTGCTTATTATGAAGCAATGATTCATAGGCCAGGTAGAACCAAAATCTTGCAGGAAACTACCGTACCGGTACTATTCATCATAGGAACAGATGATAACGCGGTTCCCCTAGATGTCATAACCCCTCAAACATCTTTGCCGATGGTTAGTAGCATCCACGTATTACAAGGGGTAGGTCATATGGGCTTATGGGAGGATTTCGAAGAGAGCAACTTCCAGTTGCAAGCATTTATAGACTTTTGTATGAGCCGGTCTTGAGAGCAGCATAAGTATGTGACCGTGAAAAAATTATTATTAATCCTGATATTGACACTCGTAGCCCTCCCGCTATGGGCCGATCACGTGGTCGGTGGGGAGATGGTATACCGTTTCATCAGTTCCTCCGGGGGAAATACAACTTACCTCGTTCAATTAAAATTATTTATCCGCTGCGATGCCGAAACGGGACAAATAGATGGCTCCGCTCCTATTTCGGCAATAGATATGGATAATGGCAGTGAATACACTACCGAATCTGCCAAGTTAAGAAGTAACATAATAATCGATAATAGTAATTCAGAAATTGATCCCTGTATAATTTCTCCACCAAAAATTTGTTATAGGATATGTACCTATGAAACAAGGATAACTCTTCCGGATAATGTTCGGGGCTATACGTTAGCCTATCAAAGATGTTGTCGCCGGGCAGGTTTGACTAATATCATTTCTATGGGTAATACCGTGGGGGGTACTTATTCGGCGTTCATCCCCGCAAATTCTTATGAGAATAACAGCCCATTTTTCGACAAAGAGAAAGTAGTCATCATGTGTTCGGGCAAACCCTTTACATATGATTACCATGCCGCCGACCCTGATGGTGATTCCCTAGTATATAAATTCGTTCCTGCCTATACGGGAGGTAGTGCCAATGTGCCGAGTCCTGATCCAGCTTCGAACCCTCCCTATTATTCAGTTCAATACCAATTCCCATTTTCAGCGGCTCAGCCACTGGGGAGGCGGGTGAAAATAGATTCCTCTACAGGACTTATCTCGGGAGATGCGCCTACCAGCGGACTTTACATAGTAACTGTTGCCGCGGAAGAATATAGGAACGGCATAAAACTAGGTGAACACCGCAAAGAGCTGATGCTTTCGGTAACTAATTGTGTGAAACAAGTAGTGGCAGCAGTACCGGTTAATTATCCAGACTTTTACAATTGCAAAAGTTATACGATTGATATACCGAACCTAAGCACCCCGGACAAAACTTATTACTGGAATTTCGGTGATGGAGATACACTTGTTACAAACGAGGGAGATATCATTCAACATACTTACGCGGATACAGGAGTTTATAAAGTTGTTTTAAAAGTAGATCCGATCAGTAATTGTAGCGATAGCACTACTTTTAACATCATCGTATTTCCGGAAAACCAATTCGATATTACTACATCCGGCCTATGCCTTACGAAGCCTACCAATTTCCAATTAAATGCTTCTATCGCGTATGGAGCCATTGATAGTTTAGCCTGGAATTTCGGAGATGGAGGCACGTCCGATCAAATTAATCCAATCTACCAATATAACAATAGTGGGAATTACAATGTATCAGTGTTTACCCAAACAACGAAAGGCTGCAAGGAAATGGTCCGAACGAGTGCAAATATTTACAATAAACCACCGTTGACAGCTTCGGCAGACACCGTTCTTTGTAAAACCAATTCATTACAAGTATCAGCAAATAGTAATGTTAGCGGAACATATTTCTGGTCCCCAAATTATGCTATTTCTGACCTGTCGATTAACAACCCCATTATAACACCATTAGAAGACACGACTTATACCGTAACTTTCACGGACGATATCGGTTGCGTGGCAACTAAGGACATTTTCATTGATGTCCGAGATACCTTATTGATATCAGCGGGTCTAGATTCATTGATTTGTACTGGAGATCCAATTAATTTGCACGGTGTTTCGGATGGTCCCTACGGATATGTTTGGAAGGATTTAAATACCCAAAATACGGTCAGTAACTCCCTGGAAACAATAATTACACCTACCAGTAATACAAATTATGAACTTACTGCGATGCTGGGTACCTGTAGAACAGTCGATACGGTCTCGTTTAGCTTGATAGATCCGCCCCGCGCCTTTGCCGGCCTCGATACCAGTATATGCTACGGAACCGTAGCTCATTTAAATGCCAGCGGGGGCGCTTTTTACCAATGGCAACCAGCGGATCAGGTCGCGAATGCAAACCTACCTAATACGATCACGGCACCGGTGGCGACTACGAATTTTACCGTTAGTGTTACGGATACTTTGGGTTGTCCTAAAGCGGTTCTTGATTCCGTTTTGGTAACCGTTATCCCCCCCGTGGAAGCATTTGCAGGAAATGATACGATTATCATCCGCGGCCAGCCTTTCCAATTAAACGCTACCGGGGGCACATATTACAGTTGGAGCCCAATAAACGGATTAAGCGACCCCAATATTGCAAACCCTTTTACAACCATCAACCAAGATTTTACATATACCGTTACGGCTTATACGCCGGAGGGATGTAATGGCAGCGATGATATTTTCATCCGCTTTATTACCGGACCCGATATGTATGTACCCACCGCTTTCTCACCTAACGGCGATGGCAGAAACGATGTTTTCCGTCCCGTGCCCGTTGGTATTACCCAACTGAAATATTTCCGCGTTTTTGACCGCTGGGGAAAACTCGTTTTCGAAACCAATGCTTATATGCAAGGTTGGGATGGATTCGTTGGAGGCAAAAAAGCCGATGCCGCAACTTACACCTGGTTAGCAGAAGGATTGGATATCAATGGAAAAACAATCCAAAGGAAAGGGTACGTAGTACTTTTACGCTAATACGCAACTATTTTGCAGCCTATCTTTTTACATTCACAAATGAACAATCACTATCAATATTGCATTTTATATGGTAGAACATTTATCGTAATTCTTTTATAGAACAGTAACCATAAATTACCCCGATGATTAAATGTTTCATATTAATCATAGGCTGTTGTTGTATCTTTTCAATTGCTTCAGCATACCATATAATTGGAGGGGAAATCTATTACCGGGCGCTAGGCATTAATCCTGCTACCAATAAAATTAAATACGTAATCACATTAAAACTTTACCGGGATGGTGATTTTGTATGCGGCACCCGGCAAGGATGCCTAGACATCTTTGAAGACCCGATTCCCATCTATATTTTCCGATCTAATGGATCTTTGCAGGAGGGCCCATTATTATTTAATATCAAAGAACGATACCCCTTAAGAGACACGCTAAAAAATCCTTGCTTAGCAGCACAAACAATCTATCTAGAAGTTGCCTATTACCGCGATACTGTTGAATTAGCGGCTATTCCGGGAGGCTATTACATTACCTACCAAAGATGTTGCAGGGGAGAAAATATTGTTAATATTATGAACTCTGCATTTGAAGGTTCCAATTTCCATGCTTTTATCCCGGGAACAGAATCCCGCCCCGGGAACAGCAGCGCCGTCTTTGTAAAAGATGAAGCTTTAGTTATTTGTTCAGGCATGCCCCTGAAATACACTTATACAGCAACCGACATAGACGGAGATAGCCTTGTTTATAATTTATGCGATGCGAAATCCGGGGGCACGGATAGGGTTTCAGAAGCGCAAACCGTGTACCCGCCACCATTTTCAGAAACGGTAAGATACGTGTCCCCCTATTCCGGGGAAAACCCGATGGGAGGCGATCCGCAGATAACAATTTCAACTGAAGGTATTATAACCGGAACACCTACACGAAGTGGAAGGTACGTAGTATCGGTTTGTGTAAGCGAGTATGATCGTGCAACTAAAAAGCTGATCGCGACGCATGCAAAAGATATCCTGATAACCGTTTTTAATTGTGCTACAGAAATCAAGGCAGGCATTAACGATGTTTTGCAGAACTGCCTGGACACGACTAGCATGGTGATCCCGATCGCTAATTACAGCAATGCCGGTTATACTTCAACATACCATTGGACATTCAGCGACGGGACAGATACTATCACTAACAACAAGAATGTATTCTTCCATACCTTGCCCGATACCGGTAGGTATACTTATTCACTAGTAGTAAACCGGGGCTTACCTTGTACGGATAGCACCAGCGGCGTGATCTATAATTACCCGGGGTTACGCGCAGGCTTCACGCTTTCGGGGGCATGTGCCGGGAAACCTGTTTATTTCGTTGATACTTCTTCGTATAAATACGGCATTATTACTTCTAATACTTGGAACCTGGACACGGACCCCCCTACCGTATTTACCGATTCGAAGAATTTTTCGATTATATACCCCGACCAAAATACCTATACCGTTTCCTTGACCCTCGAAACAAATAATGGATGTACGGAGATGGTTAGCCAATCATTTGATATATTCAAAGTAGAGGCTTTCGCGGGAAACGACACGATTTTAAGTTTCGGGCAAAGCATGCAATTAAACGGAACCGGGGGAGATTTTTACTCCTGGTATCCTAGTTCGGGTTTGAGTCAAACTAATATTGCCAATCCCACGCAATTTAATAACAACCAGGACATTACCTATGAATTGCTAGTGCAAAATAAGGCCGGTTGCGAAGATCGCGATACGATCAATATTAAGTATTATGCAGGTCCTGAAATATATGTGCCCACCGCGTTTACCCCGAATGGTGACGGCCAAAATGATATTTTCAGGTTTATACCAGTAGGCATCGTGGAATATAAATTCTTCAGGATATTTAACCGCTGGGGACAGGAGGTTTATTCTTCCGTAGACTTTAGAAAAGGTTGGGATGGCCGCATCAACGGCAACCTTGCTAATTCGGATACCTATGTTTGGGTTGTTGAAGGGAAAGATCTCAATGGGAATAGTGTATTACGTAAAGGTACCGTAACTTTATTGCGTTAAACATTATTATTAACACGAGTGAATTGTACCTGTACCCACGGTACAAGAAAATCATTATATCATATGAAAGGAATTATATTTATCACCGGAGCTACGGCAGGTTTCGGAGAAGCAATGGCAAGGAAATTTGCATCCGAAGGTTATGATCTGATCATTACCGGGAGAAGGGAAGAACGGTTGGAACAAGTACAAAAAGAATTGATTGAGCAGTACGGGATTAAAGTCCTACCCCTCATCTTCGATGTAAGGAACAAGGAAGCCGTTAACACTATCATCCCCATGATTCCCGAAGCATGGCAAAACATCGATGTATTAATAAACAATGCCGGTTTAGCATTGGATTTCTCCACGATCGATGAAGGGAATATGGATGATTGGGATACGATGATCGATACGAATGTAAAAGGTTTATTGTACGTTTCCCGGAATGTCATCCCCTGGATGAAAGCTAGGAAAAAGGGACACATTATCAATATTGGCAGTACGGCCGCGAAGCATGTTTACCAGAAAGGAAACGTGTACTGTGCTACCAAACATGCCGTGGATGCACTTTCACAGGCAATGAGAATAGACCTGTTGCCCTATCATATCAAGGTAACAGCGATCCATCCCGGTGCCGCGGAAACCGAGTTTTCCTTGGTTCGATTTAAAGGTGATGCCGGCAAAGCAGCAAATGTTTACAAGGGCTTCGAACCCTTGCATGCTGAAGACGTAGCACAGGTTGCATATTTCTGTACCACCCTACCGCCCCATGTTTGTATCAATGATTTGGTGATAACACCGACGCAGCAAGCCAACGCTTATTATACATATAAAGAAACAGATTAAAACGCCATGCAGGCTAGGAAAAGGTAAATTCGAAAAAAAATTTCATTTGCTTTTATAAGTTATAAAAAATACTTATATTTGTTTACCTGTATATTTGTCTTGAGATCAACCTATGAAAATATCTTTAGATCAAATTGATTTTCAAGACTTTAGCACAATCGCATTTAATAGATTACCAGACATTTATTCAATGATGATTGATGAGGGGGGAATGATTTTGCCTATTTAATCCTTTAAACCATATCGCCCTATGCTTACATTTGTTACTATTTACTTAGTTCGATTGTACTATCCTAGGTTAAAAGCGCAACAAAAGACTTACAACCGCCAAACGCGTAAGAACAATTACGGCAACTGGGCCGTAAAGCAGCATTGGCAAGGAGAAAGCAGTTATGCACTGGCATGAAATTATTAAGGCTAACAAAAAAATGTTAGCCTTTTTTATTGCCTATAAATTCACTAGAAACTACACGCAGCATAAAATTCCCTCGGCACAAGAGTGCGACGCAACGGACGTTTAATAGAAATCCTAGGGCCGGGGAAATAATTATTATTTACAGAATGAAACGGAATCGTATTAAAAAATCGGGATTCCTGAACCGCCAGCATTGCCAGCATTGCCAGCCCGGGGTCGCGACCCCGGGCTAACAATTCGCGGTCCCGGGCTAACAATTCGCGATCCGGGTTCGATAATTATTGCGCCAGCATGAATCGCAGCGTCAATCCACCGCGCGTCGTTGTTATTGGATAAGACGTGGATATTACAGGTATCGATTGTTTCCGTTCATAGAAAAATCTCAAATTCAGCCGGTTGTTCACCACGTAATCTATAGATGGCGATATTCCAATTACTTTTTGCCCGCTGGTCGGTATGACGATATCTGCATCCAGTTTATTATTAACCGTTTTATCGTCCCGGAAACTCATGTCGAGCCTGATATTCAGATCATTTACAGCCGATTGCCCGTTTTTCCCTAAACTGAATGGTAGTTTAAACCCTCTCAACCTGTATCCACCCCCAATGATGAACTCGTCTGAGCGGATCTCGCTCAGTTGATAATCGATCAAACTCAAACTTAAGGTGCGGCTTTTGCGGTATTCAAACTTGAGATCCAGCGTATTGGTGAAGGTCATATTCAGGCCTATCAAGGGTTCAAAACCTTCGCTGATCGTAATATTTGGAACAATGAAATAAGGGTAATAATTGCCTGAAATCGTATCCACGAATGATGGCCAACCTGCTAGGATCGGATCTTCAAAATATAGGGAGCTATTATATGAACTCATGGACAATGAATTACGATAACCGTGGGTGATCGTGAAATTCGTTAAGAAATCGCGGAATGGCGCGATCCTAGCCAAACCGTTATAGGTCACTTTCCAGTTCGGTAACGGGAAGTAATTACGGAACGGGTTGCTCTTAATCGAGGAATTATCCTGGTTCAATAAGCCAATATCTTTAGGATCTTTACCGGAATACGCTGCCAAGAATGCTGGTATCAACACATCTTGCGCATAACGGCTATACCCGTACCGGTATGTCGGATCTTTTGGATTCTGCGATGGTACAGGATTGTTGGGATCATTGTTATAAGGGTTCTCGTTTGCCAAACGTTCGGAAATGACTTGCCTGTAGGACTCGAAATCCTTGAAAGTCTTCGACATGCCTTGTTCTGCATCTATTTTATCGAAAATCGTTTTGACTGATATATATGTTATTTCGAATCCCCCTGCATCATATGGGTTTAGGTGGGTAAACCCTGTATCCCCTGCATTTTTAAATAACTCGCTATGCGTTTTTGTAAATGATTTTACCAAGTTTAAATCGATCCGCAAATCACGGGCAGGTTCAAAAAATGCCTGCACATCCAAGCGTTGCGTGAACTGTTGTTGGAATTGCAAGTTAAATGTAGAATCAGGTGTGATTAATCCCTTTTGTGCGAATCCATCTAACCATTTTTTACCGGGTTGCTGCCCGAAAACAAATCCCAAGCCAGGTTCCATAGAGGCCCAGTTCATACCTAAGGCTTTCACGCTGTCTATATATCCCGGCAGCCTGGTTCCTCCATTTTCCGTATAGTTGATTGTAACGCGTTTCAGGGAAAGGATCGGTTTTAAAAGTATCTTCAAATAAGTAGGCACACCGTCAACATCCGTATCCACCTTTACATTGGTAGTTTTACTATTATTACTTAATCCCGGTGGCGGCTGGCTGGTTTGATAACTGCTGGAGCCCAGCACCCGCCTTAAGAACTTGGATTTGTTATACAAGTCATTAAATTTCAATTCTGCTTGGAATGTTTTCTGCTGTGTATTTTCGATAGCATTTCCCAGGTACAAAGCCAAGCGGGATGCGCCGATCCAGCGATAATCCGCATTGTAAACGAATGTGGCATTCGTCCAATCTAATATCGGCAGCTTGGAAGTCGGCAAGTTATAAGTGAGCGTAGCTGTTTGATAATAATTTGTTACCCTGCCGCCTTTAAAGAAATTACTACGTACGGTATCGCGCTTTGCCCCAGTAATTCTGCCGTTCGGTTCGTCGATACGGGCATTAGTAAGCGCGTTCAATTCGAATAATAAGCTCCTGGTCAACTCCCATTTCATGCCGTAATACCTATCGAACGTAAAGTATTTATCATAGGTTTCCGGTAATTTATATTCACTATCACCGATATTCCTAACCTGCGTAACGCCGAATTGCCGGATAATATCTGCCCTGAACGATAATAACGTGGGGGCGTAATTAAAATTAAAATCACGTATCAGCGCCAACCAAGAGGTTTTGGATTTGATCATCTTCCGGAAAGGTTCGATGAAATGCGTTCGCCCGGAATAAGTATACCCTAAACCGAACCGGTGTTTCGTTAACTGGTCATTCTCGATTAAAGGGTTGTGCCTGTTAATTTGACTGAACGAATAAGAAACATCGAAGTTCTCGATATCCCATAGGTTCGTTTTCGTCTTCCCCGTGCTCATCTTCCTGACATTGGTAAAGTTCAGGCTCGTGATCGACGTAAAATCTTGCGCTTGCCTGCGGATAGAATCTTTTTCATCCTTATTCCTAGCCAGGTGCAACTTATCTTTCAGCTTGATATCTAAATCGTAAGGATCATATTCCGGCGTGCTTGTAGTTTGTGAATAACCTGCATAAACCGGGATCGTGATGCCGGCTTTTTTAGGAAGTAATTTACCGAAGTCAAGGTTGGTCGCCACATCATATTGCAGGTAATTGTCGCGGAACCTTTCATTCACCCTTTGATCAATATTACCGAAACCGGCAGTGTGCATATTTCCTGAAACCGTTAATGTACCAAGATCTGCCAACTGCATATCTAACCTTGCCAAGGCGGCATATCCACCTTTTTCGTCCAAACCTGTCAAACGCATCTCGTTAAACCACAACTCCGTACATTTCGGCATACCGTCATCCTTGGGATTTAAAACACCGATCATCACGTTACGTAGTTCCCCCAGGCTAGGGTTACCCACTACCGTGATAAAGTTATTGCCGTCTTGTTCCGTGTAAGGTGTTAATGGTGATGCGCCGGCCAAATTACGTTTCTGTTTTAATTGGCTGAATTTTTCCAACGCCACGTTCAATTCGTTCTGGCTCGGCCATATCGTCAAGGCATCGGAAGTATACCAAGGTGTTACTGTTAATGGAATTTCGTACTCGTAATAGTTATCCGTAAAATCACTTCCCAAGCGGATGATCGCATGTAACTGGCCGTCTTTCAATGAAGTTTGGCTATTTACGGCTTCCGCGTGGATAAACATTTCTAAACGGGAGAATTGCCTCAGGTCGAGCGTGCTTGATTTATACAAAGCCCTCGATTCCCCATCTTGCAGGTTGCA
This sequence comes from Chitinophaga caeni, assembly GCF_002557795.1. Lineage (NCBI taxonomy): Bacteria > Pseudomonadati > Bacteroidota > Chitinophagia > Chitinophagales > Chitinophagaceae > Chitinophaga > Chitinophaga caeni. The sequence goes on along the minus strand of NZ_CP023777.1, from coordinate 2,155,577 downwards.
GACTTGCAGGGAGAGTGCCTGTTCGTTTAACAAGATATTGGTATTGTTGGCGCTCAATGTATTTTGGCGGATGATACCCGGTGGCACCACGTAAGGTACCGGCTGCCTCTTGGCATTTTCTTCGATATTTACTGCCGAAACGTTAAAAGTAGTGTTCTGATCCACCGGTGTTGGATCACCTTGTTTCAACTCGTACAAGTAACGGCGCCATTGGTTTCTTACCAACTCCAATTTCGCGAAGCGCAGTACCACGGAATCTTCAAAATCCGTTAGGAACATACGCATGAAACGGATGGATTTAAAATCCGGGATATTGCCAATCTTGCGATCGTAGTTCGAGATCGGTATTTTGAATTGATACCAAGTTTCGGTTCCCTCGCTATTATTTGGAAGTTTTACCGTTGTAACGACTTTATCTACTAAATAATTTGTCCCAACTTGCATGTTAGGCGTTAATTTCACGCGGTATTGGAAATATTCTTCCGCTTCGTTCATCGTGTTATCCCGGTTGAGATCTTCTGACTCCGGATAGTTGGTGGCTGCGGAAGAGAATTGGTCATTCCCAGTAGAAACCGGGGAGTTACCTTCAGGATTATTGATCCTTTTATAACGCTCCAGGATGGTTTTCTTCTCAGCATCATAATCGGATCCGCGGTAATAATGGTAATCATCATTCGAAGGATCTCTCAATGCCTGCTGAACTACCGGTGAACTGGATCCGAAACGCCCGATCAAGGATTGGATATAACCATCGCGATAGCTAACCTCATCTTCTGTTCTCAAACCGTCGTAACCCACATCCTGGTATTGGCGGATGTTCGGATCATTATCGAATGCTTGGGTAATTTGTTGCTGGAATTTAGGAATCCGTCCCCATTGGGATGTATCGATCTTGTTTGCTTCCTTGTTAGGATCTGGTAAGCCGTTTTCAAAAAATTTACGGGAATCTTTCAATACATCTTCCGAAACATTACCCAGGTTGATGTACAACTCACCGCCCCGGCTACTGGGATTCATGATAAAAGGATCTTGCACCCAAAACTCGATAAATTCGATGTTCGCCGTTTCAAAATCACTATTATCCAATGCCCTCATGATACCACCCCAACGTTGGCGCGGGAATCTTAACTTTCCGTTCGACAATACGCTGTCGCTATGATCGAAGTTATAGGGTCCCCTTTCAGTGGGATAATAAGCCAAGTCCAGGGTACTTAATTGGCTTTGACCGAAATCCGTGGACCTGTTCGGGAATACGTCTTTCTGGTAAACGAGGCGCACCCTTGGATCCGATTGTTCATCCGGGGTAATATTGCTAGGTAAATTGGGAGATCGCGGGATTTGCAATGTGGGTTCAATGATATACCATGCCAGCAAGGCCCTATTTTTGCCGTAGGATAGATCATTGGTTGCTTCAGCTTCCGGGAACAAAACGGCGCCATTTTCGTTGGTAGCATCTTTAGGGGTGGAAGCTAACGCCCAGCTGGTTGCGGGAAATTTCAGGTCATAACCATTGCTGGTTCCTTCAAAATCATCAATATAAACCTGTCCGGATTTACTCCCGGCAGCATTTACCAATTTACTATGGCCGGGGAACAAACGGGCTACCTCCCCGGTAAAATTTACGATGGAAGGAGTTGTGGTACTGTAATTCGGTAATTTATCGAGCCAACGTGTAAGTCGCTTCCATTCGGAATTATAGTTGATATCGAAACCGAGAACCGTATTTTTAATGGGGTCATCCCCGTAATTTACTTTCTGGTAATAAGGTCGCTCACTCAGCCTGACAACCGTTCCACCCAAGCTCAATTTTTCATTGACCAAGTAATCGAAACGCGTCCCCATATAGTTCCTTACCTGCACCCCGAAATTCGCATTATTCTCAAACGAAACGTTGACAGGTACGCCGGAACTCAATACGCCCGCATTAATAATTTTCAATTGCCCCAGGTTATAATCGATAACATAGTCAATATTTTCCCTCAGTTGCTGCCCGCCCGCCGTAACGGTTACCGATCCCGGGGGAATATTAAATCCGCCCAGCATAATTTCAGACGAGTTAGAAGATTTAAAAGAACCGCGCATAACGTAACGGTTCAACTGCGGGAACTGCTGTGCCACCACTTTAATAGAGTCGTACAGCTCGTTGTACATATATTTATTCTCCAGGACGGGATCCCCGCCAAATGCCTTTTGAACCCCTTGCGCAAAAGGTTCGAGCATCGGGAACATGACCCTACCGGTTTGAGAATTTATCGTGTAACCCTCTACATAATCAAAAACACCATCCGGTTGCGGGTCGTTTTGATTATTCAAACGATCCAGGTTGAGGATGGATATGATGGGCATACCTTCGTAAGAGCCAACGGCATCCGGGATGTAACGCTTATCGCTCGGAGCGCGCTCTTCGGACCCCGGATCTTTATACATCACATCCAGTTTAAAATCTTGGCGGTTTAATTGGTAAGCGCCCGTAGCGTAGATGTTTTTCATCATCAAGTCCCAGATGGGTAAGTTGGGTCTTGCAGAGGTAGCTTTCAATAACTTGAGGAACAATATCTTCTGGTTGGCGGCATTATTTTGATCGGGGGGCACATCTTGCGAAAATTCACCTACCTTGTACACCCTGCCGTTGTACGTATATTCATAGGCCACGGCCAATACTTCATCGGGCTGAAGCTGTTGTACCAGCGAGATGAAGCCGAGTTGCTTGTTGACAGTATATTGAGTAGAATCTAATTTCCTTGCGAAAGTTTTTTCAAAGTCCTGGACAGGTTGCAGCCCCATTGCTTGCAAGCGGCTGATCACGGTTGCGGTATTTCTTGCGCCGGCATCACCTGCTAAACGGCTGTAGAGATCATTCGAGCCATTATCAGGCAATTTTGAACCGGTTAGCGGGTTAATATTGTTATTGAACGGATCATACTCCGCAAGATCCATTAAACCAACGATATCGCGCGTATTGGTAGTTGCCCCGGTTTTATTGGTAACCCAAACTTCGATCCTCGTAATATTAGCCAATGAGCGGATAACGGGTAAATTACTCATGGAATAATTAAACGTATCCCTAAAGAACTGCCCCAGTAAGAAGTGGCGATTATCTTCATATTGATCGGCGGTGATGGCAAAAGTTTGTGTTTGCGCTCCCCCGCTAAGCGTCAGGTTTTGCTTTTGGCTTTTCTGGTTAGAGAGTACGCTAGTTACGGTTAAACGGCCGAATTGCAATTGGGTTTTAATACCGAATAATGATTGTACGCCGGAAATCAACGTAGTACGCAAAGGGAAACTCACGTTCCCCGCTTCAATCTTCTTAATTATTTCATCATCATAACCGGTATATTCCAGTTTCACCTGGTTTTCGAAATCGAAAGTGGCTTGTGTATTGTAATTTGTAGTAAGTTTTAATTTATCCCCGATCCGGCCCACGACGTTCATGTTGATATCCATGTTAAAATCGAAGCCGCCGTTTTTACGGGCCCTTTCCACGAGCACGGGGTTTTTAATATTTTGCCCTTGGTATCCAAAGGTTAAACCCAAGCTACCGGTTGGTTTAATATCTACCTTGGTCCCCCCGAAAACACGGTCAAAAACCTTCCCATCCCCTGTAAGCAGGGGAGTGTTGCCCTTTTGGTTGAGTGCGCCGATGGTGGCCGCCCTTTTTTGCCAATAATCCTTTTCGGATTGTTCGGCCTGGAGGCGGTAAAATTCACCGAAACTGAGTAGCGTTGGCTGCCTATAGTACTGGTTACCAATTCTCTCCTTAACAGTATACGTTTTAGTTACAGGATCGTATTCGACCGTTTTGGTAATAATGGAAGGATCTTTCAGATCTATTGCATTCTTCACCGGGTCTGTCACACCTGTACCTCTCCTGTCTTGGATGGGAAATTTCAAGCTATCCTTGGTAGAGTCCTTCCCGGTCGTATCCACGGTAGCTAGAAAAAAATTGGAGTCCTCACGGACCATTTCCGTTCTATTTCTATAGGTATCGATCGTTCTGTTCCTGGCCGCCGATTCAACAATAATAAAAGATACAACGCCTACTATAGCAAAAGCACCATAGTTAATCTTTTTTGCCAAGCGTAAATAGGTTTTATAGAGGTCAGTATTTAGTTTTAGTTAAAAAGTTACAAACTCTTCAGTGCTTTCTTGATTAAATCTTCCAAGTCATTCAACAATCCGGGATCCGCTTTCAACACCTTCCGTATAGCCTGTTCTGCCATGTTCCTGGCAATACCAAGAGTAACTAAGGCATTTAACGCATCTTCTTCGGTTGTATTGTTCGGGGTAGCAGATAAATGTACTGTTTCGGGTTGAACACGTTTCATCTTATCTTTTAATTCCAAAATGACCCTTTTCGCTGTTTTTGCGCCGATCCCTTTCACTCCTTCCAGCATTTTCTCGTTCTCCATTAATATAGCTCTTTGAATATCAGCTGGTTGCAAAGAAGAAAGCATCATCCTTGCCGTGCTGGCACCGATGCCGGATACGCCGATTAGGTGTAAGAACATCTGCTTTTCAGCTTCCTCAAAAAAGCCATACAATGTATGAGCATCCTCTTTAATATGTAAGTAAGTCAATAATTTGCAAGTTTCCAAATGTTGGATCTTGGAATAAGTATTTAAACTTATCTGCACTTCGTATCCCAATCCCTGGATATCGATATACACCAATGCCGGGGTTTTATAGGTAAGTTTGCCTTCGAGGTAAGCTATCATAAATCGGTTGAAATCATCTATTAATGCGGCAAACATACATAAAAAGTATGATTGAATAGCAGCTTTCCCAAGATGAATAAAATACGTTCCAACGGCAATTTAACAAATTCACCCAGGAATCATTTTAGGAATTAATGGTTTATATCGTATTTTTACGCCCATTTTAATATAACATCTTAGCTATATGAGTAAAATTACGGCCGCCATTACAGCGGTAGGTGGCTATGTTCCCGATTACGTATTGACCAATGAAATATTAACGACCATGGTGGATACTTCCGATGAATGGATTACCACTAGGACGGGTATTAAGGAAAGACGGATCTTGAAAGGTGAAAACATGGGAACATCCGAACTCTGCGTTCCCGTAGCCTTGGAAATTTGCAAGAAAAGAGGAATTGCACCTACCGATATCGATCTTTTAATCGTAGCTACCGTTACCCCGGATATGTTGTTCCCTTCCACGGCCAACGTCGTGACGGACAAAATAGGGGCTAGCAATGCTTTCGGATTCGATATCAGCGCTGCTTGTTCGGGTTTCTTGTATGCTTTGGATACCGGCGCCCGTTTTATTGAAGCTGGCCGCTATAAAAAAGTAATGGTCATAGGTGCTGATAAGATGAGCTCTATTATCGATTATTCCGACCGTACTACTTGTATCATTTTCGGTGATGGCGCAGGTGGCGTGCTGCTGGAGCCGAACGAAGAAGGATACGGCTTAGTCGATAGTGAACTTAAAAGCGATGGCCACGGCCGGGAATATTTACATATGAAAGCGGGTGGTTCTGCCAAACCAGCATCCGCTGAAACGGTAGCTAACCGGGAACATTACGTTTACCAAGAAGGTAAAATGGTGTTTAAGTATGCCGTTGCAAATATGTCTGCCGCCGCTACCGAGATCATGCGCCGCAATAATCTGACTGCCGACAATATCGCGTACCTTGTACCGCATCAAGCCAATCTCAGGATCATTAGCGCTACTGCTAACGCGATGGGTTTGACGGAAGATAAGATCATGATCAACATCCAACGCTTTGGTAATACTACTGCCGGTACGATCCCTTTATGTTTATGGGAATGGGAAAAGCAGTTGAAAAAAGGAGATAACCTAGTATTAGCTGCCTTCGGTGGTGGTTTTACCTGGGGAGCTTCTTACATCAAGTGGGCTTACGATGGGGATAAAGTTTAATAACGTGTTTTCGAAATAATTAATACTATCGAGGCTGGTTTTTAAGACCAGCCTTTTTCTTTTTCATCATGAAAACAATGGTGTTTCCCTTTCATTTACATAGCCTTCATCTTTATAAAACGCGAATAAATCCATCCCGCAAAAAGGGCAATACCGGATGTTCATAAGGGTTATATCCGTATCGGTTGCATGGTAACCTGCTGTAAAATAAAAACGGTAAACCCTGGATTTATCAAACTGCAAAACGGTATCTGCAATAACAATACGAAAGTTCAGCCCGATTTCCCTTGCAACTTCATGACGAACTTGCAGGCGGGTACAACAAAATTTTTTTTGCATGATTAAAGAAAGTATGTGAAATTAATAGTAAATGATGCCCTGCCCATTACTAGAATACCTATCAAGCATACAACTCATGTAAAATTTGGGATAATTGATAAAATTACGTGAACCGGGTACATCATTTCTCATCCTGGTTTTGAACAATTCACAAGAAATAAGTATAGGGTATTAGCAATTCGTATTTTTCCACATCAGTGTATTATTCAACTATAAACAGAAAGTTGCGCCGTTACATCGGTACATACAAGATCAACATACCTCCGTTTTCTTTCCATTTAAATTATTAGCATTCCGCACTTGGGGTCATTAATTTTATTGCCGGGTATAGCTTTCCCCAGTAGCTGTATTAAGCTTCTTACAAGAAAATTCTATTAAATTAAATCCTTACATTCCAACTAATACTTAAAAATACATCATTGGATAATGTTAGGCTATGGTTAAAAATGATTATTTCGAAACCAGTTTTTTCCGGGAGATGTAAAGAAACTTTATCTAATAAATTGGCTATAAACTACTTATATTTGAAATACCATTATTTAAATGCATGAATAGATTTTTAGTTGGTCTGCGCGACCTGTTTAACCTCCATACAGATAAAGAACGTGATGCCAAAACAATTGAAAGCATTGAAAAAAACGTCTCTTTTAAAGGTGCCAATGCCTGGATCTTGGCTTTCGCGATCCTAATTGCATCGATAGGATTAAATATTAATTCTACCGCGGTCGTGATAGGAGCCATGTTAATCTCCCCGTTAATGGGGCCGATCATGGGCGCCGGGCTTTCTTTAGGGATCAATGATTTCGAACTTTTTAAACGTTCGCTTATCAACCTGCTGTTCACGACGGTAATCAGTTTGATCACCTCTACCTTGTATTTCGTGATTACCCCGATAGATGCAGCGCAGTCAGAATTATTAGCACGCACCTTCCCTACCATCTACGATGTTTTAATCGCCTTCCTGGGAGGATTAGCCGGTATCGTGGCAGCCACCCGCATGGAAAAGGGCAATGCCATTCCCGGCGTTGCTATTGCTACCGCCTTGATGCCACCTTTATGTACGGCAGGATATGGCCTGGCAACATCGCAATGGTTGTTTTTCTTAGGTGCTTTTTACCTGTACCTGATCAATTGCGTGTTTATTTGCCTAGCCACTTTATTAATTGTTAAATACCTGAAATTCAGAAAGAAGGAATATGTTGATGAAGAACAGGGGAGAAAAGTGCGCCGTATCATCTCCATCATAGTAACGGTCATGTTGATACCCAGCATATATTTGGCTTACACGCTCGTTATCGAAAATAGGTACCGGGAAAATGCCGCCAAATACCTGGAAGAAACCTTTGAAGAAAATGATCACCCCATTTTATACAAAAAAATCAATTACCGCTCAGATCCGAAAACAATAGAAGTAGCCGTATTAAATAAAGTTTACACACCGGAAGAAATACAGGCCAACGAGAAACGTATGCTCAAATACGGTTTAAAGGGCACCAAGCTCGTCATGAGGCAAAGCGATGATACCGCTTTCGATGCAAATGCATTTAAAGCGAGTATCCTGCAAGAATTCCTCAAAAGGGATAAAACAGAACCGCTCAGCGCACAGGAACAAGCCCTCTTAAAAGTTGCTCCCGCCGCGGTTGCGAACCTTTACCCTACTAACAATATCGCCAGTGAAGCCAATGCCCTATTTTCAGAAGTTAAGCATTTATCGATCGCGGATCATATCAACTTCGGGGCAGACAGTACCATGAAACCCGATACCTTGACCGTTGTAACAGTAGGTATTGATAAACAAATGCCTAAAAAGCAGCAAGTACAGTTGGAAGCCTGGCTGCAAAAAAGGATTCAACACAAATGTGTCGTGTGGTTCCGGTTAGAACAATAGTAGGCATCATCAAGGAATTAAAAAAGGAACTTCAATTGCTGAAGTTCCTTTTTTAATGACAAATTTTCTTATATCCATTTACATCGTAAAACCGAAGCCTGTCTTCATCAGTTGCTCATACTTCGCCTCGTCAAACTTGTACAGGTGAGCTCCTTTTTTTGAAGAGCTTTTATCTTTTTCATCCAGCTTCTCCAAGATATTCATAGCTAAAATCTTTTTACGGAAGTTGCGTTTATCCAATTCCCTTTGATAGATTTCCTCGTAAAGGTTCCTTAACTGCGGCAAAGTAAATTTCTCTGGCAACAGTTCAAAACCAACCGGGTAAGTATGTGCCTTATCGCGTAACTTGTCGAGGGCATGTTGCAACATTACACTATGATCGAAGATCAATGGTGGAATTTGATGCAAACTCAACCAATGCGCACCATGGTCATTCGCCAAGATACGATCATGTTCCTTGATCCGGATCAGCGCATAATACGTAACGGAGATAACGCGGGCGCCGGTATCACGGTTCACGTCGCCGTAAGTATGCAATTGATCCATATAAATATGATCCATACCCGTAGTTTGCTTCAATACGCGGGCCGCAGCTTCATCGGTACTTTCGTTATCCTGCACAAATCCTCCAACGAGTGACCAAGCGCCAGCCATCGGGTCAACTTTACGTTTCATGATCAATAGCTTCAATTTACCATCTTCAAAACCGAAGATGATACAATCTACAGCAACGAGGTGCTTAGGGGCGTTTTCATAAAAGGAATGTATACTCATACTGCTAGGTTAATTTCCAGGATTCACAAGATAGGCTATACTTTTTAAACTTTTTTAAGAATGCTGCTATATTTTGGCCGTCCTGGCAAATAATACATAATCTGTCCCCGGAATTTTTTGTATCCCTACCTGCCGCATCATTGTGACCAATTGACCGCGATGGTATGCTCCATGACTAAAAACCTGCTGTAAAGTGGTTATTACCCCCAATTTAAAATAACGCTGCTCCCGGTCGTAATAACCATAGGTATGTTCTAATTTTGCTTGACTGGCGGCCTCAATAAAACTAACATAGCGGCCCGATTGTTCAACCCAAGCCTTTACCGCATCTTCAAAAGTGCCATCATAGCCAATTTGCGGATATATAACGGGATCTGCCAACTGTATCCTTTGATACCAAACCGATTCCCCGTTCCAAAGATGGTATACCGTGAGCCGGATCGTATCAAAACTACTTACCAGCGTTTGATCCAATTGATCTTGACTTAACTGTAGCAGCGTTTTCGCTATTCTTTGGTTAGCCCATTCGTTATGCCGGGCCTGGTTCAATAATAATTCTTTCATATAGCATGCTCATTTGAATTACTTAAAATCGTCTAAGTACTAGCAAAAATAACTATCTGCATGATTTTTTTTCGTACTTTGCCAGGTCTACTTCGTAAATACTGGATATCATGGATCATAAAATTATTACAGGGTTTAGCTCGGCGTGTATCCATGCGGGGCATAAACAAGACCCGATGTATTCGCATCTTACCCCCATTTATGCTTCTTCAACTTTCGTGTATGATACTGCCGAACAAGGGATGTTGCGCTTTGAAGGTAAAGAGGAAGGATATATTTATTCACGTTGGGGCAATCCTAACTTCACGGAGGCAGAACTGAAAATCTCTGCCTTGGAAGCTTTCGGATTGACGGGTGATAATGGCAAACCGCTCGAATTGAAAGGCATCCTGCACGCTTCGGGTATGGCGGCATTGACCACTTTATTCCTCGGGACGTTAAAAGCCGGGGATAAAATCATCACGCATTTTTCGCTATATGGCGGTACGGAAGAGCTGTTCCAGAAAATATTGCCGGGCTTGGGCATTGAAGCCGTGATCGTAGATATGCATAATCTTAAGGAAACGGAAGATGCGATCAAGGCACATCCCGATGCCAAGATGATGTACCTGGAAACACCTGCTAATCCAACCCTGCAATGTGTTGACTTGGAAGAGTTGATCAGTATTGCCAGGGAGCACAAGTTGATAACCGCTGTAGATAATACTTTTGCTACACCGTATTTACAGCAACCTTTCGCTTTCGGCGCCGATTTCGTATTCCATTCCACAACGAAATACCTGAACGGTCATGGTACGGCTATCGGCGGCATCATAATAGGGAAAGATATCCAGTTGATGGAAGGGAAGATGATGAAAACTCACCGTCTACTTGGCGGTAATAGCAATCCTTTCGATGCATACCTATTAACGCAAGGCATTAAAACCCTCGAAGTGCGTATGGAAAGACATTGTCATAACGCGATGGAAGTCGCCAATTTCCTGGAATCGCACCCGGCGGTAAGCAAGGTAAATTACCTCGGTTTATCTTCCCACCCCGATTTCGCTATTGCTTCCAAGCAGATGAAACATCCGGGGGCAATGATGAGCTTCGAATTAAAAGGGGGACTAGAAGCGGGAAAACAATTTATCAACAGGCTAAAAATGTGCACGAAGGCCGTTTCACTGGGAACCTGTGATACACTCGTAAGCCATCCTGCCTCGATGACCCATTACGGCGTTCCTAAAGCTACCCGCGAACAATACGGCATCACGGACGGCTTAATCCGCATGAGCGTTGGCATGGAATCGATTACTGATATTATTAATGATTTAGATCAAGCATTGCAATAATTGATATGGGAAATGAAAATATTCAAATCCGCCGGGCTGTAAAGGAAGATTGCCCCAGGCTGATGGAACTAGTACAGGAACTGGCTGATTACGAGAAAGCGCCGGGTGAAGTTACCGTGAAGCTTTCGCATTTTGAAGAAGCGGGTTTTGGAGAACATCCCGTTTGGTGGGCGTTCGTGGCCGAAGCCCGGGGACAAGTAATCGGCTTCGCGCTTTACTACATCCGTTTTTCAACATGGAAAGGCAGTAGGATGTACTTGGAAGATATTATCGTTACCGAGAAATGGCGAGGAAATGGGGTAGGAAAATTATTGTTCGATCAATTAATTATCGAAGCTAAAGAAAAACATCTCAGCGGAATCTCTTGGCAAGTACTGGAATGGAATCAACCTGCTATAAATTTTTATAAAAAATACAAGGCTAGCTTCGATCCGGAATGGGTCAATTGCTCGATTCAATTGTAAAGTACCGGCAGCTTGCCCAAGTATACCCTGGCAAGCTGCCGGTACCTTTCTTTATAATGCTATGGAACTAATGCTTGCTGCAAGCGTGCAACCGCCCGTCGACCTTCTTCCCCTAAATCCAAGCTGAATTTATTGACATACAGATCAATATGTTGCCGCATCACCCCCTCTTCCATCTCCTGCGCGTGCGATTTCACGTATCCCGATAATACCGGGTATGATTCGTAAGCTTTCTGAAGGCTGCGGTGAATCAATTGATCTATTTTTGCCTTGGTATCCGCCGGCAAAGATTTCTTAATGAAAATTCCACCTAAAGGGATCGGGTGGCCGGTGGTTTTCTCCCAAAAATCGCCCAGGTCAACAATTTTCACTAAACCCTTTTGTTGATAAGTAAACCTATTTTCATGAATGATAACACCGGCAACTACTTCCCCGCTCAATACGGCCTGTTCTATTTCAGAGAATAACATTACCTTTTTATGCTTGGCTTGCGGGTACGCGATGGAAAATAGCAAGTTGGCCGTCGTATTCTCACCGGGGATAGCGATAAGCCCATCCGTGATTTGTTGTTCTGCCAGGGGGCCTTTCGCTATTAGCAAAGGGCCACATCCCCTACCTAATGCACTACCGCTGTTCAACAGTTCATATTGATCAGCCACCTTCAAACCCATGGCAAAACTGAGCTTGGTAATATCTAGTTTACCTTGCGCGGCCCATTGGTTCAAAGTTTCCACGTCTTCCAAGCTGGTTTCAAAGCTAAAATCCTGTTGTTCAACCTGTTGATTCACCAGGGCATCAAAAATGAACGTATCATTTGGGCAAGGAGAAAAACCTAAAGTCAATTGCTGCATCCTATCTACTATTTTTAATATCGTAATTACAAATTTGCAAGATTTCAGGATAACCTTAAATTATCCAGCATATTTACCAGCTCGTGGTTAAGATTCTTGATAGCCAGGGCGATCTTCCACTTGCTTTTGTCCCTCACCTCCACATAATTAGAAATGCTGCGCAATTGCAGGTATGGAACATTTTCCAGGTTACAAACATAGTGCAAAGCGGCGCCTTCCATGCTTTCAATATCCGGGGCATATACATTCGTCAACCTCTCAATCGTTGATTTTGAACCACTTACAAGATTTACAGTAACGCCCTTCGCCTGGCGGAATTGTGGGAAGAAGTTATTGGAAGTATTTACAATCGCGTTACCGGTAAAAGGGGCCTCATTCTCCTTCATCAAGCCGATATCAAACATATCCCTAATAACATCATTATCCTCGGCACCTAAATCACCCAAATGTTCTACCGTAACTTGCACGACCTCCCCCAATTCCCAAGATTTGTGAAAGCAACCCGCGATACCGGCCTGGATAACGAAACCCGGCTTTTCTACCGCGAATTTCTTCCCCAGTTGGTAGGCTGTGCTCATCATCCCGATGCCCGTTACTTGTACTTCTAGTTGATGACCCTTATATGAAAAAAGCTTATTATCAAGCTTTTGCGCCACTTCTTCTAGGTGTAACAGGAAAGGTTGTATTTCCAGGATGGTTGCAGCCGTCAGCAAAATTTTCATGTTGTAAACTTACGCAATGTAGGTGATTGGAATGCCTGTAGATTGTAAAACATTCAATAAGAAAGGCTCAAAAACTGGACTAGTCAAATAGATGCCGTATTTTTGCGAAAATTTTGAGTTAAACAATGATTTATTTAACACGCGTGGAGCATTTTAATGCCGCCCACAAGTTGAGTAATCCTTCTTGGAGCAAAGAGGAAAATCAGAATGTCTTCGGAAAATGTGCCAACGAAAATTGGCATGGTCATAATTACGAGCTGCATGTTACCGTGAAAGGGGAACCCCATCCTGAAACCGGCTTCGTTTTCAATGCTAAAACATTGGGAACCCTTATTAACGATGTGATCATCGAAAAGGTGGATCACCGCAACTTGAATGTAGACGTAGACTTCATGGCCGGAAAATTCACTTCCGCCGAAAACTTTGCTATCGCGATATGGGAGCAACTGGAAAAGCATTTGCCCGCAGGAGCCACATTGCATTGCATCAAACTATTCGAAACTCCTAAGATTTACGTGGAATACTTCGGCGGTAAATAAAACCTTTAGGGGCGCTTGCACGTAGATGAATAGGACTTGTTTATTGGATGAACAAAAATTACCGTGATGGCATATAAGAAAATTGAATCATACGACGAGGCAGTCACCGGCGGCTTAATGGAAAGTTACCGTAAAAGTATCGAGTTACTGGGTGAAAACCCGGATCGTGAAGGCTTGGAGAAGACCCCTGAAAGGGTAGCAAAAGCAATGCAGTTCCTAACGCAAGGGTATCAACAGGATGCCCGCGCCATCTTGAACTCGGCCAAGTTCAAGGAGTCCTATAGCGAGATGGTAATCGTGAAAGATATCGAGCTTTATTCCTTGTGCGAACATCATATGTTGCCATTTTTTGGTAAGGCACACGTAGCTTACATCCCCAACGGCCATATTACGGGCTTGAGCAAAATTGCCCGCGTAGTAGATGTTTATGCCCGTAGGTTACAGGTGCAGGAAAGGATGACGCATGAAATTTTGGAAGCTATCCAGGAGTCATTACAACCCCAGGGAGTAGCCGTGGTTATAGAAGCGCAACACCTCTGCATGATGATGCGCGGTGTTCAAAAACAAAACTCCGTTACCACCACTTCCGCCTTCTCCGGCCAATTTGAAGATGGTAGAACGCGCGAAGAATTTTTGAAACTGATCCGTAACAAGTTAAGTTGACTGTAAAAAAATATTGATGAAAGGCAGCCTGCAATCCGGGTTGCCTTTTTCTTTTAAGTAAACAAACATATAATATTTTATAATTCATTTTCCCGTTTTCATCCGAATTTGCTGGTTTAACCAGGACAATTATATTTGCAGTTTAATTTTGAATGCATTAAAACAATAGTTAATAGGAATTAACTATTGAATATAAACCAATAAGAACGCTATGAAGCATGCATATGTATTTCCCGGGCAGGGTTCACAATTCCCTGGTATGGGTAAAAACCTGTATGAGACAAACGAATCTGCCAAATCTTTATTCGAAAAAGCCAATGAAATATTAGGCTTCCGTATCTCGGATATCATGTTTACCGGGACAGATGAGGATTTGAAACAAACGAAAGTAACACAGCCCGCGGTTTTTTTGCATGCTGTAATTGCTTTCTTATCCTTACCCGGCGCTCAACCGGAAATGGTAGCAGGTCATTCCCTAGGTGAATTTTCAGCCCTGGTCGCGAATAAAACCCTCGGTTTTGAAGACGCGCTGAAACTAGTGGCCATCCGCGCAAACGCCATGCAGAAGGCATGCGAGTTAAATCCTTCAACTATGGCTGCTATCCTAGGTTTAGCTGATGAAAAGGTCGAGGAAATTTGTGCGGGCATCACGGATGAAATTGTTGTTCCGGCGAATTATAATTGCCCCGGGCAATTGGTAATTTCCGGTTCAAACGCGGGTATCGATATCGCTTGCGAACAAATGAAGGCTGCCGGCGCGAAACGCGCGCTCAAACTGCCGGTAGGCGGAGCTTTTCACAGCCCGTTAATGGAGCCTGCACGCGCAGAATTACAAGCTGCCATTGAAGCCACGGCATTTAATACGCCGATCTGCCCCGTTTACCAAAACGTGGTAGCAAAAGCTATTACAGATCCTGCCGAGATTAAAGCCAACTTGATCGCACAATTAACCGGACCCGTAAGATGGACCCAATCAGTTCAAGCCATGATTGCCGATGGCGCAACTCAATTTACTGAGGTAGGTCCAGGCAAAGTATTACAAGGATTAGTAAATAAGATTGATAAATCCGTTGCTACCGATGGTTTCACGGGAGATCTTTAATAAAAGATAATGGAAAGGCAGGAGAAATCCTGCCTTTTTAATGTAACAAATTCTATAAATTCACGTTTATCTTAGTAAACCTCCTTCTATGTTATCCTTGAAAAGAATTATTCCCATATTTCTTATAATAACATTACTCGTTGCCTGTGGCAAGAAGGAGGAAGGGTTACAACCACCTCGATTCGTTTATGTCGAATCTACCCTTCAGCTTGATACGATGATATTTCAAGATCCCAATCCTTTCGTACCGGTGAACGGGGAAAAACCGTTTTTATTATATTCAGCGCCGGGATTAAATTCCGGCACCCCGTTTGTGCCGAGGGGATATCTTTACAAGTTGGTAGATAGCAGCATTACGATGAGAATGTTGGGTGGCGGCGAAGATGATCCGCAAACTTATTATTTCGCCACAGATTCGGCAGCAACTACTATTATTATTCAAAACTATTACGATCGTCCCGAACTGAATACCCAGTTCTTGGAGTTCAACAAAATTTCTTTGAAGTAACGTGCCCTTTATTGATCTTCATTTAGTGCTTTCTTGTATACCTCCAAAGCACGTTTCCTGGCAAAATCATGCGCTACGATAGGCTGTGGATAATCAAAGCTATCTAACTCCGGTACCCATTTCTTGACATATTCCAACTTGGGATCGAATTTTTGCGTCTGCAATGCCGGGTTAAACACCCTGAAATAAGGCGCTGCATCGCATCCGCTGCCCGCGGCCCATTGCCAACCGCCATTGTTTGCAGCCAGGTCATAGTCCATCAATTTTTCAGCGAAATATGCCTCTCCCCATCGCCAGTCAATCAATAAGTGCTTACTCAAAAAACTGGCTACAATCATTCTTACACGGTTGTGCATATAGCCCGTAGTATTCAACTCGCGCATACCTGCATCAACAATCGGGTAACCTGTTTGCCCTGTTTTCCAAGCATCGAATTCTTTTTCATTATTGCGCCAAGGAATATGATCGTATGCTGGCTTAAATGCATGACCTACAACATGGGGAAAATGCCATAAAATCATTTGATAAAAATCGCGCCATATCAACTCGTTGAGATAAGTTTCGTTGTCCCTTAGGGCTTCCCGCGCTAAAGCACGGATGCTGATCGTTCCAAACCTCAAGTGTAGGCTTAAACGGCTAGTTCCGGCAATTGCTGGAGTATCGCGGGTTTTATCATAATTTTTAATTATTGCAGAAGGGATTTTCGGCCATTCAAATTTATAAGCATCGCTATTAAATCCTAGCTTTTGCAAACCCGGGATTGCTAACGCTTCCTGTTGATAAAAATGGGTAAAGTAGCTACTTGTTGGATAAGATTTTATATAAAAGTCGTTCAGCCCTGCCTTCCATTTTTTACTGTAAGGTGTAAATACTGTATAAGGCCTTCCATCATCTTTCAATATTTCCTCTTTTTCAAAGATGACCTGGTCTTTCCAAGAATGGAACGCGATGCCTTTCAATGCTAACAGTTTTGCCACTTCGCTGTCGCGCTCCCGGGCGTAAGGTTCATAATCATTTGCAGTATGAACAGCAACAACCTTGTACTTGTTACTATAATGCTCGAAAGCTTCGCGGGGCGTGCCGTGAAAAACATCCAGGCTAGCGCCGTGGTTGGATAATTGTTCTTGCAACTTTAAAAGTACGGCATGTATAAACGCGACCCTTTTATCATCTTTCGATGGTAAATCATCTAAAATATTTGTATCAAAAATAAAGACCGGTTGTACAGGTATTCCTTGCTGTAGGGCATGGTATAAAGCGGCATTATCCTCCAGCCTTAAATCCCTTCGTAACCACCAAATATTTACCCTTTGCTTAGTTTGTCGAGATGAAGTCATATTATTTCAAGAATATGCTATAACAATTTTTCTTGTAAGTGTTCGTGTAATATAGCAGCCGTAGCATTTCCATAACTGCTGTCGCGGAAGCGGTCTACCCAGCGAATCCCGAATACCGCGTTGCTTAAAAAAATTTCATCCGCATTTTCAAGATCTGCAACTGCTAATGGTTTTTCAACCATTTCGAATGGATAATCATCATTTAATAAATGTTTCCTCATTACACCGCAAACGCCACCCTCACTGAGTGGCGGCGTATAAATGACACCTTTCTTTACAATGAATATATTCGCAATCGTAGTATCGGCCACCCTTTCATAATGGTTCAATAAAAGAGCTTCATTACATGAATGTTGCTTGGCATATTGCGAAGCTAAAATATAAGGTAGGCAGTTATTGGATTTGATATTGGCTAAACTATCAGTAGATTTATGTATGCCCGGGCAAATATCTAAAGACCAACCTATATCGTTCAATTCCAGAATGGTGGGTGAAAGTTCCCAAGATTGAATAATAAAATGAGGTGTATTTTCTTCGGAAGCATACAATCCCCCTCCTCCCCTAAATACTGTCAAACGCACTCTTGCCAAACCGGACACATCATTTATTGAACATAGTTCGGTGATCAAGTTAGCCAAATACGTCTTTGTAAAATAGGGCGGAATCTCGATATGCAATAATCCCAAGCTGGCAAATAGACGTTCGAAATGCAAGTCAGCCAATAGGATTTGTCCCTGGTAAACACGCATCGTTTCAAAACATCCATCACCATACCTAAAGGAGCGATTTTCCGCTGTCAACACTGGCTTGTCGGCCGCCAGGAAGGCTCCATTGTAACACAGTTGCATACTTAACAAGGTACGATTTTAAACAGAGCTGTACCATATAAAACAATTAACGGGGGCTAAGGTTCACTAGATCTGCATTTCCGGCACTACTGCCGGCACTACTAATTTACCCGCTGTTTTAGACTGAATCTCTTCGACGCTTACGCCGGGTGCGCGTTCGAGCAATATAAATCCATCCGGCCCCACTTCTAATACGGCTAATTCCGTTACGATTTTCTTAACGCAGCGAACGCCTGTTAAGGGCAGGGTGCAAGCGGGTAATAATTTGCTTTCGCCTTTCGGGTTGGTATGCATCATCGCAACGATGATATTTTTAGCCGAAGCCACCAAATCCATCGCGCCGCCCATTCCTTTCACCATTTTACCTGGAATTTTCCAATTGGCGATATCTCCATTATCCGAGACTTCCATCGCGCCCAATACGGTGAGGTCCACTTTCCCGGCGCGGATCATCCCGAAACTTTCGGAAGAATCGAAGAAAACGCCGCCCGGCAAAACGGTAACGGTTTCTTTTCCGGCATTAATAAGATCAGCGTCGATCTCATCTTCGGTGGGATAAGGTCCCATGCCGAGCATCCCGTTTTCAGATTGCAGCATTACCGAGATACCTTGGGGAATAAAATTGGCCACCAGTGTAGGGATACCGATGCCCAGGTTGATATACATACCATCTTTCAATTCTTGCGCGATTCTTTTTGCTATTCCAAATTTATCGAGAGCCATAGGATTACATTTTTACGGTTTTTCTTTCAATTCTTTTTTCATATGCCGCACCTTGGAAAATCCGGTGAACGTATATGCCGGGCACGTGGATTTCATCAGGATCAAGCATACCGGGCTCTACGAGTTCTTCCACTTCTACAACGGTGATGTTTCCGGCTTTGGCCATGGAAGTGCTGAAGTTCCTGGTTGTTTTTCGAAAAACTAAGTTACCCATCGTATCGCCTTTCCATGCTTTTACCAATGCAAAATCCGCATGCAATGCTAATTCCATCAGGTAATGCTTCCCGTCGAATACACGCAGCTCTTTGCCCTCGGCAACTTCTGTACCGTAACCTGCCGGTGTAAAAAAAGCAGGAATACCCATGCCCGCCATCTGTATGCGGGTGGCCAACGTTCCTTGCGGGATAAGATCTACTTCTAGCTCCCCTGACAACAATTGCTTTTCAAACGTCGCGTTTTCACCAACATAAGAAGACATCATCTTCTTTACTTGGCGAGTTTGCAACAGCAAACCCAATCCAAAATCATCGACGCCGGCATTATTTGAAATACAAGTAAGGTTCTTGACCCTTTTTCTAACCAGGGCAGCAATCAAATTTTCAGGGATACCACAGAGTCCGAAACCACCCAGCATCAAGGTTGCATTATCTTGAATATCATGGATAGCAGCATCTGCATTCGCAACTACTTTATTCATAATGGGAATTTTATTAAAAATTAGGTGCACATTTAGAACGCACCAGGTTGTTTTGGTCATCGAATTTAGGTCAAAAAGAGGACTTAACCACAAATCCACGACCGAATTTGCAGATCGAAAGATGCCTCGTAACCCGCGCGATCAAAATAAAATACTTGATCATTACTGCACCTTGATGCCCTTGGAAGAATCGGGGGAAATATGCGGCTTGGCCTTCAGGCCTTTCTTAATTGAATCCGCTTTCGCTTTTGCCATTTTCCTACTGGCAGCTACAATGGAATCACTCACCTTCTTGATCGAATCGGCCCGGTGTTGATACATAGCTTTATTTAACGAGTCCCTGTATTTATTAAAGATAGAATCGGCATTGATCTTTTCACCGTAAATATTCTTGATAGAATCCAAGCTCTTATTACGCGCGGCTTCAACCGAGTCTTGTATTTGCTTTAACCTGCGTTGTTCGAGGGTATCTGCTTCCACTTTCATCCTCTTTACCCTTGCCTCCATGCTGTCGTACATAATTTTCAACTTATCAGCATGCGATTCGTAATAACTGTAACTATCCATAAATTCCTTTACGGAGACTTTGTGCAACTGTAGTATTTGTAGATAACTTTCCTTCAATTGTTGCTCCCGGGCGGAATCTGTATGCGCTAGGAATGCATTTGGCATCTCGCGGGAGAACACGTCGGCAAAGTTCATATCCATCAGGATTTGGGTCATTTTTTCCTGTTCAATCACACCCTTCGGCACCTTGCCGGCTTCACCGCAAGCCGTTAGTATCAAGAGGAGAAAAATTATTTTACGCATAGATTTCAAAAATACTACGATCGATTCAATTTGCAGTAGATCGTACGAAATTTAATTCGTGATGATGTTATTATTCGTAGCGCTTTTCAGTGCTTGGTAACGCTGCGCATTCGGGACATCGATCGCGCTCAATATCTCCACGGCACGGGCCTTCTCTTGCGGCGGCGCTTTAGCGTAAATTTTTTGTAGTTCATCTGCTTTACTACGGAAAAACATCTGTAGTAAAATATTATTCGGATTATCGTTATACAATGCCTGCATCAGGTTTAAGCAGTTCATAATTGCGGCGCGGCCCTTTATCAAATCTTCAGACATATTGTCTAACCCCATCCGGTGATATTGGTACATCACTTCATGGAACCTGCTAAAGCGGGCATTGAGTAAGTTATCCTGCAACCAGTAGCGGTTGTTATTACCCTCAAATGCTTTCCAACCGCTAACGTCCTTCCCTTCCGGTGCATTATTGACGATATTTTGCGCTTTCCTGAAAAACACATCTCCACCGCGGGGAGAAAAGGAATCATAATCTAAACCCAGTACCAGGTATGCATAATACGCGAAAATAGCGGTTAGGTTCGATACCATCGGATCATTAGCTACCACGCGGTTATCACTAAATTCCAGCGGCTGGTATTCGATGTATTTAAAGGCAACATCGCCGTCTTGTGTATTGAGCAAACTGGTCAGGTAGCCGGAATTATATACCGGCCTGGTAGCCTGCACGGTTAGCGTGGCCTTGTATTGGTTGGAACCGAGATCTTGCGTGATATTCAGCATAAAATTGCATTCTATCTTCTCGGCCGTGGTAAACACATCATCCGACCATTTCCTGTTATTAAGAAATTCCTTTAGGGCGGCCTGTAAGGTTGTAAATATTTTTTTATCGGTGGAAGCGCTGATCTGGTTGGCCACCACGCTAACATTGGCACGGAGTTCTTGCGCTGTGCTTACGTGCGACAAGCAGCAAAACATACCGGTAAATAGGATCAAAAGTTTACGCAACATGTTGTTCATCGATTATAGTCGATACGATTTCTTGGGCAACGGCCTGTTTCGATTGCAAGGGCAGATCTATTTCCCGGCCGTCTTTCCGGATGATTGTTACCTTGTTGGTATCGTGATTAAATCCGGCACCTTCATCGCGCAAAGAATTAAGAACGATGAGGTCCAGGTTTTTATCCTTCAGCTTCTTTAACGCAAATTCCTTTTCATTATTGGTTTCCAAGGAAAACCCGATCAAGATTTGCCCTGCTTTCTTCATGCCACCCAATGTTTTAAGTATATCTTGGGTTTTCTCCATTTCTAGTTGCAAACCATCCACCGCTGCCGTTTTCTTAATCTTGTTTTCAGCTACGGTTGCGGGTCTATAATCGGCAACCGCGGCGGCCAATACGGCTATATTTACTTCATTGAAGCCCGCCATGCAAGCATCATACATTTGCGCGGCAGTCTGAACGGGAATTACTTCGATGCCAGGCATTTGCGTGGACAGCTTCGTTGGCCCCAAAACCAATTGTACTTGGGCTCCTTGCATGGCAAGCGCTTCCGCGATGGCTATTCCCATCTTCCCGCTGGAATGGTTACTGATAAACCGAACGGGATCGAGCGGCTCCATGGTCGGCCCGGCAGTAACTAGCACTTTTTTCCCGGCCAGGGCGCCGTTCCGGGCATTTGCCGCAATAAAAAAGTTGATTAAATATTGGAATATTTCTTCCGGTTCGGCCATCCTTCCTTCACCGATCAGGCCGCTGGCAAGTTCCCCTTTTGCCACGGGCAACTGGATATTTCCGTAACCCCGCAGTTTCTCCACGTTGGCAGCCGTAGCGGGATGATGCCACATATCTTCATCCATCGCCGGGGCAAACATCACCGGGCAGGTGGCGGATAGGTAAACGGCAAGTAATAAATTATCGCAAATCCCCTGTGCCATCTTGGCCAGCGTATTTGCGGAAGCAGGGGCCACCAGCATCACGTCAGCCCATCTGCCGAGCATGACATGGTTACTCCAGCTATTATTCTCACTGATGTTCAAGCCCACTTCCTGTTTAGATAGGGTGGCCATGGTAAGCGGGGTAATAAACTGTGCCGCGGCTCCGGTCATGATAACCTTCACTTCCGCGCCGGCTTTCACCAGGAGGCGCACAAGGGTAGCCGACTTGTAAGCCGCGATACTCCCCGATACAGCTAAAATAATTTTCTTTCCCTGTAACATAATAAAATAAAAGCGGCAGAATAGTTCTGCCGCTATGAAGTTAATATATTTATTATTTAGTCCAGGTAATTAACTGAACAAGTCGTCATCATTTTTACGGAAATAAATCTTGTTATCCAGGAATTCGTGTGTAGCCTGGATAGCGGAGTTAGCCATTCTTTCGTAGAAACGGGAGATTTCGATCTGCTCCTTGTTCTCATGTACTTCTTCCAAGTTATCAGTATGGCTGGCGAACTCTTCCAATTTAGAATGCAATTCTTCCTTCACGGAAATATTGATCTGGTTAGCCCTTTTCGCGATAATGGCAATAGACTCGTACAAGTTACCGGTTCTATTTTTAATATCGGTCGTATTGCGTGTTTCAACCCAAGGGTTCAAACTACTGGTTAGAGATCTCTTTATTTTGCTCATTTTCGAGGGATTTAATGTTATTTACTGCTAAGTTATAATATTTTTCTGCATCATTCTTCAGCGAACTTTGCGGGTAGCGATCCAAGAACTCCTTGTATTCGCTCACGACCCGGTCGTACCTTTCGTGCTGCTTGGTAAAGATGCTATTTTTCGCGTATAAATAGTAAGCCTTGATAGCCAAGTATTTATATTGATCACTTTTTTCAGAATCGGGATAGTTGCGCATCAAGTTTGTGAAAGCAACCCCTGCCGCCTTGTAATGACCGATGTTGTAATACAGCTCGCAGGCATTGAACTCTTTCAGTTCCAGCTTTTTACGGAGCATTTCAATAACCAGGCTCGCTTCGGCAGACTTATCCGAGTTGGGATAAGTGTCGATGAAAGTCTGCATGGCAGCGATGGCCTTAATGGTGTTCGTTTGATCCAAAGAGGCTTTGGGTGACAATTTATAATAACTATACGCTTGCATATAATCAATTTCCATGGCCCTGGGGCTGCTTGGAAAAGCTTCCAAATAGTTTTTGAAATGGAAGGTTGCCTGCATATAATCTTTCAGGTAATAAGAGCAATACGCGTAATTATAATATAATTGCTCGAATTTATCCGTCCCTTTAAATACCGGGATGAGCTCATCATACAATGTCTGAGCCATATTGTACTTTTTCTTTTCGTACATTTTATTGGCATAGGCCAATTTCTGCTCTACATTGTTTGTCTTTTCAATCTTCCGCAACTCCTTGTTGCAAGCTGTTGTACTAAAAACTATTGCCGCTAGGCATCCTATAATGAGAATATTCCGCATAAAAAGAATCGCAAAGTTACGAATTAAATGTAAATATAAGCCAGTAGACCATTAGCAGTCGTTAAAATTTTGCAAAAACGCCTTGAAACTCAATGTTTCGCCCCTTGAAATAAACCCGTGATAGGCGGTAACTAATAAGGATGCCGGGGAATCGGTAAAATATCCCGACGAATAGGTGCAAACACCCGTCGAAACTATTATCCACACGAAATAAACATAAATACACAGTTATAAACATTTTATCTACATCAAAAACCAACTTTCCCACACAAACTTTAGGAAAAGGGCTACTGTGGCTTTATTTCCAATCAAAAAACACTGTGGAAAAAATTTATAATCCAATTTTTCGTTAAAAAGTGGGAAAAAGTGTTATTTTGTGTTAGAAAATGGAAAAACAGTACATTTCTCAAGCATGACGGGTTTTCTAGGAGAATACGAAGCAACGCTGGATGCAAAAGGACGCTTCCTGTTGCCTGCTGGTTTAAAAAAGCAGGTTCCAGAAACTGCGCTCAACCAGTTCGTAATCAACCGTGGCTTTGAGAAATGTTTGACATTGTATCCCATGAACGAGTGGCAGCCGATTTTTGAGAAGATCAGTGCATTAAATGACTTTAATCCGAAAGTTAGGGAATTCAGGCGTTACTTTCTCAACGGTGCAACAATAGTAGAATTGGATAGCGCCGGGAGATTACTGATCCCGAAAAATTTAATGCCGCACGCGGGACTGGAAAAAGACATCGTGCTGGCTGCTGCGAGTAAGAAAATCGAGATCTGGGATAAAGTGAAGTATCAACAGTTCTTTGAAAATTTCTCACCAGAAGCCTTCAGTAGCCTGGCACAACAGGTAATGGGCGGCGAAGACGATTTGCCGTCTATTTAAAAATTTGAAGATTATGGGAGTACCGGGATATCATTTACCTGTTTTATTGCACGAGGTGATCGACCTGCTGCAAATCAATCCTGCCGGCACCTACGTGGATGCCACATTCGGGGGAGGCGGCCATTCCAGGGCCATCCTCGAAAAACTCGGAGAAAACGGCAGGCTACTCGTTTTTGACCAAGACGAAGATGCTTATCGAAACAGGATCGAAGATGACAGGGTAACGTTCGTACAACAGAATTTTAAACATCTGCAACGTTTCCTGAAACTATATAAAGCCATCCCGGTAGATGGCATCCTGGCAGATCTCGGCGTATCGTCTTACCAGTTCGATACCGCTGAAAGGGGCTTCAGTACCCGTTTTGATGGTGACCTGGACATGCGGATGGACCGTAGAACCAGCTTGACCGCGGCGGATATCCTGAAATCCTATTCTGAAAAACGGTTACAATACCTGTTCCAGGAATACGGGGAAGTGACCAATGCCAAAACATTGGCCCAAACGATCGTTTCCATGAGAAAAGCACACTCACTGCGGAGTATCAACGAGTTTAAAGCGATGATACAACCCGTGGTGAAAGGGAATCCCGCCAAGTACCTGGCCCAGGTATTCCAAGCGCTTAGGATTGAAGTGAATGATGAACTCGGTGTGCTGAAAGATTTGCTTCAGCAAGCTACGGAAGTGTTAAAGCCGGGCGGACGGTTAGCCATCATCACCTTTCATTCCCTGGAAGACAGGCTGGTGAAAAATTATATGAAAAACGGCTATTTCGAACCGCAAGAAGATCATCCATTTAGTATGGAAACACCCCCAAAGATTTTTAAAGTGGTTACCAAGAAACCGGTAACTGCCGGGCAAGATGAGTTGAAAAATAACTCCCGGTCGAGAAGTGCAAAGCTAAGGGTAGCTGAAAAACTGTAAGCATTATACCCGTCTTTGCTCCTTCCTATCCTTCCTCCCTATCCTTATGTTGAATTTGATTGCGTATTGCTATTCGAAAATGACAAAAACAAGTTATCAATATAAAAGTGTCGCAAGAAGAGTTACATACCGTACAACAAGAAGCAAGCCAGGAGGAAGCTCCGAAAAAAGGTTGGCACCTGCGGATTAACTACCGTTTCTTCGTTCAGAACATGCCTTTTCTACTGTTTCTCGCGGCACTGGCACTCGTATATATCGCTAACAGTCACCTGGCTGAAAAGAAAATTAGAAGGATCAACAAATTGGGCAAAGAAGTGAAAGAATTGAAGTGGGAATACTTGAACGTGAAAAGCAAACTGATGTTCCAAAGCAAGATGAGTGAAGTGAGCAAAGCCGTGGAACCCCTTGGATTAAAAGAGTTGAGTACCCCACCTCAAAAAATTATTATCAAGGAAGAACCTTAACAGTTCCATCCATCAATTTTAAATGCTAACCTAACAAACTGAATTCGTTGATACATCCCCGTGATGCTGGCAAGTGATTGTAAGAAAACCCGCGCATCACCAATGATGGTTCAACCTCAAACATAAAAATGACTAACCCGGTAAACGTTGGAGATTAAAAAAGATATACTATGGCGCGTGTACCTCTGTGTTATTGGCATGGGTTTATTCGCTATTGCTATATTGGCTAAAGTGTTCGTCATTCAAAACGTTCAAGGAGCCAAGTGGAGAAGTCTTGCCGATAGCATGCAAACCCAGTATATCACCCTCGATGCAGACCGTGGTACCATTTACTCCGAAGAAGGCAGGATGCTCTCAACTTCTATCCCCTATTTCGATATCCGGGTAGACTTTGCCGCAGACGGCCTAAGGGAAAATAATGGAAAAATATTTTCTGAAAATGTGGATAGCCTCGCTATCGCTTTAAATAAATTATTTCAAGATCGATCTATAAAGTCTTATAAAAACATCTTGGAAAAAGGATACCGGAATAAAAGCCGGTATTTCTTGTTGAAAAGGGATATCACTTTCGAACAGTACCAGCAAATCCGGGAATTCCCGATGTTCAGGCTGGGAAAGAATAAAGGCGGCATGATCACCGAAACGAAAAATAAACGGATCAACCCTTTTCAATTATTAGCTAATAGAACCATCGGTTTATATAGGGACAACGCTCAAAATGTAGGATTAGAACGCACTTATAACCAGGAACTGAGCGGTGTTACCGGTAAAAGGCTGATGAGGCGCATCGCAGGGGGCACTTTCGTACCGATGGATGGTTTCGATATTGAACCTGAAAATGGTAAAGATGTCGTTACAACAATAGATGTAAATATGCAGGATATCGCGGAATCCGCACTGATGAAAATGATGGTGGAAAATGAATGCGAACACGGTACCTGTATCTTGATGGAAGTTAAAACCGGTAAAATTAAAGCTATTGCCAACCTCGGTAGGCAACCGGACGGAAGCTACTGGGAAGATTTTAACTATGCCTTGCAAGTGGGGGAACCGGGTTCCACATTCAAATTGGCCACGATGATTTCCCTGCTCGAAGATCATTACGTGACCCCGCAGGATCATGTAGATCTGAATTACGGTAGGTGGCAAATCGGTCGCAGGACCGTTTACGATTCTGAACCGCACCATTTAACGGATGTAACCGTAAAACATGCTTTTGAAAGAAGCTCCAACGTGGCCATGGCTAAGTTGGTGTATCAATATTATAAGGCCGATCCCAATAAATTCGTCGACCATCTGAAAAAACTGAAGCTCGATGAAATTACAGGGATCGATCTCGTTGGTGAAGGTCACCCGATTATCAAAACGACCGCTTCAAAAACATGGAGCGCCACCAGCTTGCCTTGGATGGCTTTCGGCTACGAAGTGGGACAGTCGCCCCTTCAAACTTGCATGTTATACAATGCCGTGGCAAACAATGGTAAAATGATGCGGCCTTACCTTGTAAATGCCGTGATGGAATATGGTAAAACGGTTAAGTACTATGAGCCACAAGTGATGCTAGATAGTATATGCAGTCGTACCACTTTAAGGCAATTGCAAGATATGCTGGTCGGTGTAGTAAATAACGGTACGGGTAAAACCTTGGCAAGCCCTTATTACGCCATCGCGGGGAAAACAGGTACGGCGCTCGTAGCAAATGGTAAAAGAGGTTACGCGGACAAGATTTATCAATCTTCTTTCGCGGGATATTTCCCGGCAGAGAACCCGCAGTTTACCTGCGTGGTTGTTATCAAGAATAAAGCCCATGCCAAGAAGTTTTACGGGGCTTCTGTTGCGGGGCCGGTGTTTAAGGAAGTGGCAGATAAATTATTTGCCATCGCCGTAGATAAGCACCAACCGATGCAAGGAAATGAACAAATCGATACCCTGCTGGCAGTTAAAAGCGGTCAAGGTAGCGATTGGACATATATAATGAATACGCTGCAATTACCCTGGCAAGGCATGCTGTCTAGAAAGAACTGGGTAAATGCAGATATTGAAGATCATAGGTTTTCTTTCCAACCCATGGCCCTACAACACGGCTACGTACCGAATGTTAAAGGGATGGGCTTGAAAGATGCCCTTTTCTTGTTGGAGAACGCGGGTTTAAAAGTGCAGGTGAAAGGATCAGGAAAAGTAGTAAACCAATCATTAGCCGGTGGTACTGCCATCGCTGATAATAAAACAATTGTAATAGAACTGAGTTGATGCGTGATTTAAGGGACATATTATATAATGTGCAAATCGTGGCGGTTCATGGGAATAACAATATTTCCGTGAACAAGATCAGCATGGATTCCAGGCAAATAGCCGCCGGGGACCTGTTCATTGCCGTGAAAGGCGTGGCGCATGATGGGCACCAGTATATTGGGAAAGCTATTGAACAAGGCGCCACCGCTATTGTTTGCCAAGAACTGCCTGCCGGTGTACCCGCAAATGTATGCTTGGTGCAAGTGGCAGACAGCGCGTTGGCTTGTGGCGTGATAGCGGATAATTACTATGGTAATCCATCTGGGAAATTACAATTGGTTGGTGTTACGGGAACAAATGGTAAGACCACCATCGCGACCCTGCTGTTCCGCCTGTTCAGGCAACTGGGTTACCGGTGCGGTTTGTTATCAACCGTTCAAAACCAGGTCGATGATGCAGTGATCCCTGCAACGCATACAACACCCGATGCCATCAACCTGAACCAGTTGTTGGCACATATGGTAGAAGAGGGTTGCCAATATGCATTTATCGAGGTAAGCTCCCACGCGATACACCAACAGAGGATCGCGGGATTGAAGTTCGCGGGAGGCATTTTCAGCAACATCACCCATGATCATTTGGATTATCATAAAACCTTCGATGAATATATCCGGGTAAAGAAATCATTCTTTGATCATTTACCTAAAACAGCTTTCGCATTGACTAACCTTGATGATAAACGGGGAAACGTGATGCTGCAAAATACCAAGGCGCGGAAAGCAACCTATAGCTTGCGCACCTTGGCGGATTTCAAGGGGAAGATATTGGAAAATGGATTGACGGGCTTGTTTATGCAAATCGATAACCAGGAAGTGCATTTCAGGTTGATCGGTGAGTTTAATGCATACAACCTCTTGGCAGTTTACGGCGCTGCCGTTTTACTTGGCCAAGATAAGGTGGATGTACTACGCGAGATGAGCAACTTGCAAGGCGCGGAGGGACGGTTTGATTATATCGTTTCCGATCATGAAAAGATCATCGGTATCGTGGATTATGCCCATACTCCCGATGCACTGCTCAACGTGTTGGCAACGATCAAGAACTTGCGCCAAGGACATGAGAATATCATCACGGTAGTAGGATGCGGCGGCGATAGAGACAAGACAAAACGTCCTATCATGGCCGAAGTAGCAGCTGAGCATAGCAACAAAGCCATCTTTACTTCGGATAACCCGCGTTCTGAAGACCCGATGGAGATTATCCGCGAGATGGAAGCCGGTGTGCCAGTGAATTTGAGGAAAAAAGTAATATCGATTTCCGATAGGAAAGAAGCGATCAAAACGGCTTGCAGTTTAGCGGGAAAAGACGATATCATCTTGGTAGCCGGGAAAGGGCATGAAAAATACCAAGACATACACGGTGTAAAACATCCTTTTGATGATAAGCAAGTCTTACAGGAAATGTTTTCACTTTTAGAAAAGTAAAATTGACAGCGTAACAATTATATATGCTTTATTATTTATTTAATTATTTAAAAGAACAATTCAACTTCAGCGGTGCTGGACTTTTCCAGTTCATCACGTTCCGTGTTACGATGGCATTGCTGTTATCGCTGGTCATTTCCTTATTACTCGGTAAAAGGATCGTGCGATTCTTGCAGAAAAAGCAAATCGGTGAGGTGATTCGCACCCTGGGTTTACAGGGAGAGAATTTGAAAAAGGGTACTCCCACCATGGGAGGTTTAATCATATTGGCAGCTATTATCCTCCCGACAATACTATTTGCAAGAATCGAAAATGTTTATATCATCTTGATCCTTTTGAGTACCGTTTGGCTCGGCTTGATCGGGTTTATCGATGATTACATCAAGGTATTTAAGAAGAATAAAGAGGGCTTGGCGGGAAAATTTAAAATATTGGGCCAAGTAGGCTTGGGATTGATCGTTGGTAGTACGCTTTATTTTAATGATAACGTGGTGATCTCCCGCGAAATCATGAACGGTAAAAACCTGGAACCACATGAACAAGTGGTACAAAACCATGTAGAGCGGGAAACGAAAGGGCACCGTTTCGTGGACGTGAAAACACCTATTACAACGATCCCATTTGTAAAAAACCACGAGTTTAACTATTCAAAGCTGATCTCCTGGATACCCGGAGCCGAGAAATATACTTATATCATTTACATATTGATCGTGATATTCATTATTACTGCCGTATCCAACGGGGCCAACCTTACGGACGGGCTAGATGGCTTAGCCACGGGCGTCTCGGCGGTGATCGGCGTCTGCCTCGGGATATTCGCCTATGTATCGGGTAATATCCAGTTTGCAGAATACCTGAATATCATGTACATACCGAACCTTGGAGAGCTGTCCATATTTATCGCCGCATTCGTGGGCGCATGCGTCGGATTTCTTTGGTACAACGCCTACCCTGCGCAGGTATTCATGGGCGACACCGGAAGTTTGGCACTGGGGGGCATCATCGCATCATTGGCGATCATAATTAGGAAAGAATTGTTGTTGCCGATTATTTGCGGCGTATTCTTCGTGGAGAGTTTAAGCGTGATGTTGCAAGTTGGGTATTTCAAGTATACGAAGAAGAAATATGGTGAGGGCCGGAGGTTATTCAAGATGTCGCCGTTGCATCACCATTACCAGAAGTTAGGTTATCATGAAAGTAAAATATCGGTTAGGTTTTGGATCGTGACGATCATGTGCGCTGTATTTTCCATAGCCACATTGAAAATCCGTTAATAAAAAGAACATAAAAATAATTTGAACCAGTCGACGACATATCAAGATTCATCATCTAGGAAACTCGTAATTCTCGGGGCCGCGGAAAGCGGTATCGGTGCAGCCTTGTTGGCAAAACAGCAGGGTTACGAGGTATTCGTGTCCGACGGGGGAACGATCAAGGATATCTACAAGCAGGAATTGGCTATTCACCAAATTCCCTTTGAAGAGTCTCAACATTCGATGAACCTCGTATTGGCAGCAGATGAGATCGTGAAAAGTCCCGGCATCCCTGAAAAGGCGGAGATCATGAAACAGGTCCGCGCCAAGGGCATTCAGGTTATTTCCGAAATAGAGTTTGCATATCGTTATAGCAAAAACAGCAAGATTATTGCCATCACGGGAAGTAATGGAAAAAGCACCACAACTGCGCTTACGTATGATATATTCAAACGTGCAGGGCTGGATGTGGCCATGGTAGGAAACATTGGAGTTAGTTATGCCAAGCAGGTGGCAACCGCACCTACTGAGTATTATGTAATTGAAATAAGCAGTTTTCAGCTAGACGATATCATCGAGTTTAAACCGCATGTAGCCATCTTGTTAAACATTACCCCCGATCACCTCGACCGGTATGATTATAAGATGGAAAATTATGCGGCATCAAAATTCCGTATCGCGATGAATCAAACAGGGGGCGATTATTTCGTCTACTGCCAGGATGATCCCGTGATTATGGAACACCTGGAAACTAAACCCATTATTTCAAAATTAATACCGTTTACTATTATGGAACCACTGAAAGAAGGCGGCTATATAGAGAACGATCAATTGAACATTCAGTTGAACGATGGTATGGGCAGTGAAATCGTATCGATGTACGATTTAGCATTGAAAGGAAAACACAATTTATATAACTCGATGGCCGCAGGCATCGCGGGAAGAACAATGAATATTAGGAACGAGAAAGTCCGCGAAAGCTTGGTGAATTTCAAGAGCTTAGAACACCGTATGGAATACGTTTCCACGGTGCGTGGGGTAGCATTTATCAATGACAGCAAAGCAACCAATGTCAATTCGCTTTGGTTTGCATTAGAAAGCATGGAAACATCCGTCGTATTAATCATGGGCGGTGTGGATAAAGGAAACGATTATAGTGCCGTAGTGGAATTAGTAAGGGAAAAAGTGAAAGCGATCGTTTGTATCGGGATCGACAATACCCCTATCCACAACGCGTTGGAAAAATATGTTCCAACTATGGTCGATACCCTCTCCATGCAAGAGGCGGTGAATACTGCTTTCAAATTAGCATCGAAAGCAGATGTGGTGTTATTATCGCCGGCTTGCGCCAGCTTCGATCTCTTCAAAAATTATGAAGACAGGGGCAGGCAGTTCAAGGAGGCAGTGAAGGAACTTTAATTAACATTAAAACAGGAGTTCGTGAACAAGCTATTACGCAAAACCCAGGGAGATAAAGTCATCTGGTCGGTAGTCATCTTTCTATCGGTTGTAAGCTTGCTCGCGGTATATAGCTCCATTGGCTCTTTGGCATACAGGCGTTATAATGGCAATACGGAGTTTATTTTGATTAAGCAACTGGTGGTATTATCGCTAGGTTTATTAATCATCTATTTCGCGCACCGTGTAAACTACACTATTTATTCAAGGGTAGCGCAGATAGGGTTTATACTTTGTATCCCGTTATTGATGTACACCTTGTTATTCGGCTCCAATGTAAACGATGCCAGCAGGTGGATCAAGATACCGATCATCAACCTCACCTTCCAAACTTCAGATATAGCGAAGTTGGTGTTGTTCATGTACGTATCCAGGATGTTGTCTAAAAGACAGGAAGTTATCACTGACTTTAAAAAAGGTTTTCTGCCGATCATTATTCCGGTTGGAATCGTGTGTATGTTGATCATGCCTGCAAATATGAGTACCGCATTGTTACTAGGTGCAAGTTGTATGTTGCTGTGTTTTATAGGTAGGGTACCGATCAAGTATTTAGCATCTATGTTGGTAGCAGGTGTTTTCCTCGTGATATTGTTATTCGCCATAGCTAAATTCACCGGTTATGAAGGCAGGGTTCAAACATGGATTAATAGGATAGAGAGTTTTTTCCAAGCCGATGATCATTCCGATATGCCTTACCAGGTTCAGCAGGCGAATATCGCGATTGCAGGCGGAGGCGTTTTAGGAAAGGGGCCGGGCAATAGCACGGCAAAAAACTTGTTGCCGCACCCCTATTCCGATTATATCTATTCCATTATAATCGAAGAATACGGGATGTTTGGCGCCTTTTTAATATTGATGGCATATTTCATCTTGTTGTTAAGGAGTATCAGGATATTTAAAAGATGTCCTTATGCATTTGGGGCGTTTCTATCGTTGGGTTTGAGCTTTACATTGGTCATACAAGCATTGGCGCATATGGCTGTAAATGTAAATCTATTCCCGGTAACAGGTTTAACATTGCCCTTGGTAAGTATGGGCGGTTCGAGCGTGATCTTCACTAGCTTGGCCATCGGGATTATCCTGAGTGTGTCCAGGCATGTAGAAAACGTGAATAACCCGGGCGGTATAAATAATGTTGAGGGAGAAATCCCCCAACCAAAAACCGACCAGGTACCACAGGCGGTTTAAACAAACCAGCCTGGTTCAACAGGCCGACCCAGCAGTTCGATGCAACAGGTCGGTCCAGCAGTTCGGTTCAGCAGATTGATCCAGCAGATTGATCCAGCAGATTGATCCAGCAGATTGATCCAGCAGTACGGTTCAACAGGTTGGTCCAGCGGTTCGATGCAACAGATCGATGCAACAGGTTGGTCCAGCAGTACGATGCAACAGGTTGGTCCAGCAGGTCGATGCAACAGATCGATGCAACAGGTTGGTCCAGCAGGTTGGGCTCGCGAGCCCAACCAACCAGCGATCCCGGGCAATTAATGATCCCGGTCAAACAAAAACAATGGCAATAAAAGCAATCATAGCAGGAGGAGGTACAGGGGGACATATTTTCCCTGCCATAGCGATTGCAAATGCAATCAAGAAAATTGATCCTGCCGCCGACATACTATTTGTTGGGGCACTCGGGAAAATGGAGATGGAAAAAGTGCCTCAAGCAGGATACCCGATAGAAGGGTTGGAAATCGTAGGGTTCAATAGGAGTAACATCTTTAAGAACCTATTACTACCCTTCAAGCTATTGAAATCTTTGAATCATGCGAAGAAGATCATTCAAAAATTTCAGCCAAATATTGCCGTGGGTGTAGGCGGTTATGCCAGCTTTCCTATACTGCGAAAAGCGCAGAAAATGGGCATCCCCACCGTCATTCAAGAACAGAATTCTTATGCCGGTAAAAGCAATAAAATATTAGGAAAGAAAGCGCGGAAAATTTGCGTGGCATATGATGGGATGGAACAATTTTTCCCGGCGGCCAACATAATTCAAACTGGTAACCCGGTGAGAAGTAATATCACGGAAAGCGCCGTTAGCTTGGAAGATGCGTTGGCGTACTTCAACCTCGTTCCCGGGAAGAAAACCGTGTTCGTTGTAGGAGGCAGCTTGGGAGCTAAGTCGATTAACGAAGCCATATTGCCGCATTTGGCAAGTTTTGTAGCAAAAGATATCCAGCTGGTATGGCAAACGGGGAAATTGTTTTACGAAACAGCGGTAGCCGCCGCCAAGTCATACAGCTCACATGTGAAGGTATATGACTTTATCAACGTGATGGACTTTGCATATAAAGCTGCGGATGTGATCGTTTCTAGGGCAGGTGCATTAGCCATCGCTGAAATATGCGTGGTGAAAAAGCCCGTGATCTTCGTACCGTACCCGTACGCAGCCGAAGATCATCAAACAAAAAACGCGATGAACCTTGTTGACAAAAAAGCCGCCATCATGATCCCGGATCAAATGGCAGCACAGCAATTGGTCAACGAATTGTTCAGCCTGTTGCAAAACAAGGCCTTAATGGAGCAGATGGAAACAAACATTGCACCGCTGGGAAATAAGCATGCAGACATGCAAATAGCCCAAATAGTTATTGAACAAGCAAAAAAATAAAATCCACCCCGGTGGAAAAGGATATATGAAGTTGGATTCGTTACATAGGGTTTATTTTGTCGGGATCGGTGGTATCGGTATGAGTGCGATTGCCCGCTACTTTAACCAGAAAGGGATTAAAGTAAGTGGTTATGATCGCACGGAAACCGCTTTAACGAAACAACTTTCGGCTGAAGGAATGGAGATACACTATGCAGATGATGTGCAATTGATAGATTCCAAGGCGGATCTCGTGGTATATACTCCGGCGATCCCGGCAGATCATAAAGAATTGAACTATTACCGGGAGCAAGGTTACGAAGTTGTAAAACGTAGCGATGTGCTGCAAGAAATAACCCGCAACTTGTTTTCGATAACAGTTGCCGGTACGCATGGGAAAACGACCGTATCAACGATGATCGCGCAGATACTGAGGCACAGCGGTTACGGGTGTAATGCTTTCCTGGGTGGTATCAGCGTGAATTATGAAAGTAACTTTTGGGGCGATGAAAGAGCTGTAGCCGTGATTGAAGCGGATGAATACGATCGTTCATTCTTGAAATTAAGTCCGGATATCGCTTTATTAACATCAATCGATGCAGATCATTTAGATATCTACGGAACGAAAGAATCCATCGAGGAGGCTTTCATCCAGTACTGTCACAACATCAAGCCAAATGGAACTTTACTAGTCAAATACGGCTTGCATCGCGATGAAGATTTAAAGGCTGAAAACAAGTTGCATTACAGCTTACAGAATGATATGGCCGATAGTTACGCCACCAATATCAGGATGGATAACGGGGGATATGAATTCGATGTTATGCAACAAGATTGGATGATCGACAACTTGAAATTGAACATCGGGGGAATGCATAATGTAGAAAATGCAGTTGCAGCGATAACAGTGGCACATTTATTGGGAATAAGCAACGACAAAATTCGCGCGGCAGTGGCAGCGTTTAAAGGTATCAAGAGAAGGTTTGAATACTTGGTGAAGAATGAAAAAGCTGTATATATAGATGATTATGCACATCATCCGGAAGAATTAAAAAGTTTGATCAACAGCGCGATAACATTATTCAAAGGAAAAAGATGCACGGTAATATTTCAACCGCATTTGTTTTCCAGGACAAGAGATTTCGCAGATGAATTTGCCGACAGTTTATCCCTTGCAGATGAAGTAATATTATTACCCATCTACCCGGCCAGGGAATTACCGATACCGGGCATAAGCAGCAAGACGATAGCCAGCAAAATGAAAGATACGGATGTAAAGATCATGGAGCGGGACGAAGTACCCCGCTGGATTGCAGAACACCCGGTAGAATTGTTGATTACTGCCGGTGCGGGAAATGTTGATTTACTCAGAGAACCATTACAAGAAATTGTAAGTAAACAATAAAAATGATGGCTACCAAAACTAAAACATCACTAAAACGCCTGGGACGCTTCCTACTGTGGACAGCGGTATTTGCAGGATTTGTAGTGTTGTTGGTAGCAGCGGGAAAAGAAAAAAATGATGCGAAATGTAAAGATATCAAGATTAGTTTCAAGGCGGAAAAATCAAAAGTATTCCTCGAAACAGCTGATATCAAAGCTCTCATCATCCATAATAAAAGAGACAACCCGGTTGGGAAAGCCAGCAGGGAAATTAACATATTGGCGATAGAAAAAACCGTGGAAAAAGAGCCTTGGGTTAAAGATGCCGAGATTTACATCGATAATAACCAAGTATTGCATATCGATTTGACGCAACGCGAACCCGTGGCAAGGGTCTTTACATTCAACGGCAACAGTTTTTATTTCGATCCCGGTGGAGAGCGGATCCCGGCATCACCGAAATTTTCGGTGAAAGTACCCGTGTTCACGAACTACCCGACGGATAGTCAACGTAAGTTGAGTAAAGCTGATAGCACCCTCACCTGCCAACTTATTGATATAGCAAGTTATATCGTGGCAGATACGTTTTGGAATGCACAGGTTGAGCAAGTGAATATTACCCCGGACCGGGAGTTTGAGATCATCCCGAAATTGGGTGAGCATGTTATAGAGTTCGGAGAGGGTACACAGGTCGACAATAAATTTAAAAAACTATTGGTTTTCTATAAGGAAGCCTTGAATAAAGTGGGTTGGAATACTTATTCCAGGATTAACATCGCGTACCAAAACGAGGTATATGCCGTTAAAAAAGATGCAAAAACGGCGCTCGTACCTACCGATAGTACTGCAACACCCCGGGTGGAAGAAGATCCTTCCATGAGGGTACAAGGCAGGCCGGTAGTTGCCGGTGAAACGAATCCTCCTAAAAGGAACCCGAATAATAAGACTGCCGGGAATAAAGGGCGATCGCAACAGCCGCGCGCCATTTATACCGGGCAACATTAATAACATGAAACGCAACAAAAAAACATATACACCATGAATCAGGAAGCTCCTATCATTGTAGGTCTCGATATAGGCACTACGAAGATTGCTGCGATTGCAGGACGGAAGAATGAATTCGGGAAATTGGAAATCCTGGGATTCGGGAAGGCCCCATCGTTCGGTGTGCAACACGGGATGGTATTGAACATCGATCAAACCATCAAAGCGATCCGCCAAGCCTTGGAAAATTGCTATGCCTCTAACCCCGACCTCGAAATAAACGAGGTTTACGTGGGCATTGCCGGCCACCACATCAAAAGTCTGCAAACACGCGGCGATATCGTACGTAGTGATACCGAAGCCGAGATATCCCCAAACGACATCGATCAGCTTATTAACGATCAATACAAAACGGTGATCCCGGCAAGCGACCAGATCATCGATGTAATACCCCAGCAATATATCGTGGATAGCTTGCAGAACATCACTTACCCCATCGGTATGTCCGGTGTTAAAGTGGGTGCTAACTTCCACATTATCACGGGTGATAAAAACGCGATACGTAACATCAACAGGAGTGTTGAAAAGTCAGGTTTGCGGATCAAGGATCTCGTGTTGCAACCGTTAGCTTCTGCCGCTGCCGTAATGTGCGATATGGATTTCGAAGCGGGGGTAGCTATCGTGGATATCGGTGGCGGCACAACCGATTTGGCCGTGTTCTACGAAGGTATCCTGAAACATACGGCCGTAATTCCTTATGGTGGGGAAAACATTACGAACGATATCAAGAACGGTCTCGGCGTGTTGAAAACACAGGCAGAACAAATGAAAGTGCAATTCGGTTATGCGTTGGCCGATGAAGCGAAAAGTAATGCCTACATCACGATTCCCGGGTTGCGTGGTCAAGGACCGAAAGAAATTTCCGTAAAGAACCTGGCACATATCATCCAGGCTAGGATGAGCGAAATCATGGATTTCGTAGTGTATCACCTCAAGCAAATCGGTATGGATAACAAGATGTTGAATGGTGGCATCATCCTCACCGGCGGCGGTTCACAATTGAAACACCTGATTCAATTAACTGAATATACTACCGGCGTAAGCGCCCGCATCGGTTTCCCGAACGAGCACCTTGCTACCGGGCATATCGATGAATTGACGAAACCGATGTACTCGACTTGTATCGGCTTGATCTTGAAAGGTTATAACGATTGGGAAAACGATCGTAGGGCACTAGATGAAAATTATGTTAAAATTAAAACGAGCTTCATCTCTAAAGAACAGGCTAGCCGCGAGGTTAACATCGAAGAATCAGAAGAAATTGAAACTGGCGTAGAGGCTCCAACGGAGCAGGAAATTCTCGAAAGGAAAGCCAAGGAAAGAAGCGCTTCTCTAAAAGGATTCTTGGACAGGATGAAAACAAAGATCATCGATATGTTCACCGAAGAAGAAGACGCTAAATTATAATATAGTTGATTGTTGATACTGGTTGGGTATAACATTTTGAGATAAACGAGAACTTACTAAAATGAAAGCTAACTGTAATACTATAAAAATTAATACCAGTGATCAGCAAATCTCCAGGATGAATTGTGGATCGGTTAAAACAATACATAATTATTTAATTATTCAATCAGTATCTAATAAACACAACAATAATCAAACTACTAACCCATTTAAAGAGAAAGAGTCATGATACATTTTGATCTTCCCAAAGAAAAATCCTCGATCATCAAGGTCATCGGCATTGGTGGTGGTGGAAGCAATGCGGTCAACCACATGTTTGATCAACGTATCGATGGTGTTAACTTCATCATCTGTAATACGGACGCGCAAGCTATTGCTAACAGCCCCGTACCTAACAAGGTACAATTAGGCCCGCATCTTACCCAAGGACTCGGAGCCGGCGCTAATCCTGAAATTGGTAAACAGGCGACAGAAGAGTCGTTTGAAGAAATAAAAAAGATATTGGAAGTCAACACTAAAATGGCTTTCATCACTGCCGGTATGGGTGGTGGCACCGGAACAGGTGGCGCCCCTATCATCGCGCGTATTTGTAAAGAACTCGGTATTCTAACCGTAGGTATCGTTACAACCCCTTTCTCTTATGAAGGTAAGAAGAGGATGTTGCAAGCGGAAGAAGGTATCAACCGCTTGAAAGATTTCGTAGATACTTT
Source organism: Chitinophaga caeni (assembly GCF_002557795.1). NCBI lineage: Bacteria > Pseudomonadati > Bacteroidota > Chitinophagia > Chitinophagales > Chitinophagaceae > Chitinophaga > Chitinophaga caeni. Next base: position 2,116,264 of record NZ_CP023777.1, on the reverse strand, counting down.
ATTGATTATCTCCAACGATAAATTGCGTCAAAAATTTGGCGACCTTAAATTCAAGGCCGCTTTTGAAAAAGCTGATAACGTTTTAGCTACAGCAGCGAAATGTATCACCGACGTAATCAACTCTACCGGCCAGATCAACGTCGATTTTGCGGATGTATGCACCGTAATGCGTAACGGTGGTGTAGCCATCCTAGGCGCCGCTGTTGCAGAAGGAGAAGATCGCGCCCAAAAAGCCATCGAGGAAGCATTGACTTCCCCGTTGTTGAATGATAACGATATCCGTGGTGCTAAATGGATCTTGTTAAATATCTCTTCTTCCGAAGGTGAATTTGAACACACCCTGGATGAAATGGATATTATCCAAGCTTATGTTCAAAGCCAAGCCGGTGAAGATTGCGATGTGATCCTTGGTGTAGGTTACGATACTGCGCTGGATCGCAAACTCGGTGTAACAATTATTGCTACTGGCTTCGAACAAAAGCCCATCCAGCAAGAACGCCAAGCCTCCAACGATGAAACTGTTTCCAGCAATACAAGTGCAGAACAGCCCAAGATCGTGATGGAATTAGGTCGCGAAGGAGATGAAAAGAAAATGCATGAAAAAAATGCCCTCGCTGCCAAGGAAGATACGGATGCTATGAGCCCTAAATTAGTTGAGCCCGTAGTAACACACCCCTTATCTCCTACACAGTTTACGGCACAACCTCCTGCTCCTAAACAAGAAGAAAAAGAAACCATGCCGCTCTATATGGAGCGGACTGAAAATAACCCGGTGGCGTCTAACACGAACTCCAATGTGAATAACGTGAACGTCATTCAACCTAATGCAAATGCCGGTAATGCGGCCGGGGGCTATGCTTCCCGCCCAACCAACATCTACATAGAGCCGAATGCTCCGGGTGAAGATGTCCCGGAAATGAAAATGGTTATCCGCGACGAAGCCAATCCTTCGGCAGATGACTTGGCGCACCGCATGGCCATGGAAGAACTGGAAGAGCAGAAGAAGAAACAAGCTGAACGCATCGCTAAATTGCGTAGCATCAGCTTCAATGTGAAAAACATGGATTCTAACATGGAAATAGAAAGTATACCGGCGTATATCCGTAGGAATGTAAACCTTGATAACGGCGCCGGCTCTGCTGAAAACTTCTATTCCGGTTATTCTGTATCTGATAACGGCACGGACAATCCTGCTGAAATCAATACAATCAACACTTTTTTAGATGGGAAAAAGCCAGATTGACGACCCAATAATCATAAATTGGAACGTTTGATTGTTTTTTAGTTGTGTTAAAAAAAATCCTCTGAGTCTTCAGAGGATTTTTTATTTGCATCAGGATAAATTCAGATTGCCTAAACTGGTCAATTTTGAAATATTCTATTCAAGCCCGGCTAAGCCTTTTTTAGCTTTTTCCAGCATCCTGGCGGCGCTAACATTCGGAAGATCTTTAATATTGAATGGGGCTAATAATGCTTCTAATTGAGCCAATTTCTCCCCATTTTTCTCTTTTTTAAACAGTTTCTTTAAGATTTGAATCTTTTCATAGTCCTGGATACCTTCCCTTAACCTTTCAAACCGGATCGAGGTCCTGGTACCCGGGTATACGAAATAGCAATCCCCGGCGGCCCAAGTCCTGAAACGGGAATCTTGCATAGGGTTTTCTACCCAGTTATTGTAGGCCCATCTCAAGTAGCCATTATACCCTTTGGCAGCAGAATACCAGGGCAGCCATGCCGCTTCCGCAGGTGGTGAAAAGGTAAAAGTATTTGGATAACCTTCGGTGCAACAAGTATAATTTGTTGTAGGCCAACCTTTTGCTAATCTTTTCTCAATATCGGCACGATCCATCAATTGACCGGAAGCGATACAATAATCATACACTTCATCGATCAGTTCCTTATGCAAGGTACCGGCCAAGGAAACCTTCCAGGTTTTATCTACTTCGTGCACCAGCTTCATTACGGCCAACATATCTTCCATCTTCCTTTCATCCATGGAAATGTTAGTAATATCAAACCAGCCTTTTGCTTTCAAATGCTTCGCGAAGCTAGATAACATGGGCTTCCAATGGGTGTTAAATTCTTTCGTACCCGGCTGGGCCACAATAAATGTATCTTTCGCGATCGATTCATCGTAATAATAGAATTTCAGGTTCCAGGGGATCATGCTGTAGCAATTGATCTGTTTCTTAATCCCGCATTCCATCATGAAATTTACCCATTTGTCAAAGCGGCTGAAATCATACAGCCAGGAACCATCTTTCTTTTTTGTCCACCTTACGGTGCTACCGAAAATATCTTGTGTTTGGCTGTTCCAAGGATCGTGTATGATGGCGGCAGTTATCACTTTTTGCCCCGCATCAGCCAACATCTTGAAATAAGGTTTCATCGCGTCAAAATGTTCCTTGCTCCAGGGCTTTACTTCGTATAACCTGGCAATAGCTTCGGGGCTTTGCCACAAATCCAGGTGGAAAGTCCACTGGTCGGGAGAAGGCAATGTATGCTCACTCACCACGATACTATAATTTACGAAAGAAGGGTAATATTTACGTTCCCCGGTCTTTATCCTTAAACTACCGTGATATATTCCCGGCTTCGTATTTCCAGGTACATCAATGCTTAACCAAATTGGTTGCGTCTTATTAGCCCGTACCCTGGTGCTGGGCGCATAATCGATGGCATCAGCCACTAACGAAGAATCGAACTTCGTTTTATCCGGACGGTGACCGCAACCACCACCATTTTCATTCAGCTCATCTGTCATCACGTACCTTAAAAAGCCAACCTTTATATTTTCTGTCGGGATACTATCCCCGGATCCTGTTTTGAGTCCACCTGGCATAACCGACAATTCGAGCAGCGGTTCAGTTCCCCAGATTAACAATTGGGTATGCACCCTTTCCCCTCTCCAGGCATGTGCCTGCCAATCATTTTTCAAGATTTTTGGAGGAATTGATTTTGGATAACGGATATCCGGGGAGCCAAAACTTACGTAAGTCCCGGAATTTAATGTATCCCAAGCCTCGCTATCCGGGCGATATGGATCGGGAAGTTCACTGTAACTTGGAAATTTGGCATCTTGAGAAATGGCGGCGTGAGTAAATGCCAAGCAGCAAATCATGCCAATGAATTTTTTCAACATGGAAGATAGGATTAAATGAACTCTAAAAATAAGCGTAGATTATACAATTTGCAAATTCTTTCTAAAGTATCTAGGGGTAATCTTTAAAGAGTGTTTCCATCATAAAAAAACACCGCACAATATTTGCGCGGTGCTAATAGATATTTGAATATAAACAAGTTAAGAATTTCTATAGGTGACCCTTTTCAATTGCAAGTTAGTTACAGGGGCAACCACGAGCGGGAATTTCTCGATGGTCACATAACTGGAATCCAGGCCGAAACCGCGCTCTTCAGAAAGACTGATTTTCTTAAGCATGAAATAAAGCCTCATGATAAGCCTTTCATGTATAGGCAGATCATTATCATGGGAAAGGAATTTTTCCATCACGATGAATTGGAAATCACCTACAACATTGTTTTTACTAAGCGATTCGTAGCGGCTGGTAATATTTACTTCCTTGTTTTTCACCATATCTTCTACCACCATGCGGAACATCAGGTTGATTCTTTGTTCCACCCTGAAACCCAGTCTAAATTCCACGCGGATAACTTCATTAGGGATAACCGTTTGCACGGAATACTCGCTCAGGTAAGGTTCATCAACAACATCAACATGAACAAACCAATATATATCGGCCCGTTTCGGCTTTTTATTCAATACGGAGTATATGATTTTATGCTCGATTTCCTTCGGATTATCAGCGCTACTCATATATACCAGGTGCGTTGCGAATTTAGGGATCGTCGTATCATTACTCAGTTCTTGCAAAATGGGTAGATAATCTTCCAGCTTTACAAACTCCACGTAACGATTCTTGATCTTACGGCTTTTAAACCATACGAACATTACCAGGAATAGTACACCGCCTACGATCACCGTTACATAACCACCGTGTGTAAATTTCGTCAGGTTGGCAAACAGGAAGGAGAATTCCATGGTCAGATAAACCGCCAGGTAAACCCAAATCCATATGAGCTTCGTTCGCCGCGTATAGAGGTAAAGTGCAAAAAGACAGGAGGTCATCAACATACATATGGTAATTGAAAGCCCATATGCCGCCTCCATCTTTGATGATTCTTGGAAGATGAGTACGATGGCCGTACATCCAACGAATAACATCAGGTTGATACCCGGAATATATAATTGGCCGCGTAATTCGGTCGGGTAATTAATTTTAAGCTTAGGCCATAGGTTTAGGCGCATTGCCTCGGAAATAAGGGTAAATGAGCCGGAAATGAGCGCCTGGCTCGCAATAACAGCAGCTAAAGTGGCTATAATAACTCCAAAAATCACGAACCACTCCGGCATAATCATAAAAAAGGGGTTAGATCCCTTTTCGAGCATCATCCCCCTGCGGGTCAACAACCAGGCTCCTTGACCTAAGTAATTGAGAATCAGGCTCGCTTTTACAAAAATCCAAGAAATCCGGATATTTCCCCGCCCCACGTGGCCAAGATCGGAGTAAAGAGCTTCAGCCCCCGTAGTACAAAGGAACACGGCCCCGAGGATCAGGAACCCACTTTTATAGGTCGTTAGTAATTGAATGCCGTAATAAGGGTTAAAAGCTTTCAAAACGGAGACATCATCCACGATATGGGTTATCCCCAAAACGGCTAGCATACTGAACCAGATGAGCATTACCGGCCCAAATAGCTTCCCGATACTATTTGTACCGAATTGCTGCATGAAAAACAGGAAGCCTATGATCAGTACAACGATTTTGACGATCGTTAATTGGTCCAAATCGCGGAATACGGGCAAGGTACGGAGCCCTTCAATCGCGGAAGTAACGGTAATTGGAGGGGTAATAATACCGTCGGCTAAGAGGGCTGCACCACCGATCATGCCGATAATCACTGCCCATTTAGCATGCCTTCTTACCAGGGCATAAAGCGAAAAAATACCACCTTCCCCTTTATTATCTGCCCTCAAGGTCAAGATAACATACTTTACGGTGGTTTGCAGGGTCAATGTCCAAATGATACAGGAGATTCCACCGATGATCAATGATTCATCAATAAAATTATCGCCTATAATAGCTTTGAATACATAAAGAGGGGATGTCCCGATATCACCGTATATGATCCCTAAAGCAACGATTAAGCCTGCTAAGGATACCTTGTGTAAGTTTTTTCCCACGCTAAGAACTATAAATGAAAAAATCCAGGGTCAAATTTAGTAGGATTGAATGAGAAAACCACGCGAATCCGCTTATAATTAAAATCTATTTCAAATTATTAATACGCCTGTGTGCATAAACCGGGTTTTCATTTCAATATAAAATCAAAAAGCCTCCCGGAAATACGGGAGGCTTTTTTGAATTATATACTAGTCAGTAGGCTTGTATTAGTTAGCAGGAGCTAAATCTACAGTACCAGACTCACCAGGAGTGTTTTGTTTGATGAAGCGACCGCGATCGATACCTTGTTTTTCAACTAAGTAGTCGATAACTGCATCTTGTCTTCTTGCGCTTAAGTCAACACCACCTTTTTTACCTTTTGCACCTGCGTGGCCAGTAACCAACACGTTACAAGAAGGATTAGAACGAAGTGTAGATGCTACGCTAGAAAGGATAGCTTCGTTTTCGCTAGAGATCTTAGTGCTGCTACCTTTGAATGAAACGCTAGGGAACATCAAAGAAGAACAAGCTGGTTTGATATCTTTACAGCATTCTGGATCTGGGCATTTACCAACACCGTCAGCATCAACAGGGAAGCAGTAAGTAGGAGTGATCAATTGCTTGTCTTTGTAGTCAGGAACACCATCACCATCAGTATCACGGGCAACACCGTTCACGTCAACCGGAGCACCAGCTGGAGTGTTTGGTTCGCGGTCAAACTGATCAGTAACACCGTCACCATCAGCATCAGGTAAAACTGGAGCTGGCAGTTTCATGCGGCGTGGGCTGTTCAACTCGCTGTAAGCGAAGTCCAATGGGTTAACCCACCAAAGTGGCTCAACACGTTTAGTTTTGTTACCAAGGTTGAAGTTGAAGCGTACGTTAGTGTAGTAGAAGAAATCTTTACTACCATCGTAAGCACCAGCAGTATAACCATCGAAGTAGTCATCGAATGGCAATGTCAATTTCTCTTCCACAGCGATGTTGAAGCGAGGAGAGATTTTGAAAGCCAAACCGGTACCTACGTTCAATGCATGACGTAACAATTGGTTGTCATCGCGACGACCGATTTGTACGCGGTTGCCTTGAGAAGGAGCGTTTTGTTCGTAATCGTTGTCTTGTAAATCGCGGATATCTTTAATGATATCTTTCATTTTACCACTGAAGTTAATTCCGCTGTAGTCATAACCAGCACCATTACCGTTCAATGCATCAACGTCTACATCAGCCAACAAAAGGCTGTAACCAGCTAATACATACCAGTTAACTTTAGGTTGTTGCTTATAGAACATGATGTTAGTCAAGTTCGCAATAACGTCTAAAGATAATGCGTGCGTAGCAGTTTTGAAGTTCGGAACGATTTTACCACCGTTTGCAGCGGCAGTAGAAGCCCAAGGATTACCATTAGCAACAATGCTATTTTTCAATTTGTAATCTTGACCGTAAGTATAAGAACCGGTATATTCTGCTCTTAAAGAGAAAGTGTGCCCCAAAGCTTTTCTCAAGGAGATACCACCTCCGAAACCAGGACGGCCATGAACGTCACTTTTCAACATCATAAGACCACCGTGGAAACCAAGTTCCCACATATCTCTCGGTTTAGCGGGGTAGATCGATTGGTTGTTTTTAAAACTGCTGAATTGCGCCATTTTAGATGCAGAAACTTTTGAGGAATCTAGGGCATCATATGAGGGCTGAACTTGCGCAAAACCAGTAGATGCTGTTAGAAGACTCATAGCACCTGCCAGTAGTAAGTACTTTTTGCTTGCCATAATTGTTTTTTTATTTAAAAACTGTTAAAAATTTACTATTAACTCGTTTTTTACCAAGCAAAGGTAAAAAGCAGAAATGAATATACAAATTTTTCTTACGATTTTATTTTCATTGATAAGTCCTTCAATACTAGAGCTTATACAAAAGCATCATTATTTGATGGGAATATCAATTTTAACAGATTATATACAAATTCAAGGCCAAATTGTTAAAATCTGGTATTTTAATTTTAGCTTAGCAATCCTTTTGCATAGATACAATGGATGAAATTAAACAACTGATCAGTAAGGAATTGCGTGATTTCGAGGTGAAATTTGCGGATGCGGTAAAGAGCCATGTGCCCCTGCTAGACAGGATTATGCACTATATCGTTAAAAGAAAAGGTAAGCAAATCAGGCCCATGTTCGTGATGCTTTCTGCCAAGTTATTTAACCCGCAACTCGAAGAAGGTACCTACCGGGCTGCTGCCTTGGTAGAACTGCTTCATACTGCCACCCTCGTGCACGACGACGTTGTCGATGACGCCTATGAAAGAAGGGGTTTCTTCTCTATTAATGCCCTCTGGAAAAATAAAATTGCCGTTTTAGTGGGCGACTACCTCCTTTCTAAAGGTCTTTTGTTATCTTTAAATAATAAGGATTTCCGAACCTTACAAATCCTGTCTGAAGCCGTTAAAGAAATGAGCGAAGGGGAATTGCTCCAGATAGAGAAAACCCGGAAACTAGATATACAAGAAGATATATATTTCGAAATTATCAGGAGAAAAACGGCTTCCCTACTGGCTTCTGCTTGTGCCGCAGGGTCTTGGAGCGCCACGGAAAATGAAGATACCACCCGCCAAATGCACCTCTTCGGGGAAAAAGTTGGCGTAGCATTCCAAATTAAAGATGATCTCTTCGATTATGGAAGCGCTAACGTCGGCAAGCCGACCGGTATCGATATCAGGGAGAAAAAAATGACTTTACCACTTATTTACACGTTACAACATGTAAATAAAGATATTCGCCGCCAAATTATCAATATCGTGAAAAACCATAACACCGATAAAGATAAGGTGGCCGAAGTCATCCGAATCGTTCAAGAAAATGGAGGCATCCAGTATGCGCAGGAAAAAATGCTGCAATACAGGGATGACGCCTTAAATATATTACACCAGTTCCCACAAAATGATGTGCGGAATGGACTGGAACAGCTGGTAAGGTATACTACCGACCGCGAGTTCTAAAGGATTGATGACTATTGTATGCGTGCTCAATGGACAAAACCTGGAAATTAAAGCCTTGCCCGGTACCGGCTGAGCAACAGCTCTATAAATTATTGCACAACCACGTCCCGCTTTTATTATGCCGACTGTTAACGCAGCGGGGCATATCACGCTATGAAGAGGCCCAACAGTTCTTTTTCCCTTCCTTGGAACATTTACATGATCCCTGGTTGATGAAAGACATGGATAAAGCTGTTAACCGTATCGTGGATGCTATCAGCCACGGGGAAAAAATCCTCGTTTACGGCGATTATGACGTGGATGGCACTACGGCTGTTGCCACCGTGTATTCATTCTTGTTGGAACAATACAACAAGATCGATTTTTACGTGCCTAACCGCGACAAAGAAGGCTACGGCATCTCCATGCAAGGGATCGAATACGCGAAAAATAATGACTTCGACCTCGTTATCGCGCTGGATTGCGGTATCCGCGCTACCAACCTAATATCTATTGCCAAGGAACAAGGCATCGAGTTCATCGTCTGCGATCACCACTTGCCCGGTGAAGAACTCCCCCCGGCTGTGGCAATTTTAAATCCCAAGCAGGAAGGTTGTCCTTACCCATATAAAGATTTAAGCGCCTGTGGAATCGGTTTTAAATTAGTGAGCGCCCTCGCTTTGCGTAGGGGAACACCTGCGGCTGAAGTATTACCTTACTTAACATTGGTAGCCACTAGCATAGCGGCTGATATCGTTCCTATGAATGGCGAAAACCGGGTTATGACCCACTTCGGCTTAAAATATATCAACGAAAATCCACAACCGGGAATCAAGGCATTGATCGAGTTAAGCCAAGTAAAAACAAGCCTCACGACCTCTAACCTGGTGTTCATGATCGCTCCAAGGGTAAACGCAGCAGGCAGGATGGGCGATGCCCGTAAGGCCGTGCAACTATTCCTTGAAAAAGACGCGGGGAAGGCCAAAAACTTGGCACAATCCCTCCACGAGGAAAACGGCGATCGTAAAATAGTGGATCTGCATATTACGACGGAAGCTATTAACCTGATAAAAGACGATGAAGAGAACGGTTCGAAAAAGGCTACCGTTCTTTATCAACCACATTGGCACAAGGGTGTAGTAGGGATCGTTGCTTCCCGGCTCATCGACAAGCATTATTACAAGCCAACGGTTATCCTTACGCAATCTAACGATGTTGTTGCAGGCTCGGCGCGATCCGTGATTGGCTTTAACGTGTACGATGCTATTCACCAATGCCGTGACTTGCTGGAGAACTACGGCGGGCATTTTTACGCGGCAGGTATGACGATGAAAGTGGAAAACGTGGAGGCATTCAAGAGTCGCTTCGAGGAAGTCGTTGCCTCAACCATTACCGAGGAGATGCTTACACCGCAAATTATTATAGATACAGAGATTCAATTACAGGACATTACACCCCATTTTTATAAAAAGCTGAAAATGTTCGAACCATTCGGCCCGGAGAATATGAGACCGCTTTTCGTTGCAAGGAATGTCAAAGATGCCGGCTATTCAAAAATAGTAAAGGATGAACATCTAAAACTAACCGTGAAACAGGACCAGGGACCTATTTTTGGGGGCATCGGGTTTTATATGAAAGATAAATTCCCACTCATTTCCGGCGGAAAACTTTTCGATATTGCATTTACGATAGAAGAAAATGATTGGAATGGGAACGTTAGCCTGCAATTGAAAGTAGTTGATATACAGGCTGCCCAATAATACAGGAAAATTAATAACCGGATAAACTATTTATGTTGTTTCAGTAACCAGGTAAATAAGTCTGATTCGTAATAAGCTTTTCCCCAAGCATTATGCCCACCCCTGGCAGATTCCGTATATAAGACTTTCTTGTTGCCGCAATCCCTAACCGCTTGTACTAGTTGGCGGGTTGCCCGTACAGGGACCGTATCATCATCTTCGTTATGGAATGCCCAAATTGGCATCGTCGCTAAGGCACAGGCATTTCCCGTTTTACCATAGCCACAAATTGGTACGATGGCCGCAAACTTTCCGGGGCTATCCATTCCCCATGTCCAGGTCCCGTGTCCTCCCATGCTCAAACCGGTAAGGTATATTCTTGATAGATCAACTTTATACAAACTTATTATTTCTTCATACAAGATATTCAAGCTGTTAATATCCCAATAATTTATGGCCGATTTGGCCAACGGGGCAATCATAATAAATGGAAATTGCTGCCTATGTTTTAACATATGCGGTAGTCCCATATCCCTGACCTTGTTGATATCTTCACCCCGCTCCCCTTTTCCGTGGAGAAAAAAGATGACAGGCCAATGGTAATTCCGCATCTTCCGATCGTTATAGTTTGCTGGGAGGAACAATAGGTATTCTTCAACGTAAGGACCGGCTTTCCTTATTTTATGAACACTGAAGCCTGTTGGTACTTTTAAACCTGTTTCGTCTTGCGGGACACCCGTATGAAAATTGGAATTGGCATAAGAAGGAACTATGTATATTAAAGCTATACAAAGCGCTATGGCATACCGGATCATCGTATCAACTAACTTCATAAAAAAACCGGGAAAGCTTTATGGAAAGCAATCCCGGCTTAAATATACAGGTAAATTTTTACTTTTTATTTGAAAGTAACCAAGAGTATAATTCAGGATTATTATAGGCTGCCGTCCAGGCATTATGCCCACCGGTAGCATTTTCAGTGTACTTAACATTATCATTTCCACAATCTCTCATGGCCTTTACCAACTTGCGGGATTCATCTACAGAAACCTGGGGATCATCCGCATTATGAAATACCCATGCAGGCATTGCGGCCAAGGGGCAATTCGCGGCTACATCGCCACCGCCACAGATAGGTACAATAGCAGAAAAGAGCTGCGGCGAAACCTGCGCCCAACTCCAAACACCATACCCACCCATACTCAAACCGGTAAGATAAATTTGGGATGGATCTACATTATAATCCTTTAATATTTGATCGTACAAAACCCTCAAGCTTGGAACATCCCACCAAGTATCAGCTTTACATTGCGGAGTAACTAGTATAAAACCAAAGTCCGAAGCATTTTCTGCATACTTTGGCAGATCCAATTTCTTAACGAGTTCCAAATTGTCGCCCCGCTCACCTTGCCCGTGTAAGAAAATAATCAAAGGGAAATTTTTACGGGGCTCGGCGTTGTAATTCTTAGGTAAAAACAGGACAAACTCGTCAAGCCCGCCCTTAGCATTTCGAACTTGTTGGGCAGTAATACCTACAGAACGGGTAGTTGTATCCTTACCCCCAGTTGGAGGATTTGGCCCGGGCGGATCCACCGAAGGATTATCTTTGCTACAACTAGACATTGACATGATGGCTGGAACAAACAGTACAGCAATAATAATAAATAAGATCCCCTTCATCTTCGGGGTCCCTGCATTAAGACGAAGCATATAGTTAGATATTGAGTATAAAATCAAACAATCGGCTGCAAAAATAACGGCTAAGGACAAAAAACTAGTAACACTTTAATGTCAACCACACAAAAAAACCGCCTTGCAGTAGCAAGGCGGCCCGATAAAATCCGGATCAAACTAGCTGAACCCTTATTAAATCTGCTTTCTTTTATAACTATAAAATCCGCTAAAATGAAAACAATTCGATATGATTTAACTTAAACTTATTATCAATAACCAAAAGAAATCAAATCCGTGACCATCCCTTAATCTGGAAAAATCCGTTATTATTTTTGTTCTCCAGCCATCAATTCCACGCTTCTATTCACGAAAGCAGTTAGGTCCGCCCCGGTCAACAAATTCTGAGAAAGCAGCGCTAAATCCGCTAAATTTCGCACCAACTTTTCTTGTTTCTCCTTGTTCACCTGGGCTAAAATTTCCTGGTATATCGGGTGATTAGCATTCACTGTCATCGTGATTTCATCCGGCATATTCGCATACCAGCTAGCGGCGGAACCACCAACGGCAGCCATATCTTTCATCCGGCGCATAAATTCGGAGCGGGTTACGATAACCGGCAATGTATCGGCGCTCAAACCTTTCAAGTTAACCTTGATATTAGGTTGGGGTAACTGCGATTGGAACAAAGCTTCCAAGCTCTGTTCTTGCTCCCCGGTTAGCACGCTATCTTTTTTCTCTTCTACATCGATGAGGTTATCCGCAATATCAGCATCAACACGGGTAAATTGTACATTTTCCCATTTCGACTCTATGGTGTTGATAAACGCGGCATCAACGATTGTTTCCAACTTCACGACTTTAAAGCCTTTTGCTTTAGCCGCCTGGATGTATGTATCTTGCTGAACTGGCGCCGTAGCATATATCACAACTTGCTTGCCTTCCTTGTTGGTTTGCAGGGCAAGGGTAGCTTGTTTGTATTCTTCGATGGTATAAAATGTTCCGCCATCCACATCTTCCATGATATGAAATTTGTTTGCTTTCTCCAGGAACTTATCATCCGTCATCATCCCGTACTTAACAAATAAGCCGATACTTTCCCATTTTTCCTCGAAAGACTTGCGGTCGTTGCGGAACATCTCATCCAGCTTATCCGCCACTTTCTTGGTGATGTGGGCATTAATCTTCCTCACATTCGGATCTCCTTGCAGGTAGCTGCGGCTCACGTTCAGCGGGATATCGGGAGAATCGATCACACCATGTAATAACATCAGGAATTCCGGCACGATATCCTTCACCTCGTCTGTAACATACACTTGGTTACTGTATAGGTTTATCTTATCCTTTTGTATCTCGTAGGTTTTCGTGATTTTAGGGAAATATAAAATCCCCGTCAGGCTGAATGGAAAATCTACGTTCAGGTGGATCCAGAATAAAGGCGGTTCAGAGAACGGGTATAATTCTTTATAAAAATTTTGATAATCTTCATCCGTCAGATCAGATGGTTTCTTGGTCCAGGCAGGGTTCGTGATATTGATCTGTTCACCGTTGAACATGATCGGCACAGGTAAGAAGCGGCAAAATTTACGTAAAATAGCGCCGATGCGGGCTTCATCTAAGAACTCTTCGCTTTCTTCATTGATATGCATCACGATATCCGTACCGCGGCTATCCTTCTCTATATCTTCCAGGGTAAATTCCGGGCTTCCGTCACATTCCCACCTCACGGCCTGCGCGCCGGGCTTCCATGATTTTGTAAGGATTTCTACAGCATTACTTACCATGAAAGAAGAATAAAAGCCCAAACCGAAATGCCCGATGATGTTAGCGCCTTCGCTTTGACCTTTATATTTCTTAAGGAATTCTTCGGCGCCAGAAAAAGCTACCTGGTTGATATATTTATCTACTTCCCCGGCGGTCATACCGATGCCGTGGTCGCTGATGGTGATTGTTTTCTTCTCGTTGTCCAATTTAACCTCGATGGCTAAATCGCCCAATTCATCTTTAAATTCGCCAACACCGGCCAAGGTTTTCAATTTTTGGGTAGCGTCCACCGCGTTGCTGACAAGTTCGCGGATAAATATCTCGTGATCAGAGTATAAAAATTTCTTGATAATGGGGAAAATATTCTCCGTTTGAACACGTATAGCACCTTTCTGCATATGAAAATTGAATTTTTTATGCAAGTGGAGTCAAAGGTTATGCCATCGGAATCATGGCTGTCAAGATGACACTTGCATTACAAAAAGGTCATACCTTTGCTATAAGTCATTGGTATTGAATAAAGTTTTAAGCTACCGGGAACTAATCGGCATTATGACAAATCATATATTTAATACATTAATAATCAATCAATTGATCCAATCCTTTCCATTCTTTGAGAAATCCCGTGAAAATTCCAGGAAAAACTGTGTAGTCGCAGTATTTATTCAAAAAAAGCACCTATCTTTGCAGTCCTAAAATTTAAAACAAAAAAACAGGGAATTTTATGTTGAAGAACTACGAATTGATGGTGATCTTTACCCCTGTGCTATCTGAGGATGATTTTAAAGCAGCTCAGAAAAAGTTCGTTGATTTCATTAATGAAAACGGCGGGCAAGTTACGCACGAGAATCCCTGGGGATTAAGATCACTGGCGTACCCTATCCAAAAAAAGACTACAGGAATGTATGTTGTTTTGGAATTTAGTGCGCCATCCGACCTCAATGAGAAGCTGAAAATTCAGCTAAATCGCGATGAAAATGTATTGCGTTACATGGTTACTTCTTTGGATAAGTACGCGGTTGAGTACAACGCTAAGAAAAGAGGTGCTTTGAATGCTGAACCTAAAACCACAGAAGCTTAAAGTTATGGCAGTAAAACAAGAAATTAAATACTTAACCGCCGTTAAAACTGAAAAGCGCCAGAAGAAATACTGCCGCTTTAAGAAAATGGGCATCAAGTATGTAGATTACAAAGACGCCGAGTTTCTGAAAAAATTCTTGAACGAGCAAGGTAAAATGTTACCTCGCCGTATCACAGGTAACTCATTGAAATTTCAGCGCAAAGTAGCTCAAGCTATTAAGAAAGCGCGTCAAATGGCGTTATTGCCGTATGTTACTGACCTTTTAAAGTAAGAAACAATGCAAGTAATCTTAATACAAGACGTTGATAATTTGGGCCAGAAGGATGAACTGGTTACCGTGAAGAACGGTTATGCCAGGAACTTCCTGATCCCTCAAAAATTTGCTGTAGAAGCCAGCAAAACCAACTTGAAGTTGTTGGAAGAGCGCCTGAAAGTGAAGAAAGTGAAAGAAGAGAAAATGATGGCTGAAATCGCGCAAGTGGTTGAAGTGTTGAAAGCATCTCCAGTGAAAATTGGCGCTAAAACCGGTACTTCCGGTAAAATCTTCGGTAGTGTTACAGGTGTGCAAATCGCCCGCGCTATTAAAGAACAAAAAGGTTATGAAATCGACCGCCGTCGTATCATTATCCTTGACGATGTAAAAGAACTAGGTAGCTATAAAGCGAAAATCGATTTCGGTAAAGGCAATGAAGCTGAACTGGAATTTGAAGTAGTAGCTGAATAATCTCCTTTTCATAGCATTTTTAAGCCCATCATTTTTGAAATGATGGGCTTTTTTATTTCGATCCCGATCCTTATCTTTAATTTATAATGTAACCCGGTATTAATTTTATTAACCTAACTATTGATAATCATAACTTTACAAAGCAGCTCTAATCCCTAAACTATACTTTTTACTATGAAAAAGATTTTTCTATGCCTCTTATTAAGCATTCACTATTGCTTAATGTACGGTCAATCATTACCTAATATCTACCCTGACACATCGAATGTAGGGCTGGGCACCTTAACACCTGCTGCAAGGCTTCATGTAAACAACAAAGCAGGAACATATACTATTGCAAAGTTTACAATAGACGGCGTTTCTCCAAATGTTGGACATATTGATTTGGGAAACGCAACAGGGACAATTGGAACATTCATTCCTAATCTCATCGCCAGATCTTATTTCCCTACGCCTAGACCTGTAGGGATGATAATAACTTCATTCATTCCAGATATAGACCCCTGGAGTACAACAGATTCAACATTTGCGGCTTTTAATGTAGATTCTAGAAGTCAAGATCAAAATAACAAAACGCTTAATCTTGCCAATGTATTTGCGGTTAAAAATAATACCAAGCCATTGCTTATGATGAAAGCCAATGGTAATACCGGTATAAATATGCTTAACCCCATAGCGCCATTACATGTTAGCTCTACCAATGGTGGATCAGTCGCCAAATTTTCATATAATCATGTAAGTACTAATAGCCAAGCATATATTGAATTTGCAAATTCAACAAGCGCACCAGGACAATATATTCCATTAATTAGAGGTCAATCGCTAACACCAAGTGACAGACCCTTCGGTATTATTATCCAGGGAATGGCGCAGGATATTAAGCCTAATGGTAACGAACCGAATGCTGCGGCAGTTATGATTGATGGCAGGTCAAAACAATGGACAACATTGCAAAACAATAATGTACTTTCTGTTTGTAACCTAGGAGCTCCTCTCATGATTATGCAGGCCAACGGCAACATGCTCCTAGGTACCACGCAAGACTCCCCCCACAAACTCACCGTAGAAGGCTCAGTCGGTGCCAGGAAGGTGGTCGTAAAACAAGATGCTTGGGCGGATTTTGTTTTCGATGATGATTATGATTTATTACCCATCTCGGAATTAGCTGCTTTCATTCAAAAAAACAAACACCTTCCCGGCATTCCTACAACAAAAGAGGTCGAAGAAAACGGCCAGGATATCGGGGAGATGAATAAACTACTATTACAAAAAGTGGAAGAATTAACCTTGTATATGCTTGAACTGAAGAAAGAAAATGACGCGTTAAAAGAAAGGGTGCAGAAACTGGAGAAACAATAAAAATTATCTATCAATAGGAAAGGCTGCGTAATTGCAGCCTTTCATTTATTAGAATTTCTAAATTTCGATTTGTTTACTCGTACCTTAATGCTACGATAGGATCTAACCTGGAAGCCTTAATTGCCGGGAATATCCCTGAACATAACCCTACCAATGCACATAGCGTAATCCCTAAAAACATCCACATCCAGGGTACGATAAAGCTAGCTTTCAATAAAATTGACACGATATTCCCGATCAAAATCCCGAAAATAACCCCGAGTACTCCCCCGGAAACACTGATAATAATCGCTTCAAATAGAAATTGTGTCCTGATTATGGACTTCGTTGCCCCCATGGCTTTACTCACACCGATCTCCCTGGTGCGTTCAGCTACGGATACCAGCATGATGTTCATCAGGCCGATAGCAGAACCCAACAATGTAATAAATGCTATCCCCGCGGCTGCAAATGTCACGTAAGCCAAACTATTAAACAGCATTTGGGCAATACTATCATTTTTCGTGATATAAAAATTATCTTCCTCATCAATGGTAAGATTGCGGATTATCCTTAGCAATCCCGTAGCCTCACCGATACCGGCATCGATCTGCTTGGCATCGTTTACTGATACGCTGATGCTATAGCTCACATTCGGCCGGTTAAATACCCTGCGTACATTCGATACCGTTGTCAGCACGGTATTATCGGCGCTAAACATATTGTTGGAGCCTTTGCTGGCCAACACGCCGATCACGCGGTAACGTACATTCCCCAAGCGGATAGCGCTGTTTAAAACATTCTTCATCTGGTCACCGAAGAGTTTCTTAGCTACATCCTGACCGATGATGGCAACATTCCTACTCGATTCCAGGTCCACGGCATTAAAATCGCGTCCCATCTGCAAATCGTAACCGGCATACTTTAAATAGTTTTCATCGCCGCCGATTACCGGGATATTAGGATTCGTTTTTTTACTGTCATGATAAACGGTCACAGAACCGGGGCGGTACCAAACGCTCACTATTGCAGGAAATACGAAACGATCTTTAAATTCCATCGCTTCACGGTAAGTAATATACTTGTTCCGGTTAGATGTTTTTACTTTCTTTTTCTTGCTGGAGCCTTTCTTCGCCTCATTTCTACCCCCTCCAATGCGGATGTTCAATTCCCGGTTGCGGATCATGAAACCGTTGGCTCCCATACTTGCAAAGCTGTCGAAAATCCCGTTCTTCAAACTTTCAATACCGGTATTAATACCAACCAATGCCGTGATACCAACACCGATGATGGTTATCGTCAATAATGAACGCAAACGGTTTGCGGTCACAGATCGTAATGCTAGGAGGAAAATATCACGGAACTTCATAAACAAAATACAGGTATACCTTAAAGTTAATTAAAAAAGGGAATTTATAAGATAATAAGGATGAATGGCTGTATAAAATGTTCTGTTTTGTAGCCTATAAGATTGCATATCAATATATTACCTATAAACATACAAATTATCAGCATGCCGGGACTGCCACTTAAAATATCCATGTGGCTTTTCTTCAAATCCGGGAAGGCGCAAATTAACTCTTGGAAAGAATAAAAAAAGCCGCTTCATAATAGAAACGGCTTTAGGAGTATAATAATTAAAATCGATCCGGAATTATTGAATACAGTTCAATAACAAACTTGGGAAGATACCCAGGGCTAAAATGATTAAGGCAACTATGCCTAATGCAAACTTAAATCCGCCGGTAACGCCCTCAACATCGTTATCACCTTGTTTGAAATACATCGCTATGATGATCCTGAAATAGTAATAAACACTGATTGCGGCACATAATACGGCAATAATCACCAACCATAACAATCCTCCTTGCTGAATAGCTGCTGCCAATACCAGGTATTTAGCGAAGAAACCTGCCGTGATAGGAATACCTGCTAATGACAATAAAAAGATCGTCATCGTCAACGCGACGAAAGGTTGTTTTTTTGCCAAACCGTTAAATCCATCGAAAGTATAATCTTTCATTTTCAAAAGCACTGCAAATATGCCGATCGTAGCTACGCTGTATGCCAGGGCATAAAACAAGATGCCTTGTACTGCTGCTTTATTTAACGCGATCACCGCGAATAACATGAAACCTGCTTGCGCGATGCTCGAATAAGCCAACATCCGCTTCACGCTCCATTGGAACACCGCGGTTAGGTTACCGATGATTAATGTGGCGGCGGTGATGATGGCTAATACTAATTGCCAATGCTGACTTAAATTGCCACCTGCGAAGCTCACATGGAACAACCTCAAAAATGCCACGAATGCCGCTGCTTTTACAATGGTTGCCATGAAGGCAGTAAATACGGTGGGAGAACCATCATACACATCCGGCGTCCAGAAATGAAATGGCGCTGCCGAAACTTTAAACGCTAATGAAAATCCCACCAAGGTAATACCCGTTAAAGCCAAGGGATGAACCTCGCCGCTTCCCAAGCCTAGCTGCTCGATATTGAAAGTGCCATTCGCGCCGAAGATCAAGCAAATACCCATCAACAATACACCGGTGGAGAATGAACCCATCAATAAATATTTCAAAGCGGCTTCATTACTCTTCAGGTTACGCTTATCAGCTCCTGCCAAGATATATTGCGGGATAGAAATAATTTCAATGGCCAGGAATAACATCAACAGGTTACTGAAAGCTCCCGTGATCGTTACACCTACCATGATAAAGAAAATCAATGCCGAATAATCAGCCACATGCTCCCCAACTTTCTCGATGGCGCTACCGCATAGCAAGAAATAAATAAATAAACTTCCAAATGCGATCGCATTAAATAAAGTGGAAAATTGGCTTACTTCCAACATGCCCTGTACGTCGATGGTATGCCCGTCTGCAATGGACATGATATCGAAGCAATTGGCCACAAATGCTATCAATGCACCCACAATAGCAAAGTATTTTATTTGCTGCTTGTTCTTTACAAACAACCCGGTAAACATAAGGACCACTCCAAGTAAAGCCGTAGTAATTAATGCGTTCATATTATCGTGTTACAAAAATCTGATAGAATGCTATGTATCCGTGCGCGGGGCACGAAACGGTTTAATATTAATTCAACAGGGATACCGTGGTTTGATGCACGATATCTAATACCGGCTGCGGGTAAACGCCCAATACGAAGATGATCGCAACAACAATCACCAAGGCGAATGTTTCCCCGGCGCTCAAGTCGGTAAACTGCTTGGTCAACGAATTGGATTCCCCGAAAATCACCTTCTGGATCATCCTCAACATGTACACTGCTGCCAAGATGATTCCCAAACCCGCGATTGCCATGAACCAGTAATTATATTGGAACAAACCGCTAAACATCAAAAACTCTCCCACGAAACCATTCGTTAACGGTAAAGCGATATTTGCCAAGCTGATAATGACCAAGAAGATACTCATCTTGGGCGCATAGGTGGCCAAACCACCCATCTCGCTCATATCCTTGATCTTCAAACGGTTCTCGATCACTTCCACGATCATCCATAAACCGATGATGTTAATACCGTGGTTAAACATTTGCAACATCACACCATCCAAACTTTGATTATTATGTGCAAAGATCGCGGCGCTCATCAAACCGATGTGCGCGATGGATGAATACGCGATCATCTTCTTGATATTACTTTGTAAAATCGCGATGCAAGAGGCATACACGATACCGATGATCGACAATACGATCGCTACCTCTGCCCACATGCTCGCTCCCTGCGGTAAAACGGGCCACAACCAACGCAACAAACCGAATAAACCCATCTTTACCATGATACCTGAAAGTACCATCGTTACCGGGGTCGGGGATTGATCGTAAGTATCGGGCTGCCAGGTATGGAACGGGAAGATCGGCATCTTGATAGCGAAGGCTATGAAGAATAACCAGAATAACCACGCTTGCTCGCTCGGCAATAAAGATAAACTTGTAAAGGTGCTATAGCTAAAAGAATGATCCGGCGTTTGGAAATACAGGTAGATCAAACCTACCAGCATCAATAATGAACCGGCAAATGTATAGATGAAGAATTTAAAGGTAACCGGGATTCTCCTTTCGCCGCCCCATGTAGAGCAAAGGAAGTAAACAGGTATCAATGCTAATTCCCAGAATACGTAGAACAACAAGGCATCGTAAGCGGTAAATACACCCATCAAACCTGCCTGTGCCAATAAAAGCAACCCGTAAAAACTACCCGGGTTTTCGTATGATTTATTATAACTGATCATAAAGATCAGCGGATAAGAAATAGCTGTCAATAAACACAACACCAAAGCCATCCCATCTAGGCCCACGCTGAAGTTGCTCCCTAGTTGGGGAATCCAGCTCGCGGTAAATTGCAAGGCTTCGGGAGCCGTTTTAAACTGGCAACATGCCAAGGCTGTTACTGCCAGGGTGGCTAGTGTAGAGATGATGCCCAGCACCTTGCTACCGGATCCTTTCAGACCAAATGAAACCAGGCCCGTTACTAAAGGAATCAATATTAATAAAACTGTCAACATAATTTTAAGTACGCTTATATCTGTAGATTCCGCTTTCTATTAAATAAACAAACTGATCAACAACAACACGATCATACCTATTACCATGGCAAATACGTAAAAACCTACCTGCCCATTCTGTAATAAGCGAACCTGGTTGCTGCCCCATTGTACCCCTTTACCGATTCCGTTCACCAGGGCATCGATACCGGATTTCTCGATACCGTCTTGGAAGAATTTAGACAGGGAAAATAACGGTCTAACGATGATCGCATCATACAACTCATCCACTTTCCATTTATCTTCCAGGAATTTCGCGAAGCCGGTGTTTTCTTGTCCCTGGTCTTTCCATGCGGCATATTTCCCTTTAGCCCAGAAAATCATCGCGATTACCAGCACGCTGGAAATTCCCATCAATATCCATTCTAATGAATGGCTCAAATGATGCTCCTGCGCGTATGGTGCGGACGGTGCAAATACGGGTGATAAATATTCTGCCAACAAGTGCTTCGTTCCAAATACTTCAGGCAATCCAATATAACCGCCGATAACACTCAAAATTGCCAATATAATCAAGGGTAGCGTGATCGCTACCGGGCTTTCATGTAAATGATGTTCCTGTTCTTGCGTACCACGGAAACTACCGCTGAAGGTCATGTAGTACAAGCGGAACATATAGAAGGCGGTCATCAAGGCGCCGAACAATCCTACTGCCCAAAGGATCGGGCTGGAGGCAAACGTATTTGCCAGGATTTCATCTTTCGAGAAGAATCCCGAGAAACCGGGTATCCCTGCAATGGCCAAGCAACCGATCAAGAACGTAATGTTGGTTGTTGGCATATATTTCTTCAAGCCACCCATCTTGCGGATATCTTGCTCGCCACCCATCGCGTGGATCACGGAACCTGAGCCCAAGAATAATAACGCTTTGAAGAAGGCATGTGTCATTACGTGAAACACTGCCGCGGTATATGCTCCTACGCCCAAAGCAAGGAACATATATCCTAGCTGGCTCACGGTTGAGTAAGCCAACACTTTCTTAATATCGTTTTGTTTCAAGGCAATGCTGGCTGCCATAACTGCTGTAGCGGCGCCGATAATAGCTACCACCATCTGGATGCTCGGTGCCAAGGTATAAATCACGTTGCTACGCGCTACCATGTAAATACCGGCCGTTACCATCGTTGCGGCGTGGATCAATGCCGATACGGGGGTAGGCCCCGCCATCGCGTCCGGCAACCAGGTATATAAAGGTATCTGTGCCGATTTACCCATCGCTCCAATGAACAACAACATCGCGATGGCAATCAGTACAGGGGAGTTATTTCCCAAGCCAGGAACCTGGGCGAATACATTGCCGAATGTTACCGTTCCGAACTGGGTAATCATCAGGAAGATGCCTAATAAAAATCCCAGGTCACCGATACGGTTCATGATAAAGGCTTTGTTCGCTGCCTTGTTGAATTCCGGGTTCTTGAACCAGAAACCGATCAACAGGTAAGAACATAGACCTACACCTTCCCAACCGATAAACATCATCACGTAGTTACCACCCAATACGAGCAGCAACATCGA
This sequence comes from Chitinophaga caeni, assembly GCF_002557795.1. NCBI lineage: Bacteria > Pseudomonadati > Bacteroidota > Chitinophagia > Chitinophagales > Chitinophagaceae > Chitinophaga > Chitinophaga caeni. Next base: position 2,093,641 of record NZ_CP023777.1, on the reverse strand, counting down.
GAACACGAACAGGTTGAGATAAGCGAAATAACGGGCAAAGCCTTCGTTTGTTTCGTCGTGCATGTAAGCCGTAGAGTAAATATGGATCAGCGAACCGACGCCCGTGATAATCAGTAAGAATAATGCGCTCAACTGGTCCACCTGGAAGGAGAACGGCACCGTGAAGGCACCCACCTTGATGAAATCGAACAGGTGAACGATTTGGGAAGTAAAACCTTCGGTCTTCACTTCCATGAAAATAAGTAAGCTAATTACAAAACCGGCAAGCACGGTACCACTGCCAATAAAACCTACAAGTCCTTTGGATAAACGCTTCCTGAGCAAACCATTGACCAGGAATCCTAACAACGGTAATAATGGTACCAGCCAAACGAGATTTATCATTGATCTTCTATTAGAATTGTTGCTTGATAATATTTTTTTGGAAAGCCCGAGTATTAATTCTTCAACCTACTCAGCAAATTGATATCCACGGAATGCGTATTCCGGTACATCATCACGATCACGGCCAAGCCGATGACCACTTCCGCGGCGGCTACTACCATGATAAAGAATACGAAGATTTGCGCCGAGGCGGCATCCACTTTCCCGGCTTCGGCCCACATTTTTGAAAAGGCTACCAGCAACAGGTTTACTGCATTCAACATCAACTCGATACACATGAAGATGATGATGGCATTACGGCGCATCAAAACTCCCATGATCCCTATACAGAATAATGCAATGCTCAGGAAAATATAGTATTGAATAGGCATTTGCTATATTATTTTTAGTGGATTAATCTTTTTTACCAATCACCACGGCACCGATCATCGCACTTAAAAACAGTACGCTCGCGATTTCAAATGGCACCACGTATTTTGAGAATAAGGTTTTACCCAGGTTCTTGATCAAACCGATCTCGGTAGCTTCGGGTTGCAAGCTGGGCATACTGGCATCGCGCAAGGCTGCCACGATCACGAACAACAACATACCACCGCTCAGTACCCCTGCATACTTCAACCAGTTACGTTTCTGCGGTTCTATATCGGCATTCAAGTTCATCAACATGATCACGAACAGGAACAATACCATGATGGCTCCTGCATACACGATCAGGTTTACCACCGCTAAAAATTGCGCGTTCAACAACAGGTAATGACCGGAAATTGCCACGAAGGTTACAATCAGGCTCAATACACTATTGACCGGGCTTTTACTCAAAATAACGCCCAATGCCCCGGCAATCGCCATGGCGGAAAGCAAAATGAAAAATATTAATTGAAGATCCATTCCCTTCTAATGTTTAGATATATACGCTGTTACAGGTATTGTTTGGTTTATCCTTGTGTTTTTGTCGTCTCCACCGGGTGTTTAGGATCCGGTATCAACAAATCGTCTTTACCATATATAAATCCGGAACGTTGGTAATGTGATGGCGGGAATGTTTCCGTTAAATAAATCGCCTGCTTAGGACAAGCTTCCTCGCAAAATCCACAGAAAATGCAACGCAACATGTTAATCTCGTAACGCGCAGCATATTTTTCCTCGCGGTACAGGTGCTCTTCCCCGGGCTTACGCTCTGCTGCTTCCATCGTGATGGCTTCGGCAGGACAAGCCACGGCACATAAACCGCAAGCGGTACACCTTTCACGTCCATCCTCATCACGGTTCAGGATATGCAGCCCACGGAATACCGGTGAGAACTTACGCTTCTCTTCCGGGAAACTCACGGTCACTTTCTTCTTGAAAAGGTGTTTCATGGTAATTCCTAATCCCTTGGCGATTGCCGGGATATACATCTTTTCCATGAATGTCATAGGTCTCCTGTCAACTAATGACGCCCTACCAGTTAAATGTTGCATACGGCAAATTTTATATGTTGCTTCACCTCTCGCTGAAGCGCTATTTTACAATGTTTCGCAGTTAATTCTATCCCCGCGGGTAGCCGGTGCCGATGTTACGATAAATTCAATCGCCACCCCGCTCTCATTCAGGATACGGTGTTTCAAACCGGGCATGATCCTGATGCCTTCCCCGGCTTTCACTACCGTGCTCTCTCCCGCTATCTCGAACCTCGCTTCCCCGCTTAACATATAAAAGAACTGCTGCGCTTGCTGATGGTAATGTAATTGTTCCGACGTACCCGGGGGCATCTTTTCACGGATAATCGACAAACTGTCGCTCTCTACCATCCTCCAACCTTCGCATCCATCTCCCCAAAAATAATGGGGTACATCTGCAAGCGTCTTCTTCATATCCTTATTGTCTCCACAGGATGAATGCTCCCGTGAGTAACATGTTGATCAATGATAATGGTATCAACACTTTCCATCCCAAATCCATCAACTGGTCATAACGGAAACGCGGCAATGTCCAACGCACCCACATGAAGAAGAAGATGAAGATAAAGGTCTTGATAAATAATGCCCCTACTCCTAATAACGTGATCACGTTCGGGCTGAATGGCAAACTATCCATACCAGGGAAGGAGTATCCGCCGAAGTACAATGTTGCCATCAGGGCAGAACTTACAAACATGTTGATATATTCCGCGAACAGGAAGAAACCCAGCTTCATGGAAGAATATTCCAAGTGGTATCCACCGTTCAGTTCGTTTTCCGCTTCCGGTAAATCGAATGGCGCACGGTTACATTCTGCAAAGGCGCAAATCAGGAAAATGATGAAACCCAGGGGTTGCGCTACCACGTTCCAACTTAAGATGCCGGGACGTTGTTGCTCCACGATCTCTTTCAAGCTCAGGGTACCCGTTACCATCAATAAGGCAATCAAGGCAAGCCCCATCGCCAACTCGTAAGAAATGATTTGCGAAGCGCCGCGGATAGCTGCCAACAAGGAATACTTGTTGTTGGATGCCCAGCCACCCAGCATGATTCCGTAAACACCGAAACTCACGATCGCGAAGATATACAGCACGCCGATGTTCACATCCGCTACTTGCAGCGATACGCTGTAATCCCCGAAATGCAAAGTATCTCCCCAAGGAATAACGGCGCCGGTCATACAAGCTACCAACATCGCCAAGGATGGCCCCAAGATAAACAGGAACCTGTTAGAATTTGCCGGGATGATCTCTTCTTTAAAGAATAATTTACCACCATCGGCCAAAGGTTGCAACAAACCCAATGGACCCGCCCTACTCGGCCCGCGACGATCTTGTATCCAGGCAGCTACTTTACGTTCTGCCCATGTTTCATACATCGCGATGAGCAAGGAAATTCCCAATATCGCGGAAATCAGCAATATTTTTTCCAGGATAAAAGCCCATTCTATGTTGAGATTCAATAACATCATTTTCTTAGTAGCTAATTATTTTACACTGTTGCTTTTGTCAAAATCATCGGAATGCGCCGGGCCTTCAATCTTGCTCAAATCTACATCTTGCCTGTTGACCTGGCTCACGCTGTGGATATCCATCAACAGTTTCGGTTGGCGGCCATCCATTACCTTCGGTAAAGTTTCCTTCGGCTCCTTTACGCCCACGTAGTGACCTTGCGAAATCACGCTTTGGCGGTCAATCTTCCTCGGTCCCTCGATCGTCCAATCGCTCGCTTCTTTCTTATCAAACCGGCAGGTATCACAGATAAACTCTTCTACTTCACCGTATTTATCTTTACGTGCCGTTACGCGGAACACTTCGTTACCACGCAACCACAACGCTACTTTACCGCTACATTTATCGCAATTCCTATGGGCATCTACCGGTTTCAAAAACCATACGCGGTTCTTGAAGCGGAATGTTTTGTCGGTCAATGCGCCTACCGGGCACACGTCGATCACGTTCCCGATAAAATCATTGTCCAGGTTTTGCTGAATGTAAGTGCTGATCTCGGAAACATCACCGCGACCTAAAATCCCGTGTTGACGTTTCTCCGTTAATTGATCGGCAGTATATACACAACGGTAGCATAAGATGCAACGTGTCATATGCAGTTGAATCTTATCCCCGATGTCAATCTTTTCAAAAGTCCTGCGACCGAACTCGTAACGGGTAGTATCCACACCGTGTTCATAGCTGAGGTCTTGCAGGTGGCATTCACCGGCCTGGTCACAAACCGGGCAATCCAAGGGGTGATTGAGCAACAGGAACTCCACTACGCCCTTACGTGCATCCACTACTTCGGGAGAGGTAATGTTAGCCACTTCCATCCCGTCCATCACGGTGGTACGGCAACTGGCTACCAACTTCGGCATCGGCCTTGGATCGGCATCGCTGCCTTTCGTTACTTTCACCAAGCAGGTACGGCATTTACCGCCGCTGCCTTGCAATTTGGAATAGTAACACATGGCCGGTGGCACGATGTCTCCCCCTATTTTCCGCGCGGCATTCAGGATGGTAGTACCCGGTTCCACTTCCACGGAAATGTTGTCGATCTTAACCTTGAATAATTTTTTCTCTTCAGACATTGTTATAACAACTTAGCAATTCCATTGTACCGGGTACTGGTTGCAACAATACAACCGGGCAGGCGGCACAAGAAAAATATTTTTAAACGGTAGCTTCCGGCACCGGTAACGGATCGGCATAATGTGCCAGTCCGAAGCTGCGCAGCTGCGCTTCTTCGGGATGCGTTACGTGCCATTCAAACTCATCGCGGAAATGGCGGATCGCGGCGGCTACCGGCCAAGCGGCGGCGTCACCCAGCGGGCAAATCGTATTCCCCTCGATCCTGCGTTGAATATCCCACAACAAGTCAATATCTTCTAAGGTTCCTTTACCTGTTTCTATCTTCTTCAATACTTTCTCCATCCACCCGGTTCCTTCGCGGCAAGGGCTACATTGCCCGCAGCTCTCGTGATGGTAGAAACGCGCCAGGGTCATCGTATGACGAACCACGCATTGATCTTCATCCAACACGATGAACCCGCCGGAGCCCATCATCGTACCGGTTGCAAAACCGCCATCGCTCAAACTCTCGTAAGTCATCATGCGGGCCTCGCCCTTAGCTGTTTTCAACAGTAAGTTAGCCGGTACAATCGGAACGGAAGATCCTCCGGGGATACATGCCTTGAGGCGTTTCCCGTTCGGGATGCCGCCGCAGTATTCCTCGGAATAGATAAACTCTTCCACGGAGATGTTCATCTCGATTTCATACACCCCCGGTTTATTGATATTACCGCAGGCAGAAATCAACTTGGTACCGGTAGATTTGCCGGTGCCGTATTTCGCATATTCTTCACCACCGATGTTGATGATCGGCACAACGGTAGCTAGTGTTTCCACGTTATTGACCACGGTTGGGCATTGGTACAAACCCTTCACCGCCGGGAATGGCGGTTTGATACGGGGGTTACCACGTTTCCCTTCCAATGATTCGATCAGGGCCGTTTCTTCACCGCAGATATATGCACCTGCACCACGCTGCACGTAAATCTCCAGGTCGAAGCCTGTTCCCTGTATATTTTTACCCAACCATCCGGCTTCCTTGGCTTCGCTGATAGCTTGTTCCAAGATATCCGGGATCCAGGCATATTCCCCGCGGATGTAAATATAGGTGGTGTTGGCGCCCAGCGCGAAGCTGGAAATCAACAAACCTTCGATCAACAAGTGCGGGATAAATTCCATCAGGTAGCGGTCTTTAAACGTACCTGGTTCCGATTCATCCGCGTTACATACGAGGTAACGGGGCACACCTTCCGGCTTAGCCAGGAAGCTCCATTTCAAACCGGTAGGGAAACCCGCACCACCACGGCCACGCAAGCCACTTTTCTTCACTTCTTCCACCACCTGGTCGGGGCTCATGTTCTTCAACACTTTCTCCGCGGCAGCATATCCACCGTTGTCACGGTACGTCTTGTAATACCTGATTCCTTCTATATGAGCTTTGTCGAGTAATAATTTACGTCCCATTGTCGAGCGTTTTTCATTCGGGCGGCGCCCTATGCTTGTCTGTTTTATATTTATTGAACCGGCTTCCGTATCTCTCTTCACCATCCTTGCGTCGCACACTGCATCTGCAAGATCGCTACCCGGCAGCCATGATTAATTGCCTTGCGCAGCTTTACATTCCGCGATGATGGCATCCACCTTCGCAGGTGTTAAGTGTTCGCGGAAATGCTTGCCCAATTGCATCATCGGGGCATAACCGCAAGCGCCGAGGCATTCCACTGTTTTTAAAGTAAACAGGCCATCATGCGTGGTTTCCCCTACGCCGATACCGAGCTTATCCTTGATATAAGAAATGATCTGGTCTGACCCGTTCAACATGCAAGGACCGGTTTGGCAAACTTCGAAAACGTATTTACCAACGGGTTTCAGGTTAAACATACTGTAAAAGGTCGCTACTTCGTATACTTCGATCGACTCCAGTTGCAACAGCGAGGCCACGTAATCCATCGTATCTGCGCTCAGCCAGCCGTCAAATTCTTCCTGCGCCAGGTGCAATACGGGTATCAATGCGCTCTTTTGACGCCCCTCTGGGTACCGCGCGATGATTTCTTTTACTTTTTGCAGTTTCTCTTCCGAAAATTGAGCCACAGCTATATGATATTTTGTTCGTTAATGCTTTAAAATTTCTATTCCGTGCTTACGCATCCAGTTCTCCCGCGATCAGGTTCAAGCTACTCATGCAAAGGATCGCATCACTCAGCATGCTGCCCTTAATCAGTTCGGGATATGCCTGGTAATAAATGAAGCAGGGACGGCGGAAATGCAAACGGTACGGGGAGCGACCGCCATCGCTGATCAGGTAAAAACCTAGTTCACCATTGGCGCCTTCCACGGCGTTGTACAGTTCTCCCGGTAAAATTTCCGTTTCACCCATCACGATCTTGAAGTGATAGATCAAGGCTTCCATCTTGGTATAAACATCATCTTTCTCGGGAAGGTAGTAAGCCGGTACATCGGCATGGAAAACATCACCCGGTAAATCCTTCAGCTTTTCCATCGCTTGCCTAATGATGCTGATGCTTTGCCACATCTCCGCGTTACGCACCAGGAACCTGTCGTATGTATCTCCCGTAGTACCTACCGGGATCGAGAATTCAAAATCTTGGTAAGAAGAATATGGGTTGGCGATGCGTACATCGTAATCCACGCCGGCCGCCCTCAAGTTGGGGCCTGTGAAACCGTAGTTCAGGGCGCGTTCCGCACTAATCGGGCCAACGCCTTGCGTTCTTTCCATGAAGATCCTGTTGCGGGTAAAGAGGGTTTCAAATTCTTTCAACACGGCAGGATATTCATCTAAAAACTTCTGGATTTTTTGGAAGGCAACACCGGTAAAATTCCTTTCGAAACCACCGATACGGCCAATATTAGTCGTGAGGCGGGAGCCGCACACTTCCTCGTAAATTTCATAAATCAACTCGCGGTACTGCATCACGTACAAGAAACCGGAGAAAGCGCCGCTATCAACACCCACAACGGAGTTACAGATCAGGTGATCCGCGATACGGGCCAGCTCCATCACGATCACGCGGAGGTAATCCACCCTTTTGGGTACCTCGATGCCGAGCAATTTCTCCACGGTAAGATGCCAACCGAGGTTGTTGATAGGAGCAGAACAATAGTTAAGACGATCCGTTAACGGCGTAACCTGGTAATAAGGCCTGCGCTCGGCTAATTTTTCAAAGGCACGGTGAATATATCCCACGGTGGAAACGGCGGAAACTACGCGTTCGCCATCCATCTCGAGCACGTTTTGAAACACCCCGTGCGTAGCAGGGTGCGTAGGACCCAGGTTGAGCGTGTTCGTGGTCTTCTCGATGGAGCCTTCCGGCAGGTTTATATTTGGCTGCTCTAACATATCCTTCCTTATTAGATTGAACCGGGTTTGCGCCCGGGTAATAATTACATGATTATTTCATTTCACTTGTCACTATCGCGCGGGATCAGGGATGTACGATATCATCCTTACCACCGCGACCGAACATTTCATCATCTTTATCAATTCGGGTTTGATCTTCCAACGGGAACTCCTTACGCATCGGGAAGTAATCCATTTCAGGAACATTCAGGATACGGATCAGGTTCGGGTGCCCCACGAAGTCAATACCGAAGAAATCGTAAGTTTCGCGTTCCATCCAGTTGGCAGATTCATACAGGCGTGTAGCTGTAAAGATTTTCGGATCCTTGATGGAAGTAAACACTTTAAAACGGAGCCTAACATTATCGATCATGTTATGCAGGTGATATACCACGGCCAGCTCTTCGCCTACCCTGTCCGGGTAATGCACGGCAGTAATATCCGTCAAAAAGCGGAAGCGCAAAGTTTCATCATCAAAAAGGAACTGCAACACTTTCAGGTTAAGATCCTTCGGGGCATGGAAACTCATCATCCCGAAAGATTCCTCGAAGGTATTCACATCAGTTCCGAATTTCGCTTCCAGCGCGTTTTTTATTTGCTCGTTTGTCAAAGACATTTACGATAATCTATTTTCGAATTAAATAAGCCTAATTACAATGATCCCGTTGCACTAAAAAAGAAAAACTCTTAGCGGTAGTATTATTGAATACCGTAAGAGTTCATCAGTTCCTTGTATTTATCGGAGTGCCTTCTACGCAAACTTTCGTTGTGTACTAAATCCTGGATACGCATAAAACCGTCGATAATACCTTCCGGTCTCGGCGGGCAACCCGGTACGTACACATCCACGGGAATCACCTGGTCGATACCTTGTAACACCGAGTAAGTATCAAAAATACCGCCGCTGCTCGCGCAAGCACCCACGGCCATTACCCAACGGGGTTCAGCCATTTGGATATACACCTGGCGTAAAACCGGCGCCATTTTTTTAGAAATTGTACCCATTACCATCAACAAATCACATTGACGGGGTGTAAAACCCATCCTCTCGGAACCGAAACGGGCAATATCGTATGTTGCTGCCATCGTGGCCATGAACTCGATACCGCAGCAAGAAGTTGCGAATGGCAAAGGCCAGATCGAGTTTTTACGGGCCAGGCCGATCGCTTTATCAAAACTGGTAGCGTAAAATCCCTCTCCAGAATAACCTTCCGGGATATCCACCACCTTTACTTTTTCATTAAATTGAACCGGACGTGTCATCTTTCCTAAAATTAATTCGGTTAAAAAGAATTTTCTCAAACACCACGGCATACCATTTAACCGGTACGCGCTACTACAAAGTTCCTTACTTTCCTGGTACTATACTAATAAGAGCGGGATTAAAAGGGAAAAATTAACGTTCTACCTACAAAATCAGCCCCTTACCAGTATCATATATAATATCGTGTTATACGAATCGGTTAATCTTCCCATTGCAGGGCGCCTTTCTTCACGATATAGATGAAGCCTAACACGAAGAAAGCAACGAACATCACCACGGCTAGGAAACCTTCCCAACCCAGTTCCCTGAAATTCACGGCGTAAGGGTAGAAAAAGATCACTTCCACGTCAAATAATACGAAAAGGATAGCCACGAGAAAGTATTTAATGGCTACAGGGCGGCGGGCATTTCCATGCTGCTCGATACCGCTCTCGAAGTTGACGAGCTTGTCGCTCGTTTTACGTTTAGGACCTAAAAAGTGCGTCCCTAACATCGTTAGTCCAACAAATCCGACGGCCGCGACCAGTTGCAACAAGATAGGCAAGTAACTGATCGGGGCGTTGTTAGCAGACAAAAGTTCAGTGGCTATTAACATAAGCTTCCCAGTAATAAGTTCTCCGAATGCGCAAAAATACTTCATGTGAGGGAAAATACAAATCGATGACGCATTAAAATCTTATGAAAATTTACTATATATAAGACCCGGCAGACGGATTTGTATATACCCTTTCTTTTTCATGTTTCAGATACAGTAGGCTACAATCGGGCATGGGCGAGCTTCAACAAAGATTACCCATATAAGTTGAAACAAATAAATCCTTCATTTGGTTGAAAACTTGTACACTCCAGGAGTATCAAAATTTTTTTAAGAAGTTGAAAATAATTTCCAATCCTTTCAATAATTTTTGAAAGTTTTGGTTAAAATGGAGAGAAATTAGCAGGAATTTTGAAAATAAAGATCTTCATAAAGCCTACTCTATTAGTAGGGTAGATAGATGTATGTACGACAAAAAGTCAGTAGGCTAAATACAAAAAAAGCGCCCGGCAATCATCTTAAAAAGATATTTACCGGGCGCCGGTTTAGTTAAATAAGAGGTTTATTTATTCGACTGTGATTTCTGCTCGCTCATGATACCTTTAATCTGGAGCATCGCTTCATTTTGCGGGTCAATCGGCGCCAGTTTATCCATGTAAACCTTCATTTGCGCTTCATCCTTGATATTATAATAATATACCATTATATATGTATACGCCTTGATCAAACCGGCTTTATTCTTCTCCGTATCCCCTTCGGCCATACTGATATATTTCTCGAAATAAGGTTTCGCAACCCCGCTTTTTGCTTCTGTATCCTTACCTGCATTTGCCATACCGCGCCAGTAATGACCGGTAGTAATATCCGGGTATTTCTCGGCCAACATGGCAAAAGCGGTATCCGCCCTATTTAACAAGTTGGTATCGATCGTTTCACCGGCGGCAGCGCGGTAATAACTCAAACCCACGTTATAATAATCTAAAGCCGATGGCGGCGTATTCTTCTTCGTTTTATAGTTTACCAGTTTTTGGTACCATTCCCCGGCTTTCGTAAACACGCGGGCATTCGTATAAGCTTTAGCCACTTCCTCGATACGGTCGGCATCCAGGGTAGTATCGCTTTCCGCGAATTTTTCGAGGTACATCAAGGCCTTTTGTTCATTGGCAGCTTGGGTGGTAGAATCCGTTGTTTTTACATGACCATATACTTCGCTGAGTATCTTGTAATCCAGCGGTTCCAATTTATCCTCACCTACCGAAGCCACGTACTTGTCCAATACCTCCTGTGCCTTCGCAGCATCACCTTTCTGTAAGTAAGCATCCGCGATGAGGCGGTTTAACTTGGCTTTATACGAATCGTTGGCGATGCTCATCAGGCTTTGAGCCTTGGTAATGGCGCCATCATAATCTTTGTCGAAAAACATGATAGAAGCCAGGTAATACTCGTTCTTAATCCTGTCGGAAGGGTCGGCAGTTTCCAAGTATTTCTGCAAATATTGCTTGGCTTTACCGAGGTCGAACTGGCTTTTTTTCTGTGTAAAGTAAAATTGATATAATTCGTAGTAAGCAGGGGAATATTTCGGATCCACCTCCGTGGAATGGGCAAAATCATTCACCGCTTGCTGCAACAGGTTAGCGTTGTAATTTACCAGGCCCTGCTTCATGATGGCCTCGGCATACTTAGGATCCATTTCCAGGGCCTTTTCGTACGCGTTAATCGCCCTGCCGCCATATTCACCACCTAGGTAGCGGTACGCATCCCCCAGCTCCACTTGATCCTGGACCGTAGGTTCGTACTGATCTCTTTTCTTCACGTAAGAATTATCGAAGAGTTTCTCCATCACGGCCAATGCATATTTACGATCGCCTCCCTTGGTTTCGGTGTTGGCATCGGCAACGGCGCGGGACACTTCCCCATTTTTATTGTTAGTCGCGGTAAGTGCAGCTTCAAATTTCTGCCGGGCAGCAGCGCTATTCCCTTCTACCAGGTCGATACGCCCCAGGCCGACCATGATTAAAGGATCGTTAGGAACGGCCGCGCTTCCTTTTTGCAAGGTTGCTTTTGCCCCGGCCTCATCTTCCAATCCTAATTGAGACATGGCGGCATAATAATAAGCTCTTCCATCGGTTGGTTTCGAGGAAATAACCTGTTCAAATACCTGTTTGGCAGATTGGTAATTGCCATAATACATTTGTTTGAACCCATCATCCATCGATTGCGCCATTACGCCGGTCATCGCGAAAATCAGCCCAGCTACTATTGACAAGGTTTTTCTATACATCATGAGCTTCCTGTTTTTGGGTGTATTAAAATTTTATAATATGATAAGTGTGTTTGTTTGGAGTATCATGCCCGGCATACATTTAAATTAAAACATATTTCTTGATGTTGAAATGCAGCCTGCAAGTTTTAAATAACATTAAAAAATAATGCCAAAAAATGGTAAAGAATTCAAAAATCTTCCGGTTTAGGGATGTATTTATGGGGAAATCTTACCAATGGGTATATTACAATTTAAGGTATAAAAGGGTTTATTCCTAGACTGAAAACGTTAAAATTGGGGCAAAAAAAAGTGCATCCCGGGCGGGATGCACTTTCAAAATATGGTAATATATATAATTATTTACCTTGTGTTTGTGCCGAGGCTCCTTTAGAAGAATCCGCGGATTTTGCCCCGGCAGCAGCAGCTGCATCAGCATTCGCCACGATTTCTTTCACCTGTGCCACGGTACCGTCGTTTGGATCGATCTTCAAGATCTTATCCATGTAAACTTGCATGTTGTCTTTATCATCGGTTTGATAATTGTACAACATCAGGTAAGTGTATGCTTTCAACAGCAGGCGCTTGTTCTTATCGAACTCGGGTTCAGCCATTTCAACATATTTTTCGAAAGCCGGTTTAGCGCCATCGGTTTTAGCTTCCGGATCGGTAGCGAAGTGCGCCATACCTAACCAGTAGAAACCTTTATCCTGCGTAGGATATTTCTCTGTAAAGGCTTTCCAAGTGACTTGGGCGTCTTCATATTTACCTCCGTAAATTTCGTAGATACCTTTGAAGAAATGATCTTCGATAGCCCTGTTGTTATCTTTAAATTCCAACAATTTACCATACCACTCGGCAGCTTTCGCGTAGTTACGTTGATCTTTAAACAAGGTAGCTACTTCGCGGTAGCGATCTAAATCAGCAGAATCGCTTAAAGCGTATTTCTCCAAGTACTGGGAAGCCTTGTTGGTATAGTCGGCGTTAGTTGCAGAATCGGCAGATTCCAGTTTACCGTAGATGGCAGCCAACAATTTGTAGTCGTTTGTCTCCAAATTCTCTTCGCCTACGGCAGCAACACGTGCATCCATATATTTTTTAGCGTTCAGGGAATCGCCTTTTTGCAGGTAAGCATCCCCTACCAAGCGTTGAATTTTGCTTTTGTAAGTATCATTTGCTTCCGGCAACAAAGTTTCCGCTTTAGCGATCGCGCCATCATAATCCTTATCGTAGAACATGATGGAAGCCAGGTAGTAGTTGTTTTTCACCTTATCGGTTTGATCAGCTACATCCAGGTACTTCTGCAAGTAAGTTTTAGCGTTCTCAAGGGAGAATTGACGTGGTTTCGGCGTGTAATAGAATTGGTACAATTCGAAGAAAGCCGGGGCATAGTTCGGATCCACTTCACCGGCCCTTGCCATATCGGATACGGCGTTTTCCAACAAGTTGGCATTGTAGTTTACCAAGCCTTGTTTCAAGATTGCTTCCGCATTCTTAGGCTCCAATTCCGTAGCGCTTTCGTAAGCAGTGATGGCTTTACCACCATTTTCACCACCGAGGTAGCGGTATGCATCCCCTAACTCGATATAATCTGCCGCGGTAGCCGTGTATTGATGCTTTCTTTTACGGCCTTCGTTATTCAGTAATTGTTGCATTACGCTTAAAGCATAACCCCTATCACCGCCTTTTACTTCGGTGTTGGCATCAGCGATAGCGCGTGCTACGTCACCGTCACGTCCTTCTGTAGCAGTGCTAGCAGATTCAAATTTTAGTTTGGCAGCGTCCACTTTGCCGTTGATCAAATCAATACGACCCATACCGACGGTTAATAATGGAGAGTTAGGAACTGCTGCCAGACCTTTCGTGAATGCTGCAGCTGCTGCGGAAGTATTTTCCAGGCCAAGTTCGGAAATACCTAAATAGTAATAGGCTTTTTCTTCTGTTGGTTTAGCTGCAATTACTTTCTCAAAGTCTTGTTTAGCGGCGTGGTATTTGCCATAGTACAAATCCTTCAAACCATCTTCCACAGACTGTGCCATGGCACCGTTAGCGATGCAAAGCATTGCAACCAGAATACTGTTCCTTCTGTTCATGAGCAACCAGGTTTTTTAATTGTGTATGTGTTTTATTACGTTAGCATAGTTATTTCAAGTTGGCATCCCTGAAAACGATGTTCAGGCGAGCCGGGAATAGCTTGAACCGGCCGATTAATTTCTGGCCTTCCTCGCTGGCTAAAAAGTTGGTAAATCCATGCCCTAAGCCTTGATGTGGTTCTTTGAGCACGTAATTCATAGCCCTTGTTAGCGGATACGATTTCGTTGCTATATAAACTTGATATGGCTTTACGAAGTCTACGTTATCATCTGCACGCAAACTGCATACGGTAACTTGATTAGCAAACTCCACCACGTTTACATCGCGGGTATCGGAAATCCAGTTGACACCGATGACACCGATCGCGTTTTTATTTTTGGTTACGTAATCCACTACTTCCGGATTCGTTTTAGCTGCCATCGTGCTGGATGGAAGCGGTTTTCCCATGTTAATGGAATCTTTGATATACCTCACGGTACTGGAATTCGGATTATCAAATACCAGTTGATAATCCTTGTCGTAAGTACCGTTCATGATAGCCCTAACTTGGTCCATGGTAAGGGAAGAATCCGGGTTATCATGGTTGATGATGAGCGCCAAAGCATCAGTAGCCAAAGTAAGGCTGCGAGGCGTAATTTTCAACTCATCTTTAAAATATTTTTTTTCTTCTTCGTTGAGATCCCTGGTAACGATTACCATGCGGGTACTGTCTTCGAAAAGATCTTTAAAGCAATCTACTTCCGGTTTGTACTCGGCGATGATCTTGGCTTTCGGATAAATAGATTCAAAAACTTTGATCTCGGCTTCGATTAATGGCTGATACGTTTCATCTACCGAAATGTGGATCGTTCCACTGGTGGTCGTATCTAATTGCTTGTTGGATGATGGCCCGCAAGCTGTAACTGTAGTTGCAATAGCGAGGCCTACCAGGATCCTGTTAAAAAGGGACGTCTTAAACATTTTCATACCATTAATTACTTTCTTCGTGAGAAAAAATACCTTTTAATCCCCTGTAAACGCGGAATAATCCATAGCCTCCCAAAACAATTGTCAATATAATTTTCGCCGTTTCCGAGATATCGAATGAAGCGTTAAACAATTGTTGTCCATACATCACGTAGACTGCAAATAAAATAAAAATTATACCTCTGATCAATTCTCCCATCGGTCGATACCGTACATTGGTACGTTTGCTTGTTGAATTTGTCGATGCCATAATTCGCTGAGAAATTACAATTATACAAAAAAAAGTTTTGAAGTCAGCAACACAAATCTGTCAATATTCGATTAAACTTTCATGTTATCGCAGGTTTCGCGGCATCACGGCCAACCGGAATCTTAGCCCTGTCATCCTCTAAAACCCTTTACCATCCAGCTAATTCTTTATTTTCCAGGTATTTATGTTTACCATTTTATTTCCCTATCCGGGCGTCAATAATAAGATGCGGGCGGAAAAAATTTCCATATTATTTTTTCCCGTTTTTTGTTAAATACTTGCTATTGGCTGCCTTCAGTGTATTTCCCCGGCAGCCGGTTAGTGAATAATCTAAAAAATGGCTAGGTTTGCGAGCCGGAATGCCTGCCGGTTAAAAATGAGTGTATTATGAAGATTTTAATGGTTTGCTTGGGAAATATTTGCAGGTCCCCCCTGGCGGAAGGGATCATGCGCCACCTCGCGGAGAATACTGGCCTCGATTGGACGATAGATTCTGCCGGCACGGCGAACTACCACGTTGGCGACCCGCCCGACCGGCGCTCGGTAAAAGTGGCTCAAAAACACGGGATAGATATCTCGCATTTAAGGGGCAGACAATTTAATGCAGCCGATTTTGAACAGTTTGATATTATTTTTGTGATGGATGTCAATAATTACCGGGATGTGATCGGCAAAGCGAAATCTGCCAAGGATAAAGATAAGGTGGCACTCATGATGCCCGATCAATCGCCCGTTCCCGACCCCTGGTATGATGATGCGCTTTTTGAACCGGTGTACGAAATGCTTTACAATGCTTGTTCAGAGCGGCTGGAACGATTGAATGCATAGCAGGATAATTACATATCAATAATAAACAATAGAAAAAATATAATACACGATATACAATGGTAAAACCTAGTATTCCAAAAGGTACCCGTGATTTTGGTCCGGCGGTGGTGAGGAAAAGAAATTATATCTTTCAAACGATCCGCGGCGTATTTGAACTGTATGGCTTCCAACCATTGGAAACCCCTGCCATGGAGAATTTGACGACTTTGAACGGAAAATATGGCGAAGAAGGCGATAAATTGATCTTCAAGATATTGGATAACGGCGACATCCTAGGGAGGGCTCAACAAGCGAAAGATAGCCGGGAACTGGGTTACCTGCTCTGTGAGAAAGCCCTTAAGTATGATCTCACGATCCCCTTTGCCCGTTACGTGGTGATGAACCAGCATGAGATCGCCTTTCCCTTCCGCAGGTACCAGATTCAGCCTGTTTGGCGGGGCGACCGTCCTGCAAAGGGCCGTTACCGCGAATTTTACCAATGCGATGCCGATATCATTGGCAGTAATTCATTGATGAACGAAGTAGAATTGTTGAAAATCTATGATACCGTTTTTACCAAGCTCGGCATGGAAGGTTATCAAATCAAGGTCAACAACCGCAAAATATTGGCGGGTTTGGCAGAGTTGGTTGGTAAATCTGACCTGTTGACCGATATCACCATTTCTATAGATAAATTGGATAAGATCGGCGCAGGTGGCGTAACGAACGAATTGCTTAACCGCGGGCTGAGCGAGGCTGATATCAAAATCATCCTGGACTTTATTGCAATAACCGGAACCAATAAAGAAATATTGGACCAGTTAAGAAAAGTGTTCGAACCATCTGAAACCGGACTGAAAGGTGTGGAAGAATTATCCGCTGTAATCAATAACCCATATACCCAGTTTAATACGGAACCGATCATCGATTTGACATTAGCGCGTGGATTAAACTATTACACCGGGATGATTATCGAGGTAAAAGCCCCGGAAACCGTGAAGATGGGCAGCATCGGCGGCGGCGGTCGTTATGATGACCTGACGGGTTTGTTTGGCTTGCCCGGCGTTTCAGGGATCGGTATTTCCTTCGGTGTAGACAGAATATACGATGTGCTGGAAGAATTGCAACTATTCCCGGCCACGGCCCAGCAATCAACCCAGGTAATTTTCCTGAATACGGGCGATGAGAATGCCGGGATCGCATTTCAATACATGATGCAATTGCGGGAAAGCGGCATCTCGTCCGAAATATACCCGGAAAGTAGCAAACTGGACAAGCAGATGAAGTATGCCAACAAGCGGGAAATTCCATACGTAGCTATCATCGGGGATTCTGAACGGGAATCCGGCAAGTTGAGTTTGAAGAATTTGAATACGGGAGAGCAACAATTATTAAGCCTACAAGAATTGTTGGAATATAATTTTTAAGAGTATCAATAAACTGATAAGATCGGCTCCAGCCAAAAGTTGGGGCCGATTTTTTTTATCTGAAAGCTATTGATGCCTGGAGCGCCTTATAAAAAACATTCCGCTGCGCATTCTTACCACTGGGCGTATTTCTCTTTTGCATGCGGTACTTGGAACTAATATTATGTCATTAATAAAAATTTATACCTCTTTCGTAATAAACCTGGTTATTACAAGTTAATATCCATAAAATTGGCCACCGTTAGAGAACGGCGGCATAGATAAGATGCTGAGAAAATTGGTCAAAAATTATGGCTAAGCAGCTAATCACCGGGATGGCTGCAAGTTATGAAAGGTAGCAGCGTGGGGGGGAAACAGTTTCCGCGAAAAGAAACCGGAAGGAAACGACCAGCAGCCATTCCCGGTAACAGCAATTTTTTTCGCATGGGCCGGTTTACTCCTATCGCTTTACAGGTATAAAGGATATAGGCATTTATCAACCAACAGGCATAGGGTTCAGGATAAACGGTAGTAGTATCCGGCCTTTTGCGAATAAGGGAAACCGGGTACCTAGCATGCCGGCGAAATAATGGGGCTATACCCCGTACCGCTGGTAGCTTTTACGGTGGCTCCAGCGATCGAATCGGTTAAATGGCAATTCCGATCAGCTAGGTAACCCGGTTAAATATGCTTCGTGCTAATTTCTTATCATTTGTTTAAAGATATTTTTCTTGATAATGAGAAACAGGATGCAGTATATACATGGCTTTTAGGGTTTACAAAACAAGGGAATGCAACTGTATATTCGTGTCTTTAATGGCAACAAGCTTTTCTTGTTACGCTAGATCAACCGCTGTATTCCTGCCATCCTGTTGTTTCACATTATCCGGGGTTAACAATTCATGATCCTTAAGATCATGGGGTCAATATTCGGCTTTGTTCAATTAATATTTATATTATTTAGTTTACATCGTTTCATTTTCTTACAAGTGTGTTCCGTTCCTTGTATGATGTAAAATTAGGTACTCGTTACGCACTGGATATGCGTAGCCAAAAATTGAAATTTTTATATTGAAATTTTCATGTTGGAGTGATGAAAACGGCTTATTACAGGGAAGCCTTTATAAAGTTCCTACAACCATTGTTACAAGAACTTTATAAAGGCTTCTTTATACTTTGTAAATAATTATTTCCGTTATTTATGTAATAATCTCCTGCTTAGTTTTTCCAAGGATTTCACCATCCGCTCAACTTGAACTTCGCTCGAATCTGTTTCGAAAATCCAATCCAGGTAAGCTTGTTGCCCAGCTTTATTTAAGCTATTATAAAACTCTTTTGCCCCGGGTTCATCGTCCAAGCAATCAAAAAAGTCCTGGTACTTTGCTACAGGCGCCTCGGCAGAAAACAAAACCAACATAACCTTGTCACCCGCTTCTTTACCGATGCTTTTACGTATCCCGGCATTGATCGGCAGGAAAAGATCCCCGCCTTTCATTGGCATTAGATGTGCCAGTTCAAAATTGTAGGCATCGATAGAGCCGCTGACTTTACGCACACCGAATGCCTTGTTGTTTCCACGGATGTTCTTTGGTAGCAGTATATATGTCCAACCGCCTTTCCCTTCAAACCGCTGCAATTGCATATTTCCTTCAAATAAGGGCTCCATTTTCTCCTCCTGTTAAAAATTTATTTGTTCCGGCAACGTGTATTCTCTCCCGGCATTCACCTTCTTCAAATAGCCCATTAACGGCTCAAAGTAATTCATCATTGCTTGCGCACTCATATCCTGTTGTATCGTGGATCGCATCAAATCACGCCAATCGATACTGGCTCCCGGGGACATGACCTTTTTCAAGAAATCACCCACGCCTTTATTGCCCCAATAATTCGTAGCATGGGGATCTTGCTTAAGGATATTTTTAGCTATGTACTCGTGGAATTGAAATACTAAAATATTCGCGATAGAATAATCATAATATTGCGCGGCATCGTCATTGATATGCGTTTTCGTGGCGGCATCGCAATATGTTTCATCCCGTTCAACGGGCGGTACGATGCCTTGGTATTTTTTTACTAGTTCCCACCAAGCTTTATTATATTCATCTTCAGGCAGGTTTTTAGCATACAATTGATATTCAAATTCCGTCATCACACCACTTCCCCACGGAATATGAACAATATAATCCAAGGCTTCCTGTAACAGTTTCAAAGTATCGTTGGTTTTCAAATCGGCAGCAACTAATCCCCTGCCCGCCAAGAACGGTTTTTGCAAGGATGCCAAACCCATCATCGTACCGAAGGCTTCATGGAAACCGCGATTAGCACCGTTTCTCAATACGTAAGGCACATCTGGATTACTGTAGGATAAGAAATAAAATATATGCCCAAATTCATGCAAAACAGTGCTCCAGTAACCGGTTGTAGGTGTGATACTTTGTAAAGATCTCACATCTTTATCCAAATCAATATGCCAAGCAGAAGCATGGTTGTTCTTTGTAAAAGGAGAATCGGCAGGTACCGGGTATAAACTACTTTTAGCCCAAAAACTTCCTGGCAAGGCATCGAAACCGATACTTTGATAAAAAGCTTCCCCTTCTTTTGCCATCCAGGTTACGCCTTTTTCCTGCAATACTTTATCAATGTTCAAGCCTTCTACGTTCACCAATTGGGTCCAATCTTGTCCCCAACGGTTAGGTAACCAATCTGCCGGGATGTATTCAGGCACCGGTTGATGGTATTTATTAGCTAGCTCGTACCTAGCCCAAGTATGTAATTCGCGGTACAGTGGCCACACTTCCTTGATAAACCGGTGGGTGAGATCTAAAATTTCGTCTTGATCCATGCCGTATTCTTTCGCATTATAATCGAAGAAATTTTTATAGCCCAAGGTTTGAACACTTTTGTTCCTTAAAAATTGTAAAGAATCCAAGCCTTCTTTCAACACTTTTCCAACTTCTTTGCTGGCCAACCACGCTTTTCTCCGCTTTGAAAGATCGGGAGATGTTTCCAATATTTCATCGATCTCTCCTGTTGTTACAGTTTTTTGATCTATAGTATATTTAAAACCGTACAATAAGCCGGTTTGCGCGTTTTGCGCCTGGATTTTCCGGGGTACGATATCGCCTGCTACCGCCGGGCTGGCGCCTGCATAAAAGAGTATCGTTTCAAATTCCCTCTCTTGCAAAGGCGTTAACTTATCTTTTAAACCCAAGTATTTCTTGGCCGAATCTATATTTTCCTTGCTCCCGGTAAAAGCCGCGTAAGCTTCATCGGCTTCCCCCGCCAATTTCTCGGAAGTAGTATCGCCGGGAACAATACGGGTATTGAGTTGCCATTGCGCTAATTGCGATGCCTTTGAAAGCTCCTGGTACCGTTGATTATATTGATCTAAAAAAATTTGCGCTTGAACTTGTTCTGTTGATTTTCCCGTTTGTTTTGGTTGACATGCAGCAAAGATGACTGCCATGCTAAGAAAAAGCATAAGAATTTTCATAGTAAGAACTGATTTCTTCAAATATAAAACATTCTGACCAGGCTATGGCCATTTTAGCTATAGGAATCAAGAGAAAGAATATGCTAACTACGTTATAATCTACAGGTTACCCGGGAATGTAACACCGGTATCTTTTGTCAATATAAATCCATCACTGGGTTGTGCAGGTATAATACTCCGTTCATCTAACAGGGGAATCAAACTGGAATCTGTTAAGGTTTCCAATCTTTGATTTCTAAGGTAAAATGATTCCACCTTATTATCGTCTTTAGCCCATTCGATAATCTTACAATTGCAACTACCATTTTCTAAGCCGTTCATGATCTCCTTGATAGTCCCCCCTTTACCTACCTTTGTATATACTTCCCTGATACCGATCACCTGGTTATGCACCCCTACATCGTAATTCCAACTGGCAGAAATTACGTTGGCCGTTTTCCTGTTAGAAGTGATGTACATCAATGAATGCTTTGGGTATTCTATGCCGCCTGTAGGATTGAGTAAGAACGAGTGGATAGACAATATGCCCGGCGCTTCAAACTGCATATAGCCGGAATGATCAAAATTGGCATCGTATCTTTTGAATGTAAAATATCCATCATCATACTTCACATCTAATATACTCGGCACTACTACATGATAACGGTACGGTTGTGTAATCCTTGCCTGTGGCGAGCCTGAATAACATAGCCAAATCCCTTCAATAGCTGCAACTTCTTCGTTTGTAGGTTGGTAAGGCAGTATGTTAAAGTCGTTTTTTATTTTGGCCCATTCACGTTTCTGAGAAAATAAATAACCGAATGTTCCCGCGACCGTGATTAAGCAAATACTTAAGGCGAATAGCAGCAAGCGTCTTTGTTGTAATAATATCTTATGATCAGGTTTATCATTAACGGCATCTCGTAAAGGCTTTGACGCGGTTTCGTCTCCCGGTACCAAGTGCTCCTCATGCTTCGACTCACCCGATTCCAATAAACCCGGATCGAGTGGATTTTTTTCAAAGCCTACCCTTCCGACGCCATATAAATAAATATAGCAAGCATCCACGAGGAAAGGTCTCGGCCTTGAAACAATTTGATTGTAATAGGCGTCTTTAATTTGATTACCCGTAATGTCGTATTTCCGCTGGGGATAAGTTAATTGCCTGGGGTTGTAATCAGGTTCGTAAAATTGATGCTGCCAATGCTCTTGATTCCTTGGTAATTCATTACTGATCTCGCTTAATTTGAACGCTACTTCCTCGTAATTTTTCCGGTTCGAATTCCTAATAATCGTTTGCCCCCTTTCCAATTCAAACTTTTCTAGCACCCTGGTCAGTAGAAATACAATTTCTTCTTTTCCAGTTTTACATTTCATATTAAAAATTGATTTTCAAATTATTATAACATTTCTGGAATTTATGCAATCGTTTGCATACGTTTCGAAAATAGAACAATATATTCGGAAATAATTCAGGAGAACATAATATTAGAAAACATCAAATTGGCATCATAATTTACCCGCCTGCTGTCAAATAAATACATGCCATTATTCGACAGTTATTATCATTACTAAAAGCATATAAAATCGTCCACGTTGTGAAGAAGGTCGCCCCTTTCCTCTCCTTATGCCCATATACCGGGCAGCAAGTTTTTTACTGGGTGCCGCCTTAAAGTATAAATAATTGTAAAAAATACATGTATTAGATTTTATCAAAATTTTCTTAGTCAACCAAAATTTCACAGACATCTGCGTTATGAAAAATTCCAAATTTCTACGCTGCTTGCTCTTATTATTTCTAATAAGTGCGACGGCAGCACAGGTTCATGCACAAACGAGGGTCATCAGCGGGAATGTAAAAGACGATAAAAACACCCCCTTGCCAGGTGTTACCGTCAAGCTGAAAGATTCTAATACCGGTGCAGCTACGGATACAAAGGGTAACTTTTCATTCCCCGTCCCGGAAAATGCTGAAACGCTCGTTGTTACCTTCATCGGTTATGAAAAACAAGAGGTCAGTATCAAGGGCAAATCTTCCGTAAATATTGTACTGCTTCCCAACTCCGTTGACCTCAACGATTTTGTAGTCGTAGGTTTCGGTCAGCAAAAGAAGGAATCCGTTACGGGCGCCATCTCCCAAATGAGTGCAAAGGAGTTAGTGCAATCGCCCGTTTCTAATCTTAGCAATGCTTTGGCAGGGCGACTATCCGGTCTTACCGCGATTCAAGCTTCCGGCAAACCCGGTGCTGATGCGGCCACTTTATACGTCCGTGGTGTCGGAACTTACACCGGCAATACAGGGCCGCTGATTATGGTGGATGGAGTTGCCCGGGATACTTACAACGACATCGATCCTAACGAGATCGAAACGCTTAGTATCCTTAAAGATGCCTCTGCCACCGCCGTCTACGGTGTGCGCGGCGCCAACGGCGTAATATTGATTACTACCAAGAGAGGAAAACTCGGCGCCCCTAAAATCAGCGCCAGCGCACAAACAGCGGTTAGTTCTTTTGCCAGGATGCCCGATTTCGTAAACTCTTACGAGTATGCAACTTTGCAAAATGAACTTGCCTACCAATCTTATTGGATCAACCATGCCAATGATGCCGACATCACTTCTTGGGCTGACTTCGTTCAAAAGAGGGACGAAAACTGGCAAAAAGAAGCCGTTCTTTTATTTTCAGAAGAAGATCTGAAATACTATGCCAATGCCAACAAACCTAAATTGGAAAACGGTCAACCGAATCCATATTATGATCCATATTTTCACCCGGATCAAAATTGGAAAGACCAGGTATTTAAGAAATATGCGCCGCAAAGTCAATTTAATGCCAATGTAAGCGGTGGAACCAACTCGTTGAAATATTTCGTTTCATTCGGGTACCTGAACCAAAAAGGATTATTTAAAACGGACTACCTACCCTTTTCCGATGAGATGGACTTCACCAAAAACAGGTACAACCTCCGCGGTAATTTCGATTTCGATGTGAATAAAGATTTCAGAATTTCCGTTGATATAGGAACGCAATTCGTTGATATCACGGGTATGGACAATGACAGTTATACCTGGGAAAAAAGGATACTCTGGTCAACGCCCCTCGGATCGCCGGGTATGGTAGACGGGAAATTCGTCTTGCCTTTTACCAACCAGAACCAGCAACTCAATCCCTTATACGCGATCGCGGCATCGAACAACTATAACATCACCAAGAACAGTACACTTAATTCCACTATTAAAGCGGTGTACAAGCTTGATTTCATTACGCAGGGATTATCTATCGGTGGCCGCATTGCTTACGATAGTTACTTCTCCAGCCGTTCCGGCGGTAAATCGTACCCACTGTTATACGGTATCCGCGAGAATCCTAATGGCGACAGGCTCGATCCTATCCTGGTACAACTCAACGAGGTGACTCCTTCCGAAAGATGGAGCGATTGGTACAATGGCAAATGGCGTAAAGTATACGGGGAGGTTTCCATGAATTATGCCCGCTCTTTCGGCAAACATAATGTAACGGGATTATTGCTCTACAATGCGGAAAAACGCCACGATCCTAATTATGTACCCGATCTTCCGCATGCCTACATCGGTATGGCAGGAAGGGTAACTTACAATTTCGATGGCCGGTACCTGGCAGAATTTAATATGGGCTATAACGGTTCTGAAAACTTTCCAGAAGGAAAACGCTTCGGCTTCTTGCCTGCCTTTTCTGCCGGGTGGGTGGCCAGCAACGAAAGCTTTTTCCCTAAAAACGATTACATCACTTACTTAAAAATCCGGGGATCCATCGGTAAAGTTGGGAACGATAATATCAAGATACCGGGTACCAATACCGATGCAAGGTATTTGTACTTGCCCGATACATGGTCTTATACCGGTGGTTACAACTTCGGTACACTCAATGATCGCAACTGGGTACAAGGTGCGCAGGAAAGCGTGCTGGGAAACCCGAACGTAACCTGGGAAACTGCCACGAAGTCCAACATCGGGGCCGAGCTGAGACTCTTCCGCGACCGCTTAACCGTTACTTACGATCACTTTAATGAAAAAAGGATCAACATTCTTTCCTACAAGGGAACAGTGCCCGAAATCGTGGCAGCAACATTGCCACCGTATAATTTAGGAATTGTGAAAAACTGGGGAAACGAATTGGAAGTGGGTTATAACAGCAAACCGGGAAAATTTACTTACTGGTTAAAAGGTAACATCTCCAATACCAAGAACGAGATCGTGTTCATGGACGAGCCTATCGTACCGGGATTAGAATACCAAGCAGCGACCGGCAAACCCATCAACCAGGGTTCTTATTTACAAGCAGAAGGTTTATACACTTCCTGGGGCGATTTATACGAGTTAGACGGATCCGGGAACCCGATCCTCTCTAGCCCGCTACCTGCCTTGGACAAGTCCGGCAAACCCTATACCAATGCTAACGGCGAAACGGTTTATCAAAAAGACCTGGGCTATGCCGGTGTGCCTTTACAACCCGGCGAAGTGAAGCTGATCGATGTAAATGAAGATGGCGTCGTAAATGAGAAAGACTTCGTTCGCTCCGGTTATACTTCCATCCCCCGCGTTACCTATGGTATTTCGTTCGGTTTCAGCTATAAGGGCTTTGACTTCTCTGCTTTATTGCAAGGCGTCGGCGGTGTTGCCAAGTACGCTATGGCCAACCAGCTACACTTCAACAAGCAAGAGTCATTATTCGAAGTGGATTTACACCGTTTCACGGAAGAACGTTACCAGAACGGTGACCCGATCGACTTCCCCATCGCTGCTTACAACAAGCAAGGGGCAAGAAATACTTTCTTCCTGATCAATACATCGTATACTAGGCTGAAGAACATGGAAATAGGTTACACCTTACAACCGAAAGCCTTTAAAAAAATAGGTATCGGCTATGCCCGCTTTTACCTCAATGGCTATAACCTGCTGACCTGGTCGCCCAACAAGATTTGGGGTGATCCGGAAAACCTGAATTTCATCGGTTACCCGCTTACGCGCGTGTATAACATCGGGTTAAATGTCAATTTCTAATCTCTTAAGTACGAAAACATGAAAAGAACATACTTATTCATATTGTTGTGCGCGGCGATAACCGGAAGCATATCCGTTTCCAGTTGTAGTAAGGATTTCCTTGAGAAACCCAAGGGAGGCGCCGTTACTACCGATACGATCTTTCATACGGTAAAACAGGCCAACTACGCTATTGCCCAAATGTATAACCTCTGTATCAAAGGTTATTTTCCCGGCAATAACCCCGGTAATTGTCGCCCTGAATCAATCACTGACCAACTATATATTTTACACCCGGCATATTCTTGGGCAGCCGCTACCATTAACACCGGCACCTATGTTACCGGTAACATGAGCCCATCCGGTACCTGCGATCCCAGTTTCTCAGATCATTACCGCGGTATTCGCCAAGCTAACTTGGTATTTCAAAATGTAGATCTAGTTGTTGACGGGGATGAAAACTGGAAAAAAGATGTACGTGGCCAAGCGCTTTTCTGTAGGGCGATGCAGCATTACGAGTTATTCCGTTACTACGCGGGCATACCTATTGTCTCCACCCCTTTGGATGGAACTGCGAACTTACAAATCCCCCGCGCCTCGGTGGCTTCCGTGGTAGATAGCATCGTTAGCTGGTGCGATCAAGCGGCTGGTATGTTACCCCCTACCAGGCCTTCCACCGACTACGGTAAGGTGACTAAATTGGCTGCCCTGGCATTAAAATCTCGGGTATTATTATATGCAGCCAGTCCCAAGTATAACACCCCGGATGATATGAAAAGTATCATCTCCGCAGCTCGGTATAACGATGCCCGCGATTCGGTTTTATGCTATCCCAATTATGATAAAGAACGTTGGAACCGCGCTGCGCAAGCCGCGAAAGATGTATTGAATCATGCCGGGGAAGCGGGAGTTTCGCTTTATAATACGGGAACACCTTTAACTACGGGAGAAACCTATGCTACCCTCGGCGATTATGAATCCGTATACAACGTTTACGCTAACCAGGAGCTGATCCTTGTCAATACAGAGAATCAAGCGCCCGCCACGCCAAATGCATTCGAATGGGATCGTTATATGTCTTCTAAACTGCGTCTTGCCAGCTGGGGTGTTAAGAACAATGTGCCGATCGAGTTCATGCAGCTATACGAAAAAAGGGATGGCAGCAAGTTCACCCTGGATCCAAGCGGGGATGACTTCCCGGCTTACATTCAATCCTTGAACCTCGATCCCCGCTTCTACCAATCAATCGCTTACGATGGCATGTATTATAACAGCAACCGCGGTGTACTCGCTTATTATAAGGCAGGCGATGGTTATACTGCCGGTAAATTGTCCAGCAGCGATGCCGGGCCGGATGGTTATGCCATGGAAGTGTACAAGTTCGTGGCGCGTATCAACAATATGGATGATGCACATTTTGCTTGGCCGGTATTCAGGTTAGCCGAGTTCTATCTCAATTACGCGGAAGCGATCAATGAATACAGCGGACCCAATGGCGAAGCAGAACAATACCTCAACTTGATCAGGGCCAGGGCAGGCATGCCGGATAAGCATCCCGCGGGTATACAAGCTTTCAGGGAAGCCGTTCAAAATGAACGTACGATCGAGTTGGCATATGAAGGTCACCGCTATAATGATCTGAACCGTTGGCTCACCGCGCATCAAGTGCTCAACAAGCAATTCCGGGGTATCGCTACCACGGCTAAAAGGATCAATAATACTTTGAAACGTTCTTGGGAAATCGTTCCATTCATTAACCGCGTGTATCCTACGCGCTATTATTACGTGCCCTTCCCATATGCTGAAGTTAGTAAAAACTACCTCGGCGATGGTCAAGGTTGGGATGGTCAAAATCCAGGATGGTAATCATTAAACAACTGAACAGACATGAAAAGAATATATATTCCTCTTGTTGCGGTCGCCTTCCTGGTTAACATGCAGGCTAAGGCTCAAACCGCGAAAGATTCTACTAAAAATACAGCAGTCATCGATTACGGCTTCCGTAGCGAAAAGTCATGGCGTACTACCGGCGCTACGTTCACTATTACAGGAGATGATTTAGCGCGTACAACTTCGGGTAACTTACTCAATACCTTGCAAGCCCGTATGCCCGGGCTTACCGTTGTGACAGGCTCCGGGGAACCCGGTTATGATAATCCCACATTCTACGTTCGCGGGCAAAGTAGTTGGAACATCGCGGGCAATCGCTTGCTGGTATTGCTCGATGGTTACCCCGTAGAGCTAAATGCCATCGGCGCATTATCGCCTTACGAAATTGAAACGGTGACCTTGATGAAAGATGCTGCCGCCACATCTATCTACGGATTAGAAAGCGGGGCAGGCGTACTCAGCATCAGTACTAAAAAGGGTACACTTAATTCCAAGATACAGATCGCGGCAAACGGCCGGTACGGGATTTTAACCCCGATGGAATTACCCAAGGTCATGAATGCTTACGATTATACCCGCCTTTATAACCAGGCCTTACAAAATGATAATCTACCAATCAAATACCTTGCCCCGGAATTATATCAATCCGGAAATGATCCCGTGCATCCCAACGTGGATTGGTACGATGAGTTATTGAAAAAAACATCGACCATACAGGATTACAACATCACTTTCAGGGGCGGTACAGACAAAGCCCGCTACTTCGTATTAATGAGTTATACTAATTTCGAAGGATTGTATAAGAATGCTGTGGCCATCGATAAAGATTTCGGTACCAATGCTAAATATACCAAGTTGAACTTACGCGCCAATGCCGATATTCAATTGAGTAAAAGCCTGTCTATCGGGGTGAATTTAAGCGGTATCACTGAAGACAAGAATACGCCGAACGGCTTTACCGCTTCCACGGTATTCAACAATTTGCAACGTATCCCGGCCGCGGCATTCCCCGTTAAAAATCCAAATGGTACCTGGGGGAACAGTTCCGTGTATAACTTCAACCCCGTACAGCTTTTACAGCAGAACGGCATCTACAATTCCCACACCCGCAACCTGCAAACAGCGATCAACGCCACCGAAAAATTGGATGCGATCGTAAAAGGCCTGGCCCTGGTGGGCGGGGTATCATTCAACAACCAATACGTGGGCGTGTATCAAAAAGGCTTTACCGTGCCTTCCTTTGAAATATTGAAAGATGCACAAGATCAAGCTATCCTCGATGGTAACGGTGATATAACTTATCGAACCATCGGTTCCAGCAGCCAATCTATTAATGATGGCGGGAACCAACATTGGAACAGGACATCGGTGCAAGTCGGCTTAACTTATGATAAGGCATATGGTAAAAATACTTTGAATGGTATTTTACAAGCTCGCCGCCAAAGTTTCAACCACGACGGGCAGGTTTACCAAGTGCGTTCCCAAGGCTTACTCGCCGCGGTAACTTACGATTATGCTAAAACATACATCGTGGATATTTCCGCCTCTTACAACGGCTCTGCCGATTTTGCCGAAGGGCAGCGTTACGGTTTATTCCCGGCCATCGGCCTTGGTTGGATATTATCAAACGAAGCATTTTTACAAAATAACAAGATCATCAATTTCCTTAAAGTGCGCGGTTCCTATGGCATTACCGGGAACATGAATGAAGATGCCCGCTTCCTATTCGAACAATGGGGTGTCAACTCCGGCAGCTACATCCTCGGCACTAATAATACGAGCCGTGGCGGAAGAACCGAAGGAGCATTACCCAATAATTCATTTACCTGGGAAGAGAAAAAAAGTTTTAACCTCGGTTTTGATGTAACCGCTTGGAACAAACTAAATTTTACCGCCGACGTGTTCCAAGAAAAACGTAATAATATCCTCGACGGAACCAGCGGCATCCCCGCATACACGGGCTTTACTTTTCAAAGGTTAAACACGGGAAGCGTCACTAACAGGGGCTTCGAGCTTTCAGCGACCTTCCATGACAAAGTCCGCGCTTTTGAATATTACCTCGGCGCAACGGCTGCTTTTGCCAGGAATAAAATCGACCAACGTACCGACATTCCCCAACCACACGAATACCTTTATCAAAAAGGTTACCGCATCGGGCAAATGCGCGGGCTTATCAACGATGGATTCTACCAGGAAACCGATTTCGATGCGAACGGCAACTTGCTCCCGGGCATCGTAAAGTCATCCTTCGGTGTAGTAAAACCCGGCGATCTTAAGTTCAAAGACCAGGATGGCAACGGTATTGTCAACATGTATGATATCATCCCGGTCAATTACGCCAAATTACCCGAAATGACAATGTCATTCAACCTGGGATTCAAATTCAAAGGTTTCGATTTCGATGCATTCATTCAATCGGTTACCAACCGCACGGTGAGCTTGCTTAACGATGCTTACGATTATACGCATCCTTTCGTCAATAACAACAACATTACCATCTTCTCCAGCAACAGTTGGACACCGGCTACGGCAAATACCGCTACCACGCCAAGGTTATCTACGCTCAGTAATGATAACAACAACGTGCAATCCGACTTCTGGATGCGGAACGGTAATTTCCTGAAGCTGCGCAGCGTAGAACTCGGGTACACTTTCCCACAAAAGGGTTTCCTACGTAAAATCGATGCAGTCCGTGTTTTTGTTATCGGCAACAACCTGCTCACCCGGGATAAGTTAGATAACCTGGAAGCCGAAAGATTGTCCATGGGATACCCATTGATGAAATCTGTAAGCTTCGGATTGAATGTGAAACTCTAGTCTCCTGATCATTTGAAATTACAAGGAAATGAAAAAACTAAATTTTATCATAGCTGCATGTGTCATTGGCTCTTTCAGCGCTTGCCAGAAAGATTTCCTGGATGTTAAGAAAGTCGAAGCCAATGTTCCGGTAGACATGCTTTACTCCAATTATTCGTACCTGCAACAAGTGCTATGGTACACGTACGGGTTCCTGCCCAACGGTTTCGATCGCTTCAATATGGAAGGCGCTACAGACAATGCCGAATGTACCAACGTAACCGATCGCGTGCAGGATTTTAATTACGGCATCTGGAATCAATACAGTAATCCCGACGATAACTGGGATCGCAACTACAGGGCTATCAGGCAGGTCAACCTGTTTATTCAAAATAAGGACATGGTCGATATATCGTATATCAAAGATCGTATCACTTCAACAGATAGCACCGCATATTGGAATGCCCGCGACAATGTCAAGTTCATGGAAGGGGAAATGTATTTCCTAAAAGCATTCTTCTATTTCGAACTCGTAAAACGTTACGGTGGCGTACCCATTATCGATAACGCGTTGGATTTTGAAGATAAAAGCTCTTGGCAAAACATCCCGAGGAACAGTGTAGATGAATGCGTAAAATATATTGCTACTCTTTGTGATAAAGCCGCGGCAATTATCCCTGTAAACCTTTCGGGTTATTCCTGGTACGAAGCCGGCCGCGCAACACACGGTGCCATACTGGCCCTGAAATCGCGCGTGCTGCTATACGCCGCCAGCGATCTTTACCAGGAAGCAGGTTCCACGGTTACATGGGCACAAGCTGCCGCGGCAGCTCATGATGTGATGGCCTTGAACCAATTCTCCCTCGATGGTAATTATAATAACCTTTTCGGTTCCAACAACACGACTTCCAAAGAAGTGATCTTCTACAGGAGATACGGTTCCCAAAACGGGCTGGAAATATCTAACTTCCCGATCCAGTTCGAGAACAGTAATGGCAACAGCTTAACGCCCAGCCAGAATTTTGTAGACGATTTTGAAGTCCTGGTAAAAGACGGTGATGGCAATACCATCGGAACCGAACCATTCGATTGGAATAACCCTGCACACGCCTCGAATCCGTATCAAAACCGGGATCCACGTTTAGGCATGAACGTTATCTACAACGGGAAGAGTTTCAAATCGCAAACAATCGAAACCTTCAGCGGCGGAAGCAGCGGTTTACCCAAGCAAAATGCGACCAAAACAGGTTACTACTTGCAGAAATATATCCAGGGCGGTATCGATCTTGTCAATAATACCAAGGCAAACCACTCCTGGGTCTATTTCCGCTATGCTGAAACCTTGTTGAACTTCGCGGAAGCGATGTTCCAAGCCTATGGTGCAGATGCTGATCCGCAAGGTTACGGTATGACGGCCTTGCAAGCGATCAACGCGGTGCGTCAAAGGAACGGTGTTAATCTTACCCCGCTGACGGCTGCGCAGCTCAATCTCAAAGCGATCATACATGAACGCAACGTGGAACTCGGTTTCGAAGATCACCGCTCCTGGGATGTGAGAAGGTGGAAGCTGGGCGAAACCTATTTAGCTACGCCCTTACGCAGAATAGAGATCACCAACAACAACGGCAACTTCAACTACGAAGTAAAAGATCTTGAACCACGCGTATTTGAAAACAAAATGTACTGGTACCCCATCCCGCAAGCGGAGATCACGGTCACCAACTGGACTCAAAATGCCGGCTGGGAATAATATTCCTGTAAAACATTTATACTCCAAAGGTTGTGACGTTTTACAACCTTTGGAGCTTTTAATAAAAGAAAAATTGATTTGGTTACCAACCTCAATACTCTATCTGGCTTTGCTTGCGTCGCACTCTTCAACAGTTGTCACGCTACGCAGCCATTCGTAATAATCGAGGGACAACCATAACATTAAAAAGTTACACTTCAACATAACAATCCGGACACTATGTTTACAATAAAAAGAATAACAGCAGCCATTTGTATTTTACTTATTCCCCTGCTCATCTTTAATCCGGTAAAAATATTTTTTAAAATCAATCATCTTCATAATTAATCGCTTATGTCGAAGTTGAAATGGGTAACCACCCTATTGCTCACAGGCATTGTAACCCAACAGGTATCATCTCAAATAAAGGTACTGAGCAACCAGGTTGCGTATAACGCGGGTACTTCAAAAATTGCCCTGGTAAGTAGCCGGGAAGCATTACCGCCAGGCACCAAGTTTACCCTTGTCAATGCCAAATCCAAAACTACTATCCTTAAAAGGGAAATTGAAGGCGCCGAACAAGTGCAGGATTGGGCAGATGGATATTGGTATAGCCGTGTTAATTTCTCGGACATTAATACCACCGGCACCTTTTATATCAGCATACAATTGGATGGAAAAGAATATCAATCCGCAGCATTTAATATCGGCACAAATGCATTAACTAAAATCGTAGCACCCGCTATTACCGGCTTTTTCCTCCATCAAAGAGCCAACTCAGCGGAAGAACTTTCTGCCGATAGCAACCTGCTTTTATTCGGCAGCAACAAAAGAGTTGATCTAAGGGGCGGATGGTGCGATGCTTCCGGCGATGTGAGTAAATATTTCTCGCACCTGGCTTATGCAAATTTCATGTCGCCGCAACAAATACCCATGGTGGATTGGGGCATGATTAACACGGTAGAACGCATCCCCGCCATACTCGCAGAGAGCAAGTCATTGCAAGCATTAACAGAAGAAGCTTTATACGGGGCAGATTACATCAAACGCTCCCTCTCTCCTGGAGGATATTTTTATATGACCGTATTCTCCTACTTCAGGAAAGATCCGCAAGAACGCCGGGTAGTAGGTTTATTAGCTGATAGTAAAACTACATCCGATTATCAATGTGCTTACCGGGAAGGTGGTGGTATAGCCATAGCGGCCTTAGCCAGGATTTCAACTTGGAAAAAAAATCGCGATTTTACTTCCGGCGAATATCTAGCGGCAGCAGAGAAGGCTTTTGTCCATTTGGAAGCCAATAACCTCAATTATGATGACGATGGGAAAGAAAACATTATCGATGACTATTGTGCGCTCATGGCAGCAACCGAATTATGGTTGGCTACAGGCAAAAACCTTTACAGGGACGCAGCCCGTAAACGTGCGAAAAACTTACACAATCGCCTCTCGCCAAGTGGCTATTTCATTGCAGATGATGGCATCCGTCCCTTTTGGCACGCTGCCGATGCGGGTTTGCCGATCATCGCATTAGCACGTTACCTGGATGCAGAAAAAGATGTAACATACCGTGAAACGGCGCTCAGCACTATCAAAAAATCGATTGATTATAACTTATCTATCACACAGCGGGTTACAAATCCATTTGGCTACCCCCGGCAGAGTTTTTTATTTGTAGGGAAACTTCAACATGGTTTCTTCATACCGCATGAAAATGAAACAGGTTGGTGGTGGCAAGGCGAAGACGCCCGTTTGGGTTCACTGGCAACTGCTATACTCGTTGGTGGGCGCCTGGTGTACCCCGACAATACAGCTTTAGGGGTAAAACCCGAACTTGCCCGCTACGCATCTAACCTGGTGAACTGGATATTGGGTTGTAATCCATATGATATGTGCATGATGTATGGTTATGGTAAAAATAATGTACCGTATATGGCATCCATGTATGGTCATGGCTCGGGGGAAGGAGGGATTTCAAACGGCATTACCGGGAAAAATCCAGATGGGTCGGGAATCGATTGGAAAGTGGAAGACAACGGTAATGAATGGCGTTGGAGCGAGCAATGGATTCCGCATAGCGGCTGGTTCTTACAAGCTGTTACCGCATTAGTTTCTAAATAATAACTTATTCAAGATGATAAAACTATTCCGCAATATTGGATTGATATCATTAATATTATTGATACAACATTCTTTGCAAGCGCAAAGATTTCCCAGGTTTAAAGTATTGGCCTTTTATAGTCGTAGCGTTGAAAAAGCGCATATCGAATTTGCCGATGATGCAATTAAATTCTTTAAAGACTTAACGGTTGGAAACGGTTTCGTATTTGATACAACCAGCAATATGGCAGACCTGGACGATGAGAAAATAAAAGATTACCAGCTCCTGGTGATGATCAACGATTTCCCACATAACGCCCAACAGCGTAAAGCATTCGAGCAATACATGGAACGTGGTGGTGGCTGGTTTGGCTTCCATGTGGCAGCTTATAACGATCGTACAACAAATTGGCCGTGGTTCGTAAATTTCCTCGGTGGAGCAATCTTTTATAGCAATAACTGGCCGCCCATGCCCGCAAAAATTCTCGTCGAAGACACTAGCCATGATGTTACCCGTGGACTTCCCCGCACGTTCATTGCCCCGATCAATGAATGGTATCAATGGAAACCGAGCCCCAGGGAAAATCCAGATGTAAAGATTTTAGCATCCTTGGCACAGGATAATTATCCATTAGGCTTAAAAGATATTTTAACTGGAGGCGATACCCCCATCGCCTGGACGAACACTAAATACAGGATGATCTACCTGAACATGGGGCATGGTTCCCATATTTTCACAGACGCAACCCAAAACAAGCTGATAATTGCAGCCTTACGTTGGGTAATAGCGAGCGATAAGAAAGGGAATGTATTCGAAAAATGATTGAACTGTATCAAGCTGAACGGGCCGCGAATTATTTCGCGGCTTTAATTTTTGGCATCATCGTATCAAAAGACTTCCTGTAGTCATCTTAGTTAGCACAAACGTCGCTGTATACATTTTCGTATCTTATACAAGTAATTTGTTAGTTCAGTAGCCTTCGGTAGTTTCGCTTTATACTGGATCAATTCGTCGTAGCATAGCTATCATCGATCACAAACTTAGCCCTAACATTCTACCCAGCTTAGAAAATGGCGCTCAATCAAAGGAAATCTTGTTGAATAAAGAAAAGCTATCATTGTTGTCCGAGTAAGAATGCTTTAAAGGTACTTGAATTCCTTACCTGGTCAAGGATATAAGCGGAGGATGATACATTCACCCCTCGCCAAGAGAACCGTGGAACTTCGCACCGTTGATAGCGAAGGGTAGCTGGGCGATACAGTAGTACAAAAGCTGGATCGAGCGATCAAATTGGCGGCCGTGATGGCCAATTTGTGCCCTTTTTTGGGTAAACAAAAAAGTACAAGAAACGAGCAGATGAACATTGAATCGAATTATTGAGGGATCAAATTGCTCCCCGGTTAAAATTTAGTCGGACAACAATGAAAAGCTATATTGAATAATATAATTATAATTAATGGTAAACATTTTCATTTTGCCAGCCACGTTGTTTAGTAGGTAATACGATTGCAAAATGTGTATCGTCACAGTATAAGTTTAAAATAATGTTGCCCACATTTTCCGAATCAGCAAAGTAGTTAATCACAAAATTTTGTCCTGTTATTCGTCTTTCAATAATTCTTCGCCAATTTCCTCTTCTGCTTGACTCAATTACCGTGGATTAAATAATACTTTATCCCCATAAATAACAATTTTGTTCTATTATCAAATAACAATTGCCATTTAGCCGATACCGATGAAACTGATTATGATATCGTTGATATTAGACAGCCGTACATAAAGTTGAACAGGAAACCCTGGTGTTAGTAATTAAAATAGTCTGATTAGTAGAGATATCTAATGTAAATGATTAAAATGAAGCAATGGTATAGTTATCCTTAGATCCACTATTGAGTCGCTGTTGTGTATTCT
This sequence comes from Chitinophaga caeni, assembly GCF_002557795.1. NCBI lineage: Bacteria > Pseudomonadati > Bacteroidota > Chitinophagia > Chitinophagales > Chitinophagaceae > Chitinophaga > Chitinophaga caeni. The sequence continues at coordinate 2,057,398 of NZ_CP023777.1, read as the reverse complement.
AAATTTCCTTCGACTCCCGGTTTTTAATAAATGATCGGGGTAATTCTTGATACCTACAAGGTTATAATAGCATTGTTTCCGTTCCATGGATTAGGGAAACGGGCCTCCCGGTTAAGGGTAGCGGGTTGAATAAAGACCGGGCAAGTCCACGCGGTACGGGGATGGGTCAAGGGTAATTACTATAAAGGGCTGTATAAAACCGGGCCCGCGGCCCCGGGGTGGTACGAAACAAAAAAGCCCCGGTCTAACGACCGGGGCCTCAATAAATATGGCGGCTACCTACTCTCCCGCATGGTTGTGCAGTACCATCGGCCATGGGGGGCTTAACTTCTCTGTTCGGGATGGGAAGAGGTGAACACCCCCGGCATAACCACCATAAGATCTTCTCGCTACCGCCGCGCACCCGGCGCGCGGCAACGTTACTAATAAGGTCATACTGGGAAAAAACGCGGGGCGGGATGCGCCCGGTATATCTACTTACCTTACCCGCCAACCTCGCGGCGGCGCGGTAATAATAAAGTTAAAGCTTACGGGCAATTAGTACTACTCGGCTGCGGTGTTACCACCCTTACACCTGTAGCCTATCAACGTCGTCGTCTCCGACGGCCCTTGAAAGTAAACTCATCTCGGGGTAAGTTTCACGCTTAGATGCTTTCAGCGTTTATCTTGACCGTACATAGCTACTCTGCACTGCACCTGGCGGCACAACAGATACACCAGCGGTACGTACGACCCGGTCCTCTCGTACTAAGGTCATATCCCCACAATTTACTAACGATCACAACAGATAGGGACCGAACTGTCTTGCGACGTTCTGAACCCAGTTCACGTGCCACTTTAATCGGCGAACAGCCGAACCCTTGGGACCTTCTCCAGCCCCAGGATGTGACGAACCGACATCGAGGTGCCAAACCTCACCGTCGATATGAGCTCTTGGGTGAGATCAGCCTGTTATCCCCGGAGTACCTTTTATCCTTTGAGCGACGGCCCTTCCATGCAGAACCGCCGGATCACTTTAGCCTGCTTTCGCACCTGCTCGGCTTGTATGCCCCACAGTCAAGCACCCTTATACTAATGCGCTCTGCGTACGATTACCAACCGTACTGAGGGTACCTTTGCGAGCCTCCGTTACCTTTTAGGAGGCGACCACCCCAGTCAAACTACCCACCAAACAATGTCTCCCGCTTGCGCGGGATTAGACTCTAAGTAACAGGAGGTTGGTATTTCAACGACGACTCCGCGCGCCCTGGCGAGCGCGCATCAAAGTCTCCCAACTATCCTACACACCTATTACCCAAAATCAATGTTAAGTTGTAGTGAAGGTTCACGGGGTCTTTCCGTCCCGTTGCGATTAACCGGCATCTTCACCGATACTACAATTTCACCGGGCTCGTGGTAGAGACAGTGTCCAACTCATTAGACCATTCGTGCAGGTCGGAACTTACCCGACAAGGAATTTCGCTACCTTAGGACCGTTATAGTTACGGCCGCCGTTTACTGGGGCTTCAGTCAGGAGCTTTGGGTTACCCCGAACACCCTTCCTTAACCTTCCAGCACCGGGCAGGTATCAGGCTCTATACGTCATCTTTCGATTTTGCAGGGCCCTGTGTTTTTGTTAAACAGTTGGTTGGACCATTTCACTGAGACCGCATCGCTGCGGTACGCCTTATCCCGAAGTTACAGCGTCAATTTGCCTAGTTCCTTTACCACGGATCACCCGAGCGCCTGAGGATACTCTCCTCGACTACCTGTGTCGGTTTACGGTACGGGCCGCCACGCAACTGGCCTTAGGGGGTTTTCTCGGGAGCATGGTTAGGGACGTTATCGGCTTGGCCGGGGCCTCGCCGTACTATCAGGTTCGCCAAGCCGCGCGGGTTTTCCTACGCGGCCTATAACTACACCCTTCAACGCAGTATTCCGTAACTGCGCAGTCCTTTCACTTCTCCGTTACCCCGTCGAATTGCGGGCGGGTGCCGGAATATTCACCGGCTTGCCATCAGCTTCGCCTCTCGGCTACGCCTAAGGACCCGACTAACCCTGATCCGATTAGCGTTGATCAGGAACCCTTAGTCTTGCGGCGGGGGGATTTTTCATCCCCCTTATCGTTACTTATGCCTACATTTTCTTTTCCGGCCGCTCCAGCATACCTCGCGGTACACCTTCGGCGCAGGCCGGAATGCTCCCCTACCGGTGGGCGGCTTATGCCGCGCCACCCTAGAGCTTCGGTTGCACGCTTGATGCCCGATCATTTTCCGTGCCCGGACCCTCGACCAGTGAGCTGTTACGCACTCTTTAAATGAATGGCTGCTTCCAAGCCAACATCCTGGCTGTCGTAGGATCCGGACCGCGTTTGTTCAACTTAGCGTACCATTGGGGACCTTAGCTGCTAGTCTGGGTT